>CBDBGS010000008.1:0-2058196 GCA_965205385.1 Dehalococcoidia bacterium
AGGCGTCGATATAGCCGAGGCCCACGGACTCGCGGTGCATTCAGAAGCGAGGACAGTATGTCCTGGCACACCTTGTCTGTTCTTCACCGGATTCGCCACAAGCTCCGCCATTTTAGAGCAACTCTCAAGCGGCGGAACACAGGATATTCTGGGTACTGGTGAAAGTTATGGTATGACCCGACTGCTGACTAAGGATAAATTCCTAGACTGTGTCGAACGACTAAAATCCTTGAACACCGAACTATCAACGCTCGAAACAATCAAGATCGACGTATCCGGTAGCAAATCCAGCCTAGATCATATTGACGAACGTGCTTTGCGATTGCTTGCAAGGCGACTCCGAGGAACGAGGATTGAAGCCAGTTCTTTAGGCGGGCAATCTGGTGCTCAAGCATTGAGAACAAGTGTCAAGGACAACCACGGTCGCACCGTCGCCTCCTTCTTCGCGAAGGTTGGTTTGCGAAATAAAAATGCAGGAAGAACGGCAGAATTATCATCAATACGTCAGTCCGCTTCTTGGGATGGGAAATTATCCTGCGCTAGTCCGTGAAATAGAAGCGGGTATTGGTAAACGGGAAGCCCTTTTCTATCAACTAGCCGCTGAGTACACGAAGAGTTTGTTTGATATCTTGAAAGTGAGTGAAAGTTCTGCAGTAGCTCTTGTCGAAGCCTTGCGTGACATTTTGGCGCCTTGGAAGCAACTTAGTGAAAAGAGAGTCTTTCGCATACGTGACCTTAGAACACAACGCATCGACGACTCAGTATTTCTGCCTTATCGCGGTGCTCTTGGCTCGACAGAAGGGTTTGAGGAAATCGAGAGGGAGATGTCAACAAGCTGCCAGCACGGCGACTTACATGGATTCAACGTTCTCTGCAATGAGTCCGGAAAGGCTATAGTTATAGATTTCGGCAACGTGGGTCCTGCACCAAGCTGCATCGACCCGATAATACTGGAGCTTTCTATCTTATTCCATAGCGATAGCCCGTTCCGGAGCGACTCGTGGCCGACGAATCAGCAGGCAAAGGCGTGGTTCAACCTTGAAGAGTACCTGCAAGGATGTCCTGTCCCAGCATTCATCAAACAGTGCCGAGAGTGGGCCAAAGAGGCAGGCGGACCGGCTGATTTTCCGCCGGTCGTGTACGCAGAAGCGGTTCGCCAGCTGAAGTATGAGGACACGAACCATGAGCGAGCTTTGGGGATCGCTCATGCCGCGATGCAGAACGTGTAGAAATCAAGACCATATTTGACAGATGCGAATCAACTTCTAGCGAGGAATTGTAGGGCGATCACTGAATCTGCTCCCCGAAACCTGATACAGCCATAACGCGAGTCTTGTGGGATGACCTAAACCGCAAGGAGAAGGTGTGGTCTTGCCCCATTTCCTGTACCAGGCATAGTGCGAGTTTTGCGGGTTAATCCGCCGTTTGTGCCAATACGGCAGGTTTCCCTAAACCAAAGCCAAGATGAAATACGCAGACGCAAAGGGTAAATTTGTGAGGGAACTGGGCTAGCTGGTCTCAGGAGTAGCGGGGGGTTGGTGATGGGTGTGAGGGAGATAGACTGGTCTCTGGAACAATGGCAGGTGGGAGTCAAGGATTTGCGTCGGCGGATGATTCTGGCGCCCACACCCAGGGAGCGGGAGCGGTGGTACGCCATCTGGCTCTTGGCGCAGGGCTGGACAGCAACGGCCACGGCGGAGGCGCTGGAGCGGGACCCCCACACCATAGGACGGTGGGCTTCGGTTTTCGGCGAGGGAGGGCCGGCGGCCTTGATATTCGAGCAGACCGGTGGTTCCCCCCCCGTCCTTGACGAGACGCAGCAGGAGGAGTTGAAAGGGGCGGTAGGGCAACCGCCCGCTGAGGCGGGCATCGAACTGGCCAACTGGTATTGGAAATGAGTCCGGCAGTTTGTCTTGGAACGGTTCGGGGTCAGTTTGAGCCGCAGCAGTTGCCTGAACTGGCTGCACCGGTTGGGATTTGCCTTCAAGCGTCCCAAGAAGCGTCTGCTCAAGGCGGATGAGGGCAAGCGGGAGGCCTTCGTGGCGGAGTATGCCGCCCTGAGAGAGGAGGCCCAACGGACCGGAGCCAGGATATTCTTTGCCGATGAGGCCCACTTCCGGGCCGATGCAGAGTTGCGGGGCAAGTGGATACTGAGAGGAGAGGCTGCGCTGGTGGACTCGACCAGTCCGCGGTATGGGGAGAAGGCCAGCTATTATTCGGCGGTGTGCCTGGAGACGGGTGAGGTGGAGTGGATGGAGTTGCAGGGGAACAGCAACGCCGGGACCTCGGTTGACTTCCTGAAGCAACTGAGGGGAAAACACCCTGAGCCGATGCGGGTCATCTGGGACAATGCCCCGGCCCACCGTGGGGAGGCGATGCGGGAGTACCTCAGGACGCCTGGGCTGGAGTTGAGGCTGGTGAACCTGCCGGGGTACAGCCCGGATTTCAATGCCGATGAGGCCATCTGGGGCTGGACGAGAGAGGAGGCCACCGGCAATCTGTGCTTGGGAAGCAGGGAGATGGTGCAGGAGAAGGTCGGCAAATTCCTTGCCGGACTGGCCAGCCGCAAAGACGAGGTGAGACGGCGGTGCCGGACAGTCCTGCAATCAAGAGCCGAGGCATTCCATACAGCCTCCCGCCCCGATTCCCAGCCTCCGTCAAATGCACATCCCACCTTGGCTTTGGTTTAGGTAGGCTGGCGTTTGTCCAACACTCTGGGAGCGGGCTTTTGCACCGAGGTTCTGGGGTAGGTGCTGGCCTGCGGCAAGGCGGAGGTGTTCAACACTGGCCAAGGCAGCTAGTTCACCAGCTTGGAGTTCACCCGCGTGCTGCGGAGGTATGGGATTAGGATCGGCCTGGAGGAGAAGGAGCAGGTACAAGGACAACATCTTCGTGGAGCGGCTGTGGCTGGCTTTGAATTAGGAGGCAGGTCTACCTGAAGGTCCACACTAACAAGATTGAGGCCCGCAATGGGGTGCCAGAATACCTCCGGTTCTACAACGAGCGGAGGCCGCATCAGGCCCTTGGCCACCGGACATGGGCGGGGCATTGTGGCCTAATCCTCTCCAACCGATGGGGGTCCACCTCACTTCTGCGAGGAGCCTGTTGAAGAGGATGAGGAACTGAAGGAAAAGACGTGCCCGGAGCAACCAGTCTTGGTATCATACGGAGAAGTACAGGAGATCCACTTAATTGTGGCCTAATCCTGTCCAGCCTATGGGGCCCACCTCAGCGGTGCCGGGGAAGCTGATGGCCTAGGAAATAAGAGTGAGTAACGCTGAGAATCCGATGGAGACCATCGTATGAGCAGCCTTACAACGGTGGACAAACGATATCTCGAGACTGTCTTGAATATGGCCGGCGGTTACGTTCAGGATTTCTCAGATAGGACATTCGAAGAGTTTTTCAATCGCTATAGCGTCAACATTCACGGTGCGAAGTATCAGACCTATGGGACATCCAAAGCCAGAAAGATGCGCGCATTTTGGGAGCAGGAGCCCGACGACCTCGTCGGACGTGTTTTGTCCGAATTGCTTGACAACTACGAGGCGTCTTGCGACCTGAACGGACGAGAACGAGATACCGTCTCCCTCGGAAAAAGCCGTGAGATTGTAGCAAGGCTATCCGGAAAGTCCCCTGAAACGAATTCCGTGAGTGACGAAGGGTTCCTCAACAAGGAATTTGAGATACCGAACCTTCAGAAGTTACCGGTGGACTTTGCCGTGGCCGAGATAATTGAAGAAAGATTAGGGGAAGCGCGATCATGTCTTTTCCACGGCGCGTATCTGTCAGCTATTTTTCAGTGTGGCAGCGTCTTGGAGGCAGTTCTCCTTGGGGCGGCTCAAAATGAGCCGGAAAAATTCAACCGGTCATCCGGCAGTCCAAAACTCGAAGGTAAAGTAAAACCATTCTATAACTGGACTTTGTCTGAATTCATCAATGTGGGATATGATGTAGGACTTGTGAAGCTGGACGTTCAGAAATTCAGTCACGGGTTGCGAGATTTCAGGAATTATATTCACCCTTACGAGCAGATAGCATCTGGCTTCAGGCCGGACGAACACACGGCCAAGGTTTGCTTCCAAGTGCTCAAAGCCGCTTTGGCCGACGTTGCAGGAGACCGGTAATAGCTATACTATGACCACCCTCACCGAATCCGACGTCGAGGACGCCGACTTTGAGTGGGTGTCCGGTTTCGGCTATTTCGCACTTTGCGCTTCGAAGGGGAAACTAATGGATTGGCGGGACTACATATCTTCTGACCCTGAGGTCTGCCATGGTACGGCCTGTATCACGGGTGCGCGGGTTATGGTAACTGTCATCTTGGACAACTTGGCAGATGGACTGAACGTAGAGGACATCATCAATAGCTATCCGTCAGTGTCCCGAGAAGCAGTGCAGGCAACTCTTCAGTACGCTGCCGAGCTGGCCCGGGATCGCATAGTGCCTTCGCCGCGATAGGCAATACGTGCGGTTCAAGTTAGACGAGAACCTGCCCAACGAGATGGCCGGACTCTTTGCCGAAGCGGGACACGATGCGGTCACTGTGGTTGACCAACGAATGAGTGGAGCAGAAGACTCTGACCTCGCCGCTATTTGCCTAAGCGAGGGCCGCATCCTCATGACTTTGGACCTGGACTTCACCGACGTTAGGGCCTACCCGCCCCAGCACTATCCTGGGATAGTGGTCTTCCGTCTAAGCAGACAATCACGGGATTACTTGCTAGAAATTGGAACTGGCCTGCTTCTTGAGTTGACCACCTCCTTGCGAGGCCAACTGTGGATTGTAGAAGACTCGCGGATTCGCATTCGAGAGTAACCGATGACCACACTCATCGTTGCCGATGTTGAGGCCAGCGCACTTTCTTGGTCATCGGACCTCAACTGGCAGATGGCCCGCGGCCCCGACATGCGCCGGACGCAGAGCGGGCGACTACAGTCAGGTTGTTCTGGAGCAGCGCCTGCTGGACTCCCGGCCCGGTTGGACCCGTCGCTTTCGGCCTCGGTGCTCGACGATGCCCTGCGCCGACCGACCTGTCTGAGGGAGCACCCAAGCAAGACAATGAAGTTTGGGCCTTGTTGAGTTGACCGGGTCCACCTTAGACCTGGTGAGTGACGAATTTCCCTTCGTGAGAACCAGCGAACACCAACCGGCTTACCGATAACCCCACCTCCTCGTAAATCTCCCGAGTCACAGCAGTCGCACTGGTTTCACCGGCGTGAATCCGGCCACCTGGTAACCCAAAGTCCCTCCCGCGCCTCTCCCGGACCAACAGGACCTTACCGTCCCGTACGATCACCCCAGTCGCTCTTGAATATTTCTCCCTAACCATCAGGCTCCCTTCTTGTTGACCCTACACATAGGAAGGGGCGATAAGGATCTCGCATAACGCGCCGAATTTTCGACGGATGGCAATCTCATCTGGTCCCACCAGTCCCTTTTCCCCAACGATCAACGTGTGCGCCGGGTTATCAGGAAGGACGCCATGTCCGATGATCGGATCGTATCGGACCCTCTGATTCAGGAAGACACACAATGAGGTGTCCACGGATACAACTCCGTGGAGAGGCCGGCCCCGTTTTGTATTCTCTGGAGTGGATAGAGCTTCCCAGTCCATGCTAAGTTCCGGATCCGCGAATTGAGAGCGCGCTGGGCGACCTCGCCTCCAGTGATCTGGGTGGATGAACCGGAAGAACCGCTCCCAGGGATCGAACCATTCATTGCAACCTGGGCCGTAAGTTACGCCATTCGCCGGTTGGGCAAGAGCCTTCGGATAATCCGCTGGGGCGTCCATGTATAACCAATTTCTCCCAGTGTCTCTATTTCGCGCGAGTCGGGGCCGACTTCGACGAGGAGGAAAGCGATCGGGTCCTCCATCGAGGTAGGCACGTCCACGATAAGCTCCCTACCTTCGGATGTCTCCCATTCAAGGACCAACCTCCCGTCGAACGCGACGTCGATGAATGGGTGCGGCAGGGTGCCACCGCCTTCGGTGAAAGCCCACCGCAAGAGCCACTTGGCCATCTCGACGGTATGTAGGGGTACTTGCGCCGTGCCCTGGTCATCCCAATTTGGGTGCAGACCAGCCAGGTATTCAAGCCGTTGCTCTACCGCTGGCGGGATGTCTACAAAACATAGCAACGTCGTGGCGCTCGTAAACGTAGCGGACGCTTCTGCAGGGTCTGAATGCGGACTCCCAGTTCCGGGCGGAACCTGGCTGCTACTCGATTCCCCAGCCTCCGGGATGGGGGATCGCGGGCGCGGGTCGCTGAATGCCCTTGTCTCGGCATCGGAAGGACGGACTCGGAGTGTGAGAGACATGGTCTACTCCTCACCGCCGAACAAGGCCCTAGTCTTGTCCGTCAGACAACCCTCAAACAATTCACCAACCACCGAGTGGGCACCCTCTAGCCAAGCCTCGGGTCCGTTCAAGTCGACGGCTCCTGGCACGAGGGCGCTGTAATCGATGTCCAATCGCACCATCAGCGACTCGGTAGTCTCGCCCGCCAGGGTGATCATCTGGACTCGGGCGCTGTCCGCGTCGTCGTTGAAAGGGAAGTCCAACGATATCCTAATGTTTGAATAGTCGTCCGGCAGCCTCTCCCCTAAGTGGGGGTAGTACTCGAAATAGTCTTCAGGCTCAAAAGGGACCTCGAGAGGAATATCGTTGATGTACCGAAGTCCGGCCCTTTGGATCAGCGCAGGCGCCGCAGTCTCGATATAGGCGCGGTACGCACGTTGGACAATCTCTCGAAACGCATCCCACCCGGGATACGGCCGATAGTGACTAACAGCCAGTCGATTGGGCCCGACGACTATCACTCCGTCGTTATCCCCTTCTCGCCAGAACCTTAGGTCCTGCTGCACTGCCATAGGGACTATTTCTCCGGGCGGTGGGACCGCGATTGGCAGCCCGACCGAAAACGAGAGCGACGGTTGTGGAGGCGCCTGGATCCTTCGGGGGAACTGGTCCCGCAGTTCACTAAATATCAGACCAGGGTTGGCGAGATCCCACGGCGTTCCAGGTTGGAAAATGAACTCACACGCCGCCTCGCGTAATGGTGGGTTCTGGTATTGTCGCCTCATCTGTTGTTCACAGCTCACTTGACCTTTTGGATCTCTCAACCGGCCGGCAGGGCCAGGACCACTCCTGTCAGTCCCAGGACAGCGGCGATGATGGTCGCCCACGACCCGATGATGAGCAGACACGGGGTGTTGAACCGACTGTTGATCTCGTTAAACCGGCTGTTAATCTCGCCGCGGAGAGAGTTCATCTGATCCTGAAGGTTCGACAGCCTCGCGTCTACCTGCTCGTACTTCCTTCGAGCCGGCTGACTCTTTCCTCCAATGCCATGTCGCTTCCCTCCCACTATCCGACCCTAGGCTTGAGCGGACAAGCCTTAGAATCGTTGCTTCATCCGCTCCAATTCCTCGTGAGGGCCGGGAACACTCACGTCTTCGGCGAACCCATGGAGGCTCATGCTCGTCTGAATGTAACACAGTCTAGGTCTCAGAGCGCGTGTGAAAAATCAGTCAGTCTTCCCATGCCAAACGAATCTAAGAGGCAACAACCATGCTCCAATAGGACTGGCCAAAATACTTCAGCAGCAATCCATAAGGGACCTGCCATGCGGGCCTTACAGCTTTACCCTGGCTGAGCCGTAAGCCTGAGATGTCCCCATACCTTGCCGGGGGCAGTTCGAGTTTTCCGGGTGGATGGTAGATTGGTACAGGCTAGAATAGAAGGGCCAACATTTGACAGGAAGGAGCCTAAACTTTGCAGTACGACTCCATGCCCGAGAGCAAACCGATGATGACCATCCAGGAATCGGTCAAAGTATGCCTGCGAAAGTATGCCGATTTCGGGGGACGGGCCACCCGCGCCGAGTTTTGGTGGTGGGCGCTGGCTGCGGTCATTGCCGGTCTTGTCTTGGGCGCCGTGGACAGCTTCATCAACGTTTTGGTCGGTGGCTACGCCTACAGCCCCTTCTCCACCATATTTTACCTAGCCATCCTGCTGCCGAACCTGGCGGTTACCGCCCGCCGGTTGCATGACATCGGCAAGACAGGGTGGTGGCAATTGGTCTGGCTCCTGCTGGGCGTGGGAGCCTGGCTCATATTCCTTGTAGTAGTTATATTTTCCCTGGCCAATTACTTGATGGGCGAAGGCTGGAATGTGGGAGAGGAAGGATTCCGCGCCACCCTGACGTTTGCCAGATTTGCCCCGGCGATATTCGGGTTGACCTTTGCCCTGTTGGTTACCCTGGCGGTGGTTATCTGGGGAATTGTCTGGATGACCCGGCAGGGAGAGGCCGGCCCAAGCCGCTACGGACCCGACCCACGGACCCTGGAAGAAACACACCCTGCCGGCGGCGTTTTTACCTAGACCAAAGCCAAGGTGGGATGTGCATTTGGGGTGTGCCCGGAAACGGACTGGGAGTGTTGCACCAGCCTTCCGGCCCTTGATGGCAGGACGGTCCGGCAGGGCTGCTCCACCTCATCTTTCCGGTTGGTCAGCCTAGCTAGGAAGTGGCTGACCTTCTGCTGCACCCTGACCTTGCCTCCCAGACACAGATTCCCGGTCGCCTCCTCTCTCACCCAGCCCCAGATTGCCTCATCCGCATGAAGTCCGGGCTGTATCCCGGCAGAGCCTGCCCCGTGAAAACGGGGGTCCACCAGCCCCAGTCCTGGCGTCCGCAGGTACTCCCACACCGCCTCGCCGCGGTGCGCCGGGGCGTTTCCCAGACCACGTTCAGCGGCCCAGGATGTCTCTCCCTCAGTCGCCTCAGGAAGGCGGTTGAGGTTCCGCCGTTGCTGTTCCCCTCCAGTTCCATCCATTCCGCCTCACAGGTCTCCAGGCACACCGCCGGGTAGTAGCTGGTGTCAACGGCGGCGACAAAACATACCACTGGGGCGGCGGAATGGTGGCTCACCTGCAGGGTGAAGAGGGGCTGCGTTGGAACAGAGAGGGAATATCGGGGAAGATGAAGAGAGGGCCGACGGTGGGCTAAACGTCGTCAGGCTCGTCTGGAGGCTGGGAGGTGGAGGTGTAAAAGGCGGAGTTAAAGTGGACCATGCGGGCGGATTGACCAGCTGACAATTGGCGGTTGAAAAATGGACCGTCCGCCGCCATCCATAGGTTTGAAGTTGAGCCTATGGATGGTGCGACGGATGTACCAAGTGGAAGTGTATCTGCGGGTCCGCCGGGCCGTAATGGTCGAAGGCATGAGCATCCGAGAGGCCTCCCCCCGGGTGTTCGGGTTGCACCGGGACACGGTGCGCAAGATGACCGCCTACTCAGTCCCACCGGGCTACCGGCGGCAGAACCCGCCCCGCCGTCCCAAGCTGGAGCCCTTTACCGGCGTCATCGACCGGATACTGGAAGACGACCTCGGGATTCCCCGGAAGCAGCGCCACACCGCCCAGCGCATCTTTGAGCGCCTGCGGGACGAGCACGGGTTCGCCGGCCAGTACACCATCGTGAAGGACTACGTGAGGGAACATCGGCGGCGGACGCAGGAGCTGTTCGTGCCGCTGTCCCATGCCCCGGGGCACGCCCAGTGCGACTTTGGCGAAGCCCTGGTGATCATCGGCGGGGTGGAGCGCAAAGCCCACTACTTCGTCCTGGACCTGCCCCACAGCGACGGCTACTTCGTCAAAGCCTATCCGGCGGAGACCACCGAGGCTTTCCTGGACGGCCACGTCTCCGCTTTCGCCTTCCTGGGTGGGGTGCCCCAGAGCATCCTGTACGACAACACCAAGCTGGCGGTGGCCAGGATCCTGGGGGACGGCCGGCGCCAGCGCACCCGGGCCTTCACCGAGCTTCAGTCCCACTACCTTTTCGATGACCGGTTCGGCCGTCCCGCCAAGGGCAATGACAAGGGTAAGGTGGAGGGCCTGGTGGGCTACGCGCGGCGCAATTTCCTGGTGCCCATCCCGTCCTTCGAGAGCTTTGAGGCGCTGAACGCCCACCTGGAGCGTCGCTGCCTGGAACGGATGGACGCCCGGCTCCGAGGGCACGCCGAAAGCATTGGTCAGCGGATGGAACGGGACCTGGAGGCCCTGCCGCCTCTGCCGGCGGTGGCCTACGACGCCTGTGAGAAGCAGGCGGGCCGGGTGAGTTCGCTGTCGCTGGTGAGGTACAGGACCAACGATTACTCGGCGCCGGTGGCCTACGGGCGCCGGGACGTTCTGGTAAAAGGCTACGTGGACCGGGTGGTCATCAGCTGCGGGGCCGAGGTCATCGCCCGCCATCACCGCTCCTACCAGCGGGATGATTTTGTGTTCGACCCCGTCCACTACCCGCCCCTGCTGGAGCGGAAGACGGCGGCCCTGGACCAGGCAGCCCCCCCCCGCGGGGTTGGGACCTTCCCGAGGAGTTTGCCACGCTGCGCCGGTTGCTGGAGTCCCGGATGGGACGAAGGGGCAAGCGGGAGTTCGTCCAGGCGCTCAGACTGCTGGAGAACTTCAGCCTGGAAGAGGTGCAATCGGCGGTGAAAGATGCCATCAGGCTGGGGGCCCTAAGCTTCGATGCGGTGAAGCATCTGGCGCTATGCCGGCTGGAGGGCCGGCCGCCCCGTCTCGACCTGGAGCTCTATCCCTACCTGCCCCAGGTGCGGGTCAGCATCACTTCCGCCGGGGATTACATGACATTGCTGTCGGGGAGGGCGGCATGAACAACCGGTCCACGCTGCTGCTGGAACACCATTTGAAGGAACTGAAGCTGCCCAGCTTCCTCCGGGAATACGGGAAGATGGCCTCCCAGTGCGCCGCCGAGGGAGTGGACCACCCAGGGTACCTGCTCAGGCTGGCGGAACTGGAACTCATCGACCGCCACCAGCGCATGGTGGAGCGGCGGATCCGGGCGGCCCGCTTCCCCGCCGTCAAAAGCCTGGACACCTTCGACTTCCCAGCCATTCCCTCGGTGAACAAGGCGCTGGTGATGGAACTGGCCCGGTGTGAATACATCCAGCGCCGGGAGAACGTAATCGCCGCCTTAAACAGCGGCGCCGGCAAGACCCACGCGGCCCTGGGACTGGGCCTGGCCGCCTGCCAGAAAGGGATGTCCGTGGGCTTCACCACGGCCGCCGCCCTGGTCTACGAGCTGATGGAGGCCAGGGATGAAAGACGACTGCTCAACCTCCAGAGACAACTCTCCCGCCTCAGCCTGCTGATCATCGACGAACTGGGCTTCGTCCCCCTGTCTCCCACCGGGGCGGAGTTGCTCTTCGAGGTCTTCAGCCGGCGCTACGAGCGGGGCTCCATCCTGGTGACCACCAACCTTCCCGCAGGCGAGTGGACCGAGGTCTTCGGGTCGGAGAGGCTCACCGGCGCGCTGCTGGACCGCCTCACCCACCACGTCCATATCCTGGAGATGAACGGCGAGAGCTACCGGCTCAAGCGTAGCAGGGAGAACGCTGTCTCCCAGGTCTCGGATGATCCGGACGACTCCTGACCTGACCCCGCCCGGCTCCCAATTTGGTTCTTTCCCATCGTGCCGGTGGTCCACTTTACCTCCGCCGCAGTGGAACACCTTGTCGCCGTCCTTGGCAGTAATCGTCCTAAACAGACATGCGGAATCCGAAATTAGATATCGTAACGTATAATATTCTAGAAAGAGATCAACACGTAACGTATATTGTCTCTCAGAATCAATCCTCGGACAGGCTACTAGGAATGAACGCATCAGCAACCCAAACGGTGAGCCAGGCCCGGTCAGACGGCCCCCGGCCGGAGGACATCATCATCTGCCGGGACGTCCACAAGTGGTACGGCGGCTACCACGCCGTACGGGGCGTCACAACGACAATCCGCCAGGGCGAGACCGTGGTGATCTCGGCCCCTCCGGGTCCGGCAAGTCCACTTTCCTCCGCACCCTCAACCAGCTGGAGGAACACCAGCGGGGCGATATCATCGTGGACGGTGTGCTTCTCAACTACGATACCCTCAACATCGACGCTGTGCGCCGGAACATCGGGATGGTCTCCCAGGACTTCAACCTCTTCCCCCATATGTCCATACTCGACAACATCACCCTCGCCCCCCAGAGGGTCCTGAAGGAAGCCCCCCGGGAGGCACGGGAGCGGGCCATGGAGATCCTCAGCAGGGTCGGGATCCCCGAGCAGGCCGGGAAGCATCCCCACCAGCTGTCCTCCGGTGAGCAGCAGCTGGCCGCCATCGCCCGGGCCCTCGCCATGAAGCCCAGGATCATGCTCCTGGACGAGCCGACCTCGGCGATGGACGCCGAGATGGGGGAGGTCCTGGAAGTCATACGGGAGCTCGCCCAGTCCCGGATGACCGTGGTGGCCGTCACATACGAGATGGGCTTCGCCCGGGAGTCTGCCGACCGCATCGTATTCTTCGACGAGGGCCAGATCGGCGAGGACCTCCGCCCGGAGGAATTCTTCCAGAACCCAAGGCACAGCCGGGCCAAGAGGTTCCTGGAAAAGATACTTTAGTATTACAACGGCGGTTTATCTGACAGGGCGATTTTCGCGACCAATTTAGACCTGAACCGTAGTGCCATGAGCGTAGCGCGATTTCTCGCTCGTGGCCGAATGCGAAGGATCAGACACCATGTTGGCAATCCGTCGTTGTAATACTAGTCGTCTGCGACACCATATACCCCGACCTCAATCGTAGCAGAGAGAACGCAGGCTTTCAGCCATCAGGCGAACCGGACGACGTTTAGCCCACTGTCGGCCCTCTACAAATTTTCCCCGACATTCCCTCTCACTGATCCGACCCAGCCCCTCTTCACCTTAAAGGTGGTCCACTTTACCTCCGCCCCAGTGGTACGTTTTGTCCCCGCCATTGACAGTATAACCAGCAGTTTGCGCATGGACGCGACCAGCGCCACCTTTTTCGGCTTGCCAGCTGCCAGCAGCCTCTGGTAGAAGTCCCGGATAGCAGGGTTGTGGCGGCTGGCTACCAACGCTCCCATGTAGAGGACGGCCCGCACCCGGGACCGCCCGCGCCCTGGGCGGCACGGTCAAGGCGCCGTCCACCCTGGGCGCCTTCCTGCGCAGCTTCAGGTGGGGCCATGTCCGCCAACTGGACCGGGTGAGCCGCGAGTTGCCGGCCCGGGCCTGGGCGGCTGGGCCGGACCCGGCGACGCACCATTCACCATCGACCTCGATTCGACCATCTGCGAGACCTACGGCCTGGCCAAGGAGGGCGCCCGCCACCATGGCTACACCGGCAAGCGGGGCTATCACCCGCTGCTGGCCGTCACCGCCGGCACCGGGGACGCGCTGATGGCCCGGCTGCGGGAGGGCCGGGCCAACACCGTTCGGGGCGCCGCCCACTTCCTGCGGGAGACGGTGGGGCGGGTTCGCTACGGCGGCGCCAGGGGACACTCACGGTGCGGGCCGACAGCGGCTTCTATACTCATAGCGTGGTATCCGTCTGCCGCAAGATGAACGTGTGCTTCTCCATCACCATCCGCCAGTGCGCCAGCCTGCGGAACCTGATCGAGGCCATACCCGAAGATGCCTGGACGCCCATTCCCTACTGGGTGGACGGCGCCGCCGATGTGGTGGAGACCACCTGCACCCCCTTCCAGAATGAGCCCGACGCCGCACCGGTGCGGCTCATCGTCCGGCGGGTGAAGCCAACGCCTGGTTCCCAACTGGCCCTCTTCGCCACCTACAGCTATCACGGCTTCATCACCGACCGGGAGGGGGAGACCCTCGAACTGGAGGCCGACCACCGCTGCCACGCCGAGATCGAGAATCCCATCCGAGACCTCAAGTACGGCGTAGGGCTGAACCATCTCCCCTCGGGGCGCTTCGACGCTAACGCCGCCTGGCTGGTCGCCCAGGTGATGGCGCATAACCCTCGCCCGCCGGACGGCGCGGCTCGGCCTGGGCCAGCAGATCGTGACCACCAAGACGCTCAGACGGCGGGTCTTCGCCCTGGTCGGACGGCTCACCCGCTCCGCACTCCGCCTCACTTTGCATCTTCCCAAGCTCTGGCCGTGGGAGGAGAAGGTCACTCGCGCCCTGGCGCGACTGCGAGCCATTCCACTCCCAGCCGGATGGCGCCCGTCTGCCACTGACCCGCCATCCGGCCAATTGCACATCCCCGCCAACTCGCGCCATCCCAGTCCGCGAGCGCCTCTTGCCGTGTCCTATCCCGCCATCTCGCTCACCACAGCCGCTGCAGGCCGCCATCGGTGCCCCCAAAAGCGCCTGCAGACCGCCCGCCAACCTCCCGTCTACCCGATTTCGAGCCCGGACCATCGCGCCTGTAACTCCCTCACCCCCCTTCCGCTGTCCTCGCGCCGTCCATCGGTGGATTTGGGCTTAGACTTTATCGCTCCGCTCGCATTCATGCGGGCGGGACGATTCTCTTTCTTGTCATCTCCATCATCATTGCAGCCGCCTCTATACTCGTTGCCTACGCTGAAATAGGTCTGATTCAGAGAGCAGAAAGCGGTACACCACTTTCTGAGGCCATGATCAGCGAGCATGAGGCACGGGCGGGAATGGTCATCCTGGCATTCTCATTGGCCCAGATCATTACTGCTACATTACTCATAGTATGGATGTACCGAGTCTTGAAGAACGTCGAAGGACTTGGGGTTAACCTCGAATACTCACCTAAAGACGCAATAATATGGTGGTTCGTTCCACTTCTCTGGTACTGGCGCCCATATCAAGTCATGCAAGAGATATGGGCTGGAAGTCACTCGGAGAACCACCACCCTCGCCTCCTGTTACTCTGGTGGGCAACATGGATTATCGGCGGCACCCTATACTGGTTCGCGTACATCTCCGGCGAGAATACCCTTTCCCAGGTATATTGGGGAAATCTAATGACGATTGGGGCCAGTGGAGTCAATATTCTCGCTGGCGTTCTGGCGATAGCTACCGTTTGGCAGACTACCTCAGCTCAGGAGCGAAAGTACATACGGCTAAAACCAGCATGACAGCCCTAATAAAAAGGAGATATCATGCCTTACAGCCACTTTCACAACGGGTCATTTCATACTCATCATCAAAGACCTAGAGGCGGTCGCCATCACACAGCAGTCAACAACCGCCAACGGCCTTGGCGTATTGCCCTCATCATATTATTTCTAGTCGTTGCCATATTCATTGGTCTTAGACAAGCAGGATATGATCTACCCCTACCCTTCGCAAGAACAAACAGCACTGAAGAACGGCAAAAAGAACGGCGAGCCGTAGAGAACGCAGCTACAGCTTCTACTCCCAATATCCAGCAACCTACGACTTTCCCACCTACGACTTTCCCACCTACCACTACTACTCAACAACCGCCCCTATTCATACCAACCGCGATATCAGCCACAGTGCCTCCGTTGGGGGATATCCTGGACTTAGTTCTACAGGATACGATAACCCCGGCGCCCCAAGTTCCGACGGTCTCCCCAACCACCCGGCCTACGCGGAAGATTCCATTCACTACCGTTCCCATTATCGTTACCTCACCCACGCTAAGACCAACTGTAATCATAGCCAGACCAACCGTCAGACCAACACTGACGGCTACTCCCGTTCCGACACCAACTCCCAAACCTACTTCCACGCCTACACCCCTACTTCCACCCCATCTCCGTCATCTATCCGAAAAAGAATATATGCTGCAACTGATCAACATCGAGCGTCAGCGGGTAGGAGCCAGCCCTGTTGTCCTGGGAACCAACAACGCCGCCCAACTTCACGCGGGATCGGCGTTGAAGAATTGCTTCTCTAGTCATTGGGGCATGGACGGATTGAAACCGAATCATCGTTACAACCTCGCCGGCGATTATCAAGCCAATGGAGAGAACGGCCACGGTTTAGACTACTGCATCAAAGCGTCCGAACGGTACGCTCCTATCGAAAGTATCCGTAAGGAAATTAGAGAGGCAATGGCGGGTTGGATGAGAAGCGAGGGACACAGAAAAAACCTGCTAGACCCATTCCATCGGAGGGTCAATATTGGTATCGCCTGGGACCGCTACAACAAAGTCATGTTCCAGCATTTCGAGGGCGACTATGTAAAGTACGAACACTCACCGTCACTGGCCGGCGGCGTCGTTACGCTAGCCGGCCAAGTCAAGAACGGCGTTAGCTTCACAGACCCAACGGACCTGGGTATACAAGTCTTCTATGACTCTCCACCACATCCTTTGACCCGAGGACAACTTTCCCGGACCTACTGCTACGATAGCGGCCTTTTCATCGCCAGCCTACGGGAACCGTTGACCGGAGGTTACTCCTACCCTTCCGATGAGGGCAGAATGACAACGTCTACATGTCCCGACCCTTACGCTATTCCCCCAGATGCCCCACCAGCCAAATCAGCCAGTGACGCTCACCGACTATGGCAACAGGCTTATGACGCCGGCACAACATCGGAGACTATCGTCTATCAGTGGATTACTGCCAACAGTTGGATCGTCAAGGATAACACCTTCTCTATTAAGGCCAACCTAAGCGGATTACTAAAAAAACATGGCGATGGCATCTATTCCATCCTGGTCTGGGGTAAGGTCAGAGGCCGTAACAAGGTTATATCCGAGCTCTCCTTCTTCCAGGGACTGACTCCGCCTAATACCTATAATCCCAACCAGTGGCCATAGCCGCCCGGGAAGGCCCCACGCCAAACGGCCCGGAGCATTTGCTCCGGGCCATTGTTATCAGATGGACGTCAGAGAGTTGCGAGACAATGGTCCAGACGTTTGCCAGTTGTAACAAGCCGGGCTAAGGCGATGGGGTTGGTGTAGGGCGGTCAGTGTAGACCAAGGCCACCGATGAACACCCGTCCAGAACTGCATCAATCGCATCCGCCTCTCGTTGGTCAATGCTGAGGTTATACTTCTCCCGGACCTGAACCACCCGGTCGAGAAACCAGCATTCGTTGAGGTCCGGCAACCAGTCGGCAGCATCCTTTGCAGATTTCTGTTGGCGGTTGACACTTGGCGATGCCAGAGTCAGATTCAGCAGGTCCTTGCTGAATTCCTTTTTCCGCGCATCACTCATGTCGCACATCCCACTGTCATGAGCCTCAGAACGAGCAACCATATGCTCTATGTCCGTCTCGCTCGCGCTCTCGAACCAACGGCCTGTGTACGGCCCATAGATGCCGCCCAGGGCCTCCACTATGCGGTCCTCGACCGATTGGGGATAGCGATAATCGTTCGAGTCATAAGCGGCGCACCTGTCCTCGGGAGCAACCCGCAAACCTCGCCACTGGACAACTGGCGGCAATGCTTTGAACCAAACCGTGACCCGGAAGGAGTCTCCGTTCGCGTCATCATGTAAGGCATCATACAGAAAGGTCAGCCCCGTCTCGTCAATCGGGACGGCCAGGCATACGTTCCCTGTTGCTTTCCCGCCGCGATACAAGTCATCATTCAATTCATCCGGTATCACTCCGCAAGAATGTGGGTCCCGAAACGTATAATAGTGGACATTTCGGGAGCCGACCATCTCAAAATCAGATTCGTTGGCCCATTCGTCTTCATCGACGCTCCCTCTCACATTCTCGACGTCCATACTCCACATTACGAAGCGGTACCCTTCCGTCGGCGGATCATTGTACGAGTTCTCTGCTTGGATTTCCGGCCAAGCGTCCAAGTCGATGTAGATGATCTGCATATCAAAGACACCCGCTTGGAACTTGTGGGCGTATGGCCAAGCCTTTGAGCGGGTGGCGCCATCTCCTGGAACCGGGGTAGGAGCTGGCGCGGACGGAGGCGTTGGGGTCGGGGCTGGAGTGAAGGTGGGATACGGCGTGTAAGTTGGATACGGCGTGTACGTGGGGGCTGGTGTAGGGGCAGAAGCCGGGTCTGGCGTCGGCAGCGGGTCTCCAAACAGGTAGGCTGCGATCACGACCAAGACCTCGGCTTTGTCTACGACACCGTTGGAGTTCTGATCCACACAGGCGAGGCTGCAATCGGCGTCAGCTTCCACCGTGCTTACGGCGCCATCAGTTAAGACTATGAGGGCGAATACCGCGATTACGACGCACAATCCGAGCGCGGCTAAACCCAGTATTGTCAGGCGCTTAGCTCCTGGTCTCAAGGCACCCCCTTGCAAGTAGAGTAGGGCTACTTGCGACAGTTCCCCGGCTCCAATAAGCCTCGCAAGGGGGCATGAAAGCCCGACCCGATCGAGAGGCTCACAGGAATGGGACCGCTAAAGGAACTGTCGCGGGTGCAGTATATGTCCTATGCTAACGTGCGTGAAGGACAACATCACCTTCCTCATACCCCCTGGACTCCCAGTAGGCATCGTTGTTCGGATTCATCTGGTTGGCACGGTTATCGTTGTTACCAGGCATAAACAGCCTCCAACAGAATATTCTACAAAACCAAAGAATGACGGACTGGTCCGGCAAATTGCCCGGACCAAACGCTTCAAAAACCTGCCCCGGTACACCAACTCCTGGACCCTCACTTGATCCGTTTTGGTACTTCCGAATATCGTAACTATTGGGGCCGAAGATGCTGCCCGGATCTCCTTTTCTTGAGTTTCGCAATTTTCTCTATGGCCTAGAGCCTTTCGATACTGAGTGGGTAGTTGTCGTAATGGGGGACTTGTCTCGGCGAGTATGTGAATTTCTGAATACCATTGTGCCAGTTCGAGTTCTACTACCCCCCAGCTTTGCGGCAGTGGGACCCGGCCCGCCGTCCCGTGTCCCGGTGCTGGAAATCGCGGCGGGTGAATCTCCTCGCCGAACCCGCCGGTCTTGGTCTGTTCCCGTTTCTAGCATTCGCATACCACGCCGTCCCCGTCGCCGTCCCGGACGCCCGGCGGCATTGACCTGGGGAACCCTGCCCTTTCCCTTGCTGCCCCGTATCCGGTCCTCTCCGGCGGCCTCGGCTTCGCCGCATGAGCCGTAAGGCAGCTGTCTGCCCCGCCTCGGCGGGCTGCCCCGCGGTTTCCTGGACCGGCCCCTTGTCTTCCTTCTGCATGACTTCCACCTGCGGAGGACTCGGGCAGGTGCCGGGGACCTCCCGCAGGACCGTCAGTTCCGGCTGTGTTACGGTCAGGCTCCAGGTTGCCTTGATTTTAGTCCAGCCGGTGGCGTACCTGCACCAGCTGGGCCCGCCGGGCGGTCTCCGCCGTTCCGGCCCCTTTGCTCTCTTGGACCGGTTGGCCCCGGAGGTGACGGCGGTCAGGTGGTCCGGGTCCGTCAGGTTGTTGGCGTACTCGCGTTTGCGCTCACCGCTCCAGGCCCATCCGCCGGAGCGGTGAGCGTTGTCCAGCGGGACCAGTGGTCCACGTCCAGGTCGCTCGGGCTGGTGATTGTCTGGCCCGTGAAGGCCCCGTACCACCGCCCCGTTTTGACGCGGCACCGCCGGTCTGTCCTGTACGTCACGCCCGTCAGGCTCTCGGCGGTCAGCACCACATTTCTCGGTGAACCAATTTAGGTCAGCGGTAGATTGAAGCGAGAGTATTTCTTGAATCGCCGCCTCATATTCTGTGGTGTATTTCCACTTCCATCTTGCATCGGACCATTCCGGGTTCTCACTTGCTATCTGGTCCTTCAGAAGCTTGCCCCATCCATACTCCGCTTCTTCGTCACTCAGCCAGAGACCGCCGGGTTTACGCGGGTTCGCTGGTGTTATGGGCCATCACGATAATTGACTCATTGGGTGCTCAGAATAATGGACGAGAGCACTCATTTGTAACCAATCCTCAGCTAATGCTTTTCTCAACGTGAATATATTCTTCCCATTGACACCTGAGGTATTCAACGAACCCATCTACCTTGGAGCACGGTGTTAGAAATCCAAGTGCTCGACCTCCTTGAGTGAAATCTACGACTCCTACATTAAGCGTGTTATCAAGCGGGTTTGGTCGAGTAGTCATCCTTCCTAAAGTATTCCTTCTTGGGATTGGCGCGGATAGGGGCTTCACGATGAGTTCTTCTTCGTCAAAATATCTCACACGGAGACCTTGGTCGGGTATTTTCAGTGTGTAGAGGTCGCCTGTTCCGCCTTGGGTAACCAATCCTGCTGCTATAAGACCATCCAGGTCCTCAGCATCCAATCCCGCTTTCTTGTAAACACCATCCTCGTAATTGAAGACGACAGGGGTGATCCGCCCATCAATAGAGCAAGCAAAATTGCAAATCGCCGTGAATGTTTTCCAATCCTGAATGCTCATGGCAGCAAGCACGTCGATGTACCGATGATCAAGACGCCCTCGTGTGTTCGCTTCATCCACAAATGCCTTGGCAAAAGCCTGCTGCAGCGTAGGCTGTTCAATCATGCGGCATGTTGAAAAGAAGTGTCCTAGTACTACAGTCGCAGGTAGTTCTTGGTAGAATGAGGTTACTTTATCAGGTGGGTGAGGTGAGGAATTGGCTGGGGAGCGGGGAGAGGTGTTGGAAGCGGCCCGGTGGGCCAAGGGTATTGAGGAAGTGCACCGACGCATTGGTTCACGTTTCTACCGGTCGGAAGCCCGCCGGCGGGCACTGGCCTATGTGAAGGGACTGCTCAGTCCAATAGAGCGCAAGAACGGGTGGCAACTGGCGGAGCAGGCGGGCGATGCTACACCCGACGGGGTACAGCGCCTGTTGTACAACTACCGGTGGGATGCCGACCTGGTTCGAGATGATCTCCGGGACTACGTGGTGGAGCATCTGGCTGCCGCTGACGGGGTGCTGGTGGTGGACGAGACTGGGTTTCTGAAGAAGGGTAGCAAGTCAGCAGGGGTGCAGCGGCAGTACAGTGGGACAGCGGGTCGGGTAGAGAATTGCCAGATAGGAGTATTTCTCACGTATGCCACGGCTCAGGGCAGGGTCCTGCTGGACCGGGAGCTGTACCTGCCCCAGGTATGGGCTGATGACCGCCAGCGCAGGCTGGAGGCTGGTGTGCCGGAGGAAATAGACTTCCGGACCAAGCCACAACTGGCCCGGGTAATGGTGGAACGGGCGGTGGAGGGGGGAGTTCCCTTCGGCTGGGTTGCTGGAGACACGGTTTATGGCAGTGACCGCAAGTTGCGGCAGTGGCTGGAGCAACAGGAAATACCCCACGTACTGGCGGTCAAGCGCAATGAGAAGCTGTGGGCCCTGACGGATAAGGGCTCGCGCCAGGTGCGGGCGGACCGGCTGGCGCCTGGGGTGGAAGAATCGGGCTGGGTCCGGTTGAGCGCCGGTAATGGGGCCAAGGGTCCCCGGGTCTACGACTGGACCAGGGTGGCGATCCGGCCTCTGAAGGGTCCCCGGGTCTACGACTGGACCAGGGTGGCGATCCGGCCTCTGAAGGAGCCAGGCAAGGGGTACTGGCTGCTGGCCCGCCGCAGCATTGCCCAGCCCGAAGAGCTGGCCTGGTACGTCTGCTTCGGCCCAGCGGAGACAAGCTTGGAGGAACTGGTGAGGGTGGCAGGTATTCGTTGGACCATCGAGGAGTGCTTTGAGGAGGCCAAGGGGCAGGTAGGGCTGGACCAGTATGAAGTGCGGAAATGGGAGGGCTGGTACCGGCATATCACCCTGGCCATGCTGGCCCATGCCTACCTGGCGGTAGTCCGGCAACAGGCCAACGCAGGTTGCTGCGGAAAAAAGGGGGAGAGCCGGAGTGGGATGAATCCCTGATACCGTTGACGGTCCCCGAGGTGCGCCGACTACTGTACAAGTTGATCTGGCAGCCCAGGCCATCACCGAAGAGAGTGCTGGCCTGGTCCCGTTGGAGGAGGCGCCACCAGGCCCGGGCCCGCCACTGCCACTACCAGCGTCGACTCCGACATCTCAACCAATATATGCGACTGTAGTACTAGCCAGCTAGAGTCAACTTTCCCCCTCACTCTTTTCCAATCAATGGCTTGATTTCCGCCAGCAATCTCAATAGCCTTCGAAAGAACGTTCAGTATATTCTCGATTTCTTCTGTACGAATCTCGATTGGAGCTTTCGGGTAAGCCTTGGCTAATGTCCACATCGCAAAAGAAATTGGGCGGCGCGGTCGTCTTTTCACCTTGCTGGCTAATCGGCGCTTCATTCTCCAGAACTTAAATCGGATTCGAATGTTTTGATAAAGCGGCAGCGTCAGTAACCCCAATGCGTACCAGACTACAGCCTTCGGAGAAACCAACGATTTGAGCCACATCGAGATTACAGGAAGTGTGTCAAGTGCTTCTTGATATGCATCCAAGAAGAATGTAATCACTTCAGTTACAATCTGAAAAGCCATCAATCATTGTCCGCGGAGACCCCGATCTCTTTCCTTGGGCCCGTGCCCTGTCCAAGCCAGGGACGGGCCTTCGCCGGACGCTATTCAGTTCCTGTTGCGCGCCTAAACTAAAGCCAATGTGGAATCTACATTTGTGGGGCGATGAAGATTGGTTAGGCGCCACAGTGAAGCTCTTCCAAATGTACCTGAGGGCGGATCGACACCGCCACTTGACCCCCCTATATGCACATTTCACCTTGGTATCAGTTTAGAAGCGCTTACGCTTATCCTCTCCGGGCGTTGAACGAGTCTTGCGGATATCCGAATAGCTCCGCAACATCTTTGCAAATCCTCATGGTCTGCCCTCCGGTGTGATTACAAGCGGCGTAGTACCCAGTATCACCAATTTGCTTGGGCGATCTCAAATCTCCTTCGGACCTTGAGAAATATCGATGCGCGTTGCCCTGTAAGGTCAAGATTTTCTCGAAATCCTCGGAGTGCCGCTCGTGAATAAGCTCGCAAAACTCGGTTAGAACAAATCTCCAGTTTCTGGACTCCCCCTCTTCCGAATCAAACGTCCAACACACCGTTCTGCCTCCTCGATTCCCGCCGGCGGCTGGTTGAGGGGAAACCGCGGATGATACCCGAAACCTTGACCGATGTTGCGCCAAGAACTTGGTCACCTGCGGGTTCCGGGGCAGGACTCCGCATATTTCACCGGTTAATTCGGTCAATAGCCTCACCAGTTCTTCGTTAGGTGTGGCAATTATCTGGTTCCATGCCTCAAGCATTCCCTTCTGGATCCTGTTGCCAACTTGCCTTTCGTCAATCACTCTCTTGGCAGCGTTTACGGCTTCACCGGACGCCACTTTGTCTTTGGCCAGGTAGTCCTCGAACTGCTTTTGCGCCGCATTTGCTGCCATGGTTCCGAGGTTGATTTCGGCGAAACGTTTCTCGGGCCAGGCTAAGTCCCGCTCGCTCCCCTGGGGTCTCTCGTATCGTGGCACATATAACCACCAAGTCTGGCCGTTGGTCAGCACGGCCAGGTCAACAGAGTGTTGAGAACTGTAGGTCAGCAACTGTCTTTGGTGATTCTCCAAGCTCACACTGGGCCGCTTGACTTCAATAAAAACAGCGCCTTCCGAATCGGGATTGAGAGCATAGGTAACTCGGTCCCGCTCCCTGCCAACCCGATGCTCTGGTTTTATCTCCGATGGGTTAAACGGGTTCCACTCAAGGGCGGATAGCAATCTAATGACAACGAATTGCTTGACGCTTTCCTCGTCGAGACTTTCTAGGTCGAGTTTTCTTTTTATGTCAGAGATCGCTTGCGAAATTGTTTCCGGCATATTTCAATCCTCTAACTCGCCATTGGAGTGTGATTCGGAATTTACGTAGCTCTTGCAGATTCTCTCTCTTCACACTCTTGGAAGATAGCCGACTCTGCCGGAACTATGCAAGGGGCCTGCCCCAGGGCTATCGCATTTGGAATTCCAACGGCCTGGTCGAGTTGAAATGTGCAAGCTCCGTCGATATATTTCGGCCAACTGTGGGCTAGAATCTCCGGAATCGCCTAGAGTGACGGGAGTTCAGGCCCGAAAATCCGAGGAGACTCGCCGGTAGCGCGGCCTGCAGACCTGGAAATTTCCTAATGCGATAGCCCTGGGGCCTGCGCCATTTTATTTTCATCGAATGAAGACGTGATCGCCGCCCTACACTCCCAGCGCCTCCCGGAGCTCCCTGATGTGGCCCATGTGCTCCCCCCAGTGGCGGGCGAACACGCCGTCCAACAACCCCACCGGAGTCCGCTGGTCGTCCCTATCGTAGCTTCTCAAGCGCGCCAGGGCGGACTTCCCCGTCAGGTCCTGTTCGCCGGCCGATTCCAACGCGGCCTGGATTCCCCGGAACAGTACGGTTATCTCTTCAACAACGGCCTCGAAATCGTTGGACTGCCGCTCCGGAGTCATGTTGGTGCGGTCCGCCCACACCTCAAATTCGGTGATTTCTCCGGAAAGAATGCCCCTCAACACTGGATGGACACCGCCCGCGGGCGTATCTAAACTAAAGCCAAGGTGGGATGTACATTTAATGTGGAGATGATGATCAGCTGGGTTGCGCCGGTGAATCCCTCTCATCCGTACTTGGAGAATGACCCGGCTCCGTCGTGTGCCCCCCACCATCTGCGCATTTCACCTTGGCTTTAGTTTAGGGATTGGAGCTATGTTGGGTTGGGGCCAACAAGACCTGGAAACTTGTCGCCTGAAGTCGTTGGAACTCCAGTTCCAGTCAGTCCTTGCGGGCTTACTGGGTGGAGACGGGATGGGACCAGGAACTGGGGGGACGTCGGAACACTCAGTTTGTTAAACTGGATATCAACAACAATTAGAAATGCGAGGCGAAAATTGCGGGCTTTTCTCATAGCAATTCCCATCGTCTTAATTGGAATGTCGATGTCGGCTGCCAGGGAAGCGCCGGTCCGGCCGGGGAGCAAGGATCTCCAGGCCCAGTGGGGCCCGCCGGTCCGGCCGGAGAGCAGGGGCCTCTTGGCCCAGCGGGGCCCGCAGGACCAACAGGTGAAGCGGCCACTTTGGACAAGGATGAACTTCAACTGGTTCTCCAACAGTTGGAAAGCGATTTCCAGGCGGATTTGATCAACGCCATCGCTGAAGCAAGAATAACCGCTGACGGTCAGGCGTCCGGTCAACAGTCGATGCCAGCTCAGACCGAGGCCTCAGCGCCTCCCAAGTGGATGCCCGAAGCTTACACCAATTACTTTGTACGAGAGGCAATCAGGCGTTATGAGTCTGACGGATTGGATTCCACTGTCGCCTACTACAACACCAAGGAAAGCGTGGATGGCCAGTGGTATATGTTCATAGTTGACGAGGGTGGGACCATGGTTGCCCACGCCAATCCTGCCCTGCTTGGTCAGAATGTGAACGACATCCCGGGTCTCAATGACTACCCGGCCGGCGCTGCCGGGGCCGCCACCGCGGACGAGGACGGGGCCTGGTTCGACTACACTTTCCCCAACCTGGCCACCGACACCGTGGAAACCAAGCATCCCTGGATGGTAATCCACGACGGGATTATGTTCGGCTCGGGTTGGTACGAAGAGGGTCCGGGCAAGACCGACTCTCCTGTCTATACCCGGGCTTTCGTTCAACAGGCCATCAACCTTTACGATGCGGTGGGCTTCGCAGAAACCGTCCAATACTACAACACCGAGGAGAGCGTGGACGGCCAGTGGTACGTCTTCATGATTGACGAAGACGGGACGGTGATTGCCCATGCCAATCCAGCTTTGGTGGGACAGCTAGCCTCGGACGTCCTGGGCCCCAACGATTACCCCACCGGTGCCGCCGTAGCCGCCACCGCCGACGAAAACAGTGCCTGGTTCGACTACACTTTCACCAACCCTGCCACGGCCTCGGTGGAGACCAAACATTCCTGGATGGTAATTCACGACGGCATTACCTTCGGGTCCGGCTGGTACGAGGAAGGGCCACGGAAGACCGACGCCCCGGCCTACACGGAGGCCGTAGTGCAGCAGGCCATTAATCTCTACGAAGCGCTGGGATTGGATTCCACTGTCGCCTACTACAACACCAAGGAGAGCGTGGACGGCCAGTGGTACGCCTTCATCATCGGTGGTGAAAGCGGCTTTACCATTGCCCACCACAACCCTGTGTTGAGAGGAAGGGATCCCAGCCTGCGGGTGGATCCGACAGGCTACTTCTATGGCGATGACTTGCTGGGGGCTACCGAAGCCGGGCGTTGGGTGGAGTACGTGATAGTCAACCCTGAAACCGGCGAGAACCAAAAGAAGCACACCTTCGCGGTACTTCACGACGGCTACATCTTTGCTTCGGGCTGGTACGGACAGTAGGTTCGCCGGGCGTCTGAATCTTGTCCGTTGGGTCCGCCATTCGCCGCTATCCTGGCCCCTAAGACAGCTTCTCTTCCTGCTGCCACCCGACAAGCCCTTGCCGTCCAAGGCCGTTCGCTCGTTAACCTTGCACCAAAAAACACCCTTCTCTTGTGGCACAAACGGGGAGTATGGAACACTACGCAACACCTGACATTTTCACGTTGCTGGAGCTGTTCCATAAACGTATACTCCCGGCATGCGCTCCATTTTTGGTTACATCCGCACCAGCCGCCGACTCCAGGAGGGGGTCCCGGGGATGGCCCCCGCCTCCCAGGAGTTGCAGCTCCGGAGAGCTGGCGTGCCCCTGGCCAACATCCACCGCGACGTCGGCATCTCCGGCACCACCGGTACTCAGGAGCGACGGGGATGGGACCAGCTCGACAGCCGACTTGCCGGCGGCGACACCCTGGTGGTGGTGGCCATCGACCGCATCGGACGGACCTGGCAAGACATCGTACGGACCATCTGCGAACTGGGGGACCGGGGCGTCAAGATTCGCTCCCTGGCCGAAGCGGAGGCCCAGTGGACCCGCTGCCTGGAGGCCGACGAAGGTAGCCTAGAGGCCTTCTTCGGGCAGGTGCTCGTGATGTTCGCGGCCTGGGTGGCGGACCAGGAACTGCAGTCCGTCAAGCGGAGGACGAAGGATGGACTGGAGCGAGCCCGCGAGCAGAGGAAGGTCCTGGGGCCGCCGCGGAAGTTCAGGCCCAACCAGGTAGAGACGATGCGGCGGATGCGGGACGGGGGCCCCAGCCTGCGGCGGATCGCCGCCAACTTCGAGTGCTCGGCCAGCACCGTCCTGAGGGTGCTGCGGAGGGAGGGAGTGTCAGTGATATGACCATGGAAGAGACGATTTCACAAACCTTCCCTGGGAGAATATACCTGCTCGGGCCCAGTGCAAACCCATTTTGGAATGTGCCCCGAGCGTTGAAATCATTATGCGGAGAGATAGAGGCGGCTCAAATTCTCATCCGGGCCTGGGAGCCTCTCCTGAATCACCGTATCGCCGGCAACAATGAGGCTCTCACGGAAGTTGGGATAGCGACGACTTGCGTGGTGACCACGAGTCTCGTCGCAGAGAAGGCCATCAAAACACTCTTAGCGCAGACCAAGCCTCAAGAAAAGCCATGGTCTCCCAAGTTACTCCCCGGAGTAAAAGGACATGATCTGTCCGCACTGTTCAAGCAGAGGCTCAACCCCGTGGATCAGAATGCAGTCCAGCGCCAGTTGGAAACTTTGCCAGACTTCTGGAACCATTACGCTGAAACTCGTTCGGTGGAAGAGATCCTCGACATAGCCAGCGAAAACTTTGTCGATTGGCGATTTGCAGCTGAACCAGGAGGAGCTACAGGAGGGGTGCCCAAGCCGCTGCTCAAAGTGGCTGTTGCCTTCACTTTGGAGGGCATAAACCGACTTACTCAGTGGCAGGCCATGCAAGCGCGGCCGCTGCGGAGGGAAAGGATATCGTCATGACCAACGAGGAACAAGACCTGCTCATCGCCTACCTGGTCGACGCCGGCGAGCTGGACCCGGACTGTGACCTCGAGGGCCAGGTTTGGATGGGACCAGATGGACACCAGCCCGGGTCTTCACCGCTTTATGGCCCACGTCCGCCAGGCTGGGGAATAACTCTAGTGGTCTGAAATCTTTGAAATGATGAGTAGGAGAGATTGGCTGGCAATACTTGGGTAATGGCGCCCCTCATCAAGATGCATAGCACTCATGCCATCATTTCAAAGTTGTTAGTCTACTAGTATTACAACGACGGTTGGCATGATAGGATGATGGCCTGGTT
Organism: Dehalococcoidia bacterium; assembly: GCA_965205385.1. Lineage (GTDB taxonomy): Bacteria > Chloroflexota > Dehalococcoidia > Lucifugimonadales > UBA3495 > CATOSP01. Next base: position 27,852 of record CBDBGS010000008.1, read on the forward strand.
AGACAAAGCTTGGGTAGGTGAGGCAGGGAAGTGGATGCGTCAGCTTTCGATCGGGTGTACGGGGCCTTTCAGAATTTTCACGCTTACTTCGGTCCGCTGTTCGGCCGCAGGGAGAGCGCTGTCTCCCAACCTTCAGACGAGCCTCACGAAGAATAGGTTGCATCAAGACCTTCCTGCCTGCCATCTGCTGCCCCACCCGTCTGCAGGGCATTTCCCTCAACAATTGGCACGGACATTTATGCTGGCCACTTAGGAGTTTGTCTCATAGACCGGTGGGCGAGCTGACTAACACAGGTGTGGGAACGATGCGCCTCAACAGAGCTCGGCCCATCCAGTTCCACCGGCCGCTTGTCGGCCCCCAGAAAGGTCGTCTGCCTCTCTTAGTTCCGTGGGGCCTGGGCCCAGCCCCAAGGGGCTTGGCCACTGCGCCATAGCTTGCCAAGTTCATGGGTCATCCCTGCCAGGGACCACTCACTCTGTGCAGCGCCCAACCCCCGTCTCATAAACCGTCGGAACCCCTGTCCTTCCTTGACCTGTCCGAACACCGGCTCCACCAGTACACCCCGCTTCTTGTACAGAGCTCGGCCTCGCTTTGTCAGCAGCTTGCGCTCCATCCTGTCCCTCGGGCTCAGTCCTTTTGGTATACGCCCTCGGGGACACCCCTTCTCCCGTAGCATCTTCCGCTGTTTCCAATCCTTGGTGGTGGCAATAAGAAGCTCAGGCATCTCCGGCCAGGAGCAAGCCCTGATGTTGGCCTCACTCCAGTACCCGGCATCGGCCAAGCCCGCTTTTGGCCGGTCCTCTATGCCGGCTGCCTTCAGAGTATGCGCCATGGTTTCAGCATCGGCTCCAGTTGCTGCACATCATTGGCCTCTTGGGTCACTCCAAGCTACTATGATCTGCCCCTCGCTCACCACCGCCTGGGCATTGTAGCCCTGCACGTACCCTTGCCTGGTCTTCATGATGCGGCTGTCCGGGTCGGTGGTATTAGCCTTCGCCTCTTCGGTAGGAAGTGGCTCTACCACCTTGGGCTTTCGCCCCCGCTTCTTTTTGCCTGTGGCCACTTCTTCTGCAGGCCTTTGCTCCACGTGCTCCTGGACAGCCCTGGCTGCTGCTTCAACCTCCCGCTGCAGACGTTCCCTGGCTTCCTTCAGGCGCTTGAGCCGCTCCGTCCGCCCCCCCAGCCCTTCCGGTAGCTCATCCCCTCGCCGGTCGGGACCGTAATGGGCACTTCAGCATCCGCTGCCTTGGCCTCTGCCAACCGCTGTCAATCTAGGTGGCTCCGGTTGGCGGCCAGCGCCGCGTTGGGCCACCTTCGTCCCATCAAGAGCCACTACCCCCAGCTTCACCAGACCCGCTTCATGGCATAGCCTCAGTACCTTACAGCATCTCGAGCGCCTGCTCGCGCTCCGCCCTCGACAGAACGGAAGTCTGGCTGCTGGTTGGCCGCCACCAGGAAACCTACATCTTCCTCGAGAGCACGGGCTATGCGCCTGGAACTGCGTAGACCCAGGCAGTAGGCGTACAACAGGATGGCCACCATCGTTCCCGGATCGTAGGCCGCTGCACCCCAGCCATCACTTCGGTAGGCTGCATAGAACTCCCTCAGATCCATCTGGCCTACTGCATCCACAATGAACCAGGCCAGGTGACCCTCGCTCAACCAATCCCTCATGGACGGCGGCATCAGTAGCTCTGGTCTCGCTCGCAGCGCAAAAGGTTATAAGCCATAGTATCGTGCCTGCCAGTTGTTTCTATCAGCTTACTGCTTCACCAACCCCCCGGGAAGAGGGTTTATGGGACACGCTCTTAGCTCGGACTTTTTCGCTGGACATGAACACACTAGGTGGTACAGTTTTACTCCGCCCCAGTGGCCCAACATGCCTCCGCCATTGACAGTCACGGGCTCGGGCCTGGGGTTGGCCATCTGCAGGGGGATCGTGGAGGCCCATGGGAGCCCGGATCCGTGCCGAAAGCGCGGGTACGGGCCTGGGCGCCCGGTTCACGTTCACTCTCCCAGTGGCCGATGGGTCCGGGGGAATCCCCCGGACCGGGTCAGCTTGGACCCTCTCCCCTTCCCGCGGAGAGAACCGGACCCGCGTTCTCGTCGTGGATGATGATCCTCAAACTCTGAGGTACGTCCGGGATGCTCTCTCCAGCGCGGGATACGCCTGCACTGTGACCGGAGACCCGGAGCAGGTGGGAAGCCTCTTGGAGAGAGAGAAGCCCCACCTGGTCCTGTTGGACCTGCTGCTGCCGGGGACCGACGGAATCGGGTTGATGGAGAGGCTCCCCAGGCTCTCCCGGGTGCCGGTGATCTTCCTGTCCGCCTACGGCCGGGACCAGATCATCGCTCAGGCCCTCGAAGCAGGGGCCGACGACTACATCGTCAAACCCTTCTCGCCCACGGAACTGGTGGCCAGGATTCAGACGGTCCTGCGCCGGCGGGCTGTTCCGGCAACTGCCGAGCCTGCTGAACCCTTTATATCGGGGGAATTGACGATCGACTACGGGGAACGCAGGGTTTCACTGTCGGGCCGGAGCATCCCCCTGACCGATAAGGAGTACCGGCTGCTCTGCGAGCTTTCGGTCAACGCCGGCCGCGTCGTGCCCCATGATCACCTGCTGCAGGCGTTGTGGGGCCCCGGACACCCCGGGCATCCGGGGCCGGTGCGAACCGTGGTGAAGAACCTCCGCCGCAAGCTTGGCGAAGGCGCGCACAACCCCACCCACATCCTCAACGAGCCCCGCATCGGCTACCGCATGCCGCGGGCTGGAACCGCCGTATAGCGGACCGCATGCCGCGGGCGTGGCCCCCCTCTGGTGTCCGCTCCGGCTCCTCGCCGGGCCGCGCCAGCAACCAGGGCGTCCGTGGCGCGCCGGGTGACTCCCCAGGCCTTCTTGGCCTGGATTCGGTCTGTTCCAGTCGTTATGTCGTCATGCTACGCAAAGTCCGCATCGCTCTGTCCAGAATGGCCTGTTTGGGGACGTTCCGGGAGTTATGCCCCCCGAGGCATCCTGGACGGCTATCCGGTCCCCCAGAACTTCCACCAGGGGCGTTGGGTTCCTGCCGGCAGCGCTTCTTCCCGGGACTCCAGGTACCGGCGGAAACTTTCCTCTTCCCAGAAGTGGTTGTCGACACGGTCCAGCCCATTCCAGAGTGCATCGAGGGCGGCGGAGTCCAGGCCCAGATCCGCGACCTGGAAGGGCTCCCTGCTGGCCATCGCCTGGTCCCGCAGCTGTCCGGTCACCAGGCGGGCCCGGTAGAGGTCCCTCCGGTAGGCCGCCGGCGTCCACTCCGGACCTGGGACCAGGGTTGCCATATCATGGGTCATGTGCAACTCCTGCAGCCTCTCCACCCAGGTATGGCGGCCGCCGACCAGCTCGACGTGCCCCTCGGTCTCCGTTAGCGATTGGTCCCGACAACATCCATTATGTGAGCCTATGTGGCCGTCCAGCAGGTGAAGGATTCCCAAGTGAATCCACACCGGCAGGGAGAGCATTGCCAGGACCCCGGCTATCGCGAACGAGGTGGGGAGCACCTCCCCGGGTCCGGGTGGGCAGGATGCCCTCCGCCGCGTACAGGACCAGCCCCAACGACGGAATCACCGCAACCGCCGGGATCGCCCACGCGGATATCCTTCGCCAGAGCAACCAGGTTGCGAGGGCAACCGGCAGCGACCCCAGCCAGATTGTCAGCGCCGGGAGAACCCCATAGAGCAGCGCGGGTTCGAGCACTCCGCCAGCGTAGGAGTTGGATAACCTGGTGGACTGCACGAGAAGCCAAAGGCCGGGTCCCAGCAGGGAGACCGGAAGAATCGCCAAGGTGGGGCGGAGCAGACGCGGCATTCAGGTTCTAGCCGGGCAACGCACACTTAATTCGCCGGTGCAAGGTATGCTCCGTACTTTCTCCTTGACGGCCGGCACCAGCTCCTCGCGGACCTTTTCCTTCGCCTGGAGGACGTGGGCCGGGGCACGCCCGGACGCCTGGTCGGCATGGGCGACCTTGGCCACGTTGATCCGGAGCTCCTTCAGCATTTCAGTTTCAGTCATCGATGCCTCCTGGTTGACGTACTCGGGGTTGTCCGAAGCGTCACCCGCCTGGCGGAGGGTCTCCCAGGACCAGGACCAGGACCAGGACCAGCTTCGGGAATTCCTCTACTTTGAAGAAGCGATGACGAAACCAGACCCGGCGAAGTATACGGCGACATGGAACAACACGCCCGCCCGGGGAACCAGGAAGGCTAGCAAGAGCCTTTGGATATTTGACAAACAGATCGGCGCTAAACGCTACTCGGTCACAACCAGTGCCGGAATCAAGATTCAGCCGTATTTTGACGTTCCCCCTCCCGGAGACCCGAATCTCCTTTACTTCAGAGTACAAAGCGAGCCTTTGGATGACGATACGGTTGTTCTATGGGTATCCGCTGCAACCGCCGAGCGACTGAAAGAGCTTCTTGGGTCTACGGATCGACAGGTGGTGAGCGATGCAGTTTCAAGGGCGTCCAGGTCCAGTGTCCCAGATACCCAGGCCGATACCGCTGATGCCAGTTTAGCTGTTCCCATTCAGGTTTCGAAGGAAGCCTTTGACATTCTGATTGAGCATTGGGAGACTGTAAACGACGATCGCCGTATCCAGCAACTCATCGAGGTGCTGAGTTCCGACCCTGTGGCGTGACCTGGCTTCTGATCCAACAGACGCCCCAAATCCCATTTCGCGGCCTGAGGCGTCGATTCTGTCTGTTGAGGTCCAATTTTCCGGCCTGGCTTGACGGTAGAGAGTACCCGACTCGTAGCCATGTCAAGGGCGGCGACAACGCATACCGCTATGGCGACGGGATCATGTACAACCCGCCTGGAGAGAGAGGGTCGCATAGCACGTGGAGAGGCAATTGCTCAAGGAGTGGGAGGGAAACAGCGTCAGCAAAACCTACGAGACGCCCGTTTGTTCCTTGGGCGACATGTCAAGGGCGGTTTATAATTGGAGAAACCCCAGAACGTCCTATCCTCAGCGGAATCAGTTAAAACTGGGAAATCCTATGTTAGAAGACGAAGCATTTAAGGAGGGCCCATGAAATATGACGTTGTTATCGTCGGTGGGGGAGCGGCTGGATCGGTGTTGGCCAGCAGATTGGCTGAAAACGCGAATACCTCCGTTCTGTTGCTGGAAGCCGGGCCAGATTACCCTGATCCAGCCTATCTTCCGGACGAGATAAAGTTCGGCCACACAAGTTTTGCAGAATCCCCAGACTCGGAACATAACTGGGCCCTGCGGGGAACGATCACCGAGGAGCAAGGGGAGATCCACGTAGCGCAGGGCAAGGTGATCGGAGGAGGGTCGTCCATCAACGGTCAGGCAATGCAAAGGGGGTTACCTGAGGATTTCGACTCCTGGTCTGGTATGGGCAACGATGAATGGTCTTATGACAAGGTACTGCCTTACTTTAGAAAATCTGAGCACGATCTCGACATTCGGGATGATTTTCATGGAACCGACGGACCGATGCCAGTAAGGCGTCGTCAATCCGGGCCCTGGACAGACATCCAAAAGGCCTTCCACGCAGCCTGTTTGGAGGCGGGTTATGGGGCAGTCGAAGATACCAATGGCCCGAACCCCTCGGGCGTTGGCGTGTGGCCCTCGAACAACCTGGACGGCTGGAGGATGAGCGCTGCTATCACTCACCTAAATCCCATGCGCCATCGTCTTAACCTTACGGTGAGGGGAAGGGTTTTAGTCAGGAAGGTATTGATCAAGGATCTAAAGGCCGTCGGTGTGGAAGTAGAAAGCGGAGGCGAGATTTTCAACGTTGAAGCAGACCGGGTTGTGTTGAGCGCTGGGGCTATCAAGTCGCCCCACCTGCTCATGCTATCGGGAATCGGCCCCAATGACCAACTTCATCAATTTGGGATACCTCTCGTTCATGAGCTTCCCGGAGTGGGACAGAACCTATTTAACCACCTGAGCGCCCAGATTACCTTTAAAGTCAAAGACGGAATGACCCTGGCTGCTGATGCCGATGCGGCGCGCTTTTGTTTACACTACACCTCCCACGGGTCCAGCGAAGCCAATGATATGTTGCTGAGGACCACCCCAATGGTTGACGAACGGCCGGAGCGCGTCCCCGGTTTCCGGACCAAGTACCTGAACGGTGAAGTTCCCCCGGACCGGGTGGCGCGAATCTCGTGCACGCTCGGGCTACCCGACGGCTCAGGATACGTCAGGCTTGCGTCTGCCGATCCCTCAGTGCAGCCGGCCTTTAACTACCGCTATCTTCAGCATCCAAACGACATTCGTCGGGTGCGGGAAGGCGTGCGAATGGCGATTAGATTCCTTGCATCCAATGCGTATAAAGACGTGGCCGATTACCGGCTCCACCCAACGGATGACATTCTGGCCGACGACGACGCTTTGGACCTCTATATACGCCAAACCGTTGGAACAGCCAGGCATGTGTCCGGCACATGCAAGATGGGCCCGGATTCAGACCCAATGGCGGTTGTTGATCAATACTGCAGCGTCAAGGGAGTAAAGGGGTTGTCGGTGGTCGATGCGTCGGTGATGCCACGGGTTACAAGGTCAGGTGGTAGCCATGCAACGGTTGTCATGATAGGGGAACGTGCCGTCGACTGGATTGCGTCGGCTTAACCCCGCCTTACCGCTTTCTGAAATCTACGGTCTAAGACGGAGGGTTCGTAACGACTGCTTCATCATGTTAAGCTTGGCCGTCACTTCCCAGATAGTCGGCCATGGCAAGAGCGCCGGGAATCGAGTCACTGGGATGACCACCCACACCAATTTCGTTATAGTCCAGATACCGCACCATCACTGAATTGGCAAAACCAGCCATATCCGGTGAGCTGTTATCCTTGGCGCCCAATATGCGGAATTGCCAAGTGCTCGTGACGGTTCTGGCCAGCTGAGTAGCAATCTTAGCTGGCTAGGACAGGTAGCCCCCCATAGCACAAGCTACTGTGGTGTAACTGAAGTTAGTAGTAATAGTGTTCGCAATGAGGCATCCTTTCGATCACCGGCTCAGGAGAGGGATGATCATGGCGACCGGAAGGCCAATGGCGCCGCTGATATTGGACGACACCGAAAGGGAAACGCTGGAACGGTGGGTTCGCCGCCCCAAGACGGCCCAGGGCCTGGCGCTGCGGGCCAGAATGATTCTGGCCTGCGCCGAAGGCCGCAGCAACATCGCAGTGGCTGCCGACTTGGAGGTGTCCGACGAAACCGTGGGGAAGTGGCGTTCCCGGTTCTTGGAACGGCGATTGGACGGCCTGTCGGACGAGCCCCGCAGCGGCCGGCCGCGAGCGGTTACTGATGAAGACGTGGAACGGGTGATTACGCTGACGCTGGAGTCCACACCCAAGGACGCCACGCACTGGAGCACCCGGTCCATGGCCCAGCGTTCCGGTCTGAGCCACACCACGGTCAGCCGCATCTGGCGCGCCTTCGCACTGCAACCTCACCGCACCGAAACCTTCAAGCTGCCGGCGGACCCCTTCTTCATCGAAAAGGTTCGGGACATTGTGGGACTCTACCTTGATCCGCCGGACCGGGCGTTGGTCTTGTGCGTGGACGAGAAGTCCCAGATTCAGGTCCTGGACCGCACCAGGCCGCTGTTGCCCCTGCGCCCGGGCCAGGTGGAGCGGCGCACCCATGATTACTGCGCCACGGCGCCACGTCCCTCTTCGCCGCTTTGGACGCCAGGACCGGCAAGGTGATTGGCCAGTGCCACCGGGCCGTGGAGTTCCGCAAGTTCCTCGATGCCATCGAGTCCGAGGTGCCCGCCGGGTTGGACGTGCACCTGATTGCGGACAACTACGCCACCCACAAGACGGCGCTGATCCGGAACTGGTTCGCCAAACGGCCCCGCTTCCATATCCACTTCACGCCCACCAGCGCCTCCTGGCTGAACCTGGTAGAGCGCTGGTTTGGGCTGCTCACCGAAAAGCAGTTGCGCCGTGAAGTGCATCAGAGCAGCGGCGAACTGGAGGCTGCCATCTACCGCTACCTGGACGTCACCAACGAAAACCCCAAGCCCTTTGTCTGGACCAAGACCGCTGACCAAATCCTTGCCAGCGTGGCCCGCTTTTGCCGACGCACTTTAGATACAGGACACTAATACTACAACGACGGCTTTAGGGTGGTGTCTCCAGCCTGCCTTGATTGCGGGCGGCGCGACGTCTTTCGTGGGAGTAGCTTGCCCTCTGATTGCGTAGTTGAGACTCCTTCAGCCAGAGCAGCAACTCCTGGGGCCCGAACCGCTCCCGGGGCAGCATCTCACGCACCACTCTGTAGACTTGGGGACGGGTGATCCGGGGCATCTTTTTCCCCCCAATCCTGCTGCAAGCCCAGCAGGAACGCTCCGCCCAGCAGGCACATGGCTATGTGGTGATGCCAGCCAGCCCAACTCCGGGTCTCGTATTCGTCCAGCCCCACGTCACCCTTTTCCGTCTCGAACTCCGATTCAATGGGCCACCTGGAACCGCCCACGCAGGCCAGAGTCTCCAGGGGAGTATCCTCCGGGGCGTTGGACAGGTAGTAGCGGGGCTCGCTGCCGTCCAGGTTCCGGCACCAGACCGCCCATACTTCCTCGCCAGGCTTGCGCTTCCGGGTAACCCGCACCCGCTGGGCGCTGAAGCTGTAGGTGCGAGGCCCCTGGCTTCCCTCGGCCACCGTTATCTCCCGCCAGACCGCATCAGGCAACTCATCGCTGCGCTGCTCCAGGGTGCGCCGCTGCCCGTCCCTGAGCCTGGGCTTTCGGGGACGCCCGAACCCCTGATATTCCTGACTGGTCCAAGCCAACTCCAAGGGCCACACCGTGGTGCTGCCCGGAACGTCCAGCACGTAGCGCATCCCCAGGGCCGCCAGCCCCTCCCGGAAGGACGGCGACATCCCGAAGGCGTCGTCTCCGGCCACCCACTCGGCCCTGAGATGGCCCAGCTCCAAGGCCCGCTCCAACAGTTCCAAGGCCAACTCCGTCTTCGACCGGTAGCTCCGCCGCTCCTCCGGCACACCCGCCGCCGCACAGCGGCCCGGGTCCGAAGTCCAACTCTCGGGCAGATACAGCCCTTTGTCCACCAACAACCGGCCCAGCGGGCTGACGTAGGCCAGGAACATCCCCGCCTGGCAGTTGGCCACCTTGCCCAGCCGGCCGCAATACTGCCGGGCCACCCCCACGGACTTCCTCCCCTGCTTGGGAAAGTCGCTGCTGTCGAACACCCACACCGCCTCGGAGTGCCCTAGCCTGGGGGCCAAGTATTCCTGCAACCGCCCTATCACTGTGTCATCGGACCACCGGGCCTCGGTGAGAAAGCGCTGCATCGACCGGGCAGAGATGCCCACCGATTCCGAAAGATTTTCGGCGTTGCGCCGCTCCCCAGCCTGCACCAGCAGGGCCAGAAGGTAGTTCCGGCTTTGCTCCCGCCACTGCTTACGGCCGAAGGAGGCCACAAAGAAGGCGTGAAATTGCTGAAACCTGTCGTACACTCGTTCGAAGCTCTCCGCATCCATCACCCAAACCGCCCATCATCATCTGTCCACCTATCCTACCAGATAACTCGTCGTTGTAGTACTAGGGGCCCACAGTCCTCCAGGTTCCAGCCGGCCCGGCGCCCCAGGCGCTGCGTGCATCCTCTGAGAAAGCCCAGGCTGTATCCCCGGTCAAAGGCCCGGACCAGAATCCGTTTCCACCACCACCGGGCCAGCCGGGCCAGGCCCGCCAACGCGCAGATGATGACGACAGCCAGAATGATGTCCCCATCCTCATGACGTTGCCACTTCATGGCGGCATTGTGTCGGCGAGCCCCGGAGGTGACGTCCGGGGCGTCTCCATGAGGTCTCCACCCCGGTTTCTTCACTCCCGTGAGAGCCAGGGCGGGCGTCCAGTAACTGCCGCCACGGGTCCCTCTGAGTTGACGCAGGCGAGGGGCCGGCCGGTTGCTTCCGGGCCCGCCGGCTCAGAAGTCCGTGGTCACCCCTTCCTCGAAACCGTCTTCCGCCGCCCGGTCGGGGCAGTCCGCCGCCGTGATGGGGCAGAACCGGCACTCGCCGGGGCTGGGCACCCGCCGGGCCGGCGCGTCCGAGGCCAACTGGCCAATCAACTGCGAGAGGCGTTCGACAAACTTGTCATCCACCGCCGCGGCCGGTATATCCACGGCGTGGTCCGTATAGGCCACCTGGCCGTCGAAGACCACGTCCCGGTGCTGCCTGATGGCCCTGGGCACGGCGTACATGTAGAGCATCACCTGGACCACGTGGGCCACGCCGGGCTTCCCGGTCTTTACGTCGATGATCGTGCCCGCGTCGCCCTTCCTGGCGACGAGGTCCGGCTGGCCGCCCAGCGTGCCGGATTCGCCCCTGAGCCTCAGGCTGTTCTGCCTCTCGGTGAACACCTCGTAGCCCAGTTCCTCCCATCGGCCGCGGACCTCGTTGACCATCGCCGTGTGGGCCATCTGCCACCCGGCCCGGTCGAAGTCCCCGGGGACCTGCTCCCAACTGCCGCTCTCGTGGCGGGCCCTGAACCAGCTTGCCCACTCGCACGAGTTCTCTCCGCTCAGGAGCTTGGTGAGCCAGGTCACCCAGAAGTAGGGCCCGTCCCTGCGCGGTTTCGCCATGCCGCACCTCCCCGATAATTATGTCAATAATCCGGGTTTTCACAGCCGCTGGCGGGGCTAAAGCCCCGCCAGCGGGCGCCGCTCGTGTCGGCGGCAGCGTCAGGTGCCGGTGCGCCACTGGGGGTCGATCCAGGCCGAGTTCCAGTCCGGGGGCTCCGATAGGGCCATCATGTCGGCCCACTCGTGCAGGTAGGCGTTGCCGATGGCGGGGTCCCTGATGATGACCGTATTCTCCCGGGACCGCGGCGCCAACAGGCTCAGGTTGCAGGAGCCCGTCCAAACGGCCTCGACAAGCCAGTGGAAGTCGAGGGTTGAGGCCCCGTCCCCCTCACAGGCAGTACCAGGCTGCACGACACCCCTGATGAACGCCAAGAATTTGTTGTGCATCAGGGGCTGTCTCCGCCCTCCCTCCTTGCTCCGGTCATTCCTGATGCCGAAAGCATAGACGCCGGAAATCTGCGGGTCGCCGCCGTATGACATGCTTCCCAGGGGATCGGGCATGTTCTGGCGCTGGAACGCAATGCCCGGGTCTCGCCGGCGGTCCGAGTCGGCGATGGCCTCGTACTGCCGCCGCAGGCGCCCCTTCCACGCATCGAAGTTTCCGCCGGCGGGGCTGTCCCGGCGCAAAAAATCCTCTTTCTGCACTATTAGCGACGTGGGGATAGTGGCCATCGCGTCGAGGACCCGGGGGTCGGTGAGCCAGGCGACCGCGCCCACGCACGCCAGGTTGCGCTCGCGGGCCTCCTTGAAGAGGCGTATCACCCGTTCCTGATGGTTGCGGAACACCGCCTCCACGTCTCCGCTGACACAACCGTGGTCACGCTGCTCCGGGAGATATTCGCCCGGCGGGCGATTGAGGTCTATGAGTGCCATGGTCCACCTCCAGGTAAATTTAGGTTCGCTGGTGTGCCATACCTGAAGGGACCATCGCTCCACCCGGTGGTGGAGCGCCCCCGCCCCTTGAGGGGCCGGGGCTTCTGTGCAAACAAAAGACCCGCCCCTGTCGGGAGCGGGTCTGCAAGTGTACAATGACACCGCGTTACCTGTCCGTTCAGGTGGCGCCATGGCCTGGGGTGTTGACGCACCGCCGGGCCACTCTATGTGGGTCACTTTGGATCTTAATCGTCCGCGCGGCCCCGTGTCAATATGGCCCACGTCCAATTTTCCATCGCAAGAAATGGTGATTGATCCATGGCTGATTTCCGCATGGTCCTTCCAAAAGCCATGAATATCCACGTCAGTAAGGTTGGGTGACGCGGTGAGCCCCGCCGGAACGGAAACGTTGCCGTTCCGGCGGCTTCGTTCCCAGGGTTGGACGATCTTCAACCTGGCGGCCATTGCATCTTCTGCGTCGGACATACCCGGCCGCCTGAAACGGAGGGTTGCCCCGAGGGCGATGGGGTCTAACTCGTCGCCCCATGGCCACCGGGGTTCCCGGCAGCCGGCCCAGACGGAGCGCGGAGCAGGCCGATTGCTTCTCGTGCAATACGGGTCGTCCAGCGGACAGTGTGCAGACCGAACGCCCGGCCGGTGTTGGCCCGATTGCGCCGGCCGTGGTCGCCGCCAACCCGGTGGCCACGTAACGTGCCCGTGCAGCCTGGATACGACTGACCCTGGCGACAGGGTGACGCCCCGGGTCTGCCTGACCCGGCCTGAGATTCCGCAAATTTGCGGAGTTTTGCGGGAGTCCGAATACCTTCTCCCAGGTGAGGCACGGTGCGCCCAGGATGCCGCTGGCTCCGGCAACTCTCTTCGGGTGGTGTACGCGGCGCGGCTCCCAGGGAGCGATGGTCCCGCCGAAACCCCGGAAGAGCGTGTTGTCGTGAAGGGGCGGTCGGGGACCGGCTTCTCATTTCGGGACCATCATGACGGCTGAGAATACTATGGCCTCCTTGTCCCGGCTGCCCCGAGACGTGTTTCGACTGAGGACAGACTCATCAGACGCTCGCGGGCGCCGTTGCCGGGACAGCCTGCCCTCCCTCTGCGCCCGCGTCATTGGCCAGGTGGTCCCCGCGCTTGTCCTCGGCACGGGCCAGCCGGACCCGGATACGGTCAATCGAGGACTGCGTCTCGCTGGCGCCGACGAAGATGCAGCCCAGATCTCTGGCGGCCAGCGCTGTCCCGGCACGGTCCCGCATGACGGGGTCGCACACCGTCTGCCCGGGCCTGCAGAATCGGTCCAGCACCATGCCGATGGCGAATTCGTTACGGCGGAGGCCCGGCGGAAGCTCGTCTGCCGGAGGCGCCTCGATGAGGTCATCCAAGCCCTCGACCGGGAAGTGGCCCTTCCCGTAGACCAGCAGGGGCCGCCTGTGGAGAGCGATGCGGTGCGGGCCCCCCGACCAGTCTGGCGGGCCCTGCAGCACGAGGTCGAACTCCGCCAGCCACTCCAGGTCCGGGTGCCCCAACTGCTCCAGCATCCGCGGCAAAATCAGCCCATTGCCAACCACCACCATCACCCCGGTGTCTGCAAGGGCATGGGCGGCGAAGCTCGCCAGGCCGGACAGCAATGGCAGGGCCTCTTCCGTAAGGGGCGGGTGGCTGATGACGGCGTCCACGCTGCCGGCTGTCACCAGGCCGTTCAGGTCCGATACCTTGGAGGTGTGCAGGGTAATGGTCTCGTCCGGCGGCCGGGACAGGATGTCCGCCAGGGCCGCCGCCTCCTCGGCCAGGGCGATCTCCCGCTCGACCCGCTCGACCGCGCGTTTTATGGTCTTGGCCTCTCCCCTGAACACTAGGTCCACGGCCTTGTTCTGTACCTCCGGAGGCCGGTCCACGTGCCTGGACGCCGCGCTGTACCTGATCCGCCACTGCGTCACCGCCTCCCGCAGCGCGGGCACGGCCGGGCCGTCCTCCGACAGTACTCGGCTGACGTCGGAGACGAGCCTCGTGGAGACTCCAATCAATTTCGCGGCCTCTCCCTGGGTAATATTCCGCAAATATGCGGAGTTTTCTTCGGGCGTCCGCGGCCTCCCGGGTGCCGAATATTGGGACATGAGGTAAGCGGTCTGAGCCTTTTCGTTTTGGTCCATGTTGCGGAGCGGGACGTTCTCGTCACCAAGGTACTCAAACGGGTCTTCGGCATCGTCCAGGACCTCATACCGGGGCTCTACGCCGGCCTCGACGCAAGCCTTCAGCCGGTGCAGCCCGTCGATGACCTGGCCCCGCCAGACGACGATCGGATGTATGAGCCCGTGCGCAATGATGCTGGCCAGCAGGCGCGAGTATTGCGCCGGGCTCAGTGGGGGGAAGGCCAGCGCCAGAAAACTGATGGGATATGGGCATCCGGGTATCAGGTAGTCCATGAGTGGTCAACCTCCATATATGGTTATGGAAATTGTGGACCCTGCAACGCGTCTCGCGTTTTAACATTTCGATCGAATGAGGTCGGCGACGCCCGGGGACCGGTCTCGTTTCCAGCAACTGGGTCGGTGGTCGCCTCACGGGCGCCGGTCGGAAGGCACAACGCCTGGGGTTCCCAGCGTGGAATGGACCTGCCTGTTCCGGTGGATGTCCGGAGATTCGCACTTGGGTTTGTGCCGGTCTCGCACCGCACCCATAGCCCCCGTCGACCCATGCGGGAGTCTCCGGACCTTGGGCGGGAGGACCAGACTGCTGGGTCCATGTCGATGTGACCCCGATGGAGAGACCCATGCTGGGAGCGTTGGCTTACCGACATTGTTCACCAGCCCCATGCGGATGTGCGTGGTTGCGATCATGTGACCGGTCTGCGGGGCATGGGCTGCCGATGGGGTCAATCAGGGGGGTGGACGGGTTGGGTATGGGTGGACTTCCCGGCAATATTTTGGGGGTTGAACGGGGCCGCTCCGTGTACACCTTGCGACAGGCGCCCCGGTGTCCCTGGCGTATGAGGCAGAGGAGGCCGGTGCAGGTGGCGTTTGTGGCCTGATGGAACACCATGCGGGCCGACGTTCTGACGCTGGTGGCCAAGAAGCTGCAAGGCTCCCCGGCGGTGGAGGGAATGCTGCCCAAGGACGGCCTAGCCGTCATCAGGGACGATGGCGGCGACCTGATGCTGGCCCTCGCAAGGCCGATGGTCAACGGTGAGGAAACCGAGGACGGTTAATCGGTGGGGACGGCCCCGGGCGGGATGGAAGCCAGCACACTGCGGGCGTCAGGGTTGCCGGGCAGACTCGATCACGATGATGCTGGGGTGTCCGGTGTCCACCGCAGCAGGATATGTGGGGGTCTGCGCCCAGGGTCGGGTTGCCAGGCGAACTCCGAAGGGTAGGAGCCGGAATCTGACGATAGTGGTCCGGCGGAGGGCTGCCTCGTCGTGGAAGGGATAGGGACCGGCGGGTCCTGTCTCCGATGGTTGTTTGACCGGACACGGTTCATCCTGTTGCTTGTTCCCCGGCGTGTATCTCCGCGGTCAGTGCCCGCGCCTTCCAGCTCACTTCAGATAGCCGCTGCATGTGGTCCTTCTGTTTCCTTCTCTCGTCGTTCATCCGGTCCGCATATTCCTGCATCCTCTCCATCGGCTCCGTGAGGACTTCCCTGATGTACGCCTCAGTAATAGCCTGGACCTCGTTCTCCATCTGCCTGGCTATGTCCGCACATTCCGCCCTTATGTTCTGGCGGTACTGGATGCACTGGTTGTCTGCCTTCCGCTGGTCGAGATCGGACTTGATCTGGGCGCCGGCGTCAAGGACTATTGCCGCCACCGACGTGATGAGGAAGAGGATGAGGCCGGCTTGATTTGCGGCGCCGTATGCCACATCCTCGTCAACGTTCCCGCCGAAAGCGGCGAACCCGGGTACGCCGGTGACCTTCATGCCGTTCCAGTGGCGCTCCCGGACGTCCTGAGTGGTCCGCTGCGCGCCCCTCCCAATGGACTTGCCCTCACCGTTGGTAAGGATCTCCATCAAGGTGGACTTCCCGGACATGGTCCGGCCAAACAGTGTGATGTTGAAGGTCCCCATCCGTTGCCGGTTGCTTTCCGTCTCCCGGAGGGCCGTCTGGTGGGCTGCGGCCATGTTGTCCACGGCTTCGTTCGGTTGCCCATAGACCGGGTTGTCATCCTGTCTCCCCCTTCTGTCTGCGTCCGCCCTCGACAGCGGCTCTGCCCTCTGTCTTGCGTCCTGGATGATGATGTTCAACTCGCGCAGTTGTTTCGACGCTGCTCGTGGGCGATGGCTGCCGAGTCTGACAGTTTGGCTAGCTCCCTTTCCAGTTCGGAGCGGCTGTTGCGTGCCCGCTTTTGCTCCTCGATGGCCGTGGCCTGGTTGAGGAGCGCCTGACTTTCAGCCAGAAGTTGGAGTAATTCTTCCTTCGTCATGTCAGCGTAATCACCAGCGCCGCTACTGCGGCAACCGTTGCGGTCAGGGCTGCTCCTGCCAAAAGGATGGCGGTTCGCCGCCATTTGGCCGCGTTCTCGGCGAGGGCGGCGCCGGTTTCAGACTTTTGCGCGTCGATGGTTTTCGCGGCCTCAGTGAACCTGGCATCGTTGACCCTCGCGGTTTCTTCCAGCGCCGTTGCCAGCATCTCCTCCACCCTTGTAGTGGTGTCGGAGCAGACCTGCCGGAAACGCTCGTTCAACTCCTCCCTTTCTCTCTGGAGGGTGTCGGACGCCGCCGTCAGGGCTTCCCTGTGGGAATTCTCCATTTGCCGTCTGTGGGTCTGTGCCTCGTCCATTGCCTTCCGGGCCTCGGCCCTGACCTGTTCCGCCTCCCGGTTGTAGATTTCCGCCCTCTCCCGGTCTGCCTTCCTGAGGGTTTCGATGTGTTGTTCGAGGGTTGACCTGTGCTGGCTGACGAGTTCGTCGAGAGTCTCGTTGAACCTCTTCGCAATGTTGGTGAGGTTCCGGTGAAGCTCGTGGTTGTGGCTGGACTTCAGGGCTTCCGTGGCATGCTCCACGGCCAAGCGGTGGGCCCTTTCCAGTTCCTCCCTGATCTTGACGATGACGAGGTCAGCTTTTTCCTGGGCGGCCTGCTCGATGTCGTCGTGTTGTTTGATATGCAGCGCGGTAGTCTTCGAAGCCTGGGCTACCTGCTGGGCGATTGAGGCCAGGACTTCTCCTGGATTTTCTTGGTCTGCGGACATGGATCACCTCGTCAGCCGGGTGCACGGCTCTTGAGTCTCTGGATACCTCATCTCAATGCTGATCGGGTTAACACTAGATTCCATGGCTACATTTTCCGAAGCCCCGGGCCAGTTGGTCCCCGGGTTCAATTGGCCTTGAGGCCTGGTGAGACGGCGAATGGCAGGAACAGGGATTATCCTGGGTCAGGCGGTGTGGGGTGTCTTCGTAGGCGTTGACACTCTGGGCTGCCAGGGTCCCTCAACTCCGCGCTGATTCCCCACCTAGCCGCCATTCTTCACGCTTCAGGTTGGTACGTCAACCTGAACATCTCCCGGTTGCAGGACGATTGCAAAGTCCGGGAAGTGAGAGTTGGGAGTGTGATGATATGGAGGCGGCGGAATCTCTGTTCGAGTGCTTGGAGCAGGCGCCGGACCCCAGGAGGGCCAGGGGAGTCCGCCATCCCTTTCAAGCTATCCCCCGTTTTCACGAGGGCAGGCTCTGCGCTTGACCCTGCTGGGCTTGGTCTGCGGCCAGACCACCATGGCCCACATCGCCCTCTTCGCCAGGATGCACTGGCCGGCGCTGAAGGAGCCTCTGGGTTTTCTCAGAAACCATCCACCCCACGCCACCACTATCTCCCGAACCCTGGCAGGGGTTCCTTATGAGCAGTTGCAAGGGGCCCTGACCGGATGGGTGGCCCGCGTGGTGGCGGACCAGGAGGTGAACGCCTCGGTGGACGGCAAGTGGGCCAAGCAGTCCGAGGACGCTGGCGGCAATCCCCTGGTGATGGTGAACGTGCTGGCTCATGATCTGAGGTTGTGTCTGGCCCAGTGGCCGGCATCGGAGAAACGGTACGAACCCGGGGTGTTGCGGGAACAGTTGGCCCAACTGTTCGAGCGCTATCCCGGCCTGCGACTGCTGACCATGGACGCCCTGTACGCGGAGCGGGACCTGTGCCAGGCCATAGTCAGCTACGGACGGGACTACCTGGTGCGAATCAAGGGGAACCAGCCCGAGGCGCTGGCGCCATTGGCGGACGGGTTTGCCGTGGAGGAACTGGGGGAGCCTGAGGCGGAGACCCTGGAAAAAAAGCGGGTGTGATCGAGAAGCGGCGCATCTGGACCGATGGGGCGCTGGCCGACTATATCCGGGATGAGTTGGGCTTTCCCGGAGCGAGGCAGCGGGCGATGGTGGAGAAGGAGGCGGTGGACATAGCCACCGGGGAGGTGAGCCGGGAGCGCTGGTATCTGCTGACCAGCCTGAGTTCCCGGCGGTGCGGACCAAAGGAACTGCTTCGAGGGTTCCGCAACCACTGGAGCATTGAGAACAGCCTGCACCACGTGAAGGACCGCAGTTGGGATGAGGACGTCCACACCCTGAGCCGTCCGGGACGGGGTGAGGTATACGCCACCCTGGTCAATACCGCGCTGAACGCCCTGCGCCTGGAAGGATGGTTTCCCCTCCGGATGTCCATGCCCCTGCGAGCCAAGACCTGCGCCTTCCGCCCAATGCAGACCATCGCCCGCCGCTGCGGTCAAGCCTCCTGACTTTGCAATCGTCCTGCTCCAGCGCGCCTCGCCAATCACGGACTGCACACCCATTGCAACCCGGGAGTCGCACGGACCTGCCTTCAAGCCGGCTTCTTCAACAAGCCATCCAACATGCGATTGACGCAGACTCACCGAGTCACCCTGACCGGATCCAGCCGCGCCTTTCCGGTGGCCTGCCGTCCGCCAAGGGTTCAGGTTGCACAGAGGGGAACCGACCTCTCTGACGGGAAGGGCCGCAGCACCCCGGGTTTCGGCGAAGTTTCTGACCGCGCCAACCGCCCATGTCCTGTACCGATCCGATGTTCTTCAACAATGAGAGCGCACGTCGCCTCGGCCCAACCCGCGAATTCGCCAGCGACCGAAGAGTCCACGGAGCGGTGACAGTAGCAATCGAAAAAACAAAACGCGACCGCAAGTAGGAGGTGGACAATAGCACAAAGGACGAGGCACCAGGCCGGGCCATTGCCAAGGAGGATGCCGTGAGTACAACGCCGGATTCACATCAACAGGCCTGGATGTTCCCCGACGAGCAGTGTGCCATACCCATAGGTGACGATATGCCCATCATAGGACAGTCCACCCGCCGCACATCCGCGCCCCCACCGGACGAGACGACGGCGGAAACCCACCGGGGGAAGTTCCATGACCAGGAGGAACAGGGGATGCCGCCACTGGCTGAGCACACCCTAACTGACACCCACTCCTGCGCCCGACTGCTGAGCACCTTTTCGGACCGGCTGGTCGTGGCCCACACTCAAGGGGCCGACCTGCAATCGTTACTGTATGTCGTCGACTCTACCACCGGCCTGGTGAGCTCCGGTCGCGACCAGATATTGGCCCTGTCGATGCAGATCGCTGACAATCTCGTGGCTGACTACAAGGGTCTGGTCGGAGAGGCTGGTTCCTCAGAAGGTGAAAACCCTGCCTCGGATGGTCCGCCTTCCGTGCCATCGAGGGGAGCGGTCATCAACCACGCTAGGGGATTGCGCTCGGCCCGGGCGGCGTACCGGCACCAGAAGGTGGTCGGGGGCGTCGTGGAGCACGACCTGCGGACTGGAGGGAGCCTGGCATCCTGGCTGACGGTGCTGCCTCACGAGGCATTGGACGCAGACATGTCAGTCATCGGCACTCCTCTGGGCGTCCTTGACATCCGGTCCCTTCGGACTCTACTACCTGGAGAAGGAGGTGCACTTTTCATCAGCCGGAGTACTGGGGTGGAATACCATAGGGATGCAAGGGACCCTCATGTGGACCGGATTCTTCCCTCGCCATCGGAGGTGGACCACCAGAGTCGGGTTGCGTTCATCATGAGGTGGTTGGGCTGGCATATCACCCATCCGCCCAAGCGCGACTTCCTGGGCTTGATCTCAGAGGGGAACTCCGGAAAGAGCAGCCTCATCAACACGATCGTGGCCGGGCTGGGGGACTACGTACAGGTCATCCGCCCCGAGGCGCTAGCTGCCCGCAGCGGTCATCCGGGTGCCCACAACGACGAGCTCTTGCTCTTCGGCGGAGGTCGCCGTCTCGTGGTCGTAATGGAGGCGAGGCGCAGTTCCCGGGAGTTGCTCAATCTGGCAACCGGCGGCGACCCCCTCCCCACCCGCCCAATCCGCCGCGCCGCCGTACAGGTCACCGTCACCGCCGGCCTCGCCATAGTCGGCAATCCCCCCGGCGCGGGGCAGAGTACGGGAGCGGTCCTGGGCATCGGCGGCAATGATGAGGTGTCGGCCGCCCTGCGAGACCGGGCGCGGATCGTCAGGCTGCCGCGCCGTGGGGGAGGTGAAGGGAATCCCCCGGACGACAGGAAACTGGCTGTCGCTGCCCAACCGCTCACCCGGACGACGCATTTCCGGGAGGCCGCGCTTGCCAGGTTGGTGGAATGGGCGGTGGTGATGATGGACCAGTCGGAACCGCCGGAGCCCACCGCGGAAATGGTCGGCGACCAGATGCGCCAGGAATCCGCTGAGCGCCCTCTTTGGGTCAGGGAGTTTATCCCGCGCATTTTGACTACGGACCCCAGGAGGGCGGTCCTGGGGGATGCCGAGACGGGGCGGAGCGGCCCCAGACCCGCCGATTCCTACAGCGTGTACCAGGAGTACCTGGTCTGGCACGAGGCCAATGGCGACGGCGAACCCCCTGCGAGCCGGCGAACCGTCACCGATGCGCTGCTCCACCACTACCGGGGACTCCGTGATGTGGCACGCGAGACGAAAATCCCCGGGGGTGGCGTCCGGCACAAGACCAACTATTTCGACGGATACTATATCTGCGATCCCGACGCAAATTCTCTCTAGTACTTCATGGGAAGCGACGCTCAGGGGTGGAATGAAAACAATGGCACACCCTGGGGACAAGGGGACAAGGGGACAGCCTCCACCGGGCGGCCCTCGCATCGGATAGGCCTGTGGCATGGGGCCCCTGTGAAAAGGTCGAGGTGGTGGTCTCCGGCACTGATCCCAGGCGTTTCCGGTTATTCCACGGCCGGGTTGGAGGGAGTGTTGAGAAAGTCGCCCGGTAGGCAGCGGTCCTAACAGGCTGCTGAACAAAGGTGTTCACGTCCGGAATCGACGGGTCAAGTCGTTGATGCCCGGGTCCTGTTGGAGGAAATTGTGCCGTTCACACGGGACTTTCAGCCCCTTCGGCTTCGCGGACCGGCCCTCTTGGGGGCACCGGGCATAGCTAGTATTCAGCCACTCTGGCATTGTCAGTTAGTACATGAGCCCGGACAGGATGCTACCTTGGGGATAGACGAAGGGTTGTGGGATGTGAGGTGGTCATGGTGCAGGAGAAGTACGGAGTCCGGCTGGCCGCTCAGGAAAAGGGACGGCTCAGGAAGATGATCAGGGCTGGGAAGAGTTCCGCCCAGGCGATTACCCGGGCCCGCATCCTGATCAAGATAGATGAGGGCTGGACCGCCCCCCAGGTGGCCACCGCACTGGACGTGTCGGAGCGGACCGTGTTCCGCACCAAGCGGCGGTATGCCGAGGAAGGACTGGACGAGGTGCTGAGGCGCCATAACCAGGTCAACCGGCCCAGAAAGGTGGATGAAAGGGTGGAGGCCCACCTGATAGCCCTGGCCTGCAGCCCGGTGCCCGATGGTCATGACCACTGGACCATGCGGGCCCTGGCGGGCAAGGCGGTGGAGTTGGGATTGGTGGAGTCTTTGTCTCCCGAGACGGTCCGCCTGCGGCTGAAAAAACACGCTCAAGCCGTGGCTCAAGAAACGCCGTGGCTCAAGAAACAATGGTGCATCCCTAAGGTAGGTGGAGAGTTCGTGGCGGCCATGGAGGACGTGGAGGACGTGCTGGATCTCTACGCCGAGCCCTACGATCCCCAGAGGCCGGTGGTCTGCTTTGACGAGACCTCAACCCAGTTGCTGGCCGGCGTCACGGAACCGCTGCCGGCAAAGCCTGGGAGGCCGAGGCGTGAGGACTACGAATACGAGCGGGCAGGGACGCGCAACCTGTTCCTCACCTGTGAGCCTCGCCGGGGCTGGCGCCACCTGGCGATAACCCGGCAACGCACCATGCAGGACTTCGCTCAGCAAATGCGGTGGCTGGTGGATGAGGCCTACCCCGATGTCCCGGTGATTCGGCTGGTTCTCGACAATCTGAACACGCATCGGATGGCCTCGCTTTACGAGACCTTCCCGGCGGCCGAGGCCCGGCGCATTGCCAAGCGGCTGGAGTTCCACCACACTCCCAAGCACGGAAGCTGGCTGAATATGGCGGAGATCGAGTTCAGCGTGCTGGCCCGGGCCTGCCTGCGCCGACGCAACGGAGATGAAGACAGCCTGGAAAGAGCCGTCAGCGCCTGCGTGTCGGAGCGGAACGCGATAGAAGCTACCATTAACTGGCGGTTCACTGCCCAAGACGCCAGACGCAAACTCCATCGCCTTTATCCCTGCCAATCCTGATTTGGTTCAGTACTAGACGGCGCGGGATCCGGGACAGGAGCCTCCAGCCTGAGCAGAGCGCGGAAGGCCCATGGGGCCCCTCGGGCCTTCCGCCCCGATGAACAGGACCGCCCGGAGCCGGTCTTGTTCAGAGGATTCCTAGCTCTCAGCTTCTAACTTTCCGTAGCCGTTCGGACCATCTGTCACCTCGCCGTCCACCAAGCTCCCATACCAACCCCAAGATGGGCTTGGGCCCATGGATCGTGTATCGCCGCAACACCGGCGCACATCTTCTCCCCCCCCCCCGCCGGCGGCCTCGTTTCTGCGCCTCTGGCCGCCGGCCTCGGAGGGCAACACAGACCGAACTAAGACTAAGGAGAAGGAACGGACAGATGAAAATCCAACCCGAATTCCCGCTGTGCCGCGTGGAGGATCCCATGCGGAGGGCGGAACAGACTATCTACCGTATCCTGGAGGAGAGCGAAGCCCCCGGCCGCGCCCTCTATGAGGCCAGGATCCTGCCCCACGGGCGGCAGATCGACTTTCCCGTGTGGATCGAGGGCGTGGCCCGCTACGCCATCGAGGCGAAGGGGGGGCCGGTACATCATCGATCCTGGGAATGGCGAGTGGCGCCTCCTCACTGACGCGGGGCGGTACCCCCAGGCTTCTTCGCCCCCGGCCCAGGCGTGGGATGCGGCGAGGAGCATCCCCGAGGTCATCAAGGAACGCTTCCACCGCGGGGCCTATATCATCGCGGTTTTAGCCTTCCCAGACATGGAGCCGGACCAGGTCATCGCGGACGCGGCCGCCCAGCGTCATGTCGACGTCATCTTCGGCGCCGACCGCTGGGTGGAGCGCCTGGTGGAACTGGCTGGACCCCATCACATCATCGTCCCGCCCACCGCGGAGCAGATCGACCAGGAGGTGGCGTTGGTCATGCCCGAGCTGGCGCCTCGGGAGACCGCAGATCCCAAGCCCCAGGTGGTCATTCAGCACGTCGAGCATCTGCACCTCCACGTCGGACCCGAAGGGGTTCAGGGGCTCAGCGACCTGACGGGCGCCGGCTAGGCATCCCATCCCGGGGCAGCGCCTCCGGCAGACTGGCCCAGGCCGGCGGGCCGGATGACGCCGGGGGCGCTGCGCCTCGTGGTGAGGTGAACCGTATGACATCAACCTCAGGGCGCCCGTGATCGAACGGACGTCCCCGACCAACTGGAGAGACACGATGAACGGATATACCAAATGGGAGCGGCGGCTCCTGAAAGTAGGCTTCTTCTCGATGACGGGCTTGGTGATGACCGCCATGCTCACTGGTTTCGTGGGCGTGGTGGTTGGCCACCGTGCCGTAGTCCTCGCTGGAGTCGGGGGTTGGGCCGCGGCCGCGGCCATTGGAGGCGCAACCGTCATTACCCTCCAGATCATGGCTAGGCCGGGCCGACGCTCTTAAACCAAAGCCAAGGTGAAATGCGCAGAGTCATGGGGTAAATTTGTGGAGGGAACTGGGTTAGCTGGTCTTGGGAGTTGCGAGGGGATGGTGATGGGCGTGAGGGAGATGGACCGGTTTCTGGAACAATGGCAGATGGATGCCAAGGCCTTGCGCCGCCGGATGATTCTGGCGCCAACGCCCAGGGAACGGGAGCGGTGGTACGCCATGCTGCTGCTGGCACAGGGCTGGACCGCCTCGTCCACGGCGGAGGCGTTGGAACGGGATCCCCACACCATCGGTCGTTGGCTGGCCGCCTTCGGCGAGGGAGGGCCTGCAACCTTGATATTCGAGCAGACCGGGGGTTCCCCCCCCCCCCCCGCCCTTGGCGAGACGCAACAGGCGGAGTTGACGGCAGCGGTGCAGGAGTTGCCGGAGCAGGCGGGCATCGAACTGGCCAACTGGTATTGGAAGGGAGCTCGGCAGTTTGTCTCGGACCGGTTCGGCATCGAGTTGAGCCGCGGCAGTTGTTTGAACTATCTGCACCGCTTGGGATTCGCCCTGAGGCGTCCCAAGAAGCACTTGGTCAAGGCGGATGAGGCCAAGCGGGAGGCCTTCGTGGCGGAGTACGCCACCCTGTCGGACGAGGCGAGGCGTACGGAAGCGAAGATATTCTTTGCCGACGAGGCGCACTTCCGGGCCGATGCCGAACTGCGGGGCAAGTGGGTGCTGCGGGGAGAGCAGGCTTTGGTGGACTCGACCAGCCCGAGCTATGGCGAAAAGGCCGGCTACTACTCGGCAGTGTGTCTGGAGACCGGGGAAGTGGAGTGGATGGAGCTGGAGGGCAACAGCAACTCCGGAACCTCGGCTGCCTTCCTGGAGCGGTTGCGGCAGAGGCACTCCGGGCCGCTAGGCGTGATCTGGGACAACGCACCGGCGCACCGTGGGGAGGCGGTGCGGGAATACCTGCGGACGCCGGGCCTGGGCCTACGGCTGATGAACCTGCCTGGCTACAGCCCGGACTTCAACGCGGATGAGGCGGTCTGGGGCTGGGCGAGAGAGGAAGCCACCGGAAACCTGTGCCTAGGAAGCAAGTCTCGAGTGCAAGAGAGCGTCGGGAACTTCCTCGCCGCGCTGGCCGGACGGAAAGAAGAGGTCAAACGCCGGTGCCGTACAGTCCTGCAATCGAGAGCAGAGGGGCTCCTGGGTAACCCCCATCCAGATCCCCACCACCAGCCAAATGCACATCCCACCTTGGCTTTAGTTTAGATAGGAGCCGCTGAACATGCCCTACGAAGTATTCAACATATTATTCGGGTGTTCAGAAATGCACGATAGGCATTCTAGCTTGGAGGACGCCGCCGTCTGTTTCGCTCGTTTGACGCAACGCTATGGCGGTGACATACCGGTACATCCCATTTCCCAAAAGTACGTATATTGGATTGCCGCCATCGATAGGAAGGGGAACCAAAGGAACTTCTCAACACTGGAACGGGCAAAGGTGGCTGCGCTGCACCTGGACCCCAAGTCAGTAGACACTGATGTTCCAGGAATCACAACATTCTCCCACCTAGCTAAAATGTACTTTGAGGCATCGAGACTGATTCCGGTATCGAGCATCAATCTGAAGGGCATGTTTGACTATCGAGGTACGGATCGTCACTTCTGGACTACCGACGCAGGTAAAGGCCAAGCATTGGCTTACGCGCAGCAGGCTGCGTTCACACTTGAGCTATCGCTCAAGGCTTATCTGGAAGTCCTTGGTAAGTTGGCTTCACCGGACGTCGGAGACACCCAGAGATGGCAAAAGCACGAGCTTATCGACCTATTCAATCTACTTACAGACGACGAGAAGAAGCAATTGGAAGAGTGGTGGAACCGTTCGGATGCAAAGAGAAACCACTTCCGGGGAAGCTTTAGAGAATTCCTTTCGTCCAGCAACAAACTCTACATTAAGTGGCGCTACATCACCGACCTCAGGTCCGCAGACCTCTCGATGGATATACCGATGTTGTTGAGCGCCTCCGACTTCTTGTTGTCTGCTTCAGATCGGGTGTTCAGGAAGAGCTCGCCTATCAAGGTCAACATCACGACGACAACGTACCCAAGCACAGAGAATACCGACGGGAGACCGGCACCTCGTTCCGTAACGACCCTGTTAGAGGGCCGGGTGCGAACTGTGAACATACCCGATGGATTTGATCCCTACAGCGTTGTCGAGCTTGTGATTGACTCTGACCAGCACGAGCAAGATGTGATAGCCCAGTTCTACAAGCGGAATACCGAGGACTACTACCGACTTGAGGGAGAACGGGTCACCCTACTCGGAGAAGCCAGAGAGGATCAGCCACATTTGCTACCGCACCCGAGACACCCAGACGAGCCCACGAGAGATGCGCGGTATACGTCTGAACGCCGCACGCTTCGGGGGTCGATCCATGACATCAGGATAGTCCACTCCGCATTTGGTGGAACTGGAAAAGTGGACCTGTCGTTGTACGACGACACCTTCTTCACGCAGGTCGAATGTTTTTTTGTGACCGACGATGAACGGGACAAGCTCAAAGAATTCAGTCTCGGCGATAAGGTTCAGATAATCGGATATGTCACTTTGCTGAATGGGCAACCAATGATATTGGTCGGACCCGACGATCTCGAGAAAATCATTGAAGACTCCGTTGCTTAGGACGGAGATTCCACTAGTACTCAGTCAACGGTAAAATCGGAAGGGTAAAGGCGGTGTAGTTTGGTTCGTGCGTCCCGGGTGTTGAAGCGCCAGTTGATGGTGGCTCTGGCGTTGTTGCGCTCCGTGACCAGAGCATCGACTTCCCTCCTGAGGGCCTCCTCGCCGGAGAGCCGCTGCTTCAGGCAGGAGCGGGACAGCACGCTGAACTCGATCTCCGCCATGTTCAGCCAACTCCCGTGCTTGGGGGTGTAGTGGAACTCCAGCCGCCTGGCAATCCTCCGGGCTTCCTCAGCCGGGAAAGTCTCGTACAGCGATGCCCGGCGATGGGTGTTCAGATTGTCCAAGACGACCCTTACCACCTCGGCTTCGGGGTAGGCTTCATCCACCAGCCAGCGCATCCGGCGGGCGAAGTCTTGCATCGTGCGCCGCTCGGTCACTGCCACATGCCGCCAGCCCGCCAACGGCTCACAGGCCAAGAAGAGGTTGCGGGTACCCTCCCTGCGGTATTCGTAGTCCTGCCGCAGCGGACGTCCCGGCCGGGGCGGGAGCGGCGGCCGGGTCTCGGCCAGCAACTGGGTGGATGTCTCGTCAAAGCAGACCACCGGACGTTGGGGATCATGAGGTTCCTCGTACAGGTCCAGGACATCCTCCATGTTAGCCACAAATTCCGCGCTCACCTTGGGAATGCACCACTCCTTCTTCTGCCACGGCTTGAGAGTGTTTTTTTGAGACGCTTTCGGACCCCCTCATGGGACATGGAGGGCACCAACCCCAACTCCACCACCTTCCCGGCCAACAGCCGCAAAGTCCAGTGGCTGTGCCCCTCCGGCGATGGGCTGCAGGCCAGGGCAATCAGGTGGGCTTCGCCCCGGTCGTCCAGCTTCCGGGGCCGGTTGGCCTGGGGACGGTCCCGCAAAACCTTCTCCAACCCTTCTTCGGCAAAGCGCTGCTTGACCCGGTATACCGTGCTCAGGGCCACATCCAAAGCTTCGGCCACTTGGGGCGCGGCCCAACCGTCGCCGCTCTTTAGCCTGAATCCACCGTTGGACACCGATAGACGGCGTGAGGACAGCGGAAGAGGGGTGAGGAAGTTACAGGCGCGATGATCCGGGCTCGAATTTGGGTAGACGGGAGGTTGGCGGCGGTCTGCAGGCGCTTTGGGGGGCGCCTATGGCGGCCTACAGTGGCTGTGGTGAGGGGGATGGCGGGATAGGACACGGCAAGAGGCGCTCGCGGACCGGACTGGCGCGAGTTGGCGGGGCGTTCGGTTGGCCGGATGGCGGGTCAGTAGCGGACGGGCGCAGTCAGGCTGGGAGTGGAATGGCTCGCAGTCGGGCCAGGGCTCGACTGAACTGGGTTTCCCATGGCCAGCGCTGGGGAAGATGCAGGGTGATCCGGCGTGCCGAGCGGGTGATCCGTCCGGCCAAGGCGAAGAACCGCCGCCGGAGGGTCTTGGTGGTCACGATCTGCTGACCCAGGCCGATGCGGGCTGTCCAGCGGGCCAGGTTGTGGGCCATCACCTGTACCGCCAGCCAGGCGCCGTTGGCGGCGAAGCGGCCCGAGGGGAGATGGTTCAGCCCGACGCCGTACTTGAGGTCACGTATGGCATTCTCGATCTCGGCGTGGCGGCGATGGTCGGCCTCCAGTTCGAGCATCTCCCCGCCCCGGTCGGTGATGAAGCCGTGATAGCTGTAGGTGGCGAAGAGGGCCAGTTGGGAACCGGGCGTGGGCTTCACTCGCCGGACGATGAGCCGCACCGGTGCGGCGCCGGGCTCAGTCCGGAAGGGGGTGTAGGTGGTCTCCGCCACATCGGCGGCGCCGTCCATCCAGTAGGGGATGGGCGTCCAGTCCTGCTGCGGTATAGCCTCGATGAGATTGCGCAGACTTTGGTGCTGGCGGATGGTGATGGAGAAGCGCACGTTCATCTTGCGGCAGACGGATACCACGCTATGAGTGTAGAAGCCGCTGTCGGCCCGCACCGTGAGTTGCCCCCGGGCTCCGGCATGGCGAACCCGGCTCACCGTCTCCCGCAGGAAGTGGGCGGCGCCCCGAGCGGTGTTGGCGCGGCCCTCGCGCAGTCGGGACATCAGCACGTCCCCGGTGCCGGCGGCGATGGCCAACAGCGGGTGATAGCCCCGCTTGCTGGTATAGCCGTGGTGTCGCGCTCCCTCCTTGGCCAGACCGTAGGTCTCGCAGACGGTGGAATCAAGGTCGATGGTGAATGGCGCGTCGCCCGGTCCCGCCCCGGCAGCCCAGGCCCGGGCCAGCAACTCCCGGCTCACCCGGTCCAGTTGACGGACGTGGCCCCACCGGAAGCTGCGCAGGAAGGTGCCCAGGGTGGATGGCGCCTTGACCGTGCCGCCCAGCGTGCAGGCCGTCCCCCCGGTGCGCAACGCATCGGCGTCGTCGATGCAGTCGCCGCCAGCCAGTGCGGAGGCCACCAGCGTCATCATCTTGTCGCCGGTGTTGGACCGCCCCGGGGCGCTGCCGAGATCGAGGTGATGGTCGACGAGTCCCCACAGGCCCAGGTGCTGGGCGAGGGTGGCCGGCAGGAGCAGACCGGCATTGGCCACCAAGCGATGGTCGTCGAAGGTGATTTGGGTCCGGTCGGGGTGGTTGCGTGGCAGCATCTATTGGGTGCTCCTTTTCCGGGGTCGGTTTTCTGTTGCAAAACCATTATCCCGGATTCAGAGGAGCACCTTCCTGCCACTTCAGGACGCTAACCTAACGCCCTCCCTCGGTGGATTCGGGTTTAGGAGAATCCGCGCTCTAGCGGTCACTCGGGCTGAGTTTTTGCCAACCCGGACCAGTCGTTGGAGCTCTTCCCGTTGTTCCTGTGCCAGCCGCACCGCGTATTTGTCCCTGACCATCACTCCCACCCCCGCCATCAACCCTTCCCACCAGCCAGGATAGCTCAATTGGCCCCTTTCTTAAACAAATCCCAAGCCTAAGTTGACTGAGTACTAAACTAAAGCCAAGGTGGGATGTACATTCGAGGGGCGATGAAGATTGGCTTGGTTGTGCCAGTGAAGCCCTCGCATCCGTACTTGGAGGATGATCCGCACCGCTGCTTGACCTCCACTATCTGCGCATTTCACCTTGGCTTTGGTTTAGTAGTCAGTCAACTTTGGAATCAAAAGGGTAAAGGCGGTGAAGTTTGGATCGGGCGTCTTGGGTTTTGAACCGCCAGTTGATACCAGTTCGGGCGGCGTTGCGCTCCCGCACCAGCGCCTGGGTTTCCCGCCGGAGCGCCTGCTCGTCGGGGAGCCGCTGCTTCAGGCAAGAGCGGGACAGTACGCTGAACTCAATTTCCGCCATGTTCAACCAACTGCCATGCTTTGGCGTGTAGTGGAACTCCAACCGTTTGGCAATCCGCCGGGCCTCGGCAGCCGGGAACGTCTCGTACAGCGACGCCGCGCGGTGGGTGTTCAGGTTGTCCAGGACCAGACGCACCACCGGGACCTCCGGATAGGCTTCATCCACCAGCCAGCGCATCTGAAGGGCGAAGTCCTGCATCGTGCGCCGCTGGGTCACTGCCACCTGCCGCCATCCTGCCAGCGGCTCGCAGGCTAGGAACAGGTTTCGAGTGCCCTCTCGGCGGTACTCGTAGTCCTGCCGCAGGGGGCGTCCCGGCTCAGGCGGCAGTGGGGGCCGAGTCTCCGCCAGCAACTGGGTGGAGGTCTCGTCAAAGCAGACCACCGGTCGTTGGGGATCATATGGCTCGGCGTACAGGTCCAGCACGTCCTCCATGTGGGCCACGAACTCGGCGCTCACCTTGGGGATGCACCACTCCTGCTTCTGCCACGGCTTGAGAGCGTTTTTTTGAGCCGTTTACGCACTCCCTCGTGGGACATGGTGGACGCCAACCCCAGCTCCACCACCTTGCCAGCCAGCAGGCGCAGGGTCCAGTGGTCGTGGCCTTCCGGCGCTGGGCTGCAGGCCAGCGCGATGAGGTGGGCTTCGCCCCGGTCGTCCAGCTTGCGGCGCCGGTTGACCTGGCGCCGGTCCCACAGGGCCCCGTCCAACCCTTCCTCGGTAAAGCGCTGCTTAATCCGGTACACGGTGCCCAATGCCACATCTAGGGCCTCGGCCACCTTGGGAGCGGCCCAACCATCGTTGCTCTTGAGGAGAATCCGCGCCCTGGCGGTCACTCGGGCGGAGCTTTTCCCAACCCGAATCAGATTCTGGAGTTCTTCCCGTTGTTCCGGCGCCAACCGCACGGCGTACTTATCCCTGATCATCACCGCCACCCCCAACATCACCACTTCATCCCCAGCAGTATACGACTATCGGCCAGTTTCCTGTATGACTTTCAACATCAAAGTTGACTGACTACTAGACGCCGTGTGTTTCAAAATGGTAATTGGGGAACATGACCACCTACGGCTACATCCGCACCAGCAGGCGCCGCCAGGAGGGAGTCCCAGGCAGCGACCCTTCGTCCCAACTCCTGGAGAGACGCGCCGCCGGCGTCCAGGACCGTTACGTCCACCGGGACGTCGGCGCGTCTCCGGGACCTCCGGGAGATGGGGGTGAAAATCCGTTCCCTGAACCAGGCGGAGGCCTCCTAGTATTACAACGTCGGATTCAGGGAGGGGTGCCTGCCAGTGCTCGACGGGCGGCTCGGCGCTTCTGATGGGAGCGTCTGGCCCTCTCGTTGCGCAGTTGCACCCCCTCCAGCCACCGCAACAGTTCCTCCGGCCCAAACTGCTCCCGGGGCAACATCTCGCGCACCACTCGGTACACCTGCGGACGGGTGATCCGAGGCATCTTTTTCCCCCCAGTCCTGCTGCAAGCTCAGGAGGAACGCTCCGCCCAGCAGGCATAGGGCAACGTGGTGATGCCAGCCGGCCCAGGTGCGCGTCTCGTACTCGTCCAGCCCAACGTCGCTCTTTTCGGTCTCGAATTCGGTTTCAATGCGCCACCGGGAGCCTCCCACGTGGGCCAGGGTCTCCAAGGCCGTGTCCCCAGGAGCGTTGGACCAATAGTAGCGGGGTTCGCTGCCGTCCAGGTTCCGCCGGTAAATGGCCCAGATCACCTCGCCGGGCCTCCGGTTACGGGTTTCCCGCACTCTCTGGGCGCTGAAACAATAGGCGCGCGGCCCTTGGCTTCCCTCCGCCACCGTTATCTCCCGCCAAGCTTCCTCAGCCAGCTCTACGCTCCGCTCCTCCATGGTCCGCCGCTGCCCGCTCCGCAACCTCGGTTTGCGGGGACGCCCGAATCCCTGATAGGCCGGGGCGCTCCAGGTCGGCTCCAGCGGCCACACCGGGGCGCCTGCCGGAACGTCCAGGACGTACCACATCCCCAGCGCCGCCAGACCGTCCCGGAACAGCGGCGACATCCCGAAGGCGTCGTCCCCAGCCACCCACTGGGCGCTGAGATGGCCGCGCTCCCGGGCCCGCTCCAGCATTTCCAAGGCCAACTCCGTCTTCGACCGGTACTCGCGGCGGTCTGCCGGCGCTCCCGCCGCCTCGCAGCGGCCAAAGTCCGAGGTCCAACTCTTGGGCAGGTACAGCCGCTTGTCCACCAGCGCCCGGCCCAGCGGGCTGACGTAGGCCAGGAACATTCCGGCCTGGCAGTTGGCTACCTTCCCCAGCCTCCCACAGTATTGCCGGGCCACTCCCGCCGACTTCACGCCCTGCTTGGGAAAGTCGCTGCCGTCCAAGACCCAGACCGCCTGAGGGTGAGCCAACCTGGATCCCAAGTACTCTTGGAGGCGACTGGTGACTGCATCATCGTCCCAGCGGGCATCAGTAAGAAAGCGCTGCATGGCCCGGGCCGATACTCCCACCGGTTCGGAGAGGTTTTCTGCGTTGCGCCGTTCTTGTGACTGGACCAACAGGCCCTGGAGATAGCGCCGACTGCGCTCCCGCCACTGCTTGCGTCCGAAGGCCACCGCGAAAAAGGCATGAAACTGTTCAAACGCCTGGTGAACTCGCTCAAAGGCCGCTACATCCATCGCCCCCACCCCCACCCCAAAACCTGTCCTGACTCGCCAATTATCCTACCAAATAAACCGACGTTGTAATACTAGAAACCGGGCCGAAAAGTCCTGGTTGGGTAGGGGGATTTGGGCAATAAAGCCGACGTGAGCAGGATCACGGACCACAGTTGTCCGAGCCGGACCGCGCAGAAATTGGCCGCAGCATGGGCGACAACAAAGGGGACAATATTGAGGACGACGCTGCGGCCTGTTGCGCCGCCACCGGTACGGCCCGACCACCCGAGTTTCCCGGCCACCAGGGTCAGGTTGGCTACCGTGGCAGCCAGATACAGCTGGAATCGCGTCTTGACCCTGCCGAAATAGCGGGCCTGGCGAATGCCCAACTGGACCAGTCGGGCCAACCGGTGTTCCACCACCACTCGGCGCACTCGATATTCGTCATAATGAGTGCTCTGCTGCAACGCTCGGGCCTGCTGCAGCAGGGCTTCCTGAGGATGGATCAGCACCCGCCGCCCCCTGCTCCCCTTGGCTGCGATGCACTGGGACCGCAGTGGACATGTCCGACATTTGGCCCCGTCGAACTGGAAGGCCTGCAAGCGGTGGACCCGCCCCGTGCGATCCGTCCGCTTTCCCGCCGGCACGATGGTGTGGGTAACCTGTCCCGCCGGACAGGTGCAACTGCCCGCGGCCAGGTCGATGACAAAGTCATCCTTGGGAAAGTGCTTCCGGTCGGGACGTCCTGGCACTCTGGCCACCAACCGGCGTCCCGCATCGGCGAAGGCCTGCCTGGTATCGCCATCCCCATAGGCGGCATCGCCCATGGCTTCCTCCACCGGCACACCGGTGTTGGCCTCGCTCTGCTCCACCAGTTCCAGAGCCCCCAGATTGTCCGGAGCGTTGCCGGGCAATACGTCCACGGCGGTGATCAACTGAGAGTCGCTGTCCACCACAATCGCCGCCTTGTGCCCGTCGAACCGTCTACTGCTGCTCTTGCGGCCGTGGCGCATCTCCGGTTCATGCACCGACATCATCCGGTCCCGGCTCACTCCGTCCTTGAGATTCACTCCGTCATCGGTCCGCTCCACGTCCTGGAGCAGCAACTGCCCCAGCAGTTCCGCCGCCGCCACTATCTGCTGCCGCTCAGCGCTATCCTCCCCCAATTCCCTCTGCGCCTGCCGCGACAACTCCAACAACCGGTCGGCGTCTCTCACAATCTCGGCCAGCAGGGCCTGCCGCGCCCGTTTGTCGCTCCAGTCGATGGCCGACTCACCCTTCACGCTGGAACCCAGGTACCGCTCATATCCCCGGGCCTTGCCCCATTCCTTGACGGCGGTCCTCTCCACTGCAGCCAGCGCCCGCAGCAGTTTGACTATCCCGTCGGCCAACAGATTGCAGGTGTCCTTCACCGCGCCACGACCCAGGATGTTGGTCGTGTCCAACGCCACCCGCATCCCGCGCCCTTTCAGATACCCCGACTCCCGGGCCAAACGCAGGCTGGACTCGAATACTTCCCGCACCTTGCCGTGCAGGACCAGCTGGGCGCGGAACACCTGCAGCGTGCTCTTGGCGAAGGGACGGTCTTCCACCTCAATCCCCAAAGCCACCTTCCACCGGATGTCGAAGTCGGCCCGGGCCTTGGCCTCGGCGTCGCTGACCTTGTCGTGGGACTGGAGCAGGAGCGCCGTGGCCAGCAGGCTGGGCGGCACGCTGTCCCGGACGTTGTCGGCGCAGTAGAACTCGGCGAAATCGGGGTCCCGGAACAACCGGCCCCTCAGCGAGGCCAGCAGACCGTAGAAGGTGTCCCGCCCCACGTGGTCCAGATACAACCGGTCCGCTTCCCAGAGGCCCCTCTGGTCCGACCGCTCTCCCAGCATGCTCAAGCCCTCGCTATTTCTGGATGCCTCAAGTATAGCTGACCACCCGGCTGAAGCCAGTTTCCGGCCACGTTTCTAGGCCCAGTATCTGGACGCGGACCCGAACACCCCCGAGACATTCCTTGCGGACATCCTGGCCAGCTTCGCGGCCAGGACAGCCGAGCGGGAACTGGAGGCCATCCGGCGCCGGACCGTGGCCGGAATAAACCGGGCCAGGGCCGAGGGAAAGATCCCCGGCCGCCCTGGCAAGCTCCGGGACGACCAAGTCCACTTTGCCCTGGAGCGCCGCCGCCAGGGCTGGATCCTCAGGCGTATCGGCCACTCCCTGGGCGTCAGCCATGTCACCGTTTCCCGATACCTGGAGCAGGCACATTCAGGTAACTCCACGCCCGCGGCGCCGGCATCATCATCCACATCGTCCAGGAGAAGGACCTGCCCAACTTCGGCTACGTGGAGGGAGGGAGGGAGATCCCGGCCGGGTTCCACCCGTGGGCCGCCCTGGACACCGGGGACTGGAGCCTGACATTCCCTGACGGCCGCACCATCCGCTACGGCTCATTCCCGGAGATCCACCAAGACCTGGGGGAGATCATGCTTCACTGGCCTGCCGGTCCCAGGGAGGCGGTGCATACCAGGAGGAACCGGCAGGAGGCGGAATTAGTTGACGATCTGGCGGAGCAGTGGGGGGAGACCGGGGCCAGGGTGTTGGAGAAGATCAGGGAGAGGGATTGCGCCATGGCCCATAATGCCGGCCCTGAGCCTTGATTTCCTGCAACATGCAACATGACATCGGTTAGCCACCGCCCGAGGAGAGGTGCCAATGGTTGAAGACCGGACCCACGACGACTTGATAAGGGCGCATTTCTCCCAACAGGCTTCCCTGTGGGACGCCTACGTCACATCCGGCGGGAACGATGATGTTCTGTCGTGGAATATCTCGAACCTGGAGTTGCATCCCGATATGCGAGTGCTGGATGTGGCCGCCGGCACTGGGCTGGTGGCGCGGGCGACGGCGCCAAGGGTTGCTGATGCCGTGGCCGTCGACGTTACGCCGGAGATGGTTGCCCAGGGCAGGCGGCTGGCCGCAGCGGAGGGCTTGAGCAACTTCATTTTCGATGAGGGCGACGCCCGCAGCCTCCCGTACGACGACGCCAGCTTCGAGGTCGTGACCTGTCGCCTGGGAATGCACCAATTTGAGGACCCAGACCGGTGTCTCCGGGAGATGGTCCGGGTCTGCAAGTCCGGCGGCCAGGTCGCCATCATTGACATCACCACATCCGATGACCCCGCCACCGCGGAGACACACAACCGCCTGGAACGCCTGCGGGACCCGTCCCACACCAACGCGCCGGCCTCCAGCAGCCTGCGGAAAATGACTGAAGGTTGCGGGCTGACCATCGTCCACACCTCCTATTTCGATGCTCAGCGGAACCTGGACAGCTGGATGGACATGACCGGCACGCCCCCTGAATCCCGGAAGGTTATCCTTGAGGAGCTGCAAGCGGAACTCGACGGCGGCCCCGCCACAGGGATGTATCCATACCTGGACAACGGGCGCTTCATGTTCTGGCACCGCTGGGCGATGCTGGTGGGACGCAAAGCGTGAAGCCATCCTCCCGTTCTGGCCCCCTGTGGAACGCAAATTCCCCGCCCCGGTTGACTTGTCCCGGGGCGGGGATGCGCATGCCCCGGATCAGGGTGAAACTCTTGCACAGCGGCACAAGCGTTTCTCTCAGGGCAGGGACCAATCTATCGCGACCTGGTGTCTCGCACTACTGCGTGAGGCGATGGACTGCTAGGCCGATGCAGGAGCCGAGCGTCCATAATAGAGGGCCATCGCCCTCCCTGCCGGAATTCGGGACAGGGTTCTGGTGAACCGCGACGGCCCGACTGGAGACCTCCAGTGCCCCGCGCTCATCAGCGCGATCGCATCGAAGCCGGCCTCGGCCAGGTCCATCGCCATACCCACCAGCGGGGATTCCCCTGAGTAGTGTCCCTTCAGTCCCGCCGCCTCGGCCGCGTCATGTATCCGGCGGCTGATCTGCGGCTCCGACAGCTGGAACACCAGGTCCCGCGATGTGACGTTGCGGGGCCGGATTGCCATCAGAGCCCCCACCGCTGTGGGGCCCAGATACAGGACCTCGCCCTCTTGGTCTGTCCCGAACCGGGCCAGCCTCAGTAGTTTGTCCTGGCAACGTGCGATGCCAGATAGGTCCACTGCCGCCACCGTCCGGGTTATGGGTCGATGCTAAGCCACACCCAGTTCCATCTGGGCTTGGGAAAGGCGATGTCGGGAAGGCTGCGACTTCTAGGTCTGTATTCCAGACTCTATGGAGGCTCCTTCGGAACTCCGATAGCCCGTTCCCAGGATTGCGCCAGTCGACGATGACTGCAACAGATCCGTTTGGAGTTGAATGCCTGAGCCACGTTAGAGTCAGAAGGATCCCGCCGAATCGGTCGTTGACGGGCCTTCTGGTGAGGCAACTTCCGGGGCAACCCTACAAGATCAATGGTGGTAAACGGTAAGGGATAGCCTGACGCCAAGGGTCGCTATAAGTCTGTGCAGCGGCAAACCTTGTAAATCCTTTTCATTTCATCCCACTGGGTCTGGTTGTCAATGAGTGCTAAAAGTGGTCCTGATTACGCTCACATTTGCATTCCATTACACTCGGTTTACTCCATTTTCACTGGTGGTACCGGTTTTCGAGACCGGCGCTTTCGTCCGCTCAGCCATCTCTCCCAACAACTATTTTATCGCCAACGACTCTGATTTGCCACGCTTCCATCGGTTGATGCGGGCGTGGCGACTTTAGGCGGTTTCAAAACTTCTGGCAAACAGCTAGAGTGTGGTCAAGTTCACTAAGGGTCGTATAGTGGTGGTACTCACTTTCCCAGCGAATCTCTCTAGCTAAGGAGGTGTTATGGGACGCATGGACGGAAAGGTTGCCCTGATTAGCGGCGGAGCCCGCGGTCAAGGAGCGGCTGAGGCGAGACTCTTCGCCCAGGAGGGGGCCAAGGTGGTCATCGGCGACCTGCTCGACGTGGATGGAATGAGGGTGGCGGCAGAAATCACGGAATTGGGCGGCGAGGCAGTCTATGTCCACCTGGATGTGACCAGGGAAGAGGACTGGCGGAGCGCCGTGCAAGCTGCCGTCTCTGCCTTCGGCAAGCTGGACGTATTGGTTAATAACGCCGGCATCTGGCGAAGGGGCCGAGTCGAGGACACCACGGTGGAAGACTGGGACGCTGTCCAAAACGTCAACTCCAAGGGCGTCTTTTTGGGCACCAAGGCTGCCATTCCGGAAATGAGGAAGGCAGGTGGAGGCTCGGTGATTAACATCTCCTCCACCGCCGGATTGGTAGGCGGCCCCCGCAGCACGGCCTATACGGCTTCTAAGGGAGCGGTCAGGCTTTTCACCAAGGCCACGGCCATCCAATACGCTGGGGAAGGAATCCGGTCCAACTCGATTCACCCCGGCCCCATCGATACCGAGATGATCCAGCAGGTGTGGCAGGGAGAGGACAATTCCAGAGAAGAGTCCATCGCCAGGACTCCGTTGGGCCGGGTCGGGACGGTCGATGATATCGCCTACGGAGCGCTGTTCCTCGCCTCCGATGAGTCGTCGTTTATGACTGGCAGCGAGCTGGTGATCGACGGTGGGAGCACGGCGCAATAGGCCCTGTCCCCTCTCGTTTCCGGCGCGGCAGAGCGCCTCAGGAGGCCGGAACGTCTACCTT
The DNA here is from genome assembly GCA_965205385.1 of Dehalococcoidia bacterium. GTDB lineage: Bacteria > Chloroflexota > Dehalococcoidia > Lucifugimonadales > UBA3495 > CATOSP01. The sequence continues at coordinate 65,628 of CBDBGS010000008.1, forward strand.
GTTGTATAGGTGGAACCCCCGCGCCTGGTAATTGGGCAAGGCATGAGCGTGGTCTAATGACGAGGTATGGAGCCACACGCGAGACGCCCCCTTGTCCCAAGCTCTAAGGACGGCCTCGCTCAACATCGCGCCGCCGAGTCCCTTTCCCACGAAATCATTCAACAACCCGAAGTAGACAATCTCGACGCTGGCGGACTCCTGCATCTCGAGCTCGAAGAAGCCGGCCAGTTCCCCTGAGTCGTAGGCGTACCAGGTCTCGACATTCGGTCTAGTTAGCTGGTCCAACCACTGCCGGTCAGTCCAGCCGCTGCGTTCGATCCAGTTGTAATTTCCGCCGACGGTCGCGTAAAGGGACCTGCTGAAGTCTGGGTCGTGGGATTCCTGGAGCCGGACTTCGACCGTCTCAGCGGTGGGACGCAGGGCGTCTCTGGACTTCATCTCCAGGTAGTAGACAGTCTCGGCTGGCGGCATCAGACCGCGCCTTCTTCCCGCCAGCCCGAGATGGCGCAGCCGGGTTCGGGCTTCTCGGGAAACGTCCGGCAACGCTGGGGCCTGTCGGCGTAAATCCGGCAAGAATAGTTTTCAGCATCGAGCATGGGACAACGTTCCCCCGGATGGTCCGTGAATCTGAGCCAGCCTCCCCCGTCCGCGTTGGTGGATATCCGCGCCGTGACTCCGAGCCCCCCGGCCAGCGCCGCGAACCGGTCCACCTCTCCGGGCGCAAGCCTTAGGATTATCGGCCCCCGGCAACACATGGCCTTGCATTGCTCCATGCAGATCTTGCTGGCGGCCTCTGCGCTGAGGGGAAGCGCTGGGTACCGTATGCTGTCGTTATTAGACACGAGGGCATCATAGGCACGGTCTAGATAGTCTGGCAAGCAAACGTGGCCGCAAAGTCACGCTCAGCTTCGTCATGTGCCGGATGGCCTTCAAGGGTGTAAACTGGGTAGACCCTTTCGTTGGCGGCTCGGGGAGTCCGCTTCGACTTTTACCGCTCTGGAGGAAGCAATGGCCACGTTTACGACACGACCAGTGATTATGGGCACGCGAGGGGTGGTGACGTCGGGGCATTATCTGGCCACGGCCGCCGGGTTCCGCATTATGGAGCAGGGCGGCAACGCCATTGACGCGGCTGCCGCGATGTGCTTTTGCCTCAACCTGTTGGAGCCCCAGAGTAACGGTATCGGCGGCGAGGCGCCAACGCTGATTTATTCGGCCAGGGAGAAGAAGACCTTCGCCATCAGCGGTATGGGGACCGCGCCCAAGGCGTTCACCATCGAATGGTGCCGCGAGAATGGCATCGACTTGATTCCCGGGGACGGTTATCTGCCGGCGTGTGTTCCCGCGGTGGTGGACACCTGGGCCACGGCGGTTGCGCGATTCGGGACCATGAGCTTTTCCCAGATTCTTCAACCCGCGATCGACCTGGCAGAGAATGGCTACCCGATGTACCAACGGCTTCACGATCGTTTGACCGCAGATTGGCAGAAATACACGCAGCTTTACCCCACCACCGGCGAAGTCTACTACCCCGAGGGACGCGTCCCGGAAGTCGGTGAGATTTTCCGCAACCCCGGATTCGCCGACGTGCTCAAGCTAATGTGCAAGGCGGAGCTGGAATGCGGGGCAGAAGGAAGGGCCGCCGGAATTCAGGCCGCCAGGGACGCTTTCTACAAAGGGCCGGTTGCGGAGAGAATCGCAGAGTTCATCTCCTCCAACCCGGTGGAAGACGCCAGCGGCTCGGCCCACACTGGTCTGCTCACATACGAGGACATGGCCGAGTGGCACGCGGACGTCGAAGAACCATCGCTAATCGGATACCGGGGCTTGGAAGTTTACAAGTGCCCTCCCTGGACCCAGGGGCCAGTGTTCCTCCAACAGTTGGGCATCCTCGAGGGGTTCGACATAGGCAAAATGGGCCATAACTCCCCCGAGTACCTCCACACCTGGATCGAGACCGCCAAGCTGGCTTTCGCCGACCGCGAAACCTATTACGGCGACCCTGCGTTCGATAGTGTCCCGTTGGAGACGCTGCTCTCCGAGGAGTACTCTTCGGGAAGGCGCAACTTAATTGGGGCGTCGGCGTCTCTGGAGATGCGGGCTGGCGATGCCGGGTACGGGACGCCTGCCTATGACATTGCGCTAGTGGCGGACGACAACCGTCGCGCCCTTGGAGTCGAGGCCAGGGATATACGGGACCTGGGGTTGGGCCATGCCCACGTAGGCGACACGACTCACTTGGATGCTGTGGACCGGGAGGGCAACATGGTTGCCGCCACGCCCAGCGGAGGTTGGCTGGGCACATCGCCGGTAATCAAGGGCCTTGGCTTCCCCATCGGCACACGAGGGCAGATGTTTTACTTGAACCCGGACCGTCCCAACGCTCTGCAGCCCGGCAAGCGTCCGCGGGCGACTCTAACGCCCACCCTGGTCACCAAAGACGGGGAACCCTACATGGTCTTCGGCACCCCCGGCGGCGATAGTCAGGACCAATGGACCCTGCAGTTTTTCATTAACTACGTGGACTTTGGCATGAATATGCAGGAGGCCTTGGACGCTCCGACGCTGCACTCGGTCCATTTCCCGTCTTCCTTCTACCCACGCGCCGCCTTCCCGGGCAGGATCGTGGTCGAATCGAGAGTGTCTTCTGATGTGACCAACGAACTGGCAAGACGGGGACACGAAGTGATGATGACCGGTCCCTGGTCCAACGGCAAAGTAATGGGAATTCGCTACGATGGAGAGAAAGGCGTCATCTCCGGAGCAGCCGCACCCAAGGGCGACATAGGGTACGCCATAGGCTGGTAGGAAGCAGGCGAAGGTCACAGATAACGGGGCAGGATTCAGAGGGTTCTGCCCCGTTCGATTTTCCCGAATTGGCCCGACTAGGTTGTTATAAGGGCGAGTGTTCGAATCGCTGCTGGTCGCGCGTTGTTTACCTAAGCCCTCCGCATCTTGGGGTCCAGAGTGTCCCTGAGCCAATCGCCAAAGAAGTTGAAAGCCAATACGACTATGGTAATCGCTAATCCCGGGAATAGCGAGAGCCACCAAATGTTCAGGATAACCGTGCGGCCTTCCGCCACCATGATACCCCAGGCAGGAGCCCCAACCGGCAAACCCAACCCCAAAAAGCTCAATGACGCCTCCAGCAGGATGACCTGTCCGACCTGAAGGCTGCTCAATACCATCAGCGTGTTTACGGCATTGGGGAAAACATGCCGGGCCACTATAACGGGTGACGACACCCCCGCAATCTTGGCCAGGGTAATGAAGTCCAGCTCTTTGATGCTCAAGACTTCCGCACGGATCATGCGAGCGTAGCGTGCCCAAACCGTGACGACCACTGCGATGATGATGTTTTCGATGCCGGCTCCCATGATAACCACCAATATCATGGCCACCAGAATCGAAGGGAAACCCATCGTAGCATCGGCAGCGCGCATAGTCAGGGCGTCAACCCATCCGCCTCGATAGCCGGACGCCAGGCCCAACATGGTCCCCACCAAGGCTCCGGCGCCCAGAGCCACGAAACTAATTAGTACGCTTGTCCGGGCTCCGAAGATCAATCGGCTCAACATGTCGCGGCCCATGACATCGGTGCCCAACGGATAGGTCATGTTCTCGCCGGGACCCAATTTGGCATCCAACATGCTGATGAGTTCCGGGTCGTGGGGAGCAATCAGGGGTGCGAATGCGGCGCACAGCAGCAGAACGGTCACCACGGTAAGCGATATCCAGGGGAGCCTGACTGTCCACCGCCTCACGACCTGAATCCATGCGCCCGGGTCCCTGGCTACTAATACTGGTGAAGCCACAACTGTTTCTCCTCAGTTGTACGAGATTCTGGGGTTCACGTAGACGTACAGAATGTCCACGACCAGCGCGGCGGCAACGTAGAAGAAACCGGCAGCCAGCACCGTCGCCTGGACTACGGCGAAGTCCCGGCGGTCGATGGCGTCCAGCATCAGCAGACCTACGCCGGGCCACGCGAAGATTACCTCCACGACTACAGACCCATTGAGCAGCCCTGCTAGAGTTAGTCCGCCAAAGGTCAATGCAGGGATGATAGCGTTCTTCAGTGCGTGCTTATAGATTACCCTGCGTTCGGCAAGGCCTTTGATGCGGGCAAACTTGACGTATTCGCTGTCCAAGACCTCTAACATGCTCGACCGGGTCAACCGGACCATTCCAGCCATGCCTCCCCAACCCAAGACGAAGGCCGGCAAAATGAAGTGACTGGGAGAGCCCTTGCCGAAGGTCGGAAGCCACCCCAAGATCGCCCCGAATAGCAAGATAAGCATGATCGCTACCCAGAAACTGGGGGCAGCTATGCCCAGCACAGCGAATAGCTTCCCCACCAGGTCAAGCGGAGTATCCCGGTGGACCGCGGACAAGACTCCAAGAGGGACTCCCACCAATACAGTCAAAGCGATAGCCGCTCCCGCTAGTTGAAGGGTGGCCGGCAGGCGCGCAAATAACATCTCTCGTGCGGACTTCCCGGTCAGGAACGACTTTCCAAAGTCCCCTCGAACGATCTTACCCAAAAACAGGCCGTATTGTACCGGCAGGGGCTTATCCAGGCCTAGGTTCTTTCGCATCTGCTCGTACTCCGCTAACGTCCCTTCGGGACCTAGCAGGTGTGCTCCCGGGTCACCGGTGAGGTGGACGCTGAGGAACACCACCAAGCTGAGTGCGAAAAGCGTAAACACCGCCTGGCCAATGCGTATCAGAACGTACCTTTGCATGGACTATCCCTGAGTTAACGTGATTTTCTGAAGTGGCACTTCGACCCATCCTAATTAAGCGGAGGGTGGGTCGAGCGTAAGTGCATCGGCCGTGAATTGGCGCGAACACCCTCGTCTGAGCGACGTTGCGTCCGACGCTGTTTTTAGGACCTTACTTGAGTGTGATGGTGTGCAAGGCGGAGAAGTATTCAGCTACGGGGTAAGGCTCCCAGGTAACTATTCTGGGGCCCACTCCGTAGGGAATATGGATGAATCCAATCCCCATGTGGTAGCCTTCGTCCATTAGCCGCATGTAGAGATTGTTGAAGATTTCCTGCTCGTTGGATTTGCTTAGCCTGGCCATCGCGCCATCGCCAAGGTCCCAAAGTTCCTGTTGGGAGTGCTTCCAATAACCTATCCCTTGCTTCTTGTTCAGGTAATAGAGGGCCATGATTCCTGCGGCATCCAGCCTGGTGTCCTGTCCCCGCCAAAGCACCTGGCCGTCGAAGACGTCTGGATTTGCCACGACTTCCCGCTGCAGCGCCGATGGGTCGTGCAACCTAACCTCTACTTCCAAACCCAGCTCCCGCCGCCAAAATTCGGCGCCCAACTGGGCCGATTCGGCCATGAACGGATTATACGGGGACTTATAACTGTTAACGATGACCGGCCCGAAGCCTTCTCCGCCGGGGTAGCCGGCGTCAGCCAACAATTGCCTCGCCTTTTCCGGGTCAAAGGTTGGAGGGTCCAATTCCGGGGTATAGCCGATGGTGCTGGGCGTGACCACCCACCAACCCTTGGGTTCCATCATCTCTGGTCCATAAAGTTGGTCCTGCAACACCTTACGGTCTATGGCGTAGCTCAAGGCCTGACGTACTCTTATGTCTGAGCACGGAATATCGGAACGGAAACACCCTTGTAGTCCAACCTGCCAGGCACGGGCTTCGGGGCTCATGATCAATCGGCCCCCGCCCGCTTCAATCTGGTCTCGACCGCCGAGGCTGACACGGCCCATGTCCGCCTCTCCAGCGCGAATCGCCGCGATGCGGGTAGCCTCTTCTTTGGCCAGACGATAATCAATAGTCTGGAATTGGAGTCGCTTGTCATTGGAGAAACCCATGTCGGGTTGGTGATAATAATCGTCGAAGCGCTCGAATACCATGGATTCACCGGCCCGATGCTCCAACAGTTTCAACAGCCCGGCGGCTACAGGGCTTTCATCGTAGGCTAGGGCCACGGCTTCGTCATGCATCGCCGCGCGCTTTGGGATGACCTTGGTCAAGGCCTGGCCTCCGGCTCCCTTGGAACCGTAAGTCGCATACTCTGGCATAGGGACATTTGCGGTCAAAGTCACCTGGTCCTGCCCCGGACCCGCCACTATGCTCTCCATTTTCTTGCCGTATCGCAGCGAAAGGGAGCCTAATGCGTATTCCGGAGCGGTGGGACCCGCATAGTGATTGAGTGACCAAACGACGTCTTCAACCGTAAGGTCGGACCCATCGTGGAACTTGACGCCTTCCCGTATCGTGAAGATTGTGGACCGCAAGTCATCGGATATTTCCCACTGGGTCGCGATGCCCGGGACTACCAGCAGTCTACCGTCAGCAACGTCTGAACCGACCAGGTAGCCATGCAGGTGCCGGTCAGCGTCTGGACTGGTGCCGCCATAGGTGGAGTCGAAACGTTCCGTGCCGAAACTCCCGGTCATAAATATGACTTTGCCAGCATTAACTTCATCCATCGCCACGGGCGGGGCGACACTCGCTGGAGCGCTGGTGGCTTGAGATTCCTGTGCTGCGGCGGGCTTGGTGTCGGCAGGAGGGGCTACCTCAGCCGGGGCTGCGGCGTCCGGTTCAGTAGCTCCCCCGCAAGCTATCGCTATCAGGAGTGCCAGGGCGAACGCGGCGCCTAAACAGAAAACGGTCTTTGCTCTCCGTTTGCCAGAATCCTGCATATTTACCTTCCTTGTGTAGTTGATGAGAGGTTCCTATTCGGCCAAACGCCACTTGCGCATAGCTCTGCGACCGGTTGAGATGCCTCTGCCCGAAGTCTCTTACCGGTAAGCGTTGCCTCTCTCGGCCTAGTCCGGGGAGTATATGCGGGTAATCCTACAGAGTCAAGGAATATAGCGATGGTATACCATGGTACTTAGGGAATTAATAGCCATATTATCATATAATAAATAGTGGATGAACTCTTAACGTAATTCCTAACGATATGTACACATTTAGGACCATTATCATGCTAGGAGGACCAAAAATTTTAGAGTATCGTTTAGTGGAGTGGCTGGTTCCGATTATCCGTATTGTGTCTGGATTCGCCGCCGCGATAATGCTCGGTGTGCTTGGCGACGTGATCGCCAGGGTCTTCAACCTCGCTGTTGGCTTTCCCTGGGACTTCAGCGTGCACCAGAATTTACAGGTTATCGGAATCGGCATCGGCACTGGTGTCGGCGCCAATTTGGCATGGGTTATTCCGGCTCGCCGCTTGCTGCGTGCGGTTGCTTCTGTACTTGTCGTATTAGCCGCTGGAATCGTCGGGGCGTATATCGGCCTCTCATTCGGCCCCGGGTTGGACACTACGTATTGGTGGAGCAGGTACGCAACCGACATAACGGTGCACTTGGGAGGGGCGGCGCTCAGCCTCGCTGTAGCTACGGCCTTCGGCTTGATCGAAATGCGGCGGACGAGGACCCGTTTTGAGGCGACGGCCCGGCCCTTGAGGCGTTAAGGGTCTAGTTGACCGGACTGACCCTACTCGGAGTAAAGGTGGCAGGAAACGAGATGGCCCGGTTCAGCGGGCCGGAGCTCGGGAGTCTGGGTGGAGCAGCGGTCCATGACGAACGGGCACCGAGGGTGGAATGCGCAACCCGAAGGCGGGTTCAGCGGCGAAGGTACTTCCCCGGTCAGCACCAACTCTTCCCGTTCGATATCCGGGTGAGACGGCAACGAGGCCGCGATCAACGCCTTGGTGTAGGGGTGCATCGGGTTGGTAAAAAGCTGCCGGGTTGGCGCTTCTTCAACTATCTTCCCCAGGTACATCACACCAACGTGGTGGCTCATGTAACGCACGGTCGCCAGGTTGTGGGCAATGAGCAGATAGCTGACCCCGTAACGCTCTTGCAGGTTCCGCAGCAGGTTCATTATCTGGGCGCGAATCGACACGTCCAATGCCGACACTGGCTCGTCCAGAACTATGACCTGTGGGTTGAGGGACAGGCTCCTCGCGATCGCTATTCTCTGGCGTTGGCCTCCGCTGAACTCGTGTGGGAAGTAGTCTGCCTGGAAGGAGTGCAGCCCCACGTCCTGTAAAAGGGTCTCCAGGTGCTCCTTGGCTTCACCCTTGGAAAGGTTGCGGTTGGTGAGCAGGGGCTCCAGGATGATGGACCCCACCCTCATCCTCGGGTTGAGAGAGCTCCAGGGGTCCTGGAAAACGGCTTGCACTGAGGAGCGGTAGTCCCTGCGTCCATCGGAATCCAAGCCGGCCAGGTCTCGATCGTTAAACTTCACCGCGCCCGATGTAGGCTTCTCAACCATGAGGACAATCTTGGCGGTGGTAGTCTTCCCGCAACCAGACTCGCCGACCAAGCTGTATGTCTCCCCCCGGCGTATCTTGAAGGAGATTCCGTCGATGGCCTTGACCTGGCCGATTGTGCGACGTAGCAGGACTCCCTCGGTAACCGGGAAGTGCTTGGTAACGTCCTGAGCCTCGATGACGAACTCGGTTGCAGTGGCGGTCTGGGTCATTCCAGCCTCCAGCATGTGGCGTAATGGTTGTTGCCGACGGTAATAGCCTCCGGGACTTCCTCGTGGCATCGGTCGAAGACGTAGGGACACCGTGCGGCGAAGGTGCAGCCCGCAGGCAGTTGGTCTAGGGCGGGGGGTTGACCTTCGATGGAATAGAGGGTGTCCACTTCTTCATCCACGTTTGGCACAGAGCGTATCAGCGCCTCAGTATAGGGATGGGACGGGTTGTTAAAGAGGTCGCGCACGTCGGCGCTCTCGGCGACCCGTCCGGCGTACATCACCGCAACCCGGTCGCACATCTTGGCAACTATGCCGAAGTCGTGTGTGATGAAGATGATAGAGAGGCCCGTCTCGGCCTGTAGGTCCTTGAGAAGTTGCAGGTACTGCAACTGAATGGTGGCGTCCAGAGACGTAGTAGCTTCATCGGCGATCAAGACTTTTGGCGCTCCGGCTATGGCTATCGCACCGACAACTCTCTGGCGCATTCCGCCGCTCATCTGATGGGGGAAGTTGCTGATGCGGGTCTCCGGAGAGGCGATATTCACTCTGCCCAAGGCGTTTATTGCGCGGTCGCGCAACCCGCCCAGGTTTGGCATCTTGGTCAGGCGCAGGGTTTCCACGAGTTGACTGCCGATGGTGAAGACTGGGTTCAGCGAGGTCATGGGGTCCTGCAATATCATACATATCTCGCGGCCCCGGATATCCTGCATCTCCGCTTGGGTCTTCTCCAGCAGGTTTACACCGTCCAGAAGGACCTCGCCTCCGACGATGCGCCCCGCTGGCCGGGGAACCAGCCCCATGATGGAGAGAGCGGTCATGCTCTTACCGCACCCGGACTCCCCAACGATACCCAGAGTCTCGCCGGGGCCGAGGGTGAAACTCACCCCGTCCACCGCCTTCACCACGCCGGTGCGGGTGTAGAAATAGGTCTTCAGGTCTTTGACTTCGAGGACGGGAGCCTGTTCCAAGATTATCGTCCTTACTCGAGATTAGAGGCCCATTAAACTCGGGGTCTAAAATGCCTCTCTACCGGTCTTCGGAGACACAATACGCCACAATCGCCACTTTCAATGGGTGAGAATAAGCCTTTGCATGGAGGACTCTTGGTCAACCGGATTTAGCGGTGGGTACCTCCGAGTAAAGGTGGCATGACACCCGGTGGCCCTCATGTACGATGCGATATTCGGGCACTTGCGTAGCGCAATGGTCCATGACGAAGGGGCAACGCGGATGGAACGTGCAGCCATTGGGAGGATTTAAGGGGGAGGGAACTTCTCCCGTCAACACAATTTCTTCGCGGGTCCGGCGAGGATGGGCAGGCAGGGACGCGGAGATCAGCGCTTTGGTGTAAGGGTGCATCGGGTTGGTGAAAAGCTCGGCTGGCGCAGCTTCCTCTACGATCTTCCCAAGGTACATGACGCCTACCTGATGGCTCATGTATCTGACCGTGGCCAGGTTGTGGGCGATTAGCAGATAGCTCAATTGGTAGGTTTCCTGCAACTCCTTGAGCAGATTCAAGATCTGAGCCCGTATGGACACGTCCAGGGCCGACACCGGCTCGTCTAATACGATCAGCTTAGGGCGGGTCGAAAGCGCGCGAGCAATGGCTATGCGCTGGCGCTGCCCGCCGCTGAACTCATGAGGGTAACGCTGGGCGTGGAAGGAATGGAGCCCAACGACCTCCAGCAACTCGGCCACATGGGTCCTCACCTCTCGTCTTGTCAACCGATTGTGCGTGATCAACGGCTCGGAGATGATCGAGTCCACGCGCATCCTGGGATTCAATGAACTCCAGGGGTCTTGGAAAACAGCCTGGACCGAAGCCCTGAAAGACCTTTTTTCTTGCCCGTTAAATTGGCCCATGGCCTTCCCCTGGAAATGGACTTGACCTTCTGACGGCGGTTCAGCCATCAGGATCATTCGCGACGTCGTAGTCTTCCCGCAACCCGACTCTCCAACCAGGCTGTAGGTCTGGCCCTCTGGAATAGTGAAGGATATGCCGTCCACGGCCTTGACCACTCCGACCGTCCGCCGGAGGACTACACCCTTGGTCACAGGGTAATGTTGCCTCAAGCCTACGGCTTCGATCAGGGCGTTCCCATTGTCCGTCGCGTTATCCCTCATCTGCATGCCTCCAGCAGAGTGCCGTGTGCCCGGAGTCGATGACGAACTCTGGGGGGAATTCCTTGCATTTATCGAACGCGTAAGGACATCTGGGAGCGAATGCACATCCATCCGGAAGGTCGTCGAGGGTTGGTGGCTGCCCTTCGATCGAGGGTAGAAAGTCTAGGTCTAAATCTATGTCGGGCACTGATTGTAGCAGGGCTTCGGAATAAGGATGTGCCGGATTATCGAACAGGCTCTCTACCCCGGCTTGCTCCACCATTTTCCCAGCGTACATCACCGCCACCCGGTCACACATCCTAGCGACGATGCCAAAATCGTGGGTGATGAAGATGATGGCGGTGCCAGTCTCGGCCTGGATGTCCTTGAGCAATCTCAAGTATTGGAGCTGAATCGTAGCGTCCAAAGAGGTGGTCGGTTCGTCTGCAATGAGTATGTTGGGCGAACGGGCCATAGCGATGGCTCCTACTACCCGTTGGCGCATTCCACCGCTCATCTGGTGGGGAAAGTTGTCCAAGCGGGTCTCCGCCGCGGGAATACGGACGCTGGCCAACAGATCGATCGCCTTTTGACGGAGCGATCGCTTCGGTTCGTGGGATTCCATCCGCAAGCTCTCGATCAACTGGTTGCCCACACTGAATACGGGGTTCAAAGAGGTCAATGGGTCCTGCATGACCATGCAGATCCCTCCACCCCTGATTTCGCGCATCTCCGCGGAAGTCTTTTCTAGAAGGCTTTCCCCCTTGTAGATGATGTCTCCACCCACGATCCGCCCGGCCGGCTTGGGGACCAAGCCCAAAATGGACCAAGCGGTCATGCTCTTGCCGGACCCGGACTCTCCAACTATGCCAAGCGTTTCACCCTGTCCCAACTCGAAGCTGATACCATCCACGGCCTTGACGATCCCCGTGCTGGTGTAGAAGTAAGTCCGAAGGTCCACAACTTTCAATATTGGGTCGTTGGGCAAAGAACAATCCCTCCAGACTGCTAGCGGGCACGCCTAAGCTTGGGGTCGAGGTAGTCCCGAAGCCAGTCACCTAAGAAATTGAAAGCCATCACGACAATGGTGATAGCGATCCCTGGGAAGAGCGCTAGCCACCACCCGCCAATCAGGTGTGCCCGTCCTTCAGCGACCATTATCCCCCAGGCTGGTTCACCGGGCTTGAGGCCCATGCCGAGGAAACTCAACGATGCCTCCAGCAGGATCACTTGACCGATGCTCAGGCTGGTCAGCACCATTAACGTATTGATAGTGTTGGGGAAGAGATGCCTCCATACGATCAAAGAGGGGGAAACCCCCGTGATCCGGGCCAAAATCACGAAGTCGCGCTCCCGCGTAGATAAGACTTCGCCCCGGATCATGCGGGCGAATCTGGCCCAAGACGTGGCAGTCACCGCTATCACCACCGTCCAGATCCCGGTACCCAGCAAGGTGACGATCAGAAGGGCCACCAACAGGGAGGGGAAACCCATTACCGCGTCGGTGATTCGCATCAGGATAGAATCCGCCCACCTTCCGGCGTAGCCGGAAACCAATCCAATAACGGTGCCCACTACGATGGCCACCCCGATGGCCGGAGCAGTAACTCGCAGGGTCGTCCGGGCGCCGTGGATCAGCCGACTCAAGTAATCCTTCCCCAACTTGTCCGTGCCCAGGGGATGAGACCAGTCTTGGAAGGGCGGGATGATATTCTGCCCTCCTATTTTGATGTCGTTCTTGGTTGGGCTATAGGGGGCCAGAAGGTCTGCCCCGAAGGCTAACACCACCAGGGCCGCAAGAATCACGATCGGCACCCAAGGCAACTTGGCTTCTCGAATACGTCGGCGCGCGCTTCTAACGCCGCTATGTTCCGCCAGTATGGCTGTATCGGCAGTGGCCACGAGTCACCTACTTTCTGGCAATCAATTTACCCGAATCCGTGGGTCGGCATAACCGTAGAGAATGTCCACGACCATTGCGCAAATCACGTAAGCTGCCCCGGACATCAGGATCGCGCCCTCCGCCATCGGATAGTCCCGGGAGGTTACTGCTTGTAGCAGCAGCAGCCCAACACCAGGCCAGGCGAAGACCACCTCCACAACGACCGAGCCGTTTAGAAGCCCCGCCAAGGTGATCCCACCGAATGTCAGGACCGGTATGAATGCGTTCCTGGCAGCGTGTTTCCAAACTACAACACGGTCGTGGAGACCTTTGACTTGGGCAAACTTTACGTAATCGGTGTCCAATACCTCCAACATGGCGGAGCGAGACAGGCGCATAATGGCTGCCGCAACCGAGGTGGCCAAGACAAATGCCGGCAGAATCAGGTGATAGAGCATGTCCGGCACCTGGGGCAGGGTAGGGAACCAGCCCACAACTTCTCCGCGGCCAAAAGTTGGGAATAATTTGACCTGAGCCCCGAGAAACAGGATCAACATGATGGCGATCCAAAACTGAGGAGCCGCCATGCCAAAAATCGCGAAGGCCTTCCAGAATTTATCAAATATGGAATCGCGTTTGACGGCAGACAGGATTCCCAACGGCACACCTATTACGGTAGCCACGATTAGACCCGCGACGGCTAGGTGTATCGTGGCTGGCAAACGTTCAAGCAGCAGGTTCTTGACGGGCTGCCTGATGACAAAGGAGTCGCCGAAGTCCAGTCGGAGGGCGTGGCCAAGGAAATCCAAGTATTGAATGATGAATGGCCGGTCCAGGCCCATCGCCTTTTTCTGCTCTTCATAGACCTTCTGGTCGTGGTCCTCCGAAATCGGAATGAGGAAACTCGTGACGTCACCGGTTAGGAAAACGCTGCCGAAGACGACGAAGCTCAACACGATCAGGGTTACGATCCCTTCGCCGAGGCGTCTTATAATGTATGCCCACATATCTCTTCTGGCTCCACCAAGATCGCGGCCTGAACATTTAGAAATGCCTTACTACCATCTTAACCGGCCTTCGGGGACAAGCGGGGGAGGGTTTCATATCGTAGGCACGTTCAGATTCGAGGGGCAAGCTAAGTGAGACACAGGGTAATCATAGTTTCCGTCCAAGGGGAAGGCGATAGGGGAGAAAGGCGACAGCCCGCTCCCCTATCTACCGCAGATAGCAACCCTGGGGGTTAGTTCAATTCTATAGTCCAGATTCCGGTGAGGTAGGGCACCAGGGTCCAGGGTTCGTACTTCTTGATTCTTGGGCCCACACCCCATGGGACGTTCGAAGAGAATGGTCCGTAAGTGTAGCTCAGGTCTTGCAGGTACTCATAGACCTCGGTGAAAGAATCGGGGCGCGTCTCTGGGTCGATGTCGTTCAACGCCACGTGGACCTGGTCGGCGATGGACTTCCACGGTTCCACCCTGGAGTCAGCCGTGGCCCGCCAGGCGATATCAGGGTTAGTGTAGCTTCCCCGCGTGATGCTTGTGCCGTCGTAGCGAGCCTCGTTCGTACGAATCAGCACATCTCCGGCGTATTGACGGTTATTCCAGGCTGCCTTGATCGACTGTTGGTCACCGACGTTCACCGAGACATTCGCGCCCAAGACGTCGGTCCATGCGCTGGCGACCAACTCCGCCACCTGGGGCAAGAAGGGGAGGTCGCCGGCGTCCCAGGTATGGATGGTTATTTCCACACCCTCTCCCAGTCCCGCATCGGCCCAGAGCTGTTTAGCCTTCACCGGATCGTAGGGGAATGCGTCGATTTCGGGGCTGTATCCCATGGCGTTCTGCGTCACCCAGGTCCAGCCCTTCAGGGTTGCGCCCCTGCCGTAGAGATTGTCCACAATGCTAGCGTAGTCAACCGCGTATATCGTAGCTTGGCGCGCGGGCTTCGAATAGCACCAGAGGTCTTCTGTCCAGCAGTCCACGTTGACAAACCAGGTATGAGACGACTCGTCTTGCCAGGCAATTTGGCTGTCAGATATGGAGTTGATCTGGTCCAACATGTTGATGTTGGCTTCGATGATGTCTGCGTCACCGGCGGCGAGAGCGGCGGCCCGCGTTGCCCCTTCGAGCACTATTTCGAGGTCCAGGTATTGGAACTTGGGCCGGCGGTCTTCATCATAGCCATTGTCCGGAGTGTAGAAATAGTCGTCGAATCTCTCGAACTGGTACTTCTGGCCAAGCACGTGGTTTACATACTTGAACGGTCCGGTCCCGACCGGGTCTTTTTCGTAAGCATCGAAGCACTCGCCAGGTCCCTGGATCGCGCGCAAGTGGTCAGCGTTGTTCACCAGCGCTCCGGTACCCTGGCTGTTTTGGGAACGGAGGAACCCGAATTCCGGAGCCGGCCCGTTTGACACGTAGGTGACCTGGTTGGGGCCAGGTCCCATCTCCACGCTCTTGGTGCGCTTGACCGCCGCAGTGTTTCGCGGCTCTAGGCATCCCAGGTCGAGCTGCCGCAGCGCTTCCGGCCCGATGGTCAGGCTGATGCTATGGTGTATGTCATCCGCGTCCAGCGTGTCGCCGTTGTGCCATTTGATGTCGTCCCCGTGGGTGAGGGTCCATATCTTGGAGTCGGGGGACATCTCCCATTCGGTGATCAGACCCGCCTTGACGACATCGCCGCCGCCGCCAGCGAACAGGTCGTCCTGGATCATCCGCAGATACTTCAGGTCTGGACCATCGGTCAGCCTAGAGAACATGATTTGGTTTTGCACGTCGACGATCAAGATCGTGACTTTTTCCCCTGCCCCCGGCAGCCCGATCATTGACTCGGCCGATTGGGCCGTGGCGACAGGGGCGGTCTCCTCTTTGGCCTTAGCGGGCTCGGCCATCTTGCCAGCGTCCGCCGCCTTCTCCTGAGCTTGAGGTTCAGCTTGAGTGTCCGCCGCTCCGCCGCATGCAATCGCGACGATTACGACGCATGCCAGAGTCAGTAGAGCCAGTAGCCTAGGAATAGTTAGGACTCGGGGCATCGGAATACTCCTCCTGCGATGGCTGTATTTTCCTAAACCGTTGGGTGTGACAGTGTGTATTCGTAGCGAACGTTACTAATCAGGTTGATTAGTGAGTGAGTTCTCACAAGGGACGCTCTATCTCATCTATACTATGTTCACTATTAAGAAATGGCCTTCGTTATACTGGAGCTTGGTAGAATTGTCAATAGTTGTCATCACGTTCTTGCCTGTATCCGGGCGCCGGGCCCTGTTCACACCCGGTCCGCTTGGCCCAGAATGCCCGGGCAGAGCAATAGCCGTCGGGTTCGACTCATCCGTTTACTTGCGCCCTCCCGGCGGCGGAGTCGTCTGAATGAAATGGCTGTACATCGTATGCGGTGGAGTGGGAGCGTTGGTTGCGGTCGCGCTCATCACATATCGGCTGTATGCTTACCTCGGCCGGATCGCGGCTGCTACTTCTCGGTATGATGTCGAAATGAACGTTCTGGTTGTCCTGGGAATCCAAGTTGGTATATTGTTGGTGCCGATGGGTATCGGACTCGGACTGCTAGCCGCAGCGGTAATCGGTCATCTCGTGTCCCTGATCCAACGGCGGCGTTTCGAGCACGGGCCTTTGCGACCTTTGGAATCTGGCGCTCAGGGAGTCTCCTGGGTGAGCCGAACAAGGGACCGGCGGACAAGGCCATGAGGTGGTTGTACGTCATATGCGGCGCCGCAGGGGGCCTGATCGCCGGGGGAATCGCAACCTATCGCGTCTACTCTCACTTCCATAGCTTTGCCGTCTCCGCGGAAAGGTACGATGTTCAGCTGAACGTGCTTCTATTCTTCGGGATAGGCATTGGCATACTTCTGGTCCCTTTGGGTGTAGGCGTGGGTGTACTGGTTGCGGCGCTGATCAGCCGCTTGATGGACCACCTGAGTCTGAGGCCCCCGGAGCGCTCATCCGGCGGTCGTGAGGACTCCCAAGCGGGTCGTGCATCCTGGGTCAATCGCCGACCGGAACGGTGAAACATGAGGATCGTCGAAATCTTGAAGAGCATTCGGTGGTGTATCCCTATCCTCGCCGCGGCCGTTATATTGGGGTGTGGAGGGGGAGGTAGCGGAAACGCATCGGGCTCTTTAACGGTCGGCGGTGACGCCGGAGCTGTAGAAGCCATCGAGGCCTTGGCTGCGGCCTTCAGCGAGGTAGGGGAAGGGGCTACTTTCAGCTTCGTTTCTGGTGGAGATTCAACCAGCGGTGTCGAGTCTACGACGAAGGGCAGTTTCGATCTTGGAGGAATATCGCGTCCTCTCAAGGCTACTGAAGCGGGCGCCGGCGTCCAGTCCATACCATTCGCTAGGGACCGAGTCCTGATCATCGTTAACCCAGGTGTCCCTGTTGCAGAACTAACGTCGCAGCAGATCCAGGAAGTGTTCACCGGACTGGCTTCCGCCAGGAATCTGGAGAACTGGTCTTCGGTCGGCGGACCGGACTCAGCCATCGGACTTTTTATCCGGGACGAAGCCGCCAGCGCGACGGGCGGGTTGCGAAGGGGATCGACGATAGGTAGGGACCGGTTTGCTCCCTGGGGGCAAGTCCTGGCCACCGATAGTGACATGATGACCAGTGTGGCCAACGAACCCAACGCCATTGGATACGTCAGCTATAGCGCTGCCGGGCGAGGCGACCTTTCTTCCGTCAAAGTCCTGCTGATTGACGGCCAAGACCCAGAAGATCCGGGGAGCGATTACCCTTTGTCCATCGAGATTTCAGTGGCCTATCTCCCCGACAATGCTGCGAAGTTGCAGCCATTCCTGGACTTCATAACGACACTGGAAGCCCAAGAGTTGTTGTCCGAGAAGGGACTGGAGCCCATCAACTGATCCAAGTGCGACCGGTTGCCGCCTTACGCCGCCACCTCCGCCTTGTCACGCGCCACGATTCCGGGTATAGTTTCTTCCCAGCCCACCTACGTATGGGCCGGGCCGAGCTTGGGTCCGGCGGTGCCCACTATTGGAGAACCTATGTTGACCCAGCAAGAGCTTGTGGAACGGTTGCGGCAATGGGAAGTGCGCGTCACTCCCCAGCGGTTGGCCATCGCCGAGGCTGTGCTCAATTCCACCGACCATCCCACGGTCCAACAGATACACGAACGGGTGCGGGACCATTTCCCCTCGATGACCTTGGCTACCATTTATTCCACCCTGGGCGTCCTGCAACGAAGCGGCCTGATTCAAGAGTTGCCCTTCCAAAAGATGTCCCGGTACGAAGCCAACATGGAGCCCCACGTCAACCTGGTCTGCATGAACTGCGAGGAAGTTATCGACACAGACACCGGCCAGGACATGGTGGTCCGGCTGAAAAACCGCATTTCCCGTCAGTCAAACTTCCAGGTTGCGTGGCAGCGGGTGGACTTCTACGGTTGGTGCCCACGCTGCGCCAACGACAGGCGGGAACGGCAACTAACCGATTAACAGCCACGAGATAGCAACCACGAGATAAAAGTAACAAAGCAATCTCGACGGTCAGTGTGTGGTCAGAGTCCGCTCTGGGACAGATGCTGACCGTTTTCTATTTCAAACTTCTACGCTCTGTGGCACAGGCGGAGGATGCGGTCATGATAACCGGCGTAATCGGCATAACCCTGTGGACCGACGACCTGGAAACCATGTTCCATTTCTATAACGACGTCATGGGCCTGCCCCTGCACGCCAGGCACGATGACTTCATCGCCTTCGAATTTGGAGGCTTCCGGGAATTCCGGTTCAACCTGGGCTTACATGGGGACGTGGAGGGGAAATCCAGCGACCCATACCGAATTATGGCCAATTTCGGCGTGGACGATATCCAAGGCGCCTACCAGCGGATGACGGAGGCCGGCATTGAATTCATTCGGCCTCCCGAGCAGGAGCACTGGGGTGGTTGGGTCGCCACGTTTAAGGACCCGGACGGCAATATCCTTCAGCTATTGGAGCTTCCCTGAGCCGGAGGACGGTCCATCCGCCGCCAGTCATGCGATCAACATAGCGTCGCCGAAGCTGTAAAAGCGGTATTGTTCCTCGATTGCCTCCCGGTAGGCGTTCAGGATGTGGTCCCGGCCCGCGAAGGCTGACACCAGCATCAGCAACGTGGAGCGGGGTAGATGGAAGTTGGTGATCATCGCGTCGACCAACCTGAACTCGTGGCCCGGAAGTATGAACAGGCCCGCTTGACCCTGTACCGGCGCGATTATTCCGTCCCCCTCCAGCCCCTGTCCGATCTGTTCCAGCACCCGCACCGAGGTCGTGCCAACGGCTATTATTCTCCGGCCTTGCTCCCGCGCCTGATTCAAAGCGGCTGACGTCCCGGCGTCGATCTCGAAATACTCGGTGTGTATTTTGTGGCCGGCGGGATCCTCTTCCTGGACTGGTCTGAACGTATCCAGTCCCACATGCAGGGTGACGAACGCCAATTCAATACCCAACCCGGTCAGCGCCGCGAGGGATTCTTCGGTGAAATGCAGTCCCGCAGTCGGAGCCGCCGCGCTTCCGGGGTCCCGCGCGTAAATAGTCTGGTACCTCTCCGGGTCTTCCAGCCGGCTGTGAATATAGGGTGGGAGCGGTGCAAGTCCCGACTTTTCGATGATGCTTTCGTCAACGAACGCGATGAGCTTCAGGCCATCTTCCCCTGAGGCTTGGACTTCCACATCGTATTCCCGGCCAGCTTCCACGGCGGACCCAGTCGGAGTATCGAGCAGTACCCTCGCCCCCGGTTGAAGCCGCCGTCCTGGCCTGGCCAACGCCCGCCACAACCCCGGTTCTTCCCTGCTCAACAACAGGAATTCGACCTTCCCTCCCGTGACGGTCCTCCGGCCGCGTAGCCGCGCCGGGATGACCCTGCTGCGGTTGAACACCATCAGGTCGCCGGGCAAGAGGTGGTCCGTTAGGTTGGCGAACCGGGAATGTTGGACCTCGCCACTTCGCCGGTCGAGGACCAACATGCGAGAGGAATCTCGCGGTTCCACGGGGGTCTGGGCAATTAGTTCCTGGGGAAGGTCGTAATCGAAGTCATTGGTGCGCATGGTCAAGGTTGAATGGCGCAGGATTACGGGACTAGAGGCCAAAGCCGGATGCTATGAATGACCGTGGATTGACATTCGGACGGCAGTTAGGGTGTTGACCAGCAGCATGGCGACGGTCATTGGCCCGACACCTCCGGGCACCGGAGTGATGGCGGCGGCTTTCTCCGACACTGGCCCGTAATCGACGTCTCCCTGCAGCCGGTAACCGCGTCGCCTGGATGGGTCCTTGACCCTGCTGATCCCCACGTCGATTACCACCGCTCCCTCTTTGACCATATCGGCGGTGATGATGGCAGGCTGTCCCATGGCGGCCACCAGAATGTCCGCGCTACGGGTGAAGCTGGCAAGGCCACGTGTCCTGGTGTGGCATACGGTGACTGTGGCGTTGGCCCCCTCTTTCCGTTGCATGAGCAGATTGGCCAGGGGCAGGCCCACGATGTTGCTCCTGCCGCAGATGACGACGTGCTGCCCAGCAGGGTCGTAGCCGTTGCGTACCAGAAGTTCCTGTATCCCCGCTGGCGTGCCCGGGATGAAGTTTGGGTCCCCCTGAACGAGCTTCCCCGCATTGAAGGGATGGATGCCGTCTACGTCCTTGCCGGGTTTGATGGACTCAATGACCCTCTGCTCGTCGACCTGGCCAGGCAGCGGCAATTGGACCAGGATGCCGTGGAAGCGGGGGTCCTGGTTGAGCCGGTCAACACACTCGATCACATCCTTGGTAGAGGTGGAATCAGGCAGCAGAAAACTGTCGCTGAGCATGCCAACTTCGTCACAGGCGCGGCGTTTGTTTCTCACGTAGACTGTCGAAGCCGGGTCCTCGCCCACCAGCACCGCGGCCAGTCCGGGCGTCACTTGATGCTTTTGCCGCATCTCTAGTACCCCGGCCGCCACGCGGGCTCGAACTTCCTTGGCCAAGGCCGCTCCGTCGAGTATCTGGGCCACTTTATCCCCCTGTGCCGTTCGCGCACCAATCATAGCATGGGGTATGTGGGGCCTCAAAGAGGAAACAAGGCCCCTCTCGCCAAGAGAGGGGCCGTTGGATCGCGCGATCGTTGCGTTGGACGCAGGCTAGTCGGCGGGGACGGCGCTTTCCACCTTGCCCTTAAAGGCTGGCATGACGTCCTTGGCGAACCATTCCAACTGTTCCAGGATAACGTTTCCGGGCGTTCCCACGGGGTGGCTGACGCCGATGCGTTCCAGTCCGGGATACCGTTCCTGTACCTGCTGCAACTGCTCAATCACCCGTTCCGGGGGACCGCAGAGGACCGCGCCGGACTCAACAGCCTGCTCCATGGTCGGCAGGCCGGCGAATGGGGCCTTGCGAGGGTCGGCGATGTCGGACATCTGCTGTTCGCTTAGGCCGCGGTGCAGGCGCAGGGGGCCGAACATCTTGACGTTTTCTTCGTAGAATTTGGCTGCGTCCTTGATGCCCTGTTCCTGGGAGTCGGCCAGGAAGAAATGGAATCCCACGCTCAGGTCCTCGCCCAGTTGGGCGTCCCGGCCTGTGCGCAGGATCGCGCCCCGGAAGTCCTCCATGGTCTTGTCCATGACGCCGCCTTCGGCAACGCCGCCGCCAATGATGCCCTTGATGCGGTGCTTGGCCATGAAGTCCAAGGCTCGCTGGGTGCCGCCTTGGATTGGCTGCCAGCATTCCACCGGAAGGTTCTTGGGGCGTGGAACAAGGGTGATCTCCTCGAGTTCATAGCCCCGGTAAGGGACCTTGGGTGGGATGTCATAATACGTGCCGTGGTGGGAGAAGGAGCGTTCGTTGAAGGACTTCATCATGACCTCCACCTGCTCTTCGAACATTTCCCGGTTGCCGTCCTGGTCGAGCAAGGGGGCCCCGAAGGTCTCCACCTCCCTGGTGTGGTAGCCGCGCCCCACGCCAAACACGACCCGCCCATTGGTCAGGATGTCGGCGGTGGCGAAGTCCTCGGCCAGACGAAGGGGGTGCCACATGGGCGCGATGTTAAAGGCGCATCCGATTTTGACATTCTTGGTCATATGGGCCAGGTGGACACCCATCATCAACAGGTTGGGGATACATTCGTAACCCTCTGGCTGGAAGTGATGCTCGGCCATCCAGAAGGTGTCGAAGCCCAGCCTGTCCAGCAGGGTGGCGATGGATTCGGCTTTGTCGAAGGCAGTGGCCAGGTGCTCATCGGAGAAGGAACGGTCGTTTACGGCGGTACCGGCGTAGCCGACGTTCTCCATGTCCACGTGCCCGGCGTAGAGGCTATCAAACTTGGCAATCATGGTCTGTCCCTCGCGAAGGTGATTCCGTGTCGATATGGGTATGCCGATGTGGCTCTATTGTAGCCCCGTGCCTCGGGGTGTCAACCCGAATTCTGGGGCTTCAACAGCGCCCGCGTGGGAACGAGCCGGTGGGCCACCGGGTCAACGGCGAGCGCCGCGCCTTGCAGGGTGTCCGCACCCATGAGAGGGGAGGCGTCGTCGCCGAACACCACGATTCTAGTGCGCTCCCTACCTTCCACCCGGACTCTGGCCTCGCCTACTTCCAGCGAAATAACACGGCCGTCGCCCAATTCGAAGTCCAGAGTGTCGGTTGAAGATATGTTTAACCTTCTGAGAATTGCCGCCGGCAATACTGTGTAGCTGGAGCCGGTATCCACCAACGCGTCCACCGTTTCCGCAAGCGCCCCGTCGGCGCTGAGAATCTCCATCGGCCAGTTGAACGTTCCCATGCGTAAGTCCCTCATTGACCCGGCGATTATTCCGAGTCCACCCCACCGTCCACCAGGCTGACAATCCTGTCGCACATTGCGGCCAGCGAAAGGTCATGGGTCGCGGTGATGACCGTGGCTTTTCTGTCCCTGGCCACCTCTTGCAAGATCGCGCCGATGGAGGCGGCGGTGGTAGTGTCCAACTCCCCAGTGGGTTCGTCCGCGAATACGGCGTCCGCCCCGGTGACCAAGGCCCTGGCGATAGAGACCCGTTGCTGCTCACCCCCCGATAGTTCGTAGGGCCGGTGGCGGGACCGTGATCCCAGGCCCACCATGTTTAGCGCCTCCTGGGCCCGCCTCCGGCGTTCCCGCCAGGAGGTCCCGCTGATGTGGAGGGGAAGCTCGACGTTCTCCAACGCCGAAAGCAGTGGCATCAACCCGAAAGACTGGAATACGAACCCGATACTGCGGCGGCGCAACTCTACAAGCTCGCCTTCGGGTAGTTGAGCCAAGTCCCGCCCCTGGAACATTATCTGTCCGGAAGTGGGCCGGTCCAACCCCGAAAGCAGGTTTAGCAAGGTGGTCTTGCCCGAGCCGGAGCGTCCCACCACCGCCAAAAACTCACCCTGTCCCACTTCAAGGGAGATGCCGTTTACCGCTGACACCGCCACGTCGCCCTCACCAAACACACGGTACAAGCCCGAGGCGGTTATGATCGGCTCGGGAGCGTTGCGTGTTCGGGCGTATTCCACGGACGGTAGAGTGTCGGCGGCGGATCGTTCCTCTCTCATGGGTCCCTCCGTGGATTGGCCCCGCCGGTATTGGGCCTTGGCCGGTTCGCAATCGGGCGGAGAGTCACGCCGTCTCCGTCCGGGTCCGCTTTTGCCAAACCTCCCAACCGGAACTTGGCGGTGTACTCCTGGGGTAGCTGAATCCTGCCGGCGCGGTCAATCACCAGGTACTCTTCCTCCACCCGCTCCCCTTCACGCTGGAACGTTGGAGTGGAGTAGCTCTCGGAACTGATCCTGCCGTCCCTGATGTGAATTACGCGGTCAACGAACTCCGAGACGCCTGGGTAGTGGGTAACCATAACTATGGTGACGTTGTAGTTGACGTTGATCTCCCGCAGGAGCTGAAATACCTGGGTTGCCGTCTGGGTGTCGAGCTCCCCCGTCGGTTCGTCCGCCAGCAGCAGCGGGGGTTTATTGGAGAGGGCGACGCCGATGGCGACTCTTTGCTGCTCACCTCCGGACAATTGATAGGGCAGCCGGTTGGCCTTGTCAGGCAGTCCCAGGGCATCCAGGAGTTCGCCGCTCCAACTGTGTCTCTCTTGAGCGGTGGCCCCGGCCATGGCCATGGGAAGCTCGATGTTGTCCCGGACATTGAGGTATGGCACCAGGTTCCTACCGGTGGCCTGCCATACGAATCCAACGTCGAGACGCCGGTACATCACCAACTCTCGGTCGGAAATGTCCAAGAGATCGCGCTCACCAACCCGGACAAGCCCGGCGGAAGGCCGGTCCAGCCCCGCTAACAGGTTCATCAAGGTGCTCTTACCGCTCCCGCTGGCTCCGATGATGGCGATGAGCTCGCCGGTTTCAACGATCAGATCGAGGCCCCTAAGCGCGACCACTTCCAGTTCGGAACGCTTGTAGATCTTGAATAGGTCCTGGCATTCGATGTAGGCCTGTACCGGGGCATGGTCCTCACGCCGCTCTCCAGCGGCCGGCGCGGCGTAGTTGCCAAAACGCTCAACGTTTACCAATGCGTGCCTCCTCACGGATGCTGTTGGCTAGTGACCAGTGGCTAATGGTTAGTGGTTAGTGGCTAGTAAGCGCCTGCCACTGACCACCGGCCACTAACTATCCCGCCTCGCCTATACGCAGGACCTGCTGCACTTCCATCTTCGATGTATACCATATGAGCCACAACACCGTGCCAATGGTAACCGATCCTAGAATGGCGTACGACACTCCCAGGGTGACCCAATCGATCTCCAAAGTCATGGGCGGGGTAACCCTCGCGCCTTCCTCTGCTACCTCCATTAGAGGCAACAGACTGGTGCCGATCACCTGACCCGCGACGCTGCCTAGGACAACGCCGAACAGGGTGACCACAAACAGGCTGAACCATACCGCGCCGTTCAACTGCCCTCGGGACGAACCCAGGGTCCGCAGCAGGGCGAATTCCGTCCTACGCTCCCGGGTGTCGGTGAATGAGAACAGCATTACCCCCGAAGCGCTGGCTAGAACCAACGCCAGGAACATGAGCACCAAGAGGGCCCCCCAACCGGCGCTGACCAGGGGCTGCTCGGTACGCTCCCGGACCATCTCGGTCGCTAGGAACGTGTTCCGCGCTCTCAAGTCTTCACTATCCAGCAGCGCGGCCACGGATTTCAGGTCAGGCTCCGATGCGCCGAGACCCACCCATAGCTCGTTGGTCCCGCCCATCGTGGAGAGGCTATGGAGGTTTGCCTGATGGGTGAATGTCTCCAGGTCAACCACGGCAAAGGGTTTTTCCTCGGGCGTCAAAGTCGGGAAGTAGTCGATGACCGCCTTGATCTCAATCGGCAACGAGAACGTTGACATGCCCAAGGTCCGAACTTCACCCACCTGGGCGTCTGACACTTCCATGAATTCTCTGCTGACCAGCGCCGGCAGCGGTTGTTCGGGCTCACCAGCCCGGATCCCCCTCAACCCCGAACTGCCCGGAGCCCAACTAAAACGGACCGAGCCGCCTTCGTCCGACACGGCTACCGACTCGCTGGCCTCCAGGGCAAATAGACCTGGCTTAGAGTAGTCTTCGATTACCTGCCAACCGTTGACGCTCTGGAAATTGTCCAGAGGCTGAGGGCCGTTCGAGCCGGAGACGTTCAGACCGCTGAGGAACAGAGCCCCGGGCTCAGGAGCCCCGCCACGGCTGGCGATGTGGATCGCCAACAGCCGGTAGGGAGCGCGGGGTTGGCCGAACCGTTGCGCCGACCTGGAGTTGGGTCCGCCCCGGAACAGAGGGCTAAAGTCAGAGTCAAGCTCCCGCCACTCCCTGAAGTCTAGCTCACCGAACATGGCGTCGAAGTAATAGCCCCGGTCGTCCTGGAGACGAGCCCTCAGCGTCATACGGTTATCCGGCCTTCCGGGCTGCACGTATATCGACATTCCGGTGGCGTCGTCTGGCAAGAGTATGCCTTCATCCTCGCCGGGAGGAGGAGTGGGGGTGAGCAGTCCAGTTAGTTCCTCCAGGGTTAGCCCGCCGGCGAAGTCGGGCCGGTACCAGCCTACCTTTGCGAAGTCTCGTGACCGCACGGCCAGCAACGTTCCGCTGGTGCTGAACCCAGTGGTCGTCACGTGGCCGCTGGTCCGTTGTACTTCCACGGCTACATCCACGAAGTCCAACCCGCCCGCTCTTTCCGCGATGCCCTGTAACTGCAGTGGCTTGGAGGACCCGCCGTGCTCGATCCTAAGGTCGGCTCCGGCGGCGTAGAGGGCACGCTCTTCCTGGTTGCGTTCCAACGTGGCGCTGAAGGCGCTGCCAATCACACCCAGGGCGGTGGCGAACATCAGCAGCACGACCAGTGAGCCCGGGACAATCGGGTCGCGGGAGACGTGCCGCAGACCATGGACCAACCAGGACGGTCCCACAGGTTCGATGAGCCGGGCCGCTAGTCCCACTACGATTGGGAAAAAGCGCATCACCAGCAATCCGATTGCCAGCAATCCCAGCGCGGGTCCCAAAAGCAAGCTATAGTCGATCTCCAGACCCCGGCTGCCCAGGGGCCGCACCAGGAACGCCCCCCGGCTTTGAATTTGCCACCAAAGAAGCCCGATCAGCCCAAGGAACAAGATGTCCAGGTAGTAGCGGTGGATGAACGGGGCTTGGGGCGGCCTCGCCCCCATCTGCCGAAACTCCACCATGCCCTGGCGCGCCGCCGCCAGGGTGGAGATCGTAAGCACCACAACGCCCAGAACGGCTCCCGCCGCTCCCAGCAAGTATGACTCGAAAGACAACACCACTGGGACCGACGCCAGATCTTCGCTTCCCCCCAGGCCGAAGAACACTCTTCCCAGGGTCTTCACAACCGCCAGGGCAACCACCGGTCCCAATGCCGTGGAGGGTATGGCGAGCAACAGCCCTTCGACCAACGCCATAAGCCCTATGTGAGGGGTGGTGGCGCCGCGGCTCTTCAACATTGCTATTTCAGCGGACCTAGACTTGACCACCAGGCCCCCGATCAGCGCCAGGTAATAGGTCAGGATGCCTATTACAAGGAACAGGATCAGAAAGAGGGGTATCCTTGCCAGGAGAAGCTGCTCTTTGTAGTCCTCCAACACGCGGTCAAGCCTGATGCGGTTGGTGGAGTTGTTCAGATTAGTTCGTACGTCGTACCGGATGACTCGAAGTGTGTTGAGAAGGTCGTCGACGTCTCCCGCCTTAACCGACTGCCGGTCCAGGTAATAGTGCCAAGACACATCGGTATATAGCTGGGGGTAAACGCGGTAGACTCTCTCCAGGATCGCCTTTTCAGAGGTAAACAGCGGCACGATGGTCCATTGGTCATTGTGAAAGCTGAAGGTCCTCCCCGAGGCGTACCAGTAGTCATCCCCTGGGTCGACACGCTCGAAGACCCCCACGATCACCACCGGCACCTCAGGCGGGTGGTCGAACGACGCGGCGGGAATGATGCCCATCTGGTCTCCAGTGGAGAGCTGGAGCAGTTCCGATCCCAGTGAATCGACCGCGATCTCCAACGGCCCGTCCATCACCGAGGGCGCGCCGCCGCCTTCGTAGGGCCAACGGCCGTCCACTAACCGGACTCGTTCATCGGTCAAGCTGGAGTGGTGCTTGATCTCCCCCCTTGCCCGGATGTCGTTGGCCAGTTCCAGTTGGGGATGTCCGTTGAAGAAAAACGTAGCGGTCTCGACCAAACGGGACTGTTCGGCGAGGAACTCCTCCACCCTGGACGACACTCGTTGGTCCGAGAAGGCAACGTTGTTCTGGAAATGCCTGATCCGCCCAGCGGGCGTTGGCGGGGCCTGCTGTCCACTAAAGACCCTGATGGAGAAGTTGGCTTCTTCCGCGGAGGCCTCGTTCAAGGCGTGCCGCAGGGCAGCCTCAGCCAGGAGGTTGGAGAAAATGACCCCGCTGGACATCAACGCCACCGCCAGCAGCATCCCCAGGAACAGCACAAGCTCAAGACGCCAACTGGAGAATATCCTCCGGACGGCGACGACGTAGGCCATTTGCAATAGAGAAAACATTGCCGTGTCTACCTAAACTTATTCGCCAGCACGCAAATTTTCCGTGACTCTCAACCGTTGGGCCGAGACCGCGGCCACGATCAGACTCAACAGCGTCGCTATTATCAGTCCTCCCAGCACCGACGCCACCAACCATTCCTGGATGCTCAAGGTTTGCGGCGGGATCACGGTGCGGCCCCTTCCGGTGATGTCCAGGAAGCCCAGCACCCAGCGGCCCAACCATATCCCGATAACGCTGCCCACCGCCAGTCCCAGGACCGCGACAAACAGCCGCTCCAGGGCCAGGGACAGCATGAGTTGTCCATTGGAGAAACCCAGAGTGCGGGCAACTGTTAGATCGACCCGGCTTGTGCGGACGGCCACCACGGCATGGATAATAAGAGCCAGGAGCACGGCTATGATGATGGCCGCCATGCCCAAGATCGTGAGGCCGTCCCACCCGCCACCGGCCAGCGGGTTTCGCTGTGCGGTCTCCACCTCACCCTCGCGGTCCTGGATACGCACGTAGGGGCCAAACAAGTCCTCCAGAGCCTTCTGGGTCTCGGCGCGCCCGGTTCCTGGATAGCCCGCCAACCAATACTCTTCCACGTCTTGGAAGCTGGAGCGGCTGATGCGCCGCGAGTAGTCTCGATAATGCTCTAGGGAAAGAATAACAAATGTGCGGCTGCTTGGGTCCAGGGTCGGGAAAAAGTCCGTCGTGTCCCGGATGATCACCGGCAAGAGGTTGCGGCCAGCGCGGACCCGCATCCTCTGCCCTGTTTCGAGGAACGGCCCGCCGATAGCCGGAATGGGGAACGGCCCCGCGGGAATGATTATGCCCCGCGCGTCTTCGCCAAAGGCTCCTTCCCAACCGAACTTCAGCCCCAATTCGCCAGTCCGCGCCGCCCCTTCCGTCAGCTCGATGATATCTACTGTGTCACCCTCGTTGACCAGCGGCACCCAGTTGGCGGGCGACTCGAAGCCCTCTACTATCGTGCCCTCCGGGGGGCCCGAGGGGCTCTTGGCTGTGATGTCGTCCAACCCAATGGTTGCCGGCGGCATACTGGAAAAGGACTTCCGGCTGAAGAATAGGGAGACCAGCCGGAACACCTCGCTCTGGGGCATGGATACCTCGGGGACTTCGGCCTCCAGGTAGATCCAGTCTTGCTGCAGCTGGTCAGCCCCCCCGTCCCCGGACGTCTGCCTGTTTCCAGACGAGGAATAGTTGACCTCGCCAAGGAAAAGGTTGTGGAACTTGCCCGCGGGGTCGTACATCCTTGCCCATAGGTTAAACCCGGGGAACAGTACGTCTTGTTTCAGCCCGGTAACCTCCACCCATATTCCCAGGGCGGTGGTATCCGGCGGAACAGCTATTCCCAGGGAAGCGTCCACGTTGTCTCCCATCGATAGGAAGGGGTCTGACCGCAGCGCCCCCAGCAACTCGGGAAGGCTCTTGCCGGCGAAGTCGTCCCGGAACCAGGCCGCATCGGGCAAGGTATCGGGGTCCACCGCCAGCATGGTAATGGGCTCCCTGGGCAGCACGTCGTGTAACACGCCGTTTTCTCTTAGCACAGGCGTAAAACTCCGAACCACGCGTTCCTCTTCGAGTTTCCTGGCGTCACGGTCCGAAAGGCCGGGGCCCTTCACCACGAAGTCGCCCCCGGCCTTGTATAGCGCCTGTTCCTTTTGGCTCAAAGAAAGGGTGGATTGGAACGCCGCACCGAACACTCCGAGGGCCGCCGCCAGCATCAATATAATCACCAGTGAACCGTGGGGCAGCGGCTCCCGGGCCAGCCGGGCCAGGGGAAAGGCCACCCAGGCCGGGGCCATCCGGTCCGCCAGCCAGGACATGACGCGGACGAGCAAGGGCAACGCGCGCAGCACCACGACCGCCGCGGCGATCAGCACAAGCACCGGCCCGAACAACAGCACCAGGTCAACCCTGGGGGTCTGGCTGGCCAGGTCGCTGATCACGAACCCTTCCCGGCCTTGAATTTCCCAGAGGATGAAGACCACCGCCGCCAGCACGAGCAGGTCCAAGTAGTACCGTTGCAACAGAGGCAGGGTTGGTGGGCGTGCCCTCTCCCTCAGAGATTCGACCATTCCCATCCGGGCGCGGCTGATGCTGGAAGCTCCCAGGACCAGCAGGCTAAGCGCGCCGCCAATGATGCCCATGACGA
Organism: Dehalococcoidia bacterium; assembly: GCA_965205385.1. Taxonomy (GTDB): domain Bacteria; phylum Chloroflexota; class Dehalococcoidia; order Lucifugimonadales; family UBA3495; genus CATOSP01. The sequence continues at coordinate 95,234 of CBDBGS010000008.1, forward strand.
ATACGTTGAGGGATAGTCCAACCGGTATCGGTTGACTGGCCTCCCCGGCGGGGTTGATGGTTTCCAAAAGGAGGAACCGCACCAGGAGCCAAGCCAACACTGGGCCCACGACCATGGCCAGCAGGGCAACCACGCCTTCGCCGATTATCAGCAAGCCGCTGACCTGGCCAATGCCCGCTCCGCGGCTCCGCATAATGCTGGCTTCATCCATCCGGGCGCGGGAAAGCATACTGACGACCAGCGCCAGGAAGTAGAGGATGACCAACACGATGAGAGAGATGAACAAATAAAGGGGGACCCTGGCCAGGGTCAGCTCCTGGCGGTATCTGTCGATGGCGTTCTTGAGACCCGTGAAGACCAAGGTGCGCGGGTAGTGTTGGTTTACATCGGTCTCCAGGCCGATCAAGTCCTCCTTCGCCTGGCCCGCTGTTGCCGAAGTCAGGATGTCGGCGTCTAGGAAGAAGAACCAGGTGAAGTCTCCGACCAAGGAAGGATAACTTGTGCCCATTACCCCGAAGAAGTCTTCTTCCAGGACGTAGAGGGGGACGTGTAGCTCGTCGCCCTGTTCCCGGATACTGAAGTAATGTCCGGGCGAGTTGATCCAATACTCTTCGTTGGCGTCCAGGGGTTCCGCGTGTCCCACGATGGTCAGGGTGACGCGCTCGGAAGGGTCCGTGGAGAAGGGGAAGGCGAGGAGTTGGGAACCGACGGAATAACCCATCTGCAGAGCCGCCCGTCCACCGATGACCACCTCGAATTCCGCGGCCCCGTCTTTAGCTAAGGGCGCGGGCTCCGGCCAGCGGCCCTCGACAATTCGGGAATGCTCCTGGAGGTTAGTATAAAAGAAGGGTCGGGCGATGGGCGAACTGGCCGGGGGGGAGTCGTCCGAAGGAGCGCCTATCATGCGGACGACTCCCGCGAGTTGGCCGTAACGTTCGGTTTGCCGCTGCATGTAGCCGACCCGGTCCTGCGCAAAGCCCTCGACGGTCGAGCGCAAGCTGGTGTAGTCGGCGGAGCCCAGGGGGCGGTTCTGGGTAATAAGTTGGACGTTGAGGATACGTTTGGACGACGATGCGAGGCTGTGGCGCAAGCCGCCTTCGGCCAGGGTATTGGAATAGACCGCGCCTAGGGCCATCATGGTTACGGCCGCTAGGATGCCGAAGGAAGTTATCGCAAGGAGCGGCCATGAAGAGCGGAGACGCCGCGGTAAAAGCCAAAAAAGTACGCCGGTCCAGCCCATTTAGCTGTCCTACTCTTCTCACATGCCAAAATAGCGCCCCGGCGGCCAATATCGGGGTTGGTGGCGAGTGTAAGTGGGGGTTAGCCAACTGTCAAATGGCGAATCTATTCTAAGGCTGCTACTTCCGATAAACCCTGAAACCCTCCACGGTTACGTCTCCGCGAACTGCTGACACGCCGGAAAATCCCCGGACTCGGTCAGTCTGAATGTGCCGGAATAGTTGCCTGAATTCCCTGTCTCCCTCCCTCTTAAGTGACGCGATGACGACATCTCCATCGACTTCCAGGCGGAGTGTGTGTAGTTGATTGGCAGGGACCAACAAAAGGCTGGAATCGGAATAACCCTCTGAGGAAACGAAAAGCATTACCGGTTGGTAGTTCGGGTGTGCCGGCTCCGCTCCCGCTGCGGAAAATCCGAATGTGACTCGTTGATTGAAGTTAGGTTCGGGAGTTCCTCTGGCAAAGAGCCAGATTTCCCCTGTCCCAAAATTATTGATCCTTACGTCGGCCTCTACGATCTGGTCTGGCCAATTGACGCTCTCCGCGTGGTACATCCAAGCGTCAAAAACCTCCGCGATCTTGAACGAAACCCCGGCGGCTCCCCTTGTCCACTTGCTCTCGTTTGGCCATTGTTTCCAGGGTCCGTCAATCGATTGTCCTCTTGAATAATCCCGAAAATCTTCATCAATCACCAGGTCTAGGCTGGGTTCAGGAGGTTGGGTAGGTGCTGTGTTGATGTAATAGAGGATCGTGGATTCCACATCGACCGGGCTTTTGAAATCGGCTTGGCCCTTATGACCGGCTTCCCAGACGATTCGCAGGGACGTGTTGAAATCGATGCGGTCGGAATCGAAAAACCTATATTGAGTCCACCGCACTGGGCGCCCACCGTCATGGGCCGTTGTACCCTGACGCGGTCCCACCAGCTGATCGAATCCGGAATAAAAGGCATTGGCGGTGATGTCCTCGGTGCCAGGAATGTAAACTGATGGCGCGCGTTCGCCGTCTACATAGATCTCCAGGTTCCCTTCCAAGACCTGATGGCCATCCGGAGAGCGTCCGGAGAGGACCATGGAATCCAACGTACCCCATCCTTCCACATTCAGCAGTTCAACAGCGCTGTAGGGGGCCACATTGGTCCGTGACAAGTGCTTGCCCTCCAAGTGGTTCCGTCTGCCGTAGTTAAGTGGGACAGGGGTTTCGTGGTAATAAACCGTGGACCAGACTCTAAGCGAGTCTTTGGCGCCCACATCGAGGTCAATACGGACCTCTGAACCATACGGGATGTCGATGTATCGATATGCGCCTCTGTCGAAGACCGACGTCGTTTCCTTGGTTTCTGGATTTTCGTGTATCCAATTATTCTTCCTAGTACTACAGTCGCAGGTAGTTCTTGGTAGAATGAGGTTACTTTATCAGGTGGGTGAGGTGAGGAATTGGCTGGGGAGCGGGGAGAGGTGTTGGAAGCGGCCCGGTGGGCCAAGGGTATTGAGGAAGTGCACCGACGCATTGGTTCACGTTTCTACCGGTCGGAAGCCCGCCGGCGGGCACTGGCCTATGTGAAGGGACTGCTCAGTCCAATAGAGCGCAAGAACGGGTGGCAACTGGCGGAGCAGGCGGGCGATGCTACACCCGACGGGGTACAGCGCCTGTTGTACAACTACCGGTGGGATGCCGACCTGGTTCGAGATGATCTCCGGGACTACGTGGTGGAGCATCTGGCTGCCGCTGACGGGGTGCTGGTGGTGGACGAGACTGGGTTTCTGAAGAAGGGTAGCAAGTCAGCAGGGGTGCAGCGGCAGTACAGTGGGACAGCGGGTCGGGTAGAGAATTGCCAGATAGGAGTATTTCTCACGTATGCCACGGCTCAGGGCAGGGTCCTGCTGGACCGGGAGCTGTACCTGCCCCAGGTATGGGCTGATGACCGCCAGCGCAGGCTGGAGGCTGGTGTGCCGGAGGAAATAGACTTCCGGACCAAGCCACAACTGGCCCGGGTAATGGTGGAACGGGCGGTGGAGGGGGGAGTTCCCTTCGGCTGGGTTGCTGGAGACACGGTTTATGGCAGTGACCGCAAGTTGCGGCAGTGGCTGGAGCAACAGGAAATACCCCACGTACTGGCGGTCAAGCGCAATGAGAAGCTGTGGGCCCTGACGGATAAGGGCTCGCGCCAGGTGCGGGCGGACCGGCTGGCGCCTGGGGTGGAAGAATCGGGCTGGGTCCGGTTGAGCGCCGGTAATGGGGCCAAGGGTCCCCGGGTCTACGACTGGACCAGGGTGGCGATCCGGCCTCTGAAGGAGCCAGGCAAGGGGTACTGGCTGCTGGCCCGCCGCAGCATTGCCCAGCCCGAAGAGCTGGCCTGGTACGTCTGCTTCGGCCCAGCGGAGACAAGCTTGGAGGAACTGGTGAGGGTGGCAGGTATTCGTTGGACCATCGAGGAGTGCTTTGAGGAGGCCAAGGGGCAGGTAGGGCTGGACCAGTATGAAGTGCGGAAATGGGAGGGCTGGTACCGGCATATCACCCTGGCCATGCTGGCCCATGCCTACCTGGCGGTAGTCCGGCAACAGGCCAACGCAGGTTGCTGCGGAAAAAAGGGGGAGAGCCGGAGTGGGATGAATCCCTGATACCGTTGACGGTCCCCGAGGTGCGCCGACTACTGTACAAGTTGATCTGGCAGCCCAGGCCATCACCGAAGAGAGTGCTGGCCTGGTCCCGTTGGAGGAGGCGCCACCAGGCCCGGGCCCGCCACTGCCACTACCAGCGTCGACTCCGACATCTCAACCAATATATGCGACTGTAGTACTAGTCAGGCTGATCCTTTCGTTCTGGAACGGCTCAGCCTGGTTGCTGTAGGCGAATAATTGAGAAACGGGCGTTGAGATGCTAGGTGTTGTGGACCCGTTGACGTACACCCTTATCCAGGAGTCGTCTTCGACTATGCTCTCAACAGAACTGGTCAGGGCGACAAACACATGCCTGACCACCCCTGAGCCCTTGATATGGGCGAGGGTTGCGCTTTGGCCAGCGCCGACGCGGGCGATCTCCAGCGCCTAGGAGCGTAACCTGTGAGTTCCGGAATCCGTGTGGACAGAATGACCCTCCCAGACCACCGTGTTATCGAACGTCAAAGAGACGTAGTAGTCGCCATCCGGGAAACGGGTAAAACGAAAGGCTCCATCTCCGCCATGGCGCGGTCCGGTGACTGTCGATGGGGCAATCTGGAGGTCTTGGTTTCGCGGTTCCGCGTCGCCCGCTTTGGGGGGTGATCGGAACGCCTCCTCCGGCCACGGCTTTGCTGTAACGCCGTTTTTGGGTTCGCCATTCACGATCAGTGTTCCTTCGATAATGCTGCCGCTGCGGGCATCCAAGGGGGCGATTTTTTCAGAAGGAGCCTCGCCCGAGGCTGGCGAGGCGCTTGAGAGTGATTCATCGAACGGTATGAACTCTCCTCTAGATTTGAACAGCTTGGAATAATGCGCGGTCTTTCTTACGAAGAGATCACCCACAGCGTAGGAGCCGATGCCCGCGTCCGGCTCCAGGTGGGCGACTTCCCAGTAAGAGTTCCAATACCAGGCCCATACCATCTTAATTTCGGAGCGAAGCGGATGTTCGATTATCTTTTCCCATGCCGCGTCGTACAAGCCCTCTCTTCCGGTCGGATCAACCTCGCTCAGAGTGTCCTTTGTTAGATGGGGAAAATCTCTGTTCTGCGACATGAACGTGACCGCGTTGGAAAACCTTGGCCAGATTGTTACGATCCCGTCCTTGCCTGGGATGGATGAAGGAGGCGGCTCGTAAACATAAACGGAGGTGAGGAGGTCCTCTATACCGCTATATTCGGCGACTTCTATCAACTCAAACCGGTCGTCCATGAATCCGTGCCTTCCCCACCAAGCGTCAGGAATCGCCGTGGACGCGAGGGATGCGTCGCCCCCAACGGATACGGAGAATACGGTAGGGCGGTCATTCAATCTGAGCGCTTTATGTCCATACTTGGTTCCCACGCCAAAATATTTCTCCCACAGGTGATCGGTCACCATTAGCCGCTGTGAGTGGTCCAGGCTCTTCGCCCCTCCGAAACCTTCGTGATGGGGAAAATCTTCGACGAGAAAACTAAACTTAAACGGCAGGTCGTTGTCAGTGATGTAATCCAGAATCATGCGGGTTGTCCGGTCCACCTAGGCGGTGATGCGGTCGTCGTCTACCGTACCGTCAAGGTCAACATCACCCCAACCAGACCAGGAGATGATTACTGTATTGATTCCAGCGCGTTGCATCTGTCCCAGTTGCCACGCGATTGTTGACTCGGCCTGGGACTTGTAGAACCCAATCTCCGGCCAGGTTGTAGTGAAACCCGTGAAGGGAGATGGAGGGTCCCCGCCATATAGGTTCCAACGTCACGTGCCGAGGCCACCGGTGGGTTTGTAGGGCTCAGGCGCATCGTAGTAGGCATGGCCAGCGTCCACGTAAAGCAAGGTTGCTACCGGTATGCCTGATTGGCTAAGGCTATCCGCGGTGGGGGAGACCGCCGCCAGCCATGACCCGGCTAACGAAAGAGACAGAATACCGCAAATCACCAAAACTCCAGCTATTCTTTGCATCCTAGGCCTCCTTTGAGGGCTAATGACTTCAGGGTATTACTCCTCCGCCATTAAGGGTCGAAATCTGATTCGCCCCAAAATGGGGAATCTCCAAAATATGCTCGTATGCCTATCATTCCAAGACAGGTTGTGGTCTAAAAACTGAATTACCCAAGCTCTTAACCAGCGGCGTCTAGTGATTGATTCCTAGTCAAGGCCGAAATGGCGACGTTTCGCAGCGCCTATATTCCGAAGGTCGAGAACTGAGGTGTGGCCCTATTGGATTGGACCCCTTAGGCCATGGTGTGAACCTGCCCCATGCTATAATCCGCTGGCGAATCAGCCCGGGCGGGCTGTTGACTCCTCAAATGAGGTATGAAAGATGAATAGACTGGCGGGAAAGGTAGCCCTGGTCACCGGGTCGGGGCGCAATATTGGCCGCGCCACCATCCTGAAGTTGGCCGGCGAGGGCGCGGATGTGGTCGTAAATGCGCGCTCGAACCAGGAAGAGGCGGAAGCGGTCGCCGAGGAAGCCCGGGCTTTGGGAGTCAGGGCTATGGCGGTGCTGGCCGACGTTGCCAATAAGGAGCAAGTGGACTCGATGGTCTCCATGGCCATGAACGAGTTCGGCAAGGTGGACATCCTTATCAACAATGCCGCCATTCGCCCCCACAAACCCTTCCTCGACATTACGCTGCAGGACTGGGAGACAGTTCGCGGCGTCGTGTTGGACGGTGCGTTCTACTGCACGCAAGCCGTGCTGCAATCGATGGTGGACAATCAATACGGGCGCATTCTGTTCTTCACAGGCGGAGGGGCGTTTCAAGGAGGAGCGGAGCGGGCGCATGTCTCCGCAGCCAAGATGGGACTGGTGGGCATGGCCCGGAGCCTGGCCTCAGAGTTTGCCCCGCAGAATATTCGCGTGAATGTGGTGTCACCGGGCAGTATCGACACCAGCAGGGAACACCCAGAATGGTACCCCCAACGGAACACGCCTACCGCGTCGGGCATTCCCCTCGGGCGTCAAGGCACCGTGGACGAGATCGCTGCCACTTGCCTATTCTTGGTAAGCGACGACGGAGGATTCATAACCGGCCAGACTGTCCACGTGAACGGCGGGGCCAACTACCACTAGCGCGCTGTTTACCCCAGGACCTGGTCACGGAAGCGGAACTCCCGCAGGTCGTCGGGAATGATCAGCTTGGCTTCGGTCAGCTCCTGAATTTCTTCCGGGTTCCAGTCCGGGGCGTGTTCGCGGAGCGCGATGCCTTCCGGGGTGATTTCAAACAGGCCGAGGTCGGTGACCAGCATCTTTACCACCCCGGGGGCGGTGATGGGCAGTTTGCAGCGCTCTAGCACGCGGGGCGAACCGTCCCGCTGGGTGTGTTCCATGGCGATAAACACACGCTTGGCGCAGGCCGCCAGGTCCATGGCGCCACCGATGCCGCCACCCTTGCGAGAGGGGATCCGCCAGTTTGCGAAGTCGCCGTTCTCCGAGACTTCATAAGCGCCCATCACTGTCACGTCCACCATACCGCCCCGGATAATCCCAAATGAGTCGGCGTGATGGACGATAGACATTAGCGGACCAGCAGTGACGAACTGGCCCCCGGCGTTGACCAGGTGCTTGTCCTCGTTTCCTTCAGTGGCGATAGGGCCGTAGCCGATCACGCCATTCTCCGAGTGGGTGATGATGAACTTGCTGGGGTCAACGTAGTTTGAGCATAGGGTGGGCATCCCGACCCCTAGATTAACGATCCACTCGTCCTGGAATTCCATGGCCAGCCGGTCGCACATCGATTGCCGGTCCAACTTAGGTTTGTCCGCCATGAGTGTCCTCCGGTAGATTCCCAGATAAGAATTGGCCTATGAAACGTGCGGCGAAAGGTGCGGGTCAGTCCCTGATACCGTCTTCGGGTATCTGCACCAGTCTGTCTACGTAGATGCCCGGCACGTGAATTTTGTCCGGGTCAAGCTCTCCCACGGGTACGATACCGTCCTCGACCTCTACGACAGTGGTCTTGGCGGCCATGGCCATGATGGGGTTGAAGTTGCGCTGGGTGAGGCGGAACTGGAGGTTGCCGAAAGTGTCGGCGCGCCAGGCCCGGATCAGCGCGTAGTCGGCGGGCAGCGGGTGCTCCAAGACGTAGGTGCGCCCGTTCATTTCCCGGTGTTCCTTGCCTTCGGCGAGCTCGGTGCCGACGCTGGTGGGAGTGTAGAACGCGCCGATGCCGAATGCGGCGGCGCGGATACGTTCGGCCAGGGTGCCCTGGGGCACCAACTCGGCGTCGATCTCGTCATTGTTGTACATCGTGACGAAGGGTGTAGGCCTGGAAGGGTGAGTCGCGGCGGTGAAGGCGCAGATCATCTTCTTCATCCGTCCCGCTTCCACCAGGATGCCCACGTCCACCTGGTCTCCCATGCCGCCGGCATTGTTGGAGATGCCGGTCATTCCTTTCGCGCCCTGCCGGTGCAGCGCGGCCAGGAGGTTTCGGGGCAGGCCGACTCCACCGAATCCCGGCACCATGATGGTGACGCCGTCAGGCACGTCGGCCATGGCTTCGTCGAACGTCTTGAAGACCTTGTTTTTCATCAGCCGAATCTCCTCGGTCGGTTCTGGCATTGTATACTACCGCAGACTCGCCGACGGTGCCATAGCCGGGCCGGTAGCTGGTCAACTATGCCTCGCGCAACCGAATATTCTGGTGCGGCGGTCGGCGATCCAGCGGTAAGTCCTGACTCCCAGGTACCGGGACCCCGGCAGCCAGACCAGAAGCCCCAAAGGTCGCAAGGCCGGAATCAGCAGGCTCAGTTTCCTGAGAGCGAAGAACCCCTCTAGCGTCTGGCCGTCGGAAGTTAGCAAATAGGCCGAGCGGCTCAAATCAGCCTCGCTGAGTCCAGCGCGGCGGGCATCCTTATCCAGCGTTGTCCGGAATTCCAAGGAACCGCTCCGGTCCATCGTTCCCAGACTCTGGATCAAGAGCCGGCAAAACCGGCAGTTGGCGTCGTAATAGAGTAGGGTTCTTGAGATTTCCAAAGGACCTCGCACAAATGTTAGCTGTTAGAGTCAGACGTTAGTTTAATGGTTGTATACGCCGCACTTCAGATTGCGGGGTGCCACCGCTACTTGACAACCCGCGTAAATAAACCAAGAATCCTAGTACTCTACCTTTGGAGGGCTACCATGGCATCGCAGAACCATCAGACTTATGTGTATATCGGCCTAGCTGGCGAGGGAGATAATATCGGTACCGGCGGCTTGGCGCGCTGGGCGGACGGCGACGAAGAATGGCACACCATCAACAACGGGCTGCCCGAGAATCCCCAGATCAGGGCGCTTGCAGTCCACCCAGACAACCCGGAGACGATCTTCGCGGGCACCAACCTGGGCGTCTATCGCAGCGACGACCGGGGAGACCACTGGGAACCCCTCGAAAAGCCCCGCCCCGAGATGGATGTTTGGTCCTTATCTTTCCATCCTCAGAACCCGGAGATCATGTACGCGGGATACGAACCGTGCGCCATTTACCGTTCTGAGAATGGTGGAGAGTCCTGGCAGGAGATGGACACCAGTGGCGTCGTGTATCCCCACATCACCACCTACATGCCGCCACTGGGCAAACGTGTGATTGGAATCGCGTCTGATCCGTCAAACCCCGACGATATTTACGGGGCCATCGAGGTCGGCGGGTTGATCGGAAGCAGGGACGGAGGCGATAGCTGGACTTCTCTGATCGACGGGCCTTTCGTCCGCAATAATACCCTGGACCTCCACGGTGTGCAGGTCAGCGCCGCCGCGCCCGGCACCGTGCACATCATCACTCAGATCGCGATGTTCCGCAGCCGGGACCGGGGCGGCCACTGGGAGCATGTGCAATTTGACGACATGTTCACCGGAGGCTCTTACTGCCGCGGCCTGCTGGTAGCGCCCCACGACCCCAAGACCATCTACCTTGCAGCCGGGGCCGGCGGAGGCGGGGCTCCCGCCGGTACGCAGGACGCCGGGGCCCTGTTCAAGAGCACCGACGTTGGTGAGACTTTTGAAAAGATGGACCTGGGTGAGACCGCACCTAGCCGGATGTTCGAAACGGCCATTGACCGGGCCGTGCCTTCGAATATGTACTGCTGCACCTATTATGGACAGGTCTACGCCAGCAACGACGGCGGAACTAGCTGGAGCAGGCAGCAAGTCCCGGGTGAGATGGACCGGAGCCGGCACGTTTATCCGATGGTCTGCGGCTAGGGTTTTCCCGCTTGCCCCGGTTTCACGTGTTCCGGTTTACATTTATCAACGGACATAACCAGCTAACGTAACCAGCGGACTAATATGAGTAGCGTTCCGTTCCCCCGAGCGGAACGCTACTCCGGCGATTTATGACCGGTTCATAGTCCCTGGAAGTAAGGGGTCCCACGATGACGTTGGAAAAGGCCACATTTGGCGTAACCGAGAGCTCCTTGGAGCTTATGGCTCTGGAACTGAGCGAGTTCCCTTCTCAACTCAGCGGGTTACATCTGATACGCGAGGGAGAATTAAGCAACGAGGCCATGGCGGAGCATGGCTTCCCCGGCAACACTCCCGAGAGGATGCGGAGCGGTGGTAGAGTGTCCGGTCATACCAGGGAGTTCGGGGAGACGTCATCCGACGCGGCCTACGACGGCTTTGACTTCGTGGCAGCCACGGTGGCCCACCTATTTGACAATTCAACCAGCGTGTCGTCCTGGATGACCGATGTGTTTATCAAGGATTTCGAAGCCAACGTGGGCGAGAGCGTAAGCTCCGGTCAGCAGCTAATTTCGGTGGACCGCCTTCAGCCCGAGGGCTTCTTTGATGAAGCAGTGGCCCTGAAAGTGCTCCAGGGCGGCCCTGCTGGTCTGATGTCTTCGACAGTCATCGACTTCAGGGTAGGGCGGATCCTGGGGGTGGCGTTTATAGGTACCGTTGGAGACCACCAGCGTCTGGACCTGACCACCGAGCTAGGCTTAGCCTTTGAGAAGCGAATCGTTAGCGTCGTGCTTGGCGGCCAATAGTCTTATCGGGCAGCCCAAAGAGGTGAGTCGTCTCATCCATGCGTGACGCCCTACCCCCGTTATCCCTCTCTTTACGGGTCCTCACCCCTCTTACAGATCCTGATCCCGTCAGCATCGATATGGCCCTTCAAAGGCGCGTAGTTGATGTGCTCGTATGCCTGGACGTCGCACTCCCGCGGGATGTTCGTGTCCTCTAGGTCCAAAGCCAGCCGTCCGAGCCAGTGAGGGTCGATGATTCCACGGGTCGCGAGGTCGATGTCCGAGCGTGGAGTTGCGTGGCCCGTCGCCCGTGATCCATAGAGCAGGACTTCCGTCAACTCGGGATAGCAGGCGAACACCGCCTGTAACGCCGCCATGACCTCCGGAGAGATATCAGTCCCTTCACTGTTCAACGGACCCGGTTCAACCGTCTCTTCGAGCAACCGCAAATTCAAGTCGTTTAATAGTGACAAATACCGGTCGAGAATGTTGGTCACTATGGCCTCGAACCTGGCGGGATCGTAGGTGTGCGATATCAAGTTGCGGTCGGTAAGCATGTCTAGCCAGGTCTCGCCGTTCTGAATCAGCCTCGACTGATAAGCCTGACTGATAACACTTCTTGGCGTCACGGACCTAAAAGCGATTCCGTCGTATTCCAGGCGGTCCTTGCGAGTGTTCCAGGCCAGCTCGAAGGTATATTCGAAGCGCTGGATTACACCTTCCCGTTCCAGTTAGTTCAAGGGACCGACGCCAGACTCCAGGGCGCTCCTCAGCAATGTGAATGCCCGTGAGAAGTTGCTGAACCTGTATGTCCACTCGGTTGGTGGGTCATCTGACCGTTCGTCCGTTGCGGAATTCGGTCCAATCTGGGACTGGTTACCCCTGCCCCAGCAGCCTCACCACCTCGTCCCCTACCTGGGTCGTAGTGGCGCTGCCTCCCAGGTCCGGGGTGAGGACGGCGCGGTCGTTCAGGCAACGGGACACGGCCTGGTCTACGCGGCGTGCTTCTTCCTGGCGGCCCAGATGGTCCAGCATCATAGCTACGGCTGAGATAGTGGCTAGCGGGTTGGCGATGCCCTTGCCCGTAATGTCGAAGGCCGCGCCATGTACCGGCTCGAACATCGATGGGTACTGGCGCTCGGGGTTAATATTGGCGCTGGGCGCAAGCCCCATGCTTCCGGTTACCACAGCCGCGATGTCGGATAGGATGTCGGCGAACAGGTTGGACGCCACCATCACGTCGAAGTCTTCAGGCCAGCGCACCAGGTCCATGCAGGCCCGGTCCACCAACAGCGACTCGGTCCGAATCTGGGGAAACTCGGCGGCCACCTCCTGGAACACCTCGTCCCAGAAGACCATTCCGAAAGCCTGGGCGTTGGACTTGGTGACCGACGTCACCTTCTTTTTGCCGTCGCGTTGGTCGCAGTACTCGAAAGCGGCGCGGATGATACGCTCGGTGCCCCTACGGGTGAAGATGTTGCTCTGCACCACCGTTTCGTACCCCGTGCCTGGATACAAGCGGCCCCCTACCGGAGCGTACTCTCCCTCTGTGTTCTCCCGGAAAATCACGAGGTCTATTTCTCCGGCCTCTTTGCCCGCCAAGGGTGACGTTACGCCGGGATGCAGGTACGAAGGGCGGATGCACACTCCCTGGTCGAAGGCGCGGCGCATGGGGAGCAGCAGGCCGTTGAGGGTAATGTGGTCCGGGATCTGTGGGTCGCCGACCGCGCCGAACAGGATGGCGTCGTAGGCCTGGAGTTGTTCCAGCCCGTCCTCCGGCATCAGCCTGCCGGTCTCGCGGTAGTAATCGGAGCCCCAGGGAAACTCGGTATAATCGAACCTGAGGTCCGCCGACCCCCGGACCACCGCTTCGATGGCCTTCCTACCCTCGGCTATTACTTCCGGGCCGACGCCGTCTCCAGGGATAACCGCCAACTTGTACTCGGCCATAGATTCAACTCCCTTTTAGTCCAAGAATCACGCCACGATCAGGAGCCTGCGCCCCCCTCCAAAGAGGGAACAGCGTGGGCCTCCACGGGCTGCACACCGCCGCCCAATAGGCGAAAATGGTAGACCATTTCGGCATTGGGAAAGGTCTCCCGCGCCCGACGCCACGCCGACTTCCCTTTCCGGGTCCGGGCATCGAGCAGCACTCCGATGATGGTGCCGCTGTGTCCTACGTTGACGCCAACCGCGCCTATTGACTCGGCGAAGTCCGCAACCGCCGGCAGCATGGGTTTGGGTAGCACCTGTTGTCCCGCCCAGGCGCTGATGGTCGCGCCCCTGCCGACCAGGGATGGATCGCCCTGCTCTACGCCCGCCCGGACCTTGCCCAGCGCGTCTGTGGTCTGCGGCTCAATGGAGCGCCAAAGGGGGCCGCGGTCGACCTTGTTGAACTCCAGGGTGTCAACCGCACCTCCGAAGTCGATGGCCACGATCTCCATTGGCGGCGGCGGGCCCAGGCTATCTTTGATCCTGCCTTCGCGGTGGTCGAACATGGCCAGCCCGGGCACCATCACGCCGTCCGTGGGCTCTACGCTCAGGGCGATGTCGGCAATAGTGTCCTGGTCCAATTCCACTCCAAGGGCTAGTCCAGTTGCGGCGATGGCGGCGGACAAGTCCGCGCTGCTGCTGCCCATACCCTTGCTCCGGGGGATGGGGTTCCCCACGGAGACTTTGGCAGCCAGTCCGCTCCGTCCCAGTTGTTCCAACGTCCGAGCTACGGCGGCGGAGGTCTTGGCGCAGTCTTCCGGCGCGTCTATCCGGGGTGTGTCCTCAAAAAGTTCCACCGTCACCCTGGAGAAGTAGTCAATGGGACACGTGACCAGGTAATACACGCCGTCCAGCATCCCCTGCACCAGTTCGCCGCAGACTCCGGGCGCCCTTACGGTGGCGCTGCCCAGCGGTCGAGGTTCGCTAGACACCCTTCACTCCCAGTGGGATTCCGGCCACAACCATGTATACCTGGTCGGCCGCGGCTGCGGCTTGCTGGTTCACCAAACCCAGGAGGTCCTGGAATCGGCGGCCGAGGGCATTGGCCGACACCAAGGACAGGCCAACTTCAGAACTAACAATGATGCTCGAGACGGACGCTTGGCGCAGCGCTTCGAGGATTTCTTTCAGACATGCCAGCGTCTTTGACTCGACCTCGGCCTTGGGCGCGGTCTCCAACTCGTACAGCATGTTCCCAACCCAGACATCCAGGCTGTCCAGGAGCACTGTTTCGGGGGCGTCAGGTCCGGCCAAGGACTCGCGGAGCCGCCCGGCAAGGCGCACGGGCTCCTCTAGTGTGGTCCAGTCCTTTGGGCGGGACTCCCTGTGCCTGCGAATCCGCTCCTCCATTTCGGGGTCGGTGGCCACTCCGGTCGCAACGTACAGGACCGGGCCCGCCGAATCCCTGACCAGTCCTTCGGCGAAGCCGCTCTTTCCGGAGCGGACACCGCCAAGCACCAGGCACATTCTCGCGGGCATCAGCGGGCGGAGCCCACGCTGTCGAAGTCCCGTACCAGGCCGGTCATTTCGTAGACCAAGTCGATGTCCAGACTGGAACGCACCCAGTCCGCCAGCTTGTCATATTCCAGGTCCAGGCCATCCACGGTGGAAGTGGAGGGGAGGTGGACTCCCTTGCGCCGGGCCAGGGCTTGCAACATGGTGCGCCTGAGCTCTCCGTTGTGGAACAGACCGTGGATGTAGGTTCCCATTACCCAGCCCGAGGCGTCGAGGCAGCCATCGTTGTTATTGTCGCTGGATACCGGCATGTCGGCCCGGTCCTGAATGTGGAATGGCGCCGCCGTCCCGCTGCCGGTGGTCCTGCCCATGTGTATCTCGTAACCCCGCACCGGCAGGCCAGCCGCGCCTTGAAGCAGACCACGGTCCAACTCCACTGTACCCCTGATCCGGTGGGTCTCCTTCGATCCGGCGAAAACAGTGGCCATCGGCAAGAGTCCTAGCCCGGCCATCTCAGTCTGCGAAGACTCGATGTGGTCAGGGTCCTGAAGTTGGGCGCCTAGCATCTGATACCCGCCGCAAATGCCGACCAGTGCGGCTCCGCGCCGACGGGCCTCCTGGACCGAGGATGTTAGCCCCCGGCTTTCCATCCAGGCAAGGTCGGGGATCGTGGTCTTGGTGCCGGGCAGTATCACCAGGTCGGGGTCCCCGAATTGATCGGAGGAAGTGACGTACCGCAGTGAAACCCCGTCTTCCCAGGCCAGAGGGTCGAAGTCGTCGAAGTTGGAAATGTGGGGAAGCTGAATGACCGCCACGTCCAGCACGGCGTCTCCCCTGGTACGTCCGGGCAAGTCGAGGGCGACCGAGTCCTCCTCGGGGATGTGAATGTCCCTGAAGTGGTTCACCACGCCCACGACGGGTTTGCCGGTCCGCTGCTCCAACCAGGTGAGTCCGTCGGTCAAAAGCGCGATGTCCCCGCGGAACTTGTTGATCACGAGTCCCCGGACCGCATCACGCTCCTCTGGCTCCAACAGCTCTAACGTACCAACCATCGAAGCGAAGAGGCCTCCCCGGTCTATGTCGCCGCATAGCAGTACCGGAGCGCCGGCGTACATGGCCACCCGCATGTTGACGATCTCGGTGGCCTTCAGGTTGATCTCGGCGGGGCTCCCGGCTCCCTCGATGACGACAACATCGAACTGCTCTCTAAGGGAATCCAGAGAAGTCCTAACCGACTCCCAAAGCTCGGACTTCATCGCGTAGTAATCTATAGCGCGGGCGGAAAGCCAGGGCCTGCCCAGCCGCACTACCTGGGACCGCTGGTCGGCTTCCGGCTTCAGCAAGATGGGGTTCATCTCTACCTGTGGTTCGACTCCCGCCGCCTGGGCTTGGACGGCCTGGGCGCGGCCAATCTCTCCACCGTCGGGAGTTACGAAGGAATTGTTGGACATGTTCTGAGCTTTGAATGGCGCAACGCGGAAACCGTCTTGCCGGAATATCCGGCAAAGTGCCGAGACCAGCACACTCTTGCCAACGTGAGACGCTGTCCCCTGGACCATCAAGACTTTGCCTGTCATAGCTCCCCCGACGCCTCGGCCCTAAATATGTGGTCCCAGATGGTTTAGATGGGACGTGTCGTTGTATAGGAGCATGACTGTGTTGTTGGGGTAGGTGTCGAAGACCGACAGGGAGCAATTGCCCATGACGAAGCTCCAAGTTGACTCCGCCGGGAGGGCCATCAAAGCAATAATCGCGGCCCTGAGCGACCCGCCGTGACCAACGATTAAGGTGGTCTCGTTGGCGTGCTTCTTTCGGATGCCGTCCATAACCGGGGTCATGCGGCGAAGGGTCTCCCTGGGCGATTCTCCGTCGGTGGGTGCGAAATCCAGGTCGTTGATGACCGAAGCGGCAAACAGCTCGGGAAATCGGGTCTGCCGCTCTGCCATGGTCAGCCCTTCAAAAACCCCGTAGAAACGTTCTCTCAGTTCCGGCGTGGTCTGAAGTGGTATGCTGTGGCGTTCCAGGACAACTTTCGCCGTGTCCTGGCAGCGGACCAAATCGCTGGAGTAGGCCGCGTCGATCCGAACGTTGGCCAACCGGCCGGCGATCATTGACGCCTGTTGCTTGCCCTTTTCCGAAAGTCCGACGTCGCTGTGTCCCTGGATGCGCCCTTCGGCGTTCCACGGGGTCTCCCCGTGTCTGACGAGTAAGAGTCTTCCCATGCAGGCTGGCCCCCTTCCGGGACGTGGTCCAAGAGCTGGACAGAATTAGTCACGCCGTACGCGGCGCGGGAATCCATTTTAGCAGAGTGCCGTTGCGATTGTACCGGGGAACCTTTCCCAGGAACAGGGTCCCAACATTGCTCGCGCCGATGGCCGTTAGGGCATTGGCCCTTTCGCGGGAGAAGAGGGGGAGAGTGCGATTACAGGTCTGTAACGGACATAATGTTCTTCAGCAATTTACGTGTTTGAAATCTCATCGTTGCATTTCACCATTAGGGTGATAGAGGCCGGGATTGCAGGCGGAGCCCAACTACTATCAAGAGCAAGGGGGGACGCTTTGAGTGCCACAGAAAAAGAATTGGTCCAGATGACCTGGAAGGAATTGGTCCCAGTCGCCGATGCTGTTGCGGAGCTCTTCTACCGAAAACTGTTCGATGTCGACCCGGAAATCATGCTTCTGTTCAAAGGGGACATGAAGGAACGGGGAAGGAAGTTGACCGACATGATCACCTTTGCGGTCTACGGCCTGGACATAATGGAGACCATCATTTATGGAAAACGCCGGGAAAGATGCCGCCCGTTCGGCGGAACTCGTCGTGTCCGCCGCTGGTTATGAGTAATGATGCTGACTAAGATGATCGGACAGCTTCGTCAGATCGGGGTTGAAGAGGACCAGGTTCGACCCGAAAACCCCAACCCGTAAAGAGGACCGGACCAAGGCCTCTGGCTGCCTTTCGATGTTGACCTCTCGGACCCGTCCACTACGGGGTCCCTTTTCCGGCATTACCTGCTGGGGCGGTACGTGTCCTGATGCGGTACCACATTTGGACATGTGGGGAGAGTTAATACCACATCTTGCCCCTGATACCAGGCGTGGGGGCTGATGATTCGTGTCTACCAAATGTTGACAATGCTCCCTTAAACAAATATAATATTCTTACTTGATGGAGGGAGGATCATGATGGAAGCCTATTGCGTCAAGTGCCGCAGCAAACAGGAGATATCTAACCCCGAGGCCATTACCATGAAAAACGGGAAACCCGCGACTCAGGGCGTGTGCCCTTCTTGCGGCACCAAAGTCTTCCGCATCGGCGCCAGCAGCTAGGAGACTAGCTGCTGGTATACTGCGGGCGTTTCAAGACCAGGGGTCCCGGATTACCTGCTCTCTGGTTGTACATTCTTCCGGAAACGCCCGGGGTATTGGTGAGTGTGGGGTGCAGGGTGTTGTGGGCGGTTTCTCTTCCTGGTCTTTTCCCCAATCCTGAACCGGAGGACTAGATCGAATTCTGCCGTTGACCTGTTGATGGGATATGGCACGTGTGGGTCCTGATTCTCTCTGGTAGTTATCGTGCCCCGTCCTGATGGGCGGGGTCCTTCTTTTGCCCGGGACTTGCCTGTGAGAGACCCCGATATTCCTCGGGCCCAGAGCGATCGCATCTTGAATCAGACCGCTGACACCCCGCCCTTCCCACCTCCGTCAACCACGCCTTACCATAACCATTGTCGAGATTCAGTCCCGGTCCGGATCGCCAACCCGCCGCCCAGGGTCAGTGCCACAAAATGCAACACAACAAGAACGCCTCAGCCTCAGGGCACCCGAAAGTGGGCGCATCCTCGCGCCCGTAGACTGAGTCCGCGTAGTTCTCTTTTCATGGTAACCGCAGGACGCTTTCCTATGTCCAACCGTGTCTCCCAGAAATCAAGACGCGATTGCCCTGTCCCCGGGCCTAATACTACAGTCGCAGATTAAAAACGGATAGAATTGGGGCAATCAGCGGGTGGTGAGGTGAGGCTGTGGTTGTTGTGAGGGATGAGGTTGCGGAAGTGGCTCGGTGGGCCGAGGGCATCGAGCGGGTACACGAGTGCATCGGTGGACGGTTCCGGCGTCCGGAGCCGCGGCGGCGGGCGCTGGACTATCTGAAGGGGTTGCTCAGCCCGGTGGAGCGCAAGAACGGCTGGCAATTGGCGGAGCGGGCAGGCGACGCCACTCCCGATGGGGTGCAGCGCCTGTTGTACAACTACCAGTGGGACGCGGACCTGGTTCGCGATGACTTGAGGAGCTACGTGATCGAGCGTCTGGCCGACGCTGCGGCAGTTCTGGCGGTGGACGAGACCGGATTCCTCAAGAAAGGAGACAAGTCCGCAGGGGTGCAGCGTCAGTACAGCGGCACGGCAGGGCGGATCGAGAACAGTCAGATTGGCGTATTCTTGGCCTATGCCAGTGCCAGGGGGAGGACGCTGCTGGACCGGGAGTTGTACCTGCCCCAGGTGTGGGCGGAGGACTTGGAGCGCCGGCGGGAGGCCGGTGTGCCGGAGAGTGTCGGCTTTCGGACCAAGCCGCAACTGGCGCAGCTGATGCTGGAGCGGGCGGTTGAGTCGGGAGTGCCCTTCGGCTGGGTGGCCGGGGACGAGGTCTACGGCAACGACCGCAACCTGCGGCTGTGGCTGGAGCGAGAGGGCGTTCCCCACGTGCTGGCCATCAAACGCAGCGAGAAGCTATGGGCTTTGACGGACAGGGGGCCGCGACAGGTGAGGGCCGACCGTCTGGCCTCAGGGGTTGAGGAATGCGCTTGGGTGAGGTGCAGCGCCGGGGACGGAGCCAAGGGACCACGGATCTACGACTGGGCCACTGTGGAAATACGTCCCCTGAGGGAGCCTGGCAAGGGCTATTGGCTGCTGGCCCGGCGCAGTCTGGCCAACCCGGGGGAGCTGGCCTACTACGTCTGTTACGGCCCGGCGGGAACGACCCTGGAGGAACTGGCGAGGGTGGCCGGGACCCGGTGGGCCATAGAGGAGTGCTTCGAGGAGGCCAAGGGACAGGTGGGGCTGGACCAGTATGAAGTGCGGAGGTGGGACGGCTGGTACCGGCACATCACGTTGGCGATGTTGGCCCACGCGTATCTGTCCGTGATCAAGCATCAGGCCATGGAACAGGGAGAAAGGGGGGCTACTACGGCCCGGATGAAGAGCTGATTCCCATGACAGCGCCGGAAGTGCGCCGACTGCTCACCCGCCTCGTATGGACGGAGAACCAACTGCCTGATTTCATCCTGTATTGGTCGTGGTGGAGACGACGCCACCAAGCCAGAGCCCGGCGTTGCCATTACCAACGACGACTTTCTAATCTGCGACTGTAGTACTAGGGTCATTCGATTATCGGCCCAATTGTCCGAACCGAGATTCACGGGATTATGGGATGCGCATGATTTCCAATCATATAAATCTCGGAATCAGAGAAATAACAGTTTAGACGAACAATCGAGAGACCCCGCTATTCCTCGGCCCCGGTCCGCTGGCGGGCAGGCTTCCCGGCTAGTATCATGGTGGACCGTCGAATACTCCGGCCCGGACGCCCTGAACTTGTTCCCCCAACTTGCGTCATGATTTACGTGTACATGGAGGGATGGAAATGTCGCAGCCGCAACCGGTTACCTGGCAATCTAGGCTGGAGCAGAACGCGCCGGAATTGTTGGCCAATGTGTCCGGTGTGAGGGAAAGGGTCCTGCAGGACGGGGCTCTCTCCCTCAAGGTCAAAACGCTGATGACGATGCTGTGCGACGCCCTGTTGGCGCACTCCGATGGAGTCGCCGCCATCGCCGACAGGGCCCGGGCCGCGGGCGCAAGCGAGGAGGAGATCGCCGAAACGGTGGGGGTCGCGTTCCTGTTCGGTGGTATGCCAGCGCTGGTCACGGGAGCCAACGCCTTCCGGAAGTAGATGCGGTTTTCTATGCGCGGACGCCGCTAGGTGATATCCTTGAACCGGCCCGGTGTCCAACGAGGCCCAACCTTTGCGCAGGGGATTGCCATGGTGACCAGCGAAACGGTCGCTTTCTTCAACGGTGAGCTCAAACCCGAAAGCCAGGTGGGAATCTCGATTCGAGACCGGGGCTACCTTTACGGTGACGCCGTATTCGACGCCACCAGGACCTTTGGCGGGACTCCATTCAAGCTCCGGGAGCATATCCACCGCCTCTACGACTCCCTCCGTTACCTTCGCATCGACCCCGGGATGAGCATGGAGGAAATGGAGCGGTGGTCGCGAGAAGTGGTCAACCACAACCATCCCCTCCTTCCGCCAGGCCAGGATATGTGGGTCATGCAACGTATCAGCAGGGGCGTGGAGTCCAGCGAGCCCTCTGGCGCGACGGTCCTCATCGAGAGCCACGCTATCCCCTTCGCCCGGCGCGCGCCACTTTACCGCGACGGCGTGAGAGTCATAACACCGTCCGTCCCGAGAATCCCGCCCCGGTTCCAAAGCCCTCGGGCCAAGACCCATAACTACCTTAATCTCGTCCTGGGAGACCTGGAGGCCCAGGCCACCGACCCGGATTCATGGGCTGTCCTACTGGATGAGAGCGGCAACCTAACCGAAGGACGGGGCTCCAATATCTTCCTGGTCAAGGACGGCGAAGTCACCACCCCTCGGGGACAGTTCGTCCTGGAAGGCATCACCCGGGGCATAGTCTTGGACCTTGCCCAAGGCCTGGATATGCCGGTTGGGGAGAGAGACCTGGACCTATTCGACGCCTACACCGCCGACGAAGCCTTCCTGACGTCCACCAGCCTTTGCATCTGTCCCGTGTCTTCGGTCAACGGCGGCGCCGTCGGCGATGGCCGGGTGCCCGGTCCCGTAACTCAGCGGCTAATGGCGGCCTTTAGCGACCTGGCGGGCATGGACTACGTGGCCCAGTACTTGTCTCACCTCTCCTAAAGACGCGAGAGCGGGCGAAACCCTTGACCGGCCGATACAGGACTCTGTTGCGGCGAGTCCTAAGCGGAGTCTCAGATTCTAATATCCTATTCGATAGATTATGCGGACTCTTAAATCGGCGAGGATTCGCGGCAGCCACCATATATTCACTAAGTCGGGAATCCCGGAAATTCTGAACCTGCAGCCCCGGAACGCTAACGCAAAAGCGTACCAGGTCAGACAAGTCCGTAATCTCGTAATCCAACACGGTTTATGGACGGAGATCGATGATGAAGTATGAGCTAATCATCTACTGGAGTAAGGAAGACCAGGTTTTCGTAGTCGAGGTACCCGAACTCCCGGGGTGTGCAGCCGACGGGGATTCTTATCGGAAAGCTGTGGAGAACGCGGAAGTAGTGATGCGGGAGTGGATTGTTACCGCCAAAGAGTTGGGACGCCCCATCCCGGAACCAAAGGGCCGTCTCATGTTCGCGTAGGGCGCCAGACTTCTCTTAACAGGAGGCCGCTATGCCGGAGCTTCTAGAAGACATCATCGAATCATCCGAGGCCGAACAACTCGCCACTGGCTTCGAGTTTACCGAAGGACCCGTATGGCATACTGATGGTTACTGGCTGTTCGTGGATATTCGCCGCAGCCTGATATTCCGCATGGCGCCCGGCGGCGCACCGGAAGTCTTCCGTGACAACAGCAACGGTTCCAATGGACTGACCTTCGACCTTCAGGGACGCCTCATCATGTGTGAGGGCGATGGCCGCCGCCTGTCCCGCATGGAATCCGACGGAACGATTACTCCCTTGGCGGAACGCTCCGATGGCAAGCGGTTGAACCGGCCCAACGACGTGGTTGTCCGCTCCGACGGCAGCGTCTACTTCACCAACCCCAGCGGCAGAATTGAGGAGTCGGAACGGGAACTGGACTTCGCCGGTGTTCATCGGATCGCGCCTGACGGGACAGTCACCGCCGTTACCGGGGAGCTAAGATTCCCCAACGGCATCGCGTTCTCTCCCGATGAAAGCGTCCTGTATGTGGCCATCACCCGCCGCGACGATGGGTGCATCCAAGAAAAGGAGCGGGGAGAGGTTTGCACCCACCAACTAATCCGCGCCTTCGACGTAGCCGCCAACGGCTCGCTTAGCAACGAGCGGGTGTTTGCCAACATGTTCTCCGCCGCCGACGGCGTGCCTGACGGCATGAAGGTGGATAGCGAGGGCAGGGTCTTTTGCACTGGGTCTGAAGGTTGTTGGGTTTTCGACGCCGCCGGCAACCCGTTGGGGATCATCCGGCTGCCGGAAATCCCAGCCAACTGCGCCTGGGGTGGTCCGGACCACCGGACCATGCTCTTCACCGCCCGGACATCTGTGTACAGCATGAGGATGAAGGCGCCCGGGGCCCGTCCGCCCAGGACCGGGTAACGCGGTGGAAGCGTGATTGGAGAGTAACCGCACATGGCGATATACGACGCGATAGTCATCGGGGTCGGGGGAATGGGCAGCGCCGCCTTATACCAGATGGCCAGGCGGGGCATGAACGTCATAGGCCTGGACCGTTACGACATACCCAACGAGATGGGTTCATCCCACGGCATCTCCCGGATCATTCGCCTGACCTATCACGAACACCCGTCATACGTGCCGTTGATGCGCCGCGCCTATGAACTCTGGCGGCAACTGGAGAACACCGTTGACGAACGGCTTTTGATAACCACTGGTATCGTGAGCGCTGGCAAGGAGAGCAGCGGCGTTTTCCAGGGATCGAAACTCTCCTGCGACGTACACAGCATTCCCCACGAGGTATTGTCTGGCCCCGAAGTCAATCAGCGGTTCCCAGGTTACCAGTTGCCCGAAGACTCGGTCGCCGTGTACCAGCCAGATGGAGGATTCCTGCTTTCGGAACGGTGCGTCGTCGCCAACGTTAACGCCGCCCTCGAACTGGGCGCGGAAGTGCATGGCCGGGAACCGGCGATATTCTGGAGACCTACCCGGGCAGGGGTACGGGTCGAGACCCACCGTTCCGACTACGACGCCCGCAGGCTTATAATCGCCGCGGGTGCGTGGTCCGGGCAAATGGAAGGGTTGTTGGGGCCGCTGGCGGTACCGGAACGCCAGGTGTTGGGTTGGTTCCAGCCTTCGCGTCCCGAACTGTTCAAGCCGGACCGGTTCCCAGTGTTCAGCGTGGAGTTCGACGAAGGCAGGTTTTACGGTTACCCGTCCTACGGCATACCCGGATTCAAGATCGGAAAATACCACCATCTGGGTCAAAAGGTGGATCCCGACAACATGGACCGGGAGGCTCATTCCGAGGACGAGATGGTGTTGCGGGGATTCACCCGCCGGTACATGCCGCTCGCCGCGGGCCCCACGGTGGCCCTCAAGACTTGCATGTTCACCAACACACCGGACGAGCACTTTATCCTGGACAAGCACCCCAACCATCCCCAGGTGTCCATCGCCGCTGGATTCTCCGGTCACGGCTTCAAGTTCTGCAGCGTGGTGGGCGAAATCATGGCCGACCTGGCCGAGGAAGGGGAGACCGATCACGACCTAAGCCTCTTCAAACTGGACCGGTTCGGCGGCGTAGAGGCTGTCTAACCAGGTCTCGTCGCTGAATCCGCGCCGGGGTCCCCCGGCGGCGATCACCAAGGAGTCCCCATGAGGATTACCGACATCGAGGCCATCGCCCTGGTATGGCCTCCCCCTGAAAAGCATTTCTGGACCGCGTGACGCCCCATCGGACGGGTCAACGAGCTGTTGGTGCGAGTCTATACAGACGAGGGGATAGTGGGTATTGGAGAAGCCCACGGCGCGGGCCAGGGTTTCCCGGGTATCTACCGGGAAAACGCCGACGGCGAGATAGAGGCCGCCGGAGCCTCCAAGTTGGTGGTGGAGGTACTGAAACCGCTCCTATTGGGCGAAGATCCGCTGGACAACGAGCGGTTGTGGGAGAAGATGTTCCGCCTGAACCACCAGATTGGCTGGGCGGGAGCTGGCTGGGGAGGTCCACAGGTGTTGACCGGTATCGCCGGAGTTGACATCGCCCTGTGGGACATCAAGGGCAAGGCGGCCAATCTGCCCGTATACAAGCTGCTTGGTGGAGCGCGCAACACCGTGCCATGTTACGTCACCGGCGGTTATTACCAGGATGGCAAGACGGTGTCGGACCTGGTCCAAGAATGCGAGACCTACGCCGACATGGGGTACCGGGCGATCAAGCTAAAGATCGGCCACGTCGCGGTTGAGGAAGACGTGGAGCGGGTCAGGGCGGTCCGGGAGTCGTTGGGTCCGGACATTGACCTGATGCTTGATGTCAACGAGGGATACGACGTGCCCACCGCCATCCGCGCCGCAAGGCTATTGGAACCCTTCGGAATTCGCTGGTTGGAGGAGCCGGTCCACTGGTACGACCGCATTGAAGGGTTGGGCCAGGTGGCGGCGTCCACCACCATCCCCATAGCTTCGGGTGAAAACGCTCAACAACGGTGGGACGCCCGGGACCTGATCAGCAGGGGCGGCGTCAAGGTCATGCAGTTCGATTGCACGCGGAACAGCGGAATCACCGAGTGCCTGAAGATCGCCGGCATGTGCGCCATGAACAACGTTCGGCTCGCCCCCCACCATGACCCCCAGGTGCATGGCCACCTCGTAGCGGGGCTGGACGTCGGTGAGATCGTGGAGACCTTCCCCACCGCCGACCGGGACCCTATCTGGGAGGAGCTGTTCACGGTGCGCCCGGAGATCAAGAACAGCGAAATGACGCTGCTCGACCGACCCGGTTGGGGAATAGAGTTGGACGAGGCGGCCCTTCAAGCCAGTGGGGTGTGGGCGTGACCAGCGGCCCCGGCGGTCTCGTTAAGGACGCCGGCAGCCGAATCTTACCTGTCGACGATATCCGTCGAAACTTAGCACTCGAATCGTATCTGTAAGGGAAGCAATGAGCTATTTGACCATACACGAAAGACCAGACGTAGAGTTGGAGCAACTCATCATCGCGTTCGCCGGATGGGCCGACGCCGCTGAGGCCGCGACCAATACAGTGAAGTACATTCAGCGGCGTCTGGGAGCCAAGAAGTTCGCCGAGATAGACCCGGAAGAGTTCTACGACTTTACTCAGACCCGGCCCACCTCGCTCCGCACCAAAGACGGCCGCCGCCGGACACGTTGGCCCGCCAATGAATTCTCCTGGGCGGTGAAGCCGGGGCAGTCGAAGGGGGTGTTGTTCTTTCTCGGTGTGGAACCCAACCTGAGATGGCGGGCATTCGCCGACACCATCTCCGACCTTGCGGTGGAAATGGGCGTCGATACCGTGGTGCATCTGGGAGCGCTATTGGACGCCGTGCCCCACACGCGGGATGTCCGAGTAACTGGTTCGGCCACTCATCCGGATTTGCGGAAGACCTTCGAGAACCGGGAGATTCGCTCCTCCAACTACCAGGGTCCCACCGGCATTAGTTCCGTCGTGCTGGAGGCGTGCGCCAACCAGGGGATGGACTACGCTTCGTTGTGGGGGCACACCTCCCATTACCTGCAAGCCGCGCCCAACTACCGGGTTAGCCTAACCCTGGCGGGGTCATTGTCCAGGTTGTTAGACATAACCGTAGACCTTAAAGACCTGGAAGGGGCCGCGGAAATGTTCGACGAAGAAGTGGCGAAGGCCATCGACGACGACGAACAGATCAAGTCTTATGTGGAGAAGTTGGAAGTCAGCTACGACGAGTCCACCCCGCCCCCAGAGATGCCCGACCCGTCGGAGGTAGTCCGGGACCTGGAACAATACCTACGCTCCGAACAACGCCGAAGGCCAGGGGAGCCGGGTGGGTGACACGGCGAGGGGTCACATTTGACTATTTTTGGTGTGAGTGTATCCTTCACTGATCGTTCGTCCCCATCGTCGGATATTAATTTCGTGTCCCCAAGGAGGCACCGTATGTCGAGCAAATTCGCCCTCACCGCAACGTTTTCCTTACTCCTCTCGTTAATATTGGCCTGCGGTGGGACCGCTCCCGCCGAACGGGTGGTCGTTGAAAAAGAGATAGTAACAGAACGGGAGGTCGTGAAAGAGGTGCCTCGCGACGTAGTCGTGGAGAAAGAAGTTGTCAGGGAAGTCATCAAAGAGGTGCCCGTAGTCAAGGAAGTCCTGAGAGACGCTCCTAGCAAGCCGGACCCTCGCCCGGGGAAGATAAGCTGGACTTCGGGTCAGTCTTTGGCGTCTCCTGATTCCCACGTGTGGGCTGTCGGCGGAGACGGGCAGATTTTTAGGAACACCTTCGAAGGAATTACGCAAGAGCTTGGATACGGCGTGGCCGGTCCGGCTCTTGCAGAGGACTGGACACTTGACTCCGACAACGTAACCTGGACTTTTAATCTTCGGAAAGGGGTCAAATTCCACAACGGTGACCCTGTTACCGCTGAGGATGTACAGTTTTCGATTTTGAGACTTCGTGACAGTCCGACCGGCAACCTCAAGTTTCAGGCGCGGCATGTTGAAGACGTTGTGGTGGTGGACCCTGATACGATACAGCTCATCACCAAGGCGCCCAGCCCTACTAACTTGATTTTCGTCGATGCGGCCAGGGTGTACAGCAAGGCGCAGGCCGAGCTCGATGGCGAAAGGTTCTTCGAAGAATTCATTGGGACCGGACCCTGGAAGTTTGATGAATGGACTCCAGGCACCAAGTTCAGTTGGGTTAGGAATGACGACTGGTGGGGCGATTTCGCGGACGGGGCAGCGAGCAGTCTGGAACATCGGCCTATCCCTGAACCGGCCACCGCGGTAGCGGCGGTCCTATCCGGTGGCGTGGACATTGTCATCAGGCTGGCGAACGAGCCCGCGGAAAAGTTTGATGATGCGGATGGCTACCACACAGAGTCCCGTGCATCTACCGCGAATACGGCGTTTTGCGTGAAGGCGGATACTTCTCCGTTCAATGATGCGAAACTGAGGCTTGCAATGGACTACGCGATTGACAGGAAGAGCATCGTCGATGACATCGCAGGTTTCGGGACTCCACTGGCGGTCCGTTCATCGCCCGACTCTCCCTGGACTCCCACCGAATTGCAGACCCGATTCTTCAACCCTGAAATGGTGAAGCAACTAGTCTCAGAGTCCAATTACGACGACATGGAATTCAGGTTCATCACACGCACTCGCAGGACTCCCAAAGACGTGGAGATCGCCGAGTTCATGACCGCCACCTGGCAACAACTGGGGCTAAACGCGACCCTGGAAGTCCTCGGGGATGCGGCATTCTCGCAACGACGCAAGGGTGGTGATTACGAGATATTCTTGACCTCGTGGGGCCTGACGAATCCTCCGCATAATTTCAACGCGCACATGATCGGGCATCAGATCGGATATCATGGCACGCACCCCGACTTCCAAGAGCTGACTGAGGCAATGGCCGTTGAGATGGACCCCGGGAAGTTCGATGCAATGGTCCAGGACATCCAGCGCCGACTCTACGATGATCCGGCCTGCTATCACATCTTCACCTACCCGAATTTGTATGGAGTATCGGACCGGGTGCAGGAGCTGGTGAATTTGCCAGGTGACATAAGCATCCTATACGACAAGACGGTTTTGGCGCCCAACGCGCGAGGGCAGTAACAATACGCGGGCGCCGTGTGACGTTACCTTGGGTTCCCCGCAGGTGGAGGGCATGGTCCGTTTAGGCGAAGCCGCGGTTAACGATGCCTCCTGTATCGGGGGGCAGGGGATGCGCCGGTGTTAAGGTATGTCCAAAGGAGGGCGCTTACCAGCATCGTATCCATTCTTGGGATATCGGTAATCGCCTTCCTGCTTCCTCGTTTGGCCCCTGGAGACCCGGCTCTCGTTCTCATGTCGGATGACGCCACGGATGAGATCATTGAGGAGACGCGGGAATTCTGGGGGCTTAACAAACCACTCTACGAGCAGTACTACATCTTCATAGTCCGCGCCGCTAGGTTTGACCTGGGTACCTCTCTGGTCACTGGGCGGTCGACCATTGAGACCGTCAAGGACTTCTTTCCGAACACCATCAAATTAGCCCTGGTGGCCTGGGTCTGGTCTGTCCTCGTGTCTATCCCCCTGGGTGTATTGGCCGCGCTACACCGGAATAAGATTCCGGACATCGTCATCCGGCTGTTCGCGATGCTGGGGCGGGGAATGCCCAACTTTTGGCTGGGGATTATGCTCATCCTGCTATTCGCCGTCGTCTGGAAGATTCTCCCGGCCTTCGGGATTGGCGAGGGGTTTTTCGGCCAGGCGAAGCACTTGATCCTCCCAGGCTTCGTCCTGGGCTCGGCGTTTATGGCATTGCTCGTACGGATGGTCCGCTCGGAGATGCTGGAGGTATTGAACGAAGACTACGTAAGGACCGCCCGCGCGAAGGGTCTTACTAATAGGATGGTCATTTACCGTCATGCGCTGCGAAATGCCCTCATCCCTGTGGTTACTATTCTGGGTCTGGAAATTGGGGGCTTGATCGGTGGTTCCATCATCACAGAGACGGTGTTTGCCTACCCCGGTCTGGGCCGGTTAACGGTCCAGAGTATTCAGGGGTTGGACTACCCTATGGTGCAAACCCTCGTACTGGTCTTTGCCCTGATATATGTATCGGCGAGTTTTATAGTGGATGTCCTGTATGGTTACCTCGATCCACGTATTCGCTATCAATGAGTTGTTCCTGGAGTTGTTCCTGGAATTGTTCCTTAAACCGAATCGCCCTAACCATCTCTCTCTGGCGATGGAGCTATGAGACCAGCGGCCCAATCTCTGTCTTCGAATAACGCGGCGAGGACTCGATCCAGAAACTTCAGGCGGTTGCTTGGGGAACGTAGCTTGCTGCTTGGGTCGGCTGTGCTAATCACTGTGGGGTTGATGGCGTTGGCTGCCCCCCTCGTCTCCCCCCACGATCCTAATGCTATGAAACCCGCGGATAGGCTATCTGAGCCTGTGTTCCTATCCGGAGCAGAGACTCCTTACCTGTTAGGCACCGATTTCCTGGGCCGGGATGTGTTGAGTCGCATAATTTTTGGGGCCCGAGTGTCTCTGGTCGTGGGGGTGTTCGCGGTCCTGGGAGCCGGGATCATTGGTGTCGTGGTCGGCGCTATCGCGGGATATTACGGCAAATGGATCGACGAATTATTGATGCGCCTGGTGGATATGGGTCTTGCCATACCGGGCCTCCTTCTCGCCCTCGTCATAGTGATGCTACTCGGGGCTGGGATGTGGAACGTCGTACTCGTACTCAGTTCCACCGGCTGGCTGGGCTTCGCTCGTGTCACAAGGGGTGTGACCCTGAGCCTGAAAGAACGAGACTTCATACTCGCTGCCCGCAGCTACGGATCATCGGACTCCAGGATCATAATGCGGCATCTGATCCCCAACCTGATAGCTCCTATCATTGTTCTGGGAAGTCAGCAGTTGGGCGTATTCATATATGCGGAGTCTTCTCTCTCTTTCTTGGGTCTGGGGGTGCCGTTGGACACACCCACCTGGGGAAGCATGATTGCACAGGGACGGTCATACCTAGATACTTCATGGTGGGTCAGCACTCTTCCAGGTATAGTCCTTACCGTAACCGTGTTGGGAGCTTTCTACGTGGGTGACGGGTTGCGGGACGTGTTGGACCCTCGGCTCCGGCGGTAGCCTCCCCCATTTACCGTTGAGACCTGTATCCTGCGGTGATAGAATCGGCCAGTGGAACAGCCTGCAGCGGATGGCCTCGGACAGTCCAACGGCAGCATTGCCCGCTCCATTGGGCTTATGTTGGACCAATACGGCCCCTTTGAGGAGGAGCCCAGGCTAGATGCGGCCCACGAGATAGTCTTCACGATCCTGTCCCAACACACCTCCGATATTAATTCCTCCAGGGCTTACCAACGATTGATGGAGCGGTTTGGATCGCTGGAGGACGTGGTCCGGTCCGATGTAACCGCGATCGAAGACGCCATCGCACCGGGCGGACTGGCCAAAATCAAGGCCCCCAGGATTAAAGAAGTCCTCAGTATGATCATGGAGCTTAACGGTTCCTTTGATCTTTCGTTCCTACGAGAGTTGCCCCTGGAAGAAGCCAAGGCCTGGTTGAGGCAGCTACCGGGGATCGGGCCCAAATCCGCGGGTATTATCCTCAACTTCTCCCTGGGTATGCCCGCAATGGCGATAGACACTCACATCTACCGCGTCTGCAAACGGTTGGGTATCATTGGTCCGAAGGTTTCCGCGGACAAGGCCCACGGACTGTTGGAATCAGCCGTGGACCCGGACATGGTGTACCAGTTCCATCTGGCCTTTATCACCCACGGTCGCCAGGTGTGTAAGGCCCAGCGGCCCCGTTGCCCAGAGTGCGTTGTGGCGACTGATTGCCCATCGCGAGACCAGTTTGCCGACGGTTCTGGTGAGAGTATGACTGAGGAGGCCGTGGAGGCGCCGGTGAAGACGGCCAGGCGCAAGAAAGGCGCGCGACAGATGCCCCATTCTCCGTCCCAGAAGGATTAGTGCAAGGATTAGTGCAATGAAGGTAGGAATCATCAACGTAACCGGGTACGCAGGTTCTGAGTTGGTCCGGATACTGTACCGCCATCCGGAAGTGGAGATTTCGTCAGTCACCGGCCGAAGCCAGGCCGGTCAAAAATTGGGGGACGTCTTTCCCCACCTCGCGGCCCTGGACCTAACTATCCAACCCGAGCTGGATGGCAGCCTCGACCTGGTGTTTTCCGCATTGCCCCATAAGGCCAGCGCCGAGGCGGTGATTCCGTTGTTGGAGCAGGGCCTCAGGGTGGTGGATATCAGCGCCGACTTCCGGCTGAAGCAAGCCGATGAATACGAAGAGTGGTATGGGGTCCAACACCCGGACCCGGCATACCTGGAAGACGCGGTATACGGCCTGACCGAATTGCACCACGACGAAATCGCCGGCGCCCAGCTAGTAGCGAACCCCGGATGCTACCCGACTAGCGCGATTCTGGAGCTTGCCCCAGCGGTCCGGCACAACCTGATTGAGCCCGACATCGTGGTCGACAGCAAGTCCGGTGTGTCAGGTGCGGGCCGTGGTCTCAGCATGGCCACCCATTATTCTGAGGTCAACGAAAACGTGATGGCCTACTCAGTGGAAGGTCACCGCCACTTGCCTGAGATTTCCCAGGAACTGAACCTGATCTCGGACCAGCATCTCGGAATCACCTTCCTCACCCATCTGGTCCCCATGACCAGGGGAATTCTCAGCTCCAGTTATGCCAAGTTGCGGCCTGGCGGGATGCTGGAAGGCCCCGACGGTCGAGAGCGGTTGCGGGAACTGTACCACGACTACTTCGATGCCAGCCCATTCGTGCGTGTGGTGGACCAACCCCCACAGACCAAGCAAACATCAGGCAACAACCTGTGTCTGATCTACCCGACCCTGGACACGCGGACCCAACGGCTGGTGGTAATTAGCTGCCTGGACAACCTGGTAAAGGGCGCGGCGGGCCAGGCGGTGCAGAATATGAACCTGATGTACGGCTACCCTGAGGAGACTTCCCTGGAGCCTCTGGCCATTTATCCGTAGGGGCCAACAAAGAGGGGGTGATTAGCCGCGTGGTTGGCTGGCCTGGGGTCCGGAACTAGACGTTTGGTACGGTTCATGGAGCGCGGGTCCGCTCCGTTGGCGGCACAGGGAGAGATGTAGTACCATAGAAGCGTGCCCCGGTCGTCTAGCCAGGTTAGGACGCCACCCTTTCAAGGTGGAGGTCATGGGATCGAAGCCCATCCGGGGTACCAACCTAGTAGTCGATCAGTGTTGGATTGATGGGTAAAGGGACTTCAGCTTGATGCGCGCATCCTCGGAGGTAAAGCGCCAGTCCACTCGTATGCCGTCCCGGTTGCGCTGAGCCTGCCACGCTCCCACCTCTCGCCGCAGAGCCCTTTGATCGGGAATACGGCGGTCCAGGCATTGGCGGGCCATCACCCCGATTTCAATCTCGGCCATATCGAGCCAACTGCCATGCTTGGGAGTGTAGTGGACCTCCAACCGTTCGGCGATGCGCCGTGCTTCGGCAGGTTCAAATTCCTCATACAGCGAGGACCGGTGGTGGGTGTTCAAGTTGTCCATCACCAGCACAATACGGTCCTTGTGCGGGTAGTCCTCGTCCACCAGTTGCTTGACCACCCGGGCCCAATCGGCTTTGGTGCGCCGGTCCGTCACTTCCACCCGGCGCCACCCTTCCAGCGGAGCGAACAACATGAACAGGTTGCTCACCCCGTTGCGCTCGTATTCGTAATCGTAGGAGCCCGCCGCCCCAGGCTGGGCCGGACGCGGCCGGCGCGTCTCTTTCACCTGCTGTTTGCTGGTCTCGTCCAGGCAGACCAGAACTTCGTTGTCCGCATACTGGCGCTGATAGACTTCCAGCACGTCTTCCATCGCACAGACGAACTCGGCGCTGCCTTGTGGAGGAATGCACCAGCACTCTTTCAGCCAAGGCTTGAGTTCGTTTTTTTGAGCGTCTGCCGCACCGTTTCGGGACTGATGCTCTCCACTATCTCGCATTCAACCAGCCGGTCCGCCAGCAATTTAAGCGTCCAACCGGCCCGGCCTTCCGGCGGTTCTCCGCAGGCCAGGGCAATCAGGTGGGCTTCCCCTTGACCGTCCAGCCGCTTCGGACGACGATTAAGCTGCCGCTTTCGTCCCAGCGCCGCCTCAATCCCCTCCTCCACGCAACGGCGGCGCACCCGCTCCACCGTCGCGCGGCCAATCTGGAGAACCCGGGCAATCTCTTCATCCTTCATGGCCCCCTCCGCATGGGCCTCATCACTCAGCAGCAGGATGCGCCCGTGGGTCTGCTGGTAAGCCGCCGCCCGGCCACGGGACACCAATGTCTTCAGTTCCTGCCGCTCCTCCGCACTCAGCTTGACCCGGTATCTCTTCATCGGCCTCCCCTCCTCCCACGCCCCAATCCTCTTCGCCCTATGCTTGTATGCTTGGTAGAATACACTTGCTCAGTACTCAATCCAAAAATGTTGGACTACTAGTCCCTCAAGCTTTACTCTGGCAACCTCTCCAATGGCCGACCGGTGTCCGGCTTATTCCTGGATCACGGGCTATGGTTCGAACTTACTTAGCCGCGACAAGCTCGGTATCCGCTCAGTCTTCGGCCCCACTCATTTGCAAGAGGTGATCGGCGATGGGCTGGTCCCAAAGGCCAACAGGACTGACCTTATATCAGCCTACCAGCACCTATCGAGGCTATACTTTGTTCTCCCCCAACGGTGGGAAGGAGGCTTACCTGGTGGACATGGAAGGCCATTTTGTCCACCGTTGGCGCCACGAAGCTGGCATCGGCTATGGTCTCCTGCTCCCAAATGGCAATTTCTTGTTCCGGGACAGTGGCGGACTATCGGCCATGCCCGGCGCGAACGCCATACGCGAGCTTAACTGGGACGGTGACTTGGTCTGGGAGTACCGTAACCCCGCCTTGCGCCGTCACAATCGGCTGGCCAACGGTAACAATCTGTTCTTGCTCTACGAAGAGATTTCCGAAGAGCTTAGCCGTAGAGTCCAGGGTGGGTTTACGACCCCAACGGATCCGCCTCGTATGCAGGGCGATTTGGTGGCGGAAGTCACTCCGGATGGCGAGGTGGTTTACGAGTGGCGCTCGTCAGAACAACTTGACACCGCTGAGGATATGATCTGCCCGCTGGAAGGTCGGGCGTCTTGGGGTGCGGCCAACGACCTGACGTCCCTGGACGATGGTAATTTCTTGATTAGCTTTCGGTCCCTCAGCTCTGTGGCGCTAGTTGACCGCTCAAGCGGTGAGTTTGTCTGGA
Source organism: Dehalococcoidia bacterium (assembly GCA_965205385.1). Taxonomy (GTDB): domain Bacteria; phylum Chloroflexota; class Dehalococcoidia; order Lucifugimonadales; family UBA3495; genus CATOSP01. The sequence continues at coordinate 129,215 of CBDBGS010000008.1, forward strand.
AGTGGGGGCCTGGTGAGATTTCCCATCAGCATCACCCGACCCGCCTGGTAAACGGAAACATTCTACTTCTCGATAATGGTTGCCACCGGCGGGGTCTGAGCTATTCTAGGGTCATTGAGGTCGATCCGGCCAACAGTGAAGTTGTTTGGGAGTACCACGGCGACCCACTTACGTCGTTCTTCACCCACTTCACCGGTGGGGCGGATAGGCTGCACAGCGGCAACACGTTGATAACCGAAGGCAACACCGGGCGCATCTTAGAGGTGACTGCGGCGAGCGAAGTGGTCTGGGAGTATATCAACCCCTTCTTCTCAAGCGGCCTCCAGGGTTTCACCAACGGCGTGTTCCGGGCTCATCGTTACGGGCCGGACTACCCGGCGTTTCTGGACAGGGACCTCGATCCCGCGAGCTACCCCAATCTGAACCGTCTCTACGGGGGAGGCCCTTAGTTTAGTTCAAACTAGGCTCGACTTAACGTTTGCAACGTCAAGGATTCCTTGATGGCCTATAGCCGCCATGCTATCATTGGGCCAGCCCTCTCATCCTCCCCGTGAGCTTTGTTATTCTCGTCGCTGCCTCGTTTTGGCCTTGGCGTGTAAGCTGAAATGAGAGGTCACCGAGTCTCCAATCCCTATCGGTATCGCCGCTATCGCTCGAACGACACCGTGGATGACGACGGGAACAAACACATTCCCTCCGGCCACCAGGTCACCAACACTTTGAGACGACGGAGTATGGTCGATCCCGATGGTGGAAGACTGATCTACTTCACCGAATACTTTGGAAACCGAAGGGCCCCCAACAACGCCGGATTCTCCAGTGACGACAACGACATCTCCGCAAGCTAGGAGCCTGTCCAAAGATTCGATCTCGAATACTATAATCGTTGGTAATCGGTTTGGCGGTTACTAAATAGACCTATACATGAACAAATAGCGTTGCTGTGAAAGCCATTATCGCCGATATGCGTTGCCATCATTAAATATCGGACAGACCCCTAGGGACCTCCAGGACCACCGAAGCGCCGGAGTCACCTGGTTCCAGGAGACCGGGATGTGGAATGCCGACGTTGTCCGTGGCCACGATGCAGGCCATCCCCGACCCGCAGCCCTCTGAATTGCCAAGCCCTCCGGTCACGGAGCCATGCGCCTGGTTCAAGGCCGACAGGAGGAGGGGAACGCCAACTTCCTGAACGTCTACCCGGATGTCATCAATGGTATGGGGCACCAGGTTTTGGCGGCCAGGTCGGACTTCGCGAGCCTCTCGCTGACGAGGATCTGGATTCCGACCTCGCCGGGCCTGACACCGGCCTCGTAGACGAAGCCGATTCCGACACTGAAGAGTTTTGGCGGCCAGGTCGGACTTCGCGAGCCTCTCGCTGACGAGGATCTGGATTCCGACCTCGCCGGGCCTGACACCGGCCTCGTAGACGAAGCCGATTCCGACACCGATGACATTCTCCTTGGCGGGAAAGGCGCCGGTATTCCGGGACTTCGACAAGACGACACCCGGTATAATGTTAGCCATCTTGGTCACCACTACTCATTGAACCGGTTTCTGAGGTGGTTAGTCAGGCCGACCACCGACCAGAATGTTGGTTCGTAGCTGGTCGGGAGGGCGTAATGCTGCGGAGACTCCAGCGGGTTATGATTCCAAACTCCCATCTGTTCCCCCGTCCACTCGATCGATGCGTAAACAAAACCTGGACGCCAATTCATTAATTCGTGCTGTTGGGAGTCGAACGTGTTATACCCACTGAAGACTCCTCCCGCGTGTTCCGGGCGGCACATGGGATCTAACTCGTGGTCTTGGAACACGCCACTAGCCGGAACTTGTGCCATGAGAACAGACTGAACAGCTTGGTCAACCCACCGTTGAACGTCGGGTAACCGACCGTCTGGGTAGCCGTTCCGTGTAAGGCAGGCTTCAAGCACGGTTACACCTCAAAGCCATATTGCCAGCCAGTTCCCTTTGTATCCGTCAAGGATCAGACCACCGATAGGCCCAGGACAACCAGTGTGCTTAATGCCTGCTCCATCCCAAATTATCGTGCTTAACCACTGCCATGCTGCGCGTGGGTCGGCCAGTCCCCACAGTTGCTGTAGCGCTGCGTGTACTCTCATCTGAGGAGATGCTATCCACACTCCTTCTCGGTAAGAACAATTGCCTACTTCACTGGCCGTGTGGGACCGATAAGGCGCCCTTCCAACATCCAACGGGAATAGATTCGGGTATAAAGCAGGGTCATAAAATGTATCTGGAAAAATGATCCAAGGAGGAATGAGGTCCACATAGGGCGAGGTTTCACGGTCCCCACCCCACCCCCGTAGTCCGTCGTACAAATCTTGATTGATGATTCGTTTATCGACCTCTGGGGGCGATTGACTGGGCACGTTGGAAAACTGTCTCCAGAAGTTATCCAAGTGCGGCGAATTCTTCCTCATCAGAGAGTTGCCGGAATACAAGGCCAGGCGCCGCGTTGCCATCGAGAGGTTCTTGTGATATCGCGTCGTGTGGATCGAGGTAGGCGCAGGGTCAGCCGGTTGCTCGCCGGTCTGATCTACCACGATCGTATATTGATGACTGGTCTCAGGGACTACGGCGAAGTTATCCCAGGCGATAACCCCACCGTTGTCCGTACCGCGTAACTTCATTACTGAGATTTGGAAGTTGGGAGGGAACGCTCCGCTATTCGACCATGTGGACTTGTACTTAACAGACCAAACGCTTTCTTCGACGAGAGGTTGGATTTCAACCGGGGGCAATTGGTATTGGGGATGAGACTACTGGCGGAATAATGGCCAGGTTGGGCACCTTGAAGGTGTATTCTCCGGCCTGCTCGAACTTCCAAATATCACCGTTTAGAGTCGGGCCAAGAGGAGCCGAAGATATAATCGTGCCGTGACCGGGGACGCTCAGAATCAGGCAGTCAAAAGCCTCTGGCCGACCACGCATATTTAACTGGGGAAGCGGTACCCCTGTGGTTGAAATTGTTTCGGGGCCACCTTGGACCTCACTACCTTCCTTCGGAATTATCCTGGTCAGCGGAATGCCAGGAGCATCATGCGATACAGCCAGCTCAGTCTCGGGGGAGGCTGCAAGGTCTCATCCGGTCGTCGAATCCTCCTAGGTAACCGGGATAGATATTCTCACCCAAGTTCCAATGCGGTCCTAATTTGATCGGAAATAGCCGTCATAGTCAGTATCCTCTAACCAATCCTTTAGTAGCGGTCCTTAGCGTTGATAGCCTCGATATGGATAACGTCCCAAGCCGCGTCCTCAATACTGTTGAACTGGAGAGCCTGAGTGATCCGGTTTCTCCCACTTACGGGAGTAGAAATCTGGCTCCAATATATCGAGCCGAAGACGAATTTCAGCCAGTTGTTCCCAACCCGAAACTGCTGTTCCAGCTTAATTGTGCTACCGCCTTCTTCACGCGCACCTGACGCCCGACCCCAGAAGTGGGTGTACTCTTCTGTATTCTTGAAGGCTAGGGTTAGCGACCCTGATACATCGACTCCTTGGGCTGGGAGCTCATTTGGGAATACGCTTCCGTGTCTGACGCCTGCCTGGGCATCCAGATTGTTGGAGATTTCGATGCCGAACGCCTCAATAGTGGAGGTGTGGTCTACATCTCATAGTAGAGTTATCCCCTGCCTGAAGGTTAGGATATTTCGAGTAACGCTTTTGCTCGCACTGTTGAGCGCGACTTGGGAATCCTTCTGGCACTGGAGATTAGCCGTGCAGGTCACGAATCCACGCTCAAGGCTCAAGGAAAGACGGTCAATGGTCGCGCCGGTAAACACATGCTTAAAAATGCCCTTGCCGATGCGTACGGTGAAGGAAGGAAGCGCATTACTCGTCGTGGGTTGGAACATGTGAGTGAAGGGTGACACCCCACTCTTCACCTCGGCGTCTGGGGCATGCGGATTCACTAGGCCGGTGACAACCCAGTCATGGGTCGGGCCAACGCCGCCGTCCAACGCACTGATCTGGACTACATCGCCTCCGATACCGGAATCGATCTGCACGTAGTCGCCCACTGAAAAGTCTGTTTCACTGTCCACTGTTCACGGCGCCCGTGGTACTACCGGATGCAACGGCAGCAGACAGGGTAGTTTGCGGCGGTGAATTACCGGCGTCGGCGCCCTGCGTTCCATAGCGGCCCATAACCCATTTCAAGAAATAGATCGCGTCTTCAATATCCACACCCAACTGAATATCACCAGATGGGATGTAGGGGCCCGGGACCGCAAGCAGGGGACCACGGCCTCCGGCACCTTCATAAACAATCATGGAGTCCGCCGGAGATTCGAGACTTGTGGACAGGAAATCTAGGAAGAGGGAAGCACCAACAGCGGTGCCAACATCTCCCTCCTCACCTACTCCCAAGTAGCGGAATTCACCAGCCATCTAGTGGGCTCCTTCGGGTTGAACTCGCCGATCTGCATTACTGGATTCCGCTTGTTCATCGGTATGCAATTGTAGATATTTGACGTGAGCCGCAGGTGGATGTTCCGAAGACCGGCAGGTAAATCGAAAGGTGAATACCCACGGTCGAGTCTACTCTCGATAAGACTCTGCGCTTCTCGTAATCTCTCGCCAAGAAAACTGTCTACGGAGACACCAGGTTCCAGTCCAAGTTCTGGTGCGTCAAGACTCCCGATATACTGCTTAATTTTCGAAGGTGTACTCCAAACTCCAGATTGATCGGGAGGTGTAATCTCAATAGACTCCCCAGCGAGAAACTGGCTGTAATATCGGGCGGTTTTCTCGACCAAGGTTCGCCCGTATCCTGTTACCGCCACGCCCATGTCCGGCTCTATCGCGGAGTGTTCTTGGTGTTCGTTCCAGTGGTAGAGGACGAGCAGGTCGATCTTGGCCCTGTTATCAACAGCTGCTTGCCAGACCTGTTCGTAGACTCTCTCCTTGAAGAGCGGGTCCACAGTCCGCACGGGCCTTGCAAAGGGCTGACCCATGATTGCCATCCAATGTTCGTCGAAACGAGGGAACACCACAAACATACCATCGTCGGAGATCATTGACGGGAGAAGCGAAACGTCTGGGTACCAGTTCCAATCTTGGCCCGTGACTGTCTTCCAGGACGGGCTTCGCTCACTACCAAAACTTCGGACGGAGAAGCGGGCATCGTTTGGGTCCTTCAAGTTAGCAGGTCCCCACGTCACGACCAGCGGTGGTCCATCCCACTCAAACATGAGGTCCAGATATGGCTCGTAAATGTTGTCCCAGAGACCGTCCAGGACTCCTTGTTGTTTCTCAGGCGTGAACGGGGGGTTGGGGTCTCCGCCAGGTCCTACCAACCTCTTGGGAAGGTTAAACATAAACGGCTCTACGAGAACGGCAACCCTAACGGGAGATTTAGTTTGCTCTATCTCACGTAGGAGGGCGGTCAACGCCCGGTCAATTGCCTCCATTTCCCGATCATCGCCGTCAATACCATCAAGATTCCTGTCACCGGTCCCGTGCCACCCGGCAATGATGACGCTAATCCCGGCTTTCTCCATATCGGACAACTGTTGCCTAATTACGGCAGGGTCGTCCGAAGCATAGAACCCGTACTCCGGCTTGTAGGTCACACCAACCCGACTCCCTGAACCACCGACGTCCAGATTCCAGTGGCTCGATTTCAATCCGCCGATGCTATGCCCACTCTCCAGGTCGAACCCGAACCAGAGGTTCATCAACACAGCGAGGGGAATGTCCCTTTGGCCATGTGCCTGAGATATCACTGGTAGCCCCGTTGGTTCGGCTTCCTCAAGATCGTGACCTCCCCCGGTACCACCTATCCCCCAAAGCATCCCAGAGATTGCCAAAATCGCCACCATTGCCAACGCCACAATGCCACCCATTTCCCCGTTCATTTAGCCCCTCCTTGTGGAGGGCATAGTTTAAGGCTATCAGGCGTTTCCCAAAAGTGGGCAATATTGGTAATTTAGGTTTCATGGGCCGGGATTAGGCTCCCTCCGGCTCCTCATCTTCCGGGCTCGGGTCCGACTCGACCTGGTCCCGGCGTCGGATGCGCCGCCTCCCGGACTCTTCTGTGTTAGGCTCCTCCGGGTCCGGTTCAGGTTCCGCGACGGCGACCTCCGGCTCCAACAACTCCAACGCCACCCGGTCGGCGTAGTGGGAATGGAGGATCGCCACCTCTTCGGACGTTATCTCGTAGACCTTCGGGCGGCTGTCGAACGACACCCCGCCGAACACCAGCGTTCCCCGCCGGGCTACTCTCCGGTACCTCATACTTCCTGCCTTCCCTACCGGCTCAACCAGGTCACCAACAGCACCGCGCCGGAGGTGTCCGTCGAGTCGAGTTGAATGTTCCCGTCAGAAGTAACCGACGACTCACTCAGTAGGTCCTCCGCGTTCCAGGCACGGGTGTTGGGAGCGCCTTCGGTTAGCGTAGAGTCCAGCTTAACGACTCCCATCAGGGTGTCTCCAGTGGTGATCCCGCTCACGCCGATGTCGGTGTCGGCGGCGGCACCGGTAACGACGGTCTGGTTGAAGGCTCCTGGACTCACGTTGCCAGAGACCTGGGCCTGGAGGTCCACCACCCTATCTTGAAGCTCCACCAGAATCTCCCGGAGGACACTCTGGTCCAGGTGCGCTCCGCCGTGCCCTAGTATTACAACGACGGTTTCTATGACAGGGTGATTTTCGCGACCGATTTGGACCTGAACCTATTGGCATGAGCGTACAGCGATTTCTCGCTCGTGGCCGAATACGAAGGATAAGACACCATATTTGGCAATCCGTCGTTGTAATACTAGCTGTTTGGCCAGTTCCAGTAGCCCCAGCTTCGGCTTGAGAATCCTTTGTTGTTGTGTGGTCATCTGACACTCCTCCCCATCGCCGGGGACATTTAATCACAATGGGTCGACGATATCAGATTTAGTCTTGGTTATAACAACTGAAGGGTATTCGAGGCGTTCTCGAAATGTGTCCCTTGTCAAGGGAGTACTCCTGCCTCAACTGACCCTCGGCGCGAAAGCCATTACTGACAATGGGACCCAACCGAGGTGTATCGTTCGGTTTACAATTCGGGACCTGTCCTGCTATGAACGCCAATCGGATGATGCCGATAATTGGCCCTGAAGGTTTCGATCCAATCATCCAGGTCTCGGTCAGTGTGCCGGCAGGCGCACACAACGATCATTCCCGCAGCAATCGCGTCTTCGAGCGCATCGTGATGCCGGAATGTGATGTTTAGGTCACTGGCTACGCGGACCAACCCGCACCGGCGCCTCTTGTACTTCTCGGGCCAGGAATCGCGTGCGATCTGAGCGCTATCCAACCAGACCGCGCGGACCGGCGGGAGTTGGTATTTTTCCATTGCCCGTTCAAGTGCCAACCGGTCGAATCCCGTGTGACTGACAAGCGTCCGTCCATCTAACCGGCTCCGCAACAGCCCGTGGATATCAGGAAGGGTGTCACTCTTGCTCACCGTGTCTTCCCTAATTCCATGTATCTTGACGTTGCTGGAACTGAACGGCGACTCCGGATTGACGAGGACCGACAGCTTGTCCAGAATCTCACCATGCTGGAAAGAGACAATCCCTATTTGGCAAATGCTGGAAGGGTCCGCGTTCGCCGTTTCCACATCAATTGCGGTGAACGTGAGGTTGGCTGCCCTTAGGCGTTCCCTAGCAGATGACATAACTGTTTGGCCCCGGCTTCCAGTGTGATCCATCTTGACCGGAGCCGCAAGTCGGATCGGCCCCAACGCCGCTAATTCATGTCCCGCTACTGACATTTCCTACTTTCAACTCCCGGCCCTATCTCTCTACCATTACGATCAGCGGGTAACAACCCCGCGACAAACCCCTATCCCATGGGCAGGATGACTGACTCAACATAAAAAACTCCAACCGGTCTCCACGCTTGCAGATGGCTCCCTTCGTATTCACCAATCCCTTCCTGTGAGCGAAACCGAACACCCCCCTAAATTGGGCCGTAGTCGTGCATTGCCATGCAGCCAATCGATTGCCGCCGATGGACTCCGTTAGCGCTTTCACGAGACAATCCAACGGTCCTCGCGCCCCCGATAGGTCCAGCAGGAGAATTAGCCAGGAGTTGAGGAAATGATCTACGATTCCAGCCAACCGATTTATACACGAGCATTCTGGGGCAAGGCCGACATGCAGGACCCCAGCCGAATTCATCTGTTGGAGCATCACTTGGCCGACGTCGGGGCGTGCTTCGAAGCGCTCCTTCACCAGCCGACCATCCGCCGTCGGCTAGCCCACACCGGAAACCTGGAAGACCTAGACCCGGCGACTATTGCCCGTTTAAGCGTATTCGCCGCCCTGCATGATATCGGCAAAGTGAACATAGGATTCCAGACCCAAATCTGGAGGCCCGAAGACTTTCCCGCCAACCGCTCAAGGACATCCCGGGCGGGTCATACATTGGATCTGACGCCGGTATTGGACCCGTATGGAGATACGGAAACCGCTGGATGGTTTTTTCGCGCGTTGGGTTGGAACGACCTGCTGGCATGGGATGATACGGGCGGTGTGACAGTTTGTGGATTATTCACCGCCGCCCTGTCCCACCATGGCTTGCCTCTACAGCTCGTGAATCAGCGGGACAAGAATCCTGCTATCTGGCGCTGTCTGGCGGGTCTGGAACCAGTTAGAGCCGTTGAGCGAATTGGACAAATGGTGAAAATCTGGTTCAAAGATGCTTTTGCCCGGTCCGCGCCACCGTTGCCTTCCAATCCCGCCTTCCAGCACATGTTCCTGGGGCTATGTACACTGGCGGACTGGATCGGTTCCAACGAGGACTGGTTCAAATTTGATGCTGTACTTCGTGACGACTATTTTGAGTCGGTCGCCCGTCCCGCCGCTTCAAGGGCATTCGCCGATATTGGGCTGGACCTATCAGAACAACGGCGCGCCCAAGCCGCTCGACCGCTGCCCGGATTCTCCGAACTTTTCCGTATTCCCGGTGACCCGGACCCGCACCCGATTCAACAAGCGGCAATCCAGGTCCCTTTGAACGAACAGTTGGTTATTCTCGAATCCGAAACCGGCTCCGGCAAGACCGAGGCGGTATTGTGGAGGTTCGCTCGAATGTTCCGAGAGGGTCTGGTGGATGGGCTGTATTTTGCCCTACCAACCCGAGCCGCCGCCAGCCAAATCCATTCCCGCATGAGCACGTTTATCTCCAATCTGTTTCCGTCAGGACTGACGCCTGAGCCTGTGCTCGCAGTACCCGGCTACCTCCGCGCCGGAGAGGGTGTTGGCCATCGAAACCTTCACGACTACGACGTTTGGTGGGAGGACCATCCCGATGACGCCACAAGACACCGCCGATGGGCGGCGGAGAACTCCAAACGATATCTTGCAGCGCAGATCGCCATCGGTACCGTGGACCAAGCCATGATGGCGACCCTAAAGGTGAAACACGCTCACATGCGGGCTGCCTGCCTGGCTAGGAATCTCCTGGTAATCGACGAAGTCCACGCCTCAGACACCTACATGCGGCGGATTCTCGGCGCTCTCCTCGACACCCACCTGGGGTCCGGCGGCTATGCACTCTTGATGTCCGCCACATTAGGGTCAGTGGCCCGGCGGCGTTGGATGTCTCGTTCACGTTCCTTCGTAGACAGTGGATCGTTGGACGAAGACATAGACACCCCCTATCCGGCGATCACCTACGGATCTTCGCCGGACCTCAAGACTATGACCGTTGCCAAAAACGATCAAGCCAAGGATGTTTTAATCGAAGTGGAACCAGCCATGTCTGAGATGGCTCCGGTGACGGTTAGAGCCCTGGACGCCGCCCGCGCCGGCGCCAAGGTCCTGATTATACGGAACACCGTTACCTTTGCGGTAGCCACCCAGCAGGCTCTGGAGGAGGCTGCCGGTGCAACAGGCCGTGAGCTGCTCTTCGCTTGTAACGACGTCCTGACCGTGCACCACGGCAGGTATGCCGCCGAGGACCGCCGCGTGTTGGACGGGACAGTCGAGGACCAAATCGGCCGGGACCGCAAGCCGGGCGGATGCATAATTGTAGGAACCCAGACTCTGGAACAGTCCTTGGACATTGACGCCGACCTTCTGATCACCGACCTTTGCCCTATGGACGTTCTGCTGCAACGCATCGGCCGTCTACATCGCCACAGGCGGAACGGCAGGCCCGAAGGATACAGCAGTCCGACCTGCATCGTGTTGACTCCGCCGGAAGACGACTTGTCGCCTCTCCTGACCAGGGTGCAAAACACAAATGGCCTGGGTCCCCATGGGTACGTTTATGAAGACCTCAGAGTGTTGGAAGCCACCAGACGTCGGATTATCGAGCATTCGGATAATGGCGAATCCTGGAAAATCCCCCAAATGAGCCGAGAGTTGGTGGAAGGGGCCACTCATCCCGAAGCGTTGGCAGGGATCGTGGCCGACATGGGCGATGACTGGCGCGTGCACTCCAACGAGATGGAGGGCGCGAGAATGGCCAATAATCTGACCGCACAGCAGGCGCTAGTCCGCACCGACAAGGCGTTTTACCCAGAGGAGGACAACCAGGACGTGGCGTTCGGCACATTTGAGGAAGCGATTCGCACCCGCCTCGGGGATGAGGGGATCGAGGTTGAGTTCGACCCTCAGCCCACCAGTCCGTTTTCGGCGGAGACCACGATCGCCGAATTGACCATCCCAGAGCATCTCAGAGGAGGCCAGTTGTCCGACAAACCCATTACGCCTAGCCAAGTCGATGGTGGCTTCACGTTCCCGGTGGGAAACCGGGAATTTCAATACGACCGGCTGGGCCTGCGCCTTATCCGGCGCCCCTAGCTCAGGCCGTAGCAGGGGAGAGATAAACTATCCCCGCGTGTGCGGGGGAACCGTGCCGTGAGCCAACTGGAGGTACGGCATGTTGGGTCTATCCCCGCGTGTGCGGGGGAACCGAGAGCATTTCCAGGTGGGAGTTGACAGCGGAAGGTCTATCCCCGCGTGTGCGGGGGAACCTCCCGTGGTGCCCGGATCGCCGGTATGACGATTAGCGGTCTATCCCCGCGTGTGCGGGGGAACCGGCGGATGCGTACCTGCCCCCTGGCCATTAGACGGTCTATCCCCGCGTGTGCGGGGGAACCCCCGCGAGTCCGAGCAGCCTGACGGCTCCTGGAGGTCTATCCCCGCGTGTGCGGGGGAACCGTACAAGTCAACGGGAGATATCAGGGCGGCGGCGGTCTATCCCCGCGTGTGCGGGGGAACCCTACATCGGGACCTTGGCCCCGGCTGTCTCTGGGGTCTATCCCCGCGTGTGCGGGGGAACCATCGACTCTGCGTTCGCCTGGTCCTCTGCTGCCGGTCTATCCCCGCGTGTGCGGGGGAACCGGAGACTACCGAGTCTCGACGATATTCCTTGTGGGTCTATCCCCGCGTGTGCGGGGGAACCGAGGACTAATGGCAACTGACACCAAACCAGTAAGGTCTATCCCCGCGTGTGCGGGGGAACCACAGAAATAGAAGCCCTCCAATCATGCCGATGGGGTCTATCCCCGCGTGTGCGGGGGAACCATCACGACCCGAAGCGTTCTTACCTTAGGATCAGGTCTATCCCCGCGTGTGCGGGGGAACCAGCTTCACCCTACGGGGGTTAGCCTTTGTCTACGGTCTATCCCCGCGTGTGCGGGGGAACCCAGAAAGAGCAGAGCGCCGGGGCGTCAGGAAACGGTCTATCCCCGCGTGTGCGGGGGAACCGGGGATGTTCAGCCGGTAGGATAAGAATCGGGCGGTCTATCCCCGCGTGTGCGGGGGAACCATGTAGCAAGCTCCCTGCCAATACGGTCTATCCCCGGTCCTGGAGGGGTCTATCCCCGCGTGTGCGGGGGAACCGCCTATACCGTCTTAGGTTAGTTGGCATACCAGTCTCTCCGGTCTATCCCCGCGTGTGCGGGGGAACCTCCACCACGTCAAGCCGTTGAGCGAGGCGGGCGGTCTATCCCCGCGTGTGCGGGGGAACCGCGCCCGCATCTTTCGTTTTCATCCCTCTGGGTCTATCCCCGCGTGTCGCGCCAGCGGGGATGAACCGGTCGGTCTATCCCCGCGTGTGCGGGGGAACCCCCCGTTGCGCTTGGGAGGCTCACCCGCATTGGGGTCTATCCCCGCGTGTGCGGGGGAACCTTTTGACAACTCCGGGCAAACGCCTGTTGTCCATAGGTCTATCCCCGCGTGTGCGGGGGAACCTTAACCGCCTTCGGGTCTATCCCCGCGTGTGCGGGGGAATAAACCAAGGTCTATCCCCGCGTGTGCGGGGGAACCCGCCGAGCTATTGGCAATCGGCATGAGGCCCACGGTCTATCCCCGCGTGTGCGGGGGAACCGCCTGCCCGGTCCAATCTGAAGGAAGTTGAAGGGTCTATCCCCGCGTGTGCGGGGGAACCCGCCCATCAGGCAGCTTCGTTGGCCATCCGGGTCTATCCCCGCGTGTGCGGGGGAACCCGGGACGAAGCCGCTGGCGGGGATGAACCGTTACGGTCTATCCCCGCGTGTCATTCTGGCTGGCTGTTCGGGGTCTATCCCCGCGTGTGCGGGGGAACCGCACACACCGCCGACATCGGCTGGGTGGTGGGCCAGCTAGCTACGGTCTATCCCCGCGTGTGCGGGGGAACCCGAGTTCCGAGCTTTGGATGGAACTGGAGGGGAACAGGGTCTATCCCCGCGTGTGCGGGGGAACCCCTTCTCTTATGATTTTGGGGCCGGTTTCTTATTGCGCTGGCGGATATTCTAATGGTATTTGACTAGATATACGCCGTCGGCGTCTACTATCTCCTTCGGTGGCTCCCCCAAGGTTCTCACCTGTTGTCCCGTAGGCGCCGATGGGTCTCGCCAGGTCATGACTATCGACCCATTGCCCAGTTCGTAATACCAGTCTCGAACGACGTCCCACACCCTCTCCCTGGTTCCGCTGGTCATCTGTGGTGAGGTGTAGACTCCCGGAGCGATTTCCAGCATTGCCGACGCCAGGAACCCCCGGTAACGACCCTCCACGTTTACGGTCACGATTACAATCATGCCAGGTCTCCTTCGTCCAACTCCCCTTCATCCAGATGCGGGTCTATCATTGGGTCTTCCGCCTCACCTCCGGGTTCGATTATGGCCACATCCTGAAACAGAATCTTGATCCGGTCGATCATTTTTGAGATCACCCTCTCCGTGCGCAGGAGTTCGCCCGTGGTCCGTCTCGTGTGACGCTCGATATCTAATCTGGGATCCTTGAGTACCTCACTCGCTGATCTGAAGGCGGCCGGGAGCAGCACCGTGTCGCGAAATAGGTCAGCGATGTCCAGCGCGAACGCCTCGCCGCTGCTCTCGTGAATAAACCCCAGTTGGGGAATTGCACCGGTCGCCGTTACAGCCACCACCGCCGCGGAGGTCACCGCGACCGAAGCGTGGTTGATGGCCTGATTGGGAATGTCGGCCCACTCTGGGTCGGTCCGGTCATACCGCCGACGCCTCCAGTCGATGCCGTACCGCTGTGCGACTAGTTGGTAAGTGCGCCGCATTCTAGCTCCTTCGACCCCGCGGAGCGCGGCAAGGTCCTGTTGGGGCAATACCTCACCCAGACGTAGCGCGTACATCTTCTTGGCGATTGTTATGCGGCTCCCGGCGGCGTCAGCCCAGGCCTTCATCTGCCGACGGGCGATATCCGAGGAATCGGGCATCAAAGGTGGGGCTGTGTAGCATCGCACTCCATCCTCCCCAACCGCCACCAACGCCGTCCCATGACGGGCCATGAGTCTCAATGCGTCATGACTCACTGTTGACCCAGGTCCCAATAGGACCATGGACAGAGTCTGAAACGGAATTCCGTATTCTCCCGCTTCCAACGGACTGTCCTTATCAGGACCACCCTGCCGCTCGAACCGGAGCGTCCCGTCGCGGACGGTCAGCGCTCCTCTGGACAACCACAGCAGCCCGTGGCGGTCGGCGTGGGGTATTCTCGCAGTTTCTAGTCCTAGCCGTCCTCTAAGCATTTTGCCCCCGATAAAGAAATATTGAATTGTTAAGGTGCACCGGAACAGAGATAAGCCTCCTTACTCACGGCCCGCCCCCCTCATTGGTGGGCGCAACAGCAGCATTCCGTAGCCATAGGAGAGGTGGCGTCCGACGCCGTGCGATACAAGATGAGCAAAGGCCTCAGAGTCATCTATTATCAGATTCCCAGCCATAAGGGCGCTTGGTCCTTCAATCGGCCGTTGGTGCAGCTTTCGGATGGAACGGACCCTCTCGAAAGACTTCAGCACCGATTTTCCTTCCAGGGTAGCCCCTCCCTTCGCGAACTTGGTTGCTAGCCAGTCGTGGTAGACCTCCAGTCTGGTGCGTTCCATGCCATCTTGGGGATGTTCCTCAGCCTCGGTTTGAAATACGTCCCGTTCCGAGCCCTTAGATTGGGACCTGTCAGAGGATCGGACAACGGGACGCACCAATACTTGGAAACCGAGCCGCCTACCTGGTTGCCACCGGATAGGCATAGGCTTGCTGTTTAGGTTCTCAGGCGGAAGCGCGGAGGTTTGGAATGGGTCGGCATAGAGCGCGGCGGCCTCCCTTAGGATTTCGGAATCGGCCCGGCTGTATCCGTACAACACCGCTGACGGGGCCCCTGGCCTCGTGGGTGTGATTAGGCGGAACGGTTTGGGAGCTGCGTTGCCGAATACGCCAGCCAGGAAACAGTGCATGGCATACCCTTCGTCAAAGAGGTTCCCGCTCATCAAGCGCCTTGATCCAGCCCAACGGTGAAATTGGCGCCGGTCGACGGTGGCTTGCACCATCTGCAAGGGTGGCAACGCAACCTCATGCGGCGCATGAGTTCGATCGGAAATCGTCATTGCGTGTCTCCTGTATGTTCGGCTGGGACCGGAGCCGCGAAGTCTTCCCGGGCGATTTCCCCTTCACACACCAGCCGCCCCCCGCCGTGCAGCCCAGACACCCAGTTGCGTTGGTCGGTCAACATGTGAGTGTTGACTGACTCGTCAGTGCCCTCCCACGCCGGCCAGAGCGCCCGGACCGGCTCACGGGCCGATGGTCTTTCTCCCATGGGGACCGCCTTCAAAGCCGCCAATGCCGTTTCCCCTTCCTGGAAACCATTAAAGAGTGGACCAGACGGCAGACAAGGTTTGCGCCCGATAAAGAGCGGGCGCGCGGGTTCCTCCAGAGCCCGCGCCAACTCGTCTATGGTAGGCGCCTCGTCCGGGGGTTCCATCCGCAGGGCGATGGTGACCTGCATGTCAGAGAAGTAGTCCCGGTAGCGTAGGTGCGGCGCATCATAGGTGTTGGAGCCTCCGGCCCTGCCCTCGGGCGACCCCCTAGTAGTCCACCCGCGGTCATTCCTCCCCAATTGCGCCGTCTGAAAGTCACGTAGTCTTACTCTGCCGGACGGTTCGCGGTCGATGCGGGCGGCGAACACTAGACGGTTTTGCAATCCTTGATGCCGTTCCCGGTCGGTGCGGCGCCAACCAAGGGCATTGGCCAGCAGCCCGGTCAGCATCGAAACCGAGGGAAACCACCGAATTACGCCCAGGTTATCGACCATCTCACCGCCGAAGGCCATCATCGGCGCTTCAAGACGCAACAGTAGGTGCCGCATAGCTATTTGGCCTCACCTTGGCGGGTTGCTTCTCCAGACCATGACGCCAATTCGTCAAGAGATACGCGTTCCGCGCCGGGTATGGCGTAGTCGTCAAGGGACATGACCCTACGGACTTCACGCGCTCCATAGGCAGCGTCCATGCTTTCGAGACAGCCCACCAATTTCGCCGCCGCGTCCCCGGTCTGGGCCTTGGCGGCGCTGCGGAAGGCGTTGGCCAGGCTGCGGGGCTGCCGGCTACTAACTTCGACGAGCATCAAGTCCGCGTAGGAGTACGGCGCAGTGGAGCCCAACTTCGCCCCAGGAGTTACCGTGGCTATGAGATGTATGAGATGCTCAACCACCTTCCCCGCCAAGGTCCTATCCGCGTTTGTCCAGTCTTCTTGTGGGCACCCTTCGAGGTTGGACACCAAGCCAGGCACGTCGACCACGACGTACCCATAGAACAGCCCGGAGGTCAATTCCATGTCGCCAATATGGGCCGCGCCGGGATCTTCATCGTCCCGCTGCAGGTCATCGACCACCGAAAAGTAGTCGCTCTCACTCTCCTCCTGGTGTACGGTGAAGGCATGGGCGACGTGGACTGCGGCGTCGATGTTGGCTCCCGGGTCCGACGTAACCATACGCCCGAACAGGGCGCCTTCCAGTCCACCGGGGAGACGCGCCGAGTCTCGAAAGGCCCGGAAGTTGTTGCCCTCACCACGCCGGGGGCTGAACAGGTCAGCCGCCTCGCTACGGGCGGCAGCCACATCGTCCGGATGATTGGCGCAGATTTCCTGAGCTTTGGACTGTAAGTACTCAACTTCGGGCAACCCCAACAGAAGCGGTTGCCGTGCGTCTCGGCTGGTTCCCCGGTCACCGTATACTCCAATCTGGAAGGCCTCATCGACTTGCTGAAGCACTTCGGGGCTGGCGAGGCTGGATTCTCGCAGCGGCTGCATCACCCGCCTGGAAATGATTTCCCTGGAACGCAACGCCTCGGTTACGCCGGAGATATTCTTCAGAGCGAATTCGTCATCGGCGACCCTCCAGTGGCGTTTGAGGCATTGAGACGAGATGCGGGTGCGCATCACGTCGCCGTACAGCATCCGTTTGGCCAAGCCGCTGTCATCCCGGTTTAACAACGCCGCTGAGTACGGATGTAGGGTGTGGAGTTGCAAGAAGCGTGTGATGGTCATTCGGTTTACCCCCGGTTTCAAATATGGTCTCATGAATCAATTTAGCCTGAGCCTTGGCGCTCCGCCCTGTAGTAGGCGCGGGCGATCCCCCACCGGGACTGTTCGGCCAGGTCTTCGCGATAGTCCATGTTGCGGATGAACCTGGTCATCTCCCGCCAGTTGAACGGTTGGCCTACGGCTGCCAACGTGCGGAACATCCGGGCAAGCAATGTTCTGAGCATGGGTCCACGCGCCGTTAATAGCCGGTTAAGCCGGATGTCGCTATAAAAGGCGGAGGTGCGGGAGGTTTCTCCACCAAGGTATAGGGCTCGGCCCACCGGCATATTCCCGGCATGGGCCGAGCCGATGCCTGGCCCGCCAAGCCCGGTGGTCCTCATCAACGCTATTCCGTGTAGGATCAGGGCCCACTTTTGCTCTATGACTGGGTTCAATCCCGGGTCTCTCAGCAGATCACGGCTCGCCATCAATCGCCAGAAAACCGCGGCTTCGTGGGCGTCCGGGTCCATGCGGCGAAGGCCCGCGAGGTCGCCGCGGTTGAAGATTGGGAGCGTCATCTGGTAGGCAAAATCGGCGGCAATGTCGCTCCACGAACCGGTACGGTCCCGCGCTCCGGCAACGGTCGGAGATTCGCTCTGACCGCCGGTGTGACTTGTAGAAGTCATCTGTCAATCCCCTCCTGATCGTACAGAAATGGTAACCCTTGCGGCCCGCGGACCCGTCCCTCAAAAACGCTGTCGGCGCGGGCTCTGGCCCGGTACCGTTGGATGGACCGACAAGGGAGTGCATCCTCGGCGTCTCGGAGAATTCGCCTGGCGTCTTCAACCACCCCAACCAGCCACACTTTATGGACCCTTTCCCGGTCGGCGGCGTCGGCCTCGAACTCGTTTTGTAAGTCTTGGAAGAAATCACGGTCAACCATTTCATCGAGCCGGTTGGCCCAGGGGTTGGCCCGGGAACGATGGTCCGCGCTAATGCCATCGGCTTTCCCCCCGGCAACAAACATGGCGACCGCGTGCCGCAGTATCCCTTGAATCCTGGCCACGCGGTCGATCCGTTGCCGCGCTATACCGCCTAGCTCCGAGGCCCCGCCTGGAAGTCCCATTATTGCCTTCATTTTGCTGCGCAACAGGATGATACGTTCGAAGTATCCCTCAGTCTTGCCCTGCCCCCGCACCATTCCCCTTGCAACCAAATGCGACGGCTCCGGTGACCGGTTTTCCAACGCGCTGAGCCGGGATAGCGGCGACGGTGACCAGTCCGCTGATAGCAAGTAGGTCACCGATCGCTCATAATTGAACCCCCCAGCCGCCAGGGTCAAAGACTTGTTGCCCTTCATATCCACCGGCGTCCAAGAGTCCCCTGCCCTGCCAATTAGGGCTTTGGAATCAACTCGGGCCGCCCGGGAACTGGCTCTGATTGCATACAGGTTTCCTTCAGAGTTCAGTTGAAACCTGATTCGGCGGCATACTTCGATGTAAAACGGGTCCAACTCGCTCAACTGCCTCGCCTCCGCCGGAGCCCCGTCCCACGGGATAGTCCAAAAGAGACCGATGCCTTGGTCAATCATTGGGTATTCATCCAAGATTTTCTCTCGAAACTCCAGCAGGGCGATAATGTCGCGCCGCACGTGAGCGCCTGGCCGCGTCGAGTCGGTGATACTAAAGGATGGCCTGCTCCCAAAGCCTCCGTTCATACGGGAGATCCCGTGGTTCCCAGTGCCGGAGTAGCCTTCCATTGTCTGGCGTGTAATTAGCGCGAAAATCCAGTCGTCTGAGAAGGCGTGGACCATGATGGAGGATTTAATATCATGGTTCTTGCCGGTTACCAGCATGTCCAGTTCGTCGGGAGTAACGGCAATTCCTTTGTAATCACTTTGCTTGTCTTTGGAGTGGGCTGGCGGTTGCATGAATGCCGGCCTGGTGATATCTGCTACCACGAGTTGCCATGGCTCGTCCTCGGGAAAATCTGGAGTAAGTCCGCGAATCAGTTCATACCAATCGCTGGCAACCTCAGGGGGCGCGTTTTCCCCGGCCCGGTAGAGGGCTAAGGCTCCTAGCTGGACCAAATAGGCGTGCCAAGCGTGGCGTTGATGCGGCCGCAACGCCGGAAAAGCATCAACCTGGTCAAGCATTAGCGCCGCGTAAATCTCGGGTAAAGACACCGCAATGCCTAGACCTGCAGCCGCATCCATCCGAATTAGGGGTTCCTTCACGATGTTAAACACGGGGCTCTCCTCCATGCGGATTTAAGGGGGAACTATGGAACGACAATGTTTCACCTCCGGTGGTCCAAATCAACTACCAAATGTCACTGACAGTTTTGAGCGTAATACACCTGATCGATCAACAACCAAGACATTGTTCACAGACAATGCTGCCCGGGCACCGGGGAGTTACCAAGTGACTACAGTGTCTACACACCGAACAGTTACAGATCTGGCATCGTTGGATCGTCGAAGCACGCCCACAGACATGGCATGTTGGAGCTTGGCAAAAAACGAGTGGAATGGTAACGTGACACATTGAACGCCTCCTCGATGTAGTTTAATCGACGACTTGGAGTGGGATGTTCTGGTCGCCATCGGGGTCGCATCCTGATGGCGGCCAAGAAACTGATAATCAAATATTACATGATTGGGTTTTCTTGTTAATACGCAGCTACATATATATTGCGTAAACCCAATCGACACTATCTTCTCCCCCGCGTTCGCGGGGATAGACCCTTATAGGTAACGGCGTAAGAGAGTTCCCCCGCACACGCGGGGATAGACCTCACCACCTCAAGGGTTTCCCCGTCGCTGGCCGGGTTCCCCCGCACACGCGGGGATAAACCGCGGCCATCGTGCGGTCGATACCGTTCTTCGCCGGTTCCCCCGCACACGCGGGGATAGACCATCCTCCATGCCGGAAATTACGTGGTCACTTGGGGTTCCCCCGCACACGCGGGGATAGACCGTACCTGGACCGGGCCGTGGCGATGGACACGCTGGTTCCCCCGCTCACACGTGCATTAGGCGGTACCCTCGAGTTCAGGTTCCCTTTGCCGAAGCAAGCCAACGCGGGCGGCAGGCCCAGTCGGAAGTCCAGAGCCCGACATGACAGCAACCTGGCCGTCCACTGCGTCAACAGAGGTAAGCCAATTGGGACGGTCACCGCCAACATTGCCGAGCCCAACAAACTCCAACGGACCCACCTAACGCGTGAGAAACGCAATGAACGAGCCCGAGCGCTAGCTGTGGAGCATCGTCAACGCCGCAAGGCCCTGGGGCTCTGCCGTGACTGCCCACATGAGGCCATACCGGACCAAACCCATTGCCGGGATTGTTCTGAGAAACACCGTCGATCGAATAAGCGACGGTAATAGGGCAGGCTTTAACTTGTAGCGCACAAGACCGAATCCTACTCTCAAGGAACACTGTGATTCAATGTCCCCGGGGATGGGGATGGAGTGTCAGATGAGTACGCAACAAGAAAAGATTCTCGAGCCCAAGCTGGCCTACTAGATCTAGCCAAACAGCTAGGCGACGTGTCGCAGGCCTGCCAGATCATGGGCTACAGCCGGGACACTTTCTACCGCTACAAGGAACTCTACGAGATGTCCCGCGAGAGGACGCTGTTGAAGAACCGGGTGCCCGAAGTGGTGGAGCGGGCCGTTCCCAGGGTAGCTGCCGAACACCCAGCCTACAGGCAACTCAGGGCAGCCAACGAGCTGCGCAAGGAGGGGACCATAATTTCCCCCATAGGAGAACACCCACCGCTCGGTGTGGCTCCACCATGACCTGGGGACCTTCAAGAAACGCCTCAAGGCCCTGGAAGCTAAAGTGGCCCAGGAGGACATCATCCTCACTGAGAGCCAATTAGCGGCATAGGAGAAAGCCAAGTAGGAGAAGGAGGCCCACGGGGAGATCGAGACGGAGCATCCCGGTTACCTGAGAGCCCAGGACACCTACTACGTCGGCACTATCAAGGGAGTGGGCCGGATCTACTAGCAGACAATCATCAACACCTACAGCCGGGTGTCCATCGCTAAACTCTACACCGACAAGAGCGCCATCACTAGCGCCGACTGGCTCAATGACCGGGTGGTCCCCTTCTCTGATGAGCAGGGGATAAAGTTGCAACTCATCCTCACCGACCAGGGGACCGAGTACTACGGGAAGTCGGGGAATCACGCCTACCAACTCTACTTGGCGGTGGAGGACATCGACCTCTACAGGACCAAGGCCAACCACCCCCAGACCAA
Organism: Dehalococcoidia bacterium; assembly: GCA_965205385.1. Classification (GTDB taxonomy): domain Bacteria; phylum Chloroflexota; class Dehalococcoidia; order Lucifugimonadales; family UBA3495; genus CATOSP01. The sequence continues at coordinate 150,240 of CBDBGS010000008.1, forward strand.
CGGCATCTGCGAAAGGTGCCACAAAACCCTGCAGGACGAGTGCTACAGCCTGCTCTTCAGAAAGAAACTGTACCAGACCCTGGAAGATTTGCAGATCGACCTGGATGCCTGGCTGGAGCATTACACAACCGGGAGCGGCCCCATTCGGGCCGGTACTGTTACGGGAAGACCCCCTGGGAGACCTTTCAGGCCAGCAGAGGCATGGCGCTGGAAAAAGACCTAAGGAAACTCTGAATAAGAGGTTGGATGTGGCATACTGAGGGGAGTGGAAGGCAATGGCAGCGGAGGAGGACGATGAACGAGCAGTCCACCTTCGCCGATCTTGACTACCAACACAAGCGGCGCCGGACCCGCCGGGAAACATTCCTGGAACGCATGGACTCCCTGATTCCCTGGCAACGGCTGGAAGAGGGCATTCGACCCCACTACTTCCGGGCGGAGCGGGGCCGGCGGCCCAATTCCTTGGCGGTGATGCTGCGGGTGCACATCGTCCAACTGTGCTACAACCTCAGCGATCCAGCCATGGAAGACCTGCTGTACGAAGCGGAGTCGGTGCGGCGATTTGCTGGGCTGAGGTTGTCGGAGCCGTTCCCCGATGAGAGTACCATCCTCCACTTTCGCCACCTGCTGGAGGGGCGCCAACTAGGCCGGGGACTGTTTGAGGAAATCAAGGGCCACTTGGAAGAGCAGGGAGTGCGGTTGCGGGAGGGAACCATAGTGGACGCCACCATTATCGAGGCGCCGTCATCCACCAAGACCCGGACTGGGCAGCGGGACCCGGAAATGCGGCAGGTGAAGAAGGGGAACCAGTACCACTTCGGGATGAAGCTGCACATTGGGGTGGATGCGGACACGGGCTTGGTGCATAGCCTCAGCGCCACCTCGGCCAACGTGCATGACGTGACCGAGGCCCACCGGTTGTTGCATGGCGGGGAGCAGCAGCTGTGGGGAGATGTGGGCTACATCGGAGTGCGGAAACGAGAGGAGAACCTGGGGCTGGCGGTGGATTGACAGGTAGCCATGAGGCCGGGTCAGCGGCGGAAACTGGAGCCAAACAGCGCCCAAGCTCTGGGCGAAAAGGTCAAGGCGTCGATACGGGCCAAGGTGGAACACCCATTCCTGGACGTGAAGCAGCTATTCGGCTATGCCAAGGTCCGCCACCGGGGCCTGGCCAAGAACAGGGAGCGGTTGGCGCTGCTGCTGGGGCTGTCCAACCTGCGACTGGCCCTGGCCCTTCCGGTAAGCTAACCCAGGGGGCTGTGTGCCCCCCGGGCCCTCACCTAACGGAATCCGGCCCTGGAAGAGCCACAGGGACCACGAATGCGGATAAATCAGCAGACCCTGGGGCTCCCCGCGAGACTACACAAGTCGCGAATATCTACAGCTTTCAATTGTTCAAAGGTTCCCTAAGTTGAAAAACCCTCTAATTCTCCGAAAGGATCATGCCATTCGCACTGAGGAATTAGCACGAAGGCTGACTAGGTGCTGACGGTATAAGACCGGAATAAGCTCCGGAACGTCGGACCTCGACCTTCAATATGACTCAGTGGAAAATGCCAAGCAGTAGGTAAGTCTTCTCCCGCCCAGTTATCTTGCGGGGTTGAAAAGTGCTCGCGTCATACTCAATATCTGAATTACTTCGTTGGAGCACGAGATGGGATACGTATAAGTTCCCGCCAACTGAAAAGTTCCTAATATGGTCAACTTGGGCCGGACCAATGGCGTCCGTCGGGGGAACCATTCGACGACATTAGATTCCTGACGATCACCAAAGCCTGCATGTAACTCGTGGAGGTTGTAAGAACCTAAGCATGACCAACAGTAGTAGGTGGGACGCGAACAAAATTCTCGGACCGGGAATGGCTGATCATTTGTTATTGAATTCGGGGACCATGGTCGGCGTACGACCGAGTTCTTGGAAAAAGCTTGGACTTTGCTTCAGGATGACGAGTCGGGGATTCCGAGGTTGGGTGAGGCGATCGCGTATGCACTGCGCGAAGCGTTGGTTGGGATTCTCCAGACACAAGACCAAGGCTACGGTGGAGAATGGAAGAGGATTTCTCGGGATGTCGTAGAGTCAAAAGAACGCTACCAACACGCTAATACTACAGCCGCAGATAGTTCTTAGTAGAATGAAGCTACTTCAGGAAGTGAGTGAGGTGAGGTGGTGGCAACGGACAGGGACGAAGTGTTGGAAGTGGCGCGGTGGGCCAGGGGCATTGAGGGAGTTCATGGGTGCATAGCCGGACGATTTCACCGTTCGGAACCTCGCCGGCGGGCGTTGGAGTATCTGAAGGGACTCCTTTCTCCGGTAGAGCGCAAGAACAGGTGGCAACTGGCGGAGCAGGCGGGCGACGCCACGCCCGACGGGGTGCAGCGGTTGCTGTCCACCTATAGCTGGGATGCCGACCTGGTACGCGACGACCTGCGGGACTACGTTGTGGAGCATTTAGGTGAAACTGATGGCGTGCTGGTGGTGGACGAGACTGGGTTCCTGAAGAAGGGGACCAAGTCGGTGAGGGTACAGCGCCAATACAGTGGGACGGCGGGGCGGATCGAAAATTGCCAGATAGGAGTTTTTCTGACCTATGCCACAACCCATGGCAGGGTCCTGCTGGACCGGGAACTGTACCTGCCCCAAGTGTGGGCCGATGATGCAGAACGACGGCGGGAGGCTGCAGTGCCCGAGGAGGTGGCCTTCCGGACCAAGCCGCAACTGGCCCGGGAGACGCTGGAGCGAGCGGTGGAAGCGGGAGTTCCCTTCCGCTGGGTCGCTGGAGACGAGGTCTACGGCAGTGATCGCAATCTGCGGCTGTGACTGGAAGAGAGGGGAATACCCCATGTACTGGCCATCAAGAGCAACGAGAAGCTGTGGGTCCTGACGGATAAAGGGCCACGGCAGGTGAGGGCGGACCAACTAGCGTCCGGAGTGGAAGAAACCCGCTGGAGTAGGTGCGGCGCTGGCAACGGAGCCAAAGGTCCCCGGGTCTACGACTGGACCAGGGTGGGGATACGGCCCTTGAGGGAACCTGGCAGGGGGTACTGGCTTTTGGCCCGCCGCAGCATTGCCCAGCCTGAAGAGTTGGCCTACTACGTCTGCTTCGGTCCAGCGGACACAACCCTGGAGGACCTGGTTCAGGTGGCGGGGACCCGGTGGACCACCTTAGAGTGCTTTGAGGAGGCCAAAGGACAGGTTGGGCTGGACCAGTATGAAGTGCGGAAATGGGAGGGCTGGCACCGGCACATCACCCTGGCCATGCTGGCCCACGCCTACCTGGCAGTGATCCGGCAACAGGCCAACGCATGCTTCTACGGTAAAAAGGGGGAGAACCGGAGTGGGATGAAGCCCTGATACCGCTGACGGTTCCCGAGGTACGCCGACTGCTGTACCGGTTGATCTGGCGGCCAATGCCTTTGAACAAATCGGCGCTGGCGTGGTCCCGATGGAGGCGGCGCCATCAAGCCAGGGCCCGCCACTGCCACTATAAGCGCCGTCTCCGACACCTTAGCCAATATGTGCGGCTGTAGTACTAGGGCTAATCGACAATTGGACGAAACCCGAATGAGGCAGCAGGGCAGGAACTGCTCGCACGGAGGTAGAGTGTAACTGAGGAAGTGTAGTGTGGTGGAGGGATGTAGGTGAAGCGTTACGAGTTGAGCGGCGCTCAATGGCGCCGGGTGGAGAGTTTCTTGCCGGGGAGTGCCGGCTGGGTCGGGGTTACGGCCAAGGACAACCGGAACTTCGTCAACGGCGTCCCCCGTTTTCACGAGGGCAGGCTCTGTGGGTGCTGCGCAGCGGCGCCCAGTGGAAAGACCTGCCCCCTGGGTACGGCAACTGGAAAAGCGTCCACAAGCGCTTCACCCGCTGGGCTAGGGCCGGAATCTGGGAGATAATCTTCCAAGTGTTGCTGGATGACCCCGACCACAGGTACGTGATGATTGATTCCACTATAGTGCGGGTTCATCAGCAGGCGGCCTGCGGCAAAGGGGGGACCAAAGTGAGGCTCTGGGCCGCTCCCGCGGCGGACTGAGCACCAAGATTCATCTGGTGGCTGATGCCCAGGGGCGCCCGGTGCGTTTCTGTCTCACCGGCGGTCAGAGGGCGGACGTTTCCCAAGCCATACCCCTGCTGACCGGCCTCGAGGCCGGTGCTGTCATCGCCGACAAGGGGTATGAAAGCAACCGGGTACTGGCCTTTATCAGGGACCAAGGAGCGGAAGCGGTCATACCGCCCAAGTCAAACCGGAGGGACCCTTGGGAATAGGACCGGGAGCTGTATAAGCAGCGGAACCTGATTGAACGGGCCTTCAACAAATTGAAACAGTGGCGCAGAATCGCCACCAGATACGACAGGAAGAGCTTGTATTTCCTGTCGGCCCTGCACTTGGTAGCATCTGTCATCTGGGCTTAGCAATTGTCGATTAGCCCTAGTACTCAGTCAACTTGGTATTGTCAGTTGTTTAATACTTTGCCCAACGATATTACGCTGGGCGGGTGGAAGCGGTGACGGATGGGGTGGCGGTGATGGTCAAGGAAAAGTATGGAGTGCGGCTGGCTCCGGAAGAACGGGAGTGGCTCGAGCATTTGATTCGCGCTGGGAAAAGCTCGGCCCGGATAACGGCTAGGACGCGGATTCTGCTCAAGACCAACGAAGGATGAAGCGCCCCCAAGGTGGCTGGAGCATTGGACGTTTCGGAAGGCACGGTGTTCCGCATCAAGCGGCGCTTCGCTGAGGAAGGGTTGGCAGGGGTGTTGCAGGACCGGCCCCAGCCCAAGCGGCCGCGGAAGCCGGACGACCGGGGCGAGGCCCGCCTCATCGCCTTGGCCTGCAGTCCGCCCCCTGAGGGGCACGACCACTGGACCCTGCGGCTGTTGGCCGGTAAGGTGGTGGAGTTGGGGTTGGCGTCCTCCATGTCCCATGAGGGGATCCGCAAGCGTCTCAAAAAACGCCCTCAAACCGTGGCAGAAGAAGGAGTGGTGCATTCCCAAGGTGAGCGCCGACTTTGTAGCCTGCGACTTTGTAGCCTGCATGGAAGACGTCTTGGACCTGTACGAGGAACCCCATGACCCCCGCAGGCCGGTGGTCTGCTTTGACGAGACCTCCACCCAGTTGTTGGCGGAGACGCGGCCGCCTCTCACGCCTTAACCGGGACGGCCAAGGCGTGAGGACTACGAGTACCGCCCGGAGGGTACGCGCAACCTGTTCCTGGCTTGCGAGCCGCTGGCAGGCTGGCGGCATGTGGCGGTGACCGAGCGCCGCACGATGCAGGACTTCGCCCATCAGATGCGCTGGCTGGTGGACGAGGCCTACCCGGAGGTCGAGACGGTCCGGGTGGTCCTGGACAATCTGAACACCCACCGCCCTGCTTCCCTCTACGAGAGCTTCACCGCCGCCGAGGCCCGGCGCATCGTAAAACGGCTGGAGTTCCACTACACGCCCAAGCACGGCAGTTGGCTGAACCCCGTATCAAGTACGGGGCAGGCTATGGCGGAGATCGAGTTCAGCGTACTGGCCCGCTCCTGCCTCCGGCGGCGTCTCCCCAACGAGGATGCCCTCCGCCGGGAAATCCAGGCCTTGGTGTGGGAGCGCAACACCGCCCATGCCACCATCAACTGGCGGTTCAACACCCAGGACGCCAGAACCAAACTCCACCGCCTTTACCCCTTTGATTCGAACGTTGACTGAGTACTAGGGGGTTGGACGGTGGAAGCGAGCAGCTGGGGTTTCTGGATCTAATGGAACGTATCGATGAAGTCAGCTCCTTCCACGTCGACGGTGAATCGTTCCACCAAAAACGCCTTATAGCTGTGATGCTCAACAGAACGGGCACACATCCTTTGGCATCGGGGAAAGACCTTGTGCGAGATTACCAACTCTTGCTTGATAGGTCGAACTCGGCCCTACACATAGATATTTCCCTGCTCCAAGCACAAAAGTTATGGATGGATTGTTTGGAGTTACTTCGCACTCTGTTCCTCCAACCTAACGTCCGTGACGCCGAATTCAACTCTTTGGCAAAAGAGGAGTCTCCCACAACGAGTTCGATGGAGGCTCTTAGAGCAATTCTCACCACGCCGGTTCACCTAAATCAATTCCTTGAAAAGGTGGGGACCCCCAAGTGGCTCGAACCGACTACGGAAACTTTTTATGGCTCCGCTCAATCCGATATCATATGGCTTCAACCAATACTAAATGCCGCCATACGGCTGGCCGAGAACGCCCCCAAAGACGTAACCCCCTATTTACGGGTGCTATGCGAGCAGTCGTCGAAGGACGCCAATTATTGAAGGTTCGTATGCCGCGCGGCACTCATTGTCGGTGGAGACGCACTCAAGTTGGTGTTGAAGATATTAAGTGGCCACAAGACGGATCCCATGATTGGCCCCCTAGCACTCATGGCGGCCAGGAAAGTTGACCCGGCCGACCCGCTGGTTGAAGACTTCGCCGACCATCTATTAGGCCACACATGTTGGCCTCAGCTAATTTACCTACATCAAGAGCTTATCGATCACATGGTGTCGGGGATAGAATCAACTGAAACTGCTCAAAGGCGTATCAGGTTGCTGTGCTATAAGATCAACGAAAAACCTGTTGACAGCAAGAATCTCCGATTAATCGAGCGGGACCGACCTGAGTCTATAGCCGTATTGGCGGACTACGAAGATCGATATCGACTCCTGATGCTGGTTAATGCCCTGTGCAAGGCGTTGGAGAGGGCTAGCGACTGGGAGGACTTGGCGTTTCAACTGAATTCAATTGATAGTGTCCACACAGTCATTAAAGGCCGGGTACGGGCTTGGTCGCTCGCACTGTCGGAGGATGGGGATTCAACCTCATTGATTGATGAAATCGCTTCGGACATCAGTCTTCGGAACCCGAATGTTGATGACTTGAAGATGTTGGATCGAGTAACGAAACATTGTGAAGCTTCCCAATACCTCGAACTGTTCCATGAGGCTCTCGGCCCAGCACCAACTGTCCAGGATATCGAAGATGGGTTGCCCGAAGGGCCGTTGCCAGAGAATTGGCGGAGCGTCCGCCACTGGGTCGCGCTGCTTCCCGACGGCATAGCAGGAGATTGGGCTGAGCCCCTCGCAGCGTTTTCGGCCGCCCGAGGTGAGCCCCCAGGGCGAGACTATTATCTTGACCCGCCGACTGGAGGCACTCTGGTATTCAGGTCTCCCATATCGCATGATGAACTGTTGGCTCTTGCTGCGATAGATTGCGCCAAATTGGTTTCCGCGTGGCGTTCTAATCCTGGAATGTGGCCACCTGCGGACCCTCGGTCATTGGCGATGGAGCTTGAAAATGTCGTAAAAGAAAAACTAACAGAATGGACAGCGTCGCCCCTCACAATCGTTAGGGAACTGCGCCACCCGATCTACATCAGGTCCTATTTGAGAACGTTAGCTGAGACACTCCAAAGTTATGACGTTCCCCTCGACGAATTAGTCGATCTCATGGTTCTCTTGAGAACGCGCCCTTGGGAAGAGGTACTTCCGGGGTTTCAAGATTCTGACTCCGATGGCGGTTGGCGAGGGGTAGATCGGGCCAGCATCAATCTCATTCAATCGCTCGCCAACAAAGATTTAGGGTTTGGGGCGCGGGCCAAGGAAATACGGTCAATCGTGATTGCGGAAGTGCAGAACAGGTCTGAGCCATCAGGGCTGACTGGAAGAGATGAAGACCGCTTTGAGACTGCCATCAATCGCCCGTTCACCCAGGCACTCGGAGTGCTGCTATCGGTCATCGGTTACGACTTCCGGCGAAGCCACAGAGTTCAGACCGATGCATTCGATCTCCTCAAAGAACTTCTGAAACTCGACGGAGAATACGGACTACACGCTCGCGCAATAATTGGACCTCGAATCCGGTTCCTAGTGCATGTCGCCGGAGGCTGGGTTGACGAAAATCGCGATCTACTATTTGGTAACGTAGCCCCGGGCGATCTTGGTTATAAGACGGTTGAAATGGCCTTACAATGGGGAAAGCCGTGCCAGTGGCTCTTCGAAAATTGCAAGTATGAGGTTCAGAATGCCATTATCGAGGAAGGCCGACGTTCTCTTCAGCAGCTTATGTTATCGATGTTATGGGGCTGGTCCGGATATACTCCAGGGACTGTCGTGGGATATCTTCAGGGTAAGCCTGAACTATTGTCAAAGTCGGGTGCAGCGCTGGGCCATGTTATGCTCAATGAGACGGATGAGACACATTTGGCGCGAACATTGGAGTTTTGGGAGTTGGCGATCAAATCCAACGTCTCAGACGGGCTCTTGGGATTTGGCCGGCCCGCCTTGGTTGAAGGGTTAGAACAAGGACTTTGGGCTGCAAAAACGCTGGAAACGTTAGAACAGACCGCAGGACGTATAGAAATTCCTTCCGCAGTGGCCGAACGTGCCGCGCAGTTGGGACCACCCCCTACTTCTTTGGCTATTATGAACCAACTAGTACGCGGGATCGCTGATCCTGGAGACCTCTATCTTGTAGCTAAAAGTGCCAACAACCTCTTAGATAGGGTTGCCGAGCTCAAAGACACTGAAGAGTACCAACGGCTCTGCACGGCACTTTATGAGCGGGGATACAGAGACCTCTGACCGGGCTTGCCAGTCAGTAACGCTCCGGACAAAAGCGCATCTCCGAATCAAAACTTAAACACCAACTCAAAAGTTCTGTCTACAGTACTGCACAGCCCACCAATTTATAGCTGAGACGTGACGAGGCTCGAACTCTTGGGCTGTGGCATACGACTGAAATCCGCTCGGGCATTAGAACCCTCATTTGGCTCCACTTTTTCGGCCCAAAGGGACTAAATTCATAACTTCTTGACCGTTGCAGACGCTTCACTCCTCGGTTGAGTTCATGGCCGGTGGGAGGTGGCCTGAAGCCCCAGTCAATAACCTAGGAGTCTGTCCGATATGTAATGATGGCAGCGCATATCGGCGATGATAGCTTTCACAGCAACGCTATTGGTTCATATGCCAAGCGCCGCGCCGCCATGCGGGCATCAATAACCTAGGAGTCTGTCCGATATGTAATGATGGCAGCGCATATCGGCGATGATAGCTTTCACAGCAACGCTATTGGTTCATATGTAGGTCTATTTAGTAAACGCCAAACCGATTACCAACGATTATAGTATTCGAGATCGAATCTTTGGACAGGCTCCTAATTCCTGTGCGATTAGGAGATGAGATTAGTCGGCGCTGCCCCTAAGTGCTGTCAGGTCTCTCAGGGTGCGTATCGGTCTGCCTATCGACTGCCTCACCGTACTCATCCTCGAAGCGCTTGCATAGGTCTTGAAGCACGGTGTCTGGTTCATCGCCTCGTGAGACACGCTGTTCCGCACCAGCCATTTCACTTCTAAACCTGAAATCCAGGTCCATCTTGGCCTGCCAACCCTCGATGAGGGCGTCGTAGCGTGCTTTGATTGAGCGCCACTGGGATTTCGGAGCCTTCGAAGCAGCGCAGCTCACAAGAAACGCTTGAATGGGCCGTGGATAGGTCCCTTGGAGTATAAGGCCTACTGAGATGGCGGCAGACGCGTCGTAAACCGGTGCCGGCTGAGGTAGAGGCGATCCGGGTTTCCAGGCAAGGTGCGTCCATAGAAGCGAGCGCCCAGGGTGAAGCATGGACCGTAGCACTCAGAATTGGATTGTCGCGCTCCGCCGACGGCTCAATGCCTTTCGCCCTCAGCATCTTCCAAATATGCGGCAATCTGTATTTGGGGTCGGCAATTGGTTCGAGGGAGATGGAGCGGTTCCTCGAACAGTCGCATATGGATGCATGGGATCTGCGCTGGCGCCTGATTCTGTCGCCCAAGCCTCGGGAACGGGAACGGTGGCACGCCTTGTGGCTGCTGTCCCAAGTGTGGACCGCCTCGGCCGCGGCTCAGGCTCTGGAACGGGACCCTCATACCATCGTGCGGTAGCTTTCAGCCTTCGGCGAGGGCGGGGCTCGGGCTTTGATTTTCGAGCAGACCGGGGGGTCCTCCCGCGCTCAGCGAGGCGCAGCAAGCGGAGTTGAGGGCAGCGGTGCAGGAACCACCTCCTGCGACAGGCATCGGCATGGCCAACTGGATCTGGAGGGTGGTCCATCAGTTTGTCGCGAGACGTTATGGCCCCGGCCTGAGCCGCAACAGTTGCTTGAACTACCTGCACCGTCTGGGGTTTGTCCTGAAGCGGCCCAAGAAACGGCTGGTCAAGGCTGATGAGAGGAAACGGGAGTCCTTCGTGGCGGAGTACGCCGACCTGGCCGACGGAGCGCGGAGGTTCGGGGCCAAGATATTCATTGCCGACGAGGCCCACTTCCGGGCGGACGCCGAACTGCGGGGCAAGTGGGTCTTCAAAGAAGAGCCGACCTTAGTGGATCCCAGCAGCCCGCGCGATGGTGAAGAGGCCAGCTACTACTCGGCGGTTTGCTTGGAGACGGGGGAGGTGCAACGTATGGAGCTGGAGGGGAATAGCAACGCGGAGACTTCGGCGGCGTTTCTCGGGCAGCTGATGGAGCGGCACGTCGAGCCGTTGAACGTGATCTGGGACAATGCCCCGGCCCACCGGGGAGAGGCGGTGCGGGCCCACCTAGCCACGCCGGAGTTGCGCCTGCGCCCGGTGACCCTGCCCAGCTATAGCCCAGACTTCAACGCTGATGAAGCCCTTTGGGGCTGGGTGCGCCAAGAGGTGGCCGCCAACTTGTGCCTGGGCGCCAAGGTTGCGGTGCAGGACAAAGTGGGCGACTTTTTCGCCCGCCTGACCGATCGTCGGGAAGAAGTCAAGCCGCATGCCGGACCGTGCTCCAAGCACGGGCGGAAGAACTAACTGGAAGCGCCCAAACTGATTTTCACCGCACCGCAAATGTATATCCCACCTTGGCTTCAGTTTAGGAAACGGGCCGCCAACCGGCGGCCCGTTTCCTAATTCCCTCCAATCAAACTCCCCGCCTATTTGAAGTGGGGGATGACGTCTTCGGAGAGGCACTTCAAGGTGTCCATGACTACCTCGCGGGGGACGGATGATGTCCAGTTGCACTCGAACATAATCTCGTCGGTAGTGAAGGCCTCCCTGAACATGTGAATTTTCTCGACCACCTCTTCCGGCGTGCCGAAGAGGTTGACTTCCTCGGTGGCATCGGGGCCGGCGCTGCCGGCGTCAGTACTGCCGATGGCGACACGGCCCGCGTAATAGATGCGGGCGAGGTCCATGAGGTTTTCGACGCGGCGGTCGGCCTTTTCCTGGGTGTCGGCGACGAGAGTGGGCACCCGGACGACGGTGGTAGGATCTCCTTCATGCCCCGCCTCTATCCACGCCTTGCGGTAGGCGTTGACGTCCTCGCGGAGGACGGCGGAGCCCCGCAGGTTGTGAGGGGAACTGCCGGCGCCGATGGCAATGCGGTATCCCTGCTCGCCCATGGGCACGAAGCTCTCCTGGCTGTCCACGGGAAGCAGCATGGGCATGGGCTTCTGCACGGGCTTGGGGATGCTCATGTAGCTCTCGTAGAAGGCGGGATAGTTGAAGTACTTGCCCTCAAAACCGGAGAAGCTGTCCTCGTTCCAGAGCTGCTTGAGAAGCTCGAGGTACTCGAAGAAGTACTCCCGGCGTTCGGCAGAGCCGCGAGTGCGGGCCCCTGCGCCGTAGATGAAGCGTCCCTCGCTGATCTGGTCAGCGATGGCAACCTGTTCCGCGACTTGGAAGGGGTCCTCGGGCCGGAGGTTGTCGAAGGCGTACCTTTCGTGGGGCAACGCCCGCGGGGATACGGTCTCACTGGGCAACCGTAGGGTCGGGCGGTGGATGGAGGTGCCAATCCTTATGTTCTTGGTGTGGTTGGCGACGACGGCGGACAGCATGAGGGACTGGGGGTCCATGCTGCCCTGGGTGGAGAAGTGACCGCCGCCGAACCAGACGTAGTCCCAGCCCGCGTCCTCGATGTGCTCGATCTCCCGGAAGTTCTGCTTGTAGGCCTCGGCTTCGAGGAGCTTGCCGCCCTGAAAGTCGGGGTCCCAGGGGACCTTGCCGCCCTCGTAAACGGCGTTCCAAGTGGTAAACAATCCAAAGTCCATGTTCGCCCCCTCCTGTAAAAGTATGGGCATACGATTCCATGTTACTCCCGATGATATTCCCGCGGGCTGGCAGAGTCAACGTTGAGTTCCTCCCATCAGGGCGGTAGAAAGGAAGCAGCCTCTATTGTTTCTAGCTCATCCTCAGCTAGCACTACAGCCGCAGATCAAGAAAAGATAGAATTGAGGCAATCGAGTGTTGAAGAGGTGAGGTTGTGGCAGGGCAAGGGGACGAGGTGGCGGAGGTGGCCCGGTGGGCCCAGGGCATCGATCAGGTACACCGGTGCATCATAGGAAGGTTCCGGGGGCCGGTGAGGTGGACCCATAAATTCGGACAGGTAGCTAAGTGAGAATTCCGCTCCTGAACTAAGAGCAGCGGGAGCTGCGAGGAAGGGGTGGAACATGGCGAAACGGAAGAGGCATAGTCCAGCATTCAAAGCCAAGGTGGCCCTGGAGGCGGTGAAGGGCGAGGAGACGGTAGCGCAAATCGCGGCCCGGTATGAGGTCCACCCGGGCCAGATCCATGCCTGGAAGAAGGCCCTGCTGGAAGGAGCGGCTGGGGTCTTCGGTAACGGTCAAGAGAAGAAAGCCAAAGAGGATGGGGCGCTGATTGCCCGGCTCTACCAGGAGATCGGCCAACTGAAGGTAGAGCGGGATTTCTCGTGGGACAGGTCCGGTCCATGAGCCTTGGCAGGCGGCGAAAGATGGTGGACCGGGGACATCCGTCCAGCCAGTGGTGCGCCAATGCGCCCTGTTGGAGATCAGCCGCTCCGGCCTGTACTCCCGGCGCAAGGGGCCTTCAGAGGAGGACCGGTCCTTGATGAATGAACTGGACCGTCAGTATCTGGAAACCCCCTTCTACGGGTCACGGCGGATGAAGGCCTGGCTGGAGCGGCAGGGGAGACCGGTGAACCGGAAGCGGGTGCGGCGGCTGATGAGGGTTATGGGACTTCGGGCCATCTACCGGAGACCGAGAACCAGCCAGCCGGAGCCGGGGAGCCGGCCCTATCCCTATCTGCTGGGTAAAACTGAGATCACCAGGTCCAAACAGGTGTGGGCCGCCGACGTCACCTATATTCCCATGGCCCAGGGATTCCTCTATCTGGTGGCCATCATGGATTGGTATAGCCGTTACGTCCTGGCCTGGCGGCTCTCCAACACCCTGGAGGCGGACTTCTGCATCGACGCCCTGGACGAAGCGCTGGGACGGGAGGTCCCGGAGGTGTTCAACACCGACCAGGGGAGTCAGTTCACCGGCCAGGGGTTCACCCAGACGCTTCAGGACCAAGAGGTGAAGATCAGCCACGACGGGAAGGGCAGGTACCAAGACAACATCCTTGTGGAGCGGCTGTGGCGGACGGTGAAGTATGAAGAGATCTACCTGAAGGCCCATGTCGGCGCGGCTGAACCTAGGAAGGAACTGGAGGCCTACTTCCGGTTCTACAACGACCAGAGGCCCCATCAGGCCCTGGGCTACCGGACCCCGGCCCAGGTGTTCTTCGGTCATACGAAACCAGTGGGCGGGAGGAAATCCAGGAGGACGTGGTCAGAGAAACCAATGTTGTTAACCAATCCGGCGGCGGCGGAACTCTCACTTGGCTACCTGTCCAACTAATGGGGCCCAGCTCACTCTTAGGTCGCTCAAAATTTCGAATATGATAAAGTGTGAAGAGTGCTATTATATCTACCGGCGTACTGTCATTAAGGGATGAGCTCTAATTAACCTACCTCATCCCTGATATGTTCAGGCCTTTGCGATGGCAAACGGCCGTTGCCGCCTGGTCCTCCGGAAGGCCAACCCCTTTCCCACACATTTGCCAACCTCCAGACATGGATGGCTATGCAACGGTCGTGGAGGAAAGGAGAAGCCTTGAAATGGGACTTAAGAGACTAGGCGGTGGCAACCGTCCAGCCCCCCACGCTTGGTGAGCACGAAATGAATCCAGCACTCCTAGTACTCAGTCAACCTTGAGATCGAAAGGGTAGAGGCGATGGAGCTTGGTTCGGGCGTCCTGGGTATTGAACCGCCAGTTGATGGTGGCTCGGGCGGCGTTACGCTCCCCGACCAGGGCCTGGACTTCCCGCCGCAGGGTTTCCTCGTCGGGGAGTCGCTGCTTCAGGCAGGAACGGGACAGGACACTGAACTCGATCTCCGCCATATTCAGCCAACTCCCGTGCTTGGGCGTGTAGTGGAACTGCAGACGCCGGGCAATGCGCCGGGCTTCCGCCGCTGGGAAAGTCTCATACAGCGACGCCGGACGATGGGTGTTCAGGTTGTCCAGGACCACCCGCACCACCTCAACCTCTGGGTAAGCTTCGTCCACCAGCCAACGCATTTGCTGGGCGAAGTCCTGCATCGTACGCTGCTCAGTGACCGCCACCTGCCGCCAACCCGCCAAGGGCTCACAGGCCAGGAACAGGTTGCGGACGCCCTCCCGCCGGTACTCGTAGTCCTGCCGCAGCGGAAGTCCCGGCTGGGCGGGCAGCGGGGGCCGGGTGTCAGCCAGCAACTGGGTGGAGGTCTCGTCAAAGCAGACCACCGGCCGGTGGGGATCATACGGTTCGGCGTAGAGGTCCAGGACATCCTCCATGTGGGCCACGAAGTCGGCGCTCACCTTGGGGATGCACCACTCCTTTTTCTGCCACGGCTTGAGAGCGTTTTTTTGAGACGCCGGCGCACCCCCTCGTGGGACATGGAGGAGGCCAACCCCAACTCCACCACCTTGCCGGCCAGCAGGCGCAGGGTCCAGTGGCTATGCCCCTTCGGAGGTTCACTACAGGCCAGAGCTATCAGGTGGGCTTCGCCCCGGTCGTCCAACTTCCGATGCCGGTGGGCCTGGCGCCGGTCCCATAGGGCCCCGTCCAGCCCTTCCTCGGTAAAGCGCTGCTTGATCCGATACACGGTGCCCAACGCCACGTCCAAGGCTCCGGCCACCTGGGGAGCCGACCAACCATCATCACTCTTGAGGACGATCCGTGCCCTGGCGTTCACTCTGGCGGGGCTTTTCCCAACTCGAATCAGATGCTGGAGTTCTTCCCTTTGTTCCGGCGTCAACCGCACCGCGTACTTATCCCGAACCATCACTGCCACCCCCGTCATCAACACTATCTACCCACCAGGCAGCATAACCCAATCGCTATATTTCTTAAACTATTTACAAAACACAGTTGACTGAGTACTAGTCGGTCCACCCATACGCTGGCTCACCGTCCGGTCAGTCTCTCTGATGCCAGCCACTTTCGCTACACCTCCTTAACTACACCTCTTCTCTTTCATAGACCCTGGGCTACCCTCCCTGGAGTCGCCTAACCGCCACTTCCTAGCTTTTCGGTCGGGCTTAGCCTTCTCCAAGGCGATTCATCCCCGCCCCACTAGTCTCATTAGGACTCGAAAATTGTGCATAGCGATTGACCATGGCAAATCGCAAGATTGGAGGTAACTAATATGAAAATTGCAACGATTTTCCTAGCATTCTTGGCTACGTTGGTCCTCGCCGCCTGTGGCGGGGGAACGCGGCGCCTGGGGAAGATGCTACCACTGCTGCGCCTGCTACGGAGGAGACCGAGAGGGAGCTTGCGCCTGCGCCGGGTTCCATGGCCAGGGATAGGGAAATCTTGGTCGCCCTCTACAATGCACTGGACGGCCCGAACTGGGAGGACGGTGAAAACTGGCTGAGCGACGCGCCGTTGGGCGAATGGGCAGGTGTGGCCACCGACGACAACGGCCGCGTCTATATGTTATGGCTGGGACCCCAGAATTCTGGACAGGCGCTGAACGGGGAGATTCCGCCGGAACTGGGCGACCTCGGAGCCCTGGAATATCTGATCCTCGATGGCTGGGAAGCGAGCAGGCAAGACGGCCGATTGAGCGGCGAGATTCCGCCGGAACTGGCGAATATCCCTGACCTGATCGAATTGATCCTCACCGGGAACCAATTGAGCGGGGAGATACCGTCAGAGTTGGCGAATCTTAACCCGAACGTTCTGAATCTCAGTGACAACCAGTTGAGTGGAGAGATACCCCCGGAGTTGGCCAACTACGAGAATCCGACAGGGCTGTTCCTCAACGACGATCAGCTGACTGGAGAGATACCCTCAGAGTTGGGCAACCTCGATAGCTTGGCATCTCTGAACCTCGGTCGGAACCAGTTGAGTGGAGGTATTCCCCCCGAGCTAGGCAACCTCGCCAACCTGGAAGACCTGGTGCTCGGGAATAACCTGCTAAGCGGGAAGATACCTTCGGAGTTGGGTAAGTTGCTTGGCCAGGGGGCCACGATTGAGATCCATGGCAATCAGTTCGAGTGTATAGCGATAGCGCGCAGTTTGCGGGGCTTCCTGTATGTCGGAGATGTGCCCGACTGCTGAGTCTCAGGTGCGCCACTTCTCTAGACTCTGCAAGGATTGCACGTGATGTGCCCAAAACCCACACCGGTCCCTGAATTCGGTCTCGCTTTCACGTGTCTGGGATTGTGGCACAGTCCGGTGCAACCGTCCAAGCCGCTCCTGTATTGGGCAGCCCGCAAGTACGACAGAACAAAGAACCCATGACTAGGGATAACGAGTGGGCGCGCTATCGCCTTCCTGGGGATCATTCCCTGGAACCAAGCGGAGGCCTGGTACTGCGTACAGTCAAGTCAGGCCCACCACATTGGAATGAAGAAAGAGCTTCGAGAAAGCCCCCATTGGTTGGACAGAAAAGGGCCGATTTAAGTGAGAGTCTTGCCGCTGCCGGTCTGGTGGCAACATTGGTTTTTTGACCCCGTCCTACTGGGTTTTCTCTCCACCACTGATTCGGCAGGTCAATCCGGAAGTCCTCCGGAAGTCCTCCTTGGGAAAGCGGGCCGTGTTGGGGCGTACCGGCACCTTGGCAATCAGGGTGCGCCCTGCATCGGCGAAAGCCTGGCGGGTACCGCCGTATCCATACGCGGCGTCACCCATAGCCTACCCATGGCCTCGGTCGCCGGGACCCCGGCGACGGCTTCGCTCCGCTTCACCAGTTCCAGCGCCCCGGCGCTGTCCCAGGCGTTGCCGGGCAATACCTCCACGGCGGCGATCATCTGGGAATCGGTGCCCACCACGACCTCTGCCTTGTGTCCGTCAAATCGTTTCCGGCTGCTCTTGCGGCCGTGGCGCATCTCCGGGTCGTGGACCGACAGGATGCGGTCCTTGCTCACCCCTCCTTGGCGCTTATATCGCCCTCAGTTCGCGTCACGTCCTGGAGGAGCAGCTGATCCAGCAGCTCCGCCGCCGCCACGATTCCCGGTCGTTCAGCGCCGTCCTCCGGCAATTCCTCTCCTGTGTTTCTTCGATATTCCATTCGCCCGATTTGTAAGCCAGCACTCCCGCATAGACCAGTTAACTAATTCTCTGGCCAGAGCCTAGCGGCGGACTTGGGGACAGCAAATCAAAACCTGCAAGCAGCAGAGGGATGCCGCGGGTGTCAAATCATCAAATCCTAGTCTCTCCGTCAAACGGGGGTTCCTCATGGATTTTATGCTACAACAGAATCAGCAAGACTAGCTTTATCATTAGCCTGAAACCAGGCATGCAGAACAAAACCCCAAACCATCATCGATATATTCCAGCAGATCTGAGGAGTTCGCAAGGCAGTGAAGCGGACCCCGGCCAATGCCCCCGCAGTCCAGGCATTGGCCATTTACCTCGGGGTTTTGCGCGTAACCATCCCAGGCGTTAACCTCGCTTATGAGAAGCCAAAAGCTGGGCGCGAGTGTAAACGGGCATAGACCAGTAAGGTAAAAAGGACGGACCAGGCTCAAAACGGCAACAGAATTTCTGTAAAGGGCAAGTTACGGAAATACTTTAGCGCATCGCGGCTTTCGCCATCAGGTATGATGGTTATCAACGGGAATGCACTGCTTTGGGAGCTGTTCCCATGGCGTATCACCCCCGCAACCAGCCCACGTCGAAAAATCGCAAGAAGTTGCTGTGGGCCTCGGCGGCCGTTTTGTTGGCCGCCGCCGTCTTCATCATCAGCCGGTCGGACCAGCCCCTGTCCAAGGAAGAAATTGCCGCTCGTTCGGTCCACGCCACCGTCGATGCCCTTGGGGAACAAGTTGCCGGATTCCTCACCGGTCAGAACCCGAAGCTCAAGGAAATCGGAGGTGAGCTTCTTGAGGAGAGAATCCACGACGTCGTCAAGTGGGAGTATTCGCAACCTCGGGTGATACCTCCTGACGGGCGGGGTCTATATGAAATCACCGCTACTGCCTCCGTGGTCTTCGATGTGGCCCGACCCTAGGGGAAGGTCCACATCGACGCCGGGGCACCCTTCGAATTGCGAGTGGATCAATCCAGGAAGGACGTTGTCAACTCTAAGTTGAGTCCGCTAGGGGCGAGGGTCAACTTGGGTCTGCCTGGGCTCCCAGCGTTGCCGAACGCGGTTGGTGGTAGGATGGGGCGAGGGGTGACCGACCTGGCACAGAAAGCAATTGCGCTAGGGACTGGGGAGCAAATCACGGAGAAGGTCGAAGAGCTAATCCCCGCAGTAGTCACTCCTGCCTTGAAACCCAAACCGGCAGCGCGAACGTCATCAGTCCTACCGCACCAGTTGAGGAAGGAACCGGGCCTTCCAGCAGCGACATGGACCATGCTGATTGCATCGCGGCCGCACGGGAGGAGGAAGGCGGCAACATCGACAGCATCCGGTTAGAGACGATCGAGAAGACTGATCCAGAGACCCTCACCGACACCCAGCAGAAGGACTGGTTGGAGTTCTTCGAGCGGAGGCCCCCACGTTTGACGACTGCCTGCATCACACTCTGGTCCGAGCCGATCACCCCTGAAAACGCGGACCGACGCAACCAAGATTTCCGAGGGTCCGATGATAGAGACGGGTGTCAGTACAACGTGGAGCAGAATATCCGCCACGACGACGTTCACCATAGGTCCATGTGGAAGGACACCTTAGAATTGCTGGAGGGGCCCTACCTAACACTCACGATCGCCGAGAGGATGGTTCTTCGCGAACAGTTGGACAGCGTCTCCTATTGTGAAGAGTTCTATCCCCAGCTTTTCACTGGTAGGTGGGTCCCCGCGAGTCGATAGCCCCGGACCCAGAGTGGAGGCGTTCAATCCTCCATATACCACCCGCCAGTAACGTGGTTCTTGGAAACCTCGACTTAGCAACCGTTCGTCAGGGTAACCGCGTAGTAAGATTTAACCACATGGTCATCATCCATCATTGGCCCTCGCGTTTGGCACTCCGACTCGACGGACCTCACCTCGGGCCGCTTCGGTTCCTAGGTCCGGTGCACCGGTTGACTGCCGCGGTCCGTCCAATCAGGAACGTGCGAAGTTGGGCAGAGAGGGAAATATGGCTCTAAGAGCCTTGGATCAACCAGTTCCTGATTTCTCCCCGTGCAGAAGAACCAGATAACCTCGTTTACAGAACGAAGCCACTGTTCGAAAGTTACTTGCCAACCAGAGTGAGCAGATTGCTTGGTTGCATCGTGGATGGGGCCATCAGACTGGCTGCTATTATTGGGTGCTCTAGCCCGGCGGGCGTATCCCTTGTGGAATATAAGATTCTTTGATCCATCTTGGAGAACAATGATAGACTCTTCGATGCGCCCAAGAACTGGTCCTTCCAGTATCTAAGAAGATATCAAAGAGAGAGCAATTTATCACCGAAACCAGGACCATCATTGAAGGGTGCACGGACCTCAGAGGAAGGGCTTTTCAAGTCATCCTGGAAGTAGCGGAAGAACCAACTGCTGATCAAAGCCCGAGTCAAGAAAAGACACCATGGTAGGCCCAACAAGTCCCGACGAGACTCCTTGATTTCTACAGTTAATGCAAGGAACACATAATGCGGGGAACACACCCATGGGCGTGAATCCTCAACCAGGAAGCGGGCGACATTTGCCGGACGGGCTACTCGAATGCTGCCCCTGTGTCAGCCCGATGACGATAGAGACCCCAACCGACACTGAGACAGCGGTCTCTATGCCTGCCGTCCCCGGGATTCCAACCGTGGGGACATCTATCACACCCCAGAATTAAAAGCCGATGAGTTGCGTCGCTTAGCAGTTAGCAAGGTAATAAAGACAATCCTCACTCCGGAGAACCTCTCTGGGCCGACGGCTGGACTGGACCAACTCATAGTCGCCTAGAGGCTTAGCTGGGATGACATCGCATTGTACGCCATTACGAAATCTGGACCAAGGCGACCGACCCCGACAATTTCTTGAGGTCTACCGGAATAGTCGGGACCCATAGGTTTCTACGCCGGTTTATCCCAGATATTGCTCCAGCCTGGAAGAGTAACTGTCAGACACCCATAGGAAAGGGCGGCCTAGTTGGAGCAGTGGGTCCAGGTGCAATCCCAAGGAAAGCTGCACCACGGAGGGTGTACCTGGTGGGCTATTCGGCGGCGGGCCTAGCCTGAAGCCCGGAGCGCAACTGCACGGAGACCCGACCGGTGACCGGTCTTCAGAGGGCAAACCAAATGGGAAAGCCACCTCCAACGCTGTCGAGACCACCGACCCGGAAGGGATTCTCCTAGTCCGTGAGGAACGAGATAAACGGGCCCGAGCGCGGGTTGCCGAGCGTCGCCAACTCCGCTAGGCCCTCGGGATCTGCGGGACTGCCCACAGAAGGCGCTGCCGGACCGGACTCGTTGCCAGGACTGTACCGATAAGCACCGCCGGCCACATAACCGAGGACAGTAGGCGTTGAATCCTTAAGTTAGCGTCATTCCTCTGCAAAGCTGAGAGCGGAAAACTTGAGTTGACCGAACACTATTCCAAGTCACTTTCCTGCGTGCCTGTGCAAGGGACCAGCCCCAACCGGGGACGTACCAGACCCGGACGATTCCTGATCTCTTTGACGCACTGGAATAACGCGTTATCCTACACGGCGCCATGAGCCACAGCCTTTTCCCCGATGGTTTGCGTTGAAAATCCTCCAGCCGTTCTGCTGGTTGGGTCACTCCGCAGCCACATTGGGGTAAGTCAGCATCCCGGTATGGAGATATCGGCAGATTTCCACGTTATATAATCGGTCCAGGAGGTGCTCATGCCTCGGGTTTTCTTAACGCTGGCCGTCCTCATACACGCGGCAATGCTATTAGCCGGCTGCGACGGAGCCCCAACTAGGCTAAGCTCGGCCGAGGCGGCACGTACGACGCGCCCGGAGCGCCCTGTTGCGACGACGCAGACTCCATCTGTTCGCGCATCCGAAGTACCTGAAATGCCCGCACGCCTATCAGCCGCCGCACCTTCTGGGAATGGGGGCACTCCCACAACGACCTCGGGTTCGGCACAGATCCTCGCCGAGTCTCCTGTTCCGCTTGCATTGGTCCCGGCGGTAACGGCTGCTTTGGCGCTGCCAACTCCCACTCTAGCGCCAACGGGCACCCCAGCCCCGCCGACCCCGACTTCAGTATCCACGGCTACGCCGGTCCCGCCGACGGCCACTCCGGTGCCACCAACTCCCACCCCAACGCTACCACCGCTTCATAACACCCAGAACACGAGATGGCTGCAGCGGAGTTATCCTGCTCTGTACCGGCAAATCCAGCTTCTCCCTTGGGTTGAGGACGGCGTTGCGGACTCGGAGCGTGAGACTATCGACCAGTTACTCTATCTTGGCGTCGGATCCATCTCCAACCTCGAGTCCACTTTAGCTCTTCCATGGCTCGGTGATGTTGTCACGGAGGCCGAACATAAGATCATATACTGGCTCAGTGCCCTCGACTTTGAAGACGAAGACGCGGCCGGGAGGGTCTTGGCACTGCCCTGGATACAAGACGGTGTTTCCGCCCCTGAAGGCGACGCCGTCCGCTGGCTCCACATCGTGGCATACCGGGATGAAACGTCGGCCAACAGGATCATAAGAATGCCATTTCTCGAATCTTTAGAGCCGGACGACCTGCTGGCACTGCGCGGGATGCATAATTTGGCTGTGAACGGGCACCTGTCCTTCCTTCTCGGTCGTCCAGCGCTGGAGGGTGGCATCACCGATGCCGAAACGGCTCTCGTCGCGGCGGCAGCTACCGTAAGCTCCCTCGACGAAATCGGCCGGATGCTGTCTCCGGGATATACGAGAGTGGAGACGGCCTCTCTCAGCACGAAGAAGACGCCATATCTTAAAATTAGCATATTCAGGACGGGAACCCAGTCCAAACCCTGGACCGCCGAAGCCGTGAGGGATGCGGTGGAGTTCGCTGAAAACAAAATGGGGCAGGCGCTGCCCGTGGATCCACGTCGTCTTGGTCCTGGACCAATATGCTGTGACCGGCAGCTTCGCCGGGACCAATCACGGCTTCGCCATCGGATATATGCCTGATCGTGAGGACGCGGGCGACCTCTTCGATCAGTATGAATTCCAGTTGGGCCTCGTCCATGAGGTCGCCCATTACTACTGGAGCGGCAACGCCGATTGGATCGATGAGGGCTTGGCCAGCGTTTTCGAGTACATGTTCGGACTAGAGCGGCGTATGAGTCCAGGGCTCTTGGAAAACCGGCGAAGGTATTGTGACGTCCATGACCTTCAGATGCTGACGGACTGGGACCCCACTAGGACAAGCAACCAATTTCACTGTAACTACTACCTGGGCGAGTCCCTCTTCAAGGACCTCTTGGAAAGCCTGGGTGAACCGGAATTCATCAAACGCCTGCGCCAACTCCACCAGCTGAGCGCGGCGCAACAAGAAGAGGACACGACCCCCGGCATCGAAACCGTGGTGCGGATGTTTAGCAACCGGCGCGACATCACCGACGAACACTGGTCGGGGGGCTTGAACGCCCCGGAGAACCGGCCCTTCGATGAGGCAGCGGGGAAGACGCACCACGGCCTAGTCCAGTGGGACCAGTACCCGGTTTACGATGGGGGTTGGGTCCGCTTCAGGGGTACCCTACTTCAAGACGCAGTGTTGTCGCAGGAAACAAGACGCAGTGTTGTCGCAGGTCGCAGGAAACAAGACGCATTCGGGAAATTCGGCAAGCGATGACGGGCGGGTACTCGAACTTCAGCGTGACCTCCGCCGACGGTAACGCATACCTGGGCAGTATACTGCCGCCTCTCAACGACGGCTCCAAGTGGGTCCTGGACGACGCCGGGGGCTCGGTGGCCAGCGAATACCGGCTCTCTGGCAGTGAGTTTTCCGTGCGCTTTCCGTTCCCTGCGGTCCTGGAAAATCCTTCAGAATACGTGGTGATCGTTTGGGGATTTCGGGACGGCCGACGGAACTCGAACATGGGTAGAGACGTAGACGTTCTTGGGTTCGCCCGCATCAGGACGCCATAGGGTGGTTGCGCCTGAACAACGACTAGCCGGATTGGCGGTCTCAACGTCAAGAGTCCGGAGCTTATGTTCGCAAAATACGATAACTGGGGCACTCGTGACCCCTGGAAGTCTTATCCGACTGACGGAAGACCTTGGCTCTGATCGTTGATTTCCCTGACTAGTCCTAGGCTGCAACAGCCGCCCCGTTCCCTTACAATAAAACGGAGGGAAGAAGAACATATGCACCACGGGAGATCGACAATGGGCGTGGTTGCATCACTAGAATTCCCGCTGGACGGACTGGTCCGCTGCGGAGTCTGCCAATCCGAGATGAACCTCCGTCAACAGCCTGACACCCACTACGCCTGCATCAACGGCTGTGGAGTCCCCAGACCAGGAGCCACAGAGTTGAACACCCTTATCCTGGGGACCATCGCCGCACACCTCTCGACCGAAGGGGCACTTCCCCTCCTCCGGCAGGCCGTCTCGCAGGCCCTCAGGGAGGAAATCGCCGCAGGTACATGTTCGTCCGAAACCACGAACCCAACTGACGCGGAACTTCGGACCATCGCAACCGACACGGACACGTTTCGATGTAAAGAAAACCTACCCACCGTTACAATAACGGGCGAGCATTCCAGATCCCTGCGGGGTCGAGGGCTGCTCACCGAGACCGCCGGAGGCCTATGTCCGACGGTCTCATTTTCTAACAGCCCTATGCAACCATCAGGATACTCCTATATTTACTTTAGGTTAATTGCACTACCGTCAAAGAACGGGGCCCATAATGGCCAATAGAAGAGGGTTAATACGTATAAAATCCCCAGAATACCCAAATTCACCCAACCTTGATGACCCTTGAGAGACAATTACTTTTGGTTATACTTACATCCCGAGCCGGATGAGGAGGAACAATGGCCTATGTCTTGATAGAGGGTTATCTGTGCGAGCGCTGCGGGTACCGTTGGGGAACCCGGAACGGCACCGGGACAAGATCAAAGCCGGACCCAGGACACTGCCCCAAGTGCAAATCCAAGTATTGGAACTCCCCCCGCAAGAAACACCTCCCCTTGGAGAGACAGGCGCTTGTCTGGAGCGATCGCACCTAATTAGTGTCCATGGCAGCGTAGTCCTAGACCGGCTACGCGCATCCCCGCATTGACCGCAGGTGACGTGCAATGCTGAAGCCCCATTACGACCAGGACCCCGTTCGGACGGCAATATACGCCCGAGCCTCTAGCGATGCCCAAGACGTGAACAATTCCATCGACGCTCAGATCGCTGGGTGCGAACAACACGCCGGCCGCACCAACATGGCGGTCGTGGCGACCTATATTGACGAGGCGGAGAGCGGAAGATCCGATAACCGCCCACAATTCCAGCGGATGGTGGCAGACGCCACCTCCAGGGACAGGCCCTTCGAGGTTGTCCTCGTCTGGAAATTCTCACGTTTTTCCCGCGACCGCGTGGACAACGCAATTTATAAGAACCGGCTCAAGAAACGTGGCGTCCGCATCGTTTCCATCAAGGAACCGACTGACGACAGCCCCGCGGGCCAGTTCATGGAAAGCGTCATAGAAGACGTAGACGCATTTTAGTCTGCCAATCTCTCTCAAGAGGTCCGCCGCGGGCAGCGAAAGGTCGCCGAGCGCGGCTATTGGCCGGGGAGAATCGCTCCGTATGGATACAGGCTAGAGAAGGTCCAAGAAGAGGATGGCAATGCTTACCACAACATCTTGGTTATAGATCCCATCACCGCTCCCATAGTCCGCCGGTTGTTCGATGAGGCAATTGCGGGGCGGTCCTACTCGGACATGCGGGAAGGACTGAACCGCGAGGGTGTGCCACCGCCCACTCCGAAGAACAATGTGGATTCCAGGTCGGAAACGTAGTCCGTCAACACCATCGCGGACTTACTCCACAAACGGCAATACGCTGGCTATGTCGTCTGGGGTCTCAACTCCACAAGCGGCGACCCGCCCGTTATCGTCCGAGGCCTCCACGAAGCCATCGTTTCCGACGAAGACTTTGAGCTCGCTGGGAGGACCCTGGCAAGCAAGGCCCCCGAGGTAACCCATCCGAGGCAGACCGGCAGCGTGTATATCATGAGCCAGTTGCTCAGGCGCCGCCAGTGAGGGCATAACCTATTAGTCAGGCCCAGCAAGAACCAGAGTTCCCGCTATTACCAGTGCCGCACCCGCTGGCACGACGGAGCCGGGGTCTGCAACTGTCTCAACCTCAACATCCGGAGGTTTGAGGAAAGATTCCTACAGGTGGCGCTGGACGACATCCTGTGTCCCAGCAACGTCCAGGCCGCCATCGCCAGAATCTCCGAGGAGGTGAGCGGCCCGTCACAGGAGCAGCACGCTCGCCTTGTAACCATCGACCAAGAGCTCTCGGATATCAGGCAGCGCCAGGCCCGGGTGATGGAAGCCTATGAGAAAGGTGCCTACACTGTAGATGACTTCGGCTGGCGTATGACACCATTGCGGGAAGCCGAGGCAGATCTGAAAGAGAAAAGGGCGCAAGCCGCGAGAGATCTCAGCGAACAGACAACCATGGCCTCCGACCCCCAGCAGGTCCTTGAATTCGTCAGGGAAGTCTCAGCCTTCATGGGGCATTCATCGCCCAAGGACCGGAATCAGATGCTCAAAAGGTTCATCAAGTGCGTGTGGATAGTGCCCGGTTGGGGGACGGTGGAGTACCGCATACCGCTGCCCAAAGACGCCAAACGCCCTCAGGCAACCGAACTGGTGCTGGCTCTCGATGAGCAAGTACCGCCTATTACACGTGCCGCCCCGCACACGCGGGGATAGACCGGAGCGAGGCGCGATGTATATCGCGCGGGGACACCCGCGATCCCTATTCAGAGTGAATTAAGCCGTTCAGAAACCACTCGCGTCAAAGGTCGTCAGGCCCCCTTCTGTGCCTCTCATACTGGGCCTCGTGACAGGGTGCGCGGACAGGCTCCTAGTATTACAACGACGGATTGCCAAATATGGTGTCTTATCCTTCGCATTCGGCCACGAGCGAGAAATCGCGGTACGCTCATGGCAATAGGTTCAGGTCCAAATCGGTCGCGAAAATCACCCTGTCATAGAAACCGTAGTTGTAATACTAAACCAAAGCCAAGGTGGGATGTGCATTTGCCGGGAGTTGTGAATCAGGCCGGAAGTCTGACAGGATTGCCTCGGCCCTTGACTGGAGGATCGTCCGGCAGCGCCGTCTCACCTCTTCTTTCCGGTGGGTCAATCCTGCCAGGAACCGGCCGACCCTCTCCTGCGCCGCTTCCCTGCTCCCGAGGCACAGATTGCCTGTAGCCTCTTCCCTGGCCCACCCCCAGATGGCTTCATCAGCGTTGAAGTCCGGGCTGTACCCCGGCAGATTCACCAGTTGCAGTTTCAGATTCGGTGTCCGCAGGTATTCCCGCATCGCCTCCCCACGATGGGCTGGCGCATTGTCCCAAATCACCTTCAAGGGCCCAGGATGCTTTTCTTTCAGTTGCTTCAGGAAGGCAACCGAGGTGCCCGAGTTGCTGTTGCCACCCAGTTCCATCCATTCCACCTCCCCCGTCTCCAAGCATACCGCTGAGTAGTAGCTGGCCTTCTCCCCGTAGCTGGGACTGGTGGACTCCACCAGGGCAGGTTCTCCCTGCTGCACCCACTTCCCCCGCAACTCCGCGTCCGCCCGGAAGTGGGCCTCGTCAGCGAAGAATATCCGGGCCCCTGCCCCCTGGGACTCCTCCCACATAGCGGCATACTCAGCCACGAAGGCTGCCCGCTTCTCCTCATCAGCCTTCAGCAACCGTTTCTTGGGCCGCTTGAAAGCAAATCCCAACCGGTGCAGCCAGTTCAGGCAACTGCTGCGGCTCAGGCTGGCGCCAAAGCTTTCCAGGACAAACTGCCTTACCGCCTTCCAATACCAGTTGGCCAATTCCAAGCCCGACGCCGCTGGCGATTGTTGCACCGCCGCCTTCAACTCCTCCTGTTTCGCCTGGTCAAGGGTGGGGGGGAACCACCGGTCTGCTCGAAAATCAATGCCCTGGAACCTCCCTCACCGAAGGCCGATGCCCACCGCCCTATGGTGTGAGGGTCCCGGTCCAGCGCCTCTGCCGTGGCCGCCGCCGTCCACCCCTGGGCCAGCAGCAGCATGGCGTACCAGCGCTCCCGCTCCCGGGGCGTGGGCGCCAGAATCATCCGGCGCTGCAAGTCCTTCACTCCCAACTCCCACCGCTCCAGCGACCGCTCTATCTCCCTGACTCCCATCATCCCCCCATCATCCCCCCATCACAACACGATTATCTGTCCCGTCTCTTACTCTCCACTTTACCCTGACTATCTGCGCTTTTCACCTTGGCTTTGGTTTAGCAGCCTGTCCGAGAATAAATTGTTGCTCCGACTATCGCCAGAGCAAGCTCGAATATTTATTGATATCGGCTGCACGTGAACTAATTAGGGTATCACCAGTGTTAATGTGGCCCGTTTCGTTGTGGGCTGGTATTTCTCGGACAGGCTCCTAGTATTACAACGACGGTTTCTAACTGATTTTCGCGACCGATTTGGACCTGAACCTATTGGCATTACAGCGATTTCTCGCTCGTGGCCGAATACGAAGGATAAGACACCATATTTGGCAATCCGTCGTTGTAATACTAGTAGTGGGTCAAACTTGATTCAGATGGTAATGTGAAGGATTTACCGAAGACGGTACTCTGACTCTGGACAGTGTGGATGGGAGGTGGTGGTATGGTCAGGGAGAAGTATGGGGTCCGGCTGACGCCGGAACAGCGGGACCAGCTCCAGCATTTGGTTCGCGCCGGAAAAGGCTCAGCCCGGGGGATCATCCGGGCACGGATTCTGCTCAAGACGGATGAGGGATGGAGCGCTCCCCAGGTGGCGGAAGCCCTGGATGTGGCCGAGGGCACTGTATTTCGGATCAAGCGGCGCTTCGCCGAAGCGGGGCTGGAAGGGGCGCTGAAAGACCGGCTCCAAGCCCATCGGTACCGGAAGCTGGACGACCGGGGTGAAGCCCACCTCATCGCGCTGGCCTGTTCCGAACCGCCGGAAGGGCATGGACACTGGACCCTGCGGCTTTTGGCGGGCAAGGTAGTGGAGTTGGGGTTGGCGCCCTCCCTATCCCACGAGACGGTGCGGCTGCACCTGAAAAAAACGCCCTCAAGCCGTGGCAGAAGCAGGAGTGGTGCATCCCCAAGGTGAGCGCCGACTTCGTGGCCCACCTGGAGGATGTCCTGGACCTCTACCCCGAACCCTATGACCCCCAACGGCCGGTGGTCTGCTTTGACGAGACCTCCACTCAGTTGCTGGCTGACACCCGGCCCCCGCTGCCCGCCCAGCCGGGGAGACCAACGCGGCAGGACTATGAGTACCGCAGGGAGGGCACCCGCAACTTGTTTCTGGCCTGTGAGCCCCTGGCCGGCTGGCGCCACGTGGCGGTTACCCAGCGGCGCACGATGCAGGACTTCGCCCAGCAGATGCGCTGGCTGGTGGATGAAGCCTATCCAGAGGTTGCGGTGGTGCGGGTGGTCTTGGACAACCTGAACACCCACCGCATGGCATCCCTGTACGAGACCTTCCCAGCGGCGGAAGCCCGGCGGATCGCCCAGCGGCTGGAGTTTCACTACACCCCCAAGCACGGCAGTTGGCTCAATATGGCGGAAATCGAGTTCAGCGTCCTGTCTCGCTGCTGCCTCAAGCAGCGCGTCCCCGACGAACCAGCCCTCCGCCGGGAGGTCCAGGCCCTGGTCATGGAGCGAAACGCCGCCCGAGCCACCATCAACTGGCGGTTCAATACCCAGGACGCCCGATTCAAACTTCACCGCCTTTATCCCTTTGATTCCTAACATGACTGACTGCTAGACCAGACTTGCCCGGTGGCGCGCTTACTCTGGAAGCTGTGGTAGACATCAGTAGTAATGTCAGGACTGCTTCCAAGGACAGCTCCGGATCAGGGTTTAGCGGTCGTGGAACCCATCGGGTTACTGGTCTCCTGGCACGACAAGCTGTCGTGGGCCTGCTCCTCCATACATTGGGGCTTAACTTTGGAGCTTAATTCCGGTGGGCGCCGCAGGCGCGGTCGCACCGCACCCACATCGCAGAGATTATCAGAGCTCTGGACCAGCCTGTCGCTTAAGAGGGCCCGGACCCTCTACTCGGTAATTCGAGGCGCTGCCACTGCCTCAGTGACGGTTAGGACGCCAGGCGTCATCCGGCTGTTGTGAGCCTCCGGTGGAGGACTGCTTTCGGGGGCGCCGGACCTACCGCATTCGGGCTAGTTCGGCTGGCTTCGTGGAAAGCATGGTTCTTGTTCAGACTTATCCCAGCCCTGTCATTCCGGTGAACTTAGGGAATCCATTGGCAGAATCTGACAGTTCCGTCAACTGCGATGGCGGATTGCGAGCTCTGTAATGCGGCCTTCGCCCGACCGGCGGCGGGACCGGGATTATTGCGAAAGATCCCCTCCCGGGTGACCGTATTTCCTTGATGGCCTATAGCCGCCATGCTATCATTGGGCCAGCCCTCTCATCCTCCCCGTGAGCTTTGTTATTCGCGTGGCAGCCTCGTTTCGGCCTCAATTGGAAGAAGGTTTCACGTCTTTTCCCGCGTTCGTTGGCGAGACGCCCGGGGCAACCCAATTCTCGCGGTCCAGGAAGCGAATACCAGGATGAGCGCCCACCCGCATCCGGTCCATCAGATAGATGTCTCGATTGACGAGCAATTCGCGGGGGAGGTCTCAGAAGGTTGGCTCCGTTCGGTGGTCGAAGTTGGACTCGACGCTGCGGTCAAGCAACTATCGGATGTGCAGGTAAGCCTGTTGCTGACGGACGATAGCATGTTGCGAGAGCTGAACCTGCAATTCCGGGGATTGGACGAAGTCACCGACGTACTCTCCTTCTCAATGGAGCACCCGGGGCACTGGGAGGGAGAGTTTAACGAGCCGAATAAAAGATTCCAAAAACCCGGAGAAACCGATGAGTTCGCATGGTCGCTGCCTCCGGGAGAACTCCCGCCCCTGGGTGAAGTCGTCGTGTCCTATCCTCAGGCGTCTCGGCAAGCGGCCGAACACGGTCATCCTGTCGACCGAGAATTGGCCCATCTTATAATTCATGGGCTCTTGCACCTTGCGGGACACGACCACGAAGAGCCGGAGGAACAGGCCAGGATGCAAGCTCTGGAGCGGACCGGGATGGAAGCGGTGTTCCAAGCGGGGAAAGCGCGCTCATGACCACCCAGGTCTACTACCGGAAATGGCGCCCCACCAGCTTCAGTGAACTGGTGGGCCAGGAACACGTGGCCATCACCCTGCGCCAGTCCACCAAGCTCGACCGCGTGTCCCACTCATACCTGTTCTGCGGGCCGCGCGGCAGCGGCAAGACCACCACGGCCCGGATCATGGCCAAGGCCGTCAATTGCCTAGACCTTCAAGATGGCGATCCCTGCAACGCTTGTTCCGTATGCCAGGCGGTCAACGACGGCCGGTTCATGGACATTATCGAGCTTGACGCCGCCAGCAACCGAGGCATCAATGAGATCCGGGACATTCGAGATAAGGTAAACTTCGCTCCCGTCCAGGGCCGCCGCAAGGTCTACATCCTGGACGAGGCGCACATGCTTACCACGGAAGCCTCCAACGCCTTCCTCAAGACCCTGGAAGAACCTCCCGCACACGTGATATTTGTCCTCTGTACAACCGAAGCTCATAGAATCCTGGCGACAATCGCTTCCCGGTGCCAAAGGTTCGACTTCCGCCGTATTCCCTCGGAACAGGTTTACGGACGACTAGCCGAGATAGCCGAAGCGGAAGGCGTATCGGTGGACCCTGACGCTTTGCGGATGGTCGCCAGGTTCTCCGTGGGCAGCCTTAGAGACGCCGAGAACCTTCTGGAGCAATTGGTTGTCTCTTACGCCGATGGCGTCGGAGTCAAGCAGGTGGAAGACCTGCTGGGACTCGGCCACGGCGAACGATGGCTGGAACTCACCAAATTCCTGTTGATGGGCAACACGTCCGGCGCTCTGGGTGTCATCAACGAAGCTGCCTGGGATGGCGTGGACCTGCGTCAGTTGCACCGCCAGACCACCGAGCTGTTGCGGGCGGCTATGCTCCTGCATTGGGGCTCCGACGCGATCGTTGACCTCCCAGACCAGACCTTGTCCCAGATGAAGGAGTTGGTGGGCCAGCTTCCTCCCTGGCGGATCGTCAAGGCGCTAAAGGTGTGGGGCGAGGTGAACATGCGCTACGACGCCCCTTCGCCGCTGCCCCTGGAACTGGCTTCGGTGCAGATTTGCGACGACAGCTTGGCGCAGCCAGTCACCAGTGTGGCCGAGAACGCAAGAGCGTCGGCCCGCACTCCAGCGGCCGGGTCGCCGCCGCCCCCTTCCGCCAGCAACCCACCGCCAGCCCCGGCTCCATCGGTGTCACAAGCTCCTTCGCGTCCCGCCGAACCATCGAGGCCCCCCCGTGACTCCGCGCCGCCCAGGCCCGTGCCCAACCCCGAGCCGGCGCCCCCAAGAGTGCCCGCGACAGATGACGGGTCGTTGGCCGCCAACTGGTCTGCCGTGGTCAAGACATTGGGCAGGCACAAGGGCAAGAAGTATAATCTGGGGGCCCTGCTCCGGGATTGTAAGCCGGTGGATGTCTCGATGGAGGATAATACGTTGGTCCTGCCCTTTACCCACAGGGCAAACCTGGAGCGGATGGAGGAAGAGATCGGCGACCCCAAATGCCGACGGCTGGTCGGAGATGCTTTCAACACGGCCTTCGGCGGTACTTACGAATTCAGACTCACTCTACTGGACGACAACCGCGATAACGGCGGCTCATCCGGTGCGGCGCAAAACAGCCCCCTGGTGCGCGTGGCCCTCGGCATGGGCGCCAGAATTATCGAGGAGGACCCGAAATGAACCGCAACATGATGCGGCAGGCCCAGCGGCTTCAAGCCCAGCTACAGAAGGTCCAAGAAGAGCTGGAGACCATGACCGTTGAGGGAAGTTCCGGCGGCGGTGTGGTCAAGGTCGTGATGTCCGGTAAACAGGTGGTGGAGTCGGTGACCATCGAGCCCGAAGCCGCCGAGGATGTTGACCTGCTGCAAGACCTGGTAGCCGCGGCTGTGAACGACGCTTTCACCAAGACCCAGGACATGGCCTCCGAAAAGATGGGCGCGATCACCGGAGGCTTGAAGATTCCCGGACTGGGGTAATCCTGGCATGAGCATGGGACCCCTCCCCGCGGCGTCCCCTTCCCTGGCCAGGCTAGTGCAGGAGCTTCACAAACTCCCGGGCATTGGGCCCAAGAGCGCTCAGCGATTGGCCTACCACATCATTCGTACGCCCGAAGATGAAGCCCTGGCTTTGGCCGACGCCATTACCGGGGTCAAGCGGAACATCGTCCTATGCCAGGAGTGCCAGAACCTCACCGACAGCTCCCCCTGCTTGATATGTGACGAGCCCAGGCGTAACAGGGGCCAACTCTGTGTAGTGGAAGACCCCCTTGACGTGCTGGCGATGGAACGGACCCGCTGTTATTCAGGGCTATATCACGTGCTGCACGGTGTCATTTCACCCTTGAACGGTGTCAGGCCCGACGATCTCAAGCTTAAGGAATTGTTCGCACGGGTGGGCGGCGGCCAGGTTGAAGAGATGGTCATAGCCACCAACCCTACACTGGAAGGCGAGGCCACGGCGATGTACATCCGGCGTCACCTGGCGGGGACCGGCATGAAGATAACCCACCTGGCTCGGGGCCTGCCCGTGGGCGGGTCGTTGGAGTACACCGACGACCAGACCCTTAGCCGGGCGTTCCAGGGTCGGCAGGAGCTATAACATGGCTCCGCCCCGCACGTATCACTGCGAAGCCCTTGTCCTCAAGCATATCCCGATCGGTGAGACCGATCTGCTGGTGACATTCTACACGCGCGACCGTGGTAAACTCCGGGCCGTGGCCAGGGGCGCCAGGCGTTCCAACAGCAAACTGGTAGGTCACGTGGAACCGCTGACCCACGCGTCCTTGTCATTAGCTCGCGGGCGGACCCTCGACTACGTGACCCAGGTACAGGTGATCGAGAGCTTCGGCGCAATGAAATCCGACCTTGAATCTATTTCCAGAGGCTTTTACGTTGCCGAGTTGGTTGACGGGTTCGGCTCGGAAAACGGGGCTAACGAACCTCTGTACAACCTGGCGTTGGACACGCTTCACGCCGTCTCCGGTGGTACGGATGTTGAACTGCCCTTGCGTTGCTTCGATCTTCAGCTTCTTGGTGCATCCGGGCTGAAGCCGGAGTTGTATCGATGCGTGGAGTGCCGTAATGAGCTTCTACCCGGCCGCCACCGGTTCAGCCCCGGACTCGGGGGGACCCTCTGCCTGGACTGTCGGCCTCCGGACGCGAATGTCTTGCCTTTGCCCGTGCAAG
Source organism: Dehalococcoidia bacterium (assembly GCA_965205385.1). Classification (GTDB taxonomy): domain Bacteria; phylum Chloroflexota; class Dehalococcoidia; order Lucifugimonadales; family UBA3495; genus CATOSP01. Next base: position 183,960 of record CBDBGS010000008.1, read on the forward strand.
TACTCAAGGTGTTGCGCCTGCTGGACCGGAGCCGTCCGGGGAGTCTTCAGCCGTTGCGGATGAGCGATAACCTGAAAAAAGACCTACAAAGTCTGCTGGAATTAACCCTTGAATACTGGTTGGACTTTCAAATTCGTTCAAATTCGTTCATAGAACAGCTTCATAACGAAGCCCACTCTGCGGTATATACGTAGGCAAATCTACCTAACACCCTGGAAAACCAGTCGCCACGGACTGGTGCGAAGGGTTCACGAGGTTTGTCGGTGTTCAAGAAAATTCTTATCGCCAACCGCGGCGAAATCACTTGCCGTATCATCCGCACCTGCCGCAAGCTCGGTATTCAGACCGTAGCCGTCTATTCGGAAGCCGACCGGGACGCTCTCCACGTTCGCATGGCCGACGAAGCCTACCTTCTGGGAGAGGCCCCTCCGGGACAAAGCTACCTGAACATACCGCGCATTATGGAAGCCGTTCGCCGTAGCGGCGCGGAGGCTGTCCATCCCGGCTATGGCTTCCTCTCCGAGTGTCCCGCATTTGCCCGGTCATGCCAGGATGCGGGAATATGCTTCATCGGACCATCTCCCGGCGTCATGGAAGAGATGGGCGACAAACTTGGAGCGCGTAAGCTCGCCCGCAAAGCCGGATTGCCCGTGATGCCCGGCACCTGGGAAGCCGTCGACGACACCCAGGCTGAACAGACGGCATGGAAGTTGGGGTTCCCCCTCATGGTGAAGGCGGCGGAGGCCGGCGGTGGCATCGGTATTCACGTTGTCCACACGATGGAAGAGTTGCGCCCGATCATCCAGCGCACCCGCGAGGTTTGTAACGGCGCTTTTGGAAGTCCCCGCCTCTATTTCGAGCGATATTTGAGCGACGCATCCCACATCGAAGTCCAGCTCATCGGCGACCAACACGGAAACCTCGTCCACCTGTTTGAACGGGACTGCTCGATCCAGCGCCGCAACCAGAAGCTGGTTGAAGAGACTCCCGCAGTAAAACTTCCCCCCAGATTACGCCGCCGCATCCGCCATCTGGCCCTGAAGCTGGCCAAGTACATCGGCTACACCAACGCCGGAACCGTCGAGTTCCTGGTCTCTCCGGATGGTCAGGTTTTCTTCCTCGAGATCAACACCCGCCTGCAGGTGGAGCACGGTGTCACGGAGATGATCACCGGTCTGGACATGGTGGAACTCCAGCTTCGCGTGGCTGCCGGTGAACGCCTTCCGGTACGGCAGGAAGACGTCGTGGCGTCCGGACATGCCATCGAAGCCCGCATCTATCCCGAAGACCCGAGCACGTGGATTCCCCAGGTGGGTGACGTGACGGGTCTGCATCTGCCCACCGATGAACACGTCAGGGTCGATTCGGCCCTTTGCGCCGGATACCGAGTTGGGTTACACTATGAGCCATTGTTGGCCAAAGTCATGGTGTGGGGGGAGAATCGCGAGGAATCGGTGAAGCGTCTATTACGAGTGCTCCTATCGGTCAGGATAGAAGGTCTAACCCATAACGTCCCTCTCTTGCGAGATGTCCTGATGAGCAAGGAGTTCGTAGGAGCAACCCACCACACCGGTTCGCTGGCGCATCTGATAGAAGACCGGAACAATCACGCCACTTCCCCCAAGGGAAATGGAGCCATGTCGAGTAACGGGCACGACCAAGGGGACCGGGAAGTTGCGGCGGCCATTGCCGTAGCGATGGCGATGAAAGCCAACGCTCCGGCCACTACTCCGTCTTATACGCCCAACGTTTGGCGCTCCTATGGTCGGCGCGCCCAGTTGCTCTCCCGCACCATGGGGGGGAGCCGGGGTTGGCGTTAACCACTCTCCGTATCCGGGTCGGCGACCACTGGTATTCAGTTGAAATCGGCGACTTGTCATATTCCCCCGTCGAGGTAACCGTAGAGGGTGAGACCTTCCACGTTGAGGTGGACGGCCTACCCCCCAGGCCTGCCGATGGCCCCCGCCCGCAACGCGGGCGTCCAACTGAACTCGTCCAGCCTCCGACCCGCCGCCCTGGTGCCGCCGCCGCCGACCCCTCCGACAGTAACTTGCGCAGCCCCATGGCGGGCCGCGTTATCGCCATCATGGTCCGTCCCGGAGACCAGGTGTCTGTAGGTGACGAGGTTTGCGTGGTGGAGGCTATGAAGATGGAACAGAGCATCCGGGCGGTGCGCAGCGGGGTGGTCAAGGCCATTCACGTCCAACCCATGGACTCAGTGAGCGCCAACGACCTGCTAATCGAGCTAGAATAACTCCGCCATTCCGGTCACCCCAGGCCGATTGGCCCAACCAGATTCACGGAGTACAGAAGCATGGATACAGTGAGCTTTACACGTATGGCTGATGGCACTGCCGAGGACTATGAGCTTCTGGCAAAAGCGGAGGACGAGTTGGCCGCCGGAGTTGCCGACAGGGTGTTGGAGCAACTTCGGGCCCTCAAGAGTTCCTTTGGCGGGTACAAGGTCGACCGGCTCGAACACTCCCTTCAGTGCGCCACCCGCGCCCGGCGGGACGGAGCCGACGATGAGACAATCGCCGCCGCCCTGCTCCACGACATTGGAGACCTCCTCGCCCCCCACAATCACAGTGAGATGGCCGCCGCGGTCCTGCGCCCCTACGTGTCGGAAAAGACCTACTGGATTCTCAGGCAACATGGGCTTTTCCAAATGTATTACTATGCCCATCACACCGGCGGAGACCGCAACGTTCGGGACCGGTACCGCGACCACCCCTACTACGACGCCACCGTCGAATTCTGCGAGAAGTGGGACCAGTCTTCCTTCGACCCGGAATACGAATCGGACCCGTTGGAGAGCTTCGAGCCTTTGGTGAGGCGTCTGTTCGCCAGGGAGCCCTTTAGTCTCCAGCCAGGCCGGTAAGGAAGACGCACCTACGACCATTAGGAGGCCGGGAATGTGCCGGAGCATCAGGTTATTGCGGACCTTGGACGAACAGCCAGACCAGGCCGAGGTCCGCGAAGCGGCCTTGCAATACGTGCGCAAGATCAGCGGCTACCGCAGCCCTTCCCGGGCCAACACGGAAGTCTTTGAAGCCGCAATCGATGAAATCGCGGAGGCTTCCCGGAAGCTGCTCGCTTCTTTGACCACCCGTTCCGCTGCCAAGTCCGAGTCGTAGCCAAGTCTTCGGCACGGACCAACCCAACCACGTTCACACTTCCAACGGGGGTGACCTTTATGACATCCGGTCCCGTGAACATATACGAATACGAAGCCCTGGCCCAACAACGCATCGGCAAAGGCGAGTACGATTTCATCGCCGGAGCTGCCACCGATGAGATCACCCTTCGCCGGACCCGTGCGGTATTGGACTCCATCATGCTCAAGCCCCGAATGATGGTGGACATCAGCAATCGGGACATGAGCACCACCGTTTTGGGTCAGGAGATCAGCTTTCCTGTATTGATGGACCCAGCGGGGAACCATAGCGCGGCCCACCCCGATGCGGAGCTTGCAACTGCCCGCGCCGCTGGGGCGGCGGGCACGGTCATGGTCCTAAGCGCTCAATCCTCCCGCACCCTGGAAGACGTCGCCCAGGCAGCCACCGGGCCCATCTGGTTCCAACAGTATTTCTTTCGGGACCGAGGGTTGACCCTTGAGATGGCCGCTCGCGCCGAAGAAGCCGGGTTCTCCGCCCTCTGCCTCACCCTGGACGCCAAGGTCAGTCCGAAGCGGGAGAGGAATATCCGCAATGATTACCGGGGTCCAGGCTCGCCCAACTTTGCCAATTTGAACCTGGGAGACCCTTCCGAAAGCTTTGCGATAGACGGTCCCGCGGGTGTGCGGGACATCCGCGACCCGGCGTCCACCTGGCCCGACCTGGACTGGCTGGCGGCCAACACCCGCTTGCCCCTGGTCGTAAAGGGCATCATGCACGCCGAAGACGGCAGGCAGAGCGCCGAACACGGAGCCAAGGGCATCATAGTATCCAACCACGGGGCGCGCTACCTGGATACTACTTTCGCGTCTATAGAGGTGTTGCCGGAGGTGGTGGACGCGGTCGCGGGCCAGGCCGAGGTTTACCTTGACGGGGGGGTCAGAAGAGGGTCGGACATATTCAAGGCGGTGGCCCTCGGCGCACGGGCCGTGCTTATCGGGCGTCCCATGTTCTGGGGTCTGGCCGTGGATGGCGAGGCTGGCCTGAGTGCGGTGTTGGAAATCCTCCGCGACGAGCTAGACCGGACAATGGGCATGTGCGGGCGCTCCACCATAGACAGCATTGGCCGGGACACCATCGGCGCCGTCTCACCCCTCCTGTCCCTCTTCCCCCAAGCTCCCGAGTTCCTGTAACCGATTGATCTAAACGGGCGTGTCCCCGGCCTTAAAACGGGAGGGGACACGCTTACCTCTGCTCCCGCCCGTCGTTCCGGCCCCACCCGTCATTCCAGCGAAGGCTGGAACCCAGAAATGTTCCGGCGCACTAACGCCTCGATCAGGTTGCATGTTTGGATTCCGGCTCAGTTCCTGATGGACGGAGTAGGCGAGGCTGGTACGGTCGCGGGACACCGCAAGCCCAATAAATTGAAGGACCCCGGGGACCTTCCCCAGGGTCCTTCAGTCACGAGGACATGGCGAGGCGGATGGCTAGGCTGCGGCGTTCTTGGCTTCCAAGGCCTCCAGGATGGAGCCGGGATTCAAAGGGAGCTTGGTGAGCCGTACGCCTACCGCGTCGTAGATGGCGTTCGATAGAGCCGCCAACGGTGGGACGATCGGCACTTCGCCCACACCCCTCAGACCGAAGGGGTGCCGCGGGTTGGGCACTTCCACGATCACACAGTCGATCATGGGGACGTCCAGGCTGGTGGGCATCCGGTAGTCAAGGAAGCTGGAATTTAGCATCGTGCCGTCTTCGGCATAGAAGTACTCTTCATTCAGGGCCCAGCCAATGCCCTGGACGGTGCCGCCCTGTAGCTGCCCTTCCACGTAGCTGGGATGGACCGACGTTCCCGAGTCCATGAATGCGGTGAATCGCAGGATGTCTGTCTTACCGGTCTCCGGGTCAACTTCCACGTCAACGATGTTGCCCGCGATGATGGGGCCGACGCCAGTGGAGACGGCCGACGCGGACGCGGTGATGGGTCCGCCGGTGCGCATTTGCCGCCCGGCCAGTTCCTTGAAGCTCAACCGGTCTTCGGGGTTCTTGGTAAATATGAAAGTGCCTTCCCGGAACTCTACGTCTTCCGGCTGCGCCTCCCAGATCAGCGCGGCGCGGGCACTCATCAGCTTGATGATCTCCTGAGAAGCTGCGATTGCGGCCAGTCCGGTGTCGAAGGCGGTCCTGCTGCCGCCGGTGGTCGCCGTGTAACCGATGGTGTCGGTGTCTGCCACCGACGGGTTGACCTCCTCCGCGGTGATGCCCAGGACCTCCGCCGCCTGCATAGCGACAGCGGTGCGGGTGCCGCCGATGTCCACCGAACCTTCGATCAGGTTGATGGTCCCATCGGTGTTCACGTTGATGGTTGCCGAAGAGGACTGGCCTCCCTGCCAGCGGAAGCCAACCGCCACACCCCGCCCCTGGTTGGGGCCTTCTAAGGGAGCGGAATAGTGCGGATGATCCTTCATCGCCTCTTCCATCTCGCGGCAGCCGAAGACCGCGTGGGGAACGCCGTTGGGCATCCGGTCGCCTTCCTGCACCGCGTTCTTGAGCCGTAGTTCCATCGGGTCCATACCCAGCTTCTCGGCAAGGGCGTCAATCACCGGTTCGACGGCGAAGGCGGCCTGCGGCTGACCAGGAGCCCGGTATGCCTGGACCTTCTGCTTGTTGCAGACTACGTCGTAGCCGTCCACCAGCATGTTTTCGATGTTATAGGGGCCGAACCCGGTGAGGGTGCCGCCGCCAACGGGTGATCCGGGGTACGCGCCGGCCTCGTAGACCATGTAAAGCTCGCCGGCGGTGATCTTACCGTCATTGGTCGCGCCGATCTTGCAGCGCATATTGGTGCCTGATGTCGGGCCGGTGCCTTCGAAGACCTCTTTCCGGTCCATCACGATCTTGACCGGCCTACCGGTCTTGCGGGACAGCACCGCGGCCACCGGCTCCAGGTAGGTGGTGATCTTAGCGCCGAATCCTCCGCCGATCTCGGTGGGTATTACCTTTACCACCGACTCGGGCAGACCCATGATCGCCGCGGTGGAAGAGCGGATGGCAAAGGCGCCCTGTGTGCATGTCCAAACCGTGAGCCGCCCTTCGGGGTGCCATACCGCCGTCGACGCGTGGGGTTCGATGTACCCCTGATGCACCGTCTCCGTGTCGAACTCCAACTCGACTATTACGTCGGCTTCCCTGAACCCCTTTTCGACGTCGCCCAGCTTGTGCTGGATGTGGCCTGCCACGTTGCTATGGACACCTGTGTCCTCGCCCTTACCGAACCGGTCGACCTTGAAGTGGGTCGATAGTGAATCGTGGAGCAGGGGAGCGCCGTCCTTCATCGCGTCCCGGAGGGTCAGCACCGTTGGCAGGACTTCATACTCAACCTCAATGAGGTTGATCGCCTCCTCCGCGATGTGCCGGCTGGTTGCGGCGATTGCCGCCACCGCATGACCCTTGTACAGGGCCTTATTATTGGCCATTACATGCTCGGCCATGAGCCGGACGTTGCCCTGCGTCTCGGCCAGGTCGATGATCTGGTCGTCGATTATGGGGAAGTCCTTGGACGATGCCACGGCCATGACGCCGGGCATTGCCTCGGCCTTGCTGGTGTCGATGGACTTGATAATCGCATGGGCGTAGGGGCTGCGTAGTATCTTTCCGTGGAGCATTCCGGTTAGCTGGATGTCGGCCCCGTACTTGGCGGCCCCGGTGACCTTTTCCAGACCGTCGTGCCGGATGGGGCGCGTCCCCACTACCTTATAGTTGGCGGAGCTTGCTCCTGACCGTTCAACGGTAGTTGTCATCAGGTAGTCCTCGCATTCAGAATTTGGCTCATAGGGCTTCGCGCCCCCGTGGTTAGTGGTTATGGGATGGATAGTAAGCGCAATCTATTCCCAGAGCCGCTATGTGTCAACCCCCGATTTCCAGGCATGGGTTGACGGCGTGCCCGCCTTAGTGAGGAATGGTGGGCGGAGTGTTAAAATGGTCAAAATTCGTGCGATTATCGACACCGGGGCGCGGGAATCCGGCATACCCTCTGGTGACGTTGGTCCAAAGGAGAGTAGGACTGCATGGTTAAGATGACTGGAGGCCAGGCGCTGGCGAGGTCCCTATACCTGGAAGGAGTGCGGGTGATCTTCGGGTTGCCCGGAGTGCAGCTTTACCATCTATTGGACGGGCTGAGCCAAGAACCAGGCATCCGGTTCATAACCACGAGGCACGAACAGGCCACCGCCTACATGGCCGATGGCTACTCCCGCGCGGGCGGCGAGGGCATTGGGGCCGCGCTCATGGTCCCCGGCCCCGGTCTGCTCAATGCTTCGGCGGCCATCGGCACCGCCTATGCCGCTTCCTCCCCCATCCTGGTGGTTTCGGGACAGATCGAGCGGGACCTCATCGGCGTCAACCGTGGGATGCTCCACGAGGTGGACGACCAGCTAGACTCCATCAAACCCGTGACCAAGTGGGCCGAGCGAATCCTCGACCCCGGCGTCGTTCCCGATGTGGTCCACGAGGCGTTCAGGCAGCTAAAGACCGGCAGACCCCGCCCGGTGGAGATAGAAATACCCCCGGAGACCCTGGCCGAGGTGGCCGACGTGGAGCTCCGGGAACCCGAAGAGCCGCCCCGCGTGCCCGCGCCCGCGGACCAGATAGCCCAGGCGGCCAGGACCCTTTCGGAAGCGTCCAATCCGTTGATTTGGGCCGGAGGCGGAGTCATATCGTCGGGAGCCTCCCAGGCCCTGGAGAGGGTCGCCGAGCACCTGCAGGCCCCGGTTATTATGACCGCTGAAGGCAAAGGCTCGATCTCCGACCACCACTACCTGTCCCTGGGTTCCCTCAGGCTGCGAAACGACCCTATAGCTCAGACCGAATACGGCCACGACGTGATACTTGCGGTGGGTACCCGGATGGCCAATCCCCAGTGGCTCAACGGTCAGAGAATTGTCCAGATCGACATCGACCCGGAAGAACTGGGACGCAACTACGAGAACACCCTGGGAGTGCAAGGCGACGCCCGCCGTACCCTGGAAGAGCTTCACTCTGCCCTGGCCGCACAGAGTTCACCGCGCCCCAGCAGGCAGGAAGAGATCGCCGCGGTCAGGACCAACCGGTCGGACACCGTTATCCGGGTGGAACCCCAGGAGTCCCTGCTTGCCGCCGTTCGCGCCGCAACTCCCGAGGACGGCATTCTGATCTCCGGCATGACCCAGTTGGGCTATTACGCCCGCGCACATTTCCCAGTCTATGAACCCAAGACCTTCATGACCTCTTCCTACTTCGGCAACCTTGGCTACGCCTACCCCACCGCGCTCGGAGCGAAAGTGGCCCAGCCCGACAAGGCTGTGGTCGCATTGTCCGGCGACGGCGGCTTCCTCTTTAACTCCCAAGAGCTGGCGACCGCAGTGCAGTACGGTATCAACGTGGTGTTGGTGGTCTTCAACGACAATGCCTTCGGAAACGTGCTGCGCGATCAGGTAAACCGGTTCGAAGGACGGGTATACGGGGCCGAATTGCACAATCCGGACTTCGTGCGTCTCGCGGAAGCCTACGGGGCCAGGGGAGTCAGGGCGGACGGTCCCGAAGCGTTGGAGAGGGCGATTAACGAGGGCCTGGACGCGGACGCGCCGACGCTGATCGAAGTCCCCGTCGGAATCATGCCCTCGCCCTTCGAGTAGAGAGCCCGCGAACACCAGAGAGGACCTGCACTATGGCGCGGTTTGACCGCATCATCCACGGAGGCCGAGTCCTGGACCCGGCCAACGATCTCGATGCCGAAATGGACATCGCAATTCTGGCTGGCCGGGTCGCCGCGGTCGAGCCCGAGTTTGCTCCCTCGGAGGCTGATGATTGGGTCGACGCCTCGGGCCGGTGGGTGCTTCCAGGGGTCATCGACACCCACGTCCATGTTGCCACGGGAGACGGCACAGGCGACCGCTCCCTGGGCTACCGGCAGATGGCCGAGGCCGGGGTCACCACCGCGATAGATTTCGGCGGCGCTATGCGGGGGATCATCGACGGTGTCCGCCGGCGGGGGGCCGGTCTGAACATCGGCGGGCTGTACGTGCTATACCCTGATGTGTCGGTGCCCGGCGATGACCCTTCGACCGCCCAACTTCAGGACATTTTGCATATCGCGCTCCGCCAGGGTTCTCTTGGGTTCAAGTGCATGGGAGGCCACAGCCCACTTACCCCGGACGCCACCGCGCGGGCCATAGAGGTCTGCAACCAGTCCATGGCCTACGTCGCGCTCCACTGCGGGACCAAGGCTTCGTCCAGCAACCTGACCGGACTCCGGGAAGTACCGGAGTTGGTTGGAAAGGGCAGGTTGCACGTTGCCCACGTCAACGCCTACTGTCGGGGCATGGTCCGGCATCCCATAGACGAATACCGGGAGGCCATCGACATAATCAGCGGCATGGGTGATCAATTGGTCTCCGAGGTTCACATGGCCAAGCCCAACGGCACCAGCGGCCGCTGCGAGGGCGACGAGGTTGCCGACCTGGTTACCCGCAACTGCCTGTTGATGCGCGATTACCCGCCCACGCGCACCGGCCTACGGCTGGCCATGGAGGAGGGTTACGCGTCGGTGGTTACCGAAAGGGGAGGCCGCGCCGTACTGGTGGGAACAGACGAAGCTATCGCCGAGTGGGAAGCCAGCGGCACCCAGATCGCGGTCAGCTTCCCAGTTGGGCTGACCGATATAGCATTCAACCTGTCGGTGGCGAAGGACGATTCCGGCGAGTTCGTGATAGACGCTGTGGCCACCGACGGGGGATACTTCCCCCGCAACATCGCGGTGCCCCGGACCTGGGCGATGGTCGCCCTGGGCGCGATCACACCTCTGGAAATGGCGGTGAAACTCTCCTGGAACCCTTCCCGCATGTTCGGGCTTGTGAACAAGGGTCATCTGTCTCCCGGAGCCGACGCCGACATCACCATCGTAGATCCCAGCACGGGAAACCCGGTCATGGGCATCGTATCCGGCGACCTTGTAATGCTGGAGGGCCGGTCAATTGGCAGAGGCGGCTCCCTATTGGTGACCAGCGAAGGCGAGGAGTCCGCCCGAAGCGCTGGTCTGGGATATCAGGTAGTGGATTTGGCCCAGAGCAAGCTGTATCAAGGCTGGGGCTGAGCGTTGCAGGCTCCGCCCAGTCAATATAGAGCCCTAACCTCTCCGTCGCTCCCGCGAAATCAGGGGTCCAGAGATGCTACCAGCCAGTCGCGGGCCTTGTACGTGTCCGCCCAAGGCAGATGGATTCCCGAGAACGCGAGAAACACGATTCGAGGATTTTCATGGTAATGACGGAGGCTGGCAGGGCAATTGCATATTAGGCCGGTCCCACCGTCACTCCACCGAAGGCCGAAGTCCAGAGTTCGCAAACTTCCGAATCCGGGCAATGGATTCCCGCTTTCGGAGACCTTTGAATAATCCCCTCTCCCTCAGGGTGAGGGTGAGGGTGAGGGCGTCCTCCGTATCTGGGCGCACTCTGGATTCTCGCTCTCGCGGGAGTCGCGGAAGGCTACGCAAAGGTCTCCTTTCGCGGGAATGACGGGGCTGTGCCATGGAATGACGGGATTGTTCTAATCAATGTGCGATTGCCGTGCGGAGGCTGGTTAGGCAAACTGCTCACGTACCAATAAATAGGACGATTGCTACGTCTCTGATGTCCTCGAGTGATTAACTCCGGCGGCCCAGTAGCCGTGACAACTCTGGCATCGCTGGATGATTTGCGGATATAGCGGACGGCATGTGTTCATACCGGTCCAAAAGTTCTGACCGGGAAAACTGCTGCGGCCATTCCATATTGATGCTGATATGATTGTCATGAAACACCACAGCGCCCAAGTCAAACAGCCCAATCAAGTCTCGTACCTGCGCTCGGTCCGGGTGCTTCAGGTTTTGGTAATGTGCCAAGGTACGCCTGAAGAAGTCTCTTGGTTCTATGGAGGGGCTGTCCAATAGAGTCTCCAGTATTTGCAACTGCCGCTCCGCCAGGACTCGCCGCCGTGGGCTACGGAGCTGCCCAAACAACGACCGAGCGAATTCCCGGAACAGGACCCGTTTATGGTTGAGGAGAATTTGCCCTGCGACGACGTTGCATCTCTCGGCTACCGCCGGCAGTGCGAATCGGAGGAAGGGGGTGAGGTCGTGTCCAACTTGGCGGGACTCGAACAGGGCGCCCAGGTACTCCTCTTTGTGGTTGTAGTAATAATTGGACAGGCTGACCATGACCCGATCGTTGACGCCCGCCTTCTTCAGCATAAAAGCTTCCAAAGCCCGGGCAGTGCGGTCGTTTCCATCGCCAAAAGGGTGCATTGCTCCAATATGGTAATGGGAGGCCATGGCCTGAATAATGCCGTCGTGTTCCCGGAACTCCCCTCCGATGGCGTTGCAGAGGGCATCAAAAGCATCCCGGCAACCGTCTCCACCTCCCGCGCCCCGGCAGCGTGGCGACCCGAAGGTGACATTGTGCTCGAACCCCCTGAGTGCTCCGGGCTCGCAGTGGTCGTCTTCACAACCAGTAACGATGCGCCGGTGGACTTCCAGTACGAACTCACGATTGACGGGACGGTCCTGGGGCTGGGAATCTACCCATTTGTAGGCCGCTTCGGCTGCCCGTAACTGCCGCTGGGAGTAGGTTAACTCGGTACTGTCCTTTGAGTCGGAAGCCAGGGCTTCGTTCTCTTCTTGGGGGGTGAATTCGGCCCCTTCGATGCGGGAAGTACCGGCGGCCTCCAGCCGCAGTTGCTCTTGATGCACCGTTTCGATCCACTGGGGCAGATAAGGAAGTTGGCGCAGCACTCCTGACGCGGTTTTAGCTTCTACTAACTGCTCCAGAATGGCGACCTTGTCGTAGTGAATCCACCGGCGTGGGGGCGCGTAGCGACTGATATTTACGGTGGTCATTTCCAGCCCAATTCCAACCCATTTCGCGATTGCGTAGCTACATTATAGCAATTAGCGGCAATCGTTTCGCGCTCATTTCGTGAGTATGTCAGGGCGCTACTGATGCGTGAGTAAACATCTAATCGGACCCGGCATTCAGGTCCCGTATCCAATACGGGGCGGGCTTTGAGCCAGATTCTAGGACCGTTGTCAGCCAGATACGTCCTTCTCCTCATGTTTCCGGATTCCGGCCTCCTACGGGAGGCCGGCGAATAGTCTGAAGACGACCAGTGTTTTATTGGAAAGGCGCCAGGCGCTCCCTCCCGGATCCGGCTAAAAAACCTGGAAATGGGCCTCGGTGGGCACGCAGTCAACCCCGTTGATTGGGACGATGTCCTGGGGGCAGGCTGAAAAAGCAATCACCAAGTCCATCTCCGCCCGCAATACCACGTAATCACCCGGGTTCGAGACTGGCGGCTCGAAGGTCACGCTGCCGTCCGGCGCGACAGGGATGTTCATAAACAGGTTCCAAGGGCTCGGCGTCTCCGGCGGCGTGAGACCAAGCTCCGCCATGGCGGCCGCCAGGTTATCGGTGCAATTGTCGTGGTATTCTTGGACTCCCAGAAGCGCGTAGCGGTACCGGTCGCAGGCTGCCAGCAACGTGTCGTGACCCCCCCTGACGTGTCTTCCACCAGGGTCAGGATGGGACGCCGGTGGTTGGTGGCCATGGATTGGCCCAGCGTAGGCATGATCCTGCCCATAGCCGTCCTGGAATGCTCCATTGACATAAACTCGGTCAGATCGTCACGCCTGAACGCCCAGGTGTCCACCACCTGCTGGCCGTGGGTGTTGATGACCTTCACGTACTGACCCTGAGATGCGAACGCCGCCGCGCCCCGCCGGGCGGGGATGGTGTTGAGGGGTGTTGTTGTCATAGTTCGACCCGCTTTCGTCCGATCAGATCAGTAGGTCTTGTCATCCCACGAACCCGGCCCATACCTCAGGCAGCTTGACAAGCGCGTCCCCGGGCAGCGGCCCTTTTCCGGCGTATTCCACGGCTTGCTCCAAGTGTTCCAAGCTGGAGTAGCCTACCAGCGCGGTTGATATTCCCGGCTTGCTCAAGGCGAACCGGATGGACGCTTCCACCAGGTTGGCGGCATAGCCTTCACTCTGCAGGAAGCCGAACCGGTTCCCCCTGGTCATGTCTTGCTGGTAATCTCGACCTGAACCTATGGGCGCCACCGTGGGCACGGCGACGGGGTGGCGGGTCTCTTCGCCGCTGAGGGCTCCCGCGGCCAGAACGCGGATTGCCAACGCGCCCATACCGCTGGCGGCTGCGTGGTCGATCAAGCTTTCGTAGTTGGGCATGTCGAAGCCGTCCGGCGCCGGGTTGCCAGCGCTGGGGTTAACCAGGTTGTATACGGTCTGGATGGTCTGGAGGACTCCCGAGTCTATGACCCAAAGCAGGGCTGGTGTCTCGCCCACCGCGGTCATACCCCAGAACCGCACCTTCCCCTGGTCCCGGAGCGATTGCATGGCTTCAACCACCTCGCCCAGCACTTCATCCGGGGAAACCGAACCGCCCCCAGGAGATGTCGAGACATGGTTGTGGAGCTGGATCAGGTCGACCTGTTCCCGCTGCATCCGGGCCAGGCTGGCTTCAACGGAGGCGATGACGTTTCCCTTGATCTCTCCCGGCTCGTTGGTCGTGACCCGGAACTTGGTGCCTACGTAGACCTCCGCTGCCAACTCGTTCAAAACTCGACCTAAATTGGTTTCGGACACACCGTCACCGTAAGATGAGGCCGTGTCGAAATAGTTGATGCCCAGTTCCATGGCGCGGGCGGCCGCCTTGACTTGGTCAGCGCGTTCTCCCCGGATCATCAGACCGCCCACGTTGCCGCAGCCAAATCCGATTTCCGAAACTTTCAGTCCAGTCCTTCCCAGGGGCCTGTATTCCATGCCGTCCTCCGCTAATCTAGCTTGCTGTCATCATATTCCCCAACGGGACCGTGGACAATCGGTGTCGAATAGACCGTCCGCCCATTCAGTTGTCTATGTGGCAGCTCACGACTCCGAAGGCCCCAACCCCGTCCATCCCGGGGCAACGCGGAGCCAAGTCTAAGGACCGCTCATCCCGAGCGCGGCGCAGCGGAGTCCAAGGACCCATCTCCCCATATTCACTGACACTTCCACCTTCCCACTCCCGACGACCCTTCTCTACCATCAGTATTGTCGAACCTCATCCACCAACCAAGACCCCATCCTTCAAAGGAGGATATTGTCCCAAAATGTCACACTTTGCCACAGAATAAAAAAACTCCAACCTCTCCTCCGTAAGGCAAGGGGGCCTTCCCAAAATCCCCGCCCCACCCCAGGTATCCCCGTCCGCCCCACTAAAGGGAGCGCACAACAATCTCCCCCTTTCGCGAAAGGGGGATTAAGGGGGATTTCCCCTAGCAACATTGCCCTCAGCCCACCCACCCCCTCCGGACGATTCAACATAGAGGAGCCTCAAATTGATGACTCTCCAAGAAATTAGGTCCAACATCCGCTCCATCAGGCGTAAACTAGCCCGCCCAAGCGCCCAACTTATCATCCAACGCATGGCAGATGACCTGTCCCAGGAGTGGTCCCGCGCCAAGGCCGACCGCCAGCCGCTCCCTGACCCACGCACCTTCATCATACGGGTCGTGGATACCGAATTCCGGCTCCCAACATTCTCATCTGTCATGCGCCTCCTCGAACGCCGCCGCGCCAAGAGCCAGGTCCCACTCCCCCGGCAAGTCATACGCGCTCTAATACCCTGGGCCATCCCGTCAAGATACTAAGCCAATATCCCCAACAGGGCATGACGAGGGAGACACCGGTATCGACGGCCGGTACTCTAATCCCCCTGGTACCCAATGCGGTTTACGTTGACTGCGAGATGGGAGGCGAATACACTGCCTTGGTCATTAGTTGCCGCCGATTTTCGGGGCCGGGTTCCTGGAACGTAAGAACGGGGATACACGAGACCGCTTCTTGGAAGATTCCTCCGAGCAGGCATCGAGCTATCGATGGGTGGTTATGGGCATCTGGCTGACCGCCAGTGTGTCCGGGTTCATGGTCATGTCCACCATCGGGATATTGATGCCCTCTATTAGTGACGAGCTGGGGTTGTCTCCGTTCCAACAGGGGATGTTGGGCTCCGCCGCCTACTGGGGCAACTTGGTGCTGGCTGTACCTTTGGGTTGGTTGGCCTCGCGTTTCCCTCCCAAGGCCCTGACGTCGGTGACTATGGTGCTGGGCACCCTGTTTCTGCTTTCACAGGCCATCGCACCCGGATTTGTAATACTGATACTAGGACGGATCGCCTTCGGGATCAGCGTAGTCGCCCGCCAGCCAGCCCGCGCGTTCCTCACCCAACAATGGTTTCCTCCACGCCAGATCGTCTTGGTCAATAGCATATCCAACGCAATGTTCGGGGTTGTGGTGGGTGGTGGAATCGCCGCATCTCCGTTCATCTTCATAGCTCTCGACGACAACTGGCGCGCCACGGTGCTTTCCTTCGTGGGCCTGTTCGCTGTGATGACGGTCCTTTGGATGGTCTTCGGCAAAGAGCGGGTTACGCCAGAATACCGGCAGCGAATGGGCTCCCAGGACGCAAGCGTACTCATGGGGACGCTGCGTTACCGCGACCTGTGGATCGGAGGGCTTGGGTTCGCGGGAGCGACCATGGCTTGGTCGGGTTTCCTGAGCTTTTACCCCACGTTGATGCTGGATAGCTACCAGATGTCTTTGGTATGGTCCGGCGGTATCCTGGCGCTGGGTATCTTGATGGGCGGCATTGCCGGCTTGGGCTTCAGTTGGGTGGTAATGGTCTCGGACCAGGGCAGAAATGTCCTGCTGACCACGGGGATAGGTATGGCCGTTACCTTCATGGGAATGACCTTAACCGGCTCCCTTCCCATTTTGCTAGTGCTGACATTCATAAATGGGGTCGCGTGGGGATTCTGGCCAGTGCTTTATTCAGTCCCCTTCCATTTGCCGAGGATTCGGCCCAGGGAAGTGGCGGTTGGCCTGGCTTTCGTTCAGATGATGAGCTCGCTGGGGATCACGCTGGGTCCCTTGGTCACTGGCCTGCTGCAGCAGATTACCGACGACTTGCAACTCTCCCTGGCGATAGTCAGCTTTACCTCCCTCTCCCTTTGTATGGCCGGGCTGATGTTGAGGCACGGCCTATCCGGCGGAAGAACGCCCTCGCCGGAACCAGCGGCGCAGGGGACGGGGGACTGAGCCTAACACCAGGCGAATACTCCGTCTTTCCTGACTTGAGCCGGAATCCAGGAACTCTCTCCTCCAGTGAAGTACCCTCTGCCGGCCATTGTGGGTCCCTACGTTCGCTTGAACGGCGTCGACAGGCCGCGTTGACACTGCCGGACGGCCTGTTTACACTCCCAGCGATTAACCCCAGAGGAGGTCACTAGACATGCCGGACCTTGAAGACCTATTCTCACAAGTAGACGCGGCTCAGGACGATATCATCGCGCTTGAACAAGCCTTGGTCCGCATACCGTCCGTGAACAGCGGGTTTATGCCCACGGGTGACGAAACTCCAGTCTGCGAGTATGCCCGCGACTGGCTCGCCCAAGATGGCATCCAGTCGGAGATCCTGGAGTCCGCCCCCAACCGCGGCAACTTGATCGCGAACTACGAGGGCAGGTCGGGCAAGGCCGGTCTGATGTTCATGTCCCATACCGACGTGGTGCCCGTTGAGGACGATGCCAAATGGCGGTTTCCTCCCTTCAGCGCCACCATTGCCGAAGGCCGAATCTTCGGCCGTGGTGCGTCGGACTGCAAAGGACTTCTCACCGCCCAGCTAATGGCGGTACGTATTCTGAAGCGCAACGGCATTGAGCTTCAGGACGGGTTGATCCTGGCCGCCGGCGCTGACGAAGAGCACGGCGGCAGGTACGGTTTCGGCTGGCTGGCGGATAACCACCCAGGGAAGCTGGCCGCCCCTTACGCCGTCAACGAAGGCGGTGGGACTCCCATACAGGCCGCCGGAGCCCTGACCTACGTCTTGGGCGTAGGCGAAAAGGGACGTCTCCAGGTCGAGATCGACGTTAGGGGGACCAGTTCCCACGCCTCCGTTCCGTGGCAGGGGACCAACGCCCTGTACCGGTTGAATCGAGCGTTAGGTTCCATCGAAGTTTATGACCCGGACCGGGACACGTCCACTGGAATATTCGACCATCTCTCGACGTTTGCAATCGAGCACAAGCCTTCGCCTACCAATGTAGACGACATCATCGCCGAAATTGAGCCCGACAATCCTCGTTTCGCGTCCATGCTCAGAGCCCTATCGAGGATGACGTTGACCCCCACGATGGTCCGGGGCGGAGTCAAGTCAAACAGCGTCCCAGAGTCCATCCGGCTCACCTGCGACGTGCGGACCCTGCCCCACCAAGACGAACAGTACGTCAGAGACCAACTTGAAGAAGTGTTGGCGGACATTCCCGGCGTGTCCTACGAGATCGACTACATGGCCAAGCCCAACTCGTCGCCCTTCGAGTCGCCCCTTGCCTCCAGCATTCAATCGGTCACGGCCAGGGCTCTGGACCGGAACGATATTCAATGGGTCCCGGCTATCAGCAACGGGTTCACCGACTCGCGGTTTACCCGTCCCCTTGGGACAGTGACCTACGGCTTCTCCGGGTCCCATCCCGACGACGACCCAATGCTGAACTTTACCCACGGCACCAACGAGTCGGTGGGAATCAAGAGCCTGGTTAGCGGGGCCAAGATCATGCTTGGCCTGGCCTACGACATGCTGGCGGTGAAATAACCGGCCAAGCCCAATGTCTCGCGCCGCTACTGTTCTCTGGATCGTTTTGGCCTTTCTGCTGGCCTGTGGCCCGGCGAGCGCGGCTGAATACAACGCAGCGGGTGTGGAGCGCTTCGAAGCCGGTAGAGTCGAAGAAGCCATCGCCCAATACAGCGAGGCCATTCGCATCGACCCAGAGTTGGCCGCCGCAAGTTACAACCGGGGTCAAGCTTACTTCACCCTGGGAGACTCCGAGAGGGCGATGCCCGATTTCACGCGGGCTATCGAAGTCGACCCGGAGGACCGTCAGGTCGCCCTTGCCTACGCGGGCAGGGCGATGGCTCACCCGGTGTTGGGGAACGACGCCGATGCGGCCAGCGACATATCCATGGCCATCAAAGGCGGGTTCGACTCCCAGAAGCTCATCGCCATAATCAACGACCTAAAAGACCAACGCTGATCTTCCTCGGAGGTATGAGATGACTTACGAGAACCTGGCCATCGAACGGGATGGCCAGATCGCCGTCGTTACTCTGGACCGCCCGGAAAAGCTCAACGCCATAAATCGGGAGCTTCACCTGGAGATGATGGAGGCTTGCCGCGAACTTCGGGATGACGACAGTGTCAGAGTGGTCATCTTTACCGGGGAGGGCCGGGGGTTTTGCTCCGGCGCGGACATCACCAGTGGCCGGACCAACAACGAACATCCCAGCCGTGGCGAACGCCTCGATGAATACAATTGGGTCGGCAGACAGGCCATGATGGTTTATCGCGGCCTGGACAAGCCGTCCATTGCCGCGGTGAACGGCGTAGCCGCCGGAGCGGGTATGGGGCTTGCGTTGGCATGCGACATGCGGGTCGGCTGCGAAAACTCCCGGTTTAAGACGGTGTTCATCGAGCGTCATCTCAGCCCCGACTCGGGGTTGTCTTACTTTTTGCCGAGAATAGTGGGGGTGAGCCGGGCGTTCGACCTGGTGTTCACCAGCCGCAACGTGGATGCTGACGAAGCCTACCGGCTGGGCCTACTGGACCGGATGACTACCGCTGATAACCTCATGGAGGAAGCCAAGGAACTAGCCCGGCAGATCGCCTTCTGGCCCCCGGTGGCGATGCAGATGTCAAAGCGGGCATTGCAGCGCAGCTTGGAAACCGACCTGGAAGACCAGCTCGAATACGAGACGCACAGCATCGTTTTCGCCCGGCGAGCCCCCCACGACGTGGAGGAGTCGGCGGCGTCCTTCCGCGAGCGTCGTCCGCCGGTATTTACCGGGGAATAACGCCGATCCCCCTCCTTTTAGCCACCATCCCTTTGTATGTGGGGGCCTGGCGGCTAAAGGTCGAAGAGCACTCCGGGGTTCAGGATGCCGTTGGGGTCCACCGTCCGTTTGACTGCCTTCAGGGCTTCGGCAAATGGGGCGGGGCGTTGCTCCTGGTACCAGGGCTTGTGGAGCTTGCCAACGGCGTGGTGGTGAGTTATGGTGCCCCCGGCGGCAATAATCGCGTCGGATGCCGCCTGCTTGATCTCCTCGTACATTTCCAGTTCCGCGCCTACTTTGCCCAGCCCGGAGAAGGTGAAATAGGGGGCCGGTCCGTCGGGGTAGACGTGGGTGAACCGGCAACTGACCGCGCCGCCCAGGCAGATGCGGTCCATAGAGCTTTGCAGGGCTTCACGTACCGCCGCGTCCAGTTGTGGCCAGCGGTCCCAGGTGATGGCGGTCTCCACCGTTTCTTCCACCACTCCCAGTCCGCTGGTGATGTTTTTGTTGTAGGGCGCTCTGAGAAATGAGTCGCGCCACGTTCCAACCGCGCCTCTCCGGCCAGTGCGGGTGGTCTCGTCTCCCGACACGAGGATGTCATCGTCGTTTATCGAACCGCCCGCCTCCCGGGCAAGGGCCACGGCCTGGCGTATGGCTTCACCCTGGGGGACGTCCGCCGACTCGAATCCGATGACCAGCAAGGCCTGTTGGCCCTCCAGACCCGCGGCCGCCGCAGCTTCGCCAGGGTCCAGCAACCGGCAGTTGGCCGGCCACATTTTCGACTGGACAATGTGGCGTACACCCTCCGCTCCGGCCTCGAAGGACGGGTAGGTCACCCCCGCTGAGGCCCGGAAACGGGGTCTAGCCTGGATGCGCATCCAGGCCTCGGTGATAATCCCCAAGGTCCCCTCGCTGCCCATCACCATCCGGTCGGGGCTGGGTCCGGCCCCGCTACCCGGCAGCCGCCTGGATTCCCAAACACCCGATGGGGTGACCATTCGGACCGATTCCACGAAGTCGTCGATGTGGGTGTGGTTGGTGGCGTAGTGGCCACCGGAACGGGTCGCGATCCAACCCCCCAACGTGGAGTATTCGAAGCTCTGGGGGAAGTGCCGCAAGGTGTAGCCGTGAGGCCGCAACTGGTCCTCCAAAGCCGGTCCGTATGCCCCGCCTTGGATTCGAGCCGCGCGGGAGACCTCGTCGATATCCAGGACCTTATCGAAGGCCGACATGTCGATGGTCACCACACCTTCGCTTGTTTCCGAGGGCTCGAATCCTCCAACTGTCGAGCTGCCCCCTCCGTAGGGAATTGCCGTATAGCCCGACTGGGAGCACCATTCCAGGACCTGCTCCACTTCCCGCTCGTTTCGGGGACGCGCTATAACGTCCGGTGGGTTTGGGAACTGGAGGTTGAAGGCCCGTACCCGGTCTCGAAAGCTGCGGCCGTAGGTATGCACGGCTCGATCGTATGTCTCGGACGAGCAGATTGGACTTAGCGAGGCGGGGGGCGAGATGCGCGGGGCCCGCAGGACAAGGTCTGTCTCCACCGGAGCGGGAGCGGTGGCTAAGGCCACACCGTATTGCCGGGAGAGTCTGGCCGCGGCGTCTTGCCGCTCCTGCGGCGTTGGTTCGTCGGACTCCAGCCCCCAGGCCCAAAAGCTCCTTCGCGGCATGGTCCCACCTCTCTCAGTCTGGATCGTACGCAGATTATAACAACTGTCTGAACTGTGATTCTTATGATTCTTTTGATGTCTTTGATTATCAGGACTGGAAATCATGGTCATCCTCTAATCACAAAAATCACGGTTCAGACAATTCTGGTGTAATATAGCAACTGAATCCCACTCAACAGCAAGGCCCGGCAGGAAGCGGAAATGGCAGACGAGCGCTGGCGGCTCAAGGGCGAATACTTCGAAAACTGCAACTGCGAGATTCTTTGTCCGTGCATCGTCCAGGGCGGTCCGGCAGTGCCCACCGACGGACATTGCGATGTGGGCTTTGCCTTCCATATCACCGACGGGGAGTTCAACGAGGTGTCCCTGAACGGACTAAACTTCGTGGTCGCGGCTTACACTCCTGGGGTGATGGGGGAAGGCAACTGGACCACGGCGGCGTACATCGACGAGAAAGCCGGCCAGAGTCAGCGCGACGCCCTGGCCCGTATCCTGTCAGGTGAAGTTGGCGGTCCCGCCGAGCGCTGGATGAGGCTAACAACCGATTTCAAAGGCCTCGGCTATTGCCCCATCTCCTACGAGTCGAGCGGCAGGACCAGGCGAGTTTCCATCCCGGGCGTCATCGACTTTGCGGTAGAGGGAATCACGGCGGGCGGACGCCGGCGGGGAGTGATGCGGCTGGAGAACACCGGCCATCCGGTGAATAGCTCCTTGTACATTGCCAAGGGTACTGCTAGTACCTACACCGACCACGGCATGACCTGGGACAACACCGGAAAGAACGGACACTACTCCCGGTTCGACTGGCATTGGCCCTAGCGAATCCGTGCCCTACGGAAGGATTCCCCACCAGCGCCACCGGCCCAGCGTGATTGGCCGCTAGGCCACGACGGCTAGGTCGGTCGGCTCCCTTGCCCGCCGCCGTTTGCTGAGTCTGGCGACTGACGCAGGGAGAACCCAACCGGGGATTCGTCTCCGATTTGCAACTCGTGGTTCCCGGTGAGTTCAACCAACCGCCGCCGCTCGCCGTTGGAAGTGATTAGGAAGTATCGGGGAGGCAGGTTCTCCAAGGATTCCAGCACTGGCAACGCCCTTTCCGCGCCTTCCACCGCGTCCTCAACTTCGCCGATGTCCAACTGGTTTTCGTAGAAGTGATCCTGCCCCCTGTAGGCATCCCATAGGGAGTCGGCGAACCGTTGTGTGACATATTCTGGATACTCTGCCCTGACCTGCCGCCCGATGCTTTCGAGTTGCCGGTGGGTAGTGTGTTTCCAACCCCTATATTCCCCGATGATTTTCAGGTGCTGGGCAACCGCTCCCCAAGCCTTTTCCCCGGCCTGGAGACGGTTGCCTTGCTCCAATTCCTTCCGGGCCTGCAAGATGAATCTGCGGCTCATGGACCTGCGGTTATCGGGACTTTGCTTCCCAGGTTCGGGCAGTGGCGGTATTGTGGTCATACCGTTCGCATCCTGCATCTGATGATATATATATTATGCGCCATCGGACTAAAGAGGGTTTCCCTGGTAGACGGGAGTGCACCAACCAGCGTACCGGGGCTCCTGGCCCCTTACCGCCCGCTCGAATACCTCGGTGAGCCTGGATACGACCGGACCGCCTTCGCCGTCGCCTACCTGGTACTTGTCCACGCTTCCCACCGCCTGTATCTCCACGGCGGTCCCGCAGATGAACACCTCGTCGGCGATATACAGCTCTGTGCGCTCCACGTCGCGCTCGATCACCGGAACGTTCATCTCGTTTTGGAGAAGCTCCCGCGCCACCTCGCGGGTCACGCTCTCCAGGATGCCCGAGCTTACCGGCGGTGTGATTGCCACGCCATCCCGCACGATGTAAATGCAGGCGTAGCTGGCCTCCGACACTTTCCCTTCCTTGTTCAGAATGATGCCGAAGTCGTAGCCGTTGGCCCGAGACTCGGTTGAGACGTAGCGGCTGTTCTGGTAGTTGGTTATGGCCTTGACGCGGGGCGGCATCACGTTGTCCGAAATGCGAGTCCAGCTACTGACGTTGCAGTTGGCGGCCTTGGCATTGCCCAGGTTGGATGGCGAAGGGCGGGCCGTGATGACTACTTCGCCGGGCCTCTCCAGCACGGCCAGGTACCCGGGAATCCCGCCGCCGAAGTAGGCCATGGGTTGAATGTAAACGTCGCCGGTGTACTCATTGGCCATTAGCGTGGCGCGAATGGCCTCGGCGAGTTCGTCCCTATCGAAGGGCGATGTCATCCGCATGATCTTCATGGACTGGAACAGCCGCTTCAGATGGGCGTCCAAGTGGAAGACGTAAAGTTCCTCGTCCTGCGGGTCCCAATAGGCGCGTATTCCCTCAAACACGGCTGAGATGGCTGTCCAACCGATCTGGGAGATGTGAACGGTTGCTTTGTCCCACTCAACTAGCTCCCCGGAGCGCCATAGGTACCTGGGGGTCTCGCGCGCCGGGAGGTCAGCGCGTTGGCCGGTCTTTTGCTCGGTCATCGGAATATCAACCTTTCGTATGGGGGTTGGGAATTTGGCACTGGCCGGCCAGGAGTCCAGGAATTCAGGTGTGGAAGCTGCGAGCCATTTTAGCATGTTGGGGTGGCAGTCCCTCAATTGGGTGCGGTCCAGACTTCGACTACCTTTTTACAATTGCCCTGGTCTTCATTGACGGTACGCGCGTGGGTGGAATGCCCATCCGCGGTGAACCCCAATCTCAAGAAATAGTCGCAGCCCCCGTCGACTTTATGGCCTCGTATGATGATCCTCGGCGCGACTCTGTCCGGGTCCTCGTACTCTTGCATCTGGGAAGCGGTTTCATCCCATTCCACCGACTCGCCCCTGCCGGACTCTCCCAGGAACCAGAGTGTCGCAATGAACATCAGGCCCGCGAAAACTAGCAACAGCGCGATGCCGCCAAAAACAGCCGCGATCATCGCAAGAATAAATCGCCGTCTCAATATACATCTCCCGTTACTTGAGCTTGGCCAAAATCTCCATTTCCTGTTCACAGGTGTCTCGGTCTACCCAGACAGTGTGGGTACGAATGGAAGAAATACCGGGAGAACCCGACATCCCGAAAAAGAAACTGCAGCTCCCGTCGACCTTATCGCCTCGGATGACAACCCTTGGTGGATTCTTGAACTCCCTACCCACGGAGAAGCCTACGGGAAACACGTCATCCCAACGTGCCGAATGGCCCTTACCGAAAGTCCCAGCGGACCAAAAAATTGCCAAGTACATCACTGCCGCCACTACCCAACAGAGTACGATGCCCCCGATGACGGTGCCGAAAATGGCGGTGATAAAGCCAAGTTTGTCCCACATTGCGTTTAGACCTCTACACCTCGGCATAGAGTCCCAAGGTATATATGATCGCCCAGCTCTCTACCTATGAGGGTGGTCGCGAAAATGCTCTCGGAGGCTGTCGAGGCTGTCCATTTTATTGAGGTCGTCCTCGCTCGCCAGGAGCGCACCGAATTGCCTCCCTGGCGTCGGATCACCTGGCGTCAGGTGGTCCGGACGCTTAGTCTGCTCGTAATTCCGGTCATGGTCGGGCAAACGCTCGGAAATTGTGGCTACGCTGCCCAGCCAATAGGTATGCTCCGCATCCCAAGAAGTGAGCATAGACCAACCTTCGGGTGACTCATTCCCAACTTGTTCAGCCGTGAGAAGCTCGCTAAAGCTTAGGTGGACGCCATCCCAATCGGCGGCAACCGCGCCCCAGTCCGGTGTTAGCCGGCCATCTTGCTCGCTCTGCGAGCCGGGTCCCTTAGCGGGATATCTGAGGCACAACTCATGCCAGGACCCAGCGCCCCGTATCCCATAAATCTTGACATTAGACAATATACGAAACTCCCAACATGGCAATGGCGTGGGCCAGAATCCCAAGTCGCCGCTTCGGTTGTCCTAGGCCACGAAAAGGGACGTAAGGCCATCCACGAGTGTCGACGTATATTGCAACCCGCGCGGCTTCTGCGCATACCTCTCCCACCTCTCCGGAGGGGTGCTGGGACTCTCCCATTTCGCGGTGATGGGGAATGTTCCTTCGTGGGCGATCCAAATCTGGTGGTCCAGGTCGGGTGAGTCGAACCACCATGCCGTGGCGGGATGTTCCAGGATAGCTCGCGCCAGTGGCCTCAACGACTTCCCTTGATCCAACGCACCAGCAATCATCTCAGCGTGGTCGCCGCGGTGTATGTCCATGATTTTCACGGACTCGGCGGCCAGCCAGAAGCTGTTGAGGGGCGACCCGACTTCTTCCGGCGTAAGGCCAGATTCCGCAACTGATAAGACGAATTCGCACCCTACGGGCGAATTCAGCATGTCTTCCACTCTGTTATTTAGGTCATCCATCAGCAGGTCTCAATCTGATCCTGATCGCACTTCTACAACCATTGTAGCATCGCCATTGCGCGCTCCCTTCCCGTTTTGCCCCAAGAGTGAGTGTTACCAAGATGATTAGAAAATGGGTCCATAGGGCCAAGTCCGATAGGTTTTCCTGATTGAGGCGGATTCTCAGTAGGAATGGGCCAGGTTTACCTGCACACCCAGGATGGTCGGAGGTCAAGATGGTTAGCGGCATGACACACCTACACGGTAGAAGGCGTCTAGTGCTCAAGACTAGCTCCATCCTGGACCGGAGCGCAGGGCCGTCTGGTCAGCGCTTATAGGTGACGCAGCGGGCCAAAGAGCATGGCGTCATGGGATACTTGGTCCGAATCGCTGAGGATAGGCAGTACCGCTTTCGAGGGGTAGATGAAGTCTTAATGTCAATTCCAGGTGATTCGGCCGCTCCGTCTTACCAGCGATACGACTCAGGTAACACTTAGACTAAGATCCTGAAGGGATGAGGGTGTACAAGTAAACTGCCCTACTGGGCGCTCCGATCCAGAGCGTGTCATCTGCTATTGACACCGCTGTCCCGAATCCTGCCCATGGTGCCCAAACTGGCGGGTCCACTGGACTGATCAACTCCATATTCTCCGTTGCGCTTTCCCATCCGCGGGCGGGCCTTAGGAACAGGTACGCTCCGCCAGCCCGGGACCGGGAGTGAGCATGTCCCGGCGCGCCAACAATTAAGGCATCGCCTTCCGTGCTCACCTTGATTGAAGCGCCGAAAAAGTTCTGTCTGGCGCCGTCCGATGCGCTAAGCGTCGCGGACTCCACGGCGTCCACCCACCCTGCCGACGGTCTGGTAAAGACGTAAGCTGCGCCGTGGTCTTCTCCGTAGGCATCCCTCTCGCTGGAACCCACTACTACCGTACTGCCGTCATCGCTTATGGCGACCTCGTCCCCGAACCGGTCATCTTCGGCACCGTCGGAAGGTCCCAACTGGGCCGTCTCGGTGGTTGCTACCCATCGTGGACTCTCCCGGATGAATACGTAAGCCGTTCCTGATGCGACGCCATCATAGATGCCTTTAGACGCACCGAGGACTATGGTGACCCCGTCCCCGCTGACGGCGACCGCAGACCCGATTGCGTCATCTTCAGAGCCGTCCGAAACGGTCAACATGGCGGTCTCTGAAGAGTCGGTCCATCCCCCGGCAGGCTTGGAGAACACGTACCCCGCTTCGGAGCTCGACCAGTTGCTTTCCCCGGGAGACCCGACGACCACGGTCTCTCCATCGGCGCTGATGGCTACCGAGTCGCCAAACCGGTCCAGGGCGCTGCCGTCGGATGCGGTCAGTGTGGCCACCTCCGGGACGCCTGGCCACCCACCGGCTGGTTTGGTGAACACGTAGGCGGCTCCTGAATGGTAACCGTGCGGAAGTTGCTCTGGCGCGCCAACTACGATCGTCCTGCCATCGGCGCTAATGGCGACCGCCCTTCCGAATGACTCGGTATACTCCAACCAGTCCCGGTCGGTGGGAACAGGTTCCCAGTCGTTGTCGTCCGGCGGTAGTAGTATGGCGGAGGCATCCTCACCGAGGTCGGTCCACGAGTGGCCCTCGCGAGTGAAGACATAGACAGCCCCGTCGTACTTCCGGCCGCTGGACTTCATAGAATCGCCCACTGCGATGGTCCCGCCGTCGCCGCTGGTGGCAAGCGCGACTCCGAATATCCTGAGCATATTGGAGAGATTCGGGGCAATCTTGGCGTAGTTCTCCGGCGTGTAGACGCCAGGGGCTAGAGTTGGTGTTTGCTCACGTACTTCCTTTGAAGTGGAAAGGGCGTACAAGTGGTCATCCACCGAACCGAAGTAAACCACCTCGCCCGCTACCGCCGGTTTGGAGTAAATCTGGTCCCCAGTTTCGTACTGCCACAAACTTCTGCCGGTAGCATCATCGACGGCATGTAAGCGCTTGTTCCACGAGCCTAGACAAACCACGCCGTCCACCACCGTGGGGGACGGCGCGCGGATATCCGTTGAGTATTCCCATAAGAGGTCGCCGGTAGCCGTATCTACCGCGGCGACGCCGGAACGGGTGTTCAAGTAGATGATTCCCCCAGCGATGGCCAACCGGGAATCAGACATGACTCGCTGGTCGGCGCGCCAGACCAAACCTCCGGTTGCGGCATTTACCGCGTACAGGTGTTGACCGCCGCCCACATATACAACTCCATTGGCTACCGCCGGCGACTGATAGTGTCCGCGACCTTCGAGCTGGTGCTCCCATCGGAGCCCGCCGGTGGAGGCGACCAGGGCATATAGCGTTCCCCCTCTTGCAAGGACATACACAACCCCTTCAGAGACCGCCGGGGATGAACGGATCCCCGATTCGGTATCAAATTGCCACACGATATCGCCTGTTGCGGCGTCGACCGCGTGGAAATTCCCATTCCATGAGCCCACGTACACTAATCCTTGGGCCACTGCCGGAGTGGAGTCATAGATTCGGCCTGTGAAGTATTCCCAACGAATGTCTCCGGAGTCGGCCGCGATGGCGTACAGGTGGTCGCCAGAACTTGTATAGATTACGCTTCCTGAGGCGGTTAGCCACCTATTACCTTCCAGCTCGATGCGCCACACCAGTTTGCCCGCTTCGGCGTCCACCGCGTAGAGGCGGTTGTCTTCCGCACTAACATAGACAACGCCATCCGCCACTACCGGGGCTCCAAGGACCATGCTGGACGCACGGTACCGCCACAGGAACCGCTCGTCTGCCGACGGTACGGGTACCGGGGGAACGAAGTCTACGACGCCGCACGAGTCTGAGATCGAGGATAGGGACCTCCATAAAAGAAAATATTCCGGGGTAGGACGTGTCGCCAGACCTTGGAACAATCCGGTGATGAAGGAGGCATACTCATCCACTTCAATTTCGGCGAATATACGTCTCAGGTTTGAGGGCGTAGGACGACCAACTAACTTCAGTCGATGTGTGGCCAAAGAGCTGATGGTTTCGTCGGGAACGCAAAGTGTGAAGCGAAGCGAGAAGCTCAAAGCCCCAATAGGGTCTTCGGAGCCGAATTCGCCGCCGAAGATGTACTCGAATGCGTCGGCCCCAGACTCTGAAAAGGCCCTTCTGAGGCAATCAAGAACTTCTGGGTCTGACCTTCGGGCAAGTCCAGCCATCATCGCAACGCTGAGATCAATGGCCCTGCCGCCGGCAAGACAGGGAAACGGGAGTTTAGTCCACCAAGCGTCCCCCTCCAATACTTTCTGCTCCAGGAGCGAATTGAATATCTCGTTCCCAGCCTCCTGCCTGAGGCAAGACACTTCCGTCTCAGTAAATTTTTCGATCAGGTTTCGTCCGAGGGTGGTCTCGTCTATTGTCACAATCAAGGGTGGCGCTGGCGACGGCGTTGGAGCACCGGCGGGCGGCGGGACGGGCATGGTGGTGGGCGACGGCGTTGGAGACCCGGCGGGCCGAGGCGTGGGAGCGCTGGTAGGCGTGGACGGGTCCAATACGTGGGAGGCCGGGGGGCGAAGGATCTGGGGACCTTGGCTGGGTTGTGGGCCCAGCCGTCGGACCAGTGGATTGAGTCTCGACAGTCGCGGGAACCTGGTTAGGTCGAGAACCCGCAGGTCGCGGCTCGCTATTCGCTTCAGGCTGGGGCTCGCTATTACATGAAGAGAGCAAGCCCACGAGCAAGAGCGAGATAGCTACTAAGCCCGGCAACTTGTGAATCCTGGTTGTGTCCTTCCCGCAAAAGCTATACTACAGCCAATGTTAGGTTCCGGTTCTTGACCTGAAGGAGTCTGCGCAATTACCGGACATCCCGGGTGAACGTATCATCCTGTCAAATCCTATGGTCGAAACCCTGACCTTTTGGCTATCCAGCAATTTGCCGTATAGGAAGACCATAGACCAACAATGACCTGTCCCTCGCTTAATCTCCTCCCCGTCATCAAATCCCTCCTCCTTCTTAGTTCTACCGGAGAACTCTATCTGTCACTGGTGCGCCATTAAACGTCACCGCGCCGCAAGCTCCGGACCGGGCTCTCGCGATGCTACCCGGTTACCTTGACCACATCGCGAGGCCCTCTTAGAATTGCGCCATGAGTCAATTAGTGTTTATTCACGGCCCCGGCGCTGGCGGTTGCCGGGAAGGATACGCCTACCAACTGGAGCACTTTCCGGGAAGCCTGGCTCCAGACTTGCCTGGCCATCTCCACGGAAAGGCTTGCCCTGACGTAGAACGTTACACGGAATGGCTGCGGGGCTGGCTGTGGGCGCAGGGCCGGGGCGAAGACCTCGTATTGGTTGGGTTTACCTTGGGGGCCTGCGTCGCCCTACAGTACGCCCTCGACTACCCCGATGAGGTGTCCGGGTTGGTGTTGATGACGGTGGCCATGCGCCGTAAGGAGCGCGCTCCGGGAGGGCTGGAATTTCGCCTGCGGGCCGCCGAGGACCCTGATGAGCGCGAGTCCTGGCTAAAGGCCATGGAACACGCAATGATGTGGGTTGATCCCGGTCTGCGGCAGCGATTGATCGAGTGCCACAAGCAAGTGGGACCCATTTCCCAACATGACGACCTGGTGGTCATCGACAATTTTGACGTTTCGGACCGAATCGACACACTGAAGGCACCACTGGTCCTTATTCGTGGCGTAGACGATCCCGGCCAACCACCGGAGTACGAGTTGGAGCTTAACCAGGCCGTACCCGGGTCCAAATACCTCAAGCTGGACCACGCCGGACACTTTCCCATGGCCGAACGGCCCGAGGACGTAAACTACGCCATCGAAGAACTTTTGGCCGGCCTCGGTTAGGCTGCGACGAACCTGGGCATTATGTCTCGGGCGAATAGCCGCAGGTCATCCACCGATACAGGGTCGGGGAATATAAGGAAGAAATAGGTGATCCCGGCGTCCACGTAACTTTGTATCTGCTCGGCGCACTGGTCCGGTGTGCCAGCGATGGTTCCCCTTAGAGATTCCCGGTACGTCGAAGCCGACACGTTGGACTGAGCCGCCCGCCTGGATACCACATGGTCAAACTCGGTCTGGGTCTCCGCGATCAATGTCAGCGCGTTGTGGCTAATCTCAATCTCCCCGAAATCGCGTCCGGCTTCCCGGCAATGCTCCTCCAGCACCGATAACTTTTGCCGGTGTTCTTCCAGGGTCATCTCCGATCCGATGTTGCAAATGTCGGCGTGTCTTGCCGCCACCCGCAATAGATGCCTCTCGCCGTGGCCGCCGATCAGAATTGGCGGACGGGGTTGTTGCACCGGACTCGGTTCCTGATGCGCATTGTCTAGCCGGTAGTAATGTCCCTCGAAGTCGCTGAGTTCCCCGGACCAGAGGCCTTTGATGATGACCATCGCTTCATCGAGCATCAGCACTCGTTGCGCCGTTGATGGAAAGGCGTATCCCGATGCCCGGTGGTCGGTTCCCCCACCCCCGGCGCCGATTCCCAACTCCAGCCTGCCCTTGCTGATGACATCCAATGTAGAGGCCATCTTGGCCATCAGCGCCGGAGGCCGGTAGGTATTGGCCAGGACCATGGGGATCAGCCGAAGGTTCTCCGTAACCGCTGCCAGGGCCGAAAGGGTCGTCCAGCATTCCAAGGTAGGTATATTGAGCAGGTCGTAAAGGCTTGCCGAGTGGTAACCGAGCCTATCGGCCTCGGTCCAGACCTCTTTCAGGTCGTCGAAGGCGTAGCCGTGTTGGTGCATCCGCACGCAGAACTTAACCGGTCGAGTCATCCCATGACTTCCTTGTCTGGCTTGATGATTGGGTCAGGGTCAGCGCGTCCCGGCAGACTGCGTTGAGGGCTTGCGCCGGGGCAGATTACAAGTATAATCGGCCCCATCCCAAAGCTGTAGTCTCAATTGCAACCATAGTGTTGGATATCCCATTGAATCTAGGAGGAAAGCCATGAAGGCTGCTGTGTTGCGCGAGGTCAACCGGCCATTGGAAGTCGAAGATGTTGAGATCGCCGATCCCGGTCCCCGCGAGGTGGTGGTGCGCACGGGAGCCAGCGGAGTGTGCCACAGCGACCTGCATTTCGTCGAGGGTCTATACGCTACCAGGTTCCCGGTGGTTCTGGGACACGAGGCCGCGGGCACCGTCGAAACGGTGGGCGAGTTGGTGGACTACGTCAAACCCGGAGACCGGGTGATCTGCTGTCTTTCGGTGTTCTGCGGCCACTGCGAACGTTGCACAGAGGGCCGGACGGTGTTGTGTTCCCGCGCCGGTCTCACCCGTGGCCCCGATGAAACTCCCCGCCTCAGCAGCGGCGGTGAGGCCGTGACCCAGTTTGCCAACCTGGGGTCCTTCGCCGAGATTATGTTGGTCCACGAAAACTCCTTGGTCAAGATTGACCGCGACATCCCCTTCGAGCAGCTTGCTCTCATCGGCTGCGGCGCGACCACCGGATTGGGGGCCGCCTTGAATACGGCGGCCGTGAGGCCCGGCAGTACGGTTGCGGTAATTGGCTGCGGCGGCGTGGGTCTCAACGCCATCCAGGGCGCGGCCCTTGCCGGTGCGCTTCGTGTCATCGCCATCGACGCGGTGGAGACCAAGCTGACCCTGGCCCGGGAGTTCGGCGCAACCGATGTCATAGACGCCTCCAGCGGCGACGTGGCCGCCCGCGTGCGCGACCTGACCAACGGCGGGGTGGACTATTCCTTCGAGGCCATTGGCAAGAAGGAGACGGCGGAGCAGGCCTTCGAGATGCTGCGCAACGGAGGCACAGCCACGATCATCGGGATGATCCCCCAGGGAACCAAGATCGAACTTGACGGCCCGTCATTCCTGCGGGAAAAGCGCATCCAGGGCAGCAGCATGGGATCGAACCACTTCCGTACCGACATGCCCCGCTACGTGGAGTTCTACCTGCAAGGACGCCTAAAGCTGGATGAGCTAGTAACCCAGCGCCTACAGTTGGACCAGGTCAACAAGGCGTTTGCGGACATGAAGGAGGGGAGTGTGGCGAGGAGTGTAATTACGTTTTAGGAAGTCTCGGATACAGGGTGGAATCCAGTGCCCCGGGCTGGAGATAGCTTGGGACGATGGTCAATTATCTGCGGTAATTTTGCGACCGATGTAAACGACATAAAGGTCCTCGCCAGGGGGCACTGGCCATCGAAAATGTAGGCGGATAAGTAGGGGTTTTATTTTGCCGTGCCAAGTACAATCCAGAGTTTCCCCGGTGA
Organism: Dehalococcoidia bacterium; assembly: GCA_965205385.1. Taxonomy (GTDB): domain Bacteria; phylum Chloroflexota; class Dehalococcoidia; order Lucifugimonadales; family UBA3495; genus CATOSP01. Next base: position 216,231 of record CBDBGS010000008.1, read on the forward strand.
TGTCTGGATGCGGGAAGGTTAGTTCATTCCTGAAACCCCCTTTTTCTTCTGTTGAGGAGTCGGAAAACTGAGTACTGCCTCTAGTCAGGTGGGCATCGAGAATGGGCCTTGCCTCTGGTGTAAAATTACCGGACTCGTCTCGACATCCCATCACATCATTTAACGTGTGCAACCGACTCTTTATGTACTCGGCCGCTGTATGAGAGAATGGAAGACCCCTCAAAGGTTCGAAGGCATCCCCAGAGAACTTCAGCCGTTGATACCGGAAGATAGATACACGCTCCAATTGACTCCACGAGGTAATGGGCGGATCCGCTTCCCTCAATGCATTTTCTAGTTCAGGGACTGTCCAATAGTTGTTGACCGTGATGACAGTCCGGGTGTCACCCAACATGGTTACCGGGATTGGCGAGTATTCCCATGTCGATGGGGTTAGGCTCACTAGGCGACGATCAATGCCGGTCGTGGAGCAGTAGGCAGCCTCGCCTACTGCTGTATCCGTTACGATATCATCTCCAAGTTCCAGCCACTCGTTGGGGTCATGGACGAGCGTATCCTCCCAAAAGGGCCCATGTTGCGTTAGCCACGTCAACAGTGCCCTTTTCTGGTCACGGGTGAAGGTCTGGAGGGCCTCGAACACCGAAGCCGATGGGTTAATCGGCCTGTTAACGGTGTTCCTGTGGCAATGCAAGTCCCGGCCAAACCTTTGCGCGGCTCTCCGCATGTCGACGATTCGGCTAACGGATTTCTGGAACTCGGCAACATCGTGAAACTGCCCGTGGATCGACAGGTCATTGAGCAGGAGCTCCACTCACTCACCCCATCCAGCGAAATAGTCCACGTCCTTGTCGAATTGGTCGAAGAATCCCTGGGGCCAAAAGTCGATGCTGCCGGAACTGTCTAAGGTTGGACTCAAGACCTGAACCGCTTCTGGGGTGCGCTGCCTGAAAAAGTGAATCGTTACTCCTTCGGCGGGAATTCGCTCCGACCTGACCGACCGGCGGACGCCGTTCAATATGTGGTCGCTATGGGTTTCCACTATCACCTGAACTCCCGAGCGTGAAACGTCGGCCAGGAATTGCCCCATCAGGGCTTGGCCGGCCGGATGCAAATGTACTTCGGGGTTCTCTATCAGAAAGATACTACCCTTGGTTGCCGAAAGTGCGGCGACGATGATGGGGAGAACCTGGGTTATGCCGAACCCACAGTGAACAGGGCGGAGAAACCCTGTTTCTAATGAAGTCCTTACTCCCAGTGTTACCGCATTAGCGTTGGGGATCTGCTGCACATCGACGGCACAACCCTGAAAGAAAGTCTCCAACCTCGCTCCGACCTGCCGTAGTAAGGTTGGGGGAGCGTTTTCCATCGTGAGTTCCTCGGTAATGCGTTCGTCTCGGCCTCGGTACAACACGCTGACCGCATTTTCCCCTTGCGGCCCCACTACGGAGACGGCGTGCTGGTCCTCCAGGGTATAGATTTCGCGCGGTCCTTCTCTTTCAGCCGTGATGTAGGTAAGGTCTCGAACCCGGCTTACTAAAGACATCGCTGCTTCTTCTGCACGATTCGGCAGCAGGTGATGGAGGATGAGGGGACCGTCGGTTATTGTGCCACTCACATTCACTTTATCGACTTGCATGGACATGTCACCACGGTCACCAACGAAAGACCAGTAGCAACTCGAATCTTCGTCAATCAAGCCGATTTCAAAATGGTTCGTTCCCTTCACCTGGTCGACCACATCGCTTACGGTCCCCAACCTGGTCACATTGCCGTTGAGCCTAATGCGCGTTGACCATTCGTGCTCGCGCATGGTCTGGTGCAACAGGACGAGAGATTGGAGAACCGATGACTTGCCGGAAGCATTGGTTCCAGACAACAGTGTCAATGGGGCAAGTGGAAGTTTGAGCAATTCAAAGCATTTGAAGTGCCTGAGTTCAAGCTGATCGAGCACCAAACACCTCTTCAAGCATCGAAGTAGCCGTTTCGAATCTATGCCGAACCCTTCTGGTGTCGTTGGTGCCATACGTAATCGATGCTATAAATTCGTCGTCGTCCATTAGTGCATAAAACGCCTGTCGTAGGAAATGAGCTTGGGTTTCAACTACTGGACTCTCAATACGTGCAAGCCCTGTGACCATCACGTCCCATAACGACGCGTTAATTACACTTCGCCGCGTTTGAATCTCGGTGTGTTTTCGAAACGCATGTTCTCCAAACACTATCAGGTTATTGTGTAGACCGGTCCTAAACTGGGAAGACAAATGAGAAAGCTTTGGCTGCTCGAGTTTGTTCATCCGTAGAAGAGTATCCGCCAGAAAATCGTCCATCTCTCCCCGGTATTCCTCTAGAGGGAAGAGTTGGAACCCGCAGAAGCGATTCACAAATTCCCGGTCCCTCATAGTCGACGAGCGTAGACTACCTCCAGTGACCTCCAAGAAAAGGTCAGTGTGCGCCTCTTCCTTGAGAAAGTGAGTAGCCGGCCCCATATAGAGAGAATTCCGCATCTGTTGACGAGTTAGAGGCACCCCGCTATTTACACGTTCGAAAATATCTAAACGTGCGCGTTCCGGGACTTTCGCGTCGATTATGTATAGAGTCAGATTGCAATCCTCAATCCTGTTCTGCAGTTTAGGTGAAAGATCTGCGAACAGCTTTCCGTTCAATTCGGGATGATCGAGGAGCCTCAGACGTAGTCCACCATCTACGTATCTTTTGAAAGTTGACAGACGTTGCAGTCCATCTACTACAACCATACGACCTTCTGCATCCTCTGCTAGGTAGAAGACCGGCAATGGAATCCGCATCAGGACCGACTCAATTAATTTGCTTTGCTTGACATCATTCCAAATGAAGTCTCGTTGAAAATCAGGGTCTAACACGAACTGTTCGCGATCAATCCGGCGCAAAACATCGTAAACGGTTCGGCTTTCGTTTCGGATCATCGGAGTGTCAAGCGGATAATCTCCCCAAGATGCGTCTTCGTCAAAGCCAATTCCCTCGACTTCGTCAGGATCCTGGTCTGCCCAATCGGTGGTCATCTGCTTTACCTCATTCCATGGTCCGTGATACCAAGTCTAGCATTACTAAAAGAACCAGTGCGACTTCGAGACCTCCTTCGCGTGACCAATTCCACCGGCTACAATTGGACGATGTAAACCAAGCGTTTGGAGACCTGAATGAATAGTTCGCAGCGCGAGGCGCACTCTTGCTCTAGAGCCGGTCCGAGCCCTGAAGGAAACCCTACGCCACAGCTTCCTTAAACCTGCGGATGGCTTCGATGTGCTCCTCCGCTGTGGTCATGCCGCCTCTGCGGGTCTCAATGGATAGGTGAGTCGCGCCCATCTCTTCCCACGCCTTGACCTCGTCCAGCCATTCCTCGGGTTGCAGGCCGGAGACTCGGATGCGACCGTCCAGCCCCAGAGTCGCCGGGTCGCGGCCTGCTTCACGGGCGAACCCGTGGACCTTTTCAATCGTGGCCTTCCCGGCGTCGTCGGTTGTGATGTTGGGGCACCATCCGTCGGCGATGGCCGCGATCCGCCGGAGCACCACTTCAGACAGCTTGGCATCGGCACTGCTTCCGCCGCCTATCCACACCGGAATTGGCCGCTGCACTGGCAACGGGTTTATCCCGGCGTGGGTGATGTCGTGCCAGCGGCCGTGGTAATCGACGACCTCTTGAGTCCATAATGCGCGCATCACCTCGATCTGTTCCGCGCTTCGCCGTCCCCGGTTGCGGAACTCTTCCCCAAGGGCCTCGAACTCCACCGCGTTCCAACCCACGCCGATCCCCAGCCTCAACCTGCCCCCGCTGAGCACGTCGATCTCCGCCGCCTGCTTGGCAACCAACGCGGTCTGCCTCTGGGGCAAGATGAGGATGCCCGTAGTCAGCCCTACCCGCTTGGTGATGGCGGACAGGAACCCCATCAGGATAAAGGACTCGTGGACGACACTCTTGTGGTTGTAGGTGCCAAGGGAAGGGTGCTGATGGAAAGACGGCTCGGCCCCCAGCACATGGTCCGCGATGAAGATATGGTCATAGCCCAGGTCTTCCGCCGCCTGGGCGAAGTCCCTTATGGCGCCTGGGTCCGCCTCGATTTCAGTCTGGGGGAAGATGACTCCGATTTCCATTAGATATGTCCTTCATTCTTTAGAGTTACGGACCGTTAAGCCCACGACTTCGTCTAATCCGGTCCTGACAGGGAGTCGTTGTTGCCCAGTTGTCACAATGGTAATATTTGGGAAGCCAGAGGTCAAAGTAAGCCCACGGGATGAATCTGCCTGATATCTGTTGGTCCTATTGGGGATTAGACTCCCCTATGATGCGGTGACCGCGAGAGGAGCGTTCCGATTGAGAGAAGAGACGGAGAAAACAGAGTTCGACGAACGAAAATTCAAGGAGCTTATCCTCTACATCGCTACCAAGTGCCAGGACGATATCTTCTGGGGAGCTACCAAATTAAACAAGCAGCTCTTTTTTAGCGATTTTCTGGCGTATCGCGATCTGGACAGGCCTATTACCGGGGCCGACTACATGGCGTTGGCATTTGGACCGGCCCCAAGGCGACTTGTTCCAATCAAGCAGGAGATGATAGAAGAGCAAGACTGCTCCTTGGAAGAAATGGGGGCCCAGGAACGAATTGTTGCCCGGCGGGAGCCTGACTTAAGCGTCTTCTCAGAAAACGAATTGCGGCTAGTCGACCAAGTGATTGCTGCGCTACGAGATACAACCGCGGATGAAGCCAGTGACCTCGCCCATAGATTCCCAGGTTGGAAGGCCGCAATTCGGGAGGGCGAAGCAGCCGGTAGGCATGTCTCGATCCCTTATTCCACCGTTTTTGTACGGATGCAGTCGGCAGACGAAAAAGTGATCGACGAGGGACTCAGATTGGCCGACATGCACAGATGGCCTATCTAAGCGGCAACGGCGTTCAGATTCCTAAACCAATACCAAGGTGAAATACGCATATGTAGGAAGTCATCGGCGGCGCCGGACCACCCTCCAGGTACAGGTGGAAGAGCTTCACCTGTGGCGCCTGAGCCAATCTTCATCGCCCCGCAAATGTAGATTCCACCTTGGCTTTAGTTTAGAGACGTCCGTTACCTAGATATATATGAACAATTGGCTAGTGATATAGATCCAGACAGGAGTACTCTAGACGACAAACTCCGCGGGCTAGAGTTCACGATTGCTAGAATACCGGAGTTGTTTGAGTTGAGCCGGGGCTCGAGTGGACTGCCAATGTGCGCGGCGATATATACAGGGCCTCCCCGGTTAAGGATTTGGTTCACGTATGACCATGAGCTAGTCACCGTCATGGGGATTCAGCGGATACTACCAAGTCAAATGTAGCTCCTTACTCTACCGACGGTATTCGTCGCCGCAGTCGCCGATGCTTCGGTACAGGTCCCGCGATTTGGCTTGGACGGTCCAGATGCGTTCTAAGTCCTCTTCGTCCAGGCTGAAGCCGAACACCCGGGCGTTTTCGGTCCGGTTGTCGCTCACCCCCAGGCGCACGCCGACGATAACTCCAGCCACGGCGGGACGGTCCAGGATGTAGCGGACGGCCACGTTGGCGATGCTGACGCCGTGCTTGTCAGCTATCGCGCGGAGAACGCGGAGAAGCTCTTGGAACAGCTCCCAGCCGCCCCAGGCGTCCACCATCTGCTTGTACTTGCCCAGGCTGGCGGTGGTCAGGTCGCCGCGCGACGGCTCCGGTTGGTCCAGGTACCGGTCCGTAAGCAAGCCGCCGCAAACCGTTCCGTAGGTCAGCAATTTAACGCCGTTCTCCAGGCAATAGGGGACCATGTTGACCTCGGGTCTCATGTCCACCAGCGAGCATTGGACCTGGTTGGAGACGATGGCGGTCCCGTGGTCGATGATGGTCCGCAGATGCTCGGTGTCGAAGTTCGTGAGTGCCAGGTGCCTGATATTACCCTCGTCCCGCATCTGGGACATGTGGTCCAGGGCGTCCAGGTAAGCCGGGTTGTTGTAGTCCCACCAATGGAATTGCATCAGGTCCAGGGTCTCGACGTCCATTCGTCTCAGGGAGATGCCGATATTCTCCTCGACGATGGCGCGAGTCATTGGTCCGGGTCTGGGAACCCACTTGGTGAACGCTTGGACTCGCCCCAACTCCTCCGGTCCTCCGAAGTTGATCAGCCGCCGTCGGAACTCCCCTACCAGGTCCTCCGCCGGACCGTAGTGGTCGGCCAGGTCCCAGGTGGTAAAACCGTCGTCGTGGTAACCGATCATGCCCTGGACCGCGGCCTCGGCGTTAATCGGCCCGTGGGCTCCTGACACCTGCCACATTCCGTTCAAAACGCGGCAAATGCGCAGATCGTCCGTGAATTGAAGTGTGCTACCTTCGGGCAAGCTCAACGGGGCCTCCTAAGCGGCTACTTGTTTGGATATCTTACCCAGCATGGCCAAAGTCCTGTCCAGGGAGGCGTCCCGGTCCTGGCCCACTAGAATCGGCGAAGCCAACACCTCGGTCGCCCCGCATGCGAAAATCTCTTGAAGCCTCTGCTCGAACGCGCCTTCGTCCCCCCAAATTACGAGACCTTCGATCATTGCGTCGCTCCACATTGAATCCCTGGCCTCGGGATAGCCTGCGGCGATGAGCATCCTCCGGTAGAAGGGGAGCCGGGGATAATTCCCGAACTGCTCCCTGAAAGCCGTGCGGACTTCGTCGAAGTTGTCGTGGACCACGACCGGGGCATGGGCGATGAGCGGTGGGACCGCGCGTCCGGCGGCGTCGGCCCCCTTTTGCATAGCGGGGAGAGCTGAGTCACGGAGATATGCCCTGGGACAGACCCAGCTAATCGCCCCGTCGGCGACTTCTCCACAAAGCTCGAAGGAACCCTGGCGCAAGGCCGACGCCATTACCGGAATGTTCAGCGGGCCCGCGATGGAGTCATGGGCCTGGTAGTGGTCCCCGTCGAAGTCCACCGACCCCTTCTGAAGCAGAGACTTCAAGATATGCAGGTATTCTCGAAGGTGCCCCAACGGGGACTGCATCCGGATGCCCAGCGCCGCCATGCTGGGGCGGTGACTGGGTCCTACGCCCACGCGGACCCGGCCAGGAGCCAACTGGTCAACCACCTGTGCCTGTTGCGCCACGACCAGGGGATGGCGGGGAAATGTGGGGACGATGGACGTTCCCATCTTTATGCTGCTGGTTTTCTCCGCCACCGATGCGAACACGGTGAGGCTGTCGATCCGCGCTCCGCCGGTGGTCAACCACGCGCCGCCGACCCCATGTCCTTCAGCCTGTTGGATGGTCGCGTGGACATCCAGTGCCTTCGCGCCGTTTACCGCAACGCCGATTAGTTTGTCGCTCATTTACTCAACCTCGCTAAGCCAAATATGACGCTTTATTCCGCCGCCTGACATCCCGTAAGGCGGCGCGTCTGAGATCGTATGTTGTCGAACCTCTGGGTAAATATCGCTTCAAGTACGTCGGAGTCATAGGGCGTGGACGGCGGGCAATACGTCCCGGCCAACAAGCTCGATGTGTTCGAGCACATCTTTCTGGGGCATGTCTGGGTAGAAAAGGCGGAGGGCGATTTGGGTGAATCCCAGGTCTCGGTACCGGGCAATCTGCTCGACGCACTCTTCAGGACTGCCTACGATGAACGTCTCGTCCATCAGTGTTTCCAGGTCGCCGGTTATTTTCTCGGTCAACTCTGGGTCTGAACCATGCAGGCCGTGGGCCGCGTATTCAGCGTATTTGCGCTCGAATCCCCGTTGGGCCTTTTCCATCGCTTCGGTGCGGTTGTTGGAGCAAAAGAATTCCCGGACAATTACCATCTCACCGGGGTCCGGTTGTCCGAATTCTTGAAGGGTATCCTGGTACAGCTCGATCTGCCGCCGGATCGTGGGATAGGGCTGGGCAGGACCCGTATACATAACGTGCCCTTCCCTCGCCACCCTCCGAACTGCCGGATCGCTCATGGCTGCCAACCAAATCTTGGGGTACGGTTTTTGGAAGGTCTGTGCGGTAGGCCGCGCTTCGGTGACATGAAAGTAGCGGCCGTGGTGGGTGACCTCCTCCTCCGTCCAAAGTTTGATCATCAACTCCAGGGCTTCGGAGTGTCTTGCCCCTCGTTGGGACATCCGGGTACCAAAGGCCTCGCACTCTTCGGGACGGTAACCCAGACCCAGTCCGAGGATAAGACGGCCTTCGCTGATATGGTCGATTGTGGCGACCTGTTCCGCCACGTCCACGGGATTCAACAGCGGCAGCAGCAGCACAGAAGTGGCCAGTTTCATATCCCCCGGTTCCGCAGCCAGCCGAGCCAGCACAGGGAGGGGTTGGAAGTGTTGAAATGGATGGATCAAGTAGTGGTGGGCCCAGCAATAAGTGTCGAAGCCTACGTCTCGGGCCCCGCGGAATTGTTCCAACTGGTCTCGCCACTGTTGTTGGAGGTCCAAGCTTCCTTGGATAACAACCTGGCCGACCTGGTAACCGGCTTCCATCCTGCTCCCTCCTGGTGGTGGCTGTGCCGAGTTCCCACTCAGTATAGGGCGTGGGGCCTTTGGCGATAACCCCCCGGCGTGTTAAAGCGTGCAGCACGAACTGACTGAGACCCTACCATGACTTGACCGCCGCTTGGCCGTGACTTCATCATGACATGAGAGCTTGATTCAACCAGCGGGCAGGACCAAATGGGTGAATTACATATCGAACCGGCCAGGACCGCATTGCTGATGGCGGACTTTCACCGGGACAGCATGGGCGAGAATCCTGTGGTGCAACGGCGCGGCACATTCGACCGGGCGCGGGAAGTGCTGGACGCGGCGAGGGGCGCGGGCGTATTCGTCGTCTATATAGTGGTGAACTTCAGGCCGGGTTATCCCGAAGTGTCCGATTCCGACCTGACTTTCAGCGCCAGAAAGAGTTCTGGACTGGAACCGCCAGCCGACCCCGCCGATTTGATAGATCCATCGGCGCCGCCGCTGGCGGGCGAACCAATAGTGGTCAAACACCGCGTGGGCGCGTTCTACGGGACGGACTTGGACATGATTCTTCGCGCCCAGGGCCGAGATACTTTGGTCCTGATGGGGCACGCCACCAGCGGCGTCATACTGTCCACGGTGCGCTACGCCGCCGACGCGGACTTCCGCCTCATAGTTGTGGAGGATGGCTGCGCCGACCGAGACGAGGAAGTCCACGCCTTGCTCATGGAAAAGGTCTTCCCCCGTCAGGCAGTCGTGGTCAGCTCGGCGGATGTTGTCAGGGGACTGGCTTAGTTAAGACCGGGACTCAATCTAGGCTACTTTCCGGTATTTAAGAAGCCGCTGCCCCTCCAGGTTCTGATTGAGGTAGATGTCGCCGCGCGAGTCGAGCCAGACCGCGTGTGCTCCCACGCCGCCGGGGCCGTCCCAACGCGCCAGGAGCGTCCCATCGATGCTCAGGATGCTCATGAAGGCGTCCAACTCAGGAACGAAGACCGTCTCATCCTGGTCTATGTAGATGTCGCAAGGGCGGGAGAGTCCGGTCCATTGGGTTAGGAACTCGCCATCCGGCGTGAAAATCTGCATCCGGTTGTTCTCGCGGTCGGCGACGAACACTCTGCCATCAGTATGGACCCAGACCCCGTGGGGTACGTGGAACTCCCCCGGCTCGGTCTTGCCGGGTGTTCCCCAGGAGAACTTCAACTCCCCGTCTCCGGAGAACCTATGGACGCGGGAGTTGCCGTAGCCGTCGGAGATATATAGGTCTCCGTCTGGCGAAATGGCCACGTCGCTAGGCCGATGGAAGGGTCCGGCAGCCCGCTGGACTGTATCCGACGCATTGCCCGACCAACCGGTGTCAGAGGGCTGGTCCCAAGCCCCCAGGGTCATGAGCAGGTTCCCAGAAGAGCTGTATTTCAGCACCACGTGGGAGTTTATGACTGGAAGGTAAATGTTTTCGTTGCCGTCGATGAACATGCCGTGGGCGGCGGTAAGGACGCCTTCACCCCACGACGTCAGGAAGTTGCCATCCTTGTCCAGCACGATCAGTGGGTGTTCGCTGCGGTTGAACAGGTAAACTCGGTCTTCCGAGTCAGTGACGATGGCCGTTTGTCCCAGAGTCCAGCCTTCGGGCAGTTTTGCCCAGTCCTCCACCAGTTCGTAAGTGTATTTCCCGGATCCTACTGTTGCCATAGCAGCGCTACCTCCTGATTGAATGTGCAGGGGTGCGTTCTACCGGGGATGCCATTTTCACCCGGTCTAAAGGGTCAATGCGGTGACTATCTGTTGTTCCGCCTCCCGGGCCCGGTCGATCACCCCTTCGGGTTTGAGACCTCCCAGTGGATGGGGAATGACCACCGGCTGGAACCCTTCGCGGCCCAGCATTCGAGCGTGAAGGTGGGCCGAGTCGATGAATGGCCCGGTGCAGACAACCACCGTGGGTACGCCGCGGTTTTCCAGGGTCATCGCGTCGTGCACACTGCACGAGGTGCAGGAGCCTCAATCCGCGATGGCGGTCACCACGAAATCGCATCTGGCCGCGAGTGCGTCTATTACGCTTTCGGCGGCGGGCCTGGAATATATGAATTTGTCCATGACTACCGTATCGCTAAGTTCGAATTGCTTGTCCAGCAATTCCTTTATTCCCAGCAGAAGGGAGTCGGCGTTGCCCTTGCGGTTTCCCAGGAAGCCGCCGACCTTGCCCTGAAGGCCGGAGAGACGGTCGGCTGGCCGCCACCGGTGCAGAGCCTCTTCGTCTATAGGCAGGGTGATGTCCAGCTCTCGCAGCCGTTCCTGGATTCCGGGCGTGGGCATTCTGACCATGGTCCTCACCTTAATGGAGTTGAATCTTCCTGATGACTAATCGCGAACCCCAGCCTGGTACGTAGGCGGAATGGGGGCCGCCCGGGCCTCCGGCCACCATGATGTTGATGTCTTCGGGGCGGCGCACCACGGGGACCCGCTGGGCATCGTCGTCGGGATCGATGAACTTGGGCCAAAGGAAACCCCGGTTGGAGTCTCCCTGGGGAGGGCCGCCGTGCCGCAGGAGTGACACCGGCTTCCTGGCGTGTTCGAATATGAACGCGCGAATGTCCCTCTTGCTCCACCCGTTTTGAGACAACATCCGGGCGTGTTCCGGTCCAAGCACCACCAGGGTGCTGCCCATGACGTACATCTGCACGTTGCCCAATGTGCACATACTGTCAGACAGGACGGTAAGGAAATCCCTTGGGTCGGCCGCATGGTACATGATGTTGTGCGGCGCTTCGCCGGGAAACACGGCCACGGTGCTGTCACTCGCGTCGAACCCCGCTTCTACGTGGAAGGGTTCCCAGGGGTTGGCGTCCTCGAATTCAGCGACACAGTAGGTGTAGCTGCCGGGGTGTCCGAAAGTTGACTTGTTGGTCTCTCCCGGAATCGCACCTCCCAGGTTGACCAACGCCAGCTTGACTGCGCGGCCGATGGTGGCGTTGGCGCGCCAGCCCTGGCCAAAGCAGTTATACCCGGAATTGATCTTCAAGTCCCTGGACAGCGGGCCGTTGACGATGACCAATGGGGTGTGTATGCCGGTGGAGCACTGGACTCCGCGAAGGTTGAACCGGTCGTCCACCATCGCTTCGATGGCGGTGATGATTACCGGCATGTGCTCTGGCAAGCAACCGGCCATGACAGCATTGGCCGCCACGCGCTCGATGGTGGCCTTTCCGCCCAGAGGCGGCACCTCGGCGATCAGCTCGGCGGCGTCCCGCTGGGTGTAATCGACGAACCTCTGGACCAGGTCTCCGGTGGGCGGCACCACAGGGAGCCCGTCGGTCCAACCGGACTCGAACATTAACTCAATTGCGTCGGAAATTGACTGAGTGGACATGGCTATGATAAGCGCCTTTTTCCTGGAGTGGCCAACGGGATTAAACGGAGGTCGAACTGAAACGAGTGTAAGTCGGGCCCTCAGACCTGTCAACGCGGGGTCATGTTGCTCAAGGAATGGACGAGGTCAAATCTATCGGGGGACAAGGAAGGGTCTCCGACATGCGCGCCGGGTGTATACTAGCCTCTACACAACGATTCAGCGTCATCGCGTTTCCCATGACCACTATCAACAACACAGAAGACTTGATCCGGCTTCTGGACGAAAACCCGGAGTGGGCCGAAGTGCTTCGAGCGCGGGTCCTCACCCGGGAATTGCTGGAGGTCCCCCAGACACTCGCCAGGTTCATCGAGTCTGCCAACACCCGGTTTGATCGCCTGGAAACGGAGGTCTCGCGCCTCAAAGAGGACGTGGCAGTTTTGAAAGGAGACGTGGCGGGAATGAAGGTTGATGTAAGGTATCTGAAGGGTGTCGCGCTCGATACGTCTCTTCACAGAAAGATAATACCCCGCGTGAGTCAGAGATTCGGGCTGCGGCGGGCCCAGATTGTGATAGGTCCGGTCCAAGGCATTCAGCCGGAATTCCGGGATGCGATCGAAGACGCGATGGACCGCGGCGCCATCGACGGAGAGCGGATGGACCGTGTTTTCCTCGCCGACCTCATCCTAAGGGGGGTTAGCCAGGAGAGCCGCACTCCTTTGTGGGTAGCGGTAGAAGCTTCCCACAAGGTCCGCGAGGCCGACATAGGCCGGGCCGTCGAGACTGCGAATATCCTAGAAGCGGTCTTCGGGGAATCGTCGGTTGCAGCCGTGGTTGGTCTGAAGATCGACCCCGAAGACCTGCGGCGGACTGACGAAGCGGACGTTGTGTATTTCGAGTTTACGCCAGAATAGCGGGAGAAACATCTCCGGCTCACCGATTGAGGCTTTTTGGAGGGTTCCCATGTACGACAAACCGATGCTTAGCTTGGACCAAGTCCGCCGGGCCATGAACGCAATGTTGGACAAGGCTACCCAGGAACCGGACCGGCCGGTGGCCATCGCCGTCGTGGATGACGCTGGAAACATGCTCAGTTACGCCAGGATGGACGGCTGCCGGACCAACCCCCAGACCTTCGCTGTACGCAAGGCTTACACTTCCGCGTTGTCCGGGGCCGATTCGGCGGTATACGCCGAACGATTGAAGAGTCAGGGCCGCACCGTGGCCGACATGGGCAACCCCAACCTAGTGTCCGCCCAGGGCGCGGTGGTGGTGCTCCACCCCTCCACTGGTGCGGTGCTCGGAGCTATTGGCGTAAGCGGTCTGGCCGCCCAGGAGGACGAAGACTTGTCCCGGCTGGGTATGGAGGCGCTGGGTCTGTAACAGCCGTTCGGGAATAGGAGGCGTCGTGCCCAATCCCAGGTCTGATTACTCGAACATATTCGAGCGTCCTAAACTCACGTTGCCGAACAACGCCCGCATCGCGGTCTGGGTGATCATCAACGTGGAGGAATGGGACATAAACGAGCCCATGGCCCGCAGCATTCTCCCAGTCCCTCAAGGGCGCAGCGTGGTGCCGGACATCCCCAATTACGCCTGGTACGACTACGGTATGCGGGTGGGTTTCTGGAGATTGAAACGGGTATTGGACCGCCACGGAATCCCGGCGACGGTCAGCCTCAACGCCGCTGTTTGCCACACCTATCCCCACCTGGTAGAGGAGTGCGTCAAGTCCGGTTGGGAACTATTGGGCCACGGGTACCAGCAGCGGGTTCTAAACGCCGAGACTGACCAACGGGATGTCATCCGCCGGTCGATCAGCACGATCCAGGAGTTCTCAGGTTCGGCCCCCCGCGGCTGGATGGGCCCCGGACTCGCCGAGACCCTGGACACGCCCGATATTCTGGCCGAGGAAGGGATCGAATACATCTGCGACTGGTGCAACGACGACCAGCCTTACCCCATGAAGGTCAACAGCGGAAGTCTGGTGTCGATTCCCTATACCCTGGAGTTGAACGATATACCCATTTACGCCGTCCAGCACCACAAGTCGCCGGAGATATTCGAGCGGACCCGTGACCAGTTCGATACCCTCTACCGGGAAGGGGCCGAAAGCGCCAGGGTGATGGCCATTTCGACCCATCCCTACATCACGGGAGTCCCGCACCGGGCAAAGTACTTCGACATGATCTTCGACTACATTCAGCAGTTCGAAGGGGCCGTGTTTATGACCGGCAGCCAGATACTTGATTGGTATAACGTCGCCAGTGGCCCGGAGCAGAGGTGAGATAGATGGATTTCGCCAAAGGTATAATCGTCACGGTAGCAGGCACGGGAGAGGCCGGATATTCCGGGGACGGAGGGCAAGCCGCTGACGCTCTTATGCGTGAACCCTTCATGTGCGCCTTCGATTCCGAGGGCAACATGTTTGTGTCCGAGTCCCGCAACCACTGTGTCCGCCGTGTCGACGCTCAGACCGGAGCGATCACCACCATTGCCGGGACGGGCGAGCTTGGCTATGCGGGAGATGGCGGGCCAGCGGTCCTCGCCCAGATGAGCGAGCCCTATAGCATTAGAATCGACCGGAACAACGACCTGTACATCGTTGACCGCCTAAACTGCGCCGTTCGCCGTGTCGATGCGTCCACCGGCATCATTACCACCGTTGCCGGGACCGGCGAGGCGGGCTACAGCGGGGACGGCGGCCCGGGTACCGCGGCGATGATGCAGGAGCCTAACGACTGCTTCCTGGATGGAAGAGGCGGACTGTTGATAGCCGATATTCAAGACCAGCGTGTCCGCCGCCTCGACCTGGTCAGCGGCGTCATAACGACCTTCGCGGGCAACGGTGAGAAGGTGCGCGGAGGAGACGGCGCGCCAGCCGCCCAGGCCAGCATACTGGGTCCTCGCGCCGTGTGCATGGACAATCGGGGCAACACCTATATCGCCGAGCGAGAAGGGAACGGGGTTCGCAGGGTCGATGCCAACGGTGTCATGTCCATTTTTGCCGGTACCGGTGAACGTGGTTACGAGGGTGACGGCGGTCTGGCCATCAACGCAACCTGGGGCGCTCCCAAGGCAATACGCTGCGACAGCCAAGACAACATCATAGTGGTGGATACGGAGAACCACGCTGTTCGCCGGATCGACCCCGTATCCGGTATCGTCACCACGATAGCGGGCGGGCGGCTTGGTGGTGAGGGAGACGGCGGCCCGGCGACCGAAGCCGAGTTGGACCGGCCCCATGGGTGCGATCTGGACCAGGACGACAATCTCTATATCGCGGACAGCAACAACCACCGCGTAAGGGTCGTCGGGTTGTAGGCTGCCCTGTTGCCGCGCTAAGCCAAGGCCTCGGTCAGTTGGAAACCGATTGGCCCTACAGTTCCTGTTCTTGCCGAGCAGCCGACATGTCGCGACAATGTGTATCCCAGCTCCTAGTAATGGGTCTGTTCATTAGCGAACTGTAAGTCCAAGATTCAGGATGGATGAGGAACCGCCGAGGATGAATCATGGCCACTGATCATCATGTCCAGCAAGTCTGGTCCGGAATCGTCGAGTCGGAAAGGCATTTTCGCTATTACGACCGTCTTCATTCTCGCATGGAGCGCTACCACGTACTATTCATGGTAATCATTGGAATCGGCTCAACCGGAGCCGCGGTGTCGTTGCTGGGATATCTTCCCGATTTGGTTGCCGCTGTTATGTATTTCGTGGTAGCTGCGGCAGCGGCAATCGCGTTTGTCGCCGACTTTTCGAAAAAATCCGCGATAGCCTTCGTGATCTGTAGCCAATACGCGAATTTGACCACTGATTGGAAACGGCTCTGGCGGAGACTAGACGAGATGGAACCTGAAGACGTACTTGACCGAGCCGATGATCTTGAGCGTATGCAGGCGATAATCGACGGCAACGCTGACCAATGTGGGTCTACCGACAACGCATTAAACGAACGAGTAACCAGGGAAGCAAACGACGTGCTCTATGCGGAGTTCTCTCAGTAAAGAGACTAAGGACAGACCGCTTCCTTGGCCGCCAAACGTTCCCAAGCCCCCGCCCCCATCGCGCCCAAGTCCCGGCGGCGGTCGTGCTTGACTTAGCTCGAAAGGGAACTTCGCGTAAGGGTCGCCGGGTTGTTGGCTACCCGGAGGTTTCCATGAGCCGTTGGCGGGTCTCCTCCGGTACGTTGCGCAGCCGGTCCCTGAACGCGGTATTGCCCCGGTCGGCTACGCTGTGGGCTGCTTCCACCATCAATTCGACCCCGCCAAGGTAGTCCTGCAGGTGGATATATTCCGCCTCGATCCTTCCCTCGGGCGCCGCGTTGTGGTAATTGCCCAAGGGGAAGGCAATGCCGGTGGCCTGGTAGCCGTAGACGGAAAAGGCGCTGGCTTCGCAAACCCCTCCGCTCATCAACTGCCGCTGGCACTTAAACTCTTCCGGACGGCCTTGCAGGACCTCTCTGGCTCGTATTAGCACTGACTCCGCTTCGACATTGAAGGTGTAGCCCGCGTCCCCCACACGTATTACCGGCCCGCTGCCCTGTTCCGCACCCGGCAGGGTCCGGCTGGACTCAGTGGATACGACTAAAGTATCGGGAGGCAGCGACCCTGCCTCGGCCATTAGCCTCGCTCCCATGAGTCCGATCTCTTCGGCGCGGGTGAATACCCCGTAGACATCGCCCGCCGGAGGCCGCTCCTTCAACTCCGCTAGGGCAGAGAGAATCGAGCCGCAGCCAGCTAGGTCGTCGGCTGCCCGCATCCTTATAAAGTCTCCGTCCAGGGCAAAGTCCTGAAGGTCGAATACCACGGCGCAGGGTAGGGGGACCTCCAAGGGATCGTCCAGAGATATCAACACCTGCCGGTCCGATGCCTCTCCGTGGGGACCGGCAGTAGAGGCGGAACGCCGCTCACCGCCGGGGAACACCATCTGTAGCGGCACGCCAGCCTCGAAGCTACTGGGGGGCACTCCACCCAGGGCTGTTCCCACAAGGTAATCGCCGCTGATCGAAACCGCTTCAAAGCCCGGATGGTCCATGTGGGCAACGATCGCGAATGGGGTCACGCCCGAGGATTTCCCTAGGATGTGTGCAATGATATTCCCGAAGTTATCGACCTGGAACGGCACATCCATGTCCGTAAGATGTCCGGTCACGGTGGATGACACTCCCGATTCATGGTAGGCGACCGCTGGCTGGGCTCCCAGACTGGCGAGAATGCTGAGCGCACGTTCCTTTTGAATCATCACGGTGGAATGCTCCTTGGCGGAATGGCGCGATTATAGCAAGGCTGAAATGACGGAGCTATAGCAGCGCGAAGTCTGGTTCCAACGTCGGAGTCTAGTCAACAACCCCGGGTTCACCGGCTTGGCGGCGCGAAAACCGGCCTACACCCAGCCTGAATTGGACCACGCTGGCCAGACTGTGGAGAATATCAGAGACCGCTTGCGCTCTTCCCAGCTTACTTTCGCCCGACCGCCTGTCGGAGAAGGTGATCGGGACTTCTACGATCCGAAGGCCAGCCGACAGGGCCACCAGCATCGCCTCCGGTACAAACTCATAGCCGACGCCTCGGGCCCTGTCGAGAATCACCGATACCGCTCGCCGTGAAAAGACACGGAAGTTGGTTGTTGACTCCAGCGGGGCTCCGGCTCCCCAATGAAATAGCAAATTCGCGCCCCGGCTCAAGACCCTTCGCCCCAAGCCCCAGTTCAGGATGGTCCCTCCGGGCATGTACCGGCTTCCTTGCACAACGTCTGCGCCTTCCGTTCTGATCGCTTCCAGTAGCCGTGGCGCTTCACGCGGGTCGTGGGATAAGTCGGCGTCCATGGTCAAGGTGAACGCCGCGCCTGATTTGTGCGCGGCGGCCAAGCCGTCACGCATCGCGGATCCCAGACCCAGCTTCGCCGGACGTTGGATGAGGGTCAGATTGCCGAATCGATCGGAGAGTCGCTGGGCCACCTTGTAGGTCCCGTCGGGACTGCTGTCGTCCACAAGGACTATCTCCAGGTCTTCCCCCAACCCTTCCAACGCTTCAATAAGAGGCGGCAGGTTCTCGGCTTCGTTGTAGGTTGCCAGCACTATGGCCAGTTCGGGCATGGTGCGCGTCTAGTGTATTTCCAAGGATTCGTTTGACCATGCTCAGTATAGACCATGCGCGGTAGCCCCACCTGTTGACCGGTGCTATACTCCACCCGACGAAGCCCGGGACCGGTTTCCGTCCGTAAATACGGTTAATTCTGGAGTCCCATCCGGTCCCCCGCAAAGCGCTAACGAACCAATACGTAGTGAATTAGGAGGAGCGCCATGCTGCCACAATTCAGAGTCCCGTTAGACGAGGCCGTGATGGTCCAAGAAGATGACCTCCGGGGCACCGTCATCCCAATCTTCGAGAAGATGGGAGTCACCCCCGAGGACGCCCGATTGGCGGCCGACGTCTTGGTTGTGGCGGACCTCCGGGGTGTCGATACTCACGGCGTGTCCAACATGCTGCGGAGCTACGTGTCCGGCTACCAAAGCGGCCAGATAAACCCCCAACCCAACTGGAAGGTTGTCCGGGAGACTCCGAGCACGGCCAATATCGACTGCGACCGCGGTCTCGGGGTTATCATCGCTCCCAAGGCCATGGACATCGCGATCCAAAAAGCCCGTCAGGTGGGGATCGGAATGGTCACCATGGGCAACGGCCGACACTTGGGGATGGCTTCCTATCACGCGATGATGGCTCTTGAACACGACATGATCGGAACGTGCATGACGTCATGTCCCCCGTCGGTGCTACCTACTTTTGGTGCGGAGCCCGTGCTTGGGACCAACCCCATCGCGGTAGCGGTCCCTGCCAAGAACGAGCCGCCCTTCGTGTTCGATGCGGCTACCAGCACGGTAGCGGCCAACAAGATGGGCATTGCCCGCCGCCTTGGCGTGATGATGGAGGCCGGCTGGATGGCCGACAGTGAAGGGACACCGGTTATGGAAGAAGTGGACCCATCCATGCGGGAGTCAGCGGGTTACCAGCTTCTGCCCCTGGGCAGCACCAGGGAATTGGGTTCCCATAAGGGCTACGGGCTCTCTTGCGTGGTGGACATCCTGGCTGGTGTCCTAACCGGCGTGGGCTATGGCGCAATGCCAGGACGCCCCAACTTCGGTCACTATGTTGCGGCCTACAGCATCGACGCTTTCACCGACGTCGATAGCTTCAAGGACATGATGGACGAATGGCTCCTGATGATGAAGAACGCCAAACCGGCCCCGGGACATGATAGGGTGTTGGTTGCCGGGCAACCGGAAGCTGAGGTTGAGGCCGTGCGCCGTGTCGATGGCATCCCCTTCCACCAAGAGGTAGTCGACTGGCTGAGGGACACCTGCAGCGAGCTATCCGTGACCTGCCTGGTGTAGCTTCCGCGGATTTACCGCGACTGGTCTTAGGTCTAGACCGTTCAAACCGGTTTCTGGTTTGGGCGGTCTAGTCTTTTAGGGCGGGGATTACCTCTTTTCCGAATAGCTCGATGGACCGCATGGTGTCTTCGTGGGACAGTTGACCGCCCTGGGCTTCCAGTAGCAGCGACCCGACGCCCAACTCGCTTTTGATGTGGAGAAGCTGCTCAGTCACCGAGTCAGGGTCGCCGACGACCAGGTGGTAGCGTTCTTGCAGCTCCTGGTAGGACAGCTCGTTTAGGGGTGTGGGACGCCTGGCCGCGGTTGCAGACGCTCCCGCCCTAGACGTGTATCCCGGCGGCGACCAATATTCACGGGGACCCCGCAGCGGGTAATTCATCCGCCACAGGAAAGCCTTTCCAGCCTCCTGTGCCTTCGCCTCCGTCTCGTTGACATGGCTGCAAATCATGAAGGCGAACTTTTCAGGGCCCGGTTCCCAACCGTCTTCGGCCGCGTATTCCCGGTACCGTTGGAAAAGGTTCTTCGCCACGTCCAGTGGAGTCAGGAAAGCCGCGTAGGTATAGCGGTTGCGCGCGGCCCATTCCACCGTCTCCGGGCTGCCTGTTCCGGGGACCCATACCGGAGGGTGCGGTTTCTGGAGCGGAAGCATCCAAGGGTTTACCGCACGGTACTGGTAATGCTTGCCTTCCCAGCGGAAGGGCCCTGGGGTGGTCCATGACTTGATTATCAGATCGTGGCATTCCTCGAACCTTTCGCGGTTGTGGATCGGGTTGGTATTGTTGGCCCAACTCTCGATGCCGATGCCCCGGACAAAACCTGAAACAATGCGGCCTCCGGAGATCACATCCAGCATGGCGATCTCTTCGGCCAGACGGACGGGATTGTCGGATGTGGGCAGCATGTTGCCCAGCATCAATATCTTGGCCTTTTGAGTGATGCGGGCCAGGATGCCCCCTGAGATGTTCACCTCCACGTCCATGCAAGACGGCGTGTTGTGGTGCTCGTTGATCATCAGGCCGTCGAAGCCCATTTCCTCGGCGGATTGGTACTCGTCCAGGTAACGCTTAAACAGGTCATGGGCCTTGCCCGGGTCGAAGTAGCTGTTCGGGAAGGTGAGTCTCATCGACGGATATTTCTCCGCCTCAGACTCAGGAAACTCGGCAAAAGGCATCTCGGTGAAGTAATAAACGTCCGTCATGCCAGAAACTCCAGAGCCACCCGGACAAACTCGTCTGGCTTTTCCACCTGGGGAGAGTGACCGCATTGGTCGATTATCACGACATCTGATTTTGGGAGGGCCTGGTGGAAAAGCTCGGCGCATTCCACCGGCACCAGCCGGTCTTCCCTCCCCCATACGATTCTGGAGGGTATGTTCACCCTGCTCAGTAGACCGGGCAATCGAGGGTCGTACATGTAGGGCTTCCAGCAAAGCCTCACCGCCATTTCTCGGTCGGTTTCGGCGGTCTCCACCTGCTCCGGCGTGGGTGGCTGATTGTATAGCTGGTCGTATTCAGGGGCTTGCGTCGGATCGTGGAACAACAGCTCGTTGATCTGGGCCGGGCTGATAATGAAGATATCGGTGATCTCACCCTGCTGGGGCTTGATCCCCACCGGGTCTACCAGCATTAGTTTGCTGAAGGCGTGGCGGCAGGACACCGCAACTTCCGAGGCGATCCAGCCGCCCATCGAGAACCCTATCGCTCGAGCGCCCTCCAACCCCTGCTCTTCCAGAAACCATGTGTAGAACGACGCCATGTCCGCTATCGTCTCCAGCCATTCGGGCCGTTCCGACTTGTTATACCCGGGGTGGGAAGGCAGGTAGACAGTATATTCGTCCGCCAGAGCCTGCACATAACGCAGCCAACCGGAGTTGCCCCCCGCGCCGTGGAACAGGACCAATGGGTCGCCGGAGCCCCCGGTCAGTATCTGGACCTTGTTGCCGCCCACCTCGACGATCTTTTCCGTGAACTCTGTGGCCATGCTATTTCCTCTCTCGCATTAAGGGATCTCCTCCGGCTCCGCTTCCCTACTCCCACTATGACCGATGAACAAGCGTGTCCCAGTCGTGTTAGGGCGCCTTCTGGAACGGATCGGTCAGCTCCAGTTCCTCACCGATCTCCCGGAGGGCTGGCAGCACTTCCTGTCCCATCAGCTCCAAGCAACGCATGGAGTCTTCGTGGCTGATGGAACCGTCGTTGGTCCAGACAGCCAGGATTCCAGGACGCATCTGGGCCAGGACCTCCCTTAGCTTGCTTACTACCGTGTCGGGGCTGCCGACAATCCAGCGGTTGGATGCCAGGATTTCGTCATAAGCCGCTGTGTCCAGGCCTCCGACGCGGAAGGGGTCGCTGCGGATCTGCTCCCTGAGCCGGAGGAACCTGGGGTCCCGGCTGGCGCTGCCGTATCCAACAGGTGACGCATAGTCCCTGGGAAGCGGTATGCGTCCCACGCCAATATTACCTTCCATATAACCTCGGCCAACTTCCTCGGCTTTCTCGTCGGTGTCTTGGACATGAATCCGCACGAGGTAACCGAAATGCTCAGGCCCCGGCTCGTAGCCGTGTTGCCGGGCCGTCTCGGCGTAGATCTGCATCATATCCTGGGTCCCCTGGTGGTCTGTCTCGAGGAAGAGGTACGGGTAGTGATGCTCTGCGCACCAGACCAGGGTCTCCGGACTGCCGGTGCCGGGAATCC
Organism: Dehalococcoidia bacterium; assembly: GCA_965205385.1. Taxonomy (GTDB): domain Bacteria; phylum Chloroflexota; class Dehalococcoidia; order Lucifugimonadales; family UBA3495; genus CATOSP01. The sequence continues at coordinate 238,119 of CBDBGS010000008.1, forward strand.
AGATGGGTGGGTGCGGCTTTTGCAGCGGCGTTTCGAATGGATTGACCACCCGGAACTGGTAATGCTTCCCTTCCCAGCGGAAGGGGCCGGGAGTGGTCCACGTCTTGATCAACAAGTCGTGGGCCTCTTCAAATCTCTCCCGGTTGAACAGGGGGTTGGTGTTGGTGGCCAGGCTCTCGACACCCGTCCCCCTCACGAATCCGGACACCAGGCGGCCCCTGGAGATCATGTCTATCTCGGCCAGTTCTTCGGCGAGGCGTATGGGATTGTCAAATATGGGCAGAGGGTTTCCCAGGAGCACGATCTTGGGCGTCTTGGTGATCCGCGCCAGGATGGCGGCTTCCAAGTTCATAGTCGCGCCGAGGCACGTGGGGGTGTTGTGATGCTCGTTGAGCATCAGCCCGTCGAACCCCACTTCCTCCGAGTATTCGTACTCGTCCAGGTACTTGTTATACAGCTCGGAGCCAAGTTGCGGGTCAAAGTGGGAGTTGGAAAAGGTGAGGCGCACCGCCTGATTTGGACTGTTGATAACGTCTTCGGGGGTGTAGTTTACGTAGGCCCGCTCGGTAAAGCGCATCAAAAACATGGGTTGCCTCCCTAGCGATGAGTGCCTTCGGTATGACTTAGCCCATTGTCGGGGAGTCCGCCGTGTCGGCCTGTGCGGTCCGTCGATGAACGCCGCATTGGCGAGACGCCCGGTTGCGTGGTTTTGGGTCGTTTGGACTGTAGCGCATTCACTACGAAACGTCAAAAGAGTTGAATAGGTCTTGATTTCACATCTTGGAAGGGAGAGCCCGCACCCTATTACGTCCTGTGGAGACGGCGTGCCAGTCCGGGCCCTTGTGCTATATTGGATAGGCTGTGACCAAAACCACGGAGGTTGCAGACCCACCCTGTAGAAAGAGGATGAGAATAACGCAATGTCCAAAATTCTCATAGCAGACCCGATAGCCTCCGAAGGCGTCGACCTGTTGAGCGCCAAGGCCCAAGTCGACGTCAAACTGGGAATGAAACCCGAAGAATTGCTCGGGGTTATCGGTGAGTACGAAGCGTTGGTGGTCCGCAGCGAGACCAAGGTAACCAGGGAAGTTATAGAGGCGGGCAGCGGCCTGAAGGTCATAGCCCGCGCCGGTATCGGGGTGGACAACATCGACCTGTCCGCCGCCACGCGAGCCGGGATAGCGGTAGTCAACGCGCCGACGGGAAACACCGTCGCGGCGGCGGAGCACACCGTTGCCTTGATGCTCGCCCTCGCAAGAAACATTCCCGATGCCAATCACTCGGTCAAGGGCGGCCAGTGGCGGCGCAGCGCGTTTATGGGGATCGAGGTCCGCAACAAGACCCTGGGCATCGCCGGTCTGGGCCGCGTGGGGTCGGAAGTTGCGCGAAGGGCCCGGAGCTTTGGGATGCGGCTCGTTGGGTTCGACCCCTTTGTCTCCCCGGAGTATGCGCGCCAGTTGGGCGTGTCCCTGATGAACCTGGATGAATTGCTGGCCGAGTCTGATTTCGTCACCCTTCACACTCCCCTCACTGACTCAACCAACGGCCTAATCGGGGTTCCCCAATTGAAGACGATCAAGCCGGGCGCGCGGTTGATCAACGTCGCCCGGGGGGAACTCGTGGATGAACAGGCCTTGTTGGAGGCGCTGGACTCCGGGCAGCTTGCCGGGGTCGCCCTGGATGTGTTCTCCCAGGAACCGCCCACCGGAAACGTACTCCTCGACCACCCGAAGGTAATCGCCACTCCCCACCTGGGCGCTTCCACGGAAGAGGCCCAGCGAGAGGTGGCGGTGGAAGCTGCCGAGCAGGTATTGGCGGTGCTCAACGGGGAACCCGCCCGGAACACGGTGAACGCCCCCTTCGTCGCGCCGGAAGTCCATGCCGTGTTGGCCCCCTATATGAGGGCGGCGTCGGTCGCCGGCCGGCTGCTAACCAGCCTGGCGGAAGGCCAGTTCGTTGGGGTCACGATCAAGTACGAAGGAGAGATCGCCCAGCACGACGCCTCGATGCTCAAGTCGGCGGTGCTTGCTGGACTGCTGGGCCCGGTCACCGGCAACCACGTCAACCTGATAAATGCGCCGGTCCTCGCGCAACAACGTGGGCTAAACGTCACCGAACAGTACAACGAGGTCTCCCAGGAATACGCGGGCCTCATCACCGCAACTTTGGAGACCACCTTCGGCTCTCTGACCCTGGCCTGCACTTCCATGCGAAACGAAGCCCACATGGTCAAGATCGACGACTATTGGATCGACATAGTTCCGTCGGTCCCCTACATGCTTTTTGTGGACAACGAAGACCAGCCGGGCAGTATCGGCGCAGTGGGCACCATCACGGGTAGACATAACATCAACATCAGCTTCATGGAGGTCGGTCGTCTCAGCCTCCGGGGTCACGCCATGATGATCATCGGCCTCGATGACCCCATACCTCCTCCCGTGTTGGAGGAAATCAGGAGCCTTCCCCACATCCGCTCCGCCAGGCTGGTTACCCTCTAGCGTAACTGTTCAGAGATGATGACGCGGAATGGATGAATCCCACGTCGGTCGTCTCTACTATAATCCTCTTAAGATGTCTCGCCGCAACCCGTCATTCCCGCGAAGGGAGACCTTTGAATAATCCCCTCTCCCTTCGAGAGAGGGTTAGGGTGAGGGGGTCCTCCGTATCTGGGCGCACTCTGGATTCTCGCTTTCGCGGGAGTCGCGGAAGGTTACGCAAAGGTCTCCGCAGGCCGGAATCCAGATATGGCAATGATAGGGACCGTTGCTGGTTGCGAGGGTTTCTGGATTCCGGGTCAAGCCGGGAAAGACGGGCTGGGATTAGGAAGGACACATCAAGTCCGAACAGTCACCCTCTAACCTATTGCTTGCCAGATTCCCGCGCCTGCACTACTATTGTCGCCAAAGGCTGCGGGCTGTGTGCCCCGGTTGAAACGTATTGAGAATGACATTTGGCTGGCGCGCATCCGGAAACCGCCGCTAGTTAGTTGCACGGGAGGACCGGACAGTGGCTGACAAGATTGCAATCATGGGACCCGGCGCGGTGGGCAGCTACGTCGGCGCATTTCTGGTGCGGGAAGGTCACGACATTACGTTTATAGATATGTGGCCAGAACACGTGGAGACCATGCGCTCCAAGGGCCTGCGGGCCAGCGGCAGCCAGGGTGATTTCACGGTGCCGGTTAACGCCATGCACCTGACCGACGCCCAGGGCATCACGGAGATGTTCGACTTCGCGTTCATCACAGTGAAGTCCTACGATACGGAGTGGGCCACCCACTTCATCAAGCGTTACGTGAAGCCCGAAGGCTTCTTCGTCTCGATACAGAACTGCTGGAACGACCCGACAATCGGCGAGATCGTCGGAGCGGACCGGCAGATCGGTTGCATAGCCTCCCACATTGAGGTCGCTCTCTGGGAACCGGCCCATGCGAACCGGGGAGGCGAGCCCGGACGCGATCACGGCCACACGGTCTTCCGTGTTGGTGAGCAGAGCGGCCTGGTTACCTCCAGGTCAGAGAAAATAGCGGGGATGCTGGACTCCATCGACGCCGCTTACGCCACCGACAACCTGTGGGGCGAGCGGTGGGCCAAGCTGTGTCAGAACTCCATGGGAAATGCAATCTCCGCTATGTCCGCCCTCGGTTCCCAGGACATGGCCGCCGACCCGCGCTGCCGGTTGATCCGGATCCACCTGGCCAAGGAAGGCGCGCAGGTGGGGTTGGCCCAGGGTCTAAACGTGGTCGACATGCAGGGCAAGCCAGCCCAGGTATGGGCGGAGGCCGACAAGGGCGACGTCTACGAGGAATTGGACGACTACATGAGCACCCGGGGCGGCAATACCAACTGGCTCGCGTCCATGGCCCAGGACGTGAAAAAGGGGCGCCACTCCGAGATTGATTTCATGAACGGCTTGATCTGCCGCAAGGGCCGGGAATCAGGCGTCGCCACACCCTACAACGACGCTATCGTAGACGTGATGCACGGTATAGACGACGGCTCGATAAAGCCCGACCCGTCCACCGTTGACCGCATCATGAAGGCTTTGGGCCGGTAGCGCTTGTCGGCCAGCGGCTGGGTTGCTCAATCCTCCCATAAGGTGGTGCCCAGGTGTTTATCAGACTAGAACCCGCGGACTTCTTCATGTACCGGGTCATCATGATTTTCGATCTGGAGAGTCCCGACGCCGAGGACCAACAGGTCCGGGACTATCTGACTGAGCACGAACTGGAGCCCAAATACCAGCGCGTGGGCGAACATGAGGAACGCCAGTGCGAGCTTATGCAGTTCGGCGGCTGCTACTTAGGCCGACATCTGGACTCCATCGGAAAGTTGCAGCGTACCCAGGTGGAGATCGAGCTGGTTACCGAGCAAATAGAGGCGCACCTTTCGGACGACACCGCCGGGGACCTTGGCCTCAACGAAGAGCGCCGCAAATCCACAGTAGCCGAATTGGTGTCAGCGTTTCACGAAGACTCGGCTTTCTCGACTGCCGAAAACGGAGAGCTTGTGGCCACCCTAGACGGCGCGTCCGTGCGTGACGCAGCCCGCCAGGTTATCTCGTCTTCTTCGGGGGACTAGACTGGGCCGACAGCTTCATGGGATCGCCAATTACGTGAAGTTGCCCCGGTGGCCCGGGAGTGGAAGTTGGAGCGGGCGATGGGAATCGGACCCACGTGACCAGCTTGGAAGGCTGGAGCTCTACCACTGAGCTACGCCCGCGTTGCCACGCCGTCAATTATAGACCGCCTCGTCCTCACCCGCCACCTGCGCCCTACTGTAACCCCGGTTAATAGCATGTAGATTGCAATAGCCCCGCCATTCCCACCCCCGTAATTCCCGCCGCCCCATCTTTCCTGCGGAATCGAGAATCCATCGCCCGGAGCCGACATTTCTGTCTATTGAATTAGCAGTCCGAGAACTCTGGACTCCGGCAAGGGCCGAAGTGTCGGTAGGACCGGGTAACATGCGATTGCCCTGGCGGAAAGGGCTTGGAAGTGGGCGCGGGGTCCCCTTTGGATGTATGCTTAGATGGTATCGATTGCTATAGGCGTGGTCCCTGAAGCCAGAAAATAGGAGGCATACGTTGGAAAAAGTTAGGAAGAATTATCCGGACATCGCTCCGTCTGGACCCACGTTCAGCCGGGGTGTGCGCGCAGGCAACCTCCTTTTCATTGCTGGTTGCACCGCCAGGGGCACCGATTCCCAGGGCAAAGATTTGATGGACCAACTGCGGGTGACACTGGACCGGATAACACGCATCGTGGCCGAAGAGGGCGGCGCGCCTTCTGACATCGTCAAGATCACAACCTTCGTTACCAGCATCCCCGACTGGCAGGCCCACGGTGAGCAGCAGCAGGCCCTATTTGCCGAATACTTCCGGGGAGAGTATCCGGCCAACACCCTCGTGGAGATCACCGCTTTGGCCGAAAACGGCCTGGACGTTGAGATAGAAGCAATCGTGGAGCTTGGTTAGCGGTTATCATCCCATGACACCCACGTCCTCAATCACATCTTGGGTGAATACTTGATGCTTCCCGAAAGCAACCCCAGCAAGATGCGCGGCTACATCGTGGTGGGCATTCTGATCGTCGTGGCCATTGGGGCGCTTAGCCTGCCCTTCGCACGCACCTATTGGCTGAAGGCGCAGTCAGAAGAGGTAAGCCTTCCGCGGGAACAGGGGCGTGACCTTGAGCTAATCACGGTTTTGGCCAGGGACGCCATACCGGCAATCACCGACCCGAAGTTCGCCGACGGGCCAGCGGCCTACGCCCAGATGCGGCCCCATGAGCGAGTATTGGCGGTCTCCATCAACGACGACCACCGCGCCTATCCCCTGAACATGCTCTCCCGGCACGAGATCGTCAACGACGTGGTAGGAGGGGTGCCGATAGCGGTAACCTGGTGACCCCTCTGTTTTACGGGCATTGTATATGCCCGCAACATCGGTCAGACCACCCATACCTTCGGTGTATCGGGAAAGCTGATAATGAACGCACTCGTGATGTACGACCACCAGACCGACACGCTCTGGAGCCAATTCCTGAGCCGCGGAGTCAAGGGTCCCCTGTCCGGATCCGAGCTTGAGATTGTCCCCGCGCTCCAGACCACCTGGGGACAGTGGTCCGAACTGCACCCCGACACACGGGTCCTGGAAAAACGGGGCCGATACTTCACCGACCAGTATGACCGCTACTACGCCTCCAACATGGCGGGAAAACTGGGCGAATCCAACTCCGACGACCGGCTCTCCAAGAAGGACCTGGTAGTAGGTATATCCCAAGGGAACTCGGCTAAGGCGTACCCCTTCCGCGTCATATCCGGGGAAGAGGTGGTCAACGACTACTTCGCGGGGCGGAACGTGGTGGTGGCATTCGCGCCGGAATCGGAGACCGGAGTGATATTCGACCGCTCAGTGGACAACCGCACCCTGTCTTTCGAGCCATTGCCGCCAGAGAAGGCCCTGTCCATTATGCGGGACCGGGAGACTGGCACCGTCTGGGACCGGCTCACAGGGCGCGCCGTCGAGGGGCCGTTGTGCTGCATTGCCCTGGAGCGGCTGCCCTCCCACTACGCTTTCTGGTTCGCCTGGAGCGATTATCACCCCGACACGGCGCTGTATGGGGCCGCGTCCGGAAGCGGGAGCTAACTCCCGCCCGGTACTCGCACGATCGCTTCCACTTCCACCAGGTACTCAGGGCGCACCAAGCCGGCTACGATCACCGTCGAGCTTGCTGGCGGGTCGGTGGGGAAGAACTCGGAACGCACTCGCCCATAGGCCCCGTAATTGGCGACGTCGGTGAGGAAGCAGGTGATCTTCACCACGTCGGCCATCGAAGCGCCCGCGGCCGCGGCGATGGTCTGGATGTTGGTCATAACCTGCCTGGACTGGGCTTCGCAGTCCCCAGGTCCTACCAGCGTGCCGCTGCCGTCGTTGGCCACGTTTCCAGATACAAACAACCATTCCCCCACCTGAATACCTGGAGAGAGGGCGGGGTTGGGACAAATTCCATCGGGTCTGATCGGTGTTCTTTCGGGCATATTGACCTCCTCGGAGTCGTGGCGGTCCGGAATTTATTGGCGCGGCAGTGCCAGCCGTGGGCCATGGTAAGGGTCCCCGGGGCGGTGGCTCCGCAGCCCAAACCAAAAGGCCGCGGCAGCCGCAATTTCAGCTTGGAAGCGAGGCCGGGAGAGCGGAGCGGTGTCGGGTGGCCGATATGACGCCCTTGACGCCTTCCAGCTTGGAGAAAAGCTTCCCCAGTTGGTCCAGACCAGTGGTGTGCAGGGTGAGTTCGATGGTCACCGTGCCATCGGGGAGTTCTTTGGTGATAACCGACGCGATGTTGACGCGCTCTTCCGACACCTGGACTGTAACGTCCCGGAGCAAGCCCACCCGGTCGTATGCCCTCATCTCCACTCGCACAGGGTAGAGATGGTGGGTCTCACCCCAGTCCACGTTCACGATACGGTCAGGTTCATCTTCGTTGCGGAGGCTCACGCAGCCATCTTTGTGGACTGTCACGCCTCGGGAGCGAGTGATAAACCCCATGATTTCGTCGCCGGGGATGGGGTTGCAACAGCGGGCCATGCGGATTAGCAGGTCTCCCACGCCAAGGACCGAAATGCCAGAGCTGGGGCTGGATAGGGGGAGGTCAGGCTTTGGGGTCTCCGTTTGGGCTTCGGCTGCCTGGCGGGCTTGGGCCACCCTCTGGGCCAACTGGCTCTCGGACATGCCGCCGGAACCCAGGTTGGCCAGAAGTTCATCCATGCTGTCGTACCTGCAGAGGGAGAGCACTTCGGCGTCGTCCAACCGCTGGTTGAGCCGGCGCATCTCCCGGCGCAGCAACTCTCTTCCCCTCTGAATGTTGGAGCTGCGGGCCTGGCGGCGGAACCAAAGGCGTACTTTCTGACGGGCGGTGGCGGAGCGGACGTAGCCGCGGTTTGGATTTAGCCAGTCGAGACTTGGCCCGCGCTGCTCCTTGGAGACAAGAATCTCTACCGTGTCGCCGTTTTGCAGCGCCGTATCCAGGGAGATCAAGCGGCCGTTCACCTTCGCGCCGATGCAACGGTGTCCCAGGTCGGTATGAATCTTGTAGCCGAAGTCGATCGGTGTGGAGCCGGAAGTCAGCTCAACGATGTCGCCTTTGGGAGTGTAGACGAACACCTGGTCCCGGAAGATGTCCTGTTTAACCGATTCCAGAAACTCGGCGGTCCCGGCCATCTCCCGCTGCCACTCCAGTAGTTGGCGCAGCCAAGCCATCTTCTCTTCGAAGTGCAGATCGCTGGACTTACCTTCCTTATATCTCCAGTGGGCTGCGACCCCGTATTCGGCCAGGTAGTGGAGGTCGTAGGTCTTGACCTGGACTTCCAGAGGAGTGCCGCCCTCGCAGATGACCGTTGTGTGGAGGGCTTGGTACATGTTTTCTTTGGGGTTGGCGATGTAGTCGTCGAACTGGCCCGGGATTGGGTGCCAGAGCTGGTGGATAACTCCCAGGGTTTTATAGCAGTCTTCCTTGGTATTGACCAGGACGCGCAGGGCGTAGAGGTCGTAGATGTCGCGGAGTTCCTTGCCCTGGGCGGCGTACCGTTCCATCTTCTGGTAGGTGCTGTAGATGCCCTTGGGCCTTCCGACCACCTCGCCGGCCACGTTGAAACTCTTCATTTCCTGGCGCAGATGTTCGGCCACCATCTCCACGTACTGTTCCCGCTGCTCCCGCTTGGTGGCCAGCATCTTGGAAATTTCCCGGTAGCGGGTCTCGTTCAGGTGACGGAAGGAGAGATCGTCGAGCCGCCACTTGATCTCCCAGATCCCGAGGCGGTGGGCCAATGGCGAGTATATGTCCAGGGTTTCCTGGGCGATGCGCTTCCGCTTCTCAACGGGGAGGGCGTCAAGGGTCTGCATATTGTGCAGGCGGTCGGCCAGTTTGATAAGCACGACGCGGATGTCTTCGGCCATGGCGACCAGCATCTTGCGCAGGCTCTCGGAGTAAAGCTGGTCTTGTTCGTCGGAGAGGTCGAGGCCGTTGCTGGATTGTTGGAACCGGACGTCCATCCTGGTCAGCTTGGTCACGCCGTCGACCAGTTGAGAGACCTCCTCACCGAACCTGGAGGAGATTTCTTCGAGGGTAACCTCGCAGTCTTCGACCACGTCGTGGAGCAGGGCTGCGATGATGGTGTGGGAATCGAGGTTGAGGTTGGCCAGGAAGAGGGCGGTCTGGAGGGGGTGGGCGATATACGGTTCGCCGGAGAGCCTAGTCTGGCCCTGGTGGCACTGTTCGGCGAAGTAGTAGGCCTCCTGGACCGTGCCGGCCACCTGTTCTGAGAGGTACCCGGAAACTCGTTCTATAAGGACATTGGCGTCGGTGGTGGCTACCACGGATCATCTACTCCAGTCGCTATGATCGGACCGCCGTAAACGCCTTGAGGTAGGGAAGGGCCCTCCGGGAGTTTTGGTGCATTTTACTCCTTCCAGTAGGGAAATGCCACGTCTCCGGACCCGAAGTGCACTCCCTTTTATTGTAGCGGAATCGAAGGGTTTCTGGTTAAAGTAGAGAGCGGCGGGACTGGTCTCTCAATGTGTTAACGCCGGTGTTGGTTAGGGTATTGCCCCCTTATAGCGAAATTAGGGGAGCAATGCGCTTCGCGGGAGGCTCCTCTATTGCGGATATCAGGGGCGGCTTGCTAGAATCAGAAGGAAGGCGGACGCTTCACAGGGCCAATCCACCCTCAACCGCGCCTCATGTCTCCATGGAGACTCCACCCCCAGCACATGGGCCGTTAGCTCAGTTCGGCAGAGCACCGGACTTTTAATCCGGGTGTCGTGGGTTCGATCCCCACACGGCCCACCAGAATGTACCGAATTCATAACTCCCCCGTTCAGGGCAATCTCGGCGGCGTCGGCTCCCCCTATGGGACTGTCCTCCGGCGTCGGTATGTGGTAGAGGATGGTCGCCTTGCCGGGCTTGACCTGCACCTCCTTGACGAAGGACCGGACGAAGGCTTTGGTCTCGGTAAGCTCGCTGGTCTTCAGAAACTCGCTCATCTCGGCGGCGAAGGCGGCGATGGTGTCGGCGCTTTCCAGCATCACCCGCCGCTCGGCCAGCATCGCCCTGGCATCCTGGGCGGCGGTCTCCAACTGCTCCTGCCGCTCCCGGTGCTCCCGGATGCGGCCGGCGGCGTCGGCCATCTCGATGTCGGTGGTCTCGACGAACTGCCAGATGCGGCCCAGCCGCCGCTTGACCTCCTCCAGCTCACCCTCGATGGTCTCCAGCCGCTGACGCTGCTCGCGGGCGATCCCGTCCATCTCCTCGTCCACCAGCTTCACCAGGTCGCGGATGTTGGACTCGGTGAGGACGTTCTCCCGTAGGTGCTCGATGATGAGCTTCTCGAAGCTCTTGGCGTTGAGCCTGGGGGTGTCGCAGGTCCCTTTGCCCTGCTTCAGCAGGGAGTGGCAGATGTAGTAGGTGTACCTGCCGCTCTTGGCCTCGGCGGCGGTCAGGGCCTTGCCGCAGGTCTCGCATTTGGCCAGGCCGCTGAGCAGGTAGGGGCTGGTGGCGCGGCGGGGGTTCACCTTCTTCGGGGCGCGGGAGTGCATCATCCGGGCGATGCGCCGGAACTCCTCGCCGGAGACGATGGCGGCATGGGCGTTCTCGACGCGCACCGGCGGGGCGTTGTCTTTGGCGTTTTGGCCCCAGACCAGCTTATCAGTTATCCAATCAACACCAAAAACTTCGCTACTCTTGGGCGGCTGACTTGAAGAATCCTGAAACTGACAGCCAGCAGGCTCCATGAATGTGGTTAAGACGGGGGGCAGCCCCTCGTTGGGCCTGTACCCCGTCTAATTCCCGGGTCCTGCCTGAGCGCCTGCTGGAAGAGTTGGACCCGCCCGTCTAGCCTAGTTTCCCAATAAGAACTAATGTACGATTATAGGATATGCCACTGTTCGTGGCGCACCATAGGCCCAACAGCAGACACCAAGAAAAGGAAACAGGACCGGAGGAAATCCATGAACCGAGAACGCAGCCTGCGGAATGGATGGTATGGGGGAGACGGAAGCGGAGACCCGGCGCGCCGAATGCTCGAAAGCCTGACCCACCAGGAGCGTCAAAGGGCGCTGAGACGCCTGAACACGGACATTGAGTCCGACGCGGGGAATGTCACTGCCCTCACCATCAGGGGACTGCTTTACCAGGTGCTAGGCGACGACCGCCGGGCGGCGGAGGACTTCGGCAGGGTCATCGAATTGGAGCCCCACAATGCCGAGGCTCACTACCTTCGGGGAGGTGCTCGTGTCCAGGTGGGGAAGTACGGCCTGGCGATGGAGGACTACGACATTGCCATCGGCCTGGACCCGAAAAACCCCGAAACGTATTGCAACCGGGGGGTGTGCGTCGCCCGGCTGGGCGACTTGACCACCGCTATTGAAGACTTTGACGAAGCCGTGGACTTGGACCCCGACGACGCCAGGTCGTACTTCAACCGGGGGTGCGCCCACTCCGACCTGGGCGACAAGCGCCGGGCAGCGGAGGACCTCGGCAGGGCCGTTGCGCTTGATCCCGGCGTGGCTCTCGCCTACGACGCAAGGGGCGGCGCCCGCCTGGACCTTGAGGGGCTTGACCAGGCTGTCGAAGACTTCGACGCCGCTGTCAGGCTTGAGCCGGTCAACAACCTCTCACGATGCTCCAGGGGAGTCGCCAAGTTGCAACAGGAGGAATACGACAGCGCCTTCCACGATTTCGACGCCGTACTCTCCCTCGACCCGGACAACGCCCGAGCCCTCCTCGGCCGGGGAGCCGCGCTGCTTAACCTGGGGAAGCACGACGACGCCCCGGAGGACTTTCAACGGTCCCTCAGCCTCGACTCCGCCAACTCCGAGGGCTACGCCGTCAGGGGGTTTGCCTATGCCAATCTCCGGCGGTACGCCATGGCAATCGCGGACTACACCAAGGACATCGACCTTGACCCAGGCAACGTCGATGTCCTCTATGAACGGGGAATGGCCTACATGGGCCGCGCCAGGTACGACGAGGCCATCACCGACTTCAACACTGTCCTGGAAACCGACCCCGGCGACCGCGACGCGCTTTGCGAACGGGGACGCGCCTGGAATTTCCAGGGGAAGCGTCAAGAGGCTTTCAGGGGTTTCGAGCGGCTAATTGAGCTGGCCCCGCAGGACAGCGAATCGTACTACAGGAGAGGCCAAGCCTATTACTGGATGGGCGAATACCAGCAGGCGGTGGAGGACTTCGGGAGGTCTATCGCCCTTGACCCGGAGCACGCGGACTCCGTTCGCAGCAGGGCGGATGCGTACTTCAAGCTGGGCGAGTACGATAAAGCAGTCCAAGACTATGACCGGCTCACCAGCCTCCGGCCCGGCCTGGAAACCGCTCACTACCGTAAAGGGCTCGCATTGGCTTGCCTGGACCAGCACGACGCTGCGATACGAGCCTACGACCGGGCCATTAAGCTGGCCCCGGATTATACCTGTGCCTACAACAAGAGGGGGATGTCCCTACTCGCGCTCTGCGAGAATCGCCGAGCCATGTGCGATTTCTCCCGAAACCCGTTCTTCGAATACCACATGGAAGCCGCCTATGAACTGTTGGACGACAACGGGGCCGAGCGGGATGCTGCGCAGGGCTGACCTAGACGGGATGCAGCGGCGTTACTGGCCGGACTACCGTGCGAATCAAGCTTGGGGTCAGACACCACGGGGCGGGTTCGATACTTGCCCTGTGGGCTCGGCGAGACTGAATTGCGAACTTTTCGGTGGGCCGTCTCAATATGAAGGCCGGATCGTGGAACGCTACCTAGTTTCGAGGCGAGTTGCTACTACTCATACCAGCCCGACCCAAATAGCAGTCCGTCATGCCGCACAATCCAAGTGTGCTTCTGACGGTTCTCGCCCGATTCCGGGTTGAGCAACACATAGTCCACCCAATGACCCGCCTCAGTGGCGCTATGTAAGTCGTCGCCATAGAAATACCCCGTGGCGTCCACACGGAGGCTGGGATCACGCCCTCGAAACTGCGGGTTATGGTGGGCTATCGTGTAGCCGTCTGGGTCGACGATGAAGACGTACCACTGGCCGTCAACACTCTCCTTGGTGTTGTAGTAGGCGACGGTCTCCTCCAGGCCGAGGGCGACGTAGAGGTTCGTGGCCTGCTGCACGAAGGCCTTGGTGTAGGCGGGGGCGTCGGACTTGCCGGGGCCGCGTTCGTACCAGCCGGAGCCGAAGGTAATGCCGTCGTGGATGACCAACCAGGAGTGCTTGGTCTGCACAACGCCAGAGGCGGGATTGGCATAGGTGTAGTCGAACCAGGCGCCGTCCTGGTCGGCGGAGGCGGCGACAGCGGACCCGGTGGGGTAGGAGTTGGGTCCCAGAGCCTGGGAGACGTGCTTGTCCACCAGGTCGGGGTTGGGGGCATGAGCGACGATGGTCTGGTTCTCATCGACGATGAAGACGTACCACTGGCCGTCGATGCTCTCCTTGGCGTTGTAGTAGGCGACGGTCTCCTCCAGGCCGAGGGCGACGTAGAGGTTCGTGGCCTGCTGCACGAAGGCCTTGGTGTAGGCGGGGGCGTCGGACTTGCCGGGGCCGCGTTCGTACCAGCCGGAGCCGAAGGTAATGCCGTCGTGGATGACCAACCAGGAGTGCTTGGTCTGCACAACGCCAGAGGCGGGATTGGCATAGGTGTAGTCGAACCAGGCGCCGTCCTGGTCGGCGGAGGCGGCGACAGCGGACCCGGTGGGGTAGGAGTTGGGTCCCAGAGCCTGGGAGACGTGCTTGTCCACCAGGTCGGGGTTGGGGGCATGAGCGACGATGGTCTGGTTCTCATCGACGATGAAGACGTACCACTGGCCGTCGACACTCTCCTTGGTGTTGTAGTAGGCGACGGTCTCCTCCAGGCCGAGGGCGACGTAGAGGTTCGCGGCCTGCTGCACGAAGGCCTTGGTGTAGGCGGGGGCGTCGGACTTGCCGGGGCCGCGTTCGTACCAGCCGGAGCCGAAGGTAATGCCGTCGTGAATGATCACCCAGGAGTGCTTGGTCTGCACAACGCCAGAGGCGGGATTGGGGTAAGTGTAGTCGAACCAGGCGCCGTCCTGGTCGGCGGAGGCGGCGACGGCGAACCCGGTGGGGTAGGAGTTGGGTCCCAGAGCCTGGGAGACGTGCTTGCCCACCAGGTCGGGGTTGGGGGCATGAGCGACGATGGTCTGGTTCTCATCGACGATGAAGACGTACCACTGGCCGTCGATGCTCTCCTTGGTGTTGTAGTAGGTGACGGTCTCCTCCAGTCCTTCCGATTCGTATCTGCTGATGGCGTCTCTTACTAGGAACTTGGTGTAGTCGGCGGGCGTCGACTTGGGAGGTACGGTCGCCGTGGCATAACCCGTGTCCAACTGCTCCTGTATCTGCTCAATGAGAGACGCGACGGTGGCCTCATCCACGAGGGCGGGTGCGCCCGCGGGCCCTGGAGGTCCGGCTGGTCCGGGTGCGCCTGAGGAGCCCTGCGGCCCGTGAGGCCCCTGCCCCCCAGCGGGACCGGCGGCTCCCTGGCAGGCAGCAATTGACAGGATAAGAGCTATGATCGGGATTACTGTGATTAGCGCGCGCATTGTCAGATCTCCTGGTTGCGACGGGCGGCGCCGGACCTCACGGTGGCGAATACTGCCGCTGCACCGGAAGTGTCCGAGTCAAACTTCAGCCCGCGGAAGCCCATACGCCGCTGCCAAGTCGTTGTTGCTCTGTGTGGCCCAATCGACGTACTCAAAATCGGAATGGGCGGTGGCCGTGCCCTCATCGGTTTTCCACGCGATAATGAAGGCATAAGCCGGTTGCCCGATCATATTGAGCGTGCTGAGCGTAGCATTCAACCGCCTCGCTATCACCCTGACGGAGTCGCCCGGCGTGATGGTAGTAGTGGGGCCGGTCCATTCCGGTAGGAAACGGACTTGGCGGGGATGCAAGGTGATGAAAATCGTGAGGGAGGGGTAGAATGTTTGTGCTAGGCACCTCGGCTATGGCGGCCTCAAACGCGGGCGCTGCTGCAGTCGGGGCCGGGTCGCCTGCTGTCTCTAGTTCAGGCAGTCGCTTATCGAACGCCAAGTGAACATCTCCAAAATTCATTGGTTGAAGACCGACTCCTATTATAGACGGTTAATATATTATAAGTGTGTTATTCAAGCCTTTTTGTGCACCAGTATTGTGTCAATTTTTCCCCAGGCGTTACAGTTACGACTGACCGGGCGGGTGCGTAGAGGCACGGAAGACCGGGGCTTGCGCAGTTCAAGGGACTGCGGCGGCTGCCGTACCTGCTGGCAGAAGGGGCAGCAGCCGCCAGGAAGCAGCGGGTCCGGATACCGAAGGAGGCGGGAGGGTGCCGCAGACTGGCTTGTGAAGCGCCACTCACGGTCAGCGGAGGCCGGATAGCGGCCATGTCAGCCTGGCAAGAGGGTGAATAATCAGCGCGGGCGGGCTGATGGGGGCAGGGAAAAGATGCTTGGCGGAGGCCGGACCGAGCAGGGCGCGGCTCCCGCCGGAGTACCAATTGCAGCACCAGAGTGAACCTCAACACGAAGGTTCTTGATTGCGTCAAGTCTGGTGGGCCTAATAAGACTGAATTGCGAACTTTTCGGTGGGTGGTGTCACTGTAACCAGTAGGTCGAGGGTGCAGCCGGCCGTTAGGTCCCGCTAGAAACCGGTCTTTGGATACCCAGGGTGAGGAACTGGATTGTGTCGCGTCTAGGTGCGCGCGCCTCAACAAGTAAGGGCAATCTCTTGTGGTTCGCCCCGGGAGCAGGCGTCGTCGCCAGATGCTTCGACAGCGATGAGGCGAAACGGGTCCGGGGTCTCGTTGCCAAGCCTCTGGACGAAGCCGCAGTCAGCTTCCTTCACCTTTGGGGGGATATGTACACCGAGGACGACGTACGACAGGCCTACGGGAGCAGCTAAGGGCAGCCCTCGCAACGCACCTCGCCCACCAGGCGCGCTAGCTCTGCTACTTGGGATCTGTTCATCCGTGCATTCGACAAGAAAGTGCTCCAGCCGATGAATCGCTTGTCCAGCAAGTCCCCACAGTAGATGTGAGCGCCGAGATCATCGACCTTCCTCTTGTCGAATCGCACCTTGAACGTACGCTCGAACTGCTCTACGATGGTCTTGCCGTTGCCAAGCAGCAATTCGATGTTCTCGTTTTCTTGCAGAATTTTCTCAAAGAACGCCGCGCCGTCACTGAGCAGCTTGCTTTGAGCATCGGCTGAGCATTCCCTTGGCAGGTTGCTCCACACAGGATCCGTGGGCCATTGGACCAGGTCCAGAGAACAGGCCAAGTTGGGTCGATCAGCGCCATATTTGCCGCCGTAAGTGACTCCGCACGCGTTTAGGATCGGCTTCAACATGGTGAAGTACCGATGAGTATTGCGCTCGAAGTATCGCGTTTTCTCCTCCCACACCCGGTTGAGGAATTGTTCGTCTAAGTCGTCTCTGTCTAGGGTCAAGCATTCTTTGGGCAAATAGTCTTTACGGTTCCACGATCCGTGCGGATTGATGCCGACGGTGGCGGCGCGAGCGAAGGTGAAGTGGCCTTCCGCTACGGCGGGAACCGAACCCCCAGGGACACAGCAGCCATCGGGCCGCTTTGCGTTCAGTACTTGTTCTCGGCATGTAGTCAGGAATCATCTCCCACCCTCTTCCTGCATCTCAGGGCGGCCCCGGTGTTGTTTTCAGTCAGGGTGGTGGGCCTAAGCGGACTGTACTGCGAACTCGTACCGAGGGTCGCAACTGACTTTGCCAGAAACCTTGCGCGGCGTTCCTTGGTCAGCTGCTGTGTCTGAACATGCGGCAGCCCATTACGCCCATCACGATGGGCATGAGGGTGTCGATGACGGCCCAAAATTGTCCGTCGGCCTCGTTGTTGGGAGACAGGGAGCTAAACCAGTTCCAGAAGAACAGGATGAACACAGCAACTGCCCCGTAGAAAACCGCGTTCGCTTCCAGGTATCGCTTCAGGTCCGCCGAACCGTCGCCATCGACACGGCGCTTTTCCACGTAGCTGCCGGCCAAGGCAATCACCATACCCACCGCCATGAACCAGTTGAGTATCTCCCACACCGTGAATGGCTCGTCTCCGCCCGGGTGGTACAGGGGAGTAACGATAAAGTTCACGGCAACCACAGCCGCAAGCAACACAAGGTAAGCCGCTGCCGCACGAATCAGGATGGACATGCTTTCCCCCTCGAATCAAACTGAGGTTCTCCTCATTAGCCTTAGCGCCGCCATTCGGCGATATTCCACATCTCGCTATCCCAGCCGTTGATCCGAACGCCCTTCAGGGTGTTCACGTGTGCGGAAACGAAGCCCCGGCTCACCAATGGAATCTCGTAATAGCCCTGCACGTCCATGTCGTGCAGCTGCTTTACCAGCGCCTCCCGCTCCGAGCCGATTTGGGCTTGCTCCAGCTGGGCGTAGAGTCTGTCGTACTCCGGATTGCACGAGCGGGCAATGTTCCCCAAGGCCCAGTTATTGCCCTTGGCCGGGATATGTTTGCAGAGTGGGCCGGATAGGGACTGCTGCGGGTCTATGCCGGAACCGGAAGCGTACATCTGCACGTCGGCGAAGAACCTGCGATACGACGCTTCCTTGTCAGCCACGGAGCCGCCGCCGAAAAAGACGCTGGCATCGTGCTGTACCAGCTCCGTCTCGACGCCTATCTGACGCCACCAACCGCGAACGAGGACCTGCGTGTCCTGTCGAATAGCATTGACCGAGGTCTGGTAAGTGATCCGCAGGGGCGCCCCGTTGTATTCACGGACGCCGTCGCCGTCGGTATCGAGGACACCGTTATCGTCCAGCAGCCGGTTGGCGCCCTCGATGTCCTGGGTCAGGCACCCGTCGTTGGCGGTCGAAACATAAATGGGCGGGCCGGTCAACAGATTGCAGGTGGGCTCCGCAGCGAAGCCGTAGAGGTCCTCCAATATGCGGCTGCGGTCTATGGCCAGCGACATGGCCTGGCGAATGGGCTTGAAGGTCAGGAAGGGGTGGGGGTTTTGTCCATCCAGATACTCGGAGCGATTGTCGCCCAAAGCCGGGTCGGGATTCGTCTGATTGACGACGATACGCTCCACCAGGCTGGCGAAGGCGACGACCACTGTGCCGAGTCCGGCTCCTTCCATCCGAGTAAGAATCTCCGGCTCCACTTGTGTGTTCCAGGCGTAGTCGGCTTCGCCCCTTTCCATCACGGCGCGGGCCGCTGAAATCGCATCGCCGCCGCCCTTGAGGACCACCCTGTCGAAATAGGGCGCCGGGCCCCGGAAGAAGGGGTTGCGCTCGTAGACGGCCCCTTCGTTGGTCTTGAAACCGGTGATGCGGTAGGGGCCGGCGCCCAGCGGGGCGGTGTTCTGCGCCTCGCAGGTCGTGGCGGCCGCGCCGATGCAGTCGGCAAACTGCGCGCGGCTGATGATGGGCGTTCCGGCGCCAACGAAGGCCCGGTACGGGTAGGGTGTGGGCGCGTCGAAGGCGATTTGGACGGTGAGATTGTCGAGGGCCAGCACGGAGGCGATGCCGTCAAATGAGCTCCCGGCCGCGCATCCCGTATCTTCATCCACGCAATAGAGCCACGTGAAGACAACATCCCCGGCCGTCATGTCGCTGCCATCCGACCACTTCAGGCCCTCCTTCAGCTTCCAGGTAATCGACATCAGGTCCTGGGAAAATCCTCCGTTCTCGATTGCCGGGATTTGGTCGGCCAGCGCCGGCACGAGGTTGCCGTCTGGGTCGTATTTAGCCAGAGGCTCCAACGTGATTGCTCCGGCATCCAAGTCTTTGGCGCCACCCGACAGGTAGGGTCCAGGCAGAGTTGGAGCCTGCCAATAGAGGATTGTCAGAACTTTCTCCTCTGTTGTGGTTCCTAATGGAGCGTTGAAGGCGTAGACGCCGCCGTCCAGGGAGCCCACGTACACAACGCCGCCGGTGACGGTGTAGGAGGGGATGCCATCAAAATAGCCCTTCTGAAACCTCCAGAGCTCTTCCCCGGTTGCCGCATCCAGCGCCCGTAGGTGTCCATCGCTGGACTCCGCATACAGAACGCCGTCGGCCACCATGGGTGACTGCAAGGCCCAGGCCATCGACTCCCGGCTCCAGACGAGCCCGCCGGTGGCGGCGTCAAGGGCGTAGAACCGGCCGGATTCGGAACCCACGTACACGATGCCCCCGGCAGTCACGGGCGCGGTGTTGATCATCATGCCCGCTTCGTATGACCAGAGGATCTCTCCCGTCGCTGTGTCCAGGGCGTAGATGCGTTCGTCCGGCGAGAAGTAGTAGACGTTGTCTGCGACTGCGGCCGGGAAGTCCCTCGCGGGCAACCTCTCCGTCCCGTAGCTCCAGATGAGCGCCCCGGTCGCCTCGTCCAGGGCTTGGGCGGTATTGAAGGCCGTCAGGTATACGATTCCTCCGATGACTGTGGGTGGGGATTCCACGGGGATCCCGGTATTGAAGCTCCAGACCACCTTTCCGGTTGATGCGTCCAGGGCATGGAACTCGCCGAATCCGCCCGGCGCGTAGACCTTGTCGCCCGCAACGGTAGGAGTGAACTCAGGGGTGAACGGATACGGCCTTTCGGCAAACCACAGGACTTCTCCGGTCATTGCGTCGAGAGCGTGGACCCTGTGGTCCCCCTCCGCCAGTGCGCCGAGGTAGACCATCCCGCCACTTACGGTAGGGGAGTACTGCGCCCAGTCGCCGGTGTCGTAACTCCACAGCAACCCCCCGGTCTCGGCATCCAGGGCATACACGTGGTTGTCGTTGGACCCTACGTACACCGCCCCGCCGGCCACGGTTGGGGACGACCTTATTACGTCGTCCGTCTCAAAGCGCCACAGCAACTCTCCGGTCTCCGCGTCCAAGGCATACACGTGGTTGTCGTCAGACCCTGCGTAGACCGCGCCGTCGACCACGGTCGGCGCATTGACAACCCAGCCTCCGGTGGGATTGCGCCAGAGCAGGGACACATCCGCCTGCGGTGGGTCGGGGGGACCGGCATCGCCAGACAATATCTGTTCAGGAACACAGCTCAGGAGGCCGACCGTAAACTTCAAGGCTGCAGTGGCGGCGGCAGGGCTGGCGTCCGGCAGGGCACCGGCAACGATATCAGCCGCATCGGCGTCCGCCAGCAACTCTCTCAGGCACCCTTCAGCCTCCTCGGTCAGCCCCTCCATCCGCGCAACAAGGGCGGAGAGGAATAATCCGGAGGCCGTTTCCGGAGCGAGGCAGCCGAATATAGACGCCTCCCACCGCTGCGTGTCGCCTTCGGGCATAGCACGCCGTTCCAGCACGGACTCCAGCAGCTCATCACCCAATTCGGTGCGGATGCAGGATTGCTCGGAGGTGGTGAACCTGTCGAACAGCTGCCCCCAGAGGGTGTCGATGCCGAAATCGCGTATCGCGGGAGCGCCAACCCGCTCCGGTGTCGGCGTTGGGGTCGGCGCTGGGGTCGGGGCCGGCGTTGGCGTAGGGGCCGGAGTCGGCGTAGGGGTACTGGTGGCCGGTGTAGGCTCGGGCGTTGGCGTCTGTGTCGGCCCGTCGTCACATGCCGACAGCAACGCGACGGCCAGCAAACACAGCAGCCCAACCCATACTATCCGGCATGAGGACCTTCCCAACACACTCTTTACGCGCAAAGTGGACGCCAAATGCTTGCCTCATTCTTATTACTACAGCCGCAGATGGCCGCTTGGAGTGTTGGCCACCCTTGAAAATCGCGACGTCTAGCTACGGCAACGCCCTGAATCTTATTGAGACCAAGCTGAATTTGAGGCCGAAAGCGCCGAGTCAGTGTTAGTGCGACTATAGTATTAGGTAGGTCCGCGGCCTCCGAGCTCGTCATATGCCACGTGGGGACGGTAGGGCACGCCCCCGCGGAGTAATCCTGCCACGACGCAGGTTGGCAAATCAGGGCGCGTAGCTGTAGACAACGGGTAGCCCCGCAATGTCGGTGACGCTGGAATCGGTGTGGTGCGTTATTTGTACGCGGCCGGTGCCGCAGTCGCCGAACTCGTCGCAGGAGATGACCCCGATGATACACCTGAAACCGGCAACTCCGGCCAGCGCCTCCCGGAGCATGGCCCGGTCGATGTACAGCGTATCTCCGTCGCCAACGGCGACCTCGTCGATCGCGCGGAGGAGCATCGTGGCCGCGTCGTAGGCGTGGGCCAGATAGGCGGATGTGGGCGCCTCGCCGTACCGCTCTCGATAGTCGGCGATGAGCGCCTCGCCGCCCTTGCCGGTTGCCTCATTCGTGTTGCCGCCGAAGCTCAACTCCGGACCCGGGAAGTAGACGCCCTCCGACTCGGGGATGGCCAGGAACTCGGAGACCAGCAGGGCCGCGCCGCCAATCAGCGTGACGTCCTCAAGCCCAGCGATCTGGCCGGCCTGCTGGACGATGTGGGCGCCTTCTTCCTGGAAGAGGGGGAAAAAGAGGCCATCCGGACTGCCCGCCGCAATCCGGGTGAGGACGGGGGCCATGTCCGTATCGCCCCTGCTGACAGAGGCGACGGCGACCGAGCCGCCTAGCTCCTCGAATGCGGTGGCGAAGGCGCCGGTGAGGCCGGTAGTGTAGGGGTCGCCGTCGTGGATGGCCGCCATCCTGCGCAGTCCGAGATCGTTGTAGGCGAACTGCGCCACCGCGCGCGCCTCATGCAGATCGTTGCTGGAGGTCCGGTAGTAGCCGGGATGATGGTTGGAATCGGCGTTGCCGCGAAGGTCGGAGGTCAGCGAAGGGGCCGTATTGGAGGAAGAGATCATCACCAGGCCGGCCTCGCTGAGGATTGGCGAAGCGGCGGTGGCGGCGACGGAGCAGGACGTGCCGATGACGCCGACGACCCGGGGGTCGCCGGTCACCGTATCCGCGGCGGCACGTCCGCCTTCCTCGGTGCAGAGCGAGTCTAGGCCGGCGCCCATCTCGACATCGTGCCCTTTGATAGGGCCATAGTCAGCCAACGCCAACGCCACGCCGCGTTGGCTCGGGGCGCCCAGGTCACCAAGCCCTGTAAGGACGTGCATCGAACGTATCTGGATGGCCTCTCCGGGCGCCACCTGCACGGCTCCGAGGGGACCGGCTTCGAAGCCCTGTCCTCCGCATGAGACGGCGCCCACCCACAGCAAAGCGACGGCCAGCAAACATAAGCGCGCAACCCATACTGTCCGTCGAGTGGACTCTCCCAAAATACACCCCCTACACGCGACGAAAAGGCTTCCCGCCTGCTCCTTGGCTTCGCCGCAAAGCCCGTCAGTTCCTCCCAGCCATTATGCGCCCGAAGAGCCTGCTGGAACAAGCTAAGCTAAACCTCAGCATAAGCCCGAATCCACCGATGGACACGGATGGACGGCGTGAGGACAGCGGAAGGGGGGTGAGGGAGTTACAGGCGCGATGATCCGGGCTCGAATTCGGGTAGACGGGAGGTTGGAGGGTGATCTGCAGGCGCTTTTGGGGGTGCCGATGGCGGCCTGCAGTGGCTGTGGCGGTCGATATGGCGGGATAGGACACGGCAAGAGGCGCTCGCGGCGGCTGAAGACAGACACCGGCCCCAATTGTCAGAAATCGTGCCCGGACCATCGCCTCCTCTTATCCCTCATCGCCCATTCCGCTGCTGTAACCTCATCCCTTCGGTGGATTCGGGCTAAAGGCTACGCCCCCGGCGACGCCGTTGCCGGTGCAACTCACGACGATTCCGGAACTGATGCCCTCGTTAGCGGTTATGGAAACGCCACCGACAACACCTCCAGTTGCGGAGCAGGCCGACTTGGAGCAGGAAGGCGGTATGCCGTCGTGGCTGCTGGTGATAATCCTGATGGGCGCCGCCACCGGCGTGATTGGCTCAGGCCTGATCATCTCCAAGTGGAGAAGATTGCCCAAGCTGTCTTACTAACTGTGCAAACGCATTGTGGAAGAGGGGACCTTGCAGGTCCCCTCTTCCACCCGTGTCAGGCTATGGGCGCACGGTGTAGGCTTCTTCGCCGTGTTGGGAGATATCCAGTCCCTCTTCTTCCTGCTGCTCGTCCACCCTTAGCCCTATGGTGTATTTCAGGACGAAGAGTATTCCTATGGTTGTGATGAAGGCCCAGCCAAAGGATGCGCCTATCGCCAGTAGCTGCCTTAGGACCTGCTCACCCCTGCTCAAGTCGGTGAGTTCACTGATAGTCATGAAGCCCACGCCGATGAAGAGACCGGCCGCCAACATGCCCCAAATGCCTCCCACACCATGGATAGCCCAAACGTCGAGAGAGTCGTCAAGCCTCACGCGGGTCTTCAGCCAAACGGCGGTGTAGCACAGGGCTCCGGCGCCCAACCCGATGATCACAGCGGGCATGGGGCCTACGAAGCCGGATGCCGGGGTGATGGTTGCCAAACCTGCTACCGCTCCGGTCGCCGCTCCCACAACGCTGGGCCTCCGGTTCAATATCCAGTCCAGCGCAACCCATACCACCGCAGCAGTCGCCGCCGAGATATGAGTCACTACGAAAGCCGAGGTCGCCGCTGCCATCGACGTAAGGGAGCTGCCGGCGTTGAATCCAAACCAGCCAAACCAGAGCAGGGAGGCGCCCAACACCACAAAGGGCACATTGTGAGGGTTCATGTCCGCCTGACCGAACCCCAAGCGTCGCCCAAAGATAATCGCCGCAGCCAGGGCTGCGGCCCCGGAACTGATGTGGACCACCGCACCGCCGGCAAAGTCCAAAGCGCCCATTTCCCCGAGCCAACCGCCGTTCCCCCACATCCAATGCGCCAGCGGAGGGTATACGATGGTCGACCAAGCGACTATGAAGATTACGAAAGTGCTGAACTTGATCCGTTCGGCGAAAGCGCCGGCAATCAGCGCTGGCGTAATGATGGCGAACTTTGCTTGGAAGACCATGAAGGCTTGGTGCGGAATCGTGTCCGCATACGGCCCGGCCTCGGTAGCGGACACCCCGTGGAGTCCGGCCCACTGAAGATTTCCGATAAAGCCGCCAATATCGGGGCCGAAAGCCAGGCTGTATCCCCACAGAATCCAGGACAGACCCACGATAGCAAGTGCGATGAAGGACTGCATGAGGGTGCTCAGCGCGTTCTTGCCGCGAACAAGCCCTGCGTAAAAGAACGCCAGACCCGGCACCATAATGAAAACCAGCGCGGACGAGGTCAGAACCCAAGCCGTATCGCCGCTGTCGATCATCATCTCCCCTGACCGGGTTGATTAGCTCCCCGCAACTGCGGGCATAGTATAGTAACGCAGTGCCCGGTTTTCAATCTTGCGGATGGACTGGGGCGGGCCGGCATGGCGGATGGATTGACGGATTTGATGAGATTCAAGGACTTGC
This sequence comes from Dehalococcoidia bacterium, assembly GCA_965205385.1. Lineage (GTDB taxonomy): Bacteria > Chloroflexota > Dehalococcoidia > Lucifugimonadales > UBA3495 > CATOSP01. Next base: position 262,470 of record CBDBGS010000008.1, read on the forward strand.
CCTTGCGCCAGCGCAGCATAATTCGCGCTTGGTGCATGTACGACTGGGCGAACTCCGCCTTCGCTACTTCCGGCGTCGCCGCCATCTTCCCCGTCTACTTCGTGCTCTTGTTCAAAGAGGCTCTGGGCGAGAGCGCCACCTTCCTGGGAGTTACTTTTACGGCCAGCTCAATGTGGAGCCTGGGAGTCGCCATCTCTACGGCCACCGTCGCCGTCTCCAGCCCGCTGCTGGGGATAATATCAGACCGGATACCTATCAAGAAGGCGCTTCTCTGGACCTATACAGCCGCGGGTGCGTTCTTTACGGTATTGGCCTTCTTCTCCGCTTATACGGGGCAACCCTGGGCATGGCTGTTTGGCATGTTCACCCTGGCGAATGTCGGTTTCGCCGGGTCCCTGGTCTTCTACAATGCCTTCCTGCCGCACATCGGGCCAAGGCATCTGCTGGACGACATCAGCAGCCGCGGCTTCGCCTACGGCTACGCGGGAGGCGGACTGCTCCTGCTGGTCCATCTGGTGTTGATTCTGGCGACGAAAGACTCCGGCGTCGCCGACCTGGTTACCAGGGCCTCTATCGCCTCCATTGGGGTCTGGTGGTTCGGGTGGGCGGTCTGGACGCTGCGGGCATTGCCTGAGCCGCCGGTCAATGGCGCCGCCGGCCGTCAGACGGCGGTATCGGCGATTTCCATGGGGCTCCGCGAACTGGGTAAGACGTTCCGCGAGCTTGCGCGGTTCCGGGTAGTCCTGGTGTTCCTGGCCGCCTACGTCCTGTTCAACGACGGCATTCAGACGGCCTTGGCCATTGCCGGGGCCTTCGCCGCCGACACGATAGGCATATCCCTCGCTTTCAACATGGCGACGATTGTGATCATCCAGTTCGTTGCATTACCCGGCGCCAAGGCCTTCGGATGGCTTGCGGAGAAGATTTCCACCGAGCGGGCTTTGATGGCGGCCTTGGCCGGCTGGAGCGTTGTTCTCCTTTTCGGCGTCGCAATAGCCCCGTTATGGCCCAAAGAACATGACGACTTCGACTTTCAACTGAGCTATCGCCAAGCCTCAAACGACTACATCATCGATGCTGCTCCGGAGTTGCCGGACTACGGGTTCGAGATGCGCTGGGAAGGCGAGCGCTGGGTCCTCAGCAAGGGCGCCGTCCTGAAGCCCCAAGCGGTCCGGAGCCTGCCGGAGGCTGTACAAGGTTCCGGCGGCGTGGCCTACAGCATGTCGTTCCGGGGCGGCGGCATGGACGGCAAGTCCGCCGTAGGTCCCGCCCACCCCGCCGTGTTGGACGACGGCCCGCTGGACTGGTGGCCTTTGGTGGTCCGTGCCGCGCTATGGGAGCCGCTTGGACTGGACGCCGGATACCAGTGGCTGCTTCTTGGGACCTCCGTCGGGGTGGTAATCGGCGGCAGCCAGGCTCTTGCCAGAAGCCTTTTCGCCCAGATTACACCCCAATCGCGCAGCGGCGAATTCTTCTCGTTCTTTGGCTTTATGAGCAGGGCTTCTTCCGTGTTCGGCCCGATGTTGTACATCTTGGCTACAGCGGTATTCGATACTCGCGTCGCAGTAACGTCGATCCTGTTGATAATCGTCGCAGGCACGATTGTACTGGCCCGGGTAGACGTGGCTGAAGGGGCGCGCGTCGCCGAGGCGGAAAACCGCCCGGCCCGGGAAGGCCGGTCCTCCTAGCCCGCGTTGGCCTTGAACGTCCTGCGATTCCTGAAAAGCGCCGGTTCAACGTAGGCGCTGGTAGAGGACAGGGCTTCTTCGATAATCTGCAACACCGCCGTTAGGCCGGGTCTTTCATCAGATTGTCCCGCTTCTCTTGGGTATCGGTCATGGCTATGTGCGCGGGATTGTTCGCGTTCTGCTCGTCCACGATGCCAGCCATCTCCCTGACGGCGTCCTCGATATCTTCCTGGGTGATGACATTGTGAAGCTTCCAGTTGGCAATCAGGGCACTGTCGATTCTCTCGGTGACCCGGTCTTTCATCTCTTCTATTTGATCGAAGTTGAGGACGCCGGTGCACCCGATTCCTTGATGAACCCAAGGGGCTACGTAAGCCCGAATCCACCGAACGACGGCGTGTGGGAGGCATGCCGAAGAAGCAAAAGGGTGCGCCTCTGCATCTGGGATAATGGTTTTGTAGCAAAAAACCGAACCCAGAAAATGAGCGCCCAATAGCAACTGTCTTGAAAGTCAATAGGAATGAGCGGCGACTGGCTGAGTCATATCGCACCAAGGGGAGCCATGTTTGAGCATGCCGTTGAGTATAACCAGCAGTTTGCGCATGGACGCGACCAGCGCCACCTTTTTCGGCTTGCCAGCTGCCAGCAGCCTCTGGTAGAAGTCCCGGATAGCAGGGTTGTGGCGGCTGGCTACCAACGCTCCCATGTAGAGGACGGCCCGCACCCGGGAGCGTCCGCCCCAGACGGCGCGTTTGCCCCGCAGGGCGCCACTGTCGCGGTTGTAGGGGGCCACGCCCACAAGGGCGGCGATCTGCCGGCGATTCAGCGTGCCCAGCTCTGGCAGATTGGCCAGCAGAGTGAGGGAGATCTGCTCTCCGACACCGGGAACGGTGCGGAGCAGGTCGTCCTTCTCACGCCACACCGGACTCCGGCGCAAAGTCTGAAGTAGCCCCTTGTCCAAGTCGCTCAACTCTTGTTCCAACCACGCGATGTGGGCTTCAATGCGGGGACTAACGGCGCCGATGGCGGCGCCTAGCCGGTTCTTCTCGGAGACCAGCATGGTCATCACCTGGCGCCTGCGGGCAGTCAGCGAGTTGAGGACCTGGGTCTCGGCGTCCTTGAGGGGGCGCACCTCAGGACGGACGGCGTCGGCGAAATGGGCCAGTACCCCCGCGTCCAGAGTGTCGGTCTTGGCCAGCGTTCCGGTGGCCTTGGCGAAGTCCCTGACCTGGCGTGGGTTGACCACCACCACCGGCAGCGCCGCCGCGGCCAGGGCGGCCACCAAGGGCAGTTCCAAGCCGCCCGTAGCCTCCAACAACACCAAGGCAGGCTCCAGGTCCACTATCTGGGGGATCAGTCCCTCAATTCCGGTCTGGTCGTAGGGCAGGGTCCATCTCTTCCCCGTAGGCCGGACAGCAACGTCCAACTGCGCCTTTGAGACATCAATGCCTACGAACCTCGCTTCTCCTTCCATCTGCACCTCCTCTTTCAGTGTTGACCCTTCCTTGCACGATGCGGGCTCGATTGGCCCAGGCAACTGTCCGGGTTCTACCGTTGAGGAACGCGGCGACCCCTGCTATTGGACGGTCTACCATGACCCAGATGCTACCGGTCTGCCGCGCTCTGGACCGCCACATATGAGCTATTGTCGCGGGCCAAAGTCAGGATACAAGATGCTGCCACGCCCCCACCCCGACCGCATCCAAATCACCTTCGACGACCACCGCCTGGTGGCCAATGCCGGGCTGCTCCTTCCGGCCACCCTGGCCCGGCGCCTTGGCCTGCCCCAACTGGTTGACCGGACCTGGACCTGGGCCATGTAACAGGCCGAGCCAATCCCGGCGATAAGATTTCGACGCTGGTGGCCTCGGCGCTGGCGGGCGGCGACTCGCCCCTGACCATCGACCTCGATTCCACCATCTGCGAGACCTACGGTCTGGACAAGGAGGGCGCCCGCCACCACGGCTACACCGGTGCGCGGGGCTACCACCCGCTGCTGGCCGTCGCCGCCGGCACCGGCGACGTGCTGTTGGCCCGGCTGCGCAAGGGCCGGGCCAACACCGCGCTGCGGTGCCGCCCATTTCCTACGTGAGACGGTGGGACGGGTTCGCTACGGCGGGGCCAGGGGACAACTCACGGTGCGGGCCGACAGCGGCTTCTACACCCATAGCGTGGTCGCGGTCTGCCGCAAGCTGGACGTGCGCTTCTCCATCACCATCCGCCAGCACAAAAGCCTGCACAATCTCATCGAGGCCATACCCGGAGATGCCTGGACGCCGATTCCTTACTGGATGGACGGCGCCGATGTGGCCGAGATCACCTACATAGGGCGTCTCAGAAGTCCAGGTGAGTTACTATATACGATGCTTCGGCTCGTGATAGTCCGGATACGCTATGGTATGTTATTGTTACTGTCCATATATAGCAATCATATTACGTATTACGTTTGGCTTAAGATTTCTGAGACAGGCTCTACACCCCCTTCCAGAGTGAGCCGGACGCCGTGCCGGTACGGCTCATCGTCCGGCGGGTGAAGCCCACGCCCGGTTCCCAACTGGCCTTCTTCGCCACCTACAGCTATCACGGCTTCATCACCGACCGGGACGGGGAGACCCTGGAACTGGAGGCCGACCATCGCCGCCACGCCGAGATCGAGAATGCGATACGCGACCTCAAGTACGGCGTCGGGCTGAACCATCTCCCCTCGGGACGCTTCGCCGCCAACGCCGCCTGCCTGGCGGTACAGGTGATGGCGCACAACCTGGCCCGCTGGACAGCCAGCATCGGCCTGGGCGAGCAGATCGTGACCACCAAGACCCTCCGGCGGCGGTTCTTCTCCCTCGCCGGACGGCTCACCCGCTCGGCACGCCGGTTGACCCTGCATCTTCCAGATCGCTGGCCTTGGGCTGAGAAGTTCAGCTGCGCCTTGGCCCTGCTACGAGCCATTCCACTCCCGGCTTGACGGCACCCCTCTTCCACTGACCCGCCAGCCAACCCAACGCCCCGGCAAACTCGCGCCAGCCCAGTCCGCGACGCCTCTTGCCGTGTCCTATCCCGCCATCTCGCTCGCCACAGCCGCTGCAGGCCGCCAGCGGTGCCCCCAAAGCGCCTTTAGATCGCCCTCCAACTTCCCGTCTACCCGAATTCGAGCCCGGTTCATCGGGCCTGTAACTACCTCACCCCCCTTCCGCTGTCCTCGCGCCGTCCATCGGTGGATTCGGGCTTAGCCCGGACCTGCTGATTCTGGACGATCTGGGTCTCCACCGCCTCACCGCCCAGCAATCCGCAGACCTCTACGAGCTGATCATCGGCCGGCATCGTGCCTCCAGCATGGTCGTCACCAGCAACCGGGCCGTGGAGGAGTGGCTCAGCATCTTCGACGATCCGATCCTGGGCAACAGTGCCCTGGACCGCCTGGCCAACGCCAGCTACCAGATCGTCATCGAGGGAAACAGCTACAGGGAAAAACTCTCGCCCCACCGGAAGCTGCTGGGTGAAAGGAAGGTGATTGACCCGCCAAAGGCAACCGGATACAAATCTTAATCAGTCCCGCCCAGGGTGGACTAATGACTCTGGCGATCACTGGCCTAAAGACCGTGGGTGTTTCACACAACCTGTTGGATGTGTCGGGTTGCATCGGCACCATTGGCGCCATGGGCTGCCAGAAGAGCATCACCCAACAGATTGTGAGCCGGGATGCCGACTACGTGCTGGCGGTCAAGAGGAACCAGGGCCGGCTGTACGAGGACCTGCGGACCCTGCAGCGCAGGGTGAAGGGCTGGCGCAGCGTCATGGCCAGGAGACTGGTCTACGCTACTTCCGATGAGCGTGCAGTGGAACAGCGTTACAGAGGCGAATCAGCTTTGGTCGGAACAGGAATCAGCGGTTAGAATGTCGGCAACATCATCTGGTGAGGCAACAGGCGCGGAAGCGGGGCTCTGTCCCTCGCCATATCTGGACGCTGCATTTGCATGAGCGCCAAAGGTGACCGTCAATGCGGGTAGACCAAGGGGCACTGCTCGGAGGGGTGTAGTTTCGGACACAGCCATGCTCAGACTCCTTAGTGTCACCAATTTCGCCACCATAGAACAGCTCGACATTGAGTTGGCGCCCGGCTTTAGTGTGCTGACCGGGGAGACGGGGGCCGGCAAGTCGATCATCGTGGATGCGCTGGGCTTTCTAATTGGGGGACGCGCCGATGTTGGTATGGTACGTTCCGGTGCACGCCAGTCCAGGGTAGAGGGCATCTTCCTGCTTGGCGGCGACATCTCTCAAAAAATCAAGGTTGCTCTGAATGAGTGCGAAATTGACGTTGGCGAAGAGGAGATAATTCTCGCTCGGGAGGTCAACCTGGATGGGCGCAACACCTGCCGTGTGAACGGGCGAATCGTACCTCTCAGACTGTTAAGCACACTGGCCCAACACCTGGTGGACATCCATGGCCAGCATCAGCACTTATCCCTTCTCCGCGTACGTGAGCACATGGATATCCTGGACCAGTATGGTGGGTTATGGCAGCTTCGCACCGAGGTGGCAGAATGGGCCCGCCGGCTAACGGACGTGCGCCAAGAGCTGGACCGGCTGCGGGAGGATGAAGCAGAGGTTGCTCAACGGGTGGATTTTCTGAGGTATCAGATAGGAGAAATCAGCACAGCAAATCTACGCCCGACTGAATATGATGACCTGACCCTGGAGAGGGACCGGGTCGCCAACGCAGAACGAATTATCACACTGTCCGACCACGCCTATAGAGCGTTATACGATAGCTTCGACCGGCGCGAATCGGTCATGGACCTTATCGGGCAGGTGTCCAAGGACCTTTCCCAATTGGAGCAATTGGACCCCTCATTGAGACAGAACCTTGAGTCGGTGGACGCCTTGATGCACCAGGTGGACGAGTTGGCGCGTGCACTCCGAAGCTATCGTGACGGCATCGAATACAGCCCGGAGCGTCTTCATGAGCTTGAGGAGCGTTTGGACTTGATCAACCGTCTCAAAAGGAAGTACGGCAGCACCATCGGAGAAATCCTGGCCTTCGGCGAGAGGGCCTCGCAGGAGCTGGAAAAGCTATGCCACAGGGAAGAGCGTGCGGAGGGATTGAAGGCCCGAGAGATGGACCTTCGAAGGCAGGTCGGCATGCTTGCGGGTCAGCTCTCCGAAGCCCGGCAACACGCAGCCAGGGGCCTGGCTGATGCGATACAGGAAGAGGTCGCTGGGCTGGCCTTCGGGCATGCCCAAGTGCTTGTGGATATCCGTCAATCAGACTCTGAAGGCGGTGTGCCGGTTGGGACCGCGGATGGGGTCCCGTACGCAACACCTTCTTTGGGTGGGGAGTCCATCAGGCACCTCGCGTTCAACGAGACCGGCGTAGACTCTGTGGAATTCTTGATCTCACTGAACCCGGGCGAACCGCCACGGCCCCTGGCCAGGATCGCCTCGGGGGGAGAAGCCTCCAGGCTGATGCTCGCCATAAAGACCATCCTATCCACGGCTGACCAGATCCCAATACTCGTGTTCGACGAGGTCGATGCGGGTGTAGGTGGTCGAGTCGGGAGTGTCTTGGGTCAGAAACTATGGGGTCTGTCCAAGAGCCACCTGGTGCTATGCGTAACTCACCTCCCGCAAATAGCGTGCTACGCAGACCACCACGCTAAGGTTACGAAACTTGCCTCGCATGATAGGACCGTGACATCGGTGGAGGTCCTGGACGGCGAGGCCAGGGTGACGGAACTTAGTCAGATGCTGGGCTCCGATAGCGGCGCAACCCGCACCAACGCCTTGGAGATGCTACGCCAGGCCAAGAGCTGGAAGGAGAGCAAAAGGGTGCACCCTGTGATCAACGACAATTAGATCTGGCGGCCTGTTGCCCCGGAGCCGCCGGATTATCAGTATTACAACGACGGTTCAAGAAGGGACGTTCTGGACGTACGAAGGGCGGTTCGACGCTTAGCATGGGAGCGTATGGCCCGATCGTTGCGCCTTTGGGCATTCTCCAGCCACAGCTACTCAACGATCGGGCGCTCCGCTCCCTCGAGAGACGTCGCACCGGGTGCCGTATCGTCAGGCCGGGACCGTCACCTCAAACCCGTCGTTGAAGTGCTAGCGGACCGGAGCCGCGGTCGTGTCCCGTGCCTGCTCCGCCTCGCTCTCCGGTGCTGGGTTGTCAGGCGGTTCCGCCGGTCCCATGTGGAGCTCGACGGCCCGTTGCGAGGCGGCGCGGTAGATGTCCTGCATTGCCGGGACGAATTCCCGGTTGCCCTGCCAGAGCGGGAACCGGCCCAGCTGCTGGGGCAGGGCGGCAGCCAGGTCGGGTATGACGGCCGGGCCCGCATGGTCCTTTTCCCGCAGCGCCGTCAGCGGGTTGGTCCAGAACTCGCCGGGTTCCGGCGGCAAGGGCTCGGCGGGCAGTGTGGGTCCCTCCAGGGTCTGGGCGGAGCGGCGGAACTCCGGGCCCAGCAGGTCCTCCCGGTCCATGCCCCGCATCCGAAAGATCAGGAAGGGGTCCCGGTCGAACTCCTCTCCCAGCAGCAGGTACACGGCGGCGACGTGCTTGCATGGGTTGGACCAGTCGGGGCACGAGCAGTCCGTCTCCAGGTCGCCCTGCCGGTCAGGGAACATGGACAGGCCGGCGGCTCGGAAGGTGTCCTCTATGTTGTCCGGCATGCGGCCCGACAAAAGGCTGGCGGCGATGATGGGCTGTTCCGCCATGGCCGCCTGGAGGCGTTCCCAGTCCGGTGGGCTGATGGTCCGGACCTCGATGCTCACGTTGTAGGGACGCTTGCGGGAGCCCTGCACCTTGGCCGTGACGCCGCCGGGCTGGACGTCGATGGACATGACCTGTCCCCGGCGGGCGTAGGAACGGCCCCGGTCGAGGCGGCTTCCGATTCGGAATTCCTCCAGAGTCTGGAGCCACCGCTTGGCCCACCAGCTGGAGCCGAAGGCGCCACGTTTCGACCCGGCCCGGATGCCGCCTCTGACTTCAATTGGCTTGGTGTACAGGTAGTCGTTGTAACTCATCGTCGTTCCTGCGTCGGGGAGGAGCTTGGGCTGTCTTCCATCAGTCAGTCCACCGGGTCAGTCCGCCGGGTTCGCGCGGAGGGCCAGCACGTCCCGGAGTTCGGCGTTGGAGAGCTCGGTGAGCCACCGCTCCGAGGTGGTTCCCACCACCTTGCCGGCGGTTTCCTGCTTGATTTCGATCATGAGGTCGATGCGGTCCTCCAGCGTGCCGGCGCAGATCAGCTTGTGGACGTGGACGTCCTTGGTCTGGCCGATGCGGAAGGCCCGGTCGGTGGCCTGGTTTTCCACGGCGGGGTTCCACCACCGGTCGTAGTGGATCACGTGGTTGGCCCGGGGCAGGTTGAGGCCGGAGCCCCCGGCCTTGAGGGACAGGACGAACACCTGCGGGCCGTCGGGGTCGTCCTGGAAACGTTGCACCATCAGGTCCCGCTGTTTCCGGGTTGCGCCGCCGTGGAGGAACGGGGTTTCCAGGCCGTAGGTCTCCTGCACGTGCTGTTGCAGGATGGCTCCCATCTCGGCGAACTGGCTGAACAGCAGCACCCGGTCCCCGCCAGGCAATACCTCATCGAGGATCTCCTGCAGGCGGGCCAGCTTGCCGGAGCGTCCGGTGATGGCGGAGTTGTCACCCAGCAGCTGGCGTGGGTGGTTGCATGCCTGCTTGAGCTTGGTCAGGGTTTCCAGGATGGAACCCCGGCGTTTCATGCCCTCGGCGGATTCCAGCCGGGTCTCCGCCTCACGCAACACGGCTTGATAGAGCGTTGCCTGCTCCTTGGTCAGGTTGCAGTACTGCTTGGTCTCGTTCTTGTCGGGCAGGTCGTCGATGATGGACCGGTCGGTCTTGAGTCGGCGCAGGATGAAGGGCCGGTGGCTTTCTGGAGGCGAGCCGCCGCTGCTCCGTCCCGGTCGGTCTGGATGGGCTGGAAGTAGTTGCGCTTGAACTCGGCTTGGGAACCCAGGAGGCCGGGGTTCAGGAACTGCATGACGGACCAGAGGTCGCCGACATGGTTCTCCACCGGCGTGCCGGTGAGGGCTATCCGGTAATCGGCCCGGAGTCCCTGGGCGGTCCGGGCCTGCTGGGACGCCGGGTTCTTGATGTTCTGGGCCTCATCCAGGATGGCCGCCCGCCAGGGTACGGTGCCGAGCAGGTCCCGGTCCCGGTGCATGGTACCGTAGCTGGTGACGACCAGATACTGGCCGTCAGCCTGGCTACGGAAGGCAGCTCCGCGATGGCGGTTCGGCCCGTGGTGCAGCAGCACGGGCAGGTCCGGCGTGAACCTGGCAGCCTCCCGCTGCCAGTTGTTGATCACGGATGTTGAGCAGACCAGCAGGTTGGGCCGGCCGTTGCCCTGCTGGCGGTCCTGCTGCAGGGCGGCCAGGGTCTGGACGGTCTTGCCCAGGCCCATGTCGTCGGCCAGGCAGGCCCCCAGCCCCCATTCCCTGAGGAAAGCCAGCCACGAGTAGCCCAGCTGCTGGTAGGGCCGGAGCTGCCCGACGAAGTCCTCGGGGGCGTCCATCCGCTCAATCCGGCCCTTCTGCTGCAGGCGTTCCAGGAGCTCTCGGAGCCAGTCGTCGGCCGCCAGGGAGACGTTGTCGTCTTGGGCCCGCTGGTCGGCGCCCAGCCCGATCTGCACGACTTCCCGCAGGCTGATCTGCTTGCGGTTGCGCCAGAAATCAGCGGCGGCCCGGATTTCGTCGGCGTTGATCTCCACCCACTGGCCCCGGAACCGCACCAACGGCACCTTCAGCTCGGCCAGTTCCTCCAGTTCCTGCACCGATATGGGGTCGTCGCCCAGGGCCATCTCGACATCGAGGTCGATCAGAGAGGTCATGGTCATGCCGGAGCCGCCCTGCATGACCGGGGTCTTGGCCCTGGCGTGGATGCCGGGCCTAGTACTGGCGCCCTGCCGGGTCCACCAAGCGGGCAGCAGCACGCCGAACCCAGCCTGTTGCAGCGCGGCGGCCTGGCTTTCCAGGAACCCGTAGTCCTCCTCGGTGTTCAGCCGGTATCCGGCAGGTTGCTTGCGCTTCAGGCTGTCGGTGATGGGTGGACACACCGAGCCGGCCTGGGCCAGGGAACTCAACAGGAACTCGGCGGGGTTGAAGTCCGGGTGGGGTCCATTGACCCGATTTTTCCACACGGCCTCGGCGGGGAGCAGTAGGCTCTGGTCGTTGTGGGGCTGGAGCAGGTAGCGCAGGTACCAGTCATCCTGCCGGATGATCGGCGTCTCGTCCTCTGGGCCGGGTTCGGGCGGCTCCTCCAGCCTGAGGCAGAGCCGGTATGGAGAGTTGGCGGCGATGGCCAGGGGCCTTTGCCATTCGGCGACCTGGCGGCGGAGTTGCTGGAGCCGCGCCGGGTTGCTCCGGACCGCCGGGTTGGGATGGTTCAAGGCGGACAGCCAAGCGTCGTGGGCGGAGTCGAACTCTGGTTGCGACGGGGTTTCGGTATCCGTGCCGGCGCGTTCCAGATGGTCGACCTGGGCTGTTATGAACTCCCGGAGGACGGCTTGGGCCGGAATGGATGGCGGTTCGGTGGCCCCGGTGCCGGTGAGCGCCCTTGCTGATGCCGGCATCAGTCCGGCCAGCTCGGCCAGCCGGTGGGCGTCTTCGCCGATGAACACCGGAATCCATGCCGCCACGCTCTGGGCGCCACGTTCGGACAGGCCGGGCAGGAATTGTTGCCGGACCGTCAGGGAGGATGCCAGATCCAGGGCGTGGGTCCAGTAGGCCAGGTCGGTTCCGATGGCGACGCCGGGTTTCAGGACCTGCCGCTGGTGGCACGTCTGCAGCAACTGGGCGGCCTGCTCCGGCCCCAGCCGGAGAGTTGTTACGGTCCATGGCCTGATGCGCGGCTTGGCTCGCGACTTGGGCATGGGGCCGGCCATGGGGCTGGAAGGCACGGGAGCTTCGCCCCGGCTGGGCAGCCAGGCGATTGCGCTGGCGTAGCCGTCGTCGCCCGTTTCGAGGCCGACCGCTTCCGCTAAGCGCTGGGCTTGGGCGCAGTAGGAGTGTTTTCCATCCGCCTGCCGGTCGGACTGCGCCATGCGTGGTTCGGAGTCCTCGCTCCAGAGGACGAGATTTCCTTTGACTTGGGCGGCGTGCAGTATGAGCATGGCGTTGTCCGATGCTGTGTGGGCGTGAGTGTGGGCCATCGGGCCGGAGTTTGGCAAGGGCTGGCTGGACTGGGCACGTTGCAAGCGGAACAGGTGGAGGGCTCGACAGGTTTCTGGTGCGGGGCAGCAGGGAGGTTCCGAGTATCAGGTTTGCCCGCCGGTCTGCAGTGCGCCGGGGCCATTGGGAGCCGTTCGTGCCTGAATTGTCGCGGCTTCCCCTGCCGTCCGTGTACAGGGCGAAGACGATGGTGTCGCCCGCCGGGTCCTGGTCATCAGCTACTGCCTGCCGGGGCGCTTCAGGGAGCGACGTAACCTAAGAACTTGCCCGCCACCTTGCCGAATACGCCGAGAGAAACAACTTCCCGTTGGACTACCGGCAACGCTACATCGCGTGGTACCTCTGGATGCAAACCAGTCGCGGGATGCTCGCATGGGACGAGATCCTAAGAGCAGTACGCGCGACAAAGAAGAGAGACCGCCACAAGCCAATCGCCCACTACTTTGGATACCGCCCAATAATTGGAAAGAAGGTATCTGCAAAGGACAAGAGGCTGATCAAGCTGGTCCGGTACGTCACACAGGAAGGCCAATGCGCCGGATGCAGGACTGAATTCCGGTTTGACGACCTTACGCTGGACCGAATCCTGCCAGGCAAAGCGAAGGGAACATACGAATTACCCAACGTGCAATTGATGTGCCAACCCTGCAACAACAGCAAAGGGGCCGACTGAGTGCAGCAGGTGGGACATCGTTGATTCGCACGTTGAAATTCTCCGCCGTCATACCGTATCCATGAGCCTGACCCCGGACCATGGAAATCCCCATTCAAACCGGATGCCGGAACCCAAACCCCCAGCCCCAAGAGGTCCGACATGACCACCTGACATTCCCAGGCAGCCAAGCCGGAAAGCGAACCACGATTCGTACTGCCGGACCCGCCGGAGAAGGACCCGGAGGACATGACCAGCTTCGACCACCTGACCCTGAGCGGCAGCGTCCACCATTTGGTCCAGCACGTGGGCAACCCCGAAACCACCATCGTCGCCGGCGAGAGATACGTTACCCGGGAGCCGGAGTCCCCTGCTACGGAGCGGATGGCCCCGGACCTGCTCATCGCCTTCAACGCCGACCCAGGGGCATACAGGGACAACAACGGGTGCATCATCTCCGTGCAGGGACCCCCCCTGACAGGGGTATGTAAGGTGATTTCAGGAGGGGGCGTGGTAGGTGATTTCCAGGTTGGGCTTGGGTTTGGGCCAGGGTTCGGGCAGCAGCCAGACCCGGCTCCAGAGACGGCCCTTGAGCAGCAATCGCCGCAGCCAGTCGATGCCGTGGCGGATTACGCTGACCTTCCGTTTCGGCTTCTGCCAACTGTTGCGATGCCGGGACGACAGCGCCTTGGGCGGCGTCCGCAGGTTGCCTGGGGCAATCCTGCGGTCATGGGCGTCTTCCACCCTGGCGCCGTAGGCCAGGGCCAGGAGTGTCGCCACCGACAGCACCAGCCTGTGGCGGGAGACGCGGGCTGGGTCGGTTCGCCTGGTCTTGTCCAACTTCCAGCCCAGGCTCTGGATGGCCTTGAAGCCCAGCTCGATCCAGAAACGGAGAGCGTACCAACTGGGTCCCACTTCCTGGGGAGGCAGGTCGGTGAGGATGATCCAGGGTTCCTCCTGCTGGTCGTACCAGACCACCAGCAGGGTGCAGCGGCGTTGGGCGGAGGGGGTGCCGAAGGCGGTGCCCTGTCCGATCCAGGCCGTGTCGGGACGGGAGACGAAGCGCCGGGCGGGCAGCCGGCGACCGCCCTGGGCGCAGAAGGTGATGTTCTTCGGGTAGCGCATACAGGGGTGCCAGCCCTGGGCGCGTATCTGCTTCCACAGCTTGGGGCTGGATATGCCACGGTCGCAGAGGACAATCACGGTCATTTCCTGGGGAACGACTGGGGCCAGTTCCTTGAGCAGTTCCACGGTGGGATCCATCCAGGAGCCGCGCTGGGTGGCGCGGTGGATGCTCCAGGCCACGGGAATGGCGCAGCCCCGGTAGAGGACGCTGATGACGATGGCGGTGGTCTGATCGCCCTTGAGGGTGGTGTCGATGGCCAGGGCCAGCCGTCGAGCCGGCCAGCGGCGACGGCCACCGGGAGGAACCCGCCAAGGGGCAGCAGTCCTTATTCTCCTGGGCCGAGTTCCTGGCCGAGGAACCGGCCCAGCCCCAGGGACGCCACGGCAGGCCCAAGCCCGCTGCCACGTCCCTGTTCGAGTGGGCGCTCACCCTGGAGCAGGAGCGGGAGAAGGAGCTGGTGAACGCGGGCCGCTAGGCCGCAACATAACAGGGGCAGCCACCGTTTGAATACGGTGGCCGCCCCTGCCCGTCAATATATGCGGGATTTTTTTGTTGCCCGCAAATCCGGATGTCCGGGCCAGAGGGACGGGGACGCCTCGATGTTCAGCGCGGCGGCCCGGGTCAGCGCACGGCCGGGGTCCAGTAGTCTTGCGACCCCAGCGGCGTCGCGTACACCGGGGCGGATGCGTCCCCGGTGCGGCTGCCGTATTTCGCCCGCAGCTTGAACTCGTAGGTCTTGCCATTTTCGATGCCGTTCAGGATATAGATGAACGCGTACCAGTAGGGGTCGGAGAGCTTCCGCCACTGGGGAGTGTCATCCGTATCCGCAATGCGGTCCATCCAGATTTCGTAGCCCGTGACTCCATCCGCTTCCACGGGAGGAGCCCAACTGATGGTCACCCCGCCGCTCATGGTTACCACCCGCAGCCCTCGGGGCGCGGTGTCGCCGGGCGCCGGCGGCGTGGTGGCCGGCGGCGCCGGGGCTACGATGATGACCGGGGATAGGACGTAGATCCCATTCTGAATCGTCGAGGCTGCGCTGCTGGTATGCGACAGAGGGGACTCACCGGCAGCAACAAGAGAGCCCGCTCTGGCGTTGGCTGCGCCGGCAGGATTCGTTGTGTGCGCCGTTCCATTGGCATTGGAGCCAGTCCAAATCCCCCGGTTGGGATAGCCGCTCCCGCTTTGGGTCTTCGCCGCGCGGGAGTCCCAGCTATTGTCGTAGAAGTCGGCGTAGTCGTCGGCGACCTTGGTGCCTCCCAGCCAGTAGATGGGCGCTCCCTTGTTGGACTGGGAGGCGTAGTCGCTGGGGGCCGGGTCGCCGCCAAACGTGTAGATGGGCGCGGGCGCGTTGGTGCCGGTGTAGTCCCGGGCGTCCAAAAGCGCGGTGGAGAGGACGGCCCGGAACTCGCCCTTGAAGGGCATCAGGTTGGTGTTGGTGTTCGCCGCCGTCTGCGCATGGTTGTTGTAGGTGGCGACGTTCATTGACGTCGCGGCAATATAATCGGAAGTGACGAACAGCAGGCGGAAGCTTTCGCCGGGGTTGACCCCGGTGGCGGTGTGCGCCCAGTTATGGGGGACGACCTGCGGGGACGGCGCGTCGATGGGGTTGTGGCGCGGCCCGGTGTCGGAGCCGTCCACCTTGTGGCCGCTTTGGGCGGCCAGCCCGGCGGGGTAGGAGAGGCCGGCGGCGTCGCCGTTGGCGTTGGTGATGGACGCGCCGGTGGGCAGGGTGATGATGGTCCCGCCGGCGATGCTGACGCCGTCGGTGTCGGTGTCGCTGCTGACCACGGTGTAGGAGAAGGTCAGGATTTTCTTTTTCGTCGATATGGTCGATATGTAGGAATAGCTCGCCTGCCGGGTGTTGGCGCCGACGGTGAGGGCCAGCGTCGGGGCGCCGGCGACGGTCACCGGCGCGCTGAACTTGACGACGACGGAGATGGCGTCGCCCAAGCCGTAGGTCTGGTAGGCCCAGGGGCGGGAGTTGATGCCCACGGCCTCGATGGAAGGCCCGGTGATTTGGAGCGGGGTCTGCACCACCTTGTGGCCGCTCTGGTCGCTCAGCCCGGCGGCGTAGGCCAGGTTGGCGTCGTTGTCGCTCCCGTCCTTGATGGACGCGCCGGTGGGCAGCGTAATGATGCTCCCGCCGGCGATGCTGACGCCGTTGGTGTCGGTGTCCCCGCCAACCACGGTGTAGGAGAAGGTCAGGGTGTTCGTGCCGGAGCCACTGGCGTAGGTCGCCTGCCGGATGTTGGCGCCGACGGTGAGGGCCAGGGTCGGCGCACCGGTGACGTTGACCGTTTCGCTGAAGGTGACGGTGGCCACAATGGTGTCGCCCGCGCTGTAGGTCTGGTCAGCGCGTGGGTCGGACGTGATGCTGATGGCGCTGATCGTCGGTGCAGTGGTGTCGGGCGCGCCGGCGACGGTCAGCACCGGGGAGAGCGCGTAGTAGGGAAGGCGGCTCGCGAAATGAGAGAGGGCATATCCAATTCCTCCAGAAACTTCGAAACCTGCCGTATCAATACTCCCTATCTGTGTCGCCCTGCTATGACCGGCAGGAAACTGCGTATGCTTCGTTCCGTCCTGGTTCGAGCCGGTCCACATGCCGGTAGCGCCTGTATTATTGGCAATTCCGGACTCTATCGTGGCGGCGCGGGAGTCCCAGCCGTCGCTGTCATAGAAGTCGGCGTAGTCGTCGGCCACCTTCGCGCCGTTCAGCCAGTAGATGGGCACGCCCTCGCCGGTGGTGTAGCTGGAGCCGGCGGGCGCGGTGGCGGTGTTGTCCCGGGCGTCCGCGGTGGCGGTGGAAATCAGGGCGCGGAACTGGCCGCTGAAACTGGTCCCGCCGGCATTGGTGAGGGCGCTGTTGGTCGCCGCCCGCCCCTGCACCAGGCTGTTGTAGGTGGCGATGTCCGAGGACGTGGGGTCCGGCACGGTGGAGGTGACGAAGAGCAGCCGGAAGCTCTGGCCGGCGGTGACCAGCGGGTTGCTGCTAGAGTCTTTCGGGATGTAGGTCCAGCCCTCCGGGACGGTCTGCGCTGTGGGAGCGATGGAGGTCAGCGACCCGTCCACCTTGTGGTTCGCTCGCGGTCTCAGCACCCGGTGCTTCAGGTTCGAGTTGTTGTCGCCGGCGTCCTTGATGGTTCCGCCGTTCAGTTGCAGCTGATTCGAGCGGATGCCGATGCCGTTGGCGTCGCTGTCGGCTGCCGCTACGGTGTAGCTGAACGTCAGCGTATCCGTGCCCGACCCCGAGCTGTAGTTGGCCCACTTATTCCCGTTCCCAATCCGGATGCGCAGCTGCGGCGTGCCGCCGGTGGTGACCACCGTGACGGCCTTGGTGAACTTCACGGCCACGGTGATGGTCTCGCCCAGGCCGTAGGTGTCGCCGCTGGCGGGGCTGGAGGTGATCCTGGGTATGCCCTTGATAGTGGGGGCGGTGGCGGGCTCGGTAAGGCTCACCGAAACCGACTGGTTGTCCTCCCAGCCCAGGTCGATATTCCATTGGAGGGTCTGCATTCCCGGGTTGCCGCTGGCAATGGTAACCTCATTACTGCCTGCGTGCAGATTCAGCGAACCAAGGGCTTGCCTGATATTGACGGGTATACCAGAAGTGAATCCTAGGTGGAGCTTCTCTGATTCGGAATCCCATTGGAGAACGTCAATGGTATAAGTGGTGCCCCCAAACGTGAAGTCATCGTCCGTCAGGGCTGTTGAGCAGTTGTCGTGGCCGGAAGGGAGAATGCCGCAGCCAAAGAAACCATGGCGTTCGTCCACCGTGAGCGTGGCGGACCAGACGGTTGGGTCGTCGGCGACGGTGATGACCGGGGAGAGGGCATACAGCGCGTAGCCATTGTCATTGGTCGCGGTTTTTACATTCTGGAGTTCCTTGCCCGAACTCGGTGTTCCGGACGCTGGGTTGGCGGTGCCCATGATATTGGTTGGCTCAGCGGTCCCGTCGCTTTTCGAGCCGGTCCAGATATTCCAATCGTTCGTCGATCCTCCGGTTTCACTCCTGCCGTACCCCTCCCCCGGGGTGGGGTAGTTCCAGGCCCCGTCGTAGAAGTCGGCATAGTTGTTCGCTGCCTTTGCGCCCATCACCCAGTAGATGGGATCGCTTGCGCCCGGGTCTGGCGGAGTGGTGGTGTGGCGGGTCCGGGTGTTGCCGCGGGCGTCGATGTACTGGCTGCTGACCAGCGCGCGGAACTCTCCGCTGAACGGCGCCAGGCTGGTGTTGTTCTCCGCGGCCGTCTTGACGTGGTTGTTGTAGTGGACGTCGGTAGAGGCTTGGCCTGGTGTGTTGGCGCTGGTGACGAACAGCAGCCGGAAGCTCTGGCCGGCGGTGACGAGCGGGTTGTTGCTGGAGTCCTTAGGGATGAGCGCCCAGTCCGCCGGAACGGTCTGCGGCTGCGGCGTGGGGTCCACCTTGTGGCCGCTCTGCGCGGCCAGGCCGCGGGGGTAGGCGAGGTTGACGTTGTTGCTGTCGGCGTCCTGGATGGTGACGCCGCTGGGCAGGGTGACGATGGTCCCGCCGTCGATGCTTATGCCGTCGGCGTCCTCGTCGTCAATCCGCACCGCGTGGGAGAAGGTGAGGGTGTTCGTGCCGGAGCCACTGGCGTAGGTCGCCTGCCGGGTGGCGCCGCCAATCTTGAGGGCCAGCGTCGGCGTGCCGCCGGCGACGGTGACCGCCTCGTTGAAGATAACCCAGACCGTTATGTCGTCGCGGTATCCGTAGGTCTCGTCGCTGTCCGGGCTGGAGGTGATGGCTACGCCGGTGATGGTCGGTGCGGCCTGCACGGTCAGCACCGGGGAGAGGGCGTAGAATCTTTTCGTCGTAACTAAAAAGGCTAGGCCAGATATGCGCAGTCCATTGTTGCAAGCGGAGGTGATTCGCCCAACCGCAGAGACCCTTGTGGCTATGCCAGAGCCAAGGACGGAGCCCTTTTCCCCGCCGCTGGTGGAGCCTGTCCATATTTCCGTGTTATTGGCGACGCTCGCTCCCGACTCGTCTTTCCCTGAGCAGGAGTCCCAACTGCCGTCGTAGAAGTCGGCGTAGTCGTCCGCCACCTTCGCGCCGTCCAGCCAGTAGATGGGCGCGTCCGTATCGGTGGATTCGGTGTCGGTGTTTTCCTTGGCGCTCACGGCGGAAGTGGAGACGAGCGCCCCGAACTTGGCGGTGAAGCCTGTCACACCCGTAATGTCGGTGTTCGCGGCTGCCCGCATCTGCACGAAGGTGTTGTAGTCCGCTATATTCGAGGATTGACCGTTTCTACTTGTGGAGGTGATGAACAGCAGCCGGAACTTCTGGCCGGCGCTGACGCCGGTGGGGATGAGGGACCAGTCGGACGCGACGGTCTGCGCCGTCGTCTGGCGCTGGTTCTCCGGGTCCGGGGGTTGCGGCGCGAATTCCACCGGGTCTTCCGTCGTCGCCTGGGAGGACTTGCCGGGCCCGTGGCCGTCGGAATAGCTGGCCGTAGCCCGCAGGTACTGGCCGGCGTCATCCTCGGATGGCGTGTAGGCGGCATCGCTTGCGCCCGCGACGGCCTCCCACTCGCTGCCGTCGGCGGAACTCTCCCAGGTCCAGACAAGGCCGGTTACGCCGCCGTCCGGGTCCAACAGAATGGCGCTCAGTGCGCTGCCCACCTGCGGCGCCTCCGTCTCCGGGACCAGGGAGACTTTCCCCGCCTCGTCCACGTTGGCGACGCTGATGGCGACCTCGATGGAGTCGTCAACGCCGGCGTACTCCCCGCCGTCAGCGGCCTTGCCGTCGTGGACGGTGACGGTCACCGAGTAGCCGGACTTTGCCTCGTAGTCCAGGTCATCTTTGACCTGTATCTGCCCAGTGGCGGTGTCCAGGTCGAAGGCTCCGGCGTCCGCGCCGGCCAGGGCGTAGGTCAGGGTGTCGTCGTCGCCGTCGTCAGCGGTTACCGGGTCGCCGACGTAGGTTCCGGGCAGTGCGTTCTCCGCCACGGAGCGGGCGGCGTTCTCTGAGGCGAACTCCGGCTCGTTGTTGGTTGGCGGCGGGTCGTCCGCCTGGTTCGGGGCATCGTCGGCGGGAGAGCCGTTCACCTGGTGGCCTGCCTGGTCGGGCAGTTTCGGATGCTTCAGCCGGGCGGCGTTGCCGTCGGCGTCCCCAATGGCCCCATCGTTCAGTTTCAGTTGGTTCTTCCCGATGCTGACGCCGTCGTCGTCCGCGTCGGCGGACTTGACCTTGTAGGAGAAGATGAGCCGGGTTCCGTCCTGGTCGGAGCGGTCGTACCGGGCCCACCGTTTCTTGCCGCCGATGGTAAGGCGCAGGCGGGGATTCCCGGTGACCGTCACCGCCTTGCTGAAAGTGACGGCAACGGAGATGGCTTCTTTGGGGCCGTAGGGGTCGCCGCTGGCGGGGCTGGAGATGATGGTGGGGCCGGCGGTGATTTCAGGACGGGCAGCGTCGTCCTGGGCCTGGGCCTGGTTAGCAGGGAGCAGCCACAGCAGGGCGGCAGCCACGGCCAGGGCGCAGACGCCCAGGATGCCCAGCAGCCAGGCCGGCCGGCGGCCCGCAATTAGCCGCCCCATCGGTTTTCGCACCCCAAAAGTCGGGGGGGGGGGGGGGGGGGGGCTGACAGGGGTAGAATTGCTCAGGCCGAAAACGGCCCGAAGCCCGGCCTTCGCGGGGCTGACGCCAGGATACATGACAATTGGAAAGCCTTGGCAAAGCGGGCGAGGCGCTGCCAAAGAGATCGGTCATCGGCTAGAATAGGGTGAAGTAGAGTACCAGCAGGGGGTTTCGGCTATGGGAACATTCAATTGGCCGCTGCGGATTTCCAGCATGGACGGTCAGCAGTCCCGGGAGATAGAAGCGACGGTGGATACCGGCGCCGCTTACACCACACTGCCCACTCGCCTGCTGCGTGAGTTGGGGGTTGCGCCAGTGGGCCAACGCAGGTTTCTGCTGGCTGACGGGCGGCGGATCGAGATGGACTACGGGGAGGCGCGGGCAACCATAGACGGCGAAAGCGTGACGACCCTGGTGGTCTTCGGGCCAGACAATGCCCCAGCCCTGCTGGGAGCCTATACCCTGGAAGGGCTGGCCCTGGCGGTGGACCCGGTGGAGCAGCGCTTGGTTCCAACCCACCTCATCATGTACTAAACCAAAGCCAAGGTGAAATGCGCAGGGTTATGCGGTAAATTTGCGGAGGAACTGGGTTAGCCCGATATGGGGTTGGGGAGGGGTTGGTGATGGGTGTGAGGCAAATAGGCCGGTTTCTCGAACAATGGCAGATGGATGCCAGGGATGTACACCGGCGGCTTATTCTGGCGCCGACACCCAGGGAGCGGGAACGATGGCACGCCATCTGGCTGCTAGCCCAAGGATGGACAGCTTCGGGTACGGCGCAAGCCTTAGGACGGGATCCTCACACCATTGGACGATGGGCCGCCGCCTTTGGCGAGGGCGGGTCTGCTGCCTTGATTTTCGAGCAGTCCGGGGGTTCCCCCCCGCCCTCTGCGAGGCGCAGCAGGCGGAGTTGAAGGCGGCGGTGCAGGAACTGCCTGCCATGGCTGGCATCGAACTGACCAACTGGAACTGGAAGGTGGTTCATCAGTTTGTCTCGGAGCGATTCGGCATCAGCCTGAGCCGCAGCGGTTGCCTGAACTACCTGCACCGGCTGGGGTTTGCCTTCAAGCACCCCAAGAAGCGATTGGTCAAGGCCGACGAAAGGAAGAGGGAGTCCTTCGTGGCGGAGTACGCCGGCCTGACGGAGGAAGCGCGACGGTCCGGGGCCAGTATTTTCTTTGCCGACGAGGCTCATTTCCGGGCGGATGCCGAGCTTCGGGGCAAGTGGGTGCTGAAGGGTGAACCGGCGTTGGTGGACTCGACCAGCCCGCGGCGCGGCGAGAAGGCCAGCTACTATTCGGCGGTGTGCCTGGAGACTGGGGAGGTGGAGTGGATGGAACTGGAGGGCAACAGCAACGCCGGGACCTCGGCCGCCTTCCTGATGCAACTGAGGGAAAGATACTCCGGGCCGCTGAAGGTGATCTGGGACAACGCGCCGGCCCACCGCGGCGAGGCGGTGCGAGAGTGCCTGGCGGCGCTGGGCCTGGGCATACAACTGGTGAGCCTGCCGGGCTACAGCCCCGACTTCAACGCCGATGAGGCGGTTTGGGGCTGGGCGAGGGAGGAGGCTACCGGAAACCTGTGCCTGGGGACCAAGGCTCTGGTGCAGGATAGGGTCGGCAATTTCCTCGGTGGGCTGGCCAGTCGGAGAGAGGAAGTCAAACGCCGCTGCCGGACCATCCTGCAATCAAGGGCCGAGAGGCTCCCGCGAAACCTCCGGCCCGATTCCCAAAGACCTGAAATTGCACATCCCACCTTAACTTTAGTTTAGGGCCGGAGGCGCTTCAAGGACAAAGCGGAAGGGCCATTGAGACGGGAGCGGCCTCCGGGAATCCGGCCATCCGGCGGGCGCCCCCCTGTGATTGCCTGCGGCGTCTCCTGGATGTATCCTCTATATCGTCACCTCCCAGCGAAAAGTTCGCAATTTAGTACGCTTAGGCCCACTTATTTCGCCTTCCGTGTACTATGGACAGAACCGAGGCCCTGGCCGGCAGGGGTCCGTCCTTCGGAGTTAATATTATCCAGAGACTTGCGACGGACGCTGCTGGTACATTACATTCACCGTCTACGAATGTAGGTTACCAAACAGAAGAGGGGCCGTGGACTCCATAGGTCGAATTAAGATACAGGGATTCAAGAGCATTCAATCTCTTGAGTTCGACATAAGTTCCATAAACGTGTTGGTCGGTGCCAACGGTTCGGGGAAGTCTAATCTCGTCGACGCCTTCGAAATGTTGTACGAGATGAGACGATCGAATTTTCTGCGCTATGTTATCGAACAAGGCGGAGCAGAACACCTGCTCCACTTCGGCTCCCGCCACACTCGCAAGATCGTTTTGGAATTGGGGCTGGACAGTGGCAGGCTAAAATATGACCTGGAGCTCATACCAACCAACGATGATAATCTGGCATTAGGGCCACAGCGAATCGGAACGTTTGGTATATACGGTTACCCCGATGGGTTCGGCTCGGTGGACCCGCCGAGGGAAGACCAACCGCAACCCCAGGGAGTCCCTTTTAGGGAGGAGGTTTCTTGGGGTTTTGAACTCGACCCTCTAATCTCAGGTATGTTCGGTAGTCATAGGGTGTACCGAGCTATCGACGTTGGCACCGACTCCCAGTTGAAGAAACTGGCCAATCTTCATGATAACCGCGAGCTTAGACCAGACGGATCGAATCTCGCCCCCTTTTTGTACTTCCTCAGGGAGAAACATAGCGCATCGTACGGGGCTATCAGACAAGCGATTCAGACGGCGGCACCGTTCTTCGACGATTTTGACCTGCATCCACAGCAACTTAACCCTGCCTATATCCAACTCGAGTGGAAGCATACCGATTCCGACAAATATTTTCACGCGGCCTCGCTTTCTCACGGCACCTTGCGATTTATTTTTCTAGCCACATTGTTCCTCCAACCTCAAACGTTTCGACCAGGAGTGATCGTTTTCGACGAACCGGAGCTGGGCTTACATCCCTATGCAATATCACTCCTCGGCGCCCTGATTCGCCAGGCTTCCGTGGACAGCAAGATCATAATCGCTACCCAGTCCCCTCAGCTGGTAGACCAATTCGAGGCCGAAGACATTGTCACCTTAGAACGGGAATCTGGCACCACTCAATTCAGACGTCTGTCCCAGGACGACCTCGCAATATGGCTGGAAGACTACAGCCTGGGGCAACTATGGGCGAAGAATGTATTCGGCGCCGGACCTCAACCCGAGTAAGTCATGGCCAGACTCACCATAGTTGTGGAAGGGCCGACCGAGCGGGATTTCGTATACCAAACGCTCTCCCCGCATCTCTATCAAAGTGGGTATGAGTTCATCCGTCCAATTCTCATCGGGAATAAAGAAGGGACTCAGGGTGGGACCAACCGATGGGAACGCGACCGAAACAACATCATTAATGCGCTGCGTAATCCCACCAACGACTTGGTATCTACGATGGTGGACCACTACGGGCTCCACCATTCGTGGCCTGGGCGAATCGAAGCCAGATCAGAACCGTCTGCTGCAGGGAAAGCCATGGTCATCAGTTCAGCTATGACCGAAGACATAGCCAGTCATTTCAGAGAATTCGATACTCGGCGGTTGATTCCCTTCATCACGATGCACGAATTCGAAGGCCTATTGTTCAGTGCGCCATCCACTCTAGCACTGAATATGGGCCGCCCCAACTTGACCAGCGATTTGAACAAGATCGCCGGTGAATTCAGAACCCCAGAAGATATCAACGATAACTACGAGACATGCCCATCCCGGCGCATCTTAGACCTCGAACCACGTTACCAGAAACTCTTGGCCGGTTCTCGAGCCATGAATGAGATCGGTCTAGACGTTGTTAGGCAACAATGCCCGATCTTCGATGAATGGTTGACGGCGCTTGAACGATTTCCAGCGATTCATTGCCGGCACCCTTAATAGACTTGCTCAGCCGGGCAACCTTCACTAGGGAGTCAGTGCATTTTTCGCCCTTCTAGTGGCCGGCTTCGCCTTCCAGGCGCTAGTTAACAGCGCTGTATTCAGCTTGTGAAGGGTGTTGTGGGCCGGTTCGGGATGGGATTCACTCGATCCAGGACGATAAATCGCCGTTGTTAGACCAAGCAGGTAGCCTATACTAAGATGACCAACTCAAAAGTTTTTAATACAGTACCACACGGCCCACTTTTTGTTATCTACGATGCCTGTACACCTTCGCAGGTAAGACCCTCAGGATTGGCAGCTAGGAGGAGCTGCACCTGCTGGGGATGTGCAGTATCATACGTTTCAGAGGCAGGTGGGCTACTCTAAGGATGAATTACCCCACAGCACGGTCGAGCGGAAGGTGGCCGATGTGATCGCAGCCGTGCTTCGTATCGCCGCCAAGAATTCATTCCAGGACGAATCGATAGGTGGGGGAAAACAGATAGTAGAACTAGGACAGCACCTTAGACTAGGGGGGTAGAGTGTTACTCTGGGTCAATCGTGTGGTTGGGGGGACGAGTATGAAACGTTACGAGGTCAGCGCATCTCAGTGGCGGCCGAGTTTATCGTGGGTCAATCTATAGAAATGGAGGGCGGCCAGGTCACCTGAGCCATCACAGTTAGCATACCCTTTCGGAGGAGAGCGGGAGATGAGTTTAGAGGACATCGAACGTAGGCTTCGAGCCTTGGAAGACGTAGAGGAGATCAAGCGCCTCAAGGCCCGTTACTGCACCTACTGCGACGACAACTATGACGCCGATAAAATCGCTAGCCTGTTCGTCGAAGACGCGATTTGGGACGGCGGCATCCGAGGCAAAGCTGAAGGACGGGATGGAATCCGCAACTTCTTCGTCAACGCTTCAAAGAGGCTGCCCTTCGCCATTCACATGGTGATGAACCCCATTGTCGAGGTGAATGGGGACACTGCCACCGGCATCTGGTATCTGTTCCAAGCCTGCACCTACGCTGATGGCGACCGGCCGGTATGGGGCTCGGCAAGGTACGATGAAGAGTACGTCAGGGTAAACGGCGTCTGGATGTTCAAACACCTGAAGCTAACGTCCCACTTCTGGACACCTTTCGACGAAGGGTGGGTCAAAGCCCAATTCGTGTAGGCAGGCCGACTATGGGTCAGATGGACGGAATGGCCGCAATCGTGACCGGCGCCAGCCGGGGACTGGGGCGGGCCATAGCCAAGGAGTACGCCAAGGAAGGCGCGAGCGTGGTCATTTGCGCCCGCAGCCAGTCTCCAACGGGCTTGGCCGGGACCCTCGAAGAGACGGTTATAGACATCAGGAGCGCCGGCGGAGATGTATTTGCCATCGACTGCGACGTCACCGATGAGTCTCAAGTCAATGAAATGGTCCGTCAAGCGACGGAACGTTACGGCAAAATCGACGTGCTTTTCAACAACGCCGGCGCCATGGTGCTGGGGGAGTCGATCCTGGAAATTGACCCGGCTCGTTGGGACCAACTCATGCGGGTCAACGTGAGCGGCCCTTATCTATGCAGCCGGGCCGTGCTTCCGATAATGATGGAACAGCAGCGGGGCAGCATCATTAACATCGGCTCAAGGATGGCCACCGACCCCAACCAGGGCGGCGGCGTCCTCTACAGCGCCAGCAAGGCGGCGGTCCACATGTTCAGCCTCTGCTTGGCCGACGAAGTGCGGGACTACAACATCGCGGTCAACATCCTGAGCCCCGGCGCGCTGCGCAGTGAGGGCTCCGCGGCAATCCCATGGACGCAACGCGATTGGCACGAAAGGGTAGACCCCAGCGCCGTTGGCCCTTGCGCCGTGTATCTGGCTTTGCAGGACGCTAGCACCTTTACCGGGCAACTGGCGGCCCGCGCCGACTTCGGCACAACCTGGGGGCCGGGCGTCGAGGAGCCCTCTCCCTCATCATAGGACGAATCGACAATTGGGGGAAACAGAGAGCAGAAGCAGGGCAGCAACTTAGACCAGCGAGGTAGAGTGTCACTCTGGGGCAATCTTGTGGTGAGGGGCGAGGATGAAACGGTACGAGGTCAGTGCATCCCAGTGGCGGCGGATGGAAGGCTTTTTGCCGGGGCGTCCTGGGCATGTGGGCGTGACCGCTAAAAACAACCGACAGTTCGTCAATGGAGTTCTGTGGGTGCTGCGCAGCGGGGTCCAGTGGAAAGACCTGCCCGCCGAATACGGTAACTGGAAGAGTGTCCACAGGCGCTTCACCCGCTGGGCCAGGGCTGGACTGTGGGAGCAAATCTTCCGAGCGCTGCTGGAAGACGCGGACAACACCTACAGCATGATCGATTCCACGATAGTCTGGGCCCACCAGCAGGCGGCCAGTGGAAATGTCGGAGCCAGGACCAGGCTTTGGGGCGTTCCCTAGGCGGCCTGAGCGCCAAGATTCGCCTGGTGGCCGACCCCCAGGGAAGGACTCTGCGCTTTGCCTTCGCTGGTGGGCTCAACCTCGCTTTTGACGATCGACAACGCTGGGGAGTACGAGATTTTGGCTACCGGCGACGGGAGCCAGAAGACTTACCCGATTTAAGTCACGGCTACGCCTAAGGCCCAGAGATAACTCGGGACCGCTCAAAATTATCAATACATCCCCGTTAGGCCTACCAATCTCCAGGATGGAATAGCCTCTCTACCCGGCTTATCAAACAGAATCGAACCAGGCAGGATTCACCTCCACATCCTCGACTGTCCTCGTGCTGACTCTTATACCAAGTCTGAGGTCCTTTAGCTTATCCATCAAGAGTTCTCCGTCGATCAAGTCGATCGGCCTGGCGCCCTCTCTGGTTGCCTCCTGATGGGCGTCTCTGGTGAAGCCGCCGGTCGTTAGTATTAATCCCTTGTCAGCACGGCCTTCCATTGCCCCTCGAAAATCTCTGACAACGCTGGAACTTACATTATTGGCGTACCGCTTGCATTGGAACATCACCGGGAAGCTGATGAGTCCTGCCAAACGGATAATGCCATGTCCATCTATCCCGCCGTCGCCTGATTTACCAGTAACTTGGACCTCGATAAATCCTGGTTCGCGCAATAGTCTTTGGCACAATCTCTCAAAGGCATCTGAACTCATGGCTAATAGAGCGTCAATAAGGGCCTCGCGCCAGGATGTGACTTCATCGGAGGAGTTGTCGATGAATTCCTCACCGGTTTCCGTCAAAGTCTCATCATCCAACGGGTGTGGTGGCTCAGCACGCCCTTGCGCCCGGGCGAATGCCACGATGTCCTTGGGGTCCACAACTTGTGTGTCCAGTCCTGAGACCGTAAGAGACCAGACTCCCCTCTCTGAATTGTTTATCAGATCGTACTTCTTGAGGTAGGTCCTAGAAACGTGGCCGGAAACTGGCTTCAGCCGGGTGGTCAGCTATACTTGAGCCATCAAGAAATAGCGAGGGCTTGAGCATGCTGGGAGAGCGGTCGGACCAGAGGGGCCTCTGGGAAGCAGACCGGTTGTATCTGGACCACGTGGGGCGGGACACCTTCTACGGTCTGCTGGCCTCGCTGCGGGGCCGCCTGTTCCGGGACCCCGATTTCGCCGGGTTCTACTGCGCCGACAACGGCCGGGACAGCGTGCCGCCCAGCCTGCTGGCGACGGCGCTCCTGCTCCAGTCCCACGACAAGGTGAGCGACGCTGAGGCCAAGGCCCGGGCCGACTTCGACATCCGGGACCCCGGAAGGTGGCCTTGGGGATTGAGGTGGAAGACCGTCCCTTCGCCAAGAGCACGCTGCAGGTGTTCCGCGCCCAGCTGATACTGCACGGCAAGGTGCGGGAGGTGTTCGAGTCCAGCCTGCGTTTGGCCCGGGAGTCGGGGTATCTGAAAGGGCGCGGGATGCGGGTGGCGTTGGACACGACCAACATCCTGGGCCGTGGCGCGGTGAAGGACACCTACAATCTGTTGGCGGACGGGATCGTCAAGCTGTTGCGGGCGCTGGCGGCAGTGGAGAAGTCCAGCGTCAAAGAATGGGCCAAGGCCCGGGGATATGAGCGGTACCTGGGTTCCAGCGTGAAGGGTGAGTCGGCCATCGACTGGAGCGACAAACGGGCGCGGCAGGCCCTGCTGGCCGAGATTGTGAGAGACGCCGACCGGTTGTTGGAGTTGTCGCGGCAGGCGCAGAGGGAATTGGGGGAGGATAGCGCTGAGCGGCAGCAGATAGTGGCGGCGGCGGAACTGCTGGGGCAGTTGCTGCTCCAGGACGTGGAGCGGACCGATGACGGAGTGAATCTCAAGGACGGGGTGAGCCGGGACCGGATGATGTCGGTGCATGACCCGGAGATGCGCCACGGCCACAAGAGCAGCAGTAGACGGTTCGACGGACACAAGGCGGCCATCGTGGTGGACACCGACTCCCAGCTGATCACCGCGGTGGAGGTATTGCCCGGCAACGCTCCGGACAACCTGGGATCGCTGGAATTGGTGGAGCAGAGCGAGGCCAACACCGGTGTGCCGGTGGAGGAAGCCATGGGCGACGCCGCCTATGGGGATGGCGATACCAGGCAGGCCTTCGCCGATGCGGGACGCCGGTTGGTGGCCAGAGTGCCGGGACGGCCCGACCGGAAGCACTTTCCGAAAGAGGACTTCCATATTGACCTGGCCGCGGGCAGTTGCACCTGTCCCGCCGGACAGGTTACCCACACCATCGTGCCGGCGGGAAAGCGGACGGGTCGCACAGGGCGGGTCCACCGCTTGCAGGCCTTCCAGTTCGACGGGGCCGAATGTCGGACATGTCCACTGCGGTCCCAGTGCATCGCAGCCAAGGGGAGTAGGGGGCGGCGGGTGCTGATCCATCCCCAGGAAGCCCTGCTGCAGCAGGCCCGAGCGTTGCAGCAAAGCACTCATTATGACGAATATCGAGTGCGCCGAGTGGTGGTGGAACACCGGTTGGCCCGGCTGGTCCAGTTGGGCATTCGCCAGTCCCGCTATTTCGGCAGGGTCAAGACGCAGATTCCAGCTGTATCTGGCTGCCACGGTAGCCAACCTGACCCTGGTGGCCGGGAAACTCGGGCGGTCGGGCCGTACCGGTGGCGGCGCAACAGGCCGCAGCGTCGTCCTCAATATTGTCCCCTTTGTTGTCGCCCATGCTGCGGCCAATTTCTGCGCGGTCCGGCTCGGACAACTGTGGTCCGTGATCCTGCTCACGTCGGCTTTATTGCCCAAATCCCCCTACCCAACCAGGACTTTTCGGCCCGGTTTCTAGACCAGTGCAATCTGTACTCTAGCTCGGTAAGCCTGCCCTTGCCGTGCGGGACCTGAGTAATGTCGGGGGTCAGCTTGAGGTCTTCGATCACCCGGTTGACGATCTCTGCGATCGAAGCGCTTCCTCCCAACGCGCGGATTGCGTCCAGGGTCGGATTGAACAACTCATGGAACTGAGGGACACTTGCTACAGGAAGATCACTAGCCATTTCGTCGGCTCCATAACTTCCGGTTAATCTTCGACTTGCATTTTACATGAAAGGGGTTGTCAAACTCGCGTGGGTTCTGACACTCAGTATAACTACCCTTATGCGGTCTCAGTTCGCTTATATAGGTATCAACGTTCCTTTTCGGCCGCATTTTACAGAGAAATCTGATATTAGGCCGTTGGAGATTCAAGAGTGGAAGTTTCGGAGTTGGTCACGGCTTGGAGGTGGCAATAATCCCGGATGCTCGTATGCTAAGGAGCGGTACGTGGGCCCTATCGGCGGCCCTCCCCGACCGTGGCCGCCGATGGGGTCTTGGCAACTTAAATCTGCTTCCGAGTTCAGTGTCCCGGATTAAGAATCTACTTACCGTCTCCAGGCGACCAGTTGTACACTTTCGAGAGAGCGCCGCCCATGAGCGTCGAACGTTCCGATTCCGATAGTTGGCCGGTGACCCGGAACGCTTCTACGCCCTGCTCGTAGGTCAAGAGGTTCACCGCGCGGGTCCAGTCGGTGCCCCACAGGCAGCGGTCGAAGCCGAAGGCGGCGAATATCTGGCCCAAGGGTTCCCAGATGTCGGGGTAGGGGAAAGGCTGATGGGACAGGGTACATGCTCCGGAAATCTTGATGGCCACGTTGTCGAGCTCGGCCAGAGGCAGGACGTTGGCTAGATCGGCAAACGGCTCCGGGAGCGCTGGCGGCTCGAAGGGCTGGACTATGCCCACGTGGTCGATCACGATTTGGGTGTTCGGGTGGCGTTGGGCCAGTTCGCGGAGGAGATGGAGCTTGGCCGAGCACATGATGTTGACGGGAACGCCGGCCCGAGAGGCGGCGGAGAGGATGCGGTTTAGACCCGGATGGCCGGCCTCCAACGACTCGTTATTGAGCATGATGCGGGCGCCGACCACGCCTGGACGGCCCGTCCACCCGGCCATCTCGTCGTCGATGGTCTCAGAGTGGGGGTTGAATGGCCTAATCAGGCCGAACTTCGTGGGATGTCTGTCGTAAACTTCAAGGGCGTAGCTGGCATCGTAATGGTACATGGAAAAGGGAGACACCAGCAGCGCGCCGTCGACGCCCACCGCGCCCATCGCGGCCACCATGTCGTCGCCGGTTACTTCGTCTGGGCCCTGCAGGAACCCCTGCCAGGGCCGTTCGCGACGGTTTCGCTCGTAAGAATGTACTTGTGAGTCAATCGTGGGAGTCGCCATCGTATTTCCCCTTATCATTGCTGGATGATGGTCGGCGAATGTTGGGCTGATGCCGGTGAGAACCGGCTTGGGCTCGGTGTCTTGTACGGGTATTCGGACGAGGTACTGATTCCGGGTTCCCAGGAGTTGCGTTGGGAGATATGTCAGTTTACACCGGAACCGGGCTTCCGGGGGCAGGTCGCGTCTGGGCAAACTTTCGCCCCTTGCGTTGGCTGAGTTAAGGTGCAATCAAGAACCCAGACTCCTTAACTCGGAGGCGCAAGGCGAACCCATTGGATATCATCGTATTTGGAGTTTCGGTCGAGATCGGGGGAGGCTATATGCTTGCTAAACAGCTCCCAGAGCCTCAGGAGTGTGTTGCCGAATAGATGCCTGCTCTTGATTCGACATTGCGAGTCGTCTGGTCAGAGTCCGGACTCTCATTTGACCCACCTTGGATTCCGGCAAGCCGACGCGCTGGCCGACTTTCTGACCGGCAGACAAATCGCCTTTGTTGTGGCTAGCGCGTTCAGTCGCGCCCGGCAGAGTATCGAGCCGTTTGCCTCGGCGAATGGACTGATGGTCCGCGTGGACTCTCGATTCAATGAGCGGACCCTGTCAAAGAGTCCCATAAGTCATTGGCGGGACGTGGTCCGTGATTCCTTCGACGACCTGGACCTACGCGCTCCCGGAGGTGAATCGGCGCGAGAGGTTTTGGACAGGGCCTGGAGCGGCATCAACGAACTGCTAGACGGCGGTTGCGATCTTCCGTTGGCGGTAACTCACGGAAACTTGCTGAGTCTGGTTCTGAACTCCTTGGATGACACCTTCGGGTTTGAAGGATGGGAGAGGCTTTCCAATCCAGACGTGTACATGCTTCAACGGACCATGGACGAACGCGTCACCTACGAAAGACTGTGGAACCCTTAGCGCCCCGCAGGCAACGGACACAGCGTAACCAACGCCCGTGTGAGCAGCTCCCAGCGCCGGGCGTTTCTCTACCGATCCGACGAGACCGATGCACTCCAGTGGAAACAGACTCCGGAAGGAGGCTATTACCGACGTGACTATCATCACCAAGAGTGTGATGGCGTGGGGTGTCGGCGGGGTATTGTAGGTCCTCGCGCTCGCGTATATGGCTGGGTGGTGGCCGGAAGGGACTGTGTCTTTTGGAGCGACCGGTGCGTTAGCCGGGTTAGGGATAGGGGTAGACCTTGGCTCACTGTCGTTGCTGCTGTCCGATTGGTAGTCACGACTGTCGGGAATTATCGTGGGACCGGCTGTGCTGACCCTGATTAGCCTTGAAACCATGTACTGTGGCAATTGACTTGAAGGCAGGAGTAGCCTGGCACATAGACAAGGGCCATCAATTTTCACGGTCGATCACAGATCAAGCAACCAACCCCGCTCATCCTTTGCGGAGCGCAGCGTAGTCGAAGGACACGCTTCACTGGGGACGGCCCTCCGACTACGCTCTGTTACGCCTACGACTTCACTCCACTACGCTCACGGTTAGCGGATACGGCGCCGAATGAAAGGCCATGGGGGCAAACCCACCTGTCATGACCTGAGTGTCGTACCTCCATTGAGCAAAGGAGGACGAATCCGTTTCACCCCCTTTGAATCTCTGTCAAAATGCGTATCTCGGATCGAACATTAATCCCCAGTGGAACGGAGACCGGTCGCGCTTAGGCCCGACATCATGGCGGAAAAGTTGACACGAGCAATATACGGGTTGGCAATGGCCATTATGACGATATGTTTCATATTGATCGCTGTGGTCTCGTTGTTAGCTTTCCTCTACTTCATTCTGTTGGTCCTTGCTCTAAGCACGGGCATTACGTTTTTCTGACCTGTACGCATACTTTTGTGCCCTCCGCTAAGATACAATACCGCCGCCATAAAACGGGATTGATGGTGATGGTATGTGGTCTAAGCTCGGATTTGCTTTGGCTCGTTTATCGACCGCTTTTGGCGGCATCGCGTTGTGCATCTTGGCCGCAGATGCCGTGTATATCATGATTGGCTTGGCTTTGACACCAAAGGCGCCGGGAGAAAACGAGCCGTTCGTGTATCATTACGGCGAACCGACCAATACAGGATGTGCCTACCCACGAACGGCCCTGCAAAGTCGAGGGTCGTCTTCAGGCCCATCTTTTCAAACACACTCGGATGTCGTTTGGGAGGATACGGAGAAGTGTGAGAAAATATTGGCGTATTGGACCAGAAACACTCCGGTGAAGGGGCCTTAGCGGTGGAAAATATCGCGGTCGACTGTTGGTAGTGGGCTGAGGTTTGGGTTAAAATAGACTAAAGACTTGAATAACTAGCGCGAGCCCCTAGAGGGCCAGCGAGCCCCTGTGCTAATTAACGCACAGGGGTTTTTCTATGGCCATCGTAAAGTGATTCGGCGACAGGATTCAGGCAAAGCTTTGGCCCGACTGCTGTGGCCAATATCCTCAGTTCTTAAACGATTGTGGTTGTGTTAGTGCCACAATATAATCGTGATTCGTCAAAAACGTTGACACCAATAATTGAGAGACTTACACTCGGCGCATATCAGGTTGCCCTTGTCGTTGGACCGGGTGGCTCGAAATCGTGACAGATTGTCTTTGGAGGCAACTTTATGCCTGAGTTTGATTTGGTAATCCGTGGCGGCACGGTAGTCGACGGCACAGGACTCCCCCGAGTCAGAGCCGACGTTGGGGTCAAGAACGGGCGCGTGGCTATGATCAGCGGCCGTATATCCTCGGGCGGCGCCAGGGAACTGGACGCCAGCGGCTGCATTGTCGCGCCAGGCGCGGTGGACCTGCACACCCACTACGACGCCCAACTCAACTGGGACCCCTATGCTTCCCTATCCGGTTGGTTCGGCGTGACCTCCCTGACCGTCGGGCAGTGCGGCTTTGGGTTTGCGCCTACGAGGCCCGATGACCGCGACCTGAACATGCGCATGATGAACCGCATCGAGGCCATTCCCCTGGAGTCGATGCGTCAGGGTATGCGCTGGGACTGGGAGACTTTCCCCGAATATATGGATAGCCTCGACCGCCAGGGCTTGGGCGTGAATGTTGGTGCGTTGGTGCCTTTTTCCCCGTTGCGGGCTTACGTTCTGGGCATGATTCCGGCGCGGGAACGGACCTCCGTCACCGAAGCCGAGCTGAACCAGATGAAGCAGATCCTCCATGATTCGATGAAGGCGGGGGCCTTCGGGCTGTCTGCCGACAAGAACCTGGAAGACCGGCCCGAGGATGGTAGCTGGCTTCCCAGCCATGTGGCGTCTCCGGAGGAGTTCTACGCGCTCTCCCAGGTCTTGAGCGGGTTCGGGGTGGGTCACCTGGGTTGGACCATCGGCATCTCCGACGACCGCGCCGGACAGCGGGAGATGCTGGCGGAAATGGTCAGAATGAGTGGCCGTCCGCTTCACGTGGCCCTGGGCGACGAAGAGGGCTACACCTGGCTAAAGCAGGTCCGGGAGGAAGGGCTTCCCGTGCTGGCGCAACAAGGCTCGGTGCCTACCATCGCCGAGTTCAAGCTCTCCGAATACAACCTGTTTGATTACATGCCCCACTGGGTGCAACCACTGGTCGGCAGCAAGGAGGAGCGCATTGCCAAGCTGTCCGAGGACGGTGTTCGCGAGGGCATGAAGCGCGACGTTATTGATCGCCCCCACGCCAGGACCGACTGGACCCAGTTGCAAGTCGTGGAAGTGGCGCTGGAGCGGAACCTCAAATATGAGGGACTGTCCATCGCCGACATCGCCGAGGCCGAGGGCAAACACCCGTTGGACGCGTTCTTGGACATTGCCCTGGACGAAGACCTGGAAACCGAGTTCGCCCATCCCGCCGGCGGACAGGGAGACGACGCCAGGGCCGAGAGGCTGGTCGATCCCTTCGTTCACATCTCGGTGTCTGACGGCGGCGCCCATACCCGGTTCCTGGTCAACAGCGTTTGGCCCGTTTACTTCCTGGGGCACTGGATACGCGACAATAACCTGATGACTCTGGAGCAGGCCCACCAGAAGATGAGCGCGCTGCCTGCGGCGTTCTCCGACATGAAGGGCCGTGGGACCCTGCGCGTTGGCGATTGGGCCGATGTGATGATCTACAACATGGACGAGCTGGGGTTGCTATACGACAAGCCTCGGTTCGAGACGGACTTCCCCGGTGGCGAGAAACGGTTGGTGCAAAAACCCACGGGGATCCGTTACATACTGGTCAACGGCACCGTAACGTTCATCGAGAACGAGTGCACCGACGCCCTGCCTGGCAAGTTGCTACGCAGCTACGACATGGTAGGCTAGTCCTACCAAGGTCCTTGGAATAGACAAAGGCCCCGCCTGGGAGGCCGGTTCCCCGGGCGGGGCCCTCTCTTTGTTGGTTAGGATATGCGGTCGCTATGGAAATGGGTGGGAGGGAAAGCGGTAGGCTATTCGTCCGGGACTAGGGCGACCAGGTGGTCGTTCTGCAGGGTAACCAGGAACGCTTTCATGCGGAAGTCGGCGCGGGTAGCGCAGGTGCCCTCGCCTTTCTCGTATTGCCATCCGTGGCCGTCACAGACGAACAGTTCGTCCCCTTCGTCCATGATCTCGCCGCCCTGATGTGGGCAGACGGTCGAAAGAAGCTTGTACCCGTCGCGTCCGCGGACTAAGAAATACGAAGCGTCGCCAACCTTCACGGGGGCGGGAAAGTCCGGAAACGAAGATTCCTCACCTAGGTCAACTCTGACCTTCCTGGACCGTGCTGATCCGCTAACCTGGCGGAGGGAGACAGTACCTCTCCGGCGTTCGGTGGTCATGGCGATTTTCCTTACCGCACTATGAATTTTTGGTACGAGGAATCATCGGATTATACCAGACAGGCAGCTTTGACATGCCGGTGGCAGCAGGGCCGTTCGTTCGTCTGAATCGTGGCTTACCAGGGTTCACCGGCAATCAATCACCTTTGGTTCCCTTCGAACGTGCCGCCCCATCTCCGCTCATCCTGAGCATAACTCAGCGTAGTCGAAGGACCACCCCAGAGTCGCTGACACCTCCAGGGTCATTCGATTGTTCGTCTGAACTGTGATTTCTCTGATTTTGAGATTTACATGATTGGAAATCATGCGCATCCCATAATCCTGTGAATCCCGATTCGGACAGTTGGGCCGATAATCGAATGACCCTGCGGACACCTCGGCCCTTCTCAAGTACGGTAGCCACTCGCTAATATAATTGCTCCTAAGTGTGAAACACCGGACCCATACCGCGACTCGGCACCGGGAGTGGTGGCGCAAATTGACACAGATTGACACAAGAACATAAATGCCAGGTTTATACCTGTTGACCGGTAATCATTAACCCTTGAGGTTGGAAACAGAGCAACCGCATATCAGGCCGGTCCCACTGTCACTCCACCGAAGGCCGAAGTCCAGACGCCCCGAAATAACATGTTAGGCGAAGGAACTGCCGGATTCGGGCAATGGATTCCCGCTTTCGCGGGAATGACGGGGCTATTCTAATCAATATGCGATTGCCTTGAGGTTGGAGAGCTGTTGGTGGCGGGGGAATGGACATAATGCTACACTGGCGGAAATTCGGTTCCTCAATGCGTAGGAGGCTGTGATGGTTGAGTACGGTACCACGATAAATCTGGATGATTTTGGGTTGGAAGTCGGTACACCAGCAATCAAGTCAGTGGGTCCGCTGGCCTTCGGTCCAGAGGGAATTTTGTTCATCGGGGACAATGCCGGCGCGGCGATATTTGCAATACACGCGGGTGACACCGAGGCCGGCAGTGGAGCTCCGACCGTGACCATTGACAATTTCGACACTTCCCTAGCGTCGTATCTGGGGTGTTCACGCGAGGACGTGTCTATCCGCGACATGGCCGTCCATCCCACCTCCGGCAACGTGTATTTCTCAGTCATGCGAGGCAGCGGAGACGCCGCCGTTCCGGTGTTGATCAGGGTTTCCGGCGGTGGAGCCATCGGCGACGTGCCCCTGGATAACGTGGCATTCTCGCAAACGGTAATCAAGGATGCGGCGGACGAGGATGACCCGCGGCTTGTGGCCCGAGAGAAGTTGCGGACCGTTACCGTAACCGACATGTCCTACGTGGATGGACTGTTGATCGTGGCCGGGACGTCCAACGAGGAATTTTCCTCCACGCTGCGCCGGATTCCGTTCCCCTTCAACGGGGGTTCCGAGTCCAATTCTTTGGAAATCTTCCACGTTTCTCATGGCCAGTACGAGTCAGCGGCGCCCATCCGGGCTTTCGTCCCCTACCAGGGAAACAGCAGCATCCTGGCCAGTTACACTTGCACTCCGGTGGTCAAGTTCTCCCTAAGTGACCTGGAACCGGGGAAACAAGCCAAGGGGACGACCGTCGCCGAACTGGGATCGCACAATCGTCCGTTGGACCTGGTTTCCTACGAGCATAACGGCGGGGAATACCTCCTGGTGTGCAACGACCGGCACCCCCTGTTCAAAATTGACTGCAGGGACATCGACGGGCAGGGGTCTCTGACCGTGCCCGACCATTCCTTGGATGATAGTCCCCACGACCCGGTGACCCCCGGAGTAGGGGTGCCCCGGCAGATACTGCCCCACCCCGGAGTCAAGCGGATGGCCAACCTCAACGGCAGCGGCGTACTAATGCTACAACAAGACGAGGACGGCCACACGCACCTGCGTTCATACTCCACAGATACACTGTGACCCAGACCCGCCGCCTGTACCTCGAATGGATGGAACAGGGGGGACGGGTTTGTCTGAGGGTCCGTGGTTGGGCTGAATCCGAGTTACGCGAATTGGGCTCGTTGTCCGTCGCGGACCTAAAGTGGCGCCTGGCGATCTTGCCGTCTACGGTCCTGGAAGAGGCCGGTAATTTTAGGGAAGTCCCTCCCGTTGCCGGGCAGTTCTCCGTTGACTTCGACTCGGTGTGCTTCGTTCCGCGGTTCCCGTTTATAGACGGGACGGTTTACTCATTCCTGGTTGATGCGGGCGGAGGACCTGATAGCCCGGAAGTCTGGACCCTCCAACGCCCGCTTTTCCCCTCCGCTCCTGCCATGGAAGTCGTAAAGATCTACCCCTCAGCCGCCGAAGTCCCGGTCAATCTGCTGAAGGTTTACATCCACTTTTCCGGCCCCATGAGCGAGGGTTGGGCAGACCACGCGGTGAAGGTCTGCCGCGAGGACACGGGAGAGGCGCTGGAAGGGGCCTTTCTCCCCCCGGACCCAGAGCTATGGGACCCGGCTCGGCGGCGTTTGACGATGCTGTTGGACCCCGGCCGAATCAAGCGCGGGCTCGTTCCCAACCTGGAAGCCGGCTATCCCCTGATCGAGGGAACGCAGGTCAGGGTCCAGATCGGTCCCGAATATCGCGATGCCAGGGGACAACCATTAAAGACCGGCGGGAAACGAACCTACCGGATTGGTCCCGCTCTGAGGTCCCGGATCGATCCTGGCCGTTGGCGGTTGACCGCTCCCGGGGTAGGTTCTCGTCGCCCGCTGTTGGTTGAGTTCGATCGCCCGCTCGACCATGCGCTTCTTCAGCACAGTCTCCGGGTCTGTGGTCCTGAGGGAACTCCATTGCATGGACGGGGTGAGGTTGGCGCGGCGGAGAGTAGCTGGACGTTTACACCCGCTTCACCGTGGAAAGATGGTGAATACCGGTTGGTGGTTAACTCAAAGCTGGAAGACCTGGCTGGGAACACCGCCGTCCGCGTGTTCGACCGCGACGTTACCATGGCTGGAGAAGCACCGTCCGAGAGCGGCCCGATAGTTGTAGCTTTTTCTTGTCTTCCCTCCACAGCTTTCTGACCGGCCCAGGGGATAGACCCTACCATCTTTCAAGTAACTGTTCAGACTTGATGGATCTTCCCCGGCCCCAGCCCGTCATTCCCGCGAAGGGAGACCTTTGAATAACCCCCTCTCCCGGAGGGAGAGGGTTAAGGGTGAGGGCGTCCTCCGTATCCGGGCGCACTCTGGATTCTCGCTCTCGCGAGAGTCGCGGAAGGTTACGCAAAGGTCTCCGAAGGCGGGAATCCAGAAATGCCAATGATAGGGACCGTTGCTGGTTGCAAAGGTTTCTGGATTCCGGGTCAAGCCCGGAATGACGGGCTGGGGGACGGGACATCTTGAGAGGCTTAATCACAGAGATGGCCGATGCGGGATTCAACCAATCCGCCTCATCGAGTCTGAACAGTTAATCTTTCAACTCCGATCTACCCTTGCGGAGTAGGATGCTCTAGAATTATTGGGCTGATATTGTGAGGTGAAGGAATTGGTTGAGCAACAGCAAGATTGGGAATATGGCCTGCGGACAGCGGGGCACGGGGCAGACGGACAGGGCGGCGACCCCGGCGTGATCGGAGAGAACGGTTTTAACTACCAGGTCTCAGGGGAGAACTTCGGCCAGCTCCCCGATGGATGCGTCTACAAGGAAGGCACCTCCGTCGATGTCGACTCCGAAGACCATGTCTATGTATTCAACCGGGGTACCATCCCTATGATTGTCTTCGATTCATCGGGAAACGTGGTGCGGACCTGGGGAGAAGGGGTGTTTACCAATCCCCACGGAGTGACCATCGCGCCCGACGGCACCGTTTTCTGTGTGGACAACGGCGACAGCACGGTCAGGCGGTTTACGCCCGAGGGCGAATTGCTTATGACCCTCGGCACTCCCCACCAGCCTACTCCCAAAATGAGCGGAGACCCATTCTGCGTTCCGGCCCACGTGGCATTCGACAAGCGCACCGGTGAATTCTACGTAGCGGACGGCTATTCCAACGCCAGGGTGCATAAATACTCGCCCGACGGGAAGCTACTCTTTTCCTGGGGTGAATCGGGTACGGGTGACGGGCAATTCAACATCGTCCATAACGTGGTCGTCGACAAAGATGGGTGGGTATACATCGCCGACCGTGAGAACCACCGGATTCAGGTTTTCAGCTCGGACGGCAAGTACGAGACCCAGTGGGGCAACCTCTCCCGGGCCGCCGCGATCTGCCTCAACGACCGGTCCGGCGAGGAACTTCTCTACATCGGGGAGTATTTCTGCGGGATCGGCACCAACGACATCGGGACAGACCTGGGCCCGCGCGTAACCGTAATGAACACCAAGGGTAAGGTGCTTGCCAGGGTGGGACGCGAGAGCTATGGGGACCAGACGGGGCGGTTCTATTCGCCTCACGGCATAGCTGTGGACTCCCAGGGAGACATCTACGTCGCCGAGGTCTCCTGGACCGACTACGGCAGGCACATGGACCCGCCTCGCGAACTGCGTTCGATGCAAAAGTTGGTCCGGGTGGCGGACTAAAAGCCCGGGCCAAGCCCGTGCGCCGTAGTGACTGGTCAGGTCTTCAGGGCCACTCCCGGAAG
Organism: Dehalococcoidia bacterium; assembly: GCA_965205385.1. Lineage (GTDB taxonomy): Bacteria > Chloroflexota > Dehalococcoidia > Lucifugimonadales > UBA3495 > CATOSP01. Next base: position 302,630 of record CBDBGS010000008.1, read on the forward strand.
GGATAATTTCTTCCGCGGCGCTGTCGAGGAAAGCAGCAGTAGAGCGGACAGAAACATCAGGCATACCCCGCCCCACCAAACGGAGTCATACGACCCGGTCCAGTCACGTACGTATCCGGCCAGGGGTGGGCCAATTCCGCCCACCGTGAGGTTTATCGGGTTTACCGCGCCCCGAATCCCGCCGACGTACTCCCGTCCGAAGTAATCCGCCCAGATAAAGTTCTGCAGGAAGATCATTCCTCCTATCCCGAGGCCGAACACGGCCATTGAAGAGAACATCAATAGCGCGCCGTGAGCGTAAATCGTCATGACGCTGGCGATTCCAAGCAGCGAGAAGCCGACGGCTCCCAGCACCTTGGCGGGTACCCACCTGACCAGCATCCCGAAGGCGAAGGTCGACACACCCGCGCACACGGCGTCGAAAGCCGTTGCGAACGAGATCAGCGTAGGGTCGAGGCCCCGGTCCATGAACGCCGCAATCCGGTGTACTCCGACTGTCCCCGTTGCCAGGGCGACCATTCCGAATACCACCACCAGGCTCCATAGGGAGTACGTGCGCATAGCCTCGCGGACACTCCAGGAGACCTCGACTTCCTCCCCACGGCTAGCGGGTGTCGCGCCGCGCCCGGTTTTCCGGCCGGGCAATGAGCCATCGGGAAGCAGCCCCATGTCCTCCGGTTGACGCCTGATGAAAACCGCGGATAGTGGCACGATCACGCCCACGCCCAAGACCGCCAGGATGACCCACGCCGTGCGCCAACCCCATGCGTCTATGAATACCTGGGTGAGGGGAACAAAGACCAGCGCGCCCAGGGGAATCCCGAGTCCTACGAAGGCGATCGCGGCGCCCCGCCGCCTGACAAACCATTTCAAGACTGGCACCGAGGTCACCAATGCGCCAGGTCCGCTCATTCCAACCAGGCCCATGATGGCGAAGAGCGCCACCAGGTGCCATTCGCGGCCTATGAAGGCCATAGCGACCATCGCGCATCCTGTCACCAGGGCCGCGAATGGCAACATCACGCGGGAGCCGAACCGGTCTAGCAACCAACCCACGAGAGGGCTGGTCAAGGAGCTTGCCACCTGCCGGGCTGTTTGGGCCCAACCGAAGTAGGCGCGGCCTATGCCAAGCTCGTCGCCCATCGGCTTGATGAACAAGCCGAAGTTCAGGGATCCCATGCCCATGCTCATGGCTCCCACAGAAGCCATGACGAGGACGATAACCCAGCCGTAGAAGAGGGGGGATTGGTTGCCCTTGGTGTCCTGCGCGTCAGCTCTCAAGTCGCGGTAATTGTACTCCTATCGCGACTAAGGGATGTGGGGGCCGGGAGGGCGGTTGGGAGCGTCGTGGGCATGGAACGGCCAAAACCTCCCGGTCAGGATGAGCGGGAGGTTTTGGCCGGATTTGTGGCTATTGAAGGGGCCGGTTAGCGGCTTGGGCCCGGTTTCTTGCAGGAAGGCCCCTTCGGTGGTCAGCGTGGAGAGGGCCGGATATACCTTTAGCCGAGGCCGGTGATGGTGATGTGGGCCATGTAGGAATCGGCGGTCGCGCCGTGCCAGTGGTTCTCACCAGGTAGGATCTGTATCACGTCGCCAACGCTGACGTGATGCTGCTCATGCTCGTTGGCTACGATGCCGTTGCCCTGGGTGATCACCAAGATCTGGTCGGTGGTGTGAGTATGCCAACCGGTGGTAGCGCCCTTCTGGAAATTAACAACGCTGCTGCTGAAGTGCTCGCTGGTCCCCTCGGGCAGAAGGGGTTGCCGGGTGCGGTGGACTTCGCCTCCGGTCCAGCCTTCGATTGGCGTGGCGGGGCCCAGGGGCACGTGGTCAATGGCCGAAATCCTCAATAGCTTCACGGCTGCCTCCATAATTCCCGTAGGATAAATCTGTCCCATCGGTTCCATGACGGATCGGGCTGGGCTCAGCCTTAAGATAATACACCCGGCGGGTTTTGGGAATAGGACCGGGAATTCTCGCCTTGTGTACTGCCAACATTCCCGGTCAGGTCCCGAATGGATTGATACACAGGTTAAATTTGCTTCCACTGATTCCAGCTAGACTCTATTGCCCGCTGTCGTCAACAATAAAATTGATTCCACGACTGGGTTCCTGTACGATTCGGCCATTGAGCACAACAACGGCATCGCGTCAGATGCCGTATACAAGGAGCCTTTTAGAGAGTGCCTAACGCAGCTCTTACCACGCTTCTCCCATTCCCAGGTTGGGACGCACAACGCGCCTCGGAAGTTGAGATTTCCGGTGGTACGGACCCGATTCTGCCCACGCCATTCCGGATCGGGGAGGCCGCGGCTGCCAGCCTTGCCGCTGTTGGTCTAGGCATTTCCGACCTCTGGGAATTGCGCACCGGCCGCCGCCAGGACGTGAAGGTGGATGCCCGGCAGGCCACGGCCTCGCTGCGCAGCGGCCAGTACATGACCATGGACGGGGAACGGGTTGGCCGGGAACGGGCCTCGGTGGCGGGTGTGTATCCGGCCAAGAACAGCCGGTGGAGCTACCTTCACTGCAATTTCCCGAACCACCGGGAAGCAGCCTTGAGCGTATTGGGCGTCGAGGATGACCGGGAGGCGGTGCGTGACGCTGTGGCCCGCTGGGATGCCCTGGAATTGGAAGAAGCCATCATCGCCGCAAAAGGGGCGGGAGGTATGGCGCGTTCGATGGAGGAGTGGGCCCGGCACCCCCAGGCAGCGGCAATCGCTTCCTTGCCATTGTTGGAGATAGAAAAGATCGCTGACAGCCCGCCTCAACCCTTGCCCGAAGGCCCTAGACCTCTATCCGGGATAAGGGTGTTGGACCTTACTAGGGTCCTGGCGGGACCTACTTGCGCCCGTACTCTGGCCGAACACGGCGCGGATGTCTTGAGGGTAACTGCCCGCCACTTGCCCAGCAGTTCGACCCAGGAAGACGACACCGGGCACGGCAAGCTGTCGACCCACATCGACCTTAGGGAAAAGGACGACCTGGAGACCCTGTTAGGGCTGGTCCGGAAAGCCGACATCTTCTCCCAAGGATACCGCCCAGGGGCCCTCGCCCAGCGCGGTTTCTCTCCCGAGGACCTGGCCCGGTTGCGGCCCGGTATAGTTTATGTGTCTCTGTCAGCGTTCGGGCGCGCGGGGCCATGGTCCGGCCGTCGTGGCTTCGATACCGTGGTGCAGACTGTGAGCGGCATCACCACCCGACAGGGCGAGTTGTTCCCAGGCACCGAGCCTGGGCCCCAGTTTTACCCGGTCTCGGCCATCGACTATCTGACCGGCTACTTGATGGCCTTCGGGACTCTGGTGGCCCTGGCCCGGAGAGTCCGGGAGGGCGGTAGCTGGTTGGTCCGGGTTTCCCTCGCGCAAACGGGGCGTTGGCTTGTCGAACGCGGTCAGGTCCCGGACGGGCAACTCCATGGGCTGCCGAGCGAGTTCACGCCCGAAGAACTGAAGAGCTGGTCGACGTTCAGCGACGCGCCGGGTGGACGGTTGAATCACCTTGGCCCGGTTGTGCGACTCTCGGAGACTCCGCCCTATTGGGACAGGCCCTCGGTGCCCCTGGGCTACCACGACCCGGTCTGGCCGGAGCGGGAGGGGTAAGCCCCTCTGTCCATCTAATGGAGGACTACTGAATGAAACTGTTGAGACTTACGGCGAACAATTATCGCAGCCTCCGGGACGTGAGCATCGATATTAGTAACCTTAACCTTTTCATCGGCGCCAACGCATCAGGAAAAAGCACCATTCTCGACGCGCTGCGCTTTCTCCATGAGGGAGTCCAATCACGGGACTTCCGTACTCCTGTTTATTCTCGGGGGGGCTTTAATAATCTTGCCTGGAAGAGAGAACCTGCGGACCATATCGAGTTGGCTGTACTACTCGAAGAAGGAGACACCAGGTTTGAATGGTCAGTCAGGTTGGTCAGGGGGCCGATCGATGTTGATGTCTATGAACACATCCGAGGGCTCCCTCTCGAATCTCCTCCCCAGGAATTACTCAGAGCTGAAAAGGGCGATGGGGAGTGGTGGTCCGGGGAGAAAAGGGCAGGAGTCACTCTGAAACAGGCTCCAACGGTGTGCGCTTTGTCCGCAGCCTCGGCAGACGCATCCTTTCCTGCCCGCGGCGTAGCTGAATTTGTTGCAGGATGGGGATTCTTCGACCCTAGTCCGTTCCTCCTCCGCCGCGACTGGTTGGGAGGTTCTGACGTGGGCAGGTTCGACCCGTATGGGAGGAACCTCGCTGAGACCTTGTACAATCTGAGTCATTCGTCTCCGGCAGTGTTAGACCGGATCGTGACAGCTACCCGCGAAATTGTTGGCCTTCCCGAGAGGATTGTGCCCAGGGAGTCGGAAGACCGTTTCTATTTTACACAGGAAGAGCCTGGCCTACGTTTCTCTGTAAACCAGATGGGTGTGTCCAGTGGGACTCTGCGGATGATGGCGCTTATGACCGCCATCTATGGGGACGAAGATATAAAACTCGTAGGGATCGAGGAACCCGAAAATTACATTCATCCAGCAGCTTTGTCCGCATTCGTCGTCCACCTATTGGATGCAATCGATCGGGTCCAGTTCATCGTAACTACTCATTCACCTTTGTTGCTCGATTTCCTGGATGACCCTGCGGCTGTGCGGATTGTTCAACGTGGGGAACCAGGCGGTACGGTCGTGTTGATTGGAGACAATCCGAATGGGGTTCGTAAGGCCCTGGACGAATCGGGATTTGGCCTCGGGGAATATTATGAGACCAAAGGCTTTGGGGCGTAGGACGTGGCCAAATACGTGCTCGTCATAGCTTCCGGAGAGACCGAGCGCCGTGCGCTTCCATATCTTGTGTCACATCTACAGGACGACGATATCGAAGTGGGCTTCAGTATCCCACCAAGAAACGGAAAGCTAACGGTGCAAATGGCCGAGAGGCTTATTAAATCATCGATCTATGATCGTCGCCCCCCTGACAAGGTCGTGGTCTTGGTAGACCTAGACGGAAAGGACCCCGACCAAGAATTGCTCCCATTCAAAGAAGACCTTCCAGGAAGATTACGCGACCAGATTGAAAGCAGTATCCAATACGCGTACGCCCGGTGGCACCTCGAAGCATGGTACTTCGGCGATGCAGAACACTTACGCGGCTACCTCGGCGGGAAAGCGCTGGGGAATGTAGACACCTCGCAGCCAGACGCGATTCAGAACCCCAAGCTTCATTTGAAGCATCTACTAGAGAGGAGCTACACCGCTCGGGTTTCGGAAGAAATTGCCATGAAGTTGGATCCCCGGACTATCGCCCAACGTAGCCGTAGTTTTGCGTATTTCTTAGATGCGGTCAGGAATGGGGGAACCCTTCAGGCTATAGGTTGACCAGAGACCTAGTCTATGCGCCAATGGGTTTAAGTATGACTGACCATCTGGTCTTGGCAGGCCGCGCTTCGCTCGGGCTACCACGACCCGGTCTGGCCGGAGCGGGAGGGGTAGCCCGCGGTTAAGCTATTCGTCCAGGTGGACGGTGGCGGTTACCCTGGGTACATCGCCCACTACTCTGGTTGTGTGTCCGTGGCCGGTCAGGTCTTCAGCCAGGTTCACATCTCCGGCTCCGAGCCGGTGGACCGTGCCGTCAGCCAGGCCGATTTCCGCTTCTCCGGATAGCGTGATGATGTATTGTCTACGGGGCGCAATGTGCCAATCGCTGAAAGACCCTGGCTGGGAGGCCCTGAATACGATCCCTTTAGCATTTTGCAACTGAGTCCAGGTCGGATGGGAGGCCGGGTCGATTTCCTCGATGTGGGATTGACCGTCGTCACCGGAATACAATCGTATTGATCCCATGGTCCCTCCTGTTAGTATTTGTTTACAGCCTGAATCTTAACCCAAATCTGGATAGAAGTGGGGAAGTCGGATGAACGACGGCATCACCAACCTTCAATCATGTTAGGGCTCCCTACGAGTGTCCTGGGGCGCACCGGGCTAGAGGTGACCAGGTTGGGCTACGGCGCGTTGGAGCTTCGTGGCATGGTTGCGGGAGAGGGGCGTCCATTATCAGAAGACGAGCCGGGCAAAATCCTGAACGCCGCGCTGGACGCCGGGATCAACTACATTGACGTTGCTGTCGATTACGGAGAGGCGGAGGAGCATATCGGCAGAAATATATCTCACCGACGGTCTGAATTCTACCTGGCCAGCAAGTGCGGCTGCCCCTTGGACAATGCCATGTTCCGTCCCGATGAACGGACCAGGTACGGTGTCCCATTGCCGCGCCTCCACGACTATAGCCGGGACAGTATCGTTAATGCGTGCAACCAGAGCCTGCGGCGAATGAGGACGGACTATCTCGACATAGTACAGCTCCACTTCAGTCCGGCGAGGGAATTGCTGGAACGGGAGGGAGCCATCGAGACCCTTCAGGGGCTGCGGCGGGAGGGGAAAGTTAGGCACATCGGTTGTTCCTCAATTCTTCCGAATATCATGGACCACATCGAGATGGGCGTGTTCGATGTGTTGCAGGTCCCCTATTCGATTCTGCAACCGGAACACTCCGAAGCCATCTCTTCCGCAGCCGAAGCGGGGATTGGGGTAGTCATTCGCGGAGGGGTAGCCCGGGGTGAGCAGGGAAGTGGCCAGGGGGCCGCCCAGGTATGGGACTTCTGGGAGAAAGCGGACCTGGGAGGCCTTTTGGAGGGTATGACGGCCACCGAATTCATGCTCCGCGCCACCATCTCCAATCCAAACGCGCACACCGTTATCGTGGGCACCCTCAACCCGGCGCACCTATTGGAGAATAAGGCTGCGGCGCTGAAAGGGCCGTTACCGGACGAAGTGCTTGAGGAGGCCAAACGGCGGTTGAAGTCGGCAATGGGCGAATAGCGGGCAGTGACCAAGTGGGTCCATCGACTCCGCTAAGCTTTTCTCAGGATAAACGGGACGTGGGGTGCGCTGTGCCGAGGATGGGGGGTCCATCGACTCCGCTACGCTTTGCTCAGGATGAGCGAGCGGTGAGGCGGAAATTGGAATTTGCGGACTATACCATGCTGCGGGAACTGGACCGTTTGTCGGATAAGTGGCAACTCCAATGGTAGTTGGTCAGGTCAGGTCCTTCCTTCTGGGCCTTGGTCTGAACTCCACGGCGATTGTGGTGTTGATGCTCCTCTTTTTCGGGGTATTTGGCTGTTCGCCGACCCCTCCCGGTGAGTTAGTCTCCAATAGACCTTGCTGTGTTTGAAGGTGGGTGGGATATGGTGTCGGAGTGCGGCTGGGCCACGTCGATGAACCTATCTGAGCCAATTCGACCGGTATCGAGAGCCGATACACTCGCGTAGACAGGGTTCCGGTTGAAATAGCCTAGCAACCAAGAAGCGATATGGGTTCCTACGACAGGAATTTAGGAGATGATGTCGCATTCTAAGGACAATCCACTCGGGACCAAGTCACCCATCTCGCGAGCATTGGGCGAGGACTTCAATGACCTCCAGGAAGCGGTTCGTAGGCACTACTCCGAACCAACGGTGTATGGGAGCGGCGTCATGGAAAGCATGTATGTCAATATGCTAATCAGGCCCATGGCGTGTATCTCGTACTTGCTGTTTCGTGCCCCGGTCCCGCGCGGGGGCGAATACGTCGAGTTTACGTTGCAAAGCCGAGTCGATGCCTCGGGGATAATGCATTGGCATAGGACCTTCTTCGTCAACTCGAGCTTCCCTCGGGAGGTAAGGTTCTCCTCTCACATGGCCTACTTGGGTGACCATAGGATCATGGAGATCACAAGATACGGGTTAGGTGTAGAATCCAACGTGAGCGTGGACGAAGCTGGACGGCTGGTCTATGACATCCGAAAATACCTGGTAATGCTGCCTTTTCTCGGGCTTATCGTTAGGTTCCCCACTTGGGTCTCACCGTTCGGTGGAGGCCGCACGACGGAAACCGGAGAGAATCAAGACAGCTTCAGAGTCCAGTTTGAGATGCACCATCCTATCTTCGGGCGCACGGTCAGTTATACGGGTGCTTGTCAGGTGAGGGGCCGGACCTGATAGCGTTAAGCAATCCCAAGAGACACTTGGCTTACAACACTGGCCGCGTATTCCATGCACAAATTCCACCCGTAATGGCGTAGTTCCCCTTCGTCACGAATTGACCGATGTATGATTAATACCCGGCGTGTGTACGGCTATCCCTTGACTCTGATGCCACCCTTTGATATGAAGAACCTGACGGAGACCATCGACTAAATCGAATCTCATGTGTTCAACTCGAAGATTGCTTTACCGTCTTAGAGCTTCGAGCCGCAGTAGATTCGTACCCGTCGGTGTACCGGTCGGCAAATAGGATCAGTCGAGCCAACCCGGAGGCGCAGGATGCGTGTTGGGTTTGTTGGCACCGGGACTATGGGCAACCCTATGGCCCGGTGCTTGATAGAAGCGGGACACCAATTGACGGTCTATGACATTCGCCGGGAAGCCACGACCAATCTCTGCGAAATGGGCGCGTCCTGGGCGGATAGCCCGCGTAACGTAGCACAGTCCAGCCAAGTAGTATTCACGTCCCTGCCGGGCCCAGACCAGGTGACGCAAGCCGTGTTGGACCCGGATACAGGAATACTGGGCGGCCTGTCCCGTGGGGGTGCCATCATAGACACGACCACAAACTCGCCCACCGTGTCCCGTCGGGTATCCACGGAGTGCCGGAGCCAGGGAGTCGAGATGCTGGACGCGCCGGTCAGCGGCAGACCGCCAGGAATGACGGTGATGGCCGGCGGAAACCTGGCAACCTTCGACGAGTTCCGGCCATTGTTGGAGAGTATGGCGGGAAACATCTCCTACCTGGGCGACAGCGGGGCCGGTTGCATAACCAAGCTGGTGACCCAGTACCTGGGGTATTCTAACTTCGTGGCGGCCATCGAAGGCCTTATAATCGGGGCCAAAGCGGGTGTGGACCTGGGGCTTCTGGCCCAGGTGGTGCCGTTCAGCGCGGGAGCCAGCCGGGTATTCGACAACATCCCCCGGTCTGTGCTCACCGGCGAGTTCGTGTCCGGCGGGACCCTGGATATCGTCGCCAAGGACCTGCATTTGGCCTGCGAGATGGCCCGGGACGCGCAGGCCCCGTCGGCCATGGGCAACATTGCCGACGACGTGTTCCAGCGCGGTCAAGCTTTGGGATGGGGACAGGAGGGGTTCGCCATGGCGGCGCGGGTCCTGGAAGAAATGGCTGGCGTGGAGTTGCGGGCCGAATCTCCCGGCGAAAACTCCGGCTACCAGCAGACAGACCCACGGCGAGGATAGACATAGCTTCTGGCCCGGTCGGCCAGTTGGGAGGTGAAGGAACATGGTGGCAACCTCCAGGAACGACGTAACCGGCAACCTAGTTAACGTCGATGCCGGGCTGGTCAGCCGGGAGATATTCGTTAACCAGGAGATCTACCAACAGGAACAGGAGCAGGTGTTCTCCCGGGCCTGGTTGTTCGTCGGGCACGAGGACCAAATTCCTAAGCCCGGAGACTTCTTCGTCTCTTCGATGGGCGAGGAGTCGGTGATCCTTTGCCGGGACCGGGAAGGGCAGGCACATATTTTCCTGAATTCCTGTATGCACCGAGGCATGAAGGTCTGCCGGTACGACGAGGGCAACACCCCCGTGTTTACCTGTCCGTATCACGGTTGGAGCTACGCCACCGACGGCAACTTGGTGGGAGTGCCGTATTTCAAGGACGCCTACCACCAGGAGTTGGATAAGTCCAAGTGGGGGCTGGTTCATGTCCCCCAGATGTATAACTACAAAGGTGGGATCTGGGCAACTTGGGACGAGTCGGCCCCTCCGTTCCTCGACTACATCGGTGGTTTCAAACTCTACCTGGACCTGCTGATGGACAGTTGGGACGGCGAAGAGGGCGGCACCGAGGTTTTCGGCGGCGTCGAAAAGTGGCTGGTGCCATCCAACTGGAAATTCCCCGCAGAGAACTTCATCGGCGACCGGTACCATAACATCAGCCACCGCTCCGTCGACCTGGTGGGCATCGGGCCCAGCGGCACGGGACGCCGCGACACCAACGAGCGGTCCGGGGCCCGGATGTTGGACGTGAGCTTCCCGGAGCGGGGGCACGGCACGGTGATGGCACTACGCCCCATGGACGCGCCCATCCCGAACGCTTACCAGGACCTGCCAATACTGTCCGAGTACTTCCGGCATTGCGAGGAAGAAAAGAAGCGAAAGTTGGGGAAACTATGGCGGCTCCTGGGCGGTCCAGGCACCGTGTTCCCAAACATGTCCTACCTGCCGCGCCAACCCAGGAGCATCGCGGTCTGGCACCCCAGGGGAGTTAACCAGACAGAGGTTTGGCGCTGGTTTCTGGTTGACGCCAATGCCCCTCAGGAGGTCAAGGACTACCTTAGGCATTACTACATCCGGTACTCGGGGCCGGGGGGACTCACCGAGCAGGACGACATGGAAAACTGGAACTACGCCCACGCGGCCAGCAACGGCGTGGTGGCGAGGCGTTACTCCTACAATTACGAGATGGGGTTGGGATACGGGACTCCCAACTTCGAGAACGACGGATTGAAGCTGCCGGGTCTAATCATGGACACCACCGAATTCAAGGCGGCAGAGCAGAACCAACGGGGCTTTTACCGCCGCTGGGCGGAATTCATGGACGCCGATAACTGGGGCAACTTGACCACCTGGCGCAACGGCGTCAGCCACGGGTAACCTCCCCAGTTGATTAGGAAGGACGGATAGCTTTGGCTTATTCCGACCAGGCCATTGCCCGGCTGCTTCTCAAGGACGAGGTCGAGCAGTTCCTCTTCACCGAGGCGGAGCTATTGGACGACCGGCAGTACGAAGAATGGCTGTCGCTGCTGGACGACGACATCCGATACTGGATGCCGATGCGCCGGAACGTGAAGTTCGGCGAGTTGGAGCGGGAGTTCACGCGGGAGGGCCAGGACATCAACTGGTTCGACGAAGGGAAAGACACCTTGACCCGCCGGGTGAACCAGATACTGACCGGCGTGCATTGGGCGGAAGAACCGTTGTCCCGCATCTGCCACATCGTCTCAAACGTTCAGGTGCTCGACACCCAGCCGTCCATCTCGGAACCGGCGGAAGTGTCTGTCAAGTGCCGCTTCATCATCTACCGCAACCGGGTCGAGACCGAGACCGACTTCCTGGTTGGCAAGCGGGAAGAGCTGCTGCGAAAGAACGGCGGCGGTTGGAAGATCTCGCGTCGCAAAATAGTGCTGGACCAGAACGTTTTATTGGCCAAGAACCTGACATTCTTCTTTTGATATGAGCGACATAGTAAACATTCGATTGCTAGAACCCGGGATGAAAGTCCGGCTGTCCAACGACGCTACCGGGGAAGTCGTGACCAACTTCAATGATGGAGTGTGGGTCACACTGCGGTTCCTGACCTCGCCCGCCGATCCTTCCCTAGAGGGGACGGAGGACATGGTGTTTGCCCAGGAGATCATGGGAGTCCTGGACGCGTCATAACCTGGCACGTCGGTTCACGTACCCTTGCCGCCACTTGAACATACTATGCTGATACCGTCCGGAGACCAGCTTCGCCACGCATTCGCGGCGGGGTTTGAGTCCATCGACGACGGCTATACGTTCTACCTGGGCTTCGACGCTTTTTTGTCCGCTGAGGGTTACACCAAGCGTGACGACATCTCTTGCACCTGCTCGGACAGGGGGGCGCATGGGCACCTTCCCGAATGTCGTTGGGTGAAGACGAAGTAATCAAGGGGGCTGCTGTGACTACAGAACATTTAGACGGTGGAGAAGCCGTTTTACAGGCATTCCGCAACCTGGGAGTGGACTACATCATCTCCTCGCCGGGGTCCGAATGGCCGGCGGTGTGGGAGGCGCTGGCCCGCCAACAGACCAACGAGATCGAAGGGCCGAGATACATCGACTGCTGGCACGAGACCCTGGCTGTGACCATGGCCATGGGCTACACGCGGGTCACGGGACGGATGCAGGCCGTGTTGTTACATGCGGGTGTGGGGTTGCTCCAGGGGTCGTTGGGGATTCACGGGGCGTTCCTGGGGGAAGTGCCAATGCTGGTATGCTCCGGAGAGTCGATCACCTACGGCGAGGACCCGGATTTCGACCCGGGGGCGCAATGGTACCGGAACTTGAGCGTGGTGGGCGGCCCCAACAGGCTGGTGGAACCCTACGTTAAATGGAGCAGCCACGTAACTAGCCCGCAGACCCTTTACGAAACGGTCAGCCGGGCCGGGGAGATGGCCCAGAGAGCGCCGAAAGGGCCTACGTACCTGGACATACCCATCGAAGTGATGCGCCCGGAATGGGTCCCACCGGCCAGGATTGGCAGGCTGCCTGGCGCGCCGGGAGTCCGTCCCGACTTGGCCGAAGTCGAGAGGGCCGCCCGGCTTCTGGCCAATAGCGCCAACCCGGTTATCATCACGGACAGCGGCGGCAAGGACATAGAGGGATTCAACAACCTGGTGCGCCTCGCCGAGATGTTGGCCATCCCAGTGGTGGAGGTTGCTCAGACCTACGCCAACTTCCCCAAGGACAACCTTTTGTACCAGGGATCGGACCTGAGGCCCTTCATGGACACTTCGGACCTGTTCCTGCTGGTGGGCTGCCGGACTCCGTGGTATCCGGCATCCGCCGCCCCTGCTCAGGGGACGATAGTCGTAATCGACGACAACCCACTGAAGGACCAGTTGGTCTACCAGGCGCTGAAAGGCGATCTGTACCTGGATGGAGACATCGCACCGGCTCTCGGCGTGTTGGCCGACACGCTGGAAGCCGACGGCGCTTTCGCCAATGGGGCGGTGGAGGAACGGCGCCAGCACTGGCAGGTAGCCCACGACAGGCAGCAAGAGGCGTCGCGGGTTGCCGTCGAAGCCGCGCGGGACCGCACCCCTATCGACCCCGACTGGCTGTGCGCCGCCATCAACGAGGTCATGCCGGATGACGCGGTCTACGTCGAGGAGACCATCACGCATAGGGGAGCGATCTTCCGGCATATACAGTGGAACCGGCCTCAGGCCTATTTCCACCCCCACGGTGGGCTTGGTCAGGGATTGGGAACGGCGCTGGGGGTCAAGCTAGCCAAGCCCGGCCAGCCCGTGGTTGCTCTAATGGGCGATGGCTGTTTCCTCTACAACCCCGTCACCCAAAGCCTCGGAGTGTCTGCCTCGGAGAACCTGCCCATCCTGATCGTCGTGTTCAACAACGGCAAGTACGCCGCGATGGGCAACTCGCATCTTTCGTTCTATCCCCAGGGAGTTACCGCGCAGACCGGCATCCACCACGGCGTAGACATACCCGGCCCGAACTATGCTGAGTTGGTGGCTCCCTTCGGGGGCCACGGCGAGCGGGTCGAAGACCCGGCGGAGGTTATCCCCGCTTTAGAACGCGCCCTAGACGCCGTCAACCAGGGCCGCACTGCCATCGTTGACGTGGTGCTGTCCCGGTAGGGCCGATTTCAAGCAGACTGAGCCCTTCTACTTCGGCTTCCTGTCCTCAGGACGGGGAAGGCCCAACGAGTCTGGACCGTAGCGGTTGGGGCCGTGCGTGCCCGGCCACGCCATTATGACCATAAATACAGCCCAAATTACAAGAGCGGCTACTATCCAAACGATTCCGATGACCAGGAGACTGTTAAAGACAGTCATACTTATCTGAGGTTGTTTTGCATTTCGACCATGTCTGCCGCTACGTTCCCCCACGTCCACGGAGAAGACCACAACATTAGGAGGAAAAGTACGGGGGCCAAATTATGGCTCCAATGCCCGAGATGAAGGGAAGGATGACCCACACGCCAGACCGGTTAATGTCATGTAGCCTCCGTACTGACACCGCTAAGGTGGGCAAGGTCAAGAATAGCGGATAGATGAACCAAGACCACTCGAACATTCCCAATGGAGTTCGAATCCAGAACAAGAAAAACGGGGCGAACGCCGAGACTGACGAAAACAGGAAGAACCACCAGAATTCAGACCGCTGTGCCCGACCGCTAAGGTTAACGTAATTTCGGAGTACCGAGGTGACCGCTGCAATCGGGTTCATCTCTTTCGCCCCTCCTCTCGCTTTGCCGCGTCGCACACGCGGAATGGTTTATTCCAACCATATCCCTTGGGTCCAATCTGGACCAAGTGAATTAGAGAGCTGCGGGGGCTCAATTTTGCCACATGGTACAATTGTTCACTCTAATCATACCTAGTTGGCGCGTCTACATCTTAATCTGCACGTTGTTTTTCCTTTCACCAGGCGGCTGCGGTCTCGCTTCCCAGTCCTGACCGTGGTCCTCTCCGGTTAGTCCAGCCTCCTCAAGAAATCCAATCGGACCGGACCCCATTGGCCTATCTCCATGACCCAATACCAACACATAATCGAACAGATTGATACCTACCATCGGCCAACCATCACAAGGATAGCGGCTGTATTGGCCATGTTTGTCCTTGGTGGTGGTATTGGGATTGGCGCTGGATTCCTGGGTGCGCTCGTCGTCGGCTGGCTAGGCTTCTACATTCAGATCATCACTCCGGTGGTAGTTGGCTTCTCCGCCGGAATAGGGGTTGTTCTTGGAGTATTGTTTGGGCCCGTCGGGCGCAGGTGGTTGCGTCTCATGGCCGCGATGATCTCCGGCCTGGCGGGGTACATCGCTATGCTATTTTTCATCAGCTGAAGCTTTGATCCTGTGGACCCACTGGGTCTCATGGGGTATATGCTAACGGCCCCGGAGAGGACCTTTATCGGCCTGACCGTACCTTTGTGGCTCTGGTGGACCTTCGAGGGCTTGATCGCCGCTGGCGTTGCGTGGTTTATTCCCTGGCTCACCGATAACGACCCATTATGCGGCGTGTGTGGCGAAGACTGCTTTGAACGACGACGGTTCGCCATAGCGAGTGGGCCCGATCGAGATGTGCTGCAAGCGTTAGCCGACAAGGACTACGAGCGGCTCAGTGCCCTCGAGGCGCCCGTTAGCGAGGGTACCAGACTCCGGGCAAAGCTGTACCAATGCGGCCACTCAACGCATGACGCCTACCTGACCCTGACCAGCATAACTCGCAAGTCGGTAGGACTGGCTGAAGAGGAAGGTGAACCCGCTGAGACCGACCTGGTCCGCTTCGCGGTGGTGAGCGGCTCCAGAGCCGCAATTCTCAAGAGGGGCTCTCCTCCGAGGACCCCCGGCCTTGCCAATACCCCTTCGGCAAGCGTCGAGGTTGAAGAGGACCGGGAAGAACTTCCGGCGCACCCGTTCGATGCGGAAGCGCTCACCGTCACAGATGACCCGCCGTTGGGACCTCCCGAACCCCAAACCGCAAATCGCGAGGTGGAAATCTACAAGCCCACGGACCAGACGCCGCCGCTGCGTGTCATCTGTGTGATTGTGGGAGGAGTCGTGGTGGGGTGCGTCGCTGCCTTCCTGCTAGGACGATTGCGAAGTCAGGAAGTTCGTCCGTAGAGCCGGGCGATGGTCTGCGTTGGGCGGAAGGCGCAGCTTTTGGCCCGCAGGGGCATGGACATCTGGGCAGGAAACCATCCTTGGAGGCGCAGGGCATTCAATGCCGTGTTGACCAGGGTGGCGAATGCCTCGCCCAGACCGGGTCGGCGCAGGGTGTGAATGTCCTCATCCCAGCTGCGGTCCTTCACATGATGCTGGCTGTTCTCAATGCTCCAGTGGTCGCGGAACAGCTTGAGCAACCCTCGGGGCCCACACTGACCTGAGCTCAGGCTGGTCAGCAGATACCAGAGCTCCCGGCTCACCTCCCCAGTGGTTATATCCACTTTCTGCTTCTCCACCATTGCCCCCTGCCTCGCCCCAGGGTATCCCAACTCCTCCCGGATATAATCAGCCAATTCGGCATCGGCCCAAATCCGCCGCCTTTCAATCATCCCCGCTTTTTTTCTACGGTCTCCGCCGCCGGCTCTCCCAGTTCCGCTCCGGCAAACCCCTCCACCAGGGCGGACAGCACCGTCGGCTGGTTCCCCTTGACCCGCACCAGGTAGTCCCGTCCGTGGCTGACTATGGCTCGGCACAGGTCCCGCTCCGCATACAGGGCGTCCATAGTCAGCAGCCGCAGGCCGGGGTAGTCCTCGAACAGCCGGCCCAACTTCTCCCGCAACACCCCCGGCTCGTACCGCTTCTCCGTCGCCGGCCACTGGCCCAGACACAGCTTCAGGTCGTGGGCCAGTACGTTCACCATCATCAGGGGATTGCCTTGGGCATCTTTCGACTGCTTGGCCCATTTGCCGTCCACCGAGGCGTTCAGTTCCTGGTCCGCCACCACCCGGGCCACCCATTCGGTCAGGGACCCCTGCAACTGCTCATACGGGACCCCCGCCAAGGTGCGCGAGATGGTGGTGGCGTGAGGCGGATGGTCCCGGTGAAACCCCAAGGGTCCTTTAAGTTCCGGCCAGTGCATCCTCGCGAAGAGGGCGATGTGGGCCATGGTTGTCTGACCGCAGACCAAGCCCAGCAGGGTCAGGCGAAGAATGGCTTGAAAGGGATGACGAACTCCCCTGGCCCTCCTGGGATCCGGCACCTGTTCCAAGCACTCGAACAGAGATTCCGCAGCACCCATATCCACACACTCCCATCTCCCGCTTCCCTGTACCTTATAAACTTTTATCCACCAACTTTGCAATCGTCCTGGCCTTCCTGCTGCACCTGTTGTCCAGGTGGATCGGGTTTTACATTCCGGTGCTCCTTCCAGGATTAATCGGCTTCGCCGTGGCCTTTGGCGGTAACATTGGGGAATGGGAGAGCCGTGTCGAGCGCCGGTGGGTCTGGTGGTCCGTCGCGGTGATCGCCGGTTGTCTTAGTTACGCGGCGATGGCCTTGTTCCGGGGTCCCGGCATCGACTTCGGAGACCTCGCGAATAACTTCCGGTACTTCGCGTCGGCAGCCGGGACATGGGAGAAGACCTTTTTCGTGCTGAGTGTCCCGCTGTGGGCCAAATGGGCCATCGAATCGGCTATCGTTATATCGGTTGCCGGGTTCTTCCTTACTTTGACTCTGGGAGACCCGTACTGCCTGAAGTGTGAAGAGCTTTGCAAGAGTCGTAGACTCTTCACCACCTCTAATCTGCTGGCGGGGAACGTCATCAACTCACTTGGAGAAGGGGACTATCACATGATGGAACGTGTTGCCGCCGCAGCACCCGATGAGAATGGCGAGCTACAGGTGGAGATTCACCACTGTAAGGACCTCTCCCACAACGCCTACCTGACATTGACCAGCGTTAAATCGAAGGCGGAGGGCGGGGGCACGGAGGGGGAGGAGGAACTGGTCCGATTCGGAGTGGTGAGGGGCGAAGGCGTCCGCGCCCTTGTTGATGCCTTCCCAGAGAAAAGTGAGGGTTGTGGGTCTTGCCTACCTCGATTGCGTCCAAGTGCGGCCTTGCCTTAAAGTGGGGCTGTTATGACTTCTGATCGCTGGCAGTTCAACAATTGGGAAGACGCACTGGAGCACTACTTCCAGGAGGGGCTGACTGACGGGTTGCCCGTAGTTCCGCCTACTCCGGAAAGGGTCCAGGCATTGCTCGACTTCTGCGGGTTGGCCCCGGATGATGTTCTGGGCGTCGAGGGAATCAGACGTAAACAGTTCCCCGCGGAGAAGGTCGCGGTCAACGCGGTGATGGCCGGGTGCCTTCCGGAGCATTTTCCAGTGGTCGTGGCGGCGGTTGCCGCTGTTTGCGACCGAACATACAATTTCCACGCCAGCAGCACTTCCACAAACGGCATCGCGAACCTAGTGTTGGTCAGCGGCCCCTATTCCTCCCGGATCGGTATGAACCACGGCGTTAATCTTTTTGGGAATGGGAACCGGGCCAACGCCGCAATCGGACGGGCCATCAACCTGATAAAGGCCAACTTCTACGGTTCCGTGTCCCAGGAGATGGACAAGAGCTCGCTGGGCCACCCCGGAAAGTACAGCTTCTGCTTTGCCGAGGACATTGAGACCAGTCCTTGGGAGTCGCTGGCTGAATCCAAGGGATTCCATGGTGACGCCAGCACGGTCACCGTGGTTGCGGCCAATGCTCCGCTGCAATTGGAGACCCACGGGGACCGGGAACCGGAGGGTTTCCTAACCGCCGCCGCCCACGCGATGTTGGGGCTCGGGCCGCGTTTGTCGGAGTTGGTATTGGTCATCAGCCAGGAGTTGATGGCTTACATTGCCGCCTCGGGTTGGAGCCGCGGCCAGGTGGCGGAGTTCCTTTGTGAAAGGACCCAGCGTCCTGCCGGGGAATGGGAAGAATGGCGGCGCACGGACCGGCTTCCGCCGGGCGCGGACCGCGACCGGTTGATAGGCTGCGTGGCCAGCCCCGACAGGATCGCCGTCGTGCCGGCGGGCGGGGACGCTGGGGAATTCATGGCCATCATCACTTCGTGGGGCAGCAGCCGCTCCGCTACCAGGGAGATAACCGTACCGAGCCAGGAGGAGGGCAGGGTATGACCAGCATCTACGCGCTTGACCCCAGGGATGACTCCCAACCGTCACAGGCGGTCTTGGCTACCAGGTCCGCGACCCTGGACGGTAAGACGCTTGGTCTCCTTTCCAACAACAAGCCGCATTCCGAGGAACTGCTCCGGATGGTGGCAAACATCATCGGTGAGCGTTACTCGATAAGGAACGTGGTGGAGTACAACAAAGGCGGCCATCAATGGCCCGCCGACCGCTCGGCGTTGGAGGACCTGGCAAGTCGTTGCGACGTGATGGTCCACGCCACGGCGGAATGAGGGTCTTGCACTTCGTGCAGTGTGCACGACGCGATGGAAATGGAGCTGCTGGGTGTTGCATCCACGGTCTTGACGACCAGGCTGTTCGTAAGCCAGGCTCGCGCCATGGCCCGGATTCGGGGCGACGCAGACTATGGGTTGGCGGTAATCGATCACCCCATCGTCACCCTTACCCACGAAGAGTTGGTGGAACGAGCGGCCATCGCCGCCCCCCAGGTGATGAGGCACTTGCTGGATAGGTAGAGGTAGGCGGGGCGGGAATGCGCCTCATCCGTCGGGCATCCCTTCGGTGACTGATCGTTTTCAGATCTCTAGTATCATATGTGATATTATTTACTCGAGGAGACCACTGAGGTAGTTCTCCGAGCGCTTCGGAGAAACCCGAGAGGCATTCGCTTTACGGATCTGGCCAGGATATGTGACCGATATTTCGGCGAGCCTCGACGAAGAGGCACTAGCCACAGGGTCTACCGGACGCCCTGGGCAAGCGACCCAAGGGTGAATATCCAGGACGACCGGGGTATGGCGAAACCTTATCAAGTCCGCCAGGTCATTCGGGCGATCGGGAAACTGGAGGGATTGCAATGAGTGACCACTACACCTATCGGGTTACCTGGTCGGCTGAAGACCAGGAATACCTTGGGTTATCCGTCGAATTTCCGTCGCTAAGTTGGCTAGCTGATTCTCCGGACGAGGCGTTTTCCGGGATTCTCCGGCTTGTGGCGGAATGTGTGGAGGACATGCTCGCCGCCGACGAGATATTACCTGAACCAACCGCTGACCGTACCTACAGCGGGAAGTTTATGGTGCGGGTACCACCAGAGATGCACCGGGCGCTTGCCATCCGGGCAGTGGAAGAGGGCGTGAGCCTGAATCGGCTGGTGAGCGCGCGTCTCGCAAACGGGGCGACCTGATTGATCCCGGGAACTGGGCCCTTTTGACCAACCTATGTGGAGTGGATGCTCCGCCTACTCCTCCGGGTCTATGACTATGTCCGGGTGGGTGTCCACGCCGAAGCGGGAGAACACTTCGTCGATTTGCGCCATGTCCGCGCCCGAGAGGGCCCACTCCAGGCCCGCGACGTTGTCCTCCACTTCCTGTACCGTGCGGGTGCCGACCAGAGCTACGCTTACAGCGGGGTTCGACAGGACCCATCGCAAGGCAAGATGCGGCATCTTCTTGCCCCGGATCTCGGCGATGGGCTTCAGATCCTCCACGACCCGCAAGTTCCGTTGGAAGTGTTCCTCGGCGAACACGCCGATGTTCCATCCGGGACGGCCTCCCGTGGCGCGCCAGTCGTTGTTCCCGAAGGTGGTATCGGCCGTGAATGCGCCGGAGAGCAGGCCAAACGCCAATGGTCCGTAGACCATCACGCCTGTTCCATTTTCCAGGCAATAGGGGAAGATGTCCTGTTCCATCCGGCGGTCGAACATGTTGAGGCCGTACTGGACTACGTCCACGCCGCGAGCCGATTCGCACTCTTTGATCTGGTCCAGGGTGAAGTTGGAGACGCCTACGGCGCGAACTTTTCCCTGGTGCACCAGGTTGTCGAGCGCGTGCATCGTCTCTTCGAATGGCGTGTTGACGTCGGGCCAGTGGATGAGCAACACGTCCAGGTAATCGGTATCCAGGTTGCGCAGGCTCTCTTCTACGGAAGCGAAGATGGATACCATCCGGCTGTCTCGGCCCTTGGGCCGCTCCGAATAGCCCACTCCGCATTTGGTTACTACGACCACATCCTTCCGTTTAGCCCCTAGGGCCCGGCCCAACAGGACCTCGGACTCGCCCCTTCCATAGGCGGGCGCCGTGTCGAAACAGTTGATTCCCAGGTCTATAGCCCGGTTGACGGCGGCTGCTACCTCCGACTCTCTAACGTCGCCGTAGGTGCCTCCCATCTCCCAACATCCGAACCCGATGGCCGAAACCGTTATATCCGTTGGCCCAAATCTTCGATACTCCATTGCCTCTACGCCCCCATCGAATAAAAGGTCTGGGGTCCGATTATCCTGCTACGATTCTACGCCATTCAACCTGATAATGCGTTGACAACACAGATGCCCCTTGCTAGATTAGGCGCAACATCTTCCAGAAACAACCCGCCGCGTTGCGAAGAGGAGGCCCGCGTTGCCGGTCCAAAGATTCAGACCAATGACCAAGGATTTCCCCACCTTCGACTGTGATGCCCATATCGTGGAGCCTGCCAGGGTTTGGGAGCGGGCCGCGGACTCCCTGACCAGGGACGAGCTCGAAGCCCTGAAGGCCACCATGTGGTACGACGCCGAGACGAACCAGCTATTGGTCAACGGGAAGGCCGACGTTAGCGGCTTTTCGCCTACGCCCAAGACGGGCACCGGGGCCATCGACATCGTAAGGCTGGCCGGTCCCGGCCTCAAACACGACATTCAACGCGCTTTCAACGTCCGCAACCTGAAGCCCGAGACGGCCCTGACCAAGGAGCAGTCGGACTACCTGGCCCACGCGGGAGCCGATGAACCCGGCCCCAGGCTGCGGGACATGGACGTTCAGGGCATCGACCAGGTGATGGTCATACCCACTAGCATCGACACTTATCCCTGGTTGCAGAACGCGATGGGCGCTCGGGCAATGTGCAAGGCCTATAACGACTGGGCCTTCGAGTACACCCAGGAAGACCCGGAACGGCTCTTCTTCGCCGCTCTCATTCCCATGCAGAATCCACAGTTCGCCATCGAAGAGGCATACCGGGTCGCGGCCAGGGGTTGCCGGGTTGCCCTCATACGGCCCATGGACGCCATGGGAAACTATCCGATCCAGCCCAAATACGAAGGTCTCTGGAACGCCCTGGAAGACACTGGGCTGGTGTACGGAATGCATCCCTTCCCAGCCTCGGGTGTTGCGAAACCGCCCGGATACTCGGACCAATATTCCGGCGCGGAACTCATCCGGAGGACCATTTCCACCTCCGGTCTGCCTCATACTTTCCTCTCGAACGTGCAGAACTTCCAGGCTGAAGCGTCCCTCTGGGTGACCATGGTGCTGATGTCCGGGTTCTTCGAACGGCATCCGAAGATCAAGGCCGCTGTGTTCGAGGCGTCTTCCACCTGGCTCAGCTTCCTCCTCGATGAATGCGACAAGACCTATAAGCTGTACCGCAACGACCGCAGGTTGCCCGCCTTGAAGCAGCTTCCCAGCGAGACGTTCTTCCAGCATTGCGTCACCGGGTTCGAAGGAGACGAAGCTCCCCCGTCGCGACTTCCAGATTTCTACCGGGATATTCTGGCCTGGGCCTCCGACGTTTATCACCACGACGGCGACGACGTTTGGAGGGCTATCGAGACCATGGAGGAATGTGAGCTTCCAATTGACGACCAGGCGCGGTTCCTGGGGGCCAACGCTCGCCGGTTGTATAACATTGAAGCACCCAGCAAGATCGTCCGTGACCGGGTAACCGAAATCCACCGCCCTGACTGGTGGCCCGACGAGGACGAAATCAGGGAGGCTCTCAAGCCGGAATCTTCGGTCACCCGCTGGTAAGGGCAGGGCCAAGTACTATGTCTACCAATAAAGACTTCGAGGTTTTCGATAGCGACTCGCATGTAGTGGAACCGCGAGAGGTGTGGGAGACCTACCTGGAGCCAGAGTACCGAGTCCTGGGTAAACATGCCCTCTGGCGGGAAGAAGGCGAGTTCGACTCCTACCTGAAGGTCAACGGCCGGGTGTTCCGCGACAGCGCCAACCCGAACATTCCCCGGCACGCCATTTGGAAGCCGGGGATGACCTGGGACTCCATCGGGGAGCTGGACCCGGACACGCGGCACCCGATGAGCGAAGGGGCGTCCGACCCGCGGGCACGGTTGCGGGACATGGATGCTATGGGCGTCGACAGGTCTTTCATGTACCCTACCTGGTTCGCTGAGGGTTTCCACCTGGTGGAAGACCCTGACATCTCCTACGCCCTGGCCAGGGCCTACAACAATTGGGTCGCCGACTTCTGCCAAGCAGCTCCGGACCGCCTATTCGCCGCCGCGATGGTCCCCCTTGGGAACATGGATTTCGCGATGGCCGAGTTACGACGCGCCGCCGGGACGCGCTGTTTTCGCGGAGCCTTCATCCGCCCCATGTTCATGGAGGGGCGCTATTTGACCCACCCTTATTACGATCCTCTTTGGGCGGAACTAGAGAGGCTGGGAATGACGGCCGCGGTGCATCCGACGGCCGGATTGTGGAACCCGGAGTGGACTTCTCACGGCCCGTTCATCGAAAAGGTCAGTGGGCGTCTCACCCAGACCGCCGGACTCGGCGGAGGAGGCGGCGGCCCCAACGCGGGCGGCAGCACCGGCGACCGCAACCGCGTGTCTCCCGCTTCGGGTCTGGTCCCGCTTGGCCACCCCGTCGCGACTATACTGGCTCCGTGGTTGGACAACCACATGTTCGTAGCGTCGACGCTGCTTGGCTACACCGTGATGGAGCGGTACCCTGAAATGAAGGTGGTCATGGCCCACGGCAAGGCGTCCTGGATGGAAGAAGTCCTGGAGAAGATGGAGGCCTCAACGCGGGTCATCCCCCTTCAGCATTACTACCCCGTAAGCACCGAACCGGAGGAGACGTGGGAAGAGGGACGTGTGATGCTAGGGTTCGACGCTGAGGAGCGGCTGATCCAGGAACTTCCGCATTCCTTTGCCGAGAAGATCGTCTGGGGCTCCCGGTATCCCCACCACGACACTTCGAGCGCATGGGACGCTATCGAAACCCTTACCCGGGCGGACGTGCCAAGGGCCATGATTTCCCGGATGATGGGCGCCAACGCTAGGGAACAATTTGGGCTGGGTTAGGGTCTCTCACTCGTCGGCGATGACTGATGCGTCGCGATGTCGTGACCGGAGATCGAGAGACCTGCTGCTCAGGGACGAACAGAGGGCAGAGGCGCATCTGAACATGTTAGACGGACAAGACCTTTCCGGGTGCGGGCGTTGTTTACCGTGCGGGAGCAAGTCTCTCCGAGAGGCTTGAGGTCTGAACACCAACCCAAGGGTTCCCAACACGCGCTCTCAGGTGCGCCATGTCTACCGATTTCGGGAGTCGGCATCCACCCGGGTAGCCTATCGCTGAGACCAGGTCGCCCAAATCCACTGTCCGGGTTGAAATTCAGCGAGAATAGCGAGTATGAGGTAGAGAGGGGTCCACCCTAATTGCAAGCCCGTCTTACCCGCACTTCCAGCCTCGTGACAATGGCCCATCGGGTGGGATTGGCAGGTCTGCTCTGTTCGATTTACGCTGCCCTCTCTTCGGCATGCGGCTATGGGCCTGCCCCGACTACCATGTCGTCCCCGGAGCCGACCATCACTATCGCGTCGACTCTTCCCCCGTCCCCGGAACCCACGGCTCCGGTTACGCCCGCCTTGACCGATATGCCTCCGCCAACACCCACATTAGCGCCAACGCGGGCTCCCACATCCGACCCCAATCCGGTGCCGACGATCATTCTCACACCCACTCGCGTGGAGCGGTCCACGCCGGTACCTCGTCCGGTAGTGCGATTCTGTCCTGTCACTCCTGATTCGGTCGGACTGGGCCAGAATCCCGGCCTAGAGGAAGATTGTAGGATTCTACTGGAGTCGAGAGACACCCTCATTGGACCCACCACATCATCTACCCTGAATTGGGATACCGCTATTCCCATCGCCGAGTGGGTGGGTGTCGGCCTGGATGGCTCACCATTGAGGGTCCAGATTTTGGACCTCTATGGCAAGGGACTGACTGGACAGATCCCGCCTGTACTGGGCGATCTGGCTGAATTACGTAGGTTGGATGCTCGCAACAACCAGTTAACCTGCGGCATCCCACCAGAATTGGGCAAGCTATCCAACCTCGAATACTTAAACCTCTTCCACAACGAACTCGGTGGCGAAATTCCTCCCGAGTTGGGGCGGCTCTCCAATCTGCGTTACCTGAGCCTGAGAAGGGGCAAGTTCACTGGCGAGATTCCCTCTAGGTTGGATAACCTCAGGAACCTGGAATTCTTGTCTTTGGCCTCGAACAGGTTAACCGGGAACATCCCGCCGGAGTTGGCACGACTTTCCAACCTAAAGAGGCTTGACCTTTCGAGCAATTATCTTACGGGAAGCATTCCTCCTGAGCTGGGTAAACTCGTTAATCTGCACGAGTTGCACGTGGCTTTCGGGATAACAAAGGATAAAGAAGGAGAGGACCATAGCCGTAGATTGACCGGCCGTATTCCGCCGGAACTGGGTAATTTGTTCCAGTTGAAGAAGTTTAATGTTAGTTATCATGAACTTTCCGGCAGCCTCCCGCCAGAGTTGGGGCGCTTGCAAAATCTAGAGATAATTCGGGCCTGCGGTAACCAACTCACAGGAAGAATACCTGTGGAGCTAGGGAGATTACGGAATTTGGAGGAACTCTCGCTATGTCATAACCAATTGACTGGAGAAATTCCGGTAGAACTGGCTCGCATGTCCAAACTTTCGGAACTGCTGCTGAACAATAACAAGCTGACGGGTGAGGTCCCACCGGAACTGGGCAACATGCCGAATCTCCGAAGAGTGTGGCTAGGCGAAAATCAATTCAACGGGCCGGTCCCAGTGGAACTACAGCGTTTGCGTTGAGCAAGGTGATTAGAGCCTTACCGCGACCCAACCGGGAGGAGATGTACTGAAGCATCAATCACTCGTCCGAGTGTGGGCAGAGGAAGAGGTTTTAAGTCGAGTAGTGTCGTCACCATGCGCCGAGGCATAAGTGACACGGGAGGCCGGTTATTATCACGAGCTGGGTGATAACCGGCCTATACTAATTGACCTACTTGGATTCCCATGGAGGCAGGGCCTTTCGATTGTCCGTTATACGTGGAGGACTTCATGGTTCGCCTTGGCGAAAGGGGGGGCCAAACTTCCCAAAAGCAGCGGGACCAATAATCGAAAGGTTCTGCCCATAGAGGGTGGCGGATTCCAAAGATGCTGGATATAAAGTGAATTGACAACTTGTGGATCGGGCCCGCTGTGGCTCGCGGCGTTCGATCATGCGGACAAAGACCGGCTATGAATCCGCGAATCACAGGGTCAGGTCTTCACCTGCTCATGGCTCCCTAATCGCGGCATTGTCTGCCTGAGTGGGTGATTCTCGTCGTGGGTTTTCTAGACAAGTATTTCGACGGCTCCTAGAATGAGATGAGGTTCTGGGACATGCAGACAACTGTCACGGTGATGTTCCCGATTTTCTCGGTTTTACACAAGATGGTCCAGAATCCGTTATGACGGGGCCGAACCTATATTTACCGGAACGCAGTTGTATTTCCTAAGATTCGTACAAAAGGCTGAGCTGTGCGCTTTCTAATCGTCTCTGATATCCACTCGAACTTGGAAGCCCTTAAGAGCGTCACCGACGACGCCAGGGGCGGCGGAGGGTTCGACCGGATTTGGCAATTGGGAGACCTGGTTGGGTACGGACCGGAGCCTGGGAACGTAATCGATCTCCTTAGAGAGTACGATCACATTGGGGTTGTGGGAAACCACGACCTGGCCGCAATCGGCGAGCTCGGGCTTGAAATGTTCAACACTCACGCCTGCGAGGCCAACCTATGGACCGCCGGGCAGTTGTCCAGAGACCACGTGGAATATCTGCGCGGGTTGCCGCAGCGGATAGAGGTCGAGGACTTCACCTTGGTCCATGCCAGTCCGAGGGACCCGGTATGGGAATATGTGATCACCAAAGACACGGCCAGCGAAAACTACAGTTACTTTGACACCAAGAGATGCCTGGTAGGGCACTCCCATTTCCCCCTGCTTTGCAGGTTCAAGGGCAAGCGCGCGGAGTTCTTTGGCTTTCCGGTGAACATGCCCGTGCGTCTGGGGGAGCACCGGTACATCATCAATCCCGGCAGCGTCGGTCAACCCCGCGACGGCCTGCCGACTGCCAGCTATTCCATCTACGACTCTGAAGCGGATACCATGACGCTTCGGAGGACCCGATACGATATCTCCGCCACGCAAGACAAGATGCGCGAGTGCGGTCTATCCGACTACTTGATCGAGCGGCTGGAAAGAGGCCACTAGCCCCAATATAGGATTGGGCGGTCCGGCGCAGCCACGGGGTTGCCCTCTACCGCTGATCGCTGTCTTGCTGTTGCCGAATCCCAGGAAGATTGAACACTCCTGAGTTCTCGTTGAATTGCTGGGTGGCGGCCCGGCCCCCTTCCTCGACGAAAGCCGAGGCCTCCGACGGGTCCATTGCCGTAAGCGCAATTCCCAGGGGCGAGGATATCCCGCCGGAGAGCACCATGGTCATGGCTTCCGAAACACTCATCGAAGTGTCGTATATTTGCTGAATCGGTATCATCGCAACCCAACCAGAGTTGGGGGTTGGGGCGGTGGGCAGATAGACGACTCCCATAGTGGTGCCCGGGTTCACCTCGGATATTCCGGTGAGGAACCCGATCATCCAGGTATCCGCCTTGGGATATTCGACCACGACGACGCGCTTGAACCCCGCCGCGCTGTCCCCGCTAAACGATTCGACTAGCTGTTTGGCCGGGCCATACAATGTCCCGATCACCGGCACGTTGATGAGGTAGGCCTGAAAAGTTCTGATAATTCGTCGACCGATTCGCAGGCTCATTATTAGGCCAAGGAGGTACATGATGATTATCAGGGATACCAGTCCCAGGCCCTTTATCTCCATTCCCAGCGCCGGTATCAGGAAGGGTTGTAAGATGTTGTCGGTTTTAATGAATACCCAGCGGAGAAGGATGTAGGTGATGGCGATGGGGAACGCGACGAAGAGGCCAACGATTAGCTTACCGCGTAAGTGACGTCCGATCTTTCCCATAGTAGTTTCCCCTGTGCCTCAACGTTTGGACCGGAGCCCGTGTGACCGCACAAGTCTATGGACTAGCGCGATGGGATGTCAACATGTCGGGGGTTAAGGGCAGGGCGATCGCATCTTAATTCGGGGAAAACGAGCCTGGACCTATAAAAGCGTCCCCCGGTAACCCTGAAAGGAGACCTTTGCGCACTCCGTGGGTCAGCGTGAGTATGCGACACATTCGGGCGTCCTGAGGCTGAGGTTTTTTTGTGGTGTCGCATTATGTCGCATTTTGTGGCGCTGGCCCTTGGCGGCGGGTTGGCGATCTGGACTGGGACTGAATCTTGGCGATATTTATGGTAACGGGTGGTTACCGCGGGTGGGAAGGGCGGAGTGTCAGCATCCTAATTCAAGATGCGATTGCCCTGGGGTTAAGGGGACGATAACTCGGCCGGGCTACTGGCTTTGTCCAGCCGGGGGACTTTTCATGACCGTTACGAGATTATTCCCCGCCTCCACCATCGCTTCGAAGTCGTCGCCTATGATGATAAAGGCCGAGGGTAGCTTCTGGCCGAGGAAAACGGACTTGCCGCCTTCCGTCACCCAGGTCATAGAGGTGTCCGCCGGCCGGACTTCGGTGTTCGTTCCTTCCGTGGCGGCGGCCATGAAGTCCTCGAACGCCGAGTAGAAGTCCTGGGCATCGGGAACAGTGTCGAAAGTGAACAGGCCCACCAGCAGACGCCCCAGTTCAGCGTTGCTCATGAGGATGTAGGTGTCGCCTCCCCAGCCAGCGGCGGCCTCCGCGGCCTGTTCCTCGCTCAGATGCTCTTCTAAGTAGGACTTTAGCAGGAATTCGCCAATGGTATCCTGGGCAGTCAATGACCATCCGGAGCTCATCAGTGTGGGGAAGCCCTGGAGAGAGACGGGAACCGGAAGTTCGTTCGCGAGGTATTTCTCCGGGTGGAGGACCTGCTCGGTGCTGACGGGCGGACTATCGTAGGCGCGGTTTACGGTGTCCCACGAATTGCTATTGAAGAACAGGTCTTCCACGAACCACTTCCCTTCAGTCCTTGGAAAGAGGCTAAGCTTGCGGACTATCGTGGGTATGTTTGTGGCGATGTTTTCGGTTGGGCCGGCTTGCCCCGTGTTGCGGGGTTGGGCATTCGTCGCGATTGAGGTCTCGTTCAGGGGATATCCCCCGGCGACCATGGCTATGTCACCAGAGATGAGGGCGGAAACCGCACGAAACCGGTCGCTGGTATCCGTTGTTCGATCGCTCAGGCTGGCTACATCGAACAGAGCCTGCAGCAGTCCACCCGTGTACGCCATCGCATAGCTCAACTCAAGCTCGGGAGTAATGTCAGCGGCGTCACTCAGGACATAAACCTCACCGGTCCGGTCGTCCAAGAGGGCAGATACTTGCCGGAGTTGAAGCGCAAGCACGATGTCCTCCAGGCTCTGGTTCTCCGTCATCAAGCCCAGGGTCTTGTATAGCTCCTCGGCCTCGAACAGCTTGTCCCGGATTTCTTTACGCCGGTAAAAACCCTTGGTGATGTCGCAGAGTTGCTCTCTTGTACGGAGGTCCGTTGGGACATGCGGCGGCTTTTCTATACCTCGGAGGTTTGCCACGTGGGTATGAGCCCTGTCTTTCATGCCTTCCAGTTGCGCCAGCGCTTCGGATATGTTCGCGGGCGCGCCTGTCGCGGCATCTCCCGTGGGCGGGGCACAGGGGTCGCTGGGCTGGTCCGCCACCAGGGCTACTTCCGCGGCTGGGGCTGCGGCCGCTGCCGCTTGCGGCGCGCCATCCGAGGGCGGCGTTTCTCTGGAGGCGGCCGGGTTGGGGGTTTCTGAGACCGGAGGCGAAGCGTCGGAGGCTGAGGACTCAACGGCCGCCAGGACCGGCGATCCGACTTCGTCTCCATTCTGCCGCAGCATGAAAAACGCGCCCAGAGCCACGACGATCACAGCCGCGGTGACGCCCCAACCCAGCACCCATTTAAATATGCCAGAGCCCTTCCTGGCCTCGGCAACCGGAGTTGCGGCGACCGGCGCCGCCTCGGGGGCTGGCCTTGTGGCAGGTTGGGTGGGCGGAGGCGGGGGAGGGACAGGAGCCCTGGATGGTGGAGGCGCTGTGCGGGTCGCGATGCCAGCGGCGGCTTCGAGAGCATGGACCATTTCCGCTCCCGATTGGAACCGGTCGTCGGGCTCCTTGGCCAGCGCCTTGAGCAGCACCATTTCCACGGCGGGGTCGATGTCCGGCTTGATCACCGAGGGTAGCGGAAGTTCACCGTGCACATGGGCCAGCAGGGTAGCGGCGACAGTGTCCGCGTGGTAGGGCGTGCGGCCCAGCACCATCTGGTACAGCATGATCCCCAGGGCATAGAGGTCGGCGCGGTGGTCGGCGTCCTTGCCCATAACCTGTTCGGGGGACATGTAATCAGGGGTGCCCAAGGCCTGTTGGGGCTGGGTCAACCGCGTCGAAGCCTCCAGCATCCGGGCGAGGCCGAAGTCGGCGAGGATGGGTTCGTTATTCTCGGTCAACAACACGTTGCCCGGCTTGATGTCCCGGTGGAGGATACCCGAGGTGTGAGCGAAATCCAGGGCATCGGCCAGCGGGCCCAGGTACCACAGGACATCCTCAATGGACATCATCTCGCCGATCAGCTTGTGTTGCAGTGTGCCGCCTGGCACCAGGGGAGAGACGATGTAGGTGAACCCCTTGTCCTCCCCGAAGTCATAGACCTGGAGGATGTTGGGGTGGTTCAAGCGGGCGATCGCCTGTGCTTCCTGGGCGAATCGTTCCGGGAACGAGGGGTCCTCTGTATGGTAGGAAGGGAGGACTTTGATCGCAACGTAACGTTGGAGGCTGGGATCAAGGCTTTCGTAGACAGTGGCCATGCCACCCTTGCCCAGCCGTTGTCTGATTGTATAGCGGCCCAGGCTCGAGCCTGGGGAAATCGAGGCCACTAGATATTCACTCCGGTCTGTTCGGTTACATGTAAATCCAGGGTGTGGTGAAGACCCCTGGCCGCATATGTCCCGCCCCGCGGGAGAGATGTGAGGTGAGTGGTGGGGCGTTGGCCCCGCCCTTAAGACCTGGCTAACCGTCTTCTTCGGTACACCGCGACTATTATAACAACCAGGACTGCCGCCACCAGTCCAACGATCAGGCCGGTATTCCCGGACTCTGCCGGGGTGATGGCCGTCCGCCTGGTCTGGTCTGCTACTCGCACGGTTATTTCCGTTTCCTGAGTGGGGACCAGCACCGTGACTTCCACCTGGACCGTTTCGCCCGGCGGGACAGTGACCGTTTGCCGGTTGATAAGGTCGCCGCCCAACTCAACCTCCACCACCAACTCCTCTCCCGTTGTCCCGGGGTGAGAAATCGGGATTGCTAGCGTGACTTCGTCACCGGGGCCGGGGGAAGGGTCGGAGAATTCCAACTCTCCAATCACCGGCGACAGAGTGCCGTCGGCGGCGATAGGCGTGGATGTGGGCTCGGGCTGTATGATCGCGGCAATCGCGCTGGGCGCGACGGTTGGGACCGCAGATGCCGTGGGAACCGGAATCCCGGTGGCAACGGGTGTGGGCGACGGGTTGGACCCCTGTACCGGAGTAGGCTCCGGAGTGGCGGTGGCCGGTACCGGCGCCTGAATAGGGGCCGGAGTCGGAACAGCCGCTGGGGTCGGAACAGGGGCGGGTGTCGGAGTTGGAGCCGGGGTAGGAGTGGGTGCCGGCGCGGTAACCAACAGGGGTTGACGGGAAATCTGGCGGCCAACACGGACCTCGTACTCCCCGGCGCGGTCGACGCTCAAGGGTAGCTCAACCGTACGGCTCTCGCCCGCGCCGATCACAAATTCATCGGCATGGCTGATTTGCCGTTCCACCCACAGGCTGGCGAAATACGTCGCGTTGGAGTTGGAGCGGTTGGTCACGTCGACCGAGACTGTAGCCGCGCCGCCCGCGTTGATGCTCTGGGGGTTGATGCGCAGGTTGTCCTCCACGAAAGTTACCACCGGGGCGTCGGTAGCGCCGTGGACCGCCCAGAGGGAGAACCCTGGCACCGTGACGCTGAAGTAGACCTTATCGTCGTCCTGGCGCACCCGTTTAGAGCGGGTCGGGACCCAGGAGGTTGTGGACTCCTCGAACCGGCTGAATTGCATGGACCATTCGTGCACCTGATTGGTGTCCAGCCACTCCCTTTCCACGGAGATGGTTACGTGGGCGGCGACCACGTCGTCGTTGGTGAAATTCTCATGGCCGATGTCCACATACCCGTAGGGAATCCTGTCCGGCGGGAGAGGAGCCGCTTCCACCGGCGGGTCGTCCAGGTTGGTGATGACGGTCTTGGCGTCGGAGATGATCGAGCTGAAGCGGGCGAGAATGTTTTCGATGGGCGCTGGCGAACCGATGTCCTGCCACACGCCTTGCCCGGTCTGGTCCTGGCCTTCCTGTGGAGGGGTCTCGGGGACCCAGGTCTCCACCGGGACCACGCCTCCCAGTTGATTGACGCATTCCCTATCGTTGTAGACCGTGTCCAGTGCGCCGCCAGTTGAGTCAGGGTCCTGCCCGGCAGAGTGACCGACAGCTTGTCCCACCGCTCCGGCGTCTTCATCGACACCGGCGCAGATGATCGTCCCGGTGGTCTGCTGGTCGCGGCGGGCGGAACCGGCGAGGACGCGCCCGGTGGTCTCAGGGTTGGTCCCTGCCATCGTGCCCAATACCTTGCCCACCGTGCCGTCTCCGCCGCCCTGCTGGCGGGCGAATCCCAGAAGAATCTGGCTCGCGGTGTCATCGTCGTCATCGTCTTCTTCCGCGATCTCCACGAGGGTTCGCCCGGCTTGCTGGGGGTTCTCGTTAGCTGTCCGAGTGAACTGATTGATCGCCTGCTCGGGATTCTGGTTGAAGACCTGCACAATCTCCTGAGTAGGTGCAGGCGTCGGTTCGGGTGTTGGAACCAGGGTAGGTTCGGGTGTGCCCGTGGGAGTAGGCT
Source organism: Dehalococcoidia bacterium (assembly GCA_965205385.1). Lineage (GTDB taxonomy): Bacteria > Chloroflexota > Dehalococcoidia > Lucifugimonadales > UBA3495 > CATOSP01. Next base: position 335,116 of record CBDBGS010000008.1, read on the forward strand.
CCGGAGTCGGTTCGGGCGTGGGTTCGGGTGTGGGTTCCGGGGTCGGGTCGCCGCCGTTTCCACCGCCGCCGGCCGGAGCGGGAGTTGGGGTGGGCGCTGGAGCGGAAACGGTGACCTGGAATGCCATCGAGCCGGTTAGCGGCGTAGATTCGCCTTCGGTTAGCTGTTCGGTGGCCGTGAGTGTGACCGTCGCTGAGCCTGGCCCGATGGGCCTGAGAGTCATGCTTGTTCCGGTGACTTGCGCGGTGACGACGCTCTGGTTGTTTGAATTAGCCCCGTAGTTCAGGTTGTTGCTTTCCGGATCGCTGAACCGTCCGAGCAGGCTCAAGATCCTCGAGCCAGTTCCGGCAGTCATGGTCTGGTCTAGGATGCGAGTCGTCACCTCCGGACGCTCGTTGACGTCTTCGACCTTTACCTCCAAAACTGCCGTATCCTCACCGCCACGCTCATCTTCAACAATGGCCGTGCCCGAATAATGAATTTGGGCCTCGAAGTCCAACTGCGTTCCGTCTGAGACTTGAAGTTGGCCGGTTCGCTTATCGATCTTAAAGGATGTGGCGAACGCGTCTGACAACAAGGAGTATGTAAGTTTGGCGTCGTCAAGGTCTCTGGCGGTAATCGGATCGCCGACTGTGGCGCCTACCGGAGAATTTTCTGGAATATAACGGACGTAGTCTACCTCAAAGAAAACGGGCGCTCGATTCGGAGTTCCGATGACCGTTGCCGACCATAAGCTTGCGCCGACGAAGCTGACGGCGCGGACTTGAACGTCGTATTTCGACCCTCCAGCCAGGTTTGAGATGGAATATTGAAGGTCTCCCGCGGTCCAAGCGCCCGAGATGACGGTCCAATTGGAGTCGATGGTTTCGTCAATATTTGTGAGGACGTGTCGCAGGTCGTAGGAGGTGATGGGCGAGTCCCCGGAGACCTGGGGTGCCGACCAGGCAACAGTCAGCCCTTTAGCAGCATGAGTCGTGACGGTATCGATTGTAGGAGCGTCGGGCTTAGTCCGCTGAACACCGAACTCCTGCCAAGTCGAGACCGTGTTGCCATCGAAGTCCGCTTTGAGAACTGGGTACAGGGTGGCGGTCCCGAAGTCCCAGGGGTCGTCTCCACCTGTGGCAATCGCGTCATCGCCGTCTGCGTTATCGGCGTCAACGTTCCAGTTGACGTAGCTGTCGTCGTCGATGTCGTCGTAGTCTAGCGGGTTTTGAAGGCCGGACGTGGTCTTCCCCGTTCCTCCAAAGCTAGTTGCTTGTCGGGAAGTCTCGGTGTCCCAATAGCTGTCGGTTACGGTCGCGTCACCGGCCCCGATCAGACCGCCGACTTCCAATGGACCCGAGACGGCGCCGGTGGAATAGCTCGCGACGATGGTCCCGGGTGATGCGAGTAATCCGACCAGGCCCCCGACCGCAATCCCGCCGTCAGCGATACTGGAAACAGTACCCCTGGCATAGGCGGCAATCACGACGGCCTCGTTCTGACCCACCAAGCCGCCGATCTGGGACCCGCCGGAAACGCTGGTCTCGGAATAACTGGTGGCGATGCGTCCTTGCCCCTTATTGTAGCCGACCAGACCGCCTATTATCGTACTGCTTTCGGCGCCCTTGCTGTTGCCAGTTGAGTAGCTTTGAGAAATGCTCCCAAGGTTGTGTCCGACCAGCCCTCCGACATCGGAACCGCCGGTCACGGTCCCAGTAATATAGGTGGCAATTACCGACCCTCCGTTCACCCCAATAAGGACGCCGACGCCAACCTTTCCAGTGACCTCGGCGTCAACTATGCCGACGTTTCGGACCGTAGCGGAGGAGCCGGTGTACCCGAACAGGCCTACGTCGTCCGTCGCGGCCCGGTTGATGTGCAAATTGGAGATTGTGTAGTTGTTACCGTTGAACCTAGCCGAAAAGGTGCTGCCGCTAGTCCCGATGGGTTCCCAGCCGGAGCCGTCGTTCCAATATGCGTCTCCGGAATCCGCCGAGCCGCTGTCGTCGGTGTCGAAGTCCAGGTTAGTGGTCAACTCGTAGCCTACGCAGGATGAGGCCGGGCAGCCCATGCTGGATGCCGCCGTTGGGAACGCATCAGCATAGCCGGTCTCCGTGGATGAACCGTCGCCGTCCAGGTCCTATCGGATGGCGTTGAGTTGCGCCAGAGTCTCGACCTCGATGAGGCCGTTGTCATTGTCGTCGTAGTCGAGTCCGGGAGTGGCGGAATCTCCGGCTGAGTTTCCGACTCACACACTGTTTACGGCCCGCATACCGAAGGTGTATGGAGTGCCGTTGACGAGGGAGGCGACCGTAAATTCGGTGGTGCCAGAAACGTCAGTCCAGCCGGGGTTCCAGGTGGCGCCGCCGTCCGTGCTCTGGCGGTATTGGTATTTGGTGATGGCATCGCCGACATCGGATCCTGGGGCCGACCAGTTCAACCGGGCTTGAGTGTCGCCAGTAGTGGATGTTAGCTGCTGTGGGGCATCAGGGCCGTTGATGACGGGTCCGCTTGGAGGAGTGGCCTTCAGTGCGGCATGTTCACCCGCGCCTTCGCTGTTTTCGGCGCGGATTTGAAAGGTGTAGGTGGTGTCATCCGTGAGTCCGGAAATAGTCTGGGAGCTAGCGCTTGCCCCGCCTGAGACATCGGTCCATTTCGGGTTCCAGGTAGAGCCGTCGTCGGAGCTTTGGCGGTATTCGTAGTTAGTGACTGCGGTACCGCCATTGGAGACCGGTGCATCCCAGGTGAGTGTCACGTCGTTGCCGCTGATGGTAGCTCTGAAGTTCTCGGGGTTGTCGGGGACCGTCATGGGCGTGGCGGTTACCGAACCCGCCACGCCCTTATGGGTAGCGTCGAATGCGCGAACTTCGAAGGTGTATTCGGTCCCGTTACTCAGGCCCGAGACTGTGTGGGTAGTGGTGGTTGCCGAACTTCCGGCGATTTCAACACAGTCAGGGTCCCAGTTCGCGCCGCCGTCGCTACTCTGGCGGGATTCGTAGGCGATAAGGTTGGTGTTGCCGGGGTCGTCCCAGCCCAGAGTCATTTGGCCGTTGGCGGGGATAGCGGTTAGGTTGGAGGGTCGCCCGAGTATCACAGCAAGGGATAGCTCAGGGTCAGAAAATCCGGTGTCGGACGTTGTGATTGTCCCCGCAGTGAATTCCGGATCGTCGGCCGTGGTGGCCTTGGCCTCGAAGGTGACTGCCTGAGGGAACCCGATTGATACGGTGTAAGACCCTGGGGTTGCACCACTTCTCGCGAAGAGCTTGGTGTCCGTGGCCGTCAGAAAGTCGAACGTGCAGGTCGTCTTGATCTCACCATCATCCCCGGCTTCCAGGTCTGAATCGCAACTGGGATCGGGGAGGGAGCCGCCGGGTGCGTAGAGGTAGCCGGTCGCGGACAGAGAATTGGCAAACCCTATTCTGCCGCTGTCGGTGTTTAACTCCATTATAGCCTGGGCCGCCGGCGAATCGCTCGTTGTGGAGATAGACAACGAGGTAGGGGTTCCGCTGCTTACGGTAAAGGTGGCGGTGAGGGTTACGGTTGCGCCCTCGTCGGAGCCTGTTTCCAGGGTGGTTGGTTCGATGACTGTGGCGAAGGTCCATTCGCCCACGACAGGGGGCGTTTCCTGGCCGAACACCTTGAGGAGCGGACCGCTAGAGGCAAGCAACAGGAACAGAGCGGTGGCCACTACGGCCACCGGCCAGATTCTTAGGCTCGAATTTATCCAAGACAATCGCGTGCGCAACCAAAACAACAGCGGGAGTGATACCCCCGCTGCGGCAAGCATGACGATAACAATGTATGGAGATGGATAAAAGCCAAACACGCACGTCCCCCGCGTTTGAATTCCCCGGCGGTTCCACGCCCGAAAGGTAGGTTGGTTAGTCTACCACAAGGCCTGGCAGGGTCTATCCCTCATGAGAGAAGGGGCATTAGGACTGGGCCATCTGAGCGGGCCGTAATTCTCGCCATTCGCGCAAAACGTTCTCATGTGCCCAAGCGTCGGAATCTGATCCGGTTTACATCGGGTTTTGGATGCCTACCTTGCGGAGTAGATCTTACCTAGAGGGATATAGATGTTCACTCGCTCATTGGCGTTGTTCACGCGTCTATTGCTGGCGGTGTTCGGCCTCGCCGCTTGCGAAAACCTGCCTGTTGCGGTAATCGAGACCCCGCCCAGCAGGCTGGATGTCATGCGGGAGCGAGGAAGTATGACCTGCGCTTCCCACGCTAACTTCCCGGGCTTTGGATACCTGGATTCTGATGGCAACTACAGAGGGTTCGACATCGACCAGTGCCGGGCCTTGCCGCCGCGGTCTTCGGCGACCCCAACGCCATCGAGGTGCGGCCTATGACCTACGCCGAGCGGGGCCCGGCATTGCAGTCAAGGGAGATTGACATGGTGACCCTGACCACGACATGGACGACGGGCCGGGAAGCCCGGTGGCGCGATTTCGCAGCCATCATGTTCTACAACGGTCAAGGCTTCATGGTACGAGCGGACTCTGGATTCACCAGCGCACTGGACCTTGACGGAACGACGGTCTGTGTAACGGGCAGCGCCACCACGGAGCTTAACTTGGCGGACTTCTTCCGGGAAAACGGGCTGAGCCTGGAAACGGTGGTGTTCGAGGACAGGCTGGCGGTCTATCAGGCCTACGAGGAAGCAAGATGTGACGTCGTGACCGACGATACGTCCGCGCTACAGGCCGTCAGGAACGGATTTGAGAGCCCCGACGACCATAGGGTCTTACCGGATGTCATCTCCAAGGAGCCTCTGAGTCCGCTCATGCCGCACGGCGACGAGCAATGGCAGGATGTGGTCAGGACCGTAATGTACGCGTTGATCAACGCCGAAGAATTGGGCGTCACCCAGGAATACGTCGAGTCGATGATGTCCAGCAACAGCGCCGTAATTCGCCGGATGCTGGGTCAGGAGGGCGAGTTCGGCCAGGAAGACCTGGGACTGGACAGAGAATTCGCGGTCGACGTGATCAACGCGGTGGGGAATTACGGGGAGATTTATGACCGTTACATGGGGCCGGAGGGTTAGTCCTTCACCATGCCCCGGGGGGTTAATCGCCTGTGGACTGACGGAGGGCTGATCTACGCGCCGCCGCTGCGGTAAGGGTCCAAGTTCGTTCCACCTCCGGCAATGAGCTAGAGTGGGAGCGCGTTCCCGCTGAGGTAAGCCGTGGCCACGGCTTCCGCCTCGGCGGCGAGGTCTGCTATGTCAGTAAGGATGCGCGTTTCCCCAGCGTGCAGTAACAGGAAGACCACCTCCCTCACGGGCATGCCGGTGGCCCGCTGCGCCGCCAACGCATAGGCCCCGCCCTGAAGCCTGTACCTGGTCAGGTAGCCGTCCAGGTTTTCGGAGTCCACCGGGTCGGTCTTGTAATCTACCACCACCAGCCCGCCGTCTTCCTGGAAAAGCAGGTCTATGAACCCCTCCAGGACGCCATCACCCACCGGGATAGCAACCGGCACTTCACGCCAATACCTCGACGCGGCAACGGCCCGCCGTACCGTGGGACTGTCTACCGCGACCCGCGACAGCCGGGCAACCTCCGGCGCACGGGCGGGAAGGCCCTCTGCCGCCGCCTGGGCCCTCGACGTTTCCTCAATGCCGTTTCCGGTAGCAAGGTCGATGGTCTGAAGCACCGAGTGGACCGCCCTGCCCAGAGAGGTCCCACCCCGGCCCCGCTTCCAGGGCTCCTCAGTCTCGGGCTCTTTCTTTGAGTCCTGGACATCATCAAGGTTAGCGGGCCCGTCGCGTCTGAGATGGTGGAGGCCGGTTGCGGCGACGGACGCCGGCCTGCCTTGATGTTCCAATAGCTCCGCTCTGCGGCTGCTCCATTGCTCTCGGTCAGCCAGGGAGTGGCCGTCAGGCTTCTCACCGGCGACGGCCTTGTGGATTGTTTCAGGTACTTGGCCGCTGGCGTCCGGTGCCGCAGTCCATAAATCGTCATTGCCAGTTAGAATCTCCACCATCTTACCCGCTCCCGAACCGGAGCCGCGCTGGTTACGGAATAGGCTCAGGACCAGGTGGTCCCGCGCCCTGGTTGCGGCCACGTACATGAGACGAACGTATTCGTCGGCCTCAAGTTGTAGCTCATTGGCTAGAAGTGAGTCGAAACCGGTAGTCGCGAACTGTGTGTCGTCGGCGCCAATTCTTACCTCTACTGCCCCGGTTTCCCGGTCGAACAGGACGTTCTTCGCCCCTGTAGCGGCATTTGCATTCAACCCGGTGAGCAGCACAATGGGAAATTCCAGTCCCTTGGCCCCGTGAACGGTCATGATCCTGACCGCATCTTCGTCACTGTCGGGCACGGGCGTTTCGGTGAATCGCGCTCCCTCCGAGGTCTGCCGCTCCACCCATTCCAAGAACGCTCGCAGCGAATTGCCTCCGGCCTCGGCGAATGACCGAGCCTGTTCGACCATGAACCGGTACCTTCTCCATTGCTCTCGCGTTCGGGGATGGTCCATGGCCGACTCCATGAGGAGCCGTTCCCGGATGAAGCGGTCGATGAGCGCTGCCGGGGAGTCCCAGAGCCGTTGTTGGTGGAATTGCAGGAGGACGGCGAGCGCGTCCGGAACGGGGCCGCGTATGCCGTTTACACCGTCAAAACCATCCAAACCAACGAAACCTTCGGCGGCGAAAAGGAAGTCAAACTCGCCTCCCGCGTCCGAATACCGGAACAGGTCCACATCGCTACACGCGAACGCTTGTGAACGGAGCGCGGCTACCGTTGCCACCTGGTCTGCGGGGTCGTCTACGGCTTTCAGGCAGTTGACCAGGTCCCTGACTTCCTGGGTGCCGAAGACCAACGCGTTGCCCTCGAGCCGGTAGGGAACGCCGGCATCATCCAGCGCCAACTCCAGTCCCCTCAGACCTGTGCGTCTTGGCATCAGAATGCAGACGTCTGAGTAGGAGGCGTCCCGGTACTGCTCAGACGCACTGGACTCGGACCCGTCCGTATCCAGGACCTGCCAGTGGCCCGTCACCATGTCGTGAATCTGGGCGGCGATCTGTTGTGCCTCTTCATTCCTGACCACGCCAATGTTCCCTTCACGCAGCCCGCCCAGCGTCCAGACCCTGGGTCCCGCCACATGGTCCGTCTCCGCTTCCCACCTGTGGGTTACGGGGATGTACTCGGCTTGGTTCTCACCCTCCTCCATCCACGGTCCGAAGATGGAATTGACCCAATGCAGAATCGGACGTTGGGAGCGGAAGTTCTGCACAAGGCGCAGCGTGTCACCCCCCATGAGCTTCTGGAGCTTGAGCATCTGGGTTACGTCGGCCCGTCGAAAACGATAAATCGATTGTTTGGGGTCGCCGACCACGAACAGTTTCCCTTGTTCTGGCGTAATCTCCTGCCAGGACCTTGGACGCTCGCCGGGCTCAAGGTTGTCCCCGGCGTCCTCGGCTATGAACATGGCAATCTCGGCCTGGATCGGGTCGGTGTCCTGAGCCTCGTCGATCAACAAGTGGGTGTACCTTTGCCGGAAGTGGTCGCGCACCGGGATATTGTCCCGCAGCAGGTCCCTGGCCCAGACCAGCAGGTCGTCGTAACCCGCTACTCCACGGCGCTTCCGGTCTTGGGCGAAGTCCAGTGCAAAACTCTTCAAGGCGCGCAGAACGGGCATGAGCGCGGACCGGCGGGCCAAGACCAGCTCATCCGCCGCCGAGGTTTGAAGTTCGGTGAGCCAGTCCTTCAGGAACTTACATGCGTTGACGGACGTGACGGGGTCACGCTCCCAATCCGGCTGTCTCCCGCCCGACTGGCCAAGGGGCATCGTCCGCCGCAATAGCGGGTACGCTGGGCGAGCTTCCGCCTCCAGCTCCGAGAACCGGGCGGCGGCCCTCAGCAAGCCCTGGACATGGTTGTACAAGCGGTCTTCGTCTTGCAGCTTGGAATACTGACACAGCCGCTCGAATTCGGCCGACCCCTCCACCAGTGCGCGCACCACGGTTGCCGGGGGCATCGGCGTGTCGGCGAACGCCGCTTCTTCCAGCAGGTCATAGTTCTGGTGAAAGGTGAGGGCGATGACCCGGAGTTGTTTTATGGTCAGGCCGAGTGAGAAGGCCAACGTCAAGCTGCCAGCGAGATCCTGGTCGTCCAGCACCTTGTCAACCCAGTCGGTCCAGGCTTCCTCGAAGGCAAGATCGCTGGCGATGGCGTCCATGGTGTCGAAAACCGGGGGCAAGCCCGCCTCCAGCGGACGCTCCTGCAGGATGGACCGGGCGAACCCGTGCAGGGTTTGAATGGAGGAGCGGTCCAGGTCCGCCAGGGCGCGTTGGCAGCGCAGACGCTGTCCGCTGTCACCGGAGGGGGCGGTACGGCGGCTTCCAAGCGTTCGCGTATGCGGTCGCGCAGTTCAGCGGCGGCGGCCTCGGTGAACGTAATTACGGCGGTCTTGTCCAGAGTCGCCGCCCCTGAGGACGCCAGCGTGACTACCCGGTCCACCAGACTGGTGGTCTTTCCGGTGCCCGCTCCCGCTTCCACGAAGAGGGTCTCCTTGATGGACTCGCGAATTCTGACCCGGGTCTCCTGGTCCTGGGGAGTGAATGTTTTGGTCACGATGAGACCTCCCCCGACAATTCCAGGTAGTCCCCTAGAATCGGGTGGCCTTTCTTTCTGGCCCAGAGGGTGTCTTTCCTCGACGGACACAGGGTCTTAAAGTCGCAGTACCGGCAGTTGTGAAAGTCCTGGTTCTCTTCCCTGCCGGGGTTTGCCGGGAAGACCCCGCCGCGGATCCCCGAAACAATGGCGGATACGCCTTCTTTGAACCGTTCCACGGTATCTGGCTCATCCATATCCACGGGATTGTCAGGGACGATCGTGAAACTCCCGCGGCTTGATACGAACCAGTAGGCGGCCCGTATCCTCGCGTTTGCGCCTAGGGCTTCCCGCGCCGCGAGGGAGTAGACCGCCAGTTGTAGGTGCCTTCCCCTGTCGATTGGGTCAGCCTTCAGCCCCGAATACGGATCGGGACTCCCCGTTTTGTAGTCCAGGACGAGAATGTCTTCACCCAAGGAGCTGGAGTCTATCCGGTCTATCACCCCCCTGAATCTGATGGGAGCCGAGTCTCCAACCCACAACTCCGGGGCCGGCCATGAATCACCGCCCAGTCCAAAGCGCGCTTCGAAGTGGGAGGGGGAAAGGTCAAAACGGCTTCGCACCCTGGTGTCCTCTTCCAGGAAGCTATAAAGGTCGTTGAGGATGGCTTCCTGTTCCAACTGCCACATAAGGGCTTTGCCAGTTACGCCCTCGGCCTCCGCCCGGCGGAAGTTGTCCCGGGCGATGCGGCCAAGGGCGGCGCGATGTCGAGCATCCCACGGTTGGCCAGGATGGGGAAGTGTGCCCTCTTTCTTGGCTTCGGCGATGAAATCCTCCAGGACCTTATGCACCAGGGAACCTTTGTGCATGGGGGTAATCGAGAATATCTCTTCCGGGTCTTCCAGAGCGCTAATGCGGAGCACATGGCCGAGGAAATAGCTGAAGGGGCAACCTGCCCAGGTTTCAAGACTGGTGGGGGATAGAGCGGTGTCAGCCAACCGTTTTGTTAGTCCAGTGTCGTCCACCGCGCCTGACAGGTTGCCGTCCCATTCGGTGAAACTAGAGCTTCTATAGCGGGCGCGGCCAAGCCGCAAAGACCTGGACAGAGCGCCGGACGCGGCCAGTGGGTGGGCGTTTACTTCCTGCCCTGAACTCGTCCAGCGCCAGAGGCGTTCTAGGTCGTAGTCGTGCTGGTCCGCCGGCGCCGCTGAGACCACCGACTCAAGGGCCCGTTCCATCGAAGGTATTATGGTCAGCCAGGTACGGTTCCCCAGTTTGCCCAGGCCGGACGAGGTGACGCGGGAACCTTCCAAGAGCGAAGTAAGTTCCAGAAACCAACGCGATGGGTAATGGGCCCGCTGTCCAGCGGGGTTGGCTCTGGGAAAGGATAAAGTCGCTTCAGGAGCCGAGCCCAACGCCGACAGAAACGCGTATCTTTCTTCCGACTGTCTCACATGTTGCAAGGGTAGCCCTTCCGCTGGACCGCCCGCAGCCTGCCTTTCCCGGTCTGGTATTAGAGGGTCGTCTTTGACAGGTGCGGGTACTGCGCCTTCGATCATGCCGACGATGTGGACCACGTCGAAGTCCATCGCGGTGGCGGAGGAGATGGTCCCGACGAACACGCCCTGTCCTGTCGCCCCGGAATGGCCAGCAGACGACCGGAGGGCCTCTTCCAAATTCTCCCGGAACGCCCCGAAAGTGGGTGACGGGTCTACCTCGTCTGCGGACTCCAGTCCTTCCAAGATGTCCTTCACCTTGCGGAAAGCATCCGCTTCCGGCGGGGGCATTTGGTCCGGAGGCATCAAGTACAGTTGCAGAAGATTGGACGCCCAATCAGCTAACTGGCTCCAGGTGTTGCCGCCCGGGGGATGAATCGAATCCCGCGCCAGGATCTCGATGAATTGCTGGAGGTCTCTGGCGGACTGGGCCTCGGTCAACATAAGGTTGGCCTGTGCCTCCGCGATATCTCCCTTCTCCTCCCTGCCACGGGCGTAACGTTCGATATCAGAGGCGTAACGATTCAGCCGCTCCGACCACTGTCCCAGGCCGGCTACGACGCCCGCCTTCTTCGATATGGCGTCCCAATTGCTGGGGCTAAAGTTTTCCCGGGCTTTCGCTTCCCGAGGCCGGACCGGGCAGCCCATGAGCCATGACATAACCTGGTCACGGGGAAACTCGCTGTCTGAGAGTTGGATTAAGCCGGTGAGTGTGCGGCCCACGGCGGTCCCGCCCAGCCGGGAAGGGTTTGGGCCAGACACGGGGATGCCGGAGAGTTGCAATTCCTCCCGTACCAGCGTGTTGTAGGGGGTCGCGGCGCCGTACAAAACTGCCACACGGTGGAAGGGCGTTCCGGTCTCCGCTTTGTGGGCGATTTGCCGGATTACCCACCGCACTTCTTCGTGAGGGTCAGGGGTGATTAGCAACCGCTTGCCCGCCGGTGAAAGCGCCGTAAGTACATTGCCATCTGACGATGCCCCGCGTTCTGGCGCTCCCAGAAACGGAGACAACTCTTGCGCCAGGGACTCCACCCGTGCATCGGCATCCGGGTCTCCGGTGAGTCGTAGGAAGACGGCGCAACTGTTCAGCCGGGCCAGGCCCCTTACAACCTGTTTCTCGCCCTGGGTCATGCCGCGAATACGGTAGAAGAGTACGAACCCCAGGTCGTCCAGGGCGGCGGTGCTGCCGCTGCGCACCGCGTCCGCGGAGGCTTGCGCCAGGTCTTCCGCGTCGTAGTAGCCCAGCGTCTGGTCCTGGAACATGCGGTAAAGTTTGACGATCTCTTCACGGAGTGGGTCCTGGGCGGCGAGGCGGTCCAACGCGGTGTCGCTGGTATGCCGGAGTTGGCGGAATGTATTCTTGATGCTATGAATGGTCGATGGGTGAGACGCGTGCCCAGCCAGCGCTCCGGATGCTTGTCTCGTCACAGCCCGTACCGATGCGCTTTCAATGATTGAGGTCAGAGGCTTGTGGTCCTGGGCGGCGAGAGAGGGAGACCCCAGGAACTCGGAGAGCCGGGAAAATACGAGGAACCGGACGTTGGCGAATCCCGAGCGCGCCAGGCCGCGGCGCAGGGTCAGGTTGGCGTAGGTGGAGGGGCCGATTACCGTTACGGGGGCCAAGGGGTCGCCCTGTTGGACCGACCGTACCAGATGTGCCAGCGGCGCGGTGGACCCCGGCGAGTCCTTGTGCACATACAGTTTTGATCCCAACTGGGGTAGGGAGGATCCACCCGAATTCCTGGTCATTTCGCCCTCGCCCGCGCTTGACGGTAGGTAGAACATCCGTTTGGAAAGAGTGTATCATACCGGTGGCTGACGGTCGATGGAGTAGGGGTCTGGGCAGGGTCTTTCGATTGTCCATCTGAACTGTGATTTCTTTGATTTTGGGATTTATATGATTGGAAATCATCCGAATCCCAAAATCCTGTGAATCCCGGTTCGGACAATTGGGCCGATAATCGAATGACCCTAGGTCTGGGACTCAAGCGTTCCTTCACGACGATCATTCTTCGTGCGCAGAGACGCGAACACTGGACCTAATTCATGTGGATAGGAGCGAGACACACCGCCTATGGATAATCCGATGGGGCGGACACTGCTTTACAACGAGCTGGCGTACCTGTGGCCGGTAATCAGTCCCAGCGAGGACTACGCCGAGGAAGCGGTCTATTGGCTGAGCGCCATCGAGGACGCTCTTGGCCAGGGACGGCATCACCTGTTGGAGTTGGGGGTTGGCGGAGGCCACAACCTGTCCCACCTGACGCCTCATCACCGAGCCTCGGCCGTAGATGTGTCGCCCAGAATGCTGGAACTGTCCAGGAAATTGAATCCAGAGGTCGATCATCATCTGGGTGACATGAGGACGGTCCGGTTGAGGAGGTTATTTGACGCGGTCCTGATACACGACGCGATCTCCTACATGCTCACCGAAGACGACCTGCGAGCCGCTTTCGAGACCGCGCGGCTGCATTTGCGCCCAGGCGGTCTTGCGCTAATCGCGCCGGACATGGTGGCCGAGTCCTTCCGTGAGGGAGCTGTAATCCGTTGGTCGACTGCCAAAGGGGACATTGCGGTGATTACCGAGGAACGGCTCCACGACCCGGACCCCTCGGACACCCAGGTAGAGTCCTGGTTCACCTACGAAATCACGGAACGCGGGTCAAGTCGGGTGGAGACGGACGTCCATGCGACGGGGCTGTTTCCCATCAGCGCATGGACGTCTCTGTTAACTGAGTCAGGTTTCGACGTGGAGTTGATCGCCCTGCCGGGACAGGAAGGGTTTGGTGAGTGGTTGATATGCGGAGCGCTCCGGTGACTCGCCGAGTGCGGGGCGGGTCTTGCGGAGTTCCGGCGATGAGGGAATACCCTAACCTGACGCCGGGAAGTGACTCGGCGTCAAGTATTTGCCGGTGAGGGGCTAGGACGATTGCGAAGTCAGGAAGTTCGTCCGTAGAGCCGGGCGATGGTCTGCGTTGGGCGGAAGGCGCAGCTTTTGGCCCGCAGGGGCATGGACATCTGGGCAGGAAACCATCCTTGGAGGCGCAGGGCATTCAATGCCGTGTTGACCAGGGTGGCGAATGCCTCGCCCAGACCGGGTCGGCGCAGGGTGTGAATGTCCTCATCCCAGCTGCGGTCCTTCACATGATGCTGGCTGTTCTCAATGCTCCAGTGGTCGCGGAACAGCTTGAGCAACCCTCGGGGCCCACACTGACCTGAGCTCAGGCTGGTCAGCAGATACCAGAGCTCCCGGCTCACCTCCCCAGTGGTTATATCCACTTTCTGCTTCTCCACCATTGCCCCCTGCCTCGCCCCAGGGTATCCCAACTCCTCCCGGATATAATCAGCCAATTCGGCATCGGCCCAAATCCGCCGCCTTTCAATCATCCCCGCTTTTTTTCTACGGTCTCCGCCGCCGGCTCTCCCAGTTCCGCTCCGGCAAACCCCTCCACCAGGGCGGACAGCACCGTCGGCTGGTTCCCCTTGACCCGCACAGGTAGTCCCGTCCGTGGCTGACTATGGCTCGGCACAGGTCCCGCTCCGCATACAGGGCGTCCATAGTCAGCAGCCGCAGGCCGGGGTAGTCCTCGAACAGCCGGCCCAACTTCTCCCGCAACACCCCCGGCTCGTACCGCTTCTCCGTCGCCGGCCACTGGCCCAGACACAGCTTCAGGTCGTGGGCCAGTACGTTCACCATCATCAGGGGATTGCCTTGGGCATCTTTCGACTGCTTGGCCCATTTGCCGTCCACCGAGGCGTTCAGTTCCTGGTCCGCCACCACCCGGGCCACCCATTCGGTCAGGGACCCCTGCAACTGCTCATACGGGACCCCCGCCAAGGTGCGCGAGATGGTGGTGGCGTGAGGCGGATGGTCCCGGTGAAACCCCAAGGGTCCTTTAAGTTCCGGCCAGTGCATCCTCGCGAAGAGGGCGATGTGGGCCATGGTTGTCTGACCGCAGACCAAGCCCAGCAGGGTCAGGCGAAGAATGGCTTGAAAGGGATGACGAACTCCCCTGGCCCTCCTGGGATCCGGCACCTGTTCCAAGCACTCGAACAGAGATTCCGCAGCACCCATATCCACACACTCCCATCTCCCGCTTCCCTGTACCTTATAAACTTTTATCCACCAACTTTGCAATCGTCCTGGGTGAGGGGCCTGAGTGCTAGGGAAGGACTCCGGTTTCTTGGAGCATCTTCTGGGTCCCGGCGAGGTCGGCCAGGCCCGTAAGCGCTATCTGAGGGGAGTTGATGTCCGATAGGGGAATAAGCGCCCTTGGCGTCTTCACGTCCTCGACCAGGGGGTATTCGTATGTCTGAGAGGCGAAATATTGTTGGCCTACCCTGGACAGCATGAAGCTCAAGAACCTCTCGGCATTCTCGGAATTCTCCGCAGAGGAAAGGATTCCGGCGCCCGCAACCATGATTACCGACCCGGGGCCACCGGACCTCGGATGGTAGTTCCTGGCCGCGAAGTTCTCCCCCTCCTCGGCCAGGAAGCGGAACAGGTAGTAATGGTTCACGAAACCAACGTCGATCTCCCCCGCTGCGGCTGCCGCGACCTGGAGCGTATTCTTGGGGTAGATCCTAGGTTCGTTGGCCTGGATTCCCTCCAACCAGAGCCGCGCCCGGTCGTCGCCCCATAATGCGCGCATGGCTGTGACCATCGTTTGGAACGAGGCGTTAGTTGGCGCCCAACCGATACGACCTTTCCACTTTGGGTCGGTGAACCCGAACATGTCGCTTGGTAGATCGTCTTCGGTGAGCTTTTCTGTGTTGTAGACGACGGTCCGCGCGCGTCCCGAGATGCCCACCCAGAGCCCTTGTGGAGAGTGCGCCCAATCGGGTACTTGGTCGAGGATAGAGTCGGGCAGGCTGGCCAGCATTCCTTCGACCGCTCCGAGTCCACCCGGGTCCTGGGCAAAGAAGACGTCTGCTGGGCTATTGTTTCCCTCCTCCAGGATCGTAGCTGATAACTGGGGCGTGTTCGCGTATTTAACTGCCACGTCCACGCCGGTGGTCTCGGCGAACTGTTGGATGATTGGGTCGACGAGAGACTTGCTGCGGCCTGAATAGATCACGAGTCTTCCGGGGGCCAAGGCGCGTTCCACGGCTTTGGACACCAGGGACTCGACCTCTTCGGCGGTGATGCCGGGCTTCACCGCCTCTGCTATCGCCTGCTCCACCAGCGGGCCAACGTCTTCAGCCTTCAGACCTTTGGCCATCGCGTCCGAAACCGCCGCCTCGATCATGACCGTAATTTCATCGCTGCTGGGACTGTCCGCCATGGCTTCCGAGACCGCCGACTGGACCATCGGAAGCCCAGTGGACATCGCGTCGGTTACGGCTCTCTCCACTGCGGAGTTAATCTCCTGGGATGAGGGCGCCTCCTGGGGGGCGGGAGCGGCCTTGTTCGACTCGTTCACGGCGTCTTGTACTGCCGACCGGATGCTTTCCATGTCTATACCCTGAGGAGCGGGCTGCTCCTGGGGTTGGGCTGAGGACCCGCAGGCTAGAATGAACAGCGCTGTGATAAATACCACAAGCAAGCCTAAACTTTTGGAATTCCCGCGCGAGCTAACCTTTAACATTAGTGACCTCTCATGTATCGAGATAGTCTGAACATATCGGCGATTCAGGGTGGAGCTCATGGTCTAGGGTTCGATAGGGTTGACGCACTTCCGCCGTAAGCCACCGCCCCCATCGCAAGTGTGTTCACCGATCTGAATCGGATACGGCGGAAGAACTTGGCTACAGTAGCCTCGCATGACGCTGAAGAGAAGGAGATGCCTGCCGATTAACGTAACATACGATAGATGGGGCATGGTTGCCTATCTCTTCTTGGATATGTGCATACTTATCAAATTGGGGACATCTTATCCAAGGTATAAGTATCTGTCAACATGTAACACAATTGTTAATACAGGCGAATTGTGCGTCCTGAGTACATATACGCCACGTCGCTGGCGCTCAATCCATGGTTGTATGGGTTACTGAATCCAGTTGAAACCGATGCGGTCTTACTCGGTAATTTGTCAAAAGGAAAGACGCAACCTTGCCCTAGAGGCGAGTTGCGTCTTTCTGAAGGGGTTGGGCCAATTCTCCTAAGGTCATGGCCCTGGAGCCTGTCCTCAGGTCTGGATTCGGTAGACCCTTGCCGCTGTGTTGTGGAATAGGTCCGCCCTCTCCGAGGCTGTATAGCTCTGGGAGAGACGCTTGAAGGCGTTGTACATGACGTTATATGAGAAGGACACCTTATCCGGTGGGAAGTTGCTCTCGAACATGCAGCGGTCCGGCCCGAACTGCTCGACGCAGTAATTCATCCAAGGGGCCATCTCCTCCGCTAGCTCCACGGAACCGATGGGGACTTCCCTTGCGTGCCATCCAAATCCCCAGCGCGGCATACCCATACCGCCCAACTTGCAGGCCACGTTGGGACAGGCAGCCACGGCGGCGATTCCCGCCTGCCACGCGGGAATGACCTCGTCATCCTTACCGGAATAGATTCCCGACCGGCTGACGCCTCCCATGTGGTTGAGGATTATCGAGACTTCGGGCACAGCCCTGGCAAAGTCGGCCAGCTCGGGAAGTTGCGGGAATGAGAGCATGGAGTCAAGGGACAGCCCCATTCTAGCCAGGACCCTCGCCCCGGCCCGGAAAGAATCGGTGGCTAGGGCTCCCTGGACATCCCGGTTGTCCAGCGACGGGTCGGGGCTCCATGATACGTTGTGCCGGATACCCTTGAAGCGGTTGGGGCTGGCCGCTTGCAACGCTTCCAGGGCCGGGGCGACTGCTTCGCCGAGCTTGAGGTCGGCATGTCCCACGATCGCCGCCGCTGCCCGGCTCTCGCCGTAGATGCCGCTTGCGCTAGCCGCGGCGAGCCCTTGAACGAACTCCACTTCACCGACCGGACGCAACTCCACGGGCCCGTCCGGGCGGTACATGGAGCGGGCTTCCACAAATACCGTCGACCGGACGTTGTGCCCGCTGCCCAGGTCGCCCATTAGCTCGTGTAGCAAGTAGCGTTGGTAGGGCATGCTTCCGGGCCGTCCGTCCCAGAAGTGGTGATGGGGGTCACACAGGGGGAGCCCCGGCTCCAGGGCCGGTTCATCGGTCAGGGCTAGCCAATCATTATCTCCGAAGGGCATGTTGAGACCTCCGAGGCTGGTTTGGACGGCCCAATAATAACATAGCCGAGACAACCCAATATTAGCCGGGATCGAAGAAAATACCCTCCGCAGGTGGGTAGACATAACGCGGGCTTTAGGACCTCAGACTGATCGCACTAAGCAATTGTGGAGCATGCGTATGACGGGGATTCGGAGTTCAATCTCCGCGACTTCGCCTCTGCCGCCCACCCGGCGGCATTTAACAAAGCGTTTACACTACGGAAATCGGAACGCAACAGTTCGGGACTAGCTTAGTATCCACACCGGAGTTGTCCCGGTCCCGCCAGGCACTACACGCATCACCAAATTTGATGCGCCAAGCCAGCCGGGGCAGCCGTGAAAATATTAGTCCCATATATGGGTCATCAGGAGGAGTTCAGAACATGCGTGGTTTATTCCCATCCCGCCTCGGTGGGCTCACAGGTTGTATCAAGGTCGTCCTCGGGGCGCTACTCCTAATATCAGTGCTGGCCTGTTCTTCGGCCCCGGCCGCCACCACCGCGCCAGCGGCCGCTACCACCGCACCAGCGGCCGCCGCGGAATCCTCTGAGGGAGACACCATCAAGGTAGGCATACTACATTCACTGTCCGGCACCATGTCCATCAGTGAGACCGCGGTCAAGGACGCCACCGTGTTGGCCATCCAAGAGATCAACGCGGCCGGCGGCGTCATGGGAAAGCAGATCGAGTACGTCATCGAAGACGGCGCATCTGACTGGCCCACCTTCGCGGAGAAGGCTCGTAAGCTGATCCAGAGTGATGAAGTCGCCGTGGTCTTCGGCGGTTGGACCAGCGCCAGCCGGAAGGCGATGCTTCCGGTGTTCGAGGCCAATAACGGTCTTCTGTTCTACCCGGTCCAATACGAGGGTCTCGAGACTTCACCCAACATCTTCTATACCGGGGCCACCACCAATCAGCAGATCGTTCCCGCAGTCCAATACTTGCTGGACCAGGGCAAGACCAAGTTCTATTTGCTCGGTTCCGATTACGTGTTCCCACGGACCTCCAACCTGATCATCAACAAGCAGTTGAAGGCGGCGGGACTCGATGCGGTTGGCGAAGAGTACACTCCGTTGGGTCACACCGAGTACAGCACGGTCATTACCAAGATCAAGTCCGCCGATCCTGACGTGGTGTTCAACACCCTGAACGGCGACTCCAACGTGGCGTTCTTCAAGCAGCTCAAGGACGCCGGAATAAGTCCTGAAGACCTGCCCACGGTCTCCGTCAGCGTAGCCGAGGAAGAGATCACGGGTATCGGCGCGGACAACATGGTGGGCCACCTCGTCGCCTGGAATTACTTCCAGACCACCGACACTCCTGAAAATGTCAAGTTCGTTCAGGCATTTAAGAGTAAGTACGGCGAGAACAGGGTTACGGACGACCCCATCGAGGCTGGTTACTTCGGCGTGTACATCTGGGCCAACGCGGTCGAAAAGGCTGGCGGCACTGGCGTAGCGGAAGTCAAGGAAGCCGCCAAGGGCTTGGAATTCCAGGCTCCCGGCGGGCTGGTCACCGTTCACGATTCCAACCAGCACGTAGCCAAGACGGTCCGCATCGGCTCGGTCCGCGAAGACGGCCAGATCGATGAGATCTGGAACTCCGGCGCGCCCGTAGTTCCCGACCCCTACCTGGACTCCTACGAATGGGCCGCAGGCCTTAGAGACGCGGTACAGTAGGAAATACCGCAACTCGGCAGACCAGGTCCGCCTCTGCCTCCTTGGGACGGGCCAGTGGAAGGAGGCCGGGCGTTCGCGAGAATGCCCGGCCTCAATGACTGAATGGCATACTCCGTCGGCGCACTAGCATCATAAGGTGATAAGTGACAATTGTTAGCGGCGCGAGTAATGTATGCGGGGATCGTGGGATTAACCGGTTAGGTCCCCGGTGGCTCTTGTCCCCATCACCTATTGAGGGTCGAACGGACCGGTTTCACGAAATCGTTGAAAGACATAGTGTGACCTGAGCATGGAATTCTGGGCTCTCCAACTCTTCAATGGCCTCAGCCTCAGCTCCATCTTGCTGTTGATAGCCCTGGGACTGGCGCTTTCTTTTGGGTTGATGAACGTCATCAACCTGGCCCACGGAGAGTTCATCATGCTGGGGGCCTACACGGTGTACGCGCTGCAACAGGTGGCCCAGAGCATTACCGGAGACGTATCCCCCAATGTTACCTTCCTGCTCGCGATTCCTCTCTCCTTCATTGTGGCCGGCGCGGTGGGAATGCTTGTCGAAGCCTGCCTGATCCGGTTTCTTTACCGGAGGCCCCTCGACACATTGCTGGCGACGGTCGGCGTAGGCATTTTCCTGCAGCAACTGGCGCGGTCCATATTTGGGGCGCCCAACGTTCAGGTAGTGGCGCCTCTTTGGCTCGGAGGCGCGCTCGATCTAACCGATGACCTGGTGTTTCCGATAAAGCGGTTGTTCATCATCGCCCTGGTAACCGTGTGTATCGTGGGCCTTTATTGGTACATGTACCGTTCCAACCAAGGCCGCCGCACCCGGGCCGTGATGCAGAACCGTGAGATGGCGTCCAGCCTGGGAGTGTCCACCCGCCGGGTGGACAACCTGACCTTCGCCCTGGGTTCCGGACTGGCCGGGCTGGCGGGTTGCGCCCTTACCCTCATAGGACCAATCGGGCCGTCACTGGGCACCTTCTATATCGTGGACGCATTCATCGTCGTGATTCTGGGTGGACTCGGTCAGGTCCCGGGCACGATCCTCGCCGCGTTGATAATCGGCATACTGAACACGGTGTTCGAGTTCGGGACCACCGCGGTGGTCGGCAAGGTGCTGGTCTTCGCGATGGTGATCCTATTCCTTCAATGGCGGCCAGACGGCTTGATCCGGGTACGAGGCCGATAGCTGACTTGCGTTATCTCTCCACATCACGGCACCCGCCTAGATGACGGCCCGCCTTCCGGGAAGCTGGAACGCCCGCGTGGCCTCATGGGTCCCGCTCCTTTTGGTGTTTGCCCTGTTGTTGGCTGCGCCGGCAATCCTGTCCGACTTCCGGCTTGGACTGCTGGGCAAGTTCCTCACCTTCGCCATCCTGGCCCTGGCGTTGAACCTGATCTGGGGTTACGCCGGAATGCTGAGCCTGGGACACGGGGTCTTCTTCGGTCTGGGTGGTTACGCTATGGGGATGTTCATGAAGCTGGAGGCGTCCGCTGGGAAGCTGCCGGACTTCATGTTCTGGAGCGGGTTGGAGCAGCTACCCTTCTTTCTAGCCCCCTTCAAGCACGCCTGGTTTGCCCTGCCGATGGTGTTCATACTTCCCGCGGCGTTGGCCGGAAGCCTGGGGTATCTGGTGTTCCGTAGCCGGATCACCGGCGTCTACTTTGCGCTAATCACCCAGGCCCTCGCGTTGATCGTTAGCATCCTGTTCATTGGGCAGCAGCCCTACACCGGCGGCACCAACGGGATAACCAACTACAGCACGGTATTCGGGTTCCAGGTGTTTGGCCCCAGCACCCAGCTCGCACTCTACTTCATAACGTTGGGGGCGCTCGCCTTGATTTACCTGCTGCTCCGGTTTGTAGTGGAATCGCGGTTCGGCCGCGTAATGATCGCCATGCGGGATGACGAGAACCGGGTCAGGTTTATGGGATACGACCCGGCGATAATGAAGACGCTGGTTTTCGCCGTTTCCGGTGGGATATCCGGAATCGCCGGGGCATTATTCGTTCCACAGGTTGGGATAATTTCCCCCAGCAGCATGGGAATACTGCAGTCCATAGAAATCGCCGTGTGGGTCGCCGTGGGCGGCCGGGGCACACTGGCCGGCCCGGCCCTTGGGGCTATACTGGTAAACGCGGCCAAAAGCGGCTTGAGCGAGTCTTTCCCGGTGATCTGGCAATTTTTCCTTGGAGCTCTGTTCATTAGCGCGGTGCTGCTCTTCCCGGCTGGAATTATGGGGTTCTTTCGGGGAGAATTCGGCTTATCGACCCTGCCCCGGGGGTTCGGCAGGCTGCGGGCCAGGCTGCTGGCAATGAAACAACAAGGAATCGGAGGAGTAGTCCGACAATGGACAACCACATCCTTTCCGTGGAAGGTCTGACCGTCAGTTTCGACGGGTTCGTCGTTCTGGACAGTCTGGACTTTAGTCTCTCCCGAGGCGAGCTACGGTTCCTGATTGGGCCGAACGGCGCGGGAAAGACGACGTTGCTGGATCTGATCACTGGAAAGACCAAGCCCAGCGGAGGCAAGATCATCTTCGACGGCGACACCGACCTGACCAAGCTCAGGGAGCATGACCTGGTGAAGCTGGGCATCGGCCGGAAATTCCAGACGCCCAGCATCTTCTCCAGCCTCACGGTTTACGAGAACATGGAAGTCGCTGTGGGCTTTCGCCGTAATCTGGGAGCGTTGCTCCGTCCGCTGCACGACAGTGAGACCGAATGGATCGATGAGACATTGGAGAAGGTGGGACTAACTCACCGGACGGATACCCATGCGGGTACCCTTTCCCACGGCGAGAAGCAATGGCTGGAAGTTGGTATGCTGTTGGCCCAGGAGCCCAAACTTATGCTCTTGGACGAGCCGGTTGCCGGCATGACGAGACGTGAACGGGAGCACACGGGAGCCCTGCTTCAATCTATTGGTCAGGACCGCAGCGTCCTAGTGGTCGAGCATGACATGGAATTCGTTCGCCATTTCGCCGAAAAGGTCACCGTGCTCCACCAGGGCAGGGTCCTGAGCGAGGGAACAATGGACACGGTCCAAAACGACCCGGAGGTCGTCCGGGCCTACCTGGGACGCACCAAGACCCGGGCCACTGTTGGGGCCACCGGGTCCTCCCAGGCGGACTAACAGACGTTTGGACGAGAAGTAACTGATGCTGTTGGTTGAATCTCTATCCGTGGCTTACGGGCAGAGCCGCGTACTCTTCGACATCACCATGGACGTCCAGGACGGGCAGGTGGCCTGTCTGATGGGGCGCAACGGCGTGGGGAAGACGACGCTCTTAAAAGCCATCATGGGCCTGCTGCGGCCCCGGGGAGGCAAGGTTAGCTTTTTCGATCAGAACCTCACCAATTGGCCGCCCCACAAACGCGCCCGCTCGGGTATCGGGTACGTACCCCAGGGAAGGTTGATCTTTCCCTTCCTCAGCGTGCATGAGAACTTGCTCATGGGACTGGAAGGAAAGCGGAACAACGGTTCAAGCTCCGATGACATCGAAGAGATGTACTCCTTGTTCCCAGCCCTGAAGGTGAACCCTTCCAAGAACGCCGGGACTCTCAGCGGAGGCCAACAGCAACAACTGGCGTTTGCCAGGGCGATGATTTGCCATCCCAAGTTACTGCTGCTCGACGAGCCCACAGAGGGATTGCAACCTTCCATTGTCCAGGAGATCGAAGACCTGATTATCAGTCTGAGGGAGCGGCGGGACACGTCGATCCTGCTGGTGGAACAGTCCTTGGACTTCGCCCTGGGGGTTGCCGACCACTGTTTCCTAATGGAGAAAGGTGAAATAGTCCTGGAAGGCCCCACCAATACCCTGGACCACAATATGATGCGGGACTACCTGGCGGTATAATTTTGGATGATTCGACGGCAGTCCGTGGAACAATTGACTGTCGAAACCTGTTTTCCTTGGGATTGAGGTGGCGTTATGATGCTGACTCCGCGAGAGTCTGAGAAGCTATTGGTTTACGTGGCTGCCGATCTTGCCCGTAAGCGTCAAGCCCGTGGTCTGAAGCTCAACGTTCCCGAGTCCGTGGCCCTGATAACCGAAGCGATCCTCGAGGGCGCCCGCGACGGCAAACCCGTAACCGAGATAATGTCCTTGGGGCGGGAAGTGCTCCGGCGGGAAGACGTGATGGAAGGTGTGCCGGAGATGGTTACAGTGGTGCAGGTCGAGGCGACTTTCCCAGACGGGACCAAGCTGGTTTCATGCCACGACCCCATCGTATGAGCTATCTCTGGGCTCAGACCGGGTAATCGCCGCATATTTGGAGGCTCTTAAATGGCGGAACAACAGACGCCCAACCGCGAATACGTGCTTCAGGAAGCCAGCAAGCAGGACGTGAAGTTTGTCCGGCTATGGTTCTCCGATATTCTGGGTAACTTAAAGGGTTTTGCCATTAAGTCTGAGGATCTAGCCGATGCTATGGAACACGGCGTCGGGTTTGATGGTTCGGCCATCGAAGGGTTCGCCCGTTCCTATGAGAACGACATGCGGGCTTTCCCCGACCCCAGCACATTCGCCGTACTGCCCTGGAGACCCAGACAGAACGCCGTCGCCCGCATGTTTTGCGATATTCGAAGGCCGGGTGGCGAGGCGTTTCGCGGAGACCCCCGGTACGTCCTGCAGCGCAACCTGAACAAGCTGGCCGACATGGGCTATACCTACAACGCGGGGGTGGAACTGGAGTTTTTCTACCTTAAGAGCTCCGAGAAACCGGAAATCCTGGACAGGGACGGGTATTTCGACCAGCTATCCAGTCAACCCGCCAGTGACTTGAGGCGGGATACGGTGTTGAACCTAGAAGAAATGGGCATCCCGGTCAAATATTCCCACCACGAGGCGGCACAAAGCCAACACGAAATCGACCTGCAATACACCGACGCCTTGGCGATGGCCGACAGCGTGATGACGGCGCGGCTTCTGATCAAGGAGCTGGCACAACAACAAGGTGTCTACGCCTCGTTCATGCCCAAGCCCATCTCGTCCTGCAATGGGTCGGGAATGCACATTCACCAGTCCTTGTTCCGGGGCAATGAGAACGCCTTCTTCGACGCAGACGACGAGCATTATCTGTCACTAACCGGGCGGCGGTTCATCGCGGGGCTGATTCAGCACGCTCCGGAAATTACGTTGGTGACCAACCAGTGGGTCAACTCTTACAAGCGGCTGGTCGCCGGTTACGAAGCCCCGGTGTTCGTGTCCTGGTCTCACGTCAACCGGTCGGACCTTGTGCGGGTGCCCTCCTACAAGCCGGGCTATAAGTCTTCGGTCCGGGTGGAATACCGCGCGCCGGACCCGGCGTGCAACCCATACCTGGCGTTGAGCGTGATGCTGGCGGCGGGAATGAAGGGGATCGAGGAGGAGTATTCTCCCCCACCGCCGGTTGTCGGCAACGTGTTCGACATGTCACCCCAACGCCGTCAAGCCCTGAATATACGGTCCCTTCCTTCCAGCCTGGGAGAAGCGATTACGTTGGCCGAGCGAAGCGAACTGTTGCCGGAGGTGCTGGGAGACCACCTGTTCACCAGTCTTCTGCGCAACAAAGAGATGGAGTGGGAAGACTACCGGTCCATCATCACCGACTACGAAATCTCTCGCTACCTGCCCGCGCTTTAGGCGTGGACGACGGCGGTTTGAGGTCTTGAATGCCTGACGAACCTGGTCAGTATCTGCTGTCGCCGGAACCGGTGGAGATCAACCGGGGTAGACCTTCCATCTCAATCAGTGTGGCCAACACCGGGGACCGGGCCATTCAAGTTGGGTCCCATTTCCACTTCTTTGAAGTGAACAAGTCTTTGGTTTTCAACCGCTCTTCCGCTTTTGGGATGCGGCTGGACGTGCCCGCCGGGACGGCCGTCAGGTTCGAGCCCGGCGACCGGCAAGGCGTCACGCTGGTGGCATTAGGAGGCTCCCGCAGGGTCACCGGCTTGAACGGCCTGACCAACGGCAGCGTGGACGCGCCGTCCATGCGGGAGCGGGCTGCGCAAAGGATGAAGGAGCGCGGGTTTGGCAACGTGCCCGGCGGGGAGGTGACCAGTGGCTGAAATAAGCCGCCGCCAATACGTGGACCTGTACGGCCCAACCACCGGAGACCGATTCCGGTTGGCCGACACCGCCCTTATCTGCCAGGTCGAACGTGACTTGCTGACTCCGGGCGACGAGCTGGTCTTCGGCGGGGGCAAGACGGCCCGCGACGGTATGGGTCAGGCCTCCGGAGTCACCAACCGCAACGGGGCTTTGGACCTGGTAATAACGAATGCCGTAATAATGGACCCGCTGCTGGGCATTGTTAAGGCCGACATCGGCGTTCGCGGCGGACGCATCGTAGGCGTCGGCAAATCGGGCAACCCTGGCGTCATGGACGGCGTGGACCCGGAGCTAATAGTGGGGCCTGGCACCGAGGTAGTCGCAGGCGAACACCTGATCGCCACACCGGGCGGCATCGACGCCCACATACACATGATTTCTCCTCAGCAGATCGAGCACGCCCTGTCCAACGGGATTACCACCATGCTGGGAGGCGGCACCGGTCCCGCCGAGGGTACTC
The DNA here is from genome assembly GCA_965205385.1 of Dehalococcoidia bacterium. Lineage (GTDB taxonomy): Bacteria > Chloroflexota > Dehalococcoidia > Lucifugimonadales > UBA3495 > CATOSP01. The sequence continues at coordinate 360,558 of CBDBGS010000008.1, forward strand.
GGGCCACAACGTGTACCCCTGGGGTCTGGAACATCCACCGCATGTTGGAGGCCGCCGAAGGACTGCCGGTCAACTGGGGGCTGCTGGGTAAGGGCAACGCCAGTGATCCTGGCCCGCTGGTCGAGCAGATAGCCGCGGGTGCAAGCGGTCTGAAGCTGCACGAAGATTGGGGCACCACTCCGGCGGCCATCGACTGTTGCCTGGGTGTGGCCGACGATTACGATGTGCCCGTGGCGATCCACACCGACACGTTGAACGAGGCTGGGTTTGTCGAGGACACCATCGCCGCCATCGCCGGACGCACGATTCACACCTACCACACCGAGGGCGCGGGGGGCGGCCATGCGCCGGACATCATACGCATGGCCGGTGAGCTTAACGTCCTGCCGTCTTCCACCAACCCCACCCGCCCCTACACGGTGAACACCCTGGCCGAGCACATGGACATGCTCATGGTGTGTCATCACCTCAGCCCCAACATTCCCGAGGATGTCGCCTTTGCCGAGAGCCGAATCCGCCCGGAGACCATGGCCGCCGAGGATGTGCTGCATGACATGGGCGTACTGAGCATCTACTCGTCTGATTCCCAGGCCATGGGACGGGTAGGAGAGAATTTCACCCGCTTGTTTCAGACCGCGGATAAGATGGTCCAAATGAAGGGCAAGCTGCCGGAGGACGCGGCGGAACACGACAATTTTCGTGTCTTGAGATACCTGGCCAAGCTGACCATCAACCCGGCGGTGGCCCATGGCATCTCCCATGTGGTGGGCTCCATAGCGCCCGGCAAGATGGCGGATATCGTCCTATGGCCCATCAACTCCTTCGGCGCGAAACCGAAGATGGTCATCAAGGGCGGAATGATTAATTGGGCCATCATGGGAGACCCCAACGGCTCAATCCCAACGGTTGAGCCCACGTTCTACCGTCCGATGTTCGGCGCGCATCCGAGGGCGACTGCCAGCACGTGCGTTACGTTCATTTCCCGTGAAGCCCACGACCGCGGCGTGCACCAGGAGTTGAGGCTGGACCGGATCATCGAACCAGTGAAGAATACTCGCCATGTCACCAAGCGCCAGATGGTCCGCAATGACCGTATGCCCCTTATTGAAGTGGACTCGGACACCTACCAAGTCCGGGTCGATGGCGAGTTGGCCACCGTTCCTCCAGCGGAAAGGCTGAGCCTGGCACAGCTATACTTCTTGGTGTGATGGGCCGAACTTCACTTGTCCTTTAAGGATAAAGGCTCCGCCGCCGGCCAACTTGATTGATGGTTGATGGTAAGGCGTTCCTGGTTGCTTTGCGGCTTGCCGACTCATTCTTTCCTTCCGGTATGTATGCCCATTCTCACGGATTGGAACCGATGGTGTCGCGTGGGCTGGTTACCACGGTGGACCAGGTCGAAGAATTCCTTGTCAGTCAACTGGTGTGGTCGGCGTTGCCGAGTGACGGAGTGGCCTTGCTGAACGCCTACCGGTCGGCAGCCTCGGAAGACGCGGACTTTCTCAAACGGATCGATCAATTCCTATGGGCTATGAAGCTGCCTTCCGAACTGCGGACCGCTTCGGGTCAGTTAGGCCGGCGGCTATTGGCGGAAAGCGGCCAATTCGAGTCCGTTCCAATCTACTCGCTCTATTCGGGAGCGGTCGCCAGCGGAGATACTCCGGGCAACGGAGCGGTGGCCCTGGGGGTTATCGCCTATGCCAGCGGCGTGCCAATGGAGGAAGCGCTGCTGGTCTTTTGCCACAGCCATGCCGCGTCGGTTCTTGGGGCGGCCATGAGGCTGATGCCCGTCTCCCATAGTGACGCCCAAAGCATCCTAAGCCGGTTGTATTCGAACTTATCCGGCACAATCTCTCAGATCTGGGAGAGGCCGTGGGATGAGATGACATCCTTTAGTCCCGTCCTGGACGTATTATCCATGTGCCACGAGAGGGATAACTGGCGGCTTTTCGCAAGCTAATCAATCAAGAGGAGATGACGTTGCCAAATCGAGTCCCCCGTATCGGCATTGGAGGCCCCGTTGGTTCCGGTAAGACCGCGCTTATCGAAGCATTGGTGCCCCGGCTAATCGCCGTCGGCTACCAACCCCTGATAATCACCAACGACATCTTTACCCGGGAAGACGCGGAACACGCTCGGAGAACTCTGGAGGGTGTACTTCCCGCCGAGAAGATATACGGCGTGGAAACCGGCGCCTGTCCTCACACGGCGGTCCGGGAGGACCCTTCGCTGAACTTGTTCGCGGTGGAGGAACTGACAGGGCGTTTCCCCGACTCGGACTTGCTATTGATTGAGAGCGGAGGCGACAACCTGACCCTGACCTTCAGCCCAGTCCTGGCCGACTACCAGATTTACGTGATCGACGTGGCCGCTGGGGACAAGATTCCCCGCAAGCGCGGCCAGGGAATCACGCAGACCGACTTGTTGGTGATTAACAAGACCGACCTTGCGCCATACGTCGGCGCAGACCTGGAAGTTATGGCCCGCGATGCCCGGTTGGTGCGTGGGGAAAAGCCCGTGGTGTTCACCAACTGCAAGACCGGAGACGGTCTGGATAACGTCGCGGAACATGTCAAGGTGGGTGCGGGAATTGTCGCCGTATGAGTACAACTCCGCGTACGCAACCGCCCAGGGGTCGGTGGACCTGACCTTCGCTGTGAGGGCCGGGCGGACTCGGCTGGTCAAGCGCCTGGTCAACTCTCCGTTCGTGGTGCAGCGGTGTTTCTACCTTGACGGCCGCCTGGAAGACATGGCGTATGTGTTTTTGGCCAACCCCACCGCCGGAATCTTCCAAGGGGACCATCAGCGCATCGTGGTGAATGTCGAGGCCGGCGCGAAATCCCACGTAACCAACCAGTCGGCCACCAAGGTCCATACCATGCCCGAGGGCTCCGCCTCGCAAGAGACACAGCTTACGGTTGGGGATGGGGCGTACCTGGAATATTTGCCGGAGCCGTTAATCCCCTTCAAGGGTTCCCGATTTAGCCAGTCTACGACCATTACCGTTGCCCCTACCGGAACGCTGTTATATTGGGAAATCCTAGCTCCCGGGCGTGTGGCTCGTGGCGAGTCCTTGGCCTACGAGTGGCTGGAAAACCGGTTGACCATCCGGACGCCGGAAGGGGTCCCAACTTACCATGAAGCGTACAGGTTGGAACCACGGCTAGAGTCTCTCCATTCATTGGCCATCCTTGGCCGATCAGGCACGCCGACCTTGGGCACTTTGGTTATCGTGTCTAAATCATCGGTTGATGGACAGGCAATGGCCGACAAATGTCGACAGGTCGTGGAATCTGGATCGGGTGATCAGGACGACAAGATAGTTGGACTTTCATGCCTGCCATCCGGTGCCGGAGTGGGAGTAAAGATGATTGGCACGGAGACTCAATCGGTCAAGGCTGTCTTGAGGGCGCTGGCTTCAGGAGCCCGAAAGCTATTGACCGGAGCGGAGTTGCCAGCATCCCGCAAGTACTAAGATCGTCGCGGCCGATACTCGCTCAAGCCATCAGTCCTTGTACTGGGATAAGCTTCTGGGATACAGGGTCGATTCCCATAAAGACACCCTCCAGGGCTAAAGCGCCGAGCGAGGGCAGTGTACCCTCGTCGTTGAACAAGACTTGCGTGATTATTTCCCGCCCCTCGACTCGCAGCCAGGTCTGCCCCACCTCCATGGTCCTGACTTCTCCCTGCCCGAACTCAAACCGTTGCTCCATTATTGGGTGTACACCGAAGTTGCGCAGGACTGAACCGGGAACGGACGTTATGGAGGCCCCTGAATCCACCAAGGCATCGAGGGTAATCCAACGCTCCCCCTGAGGGTCACCGATTGCTATTTCAGCACTAAACGTACCCATGTACCCATCATACCAATCTGGCCGTTTGGACCTCTGTATGGAATCGTTACGCTACCCCCTCTGGCGTAGGCCAATTACGCCTTCGACTTCGGGGGAACGTTGGCCTTCGCGGCGAGTCAGTAATACACACCCCACGATAATCGTCCACACCAGGAATGCGGGGCCGGTAATGCGGTGCATGAAGGTTGCCGCGTCTACCCAGATAAACAGCATTGATACGCCAACCACGACTGACGCGGGAGCGACAATACGGAATGCGCCCCCCGACTTCCACATTGGTATGGCCGCCACTGCCAGTCCCAGGCCCGCCGCGGTGAATCCGGCCTTGCCGGTGAGCCAACGCAGGTCGGCCAAGAACTGGATTAGGGGAGGAACTGTTCCGGAGTTGATCGAGCCCGTGAGGCCGGGAGCGGAGACGCCCAATGCCACCGCCGACACTCCGGAGACCGCCGTCAATGCGCCCGATGCGATCAATAGAAATGACGTGACCTGGACAGCCGGGCTTCCAGGAACGGTCAACACCCTGCGGAGGAACCATCCGGCCAGAAGAAGGGAAACCCCGGAGACTAACCGGGCGGTCCCACCGGCCAAGTAGGCCGCCTGATTTTCCGATATGGCTGCCAGCGATTCCGCCAGAGTTGGCTGGTCGGCGCCGGCGGACACCCTGGCGAAAACGGAGACCACTGTGGATATTGCGGTGAACAGAAGGAGCAGGCCGACCCTTCGCTGAGGAGAATCAAGCATGTGTCCATTATATTCCCGTTGACGGACCGGTTGGCCATCATGGGCTTGGGATTTCCGGACGTTCTGGCAAATCCAGGGTGTCTATGGGGCCAAACCCTCCTTGCGTTAAGCTGGACGGCCCGACTAGAATCAGGGAGCCAGCCCCACGGAGTCCACGCCTACTCCTGATTCACACCTCGAGGATGTGTTATGGTCACGAAGGTTGAAGGACAAATTAGGGCCGGGACCCTGGACGAGCTTAAGGACGGTGTGTGCCGGGTCGTCACCGGCGGGGGCCACACAATTGCCGTCGTATACCACGAGGGCCAGGTGTATGCCGTGGACAACCGCTGTCCCCACATGGGTTTCCCGCTGGACCGGGGCAGCGTCAGCAACGGTATTCTGACCTGTCATTGGCACCATGCCCGGTTCGATCTCTCCAGCGGCGGCACGTTCAACCCCTTCGCCGACGATGTCCGCAGCTTTCCCGTAATGGTCATCGACGGCGAGGTCTGGGTGGACCCGCAACCCGCCGAACGGGACGAGGCCGGTCATTGGGCGGGCAGGTTGCGAGACGGGTTGGAGCACAGCATTCGCCTGGTGGTCGCGAAATCCGTGCTCGGGCTTCACGCCGCCGGGGCGGACTACCGGCAGGCACTGAGAATCGGGGCCGACTTCGGCGCTACCTATACTTCGGCGGGTTGGGGGTCCGCCATGACCATCCTCACCTCAACGGCGAACATTCTCCCCCTGCTGGCCGAAGACGACCGCCCCGTCGCCCTCTTTCAGGGTTTGCTTCACGTAGCCAGGGAGTGCGCCGGGAAACCGCCCCGCTTCGTCGTAGATCCGCTTCCAACCGGCGAAACCCGCCCCGAGGTCTTCAAACAATGGTTCCGGGGTTTCATCGATGTCCGAGACGAGGACGCCGCCGAGCGTTGCCTGCGTACTGCCATCGAGTTGGGACTGTCGCGGCGGGAAATAGCGGACATGGTCTTCGCCGCGGCCACCGACCATATCTACTTGGATGCCGGACACGTGGTCGATTTCGCCAACAAGGCCTTCGAACTCCTGGACCACATCGGCTGGGAACATGCGAGCCAGACGCTGACCAGTCTGGTCCATGGGATGGCCCGGGCCCGAAGGAGCCAGGAGCTTAGTTCGTGGCGTCATCCGATAGACCTGGCGTCGTTGGTCTGGCGGGCGCGTGAGGAGCTGCCAACCTTGTTCGAGCAGGGTCAGCGTGGCGGCGCGGTTTGGGACGGGGCCGACGCCCTGGCCAGGGATATGCTCAGCGATTCTCCGACCGACATCGTGGGCGCGATCAAGGACGCTGTACGGTCCGGCGCTACTGCCCAGGACCTGGGTTCGGCCCTGTCCTACGCTGCGTTTCTCAGGATGGCCCATTTTCACATTTCCAACGAGTTCAACGATTGGGACGCGGTCCACAACACATTGACCGCGGCCAATGCGTTGCACCAGGCGTTGAAGCGGGCCCCATCATTGGAACTCATGCGGGCCGTGTTCGACGTTGCCATGAGCATCTACCTGGACCGGTTCCTGAACATGCCTCCGCAACGCATACCGGAGACCGGCAGCGGCCCGGTAGCCGGAGATGAGCTTCTGGCACAACTGTTCGAGCGGATGGACGTCCGGCAGCAGGTGGAGGAAGTCTCCAACTTGGTCTCGCGGTACATCACCGGAGATGGAGACCCGGACGCCTTGATGGCCGCGCTTGGCCGGGGAATGCTCATGGAAGATGCTGGGTTTCACTCGTTTCAGATTGTCGACGCGGCGTTCCGGCAGTACCAGGACCGCCGGGGGACTGAGTCGGGAAGGCATGTTCTCATAGGTATGTCCCGGTTCCTGGCGGCCCACGCCCCGACGCCCCGCGCTGTTAACCAGACCTACCAGATTGCGGTGCGGCTCCACCGCGGCGAGGAGATTTTCCGAGAGCCTTAGGCTTGAGAGACTAGAAAGTCCTTCGACTCCGCTGCGCTCCGCTTAGGAAGAGCGGAGGTTGGCGCACCTGCCAAGAGCGGGGGTTGGCAACCCTGGGAAGAGCGGGGGTTGGCTCGCCTGCCAAGAGCGGGAGATGGACTCTAAACAAGAGGGAGAGAAAACATGGCCGTTGGAATAGTCGTGCCCCTGCCAGCCTACACCATCGACCCGGCGTTTATCGCAAAGAAGGCCGAAGAATTGGGTTTTGAGTCCATGTGGTACCACGAACACCCGATCCTGCCGGTCAGCAGCGGCAGCCCTTTCCCGTCTACCGGCGGAGACATCCCATGGACTTACCGCCACTTCACGGACCCCTATATCGCCCTTTCTCGCGCCTCGGCGGTTACGAGCAAGATAAAGCTGGGAACGGGGATAACCCTGGTCCCTGAGCGAAACCCGTTGATACTGGCCAAGGAGGTCGCAGCCCTCGACCATTACAGCGGAGGAAGGTTCCTGTTCGGGATCGGCGCAGGTTGGAACCGGGAAGAGACCGAGATGATGGGCGGGGACTTCGACCACCGCTGGACCCAGACGCGGGAGGCGGTACTGGCGCTCAAGGAGCTATGGACCAAAGACGAAGCGGAATTCCATGGCCGCTACTACGACTTTCCGCCCGTCTATTGCTATCCCAAGCCGGTCCAACAGCCCCATCCCCCGGTCCTGCTGGGCGGCAACGCACGCAACGTGCTACAGCGGATTGCACGTTGGGGCGACGGCTGGCTGCCGATACGGGTCGCGCCCGCCCAGATCGATGAGAGCCGAAAGATGCTAGACGCTCTGGCCGCCGAGAGGGGTCGCGACCCGGAGTCCATCACGATCTCCATTTTCGGCCAACCACCCGACACCACCAGGCAGCAAGTCGAAGACTTCCTGAATGCGGGGGCGGTCCGGGTCTCCGTGTGGGGAGAGCCCTGCGAGACCGAAACGGAGATGGGAGAACAGTTAGAAAGAATCGCGGAGGCTCTGGTCCGCTAGCCGGTGAACCTGTGGTGAAACAGATGCACTACCAAAAACATAACCTGTATACCGGGGAGTACGATCTCACAGACCATGGCGTCTGCACTCCCCCCGACGACAGTGAATGGACCGTTCTGGCGGTGGTTGGCGAACATGAGGAAGGCGGTCAATTCACCGCGATAGAAGGGGAGGCGGAAAACATCTGCCTTGTCCTGCAGGACGCTGAGTTCTGGCCGGTGTTGAGCTTCATTACTCACACGGAGGCGCGTCTACTGGCCCATGCCCTACTGGAGGCGGTGGGCCAGGAGCATCAGACTTAGGAGATTACCCGCCGATCAACCGGCTGGCGAAGATGGCGACGAACAGCCCGCCGGCGACCGCAAGAATGGCGTAGAACAAGCGGTCAACACGACGGTGGACTTCCCGTAGGCCGTCACCTAAGTCGGCTTTAATTTCGCCTTGGTCTTGTTTGAGCGAAATGATATCGCCTTCGATACGTCCTATCGTACGCCATATGGCGGTGGCATCAATCTGATTGTCTGATTCGGTAGTCATCCTGTCGGTCATCCAGCGAGGTTGAGGGCCTGCCGGAAGCGTAGTGCGCCTCCGGGCATCAACCCGAAGGCGCGTTGGATCTTACACGAAGGCGAATTGCTCGAAGTTGCCGTGGACTATGGGTTGTGGGTCGAGACCCAGCCATTTGTCCAGGATGGTTGCGTAGGTTGAGCGGAAGTCATTGGTGAAGTGGAGGTCCCCTTCGGACTGGTCTTCCGGCCTGAGGGACGGGAACTCTCCGTAGAAGCCCCCGTTGACCGAGCCGCCGATCACAAAAGCGACTCCGCCCGAACCGTGGTCCGTGCCCGCGCCGTTGTCCCGGATCCTGCGTCCGAACTCGGACCAGACCAGGATCAGCGTATCGTCGAATAGGCCGTGCTCTTCCAAGTCCTGGGTGAAGTCGGCGATGGCTGTGGACACATCGGTCCAGAGCTTGGCGTGGGCTGGCCTCTCGTTGCTATGGGTGTCGAAGCTGCCGTGCTGGGCGTAGTAAATGCGCGTGCCCAGGTCGGCGGACATCACCTGCGCGATGTTCCTGAGCGCCCCGGCGATGGGACTGTCGGCGTACTCCACGTCTGAGGTGTACTGCATCGGCGCGGTCCGCAGCGTGTCCGAGCCCCTGAGGGCGTTGGTCCCGGTTTGACCGAGCACCTGCGCCACCGCGTCTTTGGCCTGAGACGGCCCGTAAATGCGGCTAAAGGACTCCAGCGCCTGCCTCCGGGCCGTTTCATCTTGCATGTTGGGAAGCAAGCCGTAGGTCTCAAGGTTGCCCACCGACGCTACGGGGACGCCCTTGGACACCATCGCCCTGGGAAGAGCCCGCCCAAAGTTCACGCCGGTCAAGACGTTTTCCGCGTTGGCATCCAGGTCGCGGACCGTTGCTCCCAGCCAGCCTTCGGCGCCGATCTTGTCGGGCTCGGCGGTGTACCAGACGTCCCTGGAACGGAAGTGGGAGCGGTTGGGGCTGGGATAGCCTATCCCCGGAATGACCCCAATCTTGCCCTGGTCCCATAGGTGCTTGATGGGTCCCATACTGGGGTTGAGGCCGAACTCGTCATGTACCCGGATTACTTCATCCTGCGGGATGCCAACGGTGGGCCGGAAGTCGTAGTACAGACCGTTGTTGTACGGGACCACCGTATTCAGGGCGTCGTTGCCTCCCTGAAGCTCTATGACTACTACCGACCGGTCCCTCTTGATGGAAGTCATGGTCATTCCTCCTAAGCGCCAGGCTTGTAGACCTGGATTCTATGGCGATTGCTCTCGATTACGTAGAGGTTTCCGGCGGGGTCTAGCTTGACCGACACTGGAGACCAAAATAGTTTTTCGATATGGGAAGATTCCTCGTGGGGCTCGTCGACGAAGTATTCTATTTCAGGTTCCAAGTTGGCTCTGGACCGTGCGGCGCCCTCTTCCTCGTTAATCTTCAGGAAGTTGGCGGCCCATTCCGAGAGGGTTGCCTCGCCACGTAGAACCTGAACGGACTGTCCATCCTGGTCCAACACTTGCACACGCTCGTTGCCCCAGTCCGCCACGTAGATGTAGCCCTCGCCATCCACGGCGACTCCCGACGGGCGGGAGAACTCTCCGGCTCCGCGTCCCGGCGCGCCAAAGGATGCAAGGTGGACGCCGTCCTGGGAGAACTTCTGGATGCGGTCATTTCGCCAGTCCGCAACGTACACCTGGTCGTTGGCGTCGATGGCCAGTCCCCAGGGCATGTCGAACTCGCCCGGTCCGTCACCCTGCCGTCCGAAACTCAGGAGGAGGCGGCCTTCGAGGGTGAACTTCTGTACCCTGTGGTTGTAGGTGTCGGCGACGTACAGGTTGCCCGCGCTGTCCAGGGCCAACCCCGAGGGCGTATCCAACTCTCCTTCAGCGGAGCCGTGTTGGCCCCACCGGGTGATGAAGTGGCCTTCGTCGTCGAAGACCGAGACCTTATGCGTGTATTCATCGCTGACGAACACTCGCCCCTGGTCGTCGGCAGTGCAGGCGGAAGGCCAGATTAGCTGGCCATCATCTTGGCCGAAGAAACCGAAGGTGCCGTAGTATTCGCTATCGAGGTCGCACACCGTGACGCGGACACCTCGTACGACGCTTTCCAGCGACTTGTTGGTGACGTACATACGCCCGTTGGGGCCTATGGCGGTGTCGGTGGGGTAGTAGAACCCCCGGCCTTCCATGGTGGTCATCCCCACGGTGCGCAAGTATTCGAGGAATTTGGTCTTAGTCTTGCCTTGCGCGGTGGTCATCGTCTTCCCTGCCAGTTATTTGATAGGGTAGGCGCTCTATGCGCGCTGGAATTCCTGGGTCGATGCGACCATCTGGATCACTTCGGCAATGCGCTGGCGTCCAGCTTGGTCGAGGCTACCGCTCCGTACTCCGCTGGAGCCTACCGAGGACGCGAAATTAACGAGTTCCTGCCTGGTATCCTCGGAAACGGAGATAGCTCCGATCTGGTCGAGGCACGCGTCCACCAAACTCTCCGAGGAGTCCAGCGGCACCCCGGCAGCCTCAATCCGGTAGATCATGGCCTGGACTCCGGGCCGGTTGACGTCCCCCAACTGCTGGGAGGAGAAATTGATCCTCTCGACCAGTGAGCCGGTGTCGATCCAATCAGTGCCCTGGTGCCAGCCTTCGACGCTGGGAGGGTTGTTCAGGTATTGGCCCATGAATACCGCCTGCTGGTACCGGTCCAGAATTTCCTTACGTGGGCGGTCGAATTCGGAGGTCAGCCGCAGCACCCCGGCCACCAGTTCCACCGGGCTCTTGACCTTGCGGTACCAGGAACTTTGGGCCTTGAAAAACTCGGAGTTGAACAACACCCGCAGCATCGCGGAGATGTCGTAGTTACTCTCGAAGTAGGTCTTGGCCAGCAGGTCGATGGCCGCCGGGTCGGCTGGCTCGACGTAGGGCCACTCAGGGACCGGGGGCTCATCGGCAACGAAGAAGCTGTACATGTGGCGGGCGATAAACCTCGCCGTTGCTTGCTGTTGGCAGATGATGCCGACCACGTCCTCGCCGTTTAACCGGCCGCGCTGTCCCAGAAATTCTTTCTCGCCGTCGTCGTGGTCTTCTTCGTTGAACTCGAAATGCCAGGAGATCCGGCCATAGGGCCAGTCCGAGTCCCGCATGGAGCGCAACTCCATGTATTCCCGGTTGCCCAGGGTCCAGCCGGTGAAGGCGCGGGCGCACTCCTTGATGTCCTGTTCGGTGTAGTTGCCGACGCCCATGGAGAACAGTTCCAGCAACTCGCGGCCGAAATTCTCGTTGATGGCGTCCTTATGGTTGTCCTGGTTGTCCAACCAGATGATCATCGCCGGGTCTTTGGCGAGTTCCAGCAGCAGGTCCCGGAAGCTGGCCATGCCGTAGCGGCGGAACATTCGGACCTGGTCTGAGAGGGCCTTGCCGTGGATTACCTTGGGGTATCCTGTGGCGAAGATGCCGTGCCAGAAAAGGGAGACCTTTTCCCGGAGCGGCGTGGAGGTGGTGGCCATGCGGTAGAGCCAATTCTCGCCGGAGGCTTGGGGCCCCATCATCCCCGAAAGCTCCGGGTGAAAGCGGCGGATTACGTCGTCTCCCATCCTTTGCTCATGGGACTGGTCAAGCAACTCCTCAACCGTGGCCTCGTAACCCCTTACGGCGAATTCCTCCAGTTGGTCGCGGGTCGCGCCGAACCCAGCCCGGCGCATGAGGTGCGCTATCTGTTCGATATTACGGTTTCCCATTTGATATCCCCTCCATGTGGAGCGATTATACATGGTCAACATAGAGAATAGGGAGTGTTCGGCCTGACGGCGCTATGCCTGGTCGCCGGTCCTATTGAGAAACTCCTCCACTTCCGGGGTACGAGGAAGGACTTGCACGCCGTCCACTTCAATTCCGAACCGTTCAAAGGCTTCTTTAACCCGTTGCAGTTTTTCCTCTTGTCCGAGTTTCCTGCCCTCGTTAAACTGCTTCTTCCGAAACATCTGCGCTAGCAAAACGACTACCTCCACGTTGGCGAAAACGATTACCGTTACGGCGACCGATGAGCCTACGCCTTGGCCTATCCCAATAATGGTTCTCGCCCAAGAGTCACCCGTATTGTAGAGAATCTCGTACCCACCTACCAAGACTATCAGACAATTTGCGAGTACGACCGAGAGAATGAGATATCGGGTAAGCCCTTCCGGAGGCTGGTCAGGCTAGGACCGAACTATGGGAATGGATCATCCGCCGAGTTGTCCTCAGCCCTCGACGGAGGTCCGACTCGCTAGGTTCACTTCGGCGGTGATCTATGGCCTTATTTCCCCTGTTGTATGAATTCCGAGACCCGCTCGCCGATCATCATGGTTGTGACGTTGGTGTTGGCTCGAACGCAGTCAGGCATGATGGACGCGTCGACCACCCTGATGCCCTCCAGGCCGTGGACCTTGCCGTACTGGTCTACCACCGCCATTGGGTCGGAGGCCGGGCCCATCTTGCAAGTACACGAGATGTGCTGGGCGGTGGAGACCTCCCGCATCAACCAGTCGTCCAACGCTTCGTCGGAAGCCAGATCGGCGTCGGTAGGTTCAATTCTCTCCTCAACGAAGTCGCTGAAGTCCTTATGCTCTCCGAGTCCCACGACCATACGCACCCCCTCGCGGAGGCGGCGGCGGTCGAAGTCTTCCTGGAGGTAGTTGTAGTTCAGGTAGGGTTGCTCGTTGGGATCGGTCGAGTTGAGCCGTAACTCTCCAGAGCCGACCGCCAGGTATATGGACACTGACATTCTGATTCGCGGAGGCGGCGGCGGTCGAAGTCTTCCTGGAGGTAGTTGTAGTTCAGGTAGGGTTGCTCGTTGGGATCGGTCGAGTTGAGCCGTAACTCTCCAGAGCCGACCGCCAGGTATATGGACACTGACATTCTGATTCCCACCGGTTCCATCCGGTTGCCGCCCCGGTTAACCCGGCCGGTGGCGTATGACGACATCATCACGATCATGTCGTTCCGGAGGTCTGAGCCCTCCGCCGTATAGCGCAGGCATAGTTGGCTTCTGGGGGCCATACCGTCTAGATCGAAGCCTGGCTTGGTGCGCCAGGTCACCGGCACTATGGGATGGTCTCGCAGGTTCTGGCCGACACCGGGGGAATCATGGATTACGGGAATCCCCAGGCTGCGCAGGTGGGCTGCCGGACCCACGCCGGAGAGCATCAGCAGTTGTGGAGAAGCGATCGCTCCTCCGCTGAGGATGATCTGATCGCCCTCTACGGTGAATGTCTCTCCCCCGCTCTCCACCTCCGCACCGATGGCCCGGTTGCCCTCGAAAATGACCCGGCGGACCGTGCAGTTGGGCCGGATAGTGAGGTTCAGGCGGTGTCTGGCCGGATCAAGGTAACCCAGGGCCGTACTCCAACGAATGCCGTTGGGGTTGTTGTAGGGAGTAGGGCCGACTCCCGAGGCGTCCGGGCTATTGTGGTCGGGGCTATCTGGAAAACCGTACTCCTTGCAGGCGTTGTAGAACGCGTTCTGCGCGGGCATCCAGTCTTCCTGCTTGAAGCGGCGGGCAATGATCGGGCCGTCTGTGCCATGGAAGTCGTCCTGGAAGTCCGTATCGGTTTCAAGCCTTCGGAAGCAACCAAGAAGGTCTTGAAACCTCCATTCGTCATTACCAAAGGAGGCCCAGGTGTCGTAGTCCTCGGGCACTCCCCGCAGGAACATCTGGCCGTTGATGGCGCTTGACCCGCCGGTGACCTTGCCTCTGGGCACCATTATTTGCGGGGCCTTGTCGGTGCCCCTGCCGACGAACTGCCAGTTGTGGTCGCTGGTCATAACATCAACTGTGGTGGCATAGCCGAACTTGACTTCATCCGGGAGGTGTTCGAAGTCCGGATAGTCCGGCCCGGCCTCCAAAAGAAGGACGGAGCGATTGGGGTCCTCGCTCATCCTGGTGGCTACAATGGAGCCGGCAGACCCCGCGCCAATGACGATTACGTCGTATTTCAGAGCGTCCATCCGGATCGCAGGCAACGCCGGCGGCGGGCCAGCAGCCTGGGAATGTGTTGCTTCGCGGATGTCGCCAATGATACTCGAACCCGATGGACAATTCCAGTAATCATCGACGGGGAAGGGGTTCATACCTGATGAAGTTAGCCCGTCTGCAGCGGCCAGATATACGCTGGTCCCGTCCTACTCCAGGGACCTGATGTACTCTACCATCGCATTGATCCCTGCCTCGTTGAAGAATACGGTAGGCATGGCGTCTGGAAAGTAGCCGAGTACGATGTTCTCGTTTGGGGGCTTGATCGACTCCCTCAGGTAACCTGAGTCGGCCGATACAGTGGCGCCACCCTCCAGTTCTCGAACGGTCCCATAAAGGCCCTTGAATGTGGGGGCAAAATTGGACTCGCCTTGAGTGGTATGGCAACCCAGACAGTTATCGCGCTCCACCAGGCGTTTCCCCCTGGCCACCAGCAGAGCTATGTCTTCGGTGGGACCAGGCGTGGGAGTAGGGAGAGCCGCAATGGGTGAGGGAGTAGGCGTGGATGGAGCGTTGGCCATTTTGGCGCCCGGCCTATCCGGCGCGGGGGAGGCGGGTGGATGTATAGGCGTCGGCACAGATGGGGGAGTGGCCACGGTCTGGCCTAACTTACTCGCGGGCGTGCTGGCCGGCCTTGGAGCGGGTTCCGACGGTTTGAGCATGGGTGTGAACGTGGGAGTTGGCGTTGGACTCACTTGGGTCTTGCCAGCGTGCGTTAGGGAAACCCGGTCCGGTCCCATGCGCGTTGGAACGGCTGTTGGCTCGTGAGCAGTTGTCACGCCAAGCTGCGCGTCACCTCGGCGATCTCCCGCCTCGCAGCCTATCAACAGGGCCAACATCATGAATACCGCTACAGGCCTAATGGGAAGCCTGGCGCAGCTCCTTGGGTGATCTCGCGGTATGATGAGCCTAGAGGGGAGGGACCACCCATATCACAGGTACATGTCGCCCATGTGCCCGATCGTCCGGTTGGAGAGAGGAGCATTGGACACGCCAGCCAACAGTCGACAAGTTGCCGGCAGGGAAGACCTTCTGGTCCTGGCTGAACTGATTGGAGTTATCTGGGGAATGCCGTCGTTATCTACGTAGACTGTGGCGTTCACGCCGTAAACGTCCTTCAACGTCTCTGGGGTGAGCACCGACGCCGCGTTGCCGGAGGCGTAGACCTCCCCGCGGTCCATAACCACAAACTGGGCGGCATACCTGGCCGCCAAGTTTAGGTCGTGGAGGGCGACCAAGGTGGTTATTCCGCGCTCATCAGTCAGGTAGCTGATCAGGTCCAACACCTCCAACTGGTGTTGCAGGTCGAGGCTGCTGGTTGGTTCGTCCATCAACAGGACCCGTGGGTCGCGCACTAGGGCCTGGTCGATGGAAACCATTTGCTTCTGGCCTCCACTCAGCTCGTTGAGGAAACGAGTCGATAGTTCCTCGATATCCAGGTCCACCAAAACCCCTGCCACCGATTTCAAGTCTTCGTCGCTGACGCGCCATGACAGTGTGTGCTTTCTGGCTAATGGAACAGCCTCGAAGACCGTCAACACAGCGTTAACCGGACTCTCCTGAGGCAGGTAGGAGGACGTGCCGCGTAACCTCTTCTTTCTTGTATTCGCGCAGGTGGACACCATCCAGCAGGATACTTCCACGGGGCTTGAGCAGGCCCGCGATACACTTAAAGAAGGTCGTCTTCCCGGCGGCGTTTGGACCGATGGCCGCGGTGATCTTACTTTGTGGCATATCCGGGATAGTGATTCCTCTCAATACCGGATTCGAGCCATAACTGAACTGGATGTCTTCTACTGCCAACCTCATTACCAGAGTTGTCTCCTTCTGGTCAGGATTAAGCTGAGAAAGAACGGAACGCCTACCAACGACGTGATAATACCTATGGGGAAGATCGCTCCCGGAGTGATCATTTTGCTTACTATGGAGGCTGCCGAGAGCAAGATTGCACCGGTGGTCGCCGACATTGGCAGGAAGAACCGCTGGTCCTCACCCACCAGCATCCGGGCCACGTGGGGTCCTACCAAACCTACAAAACCGATGGTGCCTACAAACGCGACGGCCGCCGCGGCCAGCAACGATACGGACATGAGCACCTGGAGTCGAAGGCGTTGGACGTTGATCCCCAGACTCTGGGCTTTGTCATCTCCCAGCCTGAGCGCGGTGAGAGTCCAGACATGTTTGATGAACAAGGGGGTTGTCACCAGCAGGACGCAGACCGCAATGCCGATCTTGGGCCAGGTGGCCTTCACCAGGCTTCCCAAGGTCCAAAATACGACTTGCTGCAAGGCTTGTTCCGATGCAATGTATTGGAGCAACGCCAGCAATGAGCTGAAGAGAAACACCAGGGCGATACCCAATAAAATGACGGTCTGAATTGTCACTCCTCTCAGGCTGCTCAAGAAGAAGATGGCCAAAGAAGCCAACATTGCGAACACGAAGGCGTTCGCCGAGACCAAAAATATCCCGGCAAATGGGATGATTCTTACCCCGAGCACCAGAGCAAGAGCCGCCCCGAAACCTGCCGCCGCCGAAATTCCCAGGGTAAACGGGCTGGCCAAGGGATTGTTGAGAATGGTCTGCATTTCCGCTCCGGCGATTGACAGTGCGGCCCCCACCAGGACGGCCATGATGGCTATAGGCATCCTAATGTCCCAGACAATGACCTGGGTCGTGATTGGGGCGGAATTGGGCATGAGGATGGTTGAGGCGACTTCCCAGAGCCCCAACCGGGCCGGTCCCAGGGATATGTCCGGGACCAGAGTAAACACCAATGCGAGCGCAGGGACGCCATCACCAGGTATTTCCGTCCCGTGATCTGGCGGTAGATTCGTTTCCCTGTGGCTGTGGTCTGATCGCTGGCCTGGATCGTGGCTGTTTTATCTGTGGCTGTTCTATCTATTGTCATTAAGCACCGCCAGCGATATCTATTTTTCGGGGGACACCGGGCATAGCGCCGGGTGTCTCCCGCTCACGAGGAAGCTGTCCAATTGGTCTGGCCCTACTCGTTCACCGAAACCAAGAACGTGCCGCTGTAATCAATGGGGAGGAACCGGTCGTGGAACTCGGCGAAGTTGGCCACAGGGTCTACATCCGCGAACGCCTCGGGATAAAACCACTTCGCGAATTGTTGCAGCACCACGAAGTGGTACGGGGAGTTGTAGAACTGGTGCCAAACCACATGGCACCGGCCTTCGGTCACTGCGCTCAGGTTGTTCCAACCCGGGCATCCACTTCCTGAACAGTCATGCCAGAGGAGCCGCCGGCAGCCACGGCCGCCTCGACCATGCCCCTTATTTCTTCGGGGCTGGTCGTTTGCGGGACCGAAGATGCTACCGCTTCCTGGACCAGAGAGCGAAGGGCCTCCCGGTCGATGCCCGGAGGGGCCTGGCCACCCGCCGCGGGTAGTTATGCGGGCGCGGATGCGCAGCAACCAATGCCGAGTAAGATCACCAATGGAACGAGCATTGTTAGTGATGCCATAAGGCGTATTCTAGGGTTCACGAATCTCAAGACTGTCCCCCTTGGGATATAGTTACAACAGCAGTACGCCTCCGGTCTTAATGTAGATAGTGTCCTTAAATATGATGACGCACTGTCAAATGAACAATATAGAGCCAGCTAGAGCGTGTGTTAATACGTAGCAACAGAGATGATACAAGCGAATACAATATCTCTCTACAGTATATATAAATATAATATGATAGTGTCCTGGAGACGCGTGGAGTGGTTACCATCGATAATCTGCACAATAACACGCCGTTACGGCCAGAAGGAAGATTAGTGGATGATCGAACATATCCTAGAAACGGAACGTCTGCGAGGTGGGCGGCATAGCTCATAGGGGCGGCCACTTAAGAGCCGCACGAGGGCTGTAACAGAAGGAAGATTAGTGGATGATCGAACATATCCTAGAAACGGAACGTCTGCGAGGTGGGCGGCATAGCTCATAGGGGCGGCCACTTAAGAGCCGCACGAGGGCTGTAAGATTACGCGAGGTGTCTTCAGGTCGTGTGGAGGGGGATTACAACCATTGGAGGCCAGAAGAGACTATATTAATGAAGTGACAATAACCCCTGGACCACCAATTGAGGACGCGCCCGATAGTACTCCTGCCAGAGGTTGGGCCGTACTGCTGCTGTTCCGCGCCCACGGGAGCAGCGTGGTGCTCATCTCCTATACGTTCGGCCTGTTCCTGCCGTTCATCCGGACCGAGTTGAATATCTCTCCGATGGAGGCGGGGTTGTTGCAGGGTGTGTGGTGGGTGACCGCCGCGCTGGTTTCCCTGCCTGCCGGCGCGTGGTTCTCCAGACTTAGACCGGTAGCCCTCGTGCTGGTGTCGATGGTTATCTCCCTCCCTTTCCTCATCTTGCAAGCATTGGCCTCCGGGTTCCCGCTTCTCTTCGCCGCCAGGTTTTTCTTTGTTCTATGCCACGTCATCACCGCCCCGGCACGGACCCTGCTTCTGCAGCAGTGGGCCGTCCCACGGCAATTCGCCCAGATCAATTCGGTAGGTCTATCGCAGCACAGCGTGATTCTTGCCCTGGCCGTGAGCACGAGCGCTCTCCTTATAACGGTTGTTGGTAGCTGGCGCACAGCCTATTGGATGATGGCGGGCCTGTTCATGTGTCAGACCGTCGCATGGGCTATTATCGCCAGAGAGGGCAGGTCCCTGGCGCCGGACCTCGGAAGCCGGTTGCGCCAACAGACCGGGACGCCGTTGAAGGCGATAGCCGCCTATCCACAGGGGTGGGTCCTCGCCGCCATGATGTTCTTCTTGTCGGCGACGTGGACCGCGATTGTGACCTTTCTGCCCAGCCTCTGGCTGGACGAACGGGGTATCGCCCCGACACTTGGGGGACCGCTGCTGGGCTTCCTTTATTACGGGTTGATTCCCAGCGCGTTATTCGGCGGCTTGCTGGCGCGCAAGGTTAGAAACCGGAAGCTGCTCTTGGTAGTCCCCGCCCTGCTTAACATGGTGTTCGGCCTGGCAATCATCCTGAATTCCCAGCCTGTAGTCCTTATGTTGCTCATCACCGGGCTGGGGATGGTCTGGGTGGCCACTCCCGCCATAAATGTGCTGCCCTTCGAGTTCCCCGGCATTCAGCCGAGAGAGGTGGCGGTAATATCGTCCCTGGTGACGACGTTTTCCGGCCTGGGTTTCGCCGCCGGTCCCGTGGTAACCGGGGTGGTGGCGCAACAAACGGGCTCGGTGCAGACTGGACTGATCGTTTTGTGCCTCCTAACCGGCCTGGGCGCGGTATTTAGCTTGCTGTACCCGGCCCGCTCTCCAACCCTTGGTCATGTTAATATGTAGGCGGAAATGGCCATAATTTGGAAATCCTTTATCCCAGGAAGATTTGACACGGACGGAGGGAGAATATGTTGGACTACAAGCCAAACATCGTCCTCGCCACCGGCGAATACGATGTGGTGGGCACCCGCCCCATCCGCCACGATGGGCCGGACAAAGTGCTGGGCCGGGCGCGGTACGCCGCGGACATCAATTTACCCGGGATGCTTTACGGAAAGTTGTACCGGAGCCCCCACCCCCACGCGCGGATCAAGAGCATCGACGCCACTCGGGCGCTTGCACTGCCCGGAGTGAAGGCCGTGGTCACCGCGGCGGACTTCCCTGAAGTTTCCGCGGCGTTGGCCGACCAGGAAGAGGGCGGCACGGTCAACTACGGCTTCTACACCCGCAACATTATGGCCAGGGAGAAAGCCCTATACAAAGGCCATGCCATAGCGGCGATCGCGGCCACGTCCCAACACGTTGCGGAACAGGCCCTGGAACTGCTGGACGTGCAATTCGAGGTGCTGCCTACCGTCCTGACGGTGGAGGACGCAACGAAAGAAGGCGCGGCCCTCCTTCACGAGCGGTTGGTCACCGGGGCGAGTCCCAACGCCAGGGCCGGCGGCTGGGGTACGGAAGAGGAGACCAACGGTTCGAACGTTGCCAACAGGTTCGAGTTCACCGCCGGAGACCTGGAGAAGGGTTTCCAGGAAGCCGACGTGATTGTGGAGCGGGAGTTTACCACAAAGCCCGTTCATCAGGGATATATTGAACCGCATTCGGCAACAGCTCAGTGGAACACTGACGACAGCGTGACCATCTGGTGCAGCAGCCAGGGCCATTTCGCCCTTCGCGACCATACTTCAGTGGTGCTGGGCATTGGCGTGTCCAAGGTCAAGATAATCCCCATGGAGATCGGCGGCGGCTTCGGTGGCAAAGGACAGGGTGGTTGCTACCTGGAGCCGGTGGCGGCGGCCCTCGCCCACAAGGCCGGGCAGCCCGTGAAGTTAACCATGACCCGGACCGAGGTATTCGAGGGCACGGGGCCCACTTCCGGCAGCGTCATCAAGATGAAGATGGGCGCGACGAACGATGGCAAGATCACCGCCGCGGAAGCCCACTTAATCTATCTGGCGGGCGCGTTCCCGGGTTCGCCGGTCCCTTCGGGCTGCCGGACGATGCTGGCGCCCTATGACATCGCCAATGCCTATGTCGAGGGAGTGGACGTGGTCGTCAACACCCAGAAAACCTCGGCATACAGGGCTCCCGGGTCCCCCGCGGCGGCCTTCGCCGCCGAGTCGGTTATCGACGAGATCTGCCAGAAGATATCGATGGACCCGGTGGACTTCCGGATGCGGAACGCCGCCAAGGAAGGGACCCGGCAGGCGACCGGGCCGGTCTTCCGGCGTATCGGTTTTGAAGAATGCCTGCAGGCTGCCCAGCAGCACTCCCATCTGGCCGCACCGTTGGAAGGCCCCAACCGTGGCCGGGGCGTGGCGGCAGGCGCCTGGTTCAACGGCTCCGGCCCGGCCAGCGCGGTGGCCAGCGTCAACCCCGACGGCACGATTAGCCTGGTGGAGGGTTCCCCGGACATCGGCGGAAGCCGCGTCGCGATGGCGATGCACGTGGCAGAGGTGCTGGGCATCCCGGTTGAAGAGGTCAAGCCCGCCGTGGTCGACACCGACTCCATCGGCTATAGCTCCGGTGCGGGCGGAAGCGGTGTGACCTTCAAGATGGGCACCGCCTGCTACGATGCTGCCGTGGACATCAAGCTCCAGATGGTCGAGCGGGCAGCCAGCATTTGGCAGGTCGAGGCCGACGACGTGGAATACGACGGAGGGGTCCTGCAGCACAAGCGCGACCCGGAACTGAGGACCGACTTTAAGACCCTGGCGCGGCGGCTGAACGGCACCGGAGGTCCCATCGTGGGACGTGGCACCACCAACCCGGCTGGCGTGGGCAACGCTTTCGCCCTGCACATCGTGGACGTCGAGGTGGACCCGGACACGGGTAAAGTGGATATCCTCCGCTACACGTCGATTCAGGATGCGGGCAAGGCGATCCACCCCAGCTACGTTGAAGGGCAGATGCAAGGCGGAGCGGTCCAGGGGATCGGCTGGGCGTTGAACGAAGAATACTACTTCAACGACCAGGGCCAGATGATGAATTCCAGCTTCCTGGACTACCGAATGCCCACCAGCCTGGACCTGCCGATGATGGACACGGTGATCGTCGAGGTCCCCAACCCCGGCCATCCCTTCGGCGTGCGCGGCACGGGAGAGGTGCCCTTGGTGCCTCCGATGGCGGCGATAGCAAACGCCATCAACGACGCGATTGGCGTGCGCATGGTGAAGCTGCCCATGTCGCCGGGCGCCATTCTGGAGACTATGTGGGAACAAGGCAAGTGAAGCTAAGCTAACGCCAAGTTCCCCAGTGATCCATATCTGAGGGAACCCGATGGGCAACCAAAACCCGGCCCGGGAGGTGACTCCCAGGCCGGGTTTTGAACATTGGGGCGCTCTTGATTCTTCTATTGACAGGGCAAAACCGAAAGTCTATAGTCTACTGACCCTCCGACCGGAATATGGTCGAAGGGACAAATGCTCTGGCCGAAATATCGTGCAATAACATAGTTAAGTGGGGTAACAATTCGGAAGAGTGATGTAGTGTGTACGTAATTCGTAATCAATAACCTATGACACCCATCCAATGGAAGCAAGCCACGACAAGTTAGCTCCAATAACCCCAAAACGAGGACTCGGAGGATAGGCAATGTCAGGTTGGTGGTTCGCAAAACCCAAAGTCATCTTATTTATGCCCCTGGTGCTGTTGTTGTTGTTTGTATTCGCCTGTGGCGGGGCTGCGGTGGAACCGGAAGTCCGTGAAGTCGAGGTTACCAGGGAAGTGGTGAAAGAGGTACCCAAGGAAGTCGTCCAACAGGTCGAGGTCATCAAAGAAGTAGAGAAAGAAGTAGAGAAGGAAGTGGTGAAGGAGGTCCAGAAGGAGGTCTCGGTCGTGGTTACGGCCACTCCTGGGCTCACAGCCACTCCCGATACGTCGGCCAAGTCCGGCGGGTTCATCAACATGCAGCAGTACGCCGACGTTCGGCAGCGGCTGGTCCACCAGTCGTCCATCCTAAACATGACCCTTTCCCCAATGATGAACCTGCTGGTGGAGTACAACCCCGAGACGGCGGACACGACCGACATTCGCTGCGACATCTGCACGTCCTGGGACCTGGCTGCCGACGGGATGACCTACACCTTCCACCTGAATAAGGATGCGAAGTGGTGGGACGGCACTCCCGTCACCTCCAAGGACATTTGGTTCGCCATGGAGAGCATGGTCAATCCGGACCAGTTTGAGATTCTGGAGGGCAGGTCGACATCGTCCACGGTCAACACAGAACTATATGTTGACACCGGCGCAACCAGGGAAATCGACCAGTACACTGTTGAAGTCAAGACCAAGTTCCCCGCCGCAGCCTTCCTCGCGGCCTTGGCCGTCGAAACGAACGCGGTGCAATCTTACAAGACCGTTATTGAAGACGGAATCGTCCAGGGCGGCAGGGACTTGAGCGCCATCAATGGGTCCGGGGCTTTCAAGTTCGTGGACTACGTCAGCGGAGTCTCCGTTGAGTACACCAAGAACCGGGACTACTGGAAGCCCGGTAAGCCCTACATCGACGGTATGAAGCATTTCATCATCACGGACGCGGGCCGCGCCATCGCCGCTTACAAGACCGGGCAGATACTGACCACCAACTGGATTACCAACCTGACGACGCTGGAAGCCCAGAAGCTGGACGAGGAGATGGACAACCTCACCGTTCACTACGGAGGGCCGACAGGCTGGCAGGCGGTCACCGTTAACACCACCAAGGCCCCCTTCGATGACCCGAACGTCCGCCAGGCCATTCACCTGGCGCTGCACCGCCAACCTATCATCCAGGCCGTCAGCGGCGGCAATGACGCAATGGGCTACATGATTCCGGAAGGCTTCTGGTTCAGCCGCTCTGCCGAAGAGTACGTTGTCATGCCAGGGTACCGGGAACTTAACGGAGAGAAACACCCCGACGACATAGCCGGGGCCAAGAGTCTGCTGACAGAAGCCGGCATCACAGGAGCCGTACCCATCCAGCTTACCGCGCGCAACTGCTGCGGCTACCCGGACCGGGCCGTCCTGGTCAAGGAGCAGTTGCAGGACGTGTTCGGCTGGGAAATTGAAATCCGCATTATGGAAGCCGGCGCTGGCTTCGATGCTTACTGGGCCGGGGACTTCGAGATGATGGTGCAGGGTCACGGGCTCCACTTCGCCGACCCGGATTCCCTCATGGTCAAGTGGGTGCGCGGCACCCTTCCCCAGTGGATGGGCGGCGGCAGGGGCAAGTTCTGGACCATCACCGCGATTGAGGACCTGTACTACGAGCAGCAGCAGGAATCCGACTTGGAAAAGCGGAAGGCCATAGTCCACGAAATGGCGAGAATCGCCCAGGAAGAGGGCGGCGCAAACTTCCCGCTCTACTGGGGCCTGCGTAACCATCCGCTGGAGCACCGCATTCAGAACTACAACTTCGAATTGTGGAACAAGAAGTGGGAGAACATCTGGTGCGACCCAGCTTGCTGACCCACACTACCAACCAGGGGAACCGGCAGTCCGGGCTCGGCGGCGTCGCCGGGCCTGACTGCCTTTCATTGTTACCCCTCAAGCGTAAGGGCGACACCGTATGAAAACCTACGTAGCAAAACGGGCCCTTCTCTTCGTCCCCACGATGTTCCTGGTGACGGTCGCGGTGTTTGTCATCATGCGAATTGTGCCGGGAGACCCCGCGCTTATCATTCTGGGCGAGGGGGAGGATGGCGCAGCCGATAACCTCACCGAGGCAAAACTAGCCAAACTGCGGGCCAAACTGGGCACCGACCGGCCTATTTACGTCCAGTACGGGACGTGGGTCGGCAACATGCTCAAAGGAAACCTGGGTGACTCTTACTTTTATGAAGGAAGACCTCAGGTCACTTACTATCTGAAGGACCGGATTCCCACGACCGTCGAGTTGGCCCTCATGTCCCTGATACTGGCCTCTGTCGTGGCGGTGCCCCTGGGAGTCCTGTCAGCGATAAAACAGGACAGTGTCTCCGACTATGCGGCAAGGATTGTCACCCTTCTTGGCATTGCGCTGCCCAACTTCTGGGTAGCGGTGATGACCATCTTCTTTTTGGTCCTCATTTTCCAATGGGCCCCGCCGTTGGCATACGAAAAGGCATGGAACGATCCGTGGACCAACTTCCAGCAGCTTATTTTCCCTGCCATCGCTCTGGGCACTTCAAATATGGCGTTTATCGCCCGGATCACCCGGTCGGCCATGCTGGAAGTGCTGCGGGAGGACTACATACGCACCGCCCGCTCCAAGGGTCTTGCGGAACGGGTGATCGTTTACCGTCATGCGCTGAGGAACGCCCTGCTGCCGGTGGTCACGCTGTTTGGCTTTGAATTGGGGCGACTCATTTCAGGCACGGTAATAATTGAGACTATATTCCTGGTGCCTGGTATGGGTAAGCTATTGATTGACAGCATCGGGAACCGCGACTTTCCAATGATCCAGGCCGTGGTGTTGGTGATCGCTGTCACTGTGCTGGTAATGAACCTGTTTGCCGACCTGCTGTACGCTTGGCTGGATCCCCGAATCCGCTACAGCTAAGGTCGATTTACGATCCGGAGTCGTGGCGAGAGAAAATATGAGCCTGGATAGAGGAAGCGAAGCCGCACGGGGCGGCGAGTTCGTCCAAGTTGAGCCTGGCGTGGTCATAGCGCTGAGGCCAAAGCGTACACTGTGGCTAAACGTAGTGTACTTTGCGACGCGTAAACCCCTGGGCGCATTCGGGGCGACGGTCGCTATCATTTTGGTGATCCTGGCTGCGTTCGCGGGGGTCATATCCACACACGACCCGTATCGGACCAACGTGCAATCAGGCGCTCAGTATGCAAACCCTTCCGCTGAACATTGGTTCGGAGGCGACCATTTGGGCCGGGACGTCTTCAGCCGTGTTATTCACGGTGCGCGGGTCTCTCTGTACGTGGGTGTTGCGTCGGCTTTCCTGGGTTCTTCAATGGGCCTCATTCTGGGCGTGGCCAGCGTCCAATTGGGGGGAAAGGTAGACTTGGCCGTTCAACGGGTCGTGGACGCCATGATGGCGTTTCCGGGCCTTATTCTGGCCATCGCCATCATGTCCGCTTTAGGGGCGTCGGTGCACAACGTGGTTATCGCTCTGACCGTGGCGTTCGTACCGAGCACGGCGCGAATCGTTCGGTCCCAGTCCCTGGCAATTATTGAGATGGACTATGTCCTGGCGGCCCGGGCCGTGGGCGCCGGAAACTGGCGCATAATTCTGAGGCACATCATTCCCAACATTTTCGCCCTGTACCTGGTCGTACTCACATTCTACATTGGCGGGGCGATAATCTCCGAGGCTGGACTGAGTTTCCTGGGAGTGGGTAGCCCCATAGATACTCCGTCCTGGGGCGGTATGCTCAGCGGAGCGACCAGGCAGTACGTGAGCCTGGCCCCCTGGTTGGCGGTGTTCCCCGGGCTGGCGATATTCGTCGTGGTATTCTCCTGGAACGTTTTGGGGGACGCGCTGCGAGACGTTTTGGACCCGCGCCTGAGAGGGACAGACTAAAGAGGTGGATCGACCCTTGAGGCATCGGCGGATGAGGATGCAAACTGTGAAGTCATTTTTGTTGGTTCTGGCAGCCCTGATTACATTGATGGCTATGGTCGCCTGCGGTGGTGGGGCGGGATCCAGCGCCGACCAGGCCGAGGAAGTGGCGAAAGCAGAGGAAGCGGCTGTGGCCGCCGGATACGTGCCGGCTGCTAGAATGGCAGAGCACATAGACCAGGACGTGACCGTTCAGGGCACTGTAGCCGATTATATTCGAGTCACAGGTTCCGGGTCCGGGAAGCCGACTCTTCTCCTCTTCGACCTGACCGCGGCCATGTCGATGGGCTCCAAAGTTTCCGACCTCAAGACTCCCGATAGCACTGCGGTCCTGATTTGGCGGGAGGACAGCAAGAACTTTCCCTCCGAATTCAGGACATTCTATACAGGCAAGACGATTTGCGTGACGGGCACGGTCGAGATGTTCCAAGATAATCCGGTAATCATCGCCAAGGACCAAACCCAGATAGAAGTTGACTGCTAAGTCCAAACCTCCAGCCTGTAGGTTTATGGAACTAGTATGAGGCCCCGGACTTAAGTCCGGGGCCTTCCTGATTATGGGTGGTTGGAGGCGGCGTAACCCGGTAAACTGGTGGGCAACAGAATCCAAGTTTCCCATTAGGAGGACTACGAGATGGCCCAAAAAGTACGACCCGACGATGCGAGGCTCAATTGGCAGGGCGCGATTTCCTTCGATGATACGGACCAGTGGAGGATGCCTTGGCGCATTCCCTTCGACGACCGTTCGCTTTTTCCCCCTGACGCAATGCGAGACCGGGCAGCCATGCCCGCCGGGGTTAGGATTTCATGCCACAGCGACACTCAGGTGTTGGCGGGATCCGTGGAGATTCCAGCGCCGCTTGCGGATGAGGCCAGTGGCATAGACCTGTATTGCGATGGACAGTTCGAGGGATCGATGCCGCTTGAGGGGCAGTCGAGCTTCCGCTTTGAAGGACTACCATCGGGCGAAAAGCTCATCGAGCTTTGGCTGCCGCAGCATGGGGAATTCCGGTTGCGGGGACTGGAGTTTTCGGACGGCGCCTCTATTGCGCCCTGCGAGGACACTCGGCCCAAGTGGATCACCTACGGCAGTTCCATCACCCAC
This sequence comes from Dehalococcoidia bacterium, assembly GCA_965205385.1. GTDB lineage: Bacteria > Chloroflexota > Dehalococcoidia > Lucifugimonadales > UBA3495 > CATOSP01. Next base: position 387,760 of record CBDBGS010000008.1, read on the forward strand.
TGCAGGACTGCCGAGAGTCCCAGCTTTACATGGCCCGCAGTGGCGGCGCGCCAGTCAGATTACAACCTGACATGCCTGGGTTATGGAGGCAACTGCCACCTGGAGCCGATGGTCGCACGCATGATACGAGGGCTTCCGGCCGACTTTATTTCGATTAAGGTGGGGATCAATGTCCACAACTCCGGCAGCATGAATACACGCACCTTCCAGGCGGCCATTATTGGCTTCGTCCACATCGTCCGGGAGAAGCACCCCGACACTCCCTTCGTAGTGGTGTCACCCATCTTCTCGCCACCTAGGGAGACGGGTCCCAACGCGGTGGGCTTTACGCTGGTGGACATGCGCCAAGAGGTTGCGGAGGCTGTCCAGGCTATGAAGGACCGAGGCGATTCCAGCCTGCATTACGTCGACGGCTTGGACATCTTTGGCCCGGACCTGGCACACCTGCTACCCGACGACCTTCACCCCAACGCCGAGGGTTACAAGATCATGGGGCGGAACTTCGTGGAGAAGGTGGCCAACAAGTTCTTCGTCAGCGCTCAGAAGGCGGCGGTGGGATAGAGGGTTAAGAATCGCAATGCGATACGACGCGGTAATCTTCGACCTGTTCGGGACCCTGGTCGATAACCCGGCCTACCTGGGGGATGGGACCGGTGGTTGGGATAGCATGATGCTTAGTGTGGCCGATGCGCTGGGCATCGAGTATCTGGCGTATCGGCGGGTGTGGACCGAAACCGAGGATGAGCGTTACACAGGCGCCTACGCTACGATGGAGGAATATCTCCAGTCCATCTGCCTACGCGCTGAGGTCCCAGCGCGTCCGGAAGGGATCGGGCGAGCTTTGGGAATTCGCCATGAATACTTCCGGACTGTCGTCTCCCCTCGGCCCGACACCATCGCCACCCTGGTGCGGCTGAAGGACACAGGACACAAAACCGGGCTGATAAGCGATTGCGTACTCGAGGACGCTGAGAATTGGCCTCACACTCAGATGGCTCCGTTGATAGACGTGGCGGTCCTCTCTTGTGAGGTTGGCCTGAGGAAGCCCGACCCTCGCATCTATCAACTGGTTTGTGACCGCCTTGGCGTCTCCCCCGGAAATTGTCTGTATGTCGGCGACGGTGGAAGCGGTGAGTTGACGGGGGCCTGGAGCGTGGGTATGAACTCCGTGCTGATCCGGGCGCCTTACGACACGAATAGGGGCGAGCGGGAGGACTGGCGCGGGGTGAAGGTCGCTTACTTGGAGGAAGTCCTGAGCTTGGTGGAGTCCGGTTAGTAAAGCCCCTCGTCGCTGAAGAAGGGCTTGGTCTCGTCGGGATCAAGGCGGTTTAGGCTGCGGTTGTTGTAGAGGCGGGTGGCGCGGACCCAGAGAACCACCACGGCGTTTTTGAGCATCTGGTCGCTCTTGCGGACCCTTCCCTGTTTCTGGATCAGCCATTGCCGGTGCCCGGCTTCAAGGTACTCTTGGATGAAGGGGGAGGGTTCGTAGTCGTCGTCGGTGGCCGCTTCCAGGAGTTCGAGGGGCACATCGGCGCAGAGGATGTCGGGTCGTTCCCTGGCCATTTCCACGTATTGTTGTGCCGTCTGCGAGTCCACTGTTAGCGCTCCAACCAGACAAACTTCGCGTCCCCGATCAGTTGCCGTGAAGGCATGTCCGGGGACGCGATTTCGGCGCTGGAATCCGTGAGTTGTTACAGGTTGAACTGGGGTTCCAGGTAGTCCTTGAGCTTGTTGTAGATCTGGATGCGTCCGCGCTGGGTGTCGGCCACCATGAGCCGGCCCTTTTCCTCGTCGAAGGCGACGGCGCGGGGCATTGCGAAACGCCATTCCGGTTCGAGGGTGGTGACTCTTCGCCTTGCCTTGATCACGTCGTTGTTGGCGTCAACGGTCATCTGGTGCCATTTGGCGAGTTGTTGTGCGTCCCCGATGAAAGTGGTCATGTACTCGCCATCGGGGGCGTATGCCTGGACCCGGTCATTGGCCCAGTCGCAGATGTACACATCTCCGTCGGGATCTACGGCAACGTCGGTGGGGCGGTTGAGCTCGCCGCGGCCCGTCCCTGAGCTGCCGAAGGTCGCCAGGTACTCGCCGCTTCCGGTAAATTTCTGGACGCGGTCGTTCTTGTGGTCGGCAACGTAGACGTTCCCGTCATGGTCGAGGGCGATGCCCCAGGGGGAGTTCAGCTCACCGGGGCCGCTGCCGAACCCTCCAAACTTGGCCAGGAACTTGCCGTCCTTAGTCATTTTCTGGACGCGGTGGTTGAGGCTGTCCACAATGTAAAGGTTTTCTTCCGCGTCTACCACGATTCCAGACGGGCGGTTGAACTGGCCGTCACCGTTGCCGGCCGAACCCCAAGAGCGAATGAATGTCCCTTCCTTATCGGTCACGGAAATGCGGTTCATCCATTCGTCGGTAATGTAGACATTCTCTTTGCTGTCCAGGGCAATGGCCGTGGGCCAGATGTACTCGCCATCACCATTGCCGTAGGTCCCGGACTCGCCGATGAACTCTTCATCGCCGACGGTTTCAGGGATGGACAGGCGGGCGACCCTGGAACCGGTCCCGGTCTTGTTCCAAGGGACGTCGCTGATGTTCTCGCCGCCACGTAGCAGCACGAAGACCGTGTTGCCCGAACCTACGGCCAAGCTGCAAGGTTGGCCTATGTAACGTCCGCCCACGGCGTGGCTGTAGTCGAACGTCCTTCCGGCCACCGTTCGCGTAAGCATGGTAGTCCTCCGTTGGCTACAGAAAGATGGGCGCGCCGGTATAATCTTACCGGCGCGTGGAGCCGAGTGATTTAACCCAGGAAGGGGAGCTTTTCGAAGGAGCCTTCGACCAGGGGTTTGGCGTCTAGGCCCATCCAGTCCTCGAGCAGGACGGAATAGATGCCGCGGAAGTCGTGGTTTGGTACCACGTCGCCCTGCTCCAGGTCCTTGGCAGCCAGTGAAGGCATCTCGGAGTACTGGCCGCCCTTGACGGGGTCTCCGATGACGAATGCGCCGCCGCCCGCGCCGTGGTCGGTGCCGGAGCCGTTGTCGTGGGTGCGGCGTCCGAACTCGGTGAAGAGCAGCATTACCACGTTGTCCGAGGCGTCGTGCTCTCTGAGGTCGTCGAAGAAACACTCGACGGCTTCGGAGACGTCCTTCCAGAGCTTGTCGTGCATACCGGTCTGGTTGGAGTGGGAGTCGAAGGAGCCGTGGTCGCAGTAGAGGATGCGGGTGCCGAACCCGGCCTGGTGAATCTGCGAGATTCCCTTGAGCTTGGCGGCGATGGTGGTGTCCGGATACTCGACGGTGGAGGAGTACATCCTGGGGGCTTCCTTCAGGATGTCCGCGCCCTCCAGGGTGTCGAGGCCGGTCTGGCCCAAGTAGTCCATGACGGCGGAGGAGCCCATGACCGGGGAGTATAGGCGGGCGAAGCGGTCCAGGATCTTGGAACGCTGTTGGGCCTCGGTGATGCCCGGGAGCAGGCCGTAGGATTCCAGGTCGTCGACGCAGGCGACGGGGACGCCAGGCATGGCCAGGGCGCGGAATAGCGAGGGGCCGAAGGAGACGGTTGTGAGGACGTTCTCCTTGTTGGGGTCGATCTCGCGGGTGGCGCGTCCCAACCAGCCCTCGGTGCCCAGCTTGTCCGGCTCGCAGGTATGCCAGATGTCCATGGAGCGGAAGTGAGAGCGCGGGGAGTTGGCATATCCTACGCCGTGGATGACGGCGACGCTGCCCTGGTCGTAGAGGGACTTGATGGGGCCCATCTCGGGATGGAAGCCGATCTTGTCATCCAGGGGCAGGACGCGCTCTTCAGGGACGCCGACAACGGGGCGGTTCTCCCTGTAGAGGGGGTTGGAATAGGGAATGATGGTGTTCAGGTAGTCGTTGCCGCCGGTCATTTGCAGGACAACGATGACCGGGTCTTTGTTGGACTGGGTCATTGTTCGCTTTCCTCCGTAAGCTGAGTCAAGATATCTCGCCTTTATCGTTCATCGAAGGTGGCGGTTCGGTGAATTCCTCATTCGCCGCCGCCGCCTCTCTTCGCCGGTTCCACTCTTCCCATTTTGACTGGGCTTCGGCGCGTTCACGTCTACGCTTTTTCTCCTGTCTCTCCCTGTACCAGGCTGCCAGTACCATCCAGCCCTTCGTTAATACAATGCTGTTCGCTGCTATTCCAATGGTTAGAGAGCTCAGTCCTTGACCTATGGCTAGCAGTGTGTCGGGCCAAGGTAGGGTTACCTTTAGAGTTTATCTCATGCCATGCAATCAGTCCAAAGACGGTGAGAAATTGTAGGCTGAACAAGCACAGGTAAAGCGATTGCCAGCTCTGCGGGACACTCCATATAGGTACTCTTTGTCGGTTCCGCACTTCAGGGCGCGGGAAATGGTTGCGTGACCATTCCCCGCTGTTTCCTGGTAGACACGTATCTACTTAAGCGTATTGGTACTCGCGCAGGGACACTATCAACTGGAGCAACTCACCGACCCGCTCGGTGGATGCGGCCACGGCGTCGTCGGAGTTCCAGTTGGCGTTCCCGGCTTCGGAGACGAAGTCGACAAGCTCCTTGCGGCTCTCGTCAGCGACTTCCAGGGGACCCAGCAGGTCGAGGCAGCTATCCACCAACTGCTCGGGGGAGGTGGCGTTCTGCTCCCTGAGGCGGTTGATCATGGTCTGAATGCCGGGGCGCTGGGTGTCGCCGATGAAGTCGGCGGTGAAGTTGACGCGGCGCATGAGGGAGCCGGAGTTGATCCACTCGACGCCGGTGTGCCAACCCTCGACGCTGGGGGGGTTGAGCAAGTCTTGGCCCATGTAGCAGGGCTGGCGGGAGAGGTCGCCCAGGCCGGGGGCGGGGAACTCCGCGCCGCCAACGAGGCGGAGGGTGCCAACGACCACTTCGGTGGGGCTCTTCAGCCTGGCGAAGCGGGCGTTCTTGAAGAAGTCGGAGTTGAACAGGACCTTAAGGGTGGCCCTGATATCGTAGTCGGACTCCATCAGCGTGTCGGCCAAGAGGTCGATGGCGTCCTGGTCCTTGGGTGGAGTCACGGCCCAGGCGGGGACCTGCGCTTCATCGGCTACAAAGAAGTTGTAAAGATGCCTGGCGATGAACTCGGCGGTGGCGGGCTGCTGGCAGACGATGTTTAAGATGTCCTCACCGTCGAAGTTGCCAGTCTCGCCCAGGAAGGTCTTCTCCGTGTCGTCGTGGTCCTCCTCCTTGTACTGAAAGAACCAGTCGAAGCGGCCCATGGGGAACCTTGCCAGTTTCGGGGTGATTGTCCAGCCGGTGAAGGCGCGCGAACACTCGCGGACATCAACCTCGGTGTAGTTGCCCACACCCATGGTGAACAGTTCCAGAAGCTCGCGGCCCCAGTTTTCGTTGACCGCGTCCCTATGGTTCTCGTTGTTGTCCAGCCAATAGAGCATGGCCGGGTCCCGGGCCAGGGCGAGCAAAAGCCGCTTGTAGTTGCTCAGACCGTGTTCCCGGAACAGGATGATCTGGTCGTTTAGCTCGTCGTAGTGGTCTACCTTAGAAACGCCGGTGGCGAACACCTGGTGCCAGAACAGGGTCATCTTCTCTTCCAGGGGCCGCTTGGAGTTCAGAAGATAGTACATCCACTCGGCCGCGCCCATGCCCTGGACTGTGCCAGGCTTCCAGGTCCAACCTTGATACCGCTGCAGCTCCAGTTGGTCAACGGCTTCCTGTCCTTCGGGGTTCAGCAACTCTTCGACAGTCGCTTCGTAACCCTTTGCCGCCCGCGCTTCGATTTCCTCGCGGGTCGCGCCAAATCCGGCCCGGCGCATCAGGTGACCCATCAGGGCGATATCGTTGTCTGACATTGCCTTTCCTCCATTTTTTGCGAGATGGTCCCGGCTCGTGCCGAAGCCGGGAAACGAGGCCAGTATCTGAAGGCCCGGTGTACGGGACTTGACCCTAATTGTCCTTAATCCGGTAAGCTGTGTCAACAATATTCGGGCCGCATTCCTAAATCCGTGACTTCTTGACGACGTGGAGACGGCCCCAATAGAATGCTCACGGCCCGCCGACGGAACCGACCGGGGATATCCAAGTTAGGAGTGCGCCTCGATGCGTGGACGAGGACTATCGGTCAATAAACCTGACAAGACCTCTGACGGCTACACATTATTTTCCCCTCTGGAAACAAAGAACGCCTACCTCATAGATATGCAAGGCAATTTCGTCCACAGGTGGGAACTCCCTTACCAACCCGGCGACTACGGATACCTGCTGGAGAATGGAAATTTAATCATTTCAGGGCGTACCGACAAGGGACCGGTGACCTTTGGTGGACGGGGCGGGATGATCACGGAGTATGACTGGGAAGGCAACGTAGTCTGGCAGTACGAGGAGCCCACCATGCATCACGATTTCACCCGGATGCCCAACGGCAACACCATGGTGCTAGGCTGGGAGAGGACCCCCCTGGAAATCTCGGACCGCGTAAAGGGCGGCAAGCCGGGTTCGGATGACGGCGGCGGTCTCTGGTGCGACTACTTCCGGGAAATCACTCCCTCGGGCGACACGGTCTGGGTGTGGCACGGTTACGATCACCTAGACCCAGAGCTGGACTCAATCTGCCCCATTCACAACAGGGACGAATGGACTCACTGCAATACTTGCAACGTGCTTCCCGACGGCAACATTCTGACCAGTTTCCGGCTTCTCGATACGGTGGGAATCGTGGACAAAGCCACCGGCAAGTTCAACTGGAAGTGGGGGAAGGACGTTCTCGGCCACCAGCACGATCCCACGCTGCTCAACGACGGTTCGATCCTGATCTTTGACAATGGCTGGCACGCAATCACGGCTTCAACTCCCAGTTCCAGGGTCATAGAAGTGGAACCGTCCAGCGGCGAGATCAAATGGGAATACAAGGCCAGGCCGGGATGGGACTTCTTTAGCGCTTTCATCAGCGGCGCCCAAAGGCAACCCAACGGCAACACGTTGGTCTGCGAGGGTATGATCGGGCGGATATTCGAGATCACACGCGAGGGGGAGATCGTCTGGGACTACACCAACCCGTTTTATGGCTACGACGACCGGTTTGGTTATGCCAACCGCGTGTTCCGGGCCTACCGTTACAGCGCCGACTTTCCGGGGTTCAGAGACAAGGAGTTCCGGCCCGGCAAGCTGGCCTGGCTGAGTAACTTGTACAGGTAAAGGGTGGTTATTCTTTCCACACCGTTGGCACGGCTAGATATTGGCGTCCGGGTCGAGTCCCAACGCCACCCTGCCGTATTGCTGACCGCCCAACTCCATAATTAGCCCGTCCCGGTGGGCCACGGCCTGGGCATCGCGGTGGAACCTCTGGAGGGCTACCGAATCGAACAGGGCATGACCGCCGCTCAGGTCAAATAACCGGTTCACGGCCTGAAGGCAAAGCTGGCTGATGAACGCTTTGTCCCGCCGGTAACGCGCTCTCTCCAGGGAGCCGAACCGCTGGCCAGTTTCGGCCTTTTGGAACATCTCACGAATATCCTGCGTCATTAGGGCGTGGGCAGCGTCGGCCTCGGCGGACGCCACGGATAGGCGCAAGTGGATTGCGGGGGAGTCCGCGGTCCTGCCAGGACCCGAAGTGCCGATGGTCCGGGCGGTAAACTCGTCGATCATCCCCCTGGCAACTCCGATCATGGGGCCGACCAAGTCCCAACCCAGCAGGACTGGAATGGGAATCCGATACCGCGTCTGACCGTGTATTTCCCAGCCGTTCCAATTGCCGTCGCCCGCGGTAGTCACATCCAGCACACGGTGGGCGGGTACGAAGACGTCATCGACCACGATGTCCTTGCTGCCGCTACCCCTTAGCCCCGAGACGAACCAGATGTCCACGATCTGGAATTCGCCTTGCGGAACGAGGACCCAGTTGCGTTCCCCTATACCGGAGACACCAAGCATCAACCAGCTAGCTGAGTCGCACCCGCTGGAGAACTCCCATCTACCGGACACACGGTAGCCGCCGTCCACCCGCACGGTCGTGGACTTGCCGACATTCAGGGAGCTAGAGCAGAGCGGGTTGGGACCTGCCCCGAATACTTCCTCCTGTGCCTCGAGCGGCCAATGGCCAACCAGACAGGCGTGGGCAGCCCAGAGGCAGTAGCACCACGCGGTGGAAGGACATCCCCGCCCAAGCTCCGCCGCCACGTCGAGCGCCAGGCCGTAGTCCACGTCCAGTCCGCCGAACCGCTTAGGCACACCGATACGGTAGAGCCCGGAGTCCAGGAGGTCTTTGACGGTTTCCTCGGGGACGCGCCGGAGTTCTTCGGTGCGTGGGGCGCGTTCCTTCAGCGCAGGCAAAAGGGCCGAGGCCCTGGCTAGTAGTTCATTGGCGGTTAGCGTTTTCGTGTCTGGTTTTGCCGTCACTGGCTAATCCTGGTTGATATTAAGATTCGTCGGCGGTGTAGAGATCAGGCAGGTTTCGGAAGCTCTCGTTCAGGTCCAGTCCGTAGCCCACCACGAAGTTGTCCGGTACTTTGAACCCTACGTAGGCGATCGGGACCTCGGTAGTCCTTCGCGACGGTTTGTCCAGAAACGTACACAGACTCAGCGACGCCGGACTTCCCAGGCGAATCAATCCAATGATATGCGCTGCCGTGCTCCCCGTGTCGACGATGTCTTCCACCAAAATCACGTGCCGGTCCTTCACCGCGGCGCTTGGATTCCGCTCCACGGACACCTCTCCCGTACTGGAGGCGGCCCGGTAGCTCGAAGCGTCGATGAAGTCCACGGTCACCGGAATGTCGATGGCCCTGACCAGGTCCGCAACGAAGATGAACGATCCGGTTAGCACTCCGATAATTAAGGGATTCAGCCCCCGGTAATCCCGGCTTATCTCACGGGCCAGCCGCTCAACCTCCCGCAGGATAACCCTTCTGGAGACCAGTAGTGCGAGACCTGCCCGCTCTTCCAGCCCAAATGCGTCTCCGTAAGTGATCGAGGCTCCTGCCGGTCCCTCGGTTATTGTGTCTCCGGTGGAGATGCGAGTAGCTGGCTCACCAGGGAATCGAACCGGGAGAGCTCCAGCGGTTTTTGGTACAGGCCCCACAGGTCGGTAGTGGGGTTGATGCCATAGGAAAAGAGCCGAGACCTTTCGGCTTGGGTTGAAGTGAGGATCATCACCGGAATGCCGCGAAGTTCCGGCGCGGCGTTCATCTCCCCCAACACCTCGTACCCGTCCTTCTTGGGCATATTGAGGTCCAAAATAATCAGGTCGGGACGGAGCGAGTCGGAGTGCCTGCCCTGCTTTCGCAGGTAGGACATTGCTATCTCGCCGTCCTCGACGACGCTGATATTCAGCCTGGCTTGGGCGCGGCTTAGAATCCTGCGGGTCAACTCGACATCGCCCGGGTTATCTTCTACCAGCAAGATCTCAAGGGGTCTGTCACTGGTTCCCAGTGTCATGTTCAGCTCCCCTCCATCTCGGCCTTCGGGATGGAAAAATAGAATGTGGCGCCTTCACCTACCTTGGACTTAACCCATATCTGTCCCCCGTGACGCTGGACGATTTTGTGGCAGAGGGCCAACCCGATCCCGCTACCCTCATACTCCGACCGGTGGTGCAGCCGCTGAAACATTTTGAATATCCGCTCGTAGTGCCTCTCCGCGATCCCAATGCCGTTGTCCTGTACCGAAAACACCCAGTCTTCGGGTCGTTGTTCAGTGGAGATATGAACGTTGGGAGACCCTTCGCCGCTGAATTTCAGGGCGTTGCTTATCAGATTTTGGAAGACCTGTGACAGTTGGATTGGGTCAGCATTTACGATGGGCAGTCGTTCCTGGGATAGGGACGCCCCGGAGTCTTCGATGGTCTCTTCCAGGCCGTTGATCACCTGCTCCAGTATGAGGTTGCAATCGGTGGCCTCGAAGGGTTCACCCTGGGTGCCCACTCGCGAAAAGGCCAAAAGACCGTCTATGAGCCCTTTCATTCGGTTCGCGCCGTCTACGGCGTAGCCGATAAACCGGTCTGCATTCTCGTCCAGTTGCCCCTTGTAGTCTTCGGCCAGAATTTGGACGTAGCTGGAAACCATTCTGAGGGGTTCCTGCAGGTCGTGGGAGGCTACGTAGGCGAACTGTTCCAGCTCCGCATTGGAACGTGCCAATTCTTCCGCCCTGTACTCCAGTTCTTCATAAAGCCTGGCGTTGTCCAGCAGCGTTCCCAGCCCGCCGACCACCGTGGTAAGGAACCGTATACGTTCCTGGGTGAAGAAGTCGGGGACCCGGGAATAGATGATCACCAGGCCGATGGTCTGTCCGGCGTTCTTCACCGGCAGCGCGGCCAGGGACTTTACGCCACGGTTAATGCCCAGCGGCGACGCAAGTGGATGTGCGGTGTAGTCGTTGACGATGACTGGCTCCCCGTGTTGATAGGCGGTGCCGGAGACGCTATCCGTATAGGAGAGCACGCCCGGTGGAGAGTCTTGGACAGCGGGGCCCGCGGCGGCGACTGCCTTGAGTCCAAGTTCGTTATCGTCGGGCACGCGAAGGGTAACCGAATCTGCCTGAGATATCTGGGCCAGTGTCTCCAGCACATGGGCGACCTTTTCCTCGAAGTGCTCCGTCTGGGCCAGAATGTTAGCCACTGAGAAGAGAGTGGCCATCTCCTGGGAGCGCCGGAGCAGGTCCTGCTCCGCCAGCTTGCGGGCGGTCATGTCCCGCTGGACAGTGAGTGTGGCCGGTTGGCCGTCGAACCGGATGGGTACGGCGGAAGTTTCCACCGTGCGCATCTCCCCGTCGGGACGCAATATTCGGTATTCGTAGACTCCTGGAGCGGGATCGCCCCGTTGCCTGGCCAGGATCCACTCACTTACCAGAGGACGGTCTTCGGGCAGGATAAAATGGTCCAGGCCAAGACCCTCCGCCTGGGAAATGTCGTCTATGCCGTGCAATCTAAGGAAGGCCTTGTTCGCGAAAACGCGGCTGGTGCCGACGTTTACGACAATGGCTTCGGCAACGTTATCTACCGCAACTCTGTAATGTTCCTCGCTGAGTTGAAGCTCCATCCATTCCTTGCGGCGGTCGGCTTCAGACGATTCAAGCTCCGCAACGCGCTCCCGGAGCGCGGTAAGCTCGTCCAGAATCTCGGCGGGGATACGCTGTTGCTCTTGCACTTCTTAACTGCTCTTCAGGACCTATCTTCCGGAGAGGAGCGCTATGGTTTACGGGTATCCGACGGGTATCTTGAGAGCGCATGCTCGGAAAGTCCGCCTATTATACTACCCACGGACGGTGTATGGCTGAAACGGCGGAATTGATGCCGGTGGCCACTGGCAACCGGCCACTCCCGAATTGACTTGCCCTTTACCCGGCCCGGTCGTAAAATGGCCCCACAAAAGCGAAGGGGGTCCATAGCTATGGCAGGCCTCAATCATCCATTGGAAAACGTGCGAGTACTTGACCTGGGCAGGCACCAGGCAGGTCCCAGGTGCGCCCAGGTGTTGGCCCGGATGGGCGCGGAGGTTATCAAAGTCGAACGTCTCGGGGGCGAGGAGACCCGGTACCACGGCCCCTATGTCCGGAAGCAGAGCTCTTACTGGGTCCAGTACAATTCTGGGAAAAAGAGCCTGAGCATGGACCTGCGGAAGGACAAGGGCAAAGATGTCCTGCGCGACCTGGTTAAAGTTTCCGATGTCCTGGTGCAGAACTTCAGGCCTGGTACCATCGACACGATGGGCTTCGGCTATGATGTGCTTAAAGACCTGAATCCCCGGATCATCATGGTCAACGTCTCCGCGTTCGGCCAGTTTGGGCCCTACCGTGAGAACATCGGATACGACCCGATTGGCCAGACCATGTCCGGTATCACCATGGTGACGGGCGAGGAAGGAATGCCTCCAATCCGCACCGGCGTCCCCATCATCGACCGTATCACGGCCCTCCATGCCGCTATCGGCACCCTATCCGCGCTGCACGAGCGCGAAGTTTCGGGCGAGGGCCAGACCATTGACGTCTGCCTGGCTGACACCGGCTACAGCCTTACCGAGATTCCCATTACCGCCTACCACGGCACGAAGAATCCGCCCCGCCGAGGCGAGCGCGGAGCTCCTCCGGGCGGCACCTACCCGTGCAAAGACGGCTGGGTCCTACTCTCGGCTGGCGACCAGCACCACTGGCACCGGGTCTGCAACGCCCTGGCCAAGCCCGAGTGGTTGGAAGACCCTCGGTTTACTACCCGCGAAGAACGTGCAAATAACCGGGACATCGTGAACGACCGCATCAATGAAATTCTCGCCGAGATGTCCACTACCGAGGCCATCGACCACTTCCGGCGGCATGACGTGGTGGCGGCTCCAGTCAATACCATCCCCCAGGCTGCGGAAGACCCCCACCCCTGGGAGCGGGGGGCCATGGTGGAAGTACCGGACTTCCTCGCCGGTTCCATCGCCGTCTCGGGAGACTTCTGGCATTTCAGCAGGACCCCGGTGACCGTTGGTTCGACACCCCAGGTGGGTGAACATAACGAGGACGTACTTTCGGGAATCCTTGGCTACTCGGATGATGCAATAGCCGAGCTATACGAAGAGAACGTCATAAGCACCAACCACTCCTACGATGAAGTCCCTGGCTAGTCCTAGTAGATAGCTACCCGGTCAACTAAATCGGCCCCTGCCGCATCGAGGCAGGGGCCGATTTAGTTATTTGCGAGATCGTAGGTCATCTTCCCTTAGACCGCTCACCCTGAGCCCAGTCGAAGGGCGAGCGAAAATCAGACTCCGGCCCGGTAACCGGGGGCCTTCGCGCCTAGTAAGTGAGCATCATTCGCTGTATTTCATCGGGGTCTTTGGTCTTGGTCAGGGCCAGCATAAGCAATACCCGGGCCTTCTTTGGTTGCAGGTTGTCGGCCACGATGAAGCCGTCTTCGTTGGTCCTTCTAGTACGGACCACCCTGCCATTACCCGTCTGAGTGGAGATCACTACAGGGATACCCCGCGCCTGCGCTTCTTTCAAGGCGTCGGAGAAACCGGAGGGAGACCCCCCGCTGCCGAGTCCGCCAGACACTATTCCGTCCACCCCAGCGTCGGCAAGCGCCCTGACCAGCAGGCCGTCGGCCCCGGCGTAGGAGTAAGCTATGTCCACGCGGGGAAGCTGGGATACGTTCTCCACGTCGAATTCGGAGTCCAGGGTATGGGCCCTGGTGGGGTTGCGGTAGAAGACCGTTTCCTCATCCGAGTCGGCATAGCCCAGCAGACCCAACTCGTTGGAGCGGAACGTCTCCAGCCGGTAACTGTTGGTCTTAATGACGTCCCTGGCGGCCTGAATCTCGTTATTCAGTACAGTCAGGACTCCTCTGCCCGCCGATTGGGGCGCGGCGGCCACCCGGACACAGTCGATCAGGTTGATGTCGGCGTCGGTGGCCAGTCCCGTTGGAGGGCGCATTGCCCCTGTGACCACCACCGGCTTGTGGCTCTTGACTGTGAGGTTGAGGAAATAGGCGGTCTCCTCCATGGTGGCGGTGCCGTGGGTGATCGCCACCCCGGCGGCGTCGGGGTCTTCTCGAAACAACTGGTTGATCCGCTTCACCAGTCCCAGCCAATGGGCCGGGCCGACCTCGGTGCTGCCCACGTTCATGTACTGCTCCGAGCGGACGTCGGCGAAGTCGTTGACCTCTGGGACCCGGTCCAATAGCTCCTGGATGGTCAGGTGTTTGTTGGCGTAGCTGTAGTTGATATAGTCGGTCCGGTGGGAGCCGACAAAGGATATACTCCCTCCGGTGCCGATGACGTATACCCTGGGTTTGGCGTCTGTGGTCATGTGAAATCTCCTCAAATGAGTTGCCGGGTGGGCGAGCGAGGGTCGCCGTCTGAATTTAGGGCATATTTTAATCGTCTCATGGCCGTCTCGTATATGCGGCAACATACTTTGGATTGGGTCTCGGTCTATTTCTCCTGGGTTAGATCGGTTAGAGGGGAAGTACGGGCGCAAACCTGGTACATCGGTAACACTCAGCCGGAGAAATTTGGCAACATCGGTGGAAGGATTGGTGGCATTCGAACAGCGCCGGGGATCAATCGGTGGATTTGGGTGCATCATGCTGGGGAGAGTCGGGTTAATGTGGGTTCTATGCGTGGGTATCGCGCTCATGGCGTGCGCTTCTGATGATTTCGGAGTCGAGTGGCCAGATCGGTCCACTACGCCGGAGCCTCGAAGTCCGGGTACCGGGGGCTTGGTGACGCCGCGACCCCTGGCAACGGCTCGAGGTCTGGTACCACCTGGCGGTCTGGCGACCCAACGGCCCCTGGAGTCTCCGCGAGGACTTGTCACACCAAAGGTCCTGCGGACACCTCGGACACTGGTGACTCCGAAACCCTTGTTGACACCCCGGAGCCTGGGCAGGACCGGAACACAGGAGCCTCCAGGAGTTACCCAGTCTCCCGAAAAAAGCCCAGCTACGGTCATGGCTGAAGTTGTGGTTGAGGGCCTGGACGTGCCCTGGGGAATGGCGTTCACTCCTGACGGACGAATTCTCATAACCGAGAGGGCGGGACGCATCCAGGTCGTAAAGGATGGGGCGCTCTTGGCGATTCCCTTCGCCACTTTGGATGTTGCCAGCGTCTCGGAATCGGGCTTGATGGGGATAGCGCTCCACCCGGAATTTGAAGGAAACGGTCACGTTTTCGTTTGCTATACCTACCGGGACGGAGGCCGGTTAATCAACAGGGTGGCCAGGCTCACCGACGTGGGAGGGGAGGGTGTTGACCATAGGACCGTATTGGACGGCATACCCGGAGCAAGAAATCATGATGGCTGCGGCCTGGGGTTTGGACCCGATGGCAAGCTGTACGTGACTATGGGCGATGCCCAGGAGGCGGACAACGCGCAAGACCTGGGTTCGCTCTCCGGCAAGGTCTTGCGCTTAAATCCCGACGGCGGCATACCTGAAGACAATCCCTTCCCTGGAAGCCCTGTGTACACCTACGGGCACCGCAACCCCCAAGGTCTTGACTGGCATCCGCGGACCGGAGAGCTATTCATTACCGAACATGGCCCGAGAAGTGATGACGAGATCAACATTCTGGAGTCCGGGGGCAACTACGGTTGGCCCCGGACGTTGGGAACTGGAGGAGACTCGCAGTACGTGGACCCGATTCTCTCCTTCACGCCAACGCTTGCCCTGTCCGGAGGGGCATTCTATACGGGTGACACGCTGCCCGAGGGTTGGCGGGGGAATTTCTTCTTCGCTGCATTGAGGTCTACTCACCTGCACCGGGTAGTGTTGCGGGCGCCGGACTACCGCTCCGTCGAGTCACACGAACGGCTATTCCAGGGCGAGTATGGCCGGCTGCGTGCGGTAGCCATGTCTCCCGACGGCTTCCTTTACTTCACCACCAGCAACCGGGATGGGCGTGGAAGTCCGAGACGGGGCGACGACAAATTGCTGAGGCTGTTGGTGGGGCGGTAAAGCAACCGCAATCATGCAGGAACTCCTACTAGCGGAGAGATAAACCGTAGAGACCACATTACGTGAGTTTACCGGGCCAACATCCAAGAGGAGGGTCTGCTGAATCATCTGGGTTCGGTAGGCAAACTGCTGACTCTGACCTTGTAGGCCGACCCTGGGGTATCGGTCGATACGCCGAGGAAATAAATCCCCGGCGCTAAGTCCACCTGGAATATGGTGTTCATTTGTCTGGAAGGGGACGAGCGGTCGCTACCTATGTAGTCGCTCTCGGCTATTTTAGTAATTGTACGTTCTGCGAATGATTTCGATGTACCAGATGCCAAAGTATATTTCACACGCCCAGCGGCGGCGAATGCTTCCAAGGTGTACGTTCTCTGTCAAGGGCGGTGACAGAGTGGGCCACTGGGGCGGCGGAATCGTGTACCACCGACATGAACGCCTGACATCAGTAGATCAGACAGAGGGTCGACAATGGAGGAGTAGGAACGGACAGCGTTGTCAGCGCGTTATGCGTTGTCGGGGTCTTCGGGAGCTTGGGGCACGGCGTTCTCGCGGCTGCGCTTGAGGCGGTAGCTGTCGCCGTTCATCTCGAGGATGTGGACGTGGTGGGTGAGCCGGTCCAGCAGCGCTCCAGTCAATCGTTCTGAGCCAAATACCTCGGTCCATTCGTCGAAGGGCAGGTTGGTGGTGACCAGGATGGAGCCCCGCTCGTAGCGCTGGCTGAAGACCTCGAAGAGCAGTTCAGCGCCGGTGCGGGAGAGGGGCACGAAGCCCAGCTCGTCGATGATCAGCAGGTTGAGCCGGGAGAGTTGCCGCTGCAGATTGAGCAGCCGCCTCTCGTCCCGGGCCTCCATCAGCTCGTGGACCAGGCCGGCGGCGGTGGTGAAACCCACGGACATCCCGCGCTGGCAGGCGGCCAGGCCCAGCCCAGGGCCATGTGGGTCTTGCCGGCGCCGCTGTTGCCGATGGCGATGACGTTCTCCCTATGCTGGACGTATTCGCAGCGGGCCAGCTCCATCACCAGGGCTTTGTTCACCGAGGGGATGGCCAGGAAGTCGAAGGTGTCCAGGCTCTTGACCGCCGGGAAGCGGGCAGCGCGGATGCGGCGCTGCACCATGCGCTGGTGGCGGTCGATGAGTTCCAGTTCGGCCAACCGGAGCAAGTACTGGGGATGGTCTGCGCCCTCGGCGGCACACTGGGCGGCCAGCTTGCCGTATTCCCGCAGGAAGCTGGGCAGCTTGAGTTCCTTCAGATGATGCTCCAACAGCAGCGTCGACCTGTCGCTCATGCCGCCCTCCCCGACAGCAACGTCATGTAGTCTCCAGCCGAGGTAGTGTTCACCCGCACTCGGGACAGATAGGGGTACAGCTCCAGGTCGAGGCGGGGCGGCCGTCCCTCCATCCGACACATCACCAGGTGCTTCACCGCGTCGAAGCTAAGCGCCCCCAGCCGGAGGGCGTCCCTGATGGCTGCGTACACCTCTTGCAGCCCGAAGCTTTCCAACAGCCGGAGCGCCTGGACGAACTCCCGCTTGCCCCGTCGTCCCATCCGGGACTCCAGCAGGCGGCGCAGGGTGGCGAACTCCTCGGGAAGGCCCCAGCCCTGCAGGGGCGCGGCCTGGTCCAGGGCGCCCGTCTTCTGCTCCAGCAGGGGCAGGTAGTGGACGGGATCGTAGACGAAGTCGTCCCGCTCATATGAGCGTGGGCGCCGGGCGATGACCTCGGAGCCGCAGCTGATGACCACCCGGTCCACGTAGCCCCTGGCCATGACGTCCCGATACCCGCAGGCCACCGGCGCCGAGTAGTCGTTGGTCCGGTACCGCACCAGGGACTGGGAACTGACCCGGCCCGCCTGTTTGTCGCAGGCGTCGAAGGGCGCGGCCGGCAGGGGCAACAGGGCCTCCAGGTCCCGCTCCATCCGCTGACCAATGCTTTCGGCGTGCCCTCGGAGCCGGGCGTCCATCCGTTCCAGGCAGCGCCCCTCCAGGTGGGCGTTCAGCGCCTCAAAGCTCTCGAAGGACGGCGCCGGCGCCAGGAAGTTCCGCCGCACGTAGCCCACCATGCCCTCCACCTTCCCCTTGTCGTTGCCCTTGGCGGGACGGCCGAACCGGTCATCGAAAAGGTAGTGGGACTGAAGCTCGGTGAAGGCCCGGGTGCGCTGGCGCCGGCCGTCCCCCAGGATCCTGGCCACCGCCAGCTTGGTGTTGTCGTACAGGATGCTCTGGGGCGCTCCGCGCAGGAAGGCGAAAGCGGAGACGTGGCCGTCCAGGAAAGCCTCGGTGGTCTCCGCCGGATAGGCTTTGACGAAGCAGCCGTCGCTGTGGGGCAGGTCCAGGACGAAGTAGTGGGCTTTGCGCTCCACCCCGCCGATGATCACCAGGGCTTCGCCAAAGTCGCACTGGGCGTGCCCCGGGGCATGGGACAGGGGCACGAACATCTCCTGCGTCCGCCGCCGATGTTCCCTCACGTAGTCCTTCACGATGGTGTACTGGCCGGCGAACCCGTGCTCGTCCCGCAGGCGCTCAAAGATGCGCTGGGCGGTGTGGAGCTGCTTCCGGGGAATCCCGAGGTCGTCTTCCAGTATCCGGTCGATGACGCCGGTAAAGGGCTCCAGCTTGGGACGGCGGGGCGGGTTCTGCCGCCGGTAGCCCGGTGGGACTGAGTAGGCGGTCATCTTGCGCACCGTGTCCCGGTGCAACCCGAACACCCGGGAGGCCTCTCGGATGCTCATGCCTTCGACCATTACGGCCCGGCGGACCCGCAGATACACTTCCACTTGGTACATCCGTCGCACCATCCATAGGCTCAACTTCAAACCTTTGGATGGCGGCGGACGGTCCATTTTTCAACCGCCAATTGTCAGCTGGTCAATCCGCCCGCATGGTCCACTTTAACTCCGCCTTTTACACCACATTTGGTATGCTGCCGATTTGGTTTCCCCAGATTTGGTGGTTTCGTGCGTCTGGATTCCTTATTCCCCTTCCCCCTTCGATAGTCGGCGTTCGCCTCCATCACTGGCTGTTTCTCTACTGACAGTTGCTTATGGACGCCCTGACCCGGGCGATGATGGGTTGGGAGTTAGCAACGCCTAATTCTGGGAGGCCGTCAGTGTCTAGGGGACTGTCGAAACAACTGGAAGACATGGTTCGCTCCAAGCTGGGCGAGTTGGTCAACGGAAAGCCTGGCTCAATGGTTTTCACACCCGTGAACACTGACCCCTTGGAGAGAGATGCAATTAACTACCTGGAAGACATCGGAGCCTTTGAGCATCTCGGAACAGGCTCGTTCAGGGTTACCGCCCAGGGTCGGGACTACTGGGAAAAGCTGAACGCGCCCCGCTGGTACTGGTTCAGGCAGAACTGGTTCCCGGCATCGGTGGCAGCCGGGACCATTCTCTTTTCCGCCGCTGCCGCTACCGCTAACATCCTCAACCTGGTTACTTAAGAATCCTCTGAATAAGTTGCCGGCAAAACCGTTTTCCCTATCTGGCGAGCCGCATTTCGGGGACTTATTCAGATATTCCTTAGGTAGCCCCGTGCCGGTTGGCTTCTGACCTCCGGATAGGCCAGGTTGCCCCCAGGATGGGCTGGACCGGCGTTTTAGCCCCCTCGGCGATAGTGTGTGGAGACGCCCGAAAAGCGCCGGAAAACCGACGATCCCAATGAAAAAGGGAATGCACCGGCCCATATTCTCTCCCACCTGTCGCTTTAGATGACGGTTTGCGGTTGCGTGGGTCTCAAGAGGGGAACTATCCTACCTGCACAGGTGATTAACTTAGCCCCCCGACATCTCTAAGCGCTTTCCCTTGGGGCGTAAGGAGTCTGCGCATGGCAGAAGCTGTTTTGGCTGCCCTTTTGAAATACTTGCCATTCTTAAAGCACCTGTCAGTGCTGGCCTCGGTTGCGCAGAAATTTCGCAAGAAGCAGGAAATTACCCACGAAGTAATCGAGACTGAGACCGTCGACATCACCTACGGAAATCCTACGCGATATACCCATTCGCGCCAGCGCACAGAACGGACATTTAGGAAGGAAAGCTGATGGGATTTTGGGAGGACTATCTAAACAAACCGCCCTGGGAAGTAACTTCCAGTCTCGAAGGCGACCCTTCGGATACCCACGTGGTCCTTCGGCGTGGCTACGAGGGCTTTAGCGTTGAAGAACTGTGGGATTTCGGCTCAGGGACCTCTTGGAGTACATACCCTGCCCCTCTCCCTAACTTTGTCGAGTATGGTGGTCGCACGCTCTGCGGCTTGGAAATTCAATCAGGAGCGGGCATGTATGGCCCCCGGTGGTGGGTGTTTCGAGACGGAATCGACGATGGCAGAAGTGCCCCCGCGCTTCTGGACCTTCACGGTGTTTCTTGCATGGTTTGCCGCCGCAAGCTCATGTATGGTGTGAGTCGCATCATCGCCAGACTAACCTCCATCCGTGACTCAGTAGGCGAGGACTACACTCTAAAGCGGCCTTTGATTCATGGCAAGCAAGTACTTTCCTTCAAGAGAGAAGGTAGCCACACCAGTGAAACGTACCGGTACTCATGCGAGGTGGCTACCCGGGAGGTCAATCCCCGGCTAGTTAACGATGTAGAGGAATTTGAGCTCATTACCTGCCCTGATTGCCTCTCCAACATAAGGGACAGAGCGTAACGGTTTTCTGAACACAAAAGGAAATCGCCCGGACCCCCCGGCGTGTCTGTTGCCATGAGATTTTCTTACTCACTCACATCCGGCAGGTCGCCCCATAGCTGGAGGGGAAGTCCCTGAGCCTAGAAGCGGTGTCTCGGGTTATCAGCAAAACAATGGCCGCCACCTGCTGATACATTTGCCTTTCCCTATCTATATCTACCACCCACCATTCACCACGCAACATGAAACAGTGAAACTCTGGTACAACCGGATTTGCACATGAAATGCCCTAGACTAGCCCTTTAATATGCAACCCCTAATTCTGCGCATAAAGTGGCGCGGAATGAGCAATGATCCGAGGTTCCGACCACGGTTAAAGTCTGGGACTACATCCATTGCCCCAGTGTCACCCTAGGCCCGCCATGTTCCCAACCGAGCGCCAAGCGTTGACGTATGCTTCCGCTGCGCCATCCAGAGTCGGCATTACGTTTGGGGCTCCCCCTTGTGTCAAGGCGTACACCACTAAACCAAAGCCAAGGTGAAACCCGCATTTGGGTCGGCTAGAATCAGGGAGGCATAGCGTCAGGACTGGGAGCAGACTGAGTGGGGATGGTGATGGGTATGAGGGGGATAAGGCCGGACTTGGAGGGGTGGCAGTTGGACTTGGCTAGTGTGCGCAGCAGGATGTACCTAAACCAAAGCCAAGGTGGGATGTGCATTTGCCGGGAGTTGTGAATCAGGCCGGAAGTCTGACAGGATTGCCTCGGCCCTTGACTGGAGGATCGTCCGGCAGCGCCGTCTCACCTCTTCTTTCCGGTGGGTCAATCCTGCCAGGAACCGGCCGACCCTCTCCTGCGCCGCTTCCCTGCTCCCGAGGCACAGATTGCCTGTAGCCTCTTCCCTGGCCCACCCCCAGATGGCTTCATCAGCGTTGAAGTCCGGGCTGTACCCCGGCAGATTCACCAGTTGCAGTTTCAGATTCGGTGTCCGCAGGTATTCCCGCATCGCCTCCCCACGATGGGCTGGCGCATTGTCCCAAATCACCTTCAAGGGCCCAGGATGCTTTTCTTTCAGTTGCTTCAGGAAGGCAACCGAGGTGCCCGAGTTGCTGTTGCCACCCAGTTCCATCCATTCCACCTCCCCCGTCTCCAAGCATACCGCTGAGTAGTAGCTGGCCTTCTCCCCGTAGCTGGGACTGGTGGACTCCACCAGGGCAGGTTCTCCCTGCTGCACCCACTTCCCCCGCAACTCCGCGTCCGCCCGGAAGTGGGCCTCGTCAGCGAAGAATATCCGGGCCCCTGCCCCCTGGGACTCCTCCCACATAGCGGCATACTCAGCCACGAAGGCTGCCCGCTTCTCCTCATCAGCCTTCAGCAACCGTTTCTTGGGCCGCTTGAAAGCAAATCCCAACCGGTGCAGCCAGTTCAGGCAACTGCTGCGGCTCAGGCTGGCGCCAAAGCTTTCCAGGACAAACTGCCTTACCGCCTTCCAATACCAGTTGGCCAATTCCAAGCCCGACGCCGCTGGCGATTGTTGCACCGCCGCCTTCAACTCCTCCTGTTTCGCCTGGTCAAGGGTGGGGGGGAACCACCGGTCTGCTCGAAAATCAATGCCCTGGAACCTCCCTCACCGAAGGCCGATGCCCACCGCCCTATGGTGTGAGGGTCCCGGTCCAGCGCCTCTGCCGTGGCCGCCGCCGTCCACCCCTGGGCCAGCAGCAGCATGGCGTACCAGCGCTCCCGCTCCCGGGGCGTGGGCGCCAGAATCATCCGGCGCTGCAAGTCCTTCACTCCCAACTCCCACCGCTCCAGCGACCGCTCTATCTCCCTGACTCCCATCATCCCCCCATCACAACACGATTATCTGTCCCGTCTCTTACTCTCCACTTTACCCTGACTATCTGCGCTTTTCACCTTGGCTTTGGTTTAGTAGTCAGTCAACTTAGATGTTGAACGTCATACAGGAAACTGGCCGATAGTCGTATACTGCTGGGGATGAAGTGGTGATGTTGGGGGTGGCGGTGATGATCAGGGATAAGTACGCCGTGCGGTTGGCGCCGGAACAACGGGAAGAACTCCAGAATCTGATTCGGGTTGGGAAAAGCTCCGCCCGAGTGACCGCCAGGGCGCGGATTCTCCTCAAGAGCAACGATGGTTGGGCCGCTCCCAAGGTGGCCGAGGCCCTAGATGTGGCATTGGGCACCGTGTACCGGATTAAGCAGCGCTTTACCGAGGAAGGGTTGGACGGGGCCCTGTGGGACCGGCGCCAGGTCAACCGGCGCCGCAAGCTGGACGACCGGGGCGAAGCCCACCTCATCGCGCTGGCCTGCAGCCCAGCGCCGGAAGGCCACGACCACTGGACCCTGCGCCTGCTGGCTGGCAAGGTGGTGGAGCTGGGGTTGGCGTCCACCATGTCCCACGAGGGAGTGCGTAAACGGCTCAAAAAAACGCTCTCAAGCCGTGGCAGAAGCAGGAGTGGTGCATCCCCAAGGTGAGCGCCGAGTTCGTGGCCCACATGGAGGACGTGCTGGACCTGTACGCCGAGCCATATGATCCCCAACGACCGGTGGTCTGCTTTGACGAGACCTCCACCCAGTTGCTGGCGGAGACTCGGCCCCCACTGCCGCCTGAGCCGGGACGCCCCCTGCGGCAGGACTACGAGTACCGCCGAGAGGGCACTCGAAACCTGTTCCTAGCCTGCGAGCCGCTGGCAGGATGGCGGCAGGTGGCAGTGACCCAGCGGCGCACGATGCAGGACTTCGCCCTTCAGATGCGCTGGCTGGTGGATGAAGCCTATCCGGAGGTCCCGGTGGTGCGTCTGGTCCTGGACAACCTGAACACCCACCGCGCGGCGTCGCTGTACGAGACGTTCCCGGCTGCCGAGGCCCGGCGGATTGCCAAACGGTTGGAGTTCCACTACACGCCAAAGCATGGCAGTTGGTTGAACATGGCGGAAATTGAGTTCAGCGTACTGTCCCGCTCTTGCCTGAAGCAGCGGCTCCCCGACGAGCAGGCGCTCCGGCGGGAAACCCAGGCGCTGGTGCGGGAGCGTAACGCCGCCCGAACTGGTATCAACTGGCGGTTCAAAACCCACCACGCCCGATCCAAACTTCACCGCCTTTACCCTTTTGATTCCAAAGTTGACTGACTACTAGCGCCGACACCCCGGGAGAGAGAACGGTGGCACGCACTGTGGCTCCTGTGCCGGGGCCTGACCGCCTCGGGCACCGCCCAGGCGCTGGGCCGGGATGCTCACACCATCGGCAGATGGGCCGCCGCCTTCGGCGAGGGAGGGCCTGCAGCCTTGATATTTGAGCAGACCGGCCCCCCCCCCGCGCTTGGCGAGACGCAACAGGCGGAGTTGACGGGGGCAGTGCAGGAGTTGCCCGAGATGTCGGGCATAGAAATGGCCAACTGGAACTGGAAAGTGGTGCGGCAGTTTGTCTCGAAGCGTTTCGGCATTGGCCTGAACCGCAGCACTTGCCTGAACTATCCGCACCGCTTGGGGTTTGTCCTGAAGCGTCCCAAGAAGCGTCTGGTCAAGGCAGATGAGCAGAAGCGGGAGGCCTTCGTGGCGGAGTACGCCACCCTGTCGGACGAGGCGTGGCGTACGGGAGCGAAGATATTCTTCGCCGACGAGGCCCATTTCCGGGCCGATGCCGAACTGAGAGGCAAATGGGTGCTAAAGGGAGAGTCGGCCTTGGTGGACTCGACCAGCCCGAGCTATGGCGAAAAGGCCAGCTACTACTCGGCAGTGTGCCTGGAGACCGGTGAGGTGGAGTGGATGGACCTGGAGGGGAACAGCAACTGCGGAACCTCGGCTGCCTTCCTGGAGCGGTTGCGGCAGAGGCACTCCGGGCCGCTAGGCGTGATCTGGGACAACGCGCCGGCGCACCGCGGCGAGGCGGTGCGTGAGTATCTGCGGACGCCGGGCTTGGGGCTGCGGCTGATGAACCCCCGTTTTCACGAGGGCAGGCTCTGCCGGGCTACAGCCCGGACTTCAACGCCGATGAGGCCATCTGGGGCTGGGCGAGAGAGGAAGCCACCGGAAACCTGTGCTTGGGAACCAAGGCCCTGGTAAAGGAGAGGGTCGGGAATTTCCTCTGCGGGCTGTCCATCCGGAAAGACGAGGTCAAGGACCGCTGCCGCACCGTCCTGCAATCAAAGGCCGAAGGATTTCTGCGAGAATCCCAGCCCAATCACCGATGTATTGTAAATGCACATCCCACCTTGGTTTTGGTTTAGGTTCTAAGGTGGACCCCATCAGTTGGACAGTATTGGAGCAATGTTAAGTGAGGGTCCCGCTGTCTTTCCAAGGTCTACCAATGCTCTGGTTGGCAGCCACCTCCTCTCTTTTGACTGTTCATCTGATTGCACCGAGTCTCCACTGAACACCTCGGCCGGTGTCCGGTAACCCAGGGCCTGGTGGGGTCTTTGGGTGTTGTAGAAGTGCAAGTAGGCCTCTAGCCCGGCCTTGGCTTCCCGCCCGTTGGAGTAGGCCTTCAGATAGACCTCCTCGTACTTCACCGTCCTCCACAGCCGCTCCATGAAGATGTTGTCAGCGTACCTGCCTTTCCCATCCATGCTGATTTTGACCCCGTGGCGCGCTAGGATCCCGGTAAAGCCCTCGCTGGTGAACTGGCTTCCTTGGTCGGTGTTGAACACCTCTGGCTTTCCCTTGCCCAGCGCCTCCTCCAAGGCCTCTACGCAGAAATCAGCGTCCATGGTGTTGGACAGCCTCCAAGCCACCACGTAGCGGCTGTACCAATCCATGATGGCCACCAGGTAGAGGAAGCCCCGGGCCATCGGGACGTAGGTGATATCCGCTGCCCACACCTGGTTGGGCCGGGTGAACTCCATGCCGCCTAGCAGATACGGATGCACCTTGTGCCCAAGTCCTGGCTGGCTGGTACGGGGGCGCCGGTATATGGCCTGTAGACCCATGGCCCTCATCAGCCGTTGGATCCTCTTCCGGTTTACCCGGTGGCCTTGCCTGTCCAGCCAGACCTTCATGCGCCGCGACCCGTAGAAGGGCGTGGCCAGGTACTGCTGGTCGATCTGCTTCATGAGTGCCAGGTCCTTTTGGGAAGGGGCCCTGGGCCGGTAGTAGACACTCGATCTGCTGATACCCATCAAGGCGCACTGCCGGAGGGTGGACAGGGCCGGATGCTCACGGTCCACCATCTCCCGCCGCCTCTCCCGGCTCATGGACCGGACCTCTCCGCCAAGAAATCCCGCTCGACCTTCAGCTGGCCGATCTGTTGGTAAAGCCGGGAGATAAGGGCGTCATCGGACTTCTGCCGCTTGTCCTGCTTCCCGTCGAAGACATTGGCCGCTCCTCCCAGCAATGCCTTCTTCCATGCCTGGATCTGGCCGGGATGGACCTCGTACCGGGCGGCCAGTTGGGCCACCGTCAGTTCTCCCTTCACCGCATCCACGGCCACCTTGGCCTTGAATGACGGGCTGTGCTTCCTCCGTTCTTTTGACATGTCCCACTCCTCCTTCACAGCCACAGCTGCGCTTATTTTAGGAGCAGGACTCTCACTTAGCCACCTGTCCGAATTTTCGGGTCCACCTCAGCCTCGTCGTCATCATCAGATTTGTACACGCCTCGAGTGTTGGACCGTAGCAATTCTTCCTTAATTTGCCGTAATTCTTGACGGCTGTTGATCAGACCCAGCAGCACTGATTCCAATCGTGTTGTTCGTGTATAGTCTTTTTCGTTTGGGTATGGGGGGGATGTAATGATGGCATCCACAGATTTGGGTTCCAGTATGTTTCCCAAGTTGCGCGAGTCGTATCCAGCCACATCCGCGCGGACATGAGAGCGATGGTGCATAGATTGAATATCGTTGGCCATGCTGTTCATGCGTTGGATCCAAGATGAAAGAACAGGCGCGTCAGTTTTAATTTTGCCGACGCCCACTTCAGGACCAAACTTCAAATTGCTGACGCCATTGACCAAAACGTCCGCAAGTGCCAGACGACCGTATCGGGAGAGGTTATCACTCCCGTGTTTGTCGATTTTCACTAATAGCCCCAATGCTTTTCTTGCAGGCTCTGGGCTGATCGAGTTTTTGATTATCAATCTAGAAGCTTCAGTTCCTAGCTGTGCCGCTAGAGTACTCGCTATGGATTCATCGGAGGGACTCTCGGTTGATGATGATACGTCCGCTCCGACCCCAGTCTCGTCGAAGGATTGCTCCACGGCCTGGATATAATCCAACATTTTGTCGTTGTCGACCGTCCAATCGACTTTGACAGAACTCGCGAAATATGCCATCGGGTGCGAGTCCAATCCTATACTGGCGATTCCATTTTTCTTGCACTCAACCAACGTTGTTCCGGCCCCACAAAAGGGATCCAGCACTACGTGCTCTGGGCCGATGCGGAACTGATCCAGATATGTCCTGACCAAATGTGGTGGGAATGACTGTACCAAGCGATACCAGTCGTGAACGGTACGGTCGTCATCCCTTAGTTGGTTTTGATTATGAGAGGCGGATGTTGACATGGGCTAGTCCTCGGGTGAACGTGCTTAACGATGCTTCTGGTTTGCTCGTTGCGACTCCTATCGTTCGTGCTGTGAACTCATTCACCATTGGGGCTTCCCGCAGTGCGGGCATGAGCGCCTGACCACCCGGCGCCACTCGACGGAGTCGGTGGCGGTGATCTCGCGGCGGCAGTGCAGGCAGTGGCCGCGGTAGTCGTTCTCGTCGTCCAGCTCCTCGGCCACCAGCTCCAGGCAATCACGGCAGCCGGACACCAGGGCCGGGTCGTCGGTGTAGACCGCGGTCATGCTCTCTGAGCCGCACAGCGGCCGGTCCCCGGGGCCGTAGTGGACCACTCTGCCGCCTTCGTCCGGCGTGTAGTCCCGCTCCGGTTCCTGGTCCACCAGGGGGCGAAGGCTCAAAGCCTTCCGGGGTGTCGTCGGACCGGTGCCCTGGGTGGCCGAAGGGGAGCTCCGCATCCGCGAACAGGGCGTCGAGATTGTTGTTGGTCGTCATCGTAGCTGTTGCCTTGAGATGCGGATTCTGCCACTCGTTACGGTTATGATCGCCCGTTCGTCGAGGGCTTGGCGGTGGTTGAGGATCAGGTCTTCCACAAGGGTGATTCTCTGGGCCATGCGGACCTCGGGCAGCCGTATCAGCCCCGTGTGGGGTCTGCCGTGGAGGTGGATGAGTTCACCGAAATCCTTGTCCATGATAATGAGTATCCTGTTTTCGGAGACGGCCCGTTCCAGGAATGCCCTGTCTCCGGGGTCCGGGCCAAGTTCTCTCGCGTCCAGGGCGTCGTGTCCCTGGCTCTGAAGCCACTGTGTCAGCCTGCGTCCTGCGCAGCGGTCCACGAGGAAGTTCATTTCTATCCCACCGATACCTGCGCCAGGGAGTCTCCCGCTATGACGGCGTGGGCATAGGCGATGCAGGCAAGGATGTCTTCCTCTTCGAGGTCCGGGTAGTCGTCCAGAAGTTCCTCCTGGCTGGCTCCCTGGCTCATCAGCCCCAGGATCAGCTCCACCGATATCCGCATGTCCCGGATGATGGGCTTGCCGCCGAATACGTCAGTGCGGGCGGTTATGCGTTTCAGGAGTTCCCGGTTGTCGGGCATGGTTTCCCTCCTGGGGGGTGGGTGTGGTTATCTCGGCACTGCCAGCAGCATACCGTCCAGCAGGCGTTTCTCCTCGCTGCCCCGGGGGTAGAGGGCGGAAAGTGCGTTGGCCAGCCGGAGGAAGTCGGGGCCGCGGTCCTGTTCGGACCGCAAGAGGTTTCGCAGGGCCTCGGTGCGGCCTGATGCCTGGCCCAGCCTTCCGGCGTAGTAGTCCCGGAGCACCCGCTCCACCTGGGCGGCGGGCAGGACCTCTCCCACCACGTTGAAGACGGCGTCGTCGTCCAGCGCATCGCGGATCTCCTTGAGCTTGTCCAGGAGCCTCTGGAGCACCCGCCCCTCGATGGTGTTGGTGGCGACGAAGTTGAAGATCAGGCAGTCAAGTTGCTGGCCATACCGGTGGATGCGCCCCATCCGCTGTTCCAGGCGGTTGGGGTTCCAGGGGATGTCGTAGTTGAAGAGGATGTTGCAGCACTGGAGGTTGATGCCCTCTCCGGCCGCCTCGGTGGCGGCCAGGACCTGGATGTTCCCTTCTCGGAACTGCTGCTCCATGAAGAGCCTGGTCCCAGGCTGGTCCCGGGTCCCCGCTTGCATTCCGCCATGGATCTGTCCAGTCCTGAATCCCCAGGACTTCAGGCGGTCCAGGATGTGGTTCAGGGTGTCCCTGAACTCGGTGAAGATCAGCAGGCGTTGTTCGGGATTGTCGAAGAACCCCTCCTCGTGGAAGATGGTGTGGAGCTTGTTGAGCTTCGTCTCGTTGGAGGCATCCTCGACTGCCCGGGCCCTCTCGGCCAGATGTTCAAGCTCTTCTATTTCCCGACGGACTTCGTCGGCATTCCCGGCCAGCGTCACCGCGTCCAGCAGCCGCTCCAGGCGCTCCCGGTCGGCGTCATCCATCTCCTCCAGGTCCTCCGGATCCGGGAGGTCCGGAGGTGCGTGGCTGGCCAGGTCCTGGGCCTGCTGGAGCCCGGTATCCAACCGGCGCACCCGGTTTTCCAAAGACCGCCGCATGGCGTGGGTGCTGGAGGCGAGGCGCCGCTGGTAGAGGGCCATCAGGAACCCGACGGCCCGGGCCCGCCGGTCGTCGCCCATCTGGTAGGCCCGCATGCTCTGTCTTTTCACGAAGTCGGTGACTTCGTTGTAGAGGTCGAGCTCGTCCCCCTCGATGGTGAAGTCGGCGGTGCGGGGAATCCTCTCGGTGAACACCGGCCTCGCTGCCCAGCTCCCGTCGTCCTGGAGTTCGGGGAAGTGGACCATGGCCTCCTTGGTCCGGCGCAGGTAGAAGGGTGCCTGGTTCTGTTCCATAGCCCTGCGGATGGAGGTAACGTCGGCGTAGGCGTCCTGGTCCAGCAGCTGCAGGAACAGGGTGAAGTTCTGGGGATCGCCCTTGTGGGGCGTGGCCGTCATGAGCAGGATGTTGTCGGTGCTGTCCCGGAGTTTCTCACCCAGGCGGTACCGGAGGCTCTTGTGGCTCTCGTCGCTGGCAGACATGCGGTGGGCCTCGTCGATGATCACCAGGTCCCAGTGGACCTGCTCGAGTCCGGGTAGGATATCCTGCCGCTTGGCCAGGTCCAGGGAGGTGATCACCTGCGGCCGCTCCAGCCATTGGTTCATTCCGAACTGGTTGTGGATGTCGCCGCCTCTCATCACGACGAACTGCTGGTCGAACTTCTCCAGCATCTCCCGCTGCCACTGGAAGGTCAGGTTGGCGGGGCAGACGATGAGCATCCGCTCCACCAGGCCTCGGAGCTTGAGCTCCCTGATGAGGAGGCCAGCCATGATGGTCTTGCCGGCGCCGGCATCGTCGGCGAGGAGGAACCGGACGCTGGGCAGCTTCATGAAGTATTCGTAGACGGCCTCAAGCTGGTGGGGCAGCGGGTCCACGCGGGAGATGGAGAGGCCGAAGTAGGGGTCGAACTCATGGGCGATGCCCAGGGTGTAGGCCTGCAGAGCGAGTTTGAGGAGTTCCCCGTCGCCGTCGTATGAGGCGTTGGGGTCTATGGCGTTGAGCTGGGCGATGTCCTCGGCGGTGAGGGTCACCTCGCGGAATTGCCCGGAGCTCTGGCCCACCAACCCGGCGATCACGGCCCCTGCGCCGCTGGCTCTGGCGGTAACGACCCTCATCGGCTCGTTGAACATGACCCCGGTCAGTATCTGGCCCTCGGTGATTGTCCCTTCTTTCACGTGATGCCGTTCCTGGACTCGGATTGTTGGGCTGGCCCCGCGAAACGGGCGGTGCTTACTCCGTATGTCTGGGCTCTTCAGGGCCGGTAAGCAGGTCTTCGACCGGCCGTTCCAGGATCTTGGCTATGGCCCTCAGCGTGCCCAGCTTGGGGACGTGCTTTCCGTTCTCCAGCCGTACCAGCGTCACGCGCCCTATGCCCGCGGCCTGGGCAAGGGCCTCCTGGGTCAAGCCAGCGTCTTCCCTGAACGCACGGGCTCTCGTGCCCAGGACCTGTCTTCCCTCCGCGGCTATCAATTCCATCTTGGGTCGGTAGGTCCGGTCGCAGTAATGCCGGACGAAGTCCCAAGGGAGTTCCACCCTTTCGTCTCGGGTGGTCGTCAGTATGACTTCGTACGGGTTCGGCAGTTCGATGGCATTCAGCCCGGATCGGTCTCCGATCTCGGGTATGTCCCTGAAGGGCACTGTCCCACTGTACCCG
The DNA here is from genome assembly GCA_965205385.1 of Dehalococcoidia bacterium. Taxonomy (GTDB): domain Bacteria; phylum Chloroflexota; class Dehalococcoidia; order Lucifugimonadales; family UBA3495; genus CATOSP01. The sequence goes on from CBDBGS010000008.1 coordinate 418,051, forward strand.
TCGGCGAAACTGGCGTTGATGCCATCCTCGCCGGGCGTGACGGCGATCATCATCCGGTCCGCGTTCACGACCTTGACGGTGCTCATCCTTTACTCCCCGTGGATGGTCTCCCAGATTTCTCTGATTTCTTGCGAGTTCTTCCTGTACGCCGCCATGATGTCGCGGTAGGTGCCGGGTGGGGGCCTTTCGATGAAGGCCCCGCTGAGCAGGTTGATTCGGCAGGTATCCTGGTTGTCCACCCACACGTGCACATGAGGCGGCTCGAACCTGTTTTCTCTTGTGTTGATGACGAAGCGGAACCGTCCCTCGATTACTACAGTTGGCATTCTGGGCACCCGGAACGCAATGTATCACGTCGTGACACGTCTGACAATACGTTGCTCAGGTTAGCCTTGTCTCTTTATTCGCGGCCCTTCTGTTGGCGTCGCTGCGCCTGCGGGACTGCCGGTTGGCCTCGGCGCAGATCTTGCACCGCGATAGGCCGGGAATCGCCGGCTTGCTACAGTTCTGGCACCTGCCAAGCAGCCTGGCCCTCTGTCTCTGTTCCTCAGCGTAGCGCCGCCGGTACTCCCTGCGCTCCGGGGTTCTGTTCCTGGCTTGTTCGTTTAAGCGACGCGCCTCGCGTTGTTCCTCGGGGGTCCTCTTGGGCGTTGGCGCCTTTCGGGGCTTTTGCTTCTTGGGTTTAGGCTTCCTGGGTTGGGCCGCGGGTTGAGGCATGGCCTTCTTCCGGTTGGCCTCGGGTTTCTTGGTGGTTGCCCTGCTGGGGGTTGTGGATTTCTTGTGGGTTCCCCGGCGGTTGGGCTCCTCAAAGGAGAAGCTGTCTACAAATTCTTGTCTTTTAGGAGGGTTCATCCCGGACTATCTCGCTCAGCGTCAATCCTTTGTCCTCCGCCGCCGGCGCGAGGTCGACCATGATGTCTTCAATCAGCGCGGGGACGTTGACGGTTTCCATGACGAGGGGTTGGCTGGACATTCCCAGCCGCACTACGAGGTCGAGCCTCTGGCTCAGGCTACTTATCTCCGAGGCTTCGTCACTGATAGCACGGCGGGAAACCCGCCACCGCTCCGCCTCCGTAGGCAGTTCCTCTGTCAACCCGTAAAGGTGGCCCCGTATCACCTCGCCGACGGTCTTTAGCCGATGAGAAAGTCGGGTCACGATGAGGTACAGTGCTTCGCTTTCTGATGTGTCCACAACGGAGCGCCGCCAGAGTCTCGCGATCAACCACACGATACCCCCGCCAGCGGCGAACGCAACGGTGATTAGGATCAACAAGAACAATGGGGTTAGGACAACGATGGCCAACATCGGAACAGCTCCTATGGGGGTATGACTAGGCGGTAGCCAAATCCATGAACCGCCTCGATGTCTACTCCCAACGTACCTCGCAACCGGCTCATGTGAGATTCGAGGGATCTCTCGGTGAACCTTTCCTGTCTGCCGTTTGAGCGCCGATCGGTCTCAACGGCTTCTATGATGCGCAGCCTGCCCACACGGTGTCCAAGGCGTTCCACCAGCGCCATGAAAATAGCCCATTCGGTCCGGGTCAGGCCGGCGTGTTGCCACTGACCTTCGCGAAGAACTTCGACCTGCAGGCCGTCGATATCGTACCGGACGTATGGGCCTAAATCCAGCCACCGCACAGCGGGTTGATTGCTACGGCGGACCCGCGCTTTCACCCTCGCCAATAGTTCCCCTACGTCCCCCTTTTGGGGCACAAACTCGGCGGGGACGATGCGCATGTCATTCTCTATTCTGAGCAATTCCTCCCGTTTGGCGATGTAGTCGTCGCCTCCTAGATCGAAGGCTCTCCGAAAGAAACGGGGGTCGTCTATGCGATCCGCAACGGTCAGAAAGATGACGGGAGTGACGATTCCCAAATCCCGGATCGCTTTGCACACGTCCAGACCGTCGAAATCGCGGTCGGCGAGCATGATGTCCAGGATGATCAGCGCGAATGACTCCTCCTGGGCCAAGTACACAGCGGTAGGGCCGTCCTCGGCCTCGACGACTTCGTAACCCTCCGCTTCCAATGCAGGGACTATAAATGAACGGACGCGAGGGTTGTCATCGAGCAGAAGGATCTTGTCACGAGGTCTCATGGAACTCAAACCGCTCCCCCTCCAGCGTGTTTGCCCGGCCACAGCAGCCGGGGAGCCTGGACACATTATGGCGGTTTCACCTCACGCCAAGCTCACAAAGCCGGGTTATGCGATGTGGCGGCCCGTGGGGCACATAGGACGATTGCAAAGTCGCTCTAGGAACCTTCACGTTGGTATTCAAGAACCTGCCCTTCGCTTTGGCGGGTCACATGCCAAGTGGCCTTTCAACTCTGCAATGCCGCCGTCTAAGGACTTTGCAATCGTCTTGGTGGGGCACAACGTTTACCTTTCGCAATTGCGCTGGTTATGTTATTCTGAAGCTGAATAAGTCCGAATTGTTCTAAACGACCTCAGACATTGGGAAAGGCCCAGTCCCGTTCGGAATTATCCGGAAAGGAGGTGAGTCCTCGTGTTAGGCCTTTGGACGCTCAGGGTGGTGGGCGCCGGAGGATTTGCGTTCCTTGGCTGGAGGCTGGGTGGAATAGTATCCGATTTTTCCCCTAAAGAAGGGCAGTTTTTTCCTTGGGCCCTAGTGCTGACTTTGGCTGGACTCCCAGTGGGGGCGCTGATAGCGCCGTACCTGACGTTTAAGCCTTGGCGCAAGGGCGCGGACTACTTTAGCTCTATCCCCGGCGCATCGCTGGCTGGTTGTATTGTCGGCCTCTTGGTCGGCCTTGTCGTCGCTTCTCTGATCTCGATTCCCCTATACACGCTCGATGGCTGGATGGGTTGGGGCGTGCCCATAATCGTCAGTCTGACCCTCGGCCTGTTCGGCGGCTGGATCGGCGTTCACCGCAACCGTGATATGCAGGCCATTCTTCCGGCCCTGGACAGCACCAATGGCGTCGGGAAAGTCTACCGGAACGGCAGCATCGTAGTGGACACCAGCGCCATCATCGACGGACGCATCGCGGACTTGAGCATCACCGGGTTTCTCGAAGGGGTGCTTGTCGTCCCCAGGTTTGTGCTTGACGAGTTGAGGCACATCGCTGATTCCAGCGACCCGCTGCGCCGCAACCGGGGCCGCAGGGGTCTGGAGGTGCTCGGGCGGCTGCGGAAGGACAACACTGTCCCCATGGAGGTGTTGGACGTCGGCGTGGCCGTGGGCGACGAAGTGGATTCCCAGTTGGTCAGACTGGCCAAGGGGATGAAGTCTCCCATTTTGACCACCGACTACAACCTGAACCGGGTGGCGGAGCTGCAGGGTGTGCAGGTGCTCAACGTCAACGAGTTGGCCAACGCCCTGAAGTCCATTGTCCTCCCCGGAGAAGAGCTGAGGGTGAACATCGTGCAGGAAGGGAAGGAAGCGGGTCAAGGGGTGGCCTACCTGGACGACGGCACAATGGTTGTGGTGGAGGGGGGACGCCGGTACCTGCACGCTTTCCATGACGTTGTGGTCACCAGGGTCCTGCAAACAGCCGCCGGCCGGATCATCTTCGCCCAGCCCAAGCATAACTAGGTAACCGATGTCCTTCGATCCAGGTCCCGCCCAAGGCTGTTACGTAGGCCCCAAGGTTGGCGCGATAGTCGTGGCCGCCGGGTCCAGCACCCGCATGGGCGGCATCGATAAGATCTTCGTTCCCGTGCTGGGACAACCCCTGGTATGCTACGCCCTTGACCAACTTGACCGGTGCCCCTCGGTCGATCAGATCGCCCTCGTCCTGGACGCCGGGTCGCTGGAACGGGGAGAGGAGTTGGTGGCGCAGCGGGGATACCGGAAAGTCGTCGGAGTCTGCGCCGGCGGGGAACGCCGCCAGGACTCGGTGTTCATCGGTCTTCAAGCCATCGGCGATTGCGAATGGATCATAGTGCACGATGGCGTGCGCCCCTGTCTGGACGACCGGATGCTGCGCCGGGGACTGGCCGCGGCGCAAGAGTGCGGAGCGGCGGTGGCGGGAGTCCCGTGTAAGGACACTATCAAGGTCATCTCGCCCGATGGTATCGTCCAGGATACGCCCGACCGTGACGGCCTATATGCCGCTCAGACTCCACAGGTGTTCCGCCGCCGGATCTTGCTGGAAGCGCACCTGACCTGCACCTCCCCGGTGACCGACGACGCCATGATGGTCGAAAAACTGGGATACCCGGTCAAGATGTTCCTTGGCGGCTATGAGAACCTGAAAGTCACCACCCCCGAAGACCTCGTGCTGGCGGAAGCGTTCCTGCGGGAGCGGGCCCCAGCGGTTACCTAGCAGCTCTGGGCCGGGCGCGACTCATTGGACTTCCGTACCGGCATCGGGTTCGATTCACACCCTCTTACTCCCGGACGGCGGCTGGTGCTCGGCGGTGTCCAAATACCCCACGATCTTGGTTTGTCAGGCCACAGCGACGGCGATGTGCTGGTCCACGCCATTATGGACGCTCTCTTGGGCGCGGCTGCCTTGGGCGACAAGGGAGTCCACTTCCCCTCCAGCGATCCCCAATACAAGGACATTTCTAGCCTTGTATTGCTCTCAGCCGTAGGCCGTCTCGTGGCGGAGGACGGTTGGCGCATCTCGAACGTGGATGCTACAATGTTGGCGCAAAAGCCCAGGCTTGGGACCTTTATTGAGACCATGAGGGAGAAGACCAGCGAGGCCCTTTTCCTGCCTAAAGAGCGGATAGGCATCAAGGCCACTACCACCGATTATCTGGGTTTCGTGGGCCGGGAAGAAGGCATCGCCGCCCTGGCAGTGGCGTCGATCATCTCAGAGCAATGAGGCTATACAACACCCTTACCGGAGACGTACAGGAGTTCTCGTCAGCCGACGGGAAGACAGTCAAAATGTACGTCTGCGGAGTTACCCCCTATTCCTCCACCCACGTCGGTCACGCCCTCAGCTATGTCGTCTTCGACGTCTTACGCCGTTACCTGGAGCACCAGGGTTACGAGATACGCCACGTCCAGAACTTCACCGACGTTGACGACAAGATAATCCAGCGGGCCGCGGACGAAGATATTTCCGCGGAAGACTTGGTCGACCGTTATATCGACGACTTCTTCCACACGATGGACGCGCTGGGCATCCAACGGGCCCATGTTTACCCCAGGGCCACCCAGGAGATCGGCCCGATCATCGACACGATTCAAGGGCTGGTTGACAAGGGGTTCGCGTACCCGGCGGACGGTGACGTCAACTTCCGCGTTACCAGCATCAAAGAGTACGGCAAGCTGAGTCACCGGACCTTGGAAGGTATGATCGCTGGGGCCCGGATCGCGGTTGACGAGCATAAGGAACATCCCATGGACTTCGTGTTGTGGAAGGGGGCCAAGCCGGGAGAACCGGCGTGGGACAGCCCCTGGGGGCCTGGCCGCCCCGGCTGGCATATCGAATGCACCAGCATGGCCATGACCTATTTGGGCGAATCCCTGGACATCCACGGTGGCGGACAGGACCTGGTGTTCCCTCACCACGAGAACGAGATTGCCCAGAGCGAGGCCTCCACCGGCGCCCAGCCTTTCTCCCGCTACTGGATCCACAACGGGTTGCTGCAACTGGGCGAAGATAAGATGAGCAAGTCCCTGGGCAACCTGGTTTCCGTGGAAGAAGCCCTGGAGAGGTATAACCCCGACTCCCTGCGCCTGTATTTCCTGAGTTCCCACTACCGGAGCCCGCTCAGTTATAGCGATGAGGGCGCCGTGGCTATGGAGCGCAGCGCGGAGCGGTTGCGTCACTCCCTGGGCCACGAAGGCTCCGGAAAGGGCAATGCCATAGACCCGGAGCCGTTCCAGGAACGCTTCCTGGCGGCCATGGATGACGACCTCAATACCCCAAGGGCTCTGGCCGTGCTCTTCGACATGGCCAGGGAGATCAACAGGACCCATGACGAGCGCGACGTCAGCGCCGCGCAGGACTGCCTACGGTATCTGGGCGGCATCCTTGGATTGACCTTCACCGAACGAGAGTCCAGCCGGGCGGCCCACGCCGACGTTGAGCCCTTCATCGAGTTGTTGCTGGCTACCCGGGACGAGTTGCGCAAGGCCAAGCAATACAATCTGGCCGATCAAATCAGAGACGGGCTAGACCGCCAGGGTATCGTCCTGGAGGACACTCCCCAGGGCACCCTGTGGCAGTTTCAGTCCGGGCGGTGAATGTCCGGAAGGCTCCTGAGACTTCTTTCCCCGGTACGCTTCCCAACTCCCGATAGACAACTCCACCCCGCGTATGGGCGTGATCAACAGTGGATGATGCCCCTTGTCAGACCCTCACCCCGCCGGTCCCTTCCGGGTGCTTAGCGTCAAGTTCATTAGCTCCCCACAAGACTAGGTAGGAGGAACATGCTAGACACTTCCATTCTTCATCCCCTTATCGAGATAGTGGGAGAAGAAAACGTCCTAACCAACGAATATGACCTCGACCGCTACTCCGGCGATGCCCTCACGCCATCCCGGGCCTTTGGAGCCGAGGAGTCCTTCGAGCGGCTGGCCGACGCCGTTGCGTTGCCGGGTTCGACCAAGGAAGTCTCGGAGATCGTCAAATTGGCGGCGGCCGCTGGTATGCCCGTTGTGCCCTACGGCGGCGGGACGGGCGTCATGGGTGGAGCCTTGCCCATCCGGGGCGGGATCGTCGTATGCATGGGGCGAATGGACCGGATTTTGGAAGTGAGTCCAACTGACCTGACCGCAACCGTCGAGGCTGGAGTCGTCGTGGGAGACCTGGTAGACCGGTTGGAAGATGACGGGCTCATGTTCGGGCATGACCCCTACAGCGTGCCCATAGCCACGGTCGCCGGGACTATCTCAACCAACGGAGTCGGTTACCGGGCCGCCGCTCACGGCCCCATGGGAAGCCAGGTCGTGGCGTTGGAGGTAGTGTTGCCTGACGGGACGGTCCTTGAGACCAGGCAGGTGCCCAAGTATTCCTCGGGGCCCAACCTGAACCATCTGTTCATTGGAAGTGAAGGAGTATTTGGGATCATCACCCGGGCGACCGTCCGCGTATTTCGGCGGCCAGAGGCGAGGGCTCTGGTGTCGGCGTCTTTTGAGGGCTTCGATCAGGGCTTCGAGGCAGCCGCCGAGCTATTGGCAATCGGCATGAGGCCCACTTTATTGGACCTCACCGAGGAGGATGCGGGCACCACACTGTACCTCCTATTCGAAGGATTCCAGGAAGGGGTGGCCGCCCAGGAGGCACGCTGGGCGAAGGTGTGCGCACAGTTCGGCGGGACCTCCACCGGACCCGGGCCGACGGCGGACTACTGGAACTACCGGCACCAGTCGGGCGAGAATTATAAGCGGAATCTGCTGGGCCGCCCCCGCCGCGACCGCTGGGCGAGATGGGGTGGGGGCCGAGGCTTTGATTACCTGCACATGGCCTTGCCTATCTCCAAGGTCCTGGAGTACCGGGACCGCTGCAAGGAGATCATGGCCGGTACTGGTGTGCGCGTGGTGGAATACTGCATCTGGAGCAGACCCGAACTTTTTTCCATGATGCTCCGTTCAGACGAGGACGCCGGTGACCACATACGAGAACGGTTGGCCGAGGTGGTGGAGCAGGTGCTGACGCTTGCCCAGGACATGGGCGGTACTATGGAATACTGTCACGGGGTCGGGGTCAAGCTCAATCACCTGCTGCGCCGCGAGCAGGGCAGCGGGCATGACCTGGTGAAGGGGCTGAAGTCACTTTTGGACCCAGGCGACGTAATGAACCCGGGTAAGCTGGCCCTCTGAGCGACTCCCTGCGCCGCCAAGTCCCTCTCCCTCTTCGTCGTTCTACAGATCGGCAAGGCTTTCCATATCACCGCGCTGCGGCAAGTATCCGCGTCAGATGTGGACCGCTCGCCGTGTTCGGCCGTACCGCTGCGCTTGGACTTGCTTCTCCGTTTGGTGTGCTTGGGGCATGATGATTATTGAACATTCGAATAGAGATTGCATCTCAACATCTGTTGACATGATATAGTCACTCCTATATCATAGTTATAGATGATTATCTCCAGTCAATATCCGAATACACGATATCAGCGATCGCGGTTTATGCGCTGGAGTCAGTCAAAGAATTCGGCCTAATACACAGGAGGAGATTTGACAACCGCAACTGGAACCACCCACCACCTTCCCACCGTCGTAGTACGGGGGCCGGAAAGTTCTCCCGCCGTTGAGATGGTCCCGGCAGAAGTCGAGAGCATCGACCTCGACGAGGACTTAGCTCACTTTTTGCAGACGCCTGCCGCCGTGCAAATGGCGCCTCAGCAGCAAGGTCTCGCCGGCGAATTCGTTCAGGGATTTTGGGACTTCCTTGCAGCATTCGCGGGACCCGCGATGACCAAGAAAGAACGGGCCCAAGCTACCATAATACATGACAAGTGCGTGGAAGAGGTGCTCATAGGCATGTCCCGGTTCGTATAGCCCGCAACTCCCTTCGCCACATCTGACGACCAACAAGGCCAGGGACCTCCTTCCGGCTGCTCTACAAATGTAGCCGGCCTAGAAAGGAAGTTCCTGGCCTATTTCTTGCTCAACCGCCTTCCGGTACACCAACTGGGCGGCGGCAATGTCTTCCAGGGCCACACCCATCGACTCGAATAAAGTGAGGGAGTCGTCCGAAGGCCGTCCCGCGACTCTCCCGGCCACCACGTCTTGCAGCTCATGGGCCATGTCCCACCTGAACGTTCCCCTGGCTTCCGGCCACATCAGGTCACCGCATTCGATCTTGGCCTGGTCCAGATCGTCAACGACTATCACATCAGCCCCGGTAACCGTGGCCTCGTCGATCTCCCTTCTCATCCAGTGGTTCCCCCCCGCCGCGTTGACGTGGGCGCCTTGTTGCAGCCATTCGGCCTGCAACACCGGGTCCCTGGCCGAGGTGATCACGGCCACTATATCCACGTCAGAGACGCATTCCTTGGCGCTGCCCACTGGCGTGATCCGCAGACCCAGACGTTCGCCGCTTCTGCGGGCGAACTCTTCTCTTCGCTCCTCCCTCCGGCTAAATACTTTGACCTCGTCCAGGTCTCGGACCGCCGCTATAGCGTCGAGTTGGGTTCGTGCCTGAAAACCTGTCCCGATGAGGCCCAGGGAAGTGGCGTCTTTTCTGGCCATGTACGCGGTTGCCAGACCGCTGGCCGCCCCCGTGCGAATTTGTCCCAGCCGGCCTCCTTCCATACACGACAGTAATTGGCCTGATTCATAGTCGTAGAGCATGACCATCATCTTGGCTCCGCCCGGCCCGGCGAAGGATGGGTATGCCTTGAAGCCGAAGACTTTATGCCCGGCGTCGGCGGCGGACATAAAGTGGAAGAATCCGCCGGGCATCCGTATCCGGGAACGGGGCTTGAGGTCGGTGGAACCCGCGCCAGCGTGGGCGAAAGATTCTTCCAACGCATCTATACATTCTTTCATCGGCAGCAGGTCCGCTACCTGTTGTTCGTTAAGGAATAGCGCCATTCGGTCCTCCTGAACTCCGTCGGAAAGTCCACAAAGTATACCACCCTGCCCTGGCGACCCTGCTGTACGTAACTGTATGGAAAATGATGGCGCCCTTCGCTAAAATGGCGGCATTCCACCCCTAGGAGGCCCTCCCTTGGTACAACGCCGTCCCCGAGTATTCGTGACCCGGAGGATTTTCCCCGAAGCCCAGGAGTTGTTGTCCGCCGCCGCCGAGACCGAAGTATGGCCCGACGACCTTCCACCTTCGCCGGAATATTTGCGCAGTAAGGTTGAAGATGTGGACGGCCTGATGACGAACATAATGGACCGGGTCGACGCCGAACTTCTGGCCCGCGGACGCCGCCTCAAGGTGGTCAGCCAACTGGGAGTTGGCGTCGACAACGTGGACTTGGAAGAGGCCACGAGGCGCGGAGTGCTTGTTGGCAACACACCGGGCGTTCTGGCCAAGGCCACTGCGGACATCGGCTTTGCTCTCCTCATGTCGGCGGCCCGGCGGGTTAGCGAAAGCGAACGGTGGCTGCGGGCGGGGAACTGGCGGATTCAATACCATCCGATGTTCTGGTTGGGACAGGAGATACACGGCTCCACCCTGGGGATCATCGGGATGGGGCAGATCGGTCTGGAGATGGCCAAGCGGGCCCGCGGGTTCGACATGAATGTGCTGTACTATTCGCGAACCCGCAAACCGGAGCTGGAGGCCCAATATGGTCTACGGTATGTGGGACCCGACGCCCTGCTCGCGGAATCGGACTTTGTGTCGCTCCACGTTCCCCTTACCCCTGAGACCAGGCACTACATCGGAGAACGCGAATTGCGGCAGATGAAGTCTACCGCAATTCTGATCAACGTCGCCCGTGGGGCGGTGGTGGACCCGAAGGCTCTATACACGGCGCTAAAGGAAGGTTGGATTAAGGCAGCCGCCACCGACGTCACCGACCCCGAACCCATAAACCTGGACGACCCCTTGCTCACCCTGGACAACCTGGTGGTTACCCCGCACATAGGCAGCGCGTCCGTCGACTCCAGGCTGGCTACCTGTATGCTGGCGGCAAGGAACATTATCGCGGGCATCGAAGGCCGCCGGTTGGACGCCTGCGCCAACCCTCAGGTCTATGGGTCTCTGGGTATCTGAAGCGGCGGCCTCGATCTGTAGGACAAATTGTTGCCAGGGGTGACCCGTTCCGGTGTTGTTTAGCTTGGACGCTGTATCAGCTCCACGCTCACTTCGTCCGGGGCCACTACGAACGCCACCATCGAGCCGGACGGCATGGTCCAGGGCTCACAGTTGAACGTCACGCCGTTGGACTTGAGCAGCTCTGAGAGACCCATGAGGTCGTCGGTCTCAAATCCGAAGTGGTCCAGCCCGTAGCGGGGCTCGGTGGAACCGGCGACTGGGTCTTCGCCCTCAGCTCGCCCCGATATGGTCATCAAGTGGTGTCCGTTCAGATCTAGCTGGATGGACTTGGTGGTGGAGAGGGGACGCTCCGACGTGATGTTCGCGCCGAAATTGTCGCAATACCACTTTGCGGCTGCGTCGGGGTCTTCACTACGGAAATGCAGGTGGTTGCATACGATGTTCATGGTTTGCCTCCGATTTTGATTTGGGTCGCATTGCGCGCCCAGGGTAACCACGGTATGAGGCGGCCAGCCCGAAAGCCTGGCCTACTGACTTCATCCGGCTTGTCCGAGCTGAGGCCAGCGCCAACCTGCCAGGCAGTGTACGCGCGGGCTCGTCTGTTGGGAGCCAGCACCGGATGTCCTCCCGTTGCCGAGGTCTAGTCCGCATCCACGAGGGCGAGGGAATCGCGATAATACTCCATTCCGAGGTGGGTGATCTGGTCCTCACCCATCAGCCAGCGCAGCGTGTTCTTGAGCTTGGTCTGCTGGATGAACAGGTCGTGTTCCGGGTAGAGGTCACGGGCGTGGTGGGGGCTCTTGAAGTAGAACGAAAGCCATTCTTGAATGCCGCCCATGCCGGCGCGTTGCGCTAAGTCCATAAACAGGATGAGGTCCAGCACCAACGGCGCGGCCAGGATCGAGTCCGAGCAGAGGAAGTTGATCTTGAGCTGCATTCGGTGTTTTAGCCAGCCGAACAGGTCGATATTGTCCCAGCCTTCCTTGGCGTCGCCGCGGGGCGGGTAATAGTTGATCCGCACTTTGTGGTAGGCGTCTGCGTAGAGGTCGGGATACATCTCGGGCTGCAGGATGAAGTCCAGGACTCCCAGCTTGGACTCCTCCTTGGTCCTGAAATTCTCGGGCTCGTCCAGCACCTCGCCGTCGCGGTTGCCCAGGATGTTGGTGGAGAACCAGCCGTCCATCCCCAGCATCCTTGCTTTGAGCATGGGGCCGATGACGGTCTTGACCAGGGTCTGGCCCGTCTTGAAGTCCTTGCCGCAGATGGGCACTCCCATGTCGCTGGCCAATCTTTCCAACGCTGGCACGTCCGTGGTCAGGTTGGGCGCGCCGTTGATAAAAGGCACTCCCTCCAGCAGGGCGGCGTAGGCGTAGAGCATCGACGGGGCGATGTTCTCGTGATTGTCCGCCAGGGCTCCCACGAAGCTCTCGATGTCCCCGTGGATGCGTCCTTCGTCAATGAATTTCTCGGTAGATGCGCACCAGGCCATCACCAACCTATCGCACCCGTTGGCTTCCTTGAAACGGCGCATGTCCTCCCTTATGGCGTCGACGGCCTCAAGTTTGGTGGCGGGCGACTTGACGTTGACCCCATGGAGTCGCTTCACATAATCGCCGTCGAACACCGCCTCCATGGGTTCGACAGACCTTAGGAATTCGGCGATGGGTTCGATCTCATCGTGGCGGTCCAAGACGCCACAGTTGAGAGCAGCCTCGTAGGCGTTGTCCGGGATCGGGTCCCAGGCGCCGAAGACTAGCTGGTCCAGCTCTGCCAGGGGAACGAAGTCCCGAATGAGAGGGGTCCGGTTCTCGGTGCGCTTGCCCAGCCGGATTGTCGACATCTGGGTGATGGACCCGACGGGCTGCCCGGTGCCGCGCCGGACGTGTTCGACACCGGCGATGAGGGTAGACGCCACGGCTCCGAGGCCCACCAGCAATACGCCGAGCTTCCCCTCCGCGGATTGGATACCGGGCGCAACGTCGGAGACGAAGTCTCTGGCCTCCAGGGCGATGCCCTGTTGCCGGGCCAGGTCCAGAATCGGTTCTTGCCACTGGGAGGGTATTCTTCCGGTCTTGGCCCAATGCTGTACCGTGCTCTGGCGCCGTCCTAGCAGGGCGGCCAAGGCGGACTGGCCGCCGAATCGGGAGATGATCTGTTGTGCGGGGTTTTCTTTACTATTCATAGCGATATTATAACGATAATATCGTTATAGATCAAGTCCCTAGCGTTGGGTTGCAGGGCAATCGCGTCTTAACCGAGGAGGACTTTGAGGAGGTAGTCCTGGCGCCAACCGGCGTTTAGGCGTTTCCCTTGGATTCCGGTTTTGAGGCTGGTCTCGTTTTTGAGCGGATTGTGGGAGATCTGGCTGAGAGTCGCCAGGTTTTGTGGGGCGTGGTCCTTGCGGACCCGGCACTGGTCTTCCCGGAAGGTCACATCCAGGGTCCAGTGCGGCGAATTCTCGATGCTCCAATGGCTGCGAATGGCCGAAAGCAGCCTTTCGGCAGGGGCGTCCAGGCTGCTGATGTAGTAGCGGGGTTGGACCGCAACCCCGGCTATCGTCTCCCGGTGGGCAGTGACCTTTACCACCGCCTTGAGCCCAGCCCATTGCTTCTTGGTCTGCAGGTAGTCCAGGCAGTCAGGGTCGGTAACCACCCAACACTCCCGGGTTTCGATGCGCCCGTGGTCCTTGTTCACGCTCCAGGTGAAGTCATAGGGGACTCCCTCGAAGCCGAACTCTTCCGCCCCCTGGAAAAGATCGCGAACATCCTCATGTAAGTGGCCCTGGTTTCCCTTTACGGCCAGCACATATTACGGCCAGCACATAGTCGGCTCCACCCTCGACAATCTGCCGCGCTATCTCCTTTTGGCGCCCCATGGCGTCAATGGTCACGATGCATCCGTGGAGGGCCAAGAGTTCGAGCAGCTTGAGAATAGCGGTGATCTCGTCGGGCTTCTTCCCCACCTTGACCTGTCCCAGCGTCATGGCCTTGGCCGAAGCCCAGGCGCTGACCAAGTGGATGGCCCCCCGGCCCCGGGAACGGTCGCGGGAACGCCGCACCGTCTTGCCGTCTATGGCGGCCACTTCCCCTTGGGCCAGTTGGGCCACCTGCTGGGTCCACTCCATAAAACAGCTTTGGAACTGCTCCGGGTCGAGACGGGAGAACACTTCCCCGAAGGTGTCCTGGGAGGGGATGCCGTTGGGCAGCTCCAAGAAGGTCCGGAACCATTCCTCCTTGCTCTTGCCGAACATCTCTATATGCACCCATGAATCGGCTCCGCAGATGCTGGCGCAGATTGGTATAGCTAGGATATCCAACAGTTTATGCCGCTTGGTGCGTTCAACCCTAGGGTCTTCCAAAGAAACAAAACAATCGGTAATAGACGCTCCCTTCGATATACCGGCGGCCCTGTTGGACTATTCGGGAAAGGTGTTTATTTCAGGGCGCGGTGCATTTGGCTCACCTTCAGATTTGTATATCCTCGGTCTAAACCCTGGCGGGGCGCCCGAAAACTACGTTCAAGAGACAGTGCGAACACACACGCACAAAGTCCTACACGAATTTCCGGACGACTGGTGCGCCTTGGAGGATGAGGCATGGGGCCGGAATGGATACCGCGTCCAACACCCAATGCAACGGAACTTGCTCCACCTCATGAAAAGCCTTGGGCTTGACCACCGTAAAATCCCCGCGAGCGATCTCGTGTTTGTCCGATCTCAGGATGCGAGCAAGATTGGTAGAAAGGAGTTAAATCGTTTCGGCGATCTTTGTTGGCCTGTCCACCGTGCGGTCATCGACGGTCTCGGGGTGCGTGTGATCCTGTGTTTGGGCCGCGAAACAGTGGAACACGTCAAGGACCGCATAGAGGCGGACAACCCTTCGGCAGGGAAGTTTGAGGTAGTGGACAGGTTCGTCGAGGCTGGAGGTCTAAAGGTGGAAAGTCGTACTTCCCGAAACGGGGACGGGTTGAGCGTTGTGCAGCTAGCTCACCCATCCAGGTTCCACTGGACCAGTCCGTAGTCAGACCCTAGCGGGCTGGTCCGGCGAGCGTTGGAAAGGTACTGAGGTGGACCGCCAAATTCGGACAGTTAGCTAAGTGGGAATTCCGCTCCTAAACTAAGAGCAGCGGGAGCTGCGGGGAAAGAGAGGGACATGACGAAGCGGAGTAGCGTTCAAGGCGAAGGTTGCACTGAAGGCGGTTAGGAGGGAAGAGACCGGTGCCCAGTTGGCGGCCAGATATGAAGTGTAGCAGGCCAGATACAGGCTTGGAAGAAGACCCCGCTAGAGGGAGCCGCCGGTGTATTCGGCGACAAAGGGGTCAAGGACGAGGCTGCCTTCACCTCCCGGTCGCGCCAGAAGACTGGCTACCTGAGGGGAGTGCGGGATTTCTCGGGCGCGAGGTCCGGATGCATGAGGTGGTCTACACGGTGGGAGATGGTCGGCAGGCGGCATGGACATCTGTTCATGGTAATGCGATGTGCCCTGCTGGTCATCAGCCGCTCAAACCAAAACCACGGTCCCAATGGGACACCAGATGAGGGAGTCCGCGTTATTGCTACCTAACTTGTGCCTGAAATAGTCTGAATTGAGACTCGAACGGAGTCGCATATACTGCGGAGTGTACCAATGTTTAGTCGATACCCGTCCACTGCTGTCTTGAGCGTCGTCTTGGGAGATCGAGATTAAGACGCTATTTCTAGACTAGGAGCCCGAATCCTTCCGGCACCCATTGGTATCTAAAACTCCGCTCACCCCCGTCTCCGATGAGACCACTATCTGCGGGTATATCTATACTGTTTGTCATTAGTGGTGGGGAAATCGGGGTCCACGCCCTTCGACAAGTGCTTTGCCAGGCGTGGACACGCCTGTTTTGGCATGGTATCAGGCTGGATTCCTCGCACTAAGCGCAAAAACCGGTTGTCAAGAACTTTGTCCATACTAATAGACAGAATGGGCTGGAGCTCAGTCTGGAGGCGAGTATGGACCGTATCCTGCGAAAAGAGGAAGTTCTGAGAGCCTGCGGGATCTCGAAATCGACGCCCTATCCGATGATCCCTCAGGGCAAGTTTCCACGACCGGTGCGGCTAGGTCAGCGGAGTGTGGGTTGGAAGGAATCGGAGGTGGAAGCCTGGTTGCAATCCCGCCCTCGGGCATCCCAGACGTAGTGGCGGTAATGGCCTCGGCGCTCTGGCGAGAAGACCGAGGTCACCGAGAGCCGCAGGAGCTTGATACGCCGTATCCTGCGAATTTGCCTCGTCATCCTCCCCTCGATAATAGATCCAGCAGACATTGCCTACAGGGCCGCGTTTCGCGGTCTACACCAGTCAAACATCGAACGCCGAATAGTCCCGGTGAGTTGCTCCAAGGGTCAAAGGCAGCCCATCCCGCGGACCAACCCGCGGGCGCATACCACCATTTTGCCCCGCTCCCTCGTCCCTGGGGATAGACCCTTAGACCACTTGTTGACAGCCCCGGAGAATGACTCTAGTACTCAGTCAACCTTGAGATCGAAAGGGTAGAGGCGATGGAGCTTGGTTCGGGCGTCCTGGGTATTGAACCGCCAGTTGATGGTGGCTCGGGCGGCGTTACGCTCCCCGACCAGGGCCTGGACTTCCCGCCGCAGGGTTTCCTCGTCGGGGAGTCGCTGCTTCAGGCAGGAACGGGACAGGACACTGAACTCGATCTCCGCCATATTCAGCCAACTCCCGTGCTTGGGCGTGTAGTGGAACTGCAGACGCCGGGCAATGCGCCGGGCTTCCGCCGCTGGGAAAGTCTCATACAGCGACGCCGGACGATGGGTGTTCAGGTTGTCCAGGACCACCCGCACCACCTCAACCTCTGGGTAAGCTTCGTCCACCAGCCAACGCATTTGCTGGGCGAAGTCCTGCATCGTACGCTGCTCAGTGACCGCCACCTGCCGCCAACCCGCCAAGGGCTCACAGGCCAGGAACAGGTTGCGGACGCCCTCCCGCCGGTACTCGTAGTCCTGCCGCAGCGGAAGTCCCGGCTGGGCGGGCAGCGGGGGCCGGGTGTCAGCCAGCAACTGGGTGGAGGTCTCGTCAAAGCAGACCACCGGCCGGTGGGGATCATACGGTTCGGCGTAGAGGTCCAGGACATCCTCCATGTGGGCCACGAAGTCGGCGCTCACCTTGGGGATGCACCACTCCTTTTTCTGCCACGGCTTGAGAGCGTTTTTTTGAGACGCCGGCGCACCCCCTCGTGGGACATGGAGGAGGCCAACCCCAACTCCACCACCTTGCCGGCCAGCAGGCGCAGGGTCCAGTGGCTATGCCCCTTCGGAGGTTCACTACAGGCCAGAGCTATCAGGTGGGCTTCGCCCCGGTCGTCCAACTTCCGATGCCGGTGGGCCTGGCGCCGGTCCCATAGGGCCCCGTCCAGCCCTTCCTCGGTAAAGCGCTGCTTGATCCGATACACGGTGCCCAACGCCACGTCCAAGGCTCCGGCCACCTGGGGAGCCGACCAACCATCATCACTCTTGAGGACGATCCGTGCCCTGGCGTTCACTCTGGCGGGGCTTTTCCCAACTCGAATCAGATGCTGGAGTTCTTCCCTTTGTTCCGGCGTCAACCGCACCGCGTACTTATCCCGAACCATCACTGCCACCCCCGTCATCAACACTATCTACCCACCAGGCAGCATAACCCAATCGCTATATTTCTTAAACTATTTACAAAACACAGTTGACTGAGTACTAGTCTAGCATCAGCTTCGAATCGACTCCGGGGATACGGGTGAATTTATGGAGATCAAAGACCTGGTCATGGACGACCGGCGGAGGGGAGTTTTTAGAGTCCACCGGTCGTCCATGACCTCCATTGACTTGTTCCAGCGGGAACAGGAACAGATCTTCAACCGATGCTGGATCTACTTGGGGCACGAGTCGGAAGTGGAGAGCCCCGGAGACTACCGCCGCCGTACGGTGGCTGGCCGGCCGCTTTTCTTTGCCCGTGGTAAAGATGGTCAAGTACGGGTGTTCTTCAATTCCTGTCCTCACCGGGGCGCTTTGATCTGCCGCCGCGACTCGGGGAACGCCGAAGTCCTGCAATGCTTCTATCACGCTTGGTCTTTCAACACCAATGGAGAGCTGATTGGCGTCCCCGGCGAAGATGCTTACGGCCCTTACTTCGATCGAAGCGAGCTGGGCCTGAAGGAACCTACCAGAGTCGAAAGCTACCGGGGCTTTTACTTCGTGAGTTTCAACCCCTATGTCGAAGACCTGGTCACCTATCTGGCGGGCGCCAGAGACTACCTTGACCTGATCGTAGACCAGTCCGAGGAAGGGATGCGGGTAGTGGCTGGTTCCAACAAGTACACTATGAAAGCCAACTGGAAGCTCCTAGTTGAAAACAGCCTGGATGGATATCACTTGGTTCCGACTCATCAAACTTATCTGGACTATATCACCAGTCTTGGGACCGACGACAGCGGGGAACCGATGGCAACCCGCCGCCCCGGCGCTGCGAGAGCATTGGGTAATGGCCATTGTGTGATCGAGACCGCTGCGCGGAACGGTCGGCCCATCGCCCATTGGCACCCCCTATTCGGCGAGGACGCTAGGGAGCCGATTGCGCGAGTCCGCCAGCGGCTGGTCGAGAAATACGGAGAAGAGCGCGCCTACCGGATGGCCAATACTTCGCGGAACCTGATCATCTATCCCAACCTGGTCATCAACGACATCATGGCCATCACGGTCAGGTATTTTGAACCTCTGGCCCCTGACAATATGGATGTCACGGCCTGGCACCTTGTCCCGAGGGAGGAATCAGAGGCCATGCTGGCCACTCGATTGGACAGCTTCCTTACCTTCTTGGGACCGGGCGGCTTTGCCACTCCCGATGATGTGGAAGCTCTGGAATCGTGTCAGGCAGGCTTCCGCGCGACCGAAACCGAGTGGTCCGACATCTCCAGAGGCATGCTCAGGCCCGCCCAATCGGCGGATGAGCTCCAGATGCGGGGATTCTGGCGGCAATGGCACGCGAATATGCAAGGCATGAGCAAGACCGACGTACAGGACGGGCAGGCCGCGGAAACGGAAGCCGCAGTGGCTTCGGGAACAGACGACTAACGCCGCACTCTTTCAAACCCGGTGGACCAGGTGAACGATGACGGCCGCTAACAAGCCCACGTTGCGCGAATTGGTAGAGGATTTCCTGTTTAGAGAAGCGGCGCTTCTGGATGAATGGCGCCTGGACGACTGGGTTAATTTGTTCACCGAAGATGCCCGGTACGTGGTCCCCACAACCGATTTGCCAGAAGGGGACCCCAAGCGCGACATGGTGTTTATCGACGATGACATCACGCGTCTTCGCGCCCGGGCGGTGCGGTTGAATAGCCGCCATGCTCACCGTGAGTATCCGTGGTCGCGGACTCGCCGATTCGTTTCCAACGTGCGGGTTGCAGAAACCAACGATTGTGAGCTCTCGGTCACCTCAAACGTCCTGGTCTATCGGTTCCGTAACGGCGAGGGAGCGCCCTACGTCGGCAGCATCAACTACATCTTGCGTCGGGACGGCGGGGGATTGAAAATAGCGTACCGCCGCGCGGTACTGGATTTGGAAGCGCTCTCCTGGCACGGCGCGGTTAGCATCATCTTTTGAACGCCCGGGCAATTCGATTCGTCGAAGCACCCGAGTCGTAGAGGCTACCGTTTGAAACTCGAAGGCAAAACGGCGCTGGTTACCGGCACAAGCCCCAACATTATGGGCGGTATCGCCGAGGAGTTGGCCCGGGAGGGTGCCAACCTGGTTTGCGCCGATATCCGCGAGGATTACGCCGAGAAATGCGCCTCGGCTATAGTCGCCGGAGGGCATGACGCCATGGGCGTAAGCTGCGACGTAACCGACGAGGACCAGGTAGTCGCCGCCATCTCCAAGGCCACGGACCGGTTCGGGGGTGTGGACATTCTGGTGAACGGCGCGGCTCTGTTCAACTTCAAGGGTGTGTTGAACATGCCGGTAGACGAGTGGCGCCGCCAGACCGACATTATTCTTACCGGTGCGTTTTTGTTCACCAAGCATGTGGCCCATTTGATGATCCAACACAATCGAAAGGGCAACATCATCAACATCATTTCCACTGCGGGACATCAGGGCGAGCCGGGTAACGTGGGGTACGGGACCGCCAAGGCCGGACTGCTCAACTTCACCCGGTCGGTGGCCATGGAATTGGCCGAATACGGCATTCGGGTCAACAGCTTGACACCGACGGCCACCGACCAATCGGAAGGACAGGAGCGGGCCGCCAGATGGGGTGCAGACTGGCCGGGACTCCGCTTGGGACAGCGCGCAAGGGGACTGCTATCAAACGCCAGCAGTGGCGCGCCTTTGCTCAAGCTACCCAGCCCATCACATTATGGCAAGGCTGCGGTCTTCCTGGCGTCCGACGACGCTGAGATGATTACTGGATTCGACCTGCGCGTGGATGCCGGCGCCGTTTCCAGGTACTGGATTTGGTCCCCAGGAGACGCTTAATCCTTTCAGGAACGGGAGGTCAAGATGGCTGAGATATTAGGTGCGGGCGTGACCCACCATCCACCGATGCTGGTAGCCGATGAAGAGAAGGCGTTTCCGATTAACATCACACTGGCGCGGGACGAGCGGGTCGCGGAGCGCATGAAGAATCCGGCCAACTGGCCTGAAGCCATGCGCGTAGAGTTTGGGGAAGATGAGGGTGTCGCCTCGGCGGCCCTTCACCGGGAACGCTTGGTGAAAAGCTTCCGGGTAATCAGCAACGAGATTCAGGAATTCGCTCCTGACTTCGTCCTGATTTTCGGCGACGAGCAATACGAGAATTTTAGAGAGGACATTGTCCCGCCCTTCTGTATTCTGGCCTATGAAGAGTCGGAGTCTTCCCCATTCAACAAGGGTTTCGCAGCCGGCAAACGCAACGCCTGGGACGAGCCCGCAGACAAGGTGTTCAAGTATCGGGGCCACCCCAGTGCGGCCCGGTGGCTTACTGCCCGATTGATCGAGCAGGGCGTGGACATGGCCTATGCTTACAAGCCGCTGCACGATACGGGGTTGCCCCATTCAGTCCTGAACACTCTGCTGTATCTGGACTACGACCGGAAGGGGTTCGAAATACCGGTGGTGCCTTTTGCGGTCAACTGCTACGGCAGCAAGGTCATCAGCAACCGGGGGGGTATTCTTCCTTACAAAGAGAACGGCGAGTTTTTGGAGCCTGACCCGCCCGGGCCTTCCCTCAAACGCTGTATGGAAGTGGGGGCGGCGACGGCCCGAGCGCTTCGGGAGAGCCCTTGGCGCGTGGCATTGGTGGCGTCGTCAAGCTGGTCTCATGCTTTCCTGACTGAGAAGAACCATTTCCTCTGGCCGGACATTGAATCCGACCGCGCCATGTTCGAGGCTCTCCAGGCCGGCGACTACGACGCCTGGGGCCGGGTCTCCACACCCGAGATCGAAGCTGCGGGCCAACAGGAGCTTCTGAACTGGGCTTGTTTGCTAGGCGCCATGGCCGAGTTGGACCGAAAACCGGAGGTCCTCGACTACGTTGAGACCCATGTATTCAACTCCAACAAATGCATGGCCATATTTCGGCCCTAGCGGCCCCACGCAGGTCTTCCCGCAATAACACGAGTGCTTTCCATAGACCCGGACCAAGCACCCGGCCGCGTACATATTGCACTCTGGCATACCGCATGTCTCTCGGAATAAGGAGACATTTACGGGCCGTGGGCGGTTGGCGTCGGCTGGGAAGTGGGCCTCATGGGACTCGCGCTCCATATCACGCAACCGGACTAGTATTACAACGTCGGTTTATTTGGTAGGATAATTGGCGAGTCAGGACAGGTTTTGGGGTGGGGGTGGGGGCGATGGATGTAGCGGCCTTTGAGCGAGTTCACCAGGCGTTTGAACAGTTTCATGCCTTTTTCGCGGTGGCCTTCGGACGCAAGCAGTGGCGGGAGCACAGTCGGCGCTATCTCCAGGGCCTGTTGGTCCAGTCACAAGAACGGCGCAACGCAGAAAACCTCTCCGAACCGGTGGGAGTATCGGCCCGGGCCATGCAGCGCTTTCTTACTGATGCCCGCTGGGACGATGATGCAGTCACCAGTCGCCTCCAAGAGTACTTGGGATCCAGGTTGGCTCACCCTCAGGCGGTCTGGGTCTTGGACGGCAGCGACTTTCCCAAGCAGGGCGTGAAGTCGGCGGGAGTGGCCCGGCAATACTGTGGGAGGCTGGGGAAGGTAGCCAACTGCCAGGCCGGAATGTTCCTGGCCTACGTCAGCCCGCTGGGCCGGGCGCTGGTGGACAAGCGGCTGTACCTGCCCAAGAGTTGGACCTCGGACTTTGGCCGCTGCGAGGCGGCGGGAGCGCCGGCAGACCGCCGCGAGTACCGGTCGAAGACGGAGTTGGCCTTGGAAATGCTGGAGCGGGCCCGGGAGCACGGCCATCTCAGCGCCCAGTGGGTGGCTGGGGACGACGCCTTCGGGATGTCGCCGCTGTTCCGGGACGGTCTGGCGGCGCTGGGGATGTGGTACGTCCTGGACGTTCCGGCAGGCGCCCCGGTGTGGCCGCTGGAGCCGACCTGGAGCGCCCCGGCCTATCAGGGATTCGGGCGTCCCCGCAAACCGAGGTTGCGGAGCGGGCAGCGGCGGACCATGGAGGAGCGGAGCGTAGAGCTGGCTGAGGAAGCTTGGCGGGAGATAACGGTGGCGGAGGGAAGCCAAGGGCCGCGCGCCTATTGTTTCAGCGCCCAGAGAGTGCGGGAAACCCGTAACCGGAGGCCCGGCGAGGTGATCTGGGCCATTTACCGGCGGAACCTGGACGGCAGCGAACCCCGCTACTATTGGTCCAACGCTCCTGGGGACACGGCCTTGGAGACCCTGGCCCACGTGGGAGGCTCCCGGTGGCGCATTGAAACCGAATTCGAGACCGAAAAGAGCGACGTTGGGCTGGACGAGTACGAGACGCGCACCTGGGCCGGCTGGCATCACCACGTTGCCCTATGCCTGCTGGGCGGAGCGTTCCTCCTGAGCTTGCAGCAGGACTGGGGGGAAAAAGATGCCTCGGATCACCCGTCCGCAGGTGTACCGAGTGGTGCGCGAGATGTTGCCCCGGGAGCAGTTTGGGCCGGAGGAACTGTTGCGGTGCCTGGAGGGGGTGCAACTGCGCAACGAGAGGGCCAGACGCTCCCATCAGAAGCGCCGAGCCGCCCGTCGAGCACTGGCAGGCACCCCTCCCTGAATCCGACGTTGTAATACTAGCAGTCAGTCATGTTAGGAATCAAAGGGATAAAGGCGGTGAAGTTTGAATCGGGCGTCCTGGGTATTGAACCGCCAGTTGATGGTGGCTCGGGCGGCGTTTCGCTCCATGACCAGGGCCTGGACCTCCCGGCGGAGGGCTGGTTCGTCGGGGACGCTATGGTGTGAGGTCCTTCACTCCCAACTCCCACCGCGCTCTATCTCCCTGACTGCTTGAGGCAGCAGCGAGATCCGGCGCTGCAAGCTTGAGGCAGCAGCGAGACAGGACGCTGAACTCGATTTCCGCCATATTGAGCCAACTGCCGTGCTTGGGGGTGTAGTGAAACTCCAGCCGCTGGGCGATCCGCCGGGCTTCCGCCGCTGGGAAGGTCTCGTACAGGGATGCCATGCGGTGGGTGTTCAGGTTGTCCAAGACCACCCGCACCACCGCAACCTCTGGATAGGCTTCATCCACCAGCCAGCGCATCTGCTGGGCGAAGTCCTGCATCGTGCGCCGCTGGGTAACCGCCACGTGGCGCCAGCCGGCCAGGGGCTCACAGGCCAGAAACAAGTTGCGGGTGCCCTCCCTGCGGTACTCATAGTCCTGCCGCGTTGGTCTCCCCGGCTGGGCGGGCAGCGGGGGCCGGGTGTCAGCCAGCAACTGAGTGGAGGTCTCGTCAAAGCAGACCACCGGCCGTTGGGGGTCATAGGGTTCGGGGTAGAGGTCCAGGACATCCTCCAGGTGGGCCACGAAGTCGGCGCTCACCTTGGGGATGCACCACTCCTGCTTCTGCCACGGCTTGAGGGCGTTTTTTTCAGGTGCAGCCGCACCGTCTCGTGGGATAGGGAGGGCGCCAACCCCAACTCCACTACCTTGCCCGCCAAAAGCCGCAGGGTCCAGTGTCCATGCCCTTCCGGCGGTTCGGAACAGGCCAGCGCGATGAGGTGGGCTTCACCCCGGTCGTCCAGCTTCCGGTACCGATGGGCTTGGAGCCGGTCTTTCAGCGCCCCTTCCAGCCCCGCTTCGGCGAAGCGCCGCTTGATCCGAAATACAGTGCCCTCGGCCACATCCAGGGCTTCCGCCACCTGGGGAGCGCTCCATCCCTCATCCGTCTTGAGCAGAATCCGTGCCCGGATGATCCCCCGGGCTGAGCCTTTTCCGGCGCGAACCAAATGCTGGAGCTGGTCCCGCTGTTCCGGCGTCAGCCGGACCCCATACTTCTCCCTGACCATACCACCACCTCCCATCCACACTGTCCAGAGTCAGAGTACCGTCTTCGGTAAATCCTTCACATTACCATCTGAATCAAGTTTGACCCACTACTAGCCAATACCTGGCGAAGCAGCTTTCCCCACTTGGGCGGACGGCGATGCGAGTAACGAGTTAGCGGACCAGGTCCCGACCTAGGCGTTCGCCAGCTCCTCGAACGAAGGCTCCGGCATCCCCAGAGTCCAAGTCGGGTCCCTCAATTCCAGCCGGTTGCCGCTGGGATCATAGAAATAAAGCTCGCGGCCGGTGAAGAACCCCTGGCCCCGGTAGGTCAAATTGTCGATCCTGATACCCCTTTGGCGGAACACCCTGCACGCCTCGTTGAGGGTTTCGGGCGATACTGTAAATGAATGGTGGACCCCTCCGTCCTCAGCCAGGGGCCCATCCACCGGGCTGGAGCGCTCGCACAACAGAATGTTA
The DNA here is from genome assembly GCA_965205385.1 of Dehalococcoidia bacterium. Lineage (GTDB taxonomy): Bacteria > Chloroflexota > Dehalococcoidia > Lucifugimonadales > UBA3495 > CATOSP01. The sequence goes on from CBDBGS010000008.1 coordinate 442,558, forward strand.
TGGTCACCCACGTTGAAACAGGACATGATATTGTTGCCCAGCCTGCCTTTGGGAGTGAGACCCAGCAGATCGCCGTAAAACTCTTCCGCTTAGTTCAGGTCGTTTACTGGAATCGACCAGTGGGTCACGCCTTCAATTTTCAAAACTGCCATATCGCCTCCTGTAACCCGCATAAGATTTGGCTTGACGTCCGGTTCGGTATTGACAGCCCTTACAGCAATTCCTCTGACAGGAGTGTCTTGCCGCAACTGCTTAGTTAGCCATTATAAGCAGACGAGGGACGGCAGGTACCCTTTTGCGTTATCAGAACCCTTACGGGCTCAGATCGGTCCACTACTGGCGCGCCTCCCGCACCCTGGCCCTACCCCGCTACCAGCATCTCGTCGGTGCTGAAGAGAGGAGACAGCAGCCTGGGGGCGTCGTCGGTGACCAGCACCATGTCTTGCAGGTGCCAGTAGCCGATGTGCGGCTCGAGGGCCACTACCATGCCCTCCTCCAGGACGCGAGTGCTGGACGGCACCATGTACGGCTCCTGCTGGTGCCACCAGGGTCCGACGCCATGGCCGGCCAGGGACACGTTGCCCTGGAATCCGGCTTCGTGGAAGCTGTCGTTGGCAAAGTGGTAGATGTCCGCCGTCCGCGTCCCGGGCCGGCACCGCTCGATTGTGGCGCGGTAGATGTCTCTCGTAACTTGGTAAATTCGCTCCTGTTCGTGTGAGGGCGCACCCACGCAGACGCTCCGCGACTGGTGGCCGGGATAGCCGTTGAGGTATGAGACATAATCGTTGCGGATGATGTCGCCTGCCTCGAAGGCCATGTCGCTCTCGCCGCCGTAGGCCACTGTGTTGCGGCTGGAGTTCAGGATGCCGTGGGCCCAGTTGGCGCCCCGGCGCAGACAGCTCTCGATTATGCGGCTGTGCACCAGCCGTTCTGTGTCACCGGGCCGGACGGTGGGCAGCACCTCCAGGTACGCTTCGTCCAGCAGCCGGGCTCCGGCTTCCAGGGCCGCCACCTCTTCGGGAGTCTTGATCCAGCGCACCCGGTCCATCAGCTCCGTGCCGTCGACGATATGCGCCTTGGGCAGCAGCCCGCCAATTTCCTCCCACCGGTTCGCGCTGACGTAGCTCTTCTCGAACCCGATGGTCTCCTCGCCCAGCCCCAGTTGCCGCAGCACATCGGCGGCCCTCTCGTAGGGAGACTCCGCGTAGTCGTCTACGACCTCGATGCGTTCCAGCCACGAGTCGCGCCGGGCGAGCGGGGCGGCGTAGGAGTTCAGTACCATCACCGGTTCGCCCGTCCGCGGCCACACCAGCAGCACCTCCCGCGGCGAATCCGGGAACTCCAGGTGCCGCGCCAGCGTGCCGGGATAGGCGAACCCGGCCAGGTAGGTGAAGTTCTTGCCCGAGCGGGCGACTATGGCCGAAACGCCTTCTTCGTCCATCAGCCGGTGCAGCCGCTCTACGTTGGCGATTATCTTGCCGTAGGCGTTGGCCATAATCGTCACTCTCGTTCCTGGGTAGTGTCGTCAAAACCACTTGGTCCAAAGGGCTAGCGCTCGGATTTGGCAAATGGCCAGGAGGAAGGCGGCGCTTTTGGCATACCGAGTTGCCACCGCCCTTCATTGTTTGAAGTTCAGGAGTGCATTCTCCACCAAATGACGCGGTTTATAAAGGTCTTGGTCATAATCCCGGGGTTCCTCGCGGAGGCTCCTTGGTGGTATCACCGGCGCCATTCCCTTCTTCACACTCTCACCGAAAACCACCATGACCACGCTGTGCCGTACATGCTATGGGACACTCCGGGCGGGTTGAACCAGATCGCCAGATGACGCCCTAAGGATGTGGACTTGGATAACGGCTCCGTTCTGGTGATGGGCAAGGGTCGGCGAGAGCGCTGGATGCCTATCGGTGATACCGCCAGGTCTGTGCTGTGGGACTACCTGCGGGAAAGGGAGAATGCTCTGCACGATACCAGCGAACTGCGGGAGTCGGAGCACGGCAAGGCGATCCTGTCGAACGGGATTTACCAGCCCTTAGTTTCGACTATTTGATGCCCTGCCCCGACCGCCGCCAGAAAATAGAAGACGCTTTTAGCGCCGCCGGAGACCTGCTTCAGACGCCGGTCCGCCAGCTTCTGGGCGAAGACTACTCTTACGAGGAGTTAAAAATGGTCGGGTTGGGGTTGATATAACCCCAGCCCGATACTGCCGGAGAGACGGCAGGCTAAACCAGTCTCGCCCTTACCAGGTCAATGAGAGGGCCTCCGAGATTATCTCCTCCCCTCCCGGATAGGTGGCCACAACCCGGTAAGTTCGGGTGCCGAGCGACCTGAACCGCACCGTCTTGGCGACGCTCCGATCAGGGGTATCCCGCCAGCCCGCGGCAAATTGACGCTGCCATTGATAGGAAGGCGCGCCCTCCGGCGGGTTCTGGATGCTCGCCGTCATGCTCACCGCATCCCCCAAGGACGGGTCCGTGTTGTCTGCGGTCACGACTAACCTGGTCGGCGTTTCCCCCTCGGTATTCGAAGCGGCGTCAATTATGGTGACGGTCGCCGTGCTGGCTTTGCCAGTTGAAACGGGAGGGTCGTTCGGGGCAACAATAATCCCGCCGGCCAACACCCTGAAGTTGGTTGTAATCGGGACTTCCGGGTTGAAAATCGTTATCGTGAAACGTTCGTTTTCTTCGCGTTCGCCATCGCTAATCACGCCAATAGTTGTTGAACGGGACCGTTCATCCCCAATGATGGTAAGCGTGCCCTCGTTTTCCTCGTAGTCGGAACCCGCGGTGGCCGTGCCATCGCCGGTCACGTAGTCCACATGGATTGGGACCGCCAACTGTTGCGGACTGTTCCGTGGGCCCCTGCCCGATCCTATCCTTCCTTCGTCGGTGTCAATAACCTTGGCTGTTACGACCACTTCAGCGAATTCCTCATCCTCGAAAACCGCCGCGTTGGCGACCGAAATTTCGGCCCGGTCGTCGTCTTCCAGGACGAAAGGTTGCGCCGTGTAGCTGCCCACGGTCCCGTCATCCAGCTCGAAATCGAACCGGACCTGGACTCCCTCATCCCCTTCCAACGTCCGGTCGTCGGCAACCCGCCAAAACACTTCGGCCCAAACGCCGGAGCCATCGAAGGAGCCGGCCTCAAAGGTAGGCATGACGCTGTCCTCTCAGGGTTCCAGCGTCCTCTCCAGGCTGATGGGCAACCGGAACCAGGGGAACGAGTTGGTCGATAGATTGCTGAAATCGGTGGCGTTGGCCATGCCTGGACCATCCAGGAACGTCAGGGTAGCCCTTTTCAGCGCCACTGAAATTTCTCCGGCGTTGTAAAGGTGAACCGCTACCATATCCTGGGTGTGCTCCCGAGTGTTCACCTCAGATGGCATCACTGGTAGAGTTTCGCACGAGTCGCAAATCCTCCCGCCATCAACCCGCTCCAGGAGGATGTGCAGGTCCTGGGGGAGCGTTGTCTTCCTTTCCGCGGTTTAGGTCCAGCCGCTATTCCCCTCGTGGTTCAGGGCACGCACCTTTACTTCGTAAACGGTGTTCGGCGTCAACCCGGTGATGACGCGGCTAGTCTCAGGAGCTTCTGACGTGACGATCGACCAATCTCCGCTCCCCCTTCCCTCCAGAACCCAATTTCGTAGGCGGTAATGGGCGGAACGCCGGTTATTTCCAGCGGCTCGTTCCACTCTACCGCCAGCGAATTGTGTCCCTCGTTTTGGGGGGTTCTACCCAGAGGAATGTTGGGAACGGTGGCAACTCATCAACGTCCTCAACCTCAACTCTTACGTCAATCGAATTGGTCAAGCCATATCCGTCGGTCACCTGAACGGTAACCGAATAATTCTCCTTGGTCTCATGATCCAACCCCTCCCGGACAATCAGTTGCCCGCTGGCGGTGTTGATGTCGAAGGCTTCCGCATCGCGCCCCTTTAACTCATGCGTCAAGCTGTCTCCGTCGTCGGCATCGGTCGCCGAAACCGGATCTCCGATGCTTTCGCCTCCCGGCGAATTTTCCTGGATGGCGCGGGGCATTTCGCCCCCGCTGTCGATAACTGGAGCGTGCCGGGGCGTGGCTATTACCGACAGAGACCGTTGCCCGGCTCCGGTTATGTTCCTGGCGCGGACATGGAAGGTGTAAGCCGTCCCGTTGGTAAGTCCATCCGCTGTATACGATGCCGCGTTGACCTGGCCCGCTCCGCTTTGGGGTATAGGGTTCCAATCCCCTAGGATTTGGTCGTCCTCGCCCTGCCGGCACTCATGGCCGGATACGGTGAGGTCACCGGAATCGTCCCAATTCAGTGATACCTCGGAGTCCCCAATTGTCGCGGTGAAGCTTTCCGGTGCAGAGGGCGGCGGGGGCAATACGGTCAGGTCAACATTGGGTAATTCCAGCCCGGTGGGGGTATACTGGAGCCTTCCAAGTCGTTAACCACTGCGGTGACAGTGAAGACGTTTTCTTCGGCGACTGTCCTAAGAAGGTAGGCTCCCGGGAGGGCCGTTGAGACCGCGAAAATCGTGAACCGGTCGGTGGTGACGACCACCTCGCAGGTCAGTGTCCCTTGGGACAAATCGGCTGAACACCACGGCTGCCGCGGAAAATCGAAGGGAAGGCTTCGGTACAAGTCCTCCGTGGCCGCCGTACCGAAACCGACGTGCCGGGGGATGGAATACTTAAAGGTGGCTATCAAGTAGTCAGGTTTGGATACCGCCCGAGCCTCCAGAGATTCCAACCGGTTGATGTCCCTGGAATCGACCTGAAACGTTGCGATTACGGCCAAATGCGCGCCTGTTTCGTCCCCCGCGACCAACGTGTCCGGCGACAATACCGTTTCGTAGATCCAGACCCCACCAATGGCAGGAGTTGCCGATGCCGGGTCAGAAGCGGGCCCTGGGCCGCCGGAGGTCACCGCCCGGACCTGAAATGTGAATTCAACATCCCCCGCTAACTCGTCCACGGTGTACCCGGTAGAGTTGGCCTCGCCGTGCCCACTGTTGGGAATATCAACCCACTCGGCCAATTGATCTTGCCCGGTGGCTGTTTGGTAACTCAACTGGTAATGGCTAATGTTGACGTTCTCCGGGTCTGCCCAATTCAACGTCACCTCGCCTCGACCAGGTGTAACGTTAAACTCGGAGGGTTTTTCAGGGATTGACTATACCACCTTGAATCCCAAGTCGAAGATCCCGAATCTAACCTCATGGACGCTGCTGTTAACGCCGTTGACAACCGCGGTGAGGGTGAACAGGACGGGCGTTCCGGCGACCATGGTGTAGTCCCCGTCGCTGGCTTCCGGCTTGGCGTAAATCAGGACACCCTCAGGTTCACTGAACCGGAACACGGATCGGAGGACGCCGGAAATGGTCTCTTCAGAGTTTAACTCGGCATCGCAAACGGGCTGAGACGGAACCGTAATGGAGTAACGCCTTTCAAATTCCCCATCCGCGCTCAGCCCGAAGCCTACACTTTGCGGATCAAGGATCGGGAATTCTCCAATCAACCCGCCTCCCGGCGAGGTTCGGATGGCCGACAACGAGGTCACATTTTCGGCTTCCGCCGCGTCTACCCGGAACGTTGCCACGACTGACAGTTCTGCGCCGGCGGTATCCCCGGTCGTAATCACCTCCGGGGAAATCCCTGTCTCGACCGTCCAAACCCCGCCGATAACCGGGTCTTCTGATTCCGACGAAACGTTGAATGGCTGCACAACCAGGGCAATCACCATCAACGCCAGAGTCGACGCGGTTAGAACCAATTTGCGCAGATGTTAAATTTTCAAGCCTTCCACCCTCCACCCCAAAACTCGTCCCATCCTGATTCCGGCATTAATAAGTCTCGCTTCCAGTTACGAAAACATGGGCTAGCCGGATCTCAAACCGCTTTAAAGAACTCGAAGCTTTGACCCAATTCCCCCCGCCTCGTATATTGTCTGGGGAAGACCTGCTAAGCTCCGGGGCCAGGATGACGGCTTGACACCCTCCTTGGTTCGGACGTCCCACGGGGCCGGCGATTCGCTGCGGGACCTTGCCCCCATCATCAATAGTAGGCGATGGTCTCCCCTCCAGCACGATTCACCTCCACCCGCCTTTGTGAATAATCCTAGCGACAAACTTCGCAAATTAACTACAATCTGAATCCGCAATTTGAGACAGCTACTAAGCATAGCAGCCCAGAATCGCCTGTCTCTGCCCAAGTCGTTCCCTTGGGGCAGCCTATTTGCGCTGGGCGACCCCAAAACTGTCCCAAATACTGGTTCTCTCAAAGAAGGCTAGCCAGGCGCCAGCCGAAGCCGACCGATCCGTCCCCGTATCCCGGTCAGCGTTTTCCTGGTCCCCAGCACCTCGGCAAGCTGAAACACTAGTAGTCCAACATTTTTGGATTGAGTACTGAGCAAGTGTATTCTACCAAGCATACAAGCATAGGGCGAAGAGGATTGGGGCGTGGGAGGAGGGGAGGCCGATGAAGAGATACCGGGTCAAGCTGAGTGCGGAGGAGCGGCAGGAACTGAAGACATTGGTGTCCCGTGGCCGGGCGGCGGCTTACCAGCAGACCCACGGGCGCATCCTGCTGCTGAGTGATGAGGCCCATGCGGAGGGGGCCATGAAGGATGAAGAGATTGCCCGGGTTCTCCAGATTGGCCGCGCGACGGTGGAGCGGGTGCGCCGCCGTTGCGTGGAGGAGGGGATTGAGGCGGCGCTGGGACGAAAGCGGCAGCTTAATCGTCGTCCGAAGCGGCTGGACGGTCAAGGGGAAGCCCACCTGATTGCCCTGGCCTGCGGAGAACCGCCGGAAGGCCGGGCCGGTTGGACGCTTAAATTGCTGGCGGACCGGCTGGTTGAATGCGAGATAGTGGAGAGCATCAGTCCCGAAACGGTGCGGCAGACGCTCAAAAAAACGAACTCAAGCCTTGGCTGAAAGAGTGCTGGTGCATTCCTCCACAAGGCAGCGCCGAGTTCGTCTGTGCGATGGAAGACGTGCTGGAAGTCTATCAGCGCCAGTATGCGGACAACGAAGTTCTGGTCTGCCTGGACGAGACCAGCAAACAGCAGGTGAAAGAGACGCGCCGGCCGCGTCCGGCCCAGCCTGGGGCGGCGGGCTCCTACGATTACGAATACGAGCGCAACGGGGTGAGCAACCTGTTCATGTTGTTCGCTCCGCTGGAAGGGTGGCGCCGGGTGGAAGTGACGGACCGGCGCACCAAAGCCGATTGGGCCCGGGTGGTCAAGCAACTGGTGGACGAGGACTACCCGCACAAGGACCGTATTGTGCTGGTGATGGACAACTTGAACACCCACCACCGGTCCTCGCTGTATGAGGAATTTGAACCTGCCGAAGCACGGCGCATCGCCGAACGGTTGGAGGTCCACTACACTCCCAAGCATGGCAGTTGGCTGGATATGGCCGAGATTGAAATCGGGGTGATGGCCCGCCAATGCCTGGACCGCCGTATTCCCGATCAAAGGGCTCTGCGGCGAGAGGTGGGAGCGTGGCAGGCTCAGCGCAACCGGGACGGCATACGAGTGGACTGGCGCTTTACCTCCGAGGATGCGCGCATCAAGCTGAAGTCCCTTTACCCATCAATCCAACACTGATCGACTACTAGCCTCCTGGAGTTGGATTTGCCTCGGCCATCGGTTCGGAAGGCACGGGCCAGCGTAGAGAAGTCGGCCTATCACCGGTTCGAGTCCGCCTCGGTGGGTCGTTCGGCGTGCTCACCACAAGCTGGTTCGGGCTGGTCACCGGCGCGCAGCGTCCCACCTCTTCGCATTCGTGAGGGAAGGTCTAACCCCGTTTCCTTACGTGCGGGGAATCTCCAAAGGCCCTCTAAAGAGTCCCTTCAGAGCTTCGCTAGTTTCTGGACTCGCTGGTTAGCGGTGTCTATGCCGTAGATGCTGCCCTGGGAGTCGGTGTAGACCTGGTGGGCTCCCTCGAAGGTTCGGCCGCGGGCCAGCAGCTCGCCGTCAAGGGTGAATATGCTGATGCGGGGGATCTGGTCGGTGACGTAGACCACCTGGTTGGCGTCGATGTGGACGCCCATGGGGCACTTGAAATCGGTCCATTCGGCTTGGAATTCACCTTCTGCCGTGAACACCTGTACCCGGTGGTTTTCGCGGTCGGCCACATAAACCCGGCCGTCCTGGGACACGCGGACGCTGTGGGGCACCCGAAACTGGCCGGGACCGCTGCCCGGGCTGCCGAAACTGCTTACGTGATCTAAGGTGGCGCTGAACCGATGAACGCTGGAGTTTCCATAGCCGTCGGCGACGTATAGCTCCCCGGATGGGGCCACGCAGACGTCGGCCGGGTGGTTAAACGGCGCCTGCATTGCCGCCCGGTCCCGTATTCCGAGCGACCGTTGTAGATTGCCGACATTGTCGTAGATCAGGATTTGGTGGGCGTCGCGGTCAGTGAGATATACGGTGTCGTCCGGGCCGACGTGAATGTGGTGGGCGTCCAGAGGCACGCCGTTCCGGCGCTCCCAGGGCTCGAGGAAATGCCCGTTGCGGTCGAACACCAGGACCGGTGGTCCTTGGCGCTGGTACACGTACACCCGGTCCATGGAGTCGACGGCCACGCCGCTGGGCCCCTGCAGGGACATACCGCTCGGCACCTGGGCCCATCCCGGTTGGTATTCGTACCTGAAGTCGCCTGCGCCTATGATTGATGCCATGGTGTCCTCCTGCTTGGTCAGATTTGCCCGCGCTATACTGCTGTCGCCAGCCTTCTTAGTCTGTTTTCCGCCATATTACTTTATATGTATATAACAGAGGTAAAGTGGGCGACGTGGGCGGATTGACCACTTACTGTTAGCGGTTGAATACTGTACCGTCCACCTCTCTCCGGGCCATAGACAACTATGGCACCCACGTCCCTCACACACCACTTGTCCGCTATTGTCGATGGGTCCAGAGGATGAGACGGTAAAGTCACTCAAACGTCTTCACCTGACCGGAGAAGTGCTGGAGAATTGGCCTAAATCTTGTTTAAGCAATAGGTACTCGATGGAAAGCAGCAACAGCGACATCACGGTTTATCAATCACGGATTCTGAGGTCGCTTATACAGTTGGTGGTGGACGGTGGATGTCATTCTTGCCGATGGGACCCGTAGCGCCAAGTCTATTGGCCCGGCGTACTCGCAATTAATCGACAGGGAATGCCCCTGTGTCGTCATGGTTGGCAATCCCGATGTATTCTTGATAGGCGCCTCAACCTTGGAATTACTTGGGCTTGCCGTGGACCCGGTTAACTAGCGACTGATGCCAACCATTGTCAAAGGGCGGTCATTCTAACCGTCATACGGCTGGGTACATTCCACCATCCCCAGCCGGTGCTACAATACTCCTCAAATGACCAACCCCGCTGAACAATCGAATTCCGGGACTCCCCAACCACTTAGCGGTTACAGGGTGTTGGACCTAGCCGGCCCGATGGGCGTCTACTGCGGCAAGCTAATGGCCGACATGGGCGCCGACGTTATCAAGGTCGAGCCGCCGGGCGGCGACCCCATGCGCGGCATTGGTCCCTTTGTCGACGGCCAGCCCGGCCCCGGCCGCAGCTTGTATTGGCTCCACTTCAACACCAACAAGCGCAGCGTGACCCTGGATATAGGCTCACCCGAGGGCGCGGCCCTGCTGCGTAAGCTTGCCCTCGCATCCGACGTGCTGCTGGAGACCTGCCCGCCCGGGTACATGGACTCTCTGGGGTTGGGATTCGAGAGCCTGGCGGTGGATTCGCCCGGACTGTTGTACGCATCGATCACGCCCTTCGGGCAGACCGGCCCCTACCGCGACTTCAAGGCGTCCGACCTGGTGGGCTTTGCCATGGGCGGGTACATGTACGTCACCGGCTGGCCCAATACCCCGCCCACCCGGTTGTGGGGGTCGCAGGCCTACCACACCGCCTCGAACCGCGCCTACATCGCCATACTGCTAGCCCTGTACCATCGCATGATGACCGGGGAAGGACAATACGTCGACGTTTCGATGCAGGAGGCGGTGGCCGCCACCACCGAGCACGTCAACACCACCTACAACTACACCGGCGAACCGGCGGTGCGCTACGGCTTCCGCCACGGCGGCCAGTTCATCGCCACCTGGCAGTGCGGGGACGGCTACGCCAGCATCACCACCAACACCCGGCAGGCGTGGGACGATTTGCGGGCTTGGATGGACCGGGACGGCATGGCCGGTGACCTGATGGACGTAAAATACAACGACCGCTTCATCCTGCGGGGCGAGCATTCGGACTACATCGAGGGCCTTATCCAGCGATGGGCCCTGCTTCACACCAGGCAGGAGATAACCGAGTTTGGCCAGTCTAACCACCATCCATGGGGTCCCGCCGCCACGCCCGAAGAAATCCTGGATAACGAGCAGCTATGGAGCAGGGGATACCTGACGACAGTCGAGTCTTCGGACGGCGGCCCGTCCATGGTATATCCCGGCGCCCCGTACTGCCTGCCCGAGTCCCCCTGGCAGTTGTGCCGTACGGCTCCCGCCCCCGGAGAACATAACGTTGAGGTCCTTTCCGGAATTCTGGGTCTCTCCTCCCAAGAACTGGAACGCCTTTCGGCCTGAGGTTGAATGGACTTGAACAGTGATTCGCATCAGACCGCCCTCGCCCTCCAGGACGTCCGGGTGCTGGACTTCACTTGGATTCACGCAGGGCCTTCGGCCACGCGGATTCTCTCCGACCAAGGCGCGGAAGTTATCAAGGTCGAGTCCAACAACGCCCTGTCGGTCGTCGGCGGGCCGGCGCCCGCCACCGCCAGGGGGTTGGGCCAACGCCACAACTGGAACGCGGGCAAGCTGTCCATCTCCCTGAACATGAAGACTCCCCAAGCCATCGACATCGCCAAGCGGCTCGTGGCAGTGTCCGACGTGGTGGCGGAAAACTTCAGCGGGCGGGTGATGCCCTCATGGGGCCTTGACTACGACTCTATAAGAGGGGTAAATCCCAGCATAATCATGCTCAGCATGTCCGGGTTTGGCCGCACCGGACCGTGGAAAGACCGGGTCAGCTACGGCCAGACCCTTCAAGCTTGGTCGGGGTTCACCCAGTTGACGGGGTTCCCGGCTACCGGCCCGAGCGGCCCGGCCAGCGCCTACAGTGACGCCGTGGGCGGGATGGCTGGGGCGCAAGCGGTGCTGCTGGCCCTGATTCACCGGGCCAAGACCGGGCGCGGGCAGTGGCTCGACGTTTCCCAGTTCGAGTCCCTATCGTCTCTTCTGGAAACCCTGGTGTTGGACATGAGCGCCAACGGCCCCGCCGCGGCCTCGACCCGTGCAGGCAACCGCTTGCCACACGGAGACGGCGCGCCCCACGGAGCGTACCGCTGTTTGGGAGAGGACCGATGGGTGGCTATCTCCATCTTCTCCGACGAAGAATGGAGCGCCTTCGTGGACGCCATCGGCAGCCCCCAATGGGCCGAAGACCAACGCTTCGCTACCGGCGATGATCGTTGCCGCAACGCCGACGCGCTGGATTCCTTCGTGGATTCCTGGACCATCCAACACACCGCCGAAAACGTGATGGGCCTGCTCCAAGCCGCGGGCGTCGCTGCCGGGGTGGTGCAGACCGGTGCCGATCTGTCACGCGACCCCCAGTTGAAAGAGCGGGGCTTCTTCCGCCGTGTCCTGGACCACCAGGGAGAGTACAGGACCATAGAGAGTGCGCCGTACAAGCTGTCCCGCACTCCGGGAAGCGTTACCAGGGGCGCGCCCGCCTTCGGGGCAGACCTGACCTACGTGCTGGGGGAAGTGCTGGGCATGTCCGACGACGAGTTGGCCGACTGCGCCATCGCCGGGGTGTTCGACTGACTGGGACGCTACACCCTCACGTGGCTCGGCGTAGGCTGCGCCACCGCTAGCTGGAAAGCCAACGGCCAGTGCCGCCATGGCTCCGGCGAGGACCGCGATCCTCCATTCGAATAGGCCCGCCACTTCTCTTTCCAGGCATCCATTCTTCCGGTTGCGCCCGTCGGGGCGCCGCCGTACACTGTCGGCGTCTGGAATCCGGGCACACCCACTATGGAGGCACGCAATGAGTGAACTGGATGACCGCTACGAACGCGGACAGGAAACGCGGAGGATGTTTGGCGGCGGGCAAATCACAGGGGGGTCCTCGCCGGGAGCGTGGGACATCGCGCCTGACCTGGAAAGGATACTTGGCGAGGCGCTGTTCGGTACCATTTGGAGGCGGCCTGCGCTCACGCCGGTGCAGCGGGAGATGATCACGCTGTCGTGCCTCATAGTCATGAACCGGGAAGTACAGTTGAAGCGGCACCTGGGCAACGCGCTGAACGTAGGATTGACGCCTGACCAGGTCGTGGAGTTGATCATTCACGACACCTGGTACAGTGGAGCGCCGGCGGGCATTCAGGCGTTGACGCTTTGTAGAGAGGTTTTTGAGGAGCGCGGGATAGACTTCACACCGGCGCGCATCCACGATGCCAGTGAAGACCCCGACAGCTTGTTCCAGCGGGGCGACGAGTTCCGGCGCAGCTACATGGGAAACACAACTGCGGCGCGGCCGGCCCCACCGACGGAAGCTGAGAGGGAGCTGGGCCGTACTACCGGAGAATACTACTGGGGAGCGACTTGGACCCGGCCGGGGCTTGATCTCCCCAGCCGTTGCCTCTGCACCATGACGTGCCTAGCGGCGTTGGGCCGCGAGGGGCCCCTGCGGAGCCACATCCGTGGCGCGCTGAACATCGGGTTCACTCAGGACCAGATCATAGAGGTGTTCGGCCACATGACGTTATACGCCGGGATACCGTTCGCCCGGGGTGCGATGGACATTGCCAACGAGATTTTCACCAGCGCATGAAGATGCTCCAGAGTATATGAAGCAAGAGTACGCGGCATCCGACGTCCACTAGCTTCTGGCGGCTGCCGCTGAGATCCGTTATCGCCAGGCTTCAACCTTACAATACGGGGCGCTAGAACAACTGGCCGGCTTTTGAGACAATTTCCAATCGCCCAAGGTCAAGACTTCTCTTGGTCAGTGGTGACGTTGTCCCACGTCCTTTGGACATCATGGGAATCTACGCCCTGTATCAAACCGTACCATAACCGTATGTCGCTGGACACGAAAAACTTAGCAACTCTTCTCTTAGGGTCAGCTTGTCTCCTCGCAATGAGCGTCGCATGTCTCGGTCATATCTCTCTGGAGCCTTGGAGCCTACACTGGGATGTGTCTCCCTCCGACCTGAGATATTCCGGACCTACTTGGACCGGTGATGGAGCCCGGTTAGTATTCGACCACAATTTCGGGGTATATGTCATAGACGTCACGGGTAGTAATTCTACGAAGTGGGTACCCGAGCGCGCACCCAAAGATGAGACGTTCGCATACGACCTTTCACACGACTTCGAGCCAACAACCTCTCGAATCGCTTTCGCCACTACAAGACACGGGGCCAGAAAACTCGGAAGCTTCGAAATTGCCACCGCCCAGTTGGACCGCTCTGGATACAGGCGGCTGACCAATAACGAGGGCCAGGATCTAAGCCCGAGTTGGTCCCCAGACGGGACTCAGATCACATTCGTCTCTAATAGGGGGAGTCAATATGTCGGCCAATACGAACTATACATGATGGAATCTGACGGGCCGCAAACACGCAAGCTGATTCCAGGTGTTTTCGTAACGCCCGACCGTCCTCTTTGGTCTCCGGACGGGGATTATATTGCATTCAGAAGCGGGCCTCACCTGTATGTGCTCGATCTCGATGGGCGAAAAGCTGCGCTCATGGGCGAAACGTCGATAGCTCCAGCTTGGTCTCCCAACAGCGCATGGATCGCGTTTGGTGAAAAGGAACTATCGGGCGATATAGTGGAGAGCGAATCCATAGTAATCTCGAGACCGAATGGCTCGGGGCGGCGAACCCTGATGCGATTTAAAGCCGAACGCCACATACCTGTATCATTCGGAAGTCTGTCCTGGTCGAATGATGGGTCAACATTGCGATTCTCCGCTCGCGCCGGTCCGCGCACCTTACAGAATGCGCTGTACGAAGTTGAGATAGACGGGTCAGGAGAGCGTCAAATAGCGAAAATCGACACGGGAGCCCGTGTCGAATGGTCACCTGACGAAACCAAGATCGCCGTTTCTCAAGTGCATGTCCCTCGATACCACAAAATCCATCCCCAAGGCGATACATTGGTATATGTCTCCTCACCAGATGGGTCAGAGAAGCAGGTCTTAGTCAAACAGGGACATGATGGTCCAGAGGCCGTTTTTGGAAAATGAACGGGGGCGTCCAACAATCAGTCCTTGGATAATGGCTACCAGATCCGCGCTGCCATTCCTAGTCTTGGCATGCATTCTGTTGGGCTCAGTCCTTACGCCATACGGTCCTGCTGACGGTACGCGCGACGATTCCATGACCCCGATCGAGCGCTCGACTGGAAATGTAGCCAATGAAGGGGCATTCGAGGCTTCCGAGCAGGGAAGGCCGGGGAATTCTCAGGAATGCATCGCCACTACGGGGCCTCTCGGTATGTGTCCAAGGTTCAGGCCTAGGAATGTGGCAGGTTTGAATATTTTCAGCGGAGGCTCCGATAAAGAGGTGTTCGCTGCCGATAACATTCTAAACCAATACCAAGGTGAAATACGCATATGTAGGAAGTCATCGGCGGCGCCGGACCACCCTCCAGGTACAGGTGGAAGAGCTTCACCTGTGGCGCCTGAGCCAATCTTCATCGCCCCGCAAATGTAGATTCCACCTTGGCTTTAGTTTAGATTTGGAAACGGTCCTTAGTACCAAAGCAGCCGTCAGTGAACCCACGCCCGCCAGCGTTGCGTTGACCAGGTCGAATCTGGCCATGAACCCGGTAATGTCCAAGTTGTAAACTCCCATTTGGCCTTCCTATCCAGTCTCAACCTCCACCTCTTGACTCCGGTTGTGGCCTGGTCCTATTCGACAGATATTATGGATGACATAATCAGATGGACTGCGCACACGGAATTGTCATTGATAAGCTTGCTTAAGGAGTTAGGGAATATTTTCCGTTCTGGGGGATGAGGTTGCACTCTGCGGTCGACCAGGAGATCAGGGAGCTAATTCAAAAGGAGGGGCGAATTACATTCGCTCGGTTCATGCAGGCCTGCCTGTACTCCCCTCGTGGAGGCTTTTATTCTGCCCGGGGCAACAGGATCAGCGCCCACTTCGGGACCTCTTCCACAAGTCACCCGGTTTTCGGCGCCCTGATCGCACGGCAACTGGAGCAGATGTGGCGCCTCCTCGGAGAGCCTCCTGTTTTCCATGTGATCGAGGTGGGTTCCGGCGACGGCGTCTTGGCTCAATCCATCGTGGATGCTTGTTGGCGAATTGCCCCCCGGTTGGCTCAGGCGCTTTACTACGTCGCTGCGGACTACGAGCCTGGATGGCTCCAATCACCCGACCACACCTTTGACTGGTCCAACGGGGCTGGAGATCGGACATCCTCAAGCAAGCAAGACGCGAACTCGGGAATCCAACGAGTTAAAACCGAAGGACTTCGGGCGTTTCGAAATGTTGTTGGTTGTATCCTGTGTAACGAGTTGATCGACAACTTCCCTGTCCACCGGTTCGCCATCCAAGATGGTAGGGTCAGGGAAGTCTTCGTTACATCGGCGGGGGGGAATCTCACCGAAGTCCTGGACGAGCCATCCTCACCGGGCATAGAAGAGAGGCTGACCGGCTTGGGCTTATCCTTGCCTGCAGGGTATCGAGGGGAGGTGAACCTGGCCTTGGAGGACTGGACTGGCCAGCTTTCCAGAGCCCTAGACCGCGGGTTTATTCTCACTATCGACTACGGTCAACTGGCCACTGACCTCTACTCGCCCCAGAATGCCCAGGGTACGCTGGTCTGTTTCCATCGACACGTCGTTAGCGGCGACCCGTACGAGCACATCGGGCAACAGGACATTACCTGCCAGGTGGACTTCACGTCCCTCATGCGGATAGGCGACCGGCACGGTCTAGCCACCGTGGGCTACGCCCTACAGAGCCAGTTTTTGACGAACCTTGGCTTCTCCTCGTTCCTCGATGCCCTCCAGACGCAAGGCCTATCCGCCGCCCGAATGGAACTGAGCCATATGGCCATGACGACCCTGGTGGACCCGGACGAGTATGGTGATTTCAAAGTGCTCGCCCAAGTTAAAGGGACCGGATTGGGCACTGAGCTCCTGGGGTTTGTCCCTTCATTTGACAGCGACAGAGCCTAGGGATATGAACCTGCTCCGCTGGGTTGAATTCTAACTCGGATTCTTGCTGAACATGATGAAACCGCTGCTGTCGGGTGTATTGCAGCCCGCAAGCGCAGTATCGGCCCGGACCGTCACCTGCCGTGGACCCGCTGTCCCCCGAAGCTGCTGAATGCTATCAGCGAAGAGGACGGCGCGGTTGCGCCCAGTTCCGTTGTTTCCACCACTGGAAAGGAAGGGGTGCGGACCTTCGACCTTGATGTCGTCGGCATAAAAGTCGTGAGCCTCTCCCAGCTTGACACCGTGCCACTGGAAGCCCTCGAGGAATTGCTGCGTGAAAGTTAGGTAGCCGTCGTACGGGTTGAAGATGTCAACATCCTCGGGACCGAGCCCGGACCCCTCCCACATCTTCCGCGCCAGGCTGGCGACTGCCTCCTGATGCTCCTCCAGGGTTGCCATGGTGCTCCGGCCTCTGCCACTCTGTTGGGCATGGTTAAGGACGTAGACCGGCTTCTGCCTCAGGTCCTTGGCACGCTCGGCGGTGGTGAAGATGAATGCCGCGCACGTATTGACTGGCCTGTCACAATCATAGATCACCAGCGGTTCCTCCACCAGGCGCCCGGTCAAGTAGTCCTCAAGGGTGAGCTGATACGGCTCGTGCATGGCGTAGTATCCCCAGGGGGTCATCAGGCCGTTTCTGCGCAAATTCAAGCACAGTGGGGCCAGCCCATCATGGGACTTGCCGTATTTCTTGCAGTATTGCTGGAAGATCACGAGATTGTTGAACATCGCACCGCTTTGATAGCCCCAAGGGTGGGCGAAGGCGCTATTCCCGGGAGCTTCCTCATTGATATTCTGAGGATTGTTGTGCCCATACCTACCTTCGAGGTTGACCATCGGGTACCAAACCAGGGCGGTCTCGCATAAACCGTCACCCACGGCTTGCGCGGCCTGACCCATCATCGGGCCGATGTAGGGCGCATCGGACTCGAGATACTTCACGTTCTTGAGCCCCAACTCCCTCTGTACCCACTCGGCCGAAGCCTTGATCAGGCCGTCTTCAGTGTCGTATGGCGGGTCGAAGTAAGGCCGAGGCGCCCAGGTCTGCTCGGCGCGGGTCTCCGCACTGGTGATAAGCCCATCAATGTCGCCTAGCGACAGGCCCGCATCTGCGATCGCCTTCAGGCACGCCTCCTTGGTCAGGCCGCCGCAGCTCCTGTCCATGGTCACACCGTCCCAGCGCCGGTCCATATGGGACTGACCCCAACCTACGACGGCGACCTTGCCTCTGTGCTCCCAGACCCCCATACCTTCCCGATTTCTCATCCAACTCGTGCTGCTAACCATCTCAGCTCCCTTATGCCCTCTGCGCTTTTCACCGTTTCCGTAGGACCCGAGTGGGCTAGTTGAGCGCTTGCCACTCGTGGACCATCTGGCCGGAACTCGTCTCCTCAAATATCAGCTCCACGGGGGACCCAACGGGGACCTCGCCCGGCGGGGTACCAGGAAGGTTGGACAAAAAGTTGATGCCCGGGTCCTCGTCCAAGGTTATCACCGCAAAGTTGATGGGCTGCGCCGACCGAAACCCCCTGATGCGGGAGTCGCGTATCACCATGTACACGTCTATGTGTCCCCTGCCTTGCACCTCTTTCCACTCGAAATTCTCGGCCGAGCCACACTTGTTGCACTGCTGGGTGGGCGGATAGTGCAGTCTCTCGCAGGCAGTGCAGTTCTGCAAGACCAACCGCCGCTCGTTACAGGCGTCCCAAAAGGGCTTGGTCAATTCATTGGGAACCGGGGCAGGTCTCTCTAGGCCTGGGATCATTGACATGGCTCTCCCCTCTCGTGGAATCTTGCACGCCGCGAGTCACTGTTCCGACTCAATTTTGCGCGGATTATATGTAGAGTCCTGTTGCTGGTCAAGGATGTTTGTCGCCCATAGTTAAGTTCCCCTATGTCCCCACCAAAGTCCTGAGGCAATATCATAGGTGGCGTTCTTCAGGTTCAGGACCGGATAAGCCCGTGGGGAAGAAAAAGCATGCGGAAAGTACGTCTAATCCTGGTCTGTCCTCCCGTTAATCCACGGCTCGGTATGTCCGGCATCCATCGAGACGAAACGGAACCCCGCTGTCAGGGCAAATTCGCGGTCCAACTCCGTATCGCCAATATGGTAGTACTCCTCAGCCGAAAAGCGAGATTTCATGTCCAAGAGACCCTGCTTCGTTGAGACAAAACTCACCTCGATGCTGTATCTGTCCCAAATGGCTTGCTGCACTGGAAGCGGACGGTCAGAAGAGCTACCGATAATGCACCCATGAGCTTGGGCCTTCCTGACCATGCTCATGGTAATAGGCCCAGGTGGGTCTCCCGCTTCTAGCGTTCCATCTATATCAAAACTGACTAGTATTGCCAAGTATGACCTCTCTCCGCAAATTAGTTTCAGATGAGATTACCCAGGTATGGAGCGGCTTGACGCATGTTGGGCGTACTCGCCTACGGCTCCCCACCCACCGAGGGGTCCGCCCACTGGACGATTCCCCGTGTTCCCAAGTCCTCGATCTCCTGGTCGTCGTACCCGATTTCCCGAAGAAGCGGCTTGGTGTGCTGGCCAATTTGGATGGAGGTCCGGTAGAGTCCAGGAGTCAGTGAGAATTCGACCAACCCGCCGTAGCGGAGGTACTTTCCGACATACGGGTGCTCCACCTCAACGCTCAGAGCATTCGCCTTGGCGTGGGGATGGTCCGCATAAAACTCTCCCTCCAGAGCCTCGTCGGCCCGGACACAGCCGACGTCCGCCTCGATTAGCAACCCTTCCCATTCGGCAGCGGTGCGCCCGGCGAAGATTGCCGAGATCTCGGTGATCAGGGCCTCGTCATTGGCCTGTCGCGCCTCACGAGTGGAGAAGCGGCGATCGGCCAGGAGTTCTCCCCGCTCCACGGTGCGGCAGAATGTTTCCCACTCCTCCTGGAACAGACAACCCAGGAACACCCACCCTTCCCGGCAGCGGTAGAGACGGTACAGGGCATGAAGACCATGAATCTCTTCGTCGGGCATGGCAATGGGAGGGCGGTCTGCGTGGTCGTAATACTCGTCGGCATTGGTCCAGGCATTGGCGTTGAGCATGGTGATGTGGACGGGCTGGCCTTTCCCGGTGAGGTCCCGCGCTCGAAGGCCCAGAACGATGCCCGTGGCCACAGCCGGGGAGGTGTTTTGGTCCGGCCCCCAGTTGGATTTCATGAGCCAGCGGGTGGCCTCAACGGTCTCCTCAATATCCATGACCTGTTCCGGGGGCGGGGGCATGCCCCGGCCCATTTGCCGCATGGCGCCGCCCATGATAGCGCCGGGAATGGGATGGGCGCCCGGCCTGCGCGAGTGTTCCCCGTTTTCGCCATAGGTCGCCATCCAGACATGGACCATGCGGGGATTGATCTTCAGGCAGGTCTCCCAATCGACCTGGAGACGCTCCGGAACGCCGGGGCGAAAGTTGTGCGAGAGAGCATCAGCCTTGGCGATGAGCTTATGGACGATCTCTTTGCCCTCAGGGGTCTGAAGGTCAACCTGAATGCCTTCCTTGCCAGCGTAGGTCCGTGCGTCGGCCATGGCCTGTGCAGTGGAACGCCGCCCCTCATCCAATCGCCTATCGGTGGCGTCAATCTTAATGACCCGCGCCCCAAGGTCTGCCAAAAGGGCGGCCCCGTAGGGCCCGGCCTGGATTGTCGCCAGGTCCAGGATGGTGACCCCTGCCAGGGGGTGGGCCGCCGGATCGGCGCCATTCGGCTCAGGCAAGCCACCGCTTTCGGCCACTGAATGCCGCCGCGGGCGTCCCAGCACCTCGGCGTTGTGCTGCCCCACATCGGGGGCTGGTCCGCTTGGCTCTCCCGGGGTGTCTTTGAAATCCACTAAGGGAGCCAAGGTGCGCATAGGGCCCACGCGAGGATCATTGATCGTTACCACTGTGCTGTTGGAGACCACCGCGGGATGGTCCATGGCCTGGACGCTGTTACGATAGGGCTCAGCGGCGATGTTGCCGTCCTGGACATAAATCTCCATCCATTCGTCGGCCGTCTTCTCCGACTGAGTCTTCAGTATCTCCCGGCGCAGTAGCTCCCGGTTCTCCAAGTTAATGGCGGGAACTTTCTCGAACCGCTCATCCTCGAGGAGGCGCCCAAGGCCAATGGCCTTGAGATGCCCCTGGATGTGCGGGACCCTCTGATTGGCGTGTTGGAGCCATGTGCCGTCCTTGGTCCGAACGGGAACGTATCCCATGGAGGAGAGGCCTCGGGCGCCGCCAGGTCTCCCGGGAAACCGCTCCGGGTCCCTGCGCCGGAGCTGCATATTCACCAGTCCACCGTCACCGACATTGTTGTCGTGGGGAGAAGCCAGGGTCTGGACGATGCTGGTCTGGACCCATTGCCCACGCCCGCATAGGTCCCGCACGCGGAGGGCGCCAATGATTCCGCGCACTGCGGCCTGGCTGGCGTGCCAGCTACCCGTGTACACCGCCGAATACACTGGGCCTTCGCGGTTGGGCTGTCCCTGCAAGTTGAGCATCCGGCCTGCCTTGGCCGCAACGACACCCTCGTAGCCTTTTACACGGCGGAGCGGGCCCTTTTGCCCAAAGCCCGTGATGGAGCAGTAGACCAGCCGTGGGTAAAGTTCCGACAGGGTGTCATACGCCAACCCCCAATCGGCCATGTCTCCGGGGCGGAAGGACTCTACCAGCACGTCAGCCTCGCCGGCGAGCTGAATAGCTTGCTCGCGGCCTTCCGCGGTTCTGAGATCCAGCACAATGCCCTTTTTCCCGCGGTTCCATGAAATCCAGGCGGGCTGAAAACGGAAAGGGTCTCCGCCGGGAGGTTCAACCTTGATCACCTCGGCCCCGTAGTCGGCCATTACCAAGGTGGAGAGGGCCCCTGGCATCCCCAATGAGAAATCCAGGACGGTTAGGCCTGCACATGGTCCTGCCACGGTTCACCTCCCACTTCGGGTGTATGGGCTCCCGTTTGGCCAAGCATCTGGCCTATCGTTTCGGTTCACAACCGTCTTTCCAGCAAGTTTGCAGGGCATACTTGGCGCGGGATTATCCAGTTCGCAGCCCAAGCTAGCTCGCGAGATTGAGTATGCAGGCCACTGAAGATGTGCGTCAACCTCATTCATACCGAACGGGCTCCTCGAACCCTTCCGTATCGGTCCCGCTCTACGAGTTGGAGGGACCAGAAACCAGTCCTTCTAGGAGTAGGAAGGAGGAGAGTCGGCAGAGATTGTCCCTGCCCAGTGGTGCGCCCCGCGTGGGTGTGGGCCTCGGCGTCACAGCAACCCCGCTGGCATCTCTGACACAGCACATCGTGGGAAAGTGCCCAGGAACGCGCACAGATGTGGAAGCGCGCAGGCGCCTACAAGTTAATTGAGGGTTCTTCGTAATCCTTTAGCTTGTTATAGATTTGAAGCCGGTGCCGGTAGGACTCCAAAACTATGATCCGATCGTCGGCGTCAACGTTGACAGCCACCGGTCGCCGGAACCGCCATTCAGGCTCCAGATCTGTCCGCCGCCTGGCTTTGATGATATCCGGATTGGCGTCGATGTAGGTCTGGGTCCAGGGCGAAGGCTCTTGGGCGTCACCGGCCAACGCGGCAATATATTGGCCGTCGGCGGCGTATATCTGGACCCGGTGGTTCCCCCAGTCAGTTACGTATACATCCCCATCTGAGTCCACAGCTACACCGGATGGCCCTTTGAGAGAGCCCACCCCGGCGCTGGAGCCTTCGAACTTCACGAGCAACTCTCCAGTGGGGGCGAATTTTTGCACCCGGTTATTTCCCCAATCCGCGACGTAGATGTTGTCCTGACGGTCGATGCAAATGCCCCATGGCATCTGCAGATCTCCGTCGCCGCCACCTTGCTTCCCGAACGTGGACTGAAACTCACCGATCAGGCTGAAACTTTGCACCCGGTGATTCAAGCTGTCCACAACCCATATCGTTCCGCGGGAATCGAAAGCAATCCCTGACGGTCCGTTTAGCTGGCCGGCTTCGCTGCCGGACCTGCCCCAATGATACCGATAAGCGCCCTCTTCATCGTATATGGTTATCCGGTTGACATACTCATCCGAAACGAACACTCGGCCCTGACGGTCTAAATCAATGGACCGGGGCCAGACAAAGCGCCCGTCTTCGGCGCCGACGGAGCCGAATTGGCCTTGAAACTGGTGGTCAAAGTTGATCTTACTGACACGCTGACCCAATTGTTCCACACCGCGGCTCAACACATAAATTCGACCGTTCGATCCCAAGACGAAATCTTGGGGAGCCCAGAATCCCCGGCCGGACTGACTGTACATGCCGATGCAGTAGCTGTAGTCATACACCCGGCCGGCGGCGGTGGTGGTCAGCATATCGGCTCTCCCGTGAACGAATTAAGGATCATAAATCTACACGAAGGACATTTGCTCGAAGTTGCCGCCGACGATAGGTACCGGGTCGAGTCCCAACCATTTGTCCGCCAAAGTGGAGTAGAAGCCACGGAAATCGTAGTCGGGCGCCAGGTCTCCCTGAGTGAGATCTCCCGGTTTCAACGACGGATAGGTCCCGTACATTCCACCATTTACCCGGTCGCCGATGGCGAACGCTGCCCCAGCCGCTCCGTGGTCGGTACCAGTGCCATTATCGCGGACGCGGCGTCCAAACTCGCTGAACAGCATAATGACCACCTCGTCTGACGCGTCGTGCTCACGCAGGTCGGCGAAGAAGTCGTTGATGGCAGCGGAAACGTCTATCCAAACTTTGGTATGTGATCCCATCTGGTCATAATGGGTGTCGAAGGGCCCGTAGGACGTGTAAAAGACCTGGGTACCCAGACCGGCCAGATGCACCTGGGCCACGTCTCTGAGGCGTCTCGCGATGGGATTATTGGCGTACTCTACGTTTGAAGAATAGGTTTCGGGAGCAACCCGGATGATGTCAGCTCCTCTCAACGCATCCCGTCCTGCCTGCCCCAGATATTCCATGGTCGGTCCGGCGCCGATGGCGGGAGCGTACATGCGGGCGAAGCTGTCCAATAACTGGACCCGCTCCTGCTCGGACGCGATTCCCGGATTCGATCTGAGCACGCCGTATGTAGGAAGGTGGTTGACAGAAGTAACAGGAATCCCCGGCATGGTTAGCGCCCGGGGCAACCCTTGGCCTAAGCTCACTCCCTTTAGCACGTTCTCGCCGCCAGGATCCAAGTCCCGGATTACCTTGGCGAGCCAGCCGTTAATCCCGATGGAATCCGGCTCGCAGGTATGCCAGATGTCCATGGCACGAAAGTGCGAACGGGGTGAATTTTCAAATCCGATTCCGTGAATGATTGCCATGTTCCCTTTGTCGTAGATATCTTTCAACGGCTCCGTATCAGACCGGAATGCCAGTTCATCATCTATAAGCAGTAATTGGTCTTCAGCGATATGAACCTTGGGCCGGTTATCCCAATACAGAGGATCGCTATAAGGAACGATCGTATTGAGGTAATCGTTGCCCCCTGTAAGCTCTAATACGACCAGCACGGGGTCTTTATGGGTTGATGCCATTTTCATATCCTTCCACATTAGTCGTAACGACTTTCCTAGGCAAACTGAAAGTCTCGGGAGGCGGCGATCAGGGTCAATATCTTGCTCACATTCCGAAATGTAGCGCTGAGTTCTTCTCTGGTACTCCAGGCCAAATCGCCACATTTTTCGGCATGGACCATCAATTCAGAGTGAGTCGCCTCACTGACTTCCAACGGTCCCATCGCATCAAGACAAGCTGCCACTATCGCCTGCGGTGAAAGATTCCCTTGCACATTCACCACCACCCGTTTGATGATAGCCTGCACGCCGGGTAGCGAGGTGTCTCCAAATATCCCCGCGGCAAAATTCACCCGGCGCATCAAAACGCCAGGGTCGATCCATTCGGAGCCTGTGTGCCAACTCTCCACGCTGGGAGGATTGAGAAGCTCTTGTCCCTGCCAATTGCACTCCAACGCCAGATTGTTGAATCCTGGCTTGAAGCCGTTATAGTTGCCCGCCATACGCACCGTGCCAACGATCAATTCAGCCGGGCTTTTCACCCGGGCGAAGCGGGAATTCTTGAAGAACTCTGAGTTGAACAATGCTCGTAAAATAGATCGGATGTCACCACGGGACTCATTGTAGGCATCCACCAGCAACTCGATGGCTTCAGGATCAATGGGTGGTGTAATGTTCCAACTGGCCACATGGGGCTCGTCGGCGACGAAGAATCTGTAGAGGTGGCGGGCCAGGAACCGGGCCGTAGCCGGCTGATTCACGATAATGTCCACGATGTCTTCGCCATTGAAGTTCCCGGTATACCCTAGGAAGGTCTTCTCCCGATAGTCGTGATCCTCAGGTTTGTACTCGAATTGCCAGTAAAAACGGCCTAAAGGATTACGGGGAATCTTAGGCGCAATCGTCCATCCGGTGAAAGCCCTGGCTGCATCCCTGATATCATCCTCTGAGTAGTTACCGACTCCGAGGGAGAAAAGCTCCAACAGCTCTCGGCCCCAGTTTTCGTTTATGGCGCCATCATGATTGCCGTGGTTGTCCAACCAGAAGATCATGGCTGGTGACTTGGCAAGCTCTACCAGAAGGTCCCGGTAACTGCCCAATCCGTATTCACGGAACATTGCAATCTGGCGAGTCATCTCCGGTGGATTGTCCACCTTGGAGTTGCTGGTGGCGAATAACTGATGCCAGAAGAGGGCCATTTTCTCTTCCAGAGGCCGTTTGGTGTTGATCATCCGGAACACCCAATCGGCCTGATTAATTGGCGGCGCCCCGGCCCCCTCATAACCCGGGAAGAACCGGTACAGCAGTTCGTCGTCTATGGCCGGCTGCCGCTGTGGATACAGAAGCTCCTCGACCACGGCTTCGTAGCCTTTGGAGGCACGCTCCTCTAGTTCCTCACGGGGATCACCGAAGCCCGCGCGTCTCATCAAGTGGGCCATCAATCCAATGTCTTCTTGGTGGGGCATTACTACCCTCCGTTTATCGGGCCCGAAGGACTAAACTAAGCGCTCATTCATGACATCTTAGGATTGGCGAAAGCGAGTGTCAACAAGAGCCTGGCAACGTGTCAGGGTCTTTTAGTTGTCAGGGAAGCGCATAAGTCTCCCCCTTTCGCAAAAGGGGGACTAAGGGGGATTTCCCATCTTTTCGGGGTCAGACATGCTGGATGAATCTATTCCGCTCCCCGGCTACTGATTCGCCAGTCGTGTAATATGTTCTCGATGCCAACTTACGCTCGAAACGGTCCGTGCCTGAAGCGGAAAATCCCCCCAACCCCCCTTTCGCCAAAGGGGGGGCTATCCATCACCGGGCCGAGGATTGGACAATTAAAAGACCCTGGGCAACGTGGCAGTTCAGAAGCCCGTCATTCCGGGCTCAACCCGGAATCCAGAAGCGTTTGCAACCAGCAACGGTCCGTATCATTGGCATTTCTGGATTCCCGCCTTCGGAGTCCTTTGAACAAGCGGACGGGCCGGTATTTCCCCTTCCGCCGGAGTGAAAGGGAGGGGCGGAGGGACTTCGGCCACTTCACTCTCGCACACCTTGGCCGGAGTCAGCGCTGCCCGCCGCACTAGTAACGACACGGCATCCACACCCAGATGCACCTTGTATCCAAAGTGGGACCGCGCCCCACGGTGGCTACCTGTCCAGTCGGCCTCTGGGTCTTTCTCACTCCGGACGTCCTTGCCCGCCGACCGGGGCGGCCGGCGCACCTGGGCTTCCACCAATAAAGAATTAGTGGCGGGTTCGGATTGTCAAACACTTGGCCATGCATGTGTTAACAGGCTCCGCGGACGTGCTCAAGAGCGCCCAGATATTGAGCATTTATGCGGTCATTGTGCCCAATGCGGCCAGCGGTGTCAGTCGCCAGTGTGACCGGGGAAGGAGAGGTTGCCCCTGGTCCTAGAGCAACGTTTTCCATTCCCCTTCGCAAGCGTGAGTGACCCCCCTGGGAATGATTATCCCGCCACCGGCCCGGTCATTAGGCGATGGGCTCTGCCACCTTCTCAATGTCGAACCCGTAGAGCGCCGCCGCGGCCCCGCCGACGATGCTGGCCTGCTCATCGACGGGTACACCGTCTAGAATCTCCCTCAGCACCTCCCGGGAGCGGGGGAATGTGGACTCGGAGTGGGGGTAGTCGCTGCCCCACATCAGGCGGTCAACGCCTATGATGTCGCGCAGGCGAATCCCGACGGCGTCCTCCTGGAAACTGAGATATACGTTGTTGTGGAGGAAGTCGCTGGGCCGCATGTCACCCTTGAAGCGGTAGGAGGCTTCTTCCTGCCGCTCCACGTAGGTGTAGTCCATGGAGTTCAGCAGATAGGGCACCCACGAAAGCTCGAACTCCACGATGGCCAGCTTGAACCTGGGGTATCGCTCGAAAACGCCGGAGAAGATGATGTCGCACATTGAGGTCGCCGGGTAAAAAACCTTGGTGGCCCGCCCGCTGGCGTCGCGCACCGACGTCGCGCCGGCCCCCCAGCTCCGGCCCTCGCGGCGGGTGGCGGTGTGCAGGCTGACCGGCATTTCCAGGTCTTGGGCGGCGGCCCAGAAGGGCTCGTACTCCGGGCTGTCGTAACGCCGGTTTGCCTGTGGATACTCGGAAATCATCGCCGCCGCCATGTCCAGCCTGGCGCATCGCTCCAACTCGGCAACGCCTTCAGAAACGTCGTCCAGGTTGATCATGGCGACGCCCTTGAGGCGGTCGGGGTTAGTGGCGCAGAATTCCGCCAGCCAGTCGTTGTAGGTGCGGAAGATGGCCGACATGAGGCGGGAGTCGGCGACCCTGAAGTAGAACAGCCCCTGCGAAGGGTAGAGCAACTCGCCGGAAATGCCGTCAATCTTCATGTCGCGGATATGTTGGTCGGGGTCGTATCCGCCAACATTCACGTCCTCGAAACGTCCGTGAGCGGAGATCTGTTCCGGGTTCTCGAAGCGGGCTCCGGCGTTGGAGATGAGGCCGATGCCGGCGATCATCTGGTCTCTTTCAATGACCAGATGATCCGCGTCTCCCACACGCTGCATTCGCGGCGCGCGCTCCCGGAACTCCGCATCGATGCGCTCGGTCCACAGGTCGGGCGGCTCGAATACGTGGGAATCCGAAGATATGACGAGGAGATTGTCCATACCGGCCTCCTAACTCCCGCCGCCGCGAGGGCGCCCGGCGGCGGTGGGTCAGTGGATCAATTGATGCGCTATTCTAACATCAACCCTCTGAATCAGGCCGCCGGCCTAGAGGCTTCGTGTATCGGACTGAGGTCTGTTCCCTGGGACAACTGCCGGGCGCGAGGACCGTCATGAAGGCAGGCTTCCCGGGGTGTGGGCCAAAGGTGGGTGTAGCCGCATCTTGTTGACCCAAGACAGGGGCAGCGTGTCTATGGAGCAGCCATGCGGGAAAGCGTCCGCAAATGCTGACAAATAATAACTTACGATTTGGTTGTCAACAGTCTGGATTTATCACATGCGCTTTCCCTTCGCCACGTAGACTGCCCATTGGTCCATCAATTCCCACCCCGCTCGAGCAGGTCTGATCGGGCGTAAGACCGTACTACGCTGGAGCCTACTCCGTGCGCGAGGGCAAGCTCCATCACCGCGAAACTCGCATCCGTGTTCTCAGCTGCCCAATCCCTGAATGAGCTTGTGAATCCATGAACCACGGCGGGCATCTCTACCCGGCGAAGCATGTAGCTCAGGGCATTGTCCGAGAGTGATTTGCTCACCCAGGCTATGCGTTACTCTCAACCTGACTAGACTGTACCCAAACCGTAGCATGCGGCTGAATGTTAATAATCAATCCGAATTACCGATGAGAGAAGCGAGATCAGGATGATCTACGGGAGTCGCCAAGGCAGCGAATGGGACTTCCACGAGATCAAATCTGACGTCTTTAAGGTTTGTGTATTTCACGCCGCCGCCTGCGTCACGTCTTTCCCGGATTATTCGAACCTGGGAGACAAGGACTACGAGGGCGTGTTTGCAAACTATGACCTAAACCAAACAAGGTATGCGCAGATAGTGGAGGAGGGCGGTGTTTGCAACCCAAACAATCTTCATCGCCCCTATGACTTGGCTAGTAGTCAGTCAACGGTGGAATCAAAAGGGTAAAGGCGGTGAGGTTTGGTTCGGGCATCCTGGGTGTTGAACCTCCAGTGGATGGTGGCTCGGGCGGCGTTGCGCTCCTTAACCAGAGCTTGGACTTCCCGTTGGAGCGCCTCCTGGTCGGGGAGCCGCTGTTTCGAGCAGGAGCGGGACAGTACACTGAACACAATCTCGGCCATAGCCTGCCCCGTACTTGATGCGGGGTTCAACCAACTTCCAAGCTTGGGGGTATAGTGGAACTCCAGCCGCTTGGCGATCCGCCGGGCCTCCGCCGCCGGGAACGTCTCGTACAGGGACGCCGGACGATGAGTGTTCAGGTTGTCCATGACCACCCGCACCACCGGAGTCTCCGGGTAAGCTTCGTCCACCAGCCACCGCATCTGATGGGCGGAGTCTCGCATGGTGCGCCGCTGGGTCACCGCCACCTGCCGCCAGCCCGTCAACGGCTCACAAGCCAGGAACAGGTTGCGCGTACCCTCCCCGCGGTACTCGTAGTCCTGCCGCAGCGGAAGTCCCGGCCGGGGCGGCAGAGAGGGCCGGGTCTCGGCCAACAACTGGGTGGAGGTCTCGTCAAAGCAGACTACCGGCCTTTGGGGGTCATACGGTTCGGCGTACAGGTCCAGCACGTCCTCCACGTTAGCCACGAAGTTGGCCACGAACTCGGCGCTCACCTTGGGGATGCACCACTCCTTCTTCTGCCACGGCTTGAGAGCGTTTTTTTGAGCCGCTTACGCACTCCCTCATGGGACATGGAGGACGCCAACCCCAATTCCACTACCTTCCCGGCCAGCAGGCGCAGGGTCCAGTGGTCATGTCCTTCCGGCGCTGGGCCGCAGGCCAAGGCGACCAGGTGCGCCTCGCCCCGGTCATCCAACTTCCGATGCCGGTTGGCCTGGGGCCGGTCCTGCAGGGCCCTCGCCAACCCTTCCCCGGCAAAGCGCTGCTTGATCCGATACACGGCGCCCAGCGCCACATCCAGGGCTTCCGCCACCTGGGGAGCTGCCCAACCATCGTCGCTCTTGAGCGGAATCCGCGCTCGGGCGATCACTCGGGCGGAGCTTTTCCCCACCCGAATCAAATGCTGGAGTTCTTCCCGTTGTTCCGGCTGCAGCCGCACTGCGTACTTGTCCCTGACCATCACTGCCACCCCCGCCATCAACACTTTCCACCACGCACGATAGCTTAATTGGTCCATTTATTAAATATTTGCTGAAACCATGTTAACTGAGCACTAAGAGCCTGTCCAAAGATTCGATCTCGAATATGATAATAGTTGGGAATCGGTTGGGCGTTTACTAAAAAGCCCTACACATGAATCAATTGCGTTGCTGTGAAAGCCATTCTCGCCGATATGAGTTGCCATCATTAAATATCGGACAGACTCCTAGTGGCTATGCTAGGCGATCGGCTATTCTGGTCACACCCGCATTGGGTCACTTCGCCCGCCGGGTGTTGGTCCATCATCTTCCGGGTTCCAACGCTTGCGAGGGTGTATGGTTATGAGTATTGAGCCTATACTATCGAAGAGTCTCGGACACTCTGAACGCCGGGGCACCTGTATTCTAGGCGTAGTTGTTCCTCATATGGGCGGTTTGCTCAGATGGTTGGAGCGCCTGCTTTATACGCAAAAGGTCGTGGTGAGCGTGAAGCAGTCCGCTCAGGTGGCCGTCGACGAAGACCTGAACTACATCGGATTCGGCGCCAGCCTGGCAATGGGCTTGGGGCAGGGCGAGTTCACCCCGCAGTCCACCGACCGGCACGAGCAACCCTTCTTGAACTACATCTATCACCAGGATTAGGAAGACCTGCGTCACATCGGGAGGCGATACGCTTAGGCGTCAGGATTGCCGAGGAACACCCATATTTCACTGGCATCGTGCTGGACCGCATCATGCCCTCCGACGACAAATTGGCCTCTCTGTATCCGGGCCAACACCAACGCCACCACTATCATGACCGCCTAACGCTAGGCGGACTTCATCAAAGAAGGCCGGTAATTTAGCAACAGAGGATACCGAGAGCACAAAGGTTTCCGGGTGTTGGAGTCCTCCGCGCAATCTCTAGGTTCTCCGAGGGAAACAACGATGAAATGTAGCACTCACCGCATCCTAACCACCCACTGCGGCAGCCTTCCTCGGCGTGACGAGTTGGTGGAGATACTGGGAGTGGTTTCCAGAGGCCAAGCGGTAGGAGCGGACGCCTTTGCGGGCGCGACCCGTGGGGCCACGGGCGACGTCGTCCGCGCCCAAGCGGCAGCCGGCGTCGACGTTATCAACGGGGGCGAACAATCCCGAGTCAGCTTTTCCACCTACGTCGCCCAGCGAGTGTCCGGCTTTGGCGGCAGTTGGACCCGGCGGGGCCACCGCGACCAAAACGAATTCCCGTCCATCCAACGGCCGCGGGTCGTCCAATTGATGCGGAACGTGCCCACGTGTACCGCCCCGCTTTCCTACGACAGGCTGGACGTCGCCGAGCAGGAATGCGACGACCTGCATAGGGCGGTGGCGGATTCAGGCGCGGCCCACGAAGAACTCTTCATGACCGCGGCTTCGCCCGGCATCATCGCCCTCACCATGAGGAACGACTACTACGACACGTATGAGGAGTACGTTTAGCCTTGGCCGAAGAAATGCGCAAGGAATACGAACTGGTCGTAGGAAAGGGGTTGGCACTGCGGCTAGACTGCCCCGACCTAGCCATGGAACGCCACATTTCCTACCAGGACGAGCCACTGGAGGGCTTCCAGGCGGTGGTGGACCTGAACATCCGCGCGATCAACCACGCCATCCAAAACATCCCCAGAGACCGGGTGCGGCTTCACGTTTGCTGGGGCAACAGGGAAGGGCCACACTATTTCCACGTGCCCCTCCCGGACATCCTGCCCATCGTCTATGGCGCCCGGGTCGGCGCGTTGGTAATGGAGATGGCCAACCCACGCCACGCCCACGAATACAAGGTCTACCGGGAGCTGCCGCTGCCCGACAACATGTTGCTGGTGGCAGGCGTAATCGACACCAGAATCAACTGCGTCGAGCACCCCGAAGTAGTGATCGACCGGCTGCGCTTGGCGGTGCAGGCGGCGGGGGGCGGGGGGAGGGGCGACCCCACCCGGGTCATGGCTGGCGCTGACTGCGGCTTCGACACCTCGGCGGGCTCCAACCGGGTAGACAAAGGGATCGTCTGGCTCAAACTAGCCGCCATGCGCGAGGGCGCCGACATCGCCGGCCGGGAATTCTTCTAGCCTGGAGGCACTTCGCTCCCACCCGAGCCATTCCGAATACTACTGTCTCTCCGGCGAAGGTTGGAATCCACGTCCGTTGCGCAGGGGCAGGCTGAGCTGGGTAAACTCGGGTTCGAATCCAAGCCTGACGACATTGGAGGTGGAGATCCAGGAAAAAGGTGGGACATAAGCGTAGCCAGGCCTAGAGCCTGTGTCGAGTCCATTATCCCTGGATATCGAACCCGGCTAAATACCGTTGAGCTCCCCGGGGGGGCATAGGGGTGGTTAGAAGTCCCGGTGGGCGCATTGGATTCAGGAGCACCAGGACTCTCACTTAATTCAGTCCCCATCCTGTCCAACTAATGGGGTCCACCCCAGTCGCCTAAGCGATACTTTCCAGCCCTCCAGTCCTTATCGGTGTCAGATAGACCTAGATCATCCGCCCGGTTAGCCCATTGTCTTCCCGATCTGCGGTCACCGACCATGCAGGCACAGTGGGCGGCAATCTCCAATGCGAGGGCATGGTCCGGCTCCAGTTCAATGACCCTGTGAAGAACATCCAAGGCCCACGCAGGGTCGAGTTGCGCCGCTATCCAGCATTCCTGGATACGCTCGATAAACTCTCCAGCCATTCCAAGGGGTGCTCCCAGATGGAAGTGATACTCGGCGCTCTCCGGTTGAAGCTCCATCGCCCGCCTAATATGCACTATGGCTGTTTCAAGGTCTCCCTCCGACCTGGCCTGAACGCGCTGGGGGATTCTATTTCTCGCACTGAATCTGGCAACTCCCTTGATCCTAACGAACCCGTAGGCGAAATGAAAGAAATATTGGGGAGTCGTACCTTCCTCGAAAGCAAGACATTCTTGCAATCTTTCATAAGAAGGGTGGAATACGCCAAGACCGAAGTGGGGATTGAATACACCGTACCCGTTTATCTCGGGTGGGGAGTTAACCGATACGAAAGAAGTTCTTAATACCAGGCGAGATGGCTCCCCAGGAATCCCAGTATTACGCACTTATTTCTGGGCCCCGTTCAAATTCCCCGAACCTGCGTTGTCTCTGCCCCAACCCAAAACAAGCCGCCCTCGACGGCCGAATCCTATCACGTTGGCCCTGGAGTGGCAGGGATGACTAGAAAAAAGAGAGGCGGGATCAAGGGCTGAACTCGCTCATCAACTCCGCGTTTCCAGGGCGCGGGTTACCCAGACACTCAGCCTACTGGAGCTACTGCCTGAAGTGAAGGAGGCCGATCTCTCGCTCGGAGACCCGATCTGGGCGCGAGGATTTGGCCACGGTACTCTGCGTGAGTTGTCACGCCTCCCACAACCAGAGCAGGTGAAATGGTTGGAGGAAGACATTCTGAGCCTGGCCTGTTAAATGGTTTGATTCTCGTTAGGTGGACTCGGGTTCGCCAGCGTCCTCCATACGCAGAAAGTCGGGGCCGTCCCCTTCCTCGCGCTGACTGGACATAATCAACTCATTTGCCGGGCCTGGAATTGGGCGCCCGCCTGGCGTTCCCGATAGTGAGATGGCGGACTCAGCCCTTCAGGCCGGTCCGCCGTTGCTGATTGCCCCTGTACTCCGGGATGGCTGGGTTAGCCGAGGTACTGGTGGATGTACGCGGTCATCTGTTCCAGCACCTGCTGCGCCACTTCCGTGGAAAGATCCCGTAGCAGTCCCTCGCCTTCACCGTCGAAGATGGTCACATCGATCTGCCCACCGGCTTTCCGGTATTGCGCGATGAACTCGTCTAGGTCCGGGCGGGGATGCGCCGCCTCGTAGATGCGGGCCATGCAAAGCGTGGGAGGCAGTTCAGTGCGTTCTCCACCGGCCAGGATGCGCGCGGGGGCGGCCTCGGCCATTGCCTCCTCCGTCACCCAGTACATGTCATGCATGGCCGCGGTCCCCTCGCCAACGGACTCGGGGGGCTTGACATCGTCTCGGAGACCCTTGGCGTAATGATAGCGTCCCAGCGGGTCGATAACCGGAGAGACCATAATCACACAGCCCAAGGCACCGTCCACTGCCCTGGCCCCGTTAGACATCGGTATGGCAGCGTAGCGGGCATCATTGGGCCGCATACCCAGCAGCATGGCCTGGTGCGCGCCGCTGGAAGTGCCCATGGCGCCAATTTTATCCGAGATGCCGTTCCAGCCTTCGGCCTGGTTCTTGCACCAGCGGATTCCGTAGTTGATGTCGGCAAAAGAGGCGGGATAAGATGCTGCCGGGGGCACTCGGAAATCCAAGGCCGCCACGATGATGCCGTTCCTGGCCAACGCTTCGTTGGCCACGTGGCCGTTCTCACGGGTTCCCCTTACCCAGGCGCCGCCGTGCAACTCGACCATTACCGGAAAAGGTCCGTCGCCCTGGGGCTTGAAGAGACGGGCCAGCAGGGGCGAATCGCCGTGCCGGAGATATTCTACGTCCTCGATTTCAACTTCATAGCTGGTCTGCTTGCTGATAGTCATGCCAGCCTCCTTCTATTAATTGGACATTGGGTACAATGAGGGTAAGTTAAAGCTCCGGGGGCATTGTCGTCAATCAGGATGCTAAGAAGGTGCGGCCCGGCAGCCACGTCAGGAACGGGAGACCGGCTGGCTAATTCACCTTAAGGATTTCCGGCGCGACCGAGCGAGGCTATACAGCAGGCCTCGGTCACATGCTCGAATTCCGTGGAATGCCCACCCCTATTGCCAGAGTAAGTCCCACCAGCGGGGTAAACTCGCCAAAGGGCCTGCCATAGTCGGACAGCGTGGGGCCTTCCCTGGCACAGTAAGCCTCGGCGGGTTTAAGCTCGCAGTAGGAAACGTAGTCAGAACCGACACGAGCCGGCCCATCCGATATCCCCAGATGGGCAGAAAGTAGGGCGCGGGTTGCTGCGGCGGTCACGGCGACTGCCGCCAGGGCAATGACAACGGCGGCCGCCCGCGACCTGCGAGTGCGCCGGGCTGCCTTGTTTAGCGCCGATGCCGCCGCGAGGGAGCAAAGTCCGAACACGGCCACTTTCACGGGGTAACGAGCGGCGGTCGAGGCCGGAGTCAACCGGTCGACCGCAGGTGCCTTACTGTAGTCTCTCCCCAAGTCCTTCGTTACATCTTCGAACGCGACGCCGACAACTGCCGCCAAGGCCAACAAACCAAGAGTCGCAGCCCTCCAGTCTAGGGTTGGGACGTCGCGAGGCCAAACGTCCAGGCAGAACCGGCCAAACAGGAAAAGGAAGACGCCCGCCGCGCCCAGCGGGATGATCCATGTCAGGTCAAGGGAATGCCTGGGCCGAAAGGCGCGGTCGCTAAATTCGGGCGGGTGCTGCATGAAAGATTGTGTCGGTACTAGATCTGCTCCGATCAACGCCCGGAGCTTTGGTTTACGAAAAAGGGGATGAGGTCAGGGTATTGATATCAGTTGCGACAAGCAAATTTGGTTGTTCCAGGCAACCCTCACTGCCAGGTGTTGACAGCTTAAGGTGCACTCGCCGCACCAGCGGATTTCCGCAGGCCCTCGGCAGCAGCGATTCCGGAAATGGCGCGTAGAAGCCAATCTCAAACTAGTGTACTGCCTGGGAACAGGGCTACCAATCTTGATCTAGAGGCGCCCCGTTGCGGTGGCAGAGCGTCGATGGCTATTCACCCCTCATCAACCAGGGACTTCTCCAATGAGTCTGTGGTCCACCACTCCACGGCGGCTCTAGCCCGTTGAGCACCGTGGTGGAACCCTTCCCCCAAACTGGGTGACGACGCGGGCAACCCGAATTGCAACATTCTCGATCCAAGGTTGGGGGGCCGGATGTCGGAGGCTAACGCGCTGGAGAATGCATGACCGTGGCCCCATAGCCTTCTCTTGCTAGCACAACCTGCTTCGCCGTGAACCGGACTGGCTGCTGACCTTCACGAAGGCAATGCCCCTGCTGTGTCGACAAGGGCTGGAAGCTTTAACCTTGACCAGAAGGGCTTCCCTCGCGGTTCCAGCCGCGATTCACCGGGGGCTAGGTCGGGATAGGGGCGTCGAATACATTGCCAGAGTAAAGGTGATCGTCAAGGCTCTTGATTTCGTCCAGTTTCGTGGGCCCAAGGGGACTATAGACAGAACTTTTGAGGTAGTGGTTGAACTGTAGAAGGAACCAACACTACTCCTGACGCGGCCAACCAGAAATTTGGGACAAGCGGCAGAAAAGCCGGAAGCGAAGATGGAGACAGGGGAGCGGATGGATACTCACCAGGGTTGGGATTTTTACTGCTCCCAAAGGCCCGCTGGCTCCCCCACCCTTCTGCCCCACCACTCCGGGCCTTCACTGATGTAACCCCATTCCGGGTTCTGCTCAGCATCTCGCAAGGCCGCCATCACCGCACTGAACGTGGACGCGTCGGCTTCGGCAAACTCGAAGTACCCCACAAAGTCATAGCTTCCCTCCTTGCCATACCCTTCGGGGGCGTGCACTAGTCGTCTAGTTATGGAAGCGATGCCCGCGTCCGCCGCCAGTGCGTGGCCTTTTGCTACCATGTTTTCCTTAGCGTCGTACCTGGGCAGAAAAAAGCTTTCCCGGTGCATCCAGCCCATGCCCCACCATTCGGCATTCTTGTTCATCGGCGTCACCACACCCAGAGGATGAACGCTTCCAGGGCCGGGTTGTTGGGCGCGGGCATAAGCGTACTGGGTCATGGCGTGGCTGGTATAGCTGCGAGGCCTTTGTACGCCGGACAGCGTCTCTACGCTACCGCCAACTGGGTTGAGCAAGGCTCGGAGGCTTTCCTCGTACTTCAGAAGTGGCTCGGAAGCCTCCGCCTCCAGCCGGACCAGGCCATCGGCATCCATCACTGCCGGGTGGGACAGGTTCCGCTCCCGGCTCATGGCCGGATCCGCCCTCAGAATTTGGAACCTCCCCAGCCGGAACGCCTCCGCCGATGGCGTCCCTTCCACGTAGTGCATGTTCTCCATCCCATCCCCGAGGCGTCCTATAGCCTCGGCAAGACCCGAGTCCGCGTCGCCCTCCGGAAGTTTGACAAAAAGGAACCGCTGGTGTCCCGTTACGGTGGTAGCAAGGTTCAGATCGGCTGATTTCATAGGTAAACCTCCTCACGGACGAAGCACAGACTCGCGGGTGTTCGGCCCACGAACGATTTTAAGATCAAGGCCGCCTGGTATTCCAATGGCGGCGTCAAAGCGCCCCTACGGGTCGCGGCTGATACGGTGGGATAGGGGCCATTGTTCCTGCTTCCCATGATTTGCATGGGACGTTTATTTCAAGTGCGGTAGCAGTTCCTCGGAAATAAGTTGCAAGTACTCCAACTTGGCGGGGAATTCCTTGGGCAAATTCAAGCTGGCCAACCCAATGTAGTCCAAGCCCTCCTCTTCTTGGCAACGGTTGATGATTTCGGCGCAGTCCTGCGGGCTGCCGGCTACCGCCCAATCGGTCAACTCCCGCTGCCCTCCAAGTCCCAAATCCACCGTGGTGTTTTCCTGCATGTTAAAAGAGCTGTACATACCGGCTTTGTTTGCCGCCATTTCCCTGGCCTCGGTGATGGCCGTTTCACGGTCCTTGGCTATGGCGATGGAGCGGTGGACGCCAATTCGCCCTGCGGGGTCCTTGCCCAGCTCTTCGAGGGCTTCCTTGGACTGGCGGGTCAGGACGCTGATGTCCTTCCATCCCGGCTGCGGCCCGAGGATAACCCCGTCGGCGAGGGCCGCTGCACGGCGCACCGCACCGCGGCTCTGCGCCGCAATCCAGATCGGGGGATGCGGCTCCTGCACGGGGGTCAGGGCCAGCTTGGCGTCATGTACTTGCCAGTGCTTCCCATCGTAGTTGACCGTCTCCCCGCTCCACAATAGTTTCATCAGCTCGATGGACTCTTCGAACCGGCTCACCCGGTCTTTCCGGTTGGTTCCGAATGCGGAAAGCTCCGCTACCCGGTAACCCAACCCCACTCCGAGGATGAACCGCCCGTTGCTGATGTGGTCCAGCGTTACCGTCTGCTCGGCGATGTCCACCGGGTTGTGGTAGGGAAGCAACAGAATGCCGGTCAGAAGCTTCAAGCCCTCGGCATCGGGAGCCAGCCGGGCCAGCGTTTGCATCGGCTGCATCCAGACCGTGGGATGAGATATGTAGTGTTGGGGCATGTAAATGACCGAAAACCCCAACGATTTAGCGCGGCGGCATACTTCGGCGGCTTCTTCCACCTGCTGGTACATGGCCCGGTCGGAGTCTTCCATGTAATCACGTATATAAGGTCCTACTTCCATGGGTCCCCACTAAATTCCTTGAGAGTATCCTGTGTCGAGTGCCTACCCAAAGGTGGTCAGGTTTGGCCCACCAAGGCGAAGGAGGCTTTCAACGCCGTCGTTGCTTCGACCATGACGCGCCGTCTCTGGTCCGGCATCGTGGGCATGGCGAAGAAGCCGTGGATCATCCCGTCATAACGAGTGGCTTGTGTAGGCACGCCAGCGTTCCGCAACAGCTCGGCGTAGGACTCTTCTTCATTGACCTGTGTTGTTGTCCAGCGAAAATGTCCGCCTAACTGGTCTGCGAAAATGTCCGTTTAGGCGGGCGCTCCCATTTCAGGTTGTAGTGTCCTTGTTGCGTTGTTGATGTTCCTCAGTGGCGGGCTTTCGGCTAGGGCGTACTTCCGGACGGTGTTTCTGTGGATGCCCAGCTCGCGGGCGATCGCCCTGAGGGAGAGTCCCCTGGACTTGGCCTGTTGCACATTCTCCCAAAGAGTCCTCTGGCGGGTAGTGGGTATTCGGTGTTGTTGCGCCCTGGATTTGCGAGGTCTCAAGTCCCGGTCCACCTCGCCGGTTTCCAATGCCGCCAGGTGGGAGTCGCCCCGGCCTCCAACGCCGTTGCTGCCGCGGGCCAACCTGGAGGATTCCGGAGGGGCGGCGGCAGTTTCTTTCAGCAGGCCCGGACGTGGCGGAGCCTCCTGTGAAGGGATGGTCTGCCCCTGGTATTGCACCAGGAGCCGGCCATCCAGGTCCTCTTGGACCTCAACCTGCACCCCGGCGTATGTCGGAAGAGTCACGTCAGGCAGCAGTTGCAGGGTGCGCCGGCGGTACTTGACGGTGTTGTCCCGGGATACCTTGCGGCGGTGCTTGAAGCACAGGACCCCATCGAGGGACACTGACTGCTCCAGGGAACGGAAGGCAGGACAATCCTGCTCGGCCTGCACACCAAACTTCTCATTGAATCTTGGCAGGAAGCTATTCAGGACCTGGTTTGCCTCCGTGATGGTGGCGGCCCCAGCCAGACGCAATTCGGTTACCAGCCGGTCCTGGAAGGTACCCACGGCACGCTCCACCCGGCCCTTGGCCTGGGGTGATCTGGCGAAGATCTGCCGGATCCCAAGCTCCTCCATCGCCCGGGCAAACTGGGTCGGGCCTGCTGGGTAACGGTCGATATCGCCGGTGAATTTGAAGACTGGGTGGCGGTCGCTGTATAGGGCGAGAGGTATTCCACGTTGTTGGATCAGCTTGCCCATGAGCAGGAAGTAGCTTGGAGTGTCCTCCTCCCGGCAGAACAGGGCGGCGGGCACGGTGCCGGTGGCGTCATCCACGCTCAGCAGCAGGGTAAACCGGGGCCTTCCTTCCCCCAGCCAGCGGTGGTGGCTGCCGTCGATCTGCACCAGCATTCCTTCTTGAGGCATCCGCCGGCGGCGAACCCGGTGCTGCTGGGAACGGCGGCTGCGCGGGCTGCCGATACCGGCCTTGACCAGGATGCGACGCACGGTGGGGCGGCTCAGATCTATGCCCTCCCGTTCCCGAAGCAGCTCGGTCAGGTGGGTGTGGTTGGTTCCCGCGTACTCGGCCCTGGCCAGTTGGACCACTGCGGCAGCCTCGGAATCCAGGACGGCGTTGTGAGGCCGGCGTCCCCGGTTTCCATGGGCCAACGCGGCGGCTCCGTCCCGGCGTTAAGCGTCAAGGAGCCGTCTGGCGTGGCGCTCGCTTACCCCGAGAATCTCGGCAGCCTGACCAATGGGGATCTGGTATTCTAGGACGTTGTTGAGCACGTGGAGTCTCGCTAATTCCCGCTGTTTCAATGTCACATCCCTCATGGATGGACATTTTCGCTGAACAGTTAACTACGGACAGGATCGTAGACCAACAACAGACCTGCCCCGATCTTTGTACCACCCGTCACGTTAATCCTGCAAGGACAGTGTCGGCTCGAAGTACGGCCAGCGGTGCAGACGGCCCGCAGCCCAGTGAGCTATGGGGCATGATACGGTTGTAAGTCTGTCTGTACTGCCCGGTCGGGGTCTCGACCACGTCGGAAGACCGGATCTGCCGATCTGCCCTGGAATGTTCGGGACTATCCGTCCCCGTTGTTTACTTCTGCGCTGCCTCTTATCTCCAATCGTAGCGAGGTCTCCAGCCCAGCAGTCGCTGCGCCTTTTCCGTACTGATTACGCTGGCGGCGCCGCTCAGCCCTTCCCGTATCTCCACCCGGTCGCCAAAGTTGTTTTTGACAAGGTCGATCGTAGGCTCTTTGAAACGACTGGAAGGCTGGGCGATCATGAACGCTTCATACTCTTCTATCTCTGCATCCAGCGCCAATACGTGGGCCTCGGCCACGTCCCTGGCGTCGGCGTAGGCCCACATCACCAGTGTCAGGGGATTCTCCGGTGTCGGGGCCGGCCAGGGGAACTCTGCCTGGACCTCTGGAAGCGCCACATTGGTAAACCGCAGGCTCACGACCGTGGTGTTTGAACTGCGGGCGATCATTCTGCCGATATCCTCTCCAACCTGCTTGGACAGGCCGTAGGGCTCGAAAGGCATCATGGGATGTTCCTCGTCCAATGGCAGGTACAGGGGCACGAAAGCGTTTCCGTCGTGGGCCCACCCCATGCCGAAGGCACTGGACGAGAACACTACGCGCCGCAGTCCCAACTCCGCCGCCGACATCATGACGTTGAAGGTGCTGGTCACGTTATTCGTGAAAATGGCCCTTGGGTCTTCCCGCAGCGGCCCGGGGATAGCTCCCATGTGAACGACGGCTTCCGCGTCCTTGAGAATACCCTCCACCGCCTTGGCGTCCACGAGATCACAACGCACAAACTCCGCTGGAAGGTCATCGGCAACCAATTGGTCTGTCGCCAGGACTTCTTTGTCTTGGTCCACCAGCAACTGCACCACCCTGCGTCCCAGCCTTCCCGCCGCTCCCGTTACTACTATCATCTATTCCCCCGGCTAATTCCCTTGGTTGATGATTTGACCGGCCTACCGCAGACGAGCTACCGG
This sequence comes from Dehalococcoidia bacterium, assembly GCA_965205385.1. GTDB lineage: Bacteria > Chloroflexota > Dehalococcoidia > Lucifugimonadales > UBA3495 > CATOSP01. The sequence continues at coordinate 483,339 of CBDBGS010000008.1, forward strand.
AAACTTATGGCCGGTCAAGTCCGTGGATACCACGGTAATCGACTGTTGAAGGCGACTGCCAGCCTTCCAGGAGTCCCGGACGAGGTTGATAAATCTCGACGCCCAGCGGATGGCAAGTGTCGATGGGATCGCCAGCGTCTTCTCCCCAAACCTGGACCGACAGGTCTCCCTGAGGACAAGTGGAAATGGCGCAAAGCAGGTCTATCTCGGCGAAAAATTCGAAACAATCCCCTTGCTTCGCCGGTGAAGGCTTCTCGAAGTAACGGTCATCCCGGGTGAGTCCGGTTACTTGGAATATGTTGAGCACATCGTGGACGTCGCTCTCGTTGAGATGGTACGGAGTGATTGCCCTCACCAGGTTTGAGTGGCAGCAGTAGTCGAAGTCCTCACCGTTCAGCAGTTTGTGAACGTATGGATCGCAGCGGGTGCCCAGCAGGTCATGACACCCGGCGCCGTGCTCGTCCAGGGGGTAGTCCACCGTGTCGCCGGTGATGGTAAGCATGGGTCGCAGGTACGGGAGACATGACCACAGCCGGTCGAATGTGGTGACGTGGGCCCGGTGCAACTGCTTGGTACGGGCCGCCCAGAACCGTTCCCGGGGATTATTCAGGTTCCACGCGTTGAAGTCGGCCACCTGCGCCCCTTCCACCACAACGATGCGGCATATCTGGCCTGCGAAAAGCGGCCAGGCCTTACCGGAGCGTATCGGCACGACGAACTGTTCGACCAGGCTCCGGGTTTCAGTTTCTTGACCTAAACGTCCGTAAAATTCCCGGTCTACGTCAAGGGGGCTGCCGGGTTTAGGTTGGTAAATCACTCTGGGAGCTGGCATAGGACCTCCCGTTGGGTAAGGACTTGAGGAATTTCGCCGATCTGACCCGCCACCAAAATACCGGCCCAGGATGAATGCTGGAGGTAACCCGGAGGAAAACACCGGCCCCTTCACGCAGCCGGGGCTGGCTGGTGCGGCCTACCTGATACTAACACGCCTGCTTTGGATTTCTGCCAGCTCTTGTTGGGGTTTCAAGTTACGTGCAGATATTTTCCAAATAGCGAAATCTCGACTTCAATCCGCCATTGCCCGGATTCACAAACGAAGTGCAACAACAAGTTAAGGCGCTGCCATGGGAACTCGGTCCCGACGAATCCCCATCGACCAGCGGTGTGAAGTGGCACGTATTCATGACTACGCGCATGTCCCCTGCAACGTTCTCATCTGATACTATGTCAAACTAGGCAGGCGCCACTCTCGCTGGCCAGTTTGCTCAACCTTTTCCCTGGTCGTTTGCAGATGGACTTCAGCCCGCCCGGGAAACCCACGGACAACACCTTCATCTGGCGCCAGACGAAAGAACTAGAAAATCGTTAATTCGGAGGCCTTTCAATGCCAGTCACAGGGACCACGCTAACCAGTCTTCGTCCATTGATGCAGGGGGTCAACGGCATGGTGGTAGCCAGCCACCCCAGTGCCGCCATGGCCGGTTTGGAAGTCCTGAAAAACGGTGGTAACGCGATTGACGCCGGAGTGGCCGTCGGCTTAGCGTTGAACGTGGTGCATGTCGATGACTGCAGCTTCCTGGGCGTGGCGCCCACGGTCATATACCTGGCTGACCGGAAAGAAGTTACCACTATTGACGGGCTCGGGGTCTGGCCTAAAGCCGCGTCGGTCGAGTACTTTCAAAAAAACCACGGCGGAAGAATTCCGGCCGGCGTGCTCTCGTCCTTAACACCGGCCGCCGCTGATTCGTGGCTAACGTCTCTGTCCAAGTTTGGCACGATGACCTTCGGAGAGGTGGCGGCCGCGGCCATCGACCTGGCCGGAAACGGTTTCCCCATGTTCCGTTACCTGGCCGGCCGGTTCAAGACCGCCTTCGACCAGTACAACGCGCACCCGTCGACCGCCGAAATCTACCTGCCTGGCGGCCGGGCCCCCAAACAGGGCGAGATGTTCTATCAGAAGGACTTGGCCGCCACCTTGTCCAAAATCGCCGATGTGGAGGCTTCCAACACCGGGAAAGGCCGGGAGGCCGCGCTCAAGGAGGCCAGAGACTACATCTACACCGGCGCACTTGGCCGCAAGATTGCCGCATACAACCGGGAGATGGGAGGTATGCTCACCGAGGAAGACCTAGCCCGGTATCATGTTCAAGTTGCTCCGCCCGTGACGGTAAACTACAAGGGCTACGACGTCTACAGCACAGGGCCGTGGGGCCAGGGACCGACGTTCCCTCAAGCCCTCAAGATTCTGGAAGGTTACGACCTGGCGTCCATGGGCCACAATTCCGCCGAGTACATCCACACCGTGAACCAGGCCTTGAATTTGGCCTTTGCCGACCGTGAGCAGTACGTGGGAGACCCGGATTTCGTGGACGTGCCGATCAATGAAATGCTGGCGGCGGAATATCTGGCTAAGCGCCGGTCTCTAATCGATCCGGACCTTGCCTGGCCGGGTACGCCCCCCGCGGGAGACCCGCGAAACGGAAAGGCAACTATCGACGGCGCCCCGCAGTCCCCCGGAGAGGCGGCGGTCCCGGTTGGCACAGCCGGAGTCAGCGGCGGCGGGACTTCTTACTTCGCCGTAATCGACCGGGATGGAAACATCTTCTCCTCCACCCCCAGCGAGGGCACCAAGAACGGCGGACCAATAATTCCGGGCACCGGCCTGGCGTTCTCATTGCGCGGCTCCCAGTCCAAGCTCACCGAAGGCCATCCGGCGTCGGTCGCAGGGGGCAAGCGGCCCAGGCTCACTCCCGCGCCCGCTCTGGTGTTGCGCGACGGCGAGCCCGTGATGGCCCTTGGCGCCCACGGTGGCGACCATATCCCGCAGGGCACTCTGCAACTGCTGTTGAACGTCTTGGAATTTGGCCTCGACCCTCAGGAGGCCGTGGAGGAACCCCGCTTCTATAGCTATAACTTCCCCAGTTCCAACTGGGCGTCCAAATATGAGCCGGGGATGCTGCGGTTGGAAGGCCGTATTTCCGGTGAAGTGGCCGAGAAATTACGGCGGAAGGGCCACACGATAGAGCAGTATCCCGATTGGTGGGAAGGTTCAGCCTTGTATTGTGTCATCACTCGCAACCCGGAGACCAAGGTGCTGCAGGGCGGCGCGGACCCGCGGTGCGAGGCCTACGCCGTCGGTTTCTAGTCCCGCCGCAAACATTGGCAATCTTCGTGAGGACAATTTGGCAGTACGCCTGAAAATGGGCGTCGATGAGCAGATCTTCCCTAAGACCTGTAGAATTCCTTTCAAGCCAGTTTGAAGGAGGCCCACGTCGATCATGAAGTTTGCCCTTTTTTTGCTGGGTTCCTGGACAGAGCGGGAGACCAGCGCCCAAAGCCGGATCTTTGGTGAATTGCTGGAACAGGTCGAATACGCCGAGGAGGTAGGCTTTGATTCGATCTGGATTGCGGAGCATCACTCCAGCCGGTACGGCATCTGTCCCTCCCTGATGCCGCTGCTCAGCCACATCGCCGCACGTACCAAGAAGATACGGATCGGGGCCGGCGTCAGCGTCTTGCCGTTCCACAATCCCATTTTCCTGGCTGAAGAGAGCGCAATGTTGGACGTGCTAAGCAATGGCAGGCTGGACTTCGGGGTTGGACGTGGCTCGGCGGATTACGAGTACGGTAACTTCAATATCGACTTTGACACCCGCGACGTGCGAACTCAGGAGGCCCTGGACATTATTCTGGGGTTGTGGACCCAGTCCGATTTTTCCTTTCAGGGCGAATTTTATCAGGTGAAAGACCTTACAATAGCTCCCTGGCCGGTTCAACAGCCCCATCCCCCGGTGTATCTGGCCGTATCCCGAACGCCCGCCAGCGTGGACGTTGCCGTAGCGCGGGACCTGCCCATCCTCACCAGCTTTTCTACCCCGGAGGCCGACAACCTGGGCCTATTTTCCCTTTATGCTGAACGCTGCGCCGCTGCCGGTAAGAATCTGCCTCTGGAGGAAATGCCCTACTTCCGGTTTGTGTATTTGGAGGAAGACGGACCGGCAGCCCAGGAATACCCGAGGCAGTCCCTGACCTGGGTGCGGGACCTGGGGGGTTATCGGCGCACCTTGACCCACGGCGATGAAATCAATGTGGACCTGGACCACTGGCGCCGGACCCGCACCGTCGCACCGGCCAGTTACGAGTCGGAACTGGAGGCCACCGCTTATTTCGGCACTCCGGAGCAATGTGTGCAACGTATCACCAAGTTGCGGGACGAACACGGTATCGGGTACTTTGGCGCCAGCATGTCCTTCGGTAGTATGGAGCACTCCAGGGTATTGCGTTCAATGGAGCTTTTCGCCAAGGAAGTGATGCCCAAGTTCCGTACATAGGACTCCGTCACCGACTCTTACTACTCCAGGATCTCGCTGCCAGTCATGGGGGCTCTAAAAGCGACGTAACGAATGCCCCGCTTCCGGTACGCCATTGTATTGGCTTTCAGAAGCGTAGGTCCTGACTGAGCAGTTCGGGTTAAGCCTTGGTCGGTGTTTTGTCGAATCGACATGGCTAAGGTTACAAACTTGGTGGACGGTTCGGGACTAGGTTCGATTCCACGACGGCAGACCCCGTGATACACCCTCAAGCGCTCGGCGTTCAGCCGGACCTCCACCTCTTTCGCGATAAAACGGGAAGGGGCTGCGCACCAGAGGAACGGTTCCGCTGTCCGCATTACGTTCTCGCAGCCGCTGTGATATTCTCAAGCGTGTTATGAGAATACCAATTACAATGTGCCACGGTATCCGCCCCACTGCCGTCGGCGCCCTCCGCAGTCCCTTGACGGAGGAGCGGTTCGACACGCTGATGAGGACTGCGGCAGAATTGGGCTTCCATTCGATAAATTACGACCAACTGGCAACTTGGCGGCAGGGAACGTCCTCCCTACCGGAACGGCCAATCATGATCGATTTCGACCATCCGGTTGTCTCGATGCGCCGGGAGGTATTCCAGACGCTGGAGCGGTACGGGTTCAAAGGGAACCTCTTCATCTACACCTCACCCTACGACCCCGACTATCCCCGCCCGCTGGCGTTGGCCCAGGTCCCCGAGCACATGCCCTTGACCGAAATTCGGGAACTTCACGACTTCGGCTGGCATATCGGCGCCCACACCGTTAGCCATCCCAACCTGTCCAACCTGGCCGCGGAGGACCCGGAAGGAAAGGTGTTGCGGGAGGAGTTGGACCGGTGCAACCGCGTAATCGAAGAAAACCTCGGCTTTGTCCCGCAGGACTTTGCGTTTACCGGCACCAGTTGGAGCGGCGCCGCCGAGGCCGAGGTCAAGAAACGGTACCGGTTTGGCCGTCTGTGGATAGTAGGATCCGAATACGAGGCTGACGGAAAGCCCATACGCTATGCCGAACTGTCCGGTTCGTCGGAACCCGACGAGGCCGACGGCGGCCCGCCTCACAGCACAAGATATATTACCGAACGCACCAATCCACACCGCGTGCCGTCCATGGAACTTCAGGCCCTCATCAATGACCCTGACGCCTTTCGCTCGTACTTGGAAGGGGCGCTGGAAGATTAAGAGCAGCGGCCCCGATGCCCCTAACATCGTAGAAGCGATACTCGCGGCCGCATTGGAGGAGTTGGCATTATGACGCCTGGCCGATTTAACTTCGTCAGCCAAATGGGCCGTGTCCCCTCCATGACCGTACCGCTCGACGTGCAGCAGGAAAGCAGGTTTAAACGCTTGATGGAAGAGTCGATAATTATCGACCTTCATCAGCATCCGATGGTACTGCCCGAAGACTTCAACCAGTACTGGGAGTACCTGCGCAGCGACGACTACGTCTGGGGGTATGACGCGGTCCGGGAAGGCGGCTTTACCGCCGTTGGAACAGCCAACGTATTTCGCGGGATGTTGCACACCAGCGAGATGTCCTTCATCCGGTTTTCCGATATGTTGGACGAGATCACGATGATGATTTCGGATATCTCCCGGCATGACGACGTGCTACGGGTCGACAACGCCGCCGAGATAGAGTCGGCGAAGCAGCAGGGAAAGGTGGGATTCCTGCCCACGGTGGAGCACCTTGCCATCGGCAATGAGCTAAACCGGGTAGACGTGCTTTATAACGCTGGGATAAGACTGGCAGGGCTGACCTATAACCGCAAGACCTACATAGGGGACGGGATCTTCGAGCGCAACGACGGAGGCCTCAGCGAGTTCGGGGTGGGAGTCGTTCGGCGCATGAACGACCTAGGAATGGCCGTCGACGTGTCACATGCTTCGTTCCGTACCGCTATGGATGCGATCGAGGCGTCCAATACCCCGGTGACCTTCAGCCACGACGGCTCCTACACCCTTGCCAGCGATAGTTTTCAGGCCCGCAGGTTGAGGAAAGACGAGGAGTTGCTGGCCTGTGCGAAAAAGGGCGGCGTAATCGGCATCACCGCCGTACCCAACCGGCTCAGCAACGACCCGGAACAAAGCATCGAGTGCGTGTTGGACCATTACGATTATATGGTCCAACTGGTTGGCGTAGACCACGTAGCCATCGGCACCGACACAAGCATCGGCGACATGGTTGGCGTGGGCCAAGTGGTGATGGGCCGCACCGGGCCCACTCCGGCGCCCTATCTCAATGGTCTGGAGTCTCCGGCAGACGGCAAGAACATCATCCGCGGCCTCATAGCCCGCGGCTATTCAGACGAGGACGTCAAGAAGATCGCCGGCGGCAACGCGCTGGCGTATTTCAGGCGGGTTATCGGGTAATTGAAACCCTCTGCCCATTACGGCCCGCCATAGTCCCAGCGCCTGCCCCGCCCTGTTGGGCCTTTGTGGCGGCATTCACGTTGTGTCCACAGACCACTGCGTTTTCTGGTTCAGCCACCAAAAGACCCTGAGGGTCAACGACGTTTCCAAGATCCCCAGCGGCGGACCCGGAATCGAGAACTGCTTGAGCCCCCGTTATACCTACAGCGTGGCCTCGGGGTTGATGGACGTAAACAGGCTGGTGAGACTAGCGTGGCCAAAGGAGTCGACATGGATCAATGTCATGCTTGATTCATGCTCTAAGGATTACGTGGCGAATTTACAAGTCAAGAATATACCCGATGACCTCCACGAACGCCTCCGACGTCACGCTCGTGAGAATCACTGCATTATAAGCGCGGCAGTCCTCGCAGCCATAGAACGAGAGCTAGCCAGATGGGAATGGCGCCAGCGTCTGGACCAACGGCCGAAGACCGACCTCGGTATTGAGGTGGCCGCCCTTCTCACGGAGGAACGCGCTCTCCGCGACATGGAGACCGGGTGACCCGATATGTTGTCGATGCTTCGGTTGCCGTCGAGTATCTCCTGAGAACACCCCTTGGCCTGCCGGCGGCCGACATTGTCGAGAGCGCCTCGTTGGTTGCACCAGAATTGATTGACGCGGAGGCGCTGTCGGTGTTACGCCGGGCGGTACTAGGCGGACGCCTCGACGAGGCTCGGGCCGAAATGGCCGTCGATGACCTAACCCATTGGCCGGTGGACCGTATCTCTCACCGGTCACCGGCGAGATTGGCCTGGCATTACTACCAGAGCGTGAATACCTATGATGCCTTCTACGTCGCTGCGGCCCGTGCCCAAGGTCTCCCTCTGTTAACTGCCGACGGACGACTCGCAAGGGCATCGGGCGTGGGCGGCGTTCACGTCGTTTCGTTGAGGTCCAATGCGTAGCAGGTTCGATCGGCTGTTGAAGGACCATAGCCCATGTTGGAAAGTGATTGACGGCGCGTGGGTAAACCGGACTGATCGAACGTCCACCGGCACAAACCGGCCGGCCCCATCCCTCTGAAGCATGGTGCGTACTAATTTTTGACCTACGAGATTCACTCACAGAGCTACTTGGTACGACGCCGAAGGCTGCCATCGCTGAGACCCCAGAGGCCGTTCGAACAGCGGTTGACGCGGTGAGGCGCAAGCTCAAGGATGGCCTCTACGATTGCCTCAATTCCATAGGCTGTAGAAATCAGGACCAAATCTGACAAACGGCAATTAACGTACAGCGGTGGGCTGTAGGATCGTATTGTCTAATTGCTTACCTCCTCGGCTTAAGTCTCCTTCCAAAAAGGCGGCGAGTTCTACACCCGGCGTCGGGTCGTGAGGCTTTTGGTGGAGGTGCTTGAGCCCTACTGAGGAAGGGTCTACGACCCCTGCCGCGGTTCCTCTCGTATGTTCGTCCAATCCGTCAACTTCATCCGCGCCCACGCCACCGGAAACGGCAACAGGGGCGGCCCACGGCGACAGCTTCCACAACGACCGCCACTCCGGCCTGAAAGCCGACTACATCTTGGCTTACCCGCCTTTCAACGTCTCCGACTGGGGTGGAGAGCGGCTGCGAGACGACAAACGTTAGGAGCATGGCGTCCCGCCCCTGGGGAACGCCAACTTCGCATGGGTCCAGCACTTCCTACACCATCTGGCTCCCCGCGGAATGGCTGGATTCGTCCTGGCAAACGGGACACGTCCTCACTCCTGGCCGCTACGTCGGCCCCGAGGCCCAGGAAGACGACGGCGAACCCTTCGAGGAGAAGATGCAGCGCCTAACCGCCCAGTGATGGGACCAACAGGCCGAGGCCGCGAAGCTGGAAGGCGCCATCGAAGCCAACCTGGAGACCCTGGGCTTCGGCATACCTGAAGCCTGATTTTCCCTTGCCGGCACAGTCAGTAAACCCCCGTTGACAACGGTATCAGGAGAGGCCTCTAGTAACTCATACTCATTTGGGAACATTGAATATTGATCTATTGGCGTGAGTGTGATGTTGGGCTGTGCGAATCATTTCTAGGAAGGCTCTTCGTGAATTCTGGGAGGTACATCTAGATGCAGAACCGCACCCTAGAGAATGGTTGCAAGCAGTCCAGCCGGTTTCCTGGCGAACCCCTCAGGAAATCCGAGAACAGTTCCACAGAGCCAGTTTCGTAGGTTCTAACCGAGTTATCTTCAGCATTAGAGGTAACCGGTACAGGTTGGTCATCGCCATCAGCTACGCTTACGGAATTGTCTATGTCCGTTTCATGGGGACCCACATTGAGTATGACCGGATAGACGTGGAAACGGTGTAATGATGAGCGAGATCAAGCCCATACGGAACGAAGCGGATCATGAAGCCGCGTTGACCCGCATAGAAGAGTTGTTTGACGCTGCCCTTGGGACACCCGAGGGCGACGAACTCGACGTCCTAACCGTGCTGGTCGAGCGGTACGAGTCCATCCACTATCCAATTGGTCCGTCGGATCCCATCGACGCTATCGAGTTCCAAATGGACCAGAAAGGCATGACTCCACGCAACCTCATTCCCATTATCGGCAGTCGCGCCAAGGTCTCCGAAGTCCTCGCGCGGAGACGGCCCATCACCATGCCCATGGCGAGGGCGCTACATCAACATCTGGGAATCCCTGCCGAGGTGCTGCTTCGCGACCCGGAAGTTACCCGAGAGGACAATTTGCGTACCATGGAATGGGCCAGGTTTCCCCTAAGGGCGATGGTGAAGTTGGATTGGATTCCCAATGTTCCCCGGCTTAAAGACCACGCCGAAGAACTAGTCTCCCGCCTAATGGACCGAGCCGGGGGGCAGGAATTCGCCGCCCAGCCGATGTACCGCAAAAACGACCAACGGCGGGTCAACGCCAAGACCGACGACTACGCCCTGAAGGCCTGGTGCTGGGAGGTAATGGCCAGAGCGCGGGAACGGGGGTCTAGCGTCAATTACCAGCCGGGCACGGTGACGCGCGACTTTCTGCGGGACGTCGCCCAACTCAGCATGTCCGACGACGGCCCGATTCGTGCCAAGAAGTTCCTAGCCGATCATGGGATCGCCTTTGAATACGTGCCACACTTGCCCAGGACGCATCTGGACGGGGCCGCCCTTCGCCTCCCCGATGGCGGTCCCGTCGTCGGAGTGACGCTGCGCTACGACCGCATCGACAACTTTTGGTTCACCTTGCTGCACGAGTTGTCCCACGTGAGCCTGCACTTAGACGGGGGCGCCGAGGACGAGGGCTTTGTTGACGACCACAGTTTGCGAGGCATGGAGTCCGAGGGCGACACCAAGGAACGCGACGCCGACGAGAAGGCCCAGAACGCCTTAATCCCCCCGGGGATCTGGGGCGACGGCGAGATCCTGGACCACCCGACCCCGATGGCGGTTGTTGGGCTGGGCTGGGAAGCCGGCGTCCATCCAGCCATCATCGCAGGCCGCATCCGCCGCGAGCTTGGCAACTACCGGCTGCTGTCGCAATTCGTGGGGACGGGGCAGGTGCGGGGGCAGTTTGGAGACAACGGAGGATAAGTGCCGGAGAGAAATCATTAGCTGAGGGAATCGGGTGAGATTCAGCGGAACCTCAAGACAACCATCGCGTCAGTGCATAGAAGACCTGCGGAGGGGTTGGTCCCGAACTCGGTATACCAATAAGGCAGTGTACGGGCATTACTGCGAGGAACATGGCACACCCCCCATCAGAGGCGGTCAGACCAAATCATTGTCGGGGACAGATAACCATGCCTAGATACGGAAGACCCGGACCAAGACGACCATCCGGCGGCAGTCGCGGAGTGAGGGGATATACACTCCAAGGCAAGAACGGGCGGATCAACTACGTTGGAGTGACCAATAATCCCAGCCGACGGGCCGGTGAGCACAAACAGGACGGCAAACGCGGGTCTATGAGCGTCCAGACTCAATCAATGTCCCGGCAAGCCGCACGGCGATGGGAAGCCGGGAGACTTGCCACCTACCGCAGGGGCCACGGCGGGAACAACCCACGGCACAACCACACGCGCAGCTGAGGATGGAACGGATAATCCTTGATTACCGCGATCTGTTTGATTTGATCAGCTTTAGGCATCCTGGGGAGAAAACCTTCCACAGTGAATCATCGGAAACAGGTGGTGCTAGGAGACCTGGTCGATATCTTAGACGGGCCACATGCCACGCCGAAGAAAACCGGTAATGGGGCCGTGTTTCTCAGTATCTCGAACCTGTTAGACGGGCGTCTCGACTTAACTTCAGTCGAGCATCTCTCGGAAGAAGACTATGGGGCTTGGACCAGACGCGTAAGACCGGTACCAGGGGATATAGTGTTTTCCTTTGAAACTCGATTCGGAGAGGCAGGGATGATCCCAAGCGGGTTTCGTTGTGGTCTGGGTTGCCTCATGGGCCTCCTCCGGGTCCGATCATCGCTAGTTGACGCAAATTTCCTCCTTTATGCGTTCCTGGGTCTGGCATTCCAAGAGACACTTCGATCACGGATTGTTCATGGAAGCACCGTCGATCCTATTCTTCTCACCGAACTCGGGGAATACCCGATTGAAATACTACCGCTCCCAGAACAACGCGCCATTGCCCGCATCCTAGCAGCCTGTCCGAGAAATACCAACCCACAACGAAACGCGTTACATTGATACTGGTGATGCCCTAATTGGTTCACATGCAGCCGATATCAATAGCTCATGAAGCTTACTCTGGCGATATTCGGAGCAACAATCAATTCTCGGACAGACTCCTAGGGACGCTGGACGACGAAATCGAACCGAACAAGCAGATGAACAAGAGTCTGGAGGAGGAGGTCCGGGTCCTGTTCAAGTCGTGGTTCGTACCCTTCGACCCGATCCGCACTAAGAAGCACGGCCACTGGCGGCCAGGTCAGTCGCTTCCCTTCCTCCCCGCGAGCCTTTACGACTTCTTCCCCGACCGGCTAGTGGTCCAACATTTTTGAATTGAGTACTGAGCAAGTGTATTCTACCAAGCATAGGGCGAAGAGGATTGGGGCGTGGGAGGGGGGAGGCCGATGAAGAGATACCGGGTCAAGCTGAGTGCGGAGGAGCGGCAGGAACTGAAGACATTGGTGTCCCGTGGCCGGGCGGCGGCTTACCAGCAGACCCACGGGCGCATCCTGCTGCTGAGTGATGAGGCCCATGCGGAGGGGGCCATGAAGGATGAAGAGATTGCCCGGGTTCTCCAGATTGGCCGCGCGACGGTGGAGCGGGTGCGCCGCCGTTGCGTGGAGGAAGGGATTGAGGCGGCCTTGGAGCGAAAGCGGCAACTCAATCGTCGTCCGAAGCGGCTGGACGGTCAAGGGGAAGCCCACCTGATTGCCCTGGCCTGCGGAGAACCGCCGGAAGGCCGGGCCGGTTGGACGCTGAAACTGTTGGCCGACCGGCTGGTCGAATGCGAGATAGTGGAGAGCATCAGCCCTGAAACGGTGCGGCAGACGCTCAAAAAAACGAACTCAAGCCTTGGCTGAAGGAATGCTGGTGCATTCCTCCGCAAGGCAGCGCCGAGTTCGTCTGCGCGATGGAAGACGTGCTGGAAGTCTATCAGCGCCGGTATGGGGACAACGAAGTTCTGGTCTGCCTGGACGAGACCAGCAAGCAACAGGTGAAAGAGACGCGCCTGCCGCGTCCGGCCCGGCCTGGGGCGGCGGGCTCCTACGATTACGAGTACGAGCGCAACGGGGTGAGCAACCTTTTCATGTTGTTCGCTCCGCTGGAAGGGTGGCGCCGGGTGGAAGTGACGGACCGGCGCACGAAAGCCGATTGGGCCCGGGTGGTCAAGCAATTGGTGGACGAGGACTACCCGCACAAGGACCGTATTGTGCTGGTGATGGACAACTTGAACACCCACCACCCGTCCTCGCTGTACGAGGAATTTGAACCTGCCGAAGCGCGGCGCATCGCCGAACGGTTGGAGGTCCACTACACCCCCAAGCATGGCAGTTGGCTGGATATGGCCGAGATTGAAATCGGGGTGATGGCCCGCCAATGCCTGGACCGGCGCATACCGGACCAAAGCGTCCTGCGGCGGGAGGTGGGAGCGTGGCAGTATCAGCGCAACCAGGACGCAATACGGGTGGACTGGCGCTTCACAACTGAGGATGCCCGTATCAAGCTGAAGTCCCTTTACCCATCAATCCAACACTGATCGACTACTAGGAGTCTGTCCGATGTTTAATGATGGCAACGCATATCGGCGATGATGGCTTTCGTAGCAACGCTATTGGTTCATGTGTAGGTCTATTTAGTAACCGCCAACCCGATTACCAACGATTATAGTATTCGAGATCGAATCTTTGGACAGGCTCCTAGTGGACTCAGAGTTGGCGGAGATTCCAAAGGGGTGGGAGGTGAAGCCGCTAGCTCAATGTGCATCCCTCAACCCCGAGTCGTAGTTTCGAAGTAACACACCGGACAAGCTGGAGGATGTGGATCTCGCAAACACGAAGTGGGGAGCGATAGATCCACTCAGCATTGCACATGGAAGGAGGCCCCGAGCAGAGCTAGACGCATCCTGCGCTCAGGTGACTTCATTTTTAGAACAGTGCGACCCGGCAACGGATCGTACTCTTTAGTTGTTAACGACGGGCTCACCGGTTTCGCCCAACTCATCGCTGATACACCGAATTCGTGTACTTAGCTGCCACAAACGCAGACAATATCGAACAGATGGCTTGCCGTGCAGACGGTGCTGCATATCCGGCGGTACGACCATAGATCTTAGGCGAAACCGAGGTAGTGATCCCAAGGGTGGATAACGACATGTTGGACTACTTCTCCTAGCCCACCGCGCCTATGCTTAATAAGATGGAAACCAACAAATCAGAGAACCGTGACCTTGCAACATTGCGTGACGCGCTGCTGCCGAAGTTGATTTTTAGGGAGTTGCGTCTTCTCGAATCTGAAAAACAGGGGTTGGTTACCGCATGAGCAGCCTTACGTCCGCCGACAAACTCTATTTCGAACAAATCCTGAGGATGGGTCACGGCTATGTGCTTGACTTCACCGATGCGACATTCGCAGGGTTCTTCAAGCACCACGAGTTAGACATTCACGCCGAAAAATATCAGACTTACGGCAAGTCCAAGGCCAGAAAACTCCGGGAGTTTTGGGAACAGGAGCCCGACGCGCTTGTCAGCCGCGTATTGTCCGAGATGCTCGATTTCTATGAGGCGGAATGCGACTTGAATGGCCGCGAACGCGAAGTGGTTTCGCTCGCAAAGTGTCTCCAGATTGTTGACAGGCTTTCGGACGAAGCCCCCACCACAAAGCAGGTGACCGTCTAAAGCTTCCTGCAGGAGGAATTCAAGGTACCGAATATTCGGAGTTTGCCTGTTGAACCCCTTGTGGCCGAGATCATCGAAGGCCGGTTGAAAGAGGCCAGCGCGGCTCTTTCCGTGCAGGCGCACCTGGCCGTCATTTTCCTTTGCGGCAGTGTTTTGGAGGGTGTCCTCCTTGACGCGGCTCAACTGAAGCCTGAAAGTTTCAACCGTTCGCCGGCGAGCCCCAAATGGCCTGACGGCAAAGTAAAGCAATTTCACGAATGGTCGCTGAGGGAGTTCATCGACGTCGCTTCTGACATTGGCCTTCTAAAGCCGGATGTGAAGCAATTCAGCCACGGGCTACGGGATTTCAGAAACTATATCCATCCATACCAACAAATGGTCTCAAACTTCACGCCAGATGAACACACTGCCAAGGTTTGCTTCCAAGTGCTCAAAGCCGCGCTTGCAAGTGTGGCAGGTGATCGTTAGTGGCCCAAATTGCTGTTGCTCCCGACGATGCCTCTCGCACGCCTGGTCTGCCTAGGTTACCTTGATCTGGACCGCTTGGAACCAACTCCAGACCTACAAGTCCGAATTGCCCGCGCTGTTCTCGATGAACGAGTCGATGGTGGTCTCCGCTGGCATGGACGCCCGCATTGGCGCCCTCACTGCCGGAAAGGAGTGGTTCAAGCCCCGGCGCACCATCGGAGGCGAGGCGCCCCAAGATGGTGGTTTGATGGAACTCCAGGTCATGCTGATTGGAGTCTGCGTCCTCCGGCGGTTCCTCTCCCCGGTCCACGACTTCATTGTGTTCGAGGATGACGGTCGCGGCAAACTAGCCAAGAAGATGGCCGGTTACCATCAGTTCCACGCCGTTCTGGTGGCCGAGGAAGAGACCCAGCGCACCGCCTCCACCCAGCGCATACCTGAGTCGCGGGGGCGGTATGAAGCGGGACTTCGATAGCGAACTGGCGACTGCGTCGTTGTGGGCTTGCACGCGATACTCAATAGGCCAGTGGGACTCGGTCAGGCGTATCCGCTCTCCAGGATTCACCAAACGGTCACTTTTCAAGGGTGCCGCTTACGGGTGTCGCCTTATTATCGGTGGCGATTCCCATCAAGAAAACAGGAAGGCAAGCTGTCGCATGGTGTATTGAAGGACAACGTAACCCCGCAAGAGGCAAATAGAGAGACCGTGCCCATCACGCCGAGGAACACCAAGTCCATCACCTTCTCACTGCCGCCGGAGATTGGCGAAAGGATGCAACATGTGATGAAGAAGGAGGGCCGCACCCTTAGCAAGCTGATTGGGGATGCTCTCCGAAACTACAAGGAGGAGCGAGTGCGCCAAGAAGCGCATAGGTTGAACGTTCCAGTTGTGGAACCCGGTCGGGAGTGGGCCGGTGGTTAGGGGAGCAGGTACGGGGGCCAGAGGCTGAACCGTGTCTGAAGCCTTCCCGACAACGTGGCGGCGGTCGCCCTGCTGAACCGTGCGCTGCTGGTCAGAGTGTCGTTGTGGTTGCGAAAGCTGCGGGTATGAGAGCACAGGGGATGATGAAATGTTCATAGGGAGTGCGGCATCGGCTCCTGGGATCTCACCATTGACTCGGGCGAGGGCGCTTACGGCAAACACAGAAGTGACCGCGGAATTCGCCAAGAGAGTGGCCCCAAAACGGATTGCTTTTGTGCTTCTCCCCACTGGAATAGTTAGCAGAATAGCGGCAATTTTCCCGCGAGGAGGAGTCAGGACATGCGAGGGTTAGCGCACCGTATCGTACACGCGCGGATGTTCGAATACCTCCTCGTCGCACTCATCATTGGGAGCACCGCGTTGCTGGGTACGGCAACTTCTGACGATTTAGTTGACCGGTACGTGGCCTGGATGGGGGCATTCTGGCTCCTTACGATGGTAGTGCTCGTTTTGGAAGTGCTTCTCAAGATGTTTGCGCTCTGGCCAAGGGTCGACCGGTATTTCAGGGATGGTTGGAACGCCTTCGATTTCCTGGCAATTAGCTCTCTGTTAATCAATATAATGGCCGTCTCGTCCGTCGCCGCATACGTAATGTTCATCTTTTTGGTGCGCTTGCTGCGGCTTATTCAGGGCTTTTCAACAGTTCAGGAACTGCGCTTGATCCTGGCGGCATTGATTCGCTCCATACCGAGTGTGGGACACATCGTGGTCTTGCTGGGCATCGTCCTCTATGGGTATGCTTTTGACGGGCAGCAAATTTTCGGAGAGTACGACCCAGCGCACTGGGGAAATCTAGGCGTTTCCGTTTTGTCGCTGTTTCAAATAGTGACGCTGGACGACTGGGCCACGATCACGGGCACCGCCGTCGAGCTAGTGCCGCTGGCGTGGGTCTACTTCGTCAGCTTTGTGATAATCAGCGCCTATATCTTAACCAATCTATTCATAGCCATCGTAATAAGAAACCTGGACGAAGCCAGGCAGGAACGTCTGCGACCGTTGGAAACGACTACATCCAGGGAAGAACTTCGCCGGGAACTGCGCTCAACCCAGCAAGCGCTCCGCCGCCTGGAAGAACGCTTGCATCGGTTCCCCGATTAGTCGCATCCTCGAGCGGGCCGGGACACGTACATCACGAAGTCCATTGCGGCGAAAAGGCGAGTTAATCCCTGGAATTCTCTTGAATCCCGTTGCCCAAAGATTACCTTGCCGTTGCCCCGAATACGGTGGACTTGTGACAACCACATCCATGCTGGCGTCCGGGAGGTTCGGAACTAAAGCAATCCCCCTTCCGACCCTCGGGCACCCTCACGGGCGAACCGTCCAGACTCTTAGATCGGGACTCGATGATGGACCGCCAGGAGCCAGACGTTCCAGCAAAATACCTGAACAGCCATAATTGTCCCGGTACTGGCCTGGTTGAGCGATTGTCCCACCGAAGAATTTGGGGCCGGGTTGGGCGCTGACAGGCCCGTGGGGGTGGGGTGGCTGTGGAGAGTGATAACAGAGACCAACTAGGCCGGCTCGGCGACAAACACCGGGATGATGCGGGAGGTCCGCTGCTGATATTCTTCGTATGGTGGGAACGCCGCGACCGCCGCGGCCCAGAGCCGACCCCGTTCGTCCGGGTCCGTGACTTCGCGGACGTGCATGGCGTACACCTCCGCCTTGTCTCGAATCTCCACGTTGCCGTCGCCGCGTAGGTTATACACCCATACCGGGTTGGTGGGCGCACCCCCGCGGGAGGCCACCAGCACGTAGTTTTCCCCGTCCTTCACTCGCATCAACGGGGTCTTACGGATGAATCCCGTCTTGTTTCCGCTGTTGGTTACCACGATTACCGGCAACCCAGAGTCACGTAGTTCTGTTCCTTCCATACCGCCGCTGGCTTCATACAGTTCAACTTGTTCACGTACCCACTGGGTGGGTGACGGGACATATTCGGCCATCAGTGAATCCTCCTATCAATTGTCGTTTGCTCCATTCAATCTTCGCATGCTTCCCAGTGCTATACCCAATCGACCTGCGCGGAAATCGCGATAACCATGACTGCAAGCCGCCAATGTCTCCGCCCCTGTGGCGAGACATTTCTGGGGTTGGTTAGGTCGTAGGAATTCCGTAACGCCCGGCCACACTCAAACTGGAGTCACCTCCCTGAGCGTCCTGGATGCAAGAAGAGTGGGCATCAGCTTTCCGGCGTTGACCGAGGTATTCTACGCGGCGCGTTTGCTACTTCCTGCAAGCTGGTCAGGTCCATGGGCGGCATGTCCACGTTGATAAACTCCGATACGCCGTTGGCCAGTTCATTGTAGCTATCAAACCAGGCCCGCAACCGGCCACGCCATGCCACCAGCCCACCACTGGCATGGAGTTCGAAAGCCGCTTCCCGTCCGTCCAAACCAGACGAAACTTGGTCCCAGGCAAGCTGCAAGAGTGCCGCCCGTTGCAGCGCAGTGTAACCGCCCCCGCCAAAGGCGTCTTCCAGTTCTGCGGCCATCTCCGGGTCTGCGAAGTCGGTGTCGGCGGGGGCATTGACCAGCGAAGACCCTGGAAGGGCGCGCAGGAGTTCAGACATTCGCTGGCGGACTTTGAGCGTGTTTAGACCCGCGGCGGCAACGTGAAGCTGGTTTGGCAAGGCATGGCCGCTCTCTGTCGTCTCCGGATCAAGTTCCGCCGCCGTCATGCAGGTGCGGGTCGTCTGGACGTTGACGGTCAGTTCGACTAGCTGCTCGATGGTCTGAGGATTTTCCTTGAGGCCCATGACTTCGGCTAAGGCAAGCGCCAGACCCAGTGACAACTCAGCCTTGGCGAGCCAACCGTAGCTATGATGCCAGAGCAGCCAGGATATCAGCGAATGGCGCCGGGGACGGTCATTGCGCTCCCCGGTAAAAACGCGAGAGCGAGGGACGAAAACGTTATCCATCCAGACCATGGAGTCTAGTTCATCAAACCGGCTGCTCAATGGTGATAGGAATGGATTCTTGTGCTTGGCGGCCGGTCGGCGGGTCACGACTCTTATGCCGTGGCTGTTTACTGGCACGATGAACCACAGCGATCTCCCGCTGCCCGGTGGCAACTCATCTCTGCTGGTGATCAGCAAGTCCTCGGCGAACGGTGTACTGGTGTGCATCTGGATCTTGCCACTCACCACGATACCTTCAGCGGATTCGCTAGCCAGACGCAGCGCCGCGCGCTCGCTCTCAACCTCGCGGAGGCGCGTCCCAATTAATGGACCACCTCCGGCGAACGTCAAAAACCTGCCGCTGTCAGCCAGAGACCCCCGATACGCCTCGGCCGCCTCAATCTCCTCCGAGGAGTTTTTCAGCCGCTTGAGAACATTCAGCATCCCCAGGGCTATCAAGGCGCCGTAGCCTGGGGTGTGAGTCATGTTGCCACCGGTCAAGAAATGCACCGTGCTAAGGGCTTTCCCCAGGCTTCTCAAATCCGTGGAGGTCTTCGGAGGGGTGAGCGCAAGAGGATACCGCTGGCCGTTTTCATCAGGCCCCGTGAGAAGGATGTCCTGCCAGGCGGGGTCGAAGTGGCGGTCATACCACGCGGCGTACTCATCCACCATCGCCGACGTCGCCGGGTGGGTCGTGACGTCTGCCACTGCGCCTTCCCCCACCACCCATACGTTGCGACCATCGCGTAAACTCTCTTTGTAATCAGCCCCTGTCCGCACGTTTGCACCATACCACAAGATGACTGGGTCTATTCTACACCGGTGACTCGGCACACATGCGGAATGGGGTCCTGAGCAGCAACGGTGGTGGGCCATGAAGTACTGTACGGGAAACCCTGGAGTTGCTCCTGGAGTTGTAAGTTTAACCGTTAAGAGACCCGCCCAAACAGGACTGAATCTCCTAGAAACGTGGCCGGAAACTGGCTTCAGCCGGGTGGTCAGCTATACTTGAGCCATCAAGAAATAGCGAGGGCTTGAGCATGCTGGGAGAGCGGTCGGACCAGAGGGGCCTCTGGGAAGCAGACCGGTTGTATCTGGACCACGTGGGGCGGGACACCTTCTACGGTCTGCTGGCCTCGCTGCGGGGCCGCCTGTTCCGGGACCCCGATTTCGCCGGGTTCTACTGCGCCGACAACGGCCGGGACAGCGTGCCGCCCAGCCTGCTGGCGACGGCGCTCCTGCTCCAGTCCCACGACAAGGTGAGCGACGCTGAGGCCAAGGCCCGGGCCGACTTCGACATCCGGTGGAAGGTGGCCTTGGGGATTGAGGTGGAAGACCGTCCCTTCGCCAAGAGCACGCTGCAGGTGTTCCGCGCCCAGCTGATACTGCACGGCAAGGTGCGGGAGGTGTTCGAGTCCAGCCTGCGTTTGGCCCGGGAGTCGGGGTATCTGAAAGGGCGCGGGATGCGGGTGGCGTTGGACACGACCAACATCCTGGGCCGTGGCGCGGTGAAGGACACCTACAATCTGTTGGCGGACGGGATCGTCAAGCTGTTGCGGGCGCTGGCGGCAGTGGAGAAGTCCAGCGTCAAAGAATGGGCCAAGGCCCGGGGATATGAGCGGTACCTGGGTTCCAGCGTGAAGGGTGAGTCGGCCATCGACTGGAGCGACAAACGGGCGCGGCAGGCCCTGCTGGCCGAGATTGTGAGAGACGCCGACCGGTTGTTGGAGTTGTCGCGGCAGGCGCAGAGGGAATTGGGGGAGGATAGCGCTGAGCGGCAGCAGATAGTGGCGGCGGCGGAACTGCTGGGGCAGTTGCTGCTCCAGGACGTGGAGCGGACCGATGACGGAGTGAATCTCAAGGACGGGGTGAGCCGGGACCGGATGATGTCGGTGCATGACCCGGAGATGCGCCACGGCCACAAGAGCAGCAGTAGACGGTTCGACGGACACAAGGCGGCCATCGTGGTGGACACCGACTCCCAGCTGATCACCGCGGTGGAGGTATTGCCCGGCAACGCTCCGGACAACCTGGGATCGCTGGAATTGGTGGAGCAGAGCGAGGCCAACACCGGTGTGCCGGTGGAGGAAGCCATGGGCGACGCCGCCTATGGGGATGGCGATACCAGGCAGGCATTCGCCGATGCGGGACGCCGGTTGGTGGCCAGAGTGCCGGGACGGCCCGACCGGAAGCACTTTCCGAAAGAGGACTTCCATATTGACCTGGCCGCGGGCAGTTGCACCTGTCCCGCCGGACAGGTTACCCACACCATCGTGCCGGCGGGAAAGCGGACGGGTCGCACAGGGCGGGTCCACCGCTTGCAGGCCTTCCAGTTCGACGGGGCCGAATGTCGGACATGTCCACTGCGGTCCCAGTGCATCGCAGCCAAGGGGAGTAGGGGGCGGCGGGTGCTGATCCATCCCCAGGAAGCCCTGCTGCAGCAGGCCCGAGCGTTGCAGCAAAGCACTCATTATGACGAATATCGAGTGCGCCGAGTGGTGGTGGAACACCGGTTGGCCCGGCTGGTCCAGTTGGGCATTCGCCAGTCCCGCTATTTCGGCAGGGTCAAGACGCGATTCCAGCTGTATCTGGCTGCCACGGTAGCCAACCTGACCCTGGTGGCCGGGAAACTCGGGCGGTCGGGCCGTACCGGTGGCGGCGCAACAGGCCGCAGCGTCGTCCTCAATATTGTCCCCTTTGTTGTCGCCCATGCTGCGGCCAATTTCTGCGCGGTCCGGCTCGGACAACTGTGGTCCGTGATCCTGCTCACGTCGGCTTTATTGCCCAAATCCCCCTACCCAACCAGGACTTTTCGGCCCGGTTTCTAGGCCGTCAGTTGGCTCTAGGAGGAGATGGCGTTCCGGAGGCACTTTGGGCAAACCAATCAGCTTTGAGCCCGAGTTAAGCCGATGGTCTCAAGGGCCGGGTTTGGCTTTACTACTTACGTAACTCATAATGGCGTTGGAACCCCTGAATGATCACGATTTGGAGTCTTGGAAACCGTCAAACTGAGCGCTTCTTCTGGTGCCTCCGGGTGATGATATACCTCAGCCGGTGTCCGGTAACCCAAGGCCTGATGGAGCCTCGGGTTATTATAGAACCGGAGGTAGTCACCAAGTTCTCTTCGGGCCTCATCGGCGCCGGCGTAGGCCTTCAGGTAAACCTCCTCATACTTCACCGTCCGCCACAGCCGCTCCACCATGATGTTGTCTTGGTACCTCCCATTGCCGTCCTGGCTGATCTTCACCCTCTGGTCCTGAAGCTCCCGGGTGAACCCCTAGCCGGAGAACTGGCTCCCCTAGTCGGTGTTGAACACTCCGGCTTTCCTCGTCCCAGAGCCTCGGACAGGGCGTCGGCGCAGAAGCCCGCCTCCAGCGTGTTGGACAGCCGCCGGGCCACTGCGTACCGGCTGTACCAGTCCATGATGGCCACCAGGTAGAGAACCCTCCCGCCATGGGTATATACGCAAGGTCGGCTGCCCACACCTGGTTGGGGCTGGTGATCTCGGTTTTACCCAGCAGGTACGGGCAGCGCTGGTTAGCTAGCTCCGGCAGGCTGGTCTTGGGTCTCCGGTAGATGGCCCGTAGTCCCATCTTCCCGATCAGCCGCTGCACCCGTTTCCGGCTCACCGGCCTTCCTTGCCGCTCCAACCAGGCCATCATCCGCCGTGAACCGTAGAAACCGTAGAGGGAGTCTTCAGGTACTGCCGGTCCTTCTCCCGCATCAGGGACAAGTCCCCTGCTGAGGGCTCCTTGCGCCGGTAGTACACGCCCGATTCACCCCTGACCGGGTCACTCCCAGCAGCCTGCATTGACGGATTAAGGACAGGGGAGGATGCTCCCGGTCCACCATCTCCCGCAGCTCTTAATTTAGGAGCGGAATTCCCACTTAGCTACCTGTCCGAATTTGGGGGTACATCTCAGTCCTCAACCAGAACCGATACGGATCGTTGGGCGACCCTCACTAGAAACCAATCTAGATCTGACGGTCGCCTCGTCCTTCAAAATACTGTCCTTGGACCAAATGTAACCTATGTTCCCGGTTACACAGTAGACGCTATCTCAATCTAATTCCCCGCCTTGATGAAGTCGGCGACGCGCTCGGCAATCATCATTGTTGTGACGTTAGTGTTGGCCCGCACTACGTCGGGCATTATTGAGGCGTCGGCTACGCGTAGGCCGGAGACCCCGCGCACACGCAACTGCCCGTCGACGACGGCCATCGGGTCGTTGGCCGGCCCCATCTTGCAAGTGCCGGAGATGTGATATGAGGTACTGATGTTGCGGCGCAGCCAGCCGTCCAGCGCTTCGTCGGTCTCCAGGTCGGCCGATGTGGGAGCGGTTATCCTTTCGATGATGCTGTCGTAGGCGCTGTGTTGCAGCAGCGATACACAGAGGCGGACGCTCTCCCGCAATCGCTCCCTGTCCCAGTCCTCTTCCAAGTAGCGGTAGTCCATGCTGGGGGGTGTATGCGGGTCGGCGGATACCAGCCGCAGCTCGCCATGTCCTGCCGCCAGGTACAGGCCGCAGTTGACGGTGTGGGTGGGGTTTTCGCCTGCCCGCACCACGGTGTTGAGCGACGCGGGCGAGATTATCATATCGTGGGGCGTGGACGAACCGGCGGCGGTGTAGCGCAGGCGCACCGCCCGCATGGCGTCGGGGTCTTCGGCTGTGCCTTCCTTGACGCTGAAACGCACCGAAACGTTGGGGTGATCGCGCATATTACTTCCCACGCCGGGTAGTTCCACCGCCACCGGAATGCCCTGCGTCTCCAACTGCGCGGCGGGGCCGAGGCCCGACAGCATCAGAAGTTGTGGCGAGGCCACCGCCCCGGCGCACAGAATGATTTCGCCGCCCTCGACCACAAAACTCTCTCCGCCGCTCTCCACCTCGACGCCGACGGCCCGCTTGCCTTCCGGCATGTCCTCCAGCATCACGCTGTGGGCCTGTACGTTGGGGCGTATGGTTAGGTTCATCCGGTTGCGCACCGGGTCAATGTAGGTCAGCGCCATGCTCATGCGCACGCCCTCTATGTTGTTCTCGGCCCGCTGGCTGACGCCGGTGGCCTCCGGGTGGTTCACGTCGGGATGGTAAGGATATCCGGCGGCGGTGGCGGCCTGGAAAAAGGCTTCCTGCACCACCGGCCAAGTCTGGCGCGGGTGATGCCGCACTGGCACCGGCCCGTCGGTGCCGTGGAAGTCGTCGTGAAAGTCGGCGTCGTTCTCCAGCCTGCGGAAGTAGGGTAAACAGTCCAAGTACGCCCAGCCGTCGTTGCCCCAGGAAGCCCAGGTGTCGTAGTCCTCGGGCGCGCCGCGAATGAAGGTCTGGCCGTTGATGGCGCTGGAGCCGCCCAGCACCTTGCCTCGCGGCACGGGCATCGGCTCCGTTTGCTCCGGCGTGGCCTTGCCGGTAAAGGACCAGTTATAGGGCGAACCGGCGGCGCGGGCCTCCAGATTCACAGTGCCCCAGCCCTGCTTTAGCATATCGGGCAATTGAGCGAAGTCGGGAAAGTCAGGGCCGGCCTCCAGCAGCAGCACCGACCGCGCCGGGTCCTCGGACAGCCGTGCCGCCACGATGCACCCGGCCGTACCGCCGCCGACAACTATGTGGTCGTATTTCATAAGGACCCCTCCTTTGATTTGCGCTATTGTACACGGTTTTTCCAAATGCCCCAGTCTCTCCGGCTACGGAAGAAGCCTGATACGAATGAGACCATTTGTGAATGAATTTCGACCGGGTGTTACAGGCAGAGCCGCCGTCCCACCGTGAGCTAATCAGGGGTAACTGTTCAGACTTGGTGTGTCCTTCCTACTCCCAGCCCGTCTTTCCGGGTCAAGCCCGGAATCCAGTAACCCTTGCAACCAGCAACTGTCCATATCATCGGCATTTCTGGATTCCCGCCTTCGCGGGAATGACGGGTTGCGGCGATACGTCTTATTAAGAGGATTATCATGGAGGTGACCGACGTGGGATTCAGCCAATCCGCGTCATCATCTCTGAACAGCTACGATCAGGGCTATGCGGGATGTGTGCAGTGTCAAGGGCGGCGGAAACGTGTACCGCTAAGCCAGAGGAAAGACCCGGCGGGTTCCCGACGCGGCGCTACCCCACTGGGTACTGTCTATAGTACACATCGGGTGAGACAAGTGGGTTGTGCTGTACTGTATTGCAAACTTTCGAGCTCACGGCCTTATTCTAAGAGTCGCCTTAGTCCGCTTACCAGACCATACAACATCGAAACACCGGGCGGAGTAACTCCCTCTCCCTCGGACTCTGGAACCCGCCGATGATAGCCGCCCACGCCTCGCGCACGGCCCTGGCCAAATGGTTGTCGCTGAGGCGCCGCCGTTGGGGAAACACTTGTGGGAACAGAGGGCAGTGAGATCAACCTAAATGCAGTAGCATGACTAGCAGACCCCGCCTCCAGTGAACAGCCCGTGCGTCAAATCTCGACTGGTCCACAACGAAGGATTTTGTTGACTACTGTTAAAGATTCTGCACACGGCGGTTCAAAATATGCACTCGCAATAGCGATCGTTCCCTGCGGTTCTCAGTCGAAGTGTAGTGGGGTTGGTTACGATGGTTGCCGGAGACTTTCTCGCGCGGGACACTTGCCAGCAGGACTCGGTTACGCATCGGCAAGAACTACCAGGGAGATACCGCCCTCGTCCAGAGCATCTTCCGCTTGGCGGTCAGCGATGAAGACGCTGTCACGTTCGCCTTGGGATACCTACTGGCCCATGACCCGATTCTCCGCGCCAAGCTAGTTCGGCATTTCGACGTTGCCACGCGCAGGCACCTCCAAACCGACTATTCCGTTCACGTACAGGAAGTTACCGATCCGAAATTTGGCCGCCGAGACATCGTAATCCGAGACGGCAAGATCCGCATCGTCCTTGAGGCCAAAATTGGTGATGCCGAACCCACGTCAGGATAACTCCTGAAGTATGCGGCTGAACGCAATCTATGGAACAAGTTGGCGACACGTGCAGTGGATGTGATAATCGGTGGTAAAGGCTCCGCATGCCAAAGCGCGGTCAACCTCGAATATGTCACGGCTCGCGGGGCATGAATATGTCGCTGGTCCAGGATATCGCTAACCAATCGGGATGCGGCGAGTATGGCCACTCGAGTCAAAAGGGCTGCTCCGAGGAAGCCGCCAAGTGCCGAGGACATTATTTATTTAGCGTCGGCAGGGTCGCCAAAGCATGCAAAGTTGCGGATGCCTGCCCAAGCCAGGTCGAATAGGCCAAGGAGACCGAGCAATGGCTGAACGAGAAGTGAACGCCAAAGCAGAGATGCGGGCGCGAGCCACGCGTTCCACATCAACGGTGAGGGCTGCAGCGACGCCGTCGGACCGCGTCGCGACTGAGACGTGCCCGCCGCCAGGCCCGAGCGCCAGGATGACCAGGCGGGAGTTGCTTCGCGGTCTGGGGGCCTCTGCAATGGTGGCCCTCGCCGGCTGTCTTCCAATGGGCGGTGAAGATGTCCCTGTCCCCTCACAACCTCCAACTGCGGCGCCTGACGCCACCGCCGCTGCGCTTGCCGAAGTTACCCAGCCCGACTGCGTAATCACGCCCCGACAGACCGAAGGCCCATTCTACTTCGATGTCGGCCAGGTCCGGCGCGACATCACCGAAGGTAAGCAGGGCACACCTCTTCTAGTCACGCTCCGATTAGTGGAGGCGGGTTCGTGCGCGCCGATTCGCGACGCTGTCGTGGACATCTGGCACACCGACGCGTCAGGCCAGTATTCCGGCTATCGTGGACAGGGCGACGATGGCACAGACACGTCGGGCGAGACCTTCTTACGCGGGATGCAAGTCACCGACGTTAACGGACTCGTTGAGTTCGAAACGATCTACCCGGGCTGGTATCCTGGCCGGACCGTTCATATTCACTTCAAAGCCTATACGGGCGAACGGAGATTCATAACTTCACAGATGTACTTCCCGGATGACGTCACCGACACCGTCTACCTGGCAGAACCCTACTCTGCGCGAGGTCCTCGTAGCACAACGAATGAGAACGATAGCCTCCTTGCGGATGACCCCGCACATCGAGCTTTGATGGGACACGTGACGCAAAACGGCGATAGGTACGTTGCTTTGCTGACTATCGGGATCGTGCGGTGATTCAACCTCACCGGAAGGTCAGTTCTCGGTTGGGCGAGATGACCAGCAGGGTTTGATACTAAGTCCACCGCGGACCGCGGAGCGAGGGTTCTCGAACCTGTATTAACCTGGTGGAGTTGAGTCGACTGTGTGCAGAAGAGAGCGGACAGCGAAGGAGGGTTAGGGGCCGGTCCGCTTGGCGCGGATTTGGTCCCCCAGGTCGGCAACCTATGGTGTGAAGACTTCCCCGAAGTCGGCGGCCTCGAACACCGGGCGGATCTCGATATCGCAATATCCGGGCATCGGATTTGCACAACACTTAACCCATTCAACGGCGTGGGCCATATCCTTGACCTTCCACAACCAGAACCGGCGATCAACTCGCTGCTCTGTACAAACGGCCCGTCGAAGGCCACGCGTCTATCTTTCGATGACGGCTGCAGCCCCGCGCCTGCAGCAAGGATACCGGCGCAGGCCAGTAGTTCGTTGTAAATGCCCATAGCTGCAAGGAGTTCCGCCGAGGGCATGACCCCCGCTTCGCTCTTCCTCGCTGCTTCCACCAAAATCATGACACACATTGACTTAGCCCCTTGGTCCTATGACAGTTGCGCCAACCACCATGCGCATTAAGGGTAACGAGTGTAAGTTGAAGGTATATCTAAATACTTTACCTACAGTCTAGAAGGTTGGTGGGCCGTGCGGGGATTGAACCCACAAAACCCGGGTCAGAAGCCCGGTGCTCTACCTAACTGAACTAACGGCCCCGGGTAGAGAGACCTGCGGCGGGTGGTCCCAACCCCAGGTCTCCAGTAGCGCTTCAGGGTTCACCGGTCTGCGGAAAGGGTTGGGGATGCATTCGGTCTCTATTACGTTGCACAACGTTTAACGCTAACTCGGCCCTACCCAGATCGGTAAGAATGCCTCTATCCCTAACCCCAGGAACGGAGGGATAAGCGAAGGCATTTCCCAGAATTAACTTTTCTTGCCCCTCCGGCCCGGCCATGCCAGGGTGAGCTGTGCGGGCCATGTGCCGCCAGTGGCACGCGCATTTGATGGGCTTGGGCCACGGTGTCAACGTGGCCCAGCCGGGGCGAGACTGCCCTACCTTCGTCTGATCCGCACCGGTGGGGGCTGGAAGATCCGTTACGGGCGGGCCGAATTGGACCTAGGTGAGCTGGACTCCCGCGGCGCAGTCAGTATAATCTTGCAGAAGGGCGCTGGTTAACAGCGAACATGGCCCGATCTTTTCCCGGCGTTATAAGGGGGCTCGATCTGGCATGAAGTTTTACAGCTTTGATGAGACCACCTACCCCGGAATCCCGGATGAAATCGGCCCGGAAGTCCGGCAGACCAACAGATTCTGCGACCCGCAGTTGGCGGCTCTTACTTACAGTGAGCATCTGGATGAGTGGGAGCTGTGCGAAGAGTTAGGGGGCTCGATCTGGCATGAAGTTTTACAGCTTTGATGAGACCACCTACCCCGGAATCCCGGATGAAATCGGCCCGGAAGTCCGGCAGACCAACAGATTCTGCGACCCGCAGTTGGCGGCTCTTACTTACAGTGAGCATCTGGATGAGTGGGAGCTGTGCGAAGAGTTAGGGTTTGATGGGGCTTTCGTAAACGAGCACCATTTCACCTATTTCAACATCAACCCTTCTTGTACTGTCTTGGCCGCCGCTCTGATTGCCAGGACCAAGCGCATGAAGGTGGGCGTTATCGGCCACGTTCTGCCGCTGCGCCACCCGGTGCAAACGGCCGAGGAGTTCGCCCAGCTTGATGTGCTTTCCGGAGGCCGCTTCATTGGCGGTATCGTTAGAGGCGTCCCCCAAGAGTATGTTTCCTACAACGTGGACCCCTTCACCAGCCGGGAGCGGTTCGCCGAGTCCTATGAAATTATGCGGAAAGGCTTGACTGAGGAGATTTTCGATTACCAGGGAGATTTCTACAACCTGAAGGCGGTGTCGGTGTGGCCCCGCCCGATTCAAGACCCGCTGCCCATCTGGATGCCGGCGGGTTCTGCCGAGACCATCGAGTTCGCTGCTGAGCGGCGCATCCCAATCGCCCGGGTGTGGAACCCGACGGTCGTTTTCCAGGACGCGTTCGAATACTACCAGGAAATGGCTAAGGAGAAATTCCGCTGGGAAGCCAACCCGGAGTATTTCATCGGCTCCCGGTACATACACGTAGCGGAAACCACCGAACGAGCCATCGAGGAGTGCCGCGAAACCGTGATGTACGTGCGCCGCCTCACAACCTTCAGCCGTCCGGTCCAGGTGCCGGCTCCGGTGCCCGGATTGCAGACGGACCGTTCTTATGAATACCGGAAGCGCTCCTCCGGAGCGGAAATGCCGGGGCCGGGGACTCCCTTCGAAAAGCTAAGGGAGACAGGGTTCATTGTTTGCGGCGACCCTGACTACGTTGCCGATTGGTTGGCTGCCGATATGAAGACCGCCGGCTACGGGCACTTCTTGGGCATGTTCAGGGTGGGCAAGAATACCCATGAGAACGTAATTAAGTCAAAGCGGCTCTTCGCTGAACACGTTATACCTAGGCTCAGGCACATTAACGCTGATGGTGTCAAAACTCCGGACAAGCAAGCGGAAGCAGTGTGATTCCGACAGCCCTTTACCAAAATATAGGCGACGGAAAATGACTCTTCCTTTGTACGAAGATTTTAACTACACCCTCACCAGAGAATCCTTGGAGACCAGGCGGGAATTCATAGAAACCAAGGAGGGAAAAGTTTACGCCGGGTGGGAAATGTTGGTGCCTCCTCCGGGCCCCAACGGGGTTCCTTACCAATTGATATTCGTGGGCCCCGCGTCGGACCACCGGGGTTGTGCCGTGCGGATGTGCTTGGTAGACGGCGAGGACAATCCCATAGGGGATGATGCGGAGGTGACCCTGGAAACTTACTACCATACGGGCTCGGAACACACGGTTATGTTTCAAGGCCGTTATGGGGACTTTAAGCAGATCGCTGACCAGTGGGCGTCCGAAGCGGCCCTTGCCGTACAGAAGCGTGCCGAGTCTGGAGAAGACTACGTGATACGTTTGGGGGTGACTCTTCCCGAAGGCGCATCCTTACCAGACCTCGAGGCCAATGACTCCTACTTCGAGCTGGAATGCGTCAAACTGTGGTGGAATGAGAGTGCCTAACCTTCATGGAGCTTCGAACTAGAATCCGGGCAACGGATATAAGGTGGGTAAATGGGCGCTGCTGACGGGTCGATTTTCAGCCGCCAGGCCGTGAAGGCCGGTGAGTTTGACATCTCTTACCTGATTGGCGGCGCCGAAGAGGATATTGACCCGGTACTCTACCTCCATGGCTTGGGAGGCGCCGGCAAGTGGGAAGCATGCCACATGGCCATGGGCACCACCGCCTTGACCTACTTGCCACAGTTGCCCGGTTGGCGGGAAGGCCAGCCACCCGAATCTCTTTCGTCGGTTAACGATTACGCCAACTTGGTTGTAGACTTGCTTGACGCCTTGGAGTTGGAACGGGCCACTCTGGTGGGACACTCCATCGGTGGATGGCTCGGTCTTCGGGTCGCGGTCCGGCACCCCGGCCGCATCAGCCGGATGATCATGACAAACCCCATGGGTCTGGATGTTCCCGCGGCGGTTTCCCCGGATTTGGCCAGCTTGGACGAGGAAGCATTTGCCACGGCGGTATTCGCTAAGCTGGGACTCATCGCTACTGCCCAGTCCTATGGGTTTGGCGCGGAATGGGAGAACGTGCGAAGGGGCCCGGAGTTCGAGCGCCAGTGGAAGGGCCGGGGCCTGGTCGTTGAGTTGCTCAAAGACGGCAACGCCGACTCGGAGATGATGTCAATGTTGCCTGGGGTTTCAGCTGAAACCCTGCTGATATGGGGCCGCCAAGATGGTCTGGCGCCTATTGGGCAGGGTGAAGCCCTGCGGTCTGTCCTCCCTAACGCTAAAATGAATGTCATAGATAACTGCGGGCATTTGCCTATGACAGAAAAACCGGAGACATTCAATCGCTTGGTGCGGAATTTCCTGGTGGGAGTAGAGGAAGAAATTCCAGACGTTGCCCGGGTCTAAAGCTCTGGCCGGAGCATTGGGCCTTGGACTGATTCCCAAGATATAGAACCCGGAGTAGGAGGTAATCGTGGCTAGGATTAAGCACATCGCCATACGCACGCCGGACCCGGAGAAGACCGCCGCTTTCTACAAGGCGGTGTTTGACTTGGAAGAGGTTGGCCACGCGGGGTCAGGGGTCTACCTTTCCGATGGTTACATTAACCTGGCAATTCTGAGGAGCAACGAACAGGGAACCAGCGAGTCCCCCAGAGACGTTCCCGGCTACGCAGCGATCGACCATTTGGGATTCGTTGTTGAAGACGTGGACGCCGCCACTCAGAAGCTGGAAGAGGAAGGGGCCACCCCCATGGGCCGGCTGGACCTGGGTCACGC
This sequence comes from Dehalococcoidia bacterium, assembly GCA_965205385.1. Lineage (GTDB taxonomy): Bacteria > Chloroflexota > Dehalococcoidia > Lucifugimonadales > UBA3495 > CATOSP01. The sequence continues at coordinate 514,285 of CBDBGS010000008.1, forward strand.
TCCGGCCGCTGACGGTAAGTCTTATTACGAGATCAAATACCGCGGCCCTGATAGCCAGGTAATCGACATCAGCGGCGCCGGCTGGATCGGCACCTAGGGTCTTTCGGCAAGTTCTTGTTGTTCGCCTACTAGCCGCTTGAGGCTGGATATCACATCGTCCGGCGGTGTATCAGCCGGGGTAAACTCTTTCGGCTATCGGTAGATTGAACCGCCGCTTCCGCAATGACAAGGAACGAGGCATTTATGCAACTGGAAGGTAAGGTTGCCCTGGTAACCGGAGGGGCTCGAGGATTGGGCCGCTCGATGGCATTGGCCTACGCCCGGGAAGGCGCTGACGTCGCCATAGTGGCCCGGACCAACTCGGAGCTTGAAGCCGTTGCCGGAGAGATACGGGCACTGGGCCGGCGAGCCCACACAGTTAATGCCGATCTCACCACCAAAGAGGGCGCCCAGCGCGTCGCGGAGGAGACAACTGGGGAAGATAGATGTCCTGGTCAACAACGTCGGGGGTTACCGCCTCTTCACCAAGGACTTGACCCACGCGGTCACTGTGTTGGACATTACCGAAGAAGAGTCCGGGAGCTGGGGAAGATAGATGTCCTGGTCAACAACGTCGGGGGTTACCGCCTCTTCACCAAGGACTTGACCCACGCGGTCACTGTGTTGGACATTACCGAAGAAGAGTGGCGGTTGGTCATGGAGTCCAACTTGACCACAGCCTTCATGGCTTGCAAAGCCGTGCTGCCCCACATGATAGAGCGCCGCACAGGCGTGATAGTCAATCTGACGTCCAAGAATGTGGCCCGCCGGGGAAGGGCTGGACAAGCATCCTATGGGGCGTCTAAAGCGGCGGTGGAGCGGCTCAGTGAAGCGTTGGCTGACGAGGTAAAGGACTTTGGCATCGCCGTCAATATTCTGGACCCAGGTTGGAACCTAACCAAGCCCAACGACGATTACGACGATGAAGTCCACAAGCGCATGAGGTTGCCCGGCGACATTGCCGAAGTTGCAGTGTTCATGGCGCTGCAAACCCCTGAGACCATGACCGGCCAGTTGGTGGCCGCCCCCGAATATGACGAGGAGCATGGGATAGAGCGTCTCTCCGCCTACGACAGGCTCCATGCATAGCTTCCTTCGCCCAGGCAGACAGTCCGCCTAGAGTGTGCTCCAACAACCAAAACCTTGGAACATATCTAGACGTTGCCGCGTATCGTAGCATGTGTTCCAGCGCCTGCCGTTGGCGTGAGGGTGGAAGTCGCCAATTCGGCCAGGCCGGGTCCAACCCCCAGTGTGCCCGACCGGCCTGAGTGCCTTGCGGGGCCCGAGTCGTTAGCCAGCGCCGGTCCCACGCAACTTTGGGTCCAGAACGTCTCGCAGCGCATCACCCAGCACATTCCAGGCGAACACCACTATAAAAATTGCCAGCTCGGGTACTACTGTCATCCAGGGCGCTATCGTCGTATTGGCCGCGGCTCTGTTCAATATGCCACCCCAGGAAGGAACATCCGGAGGGGTGCCTACCCCCAGGAAGCTAAGGCCGGCTTCGGTAATGATGGCCGATCCCAGGTAGTAGGTCACCATCACCAGGTAGAGGGAGACCAAGTTGGGCATCATATGCCGCACCATTATCCGCAAAGCGCCGGCCCCCACCGCCTGGGCGGCCAGTACGTAGTCCATCTCCTTTATCGCCATGGCCTGAGACCGGATGACGCGGGCCGGACTGGGAATGAAGGCGATGCTCAGGGCGATGACCACGTTGTTGAGAGAAGCCCCCAGGGACGCCATGATGGCGATGGCCAGAATAAAGGTGGGAAAGGCCTGCATCGTGTCGATAACCCTCTGGATGCCGAGGTCAGTCTTTCCTCCAAAATGGACACTTATAACCCCTACCATCACGCCAATGGTGACTCCGATGAATGAGGACAGGAGGCCCGCATACAGGGAAATCCTGGCGCCGTAGACCAGCCGGCTGAACAGGTCACGGCCCAGATGGTCACCACCGAGCCAATGCTCCAGGCCGGGTTGGCCAAACTGATTCTGGAAACTGGGTGCGAATGGGTCATGGGTCGCAATCCAGGGGGCGAAGATGGCGGCGATTATGAGCACGATGGCTACTGCCAACCCAAAAGCCCCCAGATGCTTTTGCTTGACAAAATTGACCACTGGCCTGCTGATGACCTGCCAGCCACCCATACGGTGAACCGGAAAAGCTGTGGCGTTCGGTGGTTGTAACCTCATTTTCCTTCTCTCAGTGTCTCCACAATGCCTAAAGGAGGTTAGGAGTACCGAATCCTCGGATTCAAGAAAGCGTAGAGGAGGTCCGCGACCAGGTTTATGCATAGCACGAAGACAGCGATCATTATGACGATTGCTTGAATCATGGCAAAATCCCGGCTGACGATGCTGGTAATCAGCAACCGGCCCATCCCAGGCACCAGAAAAACGACTTCGATGACTACCGTGCCCGAGATAATCGCCCCCACCTCGTGGCCCAATACGGTAAGCACCGGCAAAAGGGAGTTCCGGAGGGCGTGCCGGAAAATCACCACGCCCTCCCGCAGACCTTTGGCCCTGGCGGTCCGGATATAGTCCTCGCGCAGCACCTCCAGCATTGCGGATCGGGTAATTCGAGCTATGAACGCTGTGTTGGAAGTGCCCAGAGCGATGGCGGGGAAGATAAGCTGCTGCAGGTTGGCCGGCGGGTTATCCCAGAATTCGATGTAGCCTAGGGGGGCAGGTAGCCGAACCACAGCACCAGGAAAAAGATCATCATGATAGCAACCCAGAAGTTGGGCACTGCAATTCCGAGGATGGTGATGGTCCTCGCAATGTAGTCTGCTAAGGTGTCTTGCCTCAAGGCAGAGTACACCCCCAGGGGTACAGCCACTATGGTGGCCAGGAGCGCAGACATCAGGCCTAGCTCCAGGGTCATCGGCAGCCTCTTGCCTATGTGCTCAGTCACGGGGTTTTCGAAAAAGAACGATGCGCCGAAATCCAGCCGCAGCCTTTTCGACACCCAGTCCAGGTACTGGACGACAATGTGCCGGTCGGTGCCCAGCTTGGCCCGCATCGCGGCCAACTCTGCTTGAGTGTATTCTTCTCCTTCCTCGCCGCCACCAGTAAGAAGCATGATCGCCGGGTCGCCCGGCACGATGCGCAGGATGGTGAACACGACTAGGGAGATCAGTATTAAAGAGGGGATAAATAGGCCCACCCTCTTGACTATGTAAGTGCGCATCTTTCCAGACGCCTCCGGACCACAATCCTAAGGGTCAACAATCCGCGGATAGAACTGCCGAGCCAGATTTGGCGGGATCCTTGCGTGGTATTTACGAAGGCCGGGCCTAGCCCCGGTAGGGGCCGGCCCGGCCTTTTATCAACGGCCGCAGCGGACTACCCAGCCTAGCACTTGGGATCACACCAGATGTGCTCCAGTTTGCGCTGGTAGTGGCTGCTGGGATGCATATAGAAATTCTGAATCCGATTGCTGACAGGCCAGTGTCTCATAGTCCAGACAACGCCGATGTAGTTGGTGTCCTGATTCAACATGATATCGTGGGCCTGCCGCGCCATCTCTATTTGCTTTTCCGGGTCCGGCTCGGCCCCTATCGCTTTAATGACCTCGTTAAGCCCCTCAGGGACCCAACCCGATGAGGCATTTGCTCCGACGGACCGCTTCGATGCGGGGCCCGTATCTTCATACCGGCCCAACGCCCCAGATGGGGTATCAAGGTTATAGGAAGTCCCCTGAAACCAAAACTGGAAGTTCCCGGCATCTTGTGCTTGGGAGCCGGCGGCAACTTCCCAAGCCTTCAGCGTGACCTCCCAGCCCAAAAAATTCCTCAGTTGGTCCGCCACGAGCGCCGAATAATCAGCATACCCACAGCAATCTCTGAAAGCCAACTCCACCTGGAGGCCCTCACTAGGGTAGCCGGCCTCGGCCAGCAGCCGGCGGGCTTCGGCTATATCATCGGGGTGTTTCTCACCGTTCAGCTCCCGGAAACCGGGCATCTGTTCTGCCTCCTCCACCGTGTAGCTGTACCACTGGCCCGGGGGCAGAGGGGTACCCACCATGAACCTGCCACCACTAAGAATGTCATGGATTTGCTGGCGGTGCAGGGCCAGGTTAACGGCCTTCCTCACTGCCTGGTCTTCGAAGGGCTTCTTCTTTACCATTACGTATAAGCCTCGCAAACCACTGGGGCCGGCAAAGTGCACGGTGAGTTCTCCCGCCATGTCTTCGGCCAGCTGTACCGCTTGCAGCGTATTGATGGTGCTCGTACCGTAATTTGCCATCAATATCTGTCCGGTCTTGAAAGCCGCTGCCAGCGTTCCGGCTTCTGTGATAATGAAGTGGGTCATGCCGTCCACGCGGGGGTAGCCCTCTTTCCAGTAATCCGTATTCTTTTCCCATACCATGCTGACGTCAACGTTCATTTCCGCGCGCTTGAATGGGCCGAAACCGTTCAGGTTCTCTGATTTGTAAACCTCTTGTAACTTCCCCTGGTCCAGCACCGTGTGTCTTGGCGACATGGCTGCGTTGTTGTTAGACAGCATGTCCAGGAAAAATGGGTCCGGGGTCTTGAGTTCTACCTCCGCCGTTTTATCGTCAATGGCCCGGGAATTGCCGGCCTCGTAGATGCCTCGAATGAGGGTGATGGCAGTGGTCGTGGGCCGCCCCTTGGAGATCTCGAAACAGTTCGGGCATACCATGTTGTCCATGCTGAACACCACGTCGGCAGCGGTGACGGGCACGCCATCGTGCCAGCGGGCCTTCTCGTTCAGGTGGAAGATATAGGTCAGTCCGCCATCCAGCACCTCCCACCCGTCCGCGAGGTCACCCCGGACCACCGTGGTGTCCGGCTGCTCCGGGTTCCACTCTACCAGGCCATTGTAAGCGGGGCCCAGGCCTGCCAACCCAGACCCGCCCCAATAGAGAGACCGTTTAGTAGGGTTGTTGCTGGCGGACATATTAATAATGCCGCCGAAGTTCGCCGAATCCAGCGCCGGCGGGGGGCTTGCCTCGGGTACAGCGCCCGGAGCGGCCGCGGCGGGCTTTCGGATCGGAGCTATCGCCTTGGGCGCCCCCTCTGGCGCTGTCATCTGTTTCGCCGCTTCAGCCTTCTTTTCCGAAGCTGCCATCTGTGCTGGCGCTTCAGCCTTCTCTGCCGGGGCCTCGGCGGCGCCACCACAGGCGACGATGACCGCCAGGGTCAAGAACAACCAGGTCGTTATGATTTCTTTGGGCTGTATGATCCAACGGTACGCCATACGTGAACCTCCAGATCGAGTTTAATTGAGGTTTGACGGGGCCAACCAGTCGTGCTGATTGCGATGTGCAAGAGTGTGTTTTCCCTATTATTTCGGGTTTCGATAATATACTGGAGTATTTCTCCGAGGAACCACCGTATGTGTTCAATCAGCAACCGGAATCGTGAGGCCGGTATCGAGAGGTGTCCAGCAATACATTACAGGTATAGATGCGATGTCAATAGGCGCGTACTTGGTTAAAGGCGTACCTCATGTTTATGCAACCGGCTGTTGCCGCCCGCCTCCTACATCATCGTGCAGCCACCGCTAACGCTTAGGGTCTGGCCGGTGATGAAGCTGGCGGCGTCGGAGGCCAGGAGGCTGGCCAGGGGGTTCGCCGCACTCGTGAACATAGCGAATTTGATGGAGCATCATGCGGGTCAAAATGCCCTGACCCCGGTGAGTGGATTGGACTGCGACGTTGGCCACGCCAACGGTGACGGCCGTTCCGACAGGGATGGACAATCCGATGCGGTGCGAATGGGTGCCGCAGTCAAATATTCCCAGCTTGACGCCGAGTTCTTTCTCGAAGTAATCAACTATGTCGGCCTTCACGTCCGGCTTGGCGGTCGCGGTCAGGCACAACACCGGCTCCGCCGGCTCCGTTCCCGCCTTCTCACGAATGAAGCGGCCCACGTAACGGTAATCGGGCTGGAAGTCGTGCCCGCACTTGGAGAGGCAGTCAGCCTCGTCCAGCGCCCACCCGCCGATCTCCCGTTGTCCCAAGGCGTGGCGCCGTGAGACGCTGCGAACCTGATCCGGCGAGACGATGAAGATGCCAGCGTCGCCCAGCCGTACCCGGTCCTACGCATCGGCTCACTCTGGCATGGACAGCAGCCCGTTGACGGGGACGCAGGAGCCGATGCTCTGGGCCTTCAGCCATGCGACTTGGTCGGCCATGAGAGCGACCAAGGTCGAGATCACCATCGTCAAGGCACCGGTCTTGTCGCAGCGGGACAGGGCCGGTATCTGATAGCAAAGGGACTAACCGGCGCTGGTGGGCAGGGTTCCCAGCACGTGTTCCCCCGCCATCACCGCTTCAATAAAGGATTGCTATATTGGCGGTCCAGACTCGTCCGCAGGCTCTGGCCGAAAGTCGTCGAAGCCGAACCAACGGGAGAGTTCCTTGCGGGCGTCGTGCCGTTCCCAGCAACAGCCGCAGCCGGGGTCGGCGCAGGCGGTGTCGCGCAACCCGCGGACCAACTGCCCTACATCGGGAAATTGATGCCGAACCCTGGGAGGTATCACCGAATTGCCCCCACACACCGACAACCACGCCAAGGCATAGGACAGCGGCCAACCGTGCCGGACTCTTTCCGCTGTAAATCCGCGGGCGTGCGTCCCGCTGCAGTTGCCATCCAGAAGGGTGTGAATCGGGGTCCGGCCCCCGGCGTCTGACGGCTTTGACGATTGCTGGAGAGCGGAGAAAACCCGATCGAACTCCGCGCCATAGTCCGCAGTGGTCAGCCCATGCTAGGCTATTAACAGGTCGGACGGTGAGGCACGCAGTGCGTGTTACTGGTCGTTAAACACCTCCAGCGCGAGCCTTGCACCCAGTTCCGGGTCGTTGATGCGCCTGCGTTTTAATTGTCAGCCTTGGTAGTGCTTGACCAAGTGGTGATAAGAATTGCGGGGGATTGCCACGGGATTGAGGCTGAGGGTATGCACCGCTGGCGGCCGCAATTGCCGCAGACCGGGGTCCAAGGCTCGCAACTGGGGCAGATCGAAATCCATCAGGTTGTGGCCCAGGAGGAATTCTACAACTTTGGAGAAATCGTCCAGTTTGGCCAATGCCCCAGCCAGACCGTCCCTCTCCGAGGGGAAGGTTAGGGATTGACCGGTGTCCGGATGCACTCCAGCGAAAGCGCGTATTCGGCCGTCTATGACTCCGACTTCGAGGTCCAAGGAAATACACCGCGACAGGGGGCACCTGCTGTCGTCACCCACAGCGGGAACCCCCACTGTCGGGCCACGTCCCCGACTTGCGGCTCGGTACCGCAATTGAATCTTTTCCCGTGTGGCGTTCTCATTCCATTTTGGAATTCGTTCCCAGAGATGGGATCAGTAGCTCCATATACAACCCCTGGTTTGAACCTATTTCGACCGGGGACTTCGCCGCGAGTTATGAGACGGAGGTTACGCAGGCAATATCTCCCGGCTACAGATGCATCGAATTCGGGCCGCACTGGTTCGGCAACAGCTCAACCTGGGGCGTCCTGGCCGACGGCGTCACGAAAATACTGAGAGATGCTCAGTTCCCCGGAGTCGAGAACCATCCTCTCCTGTGGAAAGTCGGTCCTGGCATGGAAGAAATGGACTGACAGCTAGGCGACTACGTCCGTACCCCGTGTCGCGGAGACTCGAGCCTATAACAATAGACCTCGAAGAGGACACTCTCAGTGTCCCCGAGACCTATTGGGAGTTTGCTCATCCGCAGCTTCCCGTAGTGAAGGTCACGTCCTACAGCGAAACGGTACTGCCCTTGACCCGGCCGGGACAGGAACCCACTCCCACATACTTCGCGGTTTCATTCGTTGCATCGTTCCAGAACCGCTGGGCGGCGTTCGAGGACCCGGACCGGTGGTTGATCCGTTTCGAAGATGATCTGCAGAGTGACCAGCACAAATCTCACTCGTACACGCCTTCACAGGGAGGCATCGACGATGAGACGCAAGGGCAGCTATTCCCGAACTACTGGCACAACACCGACTACATGCAGCGCCGGATCATCGGCCCGGTGGTGGTGCAGGTCTATGAATCGGACGTGATCCAGCCCGGGACCTACAGTTTCACCCCAAGGGTCACCCACTGGGTGGCCCTCGGGCACATCGTCCCAGACGACCGGCAACTATGGATAAAGGCCTGATCCAGCGCGACCCTCCCATCAGCGAGGATATGCTTATCATGAAAACCTTCTCCGGAGGCAAGGCCCGTTACCGGGGATCTCTGACTACTCAACCTGGTTCCAACGGCAAGATCCTGACTGACGGACGGCTGTCGCTCCGGGCCGTGCCCGAATTGCCGAACCCGGGTTACCCGCTGCCGGGGCACGTCATGACCAACGCCTACACGGCGCCCGGGACCGACGTCTGGAACAGGTTCCAGATGGACGATAATGACTGGTCGACCGGGTCCCAAACCAACCGCAATAGGGGGCGCCGTCGTGCGCGCCTTTTTAATTCCGACACTCAGGAGAGGACCTGACTTGAAGATTTCCTGCTCGAAAGAGGACCTGGGCCGTGGGCTGGGTATGGCTGCCCAGGTGGTCTCCCACCAGACGGCCCTTCCGGTCACCAAAAACGTTCTGATCGAGAGTGACGGCCCGAAGCTTAAATTATCCGCCACCAATCTGACTATGGGCCTGATTTGCTGGACCGGCGCCGACGTCCATGAAGAGGGGGACTCTCACAGTCCCAGACAGACTGCTGGGCGATCTGGCGAACAGCCTTCCCGACGAAAGGATAACCCTGGAATGTCCCGAGGGCTCCGGGGTGCTTGATCTAAACTGCGCGCAGACTGAGAATCTCGTCAACGGGACTGACAAAAGCGAATTCCCTCGCTAGCGTTGGCGTCCCTTAACGAAGACACCGGGCCCTGGGGCAAATCTATATTGATATTGCCAGTAGGAAACCATCACATCCGTCACTACCGTCACGGCGAATCTAGCTCGAGGCCGGTGACTCTATGTGATCCACTCTTCCTCCACGGCTACCCTCAGTCGTGTTGACCATTTCCTGAACCGTTTGTGCCCCCAACTTCCCACCCCAAGTTTTCCGACCCGAACACTATAGGTCACCTCACATCCAGGCCTCTCCTATCCTCACTACGCAGCTTTGGACCGCGGCAATACAGGAGTCTTTATCCCAACCCTCCGCATGGACCCTTTTGGTTGGCTTCGCGGGCAATCCTCTCGTGGGCTGAACTTGGAATTCGTTCAACTCTCCGATGGTTCGCTCGCCGATTCGTCTCGGAACGCAAGAGTTCCGCTAACTAACTCAGCCCTGATCCTAGTCCGTGAGTTCACGACCTCACTAGTAAGATTCCCAACCCACCATAAATCGGGATTTGCGTCGGCGGTTAATCCGCGGGCAATACGATGCCGTCTTTGGATTTCTTCGGCTTGAGCCAGAGTCGACGTAAGACCGGCCGGCCTGTGCCAGGGCTGGGCCGGCCGGTCCGTCCCGAGACGAATTCGACGCTTTGGGAGGTGGTGACATGGGCAGCATTCAATAGGCAATTCGTAGCATTGAAGATGCTCAGTCCTAAGGAATCGGCTGGCGAACAGTCGATAAGCGGCTAACGCGACCCCGACGGTTCAAGAAGCCCGCAGTACGCGGGCACCGGACTCATTGTGGTCCGACAAGCGTCTTGAATCGCATATAGGAACGCCCGATTGTCTCGTAACAGAGGCCGGAGGTTCTTCACTAAACCAACTAGACAATCACGACACGAAGAGAATGGAGCTACTAATGTTGAAATGGTCAAATCCTACAGTCATACGCATCTCGTCTGAATTGGGGGATCCGTTCGGCAAGGAGGACCGCCCGGAAATTGGGCTCAATTTGGGTCGACCTAGCGTTTACGTCCTGGTGCGTCTGCTACTACCCGGAGTGGATATGCCGAGGTTGTACATCGGAGTTTCTGCCCATCCTCTCGGGCGTCTAGTCCAGCGCCAGGGGGAATGGCCCTGGCAGAGGGCAATCGTGCTGACGAGCAACCAACCGGCGATGACCCGAAATCACTTTCGCCACATCGAGGGCGTTTCGGTCGAACACTCACGTGCGAATGCCCGTCATGTTATTGAGAATATCCAAACTCCCTACATGCTGCCTTTGCCTGCGGACGACCGGATGGTGGTTGCTGGGTATGTGGAGGCTCTGGTGAAATGCCTCCGTTACTTGCGTGTGGATCTCGGCGACTATATTGCTACCAAAAGCTACGGATGTTCCGAAAAAGAGAACCTCGAGGGAATGACGGGCATGGAGCTGCTGCTGAAGTTAGGCGGAACACTCGGGGTCGGGATACGCCAGATCATTTGGTACTACGGTGATAAAAGCGCTTGGGTCTTCCTGACCGAGACCGGGACGATCCGGGTGGACGATATCTGGACTTGGCGGAAGTTAAACGAGGGATGGCGCGCCGGAGGCGGGCACCAGGTCCCCAACCCAGGGACGAACGCGTGGAAGTCGGTGGTCTTAGCCATAGTTCGGGCCTCTACCGTATACGACATGCGGCGCATCCCGCAGTGGACCCGCGCCCATGCCGAGACGTGGCTGGCCGGGTATCCAGCCATGCATACTCGGTTGGAATACCCGGCGTTCCAGGACGACCGGTTGCGTCCCTTCTTGCTGAATGGTCGCACTCACATCGACCGGGCACATTTCTGGCGTTGGTCTCGGGCTTACCCTGCCACACGGGTTGAGCCGAAGACTCACCAGGCGGAATTGAAGAACGTCGGGTGGGTAACAGCCCCTTTGGATATCATGACCGGTGGAGCCGTGCACACCGTGACCTGCTGGGTTTCGCCGCTGAACTGGCGACCGCCGATCCCGCTGCGGTAGTCTCGTAGACTTGGGGAGTCAACCGCCGACGCTGTTGACTCCCCTCCCCCTTGTTAGAGGGGGGCGATACCGCCTCCGGCTAACGCAATGACAATCGATAGACCCTTCCCCTGCGTTGGGCCCGCGTTGATCAGCCAGCCTCCACGGTGGCCAGGAACTCGAGCACCCTTTCCGTGTATTTCTCGGGCTCCTCCGAGTGAGGACGGACTTCCGCCCAACGGCAATTCGGCGCCAACCGGTGGACCAACTCGGCCACCCGCCGGGGATGGACGTCATTATTGCCCGGCATCACCATCGTCGGTACCCGGATGCTCTTTAGCCCCTTTTCGGTCATTCCCAGGGTCGGGTATGGGTGATCGAATAGGTCATAGATGGTGTCCCGCATCACTTGCAGGAAATCCTCGGTACTCATGGCTTCCAGAGTCTTCCGGTACTCGGCGTCCGTCTGGGCTATCTCCGGGCTAAAGGGAGAAAAGCGGTCATCGGGGTCGAAGGCGTCCACCACGGCCGATATACCCTCCTTCTCAGCCATGTCCATGCTCCTGAACAACTTGCCCGTAAGGTACCCGTCGCAGATGGCCCCTCCGGCAATGTTGGAGGGAAAGATGGCCCGGACCCTCTCCGGGCGCCGGAAAGCGCAGCCCAGCGATATCGCAGCCCCGAAAGAGCCGCCGCCGAGATACGCCCGCTCTATCCCCAGCACGTCCAATAGTCCGAATACGTCGTCGCAGACCATATCCCAGGTCTGCACCACCAGGGGACTGCGGGATTGGCCGCCGAAGCGCCGGTCGTAGACCACCACCCGGTGTTCCTGGGACAGGGCGCCAACCACCGGGTGATAGCTGCTGGCCACGCCCTGGAGCCCTCCCGGAGAAAGAATGATTGGCGGACCACTCCCGGACTCTTCAAAGTAGATCTCCGCTCCGTTCACTTTGGCGGTAGGCATAGCTCGACCTCCACAAGAGTTTTACTTTGTTTCTTCAGACGCCCCCAGGCCGTGGTTACGGTTACAGCCTCGGGTCAACCGGCTCGCTTTCCAAGGCCAGTACAGCAAAGGCGCATTCATGCACTCGGTAAAGAGGCTCCCCGTCGACGAAACGCTGCAGACCCTCGATCCCCAGAGCAAATTCCCGCAGGGCCAGAGACCTCTTGGCGGCAAGGTTGCGGCGCCTCAGGCGGTCTATATTCTCTGGCAAGGTGTACTCAGGGCCGTAGATGATACGCAAGTATTCAGGTCCCCGGCATTTCAAGGCGGGCTGCACCAGGCCCCGTTTTCCCGTAGCGATGAACTCAACCGGCTTCACGACCATTCCCTCCCCGCCTTGGCCCGTCAGTTCCTCCCACCAACGGATCGCCTCAGCTTCATCTCCGTCGTCCAGTCCCACCAATCTATGCGAGGTAGCCCGGAACAACGCCGGGTCAGACTGGGACAATCTCCCGGCCATATCCATATGCCACGTATGGCTCCTATCCGCATGGACCCGGCCCTCGCTGGCCAGCACGTGAAACGGCGCGAGTTTGATATCGTCCAGGGACGCCACGGGCCAGCAGTACCGGGCGTAGGCGCTGCTATATAGCTGTGCCAGACGTAGCCTCTCCTCGATGCGTCCCAGGGTCTCGCCGGTGTCAATCCCTCGGGCCTCGGTATCCTGGAGAACAGACTTGGCGTTCGACAGGCTTGTCCGCGCCGCGGCTCCGACTGCCGCGTATTGCTCCCGGACCAACTCCTGGGCCTTGACGGACCAGGGCATGAGTTCACAGTCCAGCACCACCCAACCGGTCCCCAGTTCGTCCCATAACCCCGCGCCGGCTATCGCCCCACTGACCCGCTCCAGGAAGCTGGCCTCAAGCGCCCTGTCATCAAAAAATCGCCGCCCGGTGCGGGTGTAGCAAGCGCCGATACCTTCCCCGGCGATGCCGAACCGCCGCTCGACGCCCCCTTCGTCCTGGCCAACGACGACGATGGCCCGCGAACCCATGTGCTTTTCCTCGCAGACCACGCTTGAGACGCCGATATTCCGGAAGTAGCTAAACACCTCCGCCGGGTGCTCAAGTATTTCGGGGAGTTTCGAGGTCTCGCAGGGGGATATGGTGGGCGGAAGGTACACTAGCCAGCGGGGGTCCAGGGCGAAGCGGCTCATCACTTCCAACGCCGCCGCCGCGTTCTCTTCCCGGACCGTGATGTTGCCCCGCAACCGGGTGGCTACGATACGCTTTCCGGAAACGTCGTCTATGTCGAGAAGGCTCCCGGAGCGGACCTCCGGAGCTTCGGCAACCTCCCCAGGTTGACGGGCTTCCGGCAGCGGTCTTGCCGGCTCGTAATAGACCCGCGCCGCCGGGACCGATACAAGCTCTTGCTCAGGGTACCGGAGCGCCGTTAACTTGCCGCCGAACACGCAGCCCGTGTCGATGTTGATGGTGTTGTTCAGCCAGGCGGGTTCCGCCACCGGAGTATGGCCGTAGACCACGGCGGCGCGGCCCCGGTACTCAGCCGCCCAGTTGTAGCGCACCGGCAGCCCGAACTCGTCGGTCTCCCCCGTGGTCTCGCCGTAAAGGCAGAAGTCCCGGACGCGGGCGGAGGCTCGCCCCTGGTATTCAGGTTTCATACCGGCGTGGGCCACCACGAGGTTGCCGTCGTCGAGGACGTAGTGACTGATCAGTCCATCCAAGAACGCCTCGGCCTGTTGCCGGAATTCCGTTGGCTCCGTCTCCAGTTGTTCCAGAGATTCCGCCAACCCGTGGGATATCTGTACGTTGCGCCCCCTGAGTTTGCGCACCAGCTTGGACTCGTGGTTGCCCGCGACGCACAACGCCGTTCCGTCCCCTACCATGTCCATGACCAACCGGATGACCCTGGCAACCCCCGGACCCCGGTCTACCAGGTCCCCGACGAACACCGCCTTTCGCCCGGTTGGATGGGTTACTGAAAAGCCGCCTTCGCTTGCCGGGTCTCCACGCGCCGCCACCTGATATCCCAGGCGTTCCAAAAGGGTCGCCAATTCGTCGAAGCAACCATGCACGTCGCCGATAATGTCGAATGGCCCCCCCTCGTGTTGCAGGTTGGTCCACATCGGCGCCCGTTCGATGGAGACCTCTTCCACCTCTTCCGGAGAGTTAAGGACGAAGACGTGCCTAAAGCCCTCCCGCCTCAACCCCCGCAACGACCTCCGAAGCTGCTCCGCCTGCCGGCGCACCACTCGCGCCCCGAACGTCCGGTCGGGTCGTCCCTGGTTCCGGGCCAAGCATATTGATTCGGGCATGTTCAGCACGATGGCCACGGGCAGGCAGTCATGGTCCCGGGCCAGACCCACCAGGGACTTGCGGGCATCCGGCTGCACGTTGGTGGCGTCGATGACGGTAAGGCGTCCGGCCCGCAATCGCGTGGCGGTGATGAAATTTAGCAGCGCAAATGCGTCGGGAGTAGCGGCCTGGTCGTTGGCGTCGTCCGCAACGATCGCCCGGCAGGCGTCGGAAGACACAACTTCGGTGGGTCTGAAGTGCTTTGATGCGAACACGGACTTGCCGGACCCTGAAGGGCCTACCAGCGCGATCAGGCACAACTCCGGGACTGTGATGTTCATTGGGTAAACACGCTCATCTGTGTCGGCGCTCCGTAATCGGCATTTTCCGGGCCAATGTCCTGGAAGCGGACATGGTAGCTGCGCCGCGCCGCAACATTTTGCGCCCACTCTTGGAACTGCGCCCGGGTCCACTCGAACCGGTGGTCCCGGTGCCGTAGCTCTCCATCCCGCAGCCCGGCGAAGAGGGCATTGTACTCCGCGTTGGGCGTCGTGATCAGGACCGCCCCTGGCTTGGCGCCGCCGAACACGACTTCCTCGAAGGCGTCCAGCCGGGAGGGGTCTATGTGTTCTATGACCTCCATCGCCACCGCGGCGTCATAACCGGACAGCCGCTTGTCCCTATAGCCGAGTGAACCATGCAGCAGGGTAACACGCTCCTTCTGACGTTCCGATAGCGTATCAAGATGAAGCCGTTGCCGCGCCGCTTCCAAGGCCCGGTGCGAAACGTCAAGGCCGGTAACCGAGCTAAACGATGGTTCCTTGAGCAACTCGCCGATTAGCCTTCCTTCACCGCAGCCCAGGTCGAGCACCCGGTTGGCGCCCATGGTGCGGAGCGCGTCCAGGACTGCCTCCATTCGCTGCTCACCAAGTCGCATCGGGGCTTCGAGTTGCGCCTCTTCATGTTCGTGCCGTGCCTCCATTGCGCCGGGGTCCGATTGGCCGGTGTCCAGCAGTTGGGCCAACGCCTGGCGCACGAGGCCGCGTTGGTGCTTCAGGTAACGTCGCGAGATTAGGTCCCGTAGCGGGTGCCGGTCAAGCCACCCCGCTCCGAAGCGCAGCAGCTTGTCAACCTCATCGTCTCCGACCCAGTAGTGTTTGTCGTCGTCCAGCACTGGCAACAAGACATACAGGTGCGAGAGCAAGTCCTGAAGCCGCGTTTCCGACGTAAGGCCGACGCTGAAGTACGGGCTATTCCCCCACTCGGGAAACCGTGCATCCAAAGGGCCTTCCTCTATGTCAACGACATACCCCAGGGGTGCAAAAAGGTCTTCGATGAGGTCCCGTCCCTCGTGAGAGGGCACAGCCGGAACCCGGGCCTCCAGGGGGATGGCCTGCTCCACCAACGCAGGGCGTTCCTTGCACTGACCCTTGAGGGCGCTGCCGAATACTGATGCGATCGCCACGCTAAGATGTGACGACGCGACGTAGGGCCGGTCGTTCACATAATGCTCCAACCAACCGGCGGAATGCGCCCCGCTGGTCCTCGGGCGTACAAGACCAACCGGGTCGATTTCCAGGAGAAGGGCTACGGTACAACGTTGGTCATCAGCTTCGGGATAGAAAACATCGGCCCGCCCGAACGGCAGCGCGAAGGACTGAAAGCGGGACGGGTTCTTGTGCAACAGAAATCCCAAGTCGGTAGCGGGCTGATGCGTCGTCGAGATGGTAAGCAGCATGGGCCAATGGTACGGCCAAGCGTTACTGTACTACAAGCCTTTGAGTGGGTGGTTCCCCTTTAGGTCCTCAAGCAAGAAAAGTTCGAGCCACGTTTGGTTGGCCCTACCACCTGTTCCACTCCCGGTAACGGTTGACCCCGAAACAGGCGGCGCACGTCATTGTGACCGCGACCGCGATCACAATAGCTGTCACCGTGTGGAACCGCGCCCAGGACTCGTCGGAAGTCAAACCGCCTACCCATATCGCTATGAACAGCTTGGGTTTGGCCAGCGGCGCATATACCGCGGCGATTCCCATGACGAGACCCGTCCACCCCCCAGCTTCCGTGAAACGTGCTCCAGGCGCCTGCCGCATATGTTCCCGGCGACGACCAAAAAACCGCCGGGCCGAACGCGGCCATGCACACGGAGATGATCCAGACAGCTGCCTCCATGGCTCCACCTACCTCGTCACACTCCTCATCACATCGCCGATACAGAAGGTTAACTTGTCGCTCCATTCCCCGTAGACTCCGCGGCGCTGTCTGCAGTACCTCCGTAACATTTTATAGAGCATCCAAGAGATAGGGAGTAGTGCAATGACCAAACGGCTGCTCATCGTGGGGTTTCTCATACTTTCGGTATTGGTACTAAGCTGCGGCCCCACAGCTGGTCCTGGCGATGCTGACGGAGCGTCGTCCGACTCAGCCGAGGTCCGGCCAACGCCAACATATACCCCGTGGCCAACCAAGCCTACTTCGACCCCTGCGCCCAAGCCTCCTCTACAGACCCACACCCACGAGCCCCCTCCCGAGCATCCCGGGGGGTTGGCGGGGTGCAAGGCATTGTCCGTATTCAGTCCGTCCGGCGAGGCTCAGTATGTACCCTGGTGCGGGCAGGAGCTATGCGAAAATATCCGCACCACCTGCTCCAACCAGGACACTCACGACAACGTCCTCGCCTGCGCCGAAAACATCGTATCCGGGTACACCTCCACCACGTTCCGGCTCGGTCCGGCCAAGCGTTCTAGGAATTCAAGACTGGCGGTGGGTGGGCTCCACGGTGCAGGTGGGCCAACGGCTGGGCACGGTGGAGATCTGGGTCGGTGATCAGCGCTTGGCGGTGCATCCCCGGGCTCAGATCTCCGGTCAGCGCTTCATCCTGCCCGGCCAGTGGGAGGGGCTGCCCAAAGCCGACGTCCGACCACAGCAGGAGCCCCTGGCGGTGCAGGTCCCGGTGGGTTAGGTGGAACTCCGCACCCTGGATGTGTACGAACTGGTAGCGGGAGGTGCGCGATAACACACATCGGAGTCCTTAACGGTCGCAGCATCTCCTGTTAGGCGCGGGACGCCCGTTCGAGGGATTGGTTGATGGGGTGGGTCTCAGGGACATCTGTGTTGGACTTGGTTATTGAGATAGGTATCTGGCTCAGGTTCTGCTCCAAGCCTTCCGGAGTTGGAGCCTGAGACAAGACAGCTTACAGCCCCGCTTGACTCCGAAGGGCAAGTCGCGGTCCTGGCCAGGACATTGAAGACCCTTGCCCGGAATGTAAACGCCTGCCCCGGAGAGAATAGGACGTTGTCTTTAGATTAGTGTGCTACGAGCCTGACGCCTGTTGTCGAATTAGTCCGTCGAATAGGTCCGTCGAAATTGTACTCAACGAAGTTAGTGAAACCCGGTTTCTACGAAGAATCGTCACCGACGTGCGTGGTATTAAAATAAGGGCGCCAAGTCAAACCTGCGCTGAAGGACCACATGCGCGTTGACCAGACCCAGCCGTCAGATGGCTGCCAGTCTAAGCTAGGGGAGACTTGTGGACACCTAAGCTCACACAGATTTTTGAAGCGGCCATTAACCCGTCGCCTAACGACCAGGTCAACAATGGGCCGACACAGTGGGTATTCGCGTGCACAAGGTTGATTTGGCCAGGTCACTTGGACTCACTCCGCTCACGGCAGTCTGCTTCGGGTTCCTGTCGACCGTACTTGACAATTCCGATTACACTTGGGCTGGCGCGGCGGTTCTGGTAGTCGCCGTTGTAGTGTCTCCCATCGTCGCCGGCTGGACGTCACCGTTCCGAATGTATTAGGCGCTTTTCCCTGTCGTTATTTCTGCCTCGGTGTACACCGCCGGGAAGATCTTCGGTCCACCTTTGAGGGAGACACCATTAGAGGTGTTAGCCATCTTGACCGGTTTAGTCTATGGTGGCATAGCATCTATAGCTTTCTTTGGCGGGTGGTTCACGAGGCAATGCCTTGGTCGATTCGGCGGCACAAAGTGCCCTTGAGTCCGCCGGAACAAAACTGTTTCTAGACGCTAGTGTCCTATGGACTCCGAGGGAGTTACTTATTAGGTTCAAGCCCTCTCGGTCATTTTACACTGAAGCCCCGGTAGATCTTTGAGGGGGACCCAAGAAATTGGACGCGTGGCTAAGAATCTATCTCAAAATAGCAAGTGCCATTGATGACGGCGCCAGAGGTTAGCACATACAGATTGGAGCAGGACCAGGTAATTGGACGCCCTGTTGTCGCGCACCAATATCGCCCGGCACTTTGACAGCCATACCCAGGTGCGTTCTACCACCCACCTTCGGGCGGGGAAGGTTTTCTCGCCCCATTGGTCCAGCTTCTCCTCCCCAATGCGCCGGATATGCGGACTGTACTGGTAGGCGGCAACGGTCTCGTGGCCTATGGGATTGTCATACGCTTTGTCCAGGCACGGGTTTCGCGCCTTTAAATCTGGGTGGGTACAACTCCAGTATCACCGGGTAGATTTGATCCTATTTGAGATAGTTACTTAGGACGGGGAGCTATCGTGTTACGCTGGGTCAATCGTGTGGTGAGGGGCGACGAGGATGAGACGGTACTAGGTCAGTGCCTCCCAGTGGCGGCGGATGGAGGGATTGCCGCCGGACCGGCATAAACGAGACCAGGACCTTTGGCGCAGCTCCTGGTAGGGCCGCAAGCTCCGGATAAGGGAGAAAGTAAGCCTTACCCCCGCAGGTCGGAGATGTCGTCGCTGTGGCTACCCCGCAGTACGCAATGCCCGCAACGCCTGCACACCGGATGCAAATTGTTGTATTGCGGGTGGGGCTGAGAGCAAAATCCGGAGTTGGCGTCTTGGCACCGGGGACAGCCTTCGCAATAGCGTCCGCCCGTTCCCTGGGACTGCTGGGTTTCTCGCTCAGTTACGGTAACCATTCAACCTGCTTGCGGCTCTCTTAAGGGTTGTCCGGGGTCAAACCAAGTCTATCCAACAACCACCTCGTCGTCCAAGAGGACTCCTCCGTGGATGAAGGCCGCCGATACGGGGTCGGCGCGCAGGGCGGCTTGGACCAACTCCAAGGGCAGGGAACCGGGGTTGCCGGGCAGGTTTATCTGCCGGGACACGCGCCGCTTGCGGACCTCACCCCGGTCTGCGCTGCCCTGCGACTGACCTCGGCTCCCACCGCCCGCCATCTCAAGCAGGACTCTCAGACCTCCGCCGTCCACCAAGTCAGCCGGCAGCAGCCGGTGCAAAGTGGCGGCGGTGGAAGCGGCCCAACCAGCCTGCACCATCGGGAAGCGTGGTGGAACCAACCCTTGGGAACTGTGCCCCGCCAGCAGAGTCCAGGCGCTGGACCGGGTCAGATTGTCGCAAGAAACGTAGACCTTCGCCTCGCCTTCGTGGGCCACCGTTCCGTCTGCGTCATACTCTTTGGTGTCCAGAAGGTGCTTCCCTCGCACCGTGCCTGGTGGAATGGGAATCCGAGGTCCATCCAAGACCGGCAACTCCTCGGGGACCGGTGATGCTGGAGCTACGTCCCCGGAACTCCACCGGACCCGGTCTTCGATCTCCATTGCTCCCTTGGTGAGAGCCTGTCCTACCGGGCAGAAACGGGACGCCCGCTGCAATCGCGCCCGCTGGGACTCCGAGATGTCCCCCAACAGGGTGACCTTTTCTCGCACTCCGAAACCCAGGCCGTAAGGAAACTCCGCCGGTTCCACACGGAAATCAACCTCGATGTCCTCCATGGGGATGCCGCCACGGTAGGCCACGCCTGCCACGGTGACCACCGTTCAAGCGGCCCAGGCTGCCACGGCCAGGTACTCCGGCGGCGGTCCTACCAAATCTGTCTCCAAGTTGGGGACGCCGCTGACAAAAGGCCACGGCCCGGGTTGCCCGGGACCGGCCCCAATCAACGTCAGAATCCCGTGGTCTCCGATAGGGTGTGCCTCAATGGTGCGTTCCGATTGAGCGGTGGTCATTGGAAACTCGCTTTTTGTCTGGTTAGAGGTCCCTGTGGACAGGGCTTCCGGGCTATTACGCGCGCAGAAGCGAACGGTCCGATCATGGGTGGACCTGCGCCCGGCTGGAGCGGAAGTTAGTGAACATCATAACAGCATGTCTGGGGTGCGGGCAGCGGTATCCCGGCGCATGGGAACATGATCCGGAGACCATCGGGCGACAGGGCGTGGTCCTAGATTGCACTGAACCGAGCTGTTTCTCCCGCAGACTGAAAGTAGTCCTCCCGTATCGGCGAAGGTTAGGGTGTTTTTCGTCCTCGGTATGGATGTCCACGAAAAGCCGTCGATCAATTCCGTAGAAGTAGATTAAGACCTAGTTGGGATTGATTCTCTGATCTAGCCAGCCTAGGTAAGTTGCCCGCGCTATCAGTGCTGCGTCGCTGTATCTCGGCCAGTACGAAAAGCTCCCGCCGGAAGTATCTCCGCCGCCCTTAGCAACACAAAAACCCGGGGCGATGAATGGCGGGCTCCGCCCCTCCACCTCTCTTGGTGTGACTCCAGACCCACATAGACCATCCTGTCAAAATTTCGGGCCGGTACTAGAAACGTGGCCGGAAACTGGCTTCAGCCGGGTGGTCAGCTATACTTGAGCCATCAAGAAATAGCGAGGGCTTGAGCATGCTGGGAGAGCGGTCGGACCAGAGGGGCCTCTGGGAAGCAGACCGGTTGTATCTGGACCACGTGGGGCGGGACACCTTCTACGGTCTGCTGGCCTCGCTGCGGGGCCGCCTGTTCCGGGACCCCGATTTCGCCGGGTTCTACTGCGCCGACAACGGCCGGGACAGCGTGCCGCCCAGCCTGCTGGCGACGGCGCTCCTGCTCCAGTCCCACGACAAGGTGAGCGACGCTGAGGCCAAGGCCCGGGCCGACTTCGACATCCGGTGGAAGGTGGCCTTGGGGATTGAGGTGGAAGACCGTCCCTTCGCCAAGAGCACGCTGCAGGTGTTCCGCGCCCAGCTGATACTGCACGGCAAGGTGCGGGAGGTGTTCGAGTCCAGCCTGCGTTTGGCCCGGGAGTCGGGGTATCTGAAAGGGCGCGGGATGCGGGTGGCGTTGGACACGACCAACATCCTGGGCCGTGGCGCGGTGAAGGACACCTACAATCTGTTGGCGGACGGGATCGTCAAGCTGTTGCGGGCGCTGGCGGCAGTGGAGAAGTCCAGCGTCAAAGAATGGGCCAAGGCCCGGGGATATGAGCGGTACCTGGGTTCCAGCGTGAAGGGTGAGTCGGCCATCGACTGGAGCGACAAACGGGCGCGGCAGGCCCTGCTGGCCGAGATTGTGAGAGACGCCGACCGGTTGTTGGAGTTGTCGCGGCAGGCGCAGAGGGAATTGGGGGAGGATAGCGCTGAGCGGCAGCAGATAGTGGCGGCGGCGGAACTGCTGGGGCAGTTGCTGCTCCAGGACGTGGAGCGGACCGATGACGGAGTGAATCTCAAGGACGGGGTGAGCCGGGACCGGATGATGTCGGTGCATGACCCGGAGATGCGCCACGGCCACAAGAGCAGCAGTAGACGGTTCGACGGACACAAGGCGGCCATCGTGGTGGACACCGACTCCCAGCTGATCACCGCGGTGGAGGTATTGCCCGGCAACGCTCCGGACAACCTGGGATCGCTGGAATTGGTGGAGCAGAGCGAGGCCAACACCGGTGTGCCGGTGGAGGAAGCCATGGGCGACGCCGCCTATGGGGATGGCGATACCAGGCAGGCATTCGCCGATGCGGGACGCCGGTTGGTGGCCAGAGTGCCGGGACGGCCCGACCGGAAGCACTTTCCGAAAGAGGACTTCCATATTGACCTGGCCGCGGGCAGTTGCACCTGTCCCGCCGGACAGGTTACCCACACCATCGTGCCGGCGGGAAAGCGGACGGGTCGCACAGGGCGGGTCCACCGCTTGCAGGCCTTCCAGTTCGACGGGGCCGAATGTCGGACATGTCCACTGCGGTCCCAGTGCATCGCAGCCAAGGGGAGTAGGGGGCGGCGGGTGCTGATCCATCCCCAGGAAGCCCTGCTGCAGCAGGCCCGAGCGTTGCAGCAAAGCACTCATTATGACGAATATCGAGTGCGCCGAGTGGTGGTGGAACACCGGTTGGCCCGGCTGGTCCAGTTGGGCATTCGCCAGTCCCGCTATTTCGGCAGGGTCAAGACCAGGTTCCAGCTGTATCTGGCTGCCACGGTAGCCAACCTGACCCTGGTGGCCGGGAAACTCGGGCGGTCGGGCCGTACCGGTGGCGGCGCAACAGGCCGCAGCGTCGTCCTCAATATTGTCCCCTTTGTTGTCGCCCATGCTGCGGCCAATTTCTGCGCGGTCCGGCTCGGACAACTGTGGTCCGTGATCCTGCTCACGTCGGCTTTATTGCCCAAATCCCCCTACCCAACCAGGACTTTTCGGCCCGGTTTCTAGGGCGTGTTTGCAAAGGGGGAAGGAGGTTAAACTAAACCAAAGCCAAGGTGGGATGTGCATTTGCCGGGAGTTGTGAATCAGGCCGGAAGTCTGACAGGATTGCCTCGGCCCTTGACTGGAGGATCGTCCGGCAGCGCCGTCTCACCTCTTCTTTCCGGTGGGTCAATCCTGCCAGGAACCGGCCGACCCTCTCCTGCGCCTCTTCCCTGCTCCCGAGGCACAGATTGCCTGTAGCCTCTTCCCTGGCCCACCCCCAGATGGCTTCATCAGCGTTGAAGTCCGGGCTGTACCCCGGCAGATTCACCAGTTGCAGTTTCAGATTCGGTGTCCGCAGGTATTCCCGCATCGCCTCCCCACGATGGGCTGGCGCATTGTCCCAAATCACCTTCAAGGGCCCAGGATGCTTTTCTTTCAGTTGCTTCAGGAAGGCAACCGAGGTGCCCGAGTTGCTGTTGCCACCCAGTTCCATCCATTCCACCTCCCCCGTCTCCAAGCATACCGCTGAGTAGTAGCTGGCCTTCTCCCCGTAGCTGGGACTGGTGGACTCCACCAGGGCAGGTTCTCCCTGCTGCACCCACTTCCCCCGCAACTCCGCGTCCGCCCGGAAGTGGGCCTCGTCAGCGAAGAATATCCGGGCCCCTGCCCCCTGGGACTCCTCCCACATAGCGGCATACTCAGCCACGAAGGCTGCCCGCTTCTCCTCATCAGCCTTCAGCAACCGTTTCTTGGGCCGCTTGAAAGCAAATCCCAACCGGTGCAGCCAGTTCAGGCAACTGCTGCGGCTCAGGCTGGCGCCAAAGCTTTCCAGGACAAACTGCCTTACCGCCTTCCAATACCAGTTGGCCAATTCCAAGCCCGACGCCGCTGGCGATTGTTGCACCGCCGCCTTCAACTCCTCCTGTTTCGCCTGGTCAAGGGTGGGGGGGAACCACCGGTCTGCTCGAAAATCAATGCCCTGGAACCTCCCTCACCGAAGGCCGATGCCCACCGCCCTATGGTGTGAGGGTCCCGGTCCAGCGCCTCTGCCGTGGCCGCCGCCGTCCACCCCTGGGCCAGCAGCAGCATGGCGTACCAGCGCTCCCGCTCCCGGGGCGTGGGCGCCAGAATCATCCGGCGCTGCAAGTCCTTCACTCCCAACTCCCACCGCTCCAGCGACCGCTCTATCTCCCTGACTCCCATCATCCCCCCATCACAACACGATTATCTGTCCCGTCTCTTACTCTCCACTTTACCCTGACTATCTGCGCTTTTCACCTTGGCTTTGGTTTAGTTAGGAAGAGTTAGGGGAGAGGTCCGGAGAGTGGGACCAGGGCCTTTTGATAGTCAGGGAGATTGCAGACCGAGGAGGGGCAGAGCTTCAGATGGCTTCCAGCATTGATAGCGTAGGGCGGCGGCCACGTTGGTAGCTCGGGTGCGGCGGACCAGTCCGATCACCAGGTTTCACAAGGCGCCCATGACCTGGAGTGCGGCGCCTGTCCCCCCTCGAATCGGCCCCCAGTCTGAACAGTTAAGGCCGCGCCTCCTTCTTGACCTCTGGGGCAAAATCTAATAGGTTCCTTCCACAACTTGGGCTTCATACCTAGCGTTCTCCAGGGCCCTGCACCTGTCAACCGTTAACGTAGAATATCGGGTTCTACTACTCATCGGTCGTAGCCGAGTTGTAGCCGCGTCAATCAAGAGCAAATCAGGCGGGACCCGGCGTTCCCGGGCTGCCACCTACCCCTTTAACCGGTGGTTTTTTAGCATTAAACCGGATGCCCGACACGATCTGCGCCAAAGGGCCCGGCCATGATTGCCCGGATCAATACGTCGCTGTCTTGGATAAACCGCGATGCCTGGCTGATAACCGCGGCCCGCGGGACCCGTACTTTCTCCCAGAGCTTCATTTCCGTCATCATAGCCCTCTATCTGGCCGAATTGGGCTTCAATCTGGTGCAGATTGGGGCGATCCTTACCGCGGGGATTGCCGGGGTTTCATTCTTCGCATTTGTGGTGGGACTAATCAGTGGAAAGGTGGGGCGAAGGCGTCTTCTGGTCATTTTTTCTCTTTTGGCGGCTGCTTCCGGGCTTGCAATGTACTTCGCCGAAACCTTCATTCCGCTGATGGTCATCGCCTTCCCGGGAAGCCTGTCCACCGGCGGCGGCGGTGGCGGAGAGAGCCCGGCACAACCTCTGGAAGTTGCCATTCTACCGGATACCGCGCCCCCTGAAAGGCGCACCGATATTTTCGCCATTTATGGGATCGTCGCCCGCACCGGCACCTTTCTGGGGGCGCTGGCCGCCGGTCTCCCGGTCCTGTTCCAGGGTCCCCTTGGTCTACCCGTCCTGTTGTCCTTCAAGGCGATGTTCTTGGGCTTTGCGATATGTCAACTCGCCGGGGCCGCGCTGTACGCCTACATCTCGCCGGTGGTTGAAGCGTCCACCACTCACCAGCAGTGGCAGAACCCCTTGAAACTGCCGTCGCGGCGCCGAATATTTACGCTGACCGGGTTGTTCAGCGTGGACACATTCACGACCTCCATGGTGATGCAGAGCCTGATGGCCTATTGGTTTTTCACAAAATTTGGGTTGACACTCGAATCTCTGGCATTTGTGTTCTCATTGTCGCACCTCCTAACCGCGTCCTCCTTGTGGATAGCAGCCAAGATAGCAAACAGAATCGGGCTGCTGAATACAATGGTTTTCACCCATATCCCGTCCAGCTTCTTCCTGCTGGCCGCAGCCTTCGTACCCTCGGCCACGCTGGCAATAGTGTTCTGGCAATGCCGAGCCTTTCTCAGCCAAATGGACGTTCCAACCAAGGAGTCTTACACCATGGCGGTGATCAATCCTGAAGAACGGGTGGCCATGGCCAGCATTCACATGGTGAGCCGAAGCGCGGCGGGAGCCATTGGCCCCACGGCGACCACGGCTATTTGGAACATCACCGCTGCGTGGACTCCCCTGGTAGGCTCGGCCCTCTTGAAGATTGGGTACGATCTTTCTCTCTATTTCATGTTCCGGAACGTCCGGCCGCCTGAGGAAGAGGAGCGTCTCCGGAACCGCCGCCAGGCTCCCAAGTCCCCGGTCCCCGAGCAAAGGCGCTAGAAACCTGTACTGTTGAGACTGGGGCAGGTAGGGGTTTAGAGAGGAGGGAGTTCATGGCGAGGTAAAGGTTGTGTCCTTGCAAGCGGAAGGCGCCGAACAGGGAACCCACGATGCTCTTGGTCTCGCTCCCCTGCCCCGGACGGGGACCGCCGCTGATTTTCCGGCTCACCGCCGTTGGACGAAGGCTGCGTTCGGCAGCGTTGTCGTCGGCGTTCATCCGGGGGTCAGCTACGAAGGTGAACAACTGCGGTGAGAAGCGTCCACCCGCCGGCACAGCATCCGCATGAGCGCCTCGCTGCCCAAGTAAGGCTGGCAGATGGAGGATAGCTGCTGGTGTGTTTGCTGCTTTACTCGCTGGGTCCGGTGCACCGTTGCCGGCAGTCCCGGGTCAGGGCTGGGGTAGGACCGAGCCTGGTCATATACTTCCCGCACCCTTTGAGACCGCGGGGCCAACTCTCGGTGTTGGGGGGGTTGCTCCTTCAAATGGTGGATGTCCCCCGACAGATGAGTCAAACATATCGGATGCAGCCCTTGATGCACGTTGTAGGCGCCGTAGAAGTCACTGACCACCACGCCGTCGAACGCTTCCCTTAGCACGCTTACTTCGCTCTGCATCGAGATGCCTATCCGTCACCACCCCACGCTGAGAGTGCCCCAATCCGGTTGGGTGGTCCACGGCCTGCGGCACTTGTGGCAGGTGCGTTCCAGCACCACGTGTTCGGTCATCCGCGCTCGCAGCCGGGGTATGGAAATCACTTGTCGCCGCCGGCGCACTCTCCCGGGTTGCGTGGGGAGTTGGCAATCGGGACAACTGGCCGACGCGTGTTCTACCCTGTGGGTGGGCTCCTCCCGCCGTCGGGCAAAGCCGTGGCCACGCACAATTAACGTTTAACGTTGTCACCCCGCGAACTAGTTGAAGGATCGCGCAGCCTCTATAGCCTCGTCCTCGGACAAGTAAACCCACCATGGGAAAAATAACCCCATTACATTCATCTCTCTTGTAGAGAGAGACCTGATCCCAGGAACTTTGAATAGTTGGGCATAGGTAAGCCTAGGAGGGATAAGGAGGCGGTAAGGTTCCAAGAGAAACAGCGCAGGGCGGCGGCGATGTTTTGGGAGCCGGTTCGCCGGAGGAGGCCGATGACTGCGTTTCTGAGGGCAGCCATCACCTGGGGAGCCGCCCCGGTGCGCACTTGGCTGCGGTCCTCGTCAAAGGTCACGTCCAGCAGCCAATGGACCTGATCCTCGATGCGCCAGTGACCCCGCCACAACTTGAGCAGGCGCGCCGGACCTGCGTGTACCGGGGTCAGACTAGTGATGGCGTAGGCCCTCTCTCGTGAGCTTACCCCCTTATGGGTACGGGTGCGTTCCATGCAACAGACCTGTCCTACATAAGGCCACTCCAGCATAAGGCCACTCCAGGTAGTGATTTAGCGCAGACGACGCCCTCAACCGCCGCCGCTCCCGCCGTCCTCGGTGACTGGCCTCCTGCATCGCCTCCGGAATCACTTCTCCCCAAGGCGGCCGGGCAAATAGAAGGGAGAGGGCCTCTTTCACCGTGGGCTGGTTCTCCTTGATCACCCACAGAGAGTCCCCACCTTGCTCCACTACGTAGCGGCTCAATTTCCTTTGGGCATACAAGGCGTCTGCGGTGACCACTTTCCCAGCAAGCTCGACTTGGGCCAGCAGGGCCGGGGCTACCCCTTGTTCGCTCTCCTTACGCTGGTTCTTTACCCCCCTTTTGCGCCAGCGCCAAGCCACTCTCATGGGCGTATGCTGCCACCAGCCGGACTCCGGGTATCTCTTCCCCATGAATCCCACGCAGGACCCTACCGTCCAGGGCAATGGCTTGGTCTCCCTCTCTCATGGCCTTTTTGACCCCCTGGCTCAAAGCGACTTCGAAGGCGTCCACGTCCAGCCTGCGAAACAGGTAGTGCGGGGTGGCGACACAAGGGGTCTTCTCCCGGTCGAATCCCAGGGTTTGCGTCAACTCCGGATGCTCCCTCCCCCATTGGGCCATCGCGTACAGGCTGCGTGCCCCTCCAAGCATGGCGCAAACCGCCAGGGTTAAGATGGCTGGCAGCGGAAGCCGAACTCCCCGCCGCCTTGGATCGGGCACCTCTGCCAGGACGTCCAGCAGCCATGGTCCCAATTCATTGGTCCCTTCTTCCTCCACTACACTCCCCTTTCCACTCCTCCATCCTTAACTATGGTCATTTCCTTTGATTCTTACACCTTTGAAAGGCCCCGATATTGAAGGGTGCCGGCTGGAACCTGTCTAAACGGTCTGCTACAATAACGTCGTGTGACGCACATAGTTTGAACTTAATCGTAGTCACTCCCGCGAAGGTCTCCGCAAAAATTAAATGTCCAGCAGGAGGATTCATGGTTACTGCCATCGACGACAATCTCTTCGCTCCAGAGGTTATGGCGGACCCTTACACCTATTTCGGAAGGCTCAGGGAGGAGGACCCAATACACTGGAACGAAAAGCTTCGCCAGTGGATAATCACCCGCTATGACGACTTGGTCTGGACCGCCCGCCACCACGAACTATTCTCCTCGGAGAATTTTAAGAGAGACACCAGGCCACCCCTGCCGCCGATAGATGAGGCCGACATAGAGCTGAATGACCTCATACGGGCCTTGGGAGCCAATAGCTTCATCCAGCATGACCGGCCGGAGCACACCGATATGCGGATGGTGCTCCACGGGTACTTCAATCCTAAGAAAATCGACGCCTGGCGCTTCATGGTCCAGTCTGCGATCAAATTCCTCCTTGACCAGGTGGAGGAGAAGGGTGAGATGGACGTCATGAGAGACTTTGCCGCCCCTCTTCCTCTTCTGGTCATCGCCCAGATGATGGGCGTTCCCCCTGAGGATCGGCTTTACATCAAGGAGCTCGCGACCAAGCTGCTTGCCAATGGAGGAGAGGGATCCGACCGTACCAAGGCGGCTGCCGAAGGCCAAATCAAGATGAGGGAGTATTTGGTTCCATTGGTGGAAGAGAGGCTGATCAATCCCACGGACGATCTCCTCTCTTTGGTGGTCAGTGGTGAACAGAGCGGAGCCTACAATCGGGAGGAGACGCTAGCCGCCGCGGTGCTGCTGCTGATAGCCGGACATGTCACTACACTGAACCTGATCTGCAACGGTACCCTTGCCTTCATCCGCAATCCTGAGCAGTGGGAGATATTACGGCAGGACCCCGAGGGTACGATGCTGCGGGCCACGGAAGAGTGTCTGCGCTACGATCCACCAGTCAAGGGCATCCAGCGGATAGCTACGGAGGACGTGGAAGTTGGAGGGACTCTTATTCGCGAAGGGGAATCTGTCAGGTGGATGATCTCCTCCGCCAACCGTGATCCCAGGACGTTCGATGAGCCCGACACGTTTGACATCACCCGCTGGCCCAACCGCCATGTGGGCTTTGGCTCCGGTGTCCATCACTGCCTGGGCGTGAATCTGGCGCGAATGGAGGGACAGGAGGCTTTCAAGGCACTAGCCAAACGGTTCGATTCCCTCTATCTGAAAACCGAGGAGCTGGAATACGCGCCCACCATCGGTTTCCGTTCCCTCGTCTCCCTTCCGGTTTCATGGAGGTAGGCGCAATGGCGGCGACGGGCAGGAATTGGGGTGTAGGATATTCGGGTAGCGGTCCTCAAGCCCTCCGATCGTTGCGTTTAAGATTCTGCGTTTGTCGCTGATCACGGAGGTGGACATCGCGCCCAAGCTTCCCATATCTGTGGACTACGATGTGTGCGTTGGGAACGCAATGTGTCAAACCTTCGCCCCTAAGGTGTTCGTTCTTAACGAAAACCGGCAGTCGGAAGTGGCTGACCCAGAGGCGGATACCGCGGCAAACATCCTGGAGGCAGAGAAGCACTGCACGGTAAGTGCCATTACGGTGGTGGAAGAGGAAGCGGGGGAGACCCTGTTTCCATAGCGAATTACCGACCTAGACCTCTGCAGCCGAGACATGAGTCATCCCGGATGTTGGTTAAAAAGTTGAAACTGGTATAAAGAACCGGGGACACAGAAAGACCCCTTCAGGTGGAATGGAATTATCAACCACCAGGAGGGGTCTTCTCTTATGTTGCAACACGGGGTGGGGCGGAAGCAAGGGCAGGAGGTTGCCAATCTACTGCAAACTTTCATCGGACCGTTGGAAGAGTGGCTGGACCAACAGATCGACCGGCGTCTGGTACGTACCTTCTTCCTCGCACTGGCGGCCATTGTGCGGTTGCGTCACTCACGGTCGGGGCTGCTTCTAAGTGAACTTTGGGCCCATGTCCTCTCACCTGCCCAGGCTCCGGCGGGGAGCAGTGGGTTGGGCTGAAGGAGGTGGTCAAAGTAAAGGTCCGGGAGGAGATGGCCCAGGGCGAGACTGGCCAGTCCCGCTATTATATCGGCAGTCTCCGTGCGTCTAGCGCCCCAACGCCGGAGTCCATTCGCGATTATCTGGGGATTGAGAATTGCCTGTATTGTACCGTGGACGTGATCTGCCGGGAGGACCAATGCCGGGTGCGCAAAGTCCATGCTCCTCAAAACGTGACCATCCCGCGCCATATTTCCCACGACGTTCTGAGGTGCTAATCCAGCCTTAAAACTGGAATCCAAGGTGAATTGCTCTAGGCCCGTTGTCGTGAAGATCATCTGATCAAAGGTCTCTGCGCTTAAGACGTGATTGACCTGGTGGTCCTGACGCCGGTTTGCCTTGGTGTTTACTGCCATGATCCGCTCTAGCCCTCGCTAGACTAAGGCGTGTGACTAGCTTGTGATGGTTTGGAGGGTATGGAGTAGTGAATACCATCGCCTTGCTCTGGCTGGTGTTCTTGTTCGGCCCTCCTGTAATGGCCCTCGTCTCGGGCGCGGCCTGTGGCGTGTCTTGCAGCCGGTGCACGTCTGGAGGCGTGCGTCTAACGTATGCGCCTCCGCGGTCGATGGGCATCGGTCTCGTTATTGGACTTGCAGGTGTCGTGCTGAATGTGATCGTCGCGGTATTGTTGTTTTTTTGGGTGGCATATGCGACGGCAGGTGAAGGGGACGACTGGGTAACGCCAGGCGCGAGCATTGCGGCCGTCGCCGCTATGGTTGTGGCGACGGTGGCCACGTGGGTTCTCGGCGAGTCGTTAATTCTGAGAAGGCGGCGGTAGGCCGTGTACGAACATCTAGAAGCCACGCGCATGGGAGTGTCACCCAAAGCAGAAGGCCCACCGTTACTTCGGTGGGCCTTCTTTCTGAACCTCGGGGTTCGGGTCATCTGTGGCCCGTGACGCTCAGCGTATATGGCCCGATTTCATTGCTGCCGTAGGTAGTGGCCACGATGATGTAGGTACCTGGTAGCAACGTTCTGATGATCTGCGAGTCATAATTCAACGCTCCATCATCATCGTCGTATACCAAGTATCCGATGCCGGCCGTGCTATCTCCCGGTATTAGGTAGAGGTATGGGTCGGCGTCGACTGAAGTCAGGTCAATCGTTACCTGTCGGGAGTACACACCATCGACCGTGAAACTGTAGTAATTGGCGTAGCTCCCGGGCCGTCTCGTAGACGCGCAGTCCGCCGAGATCCATGTGGTGTATATGTTGACCGTCGTTCCCGTCATCGGTAGGGCGATTACTGAACACGACGGAGCCTGTCGTATGTGTAGCCTGTAGTCCCCAGACTTCCCTATGTAATATGTCGATACGCCTATCGTATAAGATCCTGGATCTAGAGTTCTGGAGATTCGCGAGTTTGTAGAGTCACCGCCATCATCGTCAAGGGCGAGGATTGATCGGGCGCCATTGACCATCTGATAGAGGTAGAGGTAGGTATCTACCACGTCACCTTGGTATTCTAGGTCGATGATGAAGTTGGCCGCCTGCGTCACTATGAAAGAGTGGTAGTCGATATATGGCTGTGACCGTAGTAGGAAGGCCGTAGCGCTGCGCACTGGCCAATTCAGCTTGTTAGGCATTGGTTAACTTCAGATTGGTTTGTGGTGTGCCGGGATGTGTTTTTGACCTACGGCGACGGACGAACTCCCGTCAGGAACGGCTCGGCACCGGGTTTCTTCAAGGCCTCCAGCAAACCCTCTTGGATGAGGACTTCTACCGTCTCTGGCTCGTCTTGGTCCAACCTCTCCAGTTCTGCTATCCAAGCGGTGTCCTGTGCGGTGAACAGGCCATTCTGCCTGGCACAATCCCTAGTACTACAGTCGCAGATTAAAAACGGATAGAATTGGGGCAATCAGCGGGTGGTGAGGTGAGGCTGTGGTTGTTGTGAGGGAGGAGGTTGCGGAAGTGGCTCGGTGGGCCGAGGGCATCGAGCGGGTACACGAGTGCATCGGTGGACGGTTCCGGCGTCCGGAGCCGCGGCGGCGGGCGCTGGACTATCTGAAGGGGTTGCTCAGCCCGGTGGAGCGCAAGAACGGCTGGCAATTGGCGGAGCGGGCAGGCGACGCCACTCCCGATGGGGTGCAGCGCCTGTTGTACAACTACCAGTGGGACGCGGACCTGGTTCGCGATGACTTGAGGAGCTACGTGATCGAGCGTCTGGCCGACGCTGCGGCAGTTCTGGCGGTGGACGAGACCGGATTCCTCAAGAAAGGAGACAAGTCGGTTGGGGTGCAGCGTCAGTACAGCGGTACGGCAGGGCGGATCGAGAACAGTCAGATTGGCGTATTCTTGGCCTATGCCAGTGCCAGGGGGAGGACGCTGCTGGACCGGGAGTTGTACCTGCCCCAGGTGTGGGCGGAGGACTTGGAGCGCCGGCGGGAGGCCGGTGTGCCGGAGAGTGTCGGCTTTCGGACCAAGCCGCAACTGGCGCAGCTGATGCTGGAGCGGGCGGTTGAGTCGGGAGTGCCCTTCGGCTGGGTGGCCGGGGACGAGGTCTACGGCAACGACCGCAACCTGCGGCTGTGGCTGGAGCGAGAGGGCGTTCCCCACGTGCTGGCCATCAAACGCAGCGAGAAGCTATGGGCTTTGACGGACAGGGGGCCGCGACAGGTGAGGGCCGACCGTCTGGCCTCAGGGGTTGAGGAATGCGCTTGGGTGAGGTGCAGCGCCGGGGACGGAGCCAAGGGACCACGGATCTACGACTGGGCCACTGTGGAAATACGTCCCCTGAGGGAGCCTGGCAAGGGCTATTGGCTGCTGGCCCGGCGCAGTCTGGCCAACCCGGGGGAGCTGGCCTACTACGTCTGTTACGGCCCGGCGGGAACGACCCTGGAGGAACTGGCGAGGGTGGCCGGGACCCGGTGGGCCATAGAGGAGTGCTTCGAGGAGGCCAAGGGACAGGTGGGGCTGGACCAGTATGAAGTGCGGAGGTGGGACGGCTGGTACCGGCACATCACGTTGGCGATGTTGGCCCACGCGTATCTGTCCGTGATCAAGCATCAGGCCATGGAACAGGGAGAAAGGGGGGCTACTACGGCCCGGATGAAGAGCTGATTCCCATGACAGCGCCGGAAGTGCGCCGACTGCTCACCCGCCTCGTATGGACGGAGAACCAACTGCCTGATTTCATCCTGTATTGGTCGTGGTGGAGACGACGCCACCAAGCCAGAGCCCGGCGTTGCCATTACCAACGACGACTTTCTAATCTGCGACTGTAGTACTAGTATTACAACGACGGATTGCCAAATATGGTGCCTGATCCTTCGTATTCGGTCACGAGCGAGAAATCGCGGTAAGCTCATGGCAGTACGGTTCAGGTCCAAATGGGTCGCGAAAATCACCCGGTCAGATTAACCGTCGTTATAATACTAGGAGTCTGTCCGATATTTCAAAACCGAAGCGAAATGCGGCGTTGTCGCAGGTATTGATTACGCTGAGAGTTTATATGAAGGGCTGAAAAGTATGTCTTAACCCCATAAGCAACGAATTGCGTAGTCTACGTTTAATCGTCGGACAGACTCCTAGAAGGCTCGTGCAACTCGTTGATGCTGTCTTTTCCTGTTGGGTTAGAGCCTCTCCCCGTGTTTTTTCTTCATATGGATGCTCAAACCTCTGTCATCCGAACAGAAGATCGGCGTCAATGTCCTCGTGTCCCATGTCTTCAAGACACTTAATCGTATCTTTCAGGGTAGTGACTACCGCAGAGTCAGCGTCTCCGCGAGCTCGGACCTTCCCCCAAGCCTCATAGATGGCGATCAACGCCATATCGATGTCCTCTGCGGACGTCAACAGGCATTGCTCCAGACGCTCCGATCCGGAGGCCAGGCCTTTGCACTTGAACGGACCCTCTCGAATGAGAGGGGTGTGGTATTCCGCTACAATCTCCTTGCCGCAGGCGAGTTGGGTATCTTCTGTGGCAAGGCCGGAACAGTTGCTTTTGACCTCTGCACCGACCTGCTCACTGCACCATTCGAAGTAGGCTATTTCATCTGGAGAGCCGAATAGTCCGAATGCCTTGCATCCGTCAAGTCCGCCCGGGTGGGCGGTGGGGGGCAGGTATTCTGGTTCTGGAGTCGGGGTCGCAAGCGGAGGTTTAGTCGGCTGTGCCGGTTTCGGAGTCGAGGCCGGCTTCGTGGGCCAGGGTGTGGATGTTGGAGTTGCTTCCACATCTGCGGACTTCGAGGATCCATCTCCACTTTCGGGGCTGGCGGTTGGGCCGCAGGCCAACAAGAGTACGGATACAATCAGACCCGCAACAATTAACGGTTTAAACATCGACCCTCCCGGATATCCGAATTGTTAGGCTCTTTGTGTCCCTTGTGTATGTCTGCGCCGTTTACTCCCCCTTCATGACGTGTACGTTCATGACGTGTACGTTCATGGCTGTCAAAATGGAATGGATGCAGGGTTCTCAAAAATCATGCTTTTTACATCAATTGGGCGATGTTGTATGTCACGGGGTTGCCTGCAACGGGCTAGGGTACTACTAATGGCCACTCCATCGACCCAGAAGCTCAGTGCAAGGTGGGCCACGGTGTCTGGGGTCAGCGAGATGCTGGAGCAGTTGAGTGCAGGCTCATCCCACACCATGATCGCCTCCGTGCGGATCCGGTAGGTCAGCGCTATCGGGAGCGCGGACGATACCAAGCCGTACTACCTGGATGGCGACTTCTCGCGCACTCATGTTGACCGGCATACCGGGTCGGTCGAGATGCAGCGCCTAGACGGACCACTGATATGAACTGACCTATACGAACTGACCTAGCCACCCTCGAGAAGGCCGCGACAGACCCCGACCCGGATTTCCGCGCGATCTACCTGCGCCTCGTGGAGATGGCGGAGGAAGAATTGGACTGGGGACGCCTGGAGTCGGTAAGCCGGTGCAGCGGGCACACAGTGCCCAGACGGTGAACCGTGCTTACGAGGGAGACATCCCATGTGCGAATTGGGACCTGATACCCCACGGAAATATCCAGGTGGTCGGATCAAGCCGGTGCGGTGCGTGAATCGCATCTGAATCGAGGGCACCGAGAGCAGGGGCCTTGGGGTTGGATGGCCACCTAGTCGATTGACAGCCTGCTTCGGGAGCTGTCATCTGGCGGAAAATCGGCCTGTTACTGTCTCTACAGTAGGAGGCCCAGCGTCACGGGCGAAGATGGGCGGCGAGACGGCAACTGTACAAGCTCAAGATCTCCACCATGAGCCGTGGTTCGTTGTCGCATTTGGTATCGATCTTTATCAGGGTGTTGAAAATTGCGGGGTGAACCGCGGTGATGCCGTGGAGGCCACCCCCGGCAGTGAGGTTGACGATGCGGGGCAAAGCAGCACGACAGGCCGCCATTTTGTTAACGGCGTCAACCGCTTTGGGCATCGTTCGCATCGAGGTCTATACTAATGAGGCGGCATTATCATCAGATCGCCGCTGATTGCCGCGCCATCCGCTTACTGGATCCAGCGCCCATGGCGTGCATTGTGTCTCTCGCCGGCCTCAATCAGATCAAACGCGCCGCCCACGATTGCGGCGGCTGCCTCAATAAGGAAACGAACAAAATCGCAACGCATACCGCAGCGACGGGCCGCGGAGAGGTGAACAAAGCGTGGTTTATGGCCGTGCTTTCGCTTACCGTTTTTGCCGCCATAAGCGCGATCCTAATTGTCCCGCCGCTCCTGGTGGAGATCGCAACTTACCTGGAAATATCGGTGGCTGTCGCGGGCCAGTTGGCTACCGCGACCTTCGCGGGTTGGGCGGTTAGCTTGGTCTCCTGTGGCCCCTGTCCGATTCGTTCGGACGCCGTCCGGTGGCCCTGATTGGGTTGGCTGTCCTTTCGATATCCATCCTGGCGTCTGCCTTCGCGCCGAGCTTGGAATTTCTGTTGACGTTGCGGGTTTTGACCGGTTCGGGAGGGGGAGCGATCCCTCCCAACATCGTGGGGGCAGTATCTGACGTCATTTCCCCGGCCAGGCGGGCCCAGGCAGTGGGCGCCCTGCTGGCCATTCAAGGGCTGGCTTCCGCCATCACCGTTCCATTTGTAACGGCGCTGGCAGACGTGGGTGGCTGGCGGTTCGTCTTCATCGTCTATGGCCTGGTGCTGGTGGTGGGGCTTCTGGCGAACTGGCTCTGGCTTCCGAAAGACCAGCGGGAGCGAATTTGCAACTGGGGGTTCTTTTCCAGATATCGGTCGTTGGTTTCCATGCGGTTTTTCCGCGTGGCAGTGGCGGTCAACCTGACGCAACGCGTCGCTTTCTGGGGGACACTCAGTTATTTCGCCGCCTGCCTGATACACACGTACGGCTTGAGCATCGGTTTTGTTGCGCTGCCACTGGCGGTAGCCGACGCGGGGCAGATGGCCGGAAGCTATTCCGCTTTGTTCCTGGCAAACAGAAAGCGTCGTGGGGCGTTCGTCGCCGCCACCACAGCAGCCGGGGGAGTCTGCTATTTCCTGCTTTTCACCGTTAACTTCGGACTCTGGGTGTCGGTGGGCGTGGCGGCGGTTGGAACGGGCTTGCTGAGCATGACGTTTCCAATTCTGGTCTCGGCCAGCACCGAGTATTTGGGAGAATCCAAGGCCACGGGAGTGGGTCTCATGGGTTTCAGCAACCACGCCGGTGGAGCCCTGGGGGCGGGTATCGCCGGTGCGTTGTTGGCGGCCACGGGTTATGTGGGAGTGGGCTAAATGTGCCTCGGCGCTACCATCGCCAGCGCGCTGATGATGAGCCCCTTCGGCCGGCAGTTCGGGGAGTCCGCGGGTCAAAGCCAGGGGTAGGCAGGCGCCGACAGCCCCGGTGTGCCCACGCGCTGCCTATACACCTAGGAGGGTGTTGAAATGGGAGGTTGCGCGGCGGCAGGGAAGTAATGCGGGGCCGCGACACCGCAGGTAAGCGTCAAGTTTGCCGATGTGGCGGTCTGGTCCGCGCAGGGTGGGGGCTATCGGGGGCGCCGGCGCTTTGTCGGCTGCTTTGGGGACAAACTGGTCCCGCAGCGTACGCTGCGATCTGAGTCAGCTTGGCCATTCGCACCAGGTTGTCGCCAGCGGTGGTTATTTCCATCCGGAACTGGTTGCGGGCCACCCCGAAATAGCGCAGTTTCCGGCCGCCGCCCACCGTATTCACCCAGCCAAAGACATCTTCAATCCGCTTCCTGGCCCACTGGCTCAATCGATACCCCTCATGTCGGTGGTGCGTCGGTCAATGGCCGACCGCTGCTTCCGAGCCCGCTCCACGATCTCGAGCAGAAACTCCCGGGCCACATCGGCATCCAGCAACCACTGCCGGTTCTTGGCGAACACCGAGTGGTCGAAACTGTGGTCGAAACTGTGGTCCATGATGTTCAGGTCCAAAAACCACTTGAACAGCAGGTCGTCTTCCAATCGCTCGCAGAACCGCCGCTCGCGCCGCACCGAGAACAACGCCATCAAAGGGCAGGCTTACAGCGGGTGCTCTGGCGGTATCGACGCTCGACCATTTCGGGCATACGTGCGGTCGAACGTGGGCGACAGTTCGGCCCAGGGCCTGATCCACCACGGGCTTGATGCGTCGGATGGGATGGTGTTGTGGCGCCACGGCATCGGGTGTAACCCCCGTCAACATGGTGGCGTGCCGTGCCGTTTTGCCTCTCATGGGAACCCTCTCTACCGAATGATGGCCCATCCTACCACCCAACACCAATTCCACTGAAATTTTCAACACCCTGCTCTACACCATCCCGGGGCTTGGTCCCTCCTGGCCAGACGTCGGCATCGATGGCGCTCGAGATGGCGTGACTCGTTCTACGACGGCGGTAACGCCCCTGTCCACACTTCGCTGTAGTTCCGGCCATTCGTCCATTGCCGTGGGATAGGAGACCTTGTTCCGGAGGTCAATGGATGTTTCCGTATCCGGTGACCCAGCCTTTCTGTCCGGCGTCACCGTCTGGGCCGTCGCATCGAATGCACTCTAACTAGTCCGATACCCAATCGTAGAACCGGTCATGTCCGGGGTTAGACTAGTGGTCCAACATTTTTGAATTGAGTACTGAGCAAGTGTATTCTACCAAGCATAGGGCGAAGAGGATTGGGGCGTGGGGGGATGCCGATGAAGAGATACCGTGTCAAGCTGAGTGCGGAGGAGCGGCAGGAACTGAAGACATTGGTGTCCCGTGGCCGGGCGGCGGCTTACCAGCAGACCCACGGGCGCATCCTGCTGCTGAGTGATGAGGCCCATGCGGAGGGGGCCATGAAGGATGAAGAGATTGCCCGGGTTCTCCAGATTGGCCGCGCGACGGTGGAGCGGGTGCGCCGCCGTTGCGTGGAGGAAGGGATTGAGGCGGCCTTGGAGCGAAAGCGGCAACTCAATCGTCGTCCGAAGCGGCTGGACGGTCAAGGGGAAGCCCACCTGATTGCCCTGGCCTGCGGAGAACCGCCGGAAGGCCGGGCCGGTTGGACGCTGAAACTGTTGGCCGACCGGCTGGTCGAATGCGAGATAGTGGAGAGCATCAGCCCTGAAACGGTGCGGCAGACGCTCAAAAAAACGAACTCAAGCCTTGGCTGAAGGAATGCTGGTGCATTCCTCCGCAAGGCAGCGCCGAGTTCGTCTGCGCGATGGAAGACGTGCTGGAAGTCTATCAGCGCCGGTATGGGGACAACGAAGTTCTGGTCTGCCTGGACGAGACCAGCAAGCAACAGGTGAAAGAGACGCGCCTGCCGCGTCCGGCCCGGCCTGGGGCGGCGGGCTCCTACGATTACGAGTACGAGCGCAACGGGGTGAGCAACCTTTTCATGTTGTTCGCTCCGCTGGAAGGGTGGCGCCGGGTGGAAGTGACGGACCGGCGCACGAAAGCCGATTGGGCCCGGGTGGTCAAGCAATTGGTGGACGAGGACTACCCGCACAAGGACCGTATTGTGCTGGTGATGGACAACTTGAACACCCACCACCCGTCCTCGCTGTACGAGGAATTTGAACCTGCCGAAGCGCGGCGCATCGCCGAACGGTTGGAGGTCCACTACACCCCCAAGCATGGCAGTTGGCTGGATATGGCCGAGATTGAAATCGGGGTGATGGCCCGCCAATGCCTGGACCGGCGCATACCGGACCAAAGCGTCCTGCGGCGGGAGGTGGGAGCGTGGCAGTATCAGCGCAACCAGGACGCAATACGGGTGGACTGGCGCTTCACAACTGAGGATGCCCGTATCAAGCTGAAGTCCCTTTACCCATCAATCCAACACTGATCGACTACTAGGAGTCTGTCCGATGTTTAATGATGGCAACGCATATCGGCGATGATGGCTTTCGTAGCAACGCTATTGGTTCATGTGTAGGTCTATTTAGTAACCGCCAACCCGATTACCAACGATTATAGTATTCGAGATCGAATCTTTGGACAGGCTCCTAGCGGGGTGGTGGCTCCACGAGCCTATCACCGTTCACGATGGTCTCGTGGTTGGCTGTTTGACCCGCGATCTGCTGTGTTGCGCCCCGGCAGTAGTCGAACTCCTGTCTGGACATCTGGATGACATTGACCTCCAACGGCGGCGGGTTGTCCTCCATGTAATCGCAGCCGGCGCGGGAAGCGCCAACCCCGGAAGTAGGCGGGTAGTCCGGGAGAGTCACCGCCATGATGTCCAGGTCAGAGTCTTCCTGGTGGCGTCCGGTCGCCCGGGAGCCGAACAAGATCACCATGTCAGGCGCCACTCTCTCTTGCACCGCCCGGGCTAAGGCAAGGGCGTGTTGCTCAGGAGCTCGACGGCTCGTCAATGTCCCGATCCATTCGAGGCTGCTAGAGGCCACGGGTCCTCCCCGTCTAGGGCCAAATCTATTCGAGGCCGTTATCAGGGGGTATTCTAGGTGAGTTAGACGACATGGGGTCTGGTGGCCAATAGTTGGGTGTGCGAGGTCACCCACGCTGACTGGACCAAATTGGTCTTAGGGAATTGCCTGAGATACTGCGAGCGCCGAGACCAGCACAAGACGGGCAAACACTATCATAGGAGTTACGGTGACGATGGACTGGGATACCTGCCCC
Source organism: Dehalococcoidia bacterium (assembly GCA_965205385.1). Lineage (GTDB taxonomy): Bacteria > Chloroflexota > Dehalococcoidia > Lucifugimonadales > UBA3495 > CATOSP01. Next base: position 554,273 of record CBDBGS010000008.1, read on the forward strand.
ACGCTCAACAGCCTTCCCGAAATATTGAGCGGAACATTGGTGTTCCGCGGCATCCGAGTCCCAATGTACCTACTGTTCGAGTACTTGCAGGCTGGCGACACGGCAATGGAATTCCTCGATTGTTTCCCTACTGTCGCATCGAACCAAGTGCAGGAGGTCCTCAGCCACCTGAGCCAGGACGTAAGAGGACTCGTTGATAGGGAGGCGCCGGGCCCGCGGTAGAGCTCATTGGGTCTAACGTGCCAGTTACGTTGGTGTTTCAGCTTCCGGGGAGCCGGTATCCAAGTATTCGGCCCAAGCCTCCATCAACACCCGGCGGCGTTCGAAAAGGTCACTCCTGGCATAGGCGGCCTCGGTGCTATTGCCCAATGTGTGGGCCAAAGCCGCTTCTCCCACAGCCCAAGGGGTATCAGTGCATTCGATGCACCAGTCCTTGAAGCTTGATCGAAAGCCGTGGGAGACCGCGGGAATGCCCAGCCGCCGGAGCAAGGTGGTGTGGACCATGTCCGACAGTGGGCGTTCACCACGGCCCGGAAACACCAAGTCGCCGCCTTCGACCTTTAGGTCTTGCGCTTGGGATAGGACTGCCAATGCCCTTTCCGACAGGGGGACCCGGTGGTCCCGCCGAGCCTTCATGCGCGCCGCCGGGACCTTCCAAGTCTTGGACTTCCAGTCGACCTCGGGCCAAGTGGCCCGCCGCGCTTCGCCTGACCTTGCCGCGTTGAGGACCAGGAACTCGAAGGCCAGCTTGGTCGATACCCCGGCGGTGGACTGACGGACCCGCTCCAAGGCCGCCGAAACCTCTTCGTAGGGCGGGGCTGGATGGTGAGCCTCCACCCGGGGCTGGCGGGGCAATACCTTGGTAATCGCCTTCCCCGCTGGATTGTCGTACCGGTAGCCTTGGGCGATGGCCCAGTCCAGCACGGTCTCAATGCGTTGACGGACACGGCTGGCCGTCTCCGACTTGGTGGTCCAGATTGGTGTTAGGACCGTAAGCACATCGGCGCTGGTAACGTCGGACGCCAACTTCTTGCCGAGCGTCGGGTGGACGTAGGTTGCGAGGGTATTCTCCCATTGGACCGCGTGCTTGGCGTTGCTCCACGTCGGGCGGCGCGGGGCGATCACCGACTGGGCCGCATGGGCGAAAGTGGGAGTGGGTAGCCTGCGCTGTTCCTCTGCCGCCTGACGTTTCTCGGCGATGGGGTCGCGGCCTTCCCGGATTACTCTGAGATTGGCTGCTGCCACCTCCCTGGCCTCGGCCAAGGACACCGCTGGGTACCCGCCCAAGCCAATGTTGCGGCGTTTGCCAGCGATGGTCACCCTCTGAATCCAGTGTTTGGCTCCGGAGTCGGCGACCCGCGGATTCAATCCATTTAGATCGGCGTACTGGCCTGGAGCCTTGACAGTGCGCACCATGGCTGCCGACAGGGCTTGGCCCTTGAGACTCGTCGTCACCCGGTCACTCCCGCCGCGCGTACCAATATAAGTACCAGTTCTTACTGGACTACCCTGGACTACCCTGGACTATCCAGGCATTTACTGGCCAAAGAAAGGGGCTTATTGATACACAATAATTCCTAATAAGGGGGAGGAAGGGAAGTTATTGAGACACGGTAGAAAGGGGTAACTGGCGGAGAGGGCGGGATTCGAACCCGCGAGAAGCAAGGCCCCTACGCGATTTCCAGTCGCGCCCATTCGTCCACTCTGGCACCTCTCCTCTGCTAACAACCATTATAGGTTCTCGTCTTTTCTAGTGTCCACTCGGTCGCGCCCTATCCCAGGGTCTTTCGATAATTGACTCCGCCGCGAATCTCCAGTCAAGGTGGACGGGCGATTGCTCCCGGTATGCCACGCTTCAGACATCCGAAATACTCTGGGTAGCGGCAGGCGCAGCTTTTCATGGGCGGGAGAGGTGCCATATAATGTACAGCGTTTGAATTGAGGCCGGAGTCTGGCTGGGCCTGCTTCGAGCCTTAACGCTGGATACGCGAGGAGGAGAACATGGCCGAAGAGGGCTTTGTCAAGGTTGCTGACGTGGGTGAACTGTCGCCCGGAGACATGAAAGTAGTCGAGGTCGGCTCGGAACCGGTGCTGGTCGCAAATGTCGATGGGAACATCGTCGCCTGCGACGATACCTGCACCCATGCCCTGGCGAGTCTCTCCGAAGGCGACTTGAGCGGAGAAGAGATCGAATGTCCCCTACATGGGGCCGCGTTCAATGTGACAACCGGAGAGGTGTTGACACCTCCTGCCGAAGACAAACTGAAGACCTACGAGGTCAGGATAGACGGCGGCGACGTTATGGTGGGTCCGGCCAAAGAGTAGCCTGCCGTCGCCCTAATTGCGCGCGGGGCGGTCAAAACCGGGATACGGTGCCTAACGGATCATCAGGGGAGCGTATTGTGTGATGCCATCGAGTAGCCGCACCTTGGAAAAGGGCCAATAGACGAACCATACTTTCCCCACTACGTAGGTTTCCGACACGGGTCCCCAGATCCGCGAGTCGTTGCTGCTGCGCCGGTTATCCCCCAAGACGAAGTATTCCTTCTCCCTGAGGCTCATGGGTCCCACGCGGGAAGTGTCTAGGCGGTCAAGGTAGGGTTCGGTGAGCCCCTGCCCATTGATATACACCTTGCCCTGTTGAATCTCCACCTCTTCGCCGGGTAGCCCGATCACGCGTTTGACGAAGTCCTTGCTCGGGTCTCTAGGGAAGTGAAAAACGATGACTTCTCCCCGTTTGGGGGGATGGATAGCGTACCGCGTATCAGGGGTTTCCGCCTGCCAAAATGGGATGATCCGGGATAGCCGGTCCATATCCAGCTGAGAATAGACTAGCTTATTGACGATAAGATGCTGGCCCGACTCCAGTGTGGGGTTCATGCTGGAGCCTTCGACCTTGAAGTTCCGGATGCTGGCATGGATCAATAGGAAGACGATTATGGCCAGAATAACCGCTTCCAGAAGCTCTCTGAATACCCGGTCCATATCTACTCGACGAGGACTCCGCGCCCGAGACCTATATCGGATCAAGGTGCTTGGAGTTTTAGTGGCGGTCCATTCGAGTCTACGCGCCCTGACACGCAGCCGAAAAATTATATCATCCGCAAGGCCGGGAAATTATCGTGTTCTGTCAGCGCCAATTGTTCAGTTACCCCCCCTCTGCTACAATCGGACCAACTGGTCTGGATTGCATCGGCCTATAAAGTTTGATCTGGGGGACTGCACGGATGGAATGGCGATTCCAGCTTTTGGCGACACCCTTCGGCGGAATAACCGAAGGTCCGGTCTGGGACGGAGAAGCCGTCCTGTTCACCCACATTCCGGCGAGCCGCATCATGCGTTTCGACCCGAAATCCGGGGAGTTCTCTGAAGTTCGCGGCGGCACGAACCACACCAACGGACTGGCCCACGACGCTGAAGGACGGCTATATGGGAGCTGTTCCGGCGGGCGTTCCATCGTGCGTTTCGATCCTGACGGTACGACCACGACCATCGCCGACCGGGTGGATGGACGGAAACTCAACACCCCCAACGACCTGGCGGTGGACCGGCGGGGACGCATCTGGTTCACTAACCCCTGGAATACGCCAAACGTCGACGCTTCGGAGATCGAGGAGTTGGACAACCGTTCCGTACTCCGCGCCGATCCCCAGGCAGACGGGACGTATAGCGTAACCCGCGCAACCTTCGACACCACCATGCCCAACGGGATTCTGGTCTCTCCCGACGACACCACGCTGTACGTGGCTGAGAGCAACAGCGACGACATCACCTTGGACCGCGAGCTAAGAGCGTATCCGATAAGGGATGACGGAAGCCTTGGCCCCTATACCGTGCTGCACACCTTTGGTAGAGACCAGGACGGTGTCCACCGCGGCATCGACGGAATGTGCCTGGACATCGACGGCAATATCGTCGCCACGGCGGGGTGGCCCTCGGCCGGTCCAGGGCCAATGATATACGTGTTCTCTCCCTCCGGCCGCGTCCTGGAAACTGACCGTGTCCAGGCCACGAGGCCCACCAACTGCTGTTTCGGCGGACCGGACCGCTCTACTCTGTACGTCACCAGCACGGACGGCCATTTTTTCAGAGCCGAGACCAACCGCGTAGGCTGGGCGGTCTATCCCTAACGAGAATTGCGCCATCGGGACGCCCGCATCCAGGTGGACCAGATAGGTCGAATGACATGAGCTTGGGAAATTTCGGAGTAAATAGAAGGCAACGCCGTCAGGGCGGAGGGCGTGGGAGCGGTACGGACCACGTCGAAGAACTGATGGGTTGTACAGAGCTTTACATTTACCAGACGCCCAATACCCGGCCCAAAGGCTACACTGGGCTAAAGACCTTCCTAGAGGCCCAGGAGTGCGAGGTCATTTTCACCGCTGACGCGCCGCCTGAACTCAGCCGTTATGAAACCATGCGCATCACGCATAGGCGGGCCGAGCAGATCCCAGATGTGGTGGTAAAGCGCGCGCACTCCTGGGCCCACCAGCGGAACTACCTCCACAGTTTCTTCAAGCCCCTCTATCGGTAGCTCTCCTTCCCCTGGCCCCCGCCACTTGGCCTGGCTCTCTCCTTCGCCATGATGACTTTTGCTGACACTTGGGCCTTGATGTCCCGTATGCACGCCACTACTATTAGAACATCCGATCCAATTAACCGAAGTCAAGGAGTCTGAAGATGGCAGGGGCAGAGGTACAGGAAATCCAATGCAAGTCTTTGCTCAACAAGCTGGATATCCCGAATTTCCCGTTCCGCTGGACACTGAACCCCTATCGTGGGTGCCGCCACGCATGCCGGTACTGCTATGCCAGGCCAACCCACGAATTCTGGGGGCTGGACGCGGGCAGGGAGTTCGAGCAAAGGGTATTTGCCAAGGTCAATAGCCCGGAAGTGTTGCGGAAGGAGCTAAAGAAGTCCAGTTGGCGCGGTGAAGGCATCGCTATCGGCACGGCTTCGGACCCTTACGAGCCAGCCGAGGCCGAGTACGAATTGACCAGACGCATCATCGAGGTCCTTTGCGACTTTGAAAACCCGGCGTCAATCACCACCAAGGGTGTGTTGGTCCGGAGAGACGCGGACGTGCTCCGCGAACTCCGGGAAGTCGCCGACGTTCGGGTCAACTTCAGCATAGGTAGTATGGACCCGGAGGTCTGGAAGCTCACCGAGCCAGGTACGCCCAGCCCGATGGCCCGTATGGAGGCGATGCGGCACTTGGTGGAGCATGGAATCCCCGCCGGCGTAATGATGGCCCCGCTGATCCCGGGGATCTCCGACAGCGCCGAGAGCATTCACGCCGTGGCCGCGGCGGCGGCTGAACACAAGGCCCAATTCATCGGCGCCAACGTCTTGTTTCTGAAACCCGGCTCCAAGGAATGGTTTATGCCCATGCTGCGGGAGGCTTATCCCCACCTGACGCCATCCTATGCCAAGTTGTACCATAAGACCTACGCGCCCCCGGATTACACGTCCGAGGTGTTGAAGTTGGTGGATGATGCGCGGAGGAAATGGAGACTGCCCAGCATGGAACCCACCAAGAAAATGCGGCAACCAAAGCGTCAGTTGCAACTGGCGTTGAGCGTCTAGACTTGGCTCAGGCCAGGGCCGGAGTGTGGGGCGTTGGGTCAGGTGCGGTGATGGGGACGGTCGTCGAGAACGGCGGGGGCCGTCAGAGGGCTCAAGCCCTGCCCTCCGCAAACTTGCCAGCCGCCAAGAGGACGGACCGGCCGTGGACTCATCCGCGTTGGGTCCCCCGGTTGCCTTTGCGACCGGCGGAAGCGTTACCCGGTTGGCCGGCTTTCCCCGGAGACTGCCGGACCGGGTTAAATTTGCCTCCAGAAGGGCGCCCGTTGCCGCTGCCTTTCCAGAAGGGACACATCCAGCAAATCGGGCTGCCTCCCGGAGTCGGGAGCAGACGCCTCGGGAATGCCCAGCTTTTGGAATACTTCCCTGTTTGTGTAATACCCGTTGTAGGTTTGGCGCACCAATTCATCGAAGAACGCGGAATTGGCGGCCTCCACTTCCCGTAGCGCGGAGTCTTGGTTCTCGCCCGATAGCCCTCCGAAACCTCCCTGTCCCTTGACCGAAGCCGCGATTTCGATCTGGGCCAGCCCTTCGATGAACTTCCGCCTGATAGGCATCTGGGCTACCAGAACTCCCTCGATAAACCCTGATAATCCCATTTCCGCCGCGCCGGGCATCTCTCCTTCGGGTGGAATGATCCGGTCTACGACGGCGGTTAACAGGGCCAATTGCTGGTCCTTGAGTACCCGGTCGATGGTGGGCATTTCGGTTGATTCCTCCGGTGTCTGGCTAATGCCATGTTGCGATGCTGACTATGGGCCCAGGTTTGTTCGGGATTCACACGGAGACCGAATTACCTGGGAATGATAGGCAGGATGATGTGTGAGGGATGCGCCCCGGAGTGGTGGACTTCTTGCCGGGCGGGTTCCAGCCTAGAGTCTTCACCGATGGGAGCTCCCGTGTTTGGGTTGCGGTCGAATCGTGGGAAGTTGCTGCTTGAGATATCCACACGAATACGGTGGCCAGCGCGCACAACGTGGCTGGTCGCCCACAGGTCGATGGTGTACTCGTACACCTGGCCGGGGGTTATTTGCGTCGATTCGGACGCCGATGTCCGGTACCTGGCGCGGACGATGCCGTCTTGGAGGTTTTGCGCATAGCCGTTGGGCCTCACGTCCACCAGCTTCGCGGTGAAATCTGTGTCGACCGCGCTGGAGGCGGCGAACAGCCTAACGCTGATCGGTCCGGTGATCTCCACGTCCCGTTCCACCGGGTCCGAAGTATAGACCAGGACGTCCCGGCGGTCTTCGACCTCCCCTTGGTCCGCTACTCCGTGAGGGATGATCAGCGTGTTTCCCCGGCGGGTCGGTACAGGGTCGTGGGGGTCATAGACGAAGGAGTCCCCCGGTTCTTCTCCCTGCGGGACGGTTGAAATGGTACCCCCACCCTGCCTGGTGTTGGCGAGTCCGTCTGAATGCAAATAGTACCGCGTATAGTGGGTGCGGGCCAACGGCCACTCGTTTTCGTAGCGCCATTGATTCTCGCCCATTACGAACAAGTAGACCGGTGGGTCGTCCATGATGCCGGTCTGCTGGTCCTTGAGCCAATAATCGAACCAACGTAACAGGTATTCGTGTAGCTCGATCCGGGCGTCTTCGCCGAAGTCAATGTCGCCCGTGTCCCGAGACGTGGGCCCCGTGTAGGGGCGAATGTGGGCCCACGGTCCAACCAATAGCTTCTGGTTGTCCCGGGCTAGCTGGTTGCCGCCCTGGTCCCGTATGCCGCTGTAGGCATTGAGGGCGCCCTCCAGGAAGGTGTCATACCATGAGCTCACGTGGAACATGGGGACCGTGATCCCCCGCAAATGGTGATTCAGGTTGAGTTGCCACCAGTAAGGTCCGTCTTTTTCGTTGCTCAGATACTCTTCGAAGTATGGCGCGGTCTCTTTCAGCAAGCCTACCCAGTCTTTCAAGGGAAGGTGGCGGAACCATTCCTCGGTTAACGGCCGGGCGAAATTCTCCGGCGGGAGGAGGTACTCCTCCATCTTTTCCAGCAGGTCCTTCCGTCCAAGCCGGGACAAAGTGTTAAGGCCCTTATGGATGGCATAGGGGACCGTCCAGCCCCATTCCATCGCGCCGCCGGTGTGGTAGACCCAGCTCTGGTGGAAGTCCGAAGAAGCCGAAACCGGGGCCATGGCCTGCAGGTGGGGTGGCAGCGGATTGTTGGTGGCCAAGGTGTACTGGGTTGCGCCCAGGTAGGACTGGCCGGTGGTGCCGACCCTGCCGTTTGACCAGGGCTGACGGGCTGCCCATTCGACCGTGTCGTAGCCGTCCTTCACTTCCTGGAACAATGGATTGTAGCCTTCGCCTTCCGATTCGAAGCGGGCGCGGCAGTCCTGGCTTACCACGACATAGCCCCGTTGCGAAAAGAACCACATCGAATGGTCCGGGTTATCGACGTATCCGTCTTTCCCGTAGGGTCCCCGGGTGACCAACACTGGATACCGTCCCGGGGCTTCGGGACGGACTATGTCGGCCGCCAGGCGCACCCCGTCGCCCATGGGGACCATGACGTTGCGTTCTCGGACTACGCTAGGAGTAGTGGGATGTGACGCCAAGAGAACCTCCCCTGACACCGTGAACGGAGACCGGTACAACGGCATCGGCTGAATAGGGTCGGGAAGCCAAAGCGGACTCTAGGATACCCTCGCTTGTAGAACGGAGTCAACGATGATAGGGGTAACTGGCGAGGGTATTCAGACTGCCGGTCTCTGACCCCTTCAAGGCTGTCTGAGGAGCCAATGATAAATGCTGCGCTGGGTGTAAATCGGTGGGCTACTGTTCTGGAAAATGAAATGCCCCGTGCGCGGGCTGGCGAATCGAGTCCCTTTGAGTTATTGGGGGTCAGGAGTGGGGAGCGGATCGACTAATCCCAGCAATACGGAAAAGGTGGCAATCCAGGTGAGGACTCCTATCATGCAAAAGAGCACTTCCGAGGGGTAAACACGGGCGGGGGACAAGGGACCGTGGCTGATGTTTTGCCAGTAACGGTTGAGGTTCCCTTGAACGTGCGTGACGACTCCCGCCAGAATCAAGATCGACGAGACGGTCAACCCGAACGCGGCCCATGGTCCCCACTCAGCCACCGGGGCAGCTCCCGCAATTCCCCCGTTTATTTGCAGTGCGGCTAGGTCCAGGAGCCAAGTCCCGAATATCAAAAACACAGTCATGAGGGTGTTAATTGACGTGGGGACACTCGCCTCATTCATGAGGTCCCGGAAGGACCGCATGTGGGCGTGGATTCGAAACAGACTGTAAATGGGCACAAGCAACGAGAGTGCGTGCCATACCGGATAGACTTCCTCTCCCGTGTGCTCTTGATAGTGCTTCCAGGTCAGATAGAACCAGTAAAAAAAGTAAAGACCGTGGGAGACCAGGGTCAGGAGAAGTACCCGTTGGACCGGGAGCAGGTATGAGGTGGCCGGAACGCTTAACCCCGAATATGAACTCGATTTGGGAGCGGTCGCTCTGGACGGCGCGGCGAATTCTTGGCCGCAGAATCCGCAGAAGCGGGCGGAAACTTCCACGTCCTTGCCGCAACTGGCGCAGATCGAGGTGTCGCTATCGGGGCGAGTTTCCACTGACCCTCGGTTCTCGGCTAGCCTATTGTTCTTTCGGCCCTGAGCCGGGCGATTTCTCCGTCGTCGTAGCCTAACTCACGGAGCACTTCCTCGGTGTGCTGCCCCACTTCTGGCGCCGGAGACCGGATGCTGCCGGGTGTGTCCGACAGTCGTACCGGAATATTGACCATGTCCACCGCGCCTGCCTGGGAATGGCTCTGCACGGCAAGCATGTCGTTGGCCTGGATCTGAGGGTCGGTGAACAGTTCGTCCCGCTCCAGAACGGGCGCAGCCGGAACGTCGGCTTCTTCCAATACTTGCAACCAGTGGTCGCGAGGTTTGGTGGAGAGGATACCGGAGATCAGCTCGTGCAACTCGGCGCTCCGCTGGGCCCGCTTCAGGTTGTCGGCGTAGTCCGGGTCATTCAACAGGTGCTCCACGTCCAAGGCCCGGCATAACCCGGCGAACTGCTGGTCGCTGAGGACCACCATGATGACGAAGCCACCGTCCTGGCATCGGTAAGGGGAGTGAAGGGCCTGCCTGGGAAAGTCGGTCTCCTCTTCCTGCCGCGCCGCTTCGGCCTCGGTCCTGACCAGGTCCACCGTCTGCATGGAGAGGGCCATGTGCAGCAGCGAGGTCTCAACCTTCTGGCCGCGTCCCGTCTTGTGGCGCACCAGCAGGGCGAGGGTTATCCCATAAGCCAGGGCGATGGGAGCGGATGAGTCGGCGACCCATACCCCGCTTGAGATGGGTATCCCTTCCTCGTCCCGCCTCTTGCTCAGGATACCCGACAGTGACTGGAAGAGCAGGTCGTAACCGCGCCGGTTGGCATAGGGTCCTTCCTTGCCGAATGCGGACATCGCGGCGTAGACGATTCCAGGACTGCGTCGCCTTAGCGTTTCGTAGTCATAGCCGAGCCGGTCCTCCACTCCAGGCCTGAAGTTGTGGATGAAGACATCGGCCAGGTCGGTCAGCCCGTAGACTATTTTCTGGCCCTCCGGCGTGGAGATGTCCACCGCCATCCCGCGCTTGTTGCGGTTGAGGGGCAAGAAGGACCGGCTCTCACCGTTAGGAAGCGGCGGTCGAGTGAATACCCTACGCGCGTCATCGCCCCATACTGGCTCGATCTTAATTACATCCGCGCCCTGGTCCGCCAGGTACATCCCCGTACCTGGAGCCGCCCAAACTTGGGCGACCTCCACGACTCTGATGCCTTCCAACGCCAGCATAAGGCTGCCTCTGGGTTAGCGGCGCCTTCCCCAAGCGGGGTGACGGAAAGTGGGTGCGAGGGCCGGATCGATTTCTCGGTACTCCAGTTGAGGAGATTCCGGTTCGGGCTCGTCGGGCTCTGGAGCGCGGTAGGGCTTGCCCAACGTCCGCTGCTCGCCGAGGCTGTTTAGGTGGTTGGCAAGACCTTCCAAACTGTTAAGGTTATGGACCGGCAGGAAATCGTCCACGTACGGTAGAGCCGCTTGAATCCCGCGCGTCAATGGTTCGTAAACCGGCGAACCCAGCAGCGGGTTCAACCAAATTAGGCGGTGGCAGCTACGTTGAAGCCGCGACATTTCCCGGCCTAGCAACTCTGGGTCACCCCGGTCCCAGCCATCGGAGATGACCAGTACGACGGGTCCACCGGCGCCCACTCGGCGCAGCCACTGGAAGTTAAACGTCTTGATGGCCTGGCCGATGCGTGTCCCGCCCGCCCAGTCTGGCACCGCCCTTGAGACCTCGTTAACCGCCTGGTCAATGCTTCTATGGTTCAGGAACCGTGTAATCCTGGTGAGCCTGGTTGCAAACAGGAACGCTTCGATTTGCTGGGGCCCACGAGCCACGCTGTGGATGAAGTGGAGAAGCATCCGCGTGTAACGCTCCATGGACCCGCTAACGTCGCAGATGAGCACCAGGGGCCTGACCCGGTCTTTCCGTTCATGCGCGGCCAATTCCAAGAATTCGCCGCCGTACTGGATGTTCCTGCGAAGGGTACGGCGCAGGTCGATGGATGCGCCGGCGCCGCGGCGAAGCCTGCGGGTCCGCCGTTTCCCCAAGTCCCAGTAAAGCTCGGACATCATCCGGCGGGCGTCGGAAATCTCCGAGGACGTAAAGTCCGCGAAGTCCTTGGCCCGCAGGACTTCGCGTGCGCTATAGGTCCGGGATAGGTCAATGCTGTCGCCAGGCGCGCCGCCTTCACCTGTATCAGTGGAGCCCAGCTCCGAGCCAGCCGGCGGCGGCCCGACCTCCGGCCTGCGGTAACGCCGTTCCTCGCCCAACGACTTGATGTCGCGGTTTATTTGACGTGTCGCGGGCTTCCTCCAGAAGACTTCGAACGCCTCATCGAACAGGGGGAGGTCCTGTTTCCGGTGCACCAGGATGCAGCGGGCGGCCTGTCTAAAGTCCTGCTTGCGGCCAAAGGGCGCGTACTCGATGGCCCGGACCATGTCGAGCATGTTGCCAGAACCCACGTCCAGCCCCATCTTGCGCAGCACTCCCCCGAAAAGCAGCAGGCTCCGGAGGATGTGGCCGTGCCCGTTTGGGTTGCTAACCACCGCCGCCACCGCGTCTGCCCCGCCTGGGACCCCGGTTCCTGGAACGTTCCAACATCGTGCGGACCGGCTCGCCACGCACCATCTCGATGTCGTCCTGGTACTTGAGCATAATGCCCATGGTGTCGTCGATGACCTGCGGGTCAAGCTCCGTCTGATTCAGGGCTACTAGAGCGGCGGTCCAGTCCAGAGTTTCGGAAACCCCGGGGATCTTATACAGTTCCGTTTCCCGCAGCTCCTGCACGAACCCGGTCACCTGCTCCGCCAGCCGGCGGGGGGCGTCAGGTACCCTGTTGGAGATAATCTGCATCTCTTTTTGGAAGTCCGGGTAGTCTATCCAGTAGTAGAGGCAACGCCGCTTGAGAGCGTCGTGAATCTCGCGGGTCCGGTTGGACGTAATGATGACAATCGGAGGATGAGCCGCCTTGTATGCGCCCAGTTCTGGGATGGTGATCTGGTAGTCCCCCAATAGCTCCAGCAAGAACCCCTCGAACTCCTCGTCGGCGCGGTCTAATTCGTCGATTAGCAGCACCGGGGACTTCTCCCGGCTCTCGTCGATGGCCTGCAGCAGCGGACGTTTGATTAGAAACCTTTCGCTGAACAGGTCTTCGGTGGCTTCCTGGCGGTCTACGCCCCCACCGGCCTCCATAAGCCGGATTTCCAGGATTTGCCTGCTGTGGTTCCACTCGTATACGGCATGGTTGATGTCCAACCCCTCGTAGCACTGGAGACGGATCAGCTCGGTATCGAGGGCTGAGGCGAGGGCGCGGGCGATCTCAGTCTTTCCCACACCGGCTTCCCCTTCCAGCAGCAAGGGGCGTTGCAACTTTAGAGCCAAGAATATGGGCACGGCCAGGCTGCGGTCGCTGATATAGAGCTGGTCCCGCAGGAGTTGTTGGACCTCATCAATGGAGGCTGGGGCAATGTTTGTGGTAGTCACCGGGTCTCCAATCGGCAGGGCTCCCGGTCGAGGGACGGCCCTGGACATCTCAGGTTCGGGTGACAACCATTGTACAGTACTGCCCCGTTGCCCACCACAAGAGGCGCGCACGCGTGACTGTTCAGACTCGATGAGGCGGATTGGCTGAATCTCACATCGGTCATCTCTGTGATAATCCTCTTATCATGTCCCGCCCCCGCAATCCGTCATTCCCGCTTACCATGTCCCACCCCCCGCATTCCGTCATTCCCGCGCAGGCGGGAATCCAGAAATGCCAATGATAGTGAAGGTCGCTGGTTGCAAAGGTTTCTGGATTCCGGGTCAAAGCCTGCCCCGTACTCGATACGGGGCCCGGAATGACGAGCTTGGAGCCGGAATGACGAGCTTGAAGCCGGAGTGATGAGCTTGGAGTGGGAAGGACACATCAAGTCTGAACAGTTACGCGCGCGCCCAGAGCGCTGCGGCCTTCGAAGTAAAAGGGAGATAAAACCATTGACCTCGCTAAGGATGAGCGGAGCGTGTTCAGACAGGGGCAGAGATAAAACCCGGATAACCCCGAATTTGCGAAAGGGAGAGGTTGTTGTCAGGGGTCCGGGTTAACGAATTGGGAGCGGAAGTAACGCTGAACAAGTCGGCGGAGCCGGGTCCAGTGGTCGTCCATCTCGTCCCTCTCAGACGGAGTTAACTCGTTGTAGTACTTTCCAAACTGGGGGAAATGCCAGAGTGTAAAAACCCAGAATCCTGGAATGGCAGACTCCGGGCCAGGACTCTCCGCGACAATGCCGGTTGCGCCCCGCAGTTCCCAGGACACCAGCGGTCTCCCCTTGTGCGCTATGGCCAGGGACTCCATCCAGGACGCTTCCCGCTGCGCTCCCCGATGCGGTTGCATCAACTCCAGCAGGCGGCGGACACGTTCGTTGTCGTCGGCCGTCGGCCCGGCGAATCTGTGGGTGTACCGGCTCTCCCAGCCGAAACCCAAAGATGGCAGTGCCAGACCTCCATCCGAGGCGATAGCCAACATGGACCCAGCTTCCGACCATTCGGTTGCCTTGGACCGGGCGATCGCCTCGTGGGTGTCCTGGCTCTCTTCCGGGTCAGCCCACACTCCCGCTTCATCGGGAGAAATCGGAGTCAACGGTAGACCTTCCAGCAGCCAACGCAAGGTTTCCTGCTTGGCCGGATTTCCCGTCGCAAGGAGGATCTGGGTGTGTCCGGAGTAGTCCTGTGCCATCTGGGACGGTGTTACTTCAGAGGATTCGGGCGACGGCGCGAGTGGCTGCTCCGTCACCGCCCAACAGCTTGAGTGGCAGGGCCCAGAGTTCGAAACTAAGCCCAATCAACTGGTCCAGGTTAATCAGGTTTTCAATAAGGGGGATTCCCTGGCCCAGCAATAGGCGGTGTACCGGGAAGTCGTGGATGGTGGACTGGGGCGTCGGCGGGTGCTTGTCTATGGGAAAGTCCACCGCCACCGCGTTCACGCCGTTGTCGGCCAGGTATGCCGCGCCCTCTGTGCTTAGATATGGACCATCCGAGTAGAAGCGGGGAGCCCCGGACTCGGAATGTGCCCAGCCGGTGAACAATACGGTGATCTTGGCTTCTACATCGGCGGGACCGCCGCCTGCCTGGCGCAGGTCCTCGATGGAGATGGGCGTCTGGCTCTTTGCAAGTTCGCGCAGGTCCAACAACGTGGCGGGCCCCATGTACCGGTCCAAGGACATGTCCTCAACCGTCGTCCCGTCCGGGTGAAAGTGGTACGGCGCGTCCACGTGGGTGCCTATGTGGGTTGCCAGGGTCAGTTTGGTATTGGACCGGGCGTGGCTTTCGTGGGTCTGAAGCGGTGACATGCAAACGCCGATGAGACCCGGGACCGCGCTAACGCGGTCACTACCCAGGGTTAGGGTCAGGTCGATTAGCCGGTTCATCGGTAACTCCTCTGGGGGGCGCGACTAGCCGTCTCCCGCCGCGGGCGCTGGGGCCGCGCCGCCTGGGGTCTGTCCGACCGGAGGCGCGGCCCGGGCCTCCGGAGGCAGGGAATTTTCCCAGTCTGGTATGAGTATCCGGTCTGTGGGCTCCAAGGTCATGATCATCACTACCCCTCCGAGGCTGAAGAAGATGGACAGAGCGAGGATGGCGTCGTAGGAGCCGGTAACCAGAATCACAACCCCGGCCAGGGCGGTCGTGATGGCGTGGCCCATCAGCGCCCCGGTCATCTGCCAGCCGTAGCAGGTGCCCATAGGCCCATTGCCGAAATACTGCCGGTTGATGACCAGGTAGCCGGTCCACTCACCGCCAAACCCAAGTCCGAACAAGGAAGCGAACAGGTAGAAGGCCCAAAGGTCCTGGGCCCAGAACAGGATGAAGACCGTCACGCCCTGTATGAACAGGCAGCTTGCCATCACCTTCCTGGGACCGTAGTTCTCGGCCAGTACCGGTGTCCAGAACCGGCTCAGGATGCTTACAAGCGAGATCAAAGTGAGGATGACCGCGGCGGCGGTCAAGGTTAACCCCTGCTCCACGGCGATCGGGATGGAGAACAGAAGGATGACGCCGTGACCGGCGCATCCCAACGCGTGGACCACCGGCAGGTTCCAAAAAGCCCTGGTGCGGCGCATATGCTGGTTGAACGCCTTCACCCGCAGCCTTTCCATTGCGCTGCTGTGTTCAACAAGAGGCGGGTCCTGCGCGGACGAGCCGTATGGCTTGAGTCCAATATCCGCCGGACGGTTACGCAGGAAGGGCGTAAGCACGAGTATGATCCCACCGCCAACGACGCCCACCGCCTGGAAGGTCATATTCCATCCAGCGTTCTCCAAGAGGTAACCAAGCAGCGGGGCGAGGATGGCCGTCCCTATTCCTCCGGCGGCCCAAAGGATTCCAGTGCCCAGGCCCAGCCGCCGCCGAAACCATCCGCTGACAGACGCCATAAGCGGGACCATTGAAATTGACTGGGTTGAAGCCAGCAGGACTCCGAAGACGATGAAAAACTGCCAGAGCTCGGTCACCGATCCAAGCAGCACCATGCTGACCAGGTAGAGGACGCCACCCAAGGCCATCATTTTCTGAGCGCCGAACCGGTCTCCCAGCCAGCCGCTAATAGGCGCGCAAACGGCTCCCACCAGGTAGTAGGTGGACATGCCAACACCAATGACGCCGATGCTCCAGCCAAACTTGCCATCGGAGTCGGTGAGTGGGGGGATCATTATCCCGGCGGCCATGCCGATGGAACTGCCGATAATCTGGACCGCCGCCAAAACAGCGACGATAAGCCAGGCGTAGTGGATGCCCCTGGGAAGCCGTGTGGGGATGATACCGGACCGTGTCTCGTCTAATTCAGCCAAAAGTTGCTCTTGTGGGACTCCTTAACGCAAATCCAAGCCCGGCTGTCACGGCGGATGCCGTACGCCGGACGTCCCAAGCCGGGGGCGGTGGGTTCCGCCCCAAATTCTGGATTCCGGGCTTCAAACGGCGGGGCCAGCGGGCCCTAATGCAGGGGGCAGGCCTTCAGGAGCGCGTTACCCCACCATGTGTCAGATGCCGCCTGATCGCCGCCACCGAAGTATGCGTTGGGATCGAATGGCGCGTATTCGGTCTTCTGCTCGGCGATGGCCGAGAAATTCACGGCTCCGCCCGGAAGGGCTATGGCGATAGCCCGGTCGCGCGACTCCGCGTCTACCGACACGGCCCACGCTCCGAAGAAGATCAGAAGCGCGACCACAGCCACCACCGCAACCAAGAAGGAGAGCGGGAAAGGGACTCGTTTTAACGGCTCTGGTTGCATGTTTCACCGCGCGCACAGGTAGATTCGGTCTACTGTACATCCACCTCGAAGGGGAAGACCATGTTGTTGCCATAGCCGCGCCCGTCCCACTGGTTGGGAAATTCGATCGGCTGGGTCTCGCCCTTGTCGTTGGTGGCCCGACTCATGATGGTGTAGTTGCCCGGCCCAGGGGGGTTCCAATGATGCTCCCACCGGTACCAGGAATAACCGCTGCGGGGGTGAAGCACGTCTACAGGAGCCCAGGTCGCTCCTCCATCCGCGCTGATCTCGACCCCGGTGACCTGGTCCTCGCCGGACCATGCGGCCCCAGCCAACTGGTAGCCCTTTCTGGAGACCACCTCTCCGGGGAGGGGGTTGGTGATGATCGACTTGACCTTCATCTTGGTCAGGTAGGTGTAGTAGCTGTCGGCTTCGGGACCGTTTACCGTCATGTACCGCTCGGTCATGTAGAAGCCCTTGAATTCGTGGTCCAGAACGTGGATGCCGACCAACCACTTGATGGAGGTCATGCCGTACCAGCCGGGCACCAGCAACCGGACCGGGAAACCATGAGGCGGGGGCAGTTGCGCTCCATTCATCTCGTAGGCTAGAAGAGTATCGGGGTGGGTGGCCTTCGCCACGGACAGGCTCCGCTCGTAAGTGACTTCCGGGGGGTCTCCCACGGTCTCGTCGGGACCGTGGTCCGCGCCCTCGAACATCACTTCGACTGCGGAGTCTTTGACGCCTGCCCTCGCCAGCAGGTCCGCTAGGGACACGCCTGCCCATTCCGCGTTGCCCATGATGCCGTGACCCTTGATCTGTTCCATCACGGAGCTCGTGCGGGTGGACCTGCCCCAGTATTCGGGCACTGGGCTGTTGCCGCAGCACTCGAAAGTGACCTGGAACGTCTTTTTCGGCATATCCAGGAGGTCCTGATAGCTGAGGCTGAGAGGGTTGTCGACCTGGCCGTCGACCACCAACCGGTAGGTGTCCGTATCGATCTTGGGGACCTCGCGCCAGTGGTTGCGGATGTAGAACAGGTCGTTGGGAACGATGTTCTCCTGCAACGCCTGTGGCGGGGCGGCAAATGTCCTGTAACCTGCGTTAGTTGGGATTATTTGCGGTGTAACTTCGGTGCGGGTCTTTTCGATTGTCATAGTCTCCTCCTATGAATGGTCCAAGCGGAGATTCTCGGTCCTATTCCAGGTAGCTTGTTTCTAGTTCGGCTGTCGGATAGGTTACCATCAACCGGACTGGAATCCAGAGCCGGTTCACCAGTTTGTAGGGTACCCCTGGCGGGACCACCAAGGTAACTCCGGCCCTTACCGTGGTCAACTCATCGTCTAGGATGATCTGAACCGCCCCAGACATAACCATCACGGCGATGTCGGTAGGGTGGGTCTGGAGGCGGCCTTCCCATCCGGGTTGAAGCTCGATTTCTTTGATTGTCAGGGATACGGCGCCCTGTTCGCTGGAGACCAGTGTGCGTTCGCGAGCGTAGTCTACCACCGATGACATGGGCACCGCACTGTTCTCGATAATCGGCATTTAGACCCCTTTCTGGATACTGCCGGCGAATAGTTGAAATAGACTATTCCCCGGATTATTCAGCCGGACTATTCAATCGTGATGTCATAGCCGACGACGGCGCTGAAATTCTTGCGCATATTATTATAGCGCGGCTCTTGGGACTGGACTCTGCCTGCCGCATCGGTTGCGCGTGACATTACCTTGTATTGGCCGGGCTTGTCAGCGTCCCAAAGGTAGGACCAGCGGACCCACATCCAACGGTCGATGGGCTCTTCCAGGCGCGCGGATTGCCAGGCGCCGCCCCCGTCCACCGAGACCTCCACCTGGGTGATAGTCCCGCCACCGCTCCAGGCATAACCGCGGACCACATGGGTCCCTCTGGACAGGGCGTCGGTGTCGTCGTTGGGCTGGGTGACCATGGACTTGACGCCGATGGTGGTGATGAGTTCCTTGTTGGGGTCGTCGGGTGAATCGCCGTAATAGTAGAAATTGTAGTGGTACCAGCAATCGGGCTCGTGGTCCAAAACCTCCAACTTCCACAACCACTTCACCGACCAGTTCCCCGACCAACCGGGCACCAGCAAACGCACCGGGGCCCCGTGGAGGTGCTCCAGCATTTGTCCGTTCTGGGCCACGGCCAGCAGAGTGTCCGGGTGCAGGGCTTTTTCAAGGGGCAGCCCTTTGTCGTAGAAGAAGGGCTGCGTGCCCTCGGCAGCCGAGGCGGGGACGCCCTTGTCCCAACCCTCGGCCCGGACATGCGTGGCGCGGCCGGTTAGCCCAGCCTCGTTCAAGACCGCCGCCAGGGGAACGCCGGTCCACTCGCTGGCGCTGAGGATCATCCGTTCCTGATTGCGGGAAGGCCTGGCTCCCTCACCCTTAAAATACTCAAAGAAAGTGGCGTCGCTGCCCGAGCATTCCATGATTGTGCGGACGGTGCGGCCTGGGAATTGCCGCAGCCGGTCGTAATCTATAGTCAGAGGGTTCTTCACTTCCCCCTCTACTTTCAGCGACCACTTGTTGGTTGAGACCACTTCCGGGATGGCGAAGTGCTGCACCACGTAATGCAGTTCGGTGGGGGTAATCAGGCCTTCCAGGTTCATTACGGGAGTGCGCACCCGTTGGACTCGGCCCTCGTCATCCAGCAGATTTACCGGGTTCACTTTTGAACTGGGCCATCCGTACCATTGCCCCAGCGAATGGGGGTTGGTTGACTGCGGCCCTCCGGGGCCATCCATCTGTAGGAAGTCGGGGACTGCCCCCTCGTCCTGCCTGGTAGCCATTATCGAATCCTCCTAAGCGGCCCCTTAGTATCGTAGGACACTAGCTTTCGTACTTCTCACCAAGGGCGGTTTCCCACCTGAGATAATTCATCATGTCGGCGTAATTGCGGTCCGGCCCCGAAGCCACCAGGTCGTTGGGGGAGCCCATGACACCGGATAGCCCGGTCTCCACCGCCAGTCCGGCCCGTCTCCAGGCAGCCATGCCGCCGTCCAGGGCCGAGACGTTTTGGTAACCCTGGCTTTGCAAAGTCGCGGCCGCCAGCACGGCGTTGGCCGTATCGTTGGCGGTGACGGCTATGTTCGTGGTCTTGTCCGGGGCGAATCCGACTATCTGGATTTCGAGCCAACCCCTGGGTACCCAGTGGGCTCCGCTGACGTGACCCCTGGAGAAATCCTGGCTGGTGTCGACAAATATGGTAACCGGTGGGGGCGAACCGTCAAGTTCCCGCGCCGAAACCAACGGGACCCTAATTCGGGCTTCGGCTAGGCCCAGAGGCTCTTCCTCGGCGGCCTCCTTTTCCAGGGAATGTCCCGCCGCCGCCCAGGCTGTCGTCCCTCCCGCCACGGCATAGACTTCTTGCACGCCTAGCTGGCGGTACCAGGACGCGGCTACGGTTGACCTGACCTTGCCGTCGCAGGCGAACACTATCGCGGTGTTCTTGACCACGGCGACATCGTCGGACCGCTGGACTGCCTGTCCACCTGGGAACCAGCGGAAGCCGGGGATATGGCCTTCTCGGTACTCTTGCTCGGTCCGCACGTCGATGAGGTAGACGCTCTCGCGGTCCCGCCGGGCCATCACGTCCTGCAAGCCCGCGGGGTCCAGGTACCGGACTCCATCCTCGTGGGCCAGTGTGTCGGTGTAGGCTTCGGCGGCGGCCAGTCCTTCCGGCGATGGACGGGGCAGATCGAGGCGGTCGCCGCCGGACTCAAGCTCGTAACCCGCCAAAACCCAGCCGGAGGTGCCATTTTTCAGACCGAATATGTTCGTCAGCCCCATGCGCTGCAGCACTCGGGCGCCGATGATGCTCCGGGTCCGGCCGGCGCAGTTGATGATGACTGTCGTATCGGGGTCCAGGTCCTTCTTGATATCGGTGATTCTGAAGGCCAGTTCTCCGCCGGGGACGCTGCGCCCGCCGGGAATGCAGAAGCGCTGGTACTCTTCAGGCGTCCTGGTGTCCAGGATGACCATCTTATCGCCGCGTTCCATGCGTTGATGCAGGTCCTCGGCGTCGATCTCCGGCACGTGGTTCACCACTTCCATCTTCTCGCCGAATTCCTTGCTGGGAACGTTGCTGCCCCATTCCGTGGGATAGTCTCGGGAGGCCCAGCGGTTGATGCCCGCTTCCAGGACCGATACATGCCTATATCCCAGGGCCTCCAATGACGCGGCGGCGAGCTGGGCGCGGCGGCCGTCGTCGTCGCAGACCACCACATGGGTGTCCCTGTGTGGCGCCGCTTGGCCTATGGTTGCTTCCAGCGCGCGCCGGGGGATGGAACTGGAGCTGGGGATGTGGGAGCTGTTGTATTCGCCTGCCTCCCGGACGTCGATCAGGGCAAATTGCGAATCACCCGCCAAAAGAGAGTCTAGAGATTCGACAGAGAGCGTTTGTACCATCGCCGGTCAACCTCCGTATGTGGGGTTCGTCAGGGAACGATTCCCTGGACTTTGGATCCGACTCCAACTTACCCAGAGGGAACGGGCGCGGGGGTGCGGGCACCTTCGGGAAGGGACTGCTCCCAGTCCGGGATCAGGACCCTAGAAGTGGGTTCCAGGAAGAGGATGCAGGCCGCGCCTCCCAGGCTGGTTAATATCGAGATTAACCATGCCACGTTGTATGACCCGAACATGTCAAACACCACTCCGCCGAGCAGGCCCCCCAAGGCCATGCCCAGCCCCGAACCCATGCTCTGGAACCCGAATATGGTTCTGACCGGACCCATACCGTAGTATTGACGGTTAATCACCAGGAACGCGGACATCTCTCCGCCCAGGCCAAGGCCGAACAGAACGGAGAATATATAAAATTGCCAGGGAGATGCTGTCCAGAAGAGCATGGCAACGGTTATACCCTGAATCGCGTAAGCCAATGCCATGACCCATTTCGCCCCCAGGCGGTCGGCCAGAATTGGAACGGACAGCCTGCTGGCGATGCTGGCGAAGGAGTAGAGGCTTACAATCCAGGAGGCGGACGCCAGGGACACCCCTTGACTCACGGCGTAGGTTACCGCCCAGACCATTACGATGGAATGGCCGACGCATCCCAGGTGATGAATGGCTATCAGGTTCCAAAAGGCCCTGGTGCGCCGTGCGTGTTGCAGGAACACTTTCGACCTGAGCTTGGTCACGGTGGAGTCGGTGTTTACCACGGGTGGAGGGTCGTTGTCGCTGGCCCCGTAAGGGCTCTTACCCTTGTCGGCGGGCTCCCCTGGAAATACCAATACCAGAGTCACGGTGATGACACCGCCAATGGCCGGGAGAATCCAGAAAGCGGTCTGCCAATCCACATTTGACAGCAGAAGGGCCAATGCGGGAGCCATGACCGAAGCCCCCATCCCGCCAGCAGCCTGCTGCACTCCAACGGCGATGCCCAACCGCTTGCGGAACCACGCCGCGACGGTGGTTGGAATGTTCACCCGGAACATGGCCTGGGACACCCCCAGCACCACGCTGTAGTAGAGGTAAAGTTGCCAGACCTCGGTTATGGTGCTCAACAGCAACAACCCGATAATGTAACAGGCCGTGGCGAGAATCATGGAGCGGCGCGCCCCGTACCGGTCTCCTATCCAGCCAGCCGCTGGCGACAAGACCGCCCCAACTATGCTCCGAAACACGTAGGCCAGGGAGATTGCGGTAAGGCTCCACTCAAACTTGTCCAGAATTACCGGGATAAGAACGGAGAAAGCCTGGCTGATGGCGTTGGTAGTGACCTGAAGGAGTACCGCTATGCCGACTACGACCCAGGCGTAATGGTACATCGAGCCCACGCGGCCCTTTTGCGGGGTTAGGGCTGGTTCTACCACGGGGATTCCCGGGTTTGTCGCCGAATCGCAGCGTGGGAGCGGTTGTTAAACGAAATACTACACATTTTGCGGGTTCGTAAATTATGGTCACCACCCCTTTCAGTGTCAAGGGATAGAGGTTGATACCCTGTATTCAGCACACACCGGTCACCACCTTCGTTCCGGACTAACCGCCCGAGTTTCCGGCGCAATCCGAAATCCAGGAAGTTAACGTAGCCAGCATTACTCCTGCCCGGAATGACGAGGGGCGGTGGGCTATGGCTGATCGGGAGCCTCTATATGCTAAAATGTGGCGGCTGTCATCCCCGCCCTCCCGAGGCGTAGGGGGATGCAATCCTCACCCGGAGAGGGCAATCTTGGACGACCAGGTCTTTATCCGGCGCATCCAGGAAAAGATCGAACGAATGGCCGAATGCTCCGTGGATGTGCAAGTCGACCACGAAGACGAGAACCAACTAAAGGTCGAGCTGTCCCGTGAAGTGCCCCTGGTGGTGGTGGGATCGAACATCTACGAATATTCCGGGTTCGCGAGGATGTGCATCGAATACGCCGCCGCCTCGATCCGTCAACAGCGCCCCATCGAAGTCCTTGAGTTCCACGTCCTCTTGGCGCGGAACTGACCACCTTTTACCTATGGCTCAAGGAGACACGAGGCCTGCGGAGACCCGCCCATGGCGAAAGACGCTCGGCGGCCTTTGGGACAGAATCAATCAGACCCAGGCGGCCGTACCTGGTCCGCGGCCCTGGTACTACCACAACTGGTTTCTGATTCCCGCCTTTATCTTCGGGTGGCCCATCCTTTATGTGTCGCTGTGGCCTGCGTGGGCGGTGCTGATTATCAGGTCGCCCTGGCACACCGGATTCATCACCGGAACTCTCTCATGGGCAATGCTGCTGGCTGGCGGCACTATGATCGTGGTGAGATTCAGAGAACCGGATGTCAACCTGCTCGAATTGGCGGCGTTGATCGCCCCTGGTCTGGTGGTGACCGGGATCACCCAGGTGCATTGGAGCAAGCATAAGTCTGATTATCCAATTGCGAAGCCAGAGGAATCGCCGGCTGCGGTGGTCCCCGGAAGACCGACGCAAGAGCCCACGACCCAGCGCTCCAGAAGGCGCAGAAGGAAAGGGGCGCGTAACAGACGATAGCCCTTTGGAGCTAAAGCGCG
The DNA here is from genome assembly GCA_965205385.1 of Dehalococcoidia bacterium. Lineage (GTDB taxonomy): Bacteria > Chloroflexota > Dehalococcoidia > Lucifugimonadales > UBA3495 > CATOSP01. The sequence goes on from CBDBGS010000008.1 coordinate 577,655, forward strand.
ACCACGGCCGACCCCTGACCCACGGACTCGCCCTTGTCATCCTCCACCGCCAACCGGCACTCGACCAGCCGCAGGCCCCCATACTCTCGTTTCGAGGAGACCACCCCGGTAAGGCTGATGATGTCCCCCTCTCGCACAGGCGCGGAGAATTCCAGTTCCAGACTATTGCCGGGGGCATCGCGGCTGGCGATGGGGAACCCTTTCTCCAATAGCTCGTAGGCGTATGCCCTTAGCGCCCCTTCAGACAGGAAGATGGCGTCGTCAACTTCAAGACTGTCCGCGGCGTCAACCGAAGCGGAACCCGATTCCGCGAGAGCGTTCAAGCGGGCTATGGTCTCTTTGGTCTCAAATTTCACAAGTACCGGCAACCGGTCTCCCACGGAGACGGACTCAAATGTCGTGGTCATTGCCCAGAGGTCCGGCATGGCCTATGCTCCCGGCGGTGAATTAATTCCGCGCGCGCGCTTGCGGGAGATGCGTGTGGTGGTCAACCGATTTATATTCTATCTTGATGCGTGCGCCCTATATGGAAAGATTACCAGGAGGAAGTTCTTAATGGCATCTGATGAGACTCATAGCAGGGGGATGGTGGTTGTGGCTCACCCCGACGACGCCGAGTGGATGTGCGCCGGGACCGTGGCCAAGTGGTGCGCCGAAGGCTGGCACGTGGTCTACGTCCTCTGCACCGATGGAAGTAAGGGGAGCGACGAGCCTGGAATGAGCAGTGAGACCCTTGCGAGTATCCGGGAGGCGGAGCAACGGGAAGCTTGCGAGGTGCTGGGAGTGGCGGAGGTGGTCTTTCTGGGTCACCCCGACGCCTACTTGGAGCCTACCTTGGAGCTACGCAAAGAGCTTGCCCGTGAGATTCGGAGGCACCGTCCCGATGTGTTGATCACGGAAAACCCGATTAGGAACCCTTCAGACCGGGTCTACCTGGCCCATCCGGACCACCTGGCGGCAGGTGAGGCCACGATGGCCGCTGTCTTTCCGACAGCCCGCGACCGGCTTACGTTTCCGGACCTACTGGAGGAGGGACTAGAGCCCCACAAGGTTAAGGAAGTGTGGATTGGAGGCGGCGAGGAAGGCTCCGACATGTTCATCGACGTCACGGACCACATGGACAAGGCGCTGGAAGCCTTGAAAGCTCACCGTTCCCAGGTGACCGAAGAGGAAGCCAACGAGTGGTTCCCCCTGGGCAGGCTCGAAACCGCCAGGAAGGTGGGCTTTCAGTTTGCCGAAGCTTTCAAGGTTATTCGCTTGGGGTGATCGCCCGGTTCCTACGCGGGTTTATGGGCGACAACCTTCACGCTGGAAACGTTCATCGGCACACCTTCGTCGTCGCACCGGGCCGTCTCTTCGGTGATGGTGATCCTCTCGAAGCCCGCCTTGCGTAGCCGGTCAAGGTATACGTCCCGATGCTCGGCTCCCGCGATGCAGGACGCCCAAGCCTCGGGGTCGGTGCGGGCAGGACCTTCATCCGTGTTGGACATCATGTCGGAGATGTGAACGCGGCCGCCGGAAGCCAGCACCCTGAACGTCTCCTGAAAGACCGCGTCCTTGTCCGGTGACAGGCAGACCACGCAGTTGGAAATGACCACGTCCACCGAAGAATCGGGCAAGGGCATATTTTCCATCTCGCCCCGCACGAACTCCACGTTGGTCAACCCCAGATTGGCCTGGTTTGTCCGCGCCAACTCCAGCATGTCGGGAGTCATATCCAGGCCGAAGACGTGACCCGAGTCTCCCACCTGGTTGGCCGCGAGAAAACAATCGATGCCGCCTCCCGAACCCAGGTCCAGCACCCTTTCCCCTTCTTTGAGGTTGGCCAGGGCGGTTGGGTTGCCGCAGCCTGCCGAAGCCGCGATGGACTCGGCGGGTAGACCGGCGAGCTGTCCCTCGTTGTAGAGCCGCAACGCCCGGTCCATGTCCGCGGGGCTGCAACAAGTGGCCTCACTGCCCGCGGGCTGCTCGACCACGGTGAGTTGGATCACTCCCTTGGCGCGGGAGCCGTACCGTTCCCGGACCAGCCGTTTGATTTCGTCTGATTGAGTAGCCACGTTCTACCTCCCGATGACGCTGCGTCCAATGGATATATCCTAAGTATACTATGGCGGGCTTCTTCGGGTGTGGGCAGGGCAAGGGCGTCCTCAACTGACGGCAGGGTCTTTTAGTTGTCAGGGAAGCGCATAAGTCTCCCCCTTTCGCAAAAGGGGGACTAAGGGGGATATCCCCTCTTTTCGGGGTCAGACATGCTGGATGAATCTATTCCGCTCCCCGGCTACTGATTCGCCAGTCGTGTAATATGTTCTCGATGCCAACTTACGCTCGAAACGGTCCCTGCCGGAAGCGGGAAATCCCCCCAACCCCCTTTCGCCAAAGGGGGGGCTATCCATCACCGGGCCGAGGACTGGACAGTTAAAGGACCCTGCAACTGACGGGGCCCAGGGCGTGGGCGGGAAGGTTGTATGTTAGAATGGGCCAGCCCAATAAGGTCTAATTTCCCAGCCGAATCAGAGTCGACAGGCGATGAATTCCAAGCTTAGTCGAGGAGGTCTGAATGATTGACCAACTAGAGATGATGAAGGTTATAGACCGGTATCGCGAGGACGCCGTTGTCGTTCCCACGATGCGGGCCAACGGGGCCTGGGCCCAGGTGTCTCGCAACGAAAAGAGGGACATACCCACAGGCGGGGCGATGGGCAAGACCTCGTCCTTCGCCCTGGGTATGTGCCTGGCCCAGCCCGACACCAAATTCATCGTGTACGATGGCGACGGAAGCCTGGTTATGAATCTGGGTACGCTGGTCACCATCGGCGACAAGGCCCCCAGCAACATGTACCATTTCGTGCTCGACAACGGCGTGTATGCCACCACCGGGGGGCAGGATGTACCGGGCGCTGGGGTTACCGATTACGCCGACATGGCGCGTGCGGCTGGATACCGGCATACCTACCAGTTCACCGACCTGGAAGACTTCGCCACCCAGGCGGCGGAGATCTTCAACCAGGAAGGACCCGTGCTCGTCTGGGTGAAGACCATCCCCGACATCCGGCTTCCCGAAGAACGGGCCGCCAACCGGGGGCAGCGCGCCCGGGACCCCATCGCGGACCTGATGGGGGAATTCGGGGCCAAGCGGTAGCAATCACTCTTACCCACCGGGCCCGGCGTCGCGCTGGGCCAGCAACCGGAGGACTGATCAGATGAGGATAACCAGAGCCACCACCCGCATCTTGCGCACCCCGGCGGACAATCCCTTGATCGTTGGAGTTGACCAGGGAGACGGCACAAGGGAGTTTGTTACGCTGGAGTTGGACACCGACGAGGGTATTCAGGGCATCGGACTGACCTTCTTCGGAGGCCCTCTGACCAGGGCGCTCAAAGAGGCGGTCGATGCTCTTTGCGAACTCATCATAGGGCGCGACCCCATGCCGGTGGAGGCGGTCACCGGCGACCTGCGCAGCGCGGCCAGCGGCGCCGGGCCGGGGGGCATCTTCACCCTGGCGCTCTCCGCCGTGGACCAGGCCCTCTGGGACATCAAGGGTAAGGCCCTGGACCAATCGGTCTGTTCGCTCTTGGGCGCGTATCGGGACCGGGTTCCCACCTATGCCAGCGGCGCGCTGATGCGCCCCATGAACATCGAGTACCTGGCCGAAGCCGGTCCCCGGTTGGTGAACATGGGGTTCAAGCAGATGAAGACCCAGATGGGCGCCGAACCCACCGCCGAACGGGAGATACAGCGGATGCAGGTTCTCCGCGACGGCATTGGCCCCGACATCGACCTGATGTGCGACATCAACCAACTCTGGAACGTCAACCAGGCGATCGAGATCGGGAGCCGGGTCGAAGACCTGCACCTGTTCTGGCTGGAAGACGTGGTGGCCCAGGACGATTACCAGGGGTTGGCGCGGGTTGCCGACGCCCTGACCACGCCCATTTGCGCGGGTGAGTACGTATACGGCATCACGCCGTTCAGAAACATGTTGGAACACCGGTCGATAGACATAGTAATGATCGACCTGCTGCGTGTCGGAGGGATCACACCCTGGCGGAAGGTTGCGGGGATGGCCGAGGCGTTCAACATTCCGGTGGTCAGCCACCTGATCCCCGAGATGCACGTTCAGCTAATGGCGTCGATTCCCAACGGCCTGACGGTGGAGTACATGCCCTGGACACTACGGCTCTTCGACGAGACGCCCGAGATCGTAGACGGGGAGTTGGTAGTGCCGGACAAACCCGGCCTCGGCCTCAGCTTCAGCGAAGACTGCATCCGGCAATACCAGGTGGCTTAGGGGCTCCTTCGACTCTGCTGCGCTCCGCTCAGAATGAGCGGGGTTGGGGCAGAGTCGAAGGATGAGCGGGATGAGGGTGAGTCGGCCCGGAGTGATTGGGTGTTGCACTCGAACGTGTTTTGATATTAGTGAATTTTGGAGGTGCTGGGATGGTTTCCCAGTTGAGGATTTACACGATCAACCGAGGAATGATGGACTCGTGGTTAAAGCTGTTTAACGAGCAGATCCGGCCGTTGCACGATAGGCTCGGTATTCCCGTGGAAGCCTCGTGGACCAATGCCGACCGGACCGAGTTCATCTGGGTGCGGCGTTTTAACAGCGTTGATGAGATACCGGAGAAAGAGGCCGCGTACTTCGCCTCGCCGGAGCGTAAGGCGTTGGCCGATGTCCCAACCAGCCACATCGCCAAAATGGAAGTGCGCGTAATCGAGGGCGTGGCAGTCTAAGCCTACTCTTGTCACCGCAGGAGCTTGGTCACAGCTCCTTGCGCATCTCGATGTGGGGGATGTTGACCTCTAGGAATACATCCCCGTGCTCTACGTAGCCGTGGGAGGCGTAGAAGCTCGTGATGTATTCCTGGGCATGAAGCACGGAGTTTCGATAGCCCTGGGAGCGCGCTTCCTCTTCCAGGAACAGCAGGATCTGCCCGCCGACGCCCCTGCGCCTGAACTCCAAGTCCACAGCCATGCGCCCGATCACCGCGGTGGTATCGTCCTGGTGTAGCAACCGCCCGGTCCCGATGGTCTCACCGCCGGAGAGGGCTATGGCGTGGGTGGCCGTGGCGTCGGCTTCGTCCAGTTCCTCTTCCGGGGGGACCGCCTGCTCCGAGACGAACACCCGGAAGCGGACGCCAATGGCCGCTTCCATCTCCGCCTCGGATTCGACGCGCTTTACTAAGACTCCGCTCATTCAATCCAACGTCTTGTCGAAGGCAGAAGGTCTAGTCGAAGACGATGGCGCCCCGGCCTACCTCTCCGTTGTCCATGTCTTCGTAGGCCTCGTTGATCTGGTCCAGGGAATAATGCCGCACAACCAGGTCGTCCAGGTTCAGCTTGCCGGCCCGGTACAGGTCCACCATGGCCGGCATGTCGGTCATGGAGTGGGCGGAACCGTAGTAGGTGCCCCGGACTGTCTTCTCGAAGCGGACCATCTCCACCGCGTTCAGCGGCGCTTCATCGCCCATGGGAGCGATGCCCACCACGGTTACCGTGCCGCTCTTGGCCGCCATGTCGTAGGCTGCTTTTATCGTATCGCCGGAGCCGAACACCTCGAAGGTGTAGTCCGCGCCCCTTCCGTCGGTTAGCTCTTTTACCTGGGCAACGGGGTCCCGGTCGGAGGCGTTCACCGAGTGGGTTGCGCCGAACTTCATGGCGAACTCCAACTGGCTCTCGCGAATGTCCACCGCGATGATCTTGGAAGCGTTGACCAGCGCGGCGCCCATGATGACGTTGAGGCCCACGCCGCCGCAGCCGACGACTGCAACGGTGCTGCCCGGCTGGACCTTGGCGCTGTAGATGGCCGCGCCGACTCCAGTGGGGACGCAGCAGCCGATCATCGCGGCTTTGTCCATGGGAATTGGGGACTCGACCGGCACGCAGCCAGTCTCAGGAACCACCGCGTATTCGGCGAAACAGGCCACTTTTCCCATGTGGTGTATGGCCTGGTCTCCCTTGTGCAAGCGAGTGGTCCCGTCGTACATGAACGGACCCGTGGCCATGTGCCTGTCGCAAAGGTTGGAACGTCCCTCCAGGCAGGACTTACACCGGCCGCACGCGGGAACAAACGACAAGATCACCTGGCCCCCAGGCCTGACCGAGGTCACGCCCGGTCCGACTCCGGCCACGGTACCCGCGCCCTCGTGACCCAGGACGGCGGGCAGGTTGATCACCGCGTCACCGTGCATGAAATGCCGGTCGCTGCGGCAGATGCCGGCGGCCCCGATCTTAACCAGCACCTCTCCCGCTTTCGGGTCGTCCAATTCCACGTCTTCGACTACCAATGGTTGCCCAACCTCGTAGCAAACAGCGGCTTTCAATACAACGTCTCCTAGTCAAGCGTTATCCGATGGGCCCGGTGATGCCAGGCCGGATCAATAATCCACCCCGGAGCCAGTCCGTGTCAAATCATCCTGCGTCTGCCTGGGGGAGAGACGCAATTTGTTACCCCCTAAACGATGGGTTACACTCATCCCGTTAGACTTGATTCGCCGTCCGCGGTATTCGCTGGTGAGACGCCAATGCCCCGAAGGTTGACCCCAATGGCCATCGTATATGACTTCGATGGCACGCTGGCTCCGGGCAATATGCAGGAGCACGCCTTCATCCCCGACATCGGAATGAAGCCGGACGAGTTCTGGGATGAAGTCGGCCAGCTCATGAAGGACCACCAGGCGGATGGGGTGCTCATGTATATGCACCTGATGTTGAAGAAGGCGGCGTCCGCGGGCGTACCTGTCCGGCGGGACGATTTCAGCGAGCGGGCGCGTGACATCCAGTTATTCGAGGGCGTTTCCGATTGGTTCGGCAGGATCAACGCCTATGGCAAGGGCAGGGGTATCCGGGTCCGGCACTACATCGTTTCGTCGGGCAACTCGGAGATCATCGAGGGCACGCCCATCGCCACGAATTTCGAGCGCATCTACGCGTCAAAATTCCTGTTTGACCCCAACGGCGTCCCGATTTGGCCCGCGTTGGCAGTCAACTTCACCAACAAGACCCAGTACCTCTTCCGCATCAACAAGGGGGCGCACGACCTCAGCGACGACCGGCGGATCAATGAATTCGTGGATAAGGGCAAGCGCCCGATTCCCTTCGAAAACATGGTCTACATCGGCGACGGGTCCACCGACGTTCCGTGCTTCCGGTTGGTGAAGGAACAGGGCGGTCTATCGATCGCCGTCTTCAAGCCCAACACTCGGGGCGCACAAGAGTCCGCGGACTCTTTCAGGAGGGATGGAAGGGTTCACCGGGTTGCTCCCGCAGTCTATACCGAGGGCAGCGAGCTAGACGCTACGATCAAGACCCGGATCGATCTGATAGCCGTCAGCCGGGAATATTCGCGGGTTTTGTCCAAGCGGTGAGAACTCCCGATGTGCGTCGTAGAATTGGGTTAATCCGTTAACCCGGTCGGCTTTTTCGCGTGGACCTTTTCAAAGTACGGGGCAAGTAGGCCGGATGCCCCCAACAGTTCGAACCCCACGACGTCGAACCCGTCCTCGTTGCCGAAGTCGACTATGAGGCTTTCACTACCCTCAACCGTTGACGAAGTAGCTATTTCGTGACCGGTCCAAATAGTTAGGATGTCGAGTATCTCGTCGTATCTAATGTTGAGGGTCATCTCTCACCTCATCGAAAAAGCCTCTACTCTACCGGTATCGTCTCGTCGCCTCAGAATCAAAATGTACGGTGAATATTTCGTCATCGCTTGCAGATACTGCCACTTTAAGAAGATACTTTCTTCCTGCTATGAACCCATAATAATTCATGGACTGGTGTAATTCATCCAATCTTCTTGCTACCCAATCGTTCAGGACTTCAGCAACCCAGGTCGTGAGGATCCCTCGGACCGCCATCCTGTCCAGGCTGTGGTTGGATAGCGTTCGCTCTTTCCCGTTGGCGAATAACAAGACTCGTTGAGAAGTTGACGATTTGGTCCGACCATTCGCGGCCTACAAATTACCCGCACCTGTGAAAAGACGACTACCCCTCGACCTTCTCCAGAGGGGCGTAGCTTAGCAGCAGGCGTTTAATGCCAAGTCCACCCTCGAAGTGAACGGTCACCTCGTGGTCTCCCCTGGCTTCGATGCAGTCCATGACCACACCTTCACCAAAAGTGGCGTGACGCACTTGGTCGCCGATGTTGGGGACTGGTTTGGCCGGTGGTGGAGGAGGATCTGACACCTTGGCAGGCGCCCATCCCTTCCATTCGGAATTCCTAGAGGATGTGGAGGATGTGACGGAAGGACGAGTCTTTTCCGGTACGGCGAGCAGGTTGTCGGGGATTTCCCGCAAGAATCTTGAAGCGTTGGTGGGGCCGCTGCTGCCCATGAACCCCCGGCGGAACGCCCGGAGCAGGTAGAGGCGTTGTTGCGCCCGGGTCATGCCCACGTAACAGAGGCGCCGTTCCTCTTCAACCTGGGCGTCGTTCCCGCTTTGAGCGTCGGCCTCGATGGACCGGTTGTGGGGCAAAATGCCTTCTTCCAAACCGACCATGAAGACTACGGGAAACTCCAACCCCTTGGCCTGATGCAAGGTTATCAGCGTTAGGGAGTCCTCTTCCTCGTTGTAGGTGTCTACCTCCGCCACCAGGGACAAACGCTCCAGCAGGCTGGACAGTCCCTCCCCTGGCTCTTCGGCGTTAAATTCCCTCGCGGTCTCACGCAACTCCAGGATGTTCTCCCACCGGTCCTCGGGGCGGTCGCCGTTTCGCCGGTCCGCCGTGCGGTTGTCGTTGTCCTGGAAGTACCTGCGGAACCCGCCGCGTTCCAATACGTCGTTAATCAGTTCCACGACCGGGACCTGGCCGTTTAGCCGAACTAGGTCTTCCACCAAGTTGGCGAAGTCGGCGATGGCGTTGGCTGCTCTCTTGGTAAGTTGCACCGGGCAGTCCCGCTTTTCGTTCCTGGCGGCGGCAATGCGCTGCATGGCGGTGAAGGTGGGAATGGTCTCGCCTTGGGCCCAGCGGGTCAGCTCAAATACCGACTTGGCCCCGATACCCCTCGGCGGCACGTTGACGACCCGAGCAAGGCTGACCTCATCCAGGGGGTTGTTTATCAGCCTCAAGAAGGCCAGCACGTCTTTGACCTCCCGCCGTTGATAGAACCGCACCCCTCCAACTAGCCGGTATTTCATACCCCTGCGGAGGCATGCCTCTTCCAGCGCCCGCGATTGGGCGTTGACCCTGTACATGATGGCGCAGTCGCCGGCCTTGAGGCGTTCCTCCCGCATCAGGCGGTCCACTTCACCGATCACGAACCCGGCCTCTTCCTCTTCGTCGTAGGCTTCGTGGGCATACACTGGATTGCCCTGGTCGTTATCCGTGAACAACCCCTTGTCCAACCGCATCCCATTTTGTGAGATGAGGGTCTGGGCGGCGTTCAGGATGTTGCTGGTGGAGCGGTAGTTCTGTTCCAGGGGTATGGTCCGCGCCCTGGGGTAGTCTTTCTGGAAGCTCAATATGTTGCGTATATCCGCGCTGCGCCAGGAGTAGATCGACTGGTCCGGGTCTCCCACGACGCAGATATTCTGACGCTCACCGGCCAGGAGCCGGGCCAGCCTGTACTGCGCGACGTTGGTGTCTTGGAACTCGTCCACCATTACGTAGAGGTACCGGTCTTGGTACTTTTCCCGGACGACTTGGTGTTCCTCCAGCAGTTGCACGGCCTTCATCAACAGGTCGTCGAAGTCCACCGCGTTGTTGCGCGCCATAATCTCTTCGTAATGCTGGTAGGCTCTGACGCATCGCTCTTCGAAGTAGTTCTGAGGGCGCCTGGCGAGTCCCTGGGAGTCCGTCAAGACACTCTTTGACCTGGAAATGATGCTGCGGACGGCCTGGGGCGGGAATTGCTTGGGGTCCATTTCGGCCATCTCCATCGCCTGTTTGACGACGGATAGCTGGTCATCGGCGTCGAAGATAGAGTAGTTGTGGGGCAGCCCCATCACCTCCCCGTCCCGGCGCAACAGCAGGGCGCAAAAGGCGTGGAACGTCCCCACGGTCAGGGAGTCGGCGCGGGGGCCAACCAAACGTTGCAGCCTGTCGCGCATCTCCCGGGCGGCCTTGTTGGTGAACGTGGAGGCCATTATCCGGTAAGGGCTGACCCCGCAATGGCGGACCAGGTATGCGATCCGGTGGGTAATCACCCGTGTCTTGCCGCTGCCTGGGCCAGCGATGATTAGCAATGGCCCGTCAATGGTCTCGACGGCGTCCCTTTGCGCGGGATTTAACCCTTGAAGTACGTCCAAGTCGGCGGTCATGGCCGGATTATAGCATGGGGATACTGGCAAAATAGGTTGCCGTGCGCGTTTGGGGAACGTCGGATACGTCAGGAATATCTGGACGCCCTATGGCCTGCGGACCCAACTCAACGTAACTGTTCAGCTTTGATGTGTCCTTCCTACTCCTAGCTCGTCATTCCGGGCTTGACCCGGAATCCAGAAACCCTTGCAACCAGCGACCTTCACTATCATTAGCATTTCTGGATTCCCGCATCATTAGCATTTCTAGATTCCCGCCTGCGCGGGAATGACGGGTGGCGGGGGCGGGGCATGATAAGAGGATTATCACAGAGATGACCGATGTGAGATTCAGCCAATCCCCCTCATCGAGTCTGGTCAGTCACAACGCAACCCGTGACATGGCAAGCGAATTTCGCTCATGCTATAATTCGTCCTCGTTGGCAGGGCGTTCACCCATTCGCTAATCGACACTCGACGGTGACCCAACCGGTCGAGCCTGGCCATTCGGCCCCAACCCGTCTCCTTTGATTTTCGGCGGTGTGGTAGGCACGTCTGGCTCGTCTGGGGCTCTCTCTTGCCGGGACCTTATTGATACCAACGCAGATTGCGAAAACGAGAGGTGGCACGGTGAGAAGCGCCAGGCAGAACTTACGAACTCCCGGTCCAACCCCCGTACCCGATGACATTGTCGACGCCATGGGGAACCCCATGATCGACCACCGGGGCCCCGAATTCTTCGAGCTAATTACGGAAGCGACCGCGGGACTCAAACAAGTTTTCATGACCCAAAACGACCTGTTCATACTGACCGCGTCGGGAACGGGCGGCCTTGAGTCCTTGATCGTCAATTCCCTCTCGCCCGGCGACAGGGTGCTTTCGGCCACGGCTGGTTCCTTCGGGGACCGGTTTTGCGAGATGGCCACAGCCTACGGGGCCGACGTGCAACGCTTGGACTTCGAGTGGGGAGAAGCGGTAGACCCGGATGAAGTTAGGCGGGCCCTCAACGACGATCCGGGAATCAAGGCGGTCCTGGTTACCCACAACGAGACCTCTACCGGAGTGACCCATCCCCTCCCCGAAATCTCCCGGGTGGTGAAGGGAGAGTTCAACAAACTGCTCCTCGTGGACGCGGTTAGCAGCCTGGGCTGCATTCCCCTGCCGGTAGACGGCTGGGACTGCGACATGGTGGCCACGGCTTCCCAGAAAGGGTTCATGATTCCGCCGGGGTTGTCCTTCGTCAGCGTGAGCCAGGCAGCCTGGGAAGCTGAAGCGGAGGCCAGGATGCCCCGCTTCTACTTCGACCTTCGCGCGGCCAAAAGCTACCTGGAGCGTGGACAGACCCCGTTCACCCCCAACGTCGCGTTGCTGTACGGTCTACAACTCGCCCTGGACAAGCTCCTGGAAGAGGGGATGGAAAGCGTCTACGAGAGGCACGCCAGCATTGCCGAGTTCACCCGCCAGGGAGTCAAACGGCTGGGGCTGGAGTTGCTGGCCCAGGACGAGACTTACGCTTCCAACACGGTGACCGCGATAAAGATACCCGAAGAGGTGGACGGGTCCGGTCTCATGTCTCTGACTCGCACTGAGGAAAACGTTGTACTGGCCGGGGGACAGGGGAAATTGACCGGAAAGATCTTCCGAATCGGGCACCTGGGACACGTTACCCAGGACGACATCCAGGAGGTGCTGGATGCGCTGGGCAGGGTATTACCCAGGGTAGGCTTTGACCCCAGCTAATTCCCCGGCTAGCCTGAGTCGGGCGTCCCGGGTATGGGCGCTCCTCGAGGGAGGCTTAGAGCATGGCGACATCACAACTTCAGAAGGCAATGGCCACCCTGCGCATTAGCCTGGCTGAGATCAAGAACAAAGAAACGCAGCTCGACGGCGCGATCTCCCAGTTTCGCACTCAGTTGCGCCGTGTTCCCAGGCAGGCGGTATACGGCAGGACCTCCCTGGACATGTCCCTATCGGCGATGGGAGAAATCGAGGAGAGGCTTGCCGACGCCGAAGCCACGCGGCGTCGGCTCCTAGCCATCAAGAAGACCGCTGCCGATGAACTGGAAACCCTACAGGTGATTCAGCAGGTGGACGAGGCCAAGCGTTCTCTGGGGGACCTGAGAAAGAGGGTCCGTGCGCCGGGGTCTGACCCGGAGGAGGCGGCTGAGATAAAACGTCTGGAGCGTTTCATCGCCGCCTATAGCAAAAGGGCGGAGCAGGCGATTACCGCCAGCTACGAGGAACGGTTGGACCTACGCTAGCATCCCCGAGTGCCAGGATACTATTATAGCGCCCCATCAAGCTGGTTGATGACCAAACCGGTCGGCAGCTTGGGATAGAAAAAAGTCGATTTGCGGGGGAGACGCTGTCCCTGCCGCACGATTTCCTCGAACGGCCCCAGCGGGAACGGCTTGAGCAAGAAAGCCATCTGGCACGTACCGGCGGCGATCTGCTCCGCTGCTTCGTCATGGTCGTGGATGTAACCGACGTGTTGGGGAAGCGATTCCCCCAGTACCGGCCTCAAAACCTGCTCTTCCAGTATCCACGCCTCCGACACCGTCAGAGGTCCCCACTCCCGCCAGTCCACCTCTGGACGTAACCGGAGTAGTCGAGGGGACGCTCCTCCGGCGGCGATTAGGCCCGCTACCTTATCTTCCAGCCCGTAACTGCCCACGGTGTCCACCAACGCTCCCGCCATCCCATCTCTCGGCAGTTCTAGCTCCTCGGAAGCAAACACCTGCCCCAACCTCTCCAGAAGCCGTCCCAACACTTCCTCGGCCAGTCCGCTTACGACGCGGTGGTACGGCAAAACAAGCAGACCGGGGTCCGAAAACTCGATGAGGGTCATCATCACGTAGTTGTGCCCAGCGGGTTGTTCCGGCTCGTCATCCTCTTTTTCCCCTCGGAACCTTAGCGCGGCTTCGTAGCGATGATGGCCGTCGGCTAGAAACACCTGGGTCCGGGAGAAGAATGCCAAGACCTGATTCCTGGCGTTTTCGTCGGAAATGCGCCATACCGTAAGACCCTGCTCCCCGACGGCCATGACGTCGATGGCGGGCGTTCCATCCATAGCGTCCCGCAGTAATGGGTCGAGCGCTCCTTCAGGGTCACGGTAAAGGGACATGATCGGGCTGAAGTTGGTGTTGCACTGTCGCATCAGGGAGACCCGGTCCATAACAGCCGGTTCTTCGGTGTACTCGTGAGGATAGACTTGCCCCGCTTCGTAATCCTCGAGCCTCACACACCCGGTCAAGCCCAGGCGGGTCATCTGTTGCCCCTGAAACTCGAAGGTGTGGCGCAACAGATAGAAGCTGGGAGTTTCATCCCGCTGCAATACGTTCTCAGCCTGCCACTCATCGAACACCGCTGCCGTGCTCCGGTATTGGTCCGCGGTGGGTGAGTTCCAGTCCAATCCTTCGCCCGCTTCCAGGTGGACCACGTTGTAGGGACTGAGCAGACGCAGCGATTCTTGAAGCTCCGGGGTAATCAGGTCGTAAGGGGGACACACTACCGAAGCGAGGTCTCCAACGACACTGGGGTTGTAACGCCACCCCCGAAACGGGCGGAAGTCTACCATATTTGAGGTCCACCTCAACCGAGGAGTTTAGGAGAGGGTGTGTCCCCTCTCCCAGCGGGAGAAGGGACACGGGGCTTCATGCGGCAGGTCTTATCCTGCCTCGTGGTTTTCGCCTAAAAATCGGCCTGGGGAGGCGCTCCCCACCCCTGGGGGATGTTAATCAGGTTGGATTCAAGGTCCTGAACGGAGCTTTGACCGCAGTAGGCCATAGCCCTGTCGACTTCCTCCCGCAGTAGCTCCAACACTCCGTGGACGCCCTCCGCTCCGTTGACGGCCAGGCCCCAGAAGAGGGGACGGCCTATGCCAACAGCCTTCGCGCCCAGGGCCAGCGCCTTGACCACGTCGCTGCCCCGGCGGACACCGGAGTCGACGTAGACCTCGCAATTGCCTTTGACTGCGTCCACGACCTCGGGAAGCATCTCGATTGCGCCCATGGTCATATCGAGTTGCCGTCCACCGTGGGTGGAAACCAGGATTCCATCAACGCCGCTTTCAGCCGCTACGTGGGCGTCCTCGGCGGTGCGGATGCCCTTGAGCACTATGGGGAGACCAGTCAGGCCGCGCAGCCACTCCAGTTCCTGCCAGGTGAGGGGCGCCTCGCGATTCACGTTCCATCCCACCGACTCGTCGGTCCCTCGCAGTACGTTCTCAGCGCGATTGACGCCCCGGAAATTGCCCTGCTCGAAATTGCGGTTGTACCGGTTGCGAAGGTCGCGTTCTTTGGGGCTGGGAGTCGGCGTGTCCACCGTCAGGCACACGGCCTTGAACCCGGCTTCTTCCGCACGGCGCACCAGCATTTCGGTCAGGTCGTAACCCCGGTGGTAAAGCTGGAAAAAGAGGGGACTGGTGGCCTCTTCCGCGACCTCTTCCATGCTGCAGTTGGAGCCGGTGCTGAGCATCATCAGGGTGTTGGACATGCTCGCGCCCCGGGCTGTGGCGACCTCTCCCTCCGGATGTGCCCGGTGATGGGAGCCAGCCGGACAGACGAACACCGGCATACTTAGTTCATTTCCCAACATGGTTGTGGAAAGGTCCCGTTCGCCGGTGTCACGGAGGAACCGGGGCCGCAGGGTCAAGTCCTCGAAGGCTGACCGGTTGCGCCGGGTGGTGAACATGTCCATAGCCCCGGCGTCGATGGTGTCCCAATCGTCGTGGGGCAAGACCAGCCTGGCCCGTTCCTCGTAGTCGTACAGATTGATGGGATCTAAACGCATAACTACCTCCCTGATTTGGGCTGACAGTGGGCCTACTTTAGGGGTTGAAAGGTCTGCTGGCAAGTTCTCGGGCGTTCCTGCCCGTAGTCTCTCCATTGTTTCCGACAGGTCCCTTTCCTTGCCCGGGCGCTCCCGGGCCTTGGGGACGTTCTGCCGCACCTTCTCTTCAGCAATCAGCGCCTTCGCCCGCTTATCCACTTCTCTTCGTCGCGCCGCGGGCAGACGATCCATTATCTCCCGTAGCGTCCTCATCCTGACCTCCTTCTGCGTGACTCTTGCAACCGGGCTAGGTGCCTGTGGAAGCGGTCGTCTGCCTTCCCTATCAGTTCCCGGTAGAACAGCCTTTCGCTGACCCCTGATTTGGACCCAACCGACAGCAAGACCGCCTGACGGTTGGTGTCGAAGGCAAATGCAACTCGCCATACCCCATTGTCTGCGTTAAAGCGGAGTTCCTTCATGTTGGCGTGCCTTGATTGACGCAACGTGTCTACTCGTGGGCGACCTAGCGCCGGGCCGAACTCCTCCAGAACCATCGCCTGCGCCAAAATCTCATCTTGTACACTTGGGCTCAGTCTATCGAATTCCAACTCGAAGGACGAGTCGAATCTGACTTCCCATGGCATACGATCGAGTATATCCGAATTCCCCCGCTCTCCCCATGGCTAATCTGAAGCGCAAGCGGCGCCATGTGTCCTGGAAGCCTGGGGTTACGAGGAACACTTGGCTTGACCTCTCAAGAGGTCAAACCTACAATCCTCATAATACACCAACGATGAAGGCGTACTTCCTCCGGTGACGCCCGGAGTCATCCTGGATTCTGACAATGGTATCCGCGCCCATTGCCCGGCCAAACAGGAGATATGAGTTATGGAATTCGGACTGTTTATGATGCCGCTGCATCCTCCCCGGCGTTCATTCGCCGACTCCTACGATCGCGATATGGAGCTAATCGTCCAGGCAGACAAGCTGGGCTATCACGAGGCCTGGATCGGCGAGCATATCACCGAGATGTGGGAAAACGCGCCCGTGCCGGAGCTATTGATCGCTCAGGCCCTGGCGTTGACGAAGAACATCGTCATGGCCACGGGGGTGACCATGCTTCCCCTGCATCACCCGGTGGATACCGCCCACCGGATCGCCATGTTGGACCACATGGCCCGTGGCCGGTTCTACTGGGGTATCGGGGTCAGGTCTTTGGCCACGGATCTACACCTCTAACGGCATCGAATACAATTCGATGGATGACGTGCGGGAACAGGGCAAGGAAGCTTTGGACGTCATCCTGGGTCTGTGGGAGGCTGAGGACGGCAAGTTCGGCTACGAAGGCAAATACTACCAGGTGCATGCGCCCGAGACGGACCCGGTCTTGGAACGCCGCCTCCACTACAAGCCCTACCAAACCCTCCATCCCCCCATCGGCGTTGCGGCTTCCACCCCCACCTCGGAGACCCTGCGCATGGCCGGGGAACGGGGCTGGATACCCATGACCAACCTGATGGACCAACATATAGGCGAGCTATGGAAGCGGGTTGAAGAGGGCGCGGCCATTTCGGGCAAGACACCGGACCGGAGCGAGCTTCGCGTGGGGCGTGAGATCTACGTGGGAGAGACCCCGGAGTCAGCCAGGGACGAGGCCCGAATCGTGCTGGGCCGCCCCTTCGACGAGCACCAGTACATCAACCGGAAGGCCGGCGGCAACCTGACATACGTAAAGCTGGACCCGGATATGCCCGACGAGGATGTGACCGTCGACTACATGATGGAGAACGTCTGGATCGTCGGGGATCCCCAGGAATGCGCCGCCAAGATTCGCAAGAGTTACGAAGACGTGGGAGGTTTCGGCCACCTGCTGGCAATCACCCAGGACCCGGACGACCATTCGCTAATGCAGCGTTCTTTGCGGCTCCTGAAGGAAGAGGTCGGCCCGCAGGTCGAAGACCTGAAGTAGTCGGCCTCAAATTTGGAATAGAGGGCCTTTCCCGCCGTTTGCCGGGAAAGGCCCTCTATTCCAAATCTCGTAGTGCGTTGAGCACTTTTTCAGCCGTTATCGGCAGGTCTTGAATCCGCGCTCCGACCGCGTCCTCCACGGCGTTGGCAATCGCCGGGGCAACTGGCGAGATGGGGTTCTCGCCAATTGCCTTGCCCTGGAATGGGCCGTTCCCCTCTTCCGACGAAATCAGCACCGTTACCAACTGGGGAATATCTATGGTCGTGGGGATCTTCACATCCCCAAGGCTAAGGGTCGAGATTCGCCCCTCTTCCGATTGAAGCTCTTCCATCAAGGCGTATCCCAACCCCTGGATCACTGCCCCGTCGATCTGCCCCTGGTGACCCAGAGGGTTGTAGATGGTTCCCACGTCGTGGGCGGTGACTATCTTGTGGACGGTGACCTGACCCGTTTCCGGGTCAACCTCCACATCGGCGACCTGGGCACAGAAGGAGGTGACCTCCGGTTCTTGGGCGTTGGTGGTCGACTCGCCAAGAATCGGGGCCCCGGTCGCGGAAACGGCGCGGGACGTAAGTTCTCCGATCGGAATGTCGGCTTCGGGGTTGCCTTCCACGAATACCCTGCCGCCTCGAAATACAATGCGTTCTTCGGGCCAACCGTAGAACTCGGCGGCCAGGCCGGTAAGCGTCTGCCGCACCTCCTGCGCCGCGCCAAGGGCTGCGTGAGCCGCGCCGACGCTGGTCCCCGCCCCAGCGCCCGTGTCGAAGGGCACCTGATCGGTATCCACTCTGGCCACGGCAACGTCTTCAGCCCGGATACCCAAGTCTTCGGCCACCACCTGGCGCGCCACGGTGTAGAACCCCACGCCGGTATCTGGCACGGAGGAATAGATTGTCGCCTGGCCGGTCTCATCCATGCCGACCCTGGCGATGAATACGGCTTGTCCCTGGGGGCGTTGGCCCAAAGCGATTCCCCGGCCAAAGTTCGGGCCCTGTTTGGGAGAGTCCCACCCAGCCTCTTCGGCGGCGCGGCGTAGGGTCTCTTCGCCCCGCAGATAGTTGAAACTCTGGCCAGTGCCCGATTCGTCGCCCTCCCGGACCACGTTTTTCAGGCGCAATTCATAGGGGTCGATCCCCATCTCCCTGGCTATCATGTCAATATGGGACTCGATGGCGAAGACGGCCTGGGGCTCGCCGGGAGCGCGGTAAGAGCCGCAGGGCACGTTGTTCGTGTAAACCATGTAGGAGTCGATCTTGTAATTGGGCACGCGGTAAGGGCCGCCTCCGGCTTGCCTGGCCCCACTGAGGTTCAAGGAGCCCCGGAATCCCCCGTAGGCGCCACCGTTGTACACGACCCTGGTGTCTCGCGCCCAGAATGCGCCGTCCCGCTTCATCCCGGTCTTAATGGTGATTGTCGAGGGATGCCTGGGATTGCCCGCCATGAGTTCCTCGATGTAACTCATCACCATTTGAACGGGCCTACCGGACCGCTGGGCCAGGGCATAAGCTAGTGGAACGTTCATCGCCCCAGCCTTGCCGCCGAAGTCCCCTCCGATGCCACAGGGGTTGACCCTTATCTGGCTTTCCTCCACTCCCAATGCTCCGGCCAACTGCCACCGCAGCCGGAAGGGCTGCTTGTTGTTGGCCCACACCTGGATTTGCCCCGAGTCGTCGATAGCTACGATGCAGCTATAGGGCTCCATGTAGCCCTGGTGTACCCAGGGAGTGGTGAAGGTGTGCTCAAACACAAGGTCCGATTCCCGGAACCCCCGGCCCAATTCACCGCCAGACCACTCGTTGTAGTAGACAATGTTGCCCTGGGGTTGGACCGGACCCGACGATGAGTCGTAGGTAGGCGAGTCTTCGTGGATGATGGGCGCGCCTGGTTGCATGGCTTCGAGTGGGTCGAAGACTGCGGGAAGTGGGTCGTACTCCACCTCGATGAGATTCAGGGCTTCTTCCGCGGTATCCGGATCGTCCGCGGCCACGGCGGCGACCTTCTCGCCTACGAAACGCACCTTGTCTTCCGCAAGGGGAGGAACGTCGCGCATGAACCTGCCCACTCGCATACCCAGGGTGTCGCTGCCGGTGATCACAGCCCGGACACCGGTCAAGCGCTCCGCGAGTGATGTGTCAATGTGGAGAATTTTGGCGTGGGGGTAGGGACTTCTAAGGACTTTACCCCAGACCATGCCGGGGAGGATCACGTCGGCGGAATAGAGGTGCTGGCCGGAAACTTTGTCCGGGCCGTCTTCCCTGGTCACCCTTGTACCCAGAACCGAATATGCCGTCATTCGTTCCTCCCTCGGCCTACCAGACTTAGTTGGGTAATGTCCGTTACTCGCGGTGCAGGTCCGCGGGGTCCATGACCCGGAAGCCGATGCCCAGTTTCACCTGGTACCAAGCCACTTGACCATCCTGGATATTCCCCCGGATTTCCTTGACCTCGAACCAGTCCAGCCCCTTTAGAGTCTGACCCGCGCGGCCGATGGCGTTCTCTATCGCCTGTTGCAGTCCTTCCCCCGATGAGCCTACCAGCTCGACGATCTTGTACGTGTGGTCGGTGCTCATGCTCACTCTCCTGTTTCCGATTAGGTCGGCCTTGGCCGAGCAATGATAGCGAGTCCGAAGGGTCACGGCAATATGCACCACCTCTCTGATAAAATGGGACGATGGGTATCATAAGAGAGGATGTGAGACAGGCAGCAGGGCTCCAAACCGGAGTCATCGGCCAAGTTCCCTCTAGCCTGCGTCGAGTCGCGGTCATCGGCTGTTCCTGCAGCGGCAAGACCACCTTCGCCCGCCGCTTGGCGAACGCCGTTGGATCGAGATTTATCGAGTTGGACGCGGTCCACTGGCTGCCCGATTGGTTGGAGCGGGACGACGGTGAATTCCGGGAGATCATGACCGAGGCGGTAAAAGACGACCTATGGGTGACCGACGGGAATTACAGCCAGGCCCGGGACATCATTTGGGGCCGGGCTACCGCGGTAGTCTGGCTAAATTACTCCTTCCCCTTGGTCTGGTACCGTGCCTTCACCAGGACCGTAGGCCGGAGCCTCACCAGGCGGACTCTGTGGTCGGGCAACAGGGAGTCGCTGAAGAAGGCGTTCCTGAGCAAGGAATCGATCCTTCTTTGGGTGCTCCAGACTTTCGACTCTCGAAGGAAGCGGTACAGGGCAGTATTCGACGCGAAGGAATACGGCCACATCCAGTACATTGAATTCAACAAGTCCCGGGACGCAGACCGGTTTCTCAAAGACCTTCAAGAGGTGGTTCACGCCAAATGACTGTAAATTCCAGCGACCCACCTCAGGGACGAAGAGCCCAGGAAATGTTCGGCTCTCAGGCCGGGGCCTACGCCACCAGCCAGGTCCACATGTACGACGACCGGCTGGACATCATGCGGCGTTTGGCCGGGAACGCTTCGGTGGGCGGCCGCACCTGGGCGATGGACCTTGGCTCCGGTACCGGTTTTACCGCCTTCGTGATGGCCGCGGAGTTCAAGCGGGTGGTGGCCAGTGACATCACGGGGCCCATGCTGGTCGAGACGCGGCGCATAGGCAGGGAGCGCGGGCTTACGAACCTCGCCCTGGTGCGCAACGCCGCCGAGTATCTTCCCTTCGCCAGCGGTTCACTGAACCTGGTGACCAGCCGGGCGGCCATTCACCACTTCGAAGACCTGGACCGGGCGTTGGATGAGTTGCACCGGGTCCTGCGGCCCGGCGGTAGTCTGGTGGTGGCCGACAGCATTTCGCCGGAAGACAGCGACCTTTCCGAGTGGATGAACGACATCGAGCTCAGGCGCGATTTCAGCCACGTCAATAACCGGCCCGTCTCGGAATTGGAGGGGTTACTGACCAGCCACGGGCTGGGGATAGTGGAGCGTGAGCACACAGGGGTCCACCTGCAGTTCAACAACTGGGTGGAACGCACCGATACGCCAGAGGCTGAAGTCCGGAAACTCAGGGAAGACTTCCTCATCGCTTCTGAAGAGGCTAAAGAAACCTTCCAAATTCAACCAGTCGAGGGAGATATCAACTTTTGCTGGCCGTGCCTTGTATTTCGGTCGGTGAAGTCTTAACAGGAGTTCTTCAGGAAAGGGGTGGAATTCCGAAGCTTTCTAAGTCATCCTGGTCCAACAAAAGGACCCGCCCCGTGCGTTCCTCCATGAACAGGGCGAAATCACGCATGAAGTCACGTCCCAGAAGAGACCGGACCGGATGATTAATGTCGGGGATGTGCAACGGAAGGGATGTCGAGTAGCCTTGGAGGTTGAGGCGAGCCTCCACTACCCTGGTCGATATTTCGCCTCCAACCCCGGCGCTACTTGGGCCTATGTCGAGCGTCGACAAATGCAACCCCATGTCCTCGGCATCAATCGGAGATAGCAAGGTCACATCGGCTCCAGTGTCTACAAGAAGTTCGACGTACGTAGTGTGTAGGTCTGGGTGACCGGGAAACTCGAAGCTACACTGGATATAGGGACGGCGAGTAGTGCCGATGGTGACGAAATACCCCTGTATCATAGATTCGGGAATATCCAGATGTCAGGCTTACGGGTCAGGTGACGCCTTAGTGCGCCGCTGCCGGGTGGGATGCCGTATTCCCTGAGTCTAGGTATCAGGCCGAATTCGTCATCGGCCGAAGCTATGACTTTTTGGCCGAGAATAGCGATCCATTTTTCGGGATACTGCTGCAGAAGTTCCTCATGGTGCGTCTCGAAGAAGAGAACATCCTGGTAATGCGGGTCGTCTTCCAGCCGGTAGCTACCCATCGCTTCTCCATGTAATCCGTGCGCTTACCACTATTGTACGCTTTGCGTCCTTGCCTCGAACGTCACTCATACATGCGCGCTCAGGCCGTCCAGTCTTCCAGGGTGTAGGCCATCTCCCAGAACCGGTGTTCGAAGCGTAGACTGGTGACGTAGGCTTCTCCCATAGCCACCACCTCGTCTGGGCCGGCGCGTTCGGCCAGGCGGTCGGCCATCTCCCGGATAGTCCTCGCTAGTTGGGCGAACTCGGGGGAAGTGTACATCTGGATCCACTGACAGTAGAGGGGCGCGTGTTTCGGCTCCCCCTGCACCGCCAACCGTTCCCCCACCTCCCAGAAGCCCCACTGGCATGGAAGCAGCGACGCCACCAACGCCTCGAAGCTGCCCTGGTGGGCCACGCTCAGAAGAAAGCTGGTATACCCCACGGTTGTCGGCGCGGCGCGGGTAGCCTCCAACTCCTCCCTGGAGATGCCGAATTCCGCGCAATATCCGCGGTGCAACTCCATCTCCGTGTTAAGCGTCTCATCCAGCAGACGGGCAAACCAACCCATCGTTTCCAGGTTGGGCGCCCGTGCCGATGCCAGGGCGAGGACCCGGCTGTAGTCGATGAGGTACACGTAGTCCTGGGAAACCCAGTGCTTGAACTTTTCCACCGGCAGGGTGCCGTCTCCGATTCCGGTGACGAAAGGATGCCCCAGGATCGCCTGCCGCACGGGTAGCGCCTTCTTCTCAATGTCTTCAGAAAAGCTCAAAGCGTCCCTCCACCGCCGGCAGGGCCAGCCCCCGGTTCCCAGCCGCCGGTATATTGCGTGGCCCGATTCTAGTAGGCGGGCCGGTGGGGCGTCAATCGCCGCTTGCCCGCTGGCCCGCGGGCCAGCGGGGCGCATGAAACAGACCTACCTGGTCCGCCACAGGCGGAAATCGGGCAGGTCGATTCCCGGAATGTCCCCTTGACATAACCTTGGCTGGGTGGGCTATTTTGGGTATGTCCCGGCCTCGGATGCGGATGTCTAGCGGTGTTCTCCTGTGGTGGAATGGGTGATGAACTTGAAAATCGCTGGTTTCAGGTTGGAGATAGTGGGCTTATAATGGGGAGGCCCCATATTTGACCAAGGATGACAAGCGACATGGAAGTAGTGTTCATACAGGACGTAGTCAATCAGGCCCGCGCGGGGGAGATCAAGAGGGTTGCCGACGGTTACGCCCGCAACTACCTGGTCCCCAAGGGTCTGGCGGAGATGGCCACCCCGGAGATCTTGAAGCGCCTGCACAAGATCAAGGCCGCGGGCGACCAGGTCCGCATCCGGGAGACCGAAGAGCTCACCGAGCTTGCCGAGTTGCTAGAAGGGACGAGCATATCCGTCGAGGCGCGCGTGACCCCCATGGGACGCTATTACGGGACCATCAGCGGGGCGATGATCGCCACCGAGCTTAGCAATGCCGTCGGGCGGGAGATCGATCGCCGTCTGGTGGAGGCCGGAGAGCCGATCCGGGAACCGGGTGAGTACCAGGTGGTGTTGAGGCTGTCCAACGAAATCGAGGCGACCATCAATATCACCGCTGAGGTGGAAGAGTAGCTGAATGTACGCGGAGAAACTTCTCCCCCACGATCTTGAAGCCGAAGAAGCAATAGTAGGGTCTCTCCTGATCGACGGGGACTGTTTCTCCCGCGTGGCTCACCTGGTGAAGCCGGAGGACTTTTACCGGGAGAAGAATCAGGCATGTTTCGCGGCCTGCCAGGCCCTCTTTGAACGCGACGAAGCGATAGACCAGGTCACACTGGCCAGGGAGTTGAGCCGCACCAGCCAGTTGGAGTTGGTGGGCGGCATGGCCTACCTGAGCCACCTGGTCTCGGTCACGCCTACCTCGGTCCACTCCGAGCATTACGCCCAGCTCATCTCCAGAACTTCCATCATGCGGAAGCTCATCGACGCTGCTTCCCGCATCTCCGCCATTGGCTACGAGGACACCGATGACGTCGAGGCCACCCTTCGCCAGGCGGAGGACGTGCTGTTTGGCGTTAGAACGGGCCAGTCCCAGCGCGGCTTCATCCCACTCCGTGCCATCTACGACCAATACCTCCAAGACCGGGCCGCCATCGTCGAGCCAGACCTCCAACCCAGGGGTCCCATCCTCACCGGTTACAACGAGATGGACGAGCTTTTGGGCGGACTGCAGCGTTCGGACCTGATAATCCTCGGGGCGCGGCCAGCCACCGGCAAAAGCGCCCTGGCGCTGAATGTTTCCATCAACGCCGCCAATGCCGGGGGGGTGGTCGGTGTGTTCAGCCTGGAGATGAGCCGGGAGCAGTTGGCGTTGCGAATCCTGGCCGCCGACGCCGAAATCGACTCCCACCGCCTCCGCTTGGGCCTCTACACCGAGGCCGAGGAACAGCGGATCATCGACTCCATTGGCCGGTTGTCGGAGCTGCCGGTTTTCATCGATGACACTCCTTTCCAAAGCCTGATCGAAATGCGCAGCAAGGCGCGGCGGCTGTCGCTGGAGCATGGTCTGGACCTGCTGGTGGTGGACTATTTGCAACTGATCCAGGGTCGCAGCAGAGGCGGAGAAAACCGCGTCCAGGAGATCAGCGAGATCTCCAGGTCTCTGAAGGCCATGGCCCGCGATCTGGATATCTCGCTCCTGACTTGCTCTCAGCTCAGCCGCGTGGTGGAAAACCGCCCCGGACACCGCCCGCAACTCTCGGACCTCCGTGATAGTGGAAGCATCGAGCAGGACTCCGATGTGGTGATGTTCATCCACCGGGAGGACATCTATTTCACCGAGGAGGAGTGGGAACAGCAATTCCCCGGCAGGCAATATCCCCGAAACGTGGCGGAGATTATTGTGGCCAAGCACCGGAACGGCCCCACCGGCAGCCTTCGACTGCTTTTCAAGGACAACCTGGTCCGGTTCGACGCCCTGGCCCAGGTGGACGACTTTTAGAGATGGCCTTTTCCGGCTTCAGCCGAGATACGGCATACACCTCTGTCCCAAATCAGCTATTCGGCCCGTTACTCGAGGAGATCGAGGACATGGCCGAGTTGAAGGTCACGCTCCGGGGCATCTGGCTGTGCCACAGGCAGCGGGGAATGCCGCGCATGACTCCTCTGGCCGTGTTCACCAGGGACCGGGCGTTGCTGCGGGGCCTGGGAGGCCCAGGGGTGGACGCCGCGCAAGAGGTCGAGAGAGGGCTCGCGTTGGCGGTGGCGCGTGGCACTTTTCTTCGGTACAAGCCCGAGACGCCAGGTGAAGGGCAAGAGTTTTACCTGCTAAACACCGACCACGACCGCCGCGCCCTGGAAAAGTTGCAAGGCCGTCGCCCTCCAGAAGTGGAGTCCGGCTTGCAGGCGGGAGACGACCTCAACCCGGACCTCGCCCCGAAACCGAATATATTCACACTCTACGAAGAAAACATCGGCATGTTGTCTCCGATGCTTGCCGAAGAGCTCAAGGACGCTGAAGAGACCTACCCGGAGGAATGGCTGCGCGAAGCCTTCGCCATTTCCGTCCGGGAAAACCGCAGGAGTTGGCGCTACATCTCCGGCATTTTGCGCCGGTGGGCGGCGGAGGGAAGGGACCATGGAAAGCCTGGGCGACATCCTCAGGAGGATAGCCGTCAGAGATACCTTGAGGAGTACCAACGGCGGCGGGGCCGGCTCCCATGGGAACGAACAGGGAGCGGGTCAAGCGGACAGCCAAGACACTGATTGGTGCCCAGACTGCAACGGGGGCGGCTGGGTGAGCAAGCGGGTGCGGGTGGGACACCCGGATTTCGGCCAGGCCTTTCCCTGTCATTGCCAACAAGAAAAGGACCCGGACCAGCGTATAGAGTCGCTACGCCGCTATAGCAACCTGGGGCCGTTGTCCCATATCAACTTCGCCAACACCCGCGCCGAAGGCCCATTGGCCGACACGGTTAGCCGGCACATGTTCCGCCAGGCCTTCGAGGCCACTGCCAGGTTTAGCCAGGACCCCAACGGCTGGTTGGTACTGTGCGGCCCCAGCGGCAGCGGCAAGACCCACCTGGCCGTCGCCGCGGCCAACAGGTGCGTGGAGCGCGGCCAGACCACCTTCTTCATAGTCGTGGCAGACCTCATGGACCACCTCCGGGCTACATTTTCTCCTGAAAGCGACGTTTCATACGACGACCTGTTCGAGCAGGTGCGAAACGTCCCTGTGTTGGTTTTGGACGATCTGGGAAACCAACCCTCCACACCCTGGGCCCAGGAAAAGCTGTTTCAGGTCATTAACCACCGCTTCAGCCGCGCATTGCCTACTGTGATCACCGTGCGCGGGCCCTTGCAGAGGCTTGACGAAGTGCTGCGGACCCGCATCGAATCCGAACAGGGTATCTCCACCGTTTACCACCTGGGCCAATACAACACGCGGTTGGCGCGGGGTATCGGAGACCTTCCCACGGGTATGCTTCAGCGGATGACCTTCGAGAGTTTCAGCCCCCAGGGCGGTGGCAATGCGACGGCTCAGGACAGGATGTCCTTGAGTCACGCGAGGGAAGCGGCCAGGAATTTCGCCGACCATCCGGAGGGTTGGCTGCTATTTACCGGCCCCCATGGTTGCGGCAAGACTCATCTGGCCGTGGCGGTCGCGGGGGAGAGTTTGCGGAGAGAACGCCCCGTATTCTACGCCTTTGTGCCCAGCCTCTTGGACCACCTGCGGGCCACCTTCAGTCCGGATAGCCCGGTGGCCTACGACGAACTTTTCGAGCAGATCAAGTCGGTGCCTCTCCTGGTGCTCGACGACCTGGGAGCGGAAACCAGCACGCCTTGGGCGGAAGAGAAGCTCTACCAGATTGTGGTGTTCCGGCACGAGTCGAGGATGCCCACGATCATCACCACGTCCTTCGAGATAGACCAACTCGAAGGAACCAAGCCGCGTATCGCCTCACGATTGATGGACACAATAGTCGACTGGGTCCCGATACAGGCGCCCAACTACCGCGATCAGAGGCGAGGGGGTAGGCCGGGGCAGTCCACTCAGCCGAGTCCTCCCCGGGGCCGGGCGCCTGGGCGGAGAGGCTACCCGCCCCGTAACGGCTAGCTTCGCTTCTTGCGGCGTCGCTCTACCTAACGGCCCCCTCCCCAGGGAGACGGGCCTTTCTGATTTAGTGTGGCGGTCGCGAATCCCATAGGTGTGATGAAACCGGCCTCCATATTTTCTCGTAGATTCATAATATATACTATTGGAAGTTTCCGGGCACGCGGAATGGGCCCGGGTGGATAGTGATGGGTATGGTCTTGCGGCTGGCTGCAGCAGCCGTGGATCATGAGTGCGTAGGCTCCGTCCGGCGATCGGAAGAATTTCCCCACATAGCAATAGGAGGTGGGCAGCCGAAACCGGCTCCGAGAGGAGCAATGATTAGGATTGACAACTGGTCCGATAGCGAACCAAAAATGGGCCCTTGTGAACCCCGGCCCCAACCTAAACTGAGGATGATGCCACTATGAATGGACTGTCTAAATCGTTTGCCCTGGCGGTGACCTCGCTTTCGATGGCCGTAATCGCCGTGGTCGCGTTTGCCTGGTTCGGTCCTGGACTGGAGAGGATCACGCCTCCAGCGTCGGCAGCCCTTTTTGACGAGGGTTTAGTGCAGAGAATCTACGAGGAAACCAGCTCGGCGGTCGTGGATATTAACGTGGACTTAGAGGAATCGGGTTCCTTCAACCGTCTTGGCGCGGGTTCCGGGTTCCTGATCGACATGGACGGTCACATCGTGACCAATAATCATGTGATCCAAAATGCCGACCGCGTGCGCGTGTCGTTCCAGGACCGCACTAGCGTGGACGCCGAGGTTCTCGGCACCAACCCGGCCAATGATCTGGCTCTGATTAAGGTCGACCCAGAGGCGGTCGCCAACATCACCCCGCTAACCCTGGGAGATTCGGACAGCCTGCGCCCGGGTCAATTGGCCATTGCCATAGGCAGCCCCTTCGGCCTGGGAGGCTCGGTGACAGTGGGGGTGATTAGCGGTGTGGACCGCACGATTAACAGCGACATCGCCCGCCCCATTTCCGGTGTGGTGCAGACCGACGCCCTGATCAACCCCGGAAATTCCGGCGGACCGCTTCTAAATCGCGATGGGGATGTGGTGGGTATTAACACCGCGATTCAGGTCTCCTCCCCGATTCGGTCGCCTCGTAACCTGGGACAGGGCAGCATCGGATTTGCGGTGCCGACCAATACGCTGAACAACCTCCTTCCCAGGCTCAAGGTCAAGGGAGAAATCAGGCCCCCGTGGCTTGGCATCAGCGCCGCCACGCTGGAGCCTTTGATCGTCGAGATGCTCGAGCTTCCCGTGGACAGCGGCGTCTACGTCACCCAGGTTATGAGCGGCAGCCCCGCCAAGGATTCCGGACTAATTCCTTCGGGCACCGATCAGCAGGGCGCTCCAACCCGCGGCGGCGACATCATAGTCTCTGTAAATGGCGTGCCGGTTGTGACGGTCGCCGACCTGATAACCGAGCTGAACAAGCACCTGCCAGGGGACGAAATCAGCCTGACCGTGGTCCGGGATGGGGACGAGACCGCCGTTCCATTGACTCTGGGAGAGTGGCCCGAGGACCGGGAGTTCCACAATAGGACTCAGGGTCCAATGCCCAATCCCCACGACCGGTTCGGACCGGGCAATCCGGGAATTCCGCTGCCCGACCTGTTCCCGAAGAATGACCCCAAGTAGGCAATCAAACCGGAGGCAAGCGGGCGGGACGCCTAGAAGAGGGGTAGTTGCCGCGTTGGGACAGGCGCATTCGCCCGTTTGAAATGCTTGCTCAACGTTAGCTCCTGGTACTGGTAAGAGGAGCCGACGTCCGCGCCGTAAAGTACGCCTGGAGCTTCAGCCATGGTCTGGAACTCCAGGCGGCATACTTTCTGCCGGTTCTCGATCATGAACGGGACATCGTGGGCCCGTACTTCCAGGACCGCCTTGCTGCCAGGTGAGAGCCCCTGGTGGTCGTAGCCGAAACCGGGGTCGAAAAATCCGGCATAGTGAGTCCGCAACTCCCCGCTGGTGGGGTCATAGGCCGTCATCTCCGCGGCGTATCCTGGAGGCACGGTGACCGTCTCCGAGGAGAGAAGCAGGTAGAATTCCTCCGGCTCCAACACCAACCGCTGTTGCCGTTCTCGGAAAACAGGCTCCCAAAAGTCCTCGACGTCGTACTTGTCCACGGTGGAAAGGTCTAGTAGGAAGCTGTTTCTTCGCGCTTTGTAACCGACGACCCTGTCGGCGTCTCCAGAGAGGTCGATGCTAAGAAACACCGAATTGGCGGCCCGGACGTCCGCCGGGTCACCCGGCTTGCCTGGTTGGGTTTGGGGTTGGTCATCCCCTGCTTGCTCGGGGCGGTGTGATGCTATGTACGCCCCTTTAATCAGGCGCAGTTGGTTTAGGGATATGCCTTCCTTTACGTAAATGGTGAAGGACCTGGACGCCACTTCCAGGTATAGCTTGCCGTGGTAGCCGGGCTTGATTTCGTCGAACCTGTCGCTGTGGTCGGTGATGACCCGGGTGAAGATGTCCAGCCTTCCCGTGGAACTTCGCGGGTTGGTCTTGGCATGGATGTCTGGGGGAAGGCGCAGCTCTTCAATCAAGGGGATGAGGTAGGGGCGTTCCCGCTCCAGGATAGCCCCGTCCCGGATATCGATCTCATCCATGACGAAGTCGGTCTGTTTGTTCTCCACTGACTTGTCATGAGGGAGGAAGCTGCACCGTAGGCGGTAGGCCTTGGGACCGAGGCGCAGATCAAGGCTCGCCGGTTGGAAACTCTCGTCCGGAATCCGGTATTCGGCTGATGAGACCAGGCCCGAGTCGACGGCCTGGCGCAACCAATGGGATGGGAAGATCCCTTCAGAAGTGAACGGGCCTTCAGTCATCCCATTCCTCGGGCGGCTGTGCGCAGGTAGTGGACCACTCCGGCCGGGTCACAGCCGCCGTTGACGTCAAAGAACGCGCTCCGGGTCTACAGGGGAAGGGACACGGCCTGCCCGGTCTGGGCGCTGCGGGTCACGGCCTCGGTCCACTCCATGTAGTGAACGCCAACATCGAAGGGAGTCCTGGTGATCTCTTCTTGACCCCGGATGGCGTTCACGAATTCTTCCTCGACCCGCCAGAAGCCCTGCTTCGCCTCTGGCACCGGGACTTCGGCAAGCTCGTGACCGCCCCGCTTTCCGGCGTAGATGTTAAGCCGGTGGTCCAGGCGGATTGTGCCCTCACTACCGAACAGCCAGACCTCGTTGCCGTTGGACAGCCCAGTCGCCGCGCTAAACTTCAGGTGCGCCTGAGCGCCGTTTGCCAGTTGACAGAGGATGTCAACGTGGTCTGGGATGGTCACCGCGTGCCGGGTACCAGATTCGTCGGTGCGGTGGGGGACGTTGATCTTGCTCATGGCCATGACTTTCGTCGCGCGGCCAACCCAGCGGATCATAGCCTCGTACCAGATGCCCATGTTGAGGATGTTGAAGCCACTGATGTCCCGGTTGTGACGCCAATGCAGGGGGCTGGTGGTGTCGACGAATTCCGGTCCCAGGGACTGAAGTTCTACCGATAGCAACTCGCCCAGGTAGCCGTCTCCGATCATTTCCTGGAGCATGTTGTCCACCTTGAAGGACAGGGGCGAGGGCACGATCTGGGCGACCAGCCCCGGGTTGCGCCTGGACGCGGCCAGCATCTCGCGGGCATCCTGGGCTGTGGCGGCCATGCGAGCCTCGCAGAGCACGTGTTTCCCGGCTTCCAGGGCCGCTACAGTTAGGGTGCGGTGCATGTTGGGCCAGGTGCCGATACACACCGCATTGATGCTGTCATCCTCCAGAAGCGCCCGCCAGTTGTCGTGCACCTCCGGGATGTTGAACTGGTCCGCTACCCGGCGGCCAGATTCCCGGCTCCGGTTGGCGACGCTCACTATGTCGACACCATCGACCGTATTAAAGCCTGGTATGTGGCGCTCCCTGGTATTTCTGCCGGCGCCGATTAATCCCACCCGGACCTCTTCATTGGGCATGATTTGCCTCCTTTGGGAGTTAAAGCGGTAGGGAGATGGCCTGTCCAGTCTGGGAACTGCGGGCCACAGCCTCCGTGAATTCCATGTAATGCACACCCACGTCGAATGGCGTGAGGGTTACTGTCTCTTGGCCTCGGATCGCGTTGATGAATTCCTTTTCAACGCGCCAGCCCCCTCGTTTCTCCGGTGGGATGACGATCTCTTGAAGACCGTCCTCGCCACGGCGTCCGCCATGAAGCGTGTTCATCGGCGGGCCGCTAAGGCGCAGGGTGCCTTCGGAGCCGAAAAGCCAAAGCTCTGAGCCTGTCTGCAGCCCAGCAACCGAACTCCAACTGAGGTCCGCTTGAGCGCCGCAGGCCATCTGGCAGATTACGCTGATATGGTCGGGGACCGATACGGACCGTACACGCCCGTTCTGGTCGACGCGTTGCTGTACGCATACCTTGGTCATCGCCATGACCTTCGTGGCGGGACCCACGTAGCGCATAACCTGCTCATACCAGATACCCATACTCATGGCGTTGTAGCCGCTCAGGTCCCTGTCCTGCCGCCAGTGCATCGTAGGTCACAAAAGCAGCTTGAGTAGCTGGCTTTCCTCCATTCCTCTCTGATATTCACCCAAGCTCAATAAGGACCAGCCCCGAGCCCGCGGTACCCCTCTGGAGAACGTCCAAGACCGCCAGGCCCTCCAGGAGGTTATGCCACGGCATAACTCCCTCACCCCTCTTCACGACAAGGACCCCCTGCCAGATACCTCCAACACCGGAAGACCGCGGCAAGGACGCAGGCCATGAGCAAGCCGGAAATAGTCTAGCAGTGCTTACTAGATTGTCAATATAACCCCGAACGACAATGGGCAAAGAGGCAAGGATGCCACAATCATCCATCGATCTCATTGTCGTCATGAATTTGAAGACGGCGCTCAAGCGGCGGGGAAGATCCGCATATTCGATCGCCACCGCATTGGGGCATCCCAACAACTGGCTATACCAGGTCCTGAACCAAAAGAGCGGGCTCTTGATTCCATCGCTTCGGAAGATAGCAAAAGAACTGGGCGTATCTCCAGGTTCCCTGATTGACGCGCCACAGGACATCCCGAACACGAACGGCCATGTCGGCCCGGACGCGTCCATCACAGGACACCGGCTGGCTAAGACCAGGGAGAAATTGGGGAGAACCCAGAGCGAACTGGCGGCTGCCCTCGGCGCCCCTACAACCGGCACGCGATTTCCGAAGTGGAAAGTGGATAAGGAAATCTCCCGCTCGACCGGGCAGCCCTGGCAGCGCGGAAACTCGATGTGTCCCTCGACTACCTCGCGGGCCTGACCGACGATCCCACGCCCCGGGACGCGCAACACCTCAGACAGCCGCAGGACAAACCACAAGACGCAGGCCGGACGGCCGGCGAAGACCAGAAGGCGGCCGTCCCAGTCCAACAGGAGCAGACGATGACGATGACCATAACCCCCAACATCCAACGCATCCGGGGCAGGATCGCCGAGATAGGAATAATCCAGGCCGACCTGGCCATTCACCTGGGAATCCACGAGTCGCTGCTCAACGCGCACCTACGCGGTCGCCGCCCCCTGCCGGAGGGATTGGAGGAACACATCCACTTCACCCTGGACCTGATAGAACGCGCGAAGCGCGCCGGAAAGCAGGCGGAGAACCAGGTGATGGGAGAGGCCCAAACGGAATGGCGGCGCAACTGATACCCGAGAGACGCGAAAGGACACGGAGCAGGTGAAATAGCCATGCGCCCCAGCGCCATCGCCAGGCGGCAAAGGAACCGGACAGAACGGGCCCGCAAGGGTGGCCTGGCGACCATGGCCAAGTACGGCCGGGAGCACTACGCGCGGATCGGCAAGCTCGGAGGCCGCCCCACCTTCCACGAAGCCGTGGCGAAAGCCAGGGCGCGGGAAGCCGAAGTCCAATCCAAGAGGACCATGCCCGGCAGGCCGCGGAGAGCCCCACCTGCGGGTGAGACCAAAGAGGCCCCAACCGCGGGTGAGACGAAGAAGGCGCCAGCCGACGCCGCGGCCTGCCGGGAACCCGCCCCGGACGGACCGGGGCCAGGGCAAGAACACCTGCAGAACCGGAAGTTCGCGGGATAAGCAAACGGGCCGCCGCCCTCTGCTGGGAGCAGGCCCGGCGGCGGCCAGCCAGGGCAACGTCCAACGAAATAGAAAGGCCCGTTCCGCCGGGAGCAGCGGCGGAGCGGGCGAAAGCCGGGAGACCCCTGAAAAGATCTCGAATTTTATTGTAACACCCCCGTCCGAAATCGTTCAACGCCGCCGGAGCCGCCGCGGGAAAGAACGCCGGAAGAGGAGACAGAGGATGACGAGCGCCGCGCAGCCGCCCAAGCCGTGGAACCACCAGGTGAGGGCCCTGGACTTCATCCGGGACAAGCCCGGAGCCATGCTGGCAATGGACATGGGAGTGGGCAAGACGAAGATAGCCATCGACCTGATGAAGGAGATCGAGGCCCGCAGGACCCTGATCATGGCCCCCCTGTCAGTGGTGGACCACGTATGGCCCCGGGAGATAAGGACCCACAGCCGCCGGCAGGCGACGATCATCCCCCTGGGGGACCAGCTGCCCAACGTCCGGGCCAAGCTGAAGCGGGCCGTGGACGGCCTGGCCCTGGCCACGGCCAGGAATGGGCCGGCCGCGATCATCGTCAACTACGAGTCGGCCTACCGTGAACCCCTGGGCGAGTGGCTGAAGAGCCAGCGCTGGGACCTGCTCATCATGGACGAGTCCCACCGCCTGAAGAGCCCCTCGGGCAAGATCAGCCGGTTCGCATCCCAACTGTCCGACCGGTCCAGACGGAGGCTCGCCCTCAGCGGCACGCCCATGCCCCACAGCCCGCTGGACATATACGCCCAGTACCGGGCGGTGGACAAGAGCGTCTTCGGAGTCCACCACCAGCAGTTCAAGAACCGGTACGCCGAGTTTGAGATCGTCGCTCAGAAGGCGGCGGAGTATCCCGGTGACGAACCCGAAGTGATCCAAGCGGTATCCGGATACAGGAACCTGGAGGAGCTGAACCAGAAGTTCTACTCCCTGGCCTTCCGGGTCACGGCGGCGGAGGTGCTGGACCTGCCGGGAGCCATTGAGACCTACACCCACGTCAACCTGGGGAAGAAGGCCCGGAGGCTCTACGACGAGATGGCCGTCAGGTTCCGCGCCGAACTGGACAGCGGGGAGATCGTGACCGCCGCCAACGCGCTGGTCCGGCTGGTGCGCTTCCAGCAGCTTACCTCGGGGTTCGCCGTCACCTCGGAAGGAAAGACCATCGAGATGGACGACGCCAAGACCCGGGCCCTGCAGGACATCCTGGCGGACCTACCCCGGAACGAGCCGGTGGTGGTCTTCGCCCGGTTCCGCAACGACCTGGACGCCATCGCCGCGACGGCGGAGAAGATGAAGCGGCCCCACTTCGAGATTTCGGGACGGGTGAAGTCGCTGGAGGAGTGGAACGAAAGGGGCGGCGTGCTCGCGGTGCAGATCCAGGCCGGAGGGCTCGGGCTGGACCTTACCGCGGCCCGTTACTGCGTCTACTACAGCCTGGGCTTCAGCCTGGGTGATTATCTGCAGAGCGTGGCCCGGCTGCACCGGCCTGGACAGACCAGCCTGGTCGATTACATCCACCTGGTCGCAGCCGGGTCCATCGACGAGATCATCGTCAACGCCCTGGCGGACAAGGAGGACGTCGTCAACCGCATCCTGGAGACCCGGGACCTGACCAACGGAGAGCTGACCAAAGCGGCCTGACGGACGGGCCGGACGAAAGAAGGAGAGGAAAGAGCATGACCCAAAATGCCGTGGAACAGGGCGCCGGAGGCGCCCAGCAGGAACTCTTCGTCACCCAGGAACTGATGCCCGCGGACGCGCCGGTGGAACCCTTTGTCACCAAGGAAGTGACGCCCGAAGCCGGTGGGATGTCCGAAAACCTTCAGGAGATGGTTGAACGCAACATCGAGCTGCGACGGGAAAACCGGGAGCTGAAGGAGAAAACGGACAAGAACAGCGCCGAGCTCGCGCAGTTGGACAAGGTGATCATCGAGCAGTTCGCGGCCCGCCGGCTCCAGCAGCAGAAGATGGAGACCGGCGAGACGATGTACATCCAGAAGTCGGTCTACGCCAGCCTGGTCCGGGACGATGACGGCGAGCACAGCGGGGCCCACAAGGCCCTGCGGGACAACGGGCTGGAGTGGCTGGTCGAAGACAACGTGAACTCGGCCAGCCTGAGCGGCTGGGTGCGCGAGCAGAAGAAACAGGAATCGGAGATACCCGAGGGGCTGATGCCCTTCCTGAACATCTCCGAAATCTACCGGCTCAGAGTACGGATGTAGCCAGCCCAGGAAAGGCCCCGGAAGAAAATCCCAGAGGACGGCCCTGAGGAGGAGGATCACGGGCCAAGAGAACCCGAGCCCCGGAAAACCGGAGCGCGGAACCCCGTAAACAAAACCAGACGAGCAGGAGAAAGACAACCATGGCAAAGAAAGAAGCGAGCAAGGAGATAGAGAAGGCGCCCCAGGCCGGCGCCGTCGTCGAGCGGGATCCCGCCGACGCCTCCACCTACCGGATTTTGAACCGCACCGAGGAGGAGCTCAACCGGACGATGGACGTCTTCCATCACAACCTGCGGGGCCAGAAGCTCACCGAGCTGAACCTCCCCAGGGCCAAGGTGCCCCCCCAGGGGATGACCATCTGGACCATACCCGGGGCCGAGGGCGACGTCCACGCCGAGGAGGTCACGGGCATCCTGGTGGAGTACACGACCCCCCGGGCCTACTGGGACAAGCCCCTCGAACCCGGGAACGTAACGCCCCCGTCTGCAGCAGCCCCGACGGGATCAGGGGCAGCCTCGAGCCCGGCGAGCACGGCGGGCCCGGCGGACTCTGCCACCTGTGCCCCATGAGCAAGTACGGCTCCAACCCCCGGGAGGGAAGCAACGGGCAGGCGTGCAGCGAGAAGCGGATGCTGCTCCTGCTCAGGCCCGACAGCATCCTGCCCCTGGTGGTGCAGGCGCCCAGCACCAGCATCAGGAACGTGTTCGACTACACCATGAACCTGGCCAACGACCAGGAGCTGGCCTTCCACCACGTCTACACCCAACTGACCCTGGAGAAGGTGGGAGGCGGCGGCCTCGAGTACTCCAAGGTCAACCTGAAGAGCCTGGGGCCGGTGCCCGAGGAATACATGCCGCGGATCGAGGCATACCAGGCCTCCTTCATCAAGATGCTGGGCACCCAGCAGATCAGCGTGGTCGCGGACGCCGACAACATCATCGACGCGGACGCCGGCAGCGTGGACCCCCCGGATGAACCCAACGGGGAGGAACCCAACGCGGGAGACGCCAACGCGGCGGAAAACAACGCGGCGGAAAACAACGCGGCGGAAAACAACGCGGGAGACGCCAACGCGGAGGCAACCGCCGGGGTTAACGCACAGGGCTAGGCCCTCGCGGGACGGACAGAAGAAGCCGGGAGAGCCCGGGGAACGGAGCGGAAGCTCCCCTCCCCGGGCCGGGGAAACCGAGGGATAGGAGCAGCCGATGGAACCCCGCGAATTTCTGACGGCGCTGTGGGGCGACCCGCCGCCGGGAGTGGTCCTGGTCTGGACGCTGCCGGGACAGGAATCCAGCTGGCACACCCGGTTCGACGGGGTCAACCGGGACGCAGAGGACCACCGGGGAGACGACGTCTACACCGGCGTGGGCATCGCCCGCCGGGAGCTGAACCGTTTCACCACCAAGAACAAGCTGACGGAGGAAGAGGTGGGCGGGATCGCCGGCCTGTGGGCCGACATCGACTGCGACCACCCGGTGCACCGGAAGAACAACCTGCCGCCATCCATGGAGCATGCGCTGGAGACGATAGAGGAGGCGCACTTCGAGCCGACGGTCCTGGTGAACAGCGGCCACGGGTTGCAGGCCTGGTGGCTCTTCAGCCGCCCATGGCTCTTCCGGAACCTGGAGGAGCACGAACTGGGGCGGAGGGCCTCCCAGTGGTGGCACCACCACATCCAGTCGCTCTACACGGCAAGGGGCTGGACCACCGACTCGGTATTCAACCTGGACCGGGTCATGCGGCTGCCGGGGACCTGGAACAACCGGGACCCGCAGGAACCGAAGCCCGTCACGATCATCGGGGTAAGCGAACGGCGATTCGAGCCGCAGGAGTTCCTGGACCTGGCGCCGGAGGACTTCCGGACCTCCATTCCCCCGCCGGGGCGGGGGAAGACGGAGCGGCAGCGGGGTCCCGCCAGGAGGCGGAGGCAGTCCGGGGGCAAGAACGCGCTGGAGCTCGATCCCGAAGCGGAGCCGCAGCTGCTGCGGCTGGAGACGCTGCTGAAGAATGACCACCGGTTCCGACGGTCCTGGGAGCAGGACCGGAAGGACCTTCCGGACCAGTCGGCCTCGGCGTACGACATGTCGCTGGCCACCATCGCCATCCAGGCGGGGTGGCCGGACCAGGAGGTGGTCAACCTGCTGATCTGCTGGCGGCGGAAGCACGAGCACGACCTGAAGCTCAGGGAAAACTACTACCGGGTGACCATCGATAAGGCAAAGGAGCCCATGAGAATGGCGCAGGCCCAGGAGCAGCTCAACGAGACGCTGATCCAGCCGCCGGACGACGAGGCCGAGGTCCTGAAGGACAACCTGACGACGCTCTTCGGAGTGGAGATCACCCGGATCGTGAAGTACCTGGGAGACCCGCCCATCTACTACATGTACACGAAGCAGGGAAACATCACGCTGGGCAAGATTGCCAACCTCATCTCCCAGAACCAGTTCCGGGGACTGGCGGCGGCGGCCACCGGGGTGATGATCCCCTCGGTGAACCGGAAGGTATGGGACCAGCGGGTGCAGGAGATGCTGCTGGCCTGCGAGGAGATCGAGGTGGGGGACGCCAGCCTCCCGGCGCAGGAGACCCAGGTATGGATATCGGAGTACCTGCTGGAGAAGCCGCCCCGGAGCGAGGACGAATGGGAGAAGGCGGCGGCGGTGAAGCAACCCTTTATCGACGGCAAGCAGGTGTGCATATTCCTGGAGGACCTGAG
The DNA here is from genome assembly GCA_965205385.1 of Dehalococcoidia bacterium. Taxonomy (GTDB): domain Bacteria; phylum Chloroflexota; class Dehalococcoidia; order Lucifugimonadales; family UBA3495; genus CATOSP01. The sequence goes on from CBDBGS010000008.1 coordinate 615,489, forward strand.
GCGTTGGCTCGACCTAACGACGGGGGAGCAACTGACCTCTCACGCCATGGGGCGGAGGCTGAGGCTGTGCTCGGCGGAGCCGGACCAGGTGAACGTGCGAATCGGCAATGGCAGGACGACACGGATCTGCTGGCGGCTGCCCGAGGAGTACACGCTGCCCGGCTACGGGGAAAAAGAGGAATCCCCGGAGGACGGGGAATGAGGGCAATGAACAGGCAGGAGCCGGGTTGGAGGACGGATTGACGAAGAATGACAACGCGGAAACCATCACGGAGTACCGTGTGGTCGGCCCTCCAGGATGCGGCAAGACCACCTGGCTCGGGGCCCAGGTTGAGGACGCCGTGGCATCCGGAAGGAAAGTCCTGATCTCATCCCTCACCAAGGCCGCCGCCACCGAGATCGCGGGACGGGGTCTTCCCATCCACTTCGATTCCCTGGGGACCCTCCACTCCCACTGTACCACGCCCTGGGGAAGCCGGACATAGCCGAGAGCCGGGAGTACGTGGAGCAGTGGAACGAAGAAGAGCCCGAGTACCGGATGAGCCTGGGAGCCAACGACCTGGGGGAACGGATCGACGGGGACAACCTGGAACCGACGAGAGAGACCAAGGGCGACGATCTGATGACGCAGTACCAGATCCTCAGGGCCCGGATGGAAACGGACCGGATGCCGGAGTCCGTGACCGCATTCGTCCAGCGGTGGGCCGCGTGGAAGGAACGGAACGCGCTGCTGGACTTCACGGACCTGATCGAGACCTGTCTCCTGGAGGTCTCCAAGGCCCCCGGGGACCCGGACCTGATGTTCGTGGACGAAGCCCAGGACCTGGACCTGCTGGAGATGTCGCTCATCCGCAAGTGGGGAACCAGGGCCGGAGCCCTCCACATCGTCGGGGACCCGGACCAGGCCATCTTCAGCTGGCGGGGCGCCGACCCCGGCGCCTTCACCGCGTCCGCGATACCCGAGGAGAACCGGCAGGTGCTGGCCCAGTCCTACCGGGTGCCCGTGGCGGTCCACGCCCAGGCCGTGCGTTGGATCTCCCAGATAGAGGGCCGGGAACAGGTTGAGTACCGCCCCCGTGAGCACGAGGGAGAGGTGAAAAGCATAACGGCGAGTTGGAAGAACCCGGCCCCGGCGGTGGCCGACGCCGACCGCTACCTCGCGGAGGGGAAGAGCGTGATGTTCCTCGCCACCTGCTCATACATGCTCCAGAACCTGATCGGGACCCTCCGGGAGACCGGTACCCCCTTTCACAATCCCTACCGCCGCCGCAACGGGGCCTGGAACCCCCTCCAGAAGAGGCGGGGCCAGACATCGACCGCGGACCGGGTGCTGGCGTTCCTGGGAATCCAGGAGAAGGGGATGTGGAGCGCCGAGGACATCATTCACTGGACGGACATGACGAAGGTGAAGGGCGTACTCCAGACCAAGGGCAGGGAGGCGGTCAGAAACCTTACCAACGGGAATGACGGGGAGGTCAGCTGGGACGACATCATACCCGCGCTGACGGAGGAAGCGGTCGAGGCGGGGCTTCAGGGAGACCTGGACTGGTTCGAGGCGAACCTGACCGCGGCCAAGAGGAACGCGGCCAAATTCCCGCTGGCCATCGCACGGAACCGGGGCGCGGAGCAGTTGGCCCGGACTCCGCAGGCAAATATCGGAACGGTGCACTCGGTGAAAGGAGCGGAGGCGGACGTTGTGTACGTCTTCCCAGACGTGAGCCGGGCCGGGATGGCCGAGTGGAACGGGAATTCAGCCCAGAGGGCCGGAGTGTACCGGCTCTTCTACGTTGCGATGACCCGGGCCAGGGAGACCCTAGTGCTGTGCGCCCCCGGCGATAAGTACGCCGTGAACCTGAACGGTTCCAAGGCGTGACATTGACGGAAAACGTCCCCGTGAGACCCACGGAAACCGGTGATGATTCCGCCCCGTGTGAGACGGGAACAAGCGGAGGAGAAAGTGGCCAAACGCAACTACGCGGCGTTCGACCTGGAGACGGCGGGGGATATTCCCGAGGGGGGCGACTGGCAGGAACACCGTCCTCTTGGAATAACCTGCGCCGCCCTCTACGCCCCGGAGCTCGGAGAGCCCGTCACCTGGTACGGCGCAGACCCGGACGGGGAGATCGCCGACACGATGAACCGGGAACAACTGGCCCTCATGGTCCGGCAACTGGAGGCCCTCCAGTCGCGCCGGGGCTTCACCATCGTCACCTGGAACGGGCTGGGATTCGACTTCAACGTGCTGGCCGAGGAATCGGGAATGAACGCGGAGTGCCGCGTACTGGCGCTGGAACACGTGGACATGATGTTCCACGTTCTCTGCAAGCGGGGCCATCCCCTGGGGCTGGAGACGGCTGCCCAGGGCATGAAGGTGCAGGGAAAAACCGAGGGGATGGACGGAGAGAAGGCGGTCCGGATGTGGCGCGAGGGGCAGAGGGAAGAGGTGATCGACTACTGCGCCCCAGGACACCCGCAGCACACTGGAGGTTGCCATCGCCTGCGAGGAGGAGAGAAGTCTCCGGTGGACCAGCCGGGCAGGCCGCAACCAGTCCCTGGCGATGCGCGCCGGATGGCTCACCGTCAGGCAGGCGCTCAAGCTCCCCGAGCCGAACACCGGCTGGATGACCGACCCGATTCCCAGGGAGAAGTTCACCGAATGGCTGACGGAGGGCGCGGCCGGAGGCGGGAAGGCCGAATGAAAACACCGGGCGCAGAGGTCCTGGAAAAGTCACCGGGCCGAGGGAACGGCGAAGCGATGCCGGACGGAGGATGCGGCAGGAAGGACATTGCGCGGACCGGCGCTGCGCGGACCGGCGTCGGAACCCCCCGGCCCGAGACGGTCAAGGCGGCCCGGTCCTGATGAAATACATGACCGCGCCTTTCCCCTACTACGGCGGGAAGCGGCGGTGGACCAGGCTGGTCTGGGACCGCCTTGGCAACCCCGACGTGTACCTGGAGCCCTGCGGGGGCAGCCTCGCGGCGCTGCTGGGCCGGCCCCACGAACCCCGGACGGAGGTGGTCTGCGACACCAGCGGGCTGGTCTGCAACTTCTGGCGCGCCATGCAGCGCGACCACGAGGGAGTGGCCCGGGAGGCCGACTACCCGACCATCCACCAGGACCTGACGGCCCGGCAGGCGTGGCTCGTGGAATGGGCCAGGGAAAACGCCGGGAGGCTGTCCCAAGACCCCATGCACTTCGACGTCCGGGCCGCCGGATGGTAGGCCTGGGGAGCGTGCAGCTGGATAGGGTCCGGATGGTGCCTGGCAGCGGGGGAAAAACGCCCCAGGGTGCCCGACGGGAGCGGCGTGGGAGTCCAGGCGCAGCGGTTCGAGCTGGAGGGAGAAATAGGAACTGGAGAGCGGCTCATACCCTGGTTCAATGCCCTGGCCCAGAGGCTGGCCAGGGTGGTGGTCCTGAACCGGGACTGGAAGGCGGCATTGACGCCCACGGTGCTCCGGGAGGACCAGCGGAACGCGCCGCTGGTCGGCATCCTCCTGGATCCACCCTACAGGACGGAGGGACGGAACCAGACGCTGTACGAATCGGACATGGAGGGAAGTCGGAGCGGACGGCTGAAGAGACGTGGGAATGGGCCCGGTTCACGGGAGAGCGGTACCGCATCGCCTACGCCTGCCGGGAGGGGGACGTGGAGCCCCCCGGGGACTGGGAAGCGCTGACCATGGAGTTCGGAGGCGTGAGGAAACCGGACCGGCGGGACGTCCGGGAGATGGTCCTCTTCTCCCCCGCCTGCATCGTCCCTCAACCGTCCCTGTTCGGGCCGGACTTCTGAAACAACGGCGAAGAGGAGTTGCGGAATGCCAGCTAAGGGGGAGGTCAAAACATCTGACGGAAAGACACCGCGTGACGGATGCCGGCACTCACCGTCCTGCCTGGCCTGCCCGCTGCCCCGGTGCAAGCACGAGATGACAGCGGCCGAGATCGGACAGTATCACCGCCGGGCGCGGCAGGAGAGGATCATGGGCGCCTTCGCGCGGAACCGGAACGCGCATCCCGGCATGACGGCGTTCTGGGTCGAGTGGCTGACGGCCCGTGAGACCGGTGTGAGCCCGCGCACGGTGGCCCTCGCCAGAGCGCGGGAGGAGTGAATCGAGGCAATCGGATTTGCACAACGAAATGATCGAGCCGGCAAAGGAGGAAGGAAGAAACGAGCTGGATAGTCCAGTCGAAAGACGCGGCAGAGAAAGCCGGGGCGGACATGAAGAACGACGAGGTGATGTACGTCATCACCCCCACGGCGGTTGCCCAGTTATTCAACAACCACATGGCGGGCCAAGATCCCGGCGGGGACTGGAGCTGCATCAATCCGCCGGACTACTGGGAAAAACTCACGGACGAGGATAGGGAAGAACACCTGGAGGCCGTCTGGCTGTACATCGACAAGCGGATGACGAACTTGGATGAGGACATCCGGGACGTGTTCGACCGCGTGAGGAAAGATATGAAACACTGGCAGATTGCCGTCCCCAGCACGGAGACGGAGCAGGAAAGAACGTGAACCGCGCTAGCGAAAACCAGCCGAAGTGAAGGCGAAACGCCTACCGCCCGGAAGGAGCGCGAGCAGAAGTATGAAGGCGCTGACCCCTGATCCCGCCAGGGCCAACGGCAATTGAGTTTGAAGGAAGGCAGACCACCGTGCTTGTAAAGCAGAAAGCGAAATGGCGGAAGGGGCTCGTCGAATGGGTGGACCCCGCCGACCCACGGATTATGAACATATCGGTCGTATTCTCCTGGGACGCACCGGCGGCATTCAGCAAGTTGGTGTGGTGGAAGCAGTCCGGCTACAGCGTGAGAGTGGGAGGGCCTGGAGTGTTCACCCTCAAACGGATGTTTCATGAGATTGCGGAGGTGGGCGGGGATATGCCGGATACGGTGAACCGCCACAACGCGGCGGCGACCTTTGCCAGCAGGGGTTGCCCCGTGGGGTGCTGGTTCTGCGTGGTCCCGGCCCTGGAGGGGCGGGACTTCACGCTGATAGAGGACTTCACCCCGCGCCCGATCCTCTGCGACAACAATCTGTCGGCTCTGCCCGAGGACTTCCAGGACCACATCATCAGGCGGTACCAGGACACGGGTACGCCCCTCCTGGACGCCAACAGTGGATTTGAGCCAAAGACGTTCGACGAGGCGGTCCTGCGCAGATGGGAAGCGATCAACAGGGGACCCTGGCGGTTCGCCTATGACGAAACTGCGGAGGGAGCTGATGTGGAGCGGGTATGCCGGATGCTCAAAGGGTATCGACCGGGACGAAAGCGCGTGTACGTGCTGATCGGCAATGAGCCCTTCCAGGCCTGCATGGACAGAATTCTACAGGTCATAGCCTGGGGGTGCGAACCGCACGTCCAGCCGGTTATGAAGCTGAACGCGCTGACCCGGCGGCCGTGGGTCCGCGAGGAGCTTGGTTGGAACGAACAGCTACTGCGGGACGTGGCCCGGTGGGCAAACAGGTGGCTCTGGAGGCGCATCCCGTTCGAGGCATACAAGAAACGCGGGGCCGAAGCCGACTCAAATGCCCACACGCTCTAGAGGGCGCCCGGGCCCGGATTTCCAAACCAACCTTGCAAGGGGGAAGAAACATGGGCAACCACGACGCCGGCAGGGCGATGGTGCGAACCGCGCTGGCCCTGGACGGCCAATCGGAGAAAACCAGACAGACCGCACTGGAAATCCTCGACATAGCCTGCCCGCCCTACCGGGGGTGCGACGCGGAGTTCGACGACGAACATCGTCCAGACCGGCAGTTCGGGCAACTGCTGGGACGCGCCTTCCTGGAAGGGCTGGAGTACGACTCCGAAGCGGACGAGGACGGAGCCTGGTGGTACGAAAACGTGATCGAAAGGTTCAGCCGGCGGTACGCGTTCGGGTAGGAACCCAAACGAAGGAAAGAGGAGGCACTCCATGACCCCTGAAGCAAGAATGGCACAGGCGATACGGGAGGCGGGGATAAACCACAGAGAGCTGACCGACAACGCCAGGGCGGTATTGCAACGCCGCTACCTGGGCAAGGACCGGGAGGGCAACGTGCTGGAGAACCCGGAGGCTATGTTCCTACGGGTGGCGAAGAACCTCTCTCAGGCGGAGTTGGAGTACGGAGCGAGCGAGGAGGAACGCCAGGTCACCGAGGACGAGTTCAACCATGTCATGAGCCGGTTGGAGTTCCTGCCCAACTCTCCCACGCTCATGAACGCGGGGCGGGAGCTGCAGCAGCTCTCCGCCTGCTTTGTCCTACCGGTAGAGGACTCCCTGGACAGCATCTTCGACGCGGTGAGGAAGACGGCGCTGATCCACAAGAGCGGCGGAGGCACGGGATTTTCCTTCTCGAAGCTGCGCCCCAAGGGCGACGTGGTGGGATCGACCGGCGGAGTCGCCTCCGGGCCGGTGAGCTTCATCACCGCCTTCGACGCGGCCACCGAGGTGGTGAAACAGGGCAGCACCCGCCGTGGGGCCAACATGGCCATCCTGAACGTCGACCACCCCGACATCCTGGAATTCATACGAGTCAAGCGGGACCCGGAGAAGTTGGTCAACTTCAACATCTCCGTGGGAGCGACGCAGGAGTTCATGGAACGGGTCCGGGAACGGGAGTACTACGACCTGATCAACCCCCGCAGCGGAGAGATTACAGGGCAGCTCAACGCCAGGGAGGTGTTCGACGAGATTGTGGAGTCCGCCTGGGCCACCGGGGACCCGGGGACCCGGGGCTGATCTTCCTGGACCGGATCAACAAGGACAACCCCAACCCTCAGCTCGGCGAGATCGAGAGCACCAATCCCTGTGGCGAGCAAATGCTCCTGCCCCACGAGTCCTGCAACCTGGGGTCCGTGAACCTGGCCCGGATGGTCCGGTACGAAGGCGGCATACCGGAGGTGGACTGGGAACGGCTGGCCCGGGTGATCCGGACCGGCGTGCGAATGCTGGACGACGTCATCGAAATGAACACATTCCCCATCCCGGAGATCGAGGAGATGAACCGGAGGACCCGCCGCATCGGGCTGGGCGTCATGGGCTGGGCCGATCTGCTGGTGCAGCTGGGCGTCCCGTACGACTCGGATGAGGCGCTGGACATGGCCGGCCGGGTGATGAAATTCATACGGGACAAGACCCACGAGGCATCGGGCGAACTGGCAGCGGAGCGGGGCAACTTCCCCGAGTGGGAGGGCAGCATCTACGAAGAGCCCATGCGCAACTCGGCGCCGGTGACCATCGCCCCCACGGGCACGATCAGCATCATCGCCGGGGCCTCCAGCGGCATCGAACCCCTCTTCGCCCTCAGCTACGTCCGGAACGTCATGGACGGCGCGCGGCTGGTGGAGACCAACCCCTACTTCGAGGCTATCGCCAGAAGCGAGGGATTCCACTCCGCGGAGCTGATGGAAAGACTGGCGAGGACGGGCAGCCTGGGGGGAATGGAGGAAACGCCGGCATGGGTCCGGGACGTCTTCCGGGTCTCCCGGGACATCAGCCCGCGGTGGCACGTACTGATGCAGACCGCCTTCCAGGCCCACACCGACAACGCGGTGTCGAAGACCATCAACATGCCGGCATCGGCTACCAGGGAGGACGTGGGGGACGCCTACACGCTGGCATACATGACCAACTGCAAGGGCATCACGATCTACCGGGACGGCAGCAAGGAACAGCAGGTTCTGAGCACCGGCGGCGCCGGGGAGGGCGGGAACGAAAGGGAGATGACAAGGACCTCCAGGGACCGGCCCCGGACGATGACGGGACTCACGGAGCGGTTCCGGACGGGCCACGGCAACATGTACGTCACGCTGAATTTCGGGGAATCGGGGAAGCCCTTCGAGATCTTCACCAACCTGGGGAAAGCCGGGGGCTGCGACTCCGCGCAGCTGGAGGCGGTCAGCCGGCTGGCCTCCATGGCGCTGCGCTCCGGGATGGACCCCGCGGAGATCATCCACAACCTGCAGGGCATCACCTGCTGCCCCGCCTGGGACGACGGGACCCAGGTCAGGTCGGCGCCCGACGCCATGGCCCACATGCTGCAGCGGCACTACAACGAGAACGGCGAGAACGGCGAGAACGGCGAGAGCGGCGAGAACAACGAGAACGGGAGCGCCGGGGAGAAGGGGAAACGGGAGGACGGGGGCTACGGACGGTTGAGATGCCCCGATTGCAACGCCCCGGTCGAATTCCGGGAAGGATGCGAGACCTGCACCGGGCCAGCCTGCGGATGGAACAGGTGCAGCTGAGGGGGAAATCCAAGCGCAGGCCGAAGACCCAAAGGCGCCCCAAGCAGGAGCGGCCGAAGAATGGATGAGAAAACAAACAGGACTCCCAGACCCGCCAGCCCCAACGGGTGCCGCGCCCACGGGGACTGTCTGAGCTGCCCGTTGCCCATCTGCATCGAGGAGATGACGCCCGCGGCGGCCCGGCGAACGGTGCGGGAGCACGAGACCGAGATGATGGACCTCCGGGTCCGGACCATGACGGGGCGCGGAATCACCCGGGGCGAGGCCGTCCGCCGCCTGGCCAGCCAGATGGGGGTCAAGAACACCTCCAACATCTACCGGAAGCTGAAGCGGCACCGGCTGGAAAAAGAAGCGCGGGGAGAGGAATAAACGCCGGCGCAGTCAATCAACAGGAGAGAGGCAATGCAGGACCGGTACACGGGAGACATCGGGGACTTCGGCAAGTACGGGCTGCTACGGGCTCTCACCGCGCCGGAGACGGGCGGCCCGCCCGAACTGGGAGTGGTATGGTGCCTGACCCCGGACGAAACCGGCAGCCAGGACGGCAAGCACACGGGGTATCTGCACCTGAAGGAACGGGAAAAAAACCGATTCGCCAACTGCGACGAGGAGCTGTACCTGGCCCTCCAGGGGCTGGTCGATTCGGGAAGCCGCAGCGTTAAGGCGGTCCAGAAGTCGGGAATCCTGCCGGACGGAACCGCCTATCACGACACCGCCCTGGACCTGAGAAAACCGGAGAAGAAGCCGGGGGAAACGGTCCGGCAGGCCCGGGACAGAGAGAGAACGGAGTGGCGGGAAGCCGCGCTGGAGACGACTGAGGGATGCCAGCTTGTGTTCCTGGACCCGGACAACGGGCTGGAAACGCCGAGCGTGAGGCCCCACACGGTCCGGGGCGCGAAGTACGTCTACTACGAGGACCTGGACCCCTACCTGAAACGGGGTCAGAGCCTGGTGATATACCACCATCTGAACCGGGGAAGAAGGAGCCTGGACCAGATCTACCGGAGGCAAAGGGAGATCTACGAGAAGCTGGGCAGCCGCGCCCTGGCCATGCGCTACCACCGGGGAAGCCCCAGGGCCTTCATCCTGATACCCCAGGGCGGACTGCGGAAGGGACTCATGGACCGGACCCGCCGGATGCTGGCGGGGCCCTGGAGCAGCCACTTCACCATGATCGGGTAGGGAGAAACGGATGGGAGACCGGACGAATATCGGCTGGACGGACCACACCTTCAACCCCTGGATCGGATGCCAGAAGGTCAGCCGGGGCTGCGACAACTGCTATGCGGAAGCTCTGTCCAACCGGCACGGCTGGACCCTGTGGGGGCCGGTGGGAGAGCGGATGCGGACTTCCGAAGCCTACTGGAAGAAGCCCCTGAGTTGGGAGAAGAACGCCCTCAGGGCCGGGCAACGGGAGATGGTCTTCTGCGCCAGCCTGGCCGACGTATTCGACAACCAGGCCCCGGAGGGAGCAAGGGAAGAGCTGTGGCGGCTCATTCGCACGACTCCCAACCTGGACTGGCAGCTACTCACGAAGAGGCCCCAGAACCTGGCTGAGTTCCTGCCCCCGGACTGGGGCCGCGGCTATCCCAACGTGTGGCTGGGGGTGAGCGCGGAGGACCAGCGGGAATATGACCGGAGGTGGCCCATCCTGGCGGCAACCCCCGCGACGATCCGGTTCATATCCTACGAGCCGGCGTTGGGGCCGTTGAGTCTGACGGGACGCCCGGAGAAACCGGACTGGCTGATCTGGGGCGGGGAGTCCGGCCCCCGGGCCAGACCGATGGAACCGGGATGGGCCAGGGCCGTCACCGCCGAGTGCCTGGATCTGGCGATACCCGTGTTCGGCAAGCAGTGGGGCCGCTACGAGAACAACCCCCTGGTCCTCGAAGGGGGGCTGACCGCCCAGCAGGCCAGGGACCTGGACGATCCCGGGAACGGCAAGGGCGGAGCCCTCCTGGAATAGGACGATTGCAAAGTCCTTAGACGGCGGCATTGCAGAGTTGAAAGGCCACTTTGCATGAGACTCGCCAAAGCTAAGGGGAGGTTCTTGGATACCAACCTGAAAGTTCCTAGAGCGACTTCGCAATCGTCCTACCTCCTGGAAGGAAAACTCTGGAGAGAATTTCCAGGATGGACGAGGAAAGAGGAATGAACCGAGCGGAACCGACCTGCGGCATCCCATCCAAGAAGGAGATGAACCAGACCTGCAGGAACGCAGGCAGAAAGACCTGGAAGGGTGGAGCAATCTGCACCCGGCACTTCAAACAGTTGCAGCAGGCCACTCCGCTGGAGGAGTGAATCATCACCCAGGGAGTGAAGTGCCCTCGTCACCCCAGACGGGAACTCGACGAGGATCAGGACCGGATGGTCTGTCATGCCAGAACCAGCAGTGGTGGGTTCAACCAAACGATACGGCTCTGCGGATTCAGGATCGAACTGCCGGAGCATCTCAGTAGGGATACCCCGGAGAACGACCGTGCCAAGATGCAGGACACACCCCGAATCGAACTGTACGAACCACCAGAGGTAGAAGGAGAGACCATGTACTGCTACGTCTGCGGCGGCATAGCCGACGGCGACGGAGAATGCCTGATCCCCTGTGAAGGCTTCCTGCTGCTGGACGTGGACAGACCCCTCACGCCAGAGGAGGTGCGCCACAGTCGCCAGCAAGCCATCACCACCTACGGCCGGCTGCCAAGCCACATCGAGTGCTACCAACCCCAACCCTAACGGCCCAATACCCAGCCCCAGGGAGGGACCCAGCGGAAACACAACGGGCCGGGGCTCTCCGGCCAGAGGAACGCCCCGGCCCCGGGAACGATCCCGGCCAACCGGGAGCGGAAGGCAGGGCCCCGGAGAGGAAGGATGAGCCGGATAGACGAGATGGTCGAACTGGTGCGGGCCGAGGTCACCGCGCCGGGGACCAACCAGAAACAGGGCGCCTGGAACGACCGGGGGGACTGTTGCACCGGGTCGAGGATCGCCCACGCGCTGGGCGTGCCCTCGGGAATGTACCTGGAAGGCATCGACGAATGGGCGTCCCGGATGGGCATGACCCGTGTCCAGATCATCGCGATGCTCCAGGACGCCGGCGCCAGCCAGGACCCCATCGGCCCCGGCCGGTGGCCGGAGACCCCCGGAGCCGTCTGGCAGCGTCTGGCCGAAGTACGGGAACCCCCCGACCTCGCCGGGCGGGACCTGAGCCGGCTGAACCTGGCCGGGACCGGACTTCAGGGTCTGGACCTGAACGGGTGCAACCTGGAGGGGGCCAACCTGCGGGGGGCCCGGTTGGAGGACGCCAACCTCAGCTTCGCCCGGATGCGGGAAGCCGATCTGAGAAGGGCCAGCCTGAGACGCACGGACCTGGCGGGGACCGACATGACCGGGACGGACCTGGCGGGAGCGGACCTGACCGGGGCGCACATCAGGGGAGCCCGGCTCGCGGGGGCAAAACTGGCGGGAGCAAGGACTGAGGGGACCCGGCCGCGCTGGTTCAGAAGCAAAGTCATGGATGAACCCAGGAGAGGACAATGAAAGCCAGGAGCTTGCAGGAGCACATGCAGCACGCGCTGCAGATGACCAGCCGGGTGACCCCGGCCAGGACGACGATGCCGATAATCCAGAACACGCTGATGCGCGTGATGGATGGAGCGGTGGAGCTCACCGCCACCAACCTGGAGATGACGCTGAGAATGAGGATACCGGCGGATATCGAGCGGGAGGGAAGCCTCGCCGTCCCGAACCGGCTGCTGAGCGAATTCGTCGGCACGCTGCCCAAGGGGACCGTGGAGATGGAACGGCCGGGGGAAACGACGGTGCTGAGACTCAAGTGCGGAGACACGAAGGCGAACATCAACGGGGCCAACGCCAACCTGTTTCCGCCCATGCCGGAGGTGGAGGAGAGCAACACGGTGATCATGGAATCGGACGAGTTCCGGAAGGCCGTGGTCCGGGTGGCCCACTGCGCCGCCACCGAGACCAACCGCCCGGCGCTGACGGGCATCCTGATGGACCTGGACGAAGACAACCTGACCACGGTGGGGGCCGACGGGTTCAGGCTGGCGGTCCAGAGGAGCAAGCTGACCGGTCCCGTGGGCCGGCCGGCCCGGGCGGTGGTACCAGCCAAGACGCTGATCGAAGTGCAACGCATTGCGGGAAATGTGGGCGGACAGGTGGAGATCCTGATACCGGAGGACGGAAAGACGGTCCGGTTCCGGATCGGGGCCGAGGGAGAGGGCAACTCGGACATCGAGGTGACGTCCCTGCTCCTGGCGGGGACCTACCCGGCGTACCAGGACCTTGTGCCCCAGGACATGCCGAACCAGGCGGTCTTCAAACTGGGCGAACTCTCCAACGCCACTCGGAGAGCGGAAATATTCGCCCGGGACGCTCAACACGCCGTCCAGTTCGAGATGAGCCGGGCATCGGGGGAAAGGGGAAGGGCGTTGATAACCAGCAAGTCCAACCAGCTGGGAGACAACCGGGCGGAGCTGGAGACGGAGATGGTGCGGGGAAGCGCCGTCTCGATCACCCTCAACGGGCGGTACATACAGGAGGCGCTGTCCAGCCTGAACTCCAAGCAGGTCGCGCTGGAGACCGCCAGCGGAAGCTCCCCCGCCAAGATGACGACGCCCGACGAAGGCGACGACTACGTGCATGTGATGATGCCGATAATGACGCTCGGAGACCAGTAAACCCCGTGCCGGGCATTGAACAGGCCCCGATCACGGAGACGGAACTCCTGAACACGGTGACGGAGCTCTTCGAGGCCCAAGGATGCCTGGCCTTCCACGTCAATGACTCCCGGAGGGAGGTGAACGTGGGCGGACGCAGAACGCTGGTTGGAGACGCACAGACGGCGGGATATCCCGACCTGACCATCGCCGGACCATCGACGGACTCAGGGGGGACCGTCATCTGGGCGGAGCTGAAGAGCCGGACCGGAAAGCTGGAACCGGAGCAGGTGAAATGGCTCGACCGGCTGACCCCACACCAGACGTACGTCTGGAAACCGGACGACCTGGACATCATCGCCAAGGTTGCGGAATCGGGACTTCATCCCAATGACGGCCGGACGTGCTGGGCCTGCCGTAGAGAGGAGATCATCACGCAGACCGGCGTACGCCGGAGGCGGACAACGCCAATGCCAACGGGAAAAACGGTGAGACCGGCAAGAAGAAGGGAAGGAAACCAGGAGAGACGGAAATGAACCAGGACAAGGAGACCAGGGAGGTACTTCTGGGCCGGACGGTTTCCGAGCAGACATTCGGCGTGGTGTCCCCGGTGCTGGACCCGGACGAGGAGAGCGAGTGGCTGATCTCGGACGGAAGCGGCGTGCTCCGGGTGGTGGTGGAAGACGCGGAGTTCCTGCGGGCGGTCAAGGATGGAAGGGTCATCTTCACCAGCGGGTGCAGCATCGTCTGCGAGCTGGAGGTGACCCAGTGGATGACCGGGGAGGGGGTCAGGTCCGAATACCGGGTGATCAACGTCACGGATGTCATCCCGCCCGAGGAACTGTAGAGGACGGCAGACCATTGCAAAAACCCGCCGAGCCCCCCGGATGCGGAAGTCCCCCAAGCAGAACAGAGGAGCGAAGAAGGAAAGATGAGCAGCGCAACCTGGGAGATCATCTCCAAGCGGGAGTCGGTATTCAAGCGGGACTCCGTATCCAAGCGGAAGTTCATATGCAGCCAGGAGAAGTTCGAGCTGGCGGTTACAGTCGAATCGGAACACCGGCCCGGGACCGTTTACCGGTGGCGCGGGAAGATCGAAATCGACGAGTCCGGCGGCCAACACCTGAAAAGCATGTTCTTGGACAAAGCAAGGGGTGTGGACAGAGAAACCGCCTTCCCGAAAATAGACATCCACAAATTGATCACCCGCGAGGACGATCTCACGGCCGCCTTCGAAAAGGTCGCCAGCGCCTGCGACGAGGGTACCCAGAGAATGGAAAGAAGCCTCGTGGAACAGGAAGAACAGGAGCGGCAGGACCGGGAAAGCGTCAGCGCAACCACCCTCTGCCTGCGGCAACTGGCAGCCGAGGGAATCCACCCGGAGGCCGCCGGGCTCATCTGACCGCCCAAGGCAACCCCAAAACGGCGCACGGGGCCGCCCCCGCAGAGAGCGTGGGGGCGGCCCCGTTCAATTTCCCAAGAGATAAGACATGACCCACGGGGGAGGAGGAAACCAAGCATGACCACGCCCATGAACGCCGCCGAGGAGCTGAGGCGGCAGATCCGGCTCCACGATCACCACTACTACAACCTGCAGTCCCCGCTGGTGTCCGACGCCGAGTACGACGCCGTGATGGAACAACTCAGGCGGCTGGAGAAGGAGAGCCCGGAAGTCCGCGACTCCGGCTCGCCCACCCGGAGGGTGGGAGGCGCCGTGAGCGCCGGGTTTGCCGAGGTGGAGCACCCGGAACCGATGCTCAGCCTGGCCAGCGCATCAAGCCTGGAGGAACTCGCCGAGTGGCATCTGCGCACGGCCCGGCGTCTGGGCACGGACCAGTTCGCCATGAACGTGGAACCAAAGATCGACGGGCTGGCGGTGCGGCTGGTGTACCGGAACGGACGGCTGGCCCTGGGCGTCACCCGGGGCAACGGCGTAAGCGGCGAGGACGTCACCCACAACATCCGGACGGTGCGGAACCTGCCCCTGACGCTCGGGACGCAGCCCGGCGAGGCCGGCCCGCCGGAAATGCTGGAGGTCCGGGGAGAGGTCTACATGCCGAGAAGCGCCTTCGAGGACACGAACCGGGAGCGGGACGAGCAGGGCGAGGCGCGGTACGCCAACCCCCGGAACGCCGCCTCGGGCGGCATCCGGCAACTGGACCCGGAGCTGGCCTCCAAACGGGACCTGCGGGCCTGGATCTACGCCAACCAGAGTTCCCGGACCAACAGCCACCGGACGTCCCTGAAGGATCTGGCGGAGCTGGGGCTGCCGGTGAACCCGCTGGACCGGCTCTGCTGGAACGTGGCGGAGGTGGCTGAATTCCACCAGGAGATGCTGAGATACCGGGGAGACCTGGACTACGAGATCGACGGCATCGTGGTGAAGGTAGACCACCTCTCCTCACGGAGAAAGCTCGGAACGACCAACCGGGAGCCCCGTTGGGCGACCGCCTGGAAGTTTCCCTCGGGGCAGAACGTCACGCAGCTCCGTGAGATACGGGTGAGCCACGGCAGGTTCGGCCGGCTGACGCCGGTGGCCGTGCTTGACCCCACGGAGATCGGCGGGGTGACGGTGCAGAGCGCCAGCCTGCACAACGAGGATGACGTCCGCCGCAAGGACATCCGGGCCGGAACCATGGTCATCGTCGAGCGGGCCGGCGACGTGATTCCCCAGGTGACCGGACCGGCGGACCCGGACACGAACCGGAAGGCGGAACCCTTCATGATGCCGGCGCGCTGCCCGGCCTGCGGGACCCGTGTGGAGACCCGGGGAAACGAGACCGGCCATTGGTGCCCCAACCAGGACTGCCCGGCGCTGCTGCCGGAGCAACTGAAGAGCTTCGTCGGAAAACGAGCCATGGACATCGACGGGCTCGGAGAGCGCTGGTGCCAGGAGATGGCGGACCGCGGGCTGGTGACCAATGCCGGGGACCTATTCTCCCTCACCCGGGAGCGGCTGCTGCAGCTGGACCGGATGGGAGAGAAACTCGCGGACCGGATTCTCCGGAACATCCAGGCCAGCAGGGCGCAGCCGCTGGAGCGGGTCCTATACAGCCTGGGAATCTTCCGGCTGGGCCGGGAGGTCTCCGGCAAGCTGACCGCCCGGTACGAGACGATGGCTGAGATAAGCGGACTCGACCGGGACCAACTGCAAGCCATCGAGGGGATCGGCCCGGAGATAGCCAGGAGCGTGGTCCGGGGATTCCGCTCCGAGCGCGTCCAGCGGACGCTGGAACTGATGGAAGAGGCCGGCGTCAACCTGAAGGGCAAAATCGAAGAGGAAGGAGACAGAACGACCATGACGGACCAGGACGGGATATTCGATGGCAAAGCCTTCGTCGTCACCGGGAAACTGGAGGGGATGACCCGGCACGAGGCCGAGTCCCTGATCCAGCAGCACGGCGGGAACGCCGGCTCGTCGGTGACCAAGAGCACGGACTACCTGGTGGTGGGAGAGAAACCCGGCTCCAAGCTGACCAAGGCGAAGCAGCTGGGAACCAAGATCCTGGACCAGGAACAGTTCGAGGCCCTGATCGCCAGGGGTTAGCCGGAATACGGCGAACGGCCGGACGCCCCGCCGGACAAAACGCGAAGCGGGCCGGGGGAAGGACAATTGCTCCAGCCCGCCCCCGCAGAAGGAGAAGAACGATGCCCCGCACCGTCATCATACCCAGCGCCCGGAGATTGCGGGGCCAGCTTGAAGACGCATGGACCACGGCCTCCGCCGTACTCGCCGCGTACGAGGAACAGCTGGAACGACACCCGGAGGGCGGCGATCTCCTGATCAGGCAATGCGGCCACCTGACGCAACTACGGAAGGAGCTGGAACTTCAAGCCGAATACATCCCCCGCCTCTTCGAGAACGGACCCACGGAGACGGACGTCCCTGTGAAGACGTACCACGGGGCCAGGAACAACCTGGGATGCTCGGTGAGAGTCAGCCAGTCATGGGGAAGGGAAGACCCCGTCGACTACTCCCTACCCGAGAGGCAGGACCTCACCAGCCACTCCCCCACCGGGCTGGCCTGGGGCTACCCGGGTTCCGGCCCAGCGCAACTGGCGACGGCGCTGCTGGCGGACCTGACCGGGGACGGCGAGTACGCGGTGAGACGGCACCAGGGGCTCAAGCGCGACGTCATCGCCCGCATCCTCCACGACCAGTGGACCATCCACGGCGAGGACCTGGCCGGATGGGTGCGGGACCACCCGTAACCCAGGGGAGAAAAAGAGAAAAAGGAGGCCGAACATGGGCCGAATATTTGTCTACGACGGCAGGGAGTTCGAGGACCCGGACCCGGAGATGACCGTGGATCAGGTCCGGGCGAGCCTCGCGGACTTCTATGGGGAACTGGCCAACGCCACCGTCACCGAGATCAAACGGGGAGAGGACACCATCCACCAGTTCAACAAACGGGTCGGGACCAAAGGAGCGGCAGGTGACGGTAAATGGACAATCCCACGCTGATAAGGATTCTCGGCCAGGCGCCGGAGACCAGGCTGAAGCTGCTGGAGCTGGCGGAACGGTGGACAGGCTCGACACGGGACCAGACTCCGGAACAGCAGCGAGAGCTGGAAGAAGCCACCAACGAAGCGTCGAACTACACCAGCGCAACGAGAAGGCTGAGCCGGACGATGCGGCGGATAGCGATGTCCCACTCCGGCTGACCCCGCTGATCAGGCTGGCCGAAGAGCGCCCCCCGAAGATCAGCGCCGTCGTCCGGAAACTACGCGGCTGGGATGACGCCGAGGAGAGGGCTTGGTTTGAGGCCCTCCTGCAACAGACGGTCCCGGAGCGGGCCTTGGAGATCCTCCAACTGGATAACGAATGGGAACAGGTCCTGAGTTTCGCCGCCAGGTTCAGCGTCGACCACTTTCCCCTCTGCGAGGGGTACCTGGACATGCAGGCAGACTGGCGCCAGGACTGGCGCCGGGAAGAACCGGAGTATGACTACTTCGAACGCAGCCCCTACAACCTGATCAAGGAGGGGATACCCTTCCAGCTCATGGGATTCAGTTGGGAAGAACAACACGAAATGTGGGACCAGCACAGGCACGGCATGTGCGCGCTTACGCTCCTCGCGGCAATGCCGGCCCATGGCGAGTTCGAGACCCGGGAATTCAGGGGAATGCGGGAAGCATGGCTGGAATCAGCTTCAGACGTGATCCCGGCGGAGACGCTGAAGCGTCTCCCGGAGGGAGGAATACCACTGGAGTTGCTGGAAGAAGCGGTGAGAGACACTCCCCTGGAGGCGGTGCCCCTGGCCGGGAGGTGGGTCCACGGCAGGACGGAGACCTTCTTCCTCGACGAATGCTTCCCGGAGGAATTCACCGGCGGGTACTCCGACCCCTGGGACGTCGATATTATCGAGTACGCCAGACAGGAATGGATCAAGGCAAAGGCCATCCTCGACCGGATCGAATGGCTGTCGGCATGGCTCGATGAGGGCCTGCCGGAGAGGTTCGGACAAATGCTGGACTTCATTCTAAAAAGACTGGAAAGGATTCCGGAGGGCCGCGGAGAGAAGAGATGAACAAGAACGCAGATTCAGGAGTCCAGTGGACGGACGGGGCCGGGGCGCCGGTCGAAAGGGACCGGCTCAGAATGCGGCTGGACCTCTACGAGGAGAGCCTGACGCTCAGGTGCTACGAGCCGGAGGCCACCTGGACAAGGCGGGTGGACGCCGATCAGATAGCGGCCGCGTTCATAGAGCACATGGGAGCCCGCACCGGGCTGTTGCCCCCGGGTGCCCTCTGGTGGAAACAGTCGGCGGAGGGGGCGGTCACCGCCCTCTGGCGGGAACCCCAAGTCTGGGCAACCGCCCTTCAAATCAAGGCCTTCGAGCCGCCGGAGCGGTTCCGGCTGCCGATGCCGGGCCTGCTGTTCATCGGCGCGCCGGGACGGCCTCCCTGGGTGTTCGCCGCCCACAAAAGGCCGGAGAGCGGCGGCGAGACCCTGTACCGCATACCGGCCTTCAACGTCTTCGGCGACGGCCGGGTATGTCCCGGGAACCACCGGTTTCCGGACCGGGTCGAGGAAACCCCCGAGTCATTCTTCCAGTCCCACTTCTCCATGACCGGGGACACCCGGGGGAGATCGAAGAAACACCCGGACAGACTCTACGAGCTGTGGAAGGAGCTGCATGGGCAGGACGAATACCCGCTGGAGGACCTGGTTGAACACTGCGCGGTGGCCGATGCCATGGAAATCCCCGAAAACTGAGCCGGACGGCCCCGAGGAAAAGCTTCCCAGAGAGCCCGTGGGGCACCTTGTCAACCACCGGCGGGGCGTCCGAGGCCTGCAGGGCGTCGGCTACGACTACGTGCTGGCAGGCAACGGGGTCTTCGTCCAGGCCGAAAACCCGGACCTGACGGCCCGGGTGCGTCTGGCGGAGTGCGAGGTCCGGGGACTGAACACGACTGCCGCCAAGGTCCACCTGCCCCACGGAAAGATTCCCAGGGAAGCCCTGGACATGGGCATCCGGTGGTTCCAGGAAACCCCGGACCGGGAACGCTACTTCGCCATCCACTGGGACGGGGAGAAGTACGCCGCAGCAATCCCCGAACAGACCGGGAGGCGGACCAACCTGCAATACCAACCCCTGGAGGGGATGACATTGGAATTCCACTCCCACGGCCGGATGGGGGCCTTCTTCTCCGGCACGGACGACCAGGGATTTCGGATCTACGGAGTCGCGGGGCGGCTGGACCAACCGGAGCCGGAGGTCCGCATGAGAATCGGGATATACGGGCACTTCCAGGAGATAGAGACAAAGGACGTATTCCAATAGGAACGCGGAACGGCAGACCGCGCCGGAGGACGCAAAGATGCCTGGAACGAAAACCACGCGCAGGGCCAGCGCCCAAGCAGGAAGCCGGGAGCGGTCTCGACAGCGGGAACTCCCCCCAGGATGGGCATACAACCCCAAGGGATTTGTCATACACCTGGATGAAAGGATCATCCATCCATTCTGCCAGGAAACAATGCTGGTTAACGAGGAAGGAGAACCCACCGCCTGCGGAAAGAAACCAAGGTACGTCCGCACCCTCTGGAGCGGCGGAACGGTCTTCAGTTGCGGAAGACACCTGAACAGGATGGAGGACTTAGCCAGGCCCGTCGTGGGGATGGGAAGCCGGGGAGCCGTGGTGATGCAACCAGTCCTCCTGGATACCCCGAGCTACCGGTGGGTACCGGGAGCGGCGGATCCCGTCGAGCACCCCGTTCACATCGAGCTGATCCATGGACTGGAAGAACCCACCGCCTGCTGGTGTGGCGCGGAGCCCAGGCAGAACGAACGAGGACAAACCGAGTGGGAGGGAGGGAAACCCACCGACCAACCCTGGTAGAAAAGGAAGCAGACCCCTGCGGAACATACCGAGAGGTAACGCAGGGACATAAAAAGTCCCAACGAGGCGAAAAGCAAGAGGAGCTGATAAGAAGGCCATGACAACGGAAAACGCACCGGAAGACGCCCAAGAGAGGCTGGACACAGTGGCAGCCGGCGTCCGGGAATGCCGGGACTGCCCGCTGGGGCATAGCCGGACCAACGCGGTGCCGGGGGAGGGGCCGGCGGACGCCCGGGTGATGCTCATCGCCGAGGGCCCGGGAAAGAACGAGGACCAACAGGGACGGCCCTTTGTCGGGAAGGCCGGGGAGTTCCTGGACGACCTGCTGGCGCTGGCGGGACTGGGCCGGGACGAGGTCTACATCACCAACATGATCAAGTGCCAGGCCCCGGGAAACCGGGACCCGGAACCGGAGGAACTTCGAGCCTGCGACAAGCACCTGGAACGACAGATGGAGATCATCAACCCGGAGCTAATCGTGACGCTGGGCCGGTTCTCCCTGGCCAAATTTCTGCCGGGAGAGAGCATCGGGAAGGCCGGGGGAAACCTTCAGAAGAAGAACGGCCGGTGCGTCTTCCCGGTAATGCACCCGGCCGCGGGGCTCAGGCGGAACGAATTCCGGGACAAGATCGTGGAGGACTTCGCGATGATCCCGGAGGTCATTCAGCGCATCCGGGAGGACCCGCCCGTGGAGGAACCGGAACCAACGCCGGCATCGGTCCAGCCCAACCTGTTCTAGGGTAAAGAGGAGACGAGAAGAGTGACGGAAATCATCCGGTACATCATAGACCTGGAGACGGAGCAGGTGGAAACCGTGGCGGGGCTCCTCAACGGCGCCGGAGTCCGGTTCGACCCCACTGAGAACATGATCGCCATGCCCCGGGACAACGTGGAGGAGGGCATATTCACCGGAGGGGACGGGGAGTGGCTGCCCGAAACAATCAACGGTTACCTGGGCGGCGGGGGCGGTCCCGGCGGCGTCACCCAACCCTTGCACGAGATGACGCTGCCTGCCCAGAGGGACCTGCTTATGCTGGCGACCCTCCACTGCGACTGGCACAAGAACGAAATCCAGGAGATGGACCCGCGGGCGTGGGAGATATTCCAAGACCGGCACCCGGAGGCCGTATCCCACACGCCGGAGGCGTAAAGACCGCAACTCCAGGAGAGAAGAAGATGCCCTACCGGCTGGACACCCACTTCATGGCGGACAATCCCAGGATAACCGTGGTCGGATGCGGCGGCACCGGCGGCTTCGTGGCCGAGGCGCTATGCCGGCTGTACACCGGCCGGCATGCCGAAATCGTGCTGGTGGACCACGACCGGGTGGAACCCCACAACCTGCTGCGCCAGAACTTCTACTCTCAGGACGTGGGCAAGTACAAAAGCGAGGCGCTGGCCGAGCGGCTGTCGGGGTCCTACGGCAGGAGTATCGGCTACGCGGTCCGGCCCTTCCGGAAAGAGGAAAACTGGACCTACCCGGGAATCGGACGGTATAAACAGGAACTCCTGATCGGATGCGTAGACAACGCCCGGGCCCGGCGGGAGATGGACGAATGCCTGGAAAGCAGGTCGTCCCTCTGGTTGATCGACGCCGGCAACGGGAAGAACTGGGGACAGGTCCTTGTAGGAAACCGGCCCGCATCACGGTGGGAACATGAAAACGCATTCCAAGACGGCGTCTGCACGGCTCTTCCCAGCCCGGTAGCGCAACGCCCGGACCTGCTGACGGCGATCCCGGAGACGCCGCCGGACATCGACTGCGCCGCGGCGCTGGACCTGTTGGACCAGGACCCGGCCATCAACCAGATGATGGCGATGCAGGTGGTGCAGGTGGTGCGTAGGATGGCCGCCAACGATTGCCCCTGGATGTCTCTCCACCTGGACCTGGAGCAGGGCACGACGACCCCGGGCTACGCGACGCCGGAGGCCGCGGCGCGGATCGCCGGAACCAACCCCGGTGAGCTGGTGTCCGGCACGCAATAGCCGGGCTGATCCGTACGAAGAAGGATGGACCAGGGCCCGGTGACAAAAGACGACGAGAAGGGGAAACCGAAATGCCGCAACTGACCTACCTGAGCATGGGATGGGGCGTCCAGTCCTTCACGCTGGCGGCGATGTACGCTCTGGGCGAACTGCCGCCCATCGACCTGGCCATCCACGCCGACACCGGCCACGAGGCCCAGGGGACCTACGATCACGCCCGGAAGTGGACCCCCTGGCTGGAGGAGCGGGGCCTCCCGGTGGTCACAGTCCAGCCCCCCAACAACAGCGTACTCCGAAGCGACTGGAGCGACTCGGTCATGGTCCCCGCCTTCACCACGTCCCGTGAGGACGGGAGCAGGGGCCAGATAAGACGCCAGCGCACCGGCGACTGGAAGATATCCCCCTCGCGCCGTTACGTGCGCTCCCTGTTGGGCCAGGGCCGGCCCGCCCCCGGCACGGTCCGTTGCGTCATGGGCATCAGCCTAGATGAATGGACCCGGATGCGGACGGCGGACGTGGCCTATATCGAGAACGTCTACCCGCTGGTCGATATGAGAATGACCCGGATGGACTGCATCACGTGGCTGGAGTCACACAGCCTGGACGTGCCGCCCAAGTCGGCCTGCACGTTCTGCCCATATCACAACCGGGCGTACTGGCAGACGCTGAAGCGCGGGGGAGGCTCCGACTGGAAGCGCGCGCTGGAGATAGACAAGACGATCAGGGAAGGCCGGAGCCGGCAGGGCTTCGACCTGTACGTCCATCCCAGCAGACTGCCGTTGGAGGAGGCGGTACGGATACCCGAGGACATGGGAGCGCAGCAGCTGGAGCTGGAAATGCCCTGCGACGGCGGAGTGTGCTTCGTGTGACTATGACAGAGAGGAAAAGAGGAATGCCGCAGAAAGCAAAATTCATAATCGAACTGGACCTGGAGACCCTGAGCGAGATGGCGGACATATTCAAGAGGCTGGACATCGAGTTCGATGCCGTGGAGAACATGGTCTGCCTCCCCCAGGACGGCATTGGGGGGAACATCCTCACCGGGGCCGGCATGGACGAGGTCATCGCCAACGCCAATGGCCACCTTGCGGATACCAGGGACAGCCGGAGGCTCCGGGAGGGATTCGGGCGAATGCCCCCGGAGACCCGGCGAGCCCTCATGGAACTCCTAACCCCCAGGGCCCGCCGGCACGATGGAAAGGTGTTGAACGAGATCGATCCCGGGGTATTCCATGCCCAGACCTGGGAGACCTTCCAACAGCAGCACCCGGAAGCGGTGAGAAAGGCATGAACGCACGAGATCAATTTCTTCACCCGCCCCCCGAGGGAACAATCGTCCCGGCGGAACTTCAGGACCTGGTCGAGACCGCCGCCAGGGAGATGGAGCAGGCCTTCCCGCCCAGCATCACAGCCGAAAGCCGGGACCAACTGCTACGCACCGAGGCCGTCCACTCGGCGGCCATCGAGGACGAGTCCCACCCGGATAGGGTGGCGCGGCACCACCGGGCGCTGTCGAAGTTCCTGGACAGGCCCCTCAGCCCGGCGTCCCTGCTCGAAATGCACCGGAGCATGATGAGAGGACAGCCCCATGCGGAACCGGGGAGATACCGCAGCCAGAGGATCATCGTCGGGGGGCACGAGCCCCCGTGGCCGGAGCTGGTTGCTCCCCTGATGGATGAACTCTTCGCATTTCTGGAGAGAGAGGGGAAGAGCCCGCAGAACCGGGTGGCCCTGGCGACCTGGGCCCACGTGGAATTCGAGACCGTCCATCCATTCAGCGACGGCAACGGGAGGACGGGCCGCGCCCTCATCACCCACCTGCTGGGGGCCCCCCTGCCCCTCAGCCGGTTCATCTTCGCCGAGAGGCAGATGTACTACCGGCTCTTCCAGCTATCCGACTGGGCCAGATGGCTGGGGTGGACGGCGGGCGGAGTCATCCTGGAAGCCCGGCTCAGGCTGGGAGATGAAAGAGGAACGCAGAGTCCCTGACTAGGGCGGGCCCCCCGCTGTTAAAGTCCGGGCCGACCTCCAGAAACGGATGAAATAAGCCGCCGGAGGCAGGCAGGACCGAGTTTTCCAAGGAGGGTTATATCCCGATGCCGCAACGAGAGGCCATTATGAACAGCGCCCGGGAAGGAATAAAAACCGGATGCCAATGCGGACGATGCTCCTGCATGAGACTGAGCCAGCCCCGGACACCGATGACGATGGCCGAGTCCTGGCTGGTCCAGAGAGCATGGCCGGAATACCACCAAGACGACGGGCCCAGGATGAAATTCATCCGGACCTTCGGAATTGCCATCCTCACCGGCGCGGCGATCCGGCTCATCCGGGAATACAGCCCCATCCTTGAGGTGGGCGCGGGCACCGGCTACTGGACAATGGAATTGGCACAGACTGGGGTCGACATCCTGGCGACCGATCCCACCCCTGGAATGTACTTCGAGGGCTCGTCCCTCTGGACGAATGTGGAGATGATCAACGGGCCGGAAGCCCTGGAGAAACACACCGGGCGGAACCTGCTGCTATGCTGGCCCGACAGGGAGAGATGGCCATCCGAAGTGGTGTCGGAATTCACCGGCAAGCATATCATCTACGTGGGAGAACCACGCGATGGCTGCACCGGCAACAACCGGATGTTCGACATTCTGGACGAGAGATATGAACTGGAAACGAGGTTGGAAATACCCCGGTTCCAGAAGATACACGACCAGCTGGAAATATGGCGGAGAATGGAGGAATGATTCCGGGCAGGATGATCAAGAAGCACATGAATCATCTGGAGGAAGCGGAGCTGGACCGGCCGTTGGTCAGCCTCCACCATGCCCATTGGGAAATCCACCTCCAAGCCCTATCCAGGGAGAAGTCGGAACGATGCACATACCAGTCTGGATAATCACCCCGGTTACCGATGCGCACGAGCTGGGGAAAGCCTTCCGGAAGGCGGAGGAACTCGCCGGCATGTTCAGCGAGGGCAACTTCAAAATGGACGACCGGAACGAAGGCGTCATGCCTCCACTCAGGAACGACTGGCGCAAGACCGGCGGACGGTGGAACGAAGAAGTGGACCCCGTACCCGGGAACAACTGGGCCTTCGGGAAGGACGCGGCCAGCAGGCCAGACCATCTGATGCCCAGGGCGGTGATCACGCCGGAGGGGTACGCCGCGTTGCGAAACGGGCCGGACGAGACCGAGGAGATCCGGAGGGCCCTGCTTCACTGGCCGGGCAACATCGTGATCGCCCAGGACTGGCACTACTGACCGAGGGATGGACCCGGCGCCCCCGCACACCGGCCGGGTCAGGGATAGGAAACATGGAAACAGGATGGAAAGCCGCCCGCAGGGCCCGGCGTCCCCACACCCGCCGCAAACTGGGGGAGAAACCCCCAACAACCAGGATCAGCAGGAAGCGGAAGAGGGCGATGAAAGACATCAGCTCCGCCCTCCGGATGAAGGGACTCCTGCCCTGACGGGAAGGGGTCCCGCGCCATGCTTCAGGATATCCAAAGCAAGGAAGAGCGATGAAGACCGACGTCGAAACCCGCGCCACCGCGCTGGCCGAGGAGTTCAAGGCCCTCGACCACCAACTGTCGCCCCAATCCCTGGAGAGGTTCCAGAGGAACGACCGGGCCTGGCCGGTGGAGCTGTGGATGAAGGTCAGAGACGAGAAGGGCAGCCACCAGCTGGAGATGATACAGCTCTACGCCGACCCCTGCGACCCCCGACCGGGAAGCGGACCACTGGAAAGGGAATGGCGGGAACGGGACGGAGGCATCCGGCACGGCTACATCAGGACCGTCAAGGAGTGCCCGGAACGGATCATAGCCGGCTGTCTCATGACAACGGAGATCGAACGCTCAATCGTGGCCTGGTGGGAGATGGACAACGGCGCCGAGCGGGGATACCTAGAACGGGGATACCCAGAACGGGGATAGCCCCGCCACCCTGGAGGGACAGGAGAGGAGCATGATTTCAGAAGAACAGGAATGGCAACCCGCCCCGGACGTGGACATGGCGGATACCCATGACCTTCCCAAGGCAGACCCGGACCCCTGGGAAGGCGGGAGCATCGAGAACGAGGGACGGGAGTCATCTCAACATGACGTAGATGAGTCTGGGGCCAGTGGGTATGAGGCCGGCGAGTCTGAGGCCGGTGAGTCTGAGGCCGGTGACGCCGGGGCGGACGATCCCCAGCCCGGCGAAACCGTGGACAAAGAGCGGGAAAACGGCAACGCCGGGGAGGAAGAAACGGACGGGGAAGGTGCGGACGGGGAAGAGGCGGAACCGGCTGAGATGAAGGTGGTCCTGCACGTCAGGAACGGACGGGCGAACGCGGGAGTCTGGCGGCCGGGGGCCGACCCCCACCTGGAGGTCTTCCTCGAAACCGACCCGGACGTGCTCCTGAGCGAGCTGCCCGGGCTGATCGAGAGGGCCGAGGCCCGCTGGGCAGAGAACCCGATGAGGCCCAAGCACAGCCCGCCGAAGCCGAAGAAACAGAGCAAAAAGGTCAACAAGCAGACGCCCAAGAAATCATCCGGGCAGCCATCCGGGCAGCCATCCGGGCAGCCATCCGGGCAGCTTCCATCCGCAGACCAACCCGGAAACGGGCAGGAACAGACCGGCATGGCCCGCCTGTTCTGACAAACGGGCGATT
Source organism: Dehalococcoidia bacterium (assembly GCA_965205385.1). GTDB lineage: Bacteria > Chloroflexota > Dehalococcoidia > Lucifugimonadales > UBA3495 > CATOSP01. The sequence continues at coordinate 642,381 of CBDBGS010000008.1, forward strand.
TTTCCAACCCCGGTAGGGAAACCACAGCCAGGAAGAACCAGGAAAAGGGACCCAGAAACAGGGGCAGGCAACGGCGGGAGAGGCCGGGCCTGCCCCTGTTGCCGTCCAAGGCCGGACGGAGCGGAAGGGTCAGAATGACAACCAGAAGGAGATAACCATGCCCAAAAACGCGCCAATCCAAGAGAAGAACAAAGGGAAACATATAGACCCGGGGGTACGACACCCAGAGGGATGCCCCATCGACGTTCACCAGGGCTACGGCTGTGCCTGCAACCCGATGCCGGCGAAACGTTAGACATTCCCCAAAACCGCGGGACGGTAAAAAAGAACCCGACAAGGGACGGCAAATGACTGCAACGCTCTTCAACGAGACAGGCGGGCAGAACGAGGCCGACGGACAGGATAAGACGGGGCCGGACCTCTGGACCGTCAGCGCCGGGGGGTTCAGCGTCACCGCCGACGCCTTCGCCGTGGAAGCCCCGGACAGCCCGGGACCCCCCCACAGAATATGGTTCCTGTCGATGATGGGGGCCCAGACCTCGCTGAAGGCGGTCTGGGCCTCCATGCTGAACATGCCCCCCAAACCGGCATACCTCACCCCCGGGGCCGACGGGCTGGCGCTGAACGAGAAGATGTACACGTGCCAGATCCCCACGATGAGCATCGGCACCTGGACCACCAGGATAACCCGGATGGCCAACGGGATGGGCTGGCACGCCATGGCCTACAGCCGGATGGCCGAGTACGGGTTCCAGAAGGAGGACTTCCTCCTGGTGACCCGGCCGGGAGAGAACCCGGCGGAGCGGCACCACCGGTTCCTGGACCGGCGGGTCTCCCTGCCCCTGCACCACTCCTGGGCCGGCTGGCTCTGGGAACGGGGGCTGGAGAACGGCGAGATCAAACCCCTGGACTGCCTGGGCGTCGGCGCCTGGAAGTGCGTCCCCCAACCCCTGCAGCTGGAGCAGGACCTCTCACAGGCAGTGGCGGCGGGGACTCTGAGCCTCACCACCGGCGATGACCACAGCGAGAATGCGGAGGCAGCCAACGATGAATCAGACCATGAATCAGACGACGGATAGGACGCTGAACCCGGTGAAACGGGGCAACAAGCGGCGCCGCGCCCGCAACTGGAACGCCTGGCAGCTCTTCTCCCCGGACGGCGCCAGGTGCAGATTTTGCGAGCATGACCACACCGTCCATTTGACCTCAGCCGGCGTGCCCCATTTCTACCGGCCCGCCACGGACGAGGAGCGGCGCGACCCCTTGGAGAAGTTCTACCGCCACGAGTTGGACGACGGCGCCACGGTACTGGTGAAACGCGTCACCGTCGCCAGCCGCGCCGAACTGCTCACCGCCTTCTGCAAGACCTGCGCCGAGGACAAGCAGACCGGCCAGGTGCTCTGCTACCAGAGGACGCTGGCCAAGGGCGAGGTGGTGGGCCTGAAGAACCTGAACGGAAACCACAGCGACGGCATGTAACACGATGCCCGGGAAACAGACCCTGCACTTCCCATGCCCGTCATGCGGGGCGAAGTCGTCCAGCTGGAGGAGCAGGAGGAGGACATCCACGCCAGGGAGACATACCACTGCAACGAGCGCGGCGCGGCGGTGGTCCTCGTAGCTCTCAGCACGGAGATGCTGGCCAACCCCGCCAGCATCCGGTGGAACCGCCGCCTCTGCAAGGCCGGACCCTGCCGGTTGGCCCCGTCCACCGGCGCGGCCGGCGATTCGCCAGACACCTCCACCCGGCAACCAGACGAGGCAACCATCAATACGGAGGACCGAACATGAGACTGGCCGGACTTGCCAAGGGGGGCTACTACCCCACACCCCTGCGGTGCGTGGACCTGATGTCCGACTTCATCCGGATCACATCGCCCCCGGAGAGGGCGGAACACGAGACCATCCGCATCCTGGACCCATGCTGCGGGCCCGGCGACGCCTGCGAACGGCTCGCCGCCCGGCTATCCCAGAAGACCACGGCGGACATCAGGACCTTCGGCGTGGAGCTGGAACAGGACCGGGCCCAGCAGGCCCGGGAGCAGATGGACCACACCCTCTCCTCAGACCTCTTCCAGACGATGATCGCCAACAACGCTTTTCACGTCCTTTTTTAAACCCGCCCTACGATCACGACCAGGAACAGAAGAGGGTGGAACAGGCATTCCTCGCGCATTGCACCAGGTACCTGGCCGAGAACGGGCTGCTCATCCTGATAGTGCCCCGGCACCGGCTGGCGGTGTCCGCGAGGTATCTCGCGGCGAATTACAGGAACCTGAACTGCTGGCGGTTTCCGGACCCGGAGTACGAGGACTTCGATCAGGTCGCACTGATGGGGCACCGCCGGCCCCAGCCCGAGCCCAGCCCGGACTCTGAAGCCAGGGTCCTTGCTTGGGCCCACTGCCCCCTGGACCAGGTGGACACGCTGGAGAAACCGGTGAGACTTCCGCCGATGTCCACTCCGTCAGGGGAACGGACCGACGTTCTCTTCACCGTGCGCACGGTGGACCCCGCGCGGGCCGCCGCGGAGGCCCAACGCTCCGGGCTGTGGATCAGCCAAACTATAAGGGACTCCCTCTGGCCGGAGAGCGACCGGAAGGTACAACCGCTCATGCCCCTGAGACGGGGCCACATGGCCATGCTGGTCGCCGCCGGGTTCCTGGACAACCTCTGCCTGGAGGCCGGCGAAAACCGGGTCCTGGTCAAGGGCCGGACCGTCAAGAGGATGGAAATGGTCAGCGCCACCGAGCACGAGGAGGTCTGGCAGGTCCGGATGTACACCACCATCCGGACCCTGGACCTGAACAGCGGCAAGATAGAGGACGTGCAGACCCGGGGAAAGCCCAAACGGGGAGAGGAAGAATGAACCGGCTGAGACGGCTCGACTGAAGGCAAAAGATGAGATTCAGACCGGACTCGATATACGGCCAGGACCCGGGCGACGCCTCCGTGGAACACGCCTACCTGAAGGTGCAGGAGGAGATACGGCTCGGCATCATGGACCTGCGGACCTATCCCAACGAGGGGCCCCGGGAGAAGGAACGCTTTCTGGCCAAAGCCATGGCCCCCAGGAGCAGGACGCTGCGAATCCTGCTCATCATGGTCTTCGCCCTCTTCGGGGCGGGAAAAAGAGACGCGGCTCAACCCTGAGCCGGAGAGGAGCGAGAATGATCCCAGTCCAGACGGACATCAGAACCAGGGAAAACGACCTGGTATACGACCCAAACCCAGGCGCAATTCCCTTTCCCAGCCGGCGGGGGCTCAACCGGAACACCCAACCCCGGGCGGAGCCCGAGCCCGAGCCGGAGGCCCCCCAGGACGAGGAAATGCCGGAAGAGGAAATGCCGGAAGAAACCGGGAGCATCGGACTATCCGAATTCATCGAGATATACAAGGACGCGATCGCCCGGACGGTGACCGAAGCCTACGCGCCCCGGTACAGGCCGGGAGAGCCCGGGCAGGACCAACCCCTGCCCCGCCTCATCAGAAGGCCCATGGGAGCCCAGGAGCACGCCATCCGGGGCGCGGCCCTGAGCCTGGAGGTCAACCCCGGAACGGTAATCGTGGGCGAGATGGGAACCGGCAAGACCTACATCGGCGCCGCCGCAGCGCACATGAACGGACACCGGAACGTCCTGGTTTTATGTCCGCCCCATCTGGTGCCCAAGTGGAAACGCGAAATAGAGATGACCGTGCCCGGAGCCCGGGCCTCCATCGTCCGCACCATAACCGACCTGCAGCGTCTGAGCCAGCTGGCCCCGAAGGGAGGCCCCCGGTTCACCATCATGTCCCGGGAAACAGCGAAGCTGTCCTACCGCTGGGAATCGGCCTACGTCACCAGGCTCCCCGGCAGGAAGAACGCCGCGAGGACGAACTGCTGCCCGGGATGCTTCCAGCAGATCCTGGACAAGGACGGCATCCCCGTCCGGCCAAAAGAGATGGAAAGGAAGCGCCTGAAGTGCCTGGAATGCGGCGGAGCCCTGTGGCAGCCAAAGCTGGAGGAACACAAGAGCGAATGCTCCTGCCGGAAATGCGGCGGGACGTCCGAAGCCAACCCCAGGTACAAAAACCGGAAGTACGCCCTGGCGGACTATATCAAGAAGCGGATGAAGGACTTCTTCGACCTGCTCATTGCGGACGAAGTCCACGAGTACAAGGCGCGCGGTTCCGCCCAGGGCATCGCCGGCGGCAACCTGGCCCAGACCTGCGGCAAGGCGCTCACGCTGACCGGCACCCTGGCCGGAGGATACTCAAGCACGCTGTTCCACCTGCTCTACCGGTTCACGCCGGAGATCCGGAACGAGTTCAAGCACAACGAGCTGGCCCGCTGGATCGACCGGTACGGCTTCCGGCAGAGGAAGTACCGCTCCAAGGGCGGGGACGACGAGCCGCTGGACCACGGCCGGGGCAGCGGGCGCCGGGGGTACCGCACCGTCGAGAAGGAGACCCCGGGACTGGCCCCCGCGGCACTCTTTCACATAATCGGGAACACCGTCTTCCTCCGGCTGAGCGACGTGAGCTCCAGCCTGCCCCCCTACGAGGAACAGATCCTCGTTCAACAGATGAGCCGGAAGCCGGACCAATGCTCCGGATACTCGCAGAGGACCGCCTACCAGAAGCTATACACCGAGATGAGAAAGGCCCTGACAGAGGCGTTGCAGAAAGGCTCCACCAGGCTGATGGCGGCCTACCTGCAATCGCTGCTGGCCTTCCCAGACGGCTGCGTCAGGGGTGAGGAGGTCACCGATCCCCAGGACGGCAGGCTGATCGTGAGGATACCGCCCCTGGACGAGGATGAAACCTACCCGAAGGAACAAGCCCTCATCGGCCTTGCGAAGGAGGAAAAGAGGGCCGGACGGCGGATGTTGGTCTACACCACCCACACCGACACCCGCGACCTCACCGGGCGGATCGAGCAGTTCCTGAACCGGGAGGGCATCCGGACCGCGGTCCTGAAGTCCAACACCGTGAAATCGGAGAGGAGGGAGGAATGGGTCGGCCGGAAGGTGGAGGAGGGCGTGGACGTCCTGATCTGCAACCCCCGGCTGGTGCAGACCGGGCTGGACCTGGTGGACTTCCCGACGATCATCTGGTTCGAAACGGATTACAGCGTCTACACCATGCGGCAGGCCTCACGCCGCTCCTGGCGCATCGGGCAGACCCGCCCGGTGAAGGTCATCTTCATGGTCTACGAGAGCACGATCCAGACGGACGCGCTCAAGCTGGTGGCAAAGAAGATGCAGAGCTCCCTGGCGGTGGAGGGAGAGCTGCCCGAGGACGGGCTGACCGCCTTCGGCGACGACAGCCAGGACCTGATAATGACGCTGGCCCGGCAGATCATCAACGAAACGGAGCTGAAGGCCGGAGACTCCCTGGAGAACATATTCGCCCGGGCCCGGGAGTCGGAGCAGGAGAACGAGCAGTACCTGGTGGACGACGATTGGGGCACGGACGCAGCCCAGCCGGAGCCGGTCCAAGAAAAACCGGAGCCGGAGCAACCGAGCATCTTCTCCTGGACTGAGTTCATGGCCCAGCCTGTGGAGACCACGGGAAAGCGCCGCCGGAAGGAGCCGGAGGCGCCGTCCCTGTTCCAGTGGGCGGTGGAACAGGAGACCGCGCGCGGGGAGCCAGGGCAAATAGACAAGCTGTGGCAATCGGAAGCAGCGGAGCGAGGCCTCGGACCGGGCGGAGACCAAACAGAAAACCGGGACGAAGACCCCCTGTGGTAGCATGAAAAAAAGACCAACGAGGGGGAGACGGAATGGCAGACGAACTACACTGGCAACCCATGGCCTCTCTGGAACTGGACCGGGAGCAGCCGCCTCACCTCAGAATATCCTCTGCGGGGAAGTGTCTCCGGGCCTCGGCCTATGCGGCGGCGGGAGAACCGGAATCGAACCCACCCGGCAACCAGGCCAGGAACCGGATGGCCATGGGCCACATGACCGAGGTCCTGATCCTGAAGGAGCTGGAGCGAAACGGCTGGGAGACCGAGCACACCGTCCTCTCCGAGGGAGGCCAGCTGGAGCTGGAAATGGAGCTGCCCGGAGCGGGCGCGACGATCACGGGGCACCCCGACGGGATATGCCGACATCCCGACCTCACCAACAACCAATGGGTCACGCTAGAGTGCAAGTCAATGGGCCCGGAACGGGCCCTGGAGGTGGAACGAGACGGCGTCGCCGCCGTCTACCCCGCGTACATCGCCCAGATCGGCCTCTACGGCCGTAGGATGTTCGAGATGAAGCTCGTGTCCCACCCGGAGCGGGGCGTATTCGGCATGATGGACCGAGAGGGGCGGATGATACCGCCGGAACGGGTCTCTTGGGAGAGAAAGTTCATCGACGAGACGATGGCGAAGCAGGCGGGAGCCGCCACGTCAGCGAAGAAGGGAGAACTCCCCGAACGGCCCTACGCCCAGAGCTCCAGCGAGTGCAGGTACTGCAACTACCACTCCACCTGCTGGGGGATGGACCCGGAACAAGAGGAGGACCCCGGCAGGAAGCGGACGGTAACGAGCGAGCAGCAGGAGGTGGTCGAGGCCGCCCGGACCTGGAAGGAACTGAAACCCAGGGTAGACAAGGCGAGAGACATGTTGCAGGCGGTGTCCAACTCGGCCGGGGGAGCCGACGTCATGGTGGAAGGAATCATCGGCGGCTACTTCCAACCCCGGAGCGAGCAGTTCTACGACCCCGATGCGCTGGAACGGGCGGTCCCCGCGGACATCCTCCAGAAATGCCTGGTCAACCGCCGGGAGAAGCCCCCCGCCTTCTGGGTCAGGAAGGCCAGGTAGCAGGGGGCACTTGCGCTTCTAACGGCGAGGGGGGCCGGGGCGCGGTTCCGGGTGTTGGGGTACGCCGCGCCCCGAGCATACGCCGGGAGAAGAGGACATGACGCAGCAGAACGCAGGCCAAACCGGACCAACATCGAAAGAGTACAACCTGGACGTCTTGGAGGGGGTCGTGGGGGACTGGATGGAGATCGAATGGGAGAGCGACCAATACGCCGTAATGTGGTTCGAGGTGAATCCTCCCGGGAACCACCAGGGTATAACCGCGGAATACAGGTGGGACCCGAGTCAGTCGGAGAAACCGGAAATCCGGGAGCACATGGCCGTCAGGATACGCGGATACATGGACGACGACGGGAGGATGATGGAGATGGTGGCCTGGGAAGACTTGGATGACCACCAGCAGGGCGCCCCATGCGCACCGGCCGTGACAGATCGCGCCGCCGGCCCTGATAGGACCCGATCCCTTCAGTCAGAAAGGGGAAGAGCGGCGGATGCCCCAGCGAGCAAAAGCAAGGAAACGAACAAAGAGGAAACAGCAATGGCAGAATTCGAAGTCAAGACCTACCCCGTCACCATTGAAGAGCACCCCAACGCAGACCTCCTGGAACTGGCCCGCATCGGCGACTATTACAGCATCGTCCTCAAGGGCCAGTTTCAAGACGGCGACGTCTGCGCCTACATCCCGGAGGCGTCCATAGTCCCGGACAACCTCATAGCCGAGATGGGACTGGAGGGAAAGCTCGCCGGTCCAGAGCACAACCGCGTCAAGGCAATAAGGCTCCGCGGCGTACTGTCCCAGGGCTTGGTCTACCCGGCGCCCGGCCGTCCGCCTGGGATGGACGTGGGAGAAGAACTGGGAATTACCAAGTGGGAACCGCCCATCCCAACACACATGAAGGGGCAAGTGGAATCGCGGGTCGGACAAACCCTCAAGTTTCCCGTGGAAAACATAAAGAAGTACCCCGAAATGTTCCGCGAGGGCGAGACCGTCACCATCACCGAGAAGATTCACGGGACCTGGTGCTGCCTGGCCCGCGCCGGCGGTGAACCGCTGGTCAGCAGCCTGGGAATGTCGGAACAGGGACTGGCCCTCAAGCGGAACGAGGCCAACCGGAACAACCTCTACATCCGGCAATGGGAACTCAACAGGGATATTCTCCAGAGGATGGAAGACGAACTGGGCAACGCCGATTTCCACGTCCTGGGCGAGATCTACGGGGGCAAGGTCCAAGACCTGAAGTACGGCATCAAGACCCAGGAGTTCAGGGTCTTCGACATCGCCGTAGACGGGGAATACCAGACCTATGAGTACATCAAATCCCTGGGATGGAACACCGTCCCGGTGCTGTACGAGGGACCGTACTCCAAGGAAACCGTCCTCAGCCTCACCGAGGGCCAGTCCACGCTGCCCGGCGCCAAGCACACCCGGGAGGGCGTGGTCATCCGGGCTGCGCCCGAGGCCATCAGCGATCTCACGGGAACGAGGAAAATAGCCAAGTCCATCAGCGAAAGCTACCTGCTGCGCCGGGGCGGCACCGAGCTCCGTTAGCGAGTTCCGTCAGGTCGTCTTCATACAACTGGACAGCCGCCGGGAATAACCGCCCCCCCGGGACACACCCCGGCCCCCAAGGGCCCCAGGCCGGACTCCGCACAGGCCCCGGAGACCGATTCTCCGGGGCCTCTTCATGTTTTGGGAGGAAAGGTCATGACCAACCTTGCGAGGGAGAAATACCCGGCCGCGGCCGGAGGAAACCCCGCAGTCCAACTCCGGCATCTCCGGGCCCACCGGGCATTCCAGCGGCAGGAGACGTTCGAGGAAGCCCGCATAGACTGGAAGACGGTCATCAGCCGGGAACAGTCCCGGCTGCACGTCACCCGGCACCTCCACGCCAAGATCAACCTGAAGGCAGGAGGGCTGGAGCCCCGAGGCTGGATGAACACCGAGGAAGGCCAGGAGAGCATGAAGCGGTTTGCGCCGAAGGAATTGGTCAACACCATGTCCGACCCCGCGGAAAAATAGTCCCGCGCCATTCCCCGGACTACATCGGGGTGGACCGCGTTGAATTCTTCAGGGCAACCTCCGGGTTCCAGACCGTGGGCTTGCAAATAGGTCCCCGTCGCCCCGTCAGAGATAAGCAACTCTCCAGAAGCCAACCGCTCTTTGAGGGAAGGTAGGTTGGTGTGGCTCATAGACTGCACCAGTGGTCTACTGCCCCCGGTCGTGGGTCGCGTTCTCTTGATTCGATCAAGTCGCGGATCCTGGCAACGAATTCCTGTGGAAATCCCTGGTTGAACATGGCTGGGATTTGCCCCGCGACATCCTCCGTCGAGCCGCTTAGCTCAACAGGGCTGCCCCATGCCCAGGCCATCAGATAGTCGTCAGTCCCCTGGCTGCCGTCCAACATCGCGATGGCATCCACGCCCTGCTGGAAGCGGGCCTCCAGTTGTTTAGATATCTGGCTGCCTTCTCCTTGGACCTGCACCTGAACAGGGACATCTTTCCAGTAGAGTATCCGAGCTTTGACCAACTTGGGACCTGCTTTCCCGGAGATATCAATCTCGAAATGCGCCGCAGCAGCCGGGCATCCCGGCGGAAAGGTAGGCTCAAGATACCCTAAAACGGCCCACCTGAAAAGGGCAGTCTGCCAGCGCTCAACTTTGTCCACCCTGCCGCAGGGTGATTCGATCATGTGAATCAAGGACGCTTATGCGCCGCTACTACGCCATCCGTCATTCCTGCCCCGTACTGGATACGGGGCAGGTTTTGGAGCCGAAATCCAGGAACCTTTCCTTAGAATTACGTTCAGATACCTGAGCATTTCCGGGTTCCAGTTTTCGCTGGAACGACGATGGAGCCGGTTGCAGTCATAATCGAGAGGCCCTGACCCAGCCGCGGTCGGCTTGACGGCCCAATGCGCCTAAAATATACTTGGCGCTGGCCTTTTAGGGCCACCTATCTCCATTTCAACAGAGGTAATGGCATGCCAATGGACAGGTATCTCAGACCCATGATTGTTCTGCTCCTGACCGCGATTTTCCCCGTCATGATTGCCGCATGTGCCGGACCCTCGGGCCCACAGGGCCCCCAGGGGATCCCGGGACTTCCCGGGAAGTCAGGACTTCCCGGTGAACCTGGCAAGCCAGGAAAGCCCGGCCTGGCAAGTCTACCAGGCAACCCAGGCAATCCTGGACCGGAAGGGGCGCAGGGTCCCCAAGGCCCTCAGGGAATTCAAGGTGAACAGGGCCCAGCGGGTCCCCAGGGAGAGGCGGGGCCTCCGGGCTCGTCACACCCCACATCGATCAGTCTTGTCCCCTCCGAAGCCGAAGAAGGACGACCGACAATCAAGGTCCTGGGCGCAGGCTGGCAAGAGGATGAAGCGGTGACCATAGAGGTACTTGGCCCGGATGGTTACCACAACATCATCGGCGGCGCACTGGCCGATGCTTCGGGCACTTTCGAAATAGACATTCGACCACCCAGCCGAGCATCCGAGGGAGGTCCCTTCAAGCCCGGACTTCACAGCGTCGTGGCCCTGGGAAGCAGAGAGGGTGGCGCAAGCGCCCCACTCATGATTACCATCCTGGTGACCGAGGACACACCCGAGCCCTAGTCCCGGAGCGGGCTTCACCCTCCCGCGACGGCCAACCAGGAGAATCCCGCCAGCCCCCCTTTCGGAAAGGGGGGCTTTCACTTTCCTGCCGGCAAGCGCGCTGACCATCACCTTGTCGCTCGAAAAAGTGCCGCGGCTTTCCTGGCCCACGCCCCGGCGGTCCACCCCTCCCTCGGTCGCGAAAGGAAGGCTAAGAAACTATCCCCGAATCAACTGGTCCTGTTGATATACCGGCATTGCCGACCGAAGCCCATAGATTCCCGCCCCCGTTCAAGCCGGGGGCAGGCTCTTCGCGGGAATGACGGGTCGGGTGTCGCGCCAAGTTTTGAGATAGTCTCTTAATCGTGTAAATCCCGGAGTCCATCCCGCCCTATTGACGGTGTAATCTCGCACTGGGGATTGCGGGTCTGTCGATCAGGTGAACAAGGCCCACAGGGTGAGTCTGAGCTCCCGGCTCGTCCCATCCCACGTCGAGTCGTCTCGTCCCCGCCGAAGCCGCGGAGGGACAACCTGCCATCAAGGTCCTGGGCGCAGCTGGCAGGTGGATGAAGCCGTCACCATAGAGGTTTTTGGCCCGGACGGATACCACTTGTTTGTCTGCGGAGCATTGGCCGATGCTTCTGGTACATTCGAAATGGAAATTGAACCATCCAGCCATTCATCCGAAGGAAGTCCGTTCAAGCCGGGACTTCACAGCGCAATGGCGTTGGGAAGCGAGGAGGGTGGAGCAAACGCACCCCTGATGATCACCGCGGCGGTACCCGAGGACACACCCAAGCCCTAGTACCGTTTCCAGATAGATTTGTTGATACTGGAAAGTTGCCTCTAACTCTGGATTCCTGCTTGCGCGGGAATGACTAACAGGTGAAACAGATATCCGGTATAAGGCATATTCAAGTGGAAACGGTACTAGTCCCGGAGCAGACTTCACCCACCCGCGACGGCCAACCAGGAAAACGCGCTGACCACCCTGGCGCTCGGAGAAGTGCCGCAGCTTGCCCGGCCCACGCCTCGCCGGTCCGCGTCTCCCCAGGTCGCGAAAGAAAGACCAAGGCGCATTTTCCCCAACTGACCCTCCATCGCCAGAGAAACAGAAGGCCCCTCCTAAATTCGGAGGGGTCTTCTAGACAGGACCAAATGTTTCCTGGGTTTCTACTTGTCCATCCAGACGTGCTCTAGCCTGCGGGCCTGGGTGTACTGACCTGAGAACCGCTCGTCTGGCACGTTCTTAACGTAGTTCCAGTGGATTGGGTAGCGGACGGGCCAGAACAACGGCACGTACGGGATGTCATCGTAGTATATTTCCAGCGCCTGGCCCGCCAGGACCTTTAGCTTCTCCACATCTGACGTGACCCTCATCTCCTTGAGAAGATTGTCCAAAGCCTCGTTGCAGTAGCCAGTAATGTTGTTCACAGGAGGTTCCCCGCAGAAGGTCGGGTCGTCCAACCAGTCGTAGGGGTGGTCGACGCGGGCACTGCTGGACGCGCCGGCTTCGAACAGCCAGTCGGCTGCATTACGCTTTTCAACCCACGCACCGCTTTCCTGAACGTCGAGCTCCATACGTATGTTGAGGGTATCCCTAAGAATGAACTCTATGATCGGACATAAATGGTCGCGATAGTCCGCGATGTCGCGGCAAAGCGCCTTAACCTGGAACCCATCCGGGTATCCAGCATCAACCATGAGTTGCTTGGCCTGGGCCAACTCCGCGTCCTTGCCGGGGCCCGGCATGGCGTATCCGGGGAGAGTCGCCAGGTCTTCCCGTTTGAACTTTCCGTATACGGTGGAGGCGAGGTAATCGCCAATCGTGCAGTTGGGCATGGCGTTGCACATATCGTCCCGGTTAACGGCCAGGTTGATAGCTTGCCGCACACGCTTGTCCTGCCAGGGTCCCTCTTCCCTCCAGTTCCAGCGGATCCCCCGGCCCACGGGATGAAGTCCAGGGAAATACGTGATTTCGCCGGGGTGGCGGTCCAAGACCGGCTCGATGTTTTCCGGGAAGAGACCGTGGCTGCTACCCATCATGATGTAGTCCAAACGCTGGGCTTCAAAGGCAGCCAACTTCGCCGCTACGTCCCGGATGATGAACGTGTTCACGCCATCCAGGTAAGGACGGTCGTCCTTGAAGTACTGGTCATGCTTGCGATATTCCAGCTTCTCACCGGGCTGATGACTCTCCAGATAGTAGGGTCCGGTCCCGACGGGGCGGTCCAGGGAGGCCGTCTCATCGTAATCGGCTTCGGTGTACATCGAGTACTGCTGCAGGCCCAGGTTGGCGAGAAGAATCCCGTCGGGCTCTTTCAGGTTGATGACCACGGTTACGTCATCGGGCGTTTCGATGCTCTCCACGGTGCTTTCGCCCGCGACGCTGAGGAAGCCGTGGGGCGGCCTGTTTGGCGTTTCCCTGGTCATCAGGTCCAATGTGAACTTGGCGTCCGCGGACGTCCAGGGGTTACCTTTGTGATTTACGACGTTGTCGTGAAGATGGAAGGTGTAGACTTTGGAATCTTCGCTTACATCCCAGGAATGGGCTATGTCGGGCCCCACGCCTACAAAGTCAGGGTGCTGCAATGACAGCAACTGGTTAAATAAAGGCGCGTTCGACGTGGTCTCGTCGATGGCGCTTCGCACGTCGAGCCTGAAGTGCAGAGGGCTGCGGCGGTGGACCTGGTTGAGGATTCCCCCGCGCTTGATGGTGTCATCCGGCATAACGACGGTGGTCGGTTCCGCCTTCTGCGGTACGACCGCCCCTATCTTGAAACCTTCTACCTTGGTGGGGGCCGGAGCGGCTTCCGCCGGAGCTTGCGGCTTGTCAGGGTTCACCCCCTCCTGGGCCGCCTGGGGCTTCTCGGGGTCGGCCGGCTGCATCTGTTCAGCGGTCTGGACTTCCGGCTGCACCGCTGCGCTCCCGCATGCCACCAACAACGCCGCAAGCATCAGGCAGGCCGCGGTCAGCATAAACAATTTCGAGAAACTAGGGGTCATAGATTCTTCCCTCCATAGTAACGACAGTAACGACCAGAAAAGTCCGGGAAAGCTACCTGTTTAGAATACGTCCAACTTCCCCGGATGGGTCTCCCAATTCCGGGAAGCGAACACGGATGATTATATTGCTGGCTTTAGTGGTGTCAATCCCTGGACCCATGCCGTCAGGTTGTCCCTATAGACTCGTGCGGGGCATGGGGCGCGAATTTTCGTTTCATTGACACTACTATGGGCCTTCTCGTATCATCGGGACGGTTTAGGGGAAGGGATTCAATCCCCGGTAACCCGCCTCCCGGCCTGTGGAAACCATTAGGTATAACTATCCGGCAAGATTGGTAACGTAGACTTGCGTCAATACACGATAAGAAGGCTCGCCCTGGGTATCCCGACGATTTTCGGGGCGGCATTGCTCATCTTCGTTATCATGCGCGTCGCACCCGGCGACGTGGCCACTCTTATTGCCATCGGCGGGGCCGAAGGCGAGGAAGAGATAAACCAGGAAGCCGTCAGGAAGATCCGGGACCGCCTTGGCCTGGACGCCCCACTGCACATGCAATTCCTATCCTGGATGTGGGACTTGGCCCACTTCGACCTAGATGAGTCTCTATGGTCCCGGCAGCCGGTCAAAGACCTGCTCATCCGCAGGTTCCCATTAACTCTGCAGCTATCCGCTATGGCCCTGGTCCTATCCTGGATTATCGCCATCCCCATCGGAATTTTATCAGCGGTCAAGCAGGACTCGCCACTGGACTACATACCTCGTTTACTGAGCATCATAGGGCTAGCTACGCCCAATTTCTGGCTAGGGATTTTGATGCTGACCTACCTGGCCGCCTTCTTTGGCTGGGTGCCTGCCCTAACTTATTCGGCCCCATGGCGCGCGCCCGCGGAAAACTTTTCCCAACTGATGCTTCCCGCAATTGTGCTGGGTACAGCACTGGCCGCGATCCAAACGAGGATGACCAGGGCAACCATGCTAGAAGTTTTGCGGGAGGACTACATCCGCACGGCAAGGGCCAAGGGACTGGGCAGCCAGGCCGTCCTGTGGCGGCACGCGTTGAAGAACGCCGCCATCCCCGTCCTGACCATTTCCGGCAGTCAAATCAGCGGGTTGATAAGCGGGTCTCTGGTCACCGAAGTCGTCTTCAATCTCCCGGGGCTTGGACTGGCGACCGTCGACGCGGTGAGGCTCCGTGACTATCCCGTAATCCAGAACCTGGTGCTATTCATCACAATCGTGCATATCGTGGTGAACCTGAGCGTGGACTTGCTCTATGCCTTCCTCGACCCGAGAATCAGATACTCGGACTATTAACCCTTACCTAACTCTCTTGTGGAGCCCCGATGAACCTTAAGCCAGAGACACCGGCTCCATCGCCGGTGTTGGTCATACCGGAAGCCCAATGGATCAGGCGGATACGCTGGTTGAGCCGGTTCCTCATGAACAAGCCACTGGGAGCCGTAGGAGCCGCCATAGTCGTGTTCACGTTTTTCATGGGCGCGTTCGGGCCGTTTCTGACGCCTTACAACCCAATTGACATGGACTTCTCCGCAAAGTTGGAGTCACCCAGCGGTTCTCACCCCATTGGAACGGACCTGTACGGCCGGGACGTGCTGAGCAACATCATCGGCGGGGCGAAGATTTCCATATACGTGGGGTTCGCATCCGTAATCATCGGTACCGGGTTGGGAGCGGTTTGGGGATTGACCAGCGGCTACGCCGGCGGCAAATACGACCTGTTCAGCCAACGGCTAATCGACATTTTGCAGAGCATCCCGACGTTGGCTTTAGCCCTGATGATTGTCGCGTCCCTGGGATCCAGCCTGAACAATATCGTCATCGCCATCAGCATCGGCTTGATCGCCACCTCCGCTAGGGTGGTGCGTTCGTCGGCCCTCGTGATCCGGAACATGGATTACATTTTGGCCGCGGTGGCTATGGGGGCTAGCTGGCGCAGGATAGTGTTCTCCCACGTGATGCCCAACAGCTTTGCGCCCTACCTCATTGTGGCAACCGCCGCGCTGGGTGGCGCGATCTTGCAGGAGGCGTCCCTGAGTTTCCTGGGAGTAGGCGTGCCGCCGCCCCACCCGTCCTGGGGCAGGATGCTGGCGGGAATAGGCAGGGACTACTTCCTGATCGCACCCTGGATGTCCCTGGCTCCGGGACTTGCCATCGTGACAGTGGTGCTGGCCTTCAACCTGTTCGGCGACGCCCTGCGGGACGTTCTGGACCCCCGCCTGCGCGGCAGGTAAGGGCGTTCAACAAGGGGCCTAGCGCACGAACTGAGGCAGTATCTCGGTCCCCATGATTTCAAGCTGCTCCATGGTCTCGTCGGCGGGGCATAGGGGCCGCATCACGAACTTCTGGGCTCCAGCTTCTACATATCGAGAGATGGTCTGGCAAATCTGCTCCGACGAGCCCAGAGTGCTGTATTCGGTGAAGTGAACTCCGGGGCGGGCGCGGGTGATGTACTTTTCAGACTTGGCCTCAGCCTCCCCGTCGGAGTGGGCGACGTAGTAGCCGAGCAGAACGCCCACGTGGGCGTCTTCAATTTCGCGGCCGTGTTCCGCAGCGGTGCTGAACATGATCTCCCGGCGTAGCGCTAGAGACCAGCCAACCATCCCCCACATGGGTGCTGCGCGCCGTGGGCCTGTCCAGGGAGCACGGGCTGAGCATTTCCGAGAGCGAACTGAGGGTCTTCCAGCCCTTCTTCCTCCAGGTGGATCTGCCCTTCTCCGGCATCCGGGGCGAGGTGCTCCCGGCGAAGGTGGCCCTCTACAACTACCTGGACGCGCCGCAGACAATCCAGGTTGACTTGTCCCCGTCCGATGGGTACGAGCTGCTGGACAGCCCCCGCCAGAGCGTCACCGTCGGACCGAACGATATCGGCGGGGCGGAGTTCCGCATCCGGCTGACAGATGTGGGCAAGATAGAGATGGAGGTCTCAGCCCGCAGCACCGAGGCCGCCGACGCGGTGATCAAGGAGATGCTGGTCGAGCCGGAGGGGGTTCCCGAGGAACTGGTCGAGAACCTGGTCCTGACCCCGGACGCCCGCCACACATTCGACGGATCAGTACCCCCGGGCGCCGTGGAAGACTCCGCCCGGACCCTGGTCTCCGTCACCGGCAGCTACCTGGCCCAGACCATCGACGGGCTGGAGGGCCTGCTGCAGATGCCCTTCGGCTGCGGCGAGCAGAACATGGTCCTGTTCGCGCCCAACGTCTTCGTGGCCGATTACCTGCGCGACACCGGGCAGATCAAGCCGGAGGTCATGGCCAAAGCCGAGCGCCTGATGATCACCGGCTACCAGCGGGAGCTGACCTACCGCCGGGGCGACGGCAGTTTCTCCGCCTTCGGCGACAGCGACAAGGATGGAAGCCTATGGCTCACCGCCTTCGTGCTCAAGACCTTCTCCCAGGCCAGGGGCATGATCCACATCGACCCCGGTGTTCTGAGCGGTTCACAGGACTGGATACTGCGCCACCAACGCCGCGACGGCTCCTTCGAGCCGGTGGGCTTCCTGCACCACCAGGAGCTCCTGGGCGGGCTCAGGGGCAACACCGCCCTCACGGCTTACGTGGCCATCGCTCTTCTGGAGTCGGACGAGGAGGCTGCGTCCTCCAGGGCAATCGGCCACCTGAAAGGGGAACTGGACGGCATAGAAGACCCCTACACCGCCGCCATAGTCTCCTACGCCCTGGAGATTGCCGGCAGCAATGAGGCCGATGCGGCCCACGAAAAGTTGATGTCAATGGCCGATACCACCGGTGGCGGACTGAGTTGGGGTTCCGCCCCGCCGGATGCGAACGGGCCGGCAACCCTCCCCCGAGACCAAGGTCAAGGTCCGACGCGACCGGCTCATCCCGGCAGGAGCGCCGCGGTGGAGACCACGGGATACGCGGCCCTGGCCCTGCTGGAGCGCGGCGATATGATCAGCGCCTCCAACGCCGGGAAGTGGCTGGTCAACCAGCGCAACGCCTACGGCGGCTACGGCTCCACCCAGGATACCGTGGTAGGGCTGCAGGCCCTGACCAGGTTCGCGGTCCACGCCCGTACTGACGTGGATATGAGCGTGACCCTCTCCGCCGGAGGCTGGAAGTACGAACTGAACGTCACCCCGGAGAACGCCGGCGTGTTACACATCCTGGAGATCCCCGCCGGAGCGGACATCCGCGTCTCCGGCAGCGGCAGGGGGCAGGTGGTGGTCCAGGCCGTCCGCCGGTTCAATACCCCGGAGGTCGAAACCGTGGGCAGGCCCGTCTTCGACATCGACGTTGACTACGGGACCGGCCGGGTGGACGTGGACGACCTCATCACCGTGTCCGCCGACGTGACATTCAACCCGCCAAGAATCGTGGAGGCAGGCATGGTGGTGCTGGACATATCCATACCCACCGGCTTCGGCCCGGTGATGGAGTCCATCCAGCGCATGGCCGGGTCCGAACCCAGGATCAAGCGCCACGACGTGGCCGGGCGGAAGGTGATCATCTACATTGAAGATATGGCGGCGGGGGAAACACTGTCCCTGGAATTCCAGGCCCGGGCCCTCTTCCCAGTCCGCGCCGAGCCGGTCACATCCTCGGTATATTCCTACTACAGGCCCGAGTGGAGGGGCCAGACCCTCGGCGGAGCCATGAACGTGGGGGATGAGGGACTGGAGGCTCGGGAAAGAAGAAAGGGCGGGAGCGCTGGGGAAGCGCCTCCCGCCCTTCGTGGAGCCGTTCCAGACGGCTAGGTTTCGACGGGGACCTTCCCCATTCGGAACTTCTTCGTTCCGCAGACCGCGCAGACGGCGGTGGCGGCCTCCCGGCCGTTCTTCAGCCGCACCTCCTGGACACTATCGGAGCCGGTCTTGGAACGGCACTTGAGGCAGTAGATCTGCAATGACACAGGCGTTCACCTCCCGGTTTTACGCATTCCAGCACGATTGTAGCATCGGCCATAGCGGATTTCTTTGTAAGATAGGACCGGCTGCAGTAGGCAACCCCTCGGGCTACGAGCGCAGCTGTTTGTGGACGGCGAGATCACGACGACCCCGGCCAACCACCATCCCGCCTCTTCCCTGACGGACCAGATCCCACCAACCGCACCCCAAGGACCCGCTCCTCTCATTCTCCATGACGCGAAACTCCGGACCGGCGCACTGCTGCCACAATCGGAGCGCAGCCCTGGCTTTCCACACAGCCCACCCTCTCCGGAAGTCCATCCGGGGCGCCCCGGTTGTGGCCCTGGCGGCGCCGCCCCGGGGAAATACAGATGGAGAAGGAGACAGCATGACAAGGTTGACGCAAAACCAGGGGAAGAGCATCACGGCAACGAGGATCGCCACCGGCACGTCCGCCAGGTTCCTGGTCGCGGGCACGGCCATCAGCGAGACCGTGGTCCACCAACCCAGGGGAGGAGAACGCCGCGGCATCGGAGGCGTCGCCGCCACCATCGCGCTGGCTCTGGCCGAGGCCGGAAACCAGGTCACCCTGGTCACCAGCGTGGGACGGGGAACCGAGGGCCGCCGGGTGAGGGATCTCCTGGCAGAAACCTCCATCCGAGCCGTCATCCAAGACTCGCCGGGGCCGGCGGGCCACGCGGTGATCAACACCCGCCGGGGCGAGCAGCGCCAGGCCAGCGGAAGATGACCCAAACAGGAGGGGCTCAGCCGGTTGGTGGCAAGAGAAGCGGGGAGCCATAACTGCATCATAGCCGACTGCAACATAACGCCGGCGGAGATGGCAAGGATACTCGACCAACCCGGCAGGCTGACGATGGTGAACGGGACCACCATCCGCGGCTGCACCAGGATACTGAAGGCCCGGCCGAGGGATCTGGGAATGCTCACGGTGAACGAGGCTGAAGCGTCAGCGATGATGCGGGCCGTCCACACCGTCTGGGAATCCCATGTGATAGAGCGGCTGAACGCCCACTCGATGCTGGTCACCCGCGGGCACAGGGGCTGGGAGCTGCACCGGTCCGGGGAGGAAACCATCAGGTCCCCGGCCGTCGAGGTCCCGGAGCAGACGGACTTCATAGGCTGCGGGGACTACGCCGCGGCGGGAGCGGTCCACGCCCTGGCCCACAAGCTGGACCCGGAGTTGACGATCAACGAATTCATCCTCCGGAAACTGGAGGCCAACGTGGTGCGGCCCTAGCCCGGAAATCACGGGAACGTTCCTGAAGGCGAGAACCCGGATTCGAGGAGCAATGAGAGAAAAATGGCAAATACACCAACGTTCCGGACCGACGAAAGATCGAGAGAATCGGCCCGGCGCATCAGGGACCGGCAATGGCGAATGCTTGAACGGATCGCCGACCAGAATCCCCTCTACATCTGCTGGTGGAACAAGAACCGCCGCCACGAAGAGCCCTACCCCGGCGACCTGATGGTATGTGGCCTGATCGACGGCATGGAAATGGCGCATTGGCTGAAAGCCCACCCCGGATGGGTGACGGTCGGGGAATGGTCCGATGAACGGTACGCCGCGCCCGTGGGCATCACGGACAGCGGCCGCGCCGCCCTCGCCAACCGGGAGAAGTACGACATGGAACCCGTCGAGGCCGGGTTGGTCGAGCCAGGCTGGCAGGCCATTCCAACCCCGAGCGGGCCTGGCGAAAGCGAAGAGCGCTGAACGCGCGGAGAGTTCCACACCGAACCCAACCCGGAGGGCCGGAGGAGACCGGCATGAAATTCGATCCCGCGCAACTCCCCGGCAGCCCACCCCGCAGGACGGACGCATGAGCCTGGATATAGTCCCCATGTACATCGGAGACGCCCGCCTGTTCGTCGAACGGCGCCACCGGCATCACCCGCCGCCGCAGGGCGGCCTGTTCGCCGTGGGAGCGGCCAGCGGGGGAAAGGTTATCGGCGCGGCCATAGTGGGACGGCCGGTGGCCCGGCGCCTGCAGGACGGCTGGACCGCCGAGGTGACGCGGCTGTGCGTATTGGATGGTTACCCAAACGCCTGCTCGATGCTGTTCGCAGCCTGCTGGCGGGCCGCAAGGGCCCTGGGCTGGCACAGGCTGATCACCTACACCCTGCCCGTCGAGAGCGGCTCCAGTCTCCGGGGCGCCGGGTGGCGGCTGGTCGGAGAACGGGGCGGCGGGACATGGAGCCGGAAGGAACGGCCCAGGGTCGACCGGGCGCCGACCGGCCAGAAGCTGCTGTGGGAACAGGTATATGCGGCGGAGGACAAGACGTGAGCGGAGCCGGCGACAGGCTCCCCCGAAGGCACATCCCCCCTGGCCCACAACCCGAGACGGAAGGTACGGGACGAAATTCCAGGAAGGAACGGAAGAGCCTGGAAGGGACCCGATAAGAAAAATCAAACAAACCGCCGGGACACACCGGCATGAAGGAGAAACGCATGGACATGGACATCGTCCTCCAATACCAACTCCCCCAGGAGATATTCAACGAGAACAAGCGGCCCCCGGGCCACGTCTGCGACCCGCTGATCAGACAGGCCGCCATGACCGCAAAGAAGGTCCTGGAAGAGCTGGGCCTCCCCCACCAGGTCAGGTACGTAGACCAGAGAGACCATCCCCGCGCCGACACGCCGATTGCCTTCTACGGCGTCCGGGTCGACATGGAGGGCCCGGGCGAAGGCTGCGAGAGAGCCCGGTACGGCTGGACCCGTGTGTGGGGAGACCGGTGGAACGGCGCACAATCCTGCAGGCCTCACTCAGCGCCGGACTTGCCCGCCGCCCGCACCGCCGCGGTCCAGGTGATCAAGGCATGGAGGAAGAAAGGACTGATAGCGAGCTTCCACGACGATGGCGGCTACCTGCCGGAACATGACGCCGAGGCGCTGGCGAAAGAGCATGGCAAAGTGTCCGCCCTGACGTAGGGAAAAACATCGAGCTCATGGCCAGCGCTCCCGAGAGGCGCCGCCCGGAGGCCCTGGCCGTCATGCCGGTGGAGAAGCTTCTCCTGGAACAATGAGGACAAAACCGGGGGCTGGCCCCTTGCCGTGGCTGTCCGCCGGCCCCCGGTGGACATTCAGAAAGGGACAGGAGAAAAGACGATGATTCAGAACATAACGATCCACACCGACGGGTCCTGCCAAGGCAATCCGGGGCCGGGCGGCTGGGCCGCGATAATCGAGATCCCGGACTGGATGAACGCCACCCTCCGGGGCGGAGCCCCAGAAACCACCAACAACCGCATGGAACTGACCGCGGCCATCGAGGGACTGAGGAAGCTGGAGCGGATTGCCGGAGCATCGGAAGAGCCGGTGGTCCTGCGGTCCGACTCCAAGTACCTCTGCGACGCCTTCAACCAGGGCTGGATCGAGAACTGGCATCGAAACGGCTGGAGAACCGCCAAGAAGGAACCGGTCAAGAACCGGGACCTCTGGGAAGAGCTGGAAAAGCTGGCCTCCGGGAAGAAGATCGCTTGGACCTGGGTGAAAGGCCACAGCGGGGACCACTTCAACGAGCTCTGCGACCGGATCGCCAAAGAAGAGGCCGAAGCCGCCAGGATGTCCAGAGAAAGCGGGCCGGACCCGGAAGACGGGACGCCCAAGGAAAGCCGGCCGGACCCGGAAGCCAGTCCCAACGGCGCCCTGGCCATGCGCATCCTGGCAGACGTCTTCACCGCCGCGGCCAAAGCGGAGGACTTCGAGGACTTCAGGGAACGGCTGGGCGAATTCGAGAAAACCATCCAGTGGAGTGAATTGATTCACGGGCGACCTCCGGCAGGTTCACAGGGGCCGCGGGAGGCGCTGTACGAATACCCGGTCGACGTGGATGACCTGCCCCTCTGAGTCTGGGCGGCCGCGCACCGAGGAAAGGAGAAAGGCGATGATCCACTGCATCATCAGAGGGATCAACCATAAGCCCCAGGCCACCAGGGCCTTGGAGGAAATCGCCGGGAAGGCGGACTCCCTCTCGGGCGAGCTGATCTACGGCTACCCCCTCACCGGCACGGAGGACGGGGTGTTCACCGTCGACGCCGTCCTGGTGTCCGACCTGGGGCAGGTCGCCGTCATCGACCTGGCCGAGGGCCGGGAGGCCGGCGAGTACCGGGAGAGGCAGGACCGGGGATTCAACCTCATCGTCAGACTGCTCGGGGCGAACCGGGAACTGATGAAGGGCCGCAGGCTCAGGGTCCACGTCCAGACCCTCACCTTCGGACCGGAGCTGGAATTTTCGGACGAGACCGACCCGGAACACCCGGTGGTCACGGGAGAGACCCTGCTCGAAGCCCTGGAACGGTGCCAGGCGGAGCAGGAGACGGGCGTGGACCCGAACACCGTTCTCTCGGAGGTGCTGATGACCACCCGGCGGGCTGAAGAAGCCCAATGACGCGCGCAGAGGGAGAAATACCTGCGGGCGCGGACGTCCACGCCATAGGAGCAACCAGGTGGGGCGGCTACGACGGGGTCATCCAGGCAACCACCTGGTGCGGCATCCGGGTGTACAGCGTCATCAGCGACGATGAATTCCACCTGGAATACACGACGGAAGAGGTCTGGGTGTCGAAGACCCACACCCCCGGCTGTCCCGGCTGCGTACAGGTCGAGCCATCCATAACCGCCCTGTGGGCAGCCCAGGGAGCGGAGTTCCAGGACGGCAGGTGGCGGTGCCGATGTGGAACTCTCCTAGACCTGCACGATGCCTTCGGGACGTGCAGACGCTGCGAGGCATCCCAGGCTGTGCCCATGCACGGAGACTGCCGAAACGAAGTTCTACAGGGAGGACCACGCGATGACCAGCGAGACCACCCTCACCCACCATGCCCGGCCCGACGCGCTGCGGCGCTGCTGGGACTCAGACGGCCGGCCGTACCTGGATGAAATCCATTTCATGGAGCCGCCCTGCCTGCCCGGCCTGACCGGGCATCACTACACGGACTCGAAGACCGATACCCTGACCAGCCATTGCGTGGTGCATGAGATCACGCGCAGGACCTGCGAATTCTGCGGACTGCGCTGCATCTGGGACAAGACCGGAGGCACGCGGACCACCAAGTACCTGCGCCGCCACGCCGGGAGATAGCCGGGACTGGAACCCCGCCAGGAGCAACGGATGAAAGCTGAAACCAAGAACACGAAAACCGGCCAGACCGACCAGACCTACATGGTCGCAGACCTCTTCTGCGGCGCGGGAGGATCGTCACCGGGGCCGAGAAGGCCATCGCCGCGACCGGCGGGAGGATGGACCTAGTGGCCGTCAACCACTGGCCCGTCGCCGTGGAAACCCACCAGTTGAACCACCCAACGGCACGCCACTACGTGCAGGACCTGGAACGCGCCGACCCAGAGGCCATCGTCCCCGAGGGAAGGCTGGACCTCCTGATGGCCAGCCCGGAGTGCAAGTACCACTCCCGGGCAAGGGGCGGCAAGCCAATCCACGACCAAGGCAGAATGCCTGCGTGGGCGGTCATGAACTGGCTCGACAAGATCGACGTCAGGACGGTGCTGATCGAGAACGTCCCCGAGTTCGTCAAATGGGGGCCGGTGGACCCCGACACCGGCAAGCCGATCAAGCGGCTCAGGGGACAGACGTTCCAGGCCTGGTTCCTCACGTTCGGCGCGATGGGGTACCACGCGGAGTGGAGGATGCTGAACGCCGCCGATCACGGCGACGCCACCACCCGCACAAGGTTCTTCCTGATGGCCCGGAAGGACGGGCTGCCGATCCGGTGGCCCGAACCGTCCCACGCAAAGGGCGATACCGGCATGCTGCCCGGACGGCTTCCATGGAGGGGCGCGAGGGAGATCATCGACTGGGACAACCTGGGCCGGTCCCTGCTGGAGGACCCGAAGTACCGGAAGAAACCGCTCAGCGTCAAGACCCGGCGGAGGATAGCCAGAGGACTGGAACGCTTCGGAGGCCCGCTGGCCCCCCTGTACGTCAGGCTCCTGGACCTAGAGGAACAACCCGAGGACGACCCCGTCCCGGCCATAACGCGCCCGGAGGCGGGATACCTGGTCAACGCCAGACCGGAGCCGTTCGTCGCAGCCAACCGGAACAACAACGCGCCGAAGGGCATGGACCAGCCCATACCGTCCGCAACCACGAACCACGGGGGCGGGAGCTTCCTGGTGGAACCGGGCCTCCATCCATTCATGCTCGGACAGCAGAGCGGGGCCACCCCCCGTTCGACCGACGATCCGGTCCCGACCATCGCAACCGAAGGGGCCATCTCCCTCATACGGCCCGTCAGGGAGCCCTTCGTCCTCTCCCACCAGCGGAGGATCCCGGCCAAATCCATGAAGGACCCGGTCCCCGGCATAACGACCAAGGGGCCGGGATACCTGGTGCAGCCGACGATTATCCACTACTACGGACAGAGCTACGCCCAGGGTGTGGATGACCCACTCACAGCCATCACGAAGTGCAACAAGCACGCCCTGGCCCAGCCGGTCCTCATCCAGTACTACAGCAACGGCGGCGCCAGCAGCGTGGAGGATCCGCTGCCGACGGTCACTACCCGTGACCGGCACGCCCTGGCCAGCCCGACGCTGGTCGAGATCAACCACGGCGGCACGGCCTCGGAGGAAGGCGCCGAGGAACGCAGGACGCCGTCCCTGGACGAACCGTTGAACAGCCCGACAACCCGGAGGGGCCTGGGGCTGGTCAGGCCGCTCCTAGTCCAGTCCGGGCAGACCGGGGGCAACGGCAGCTACGTCAGGACCATCGACCAACCCCTGCCAACCCTGACGACGCGGAACGACATGAACCTGGTCCACCACCTGGCGCAGCCCTACATCGTGCCGAACTTCGGAGAGAGGGAGAGCCAGCAACCACGGGTCCGCGATGTACAGGATCCCCTGCCGGCGGTCACAGGCCACGGGGCCGGGGCGCTGGTGAGGCCGACCCTGTCGGAGGCGATATTCAGCCAGGCGGTCCAGGAGGGCATCGACCCGCGCAGGATCATCCTCATCAA
The DNA here is from genome assembly GCA_965205385.1 of Dehalococcoidia bacterium. Taxonomy (GTDB): domain Bacteria; phylum Chloroflexota; class Dehalococcoidia; order Lucifugimonadales; family UBA3495; genus CATOSP01. Next base: position 667,655 of record CBDBGS010000008.1, read on the forward strand.
CCACGTCCCCCACCTGCTGGACATCCGGTTCCGCATGCTTCAGAACTCCGAACTCGCCCGGGCCATGGGCTTCGACGACGAGGAGACGTCATACGAGTTCGCCGGCAACATAGGCGAGGTGACGAAGCAGATCGGCAACGCCGTGCCCGTCCACCTGGCCGCCGCCCTGGTGGGGGCGATCCTCGCGGTACCGGATGCCGGAGAAAATCCACAGTGAGCCGGCGCAGCGCACACCCGGTTGGAAACACGGAAAAACGTGATCTTGAACAACGAGAATTTCTAGCAAGATTCCAGGAGGCCAGATGAATCCCACCGCAATCGTTACATCAGACCCCGAACAGATCGGAGATGAAACAGTCCCCTCCGGGCTGCTCAAAACCAGGACCTACCGGATGAACATCAGCCCCACCCCGCACGAGCCGATGAGAACGGTCAGAGACAACGAACCCATAACCTTCGCGCTCTCCGGACAGAACATCGACACCCGGGTCCTCAGTCCCGGGACCGCCGTGCACATCACGTTCATGGACCGGGACCAGGAGGGAGCGCTCCACGGGAACGGCATCCACCTGGTCAGGCTCGGGACCTGCGTCACCTGCGGGCAGAGAGGGCTGGTCCAGCTCACCCCGGAAGACCCGGCCAGGACCGAATGCGCCCAGTGCATCGCCCAGATCATGAAGATATCCATCGTGCCGGACCACTGGGCAATGCCCCACCTGGAGTGAGCGCGTCACCACCCGCCTGGGCGGAATACAACCTGAAGAGGAGAAACAGCATGATGAGAGACAACCACCCGCTCGCAGTTCCGGACGGACCGGAGCGGACGATGCTGAACTGCGCCCACTGCGGAGGGGACAGCGTGGCCGTGTCCATGCCGGCCGGGGAGACCAGGGTAGCTCCCATCCACGCCCTGATGATCGCCGGGGCCCGGTACTGCGCCCGGTGCGACAGCATTCTCTGCGAGAACTGCGGCGGGCCCGACATGTCCACCAACAGCATCATGCGAGACTGCTCGGATGCCATGTTCCGGGCCCAGCGGGAAGAACAGGAACGGGCCGGCGCGGAGATGAGAGAGTCCTACCGGTCCAGCCTGGAAGGAGCACAGGCAAACCCTGACAACATGTACCAGGAAATCGTGAGCCGAGACCATCTCCAGTCCGTCATCAAGAAGCGGAAACTATACGCCGAGGTGTCCGTGGGCACTCGCAAAATCTATGTTCGGGTGCGGATTGAGGCGGCCTACAGGATGTACGACCTAACACTGGATACCGACAACAGCCTGATTGCCGAGGTATGGGCAAGCTCGTGCAGCGTCTACCTGTACGGGGCCCGCGCTGAGCTTACGGCGGAACTGACCGCATAGAGGCCAACCGGAAAATGCGGTCTTAATCCCCATGGTGGCCACCGGTCCTGGTCTTGTCCTTATCCGCCAGCGTGCCAGTGGGGACGTCACTCGCGTTCACGGGCATACAAAACGGCAACGCCTCGGACGAGGTTTTCCTGACGTATGGGAGACTCTACGGCGGGCAACCCGGAGGTCTTGGAGCAGCCGCAGCCACTCAATGAGGACGCAGCAAACGACCAACACAAATTTCCCAACCACTGACCACGCCGGATTCCAAAAATTAGGAAACGGCAGCAACGCCAGGCCAACAGGGACCAGGTGAGCCGCAAGAGGCGGCAGAACATCCAGGACAGCAACCGCGCTATGCGCTCCAGGCCGGGCCCGAGCCCAGTCAATCCAAGGCGCATGTGAGAGGCAACATGTCTGACCAGTTGACCAGAGGCGACCTGAAGCACCCGGTAATGCGGTGGTCAATGTACGACACCATCAACTACGACAGCCTGGTTAACCGCCTGGTAAACGAGGGCAAGATCACCGAGGACAACGAGGACGCATTCCGCGAGACCTTCCGCAAAGCCTATTTGTCCCAGCCCCTGAAGTTGGCCCCCCCCCCCCCGCGGCATGGACGACGGCGTGTACAACTTCAATTTCCAGTACGAGCCAGACGCCGACATTACCTACAACGGCGTTGTAATCCGGGGCGGGCATTTCGACCCGGAGATGACCGCGCACGCCATCTATCTCGCCCAAGTGCAACGGTTCGGGTCCACCCGGTTCGACCACGTATACATCGAATCCCTGACGTGGAACACTAAGAGCGCAACTTTCATGGTCTGCATTGGCAGCTAAACTCACACGCAGAGGAGGCGGCTCCGCCGCAGGGTGATCGGCCCGGCGGAGAGTGCGACAGGAGGGAAAGGATGAACGGAAAGGACCAGATGAGGGACATGAGCAAGACAGACGACCTACTCATGTGGGGCATGCTGATGATGTTAGTGGTGGTCATCGGCATGTTTGCCGCCATGCTGGCGGTGACGGTGGACAAGGCGGTCACCGGTAAGGACTTTGCCCTTGGATACGGCAAGAGCCCGGAGTCCGCGGCCCTGCACTGGTCGGTCTACGAGCTCACCAGGGAGGAGACCGGCCACGTACCCAGGATAGCGGACTGGGCGATGGACCAAGACCCCGGGCTAGCCGGAGTGGACCGGGAGTGGCTCATCCGGGAGATAGAGCGCCGGAACCGCCTCCAGGAGATCAACTGGAGCTTCCAGTCCCACGGGGAAATCCAGGGCAGGCCGGAGGGCCGCACCCGGGTCACCGCGGTCATGTCGGTGGACGTGCCGGCGGCTCCCCCCGGGAAGAGAGCGTTCACGACAAGGATCACCGTTCCGTTTGAGTTGCTGGTGACGCGGCACCGGATACTCTCCGCCGAGCCGGAATTCAGGTCCGCGGCCGTGCGGACGGCGGGGCCGGAGCCAGCCAGATAGTCTGAAGGAAGGAAACGGGTGGAGGGTCTTGCAGATCACCGGCCCCGCCAAAGAGCAAACCGGGCACAGGTGGTAAAACGGACTGGGGAAAAGAAAGAACCGGACGATCAGGAGGGCGTATGAGCGGAACGAACAGACTCCATACGGTAACCGGGGCCACCGGATATACCGGGAGGTACATCGTCAAGTTGCTCCTGGAGGAAGAGAAAATTGCGAAACTACAGGGCGCCTGACGCTCATAACGACAATCGGCTGAACCATTATGGATTCCGCCGTTTGCATTTCGGGTCGCTCTACTCATATACCAACGACTGGTTTGGTCAGCCCGGACGCCTGTAATAATTTTGAGGGATTTGACCCTCTTTCTTAGGGCAGACACGACTTAGCGAATTCAGCAATAATATGCGAGATATTATTGCTGCTAAATGCTTGCTTTGTATTTAGCAATTGTGTATTTTATTGCAATGAATGATATGAAGCGCGGTATAACTATGCCAGACGAACTTGAGGCGCTCCGAGAACTATCCGGTCTGACGGCCCTTCTGTTCCACGCATTCCCAATGGTTGCAGCTGAAAGAGTGCTTCCATACTTCAGACGTCACGACCCCGAAGTTGACGCGGGCTTGGCTGCCCATATGTTGCGACATGGAGTCCGCGCGTATCTCAAACAGATAGATCTCTTCCTTGTGGACGAAGAGGAATCATTCCTCGCCGACTTGTCTAACAGTGGTATCGCAGGTGTCTACAGAAACCAGTGGGGATTCAAGGTACTCAGGTCTAAGAATGGCGGGATTCCTCCATCTGGTGATTCAGAACGACGTCGGGCCTTCATGTGCCAACAAATCAGTCTCTTCCCTTTCCAACAACGTCCCAACGCCGTGCTTCTGTGGGAATTCCTCGACAAGGACTATACCGAATTCGATCTGAAGCTCGCATTGCCAACGGGTGTGAATCCAGACGGAACCGTAGAAGTCAAATTCATCGTTCAAGTTCCGTGGCTTCTGCCCTTTGAAGAATCTGATGCTACTGTTGACAGTCCGTCTGAAATTGCAGTGCAGAGAAAGGCCCCCAGCAACAAATACGGAGGGGGGGTGCCGAGTCAAATTGATCTACGGTGAGAGAGTCAAGCAAGCGCGAGAGTTACACCGATTTACTCAGGCGCAACTGGGTGGCATTGTCGGAATCAAACAAGCGGCCATTGCCCTTGTAGAGAACGACAAACGTACGCCGTCGCCTGCGGTGTTACAGGCTATAGCAGAGGCCACGAAGGTGAAAGCCGCTTTCTTCAAGGAAAGACCCTTCCCGCATTTCGAGCCAGGTTCCTTGTCGTACCGGTCCCGCACCAAAATTCGAGCGGTAGAGCGAAAGCAAGTCCACCAATTCACCAAGCTGTTTGTCGAACAGACGCAAACTATGCTAGCCTCTCTCAGTCTTCCGAGGCCCGAGTTGCCCGTGTGGGATGAACCTGCCATAGCGGCCGGCCTAACCCGCGCCAGCTTGGGTATCGACCACCAGGGGCCGCTACCGCATGCTATTAATCTCTTAGAGCACCACGGTGCCGTCGTATTTAGATTGCCTGTAGCCCCTGAGACCATCGACGCCTTTTCAACATGGGTTGAAATAGATGGCGAGCGCCCAATAATCGTACTCTCCGCGGGACTTGCGGGGGATCGTATCAGGTCCAACGTTGCTCACGAACTTGGACACTTGGTCATGCATAAAGGTACGGAAAGTCCTGATGCGGAGAGGGAGGCCAACGACTTCGCCGCAGCCTTCCTTCTTCCAGAAGAATTGATGCGCCGATCAGTATCCGATCAGTTGAACTTGACCATAGCTTCACGACTCAAATCAAGATGGCAGGTTTCCATACAGATGATCGTTCGCCGGGCGCGTGATTTGGGAATCATCCCGGAGAAGCGCTACCGTACTCTGTTCAAGCAGATCGGTGCCCGTGGGTGGCGCAAGAATGAACCGGTAGAAGTCCCGTTGGAGCGGCCTAGAGTTTATCGGCAAATGGCCGAAATTCTGTACGGTGCGGATGTTGAGTTCGAGATGGCCGAGTCGTTAAACATCGAACGCAGTCTCGCTCAACGAATGTTGTATGAACACAATGCGGCCTTCAGTGGCGCTCAAGACCTTCGAGGAACCCAGCCCTATCGCACAGGTCTTTCGAGCCATATCAACAATTAGGAGATTCTTGCAAAGCCGGGGTACAACAGCAAGTGATGCTCGACTCCGGGGCGGAGTGATTAGCGGCTTGGACAGACTTTTGCATCAAACACGACTTTTGGAGCAAAGCGAGGTTGCAGTAAATGTCCGAAACGAAAGGTGGAGAGTTCTGGATAGACGGGGATGAGACTCATAAAGTCCCGGGTACGTTGACCTATGGAAGTGGGATCACCTGCACATTGGAGTTATCGGGACAATTAAAAGACTGGTCCAGGAACGCCGAAATGCAGACCATACTCGGCCTCGTGAATGGGGGGATGCAATGCGTGACATTGCGTGATTGCCTTAAATGCTCCACTTCTGGCTTCATGGGCACGCCAGGAGCAACACAGAAGTATATTTGCCACCAAGTATTCAAAGGGAATCTGATGTTTCTAGGTGGCGAACAAATAGACGCCGAATCGTTGACTGTTTCGATGTGGCCATTGCAGGAATGGTTGAGTGGGAGCAATTTAGTCGAATTTGACTGGTCCACAACAAGCCGGGAACCACGGTCCGCAAACTTCTTGCCCGATGAGTGCATAACCATCCCAGGTTGCCGGTCGGAGAACCTGGACTTTACTGTTGAGATATGGCGTAGTGCAGGATTGAGTACCGGGTGGACCCGTAAGGGGAATTGGCTGAAGGCCGAGCCGCTAAGTTGGGTCAGGTTAATTCCGGCAGAGCAAGTTCCGGTTGAAAGCCTCACCAAGCTAGTTTTTAGACTCCAACAGCTGTTGACAGTGCTTGTCAACGTGCCTGCTGTGGTCAACAGTGTCTCCTTTATAAGCCCGCTTGAAGTTGACCCCGGACGGAACTGGTATAAGAATGTGGAGTTGTTTGCAGAATGGCTTGGTGGAAGAGGCGAAGATGACGCCCATATTCGTATCTACGACGGCGTGGGTATAGGAGAGAGTGGGAGCGACATAATCCGAGAGTGGTTTAGGGTATGTGACGACTACGGTCCGGCGGTCGATTGGTTGCTATCTCACTATTTCACCCCTCATATTCCCGTTGATTTACGATTCAATGCAGCCTTCACATCTGTGGAAAGATTGCTTTCCCAGTGTCTTGGACCCCACAGACCAGGCCGACTGGGAGGGTATAGAAAGGGCGAATCAAGGGCGTCGGTGCCCAGCCTGATTCAGTTTATTGAGAGAGCAGGCTTGTCGGAAACTTGTTATTTCAAAGACATGGACTGTGGTGAGAGACGGGACTGGGCGGACCGCGTTATGAAGATACGAGATAACTATACCGCACATTTGGATTGGGGAGAGAACACCCTAGAGCCTGACGGTGAAGCATTTTTCCAACAATCGGAGGTTTTGATCTGCTTGGGCGTTGGGTTCCTGATGTCGCAAATGAAAATCCCAAGAGCGGTTATCACAGAAGTCTTGGACCGCAGACTGCGGGACCGCATCATTGTTTGACTGATGAGGGACTTTTTGTGCAGACCGCCGACTTTTTGTGCAGGAGGGACTTTTTGTGCAAAGCCCCCCCGGCGGAAAGGATGCATCTGATGGAGGTCGTGATTGCGGCGTTAGCCTTCGGTTTCGTTATGGGCTGGGGCGGGGCGTCATGGACGAATATCGTCGGGCAATCGGGGCCCGTCAAAGCCCCAAATCCGGGGTTTCAGCCAATCCGATATTCGTCACTCATCTAGACGGAGTCCGCTGGCCTATTTCCGCCGAGGGAGTTTCGCAATTTTCTCTGGAGGAAGGACACCGGGTGCAATCCATCACCGGCCATCCAGAGCGCGCCAATCCCTTCGGCGACCGGGTGCCGCTCCACCCATTCAACTTCGACCGGCCAGACCTGCTGGAAGAGACGCTGCGCGGCACCGACACGCTGTTCAACACCTACTGGATCAGAGTTTCCCACAAGGGACGCACCCACGAGCAATGCGTTGAACAGACCAGGACCATGTTCCAAGCCGCCAGGGCCGCCGGGGTGAGGCGTATCGTCCACATCAGCATCACCAACCCAGACCCGGAGTCGCCTTTGCCCTACTTCCGGGGCAAGGGACAGCTGGAAGAGGCGCTGCGGACCACCGGCGTCACGTACGCCATCCTCCGGCCCACCGTCCTGTACAGCGCCGAGGACATCCTGCTGAACAACATCGCCTGGACGCTGCGCCGCTTCCCGGTGGTCCTGCTGCCGGGACGAGGCAACTACGGCATCCAGCCGGTCTTCGTCGAAGACCTGGCCAGGTTGGCCGTGGACGCGGCCCAGGGAGAGGACAACGTGGAAATCGACGCTGTGGGGCCTGAGGTATTCACCTACGCTGGCATGGTCAAGCTGCTCAGGGACCGGATAAGCGCTCACTGCCTGGTGCTCCCGTCCCCCCCGGCGCTGACCTACGCGGCCGGCCGGGTCCTGGGCCTGTTCCTCGGGGACATCGTACTCACGAGGGACGAGATCAAGGGACTCTCCGCGGGGCTATTGGTGTCGAAGTCGGAGTCCCAACCGCCGACTCTCACCAGGCTCTCGGAATGGCTCGAGGAGAACGGGGCCGGCCTGGGACGGCGCTACGCCTCGGAGATTCAACGGCACTACCGGTAGACGGACCGGAGCCCAACCAGCAGACGAAGAGGGACGGGAAAATGCTCCACGACGCGAGAATCGTGGCCAACGAGGTGATCGCCAGATCCGCAAAGGCGGGAAGAGCCCTCACCCCCGCGGAGATCATGAACAAAGTCCACCTGGCCCACGCCATCATGCTGGGAACCCACCTCGTCGGCATGCGCCCCGGCCCCGAACTTCTCTATTCGACCAGCGGCCATCCCATAGGCATACCTTTCGAGCCGGGCGGCATCGTCCTCAGGGTTGCGGGAATCGGCCAGAACCACGGCATGGACCTCTCGGAGACACTCATCAGCGCATCCCGGGCCGAACACTGAATACGGGAAAGAAGGAAAAGATGAACACCAACACCAACGTCAACGTCCTGTACCACCGCGACTGCGCCGACGGGTTCGGCGCCGCCTGGGCGGCATACCGGAAACTGGGATATGCCGGAGTGCGCTATCACTCCTGCAGCTACGGCGAGCCGCCGCCGGAGATGAAACACGGGAGCGTGGTCTACATCCTGGACTTCTCCTTTCCCAGGAATGTGATGTTGGAACTCATGGAACGGCACGAGGTGGTCCTGTTGGACCATCACGAGACCGCGGAGGAGGAAATCGGAGATCTGCCCGGCTGCCACTTCGATACATCACACAGCGGGGCCGTCCTGGCCTGGCGCTGGTTCCACGAAGAGTCGAAGATACCGGAGATACCGGAGATACCGGAGATACTCCTCTACGTTGAGGACCGGGACCTGTGGAAGTGGGAGCTGCCCGATTCCCGGGATATCTCGGCCGCCCTGGAGTCATACCCCAAGGACTTCAGAGTATGGGACCAACTGGACGCCGGGAAACTGGCCCGGGAGGGAGAAGCCATCCTGCGGCACAACCGGCTGCAGGTGGAGAGAATCGTCCGGCATTCCGGTTGGCGGACAATTGGCGACTGGACTGTGCCGGTGGTGAACACGCCGCTGCTTGCGTCCGAGGCCTGTGAGGCGTTGCTGGAGAAGTTCCCGGACGCGCCCTTCGCGGCGGCCTACCATGACCGGGGAGACCAACGGAAGTGGAGTCTCAGAAGCGGCGGGGAGTTCGACGTATCGGAAGTTGCGCGGTCTCTGGGCGGCGGAGGACACTCACATGCGGCGGGTTTTCTGACGGCCGGCCCTGACGCCGCACCGCCGTCACGACCCCGTTGATAAAGAAACCCAGGGGGGTGTGGACATTCAGAGAGGTGGACCTTGCTTGAGTGCCAAACCTGTCAGAAGTCAATCAGCGAGGAATCGGTTGGCATGGTCCTTGAGCCCGCGGACGGAGGGACGGTGTTTTTATGTCTCGCGTGTGCAGATGCGGTGCAAGACTTATTGCACGGTATATACGGACTCAGAATAGACCCCGATACGATGGAAATCGTGGAAATGGGACCAGATGTCCACATACCCTAGCGAATAACCTCAAGGGGCTCACGCGCCCGGAGAAGAAAAGATTCTAAGGATAAAGATGCCGCCGAAGGTCCACGGCGTCATGCCCATCCAGGAACTGAGGAAAGCGGCGGCCGGGGGCATGATCGTCAGCCCCCACTCTCCGATACCCCGGGAGAACCTCCAGCCCGCCAGCCTGGACCTGCGGCTGGGCAATATGGCCCACCGGCTCCGGTGCAGCTTTCTGCCCCACAACGGCAGCGTCGAGGGCCGGCTGGAGGACCTGGCAATGGAGTCCCTACCCCTGGACCGGGGAGCTGTGTTGGAAATCAACCGGCCCTACCTGGCGCCCCTCATGGAGGAGTTGGACCTGCCGCCGGACACCCGGGCCCGCGCCAACCCCCGGAGCTCCACCGGGAGGATGGACCTGTTCACCCGGATCATCACCGACGGTTCCGCCCAGTTCGACAACGTCGCTCCCGGATACCGGGGCCGGATGTACCTGGAGATCGTATCCAGGTCCTTCGCCTGCCGGATCAGGACCGGGATCTCCCTGAACCAGGTCCGGTTCCTGCGAGGGGACCCCCGGATCAGCGGAGACGACCTGTTGGAACGGCACCTACGGGAGCCCCTGGCGCTGCTGGAAGGAGGACCCTGCCTGTTCGGCCCAGGAGAACTGGACGGGGGAGTACCCCTCAGCGTGGACCTGGCCGGGGGCGGGAACGAAAACGGGACGGTGGGATACCGGGCACGCCGGAACAGCGGGCTGCTCGACCTGACCGAGGCGGGCGGCAATCAGGCCGGGGACTTCTGGGAACCGGTACAGGCCGAGCCCGGCCGGAAGCTCGTGCTAGAGCCCGAGGAGCTCTATCTCCTGGCCTCCCGGGAGGCGATGCGGATACCGCCGGACCTGGCGGCGGAGATGGTGGCGCTGGACCCCCGGAGCGGGGAGTTCCGGACCCACTACGCGGGGTTCTTCGACCCGGGGTTCGGGTACGAAGGAGAGGCGGCCAGGGCGGTGATGGAGATCCGGGCCCACGACGCGCCATTCATGCTGGAGCACGGCCAGCCGGTGTGCCGGCTGGAGTTCGAGGAGATGTTGGCGGAGCCGGAGGTACTCTACGGGGCCGGCGCCGGGTCGTCCTACCAGGGGCAGGGACTCCGGCTCAGCAAGTACTTCCGGCAGTGACGGAGCCTGGACATGATGGACGGAGCAAGATCCGGCGGATAGAACGCCAGGAACAGGAAGCGGTCCACGCCTCTGCTACCTGCAACGTTTTTTCCTCATCGTTCACACCGCCACCACATCCCGCCAACAGGATCAGGGTGATACCCGTTACCAATCATCCGATCCGTGTCACTGCCTAGGTTCATGTCTCGAATTCCATTTGACAGCCCTCCTAATCCGTCCTATGGCATCGTCCACCGCCTGGGGCAATACAACTGGCCGCTGGGCGCGTAGCCGAATCTCACGTATCGCCGCTCCGAGTGGGTTGCGAGACCGTGGAAGGTTGAATTCGCAGTCCTTGCAGGTGCAATAGGGCGGGTGTTCGTAGTACCAGTTGGATCGACCGGGCACGGCTCACTCCATCGTCATTCCGTCGGGCTTGGGGGTTATTCCAGCGCCGGTACATGATAACACCGGCGCCAGCCAGCGCGGGCTCGGACACACACCACCCGCCGTCCCAGCCGGAAGGCAACCCGCCAAAAGACGGCTTGCAGGGGAGAAGGAATGCTCTACGTCGACCACGTCAGAATACCGTTTGGGCGGATGTTGATGAACCACCTCATGGCGGACACGCCGGAGGAACTCCGGGAGGCGGCGGAACAGTTGGGCCTGTCAGCCTACATACAGAGCCCGGGAACGGAGAAGGAGCACCTGGACGTATCGGAGACAAAGCGGCGGGAGGCGTTGGCAATGGGGGCCAGGCCGGTCACGGGAAAGGAGATGGTCAACCTGGTCCGGGGCAAGAGGGGCGCGAACGGCGAAACCGATGCAATGGCGGAAAAGCAAATTGTGGTAGATTCCTGTCACTGATAGACTGAAAAACTCAGTCAACTCCCGGGGCGAAACCTTGGATTCCAGAGGGAAAATATGGCAGAGGACATTCCCGAAGCGAGTTTGCCTGTACCTGAACGGAAGAGGCGCCATCCGCTCGTGGCCTGGGTCATAGGGACGTTGCGAATCATGTGGTTCGCGGTTCGCCACCCCGGCAAGCCGGCATGGATTGACCATCGCACAGGGGAAGTGTGGGCGGCAGAATAGACTGCGGCGTTCTACCCAAAATGTCCTTCCCTAGACTGCATTTCGGTTCCTCTTTGGTCTCACCGCCGCAACGGCGAACAGACGAAAACGATAGGTCCCAGGACCAAGAACCACCCCGGTAGACGGTGCGAAGCGCCAGGCAAGACCCCAACTTACGACCGCCCACTTCCGCATTCAGTCCCAGCGTCCCCTGTCGGCCATCTCCACATGCCATTGTTGCCTGCCGTCCCCGGCGCTCGCCATCCGGCCGGGGGCCGGCTGTTGGCGTCAGGGCAGTTGCACCAAACCTCTCCCACGTCCCGTTGCGTCAACATGGCGGAATAGCCCCTCAACTCCGTGCGGCGCATTGAAGTCGTGGAGGACGATCCACGCTCCCGCCCACATCCCCATACCGGACAACAAGCTGGACAACTGGAAGAGATGCTCAGGTAATCGCTCCGGGGGCCGGCCCCGTTGCTGTGCGCTGGCTGGGGCCGGCCTGAGAGATACCCGTCTGGACGGCAACCACCGAGAGAACAAATAGATTGGCATCGGCGAACCCGCCGGGGAAATCAGGATGAAAAATCAAGAGGGAGACCGGTAATGAGAACATCTGAAAAGAGCCCGCCCGCGATGGCGGCCGCACAGATACGGAAGAAACTGAAGGAGGCCGGGATACCGGCCCGGGTGACCAGCCGCAGCCGGGGCACGTCATCGGTGGACGTGGCCGTAACCGATCAGGCCCCGGAGGCTGCCGCGGAGATCGAACGGATAACGGCGCCGTACCGGCTCGGGAACTTCGACGGGATGACGGACTCCTACGTCGTCGACAACGCCCGTAAGGACGTACCCCAGGCGCGCTACGTCCATGTGGAGAACCGGCCGTCCGAGGAGATGCGCCTGGAGCTGGAGAAGTTCGTGAAGAGGCGGTACGGAGACGGGGACATGCTGAACACTCACCGGGTGTACGCGGGGCTTCCGCCGTACGGCCGGGCCTTCTGGGACGCCCGGGAAGACGAGAAGCAACCGTGACCCAGGAGCAGAAGGAATGGATCGACCGCCAGGACCACCTGGGCCTGCTGAGGAGGTGGCGCTTCGGGGAGGTAGGCGACACCATCTTCCAGGGAGAGGCCGGCGAGTACTACGCCAGGGCAATGCGGGAAAAACGGGCGCTGACCCCGGACCGGGGAGCGCGGGACAGCAAGCAACTCGGATGGAACCCCCAGTGGACGGGCCCACGGTGAACTCCCGGACGAACGGAAAACGGACGGCGCGGGCCCACGGACGGACTGCCAAAAGACCACCCAGCCGGGGCGTCAGTTCACAAAGAAAGCGGTACGCACCGCACCAGGAAAGAGATGATAAACGCGTACATCGGGCCGGACCCGGAGGCCAGGAGCCTCCGGCCCGGCATCATCAATCAAGACGTCATGGACGCCCTGGCCCACGCGCTGCAATGCAGCGCCTTCACCTCCGCCGAGGTACACCGCGAGGCGGGGCTGGAGGACCTCCTGCACGGCAACGGCCGGGTCGTCGGCCACTTCGGGTCCAGCAGTCTCAGATACTACACCCACCACGACGATCCCAACTGGGCGGTGGTCTTCGACAACGATTGCCCGGGGGACCCCGAGCGGGGCGCGCGGCTGCTGGCGCCCCTGTTGGAACGCGAGAATGAGAAGGAGAGAGAAACGAAATGAGCGATAGGTGGGAGGGATGCCTGGTGTCCAACCGGCTCAACCTCTGGTACGACGATCATTTGAACCACTGGGTGCTGTCGGGAAAGGACGAGTACCTAGCAGCCACCGGGTCCGCAGGACAAATGATGCGGCTCGCGCTGGCCATCCTGGAGCGCATGCCGGATACGGACGAAAACGGGCCGCCGGTGAGGCTGGACGAGGAGTGCGAAGCCCTGCCGCCCATCGGAGCGATGCTGCTGGAGACCGCGGCGAACCTGGCCCGGGACCAGACCGGGATCATGACCGGCGAGCAGTGCACCCGGCTAGCCGGAGGGCTCATGGCCGTGGCTGCCCACATGCTCCGGTCGCAATCTGACAAGGCGTGGAGTTACTGCCGGGAGCCCCAGTTTCCCTTCAGCATGAGGCTGGACCCGGACCCGGCGAGTCCGGGAAGGAAAGAGAAATGACCGAGTTCGAGAACATCGAGGCGTTCTACACAGCCAGGGGCGGCCGGCCCTCCCCGGAATCCGACTACGGCGGATTCAACTGGGACGACCACGCGGTGGACTCCTGGATTCGGCCGCCGCACATCTCGAGTGGACATAGCTACATGGTGGTCCACGCCCGGGAGACCGGCGACTGGTATGCGGCCCGCGGCATTACGGACGGGCCGGTGCTTCTCCTGGGCACGCTGGCGAGGCCGGGCGTCCCAGAGAAGGACGTACACGAGTTCTTCCGCGACTGGGCTGACCGGAACGGCCCCGGCCGTCCGCTGTCGTGGTTCCGGGACCGCATCGCCGCGTTCAACGAGCAGAACCCGAGGGAGGACTTATGAAACAGCCGGAAACCCCCGCCCTCACGGAGGGGACGGAGACAAGGCTCATCCGGCGCCACGGCCACTTCATCGACTCAGACCGCCGCGGCAACTGCTCCTTCTGCGGGGGCAGGCCGGGAAGCGCCGCGGTCAGGCGCCCCGATGAGCAGGAAACTCAAGGCAAACAGGCAGAACGGAAGGAGAGAAAATAGAATGAGCAAGAAGAGCCCGGCCCCCATGATTCGACGGCATCACGCCGGGGCCATCCAAAGGGAACCATGCGTACAGGGACCGAAGATACCGCGCCGTGCAAAGAAGGCGATGGGCAAACTGCCGATGCGGGAAGCGCCCAGGCCGATACAGGAAGCGCCCAGGCCGCAGGGAGAGACGGAAGTGTGGAACATGCTGGCAGCCTGGGGAAGAATGACGCTGGCTGGAGTGCGGAAACACATTCTGCGGGAGAGTCCCCAGGGAGCGGGATAGGCACGGCGGGAGCCGGCGGGCCGGCGCCTGATAACCGCGCATCGGGACCGGAGCCGAGAACGTCCGAGGGCAGGGCCCCCCCCGTTGTGGAAGGGCCTGCCGCCCTGCCGGAAATCACCGAGGAGGGAACTCGACATGACTGAAGAGAACGCCGGGGGATTCGACGAGATCCTGAAGAAGCTGAATAGCATGAGCCGGAAGCCATGCAACGAGTGCGGTCAGGTGTTCCGGGGTCTGGAGGAGCAGGAACTCTGCACCGAGTGCAGCTATAAGAGAGACCACCCCGAGAAGCAGGACATGCGCTGGACCTGGAGCCGCGCCGGACGCGGAAGTTGGGGGATCGTCGCCTACTGGCCCGACCGGGAGCCCATGCCGGAGCCGGGAGACCAGGTCACCGTCCACCGTAGGGACGGCTCCACCTCCACGGCGATCATCAAGGAGGTGGAGGGACTCCGCTACCTGCCCACCGGCCGGGCGCAGCTGCGCTGCATGGTGGAATGAGCGAAATACCGGAAAGGACGGGAGAAGAAGAGAATGTCAGAATCTGAAACCAGGGCCTGCGCCAACCCTCACTGCGACAACACCTGGGAGGCCGAGGCCGAAGCCCGCCCGGAGCCCGAGATCTGCGGCCTCTGCGAGATCGAAGCCGCCGCACGCACCCAACCTCCCGGCCCGGAGGAGAAGGACTAAGCTATCTTCCCACGGGGCGGACCCGGCTCCGGTGCATGGTGAACTGAACCCGCTTTCACGCTGAAGAGGGACGGCCAACGTAAGAGACCCGGCCCGGTTCCTGAACGAGAACCGGGAACGGCCTGCCGCCGTTCCCGAAGGCTGAGCCTCCAAGCGGCGGCAGACCCAGACCGCCGGGCGGCGCCGGCCTGCCAGGAGACTCTCCCGGTTGGCCAACCACACCCCCCGCCCGCGTCCACGTCGGCCTCACGAGGACCGCCTCCCGATTCCGCAGGCCCTCCCCGTAGTTGCCCGCGGGCGGAACCCCCAATTGCATAAAACTGTTGTTTTACAAAACTGCGGTTGCGCAGAATTACAGTTCTACGAAACCGCAGTCTTGCAAAACCCAAACATAGGAGAAGAAAGATAATGATGATCGAACTGTCGGAAGGGATCTGGCGCAAGGCGGAGTGCGCCCACTTCATGAGATCCCGGGAACGCCACGGGCAACTCTCAAACATGACCTTCGGCTACCCCCTGGCCGTCAACGGCCTGACCTTCCAGGGCCCGGAGGGGTTGTACCAAGCATTGAAATTTCCCAGCAACCCGGATGCGCAACGGGCGATAGCCAGGGAGCGTTCCGGTATGGAAGCCAAAAAGACAGCCTACACCTTCAGCCAGGGGTTCCGCAGGGACTGGGAGGAGGTGAAGCTGGACGCGATGGCCGTGACCCTCGCCGTCAAGCTGATCCAGCACCAGGAGAAGTTCGGAAAGGCGCTGAGCGAAACCGGAACGATGGACATCGTGGAGATGTCCCACAGGGACGCCTAGTGGGGCGCGAAGCCGGAGGAGGACATGCTGCGGGGCGTGAACGCCCTCGGCAAGCTGCTGACGCTGCTCCGGGACCTCCGGGCCAGCGGCCGGCCGGACCAGAAGGACGCCGCGGCGGAACTCATCGCGCTGACCGCACCTGAGAAACTGAGCATCATGGGAAGACGCGTGGAAACGCAACCACCAGCAATATGAGGCAACCCCACTGGCACAGGGAGGAGAACGGAAACCCGGAGAGGCGCAGCCACTCCGCAGCCCATCCGTAGGGAAACGACCAAAGAATGAACCCGGCCCCGAACGGTAGAATACCGCTCAAACCGGCATCAAAGAGGTCAGAGAACATGCCCATAGCCAACGACAACGACCTGAAGACCTGGCACGACAACCACTACCGGCTCACGTCCCCGGAGACGGCGCCCAGGGCGTGGAACGCCTTCGAGGACCTGGCCGATCCGAACAATCCCGGCAACCGCCTATCCGGCTGGGTGCAGCGGGCCGGGGGCGACGAGTACGGCTGCCTGGTCATCGCCCTCGTCAACGGGCTGCCCGCGCCGCAGCGCATCCTGGCCACCCCCAAGACCAGCTACCCGTACCGGCGGGACCGGGCCTGGCTGATGCGCCGCGCCCAGCGCGTGCTGAGCTTCCTGAAGTACGACGGGACGAACATCTGCCAATACGCCTACCATGACGCCCACGGCGGGGAATTCACCTCGTTCAAGCTGCGGCTCAGGCCTTTCGTCCCGCCCAGGTTCCAGCCGCTGCTGGAGAGGACGCTGGAACGGTATCCCGGTGTGAAGAACCTGAAGCTCGCCCAGGGAGAGGCGATGGTCTACGAGCTATACGGGCGCAATAACCCGATGCTCATCAGGTACACGGAGGACATCGAACTGCGCAGCCTGTTCCGGCGCAACCCGGAGGACAACGACATCGAACCGGCGAGGGCCGATGATCTCAACTTCTCACGGCTGGACTGCCCATTGGCCGAGGAGACGGCCCCGGGCGACTGGCGGAACAGCCGGGAGGAATACCTGCGCCGGCAGTCGGAACACAGCGGAAACCTGGTCCCGGTGACGTCGGAGGGGGAGACCGCGTTCCAGGGAAACGAGGGAGAGATGCTCTACGTCCGGTTTTCCGGCCGGGAAAGATCCAAGCCCGGCGACTTCACTCGGCTGATCAAGCTGAAGCCCACGGAGATCGAGGAGATCCACCAGGCCAGCGACTTCGTGCCCAGGGCCGAATTGGAGGCCACGGTCCGCAACATCTTCGAGGCCACCGACGACCCGGACATCACCGACTTCCTGATGCTGCTGTCCGAGGAGTGGAGCGACGAGCAGGTGGGCCGGTCGATGGAGACCGCTGAGCGAGTGCTGGCGGCGGCCCTGAGAAACCGGGCGTTCCAGGACGCCGTCCTGGAGAAATTCCTAGCGGAGTTCCAACCGGAGCAGTTCCACTCAGAGACGAGGACGGTGATGCGCCGCCTTTCGGAGCACTTCCCCAGAAATGAAATGAAACGGGTGTACAGCACACTGGCCGAGAGGCTGCCGGACGTCTGAGCCGGACCAACGGCGGCGGCATCCGCCCGGACGGAGCGAACCCCTTAGAAAGTGGGCTGACAGCGCCGGAGAACCCGGGAACACCCCGGAGGAAGAGAAGGGATACAACCCGCAAGGGAAGTAGAAAATACACCGCACGGGGCGGGGCAAGCTCCGGTGCCTGGTGAACTGAACCGGCCCCAAGAAGATGTTCGGCCCCGGCCAGGACGGGATGAACCCGGCGGGACCCAAGAATAGGGAGGAACGAGAAGAGATGGGAACACACAACCTCACCAAAGCGACCATCCAACTGTACACGAAACAACCCGGGGACGAGGGAAAGACTCCGGTCGTCATCGACGAACAGGAATCCACCGCGCTGGAGATGAGCGGAGCCCTGGCAATCAGGCACTCAGGACTGCCCTATTACCCTGTCCCAAAGGGCACACCGGGAACCCCCGTGATCCGGGTGGAGTTCGACCCGCCGGAGACGAAGAAGAGCATCAGCAGGGTGGACGGGATACCCGCTACGCTGGAGTTCGTGGACGAGACCGGGGAGAGAGTCCCCGGGTCCGAGACCGCCGCGCTCAGCGCCAAGCTCATGGCCACGGGAAGCTCGTGGAACGAGGTGGAGCTGACGCACACCGACGGGCTGGATATGGACGGGGATGAACTCGCCGACCTGATCTTCGACGCGTACCGGAACGACACCGTGTTGGAAAGCGAGGCCACGCACTGGGAGGACCTGAGGAACAGGCTGGAATCGCTGAAAGAGATGGCGTCCCACGCCGCGACCTGCGTACTCAAGGGACCGGTCCCGGCCATGGAGGACCAGATAGAGCAGCACATGTGGCTATTCTTCCCCTACCCGATCCCCTTTCCGGAGGAGGGAGGCCAGGCCCAGCTGACCCTGAGCTGCGGCAAGCTGACCATGGCCTTCACGCCAGAAGAATAAGAGTTGGGAAAGACCCTGAGGATGAACTTCGACGTGAACTGAGCCGGTCCCCGGGGGAAGTAGAAAATACACCGCCCCCGCGAGGGGGCCAGAACACGGACCCAATGCCCCGGCGAAACGCCGGGGTTTTTTCATGCCCGGAAGAAACCCCGAAGAAACCCCGAAGAAACCCCGAAGAAACCCCGAAGAAACCCCGAAGAAACCCCGAAGAAAACCCGACGGAGGAAGAATGGCGAAGAAGAGGACGCTGTTGGAACGGGAGTCCAGTGATATCGGCATCATGATCCACAACCATCTGAAGAGACGCGCCAACGCCGCCTGGGAGATCGAGGACGCGCTGAGGCAACCCCTCAGCCCCCAGAGCGCCCAGACCGCCGCCCTGATGATGATCCATGCCCTGGCCCAGACCCTGGCCCAGACCGAAGGGGAACGCCCGCCGGAACGGGAGGAAATCACCATGCACTGGGAGAAGATCATGGACCCCGGGAGCGACCTCCGGTTCCAGCCCATCGTCCCCCTGGCCCTGCGGCTGATCCGGGCCCTGCCCAAGAGCGTGACCTCGGACGAGATCGTCACGAGGATGATGGAGACGGCAAGAGCAACGGGGGAGAACCCGGACGTGGGAGACCTGCTGCAGGGCCTGGTCCCCCGGAGGAAACAGCTGGCGGTGTACCACACCCGGCCCGGGTCCGCGGCGCTGATGGCCAACCTGGCCGTTCCGGGAGACCGGGACTGGTCCAGCCCCGAGGCCGCCTCCGAATACCGGATGGCCGACTACGCCTGCGGCGCGGGCGACCTTCTAATCGCCGCATACCGGCGGGTGCGGGAACTGCACCGGCAGGCCGGCGGCTCACCGGAAGAGGTCCATGCCGCCGTGATGGAGAGGGCGATAACGGCCATGGACATCCTGCCCGCCAGCGCCGCGCTGGCCGCGGCGCGGCTGGACGCCCTGGAGCCGGACCCGGCCCAGCCCGGCGGGGCCACCCGGGCCCTCAGCCCCCGGTGCGGGCCCATCGAGAAAAGAACAACTTCCAAGAAACGGGCCCAGCAGGCAAAACGGGCCGTCGGGCTCGGCAGCGTTGACCTGCTGGACCCAGTGGAGTTCCAGAGGCAGGACCTCAGGCCCATCGGACGGGGAGAGACCGCCCGGGAGCGGCTGAAGTTCCCCGCCGAGTCACAGGACCTGGTGATAATGAACCCGCCCTACACCCGTACGCAGGCCCCCCGGGAGTGGGACCAGAACATCCCCAACCCGAAGCGGGGAATACTTCCGACCAGGGATACAGAGCTGGAACAGATGGGACGCAGGATGGAGAAGATCAAGGCCCGCATCCAGGCGGGGCCGGGAAACGGATTCTCGCTCAACTTCGCCCATCTGGCGCACCGGATGGTGAAACGCGGCGGGACCATCGCGCTCCTGCTTCCCACGTCGGCGCTGTCCGCCGGGGGAGGAGGCGGGGAGAGATGGGGCAACCATAGACCCGACCAGGGCTGGCCGTCGTTCCGCAGGAAGCTGATCGACGGGTACGCCGACATAAGGGTGATCGGAGTTGCCGGGTTCGAGGATACGGACTCGACGTTCTCCCAGGACACCTATATCGCGGAGGCCATGCTCGTCGCACGGCGGACCCGGACGGGGGAGAAACCCGACGGGACCGGCTGCTTCATCACGCTGAAACAGAGGCCGGAGGACGCAGACGACGCCGCCCATCTGGCCCGGGCCATCGAACAGACGGTCCAGCAGCTCCGGGAGGAAGAGCCGGGAACGGTGCGGGAGCTGGCCGCGGGGAGCCGCGTGGAGGGGACTGTTGTGAAGGCCATCCTGCCCAGGGACGACATCTGGTCGATGTCCCGGGTGCTGGACCCAACACTGGTGCAGACAGTGGCGGAGCTCCGGAAGGGAAGGCTGCACATAGAGGATGGGGAGGAGGTCGTCAGGCTGCCCATTGCGGCCCTCGGCGACATTTCCAGGGTGGGACTGACGGGGTACGAGACCGCCCGGATGCTCGGAACTCAGGCCGCGCCGGGGAGCGCGGCGTTCCCGTCTCTCCGGGGCCACGACTGCAAGACCCAGAGGACGCTGGAGATACCGGCGCCGGATGAGCTCCACCTGCAGCCCGCGTATGAGAGACGCAGGGAAACCCTGAACCGGACGATCAGCCGGCTGCACTTCAACGACAACTTCCGGTACAACTCCCAGTCCACCTCCGCCCTGACGACCACGGAGCCCAGCATAGGGGGACGGGGATGGCTCAACATCCGGCTGGAGACCGAAAAGCAGGAGAAGGCACTGGCCCTGTGGCTGAACACCAGCCTGGGGCTGATCGTCCACTGGGCAACGAGCAACCACTCCCAGAACGGGCTGGGGCACCTCAGCAAGAAGCAGGTCAGGAACGTCCAGGTCCTGGACGTGACCAGGCTGACCCGGACGCAGCTGGACCTGATGCGGAGACCTTCGACCGAGTGAAGGAACTGCCCCTGCTGCCGGCCAACGAGGCCTGGCGGGACCGTATAAGGGCGGAGATGGACCGGCGGGTGCTGGAGGGCGTCCTGGCGCTGGATGAACGGGCCACGGAGTCGGTCCGGTCACTGTGCAACCACTGGTGCCAGGAGCCCACGGTGCAGGGGAGGAAGGGCGGGGTCGTGAAACGTCAGCCGGACATGATCGAGTTGGACGAGCTGATCAAGCAGACGACCCCACCGGACCCACCGGACCCCGCCGGCAGGCAGAGAACAGCCGCCAGTGGTCAGTGAGCCGTTCTCGGAGGCCGGCACGCCGGGAACGGGAAACGGCGAAGCAAACGGCCAACGCCCATGAAACCGAACAGCCCGGCGGCCGTCCGGTGTAGGCACCGGCCGCCGGGCCAGGATCCCACCCGGGGCGGTTTTTCAACACGCGGCCCCGGTGATCAGCAACCGGTGGAACCGGGGCCTGATGAATCAGCCCAGATACCGCAGCGCAGGGAGATAAGAAATGAACACCGGCACGACCATGATTCACACCCCCTGGGGCTGGACTCAGGACGTCGAGGAACTCGCCGAAGGGATACGGCGGGTCTCCACCCCCAGCCACGGCGGGCTGAAGCTGAGCCGGGAGCGGTGGCAGGAACTCCCGGACCTGGTCAGGGACTCCTTCCTAACGCCGACCTTCGCCGAGGAGGACTGCGAGGAGCCCATCGCCAGGACGCTCCTGGGCATCGGAGACGGCCGGGACGGGCAGTTGGCCATCAGCACGGCAATCCGCTTCCCGCGCTATGCCCCGGCGCTGCCGTATCTGCGGGAGATTGCCCCCCACCCCCACTTCCACGTCATCACCCACTTCGGCGGATACGCCACCGACCCCTTCGGGCGCTTCAACACCAGGGAGCAGGCCGAGGCATTCGCCAGCGACGCGGACAACGGCAGGAAGTACGGACGGATGGAGGCCGTCGAGTGCAGCAAAGCGAACTGCGGTAGGGGAGGTCCCTGACGACCGCCACGACCCGCGGGGCTGCCTGAAAGACCAGGCGACTACGGCGCCGACTGAACGGAATCACGGACCTGACCACCAGGCAGGGGCCGTTCCTCTGGAACGGCCCCGCTGTCTTTTCCGAGTCAACCGCAAGGAGTGAACCATGCCTCGCAAGAAGACCGCCAACGAGACCACCACCCCCCTTGCCGGAATGGACCCGGACGCGCCCGCCAATCCTGAAGGCGAGGCCGTCCTGGAGGCCCTGCGCAGCAACCTGGACCTGCTGGGGGAACTGGCGGCCCGCTACGAGGTCGCCTTCCGGCCGGACCGCCCCGCCGTCATGCCGGCGATCCACTCCCCACAGGACGTTCACAACCTGCTGGGGCCGGAGATGTCCACGCTGGCCCAGGAGCAAATGAGGGTGCTGTTGCTGGATACCAGGAACAACGTGGTGGCCCAGAGGGTCATATACCAGGGCAACATAAACAGCTCAATAGTGCGGCCCGCCGAGGTATTCCGTCACGCGGTGATCGAGTCCGCCCACAGCATCATTGCAGTCCACAATCACCCGTCCGGCGATCCGACGCCCAGCCCCGAGGACGTGAGCATCACCCGGGAGCTGGTACAGGCGGGCAAGCTCCTGGGCATAGATCTACTGGACCACGTGGTGATCGCGGGGGAGAAATTCATCAGCCTCAAGGAGAAGGAGCTCATGACCGCGTAGCCGCGTGCAAAGAAGCCGGAAGCCAGGAACCCGGAAGCCGAAAAACTATGACGAGGAAAGAGAGGATGCAACAGACAATGGAAACCTACAACCCGGCCGGGTCCAAACCCGGCCTCACCGAAGCCCCGCCGGGCGGGAAGACCTACGACATGGGCTACTCGGACCTGTTCATGGAGCTGCTGGAGCGAATGAGCGCCGCCCGAAACGCGGCCCACCTCCTGCCCCTCCTGAGGCCGGGCATGGACCTTCTGGACCTGGGCTGCGGTCCCGGCCTCATCACGCTGGGACTGGCCCGGGCCGTGTATCCCGGGGAGGCCACCGGGCTGGACCGGGACGGGAAGCAGGTTTGAACCGCCCGGGCCAACGCCAGGTTGGAGGGCGTGGAGAACGTATGCTTCGTCCCCGGGGAGTCCCTGGACCTGCCCTTTCCCGGCGGCTCCCTGGACGTAGTTCACTGCCACGCCTTCCTGATGCACTCACCCCGCATCCGGGAGCAGCTGGCGGAGATCGTCCGGGTGCTCAAGCCGGGGGGCATCCTCAGCAGCCGCGACATGGACGTGCCGGGGTCCTTCATCTCCCCCGCAAGGGACGACAACCAGGGGATGTGGGATATGCTGGGGGAGGTGATCCGGCAGGAGGGCGGCGACCCCTGGATGGGACGCCACCTGAAGACCTTCTTCCGGAACGCAGGGCTGGAGGACGTGGAAACGGGCTTCGGCTCCGACTCCTTCACCAGCCCGGAGGACGTGGAGTTCATGGCCAGGTTCCTTGTGGAATGGGGCCTGTCCCCGGAATTCATGGCGAGGACGGGAGGCTCCCCCGGCGACTTCGGCCGGTGGCGGGAGCAGGTAGAGAGGTGGAGCCGGCATCCCGGCGCGGCGGGCTGCTTCCAATTCGGCCACGCCGTGGGGAGGAAGCCCTGGACGAGCGGGAATGCAGGACGCCCGGCGGATCCCGCAATAGGATGGGGCATCCCCGCTCTATGAGCCAAAGGGAAGAATTTGTCAACGGGCACAGCCCAATGATGTCAACGGTAATGTCATTTTGCCGTTGATCTGTCAACAGCAAGCGGTCTGGACGATTGCAAAACTCCCGGGATGGGAGAGCGAATGGGAGGAGTGGATGCCGCTCAGCATGGCGGAAGCGTTCGTGGAGGGGGCCCTGGCCAACCTGGAGGGAGACGTGGGAGACGAACGGCACTGGAGATTCCTGACGGGCACCGACGCCCCGATCAAACGAGCGGAACGGAGGGCACAGGGCGCGGCCATCACCTTCCAAGACGGCAGTATGGCGACCCTGAGCACCACCCAGGAAGGAGGACTGACGTTCGAGATGGCAGTCCACCACAGCTCCGGCCCCAGAGCGTTCGCCTGGGGGCAGAGGACCTACAGCCCCCTGCCGCCGGACTTGGACAACGAGTGGGCCCGGGCCCTGCCCCAAGGATGGAACGGCCTGAGGACTGCGGAGTACCTGGCCGGACTCGCCGGGCCGAAGCAACGGGAGGGGGAAGCATTGATAAGAGCGGAAACTGAGACCGGGCACCGCGCCGGCTACCGGAGGAGTCTGCTCCGCACCCGCCGGTTCGCCCGGGTGGTGGCTCCGGCAGGCGCGTTGATCGCCCTGCTGGCCATATCCAGCCTCGCGCTGGGCGGGCCGGAGCCCCCTGCAACCCCCGGGGGCGCTCATCCTGACGGTCGCCACAGGCTGGGGCTGCTCGCCACCGCGCTCACGTCCCTCTGGGAGACCGGCAGGACGATCAGAAGGCTGGACGAGAGGCCCAAGGAACCGTAGAGGGAAATGGCATGACCGACTGCACGGTTGAACGGGACAGCCCCATCAGGAAGTGGTACGGCAGACACGCAAAGCAAGGCCGGAGACGGCCCGGGCAGGGGCATGTCGCGCCCAACGACACCCCTGGGGATGCCCATCCCGGTCAACCTTCCCTTCCACATTTGGAGGATTCGCCCGGCGTGGTAATACGGGCTGAACAACGGGGGATATGGAACCCTCACGGTTGGTGCGGGAAGTGACGCGCCTGGCAAGCGTCGAAAAAGAAAACGGAGCGCGGAGGCGTACACTTGGCAAAGCGCCCGGCTCTCGAAGAGCCGGTACACCCACCGTCCGTTTGACCCCGGAGGAACACGAGAGAGGCAGGTGCGAAACGTGAAAGACGCAGAGGGAAAGTACCGCCGGCTGACGCGCTGGGAGAGGACGGAAGAACAAAGGGAGATCGCCTTCCAGCGGCAGGTCAACGGAAATCACTACGTGACATGGGACACGCTGCTCCGCAGGGTAGACCCCGAAAGACTATACCGGGTGCGCTACTCCGGCGCCGCCGAAGCCATGCGGGGGGAAGAGCTCCTGGCCAGGGCCCACACGTCCCTGAGCATTTCGGGCTGCACCATCGTGGTGAGGATTACCCAGGTGGCGGACGACTACGTCCTCCCGGTCCAGGATATGTGGGAGACCCTCCGGGACCCCCGGACCGGCCAGGTCATGGCGGCGAACCACCGGGAGGACGTATGGGACATAACCCGCTTCACCGAGCCTGTCAGCCCGGGCGAGATGCCACCGGACGAAGAGGAGATCAGAGGGACCGCCCGGGCCATGGCAGCAGCCAGGCTGAAGGACCTGCCCTCCGGCGACCGGGAGGCAGCCCGGGAGGCCGTCCCAGCGGCGGAGAACGCCTTCCTCCAGCACGCGGCCCGGCAGCACGCGCTGGGACAGAGCTGGGATGACACCCCCTGGATCGGCCAGGCCAGGGCCCAGGAGGCCTTCGACCGGGCCTACGGCAGGGCCCGAATGAGAAGGGCCGGGGTCGACATAGACCAGCTCTCCCGGTGGCGGAGCTACCAGGCGTTCTTCGAGCTGGGCATCCCGCCGCCCTCCCACGAGGAGATGGCAGACCACATGATCCGGAACTTCGGGAAGTAGCGGCGCCGACCGGCTGCCGCAGCAACGTCCGGCAACGCAGACCAGCCCAGCGCACTGGCCAACGCCCGCGCCGCCGCACGGAAACAGCCCCCGGCACACGCGGGCATCAACCCGCAGCGCCGACTCGTAGAACGACGCACGATGAAGACCGCCCCCGGAGGAAAGGGATGCTGAAACGGATACTCCAGACCATCAGGGAAGGGGGCTGGACGGGGCGGAAGAGACTCCACCTCCACATGGAAATCGCCACGGACGATCCGCCGCCTGGGATCGCCTCCGGCAGGATGGCCGAGATCGCGACCATGGTCCTCAAAGGGCGGAACTCCCCGCTCAGGGAGATCCTCGCCCCGGGGCCGGGGAACGGCTGGGAGAGGCAGAGAAACAACATCAGCGTGACGCCCAGCATCACGACAGAGAACGCCCAGGACGTCACCGTAGCGGTGACGGTGACGAAAGCCCTGACGAAGAGCGAGGCCCTCGCCATGAGCGAGAATATTCAGAGCAAAATCACCAGGGCCCTGGCGGACGCCGTGGGGTCCAGCCACAAGTTGGAATTCCGCAAGAGCGACAATCCCCCCGTGGGAGATTGAGAGTGACAGAGGTAGACCATTCACAGCCGAGCACCATCGGAGTTAGATGGAAGCACAGTCACTGGTGCACCAGGTTGCTCGATACCGAGCCCAGCGCCAGATGTTTTTCAAGGGATATAGTCGTGCAGAGCCGGAATGGACTGTTGGCCGCCGTCTGTGGGAACTGTGGGTCAGTACGCCGCATCTTCAAATCAGATGCCGCCGTAGAACACCACATCCGCCTTCTACGGCTGAATGCCCACAGGCCCTAGCGCAACATGGGCGAATTCGACCCCTGAATTCCAGCAATATCCCTCCGGCGAGCCGCCGGGGACCCCGAAAAGACCGGGCACGGCAAGGGAAGAACGGAATGTTCAGAAGAAAGACCAGCCTGGGCACAGCCATAGTGCTAGCAGGGCTTCCTGGGGATGGGGCGGCGGTGACAGTCGCGAACCCGGCATGCGACGGAGCAGGTCAATATCCGGCGACATGGCAGCAGAACATCTGGCCGCCGCCGCCAAGTCCCCCAATTCCCTCTAGGGGCGGCGGTGACAGTCGCCCCGGCATACGGAGCATGCGACATGGAGCAGACATCTGCCGCAAGCGAGTCCAGGTACGAACAGTGGTCGAACACCGATGCCGCCGCCGGCCGGATAAACATGCACGACGTGCGGCAGGCGTTCCGGGACAGCCCGGACGTGGCCGCGTTCGAGCGAAGGGTGAACGAGGTCTACGAAGGAGACTGGCTCGTACTGGTCCGGACCTCCGTAGACCAGGACCGGGTGTTCCTGGAGGGCTGGGAGGACCTGAACGGCAGCGGGGAGATCGAGGACGAGGCCGACGACCAACTCTTCGAGATCTCCGGGTCCCAGGCCGACGGGTACCGGATAGCGGGGCAGCACGCCAATTCTCACTACGAGGGGGGAATGGGACCGGGGGACTTCTTCCTGGTCTACGCCCTAATCTCGGCCATGGACCCGGCCACCGGGTACTACCGGACTCCGCCGGAGCGAGTCGACCGGATCCATGAGGACCGGCGGCTCTACCGGCAGACCGGGGACTACCGGGGGCAGAAATCCCGAAACCAAGCCTACCAGAACGTCTACACCGGGTCGAAATACCAGAACGCGCCGGGGGCTAGGGCGAGCCTGGGACGCCGGACATACCAGTCCACGATGAGGCGGAGCGGGGCGTTCCAGCGCGGCAGCGTCCACGCCAGGTCCGTCTACTGGTCCGGCCAGGGGAGAGCAGGGGGTGGCGGCTCCATGGGCGCGGGAGGACTCATGACGGTGCGGCGCGGGCGCGGAAGCGGAAGCGGAAGCGGAAGCGGAACCGCATGACGAAGAATACACCCCTCAGGTACGGCCTGACGTACCTCATCATGTGGGCAATCCTGGGGGTCGTGATCCTGGAAAAGACGCCGGACGCGAACCTGACCCAGGCCGGACTGCTGAGAGCCGTGGTCATGTTCCACGCCGCGTTCGCCACAGTCGCGGCCATGGAGGCCCTGGCCCGGGCCGCGTGGCGCCGCTGGGCGAAGATGGTCCGCTACGAGATCACAGACGAGACGGACCAGACGGACCGGACCTGAGGCGTCTAACTCCGGACGTCCGGAACCACCCGGCAACCCGGGACGCACGGTTTCCCCGTCCGCCCGTGGTTCATCCCCGCCGGGCGGACGGGGTCAGGAAGGACAAACCCGAGGGACAAACCCGATGGAGAAGCCCGAGGGAGACGCCAGAAGGAGCGGAGCACGGACATGGCAGAATACAACGGGGAAATCATCACCATCACCACGAAGCAGCTGCAGGTCGCGGCCATTGCCATGGCAGCCAGGATGGCGATAGTCTCAGACCTGGCCGAGAGGTTCGACGAACAGCAGGACGTGACCGGCATGGTCGGCTGCATGCTCGCCATCATGGAACTCATCAGTGAAAAGGACGCCCTCACGGCGAACATCGCCCAGAACCCGAAGGACCCCCACTCCCAGGAGGAATGGGAGGACGCCCGGGCCCAGGCCCAGGAGATGATGGAGAGAGAAGCCCACCGCTCTGACGACGTCCGGTACCGGGCCGGCGGCCCCCATCTCCCGGGGCCGTCCGAGGGCCAGATTGCCGCCGCGGGACTGGCCGTGAGCGTCATTGCCGCCCTGGCGCACATCGCCGCCGCCGAGCGGCTCGGGCGGATCATGGCCGACCAGGGAGAGGAGGACGGGGGCCGGTGGTCCGCCTTCGGCATCGCCCAGGGCATGGCCCACGAAACCCTCGATTGGGAGGAAATCGACGACGCGATGGAACGCCCGGAGTGGGCCTCCGCCCCCGGGGTCAGGGACGAGATCAGAAAGCTCATGTGCGGCCCTGCAGACCACCCCCACAACCCCGCCGGGCCGCTCAGGACCCGGGCAAGAGACCTGTGCCGGGAGTACGGGATCGAACACCCGTCGGAGGAGGCGTTGGACAGGCCGGGCGTGATATCGGACCTGGTCCTCTACAGAGACCCCGGCAGGCGCTACCAATTCTCCATGGAAATATGGGCCCTGGACGAGGCCTACGCCGACATCGTCATGTTCCGGTACCGGGACGAGACCTACGTCAAGACGGTCGGTGAACCGTTCCCCAGGGGGTTCCCCGGCCCCACCGCGCTGGAGATAGCGCGGGAGTTCCTCCGCATGTGTGCGGAGCCGGGGCTGCAGCCAGACGGCGCCGGCTGGAGAAGGCACCGGGAGACCGGGCTCAGCGCGGCCCGGGCCGCCCAGGCTGGACTACACGACCTCGACCCCTCGGAAGTGGGAGACCTCCTCGCCAGCCTGGAGGAGATCTTCCCGGAGAGAAGCGACATGACCATGCACGTGATGAGAATCATCACCGGCCGGGACCAGGGAGTCCACGACCTCATCCTGCCCCGGGGACTCACCACCCAGACCATGGCGGTCCGCAATGAAACCACCAGGCTGGTCAAAGCCGCCAGGAAGGCGGGGCTCAGGAAGACGGAGATGTGGGAGTTCGCCCGGTTCCTGGGCATCGAGCCCGGGAAGTACGGGATAGTAAGACCGGAGATGGACCCGGAGACCGCGGAGCGGGTGGAGCGGGCCATGCTCACGGCGGGAATCCCGGAGAGCGCCATGGCCTCGGTCCTGGAGGAGCTGGCCGGGGAGAACTGAACCGGCGGAACTGGATCGGAGACCGGGCCGGGACCGAAAACAACGGGCAGGAGGAGAGAATCATCAGCCCTTAAACCCACACCCGAGCCCAAATCCACAAGGGAGGCAACCCACAATGCCAGGAAATATTCGCCCCACAAACAACACTGACCCAGACCCCACCTCACAGGAACGGCAAACAGGTTCTGTTGTATTTTGCGGGGTAAATAGGATGAAAGAGTGCAAGAAATGCCAGCTCATAAAGCCTCTTTCGGCATTCACCCGCCATTCATGGCTACCGGGCGACAGGCGGGTTAAGACTTGCACGGACTGTTACCACAGGTACAGGCGGTTCATTCCGCTTTTGTATGTAAGAGACGGTTTTCTTTGCCGTGAATGCGGGCAGCCGCTATGGGCGATAATCGACCCCAAAAAGGTGCAAGTTGACCATATTAAACCGCAACGAGTTGGCGGTACAGACGACTTTGATAACCTCCAGCTATTACACGTCTCCTGCAACATTAGGAAAATTGCCAAGGATCGGGTTATTTACGGTTAGCAAGTTTCCACTGAGAGCTGACGGGATGTTGCGACGATGACCAAGCTACCCCGCTAAATGCAACAGAACCGGCAAACAGATGAAGAAAACCGCTGAGGAAAAGAACGTGCAGACATCCCTGATAGCGCTCTCAGGACCGATGGCCGCCGGAAAGTCCACCCTGGCAAAGGAGCTCCACTCCAGCGCCGGGGCCCTCATCATCACCACCCACGGCCCTCTGTACGCACGGGTCAGGACCAAAAACCCCACCAGGAGAGAGCTCCAGGACGCCGGGGTATCCCTCGACCGGGAGACCGGGGGGCGCTGGGTGCTGGACCACTGCCGGAGGGAATTGGGGAAGAACCCCGAAACCACCCTGGCCGTCCTGGACTGCGTCCGGAACGAGCCCCAGCTCCGGCACATCAGGGCGGAGTGGCCCGGCCCACTCCTGCACCTGCACCTCACGGCCTCGCCCGAAACGCTGGCCGCCAGGTACCTCAAACGGGGAGACCCCTCGCCCATGAGCCAGGCCCAGGGCCACCCGGCCGAGCAAGGCATAGCGCAGCTCGGAGCGCGCGCGCCCCTGGCCATCAGCACCTCCCAGGTCCGGCCGGCCCAGGCCGCGAGGACGGCGCTGACGGCGATGGCGGTCATGGAAGCGCTGACTGACAGGCTCCGGACAGTCAAGGGGTTCCCAGCCTACCCGCCGGAAGATCAACGTCCCAGTGGAAACAACGGCCATGGGCCGTGAACAATAAACTAGGACCAGCGACCGGACGAACACACGGAAAGGAGGCCAGGGCAACCATGAAGAAAATACCCGAACAGGCGCAAGCCAGGCTGGACGAGCTCCTCCGCACCTTCGAGGCCGAGGCAGCCGTGCAGGTGGGGTATCCCTCCAACCAGGACTACGACTACACCGAACTGCTGCCGTTCCTCCGGTACACAGGCAATAACATCGGAGACCCCTTCCAGGGCAGCAACTACCGGCTCAACACCCACGAGATCGAGCAGGAGGTCATCACCAACTTCGCGGACCTCATGCGCCTGGACCGGGAGGAAGCGTGGGGCTACGTCACCTCAGGGGGGACCGAGGGCAACATGTACGGCCTCTACATGGGACGGGAGACGTTCCCGGAAGGCACCGTCTACTTCTCCCAGGACACCCACTACAGCGTCGTCAAGCTGCTCCGGCTCCTGAACATCCGGAACGTCATGATCAGAAGCCAGGACAACGGCGAGATGGACTACCTGGATCTGCGCGAGACCGTCCGGCGGACCCCGGACACTCCCCCCATAATCGTCGCCAACATCGGCACCACCATGAAGGGCGCGGTGGACGACCTGAACATCATCAGGGACGTCATGGACGGCCTGAAGGTCCAGAACTTCTACGTCCACGCCGACGCCGCCCTCAGCGGCATGATACTGCCCTTCGTCCCAGACCCCCAGCCCCACGGGTTCGACGCCGGCATCGACAGCATCTCCATAAGCGGCCACAAACTCATTGGCTCCCCCCTACCCTGCGGGGTCGTGCTCACGAAGAAGGACTACGTCGCCAACATCGCCCGGTCCATCGAGGTCGTGGGCGTCATGGACACCACCATCCCCGGGTCCCGGAGCGCGATCGCCCCCCTCATCATCTGGCACGCCTTCCAGAAGCACGGGCTGGAGGGCTTCCGGGACATCGTGGCCAGGATGATGGACACCGCCGAGTACGCCGTCATGCGCTTCAACGAGGCGGGCATACCCGCCTGGCGGAACCGGAACGCGGCCACAGTCGTCTTCCCCCGCCCCGAACCGGAGGTCTTCCAGAAGTGGCAGATAGCGCCCCAGGACGACATCGCCCACATCATCGCCATGCCCCACGTCACAAGGGAGATGGTCGACGAGCTGGTCCGGGACTGCGCAAGACGGGAGGAATAGAGTAATGGAGAGAATCATAATAATCGTCAGGGACGAGGTTGGAGTGATCGCCGGCGTCGCCCGTGCCCTGGCGGACCGGGGAATCAACATCGAGTCCCTGGACACCGAAAGGGCCGGGGAGCAGGGCATCATCACCCTCACCACCGACGACACGAACCGGGCCCTGCTGGCCCTGAAGGAGGCCGAGTTCCGGGCCGTCACCGACGACTCCCTCGTTTTCCGGATCCCCGACGAGCCCGGAGCGCTGGCCAGGGTGGCGGAGCGGTTCAAGGCCGCGGGCGTGAACATCCAGAGCCTGCACATCCTAGACCGACGGGCCGGGCAGGCGGTGGTGGCCCTCAGCGCCCAGGACCGGGAGGAAGCCAGGAAGCTGCTGGACCCGGAGTCCCTGGTCTGAGCCGGAAGGCTTCAACACGAGCGGCTTCCACGCCGCACCGGACAAGGCGGAAAGCCCAGGACTCACGAAGAGGAGAAGAGAAATGCATGGGAACGCAGAGGAAGGAAACCGCAGGGGAACGGCCACCGCGGAGGCCAGGAAGCTGACAGCCAGGGCAGCCTCGCGGCTTTAGCCCCGAACAGATTAGCGGGAACTCGCAGAGCTCAGCCTGAAACAGGCAGGGCCGGACTTCTGGAAGAACCCAGACGCCGCGGTCCGCATACTCAGGGAGGCCGGGGAGAAAGCCAGGGTCCTTGGAGAGTGGCGGGAGTTCGAACGCCGGGCCGGAGAGCTTGAGGAGATCGATGAACTGGCCCTGGCACTCGGCGACGAAGACGCCCTGGCGGAAACGCGCCGGGAGGCGCAGGCCCTGACAAAGCGAGGCCGAGCTCTGTACAAGAAGCGGGGTGTACTGGTGGAGCCGGGCCCGGGACCTGGAACGGTGGGAACGAGCCCAGCAGTCCGGGAGCCGGGAGGACGGCCGGGGCGCGATCATAACCGTCCAGGCCGGGGCCGGCGGACAGGACTCCCAGGACTGGGTCGAAACGCTCACGGGCATGTACGCCGGCTGGGCCCAGGCCCACGGCCGGAGCTGCCCAGCCCTCAGCATCCACCACGCTCCGGGAGGCGGGCTGAGAAACGCGGTCCTGGAGATCGGCGGGAGGATCAACGAAGAGGGCGCCTATGCCCTGCTGCGCCCCGAACACGGGGTGCACCGGCTCTCGCACCTCTCCCCCAGGGACCAATCGGGCAGGCGCCACACGTCATTCGCGTCCGTGGAGGTCCTGCCGGTCCAGCCCCGGGCCCAAGACCAGGGCCTGGACATGCGCCAGGTCGACATCCAGGCCTTCCGCTCCAGCGGCCCTGGAGGGCAGCACATGCAGAAGTCGTCGACCGCGGTCCGCGCCGTCCACCTGCCCACCGGGCTCACCGCCGTCTGCCAGAGCGAACGCTCCCAGGCCCAGAACCGGGAGTACGCCCTCCGGGTCCTCGCCGCGCGCCTGGCCGCCCGGAGGGAGAAAGAGGAGCTCAGGGAGCGGGAGAAAACCCGGGGGAGAGGAAGGAACCCGCCTTCGGCAACCGCATCAGGAGCTACGTGTTCCTGCCCAGGCGTTTCGTCCGCGACCACCGCACCGGGTTCACCCACCCGGACCCGGACGCAGTGCTCGCCGGGGACCTGGACGGGTTCATCGAGGCCTGGCGGGAGAGGGATGGAAGAGAGGAATAATGGAGGCTTTGCACAAAAAATGGGCCCCGCCGTGACCCTCACGCCATCCAGCAGAACACCCGGACCCCCCCCGGAATGGACAAACGCCACAAGACCCGCAAGACTGGAGTCACCCCGGAACTCAACTCAACCTGCCATGGCAGCAAGGCGCCAATGGATGCAAGCTCAGGAGAAACGCAAGTGGGAACGGTAAGAGTTACCATAGAAGTCGGAGACCCACAGGGGCAGATGTTCGAGAACCTTGAGGTTACAGTGGACACCGGCTCAACCTTCACGGCAGTGCCCGGAGAACTGCTCAGGAGACTGGGAGTGCCGGTGCTACGCTCAGCCCAGTCCGAACTGGCAGACGGGAGCAACGCCCCGGTGGACATAGGAAGAACCGTCATAAGACTCGAGGGACAGGAATTCCCCACACCCGTGATATTCGCGGAAGAAGGCGAGCCCAGCCTGCTTGGCGTGGTCACCCTGGAGGAGGCGCTCCTGGCAGTGGACCCCGTGGCCGGGCGCCTCATACCGACGAACGTGCTACGCCTCTAACCAGGAGAACAGAAGGACCAGGCGTTCAGGCCAGCGAAGCCCTCGAAGGGCGGGAGCGGCGCCAGGAAGTTGCGCCTCTGACCAGAGCGACAATGAACTCCCGCGGCACACGACGCGCACATTCCCCAGCCAACCACGCGCCCATCCAAATATGCTTCTCCTGACGATTGATGCTTAATGAGTCAGTTATCCCAACATTTGATGCCTGGCAATAGCATCGTTCCCGGGATTTGAGAGACTCAATCAAGTGCCGAAGGCGATCAGAATCCTCATCGCCCGGTTTATCCAAATGTTAAACAACGAATTTGGCCCCGTCACTCATTTCATCCTCCCCTGACTCTCCCATCAGGCACGGGACATTGACCCCGTAAAATTCAGAGCGTCCGCATTCAATTCCCCGGCGAGGACTCTCCTCCGCCCGGCCTCAATCCCGGATACCGTGGGCCGATGCCAACCCAACTCACCGGCTACCTCGCGCCGCAGACGGCAATCAGCCTCAACACGCTCCATGCCAGACCCTGCCCCGGACCCACACGTGGCCGGACACGGAGACCGTGCGGGACAGTCCCAGACACCGCCTGACGCCGCTGCGGCGTCAGGCGGACTTGCGCCACAGCCCACCGGCCAGGAAGTCCCGGCGGGACGGGCCGGAACGGGCCGGAGCGGGCCCTGAACGGCGGAAACCCGCCGGTCGGCATCAGGACCGCGCGCACCTCCACGTCAAAGGAAACCGGGCCACGGGGCCAATAAAATGCAAGGACAGGAAAATGAACAAAACCTTGACCAGCGAAGCCAACGGGCGACAGCCCGAACAGGCAACCGGGGAAGAACACATCCTCGCATGCGGTGAAGAGATGGACACAGAAGAAAATATGGACAGTACCAGGGCAACCCTTCTGGAGATCTTGGAAGACAGGGCCGCACGGATCCTGGAGAACGAGAAGGATATCTCGGCCGTCGAGCGGGTGCTGGCGATCCTCGACGCCAAGCAGCGCACAGGGGACGAAGGGGTAAAAGAGGCGGAAGCCACGGACGAGCCGGAAGCGACGGACGAGGTGGACAAAGCGGAGGGAAGGGCCGAAGAAACGGACGAGGCCGAATTGACGGACGAAGCCGAATTGACGGACGAAGCAGGGCCGAAACTCAGGGACGAAGAGGCGGAAGAGCAACCGCACACCGGCCCCACTGACCTCCTCTCAATGACGATGGACCGGCTGAAGGAGATAGCCGGCGACCCGGAAGCCGCCGCAGCGATCTTCGTTCAAGCACGGGGAGGAGAACCGCTGGAGTGCCCGAAATGCGGCTCCAACGCGCACACCAAGAGGGCCCCGGGAATAAAACATAGGTCCGACCTATTCCGCTGCACCCCGTGCAAAACCGAGTTCGGGATCAAGACCGGTACCGTGATGCACGGTTCCAGGGAAACCCTGGGAAACTGGCTGATAGCCATCAAGCTCATGACGGACACCGGAGGGGCGGCCAGCGCCCGTGACCTGTCGGGCCTGACAGGAACGGCAGCCGGGTTCGCCACCGATATGGCCGTAGCCATCCTGTCGAAAATGGACAGCCCCGGCGGGTTGTTGGCTGCGGTCGCACGAGTGGGGGAACGAGCGAAGACCTACGAGGAAACGGACAAAGGCCAGGAAACGCCGGGCCAGGAAACGCCGGACCCCGAAAAGCACAGCCAGGAAACGCCGGACCCCGAAAAGCCCAGCCTGGAATCGCCGGGCCAGGAGACGGGATCCGGAGCGGCAGCCAGGGTTGCCCCGCCGTCCAGCCCCATCACGGAGCTGTCCCTGGACGGGATGATTGAACTGGCGGGAGACGACATTACCTGCACCGGCCTGTTCATGGCCGCAAGGGACCAGGACGGAATAGACTGCCCCAGGTGCGGGCTCCGGGAGGAAACAAAGAGGATCGGACCGTCCAGGCCGGCCCAGTTCCGGTGCCGGATATGCAACTCCATCTACAGCGTGAGAACGGGCACCCCGATCGAGGGTCCCACGACCCCGCTCGGAAAGTGGGCGATGGCCGGGTACCTGGCGGCCACCGGGACCGCGCCGGAGGACCAGGGAGAACTGGCCCTGCTGATCGGAACGACCGAGAGCATGGCCCGGAGAATCATGGACACGGCGGCCCAGGCATGCCCGGAGGGCCAGGACCCCGTCCCGGCGCTGGCCCGGGTCACGGCGCCCCGCCCCCAGGACGGCGAGGCGGACTCAGCGCCTCAGGAACCCCAGGCAGAGACCCCGGCAGTCCGGAAAGACGGACCAGGAACCAGCCCGCAAAACGCCGGCTGCTCCGGGGCGGCGGTCCAAGGGCCGCGCCTGAAGGAGAACGGACATGCCGCGACACAGCAACAAGCCCGACAGGGCATCCAACCTGGCCGGAGCAGCCACCGTCTACGTGCTCGCACCCATCCTGATAACGGCGCCCTCGGCGGTCATCTACCTCTTCACCCGGGACATCGAGAAGGCCATCGTGTGGCCGGCGATGGCCGTGCTGATGGCGGTGCTGGGCACGATAGCCCTGGGAATCATCATCTTCATCATCAGCTCGCTCATCGTCTGGACCTCGGATGACATGGTCACGCCCATGGCCCGGTTGTACCAGAGACGGAAGAACAGGGTCCGGGCGGAGAAGGCCAGAGCATGAGCGCCGGGACGGAAAGGGGGGCAGGTGAGACCGTCGTAGCCGGGATGGCCGCGCCCCGGACGGCAGGCTGCACCGCTGAAGGGAACGGAGATTGAAACGGAGATTGAAACACACCAAGGAACGCAACGCCGGCTGGCGCATGCCCCTGCCGGCCAGAATCCTGCTCTGCTACCCGGCAGCCTGGGCTGCACTGGGAATCTCAGTACCCATAACTCTCGCGCTGGGCGGCAGCCTGGGACCGGGGGACACGTGGGTACTGCTGGTCATGATCCACATCACGGCGGCCGGGCTCGCGCTGGCCGTCACCTGCGACTACTTCGACAGGCCAGGGAGCCGGAGACGGGAAAGCCCGCCGAACACAGGAAACGGGACCTGACCAGCGCCCGCGGAACGCCCGGAACCGGGGCTCCAGCCCCACAGGAGGAGAAGAACATGACAGAGATTGGAGACAACCCCGACCAGCCCCGCGCACGGGACAGCGCGTGCACCGCCGCCGGGGCGGCGGTCACCTACGTGCTGATACCGCTGCTGATAACCGCTCCCTTCATGGTCGTATACCTGTTCGTCCAAGACGTGGGCAAGACCATCGCATACACGATGCTCGGCACGCTCGCCACCGCCGCAGGAATAATTGTCCTGACGATGATTCTCTCCTGGGCGTTCATACTCACAAAGTGGTCGTGGGAATACATAGCCACGCCCATCGCCGAGTGGTGCCAGGAACGGAAGGACGACAGACAGGGAGAACAGAGCCCATGAGCGCGGAAACGGAAAGAACGGACGGGGAAGAACCGGAGTGGCAGAACGCGTGAGTGGAGACGCGGCGGGCACCTGAAAGCCAAGGAGAAAAACATGACGCTGACCAGAAGAAAAATGGCCGCATTCGCCGACGCCGTCAGTGCGGCGGCCATCATTGGAACAACCGCGGTCCATCACTTTCAGACCATTGACTCCGCCGAGATGCGGGGCTACCGCTGGGGAAACGAGGACGGCTACAGCCTGGGATACAACGACGGGCTGACGGGCGCCGCACTCGGCCCGCACCGGTTCATGACGTCAGCTGACTACGCTCTGCGCACCAGCATAGGCGGCCGGGAAATCGGCCAGTAAAAAGGGGAGACCACCGGTCAGGACCTGCGGACATTTGGCAAACCATCAGCAAAGCTGATCTTTACATCGCTCAGGAGATGGATACATGGGCGGAGAACGAGACCTGTTCAACGAAACGCTTCGGACCAAACAATCGGACATCATTGCAGAGGCCGAGGGACAAGTTGAAGATATGGAGCATTACGTCACCCATTCACCAGACTCTTCAGAAGAAGAGACCCAGGAGATCCACCACACGGACTACTGGCGCTGCTTCCACTCCGGAGAAGTATTCAAAGCAGACCAAGAGGCACACGCCAGGCGGCACTTCGGCATCCTGCCACCGTCCATGCCCGCCTGCTGGTACGGAAAGAAGCAGTTGACAGCCGTGCTCCGGGCCTACGAGGACCAGAACCGGCGCCTCCTACAGGCGATTGCAGAGCTGATGGAAGAAAATAAAACAACCGGACTCCTGGAGGTTGAGTAATCATCCACCGACCGGAGCGGGGGACGGCGCCGCCGGGAACGCCGCCAACCGGATGACAGCGGCCATGAACGGAATCACGGAGGCCAGAGAGGCCCGGCGGCCATGGACGGAATCACGGAAGTCAGACCGGCACCTGCTCCGCAATGGGCGGAAGACGGAGTTCGAGTAGCACGGGCCGGAACGGCGCAAGGAGACGTCAGCATGTACAACGACTACGCGCTCTACCTGCTGCACCGCATCAGGGAGAGGCCCCTGCGGGCCCTGGGAAAGACGATTCCCGTACCGGCGGGAATCGTGGGAGCGAGATACGCGCTCGGGCCGCTCCTATGCCGCACCGACATGTGCTGGCCCCCGCTCAACCTGTGGATAGTCACCATATTCTCCGCAGCAGCGCTGCTGATCCCGTTCTTCATGGCCTGCGGGGCATTCCAGCACCACGGGAAGGACATGCAGGACTTTCTTAGCAACAGAGCGCGGAGAAAGAGATGAAAAACCCATTTCGCAGGAATAAGACGGACCCGGAGCGGCGCGTCTGCGAGAAGGCGGACCGCAGGACCTGGCTCAACCCGCGCATCAAGCTGCATCTGGAGGGGGAAAGACAGTGGTCAAACACCGAGTGCAGCCAGGTGTGGGAAGTGCTGGTCTGGCGGGACTGCGACTGGAAGCCGGCCGGCTGGGGACGCCACTCGGTGAACGAGGCATTCGACTTCATGAAGGAGATCGCCGCCCACCGGCTCACCGGGCCGGACGACCCCGGGATGTTATGGAATATCAGCTGCTGGCGCCACAGGGAACTGGAGGGGCGTACGGAGAGCCGCCAGGAGAAGATATAGCGGACCGCAGCCGGCCAAAACGCCACCCGCTCCCGATGAACCAACACGAGCGCCAGAAACCCGGGAATCAACGCCATATCCCACTTGGCCCCGCGCTCAGCCTGGGCCGGATGATCCCCGCCGGAATGACCGCAGTGGCAAGGCTCCGGTGGCCAGCGCATTGTGGGCGACATCTGAACCGGCCGGCCGTCCTGATCGGACGTGGTCATGCTGAAAGGCCGGGGAACGGACAGCGTCAGCCTGGACGAGAACCAAACCCAGGAGCTGCTGGGAGAAGAGGAGAGATGAACGCATCCGTAGCGAACGCGCCCACATGCGGCAACTGCTATCACTGGGACACCGGTGAAAGCTGGTACGCGCTGGAGGACCGGGACTCTGGGATGTGCCGCCTCCTGAGCAGCCGGGAGAAGGGACCGGACCGGCCGGCGGTCCTGATCGTAGACGACATCCACACCGGCACGGCCGTGATCACACGCAGGGACTTCGGATGCGCCGGGTTCGACCCGGCAGCGTAAAAACGGAACGAAACGCCGCCGGAGGAGGAGACGAGAGCTTCGAGCGCTAGCCAGACCCGCCCGGAGCCCGGAGGCCCGGATCTGATTCGACATGGAACGGAACGTGCGGACTCCCGACCACCGGTTCGACCTCGAGAAGGTCCGGGAGGTCTGCCGGGCAGATTTCACGACAGACCTCACCGCACGGGAAGAGTGAGGACGCGGCCGCGCCGTCACCACCGCTTCACACAGCATATTGCCAACACCAACGCCCAGGCGTCAGGCATGGGGAGAAAAAACCTGCACGACAGAAAAACGAGGAAGAGATGACGGGGTTCGAAACGACACTGGCGGCGGCGGGAGCCGCCTCCGGCATCATATCCGCGCTGGCCATATTCGTCATATCCGGGTCCCCAAGGCTGGGCGCCGGGGCGGCGGCCGCCGTGTGGACGGCCACGGCCGCGGTGATCATCCTGGACCTGACCGCCGTCCAGACCGCGCTCACAATGGCCGTGGCCTGCGCCCCCTTCGCCGCCGCCGGTATAGCGGCGGCGCGCCGGGCGGAGCGGAAGAATGCGGAGGAGGCGTGCAGGACGCTGGCGAAACTGCTGCCCCAGGGCTGGAACCGGGAGGTCAGCCCCCGGGGGGCGGGGCGGGAAGCCGGTCCGGAAGACGACCCGGAAGGCAGCCCGGACGACGTGAACATAATCATCGACCCCAGCAACCACCCGGCGGAACGGGTGAGGACGGCGATGGCGAACTGCCTGGCGGGAAGGAGGGGCGACACCGCCCGGGTGATCGCGGAGAACCTCGCCGCCAACCTGCAGGCGAGAATCGACAGGGGTCAGAGAAAAACCCGGGAGGCCATGGAAAAAATAGCCGGACCGTACCGTGAGGCAGAGGCGGACGCGGGGAAGAAAACGGATTGACCATACTGAAGAGGAGAGGAGAGGAAAAACACATGCACGCAGACCTTGAGATGCTGAAGATGCTGGCCTACGACGGCAGCCCCCTGGTCATCACGACCAGGGAAAACCCCGGAAGGAACCAGGGGACCGTCGTGGAGAGAAACGGGGCCACCCGGATAGCCCAGAGCGCGCCGGAGGACGTCCGGAACAGCCTGGTCCACTACCCCGCCGAGGTGACGGTGAACGGGATACGGGTCGAGACCACCCCGTTTCCCGACTGGGCCCGGCTCAGAGCGACCGCCTACTCCGATGACGGCGAGAGCAGCCCGATCAGGATGGAAGGCCCCCCGGTGTCCCAGGGAACGGTCCACAACGCCATCGCCGGGGGCGTGCTGTGCACGGTCAACGTCAACATGAACGTCCAGAGGTCCCACCACTCCCCACGGGGGGAGAGGAACGGCCCCTGGCAGAGGGCCCTGGAGATCAAGGCCACCCCGGTGTACCGCATAGAGGCCGGGGAGATCCACGAGCTCACGGCGGACCCCGTGGGCCAAACGCCCGCAGCGCCCCGGGGGTCGGCGCTACAGGCCAGGCTGGCGGAGCGGGCCCGGCTCCAGATGGAACGGTCAGCGGAATATCCCGGGGTCCCCCCGGAATACCGCGGAGGCGCGTTCTCGTACTTCCTGCAGGAATACAGCATGGACCCCTTCCAGGAGGGCGCCCCCATCATCGTCCACGGGACGCCGGTGGAAATAGAGTGCCAAGACGACGACAACCCCGCCCTGTGCACGGCCCTGGCCCAGGCGATGTACCGTTACTCGGAGGACCTGGTCCCGGTGCTGCCAAGATTCCGCGGCGGCGAGAGGACCAGCCCGGAGGCCGGGAGAATAACGACCTGACGGTTCACAGTCCTGCCGGAGCCCGGCTCGGACGCGCCGGGGCCGCCGGAGTGGAGCTTCGAACCGGTATATGATCTGCAGGTGCAAATCCAGGCCGAGAACGCCGGGACGACCACCATGCCAGCCGACTTCGAACTGGCGGGGTACGACATAAGCGATATGCGCGTGCGCTTCGTGCCCGGCAGGACCAGAAGGGAAGACCTGGAGAACGGGGTCCGATGGGGGTACTGGCGCGACAGCGAGGACATGAGCCAGCAGGAAATAAACGAACGGCTCGAGACCATGAACGAAGACATACACAACATGGTGACCGCGGCCCTGGAGGACCCGGTGGAGGCCTTCAGGAACGAGATGCAAACGGCGGCGGACCGATTCTTCCCCTGGACGCCCAGGCCCCGCCAGACAGTCACCGTGACATCCCGGGACGGCCGCATCACCATCACCCACAACCCCGCGGGGACGGAGACGGGAGCGCCGGGCCTACCGAAATCCGGGTAGGGGACGACCAGGACGGAAACATCCGCGTCGTCCCCAGAAGGGACATGGAGATGTGCAGCGCGATGGCGCCGGGGCCGCACGGGTGGAGACGCCGGGCGCACACCCTGCCGGAGGATGCCCCAGCACGGGGCCGCGCGCTCAGGCGCCCAGGATGAAGCCCAGGGCCGGCCGCAGGAAAACGGAACGCAGGCGCGCCGGCAGGGCAATGGACGGCGGTCCCCAGAACCCGAAAGACCCGGCAGACCAGGAGACGCAGGACTGGAAATCAGACATACCGGGAGGAAGAGAATGCAGGACAGAGGCATGTTCCAAGAACAAGAGTGCCGCAGCTGCGGCTGCACGGACGACGACTGCACCGGCTGCTATCTCAGGACCGGCGCCCCGTGCCATTGGGTGGAGCAAGACCTCTGCTCGGCCTGCGCCCAGACGGGCAAGGACGGGTACACAATGAGGCCCAACGTCCCGGCGGCGTAGACGCTCCCGGGAGAAAAGGGAGAACGGAGAAAAAGGACGCCGCCGGGACGCGGGGAAAATGATCAGGACCGCATTCGGCGATACCCAAAACCCCGGTCCACCGCCCGTCCCCCAGAGGAGAGTGAAAGCGATGGCAATGGAATCCTGCGCGGTCTGTGAAATCCCCATCAGCGGCCCGTTCACGAAATGGGGAGCAAAATGGCCCCTCCACAAAGACTGCGGAAGATTGATGATGTTCGTGGGCAACATCCGGGAAGCCCGCATCCGGCTGGGCGCCGAACCCCGCCCGAGGTGCGTCCTATGCGGCAACTCGCTCGACTTAGTCCCCCTGAAGGGACAGCTGCTGGAATTCTACACCAGCGGCAATGGGGAAAAGTATGCAGGGAAGATCCTGGCCTGCGAGAGCGATCACGAATACCTTCTGGACGTCATGGAAGATTCCGCCAAGGAGGGGTGAGCCTTCCGCCGCTCCCAGACGCCCTGGCCCAACCCCGGCCCCGCCAAAGCCACGCGCCAGCCCCCGTATGTACAATTGCCGGAAACAAGGGAAAAGGAGCGCCGTGCCGTACCACGAGGGAGACCCCCAGGCCAACCACCCCATTACCCAGGGGATGCACCCCACCTGGCGCTGCGGAGGCTGCGGCTACACCATCGTCAACCGCGCCGAGGGCTACTGCCTATTCTGCGAGCGGGGCCTGCTCAAGCCAGAGTCCACCCGCCCCGGCGGGACCCTATACGGGACCCGGGGAATGCCGGACGCGCTGCCGCGCCGCCCGGAGGCGGAGGAGAGGGAAACGGACCCGGACCCCCAGGGACGGACGGAGGCCTCCTGAAGGGAAACACGGGACCGGACACCGGACACCCGGAGGAAACCCGCAACCGTGCCCAAAACCCACGGCAAGAGGGGCATTCTGGAAATCATCGGCACACCTCAAGACCAGGACTGGACAAGGCCACACGCGGCCTGCCCAGGGAGTATGGACAGTTGAGCAAGACGGAGGACCGGATGAGAATTCTACGTTTGGCCTTTTTCATCAGCCGGCTGGTCGCAGGCGGTATCGGGGCCATTGCCGCAATCGCGCTTCTGACACAATGATTTTTGGCGGGACATCTGTCACCACTTGTTAGATTGATTTGTTGGACCGGTGGAGTCGTCATGGCAATCGCCCTCTTCATACACTTCTACCAGTGGATGGACGCGGCCGACCCTCGTTCGGAAAGAGGACAGTCCGGACAGGCGCCAGTTGGACCAGTTCCAGACCATAATGAGACGGGCTCTCCAAGCCGGTGTCATCACGGAGGAGAATGAAACGGCGCACGTACGCTGTGGTGAAGACGGTGGAAAGTAGCGCGCGGAGCCAGTGCAGAGTGTCCAAGACTCCCGGGGCATTGCGCCACAAGGCCGTGGGTCCAAACGTCCACACGACCTGGTCCCAACCCTCGTGGACCTGGGGCAACGCCAGACCGGAAGACCGGCCGGAAGACCGGCCGGGATGCGCAGATACGGAGGAGAGAAACGAGTACACCGACCTGAAACGGCTGGTGCAGGACGCGGGGCTGCTGGAGAAGAGGCCGGGGCATTACGCCCCCCACATCGCCGCCAACGCGCTGACGCTGGCCGTCAGCATCACCGTCCTGCTCACCGCAGACACCATGTGGATCCAGATGGTCAACGCGGCCCTCCTGGCCTTCACATCCGTTCAACTCAGCTTCCTCGGACACGACCTGGGCCACAAGCAGATGTTCCGGTCCAACTCCAACAACGAACGGCTGGGGCTCCTGGTCAGCCTGCTGGTCGGAATCAACCGGAGCTGGTGGGTCGAGAAGCACAACATGCACCACAGCAACCCGAACAACGACGGCCTGGACCCCGACGTGGACCTGCCGGCTTTGGCCTTCTCGGAGGACCAGGCGCGGACCAAGATCGGCATCCGACGGCTGATCGCAAGCCGCCAGGCGTTCCTGTTCTACCCACTGCTCTGCCTGGAAGGAATGGTCCTGAAGATGTCCGGCGCACGGCGCCTGCTGCAGGGCGGCCTGCGCTTCCCGGTAGCCGAGCCAGCCATGATGGCCGGCCACGTCTCTGGCTACCTGGGAGCGGTGTTCCTGGCGCTGCCCGTGTGGGAAGGACTCACCTTTATCCTGGTCAACCAGATGCTGACAGGACTGTACATCGGTTCAACCTTCGCGCCCAACCACAAGGGCATGCTGATGCTGGGGCCCGAAAGCGCGCTCGACTTCCTCCGGAAGCAGGTGCTGACCTCCCGGAACGTCAGGCCCAGCCGGCTGAACGACTACCTGTACGGCGGGCTGAACTACCAGATCGAGCACCACCTGTTTCCGGGCTTGCCCCGGCACAACCTGAAGCAGGCCCGGGAGATCGTCCGGCCCTTCTGCGGGGAGCGCTCGGTCCGGTACCACGAAACCGGCGTGTTCAGATCGCAGCGGGAGATACTCAGCCATCTTCACAAAGCGGGCTCGCCGCTTCGGGCCTGACCGAGGGTCGCCCTCGCCTAGCAGTTCCCCCGAGTGTTCACCATGACGCAGGCCCCGGTACGCCGGGACACATCCACCGAAAGTGAAGAGACAACATGTGGTTCAAGACCTTCGTAGGCTCGCTGGCCGCGCTCGTGGCCAGCATGTCGATCCTAGCAGTAGGGGAGTACCTGCTCCCGGGACTGACTCATTTCACAATGCCCATCGGAGGGACACTCACGCTGGGCGGCGGACTGATCGCGGGAGTCTCGGGAATGGCCGTGATGGTCTCCGGTCCCGAGTGACCCAATACGGACGAAGGGCCGCCAGCCCGCACCCAGGCACGGAGGCCCGGACCCATC
The DNA here is from genome assembly GCA_965205385.1 of Dehalococcoidia bacterium. Taxonomy (GTDB): domain Bacteria; phylum Chloroflexota; class Dehalococcoidia; order Lucifugimonadales; family UBA3495; genus CATOSP01. The sequence continues at coordinate 712,538 of CBDBGS010000008.1, forward strand.
GGAGGAGAGGATGACCGAAGGAAAATACGTTTTCACAATCACCCGTTTCCAATGCGGGTGCGTCTACCAGACCATCGGAGACACCGCGGTGTTCTGCCCGCAGCACCGCCGGGAATGGCACCGGGGAATCATCACGGGAAGGGAAACAATCCGGACGCCGGGGCCGGCAACCCCAGACGTCCCGGGGCTGGTCATGGAACAGTACCTGAAGGGGGTCGCCCACACCCTCAGAAACACCCGGGACAACTCCCTCCACACCATGACGTCGGTGCTCGACGGACGGGGCGACGAGTGGGCCGAGCCCAGCGAGGAGATGGTGGGGCTATGCGCCGCCTGCTTCATCGACCAGGAGCAGTGCTCCGAGACCGGAGTGGCGATGTGCGAGTGTGGAAATGAGGACTGCTCCTACCGGTGGTGCGGCAGCGCCGAGGGCCTCCACGCCTTCTGGAGGCTCCATGTCCTGGGCAAGTCCGAGGAGGTTACAGGAATCCCGGAAACGGACATCTTCAGCTACGGCCAGTACGCCGAGCAGAGAGACAAGGTGACCGCCGCTCTCGACCCGGAGAGGGAAGACCTCCGGGCCTGGGCCGTGGAGATAATGAAAGAGATGGAGACCGCCAGGGAGAAGGCCGGAGCCCCCGGCCAGACGGGAGACCAGCAGTCCGTCTACCTAATCCCCTGGCTGGACCGGGAATACGAAGCCATGACGGGCGACGGCGCCCCCAGGGAACGGGAGCTGGCGAGACGGCAACTGACCATGAAGATCACCCGGCTCCACGTCATCGGGGCGCTGCCTCCCGCCCAGCCCCCAACGCTTTGAGACAAGGGAACATGAATACGCAAAACATCATAAGACAGGTCACGGTCCATCTCCCAACAGCGGAGAGGAACCCAAACAGGAGCAGCTTGGCTCCATCCGGAACGCGCTCCTGATACTGAGGCGGATACCGGCGGCCACGAACGGCGCCAACGCCACGATGGGCCCCATCACGGTTCCCCCACAGGGACGGAGATGAACCGAGCTAGAGGATCTGCCCAATATGACACTCTTGGGAAACCCCACCCCGACGGCCGCATGGCCAAGATCAAGGCCAGGGACTTAGGCATCAGGAGAGAGTCTCTCCCCAAACGCCCCCAAGGACCAGACCCGGGAGAGAGGAAAGAAGCACAGCGGGAGGAGGCAACAGGAATGACCACCAGGCTGCCCAACAAGCGATACATCGGGGACGGCGTGTACGCCGACCACGACGGCCACCAGCTCATCATCGAGACCCAGGACGGCATCCAGGTCACCAACCGGATCGGGTTGGAGAACGACACCCTGGACGGGCTCATGAAATACGTGGAGTACGCCAGGAATTTCTACCGGACCGGCCAGCACCGGATCTCCCCGAACTGCGAGGATTGCGGCCGGGGGATCATCGACCACCTGGGCAGGATCCAGGGCGAGGTCTACCAGTTCAAGAACGAGGGAATATTTCACGAGATCAGACTCTGCCCGGACTGCGCCAAGACCGTCACACAAGACCAGCTGGAGGAAGTGGTGAGGAAGAGGGCAGGGCCCGGAGCGACAAACGCACGGGACCACGGGCGGGGATAGACTCGGAGCAAAGAGCGCGGAGGCCGGACCGATGGAAAACAACTGTCGCCGGCATGCTGCCAAATACCGCTCCCGCAGATCCCCTAGTCGAGACCTTCGGCCTCAGGTGCTGGGGCTGCAGCTTCACCGCCCCGAACCCGCGCTACCTGCAGATCGACCACGCCGACCCCAGGAGGAACGGCGGGTCCAACGACCTGGACAACCGGGTCCTGCTCTGCCAGCCCTGCAACCAGGCCAAGTCGGACCAGATCACCCTGATACAGCTCCGCCGCGGGAACGCACGGGAGGGCCACCTAACCAAGCCGCCCGGGACCCGCCGCGGCCAGGACGGCCACCCCATCGACCTGCCCCCGGCCAGGGCCGGGTGCCGCGAGGCGCTGGAGAGACACCGGGCCGGGATGCCGGTGCAGACTGGTATGATGCTGTAGGAGAACCAACCGATGATACGCTACAGCGATTTCGACATAGAAGACGAAATACTCGAGGCTACCAAGTCAGACGACCAACTCCGAGGCCAAATTGCGTTCCAACTATTCAGAGAAGTCACTGAATGGGCAATAAAGATTTCAGGAACAGGATACGCGAAGACTGGTCAACAAGGCAAAAAACCCACGTTCCCAAGAAACCAAGCTATATGTGTTGGACACCTAGTCAAGATAGCCAAATTTATGGCATCAGTCACGAAGCTGAGCGACGGAGAAGAACATGGCGAAACCGCCATCGTCCTGATCCGGTGCATCGGAGAGGCCGCAGTAAATCTTCAGTACCTCCTGATAAAAAACGACGACGGACTGTTCGACAGATTTGTCGAAGACGGGTTCAGCGCGGAAAAAGAACTATACGACCTCATACTCTCAAACGTTGAGAAAAGGAACGGGTCATGGCTTGGTATCGAGAGGAACATGATGGATTCAATCCTACGCTATGCCCAAGAATCAGGAATAGACATCAGCAACTTGCCCAGAGCCAGGCGTTGGGGAGAGCCACTGAAAAATAAGATGGAAACCTTGGGTCTCAGTGAACTGTATCTGGGAATGGAGAGGATACCATCCCATGCAGTACACGGGACCTGGGTCGAATTACTGATGCGCCACCTGACCAAGTTAGGCAACGAGTTCTGACCCAACTACGACCACTATCACACAGGCGGCAAGCTATTCATACCTACAAGCCTGCTAGTACTTCGAGGAATCGAAGCCTACATCGCCCACTACTTCGCGGACGATCATTCCTTCGACCAAGCCCGAAAGTCCCTAGAAACACTCGGGAAAAACCTGATACAGGTTGAATACGCAAACCCAGATTGGGAATCACGCTGACAGTTGGGTCAGATTTCCGGAGATCTCCAAACTCCACGAGAGAAACGGCCTTCCAAGACAAATAGACCTCCAAGCACAACTGCCAACATCCCCGATAGAGAGAAAACGGAGAGAAAGATCTCCCAGTCACGACCGGAAAAGACACTCCAGCCACCAAATACCAAAAGTGGATAGAGAGAGTACAAAAACCAAGCTAGCACCAAGCCCTGAAGCACACGCAGGGCAAGAATGCCCGGCGGACAGAACCGAAAACGTCTACGCTCAGATACCCAGCACCACCCCAGACAAGAAGGAAAAGAGATGCCAATATTACACTCAGCCGAGATTTCATACATATTCCTCAGACATGAATAGATAGACCATCCTACAGAGACAGGATGATGTCAAGCACCGAGAATGCAGAGAAAATTGAGAACTCCCCGGCTGAGCTTGCTACCGCTGCTGGAGGACGAATACCGCCAAAGTATCAGACAAATTCCACTTACTCTCATTGGCCGATGAATCCTATCCACGCCATTTTCATTCCGCCTCATCGACACTCGTATGCTTAAACACACGGCATCTTCAAGAGCCGTACCCTGCGACATAGCACATCTTCAAGACTCGTAGTTTGCAACATAGCGCATCTTCAAGACTCGTAGTTTGCAACATAACGCAATAGCGAAAACCCACCCCACCGTCCGCAAGCCTCCAGGCCGCCCGAACATCGCGAGCGGCGCCGCCCCCGTTTGCTGCCCGGTCCGGCGGCGGCCCGACGGAAAAATCCCGGGAGGAGCGGATGACATGATAATCCAGATCGTGAACGCCAGGGAAAACCCGTGCCCCAGGTGCGGCGGCAGCCTCAGCATCAACAATGACCAGTTCGGCGACTACCTCCAGTGCCTCATGTGCGGCCGGAGCGCCGACGTCCGGCCGGCCCAGGGGATGTACGAGCACAAGCCCAACCCCATCCTGATACTCGACGCCCCAAGACCAATGGGAGCGTGAAGACCGCCCATGATAACAACGTTCGAAAGCCTTGAGAGCTTCTACTCCGACAACCCGGCCAGGCGGCGCAGCCCCGAGGCCGGTTACGGCGTCCACTGGCGGCTCGACGGCTGGCGCGGGACCTGGCGCGTGTCCTACGTCCGGGACACCGGCGAGGTCTACGCCGTGTTCCAGGGGCCAACCCGGCCCGGCCGCCTTCCCACCGGGGAGGTGGCCGTCAGCTCCGGGACGGAAGAGGGCCCGGTCCTGGCGCTCGGAACGTTCCCCATCGACGAGAACGCCGGCCCCCGAGACATCTACTACCGGGGGCTGGAACAGTTCCTCTCAGGCTGGGCGGAACGCTGCAGCGAACCCAATGGACTGGCATGGATGATCCAACGAATCGACGAGGCCCAGGATGGAGAATGAGAACCGGCAGCCGGCCCCTGGGCCGGCTGAAACCCTGAGTGAGAAATTCCGAGGCCGGAGCTGGCTCATCGGCGTCAGGGAGGAGCAGGAGGAACTGGTGGTGGAGATGAGGCGCTGGAGCGCCGTCATCCTGATGGAAATACCGGAGACCTGGGAAGGAATACCGGTCAGGATACTGAGACAGAGCCAGCGCTAGCCAGGCCATGCCCCCACCCGAGAGCAGGAGGAGGCAGGGATGCCAAGTAAATGACTGAAACGCAGCAATCCCGGCAGGCCCCACTGTTCCCGGATGAGAAACAACAGATCGAACTCCCCGCCCGGCTGGGCCGGACCGGCGTGACCTACCGGCCCGCCCGGGAGATACTCACCCGGGCCACCGGGTTCATCGGCGGCTACGACTTCACCCTCAACCCCTACAGCGGGTGCGGTTTTGGCTGCACCTACTGCTACGCCGCCTTCTTCACCAGGAGCCAGGAACAGCAGGACAACTGGGGGCTGTGGGTCAACGCCAAGGAGAACGCCGCCCGGCTGATGGGTGAACTCAGGCCCGGGGAGCTGGACGGCAAGCGCATCTACATGAGCAGCGCCACCGACCCATACCAGCCCCTGGAGAGAAAGCTGAAGCTGACCCGGCGCATACTGGAGATCATGGCCGGGAGGCACCGGCCCAAACTGGTGGTCCAGACCCGCAGCCCCCTGGCCCTCCGGGACGCGGACCTGTTCCGGGAGATCGAGCGGAACGGAGGACGGGTCCAGGTCAACATGACCGTCACCACAGACGACGAGGACGTGAGGATGACCCTCGAGCCCGGTTGCCCGTCCAACATGGCCCGGCTGAAGGCCATCGGGAAGATCCAGGAGGCGGGGGTCCAGTCCTGCATCACCCTGACGCCCCTGCTGCTGGTCCGGGACGCGGAGGCCTTCGCCGAAAGCCTGCTGGCGACCGGCGTCCGGCGCTTCATAGCCCAGACCTTCCACTTCCAGAAGGGAGAGTTCGTCGCCCAGACCCGGCAGGCAGCCCTCGACATCATGGCGGAGAAGCTGGGCTCTACGGCCCAGGACTTCCAGCCCCGGTACGTGGAACACTACCGGCGGGCATTCCGTGTACTCGGGAACAGGTTGCCGGAACTGGGCGAGGGCCGGCAGGGCTTCGCGCCCCCCTTCTGAGCGATGCGGCGCTTCCGATCCCCGCAGCCGCGAGCGCCACGCCCTTCCGGGCGTGGGAATGGACCAGGTAAAATCCGACCAGAAAGCGGAACTCCGGAGGCAACATGAACGCAGAAGGCAATGAATACGCCCTGGAGCCAACCACCTTCCACTCCATGCAGGAGGCACAGGAACTCGCGGGCATCCTTGAGGAAAACCTCCGGGACCGGGGCATGGGCGCCGCCAACGTGCGCCCCGAACTCGTGGAGGTGTTCTCCGAGCTCGTCAACAACGCCGCCGAGCACGGCATGACGGAGGAGGGCGCTCACGCCCACGTCCGCTACGCGCACCACCGGAGAAGCCGCGCCTTCGACATGGTCGTCGCGGACTCCGGCCCAGGCATCCGGGCCACACTGGAAGAAAACCCGGAAATACCCCGGCCGGAAACGGACGCCGGCGCCATAGGCCTCGCCGTCCAGGAGCTGGTCTCAGGCACCGGGACCCCCACCAGGGGCATCGGCCTGTGGATGACCGTCACCGAGATGAGAAAGCCGGGGCGGAAGCTGTGGATCCACTCGGGCTCCGGTCTCCTCACCATGTACGGGGCCGCCGGGCCCGAGCTGCGGGAAACGGAGCACAGGCAGGGCGCCATGGTGAGACTCACCATCCCCGCCTGAGCCCGACGGCGCCCAGGGGAACCATGACGGCAGATCATTCGCCGCGCTGGAGGACTGTACGCATTCCAGCACGGGGCAGCCGAACCCCGATTCCGGGAGACGGCAAAAAGCCGGCAGAATCCAATCAGAGAACCCGGGAGGAAAGAGATGGACACCGAGCAACCCGGGACGCCCTCGCCACAAGGCCCCCACACGGGTCTGGCAGCGCCTGAGGGCGACCCTGTGCGCAGGAAAAAGCACTGGCTCGCCACTCCCAAGCCATTCATCGCATGGGGGATCTTCATGGGACTGGCGACCGGAGGGGCATTCGCCGTGGCTGGGGTGGCAGCATTACGCGAGGGAGTGGTGTGGGCAGGAGCAACCTGCATGGTCGCCGCAATCCTGTTCCCGACGGCCTTCACCCTCCACTCGTGGCGGTCGGAAAGAGACTGAAGATGGTAACCCGGCCCGAAGGAGCAAACACGGCCGTAGCCCGGACCACACCCAGCGAGTCCGGCGGCGAGTGAGCAAAGAGATGTGGAAGCTGGAACTGGCGATGGCCGCGCTCTTCCCCGCACTGCTCCTCGGAGGCGCGGCAGTGGGGAGAGAGGCGTTCGACGAGTCCCTCAGGCTCGCCTACGCGATGGCCATGATTACGATGGCGCTGATGACCGCCCGCTGGGGAACTCCCGCCGGGACGGCGGGAGCGCTGGCGTTCCTCGTCATCATTCTCGGGCTCGTCGCCATGTGCGCGGGAGTCCTGACGCTGCCGGAAGAGAGGACGCAGACCGCGATTTACTACCTAACCGCGGGGACCAGCGTGGCGCTGGCCACGGCCGTCACCGCGGCGGCCGCGATCCTCCCCCGGATGTCACGGCCCTGGCGGGCAGGAAGAGAAACAGCGGGCCGGGTGCCCCAGGAACCGGAAGAAGGGATCGGGAAAGACACCGGGGAGACCCTGAAATCAGACCGAGTGCGGACTGCGGGAGAACTCCGGGAATTCATCCGGGACCTGCCCCAGGATACGAGGATACTGTTCCCAAGGGCTGAGGACGAGAACAAAACCCACGAGGGAATAGACGTCGAGATCAGGGAGACACCGGCAGGCGGCGGCGAAAACCTCCACCATGGCCCGGGGCGGCGCGTCCCGCCCACGACACCAGAGAGGGAGAAAAACAGGGGAGTCAGCGTGCTGCTCTTCGGGTAGGAGAAAAAGAGGATGCCCAAAATACCGGAAGGGACCGTGGAACAGAAACTGGCCCAGGCGGAGTCCAACATGACCGTGCCCGAGAACGAGGCCGACAGATTCTGCCCCATCTCCCTGGGAGACTGGCTGGAGCTGTGCCGGCAGGCGGGCGTGCCCCACGTCCCCGCGGAGAGGATATGCGAGCTGCTCCGGGAGGACTGCCTGAACTTCGATGTGCCCGGAGAGCGCCGGGAGAGGCTCCGCGCGGCCTTTCAGGAAATGGGGAGGGCCAGGCTGCCCGGCCACATGATGCGCTTCGACTACTGCGCCAGCCTGGAGATCAAGACCAGCCTCTCCCGGGGAGAGTGGGAGTGCCTGCCCGAGTTCTGCCGGGTGGAACTGGACGATCCCCGGGCTGTCGACATCCTCTCCGAGTACCCCCGGTCCCACGCGCCGGTCTGGCTGAGGCCGTGGGCCCCGACCGTAGTGATCGACAGCTACCCCGTGGAGTACCGGGCCTTCGTCCGGGACGGAGAGGTCCTGGGGATCTCGAGCTACTACCCCCAGAGGCCGCTCCCGGAGTTCCCGGCGCGCATACAGGCCGTGAGGGAGCAGACCGGGAGACTCATAAACACCGTCAGGACGCCCTTCCAGTGGTACGTCGAACCCAGCCTGAGGGGACCCGACAAGGACGGCGTCCATTTCACCGCGGACTTCATCGCAACGGCGGAGGGAATACTCTTCCTGGAGGGAGGCCCGCCCCACGAGCTGGGCGCGCATTCATGTTGCTTCCGGGAGGGCCGGATCTCCGGCGTGGCCCTGGAGGACCGGAACGGCTGACGGTGAGAAAGAGGGAGACTGGAAAAAGCCATTGGAGGGGAGAAAACGGCCGCCTCCCACAGGAGCCGGGCAGAAAAAGAGTGCCTTATATAATGGAAAAGTTTTTTGTTTTCTGAAAACAAAAAATCAAATGACCATTCAATCATTCCATCATTCACCGACCCCCTCTGTTCTAATTTTTCCTAGCTAAAAACACCCTATTTACCCCTGTTTGTTCTGAATGACGTTTTTCGTAAAATGATCATTCATGATCATTCACCCCGCGGAAGACTTGGTTTTTTCAGCCAGAGGAATTCGGAATTTCGATTTCTCGTATATATAAGGGAATGTTTTACGGAAACCGGCGGCAGGCTGTGGAAACAGTTGGCCAGGGGCCATTGGATGCGGGTAACTCGTTTTAGAACTTTTGAGCGGCCCGGAACGCCCGGGCGGTCGAAACTCCCGGATATTACGAAAACCGTAGGACGAATTTCGTAAGAAATCGGGGAGCTCCGGAAAACCGGGCCCCGGAAAGGCCCAAAAGGGGCATTTCCTGAATGACCATAATGATCATTCCCGGAGTCCCGGCAAAAATGGTCACTCACCGAACGGCTTGAACTGCCGGAACGCCTCGATGGCCCCCTCCTCGGCCTCCATCGCCGCCGTGTAGCGGTCCAGCATCTGGGAGGTGGACCATCCGGCGATTGCCTGAGTGTACTGCCTCGGGACCCCCTGGCGGACGGCATTGGCGGCGAAGGTCCGGCGGAAGATGTGGAAGGCGCCCTTGACGGGCACGCCAGCCCGATGGAAGAGCCGCTGCAGGTCTTGACCCATACTGTCATAGTCCAGCCGGGTACCCCGCTCGGAGATCCATAGGCACCCAAGTGAATCGGTCCGTTGGTTCAAGTACCTCAGCAGGGGGCGCTGAGCTTCCAGCATGAAGGGGACCCGGCGTTCCCGTTGACCCTTCCCGTGCACGACCCGGATTTCCCCTCTGCTCCAGTTCAGGTCGTCACGTTCCAGAAGGCACAGTTCCCGCCTGCGCATCCCGGTGGTAGCCAGCACCCAGAGCATGGACGCCCGCCGGCTGCCGATCCTTGTGTTGAGCGGACAGAGATCCAGCAGCTTGTGGAAAGACGATTCATCGAGGAAGGGCTTGCGCACCCTGGGAACGCGGGGAGACTTGACCTTGGTCACGGGGTTGACCTCCAGTATCTCCCAATCGACCATCCAGGCGAACCAGGCGTGGAGAGCGCGGCGGCGGGTGTGGATACTGGCAACGGCTAGCCCCCGGAGTTTCATCTCCTCCAGGTGGGCCAGCACGTCGAAGAGCGTCACGCCGCCGGGCGTCATCGAATGCCCCTGGGCTTCCAGGAAGCGAGTGAACTGGCCGATCTCAGTACGGTTGTGTTTTATGGTCGACTCGGTCGATCCCTCAATGGAGTGATATTGGAGGTAGGCAGTGTGAAGCTTTGATAGGCTCTCGTTCAATGCCAGGCGTGAGTCACGCCTGGTGAGGAACATAGGCTCTAGTTCTTGCACATCATTTTTGCCAGCCGACATGCCCAAAGTAGCTTTGTGGTGACCACGATTGGACTCGAAATAGTGAACTACCGCCAGTGCATCGGGGAGTCATAGTCGGCGAAGGTGTCCCCCGGAGCGGACCGTCCTTCGGTGTTAGCGACTCTCAAGCGCACCGCTAGAATCTCGCCAAGGTAGCCGTTGGCGATGTAATCGTGGATGGTTGCGTCCGCCTCCAGGGTGGCCGGGGCGGGTACTATTTGGGTGACCAGATGGGGTTTCTGGCGGGAAGCGTCCAGCATCTCGCGGGCTTCCCTGGCGTTCATTGCCATGCGCGCTTCGCAGAGCACGTGCTTTTCGTTCTCCAGGGCCGCCAGGGTAAGCGTCTTGTGCATGTAGGGCCAGGTGCCGATGCAGATGGCGTCGGTGTCGTCGGCCCGAATCAACTCTAGCCAACTATCGTACACCGTGGGGATCTCGAATTCTCCGGCCACGCGCTCTCCGGATTCCCGGCTGCGGTTGGCCACGCTTACGATGTCCACGCCCTGCTGTTCCCGCAGGCCGGGAATATGTCTCCGGCGGGTGTTGGCTCCCGCGCCTACGAGGCCCACACGTATGATTCCGTCAGGCATGGCGCTTCTCCTCCTGGGCTGGGTCTCAGAGTCGAATCATTATAGGGTGGGAGAGAACCTACCGTCTAGACGGCATTGTCTGGGTAAGTGTTCAGTGGCCGGTTTCCAGTGACCGGTGACCGGTGACCGGTGACCGGTGACCGGTGGCCACTGGTGGCTGACGAGGCCACTGGCCACTACCGTGTCCGGCGGATTCCTGGACAGCCGGAAGACCCTTAGAACACGGAGCTGTTGCTTAGTCCAGCTAAATGGCTCTATGATTCCCTAGAGTTGGGGTGTCTGAGGCGCCCTAACCGGCATCTGATGACCAGCGTACTTCGTAACATATCACGCATAGTTAAAGCGCGCCGTTACCGGGTGGAGGGTGACAGTATGTTGCCTAACCTTGCCGACAAGCACTATGTCCTCCTTAGGTCACCCGACTGGACAAATGGAGAGCCTGTGAGGGGAGATATCGTAGTGTTCCGGCGACCTGGTCCTCCCTATGACCTTTACATCAAGAGGGTCGTTGGTATGCCGGGTGAGGAGGTGCGGATGACGGCGGGACAGGTCTTCTTGGAGGGCAACCTCTTGAAGGAGAACTACGCGACGATCCCCCCGGCGCCGGGGTACAGGGACCGGGGAGAGTGGTGGACCGGTCCGAACGAGTATGTTGTGCTGGGCGACAACCGTAGGGACAGCGAGGACAGCCGCGTCTTTGGCCCTGTCAGGCGTGAATTTGTCGTGGGACGGTTTTGGTTCAGGTATTGGCCAGTAAGTGGATGGACCACGTTTACATAACGCATATACTTTACATAATCGTTTAAATTATCCTCACGAATGAACGAAAAGTATCAAAGAAAGCGGTGCTTGACCCGTATTCACCCTGTTAAAATGCGACCGTGCTCACTGAAAGGCCCCCTTTGATCTCAACCGCCGTAAATCGTACCAGGCGTCTGGTGCGGCCACGAATGCTCGTCCACAACCGAGTGTGCATGATAATGTGGCGCATCATTACGGCTATGCGCCACAACGACGCGACCCACATGGCGGCGGGGGTTGCGTACTACGCATTCTTCTCCTTGTTTCCTTTGCTCCTGGGGTTGCTGTCCATCGTGGGAATCATTCTGGCTTCTCCGGAAATCCAGGACCGGTTGCTCAGCTATTGGACGGACAGTTTGCCGGGTTCCAAAGGGTTCGTCACGGAAAACGTCGTGGAGTTGGTGGAGCTTCGTGGCGCTTTGGGAATCGGCGCTCTGGTGGGTCTATTGTGGGCTACCAGCGGTCTGTTTACGGCCATCAACCGGGCGGTAAACAGGGCGTGGCACATCCCCAGGGAACGCCCCTTTTACGTTGCGAAGCCTCGGCAGTTGGTGTTGGCCATCGCGGTGGCGACCCTGTTCCTACTGTTGGCCTTGACCACGTTGGCCATCGAAGTCCTGGCCGACCCATCCCGCGATCTCGGAATTCCCGGGCAGAACTTTTTCCGGGGTATGGGGGTGGGTGAGCCGGCCCTGCGGGTAGTTCCTTGGATGGCCAGCTTCTCGATCTTTATATTGCTGTACAGGTTCGCCCCGGACTGCAAGACATACTGGAGGTACGTCTGGACGGGGGCGGTCGTGGCGGCGGTGTTATTTGAGATCGGGAAGGGTCTTTTCGTCTGGTACCTGGAGAACGTGGCCCGCTACACCCAGGTGTACGGTTCGGTTGCGTCGGTGATTGTGCTTCTTACCTGGATTTACCTCTCGTCGATGATACTGATCCTGGGAGCGGAGGTAAGCTCCGAATACAGCCGCGCCCGGCTCAGGCGCCAGGGCCATTCGGCTTCGGGCGTCTTCTCGATGCCCGACAAAGAGGGACCTAACGACTCCCGTCCGCCCGGCTTCAATGGTCGTCAGTCCGGAAGTCCGGCAGAGGAAGAGGAACCGGCGCATCCACAGGCGGCGGACGACTAACCGGACGCCGTCGTCTCCCCGCCTAGAGGTTCCAGAAGTTCCCCACCTGGCAGATCATGTCCACCTTGTGGATGGATTCGGCGGGCCAGCCCACCAGGTTGATCCAGTCCTCGAAATGGGCCTGTTCGACCGCTTCGCATTCCGAAACCAGCTTGCCGTTCGCCAGGTCTCCGTATACCTTGAGGACCGTCGTCCTCCGGTCCGGGCGCCACTTGGCAACACCGTCAAGTTTCTCTCGAAATCCCTCTTCGGTGAGGCCTGGAACGTTGTGAATTGCGATGAATCGGGCCATCTTAAGCGTCTACCTCTCATAGCCCCGGGCTCACATTGGGGCCGGGAAAATTACAGTCTGCATTGCACCCAAGTCCGGGACGGTCATGATAACCCCGGTCTTTCGGCGCCTTCGTAGGTCGCGGACACAGGCAATGATTCCCCCGTCCTGGCCCTTAGTCCGCGGGAGGAACGAACGGGTAGGGAATTGGCGGGCCGTCCTTTAGCGGCAAGACAACCGTCGCGGTTCCCGGCATACTCTCAACGCCGTCGTGGGTCTTCATCCCGATTTCGAGATCGATCAAGCCCATACCGCCCTTTTCCCGTGTGTCGGTGACCCTACCCCACATGATGAGGACGTCGCCCGGCACCAGCATTGCCCGGTGTTCGAATCGGGCCTTCCATGGCCATCCCCTGGGCAACGTGAAATCCTTCAAATACTGGGGGACTACGCTCTGTTTCCAGGACCCGTGGACGAGAATGCTGGGGTTCTTGTCGTGGTTGAGCCCGAAGTCCAAATCGTAATGTATCCGGTGGAAGTTCTCGATAGCGGCGCTCCACCGGAACAAGTGAGTGGGAGTGGGTCTGTAGATGTACTTGGGCAATTCCATGCCCTCATGCACGTCTTCGAAGAAGGTCTGGTCCTTGTTCCGCAACTGGTCCGCGTTTGGGCGCTCATTGCGGGCCCAGATCTCCTCAGCGGACATTTGCAGGAGCTCTTCCAGCGCGATGGTCATTGCGTTACCTCTCTGCTTTAGGATACGCGGCGAGCGAGTTTATCTTCGGATCGATGAAGCCCTGGTGATGCACAGCAGCTCGTCGTTCTGGTTCTTGTAGGTGGTCTCGCTGGTGATGATCAGGAACGCCCTGCCATCCCTGCCTACCCTCTCCCGAATGTCCGAATACCGGTTCTGGAATAATATCTTGTCCCCGATGCTGGGGTACTTGAAGATTTCCAACTCGTTGCCGGCGTTAAGCACGCGCACCAAGTTAGTCGGGACCGGGGGCAGGGAACCCGGCCGGCTCACCCTGCCGATTCCGTCCGACATAGGGTCTTCTTCAAAGGCCCTGGTTATCGGGTCTTCCTGATCGGGCCGGATGCGGCTGGACATGTAGCTGACCATGATGGGCGGGGTGATGATCTCGCCGTAGTGCGTTGCGGCGGCGAATTCCTCGTCCCAATATCTCGGGTCTGGGTCCATGACGGCCTGGGTAAAGCGGCGCAGGTATTCCGCGTCCACGACGCCCCAACCTTCCACCACCTCGCCACTGACCCCAATCATGGCCTGGACCTCTGGAGTAAGCGCCGATTGTGTTTCCTGGGTCATAGTCTATCTCCCCGTTGGGTGCATATTCCGGGATTCAAAATACCCCAGCCGGCACAGCCAGTCAATATTTAGACCCGGGAGGTGACTGTTCAGACTCGATGAGGCGGATTGGCTGAATCTCACATCGGTCATCTCTGTGATAATCCTCTTATCATGTCCCGCCCCCGCAATCCGTCATTCCCCCCAATCCGTCATTCCCGCGCAGGCGGGAATCCAGAAACGCCAATGATAGTGAAGGTCGCTGGTTGCAAAGGTTTCTGGATTCCGGGTCAAGCCCGGAATGACGAGCTTGGAGTAGGAAGGACATATCAAGTCTGAGCAGTTACCCTGGGAGGACCAGGCTCCCCGATTGCTGGAGCCTTGCTCCATGACGCCTACTATGCCACTCCGCCGCGTTCAACGTTAAGGGGTTGTGTGTCTACATTGACAATGGCATGAGCCATTGGCTCGAATGGAATTCTTGTGGTTGGAAAGGCTCGGCGTTAAGATAGGGCCGCGCGAAGGGTCCGCGTACCCTGGTGCAAATCCCCTGTTTCATACACCCAACCAGGAGGTCGAACATGCGCCGCAATCGAGTAAAGCAAGTGATGTCCGAGGGGAAGCTCGCGATAGGGACCTACGTGGCCCTGTCCGATCCCCAAATTGTGGAGATAATCGGGCTTGCCGGGTTCGATGCCGCGTTTATCGACATGGAACACACCAACTTCGAAATGACACTGGTTGGGGAGATGATCCGCGCCGCCGACCTGGCGGGCGTGGCATCGATAATTCGCGTTCCAGGGAACGACGCGAACATCATCTTGCGCTTGCTGGACATGGGAGCGGAGGGCATCATAATCCCACACGTCGAGGGAATAGAAGGGGCAAAGAGGGCGGTGGACGCCGTGCGTTACGGTCCCCTAGGTCAGCGGGGCGCCGCCGGCGGCAGCAGGGCCGCCCGCTTCGGCACCGTGTCCTGGGAAGACCATATTCAACAATCAAACGACGAGATCCTGCTGTCGGTGATGGCGGAGGACGAAAAGGGGATCAGTGATATCGAGGAGATCGCGGCCCTTGACGGTATCGACTTGGTGGCCATCGGCCCCACTGACTTCTCAGAATACATGGGTATCCGCGACCCAAACGACCCGCGCCTGAAAGCGAAATTGAAGGAAATCGCCGATAAGGTCAAGTCTATCGGCAAAGCCAAGTTAGCCGTGTCAATGAACCACCCGGCTTTGCCCTTGGGACCCGAGGAACTGTTGGAGTTGGGCGTCGGTTATTCCCACGTAGCCCCGCCTCCCCCTTCCATACTGCTCCGGTCGATGAGTGACAGGGTCGCGGCGATTCACAAGGTGACGGGACGCAGTTAGCTGGCGATTCGTGCCGGGGATCTTTCCGTGACCTTGTGTCGGACGCTCAAGGTGTGGATAGCGAGTATGCTCGGGCTTTCAGCGTTCGCCTTGGTTTTGCTCCTGGTCCTGGGTTGTAAGGCAGGAGATGTTGGGCAGGGTACTCCAGCGGCTGATTCGCGTCCTGAATCCACAAGCTCCGGCATTCCCGGCCGGCCCGTCGATGTTGAGTCAACTCCCATGCCAACGGGTGTAGTTCCTGAAACGTCCTCGGCCAGTGCGCCGGCTAATACTCCGGACATGACAACAGACAGGCCAACTCCGACAATGGCCGAGGCGAGGGTGACGCCGTCAGCCACTCACGCGACAATTGCCGAAAGAAGGACTCCCACCAGCGCCATGCCGCCAACTGCCTCCAACCCTCCACCACCAACGGAACTCCCGGCCCCATCCGGTCCCAGGCCAATGGTCAAAGTCGGGGAAGCCTCATTTGGAGTCGAGGTTGCCGAGACTCCCGAGAGCCGGGCGCAGGGGCTATCGGGCCGCGAGCCTTTGGCCGATGGCACGGGGATGTTGTTCGTGTTCAAGAACGAGGGAGTCCACACCTTCTGGATGAAGGAGATGAATTTCCCGCTGGACATGGTGTGGATAGACGCGGCTTGCACCCTGGTTGATATCTCCCGCGACGTGCCGCAGCCGGACCTCAACCAGACCCTGGCAGACCTGCCCACCTATGGCCCGGCTATTCCAGTGCTCTACGTGCTGGAGATCAACGCGGGGGTATCGGATTCCATGGGACTTGGCGCGGGTGACTCCGTCTCCTTTACCGGCGCGCTGGAAGGCAAGTACGGTTGCTGATTTTCGTGACAGCCTGCACTACGTTCTCGCCACGATAGAGACGAATGGAGGGGGTTTCCCTCCTACTAAACCAAGTTGGGTTTGCGCGGCGCGGGCTCTGGCCGTAGAGTAAATGGGCTCCGGGATTGCCGCCCGGGGACAACAAAGCATCAGGAAAGGGGTTTATGGACGTTTTGGTTTCCGGCTCAATGGCTTATGACCGGATTATGGACTTTTCCGGAATGTTCTCCGACCACTTCCTTGCCGACAGGTTGGAGCATATCAACGTAAGCTTCACGGTCAATGGTCTAGAGGAAAAATTTGGGGGCACCGCGGGCAACATCGCCTACTGCCTTTCCCTGTTGGGGGAAAACCCGCGGATTCTGGCCACAATCGGTCACGACTACCATCGTTATTTCGAGTGGTTGGACAAGTGCGGCGTGTCCACCGACGGCATCAAAATCGTCCCCCAGGAGGCCACCGCTTCCGCCTACATAACCACAGACTCCGCCGGGAACCAGATAACAGGGTTCAATCCGGGCGCCATGAAGTACCCTTCGGGTCACGACCTGAGCGATTTGGACTCCGCCGAGACGATCGCCATCGTCGGCCCCGGCAACCTTGACGACATGGCGGAGTACATGCGGGCCTACCAAGAGAAGGGTGTTTTCGCCGTATTCGACCCCGGCCAATCGTTGCCCGCATGGAACGGTGAGGAGCTGGCGCGGAGTATATCCAGGGCGAAAATGATGGTCTCCAACGAGTACGAAATGGGGCTGATCACCAACAGCACCGGACTTTCGGTAGTGCGAATGCTGCGCTCTTTGAACGTGATAGTTACCACCAAGGGGGACCGGGGCGCGGACATAATCACCCGGCGCGGTATGGTGACGGTGCCCGCCATTCCAACGGAAAACGCCGTGGACCCGACAGGAGCGGGGGACGCTTTTCGAGGTGGATTGCTCGTCGGCCTGATCCGGGGCCTACAGATCAGGAGGGCGGTGGAGATGGGGACGGTCTGCGCCCATTACGCCGTTCAGACCTACGGCACTCAGGAATATTCGTTCACGCCGGAAGAGTTCACCGAGAAGCTGGAATTACACTTCGGCAAGGAAGATGAGGGCGAGGGGCGGGGTTAACGGCTGCGGAAAGCCCGCCGCCTCCTAGACTGCCGCTCCCGGCGATACGGCCCCGTTACCATCCTGGTACCGCACCGAGCCTTCGCCCAACATAGCCGTCAAGCGTTCTCCCAACTCGTCGCAGTAGCCCGTGTTGACCACCGGCAATTCCAAGAGAATCCGGGAACCTTTGGTGTGAATCTCCAGGTTCACCCGGTCCTGTCCGGGATACTCCAGCAAGATTCCGATGACCTCTCGCAGCCTGTGCGCGTCGTCCACGGCGTCGGTGGACTCGACCACCCCTAGGGATAGCGTTCTGTGGTAGCCTCCGTTGGATGCCCCGCCATCTCTGTGGGAGCCGTTGCCGTTGGGCGGGGCCCCGCCGTTGCCTGAATACCGTGGGGCTGATTGAGACCCATAGGAACCGTTGGACCCGGAGACGTTTGCCCCGGAGCCGTTGGACGTCCCATTTGTTGCACCGTTGGCTTGGCCGTTCTTGTAGCTGGACTTTCCGTTCCGGTTTTGGGGCTTGCCGCCGTTCGTGACGCCAACGGGAGCGGAAGAATATTCCTGGGCCATGTCGCATGCCAAGGACATCTGGTCTCCACGGGAGCGAAGTTTCCCGGTAACCCTCAGAACGGCCCCATCCGTCCACAGTCCGTCCGTATCCTCCAAAACGTTGGGCCAGACCACTACTTCGATTGGGCCTCCAAGCAGGTCGAGCGTCACGATCAGGAAACGCTTCTGTTCCCTGGTGTACCTCTCGGATACGTTCGACACCTGCCCTAGGAGAGTCCTCGTCTCACCCTCCATCTCGTCGTCCAGTTGGTCTACGGTGTTAATGGCGTCCCCCGCTTCCAGGCTGGCGAGTTGCAGGAGAGGATTGTAGGAAAGCGACACGCCCAGCAACTCTTTCTCCCATGCGGCCTTGGCGCCGTCGTCCGCGTCTTCTCCTGACAGAGAGATACCGGGCAGGGCTTCGGCCCCCTCCTGGGATTGGCTTCCGTCGAAGAAGCTGGTCTGTCCCGAGTTGCGTCTACGGGCTTCGAGCTGCGAGGTGGCGACGATCTGGTCGATGGCCTCCACAACCGCGCCGCGAGGGGCCAGGCTGTCGAAAGAACCGGCCCTGGCCAGGGCCTCCATGGTCCGGCGGTTGAGCCCCTGGGAGCCGGCCCGGCGGCAGAAGTCGTCTATGGACTTGTATGGACCGCTTTCCTTTCTCTCTTCCACCAGGGGCCTTACGGCTCCTTCGCCCACCGTCTTGATGGCCGCGAGCCCCACCCGGAGACCGGGAGACGAGTCGCCGTTTTGATCGATGGTGAAGAACTCTTCGGACCGGTTCACGTCCGGTAGATGCACGGTAATTCCCAGGCGGCCGCACTCGGTGATGGAGGATACCATCTTCTCCGGATTGTCCAACCGGCTGTTCAGGACCGAGCACATGTACTCCACCGGGTAATGGGCCTTGAAGTAGGCCGTCCAGTAGGAGATCAGGGCGTAGCTGACGCTGTGGGATTTGTTAAACGCATAGCCGGCGAAGGGTTCGATCAGGTCGAAGACTCTAACGGCTACGTCGTTGTCAAATCCCTTTACCTTAGCCCCAGCGACGAAGCGTTCTCGCTCTTGGGCCATCAGCGAAGCGATCTTCTTGCCCATCGCCTTGCGCACGATGTCGGCTTCACCCAGGGTGTAGCCGGCAAACTGCTGCAGGATGAGCAACACCTGGTCCTGGTAGACAATAATCCCGTAGGTCTCGTCTAGGAGGTCCTTGAAGCTGGGATGGGGATATGTGACCGGAGCCCTGCCATGCTTGGAGTCGATAAACGCTTCGATGTTCTCCATCGGTCCGGGGCGGTACAGGGCGATCATCGCCGAAATGTCACTAAGGCTGGAGGGTTTTAGCTCCTTTATGTACCGCCGCATCCCCGCGCTTTCAAGCTGGAACAGGTCGGTGGTCTGCCCGGAAGACAACAGGTCAAAGGTCTGCCTGTCCTCCAGGGGAAGCCGGTCCAGGTCGATGCTGATACCCTGGGTCTCGTTCAGCAGTTTCACGGCCCGGTCCAGGATCGTCAGGTTGGTCAGACCCAGGAAATCCATCTTGAGCAGACCCAGCTTGGCCACAGGATCCATGGAATATTGGGTCATCAGCACCGGGCTAGACTCGTCCCCCCTGCTGGGGCGCTGCAGCGGGACCGTCTCGGTCAAGGGTTCGTCGGCTATAAGCACCCCCGCCGCGTGGATGCTGACATGATGGACGATGCCTTCCAACCCCTTGGCAGTCTCCACCAACTTGTTTACGGCAGGCTCGTTGTGGTAGACGTTGTCGAACTCTGGATTGACCCGGAGCGCGTCCTCCAGGTTGCGCGCTTTGAATGGCACCATGCGGGCCACACGGTCCACGTCGCCGTAGCTCATACCCATGGCTCGGCCCACATCGCGGAGCGCGGCCTTCGCCCCCAACGTGCCGAAGGTGATAATTTGCGCCACGTGGTCGTTGCCGAACCTGTCGATGACGTAATGCAGCACTTCGTCCCGGCGGTCGTCCTGGAAATCCAGGTCGATGTCCGGCATCTCTTTGCGTTCCAGGTTGAGGAACCGTTCGAAGACCAGCCTGTATTCCAGCGGGTCGACGTTGGTGATTCCCAGGCAATAGAGGGCCACGCTGGCTGCGGCGCTGCCCCGCACTCCGTACATGATGCCGCTGCGGCGCACGAAGTCGATGATGTCCCAGACCACTAGGAAGTAGTTGGCGAACTTGGTGTACTTGATTACCTCTAGCTCATACTCCAGCCGCCGCACAGCATCTGGCGTTGGATTTGGGTATCGCCGTTTGAACCCCTCCCAACAGAGCTGGGTCAGGTACTCTTCGGCGTCCATATCGTTGGGGGTGGGGAACCTGGGCAAGTGGGTCTGATCGAAATTTAGCTCCACATTGCACATCTCGGCGATGCGCAGGGTGTTGGACAACGCATCCGGGAAGTCCGGGAACAACCCGGCCATTTCCTGGGCGCTCTTGATATAGAAAGAGGTGTCCTCCATGCGCAGGCGCTTTTCGTCCTGCAAATTGGTGTTGGTCTGGATGCAGATGTATACGTCCTGTAGCGGGGAGTCGGCCTGGTGGACGTAATGGGCGTCGTTGGTGACCACCAGGGGAAGGTCCATCTCCTTGGACAATTGGACCAGGCCCTGGTTGATTTCAGTTAGCTGCGGGATGTGCTCGTGGCGTTGGAGTTCCAGGAAATACCCGTCTCCGAATAGGTCCCGGTACCAACTGGCCGCGCGCTTGGCTTCCTCGAAATCGCCGTCGGCCAGGTGCCTCGGGACCTCTGCCGAAGGGCAGCCGGATAGGACAATGAGCCCGTCGCGGTACTGTTCGATAAGCTCGCGGTCGATGCGGGGACGGTAGTGGAATCCCTCCACGTGAGCCTTGGTGACCAATTGCATCAGGTTGCGGTAGCCGGTGTTGTCCTTGGCCAGCATCACCAGATGATGAGGGCTCCTCTCGGAACTGCTGCGGTCGAGGCGGCTGTTCTTGGCGACGTATACTTCGCAGCCGATGATGGGCTTGATGCCAGCCTCTTTGCAGGCGGAATAGAAGTCGACCACGCCGTACAACGTGCCGTGATCGGTCATGGCGAGAGAGGACATGCCCAGACTGGCGGTCTGGGTTACAAGCTCTGGAATGCGGCTAATCCCATCCAACATGCTGTACTCGGTGTGCACATGCAGGTGGGCGAACGAGTTGGCCTGGTTTTGGCTTAACATGGAAACCTCCGGCAAAGGTTATTATAAACCCCCACCGGATAGGTGGTTGTCAAGGGGGAAGATACAATATGTGGTAATTTGCCAGCAAATTGCTACCACACGTCGGGGGTGACGCTGGGTCTTTCAATAGTCGGCTGTATTCCACATTCCCGTCATTCTCGCGGAAGCGTGAATCCAGGGGTTCACGCATTTGGTGAAACGCCCGCGACCGGAACGCAAAATTTGAAAATCGAAAGACCCTGGGGTAACGGTCGTCAGGACCGTGTTCGAGGACCGCCTGGTAGCCGGAGTTAGTGGCGGCGTAAAGAGGGAATTCAGGGTTCCGGGGATGTGCGAGCCCCCAAGTGACTCCTACAGGGCCCGCACAGATCGAACATCGCTGTTACAAGGCTGGACCAACGCGGCGCGAAGCGTACATCGGGCCAGACCCGGCGTTACTCCGTGGCGTCGAAGTCCTCCTCTTCCGACATGACTGCCGATGCCTTGGAGAAAATGTTGTTTTCGTTGGTCTGCGGGTTGAGACGGGTGTCACCCCACTTACCGCCGTCAACATAGTTCTTGAACCGGCGGACCTCACCACACACCTGGCACTCGCCCTGGCTTTCCGGACCTTCTGCGGACTGGATCACCCAGTGATGGCGGCAGGTTACCGGCAGGGAAACCTCTTCGGTATTGGGAACAAAAGCTGGTTGTGCCATAATACCCCTCCCCTCAGCTTGTGACGATTATCGTACCATCGGTAGTTGGTATACGTCAATACTCCTACGGCAATTGGTAGCGAATGGTCTCCGGTAAGATCGCAAACAGGTCATGGGAGTAGCCGACGCCGAATAGCAGACCGGACAACATATAGGCTCCGGTCATGGACCAAGGCGATTCCGGTGGGGGTCGTATCCAGGGGTTGTTGCACGAGCCACTGGCGCTAGCAGGCTGCTGAAAAACTCCCGCAGAAATTGCCCGGAGAAGGGTGTAACGGAGATAAAATAAAGGAAACGGGAGGGAGGTTGAGGGAGTGCGCGGACGACGAGAGCCCCAGGTTAGCATGCTGGCCTTCATTGATCTGGAGACGCGGGTGCCAGCCGGTCATCCCCTGCGGACCATCAAGGGGCTAGCCGACCGGGCCTTGGCCCAGCTTTCGCCAGAGTTCGACCGAATGTACGCTCAGATAGGGCGGCCTTCCATTCCTCCCGAACGACTGCTGAAGGCTTCATTACTGATTTCCCTGTACTCGGTACGCAGTGAACGGGGATTCTGCGAGCAACTGGATTACAATCTCCTCTTCCGCTGGTTTCTGGGCATGAACCTCATGGAGCCCAGTTTCGATCCCACCGTCTTCACTAAGAACCGGGAGCGGCTGCTGAAGCATCGGGTGGGCCAGGCTTTGTTCGACGAAGTGGTGCTGGAAGCGGACCGGCGGGGCCTGCTGTCGGACGAGCACTTCACCGTGGACGGCACGCTGATTGAGGCGGCAGCCAGCCTGAAGAGCTTCAAACCCAAGGACGGTGACCCGCCCAAGAAGACAGACGATGACCCGGGCAATCCTTCGGTGGACTTCCATGGAGAACGACGTAGCAATGCCACCCATCAGAGCACCACGGACCCGGAGGCCCGGCTACTGCGCAAGGGGAAAGGCAAGGAAGCCAAGCTGGTATTCATGGCCCATGCCTTTATGGAAAACCGCCACGGTCTGCTGGTGGACTTCCAGACTACCCAGGCGACGGGGACAGCGGAGCGGGATACAGTACCGGTGCTGGTGGACCAAGCCAAGGAGCGGGGCTTTCATCCCAAAACGTTGGGCGGAGACAAAGGCTACGACACTGGGGATTGCGTGGCGGCCCTGCGCCAGCGTGGGTTGACGCCTCACGTAGCACAGAACACCAATGGCCGGTCCAGCGCCATTGATGGCCGGACCACTCGCCACCCAGGGTACGCAATCAGTCAGCGGATTCGGAAACGGGTTGAGGAGATCTTCGGGTGGATGAAAACAGTGGGTGGGTTCCGAAGGACGCGGTATAAGGGGCTGGACCGGACCGGTCTGGCGGGGTACCTGGTAGCTACGGCCTACAATCTGGTCCGCATGGCGAAGCTATTGGAGTTGGCCAAGGAAGCGCCGGAAGCCCAGGCGGCATGACCCGACATTGGGCTACCCATGCCCGGTGCCCCAGGAGGGCCGGGTCAGGGAGCGTCAAGGGCCAAAAGTCTCGTTCAAACGGCCCAATTCCCCCCAACAGGACCAATGATTCACAGACCTGAACCCTAGGTTCTGGACTTATACCCCTTTCTTCAGCAGCCTGCTAGAGACGGGCGTGAGGATAGGAGGCAAATATTAGAGAAAGGGGGGTGGTTTGAGGGATCCTGGGACCTAACGGTTTGGGTCTATCTCGCGGGTCACCATTCTCGTGACGCCCCAACCGGCCAACCACGCCGAATGGCGGCCGTCCCCGCCGGCAACGACCACGGCGATGTCCTCCGCCTGCCTTACAATGGGGACCATTGTGTTGGGGTCGTCTTCATTCACCCAGGCGGGCCAATTCCGGTTGCCGTAGTGGGCCACGCCTTTTAGCTGGCCAACGGGCATACGGGCGTTGTGGAACACGAACTGGCGAACGTCTTCCTTGGAGAAGCCGGAACCGGATACGTCTGCCGCGTGCTCGGGGCAAAGGACCAGCACGATCTGGGCTCCGGTCCCTATCTGATAGTAGTTGGAAACCGCCGAGCCCCGCATAGTTCCGACAATGGTGTTCAGCACCTCCACTCCGGTGGAAGCGGTGGTCTCCATAACGGGGTAGACGCCTCGGATGCCCGCCACGGTTACTATGCTGACGCTCGCGTCTTTGCCAAGCTCGATGTGCCTGGGCTCCCAGGGGCTCCGGGCTTCGTTTTCGGAGAAACAGAATGAGTACCGTCCGGGCATAGCCAGAGTGGCCTTGTCCATCTCGCCGGGAACCAGGCCTCCCACGTTGCGGATCAGCAGGCGTAGCGCCCGTCCGATGGATGCGTTGGCCCTGTAGCCGGGTCCGAAGCAACCGGCATCGCCGTTGATCCCAAGCTCGGTGGCCATAGGGCCATTTACAATGATGACCGGAGCGGCGCCTCCGGTTGTGGATGAAACGCCGGCTACGTTGAATTCGTCCTGCAGCGCCGCTTGGACAGCCGCCAACACCACCGGAAAATACTCCGGACGGCAACCCGCCATCACGGCGTTGATGGCCACCTTCTCCAGAGTAACCCTGGCGTTCCGGGGGTGCATCACTCCAAAGGAGTGGTCCGGAGCCTCTGCGCAACGCTCCAGCATCCGTGTTACCAGGCTCTCGGTAGCCGGGACCACCGGCATACCGTCGGTCCAGCCCTGCTCCTCGTAATAGTCCTGGATGAAGTCGAAGGAGTTCCGGAGATCGATGCGGCGCGCCCGGAGACTTTGGGAACTCACCATGGCTTACACGCCTGGAATGGCGGGTTGGGAGACGGCACTAGTCCGCGGCCCCGTTTTTGGACTCGGTCAGCAGCCCGACGATTTCGGGTGCGAATTCATGGGCCATCTGCCGTACCTCGGCAACTGACCGGGTGGCGAGAGGGCTGGGGATTACTACGATTCGCGCGCCGGGCATACCCAGAGTAGATGTGCGCGCATGGGCGGCCCGCGTGAAGGAGCTGGTGATGACGCTAAGGGAAGGCACTCCCTTTGTCTCGGTGATCACTGTGTCGTGGAGACCCCACGTCGTGCAGGACCCTCAATCCGCCACGCCGTGGATTACCACGTCGCACTCCTGGGACAGCGTGTCCAGCGTCTCGGTGGCGCAGGGCGCGCTGTAGCTGAATTTATGGGCGTAGATGACCTTGTCCGCGCCGTAGTCGTTGACCAGGACGTCCTTGAGTTCGTCCAAGAAGGAGTCGGCGTGGTATTTGCGGTTCTCCAGGAGGCCGATTACCTTGCCGCGAAGACTGGGAAGGTTGGGATTGAGACCCTTTTCCTCGGGCACATCCTCGGCGGTGGGGTCGAGGATGCGAATGGTGTCCCCTGAGTCCGGCATGATGCTGTCCTCCCATTGCTCATTGATGAGTGCCTATAACTTAGTGGATGCGGCGTGAATTGTCGAGTGCGCCGGCTAAGGGTGACTGTTCAGACTCGATGAGGCGGTTTGGCTGAATCTCACATCAGTCATCTCTGTGATAATCCTCTTATCATGTCCCGCCCCCGCAATCCGTCATTCCCGCGCAGGGAGACCTTTGAATAATCCCCTCTCCCGGAGGGAGAGAGTTAGGGTGAGGGCGTCCTCCGTATCTGGGCACACTCTGGATTCTCGCTTTCGCGGGAGTCGCGGAAGGTAACGCAAAGGTCTCCACAGGCGGGAATCCAGAAACGCCCATGATAGTGAAGGTCGCTGTTTGCAAAGGTTTCTGGATTCCGGGTCAAGCCCGGAATGACGAGCTTGGAGTAGGAAGGACACATCAAGTCTGAACTGTTACGGCTAAGGGAATGAATGAAAGAACGGCCTCCCCCGCCAGCGGCGGCCGGAAGTCCGGAAACTGAAGCCTAAGAAAATGGAGCGGAGGCTGGGCGAACCCCATTCTTTCTCAAGCCGGGGGATGGGGTTGCTGGTGTACGGACCCGGGTCCGGAAGATTGAGGCGGGTCGAGTCCCGCCTACGTCACCATCTGGAAGAACTTCCCTTCCGTCTTGATGGCTGGAGCGACGATCATGTCGGCCTTGTGCAGGTCGCGGATGGTGTACGCCCCGCACATACCCATGGCCACTCGCAAAGCGCCCATGAAGTTTTGGGTCCCGTCGGTCATGGATGTCGGGCCGTAGAGGATCTGATTCAAGCTGCCCTTGGTGCCGACGCTGATCCTGGTGCCCCTGGGAAGCTCCGGGTGGGGATTGGCCATTCCCCAGTTGAACCCGCGTCCGGGAGCCTCTTCGGCCTGGGCGAAAGGCGTGCCCAGCATCACGCCGTCGGCCCCGCTGACGATGGCCTTACAAATGTCGCCCCCGGTCCGAAGTCCTCCGTCGGTGATCACCGTCACGTACCGTCCCGTGCGCCGGTAGTAGTCCTCACGGGCTGCGGCGCATTCCAGTGTCGCGGTGACCTGGGGCACTCCCACTCCAACCACTTCTCTGGTCGTGCAGGCCGCCCCGGGTCCGACTCCTACGAGGATACCGTCGATGCCTGTCTCCATCAACTCTTGCGCCACTTCGTAGGTGACGCAGTTGCCCACCACTACCGGCACCTTCAGCGCCTCTATCAGCTCGGCAAATATCAGTCCCCGGTAGCTCCGGGACATGTGCCGCGCCGTTGTCACGGTGGACTGGACCACCACGATGTCGGCTCCGGCTTCAACGGCGATCGGAGACATGCGTTTGGTGGTTTGGGGTGTGAAGGAGACGGCGCAAATCGCGCCGGACTTGCGTATCTCCTGCACCCTTTCGCCGATGAGGTGTTCTTGTATCGGCTCCGAGTAGACCTGTTGCAGGTACTCCGTTGCCTCGGCCTGGGGCATGGACGTTATCTCTTCCAGCACGGAGTAAGGGTCTTCGTACCGCGTGTAAATCCCCTCCGCATTCAGGACTCCCAGACCGCCCATCTGGTGCATCATAGTCGCGAACTGGGGGGATACCGCTCCGTCCATGGCCGACGCCAGGAAAGGAATGTCGAAGCTGTGCTGGCCGATGGTCATCTTGGTCGAGGTCATGTCCGGGTTGATGGTGACCTGACCGGGAACTATCGCAACTTCATCGAATCCGTAAGCCCTCTCCAGTTCCTTAAACAGGCGTTTAGCCATCTCCGCACACCTCTGCAAATGACTTCGGAAGAGCGTATCAGGAAGGGTAAAGGAAAGTCAACATGACTTGCTTCAGTCTCGGAATCTGAGCGCCGAATCAGTAACGAAAGAGTCGAACGTCTCAGGTTGTCGGGGATTGCATGGCGCTGGCGGCGTTTGTATTATGGGCGAACCCAGGGGCCGTTCGCCGGCCGTTCGTCGGCGGTTCGCCGGTCTCCGGGAACTCCATTCATTGCCAGGGAGACGTCCCATGACGACTATGGTCACCGGCGGAACCGGCTTCATAGGAAATCGCATTGTGCGGAAATTGGTGGAGCGGGGCGAGAAGGTCGTTTGCTTCGACCTCGCGCCGCCTCGGGCCAACCTCACCCCTTACCTGGACCGGATCAGCGTGTACCGGGGCGACATCACTCAGTTTCCCCACCTGCTGGAGGCGATCAACACCCACAAAGTCGACCGCATCATCCACATGGCGGCCCTCTTGCCCCCCGACACTGAAGACCGGCCTCATTTCGGAATGTTGATCAACATTCAGGGCGCCAACAACGTCTTCGAGGTGGCCCGCTGGACGGGTGTGCAACGCGTGGTCTACGCAAGCTCCATCGCCGCTTATGGCGTGCAGGAGACCTTTGGGGAACGGCCAGTCAACGAAGACGATCTTGCCGCCCCGGTCAACGTGTATGGGATGACCAAGGCCGCCAACGACTTCGCCGCCCAAAAATACAACGAACGGTACGGGCTGGAATGTGTGGGCATCCGCATTTGCACGGTGTTCGGGCATGGCCGAGTCACGGGGATGACGGGGATGATCGGCGGTCTGATGGTCTCGTTGCCTGCCATCGGTCAGCCCATCTCCATGCCGTTTCACCAGGATGAGCCCTCTCCGATGATCCACGCCGAGGACGCCGCCGAGATTTTCGTCCGGGCGGCCTTGATTGGTCAATTGAACCACCGGGTCTATATCAGCGGGGGCCACCTGGCGACGATCAAGGACATGGCAGACCAGGTGCGCAGCTTCATCCCAGACGCCCAAATAACCACCGGAGACCAGGCGGTCCCCCACATCTATATGGTGGACAACAGCCGTATGTTGGCCGACATCGGCTACGAAATGGCCCCCCTCAGTGTGCGCATCTTGGAGCACATCAACGACGCCCGCGCCGAAGCTGGTATGGGACCACTGGCCGGGTAGGTTTGGGCAAGGCCCTTTCAATAGTCCGCCCAAACGACCAATCTCCCCCTTTTCCGAAAGGGGGTTATGTGTTTGACCGTGCGGCACTGCTTGACGGGACTTACAATCAAAAGACCCTTTCCCGCTGTGTCCCTCCAGTAGTGCGGGGGAACTATTCCTTATATAATGCCGGTGAAGGCCCAATAGAATTATTACGGTTTAGAAGGAGCAGCCATGAGCGTCGCCATCGGCTACGTACCCGGAGCATTCGGCCAGGGAGGCGGGGACCCCGGATTTCTCCGCGAGTTGGTCGAGGTTGGAGATAAACATGGTTATGACTCCATCTGGCTCAGTGACAGAATCGTTAGCGACAGGTTCAGCTTGGAGCCGATGATCGCCCTTTCCATGGTGGCTGCCTACTCTGACCGGATGAAGTTCGGCACCAGCGTGCTGGCCATGCCGCTTAGAAATCCCGTCGTGCTGGCCAAACAGATCGCCACGCTGGACTATCTGTCCCAGGGGCGCTTTTTCCCGGCCGTGGGCCTGGGTCAGGAAGAGCCAGAGGAATACGAGGCCTGCGGAGTCTCCAAGGAAGACCGGGGCCGCCGTACCGATGAAGCCATCCAACTAATGCGCCGCCTCTGGGAGGAGGAGAACGTCACCCATGAGGGTATGTTCTACAGTTGTCATAACGTGACGGTTACCCCCAAGCCCTTCCTGGAGCCCTCCACGCCGGTATGGATCGGGGGCCGCAGCGCCGCCGCGGCCAGGCGAGTGGGCCGGGTGGGTGATGGTTGGCTCGTCTCAAGCGCCACACCAGAGGAGATCACTGAGGGCCGGGAAATCATGTTCAGCACCGCCGCCGAACATGGCCGGGAGATTGAGGACGACCACGTCGGCGTTTTGCTGGGTTACTACGTCGCTCCCACTTCCGAAGAAGCCGAAGCCAAGTCCGAGAGGTACATCACCCGCGCCCGCCCCGGAGCCCATTTCACGGAGTACAGCGCCCTTGGGTCTACGGAGCAGATCTGCCAGACCATTTCCCGCTACGTAGACGCTGGGGCCCAGAAGTTCGTGGTCCGGCCCTTGTGTCCCGCCGAGGAGACCATGGAACAGCTTGAGATCATGGGAACGGAGATCCTGCCCCAGTTCGTCCGTTAAAGGCCGGATCCTACAGCCTCTACCGGCGGGTTGCTCCCCTTAGCCTCGGGTCAAGTATATCTCTCAGGGCGTCCCCGAACAGGTTGAAGGTCAACACCACAAGGACGATGGCCAGTCCTGGAGCCGGGGACATCCACGGCGCGATTAGGAAGTAGTCCCTTCCAATCCCCGATAGCATCCTGCCCCATGACGGGTGAGGCGGTGGCCACGATCAGATACGGGGCGAAGCTGTTGGGCATTACGTGGCTGAACACGATCCTCCGCCAACTGGCCCCCATGGCGACCGCGGCCAGAATGTAATCCATGTTGCGGATGACGATGGCCGAAGAGCGCACGACCCGGGCTGAAGTGGCGATCAAGCCAATGCTTATGGCGATGACGATGTTGTTCAGGCTGGAACCCATAGACGCCACGATGACCAGCGCGAGGGTCGGGATGCTCTGCAAAATGTCGATGGGGCGCTGGCTGAACAGGTCGTACTTGCCCCGGTGTAACCGCTGGTTAGTCCCCATACTGCCCCCAACCCGGTGCCCGCGATGACCGAGGCAAACCCAACGTAAATGGATATCTTCGCCCCGCCGATGATGTTGCTCAGCGCGTCCCGTCCGTACAGGTCGGTACCCAGCGGGTGAGACCGGTTGGGCGATTCCAACTTCGCGAAAAAGTCCATGTCGATGGGGTTGTAGGGCGTCAGGAACGGTCCGAAAGCGCTGAGGAAGAACATAAATAGGACTATGGCCGCGCCAACCGCCCCAAGGGGCTTGTTCGCCAGAAACCGGCGGGTCCAGCGGATGCGCCGCACCCAATGGGCTTCTGGGAGGACCAACACCGGTTCGGTTGCCGGCGTGCCGGGATTAACGTTCATGCTCGCTCCCCAAGAGGGTTAGGTGAAGGGTTAGTAGTCCGAATAGCGTATTCTGGGATCGAGGAAGGCGTAAAGCAGGTCCACACCCAGGTTTACGACTATGTGCACTATGGTGATGAAGAGCACCAGGTTTTGGATGACCGGGTAGTCGCGCAGCCTGACCGCGTCTACAGTGGCGAGACCCAGGCCGGGCAGATTGAAGACCACTTCGGTTACCAGTGAACCGCTGATGAGGCCGCTTAGCTGGCCTCCGGAAATGGTCAGGACCGGAATTGCGGCGTTCTTCAGGGCATGACGCCACAATACCGCCCGGCTGCCCAATCCCTTGGCCCGGGCCGTGCGGATGTAGTCTTCACGCAGCACTTCCAGCATGGTGGCGCGGGTCATGCGCGTCTGAATTGCGGCAAGGGCGGTGCCCAGCACGACTGCGGGCAACATGAGCTGGGAGAAGTTTTCCGCCGGGGCGCGCCAGGGGGCCTGGTAGGTGAGGGCCGGCACCCAGCCGAGGAAGGCCGCAAGGTGTAGGTGAGCATCAAAATTCCCAGCCAGAAATTGGGCGTAGCTAGCCCTATGATGCTAAGGAACCGTGGTATGTAGTCCAAGGGGCTATCCTGTTTGACCGCCGAGAGAATCCCCACCGGGATGGTGATTATCCAGGACAGGACCAGGGCCATCGCGGAAAGTTGCAGGGTTAATGGGAATCTGCGTATCAGCGGGTCTTTGACTGGCTGACGTGACCAGAGGGACTCGTCCAGGTCGAAGTGCGCCAGGTCCCACATCCAGTTGAGGAACTGCATGTGCAGAGGGGCGTCGAGCCCCAAGCGCTCCCGGATCTTGTCCAGGGCGGCCTGATTTATCTCTTCCTCTCCTTCTGCGCCGCCGATTGCGATGAGGCTGGCCACATCTCCCGGCGCCACGCGCATGATGACGAAGATGAGACATGAGTCATCCCGAATTTTGAGGACAGATGTCGCGTGAGCGGGATGAGCTAGCCAAAGGGCACTCAAGGCGGCCCTGATTCTAGAAAGCGGTATCGCGGCTTGACGGAACCGCTCTCCAGTTCTATGGCACCAATTTTTCAGCAGTTCCCTTAGCGAGGTCTCGTAAGTTGGGTCCTACAGGGAGAGAAGGAAAGAGTAGACGAGGCTGACCATGAGCAATAGCTTGAGGCGGTTGTGCCAATACCAGAGTCTGGGACTTTCCATGGCCAGGTCGGTTTTGCAAGCGCGGTAGCACATCTCCACCTGCCAGCGTCGGGCGTAGGCTAATACGATTGTCCAGGCATCGTCAGGAGTGGCGATAGGCTCATTGGTCAGCAGGTACCAAGGGCGGCGTCCTTTCCCTGGCCGGGAAACGATCAGCCAAAGCTGTTCTTCCACCTGGGGTGGCGCACCGGAGGGAAGACGATGCCAGTTTTGCGATACTCACGCCGGCGGATGTCGCAAAGCAAACGGTGGTCTATAGAGCGTTTGCCTTGGGTAATTCTCCAAGCGTTCCGACTACCCTTGGCGTCGGTGAGGTAGTAGCGAGAGGGGCAGCGCGTAACGAAACTTAGTTGGTGTGCGGCGACTTCCTTGAGCCACGGAGCTCCGGCAAACCCCCGGCCCCACAAGTGGAGCACCCGGTGGCCCCACTTTTCAGAGCATTGGGCAAGGAGGGAGGTGATGTTGGCGTGGCGGTCAGAGGCCAACTTTCCCCGGCTGGTCCACCAGGGCAGGAAGACCCTGCATCCCCGCCACCATGACGGTGAGCCACTTTAGTCCAGGTACGAATACCGGCGGACCTCCCGGGGGATTGTAAAAGCCTGGTTTAATGCGCTTGAGGCGGGCGGCTTTGCTAGAACGCACCGGACATAGCCCCTGCAAGGCGATGCTTTCGGGCTTCTCCAACACGCTTTCATCCCAGATCGCCAGAGCCCTCTCACCTTGTTCCTCCAGTTGGGACAGGCTTAGGTCCGCCCGGTACCAGAGGAATCTCTCCAAGAGAGTGTGGCCCCACTTGGGAGAGCGCAGTAGATTGCTGAGCCGCTTGGTCCCCGCCGGAGCACGGCAGGGAGAGATGACATGGGCCCCAAGTTCACTTAGAAGTAGTCCCGACCGTGAGTGACGCAACCGCACAATGGCCGCCAGGGCCAGGAAAAACGTGCGTACCAAACGCCGGTCGATCAGTTGGTCCAGCCATAGTTCCAACGGTCCGATGAACGATTGCAGCGAATTGGCAACGTCCTGCCCTTGCTCCCGCCCCACCCCATACTGCAACATAGAGAAGACTCCTCCTGGTGGTTGGTGGTTTGACCTTCCCATTCCACCGGAAGGGGTCTTCCTTTGTAACCCCTTTCTTATACCAGTTTTAGCCCTTTACCTAAATTCCGGGATGACTCATGACTGTCCCTGGACGGCAAGATCCTGAGGGGGATTCACGGGGAAGCGATACCCGGAATGCATCTGGTGTCGGCCTATGCTGCCCGCAGCGGGGCGGTGCTGACCCAGGTAGCCGCGCCGGGCACGGGGCAGGAATTGGCGGCGGCCAAAGCAGTATTGGACCAGGCGCCGTTGGCGGGCCGGGTAGTGGTGGCAGACGCCCCGCTGACCCAGCCGGAAGTGTGCCAGCAGATTGTGGACGGCGGCGGGGATTATCTGTTACCCGTGAAGGAAAACCAGCCCACGTTGTACCGGGACTTGGCCGAGGCATTTTCCCCCACTGGAAGCCGAGGGAGACTACGGGCCAAGGGTTCCCCAGTGGCAGGCGCGGGAGTGGCGGGCGAGGGGGGCAACCCTGACGGTTTGGGTGGATGGACCGGGGAAGAAGCGTCATGGACGGCTGGAGCGGCGGGAACTCTGGGCCTTGTCGGACCCGGAGTTGAATGGCTATGCGGGGAGTTCCGGAGCGGTGGGGGAGGCTTGGCCGCATCTCCGGCAGGTATGCCGGCTGGAACGGCGGCGGACGGTGAAGGGGCGGAGCCAGGTGACGGTAAGCTATGCGCTTACCAGTCTGCCCGCCACCGCCGCCGGAGCTAAGCGGTTGTTGAAAGTCTCTCGTGGGCACTGGGGGATAGAAAACCGGGTTCACTGGGTGCGGGACGTCACCTTTGACGAAGACCGCTCTCAGATAAGAACCGGGGCCGCACCCCAGGTGATGGCGGGCTTACGCAACTTGGTCATCGCCCTGGTGCGCCGGGCCGGGCATACCAATGTAGCCGTTGCCCTGCGCCGCCACACCGCTCATCTCCCGGAACCCTTCGCCCTGCTGAGAATTCCCTATGCCTCCGGCACCACCGGAGAATGAAAAGGCCCTGTACGGATGGTGGATCGGCCTTTTCAGGCAAGCCGATTTAGGGTATCTTGACACTACCTGTTTGCCTCCGTGGCAGGCGGTGGCGTCAAAACTCGAGCCAGTCACATCATTCGGAGCCTGCCCCAAATTGGTCAAATCTCGAATTCTGTACTGGAAGGAAATTCCCGTCCAGGTCCAAATCCAGGGCGAATCAGGTCAGGTATCCAGTCAATTGAATGACCGATTCCAGCAAGGTGTTGACGCCATCGCCATGTTCGACGGCAGCCAAGGCACCGATGACTACCTGATGGCCTGGGAATGGGGCGAGCCCGTGGAAGAAAGCGGGTCTGCCGAGGAAGCCGCCGCGCGAATAGCCGACAGGTTCAACAAGAAGTTCCCCATGGACTTCGTCGCCAGGATCCGCGACTTGATCGAATCGGGACAGCGTGACCCGCGTCCGGGGTCCCTTGATCACTGGTGCGTCCGATGACCCAGGATAACTCGCCGTCGCTCAAGGAACGCCTCGCTTCCGGAGAACTGCTGATCTCCGACGGGGCTACCGGCACTTACCTGCAAGATCACGGTCTCGAGCCGGGCGGGTGCCCTGAAGAGTTCAACGCGGCGCATCCCGAAACAGTGCTGGGAATGGCGCGGGACTACTTCGCCGCGGGCTCTGAGATGGTGTTGACCAACTCGTTCGGAGCAAATCGGTTCATGCTGAAGAAATACGGCTTCGGCGGCCGGGTGGAGGAGTTCAACAAGTTGGCGGCCCAGCACGCTAGCAGCCAGCGAACTGCGGGGCAGTACGTCATCGGCTCGGTAGGACCTACTGGAGAGTTCCTGGAACCCCTCGGTCCCGTCACCCGGGAGGAGATGCTGGACGCCTTCGTCGAGCAGGTCACTGCGCTGGAGGCGGGGGGTGCGGACGGTGTGGTTATCGAGACCATGTCCGCGGTGGAAGAGGCGGTGTTGGCCGTCGAGGCGGCGAAAGAGCACACGGGCCTGGTGGTCATGGCCACCATGGTGTTTGACCGGGGGCCACGGGGCTTTTTCACCATGATGGGTGTCACGCCGGATCGGGCCGTCAAAGAGTTGGCCGCAGTGGGCGCCGACGTTACGGGAGCCAACTGCGGAAACGGCATCGACGTTATGGTCGAATTGGCCAGGGAGATGCGCCAAGCCACGGACGGTCCGCTGCTGGTCCACTCCAACGCCGGAATTCCAGCCTATCAGGGGGGCGAGATCGTCTATCCCGAGTCACCGGACTACATGGTGGAACGCTTCGGGATTCTGGCGGACATGGGGATAGACATCCTTGGAGGATGTTGCGGAACTGGCCCGGAGCACATTCGGGCGCTGGTCTCCGCGATGAAACCGGGTTCCCGGTCCGCGTGAGACCGGACCGCCTCATTGGCGGATCATGAACAAGGTGTCGTTGAAATGGTGACACGCCCGTCATTGCGTGTAGCGGAAGTGTTGGAACGCTACGGCTCCTGCCTGGAACTGGTGCCTATGGACGCTCATTTCCAGAGCATCAGTGTCGGCATATATAGCAAGGACGGTGTATTCACGGTCTGGAGTTTTAGCGGAAAGCCAGGCGTTCAAGAGAGGGTCGAGGCCATTCGCGACCAGTTGGTGTCTCTGGGCGGCCTTTCTCCCGTTCCCGGCTCCCACAACCAGGTCGCATTCTCCTGCGGCTTTTTCCACCAGCGATTGATCAAATTCCTGCTGGCTCAGGCCGTAGGGAAGAGCCCCGATTACTCACCGCCTGAAGGGGAGATGTCCATCAGGGACACCAGGACCAGGTTGACCATTACCGCGGAGGCTGAAGAGTCTGATAGCCGTTGTTTGTACCGTGTCTCCGCAGCCGGGGACGCCCCGAACGTCCCGGCCAGGTTGCGGATGATAGTGGCGGGTTTTCTGCGTTACGGAGAGATGGATAAGAAGGGTGACACCATGGTGGCCTTTCCTTGCGGCCAACGCCACGACGAGCTGGTCCGGTTGCTGCTGCCTTACTCCCGCAACGTGAGCAGCGTCGAAGGAATGCTGGAAGCCGAGGCCTTGCGCGGTCAGATGACCACCGGCACCCTAGGTTTCACCCCGACTTGACCATCCTGGCCCTGGCCGGGTAATCATACCGGAAGAGAGGAGTTACAATGCCATTCGTTGAGACGATGACGCCCCGCGAGCGCGTCATGAACGCGTTGGCCATGAAAGCGGTGGACCGGCCGCCGGTGGCAAACCCCACCAATGTCGCCACCGTCGAGCTGATGGACCTGGTGGACGCGCCGTTCCCCCAGGCATGCCGTGAGCCGGAACTTGCGGCCAGGCTGGCGGCGACCGGCCACACGGAGCTGGGCTTCGACGCTGTGATGCCCTACTTCACCATCATCCAGGAGTCGTCCGCCCTTGGTTGCGAAATGCAATGGGAGGACAAAGACAATTGGCCGACGGTGCGGATGCAGAACCCAATCTGGAGCGGGCCCGACGACGTCCGCGTCCCTTCTGGGTTCCTGGAGCACCCCGATTGCCAGGCGATCATCAAGTCCATTGAGATGCTCAAGGCCGAATTCGGCGGCCGGGTGGCGGTTATCGGGAAGACCATGGGGCCGTGGACCCTGGCCTACCATGTATTTGGCGTGGAGCGTTTCCTCATAATGACCGTCGACGACCCCGATATGGTGATGCGCTGCCTTCATCGGCTCAAGGAGATCTCCGTCCTCTTCGGTGAAGCCCAGATCGCGGCCGGCGCCGACGCTTTGACCTTCCCCGATCATGCCACGGGAGACCTGGTCAGCGGCGACTACTACCGCAGGTTTCTTCTGGAGATTCACCAGGAAATGGCCGAACGGCTACCCGCGCCGCTTATCCTTCATATCTGCGGCAACACGTTGGACCGTATGGACTACATCGCCCAAACGGGAATGGCTTCGTTCCACTTCGATTCCAAGAACGACCCCCAGGCGGCGATGGATACGGTCTCCGGGAGGATCGGGTTGGTGGGCAACATCAACAATCCGCAAACTCTCTATGCGCGGGGACCCGAAGAGGTGAGGCAAGAGGTGTTTCGTTGCCTCGACGCTGGGGTGCAGATGGTAGCTCCCGAGTGCGCCGTCCCCTTGGCGACCAAATTGGAGAACCTGATGGAGATTCCCAGGGCGGTGAAAGCCTGGTGCGAAGATAACTCGCCCTGACCATGCCGCAATCACAAAAGTAACGCCACCGTAGACAGGTCGCTTCTGGTAGAATTTCCACCTGGCCGTGGCCTACACTGTAGGTGACCACCCGAATATAGGAATCACGATTGCGAGTCTTTTTGAATGCCGTTAATTAACGAAGGTCTGGAATCTGAGCTTGAGTTCATCAGTAACCCTTCTGAGAAGGGCCACATTAGGGGGCTGTTTGAGAACGCCGATCCCCTGATGCAGCAGATTTCATACCATCTCATCGTGGGCGACCATCACGAAGTGGACCGCTTGACCGTCCAGGCCCTCGATTCTGGATTCGAGGCGAATACTATTCTTGACGATGGGTTGATCGCGGGTATGGCCCTCGTGGGGATCAAGTTCCGGGACAACATCATCTTCGTCCCGGAGGTGTTGGTGGCGGCGCGAGCAATGAAATCCGGCATGGCCCACGTCGAGCCCATCTTGTCGGCATCCGGGATCGAGCCGCTTGGCACCGTGATCATGGGGACCGTCAAGGGAGACCTTCACGATATCGGCAAGAATCTCTGCATCATGATGCTCCGGGGAACGGGGTTTACCGTCCACGACTTGGGCGTAGACACCAAGCCGGAGGAGTTCATGGACGCTGTCATGGAGCACGGAGCCCAGTTACTGGGCATGTCGGCATTGCTGACCACTACCATGCCGAACATGGGTAAGACAATCGAAGCATTTGAAGAGTTCGGGATGCGCGATCAGGTAAAGATCATGGTCGGCGGCGCCCCCCTAACCCAGGAATTCGCCGACGACATGGGGTCCGACGGCTATGGCAAGGACGCAATGGCTTGTGTGGAGTTGGCCGCGCGGTTGTTGGAAGAAGCCAAGGACGCTGATCGAGTACCGACAACCTGAGCGGCTGTAGCGATGGACCAGAAGATCGACATCGACCGTTACCGCCAGAGCATGGCCAGGCTGGAGTCCATTTTCCGGTCTATCAACGACACAGCCAACGACATCTCCACGCGGCGCTGCCCCTACGCCAACGCCCAAGACCGATGCACGGCCCGCTTCAAATGCCGCAACCAGAAAAAGACGTCCGGCAGTGACGAGCTCCCCCTCTGCATCGGGATCGACGATTTGGAATACCGCTCAGCTTGGCAGGTGTAGACCCGGCGCCGGGCGTCCCTTCTCTCCCATGCTAGAATGGCCCCATGTCTCCCCTGTACCACGCCGGACGCGAGCTTGCCCTGGTCCCCGGACGCACCATCTTCGACTATGCTGACGCCCTCAAGGTTCGCGTGCCCACTTCCTGCGGCAGGAACGGCGATTGTCACGAGTGCATTGTGGAAATCCGCCGGGGTATGGACGCTCTCAGCCCTTCTGCCGATTGCGAACACTTCCTGAGCGGTGACTACCGCCTGGCATGTCAGGCCGGGATCGTGGACATCGACGCTGCGGTGGAATTCGCCTTGCTGCGGCGTCAACCCAGGATACTCACCGACTCGGTCCACCTAGACTACCATCTTGCTCCCGCCGTTACCCGCGACGGGGACTCGGTCTACTTCAATGACCGGCGGATTGACCGATACCAGGGCGGGATGTTTGGCCTCGCGATCGATATAGGGACCACCACGGTGGCGATGAACCTAGTCGACCTGGAGACTGGGCGCGTTCTGGCCACTCCCTCCTTCGAGAACCCGCAGAGGTTCGGTGGGAGCGACGTCATGCACCGCATTTCATACGACGCCGGTCCTTCCTCGGGTGAGTTGCGGCAGGTGATGCTATCGGCGGTCAACTTTGAGATTGGAGAGTTGGCTCGACACCTTGGTTTCCACCGGAGGTTGATTTACGAGGTTGTGGTCGTCGGTAACTCGACCATGCGGGACATCTTCTTTGGTCTGGACGTTCAATCGATCGGAGAGAAGCCGTACCGCTCCACCACAGAGACCGATCTTGAGATGGGTTTGAGGGAGACGACCGCGCTCCACGGTAGCGCGGAGGGATTGGGGCTCCGGGTATTTCCTGGCGCTCAAGTGTACGGAGGAGCGTTAATAGGCAGTCACGTAGGGGCCGACGTGGTGGCCGGCCTGCTCGCGGTGGGGATGGAAAATGCGGAGGAAGTGGTGATGCTGGTGGACGTTGGGACGAATACCGAAGTCGTCGTGGGCAATCGCCACCGCATGATCGCCGCTTCCTGCCCCGCCGGTCCCGCCTTCGAGGGTGGCCAAGTGTCCCACGGTATGCCGGGGTATGAGGGCGCGATTGAGTCGGTGGAAGTCGGGGAAAGTGGCGTCAGTTACAAGACCATCGGCGGGTTCGACGCTCAGGGCATCTGCGGCTCCGGACTGGTGGACCTGCTGGCTGGACTGAGGGACAGCGGCCAGATGAACCAATTGGGGGTGCTGGAGGACGGAGCGCGGGATTTCGTATTCGCGCTGGACAAAGGAATGGCCATTTCACGGGCAGATATCAGCGCCTTGTCCCAGGCCAAGTCGGCAAACTTCGCCGGACAATATATCCTCCTGCGAAACTACGGAGTTCACTTCGATCAGGTAGAGAGACTCTATCTGGCCGGTGGGTTCGCAAACTACCTGAACGTCAAGCGCGCCGTCGATATCGGGTTCATCGCCAACATTCCTCTGGACAAGATTGCCAAAGTGGGGAATGCTTCATTGGAAGGGGCAACCATGATGCTACTGTCCAGCGAGTCGAGGCGGAGATCGGAGCAGATGGCCCGCCGCATCGAGCATGTGGAGTTGGAAACCATCCCTGATTTCTTCGACATCTTCGTCGAAGGCTGCATGTTCAAGCCCATGCCCCAGAGCATCGAATGATCCTATAATTGCCTCCGGCGGTATGCGATAATGGGCGCATGGAAGTAACCGTCCGATTCTTTGCCCTCTACCGGGAGCGGGCGGGGTTGAGCAGCGCGTTAGTTGAGATTTCCGAAGGCGCTTCGGTTAACGACTTGACTGACAGTGTCAGGCGACGGTTTCCCCGTCTCGCACCCCCAGAGGTGAAGATCGTAGTTGCCGTCAATGCTGAATATGCGGAACCGGAGCAAGTCCTCCGGCCGGGTGACGACGTGTGTCTCATCCCGCCGGTGAGCGGAGGATCATGATGATTGAGCTTACCTTCGACCCTCTCGATCCGGAGAAAGTCACCGGGAAGGTGCGCCGGAACTCCAACGGCGCGGTCGTAACCTTTCTGGGAACGACACGGGACAATTTCGAAGGTAAGCGCGTGGTCACCCTCGAATATGAAGCCTTCGACGAGATGGCCATCAAGGAACTTGAAAAGGTCCGCCAGCAGTTGATTGCCGAGTTTGGCATCGAAGACCTCGCGAT
Source organism: Dehalococcoidia bacterium (assembly GCA_965205385.1). Lineage (GTDB taxonomy): Bacteria > Chloroflexota > Dehalococcoidia > Lucifugimonadales > UBA3495 > CATOSP01. Next base: position 752,160 of record CBDBGS010000008.1, read on the forward strand.
TTCCCATCGCATAGGGCGTGTGGATATCGGAGAAATTAGCCTGGTTGTGGCTGTTGCGTCGCCCCACCGGAACGAAGCGTTTTACGCATGCCACCAGGCCGTAGACCGGCTCAAGGAAACGGTCCCCATCTGGAAGAAAGAGGTCTACGAGGACGGTTCCAGGTGGGTTGCATGTGAAGACCACGAGTTTGACCACGAACACGCCGGAGTAGCCGACACAACAGGGGACTGCTAGGCGGCGTTCCCGTCGCCTGCGGGCAGCGGGTGATTCTGGACTCTATCCTGGTCTGGTTCGCGGCTGCCGAGCGCCGCCCTTACCGCCTGCCGCACTGTCCGCACATACTCCAGACGCATCCCGTCAATTCCCAGGCCATCTTCTCGGTTGGTTTCGGGCAGAATGCAGCGTTCCATGGCCAACCTGCTGGCTTCCAACACCCGCCGTTGCGCTTGCGGCACCGAACGCAGTTCCCCGCTCAACCCCACCTCCCCGAAGGCCACAAGCCTGGGGTCCAAGGGCCTGTTGTAGAGGCTGGAGGCAATCGCCAGCACCAGGGCAAGGTCAACCGCCGGTTCATGTATCCGCAGCCCGCCCGCCACGTTCACAATGATGTCCTGCCCCGATAGGTCCAACGACGCCCGGCGGCTGGCCACCGCAGCAAGCATCAGAAGGCGGTTGTGGTCTATACCGTTGGCCACCCGGCGGGGCACCGGCAGTGGCGACGGAGAGGTCAATGCTTGAATCTCCAGTAGCAGCGGGCGGCTGCCTTCCACCACGGGGGCCAGCGCGGCCCCGACAGCCCTTTCGTACCTTTGCGCCAGAAGAGCGCTGGACGGGTCCGGGACCTCGACCAGGCCCTGGGCCGTCATCTCGAACACTCCCACCTCGTCAGTGGAGCCGAACCGGTTCTTCGCGCAATGGAGTGTGCGGACGGTCCCCGATTCTTGGGCTTCGAGGTAGGTTACGACGTCCACCATGTGCTCCAGGACCCTGGGCCCGGCGACGCTGCCGTCCTTGGTGACATGGCCCGCGACCAGGACAGGGACGTTCCGGGCTTTGGCCCAGCGCATCAGCCTCAACCCTGATTCTCTAATCTGGACCACGCTCCCCGGACCCGAAGGAATGTCGCGGCTGTAGAGGGTCTGTATGGAGTCCACAATGGCGAGTCCAGGCCGCATCTCCTCCAACTTCTGTACCACGATGTCGACGTCGGTCTCGGATAGGAGGAATACCTGGTCTCCGGGAAACTCCAAGCGTTGGGCACGCAGCTTGATCTGCTGCGGAGATTCTTCGCCGCTGACGTAGAGCACCTGTTGACCGCGGCTGGAGATGGACTGGGCGATTTGGAGCAATAGAGTGGATTTGCCTATGCCTGGCTCCCCCGCCAACAATACGACGGAGCCCGGCACTATCCCGCCACCCAGGACACGGTTCAACTCCTGGCTGGGTAGCTGGACCCTTGGCTGGCTGTTCGCGTCAAGACGGGAGAGTTCCTGTACCGGCTCGGTAACGGCGTCTTGCCAACCTGTGCTGGTTGAGGGCGCGGTCCGGGCTGCTGGCGCCTCTACCAGGGGCCTCGGCGAGCCGCAAGAGGGTGATGGGCAGAAGCCCATCCACCGTGGGCTCTCATGACCGCAGTCCTGGCAATAAAAGACGGAACGTACGCGTTCCCTGGAGCGGTTAGAGGGGCGCAACTGGGCCTCCTGGAGGTTTGGCCCATTATAACAGCAGAGGACCCCGGCTCAGCGGGGTCCTCTGTCAGTAGCCATAAACCGTTGTGCGCGCTGGACCTTAGACCGGGGCTGCCTCTGCCTCGGGAACCTTGTTGCGGATGACGATCTTGTCGTCTTCCATGTCGACTATCGCAGTGTCTCCGGCATCGAGGCTGCCACCGAGCACCTCGTCGGACAGGGAGTCTTCTACTTCGTTCTGGATCAACCGGCGCAGCGGCCGGGCGCCCAGTACAGGGTCGAAGCCCTTCTCGCCGAGCCATTGCCGGGCCGAGTCGGTGAGTTCTAGATCGATCTTCTTTTCCGCCAGTTCTTTCCTGACCATGTCAATCATCAGGTCAACGATAGCCAGAATCTCGGACTCGTCAAGTTGGTGGAAAACGACGGTAGCGTCGATGCGGTTAAGGAACTCGGGACGGAAGAAGCGCTTGACTTCGTCCATCACTTTTTCCTTCATGCGCTCGTAGGAACTGTCCCTGGTTTGGGCTAGGTCGGACTTGATGCTGAATCCCAGGGTGGTCTCGCGCTTGATCAGGTCGGAGCCCAGGTTGCTGGTCATCACCAGTATGGAGTTGCGGAAGTCTACCTTCCGGCCCCTGGCGTCTGTCAGCGTACCGGCGTCGAAAATCTGGAGCAGGATGTTGAACACTTCAGGGTGGGCCTTCTCGATCTCGTCGAACAGGACCGCGCAATAGTTCTTTCTGCGCACTCCCTCGGTCAACTGGCCTCCTTCATCGTAGCCGACGTACCCCGGAGGCGCTCCGATCAGCCGGGCAACTGTGTGGCGTTCCTGGAACTCGGACATGTCCAGCCGAATCATAGCGTCTTCGTTGCCGAACATGAACTCGGCTAGGGCCCGAACGAGTTCGGTTTTACCCACGCCGGTGGGGCCAAGGAACATGAACACTCCGATGGGGCGCCGGGGGTCCTTCAGGCCGGCCCTGGCGCGGCGCACCGATTTGGCAACGCTGACGATGGCTTCGTCCTGGCCGATGATGCGCTTGTGGAGCTCCTGTTCCATGCGCAGCAGCCGCTCGGTCTCTTCCGAGGCCAGACGGGTTACCGGGATTCCGGTCCACATGCTGACCACTTCGGCGATATCGTCTTCCGTGACTACCGGACGTTCTTTGCCCTTGCCTTCCTGCCAGTCCTTCTCCAGGGTGTCCAGGTCTTCGCTCTGGCGCAGTTCGCGGTCCCGTAGCTCGGCTGCGGCCTCGTACTGCTGGGAGGCGATGGCCTCGTCCTTCTCCTTGCGGACCTGTTCCAAGACTTGCATCGCGTCTTTAACCGACGCGGGAGTCACGCTGCCCCGCAAACGGACCCGAGAGCCAGCCTCGTCGATGAGGTCGATAGCCTTGTCCGGGAGGAAGCGGTCGGAAATAAAGCGTGACGCCAGGTTGGCGGCGCTGTTGAGCGCCTCGTCTGTGATATCTACGTTGTGGTGGTCCTCATAGCGGCTTCTGACGCCCTTGAGGATGTCGACCGTCTCGTCGCTAGAGGGCTCTTCCACCCGCACCGGCTGCAACCGGCGTTCCAGCGCGGGGTCTCTCTCCACGTACTTGCGGTAGTCGTCCAGGGTGGTCGCTCCGATGCACTGGAGTTCACCCCTGGCCAAAGATGGCTTCAGAATGTTGGAGGCGTCCACCGCGCCTTCGGCGGCTCCAGCTCCAACGATAGTGTGGATCTCGTCGATAAAGAGCACGCAGTTGCCTGAGCTCTTGATCTCTTCGATGACTTTCTTGAGCCGTTCCTCGAATTCGCCCCTGTACTTGGTGCCAGCCACTAGGGCTCCCATGTCAAGGGTAACGAGCCGTTTCCCTTGTAGGGTGTCGGGCACCTCTCCGCCGCCGATGCGCTGTGCAAGAGCTTCGACGATGGCGGTCTTACCTACTCCGGGTTCGCCGACCAGCACGGGGTTGTTCTTGGTGCGGCGGCTGAGTATCTGGACGACCCGTTGTATCTCCTGCTCACGACCGATGACCGGGTCTAGCTTGTCCGACCGGGCGGCTACCGTGAGGTCGACTCCGAGCTGGTCCAGGGTGGGGGTACGGGTGGTGGTGCGGGAACCCTGACTGCCCGTGCCCTGGTTGTGGCTGAGAATCCGGTGGGTCTCGGCCCGGACTTTATCCAGGGTGACACCCAGGCTTTCCAAGACGCCCGCGGCGACGCCTTCACCTTCACGGAGCAGGCCGATGAGAAGGTGTTCGGTCCCGATATAAGTGTGGTTCATCCGGCGCGCCTCATCGACGGCCAGTTCCACCACCTTCTTAGCTCTAGGGGTGAGCCCAATCTCACCCTGGGCCGGCTTCTCGCCTCGGCCAATAATAAACTCGACTGCGGAGCGGACCTTACTCAGGTCAACAGCCAGGCTGGAGAGGACTCTTGCGGCCACGCCCTCCGTTTCTCGGACAAGGCCAAGGAGGATGTGCTCGGTGCCGATGTAGTTGTGGTTGAAGCGCTGGGCCTCTTCCTGGGCAAGTGACAGAACTCTGCGGGCCCGTTCGGAAAACTTCTCGAATCTGCTACCCATAATTCCGCTCCTGGTGGTGGACGTGATGGGCCCTTACTTAACAATAAGGACGGACAATAGCCTGATCAGCCAATTATAGGTTCAGGTAAACTGAGTGTAAAGGCGCTCAGTTGCGTCCAGATTGCGAATCTCGTGGGTTTTGGTCCACGGTTCGCGGGACCCAATGCCCCAAACTCAGGGACGTCCCCGGAACTAGGCTTGGGTGACGAGGTGTGGGACGATGAGAATCGTCTGGGGCTGGATGTACCTCCCGGCGGTGACCTATTTTCCCACTCCGTCGCCAGAGCAGTATCGTCGGCGCTGGGGCGTTTCACTTCCGTGTTCGAGATGGGAACGGGTGGGGCCACCTCGCTCAAACCACCAGGAAGTACTCCGATTGCCAGAGTATGCACTATTTTTCACAACCTGGCAAGTGTATTTCCCCTCAAACTGACCTTTTCTCGCTACTTTCACCCCGTTGCCAGGTGCGCTGATTCGAGCGTTCGATACTCATAATCCGAGGCTGAGATTTAACGCCAGGGCAGAGGACAAGTTCCGTGGGTCATGGCTGGATGAACCATGCTCACAGCGGCCTCTTGGCGGGCATTCCGGCGCGCCGGGGGTACTGTTCGGGCGTTGGGCCTATCTTTTCGATCTCCAGCGCCACCCGGTTATCCTCCAACCCTGGTAAGTCCACATGGTGGATACTTTTGAAGCGGCCTCCCAGAATTGTGAGAGCACGCGACGCGGACTCGATTTCGCCCTCGATTCCTCCGTGCTTGAGCGCGACTAATTTTCCGCTGATGCCGCAGAACGGAAGGGTGTATTCGGCCAGAGTCGGAAGTCTGGCCACCCCCCGCGATACGGCCAGATCGAACGATTCCCTGAGCCCCGGTTGGTGCGCGAGTTGCTCGGCCCTGCCCGTGTGTATTTCCATCTCCTCAAGCCCCAGTTTATCGGTGATAAAGCGGAGGAATTCCGTCTTTTTCCCGGTGGATTCCAGCAGGGACACGCGGAGGTCGGGGAAGGCTATCTTGAGCGGAATCCCAGGCAATCCGGCACCGGCCCCGACGTCGATCAACCGGCCGCCCGAAGGAAGGGGCCGGCCCGTCGCAATGCAAACGGTCAAGGAGTCCAGAAAGTGCTTTACCTGCACCTCCTCGTAGTCGACTATGGATGTGAGGTTTATCCGCTGGTTCCACTCGGCCAGCTCGGCGTAGTAGGTCTGAAACTGGTCGATCTGGCGATCGTCCAGGCTTATGCCCAGCGCTTTCGATCCCTCGGTGAGTAGTCGCATTCGACGCTCCATTGGACTAGATTATAGTCATAAATATGTTCGTCACGAGGGCTCGCTGGGTCAATTGACAGCCTAGTAGGCCCCTCGTAGAATTAGCCGAGTCTCGAGATTTTACGTAATCCGCATGGCATTCGGCGCATTTCCCAAGGGGAAGCCCCGGGTGCGGTCAATTGCCGGACTACGGGGGAAGGGTTTGCAATGGCGACTAAAGCATACCTGTTGGTGGAGACCGCGGTAGGTCAGACCAGGGAAGTGGCAGATACCCTCAGGGGCATGGAAAATATCGAGACCGTCGACGTGGTCACCGGCCCATACGACATCATCGCGGTGATTAGTGGTGAAGATATGTCGGTGGTGGGCAACGTGGTTACCGGCAATATACACACGGTGGGCGGCGTAGTGCGGACCGTTACCTGTGTGGCTGTGGGCGGCTAGACTTTCTTCCCTCGGGCGGCGGCGGACATGTTGTTAGCGGTCCCCGTTGGCTTTTCCAGGCCCATTAAGGAGATTCGCTGTGGATTTCACGTTTAGCCCCGAAGACGATTCCTTCAGGCAGGATGTCCGCCAGTTCATTCGCCGGGAGCTTCCCGCCGATTGGGAAGGCGGCGGCCGCTACCCGGAGGAAGACGACTGGGACCTAACGGTGCAGATCCGGAAGAAGATGGCTGACCGGGGCTGGCTGACGATGCATTGGCCCGAGGAATACGGCGGACAGGCGGCCTCTCAGGTCCGCTCCGCCATATTCAGCGAGGAACTGACCTACAACCGGACGCCGGGCAGGGACATATTCGGTGTGCGGATGCTTGGCCCCACTTTGATGATCCACGGCTCGGAGGAACAGAAACAGGCCCATCTGCCGCCGGTGGCCAGGGGAGAGATCCAATGGTGCCAGGGTTACAGCGAGCCCGGCTCGGGGTCCGACCTCGCCTCCCTCAGCACCCGCGCCATTAAAGACGGCGATGACCTGGTGATCAACGGCAGCAAGATTTGGACCAGCATGGCCCACCACGCCGACTGGATAATGCTGCTGGCCCGCACGGACCCGGACGCCCCCAAGCACAGGGGAATCAGCTTCGTCCTTGTGGATATGAAGAGTCCTGGGATTCAGGTGAGGCCCATCATCAACATGGCCAACCGCCACGAATTCAACCAGGTGATTTTCGACAACGTCAGAGTGCCGGTGAGGAACATAGTTGGAGAGGAGAACCGGGGTTGGTACGTGGCCGTGACGTTGCTGGACTTTGAGCGTTCCGGAATAGACTACTCGGCTACCGGGCGCCGGCTGTTGGATGAGACGCTGGAGTATGCCACTGAGACGACCCGCAACGGCAAGCCATTGTCCGAGACCGGCTGGGTCCGGAACGCGTTGGCCGACCGGTACATCGAATGCGAAGTTGCCCGGCTCATGGCCTACAACGTGGCCTACATGCAGGGGCAAGGCCTGGTGCCCAACAAAGAGGCATCCATGAGCAAGGTCTTCGGAAGCGAGACCGTGCAGCGGATCACCAAGACCAGCTTGGACATCCTTGGCATGTACGGTTTCCTTGGGCGGGATGAGAAATGGGCGCCCCTGAAGGGAAGGATCCAGGAAAACTGGATGAGCGCCTTCTCCGGGACCATCGCCGCCGGGACCTCCGAGGTCCAGCGGAACATCATCGCCTCTCGGGGGTTGGGACTTCCCCGCGGGTAAGCTCTCTCGATTAAGCGTTCTGGGACCTGTTTCTTAGGCCGCTAGGGCCTGCACCGCGTCCTGGTCCATCTGGCACTCTGCTTCCCGGCAGCGGCGCATGATCCGGAAGATGGTCCGCACAGTCACCGAGAAACGCTCCGCCGCTTCTTCCGCCGTTAGCCCCTCTGACTGGATCGTGTTCCACACCCTGAAGTCTTTCGCCAGGCGCCTTTGCTGTTGGAACCAGATGGGGTCATCGAACCTGCACTGAGGCAGCGGGCAGGTGAGGCAAGACGGGGATATCTCGCAACCCGTGTCGTAGTAATGGTAAAACTCCGGGACCGTATCGACTATCGCCGCAGTTGCCGTTGCTCTAACCATGACCAAACTCCCAAACATGTGTTCTAATGCTGGGAGCAAGTATAGAACATGTGTTTCAGGGCCGTCAATGGGTTTTGGCCGGAAAGTAGAACGGAATTTCGAGTAATTCAGAACAAGGGTCTAGGTAGGAGTTGAAGAGGGAAACGAGGTGATTCAGGATTCGAGTTGTGGCCGTGCGGCCTTTCCCAGGATCAGGCCATTGTCCAGTTCGATCCTCGCCCGCAGGTTGGTGAACAACAGGAACCGCCGGGAGTCTATGTACATGTTGGACGTGTGGTTGGCGAGGTCGGCGGCGATCAGAAGTTCCACTCCGTCCTGATGGACCGGCACGTATTCCGTGGTGTCCCGCCGGCCTATGTGAGTATCGACCGATACTTCAACAATCGACCCGGATCAAGAAGAGTAGCAGAGTAGGTCTACAGCGGCCCTGCCACCCTTCTTCTGGATGTGGACAACCGCCTTTTCTCCCAGATTTAATTCCATGCCAGCACCTCTATGCGGTCCCGCTTGTGGTTTTGAGAGGCTCTTCCTGGACCTGTGTCAGAAGGTAGTTTCGCGTTTCAACCGTCACCGGATGGATGAACTCTCCCCGGTCGAGCCTTGGTGACCTGATCTCCCGCGTCAGGAACTCCAGGATTGCCCTGTCCAGGTCTTCCTTGGCCATTTCCCGAAGTTGTGAGATGAAGGGGTAACGGTGTTGCTTGTTGGGGTCGAGTTTGTCTGCCAGAAACACGACCTTCCCCAGCGTGTCCTGGGTTGGGTGGCTGGTGGTGTGCCAGTATACGGCCTGGAGAAGGGAGGCATCATCCACGCCGTCGCTTTGCCGCAACAGCTCCGAGCCAACCGGTCCGTGCAACATGACGGGGACCTGCTGTTCGACCAGTCCAATGGGAACGCCCAACTCGGGCGCGAGGCGCAACTGCTCCTTCCCAGGCATGGCCCTGGCTACGTCATGGGCGAGCATTCCAACGGCGGCGCGCTCTTCGTCGAGACCGTGGCAATGGGCAAGCTCCCTGGCGATTTCGACTACCCTGTAAATGTGGGCCTGAAGCCCATCAGGCAGCCGGTCGACGCGCCGTTGGATGTGGCGCGTGTCCTGGTCCATTCCCTTGCCGCGGGAAATTTCCGGTTGAGTCGACATGGCGGTTATCCTAGGGCTCCCAGTGGTCGTCCGCCCAGCAGGTGCATGTGCAAATGTTCAATTCCCTGACCGGAGTCGGGACCCTGGTTTAGGGCCAGCCGGTACCCGCTCAACGTGACGCCTTCTCTCCGGGCCATCTCCTCGGCCACCACGAACAGGTGTCCCATGACCGGAATCTGACCGGGACCGATGTAGGCCAGGGAGGGAAGGTGCATGTTGGGGATAATCAGCAAGTGGACCTGGGCCGTTGGATTGATGTCGCGGACCACGTAAACCTGGTCGTCGCGGTAGATGGGGGACTCGTGGGCCGAGTCCCGGGCCATGGCGCAGAACACGCAACCGCCTGTGCTCATTTGGCAAATGCCTCCAGACGCCCAAGGGCAAGGTCCTTGTGAAAGTTGGAATCACCGTAGCTGAGTTGCTGGACTTTGGCCCGGCGGGTGTAGAGTTGCAAGTCGTGTTCCTTGGTGAAACCGATGGCCCCATGACACTGGTGGGACCGGGCGCACACCCTGTCGTAAGCCTCGCTTACCCACGCCTTGGCCACCGAGACCTCGCGCTGCGCGTCCACCCCCTCCGATATCTTCCAGGCCGCTTGATAGGCTACAGTTCGGCTGCCCTCTACGTCAGTGGCCATTTCGGAGCATGCGTGTTGGACCGCTTGGAAACTGCCAACCGGCCGGCCGAATTGCGTCCGTTGTTTGACGTATTCGACGGTCATGTCCAGGATAGCTTCAGAGCCGCCCAGCATCTCCATGCACTTTCCGGCTATGGCCCGCTGCAGCGTCCGCTCCACCACCGGCCAACCTCCGTCTACCTGGCCTAGAACGGCGTCGGGACCTACACTCACACCTTCCAGCCTCACCTCGCACTGGTGGTCCGCGGCGATGGTGTTCAACGGCTGAACACTGACCCCACTGGAATCCGTCGGCACCAGAAACAGAGTGATCCCCCGTGAAGGGTCTTCCCCGGTGGAAGTGCGCGCCACGACCACCATCAGGTCTGCGGCCTGGGCGTCAGGAACGAATAACTTCGTACCATCTAGCACGAACCCATCACCCTCTGGCGCGGCGGCAGTCTCGATTCCCCACGGCTCGTACGTGGCCGAAGGTTCGGTCAGGGCCATCGTCATGAGCAGTTGCCCGCCGCACACCCTGTTTATCAATTCCTTCTTTTGTTCTTCTGTTCCGGCGTCGAGGACTGGCAGACCGCCCAGGACAACAGTTGAAAACAAGGGGCCGGGAAGGAGCGCCCGCCCCGTCTCTTCCAGCAGGACGGAGAGATCCATAAAGTCCCCGCCCGTGCCGCCGAGTTGTTCTGCGAAGACTACTCCCGTCCAGCCCAACTCCACGATCTGACGCCAAAGATCATCGCTGTAGCCTCGGGGGTCTTCCTCAAGCTCGCGCACCAAGGTCAGTGGGCATTCCTGTGCCAAAAACTCCTGAGCGCTGCTCTTGAGCATTTGCTGGACTTCGCTAAGTCCCAGGTCCATATATTTTGCCTCGTACTCTAGGGATTGCGAGTGAATTTACTTTAGCCGAAGCTCGCGGTTCTAAGACTGCCGGGGATCGGAACCAATCGTTCGTTGTAAGGGTCGACGGCCAATAATGCGTTTTCCAGGGCCGTGACTCCGAGCAGTGGCGTAGTACCCTCCGGCGCGACTATCGTGAGAGCGAACACCTCTTTTTCCTCGAACCTAATCCTCAGATAGCCCACGGTGTATTCGACCTTGCTTTCGTCCGCGAGTACGAACTCCCGAGTCTCGGGCGACATCAGGGTGAGACCGGCGATCAAGTCCTCCGGGACCATTGTATAGACGGCTCCGGTATCCACCATGGCTTCGGTATGCGCGAAGTGGCTACTTGAGAGGTCTCCTATTTCTATTTGTACGGTAAACGTGCCCACTATGAACCTACATCCCGGTTGGAACCGCGTTCCCTCATAAGCTGCGAACGAACTGGTCCAACTGGGATATCGCCTTTTGGATGTTCTCCTGGGAGTTGGCGTAGGAGAGTCTGACATAGCCCTCGCCGTATTCGCCGAAGGCCGCTCCGGATAGCAATGCCACTCCGGCATCCGCCATGGCCCGTGCCTCGAACTCGGCGCTGGTCAGCCCCGTTTCCTTGATGCTTGGGAAGGCGTAAAATGCGCCCTCCGGTTCTGGGCAGTTGATCCCGGGTATGCTCCGTAGTCCGTCGGTAATCAGCCGCCGGCGCTGGCCAAACTCCGCCGCCATCGCCTGCACCTCATCTTGAGGTCCGTCCAATGCGGCGATAGCTGCCCTTTGAGTGAACGAAGCCGCGCACGACACGCTGTTTACCGCCAAACGCACTACGTGGGGCACCAGTTCATCGGGCATGATGCCGTAGCCTAGCCTCCACCCAGTCATCGCGTAGCTCTTGGAGAACCCGTCGAGAATTATCGTGCGCTCCGCCATTCCGGGAAAGGCGGAGATTGTATGGTGTTCTCCCGTATACAGAATGTCCTTATAAATCTCGTCCGCCAACACATATAGATTAGGACGTTCCTTCACCAAGTCAGCGATCCGCTCCAGTTCTTCGCGGGTGAATACCGAACCGCAGGGGTTGTTGGGCGAATTTATGATGATGAGCCGGGTGTTGTCAGTTATCTTGCCGGCAAGGTCGTCCAGGTCCGGATGGTAACCTCGTTCCTCGATTAGCTGCATTGGCACGGCGGTTGCGCCTGAGAATTTCACCATCGACTCGTAGATCGGAAAGCCGGGGTTGGGGTAGATGATCTCGACGCCGGGTTCTCCCAAGGCCAGCATCACGTAAAACATGATGGGTTTGGCTCCGGGAGTCACTACGACCTGCGACGGCGCGGTGTCGACGCCCCGGACTTCCCTGCTATTCCTGGCGATGGCCTCGCGAAGCTCCGGTAGGCCGGGAGTGGGGCCGTAGTGGGTATACCCTTGGCGCAGGGCCTCAACACTAGCCTCCACGATGTGTTGGGGGGTGTCGAAGTCCGGTTCTCCGATTTCCATATGGATGATCTCCCGGCCTTGTGCCTCCAACTCCCTGGCTTTGGCCAGCACCTCGAAGGCGGTTTCGGTGCCCAGGTCGTTCATTCTCGCGGCTACTGTCACTATGCCCCCTTATGGCTGAGGTGGTTGAGCGCCCGGAGGGGTAATCTTGCCCAGGTGCAACTGAGAAGTCCTATTGCCTGTGCCTTAGGACTCTGGTTGGGCTTGACTCTGGGTGCGCACGGGCAGCCCGTATATGGAAATAAAACCGTTGGACGCAACGTGGTCGAACTTGTCTCCCCGGTCGTAGGTGGCCAATTCGTACTGGTAGAGGCTACCGGGCGCGGTCCGGCCTACGACGGTGCAAACGCCCTTGTGAAGCCTGACCCGGATGTCTCCCGTGACATGACGTTGGGTGCTGCTGAAGTATGCGTCCAGGTCGAGCCGGTGGGCGGTAAACCACAGGCCGTTGTAGACCATGTCGGCGTATTCCTGGGCGAGGCGCGCCTTGCTTCTGGACTGCTCCTTACTCAGGGTCATCGCTTCCAGGGCGTTATGCGCCGCGTGCAGCACGGTTGCGGCCGGAGCTTCATAGATCTCACGGGACTTGATACCAACCAAACGGTTTTCCACGTGGTCGATGCGCCCCAGACCGTGATGTCCGGCAATGTCGTTGAGGTGACTCACCAGGTCGACACCGCCCATGTGTTCCCCGTCAATGGCGGTCGGGACACCCTGATCGAAGTGGATTTCCAGATATACCGGGTCATCCGGCGCAGACGAAACGGGGCTGGTCCACGAATAAGCCTCCTCCGGGGGTTCCATCCAGGGGTCTTCCAGTTCTCCGGCCTCCACGCTGCGGCCCCATAGGTTCTCATCGGTGGAAAAGCGGCTGTTTCCTGGATTGATAGGCAGATTCCGTTCCTTGGCGTACTCGATCTCCTGTTCCCGGTTCATGCCCCAATCGCGTATGGGGCCGATCACCTTCAGGTCGGGATCGAGGGCGGCGACGCTAACCTCAATGCGCACCTGGTCGTTGCCCTTGCCGGTACAGCCGTGGGCCACGGTGTAGGCGTCTTCGGCGTGGGCCGCGTCGACCAGATATTTGGCGATTAAGGGTCGGCCCAGGGCAGTGGCCAGTGGGTATTGGGACTCGTACATCGCTCCGGCGCGCAGCGCGGGATAGAGGAAGTCGTTGACCAGGGCCTCCCGTCCGTCGACGGTGAGGGCCTTGGACGCTCCAACCTGCAGGGCTCGCTGCCGGATCGCCTCCAGGTCAACCATGCCAAGGTCTATGGTCAGGGTAATGACGTCGGCCCCGTAGTTCTCCTTGAGCCATGGAACGGCGACCGATGTATCGAGCCCGCCGCTATAGGCCAGGATTATTTTATCGTTTGCCATGAATGATTCCCTCGCGGGTCGGTGTTCCTAAAGTGCTGTCAAGAAATCTGTAATGGAAACGCGCGCGTCCCTTAATATCCTCAGGATCATGCCCCTGGATCCATGGTCCGGCACGGTGGTGGACCGGCCATCTGCGTGCCGCAAGCTGATATGACTCCCCCTTTGTCGTACCGCCTCGAACCCCAGCCGGTGTAGGGCTCGAATCAGCTCTCGGGCCCGAAGAATCGGGACACGAGTCATAGGATGTTAGACTTCGAGTCGCTGGATTCCTACGAATTCCAATGTCTCAGTTTCGCTATCAACGTCCAACACATCGTCTAAGCAAAGGAGGATCACCTCCTTCATGTTTGCCATCAGGTCGTCAAGCGTATTGCCATAACTATGGCAGGACTTCAACTGTGGGACTTCTCCGATCAGCACACCGTTTTCGTCCCTCTCAATGACGACATAGAAAGCTCTCTTTGACATCGTTTCCGTACCCCGTGTGCCGGGCCTAAATTTTTGAGAGCGCGTTGCCCAACCGTTCCGCTGCCTCGTCGATCTCCTCCTTGGTTACGTTGAGCGGCGGCATGAAACGAATAGTGTGGGGCCGGGGGGCGTTCAGTAACAGACCGGCTTCGTTGGCGTTAGCCAACACCTGCCCGGAAATGTCGCTTTCGAAGTCCATCGCCGCCAGCAAGCCCTTTCCGCGCACCTCGGACACAAAGGAGAAGCGGGACTTGAGGTCATTGAGGGCTCCCAGCAGTGCGCCTTCCATCTCCTTGGCGTGGCCCGGAATGTCGTTCTCAATCAAGTATTGGGTACCTGCGAAAGCGGCGGCGGTGGTCAACGCGTTCCCCCCGAAGGTGGAGCCGTGGTCACCGGGCACCAACGCTTGGCAATGGGCCTTGGAAAGGAACGCGCCGATGGGGACACCGTAGCCGAGGCCCTTGGCTAGGGTCATTACGTCCGGCTCCACCCCAAACTCCTGGTAGCCAAACAAGCTTCCCAAGCGCCCCATCCCTGTTTGCACTTCGTCCAAGATGAGCAGAATGCCTTGACTGTCGCACCATTCGCGGACCCTTTGCAGGTAATCGTCATCGGGGATGATTACCCCCGCCTCGCCCTGAACCGGCTCCACCATGACGGCGGCTGTGCGCTCGTTGGTGGCATTCATGATTGCCTCGACGTCGTTATAGTCCACATGAACGAAGCCGGGAAGCAAGGGCGCGAAATTCTCCTGGTAGTGGGGCTGTCCGGTGGCGGCCACGGTCGCCTGAGTCCTTCCGTGGAAGGAGTTTAAGGCCGTGATAATCTCGTAAGCGCCGTCCCGGTTCAGCTTGCCGTAGCGGCGGGCCAGTTTCATCGCCCCTTCCACAGCCTCTGCCCCGCTATTGCCGAAGAAAACCAGGTCAAGGCAGCTATTCTCTATTAGCGTCTCGGCCAGTCGTAGCTGCGGCACGGTATAAAACTGGTTGGAAGTCTGAATCAAAGTGCCAGCCTGTTCTGTGATCGCCTGGGTGATCACCGGATGACTGTGGCCAAGCTGGTTCACCGCCCAACCGGCTACGAAGTCCAGGTATTGCTTGCCGTCGGCGTCCCATACCTCAGTGCCCTCTCCTCGTACTATCACCACCGGTTGGCGGCGCACCGTTTGCGCGTAGTATTTTTTCTCGATTGCTATCCACTCGCTGCTTTGGGTCATTGATGGCTACCTCCCATGGATTGACGTAGGTCTTCGAGGGCTCCCTGCAGGTCGTCTACCGCCTGACTAAGTTCCGCTACCGCGTCTTGCATCCGGTCCAATTCCTCCGGTCCCGGCGGTGACCGGGAACCGAGGACACTCGCGGAGGTGGGTTGACCTTCTTCTCCGGAAAGCAGCATGGCCAAGCCTTCGTCTACTGAGTCGGCCATCACCACGCCACCGCCGTCGGCCATGATAATCTTCTTAAGCTCAGGGAATTCCAGCCCCTCCGATTGAAGGTACAGCGGCTCCAAGTACAGGATTGAACCGTCAATGGGGATGACCAAGAGCTGACCCCGAATTATCACGGACCCCGCCCCCTCCCAGAGTGTGAATTGTTGGGAGATCTGTTGGTCGTTCTCTATCCTGGCTTCTACTTGGCTTGGCCCGTCAACTTGAGGGTCGCTGGGCAAATGATAGCTCAATAACTCCCCGTAGTGGGGGCCGTCGTTTCGGGCCATTAGCCAACCAACCAAGTTCTTCTTCTCCCCGGCGGGGGTGAAGGGGACCATGAGCACGAACTCTTCCTGTTCAGACTCCGGAGTCGGCAACAACAGGTATGAGGGTCTCACCCGAACGCCCTGTTTTCCAAACCTGGTTTCCAGGGGTATTGCCCACTGCTCTGCCTGATTGAAGAACACATGCGGATCGGCGACATGGTATCGCAGGTACAATCGGGACTGGGCAGAGAAGAGACCTATCGGGTACCGGATGTGCTCCCGCAGGTCCTCGGGCATTTCGTCTAGCTCTTTGAACATGCTGGGAAACGCGCGGCGGTACATCATGAGCAACGGGTCGCCGGGCTGGACCGCGTAAAAATCAACCGTGCCATTATAGGCGTCCACCACCACTTTGACACTGTTTCGTATGTAGTTGACGCTCTCCTCAAGCCGTGTGGAATAGGGTATCCGGTTGGTCACGGTGTATGCGTCCTGGAGCCACCACAGTTTACCAGCCTGGTCGAGCACCGGATAGGGGTCACGGTCGAGATGAAGGAACGGGGCGATTGCCTGGACTCTGCTCTGGACGTCCCGCCGATATTGAAGGCGGCTTTCGGGGGTAACCTGGTCGCTGAGCATGATATTCACGTCGCCGAACTGCCAGGCGTACGCCATCCGGCGGGCCCGGGAGTTTAGCCGCACACCGCCATCTCCGGTGTAGTGCTGGAAGTCGCTGGCCGGGTCCACCTCTGGCAAGGCGCTATTCACGATTGCGAAATTGACCTGAGACTCACCGTAATAGAGTTCGGGCCTCTCTACGGGGAATTCGCCCTGGATGGGTATGTCCTGCACCAGGAACTCCGGGCGTCCCTCGCCCGGTGTGAAGCCGTTGGCCGGGCTCATTGCCACGCCATACCCGTGGGTGTATTGGAGCTGCTGGTTGACCCAGTTCCGGGCATCGTCGGGCAGGTTTTCCAAGCTGAGTTCCCGCGCGCCGATCAACACCTGACGTAGCTCGCCGTCGACCAAATAACGGTCGGAGTCCATGTTCAAAAAGTTGTAATAAAGCTCCATGAACTGGAGTTGGTTATAGGCGTCCTCCAGGGGCTGGAGGTCCCATAGCCGGATGTTGTCTATCGTGGCCCGGTGGTCGCCAAAAGACACGGGGTTCAACCGAGGGGTGGATGGATAGGTGGCCTCCTTGATCTGGTCCAGTTCGTAGGATGCGCGGGTGGCCTCGATGTTCCGCTCGATGTATACCGTCTCCCGGGCAAACTCGTTGGGGTCCACCCTGAACCGTTGGAATAGGGAAGGGTAAGCAAGGTCCGCCAGCAGCAGGGCGATGACCCACAGGCTGAACGACCCCACCATGAGCCGAGGCCCGCCGAACAAATTGCTGACCGCGAACCCAGCGGCTGCCAGGGCCGCGATGCCGGTCAAGAGCCAAAGCGCGGGGATGCGGGCGTGTACATCGGTGTAGGTGGCGCCGAAAACCACGCCGTTGTCCGATAGCACCAATTCGAACACGTCAAACGCATGTCCTGCCGCGATTGCCACCATGAGGAACACGCCCAGGGCCGCACCATGCCGCATCATCCGTGGGGCCAATATAAAGGTCGTTCCCCTGAGGCTATAGGCCGCGATATATAGAGTTGCCGAGACCACTATGGCTGTGACGGCTAGACCCAATGACCATCCCTGGATGAAATGAAGGAGCCGAAGATCGACGACATAGAAGGACGTATCTAGACCGAATTGAGGCTCGATTGATCCGAAAGAGAGCTTGTTGAAGAAGAGGAGGAAGGTCTCCCAACGGCCTGCGGCTATTGAACCGAATACGGTCCCACCGACCAGGGCGGTTAGGCCCGCGCTGCCGACTACCGTGGCCCGCAATAACCTCAGAAAGTCCTGGGGAAGTCCCAGAGTTGACGGCCCCTTGGCTATGGACCAGGCGAAGTATAGGTTGACAGCGAGGACCGCCCCCGCGATGAGGGTTCCGCCCAGGAAGAGCCACATCTTGAGAAACAGGACCTTGACGTACACTGCGGTGAAACCGAGGGTGCCGAACCATAGCAGGTCCGTATAGACGCCGCGAGCCCACCAGAGGGCCAGCGCTAAAACGACCAAGGCGGTTAGGGCTGGGAACCCTCTTTGTAGACGGCGTTGAGTTTCGGCGGAGATTCCGGGGAGCTTCGGCGCCGCGGGTAGTTCGGCGTCGTTGGAGAGGTTATAATTCATCGCGGCTATAGGCTAGTGAGCGTCGGGGGGACTGGCGCCGCGGATGATAGTTGTGCCCGAGTGGCGTCCATTAAGACATTCCATCAGTGCGCCGGGTTGCCTGCCGTCAATTATATCCGCCACTGGGGAACCTTCCAGGGCTCGAAGACACGCGGCAACTTTGGGTATCATTCCGCCGCGAACGATGCCTGATTCGAATAGGGCTCCGGCCCTGGTCTGGTCCAAGCGGCGGATGACCCGCCCGGAGCCGTCCATCACGCCCGCAACGTTGGTCAGAAACACGAGCCGACTCGCGCCCAGGGCGCGGGCCAACTCTCCGGCGACGGTGTCGCCATTGATGTTCAGCGCGGTCCCGGAATTCTCGGAACCGTCCTGGCAGTGTCTTGCCAGTGGAGCGACCATCGGGATGTAGCCGTTGGTGAGGAGCGCATCCAGGGGACCGCTGTTGACCTGGGTGATCTCACCCACAAAACCCAGTTCAGGGTTCGCGATGTAGGCGTCAAGAAGCCCGCCGTCGATACCGCTGATGCCAATTGCCCGGCCGCCCAGCTCGTGTAATTGGGACACAAGCTCCTTGTTGATAAGACCGGTGAGCACCGCGACCACGATTTCAAGGCTCGCGGCGTCTGTAACGCGAAGACCGTTAACAAAGCGGGGCGGGATACCCTGGCGCTGCATCCACTCAGAAATGACGTTGCCGCCGCCATGCACCACCACCACATCGACGCCAGCTTTTTGGAGGGCCACCAAGTCCTTCAGACTTGTGTCGTGACTGCCGAGGGTACTTCCTCCAATTTTGACCACGATCGGTGCGCCGGGCACGTTGCCATCCCTCAGGTAGTGTAGGCGCTGTTGATGATGACGTACTCTTCGGTCAGGTCGCATCCCCAGGCGGTGGCGTCACCGTTTCCAAGGCCCAAATGAATGCGGAATGTGACCTCCGGGCCCCGCATCAGCGCGACAACCGCGTCCCGGTGGAACGGGATCGGGAGACCGCTCTGCATGATGCAGACACCGTTGACGAACAGGTCGACCTTGTTCTCCTCCACCCTCGCCCCGCTTCGACCCAGGGCCATCAATATGCGTCCCCAGTTGGGATCCGCCCCGTAGACCGCCGACTTGACCAAGCTTGAACCGGCTATGGTTCGGGCGGCCATTCGCGCGTCAGTCACGTTCGCCGCCCCGGCGATCTCCACGGTGATCATGCGAGACGCGCCCTCGCCGTCCCGGGCTAGCTCTTTGGCCAGGTGGACGCAGACCTGGAGTAGGGCTTCCTTGAAAGTATCCGCGTAGGGACTATCCGCGTCGACGGGAGTGTTGCCGGCCCGGCCGTTGGCCATGACCAGCGCCGTGTCGTTGGTGCTGCTGTCGCCGTCCACGGTCATCATATTAAAGGATGAGTCGGCAACCTCCTTCAATGCGGCCTGAAGGAAGTCTTTGTCCACCGCCGCGTCGGTGGTGATGAAGGAGAGCATGGTGGCCATATTGGGGTGGATCATCCCGGACCCTTTGACCACCCCACCCATGTCGACCTGACGCCCGTCCAGCTCGAAACGGACCGCCACCTCTTTGGGGTGCGTGTCGGTGGTCATCATGGCGCGGGCGACAGCGTGGCCGCCGTCGGTGGAAAGGTCGATTTGTTCCACGCCGGTGCGAATCAGCGACATGGGAAGTTCTACGCCGATGACCCCGGTACTGCAGACCAATACCTCGTCAGGCTGCAGCCCCAGCCGACGGGCCGTGAGAGTGGTCATCTCCTTGGCGTCAGTGTAGCCTTGCTCGCCGACGCAAGTATTGGCGATTCCTGCGTTTACGATGAGCGCTCGGACGGGACCGGCGTTGACGTTTTCTTGGGTCACGGTTACCGAGGGAGACCGGATGGCGTTGGTCGTGAACACTCCAGCCGTGGTGCAGGGAGACTCGGACAGGATGATGCCCAGGTCCAGCTTATCTTCGGAGTAAGTCTTCAGTCCGGCGTAGGTTGCGCCGGCCAGGAAGCCGCCGGGGTTGGTTACCGTCCCACCCTCTCTAAATTCAACTGCACCAGCCATCAAAAACCGTCCCTCGGATCACGAAATCGCGTCTTGTACGGGGCTGGAGTATAACACAACCCCTTGGCCCCTGGGATTAATTTGCCCACCCTGAGTCCGGTTTGCGGCGCTCAGGATGGGCGGGAATCAGCACAGCCAGCCAGGTCTTTCGGTTAGCCCTCCAGAGCCCCCTGCAAGGTACCGGGATTCAAGGGCAGGCCGTCTACTTCGATGCCTATGGCGTGGTGAATCGCGTTCGCGACCGCACCCATCGGAGGCACGATTGATGCTTCGCCAACTCCCCTGATGCCGAACGGGTGTCCAGGGTTGCCGATCTCCACGATTACCGTGTCGATCATGGGTAGGTCCAGGCTTGTCATCATTCGATAGTCCAGCAGGCTGGAGTTGAGAAGTTCACCCTTGTCGCTCATCACGTACTCTTCGTTGAGGGCCCAGCCGATGCCCTGGACGGTCCCACCCTGCATCTGGCCCTCGACGTAGCTGGGATGGATGGCCTTGCCCGCGTCCTGGAAGGCGGTGCACCGTAGCACCTGCACCTTGCCGGTTTCAGGGTCTACCTCGACGTCCACGAGGGTCGCTGTGACTGAACCACCAGCGCCCCTGGGATTCACGTTGCCGCGCCCCACAACTGGCCCGCCGGTGTCGTTCAACCTGGGGGCTATCTCCTTGAACGTCATTCGCAGCTCGGGGTCGGAGGTGTGTTGCAACGCGCCGTCGACGTATTCAACGTTTTCAGGGTCGGTCTCCCACAAGAGGGCGGCCCTTTGCGCGAGTTGACGCCGGATGTCCTGGCCAGCCTCATAAGCTGCCCAACCGGTCTTGAACGCCACACCGCTGCCCGCGGTCAACGAGGTGTAGCCGATGGTGTCGGTGTCCACCACCTCGGGATAAACGTCCTCGACGCGGATGCCCAGCACCTCGGCCAGCTGCTGGGCGATGACCACCCGGGACCCGCCGATGTCCACGGAACCCTCAACCAACATGACTGTCCCGTCGGGGTTGACGTTGGCCACGGCACAGGAAGGTCCGGAGTTGTTTCGCCAGAAGCCGACTGCGACTCCCCTGCCTTGGTTCTTCCCGGTCAGTGGAGTGTTGTAATGAGGATGAGCCTTGACCGCCTCCATTACCTCGACGCCGCCGATAATCGGGTTGACCGTGCCGTCGGCCCTGCGGGTGCCTTCCTTGGCCGCATTGCGGAGCCTGAACTCGATGGGGTCGATCTGAAGTTTCTCGGCCAATTCGTCCAGCAGGATTTCGATGGCAAAGCAACCTAGGGGAGCGCCGGGGGCGCGGTAGGCCGCTGTTTTCGGCTTGTTGTCCACCACGTCATAGCCATCCAACTGGACGTTCGGAATGTCATAAGGGGTGGTCATACAGGCTGTTGCGCCTCCGATGGGCGAGCCCGGATACGCGCCGGCTTCAAAGGCCAGGTAAGCTTTCACGGCTACGATTTTTCCGTCGTTGGTCGCGCCAATCTTAGCCGTCATGTGCGAGCCGGAAGTTGGGCCGGTGGCCTCCATC
Organism: Dehalococcoidia bacterium; assembly: GCA_965205385.1. GTDB lineage: Bacteria > Chloroflexota > Dehalococcoidia > Lucifugimonadales > UBA3495 > CATOSP01. The sequence goes on from CBDBGS010000008.1 coordinate 773,242, forward strand.
ACGTCGGCGCGGCTCATGGACACCTTAACCGGGTGGCCCGTCTTCCTGGAGAGCACCGCCGCAACCGGCTCCAGGTAGGCCGCCAGCTTACCGCCGAAGCCGCCGCCGATCTCCATGGGAACCAGTTTGATCTTGGAGGAGGAGAGGCCCAATATCCTCGCTACGTTGTCGCGAATTCCGAAGGGGTTTTGGGAGCTGTTCCAGACCGTGAGCCTGCCGTCGTGGCTCCAGGATGCCGTTGCGCTTTGGGGTTCGATATAGCCCTGGTGGACGGTCTTGGTCCTGAACTCGCGCTCGACTATTACATCAGCCTGGGAGAAACCTTCGTCCACGTCGCCCAGCGTTAGCTGTTGGTAGCTGGCGATGTTCGTCTTTTTGGGGAAGCGGTCATCAAAGCTGGATGTGGTCATGTGTTCGTGGAGGATGGGTGCGTCGGCTTTCATCGCATCCTCGGCGGTGGTAACCGAGGGCAGCACCTCATAGTCCACTTCGATTAGTTTCAGGGCCTCTTCCGCGACGTGGGGATTCTCCGCGGCCACCGCCGCAACGGCGTGACCCTTGTACAGCGCTTTGTCCCCTGCCAGGACGTTGTTGCTCATGTACTTGAGGCTCAGGACGGCCTCTTCACCGATCTCCGCCAGAAGGTCGGGCACGGGGGCAAAGTCCGCGGCGGTGGCCACCGCCAGCATTCCCGGATGCGCCTCTGCCTTGGAGGTGTCAATGCCCTTGATACGGGCGTGGGCGTGGGGGCTGCGCAGCACCTTTCCGTGGAGGTGTCCGGGAAGGCGTATGTCGCCCCCGTACTGGGCCCTGCCGGTAACCTTGTCCACTCCGTCATGGCGGATGGGCCGCGTGCCCACCACCTTGTATTCCACATTAGAGAGCACTATGTTCGAGGTCATATTGAAGCTTATCCCCCTCGCAATCATATCTGTTTGACGCTGGATTCCAGCGGCGCTCTCATATATTACAACTTAGCAGCCGGGGACTCCAGTGGAGGAAGGCAGGCCACGAGGCCCTTGGGTGCTTCGTCCGAACTGTGATTGATGTGATTGGATGATTACCATGATTTTTCGGGTCTGTAAGCGCCAGAATCATGGTAATCATCCAATCAGATAAATCACGGTTCAGACAAAAAAATAGACCCCCGGTAAGGCCCTGCCGGGGGTCTTCGATCTCCTAGTTGAGATTCGCGATTAGAACTGGATACCGGCAGACTTGGACTCCTTGGTCTGCTTTAGCCAGCGCCAGCGTTGGAGGGGGTCGCTTACCGCCCGCATCCAGACGCCAAACAGGTTGAAGGAGAGGGCCGTCACGAAGATGGCGGATCCGGGAACCACCACCATCCACCAGGCTGAGGTGATATACGCGCGGCCCGAAGCTAACATGAGGCCCCAGGAGGACTCCGGCGGTTGGATGCCGAACCCGAGGAAGCTGAGCGCCGACTCGGTGAGGATTGTCGCCGGAACATCCAGGGCGGCCAGGGCCAGGACCGGGGTTATTAGATTGGGCAAAATGTGCCGCGCTAATATTCGCTGGTCGCTGGCGCCGATTGCCCGGGCCGCGTCGGTGAAGGTCTGCTCCCTCAAAGACATGACTACGCCCCGTGTGATCCTGCAGTAGAGCATCCATCGGGCGACGGCAAATACGATGATGATGTTCTTAAAGCTAGGCCCTAGTATAAATATCACCATCAGCGCTAAGAACAACAGTGGCACCGTCATGAACACATCCACGGCCCGCATGATGATGTCGTCTACCGCGCCTCGGTAGTAGCCCGCCAATAGCCCCAGGAAAACGCCGATGGAGCCCGAAGCGAACACCCCGAGGAAGCCCACAGTGATCGAGATTCGCCCACCGTAGATCAGCCGGCTGAGCATGTCCCGGCCCACGTGGTCGGTGCCCAAGAGGTAGAAACGTTCCTCCTTCAGCCGCGCCGCGCCCGACTCCTTGATGATGGCGTTTCCTGTGGCTAGGGGCGGCAGGTGACGAAGAGCTACTTGTTGGTCGTTTGGGTCGTGGGGAGAGAATAATGGCGCGAATATCACGGCGAGTAGCGTGATTGCCAGGAAGATCCCGGATATGAGCGTTACTGTGTCGTTGAAGAACGCCTGAACCAGGGGCCGCTGGAAGACGGCCGCAATCGGGTTGACTCTTGGCTGTTGTAGGATTGTCGCGTCTCGCATGTTGTAAGCTGTACCTCACGCCGGGGCATTGGGATAATCGGGCTATTTGTAAACGATCCGCGGATCCAGCCAGGTATAAACGAGATCCACCGTCAGGTTGACCAACATCACGATCAGGGCCACGGAGAAGAGAGCCGCCGTGACCACGGGCAGGTCCCGCGCCGAGATGGAGTCGACCAAGAGCTTGCCCATGCCGGGCCAACCGAAGATCGTTTCCGTGATAGTGGCCCCGTTCATGAACCCCGCTACCTCCGCCCCCATCACAGTGACGATGGCGATAGAGGCGTTCTTGAGGACATGACTCCAGAGTACGGTGCGCTCGGCCAGGCCTTTGGCCCGGGCGGTAGACACATACTGCTTGCCCATCTCCTCGATCATTACCGCCCTGGTGATTTGGGCATTGCGGCCCATCACCGTGGGCACCAGCGTAGCGGCGGGCAGGATGATGAACTTCCATCCCGAAGGCCCAAGCCCCTCGTAGCCGGAAGTGGGCAGCAATTCGAATTCGACCGACACGATCAAGATCAGCATCAACGCTAGCCAGAAGCTTGGAATGGAGATGACGGCGAAGGACATGATGTTGACGGTGCGGTCCATGATGCCCCGGGGCCGTCTGGCCGCTAACATGCCGATGGGGACCCCCAGAGCGCCGATTGCGAAAGATACGCCCCCAAGGAGCGCCGTATTGGGCAGACGTTCTAGAACCAGTTCGCGCGCTTCCGCTCCCAGCCGGTAGGACCGGCCGAAGTCCCCTTGAAGAATCCCGCCGAAGAAGTCCAGGAACCGTTTGTGAAGAGCTTCGTTGAATCCATAGATTTCCCGCAGGGCCTCTATCTGTCCTGGGGTAGCGTCGTCGTCCACCAACAGGTCGATGGGATCGCCTAGAACGTTCGTGGCGAAGAACAGCAATGCCATAAGTCCCAGGACAATAAAAACCGAGTGGGCCACACGCCGGATCATGTAGTTACGCACGATTGTCCCTCAAATCAGCCATCGGCAAGACTCCGGGGGTCGTTGTTTCACAAACGACCGCGCCCCGGTCTGGTGGTCTCGGGGCACGGTCCTTTAGCCGGACGATCAGGTGTCCGATTACTTGGTGAAGTAGACGGTGTTGGCCCTGAGCCTGGGCGCATAGTAGGGTTCCCATTCCAGGTCCGCGTCCATGGCGTAGACCACCACGTTTATAAAGTGGAACACGAAGTGAGCGTGATCGTGGGCGTGTTGGGCTATCTCCGCTAGCCGTTCGGTGCGCAGCGACCCCGTCGGCGTGGCAACCGCTATGTCAATCTTCTCCGTAAGGTCGCTTTCGCAGATTCGGCCGACATAGTAGCACCAATTCCGCAGCAGGGCCTGCCTGGAATAGTCTAGCGATTCGGTAGACGTGCGAGTTGTGGTGAGACCGGACGTGGCCGCACTTGCGCCGCCTGCGGTGCTGGGCCCCAGGTTACGGCACTTCTCCTTGAGGTCCCTGCCTGGCGCACTATCGATCTCCGAGCGAGTGCGGCCATAGGCGCAATTGGAACGCCCAATGGTGCGGCGTACTGAGATGTCCGCCACGTTCAGTGTGACGTTCATCCCGATTTCCTTCCAGTAGTTCACCGCGGCCTCGGCGTACTCGATGCTCTTAGGGTAGTCGGCCACTCCGATGGTCAAGACGATCTCATTGGCGGGATCGTAATTGGCCACCTCCAAGAGCCGCTTGGCTTCCTCCGGATCATAGCCCAGGTAGGAAGAGTTGCTCTCATTGATACCTACCGTTCCCCGCTGGGCTATATTGCCGTAGCAGGTGAACAGATTATTGTAAAGCTGCTCCACCAGAGTCTCGCAGTCCAAACCCAAGTTCAGGGCCATTCGGACCTCGAATTTGGACAACTCCGGGTGGTAGATAGTGTCGATAGGGTAATTGATCGCCTCGTTGTTGGTGGTCACCTTGTACTTCGGCACCTTGTCGATATCGTCCAGGGAGATTTCAGTCAGATCTGCTTCCCCGGCTGCTATCATGGAAGCCCGTACCAGGTCTTCGTTGCGCCAGAACTGGATTACGTGTTGAATGATGGGCGCGCGGCCGTCTACGGCCTTAGGGTTGGGCTTGTAGTTTTCGTAGGCTTCCAGGACTATCCGCTGCTCCCGCTCCCAGTTGATGATCTTGTATGGGCCAAGGCCCGGGCCCTGGGTGTGGATCTCATCCTCCGTGGCGGCCTCGAACCAGTCCTTATCTAAGAACTTGGTGAAGATGGTGGTGCGCGGCAGGATGGGGCAAGCGTCTTTGCAGTGGATGTCGAGAGTCAACGGGTCGACTGCTTCTCCCGTGAACGAGCCGTGGAATGTGTAGTCATTTCCGAAGCCGTGCCCTCTTGTCTCGTCATCGCCGGCGTAGCTGATCCAGAAGGCCGCGTGATCTGCGTTCCACTCCGTCCCGTTATGGAAGGTCACGCCGTCCCGCAGTTTGAAGCGCCAAGTCTTGGGGTCAAGCTGCTCCCAGTCCTCAAAACCCTGTAACGGAACGATCTCGAAGGTCTCGTTGTCGACCCAGGTCAGGGGGTCGCTAGAAATGTCGTCGCATACCGTCTCAGCGAAGCTGCCACTGCAAAGCACATGCGCACCGCCCACGGTATCCGGCTCCACCGCCGTTACGAACTTGAAGGTGTCTCTGGCACTGGTAATATCCTCATGGCCTGGCGCAACGGCAGCGGCGGGTGCCGTTGTTGGCTGCTCCATTCCGGCCTCGGGTTTCTTTGCGGTGTCGGCCTTCTTGGCCGAAGTGTCTGCCTTCGTCTCGGTCTTGGCGGTTGTATCCGCAGCCTTCTCCTGTGGCGCAGGCGTATTGGCGATACCCTGCTTGGGGATGGCATCGGGTACCTTGGTGGCCTCCTGCTGTTGCGCGGGAGCGGCGGGCTGTTCGGCGGCCCCGCCGCAGGCAACCAGGACCAGGGTCATTAGGGCTACCAGGGTCATGGTCCACGCGGTCCAATGAAGTTTGTGCGTCGGTCTCAACACTCTTACCTGGCCTCCTTAACGAATGCTAGCAGTGAAGGATTGCGTTGCTGCGTACCAGCCACCATGGGCTGCGTATGGTGACGGAATATACATCATCATGGAAGAAGATGTCAATAGAGCATAAATTGTGGCTATATGGCGAATATCAATCAAGCTATGGCTAGAATACGTTAGAAACATGAGACTATATGCTTAGTATTAAACTGCCGTGCGACGGGTATCGCAGTGAGTGCTATGAGTCGGATAGACTATAGGTATTTCTTATCCAGATCATCATTTCGTAACAAGTACGTGACGATCAGGCGGCAAATCAGACATGCCAAAAGTAGGAGCCTAAACGGAGACGCGTGGGGAGGCCATCGTAATCGGGAAGCTAGATGGTTGGTCGGGGCGGGCAGACTCGAACTGCCGACCTCCTGGTCCCAAACCAGGCGCCCTACCGCTGGGCCACGCCCCGTCCAGATGGTGGATCAGGGGAAAGAGTTGAATCAGCTCTGTCCCCGACCCAATTAAGTTTACTGTAGATGAAGCCGATGCACTACCATAGGACCCTGCTCTTAATCATGCTTGTGATGGTTTCAGGTGTTATCCTCGAGACAGTTCAGAGTTTCGAAGTCTGACGGATGTGGGCAGAATGCAAATATGGCAGTGCAGATTACGATAAAAAACGTCCCAGAAGCAGTCCGCGATGGACTCAAGGCCCGCGCCGCGTCCGAGGGCAAGTCCATGCAAGAGTTATTGCTCGGGGAACTCGAACTCATTGCGTCGCAGGTTTCCATGAAGACGTGGCTCAAAGAAGTCCGGGAGTTAAAAAAGGCTCGCGGCATCGACGTGCCCACTTGGAAGATATTAGAGGCTCGAGACCACGACCGGAAGTGACGTCGGTCGTTGATGCGTCAGTGTTCGTCTCCGCACTAGTTGACCCTGGTCCGGAAGGCCAATGGTCGGAGATTGCCATGATCAGTGATGATCTGGCCGGTCCCGAATTGGCCTTGGCGGAAGCCTGCAATCTTTTGCGTCGATTAGAGCAATCCATCCTAATCACGCGTTCAGAGGCTGACAGGCTTCATGAACAGCTGCTTAGGGTCGAGATCAGGCTCTTTGGGTATGGGCCCTATGCCGAGAGAATATGGCAGCTACGTTCGAATTTGACCTGCTATGACGCCTGGTACGTTGCCCTAGCCGAGGACCTAGACTGCCCTCTGATCACACTTGACCTCAGGCTCAGCCGCTCCACCGGACCGAGCGGCGAGTTTGTCACGCCACCGCCTAGGCAGACAAGCGAATAAGCGGGTGGGCAACCTGAAGCGGGGCGATTCTGGGAGGGTCTGTGGGTCGTGGAAGCCGCAAACTATGTTCTCGGCCGCGAAGTTAGCGGTGGTACCAAAGGAGTGAATCGCACTCCTTCCTACTTATAGCTATCAGGGCCGTATATTACCACACCGTTTACCACACCAAGGCCGCTTGTCTAGGCTTACCTATTCCCTTTTGCGTTGGTAAAATAGGTTCAATCTTGTAAGGGATGGTGAACGATGCAATGGAAGCTGAGTACATAACCACATTGGAAATAGCCAAGATGCTAAACCAATACCAAGGTGGGATGTGCATTTCGGTGGTCTTGACGAGGACCGAAAGGAATCCATTGTTCCTCATATCACCTCAAGGCCCCAACTGGGTAGGCACCGACAGTGCCGTATGGCGATATGTACATTTCACCTTGGCTTTAGTTTAGTACTCAGTCAACCGTAAAATCGGAAGGGTAAAGGCGGTGAAGTTTGGTTCGTGCGTCCCGGGTGTTGAACCGCCAGTTGATGGTGGCTCTGGCGGCGTTGCGCTCCGTGACCAGAGCATCGACTTCCCGCCGGAGGGCCTCCTCGCCGGAGAGCCGCTGCTTCAGGCAGGAGCGGGACAGGACGCTGAACTCGATCTCCGCCATATTCAGCCAACTCCCGTGCTTGGGGGTGTAATGAAACTCCAGCCGCCTGGCTATCCGCCGGGCTTCCTCAGCCGGGAAAGTCTCGTACAGCGATGCCCGGCGATGGGTGTTCAGATTGTCCAGGACAACCCTTACCACCTCGGCTTCCGGGTAGGCTTCATCCGCCAGCCAGCGCATCCGGCGGGCGAAGTCTTGCATCGTGCGTCGCTCCGTGACCGCCACCTCTCGCCAACCTGCCAAGGGCTCGCAGGCCAAGAACAGGTTGCGGGTACCCTCCCGCCGGTATTCGTAGTCCTGCCGCAGCGGAAGTCCCGGCCGGGGCGGCAGAGCGGGCCGGGTCTCCGCCAACAACTGGGTGGATGTCTCGTCAAAACAGACCACCGGACGTTGGGGATCATAGGGTTCGGCGTAGAGATCCAGGACATCCTCCATGTTAGCCACAAATTCCGCGCTCACCTTGGGAATGCACCACTCCTTCTTCTGCCACGGCTTGAGGGCGTTTTTTTGAGACGCTGGCGCACCCCCTCGTGGGACATGGAGGGCGTCAGCCCCAACTCGACCACCTTCCCGGCCAACAGACGCAGGGTCCAGTGGTCATGCCCTTCCGGCGGCGGGCTGCAGGCCAAGGCGATCAGGTGGGCTTCGCCACGGTCGTCCAACTTCCGGGGCCGGTTGGCCTGGGGACGGTCCTGCAAAACCCCCTCCAACCCTTCTTCGGCAAAGCGCTGCTTGACCCGGTATACGGTGCTCAGGGCCACATCCAAAGCTTCGGCCACTTGGGGCGCCGCCCAACCGTCGTCGCTCTTTAGGAGAATCTGCGCCCTGGCGGTCACTCGGGCTGAGCTTTTCCCAACCCGGATCAGTCGCTGGAGTTCTTCCCGTTGTTCCTGTGCCAGCCCCACTGCGTACTTGTCCCTCATCATGACGCCACCCTCCACCATCAACACTTCCCACCAGGCAGGATAGCTCAATTGGCCCCTTTCTTAAATAAATACCAAAACCAAGTTGACTGACTACTAGGGATTAGCCGTCAAACTATCTACAACTGGGGGAATCGGGGCAAGCTGCCGCCGTGCTACATCCTGGGGCGGCGGACTCGGCGATGGAACCGCAAGGAATTTATGGAATGGCTCGAAGCACGGCGGGTTAGGCGGGAATATGACGAACAGCGAACCTAAAACAATCTGTTGGCGGACGGGAAGAAATCGCGCCGGGACGCAACCGGCGCGAAATCAACCGTGGAAGTGTCTACCAATGCGAGACAGGTCCATACCAAGTCTAGCCTAACGTCAATCCCGCTACCGCCTACGCCGGCACGTTTCCGGTGGGCGCTCATGGTCAACGGGATAGGCGTTAGGTATGACGTTCGCGGCCTACGCAATCAAGCACAGCTACCCGGCAAGGAAGAATGGACAGACATTACGGATGGCGTAGCAGCCAAGATACGGGAAACCCTGGCAACCGTGCCATTCCCGATACGCAACCGGGACGGGTTTATAGAGGATGCGGGCGGGATACTCCAAACCAATACCCAACACTTCCATGAATTGATGGTCAACGCCTGCGCGTTCAATGCGGCGGACCCTTTGATCGAATACTTCGACGATCTACCGCGTTGGGACGGTCTGCCGCGCCTTGGAGCGTGGCTTTTCCATTGTTTCGACGTTGCCGACGAATCCCTAGAGTTATCGGAGTGGGCGGGAACGTTCGTGTTCCTCGGTTCGGTATGGCGGGCAAAGCAACCCGGCGTCAAGCTAGTACTACAGTCGCAGATTAAAAACGGATAGAATTGGGGCAATCAGCGGGTGGTGAGGTGAGGCTGTGGTTGTTGTGAGGGATGAGGTTGCGGAAGTGGCTCGGTGGGCCGAGGGCATCGAGCGGGTACACGAGTGCATCGGTGGACGGTTCCGGCGTCCGGAGCCGCGGCGGCGGGCGCTGGACTATCTGAAGGGGTTGCTCAGCCCGGTGGAGCGCAAGAACGGCTGGCAATTGGCGGAGCGGGCAGGCGACGCCACTCCCGATGGGGTGCAGCGCCTGTTGTACAACTACCAGTGGGACGCGGACCTGGTTCGCGATGACTTGAGGAGCTACGTGATCGAGCGTCTGGCCGACGCTGCGGCAGTTCTGGCGGTGGATGAAACCGGATTCCTCAAGAAAGGAGACAAGTCGGTTGGGGTGCAGCGTCAGTACAGCGGCACGGCGACGGATCGAGAACAGTCAGATTGGCGTATTCTTGGCCTATGCCAGTGCCAGGGGGAGGACGCTGCTGGACCGGGAGTTGTACCTGCCCCAGGTGTGGGCGGAGGACTTGGAGCGCCGGCGGGAGGCCGGTGTGCCGGAGAGTGTCGGCTTTCGGACCAAGCCGCAACTGGCGCAGCTGATGCTGGAGCGGGCGGTTGAGTCGGGAGTGCCCTTCGGCTGGGTGGCCGGGGACGAGGTCTACGGCAACGACCGCAACCTGCGGCTGTGGCTGGAGCGAGAGGGCGTTCCCCACGTGCTGGCCATCAAACGCAGCGAGAAGCTATGGGCTTTGACGGACAGGGGGCCGCGACAGGTGAGGGCCGACCGTCTGGCCTCAGGGGTTGAGGAATGCGCTTGGGTGAGGTGCAGCGCCGGGGACGGAGCCAAGGGACCACGGATCTACGACTGGGCCACTGTGGAAATACGTCCCCTGAGGGAGCCTGGCAAGGGCTATTGGCTGCTGGCCCGGCGCAGTCTGGCCAACCCGGGGGAGCTGGCCTACTACGTCTGTTACGGCCCGGCGGGAACGACCCTGGAGGAACTGGCGAGGGTGGCCGGGACCCGGTGGGCCATAGAGGAGTGCTTCGAGGAGGCCAAGGGACAGGTGGGGCTGGACCAGTATGAAGTGCGGAGGTGGGACGGCTGGTACCGGCACATCACGTTGGCGATGTTGGCCCACGCGTATCTGTCCGTGATCAAGCATCAGGCCATGGAACAGGGAGAAAGGGGGGCTACTACGGCCCGGATGAAGAGCTGATTCCCATGACAGCGCCGGAAGTGCGCCGACTGCTCACCCGCCTCGTATGGACGGAGAACCAACTGCCTGATTTCATCCTGTATTGGTCGTGGTGGAGACGACGCCACCAAGCCAGAGCCCGGCGTTGCCATTACCAACGACGACTTTCTAATCTGCGACTGTAGTACTAGACGAAATGCCAGTAATCACCGGGAAGGGCGGTATCGGCAAGTCTACCGCCTTGCGGTGTGTCCTACCGCCATCGCTCCAGTACACATTCACGGATGGGCTGAACCTAGCGGCCAACCCGAAGGAACGTATCGAAGCGTTACAGGGGCGCTCCATCGTGGAAGCGGCGGAGATGCAAGGCGCAAGGCGAGCCGATATTGAATCTCTCAAGGCGTTCCTATCGCGTACCGACGATGGCAGCACGCGGCTATCCTACCGCCACAACCCGGAACCAATGCCCAGGCGGTGCATAATCGTAGGCACAGCCGACCGGCCCGACCCGCTACCCGATGATCCCAACCTACGCCGATTCGTTCCGATCACACTCACAGGCGGAAGCCCGCAAGACGTTATGGAATTTCTGGACGAATGGCGGGACCAACTCTGGGCCGAGGCACTCTACCTTTACGATCACGGCGAGAGCGCACGGCTACCAGATGAATTGAAAGCACTACAGAAGGAAGCCACCGAGTCCGCACGTTCCCGCGATTCCGTGCTTGAAGATTTGATAGAGCGATGGCTAGAGGATGGACGTGACCTATTCACCATTGAAGCGGTAGCCACAGGCATAGGACTAACAGACATGGGTAAGTCCGCTAGGCTATCGCCCTATGACACCAAGCGCATATCGGGAGTGCTACGGCAAAAGGGCTTTGCATCAGTGTCCAAGCGCATCGACGGCAAGACAGTACGCCGATGGGCGTTACTACCCGTTACAGATTCAGACCAATTCTAGGCACGATTGACCAAGTGTAACGGGTGTAACGGGTTGTAACGGCTAACTTTGGAGGGAAAGCAAGGAAATAATCCGTTGTGGGATATAGACGTGGGTAGGGCATAAATAAATAGTTAATAGCCCTACAGTATAAGACTCAAATCATCTCAAGAATTACCCGTTACACCCGTTACACCCGTTACACACTGAATGGGAGGATGAACAATGGCAACACATCTAATCTACGGCAAAGCCACGAACCGTATCAGAGGTGCGTCGGAAATTCACACATATTGCGGTGAGGTAATAGCCGAAGATCACCCAGATTTCGCCGCTTTGCGTGATTACGAGCCGGATCACACAGCCACCTTTTTCGCGACCATCTTCAACGACATACCTGACCTGTGTGAAGCGTGCCACCAAAAGGTTTTATCGCCGAGGATATACCACATTGACTCGGATAACGGACTGACATATTGTGGATTGGATGCGGCCGAGGTTTGGACTGGCGGCCCGTTCATCTCCCCCTTATGCCAACCATGCCGCAATGGCTTGATTTCCGAACATCCGCTGTTTGGTGCTGCCAACTAGCCCGGTTATGGCACCGCCGAAAATCCTTGGAGGGGCGTACCAGCGTTGGGCGGAGTGACGAACTACGTAGATACAAGAAAGAGGGAGGCAAGATGAACAGACAAGGCAGCGATATGACCATTGGGCATGCTTTTGCGGCCCGATGGCTTGTCAGGAAATATGCTGAATACAAGAGCAATCCCAGAATGCAGCAGCGACAACCTGAACTTCCTCAGCCTGACGAGCTTGCCCAGCGAATTGCTGATGCTGTCGATTCCCATGTAGAACAGAAAATTCTTGAGCTTCGCATCAAGTTGCACGCTGTTGCTGTAGAGGTGGCGGATGGGACAGAGGGTTCCAAAGACCAAGTTGTGATCAGTTCGGATGAATTACTACAAGACCGAGCTTTGGTACAGGTGGCCCACGAGTGCTTAAACACAACCTTAAGCGCGATGCACAAATTTCCCGTCTAATAGCCAGTCTTGAGTCCGCACCAGTAGGAGACGGCGATCTGGTGGGGCAACCGTTCAAGTGTCTGCCCTACCAGCGGCGTTTCCTTCGCGGTGCGTTCAAGCCGGGTGTGCTTCGGGCTGGCCTGAGTCTGGCCCGTGGTGGCGGTAAGAGTGGCTTGGCGTCGGCCTTGGCCCTGGACGCCATCCGGCCCGCCGGGGTGCTGCATCGCCAAGGCTTCGAGGTGGTGCTGATAGCGTCATCATTCCAGCAGGCCAGGATTATTTTTGAGGCGGTGCGGACTTCCCTGGAGCTAATGGGCGAAGATGGCGACTACCGCATCCGCGACCAGCAGAACCTTGCGGACATTCAGCACCGGGAGACAAAGGCGCGGTTGCGGGTTGCCGGTGCTGACAACCGGAGGGCGCACGGCTGGCGCGTCAATCTCGTGATCGGCGATGAACCTTCACAGTGGGGTCCAAGGGGCGAGCTACTGGCGGCTGCTATCCGCACGGCATTGGGCAAGCGGAAGGATGCGCGGGCGCTGTTCATAGGTACCCGGCCAGCGAGTGATGCTCACTTTTTCGCCAGGTTGCTTGAGGAAGATGACCCTTCCGTTTTCTCACTTGTCTATGCCGCCGATATGGATGGCAATCCTTTCAGCGCGAAGACCTGGCGCAAGGCCAACCCCGCCCTGAGCTACGGGTTGCCAGACATGGAAGTGTTGCGGGCTGAGGCGCGGCTTGCGAAGCGCGATCCTGCGGAGTTGGCGACGTTCCGCAGTCTCCGGTTGAATCAAGGCACCAGTGAAGTCGAATCTCGGATGCTCATTGACGCAATGACCTGGCGAGAGGTGGAAACGGAGGAACTGCCGCCACGCGAAGGACCGGTGAGTTTCGGTGTCGATCTTGGTGGAACTGCTGCCTTCAGTGCTTGTGCCGCCTACTGGCCGCGTTCGGGAAGGCTTGAAGGCTTCGTAGCCTGTGGCAATGATCCCGTATTGCCGGAAAGGGCGCTGGCCGATGGTGTCAGTGGCGTTTATGAAGCGATGCGTGACGCCGGTGAACTGGTGCAGCTTGGCGGGCGCGTGGTGCCCGTTGGCCCGTTCCTAGTGGAGTCGGTGCTGCGGTACGGGAAGCCGCAAGCGGTGGCGGCTGACCGTTGGCGATCCGGTGAACTTGAAGACGGTGTGCGCGAGGCGAGGTTGAGTCTGCCTGAACCAACATGGCGCGGGCAGGGGTGGCGTGATGGTGGCGTTGACGTGCGGCTGTTCCGGTCTGCGGTGCTGGAGGGGAAGGTGGCGGCACCTGTAAGCCTAGCCATGCGCGCGGCTCTTGCTGAGGCTAGGACGGTGGCGGACAACAGTGCCAACGAGAAGCTGGCGAAGTCCGGCGAAGGGCAACATAGGCGGCGCGGTAGAGATGATCTGGCAGCCGCTATCGTGCTGGCCGTTGCTGAGGGAACACGGCGTGAGGCGTCCAGGGAAGTCAAGAAGTGGCGTTATCGGGGCGTGGCGTGAGCTGGCGAAAGGGACCGCCGATCAACCGGAGACGGTGGGCGATAGTCCGCCGCCTTGTTTTTCAGCGCGACGGCTATAGATGCGTGGACTGCTCAAAGCCTGGACGCCTCGAATGTGACCATGTGGTGCCGCTTCACGTCAACCCTACCCAAGACCCTTACGACCTGGACGGGCTGAGAACACTTTGCCGGTCTTGCCATATCAGACTCACGGCGGAACAGAACCGCAAACCCAACCCTGGGCGTGACGCATGGCGAAAATTGATTGCGGAAATCGTAGTGTGATAAAATGTAGATAGTTAGTATTACATCTATGGATAGACCTGAGAGAAGAGAAATGACAGCAAGCCAACGCATTACCCTTCGTTTGTCCGCAGTCCGCAGCCGCTTGAACGAAATCGCCGGGGTAGAGGGTGACGACTTCACACCCGAAATCAGGTCTGAGGCGGAAGCACTCCAACGGGAATACTCAGACCTGGAAACCCGCTACCGCTCCGCCACCATTGCCGAGTCCGCCGAAACCGAAACCCGCCAACACGACGAACCCGACCGGGAACTGCGGGAACGCATCGAACTGCGGGAACGGGCCACGCTCACCAACTACCTCCTGTCCGCTGCCCAGGGCCGGATGCCCCACGGCGCGGAACTGGAGCTACAGCAGGCGGCGGGCGTATCGGGAATCCCCGTTGAGCTTTTCGAGGTGCGCCAGCGCGAAACCCGCGCCGATGCGCCCACAGGTTCACCCAGCACCGTGGGCGTCAACGTGGACCCGATTCGCCCGATGATCTATGCCCGTGCGGTGCTGCCCCGGTTGGGAGTGGCCATGCCTCGCGTGGAATCCGGCACCTACGCCACCATGACCATCACGGCGGACCTCAGTGCCGGGGCAATGGCGGCTGGGGCTGCCCGTGAGTCAACGGCGGCGACACTGACGCCCAAGACCACCACCGCGCACCGGGTAAGCGGAAGGCTTTCCATCCGCATTGAGGACGTGGCCACCGTAGGCGTGGGCAACTTCGAATCCAGCTTGAGGCAGAACCTGACGCTTGTAATGTCTGACGAATTGGACAAGCTGGGTCTGACGGGTGATAACCAGGCTCCCAACCCGCAAGGACTGTTGCCCCAACTGACGGACCCGACCGACCCGACCGATGCCGTCAACTTCGATGCCTTTGTCGAGGCGGTGGCCGGTGGAATCGACGGCGGGCCGTGGGCCGAATCCATGACGGCGGTGATGCTGCTGGTGAACCCGGAGACGCTGCGGAAGGCTGAAACCACCTTCCAGAGCGCCACCAACTACAAGGGTGAACTGAGCGCAGCCGCCTACATCCGGGCCAACAGCGCGGGTTTCTTTTCCAGCCGCTGGATGCCCGTCACGGCCAGCACAATAGCCCAAGCAATCCGCTACCGGCGCGGCACCATGGGCCTGGACGGGGTGGACGCCATGCGGACGGCGGTATGCCCGATGTGGAACGAAGTCAGCATTGACGACATATACTCCGATTCTGCCAGCGGTATCCGCCATTTCACGCTCCACAACCTGATAGGCGACGTGCTGATTGAGCAAACCGACGCCTATGAGCGGATAGACCTGAAGTTGGCATAGAGGCCAGCGATGGACTACCCGATATTTGACGGTGAGCTTGCTGTTGAAACTCGCCAAGATGGGGAGGGGCGGACTATCCGCGCCAGCTTCCCGTATAACCGCGTGGCCACCATCTCCTCGACCGGGCGCACAAGAAAAGAGGTGTTCCGCAGCGGTAGTCTTTCATGGCAAGTCCGCGAGTTTGAAAAGCTCCAACAGCAACTATCGGACACCATATCCGGGACGATTTCCCGGTTTCAGCGTGACGCGGTGGAGGATGCCCTGGAAAAGCGAAATACGTTCCTGTTGGTGGGCCACGACTACAACCGGGCAATTGCCGACATGCGATCCGGGACGTTGGCCGTGACGCATACCGATGATGCGGTCCTGCTACGCGCCGACATACCGGCTGAGGGGAAAGCGCCTAGCTGGGTAGAGGACGCCGTTAAGGGAATCAACGGCGGGCAAGTCCGGGGCGTGAGTCCTGGATTCCAAGTCCCGGCGCGACGTGGCGGGGAACGGCTGATACCGGAAGAGGGAGACGGCGGCGCGATGATGCGCGAGATCACGGACGCCGTAGCTTTCGAGTATTCGTTGCTGGCCCGCCCCGCGTACAGTGGCACCACCGTAGACGCCCGCGCCGATGATCCCGCGCTGGTGCCACCTCGGAGACGGGTATGGCTCTGATAACCGCAGACGAATTCAGGGCTGCCCTTCGGCTTGGTGACGCACCGGAAGAAGTGGCCGAGGCCAACAGAATCTACACCTATGCTGTCGAGGCGGTAGAGAAGTACGCCTCCGGTGCCAGTGAGGCGGCGAAGTCTGAGGCGACCATCCGGCTAGGCTCCTACCTCTACGACCAACCCACTTCCAGCCGTGGCGACCACTACGCCGCAGCGGGACGAAACTCCGGTGCATGGGCCATCCTTGCGCCATACAGAATACGCCGGGCCGGGACCATAGGCGAGGCGGTCCAGATTGCCCGTGAGAGCGGTTCGCCAGGCAACCCCGTTATCGGCGTGGACGTTACAGGCGATATCCTGACCGTGACGTTTGCCGATGGGAGTATGGAAACCCACACTCTACCCGACACCGGCGTTGACCAAGTGGCGCGGGATAGCGCAGCGATGGCGGAAGCGACGGCGGCAGGGGCCGTTACGGACGCGGCCACCAACGCCTTGGCAGTTAGCGCGGCGCAGAGTACGGCGGATGGCAAGATAGACGAAGCCGATGCAAACATCCTGATAGCGGCGCACGCGGCCATAGTTACGGCGCACCATACGCCTCCCACTGGAGGCGCACCTACCTATACCCTGTTGGGTAGGGCATCTCTCACCACTAACCATTTTCTGTTCAGTGTGGAGCATGGAAACGTTCTCGCCGAAGAACTGATAAACGGCGAGGCGGAATCCCTTTTGCTTACGTTGACGGACTTCAACCGTCACTACCATATATGGGAAATTCCGCTCCGGTGGCGCGACTACACCTACGGCCCTAACTACGAGTTTTACAAGGAATATGTCAACAATTCGACGGGCGCGGTTTCGGGCATGAACCTGGCGGTGGAGCGTAACACGTCCACAGCCGACACAACGGCCATTCTTAGCATGTTGACAACGGCGGTATTCGACACTGGCACACAATGCGCGGTGTACTCGGTAACTGGCGCTGGCGGAAGCGGTGGCGGCGGTGGCGGCGGGATGTTCTCTGGCACAGACCAACTAGCCAGAGACGCGGCGGCAACGGCGCAAGGTGAGATAGACACGCACGAGGCCAGCACTCATAACACCGACATAACGGCGCAAAGTACGGCGCTGAACGCACGGCAGACGGCGGAACAGGCGCAAACCACGATTGAGACTCACGAGGCCAGCACCCATAACCACGACGCCACGGCGCGTACAGCGGCGGGGGCGGCGCAAAGTGAAATAGACGTGCATGAGGCGTCAACCCATAACCACGATGCCGGGGCACGTACAGCGGCGGCGAACGCACAGATAACGGCAGACACGGCGCAATCGGCTGCATCGGGCGCGCAATCCGATGCTGATACCGCGCAGACTACCGCCGGGCAAGCGCAAGCGACGGCGACGGCGGCGCAGACTGATATTGACAATCACGAGGCGTCAACCCACAACACCGATGCCGGGGCGCGCACGGCGGCGGCAAATGCTCAATCCGCTATCGAAGATCACGGACGCACAACCCATAACACCGATACCGTTGCCAGGAACGCGGCGGCGGCGGCGCAAACGGCGGCGGAAGCGGCGGCGGGCGGGCGGCCTACCGTGCTGTATGAAGCGGCAACGGCGGCGATTGGCGGGAGTACGGGGTTGATAACTGGCAACGTGGTTTGCCCGGAAACTGGCGAGCTTGAATTCTATTTCGAGGGATTGACCGGCTCTCGGCAGGGCGGCGTTGCCTACGCTCGGATACCGGCGGCAAGGATACGGGGCGCGGTGTCTGCGCTTACGACTGCCTACAACAATGACAATGAAAACGTGCTGGTAATCGCGCACGGGGCAAACCGTGGAATTGGGATAGCAGTACAAGCGACCACCAACTATCTAATGCTGAACGCGCAGGCGGCGGGAAACCATTACATTCGCATATCGCACATAGCCTAGAAACCGGGCCGAAAAGTCCTGGTTGGGTAGGGGGATTTGGGCAATAAAGCCGACGTGAGCAGGATCACGGACCACAGTTGTCCGAGCCGGACCGCGCAGAAATTGGCCGCAGCATGGGCGACAACAAAGGGGACAATATTGAGGACGACGCTGCGGCCTGTTGCGCCGCCACCGGTACGGCCCGACCGCCCGAGTTTCCCGGCCACCAGGGTCAGGTTGGCTACCGTGGCAGCCAGATACAGCTGGAATCGCGTCTTGACCCTGCCGAAATAGCGGGACTGGCGAATGCCCAACTGGACCAGCCGGGCCAACCGGTGTTCCACCACCACTCGGCGCACTCGATATTCGTCATAATGAGTGCTTTGCTGCAACGCTCGGGCCTGCTGCAGCAGGGCTTCCTGGGGATGGATCAGCACCCGCCGCCCCCTACTCCCCTTGGCTGCGATGCACTGGGACCGCAGTGGACATGTCCGACATTCGGCCCCGTCGAACTGGAAGGCCTGCAAGCGGTGGACCCGCCCTGTGCGACCCGTCCGCTTTCCCGCCGGCACGATGGTGTGGGTAACCTGTCCGGCGGGACAGGTGCAACTGCCCGCGGCCAGGTCAATATGGAAGTCCTCTTTCGGAAAGTGCTTCCGGTCGGGCCGTCCCGGCACTCTGGCCACCAACCGGCGTCCCGCATCGGCGAATGCCTGCCTGGTATCGCCATCCCCATAGGCGGCGTCGCCCATGGCTTCCTCCACCGGCACACCGGTGTTGGCCTCGCTCTGCTCCACCAATTCCAGCGATCCCAGGTTGTCCGGAGCGTTGCCGGGCAATACCTCCACCGCGGTGATCAGCTGGGAGTCGGTGTCCACCACGATGGCCGCCTTGTGTCCGTCGAACCGTCTACTGCTGCTCTTGTGGCCGTGGCGCATCTCCGGGTCATGCACCGACATCATCCGGTCCCGGCTCACCCCGTCCTTGAGATTCACTCCGTCATCGGTCCGCTCCACGTCCTGGAGCAGCAACTGCCCCAGCAGTTCCGCCGCCGCCACTATCTGCTGCCGCTCAGCGCTATCCTCCCCCAATTCCCTCTGCGCCTGCCGCGACAACTCCAACAACCGGTCGGCGTCTCTCACAATCTCGGCCAGCAGGGCCTGCCGCGCCCGTTTGTCGCTCCAGTCGATGGCCGACTCACCCTTCACGCTGGAACCCAGGTACCGCTCATATCCCCGGGCCTTGGCCCATTCTTTGACGCTGGACTTCTCCACTGCCGCCAGCGCCCGCAACAGCTTGACGATCCCGTCCGCCAACAGATTGTAGGTGTCCTTCACCGCGCCACGGCCCAGGATGTTGGTCGTGTCCAACGCCACCCGCATCCCGCGCCCTTTCAGATACCCCGACTCCCGGGCCAAACGCAGGCTGGACTCGAACACCTCCCGCACCTTGCCGTGCAGTATCAGCTGGGCGCGGAACACCTGCAGCGTGCTCTTGGCGAAGGGACGGTCTTCCACCTCAATCCCCAAGGCCACCTTCCACCGGATGTCGAAGTCGGCCCGGGCCTTGGCCTCAGCGTCGCTCACCTTGTCGTGGGACTGGAGCAGGAGCGCCGTCGCCAGCAGGCTGGGCGGCACGCTGTCCCGGCCGTTGTCGGCGCAGTAGAACCCGGCGAAATCGGGGTCCCGGAACAGGCGGCCCCGCAGCGAGGCCAGCAGACCGTAGAAGGTGTCCCGCCCCACGTGGTCCAGATACAACCGGTCTGCTTCCCAGAGGCCCCTCTGGTCCGACCGCTCTCCCAGCATGCTCAAGCCCTCGCTATTTCTTGATGGCTCAAGTATAGCTGACCACCCGGCTGAAGCCAGTTTCCGGCCACGTTTCTAGAGGGGTGTTATGCCAGCCGACCGCCTAATCACCGTCAACCTCACAGGGGAAGGTATGCGGAACCAATACGGGGAATACGTCGAGGGCGAAGTTACGCCTATACGGACGTGGACAAGGCGGCGTGACAAGACACAAGAGGATATTGAATCTGAGGGGGGCGTCCTAACGAGTGTGCAACGTACTTGGCGCATTAGGTGGGACAGCAGGATAGCGGACGTTCCAGTGGTGCGCATCGAGGTGGTGGATGGGCCGTACACCTTCAACGTACTGAATCAAGTTGAGGTCACCGAGCAACGAGGCGGGCCAGACCTGCGGCGCAGGTTCATAGACATTGAAGGAGTGTACACCAGCTAATGCGTTTCCCATGGCAAAAGCGTGAAACAAGGCAAAGCGGCGGTGACTTCTCCGATGCCGTTGTCAGACTGATTGAAGCTCAGGCGGCGGGAACTGCTGCGGACGCTTCCAGCACGGCGGCGGTGGAGGCGGCGTCTGGTGCGCTTTCACGGGCGTTTGCCATTGCCGAGGTAGTTGGAGACGGTTGGGTACAGGAAGCCGTGTCTCCGGCGTTCCTGGCGCAAGTGGGGCGTGATCTGGTTAGGTCGGGCGACTCATTGCATGTCATCGAAATGGACGGCAAGGGCAACGTGACCCTGTTGCCGTGTTCTTCATGGCACTTCGAGGGTGACGCTCACCCGGACACCTGGACCGTGCGGGCCACCTACTACGGGCCTAGCAGCAGCAGCACTCGGCACCTGCCCTTTAGCGGCGTGGTGTTCGTGAAGTGGGGCAGCACACCCGGTCAACCCTACACCGGCACGGGACCGCTATCGTGGGCGCATACCACCGCCAGACTTCAATCCGAAACCGAACGCAGCCTTACCGACGAGGTACAAGGTCCATTGGCGCAAATCATAGCCATACCGCAAGATGGAGGTGACGGCGGCGAAGATGATCCGCTGGCGGAACTGAAAGCCGACATTCGGACGGCAAGAGGCCGCGCCCTGTTGGTGGAGACGGCGGCGGCGGGTTGGGGTGAGGGCAGAGGTGCCGCACCACAACGCGACTGGCAAGCAAGCCGCCTTGGGCCGATGCCGCCGGAGAGCATGGCCACCATACGCAAGGACTCCTTTGGTTCGGTGGTGGCGGCGTGTGGCGCATCGCCCGCCCTGTTCGACGACTCCGACGGCACCAGCAAGCGGGAAGCACTGAGACAGTGGCACATGGGAACGGTGCGGCCATTGGCGCGGCTGTTGGAAACGGAGCTTACCGCCAAGCTGGAAACGCCGGTCAAGCTGACATTCGACGCCTACTCCCTGGACATCGCGGGGAGGGCGCAGGCGTTCAAGGCTTTCGTGGGCGGCGGGATGGACGTTAACGAGGCGTTGGTCAAGACGGGGTTGATGGACCCGGACTAACCCTTCCTTCTGTAAGCCACGCACAGGCGCGAAACTAGGGGCGGTGGAGCCGAATGCCACCGCCCCTAGTTTTCAGACCATGCCTAGCGCCTTATTAGAAGGGCGATTGATCGGGAGCCACCATATCGCCCCACGCTTCCATGATCGGACGCCGCTGGTCGATTAGGTCTGACCGAAAGTACGCCGCTTCCACCGCGCCTAGCGGATTATGACTAAGGCAATACTCAATCGCTACGCGGTCGTATGTTCCTTGTTCCGCTGCCCAATCTCGGAAGCTGGAGCGGAAGCCGTGCGGGTGTGCGCCGATATTGTTGACGCGGGCAAACTTGGATAGGCAATTTTCCGATGGTGCCTTGCCGAGCTTCGGGAACACCAAACCCGTACTATCCGCCAACTTCCGCTTGGCTTCCCGGAGAACATCGACGGCGGCGCGGGATAGTGGCTTGCGGTGTTCCTTGCAATCCTTGGAGCGGTCCGCCGGGATTGACCATACCCGATGGTCAAGGTCGATTTCTTCCCAACGTGCGCCGCGTGCTTCGGCAGACCGTGAAGCGGTCAGAATTAGGAATTCAAAACACAACCGCGTTACGGTCATAGCTTCCGAATCCCGGATGGTGTTGATTGCGTCTGGAACCTGCGAGTAGTGAAGGGCGGTAAAGTGGCCTTGAATCTTGGGGATTGGCGGCAACGCTGCGCTGATAACTTCGCCAGCGGGATTTACGTCTATGTGACCTTCCGCCATCGCGTACCGGCAGACCTTGGACATCGCCTGGCGCATCTTCCGGGAGGTTTCAACCTTGGATACCCGGAGTCCCTTTAGGATGCAAATCACGTCCTGGCGGCTAACTTCGGTGATCGGGATATCGCCAATGACCGGGAGGACGTGCAATTCCATCTGCTGTATCCAAGTCTTACGCGCCTTGTCAGACCGCCAGCGGTTCGCGTAAACGTCCTGGACCGTGTACGTCAAATCCCGGAAGGTTGGGACGCCTTTGGATTCTTCGGACTGGACGCGAAGTTTGCCAGTGGCCCAAGGATTCCCACCACCAGCAACAACTACGCGGTTGGCAAGGGCAAGGTCACGCGCCTTACTGAGCGAAATATCCTTGACGGAGCCGAGACCCTTATCTGTGCGCGTGCCGTCAACGGTGATTCTCTGGACCCAACTTTTGGAACCGCTAGGCGAGATGTTCAGGTATAGGCCGTTACCATCGCCATATCTTCCCGGTTCTTTTAGACTCTTTACCTTTGCCGCTACCAGTGCCATTTTGCCCACTCCCTTTACCACGTTACCACTTGAGTTTTACCACGCTATTTACCACACCACGCGGAATTTACCACAGATTAGGCGTGGAAATCTATACCTAGAAGGGGCAAATACTGACCAATAAGTACCCCCGGAGAGAATCGAACTCTCGTCTCTGGCTCCGGAGGCCAGCACTCTATCCGCTGAGCTACAGGGGCACGCTGCAACCTAGAATATCATGCCCAATTGGGGCGAACAAGGCGGGGCGGGGCAGGCGGGTTAGGCGGACGGCTTATCCCGAATAAATCACCCCGGCCACTGATACCAAGGAGCCGAATTCCTCATCCGCCGGGCACTGGTCGTAGTTGACTATCTTTCCCGAAACGTCTCCCAGGATGGTCATCATATAAAGGACAGGGCTCACACCGCAGATCCGCGTTGGATCGCCGTTGCTTCGCAGGTGCTCTTCCATCAAAGTCCTATCTCCCGAGCAAGCGATCTCCAACCAGGCTTCGTCCGATTCCCGGACCCTCGCCTTGGCCGGGCCGTCGAAGGGAGATGGGTCCCCAAACGCCGGTCCCACGTGACTAATGTCACCGGCGGCGACCAACAGGGTGGGCTGCTGCCGGGTGGCCTCAGACAAAAGGGATAAAGCCGCCTCGATATTGGGGCTATTCCCTTCGTTGTTCCCTGCGAGAATTTCAGGGAAACCGCAAAGCACGGGCAGGACCCGTTTGGGTTTCCCACCCGCCATGTAATGAAGCCAGACTGCGGCCAACTCGACTGAATGCTCGCCTATGTGGTGGACTTCCTCGTCGAAGGCCGCTTCCTGGCCCAAAACCTCAACCAGCCGGTCAACCAGGTCTGTGTCCGTCGGCAGGTGGCCCCAGGGCGTCCCGTAGCTCTGACGGGTCAACGTGAACTTTCCAGGCGAACCGGAGTGGTCGGTGCCCAGAATAATCACCAATTCCGCCGCTTCAACCGCGCCTCTGGCAGGCTCCCAAGCCTGAACATAGGACCTCCACCCCCGGTAGTAGTCGATGTGGGGGCTAATGAGACCTACCACGGGCGAGCCGGGCACAAAGCTGCCGCGGTCCGCACCCTTGCAGTATTCATCGAAGGTGGCGGTTAGCTCCGCTTCGTCGGCCGGATAGACTTCCCCGGCGAAGGCCGGCGTGCGGAAGGGGGTGGAACGGTAGCGTTCAAGTACTTCGTCCAGCGCGAGGTGGAACCGTCGGCTATCCAGGAGGCGGGCTTCGTCCAACTGATGAATAAATTCCTCCATCTGTGCGGGGGTCAAATGGACCCCGGTCCGGAGTCCAAAACCTACCCGCAGGGCGTCCAGGTCCCGTGAGCCATCAAGCAGACCAAGCAGAGGCGCAATCGACTCCGGCACCATGAGAGAAGAATCCGCCAGGCGCAATGGGTCCTGTAGCGTGAGCATTGTTTGCCCGTGTACCTGTACCGACCGTAGGTTTAGGGGACGGAGCTTTGGCAGATCTGATTGCATAGGCAGCGATTATATATGAACCCACGTCGCGACCGCCATTTGGGACGCTCCATCACAGGGTCTATTAATTGTCGGTCCATTCGCCCATTCTCCCCCTTTCGAAAAAGGGGATTAAGGGGGATTTCTCCCCTGCTCGAGTCTGCGTTCGCGAAAATCGAGAATAATTGGCCCTGTTCCATTTCACTAATCTTAAAGACGAGTCTCGTTCTAGGCGCACAGTGACCTCGGCGGTCCTGACCGGTGCGGTACTGATTGGCGGTACTTACGATTAAAAGGCCCCGTCTCCATCAGCGGGGGCAATCACACACCGCGGTACCAGCCGCCGGTGACATGGTTTTTCAAGACCATCAACTGCGACCCATCCGCAAGGGCTAACTTGTACTGAGTCTTGACCACCTGCTCACCCCCAACCATCCGTTGCTTGTCATCGTGGGCAGATTCTACCCTTTCCACCGATATCCAAATGCCGTTCAATCTCAAATGCTTGGGAGTTCCCCCGCCATCCTCCCTGACGCGTACCGGTATCCAAACCATCTTCGGTCCGCCGCCTGAATCCTGCGAGCCGTCCATCTGCCCTCCGATTGACCCTTTTACCCTTTGACGCTGGTATCGACGGCAAACTCTAGAGACTGGTCACACGACAAGGCAAGCCGGCTTTGTCATCCTTGCGGACCGGATGCGTTTCTGTTGTACTGGCCAGGACGTTTCCTCCCAGACCAAAATCCATAAGGAGACATGCCCGCCATGCCAGACCGCAAGGTGTTGTTAACCGGCTCCACGGGATACGTTGCATCCCAGCTCCTGCCTACCTTCCGCGAGAATTACGAAATGACGCTGGTGGATGTAAAGGAGACCGACAGGGATGGCAGGCAGGTGGCCGGAGTGGCTATCTCCGACCTGAGTGGACCGGACCTTGGAGGATACGCTCACCTGTTCCAGGGCCAGGACGCGGTGGTGCATTTGGCATACAAGCGGAGGCGCGGAACGCCACTGGACGACTTCTATGACGAGCAGGTTAACGTCGCCATGGCCTACAATGTTTTCCGCTCGGCCTACGACGCCGGGGCGCGCCGGGTGGTGATGGCTAGCTCCAACCACGCCGCCGACTGGTACGAACATTCATTGGTCCACGCTCGCAAGCTGGAGAACCTTAACCCCTACAAATTGCCCCTGTCCGATAACTTCTATGGTTGGGCCAAAGCAACCTACGAGCACATCGGGTTCCTGTTTGCGTCCGGCGTGTTCGGACGGAAGATGGACGTGGTGATGGTGAGGATTGGCGCTCCCAGGGAGATTCGGGTTGAGGACTTTCCCGATGACCCGGAAACGTACAAGAGGGACCTGGGAGCCTACATCAGCCCCCGCGACTTGACCCAACTATTCACGAAAGCACTCGAGGCCCCTTCTATAGAGAACGAACACGGGATTCCGTGGCTGGTCGTATACGGAATCAGCGACAATGCGCGGAGCTTTTGGTCGCTTACCAGCGCCCGCAGATATCTGGACTATCAACCTCAAGACGACTCGGAGATCAAATACGCGGATGACATCCGAGCGTTTTTGACGAGCCAGGGCGGTCTTGGCGGTCCAGGTCGGGTTGGGTAATGGATAACGGAGGAGGTTAAGCCGCCCGGTAGGTCATACCCTGTTCCACGGCGGCGACCTGTCCCTCGTCTTCTAGCTTCTTCAGGTGGGATACCACTTGGTGCCGCGCCAACCACAGGCGGCGCTGGCTGGAGTCGCCGTAGATCCGGGCCACCAGGTCGTCGACCCCGCCCATGCCCTCTCGTACCATTATCAGAATCTGCTCTTCCCGTTCCAGCCTGTGCCGCACCAACTCTGGAATCTGGGTGAGGGGATCGTTCATCACTGGACCATGACCCGATACGACGGTCGTGATGCCCATGTCCAGCAGGACTTCCAGCGACTTAATGTGCTGGGCCATCGAGCCTCCCTCGTCGCTCCTCACGACCACCGTTCCTTGGCCCATGATGTGGTCCCCGGTAAACAGGATGCCCTCATCCTGTACCAGATAGCACATGGTCCCGGAGGTGTGGCCGGGAGTTGCGACCGCCCGCACTACGCGGCCACCCAAGTCGAATTGTTCGCCGCCGGTCAGGGGTAAATCGACGACTCCCGTGCCTTCCCCCACGTCGGTCTCGACGGCTTCGGCGTCATCCCGGCCTACACCTATCTGGCAGCCCGTGGTTTCCTTGAGAATCTTGACTCCTCCCGCGTGCTCGTAGTGGCGGTGGCTAACCAGGACCCAACTCGTGGGAAAGCTGTCCAGGGGGCCGCGCCAGTAATCGAGGATGGGCTGAGTGCGGGGCAAGTCAGGGAAACCTGCGTCGATGAAGAGGCCCGTCTCCGTGCCCTTTACGTAGAACGCGCTTACTGACGGGCCACCCTCCGTTGCGCCGGTCTCCCCCAGCTCAATTCGGTAAATCCCGTCCAAGATTTCCATTCCTTGCTCCTATGTCGCACAATTAAGGTTCTAATTCGTCAGAAAGCGTTTGTGATGATTGTATATCGTCTCGACGGCGATAAGCAGATGTCACTGCAGCATTCTCTATATCGGTTCGAAACCAGTCTACCAATTGAATTATTTCGCTATGTAGATCGTTATAATCAACGGGATCGATCTCTGGTCGCTCCCCATGAGCTACCAAGTTCCGATTGGCCAATAGCCGATGATCTAGCAATGCTCCCTTTGGCGAATATGCCTTCCCGTCTAGACCCAAGAGGAAAAACACTTCGTTTAATACCTTAGAATTCAGGTTCCCACGTGTCTCAAAGGCGTTCTCCCACCCTAATATAGCCGTGTCCGAGAGCCCTGCCGTGAGTCTCGTAATCAGCTCTGTGCGTAGGGATGGGAGGTTAGACTGCCCTGCTTGTCGGATCTGCTCTCGCAGACCTATCGCTACGAAGTTTGGAGTAAGGTCTCGATATCGCAGATTGCGGGAGGCTACGAAGGATAAGTAACTGGTCGCTGCTGCTTTGATAAACCCTTCCCAATAGGCGTAGAGTAGGCATATTCCTGCGCGCAAGAGCAACATTCTCTCGTGTGGTCGAGACTTGCCTAGCATAAACCTGAGTGTTGTCAGTTCTTTCTTTCGCCACGCAAGCTCCGAGTCCAGAAACTCTGACAACTCGATAAGGGTACGAATCCTCACGTACCAAATAGGTTTCGGCCGAGAGGGATGGTCGTGGTAATTCGGGACGAAGCTCGAACTCCCATGCCGATGTTAGCCAGAAACGTAGTGTCTGACCAAAGTGATTTGGAAACTTGTACGACATTGGGATCTTTGGAGCCGTCAGCATAGAATGAGTAATGGTGACCCAAACCGATGGCTAAGGGTTCGAAAGCCGATATCAAGAATCCGCCGAGATACCGGCCTCTGTCTTGATCAAATCTACGAAAGCTACTGTCAGACAGGGATTTTGCAAGGGTCTCAAACGTGAATCTGAAAGCATGTTCCTCTTCCGCCTTGATCTCTTGAAATTTGTCGCATTCCGCGATCTTGACGATCCTATCAGTGAGGAAATCTCCGATGTCGCCCATGGCGCGTAGTTCCTGCTCTTCGAGATTCCTAAAAACTAAGAAACGGACAACCAGTTCGAGGTGGTATTGCTCCGAACGCTGCCGGTCAGATAGGGCCACACAGGTTTGGAAGTTGTCATCATCGGCGAGATCTCTAACCCATTGATAGGCCTCGCGATTGACCATAATGAGAATCACATTTCTCACTTCTTGTTCCGATAGGAAAGACCCTCCAGTGTTCAGTCTTTGAAAAAGCTCGTATTTGGTTGACTCACTGCTTTCGCGGAGTATTACCTTAACATCAATTTTTGAGCGCCTAATGATGAGCTGATTAGTGCTGCCGATTGACAAGGATGGGTCCTCAGCTTCCCATATCCTGCCTTCCAGAGAAGGAAGGTATTTGGTGCCCTTTAGCATCAAGGGATCGACTGGGTTTCCCTTCTCATCCTTCAAGTGCCCGACTAGCTGGAAGATGGTCGCCAACCTCTGTAATCCATCAATCACATCCCAAACGCCATCCTCTCTTTGAGAAACAAATATTGATGGCAGGGGAATTCCCAGCAATATTGATTCGATTAGCCGGGACTTCTGATGATCATTCCATCTGTAGAACCTTTGAAATTCCGGATGGATATCTAACTCACCGTCTCTATATATATTTATGAGCTCACCGATGGACATCGGGTAACCATCACTACGAATTTCGGCACGCTTTGATTCAATTTCTTGGTCGAGGCTCATACCAATGCTCCAAAGAGTGATTCGTGAGGAACCGTGCACTGCCCGTAAGATCCGCCTCGAGTTCTAACCAGAGCCATCGCAAGTCCGTCCATTGGAGATCTAGATCGACGCTTCCAAAGACGGATCAACCACTAAGACTGATCTTTAGGATTGTCTCTGTCCTGGTCCTCAGGAATTTGAGGGACGAGATACCAAAGGATCTGAATGGAACTCCTTGCCGAGGTGTTCCAGCAGTCTCCGCTTTGGGCGAGATCAGGCGTGGGAAAAACCGGGAGAGCTCCGGTCGAGAGGGTCCTGGCCAAGGCCCAGGTACTTGTGCCGGAGGCGGTCCCAAAGGTCCAATCGGTCCCATTCCGGGTCCTTGATGATCGTTTGTTCGTCGGTAAGGAATGGGTTCGGAAGCATGAAAGTGATTTGTTGCTCATCCGCGCCGTTGAACAGCCGCAACCCCCAGTCACCGGGTTTGCCGTTGCTGAGACGACGGTAGAGCTCGGCACGGGCTGTCTGGCGCCGCTTGGCAAGCTCTGGTGGGGATCCCTTGTGTTCCCCGATGCAGATGTGAAAGTGCCAGTCCTGGAAGTCGATGGTGGCATAACCGTCGAAAGTCTTGATCCTTGGCTTGCGGGGAGGACGAATCTCCCAGGCTGCCCCCTGAATCAGCGGACCGATGTGAAGGTGTTCCCACTCCTCAAAGCAGTCTTCGAATATCGCCAGTAGGGTGGCTTCATCGTTCGGCAAGGGGAACATCTCGAAAACTCCGTCTTCTTCCTGGACGATGTTCCCTCGCTGGCCTGTTTGTTGGGAGCTCATTCTTACGTCTCCTGGACCCGCGAGGCTCGCGGGTGGTAGGAATGCGGAACAAGCCAAATTCTAACCCCTACCTGGTTGCGTTGCCTAGCGGCGGCGTCTTCAGCCCTCACCATTCGCCGTTGACAGCCTCAACGGCCGCCCATACACTCGCCTACACGTCCCGTAATCCCCTGACCCCTGGAGGAAAACCGGAACATGAAGAACAAGATATACGCGAGTTTCGACGAAGCCGTGGCCGACATTCCCGACGGCTCCACTATCATGTTTCCGGGTTTCGGAGTCGGCTCCCCCCAAAACCTGATCTCCGCGCTCAACCGCCAGGGCGCAAAACAGCTCACGGGAATCTCCAACGGTCATGGCGGGACTACTGGACGGGTCGACGTCGGCACCCTCATCGAGGCCGGTCAAGTCAGGAAGATGATCTGCGCCTTTACGGCGCCGACCCACCCGTCGCGGATTACACCCTTCGTCCAGAAGTACAACGATGGTGAGATGGAAGCTGAGCTTCTTCCTCAGGGCACCCTGGCCGAGCGCATCCGTTCCGCCGCCGCCGGCATCGGGGGCTTCTTCACTCCCGCCAGCGTCGGCACCGAGCTTGCGGAGGGAAAAGAACACCGGGAGATTAACGGGCGCACTTATGTCCTGGAGTTTCCCCTCCACGCCGACTACGCGTTCATCAAGGCGTGGAAGGCCGATACCTTCGGCAATTTACAGTTCCGGCTGGCCCAACGAAACTTCAATCCAATAATGGCCATGGCCGCGAAGACCACAATAGTCGAGCTGGAAAACGAGGTAGTTCCCATGGGGGAGTTGGACCCCGACAAAATCCATGTCCCTGGTATATACGTGGACCGGATGCTCACTATCCCGGCCGATGGCATATGGGAAACGGGTCCATAATCGGGCGTTAATCCAGGGTTAATTCAACGCCCGTTGACACCCCCAAACCCAAGGAGTAGTGTGGCGGCAGACCACGCCGGGAGTCATACCACCGGGAAAATCAACCCATTCAAACCGCAAAGAAGAATTAGATGCAAGGGCGAACTATCTTTGGCGGCTCTACTCCAATGGGTTTGTGGGTCAGTGTCTTCCTAACGGTAGGAATCGCGCTACCTTTGGCTGGATTCTTCGCCTCGCCTAGCGCAACCCTAGCGACATGCGCCGTCTCTGAGGGAGATGACCAGGACTATAAGTACGGTGGATTTTACTATTCTGGAGGATTATCCGGCTCAGGTTATGCAATACGGGCCGACCTTTGGAATTACAACCCTTCCCCCGTCTTCGAGGGAACGGCGTTCTGGGTTATGTGGGAAAATTCGTTCGCGTATGCTCAAGTGGGTTGGGCCAAGGAAGACGATGATTCAGCCGAGTATGTATTCTTACAATATACCGATGAAGATGGCGAAAACGTGTGGACGAGATACTATAATGCATCCACAGACTTATGGGTGAGAAGCCCTGCCACACAGCCGTCTAGTTCCAAAGAATACACGGTTACCTGGGTAGCGGGGAGTGGAGGCGGCGAGCCTCATCAATTCCAGTTCGTATATGACGGCGGGAAGATCTATGCCGCCAACCCTGATTGGGAACCGGAGGGGTGGCAGGTTATGGCGGAAACACTGAATTTCAGAAGCGTTTCCCCGACGGACAAGGGTGACCACGCGGCAGGAGATACTACAAATAAGATCCACGCCGATGATATAGAACTCTACGATACTGCTGTGGGATGGCACGATGTGGAGTATTACATTAATATAAAGCCCGAAGGTAACCACGACACCGATACTGTGGGAGTCACAGATACAGGTTTCAGAGTATGGGATAAACGATGCGCCAGCTAAAGTTTGGCACGAAAATAGTTCTTTATGAGTGAGTAGGTAATTATGCTTAAGACAATTGGGATACTCACCTTAATCTCAACCATGACCATTTTGGCCGCCGTTGTTTTCGGTGGGTGGGTTCTTGGGGGAGAATCAGAAACTACCAAGGATATTGGCGCCAGAGTTCCCGGAGACGTGGAGCTCTCGCCGGACTCCTTTGTACCTAAGCTAAGCAGAGAGGAAGGGCTCTCAATAGCCAGAGAGGATGCGGCGAAAGGATTCAATATACCCAGGTCTGAAATTGACGATCTGCCCGTGGAAACCACCATAGCGGCATTCACCGGCAAGACCGATGTGCCCGGCCCGAATTTAACCAATCACAGGGTTCGCGTGGTTGTGTTCAGGGACTTCGACTATGTGTCTGCCTTCGTACCTCGCGGCTTCAGCGCTAGGTACGGAGACCCCAGATACACCCTGGTGTTGGATGACGCTACTGGAGAGGTGATTTACGGCTCGGCAACTCACCGGAAGCTAAAATCGGGAGATGATTCACCATAGTTTCCCCGGGAAAGGCAATCGCGTGGGGCGGCAGCCCAGCCGGAGCGCCAACAACCCTAAAATGAACTCAGGGAAAACACAAAAAGAGGAGGAACTGATGGCCAGGTATGAAGGGATGCTTGCCGAGACGGTGAGAATTCAAGGACACAATGGCGACGAGATCGACGCATACCTCGCTCGCCCCCTGGGGCCCGGACCTTTCGGAAGCGTGGTGTTGATTCACCACATGCCGGGATGGGACGCGGCATCCAAGGAGATGGCCCGCAAGCTCGCGGCCAACGGGTTTGCCACTATTTCCCCGGATATCCATTACCGTGTGCGGGAGAAGGTCGGGTTCGGTGCATCCCACGAAGAGGTCAGCGGCGCCGTCCGTGAGGGCGGGATGATTCCCGACTCCCAGTGCATCGGCGATGTGGAAGCCTCGATGCGCTATCTTCGCTCTCTGCCCTACACAAACGGCAAGGTGGGAGTGATCGGGTTCTGCTCCGGTGGCCGGCAGGTCTACCTGGTGGCCTGCAACATCCCCAGCCTTGACGCCGCTGTGGACTGCTGGGGTGGTGGTGTAACCGCCCGCGATTCGGAAGCGCCCACCGATTCCATGCCTGTAGCCCCCATCGAGATGACCGCCAACATGAATTGCCCGTTGCTGGGAATATTCGGGAATGAGGACGCTCGACCTTCACCCGAGGAAGTGGACCTTACCGAGTTGGTCCTCAAGCAGAACAACAAGGTCCATGACTTCCACCGGTACGATGACGCAGGCCACGGCTTCTTCGCCGTCGACCGCCCCAGCTATCGCCAGGCTGCCGCAACGGACGCCTGGGACAAGGTAATAGGCTTCTACAACCAATACCTGAGCACCCCCACCGGCGCTCCGGAGGTCCGGGAGGCCGTAGCCGCCGACGACAATTAGCCTATAACCAGTCCGTAATAGGGTCTCATAACAACACCTCCGGACACTCCGGGGGTGTTGTTACATCTCGGCCTATCGGGATTCCCCGCCAGAAGGAGAGAAAATGGCCACCGATACGAAGATACAGCGGACCGCCGAATTATTGGCCGCACAATACCGGGATGGACAGCGGTATAGCCTGGACGATGAGTCCGCTCCCAAAACAATGGACGAGGCCTATGCGATTCAGGCGGCCTATCAGGAGCTGCTAGCGGAATCCAGGGGCTCCATTGCCGGTTACAAGATCGCGTATACAACCACGACCATGCGCCAGAATTCAGGCATAACCGAGCCTGGCGCGGGCATCGTCCTGGCTAATACTGTCTACAATTCCCCCGCGAGGGTCCACAGCGGGGACTACCTGCGCCTGGGCATCGAATGCGAGGTTGCGGCGCGCCTGGGGGAAGACCTCCCCGCTTCCGGCGCCCCTTACGACCGGAGCCGCGTGGAAGAGGCCGTTGACGCGGTGATGGCGGCCTTCGAGATCATAGACGGGCGGGGCTCTGAAATTCAAGACCCGCAAGCGCGGTTGTTGGCGGGCATCGCCACCAACATATCCAACGCGGGGGTCGCGTTGGGTCCCGCGGTCACTGACTGGCGCACCGTGGACCTGGCGGCATCCCGCGGTTCAATGACCATCAACGGGGAGTTGGTCGGTGAAGGGCTAGGCTCAGACGTAATGGGACACCCGCTGGAGCCGTTGGTGTGGCTGGTGAACATGCTTGCGGCGAAAGGGTCTGGCCTCTCAGCGGGCATGGTTGTGATCACCGGGAGCATCGTCACCCCCAAGTTCTTGAATGCCGGAGACCATGCCGTCGTGGCGGTGGAAGGTCTGGGCGAGGCGGTCCTGGACGTGACCTAGCCGCTGGGAATATCAGTAGTCGGCCGTGCCCGCTCACCCTGAACGCGGCTAAGTGAAGCCGCAGGCGTAACGCGGCGGAGTCGAAGGGCCATCCTCAATGAAGCATGTCCTTCGTCTACGCCGCGTTACGGTCGGGATGATCACGGTCGGGATGAGCGAGGTAGCCTCCTTGATCGGCAATTGGCCATGAAAACCTAGAGACCCTGCCCTCTCACCAGGGTCTTTCAATTCTCCGAGACCCCCGCCATTCGCCCTTCCTCAGAATCCAAAACCTTGGCAATCGTCCTAAACCATAAGCGTGAGGTCTCCCGCCCCGCGCCTCCCAACTGACATTTCCCCCTTCCCATTCCGCGTTGCACCTCTCTACCATCCATATCACTCAACATCTCCGAACACTAGCCTGGACCCGAATCCCATCCCACAAGGAGGCGCATGTCCCAAAATGTCTCAGTTTGACTCAAAACAAAAAACTCCGGCCTCTCCGCCAGGCGCCGAACAGCCGGTTCCCCATGCCCGCCGCCGTAGCCGAAGCCCCACTCGCCCCCGTCCGACCCCAGGGTCTCCATAACGCCCTCACAATCAAGACCCGCCAGGAGAAATATCTATGACTCTCGGCCAAATAAATTCCGAAATCCGCCGCCTCCAGCGTAAACTGGCCCGTCCATTGGCCCAAGTCGCCATCCAACGCATGTCCCAGGAGCTGTGCGATGAGTGGTCCTGCACCCTGCTGGAAAAGGAGCTCTTACCGGATGCCCAACCCTTCATTCAACGGGTTGTGGACGCGGGTTTCCGTCTCTCCACCTTCGCCTCAGTCAGACGTTACCTGGACGAATGCCGCAACAACGGAGAGGTCCCGCTCCTCAAACCCCTTCTCCGCACCCACCCAGCTCCATATCGAATAAGTGGGATGTGGTTGAAGAAATGTGGACAGGTCCTACGATGGCCTATCTCCCGTCAGGAATATCTCCGTCCCAGGCTTCTTTAGCGCCTCAAGTAGACCCTCACCAATGAGGATTTGGACCGTCTCTGGCTCCTTCTTAGCGAGCCGCTCCAACTCGGAAATCCAAGCGGCGTCTTGGGCGTCGAACAATCCGTTTTTCTTGGCGCAGGACTGGGACGGCTCCCGCAACTCGGCGCGAAGCTCCTTATCCGCCTCCGTCAGCCTCGATTCGCGCTCCTTCAGGTCCCTTGGGTCGTCGAATCTCTGCCAACTGAACAGCAGGTCGAGATTGACCTTCTCATATCCTAGTTCCTCCAGGCAGGTAGTGACGTCCTTCATAGCCCTCACCACCTCCGCATCGCCATCCGCTCCGATCTGGACCTTAGCCGATGCCTCCCAGACCTTCTCGAATGCCTTATCTATGTCATTCCCAGACTGCTCAACGCATTCCCTAATGGCTTCACTTCCTGATGGTAGTCCGAAGCATTTATACGGACTCTCTTTGATGCTGAACGACTTGTAGTCGGAGACGACTTCCCTCCCACAGGCAAGTTGCGTCTCGGTCGTGGTTCTCTCGGAGCACGTCGAAGAGACATGCTTCTCAAGTCCTTCTGTACACCATGGCAGATATTTCAGGTCCTCTGAAGGACTGAATATGGTCCACTCATGACACGCCTCCATACCTCCCGGATGCGATAGGATGGGAGTCGGGGAAGGCTGCGGAGTGACCAGGGGCAGTTTGGGCGGTATGGGGGAGGGTATCTCCTGGGTCGGCAAGGGAGGCTTGGTTGGCAGGGGGGTGGGGGTATCGGCAGGCGGCGGGGAGGTGGGTGTAGGCGTTGCTTCCTCTGACGAGGCCGTATCCCCTGGGGATGACTGAGGCGCATTTCCCTGCCCGGCCGTTGGCCCGCAGGCCAATGATGTTAAAGCCAGCAGCGCGAGGGCGACGAGTGCGGCAACGAACAATCGGTAAACCATTTAACTGGTCCCGCTTTTGATGGGCCCGGCATTCACAACCGCCAGGTGGGTGTTAGCCCTGCATTTGCCAAACGGCAGCTCCTATCGGCTTTTCAAAGTCTTTACCTATGGCGCAATCCTGCCCCCAACCGGCAATCCCGCGAAAGTGGGAATCTATACGTGACGAGTATAAGGAACGTGACCTCGCAAAGGCCCTACCCTAGTCGAAAATGCTGGCGCAGCCCGGCTTCTTGCCCCTAAAATCCAGTACCGCGAGTGGCGTGCCGTACTTACTCTCCCATCCGTTGCAAAGGACACCAAGATGACCTTTGAAATCTCGGCGCCGACAACTCCAGGCTATAGCGAGTGGAGCGACTCCAACGGCCAGATAAGAAGCCATTACTCCAACATCGCGAAAGTCGCCGGGCCTTTCGGCCCCGCCGGGTTGATGGAGCGGTGGGGTGGGGACCAAAGACAGACTGGCCTGGATGTGTTCGCCTTCTATCTGGACCCCAAGGCTTAACGCCTTACTCCCACCGATTGGGCGCCTGGTGTAATTCCTCCAGACTATCGGCCAGCCATCGAAACTGTGGACGGGCTATGTTATACGTCCACCCAGGAAGCCGAGGCGCTTGTAGATAGCATACTGGGAATTGTCGATGACCCGCATGGATGCAAAGAGGAAGCCTGGTTCCATTTCGAAGCGTTGTCGGAGGAAGAGGTCTATCGCCAGTTCCTCCTGCAGCAGTAGTCTGCGCCGAGGTCTTAACCGGCTACTTCGAACCGTTCCGACTCCGGAGACTGAGACCAGAGTTCTTCGGCCCCGGCCATTGCCACCGACCTTTCCGGGCTGGCCCTCCAGGCGTCGTAAATTTCGTTGCTGTCCCACGTAACTAGAGTGGTTATCTTGGCGGGGTCTGACAGTGAGTACAGGGTCTCCCTAGACCCGAAGCCGGGGGCCTTGCTCTGGGCCAGGC
Source organism: Dehalococcoidia bacterium (assembly GCA_965205385.1). GTDB lineage: Bacteria > Chloroflexota > Dehalococcoidia > Lucifugimonadales > UBA3495 > CATOSP01. Next base: position 809,223 of record CBDBGS010000008.1, read on the forward strand.
CGTTGCCGTCCAGGAGCTTCCGGGCGTCTTCGATCTTATCGGACTTGGCCCAGTGGTGCGTCAGCACTCCGATCATTGCGGTCCCTCCGGGGTTTCAATCTTGTTTGGCGTCTCCGCGCTTGGGAATCATGTGAGCGCGTTGTGTGGCTGGATTCGACCTATAGATTATATCGGCGCGCGGGGCCTTCGGGCCACCGCGCATCTGCCGGAACGTCGGCCGTCCGCTAAGAGGTTCCGGCCTTACTCTTGAGGCGGGTCCGCGCCGTCCTTCACCCTCAGCAAGGCTCCAGCTCCCAGCGCGAGAAAGGCGACAAGCCCGCTAAGCACCGCCCCCATCTTCGCGGGCTCCTGGAAGGGAGGCCCTGCAAATGCCTTGCCCGCCACGAACAGGGCGACGGTTAGCCCTATTCCCGCGATGAGCCCAGCCACTGCCAGATGCCTTACCCCCATGCCGTTGGGCAAAGGGAATCCCATCCAGACCCCGGCCATGGAGAACAGGGTTATGCCCATTGTTTTGCCCACGATCAGGGATGCCAGCACTATCACGGTTACCGTGTTGATCGCTCCGAAGGTCACTCCGGCGTTTACAAAGGCGAAGAAAAACAGGCCAAGGTCCACGAACAGCTTGAGATGGTGCTCGAATTGCTCCAGAGGACTTAGCGGGTGCGATGCCATGTGCTCGGGCATTCCGCCGGTGTCGAGAGCGGGAACTTCCTCGTCGCCCTCTGCGCCGCTGGTGGGCAAGAAAGGCACCACGGGCACCAACGCCAGGGCGGGTTCGATGGACGCTTGCAACAGCCCCACCCAACTCATCAACCCCGCCACCGCGATGTAAGGCGCCCATGACCGGACGTTTAGCCGACGCATCCCCCAGGCGGTGGCCATGGCTCCAATCACCAATAGGAGCCACAGCGGCCTGACTGGCAGTTCCGGGTCGGAATAGAACACGGCGATGATCCCCAGTCCAATTCCGTCGTCCGCCACCGCCAAAAGCAGCAGGAAATTAACCGCGGGATGGCCGTTGCCAAAGACCAATCTCGCCACCAACCAGGCCAGCGCTATATCGGTGGCGGTGGGTATCCCCCATCCGTTGGCCACTTCGGCGAAGTTGGCTGATTGCCCGTAGAAGATGTACGTCAGCAGGAGGTACAGCAGCGCTGGTCCAATCACACCTCCCAGGGTGCCCATAAGCGGGTTGATGGCGGTCCTGATGGGGTTCAACACGCCGCCAGGTAGGACGGAGTCGGTTATCTCCTTGGCGGCGATCCCGAAGAAAAAGACCATGAAGACGCCGTTGATGAGGAAGTGGGCAGTGACGGGATGCCCCAACACCGAGGTATGGAAACCGAGAGGATGAAAATCGACCAACCTCTCGTACAGGTGATGGTCGAGGTTGCCGACTAAGAGTCCGGCGAAAACTCCGAGGATGAGCGGGAGGGAATATTCTTGGGCGAGCGCAACCACGCGCCGGGCGAAGTCCAACGTGTCTCCTGTTCTGAAGAAGTACCGCGGCGGGCCACGTGGTCCCTTGGGACCGCACCGAAGGGCACAATATAGGACTGCCCCGACGGCTGGAGCAACCGCTCCCAACCCAGAGGCAGCCTTCCCTCAGATTATAGCACCCGTTGCAGCCCCGGAGTGGATTGGGTGGCGCAGCCGAATGCGCGTACAATGGGACCACTCTGAAGGGGAGATGTCCACCATGCCGGCTAAGACAGGGGCGCAATACATTGAGGGACTGAAACAGAGGCCTTCGGAGGTTTGGGTCCGTGGAGAGCGCGTACAAGACGTCACGACCCATCCTGGTCTCCAGGGCGGAGTGCGGTCGGTTGCCGCTCTTTACGATCTGCAACATGAGGCTGAAACCAGAGAGCGGATGACCTTCTCTTCGCCCTCTTCCGGTGAACCTGTCGGTCTGTCCTTCATCATTCCCAGAACGATTGAAGACCTGGAACGGCGGCGGGATATGATGACCAATTGGGCCTGGGAAGGTTGCGGGATGATGGCCAGGACCCCGGACTTCCTAAACGTGGCCATTAGCGGCTGGGCCGGAGCCTCCGCCTATTTCTCCCAGAACCGAGATGGTTTCGACAAGAACGTGCTCGACTATCACGAGTATATCCGGGAGAACGATGTCACCCTGACCCATACTTTGGTCAACTTGCAGCGCAGCCGTAGACCCTCGGTGGTGGACAATATCGACGAGCAGGTGGCGCTAACCGTGATCAAGGAAACCGACGCCGGGATCGTCGTCCGCGGGAGCCGCATCCTTGCCACTCTGGGGCCTATTTCAGATGAAATCGCCGTCTACCCCACGCGCACTCACCTTATTGGACCGGACGCCTGGCGTCAGGCATTTTCATTTGCCATCCCCAACGACACTTCTGGAGTGAAGTTCCTTTGCCGGGAGAGCTTCGACCTCGGGCGGTCCACCTTCGATCATCCCCTGGGGGCGCGGTTTGAAGAGATGGACGCGGTGGTCTTCTTTGACGACGTACTCGTTCCCTGGGAAAGGGTCTTTCTGCTTGGCGACGTGGAGATGTGCAACAATTATTCCGCTGCCACTCAGTCCACGACTCATGCGGGCTACCAGGTGGCCAATCGCTGCGCGGTGAAGACCGAATTCATCCTGGGATTGGCGTCGCTGATGGTGGACACCCTTGGTTCGGGCGACATCCCCCACGTACAGGAGCGGATAGCGGAAATCATCGTTTACCTGGAGGCCCTTAAGGCCTGCCTCCGGGCTGCGGAAGCTGACGCCAGTCTCAACCAGTGGGGGGTGATGTGTCCTGCGCCCGGACCTGTCAGCGCAGCCCGCGCCCTCTACCCTACTACCATTTACCCGCGGCTGGCGGAGATAGTACAGCAGTTGGGTTCAAGTAGTCTGATGGCCCTGCCGGCGGAGGACGACTTTCGCGCCGCGATTGGCCCGGACGTGGAGAAGTACCTCGCCACGGATAGCGCATCGGCGTGGGAGCGGGCGCGGGTCTTCCACCTGGCCTGGGACGTAGCCTGCAGCGCTTTCGGAGGACGCCAGGTGCTGTACGAACGGTTCTTTGGCGGCGATCCGGTGCGAAATGCCATGATGACCTACAACTCGTACAACAGGGATGCGGCGGTTAAGCGAGTGCTGGATTTCCTGGACCGGGACCATTAGAGCCGCCCAACATGAGCTGGAGCGATAGGGTCTTTCGACCACGACGGCGATGGCGATAGGTCCGTCGTGCAACCTCCGGACCATGCCCTCGCGACCCTACGCCGTCTCCTGGACCGCCTCGTCCAGGACCCTTCCCCACCCGGTTCCCCGGTGCGGCTAGCCCGAAGGCCCCGGCCTCTTATCGGCTCCAGACACTCGTTCACGCCGCTCTTCGTCTCGCCACTCCACGGTCACGGTGGTTTTGAGGCAACATTACCGCCGCCGGTGGCAATGTTTATGAGTAAAATCCACCTATTGATATGTCAAACAGCGATAGACTACATTGCGCTTGTTTCCCATCGAGTATTTTATGCCCTAATGCGAATATTAGTACCAAAATGGCTGATATCGTTAAATAGATTGACTAATTAGTTATAAATGACGTAGGCATTGAATACCAGTCGTCTCTGACATTCGTAGGTATAGGTCCTGGCTTTCGAAATTTAGGAGGTGTTTTCATGGGCTACCGCTGGTTCCGGAATTCCAGGGTATAACTATCGTCTCCCCTGCTCATTCTGCTGATATTCGTCATCGGCTGTGGAGGACAGCCGGCGGCGACGGCCCCAGCAGCCGCCCCAGCGGCTACTACGGCGCCGGCCGCCGCCGCGCCTACTACGGCGCCGGCCGCCGCCGCTGCCGATCCTGCCACTACAGCGCCAGAAGCCGCCGCCACTGCCATCCCACTGGGTCCAGGAGCGGGTCTCACGATACCTACGCCTACTCCCGAAAAAGCAGCCCCTGCGGCTCAGCTAGAGGGAACGTCCGGCGGTGTACTCCGAATGCAAGGCTTCGCGTTCCCGGCCCAGCAGTACGTCCCGCACGTCGACTGGCAAGTGTTCCTCATGGCGGCTGGATTCTATAACACGCTTGTAGAGTATGACCCCACTACCCCGGACCCCTTCGATATAGCGGGAGACATGGCCAAGAGCTGGGACCTAAGCTCAGATGGCCTGATCTACACCTTCCACATCCACGAAAACGCCACGTGGCATGACGGTACTCCTGTCACCGCAGAGGACATGGTATACAGCATAGACAGGATGGTGGACCCGGATGCCCGCCGGCCCACTACCCGGTCATCGGTAGGCACCTATTATGATCCGGGGTATGCGCGGGCGGTGGACGAACACACTGTGGCTGTCACTACCAAGCTCCCCACCCAGGACATTTTGGCCACCTTGGGCTTGGCATCATCCCACTTGGTCCCCAAGCACTACCTGCCGGGATTGGAGGAGGAATTCGGGACTACACCCCCCTGGGATAAATCTATGGGATCTGGGCCCTATACGCCGGGTGAGATCGTTAGAGACGTTTCTTGGGAGTGGGATAAGAACGAGAACTATTTCAAGGAAGGGCTGCCGTTCCTCGACGGTGTGAAACAGTTCGTAATCATAGAAAAGGGCACAATAATTGCGGCCTTCAAAACCGAACAGGTGCTGATGAGCGGCTATCCCATCACCAACCTGAACACTCGTGATGTCAAGCAATTGGACCAGGAGTCTCCGAATATCACCGGCCACTTCACCCCACCCAACAACCTGTTCCAGTTCTACATAAATAGCCGGAGGGAGCCCTTCACGGATCCGCGTGTGAAACAGGCCATGAACCTGGCTCTCGACCGCCATACTATGCGAGATGTGATGGGCATCCCCGGGCTGGATGCGGTCGCCCCTCCCGTGGGAGGGCTCCAGACGGCCCAAGGGCGGGGTAGGTCTCAAGAGGAGATTGACAATACACCCGGTTACAGGCAGCTAGACGGCAAGAAACATCCCGACGATATAGCAGCCGCCCAAAAGCTCCTGGCCGAGGCCGGTTACCCCAATGGGTTTAAGACCACCGCCAATGTTACGCCCCTACGGACCGATATAGCAGTGTTGCTGGCGGACCAACTCAAGGAGTTCTTGAACATTGACATGGAGCTTAAGGTGGTTGATTCTGCCACGTCCACGCTGCTTAATGAAGCGCGTGACTTCAACGTGTCATTCGGTAGCGATCCGCCCTTGTACGTTTCACCGGACAACTGGATAACTAAAGACTACATGCCGTGGTCCGAATCGGTCGATTACAGCGGCTGGCAAGTGCCCGAGTGGTTCGTGGATTCGTTTTGGGAGCAGGCGCGGGAGTTAGACCCGGAAAAGCGAGTAGCCATTATTCGGAAGATGGAGGACCACCTGATCAATGTGGACCCGGGACCTTACATAATTCCCTTCTGGGAGGCGAGGCATCACATAGTGAACTCCAGGGTACAGAACTTTAATATGACGCCCGTCAGCATCTCTCATTTGAAACACGAGCACCTCTGGTGTGATCCCTGTTAGGAAGTATTTGCCCTGGGCAAGGTATGGCAGACTTGGAGCCAACGGCTCCGGAACTGCCATACCCACTTTAGGGGTAGTAGATGCAGGCCTATATCGCCAAACGGTTCCTTCTGTTTATCCCCACGGTAATACTGCTCACCGCATTGGTGTTCGTAGTAATGCGTCTTGTCCCGGGCGACCCAGCCCTAAATATCCTTGTGGGACCTCAGGGGGAGTACGAGTACACCCAAGAAGACTTGAGGAGGCTGAGGGCGGAGCTAGGAACGGACAAGCCCATCTACGAGCAGTACATCAGATGGATCTGGGGCATACTGCATTGGGACTTCGGTGTTACCTACTATAGTCGGACGCCCATCGTAGACGACATCACCCGAACATTCCCGGTCACGCTGGAGCTAGCCATCATAGCTATATTAGTGTCCAGCGTGATAGCCATACCCCTGGGGATGCTGTCTGCCGTAAAACAGGATACTTTCGTTGACTACGCGACCCGGATTCTCACCATCATCGGGATATCCGTTCCAAACTTTTGGTTAGCCATTCTTCTCATATTCTTTTTGGTATGGATCTTTAACTGGATCGCGCCTCTGGAATACGCCAGGCTGTGGGATGATCCTTTGACCAATCTGCAGCAAATGGCCTTTCCCGCCATGGCCCTTGGCGTGACGAATGTTGCCTTCGTCGCACGGGTGACCCGTTCAACAATGCTGGAGGTACTTCGGGAGGACTACATCCGGACCGCTCGGTCCAAGGGCCTGGCGGAGTGGGTGGTAATTTACCGGCACGCCCTTAAAAACGCTCTCTTACCTGTTATAACGGTCTCCGGCTACCAGTTCGGTGGCTTGCTAGGCGGCACCATCATCATAGAAAACATATTTCTCATACCTGGTATGGGCAGGATCATCATCGTCGCCCTCCAACAGCGGGACTACGTCGTGATCCAGTCGGTAGTTGTGCTTATAGTGATGTTGGTGTTGGTGTTGAATCTGGTGCTGGACATCGTGTACGCCTGGGTGAATCCGAGAATTCGGTACACTTAATCTTCGATTAACTTCCGGAGGGGAATATGCGGCAACAGGGAGCCGCGGCAATGACGCTGCCTGGGCGGTCCCTCCGGGGCATGCTCACTACTTGGAAGGTAGCAACGAACTTCGCCAGTCGAAAGCCACTGGGAGCCTTCGGCGCGGCGGTAGCCATTATTCTGATAGTGATCGCCATCTTTGCCCCATTGGTCGCCACAGATGACCCTTACAAGACTTCAAGGCTGCCCTTCAGCGCGCCTAGCTCAGAGGCCTGGTTTGGGACCGACGATGCAGGCCGTGATGTGTACAGCAGGATCATATATGGATCGAGAATATCGCTGTATGTGGGTTTAGTCAGCTCATTGGTCGGCTGTACGATAGGGCTGCTGGTTGGCATCGCCAGTGTGCATTTTGGAGGAGCCACTGACCTGATCGTCCAGAGGGTGGTGGACGCCATGATGGCCTTCCCTCTACTGATCCTCGCCATTGCCATCATGTCTACGCTTGGCGCATCCTTAGAGAACGTGATAATCGCCTTGAGTGTGGCGTTCATTCCCAGCACCGCCCGGATTCTACGTTCCCAGGCCTTGGCCGTTAAGGAGATGGACTACTTGCTAGCTGCCAGAGCCGTCGGGGCCGGCAACTGGCGTATCATACTCCGCCACATGATTCCCAACTGTATGGCCGTCTATATTGTAATTTCGACCTACCTTTTGGGGGGTGCTATCATCTCTGAGGCGAGCCTCAGCTTCCTGGGAGTGGGCGCTCCTCCCAATGTGCCTTCTTGGGGAGGCATGTTGCAGGTAGCTTCGCAGAACTATGTCTCAGTATCGCCCTGGTTAGGAGTGTTTCCGGGGCTGGCCATAGCCATCGTAGTGTTCTCCTGGAACATGCTGGGTGATTCGCTCAGAGATGTTCTGGACCCACGCCTGCGTGGAGTCGGTTAAGGCTACGCTTCCCAAGAACCTCACTCAGCCGTCTCCAGCTTGACAAGGGTTGGGGGCCTTTGCTAGTATCGCGCTTGCGCCTCCAGACCCGTGCTGGGGGTATCATGCTATGTAATCGGGATGGAGGTCGCGGCTCGCGTGTCTTTCGTTAATGGGCTCAAATGCCGGGAGTGCGGCCGGGAATTCCCAGCCGAACCCCTCAATGTGTGTGACTTCTGCTTCGGCCCGTTGGAAGTGGTCTATGATTACGCGACCATCTCCGAGGTCATCAGCCGGGACCGGATCACTCAGGGTCCCCTGAGTATCTGGCGTTACCAGGACTTGCTTCCCGCCAGTGGTGAGGACCCGGTTGACATAATGGCAGGGTTCACGCCATTGATAAAGGCGCGGAACCTGGGGGAACGCCTGGGGCTCCGTAACCTCTACATAAAAAACGACAGCGTAAACCCTTCGTTCTCTTTCAAAGATCGGGTAGTTTCCGTCGCTTCCACCAAGGCCGTGGAATTCGGGTTCGATACCCTCGCCTGCGCTTCTACCGGCAACCTGGCCTGCAGCGTGGCAGCCCACTCGGCGCGCGCCGGCATCCGCTCCTACGTGTTCATTCCCTGGGACCTGGAGACCGGCAAGATCATCGGGGCCGCCGTCTATGGTCCAACCCTGGTGTCGGTCGAAGGTACTTACGATGAGGTAAACCGGCTCTGCAGCGAGTTGGCGGACAACTACCCCTGGGCGTTCGTCAATATCAATATGCGCCCTTACTATGCCGAAGGCAGCAAGACCTTGGGGTACGAAGTTGCGGAACAGTTGGGTTGGCGGCTCCCGGACCACGTGGTCATTCCCAGCGCGTCCGGCGCCATGTTCACCAAGATCTGGAAGGGATTCAATGAACTGGCGTGCCTGGGTCTGCTGGAGGGGGTGGATGCAAGCTCTTTCGGCCCGGACCAGAATACCGTCCACCATCCCGCCGTGACCACCAAGATGCACATGGCGCAGGCCGAGGGTTGCTCCCCGATAGTATCCGCTTGGGCGAACGGCCAGGCCCACGTCATTCCCGTGAGGCCGAATACCGTGGCTAAATCGCTGGCTATCGGAAACCCCGCCGATGGCATATACGCCATCCGGGTGTTGAACGAGTCCCAGGGCACGGCCAACTCCGTGCCCGAGCCCGAGGTTGTGGAAGGCATCAAGTTGCTGGCGGAAACGGAGGGGATATTTACCGAGACCGCCGGGGGCGTCACGGTTTCCGCGTTGAAGACCCTGGCGGAGAGCGGCGCTATCAAACCCGACGAGTTGACGGTGGTGTACATCACCGGGAATGGGCTCAAGACGATGGAGGCGGTGGAGAGCGTGGTCAATCCTCTCTCCATTAAACCGACCATCAGCTCTTTCGAAGGCGCTCTTAGTGAGCGCACTGCTGTGGGGGGGTGATGTCTGGTGGGAAAGCAGCGTGTCAAGTTCACCTTTCTCGATGACTTGGTGAAGCAGCCGGTGATATACCGGCTGGGCCACAGCTTCCAAATCGTGACCAACATACGGCGGGCCGACGTTCGGGAAGAGATGGGTTGGGTCGTTTTGGAGTTGGACGGCGATGAATCGGAGATTAAGCGCGGTCTCGACTGGGTCAGCGCGATAGGTGTCCGGGTAGACCCTGTGAGCGGGGATGTGGTAGAGGGCTAGACTCGTAGTCTGAGCCTTGGTCCGATCTTAGGAGGAATTGCCCTGATGAGCGTTTTGGTACGGATTCCCACTCCCCTGCGCCGCATGACCAACGGCCGGGACAAGGTGGAAATGGAGTCGTCCAACCTGAGTGAACTGGTGGAGAAGCTGGACTCGGAGTACCCTGGCTTCAAAGAGCGCCTGGTGGACGAAAACGGCGAACTGCGTTACTTCGTCAATATCTACGTGAACGGGGAAGACGTTCGCTTCTTGAAAGGACTGGAGACCGCGACATCCACCGGCGACGAGGTAAGCATCGTACCGGCGGTCGCGGGCGGCGTGTAAACTTCTAAGCCCCTCTGGCCTTCAGCCATTTCTCCTTCTGTTGCTGCCGCGCCGCCTCATTCGTGGGGCGGTAGGAATTCCAGAATTCCTCCCGGAACTGTTGGAATCTTCCCTCGACTATCGATTCCCGCATCTCCGACATCAGCCGGTATATGAACCTCAGGTTATGGATACTGGCTAGTCGTGGCCCCAGCATCTCCTTGGCACGGAACAGGTGCCAGAGGTAGCCAGCGGAAAACCTTTCACACGTGTAGCAGTCGCAACCTTCTTCCACCGGCGCGCTCTGGTCCGCGAACCGTCTCCGTGTGACGTCCACCCTGCCCTTCCGGGTAAACAGAGCTCCATTGCGGGCCACGCGGGTGGGGAGAACGCAATCGAACATGTCCACGCCCCGGGCAACCGACTCCACTAGATCTTCCGGAGAGCCGACTCCCATCAAGTACCGGGGCTTACCTTCTGGTAATCGGCCCGCGACCTGCCCGGTCGTGGAATACATTTGCTCCTTGTTCTCACCTACCGCGAGGCCGCCTATGGCGTATCCATCGAATGCCAACCCGGTGATATGTGTGGTGGACTCGTCCCGTAGATCCGGAAACGTTCCCCCTTGGACTATGCCGAAGAGGGCCTGCCGCCCGGCCGAGCCTGATAGCCGATGACCTGTAAGACACTGTTCAGCCCATCGGTGGGTGCGGTCCATCGCCCGCTGCACCTGGTCCTGCGTTTCCCCGTAGGCAATGCACTGGTCCAGGCACATAATGATGTCCGCGCCCAGCACCCGCTGATTCTCGACCGCCTTTTCCGGCGTCATCATGTGTTCGCTGCCGTCTATGTGGGAGCGGAAGCGGATTCCCACGTCGTCGACCTTGCGCAACGCTCCCATGCTGAACGCCTGGAACCCTCCGCTATCAGTCAGGATGGGCCGGGTCCATCCCATGAAGCTGTGAAGCCCTCCGAACCGGTCGACGGCATCCACGCCGGGGCGAAGATAAAGATGGTAGGCGTTGGAAAGCACCATCTCCGCGCCGGTGGCAACCACTTCCTCGGGGGTCAGTCCCTTGACGCTGCCCTGGGTGGCCACGGCTGAAAACACTGGTGTTCGGACTTCGCCGTGGGGTGTGTGCATCTCTCCCGCCCTGGCTTCGCCGTCGGAATGGAGTAGCCGGAACGAGAATCCCGTGGGGCTCATCTTAGATTCCCTTGGTTAAGGTTAGGGCTGAAGAGCGCGCGACCGGAATAACCAGAGCCTCCGCCGTGTTATCATCTACCATCATGCAAAGCACCTAGTCTTGTGGATTCCACCTATCCTATCGTGGGGGCGGACCGGGCGCAACAAACAGGTGGTCCTTTGTACGAGTCTTTGTCCCAGTTTCTTAGGACCTTCAGCGAAGGATACCCTTTTCCCTGGGCTTTGTCGGTGATGGGCGTGGTCGCCGCGGCCGGCCTGACCCTTTACGTCTTTTGGGAGGTTGTCCTGAGGGTGTTGGCTGCTGTGCTCTCATTCAGAAAGAGCAGGGGAACGGGCTAGGAATGCTCTTCCCCAACGCTGAAGTCGTAGTGCATCCTGGCCTGCTGCTCCTATTGGGATTGATTCTAGGAACCCTTAGCGGCTTCTTTGGCGTGGGAGGCGGCTTTCTGATCACTGGCGGACTGCTCGTGTTCGGTGTGCCTCCGGTGTTCGCCGTGGGGACTGGCCTGACCCTCATCATGGGTTCGTCGATCATCAACACCCTCAAGCACCGGAGCCTGGGCAATGTGGATTTCAAGCTGGGCGCGTTGATGGTGTCTGGAACTATTCCCGCGATTTTCCTGGCGGAACGGCTCAACTCTGCCCTGGAGGTTGCGGGAGTGGCAGGGCCGGTCATCCGATACATCTACGTCCTGTTCCTGGCTGGCCTTGGGTTGTTCATCGTGTACGATTATCTGCGGACCAGGCGGCGCGCGGGTCAGCCGCGAGACGGGGACGTTACGACGGCCCGTTTGACCCAAAGGGTCCGGTTCCTCAGAATCCCGCCCCACCGCATCGGGATTCCCGGCGTTGGCTGGTTGCCAACGTATGTTGCCTTGCCCATTTCGGGGATAGACAGGATATCGGTGTTCGTTCCTCTAGGGATCGGGTTCGGGATCGGATTCCTCGCGGGGTTGCTGGGCGCTGGCGGGGGGTTCATTCTGATGCCGGTGCTGATCTACGTGTTGGGGATTCCGACCACGGTGGCCATCGGCACCGACCTGTTTCAGATCGTGATCACCGGCTCAGTGGGGACTTTTCTCTATTCCCTCTCCAACCATGTCGACCCCGTGATGGTGGTGATAATGCTTGTGGCGGCGTCCGCTGGGACGCAGTTGGGGGCGACGGCTACCAAATTTGTCGAGGCGGCTCGTATCAGGATTCTTTACGGGTTGACCATTCTAAGCGGAAGCGTTGCCGTCGGGTTGGAACAGGCGTCCAGCGCCACGGACCAAGAGTGGCTGTCCTGGGCGGCGTCCATCCTGCTGTTGGGCGCGGCGGGGCTGATGGGCCTGGTAATCCTGGGCTTTCTGATTGCCGCGAAACGGAATGGCCGCCGCGGAGAAGGCTCCCAGGCCGCAGTGGGCAGCGGGCCTGGAACCTTTCCCGGCTCCTCCCGCGGAGATTAACTCACAAGCTCGCGTACAGTCCGTTCAACGAGTTCCGCTGGCACGTCGCTGCGGACTACCGCTTTCCCGACCTCTTCCAACATCACCCAGCGGTTCGAACCGCTCTCTGTCTTCTTGTCCAGCGACATGGCGCGCAGCACGTCGGCTGGCGAGACGCCCGAAGCGCGGGTGGGCAGGTTGAACCGGTCCAACAACTGGAAGTGCCTGTCCACCACCTCCCGGGGGATCATTCCTAACTCACAGGCCATCTGCGCCACGCCGATCATACCCACGGAAACGCCTTCGCCGTGGAAAAAACGCCCATATTCGGTGGAGGACTCCAGGGCATGACCGATGGTATGGCCGTAGTTCAAGAGGATCCGAATTCCAAGGGTTTCCCGTTCGTCCTGGCTGACGATTTCGGCCTTGATCGCCATGCTGCGTCGGATGACCTCGGTTGAAATCTCCGGTTCGACATCCATCAAGTTCTCCGCGTGTTCCTCGAACACGTCGACCAGGTTTGAGTCCAATATGAACCCGTGCTTGATCGCCTCGGCCCAACCTTCGGACAACTCGCGCTTGGGCAGAGAGGAGAGGGACTGAACGTCGGCAAAGACGCCCTTGGGCTGGTAGAAAGCGCCGACCAGGTTCTTGGCCTGGGGGAGGTTCACCGCGACCTTGCCGCCAATGGACGCGTCGACCATTGCCGCCATGCTGGTGGGAACTTGGACGAAGGGCATACCGCGTAGATAGGTTGCGGCTACGAAGCCCGCTAGGTCTCCGACGACACCGCCTCCAACGGCGACTATAACGTGTCGGCGTTCCGCACGGCGTTCCACAAGCCAGTCGTATACGGCTTGGGCAAGCTCGAAACTCTTGCTCGTCTCTCCCGCGGGGATGATGAAGCAATGGGCGGCGATTCCAGCCGACTGCAAGGACCGTTGCACCGTCCGCCCATAGGGGTTCATCACGTTGCTATCAGTAATCACGTAGGCGGGTCCGTTCAGCCCCAGGTCCAGGAACCTGCGGCCCAGGTCTTCCATCACCCCCCATCCGGCAATCACGGGATAGCTGCCCCCGGAATGATTCACGGTTGCGGCAAGGTCGGGGTCTGGCATGTTAGCTCCTCCAAAATGGGGGTCATCGCGTTGGCACAGGGCCATCACTTCCCTGGCAACCTGTCCCGGCGTCGAGGCGTCGGTGTCCACTGTGTGATGGGCCTGGGAATACGCTGGCGCGCGTTCGGTCAACAGGGTTTTGATCCGTTCCAGGGGGTCGCCCCCGGCTAGCAGAGGGCGCACGGGGGCGTTACTGCCTGCCTCGCCAGCTAATCTATGGTAGATGGTCTCGGGACTCGCGCTCAGACACACCACAAGCCCGCCCTGTAGCATTCGCTCGCGGTTCTCCGATTGGACAAAAGCACCGCCGCCGCATGAGATGATCTTGCCGGAGCCGGTACACAGGTCTTGGAATACTGACCGCTCCAACTCCCTGAAGGCCGCCTCGCCGTCGTCTTCGAATACCCTGGCGATGGGCTTCCCGGCCTTGGCCACGATCACATCATCGGAATCGATCAGAGGCCACCCAGTCAACGCGGAAAGCTCCGCGCCCACGTGGGATTTACCCACTGCCATGAAACCCACCAGAAATATGTTTCGAGGCATCAGGGGGCTAACCTAAACTAAGGCCAAAGTGGGATCTACACTTGCGGGGCGGCGAGAGGTGGATTGGGTTCCGTGTTGGAACTCTTCCGCCCGTGCTTGCAGGACGGTCCGACACCGTCGTTTGACCTCTTTCGTCCGATAGGTCAATTGGGTGAAGAAGTTTTTCACCTTCTCCCGCACCAAGGCTTTGGTGCCCAAGCATAGGTTCGCCGTCACCTCCTCGCGTACCCAGCCCCAGATCGCCTCATCGGCGTTGAAGTCCGGACTATAGCCCGGCAGGCTCACCAATCGCAGTCGCAGTCCGGGAGTCGCTAGGTAGGCGCGTAGAGCGTCACCACGATGCGCCGGGGCGTTGTCCCAAATCACGGTCAAGGGTCCGGCGTGCTTCTCCCTCAGTTGCCGCAGGAAAGCAGTGGAGGTTTCAGCGTTGCTGTTTCCCTCAAGTTCCATCAGCTCGACCTCGCCAGTTTCCAGGCACACTGCCGAATAGTAGCTGGCCTTTTCACCCCAGCGAGGGCTGGTCGAATCCACCAAGGCTGGCTCTCCCTTGAGCACCCATTTGCCCCGCAGGTCCGCATCCGCCCGGAAATGGGCCTCGTCGGCGAAGAATATCTTGGCCTCCGTCTGTTGCGCCTCGGCCAACAGGGCGGCATACGCCACCACGAAGGCTTCCCGCTTGGCTTCGTCGGCCTTGAGGAGACGTTTCTTAGGCCGTTTCAAGACAAATCCCAAACGGTGTAAGTAGTTCAGGCAACTGCCGCGGCTCAGCGAGAGACGGAAGCGTTCTTGGACAAATCTCCGCACCACCTTCCAGTTCCAATTCGCCAAGTCAATGCCCGCCCTCACCGGTAACTCCTGGACCGCAGCCTTCAGATCGGCCTGCTGCTCTCCATCGAGGGCGGGGGTGAACCACCCGACTGCTCGAAACTAAGGGCTCCGGGACCACCCTCACCGAAGGCGGTGACCCACCTGCCGATGGTATGGGAATCTCGTCCCAGCGCATCGGCCACCGCCGATGCGCTCCAGCCCTGGACCAAGAGCCAGAGGGCGTGCCACCGTTCCCGCTCCCGGGGTGTCGGCGCTCGATACATCCGCGTCCGCAGGTCACCCGCATCTAATTGCCATCGATCTAGGAACCGCCTTATCTCCTTCACACCCATCACCAACCCCAATCTTCACCCCTATAGATTAACCCACCTCCCATCCACGTTTAGCTTTATGCGCGTTTCACCTTGGTGTCAGTTTAGCTTGACCCTGGAATTGGGAAGTACTGCCGGGTTGACTAGGAATTCGGGCATCCTGCCCTGGAGGACCGCCACCGTGGCGCGGGCGGTACGCACCTCTAATTCCAAGACCGATTGCTGCGACAAGAAGGCGACGTGTGGGGTGACGATCACGTTGTCCAGGCTAAACAGCGGATGGTCCGATGGAGGCGCGGCTTGTTCCATGACATCCAGTCCCGCCCCGGCGATCTGCCCTCCCTGAAGGGCCGAGACTAGAGCCGGTTCATTGATGATCGGTCCCCGGGCGCAGTTTATGATGTAGGCTGAGGTCTTCATCTGTTGGAACTCTCTGGCCCCGATCAGTCCTCGCGTTTCCTCGTTTAGCGGGGTGTGGACGCTGACATAATCGGCTTGGGCGAGCAAGTCTGGCAATCCTAGAAGCCTAATCCCTTCTCCTGGAGACTGGCCAGCCGGGATATAAGGGTCGTATGCCAGGACCTCCATTCCAAACGCCTGGGCCTTAGACGCCACGGCCCAGCCGATTCGGCCTATGCCTACGATTCCGATTTTAAGTCCGCGAAGTCTAATCAAGGGAGCGGGTGAGGAGACCCCCTCCCAGCGCCCTTGCTTAGCGACGCCGTCGTAGAACCCGACCTGTCGGTTCCAGGTCAATAGCAGGGCCATCACATGGTCGGAGACCTCGTCGACGCAATAATCGGGAACGTAGGTGACCGGAATGCCCAGGGAGGTTGCCGTGTCCACGGCGATGTTGTCCACGCCCACGCCATACCGGCTTATCACTTGGCAATTCTCGGCTGCGCGGACCACCCGGGAAGTGACCTGGGCAAAACAGGTCATTATGGCGTCCACGTCCACCGCCAATGCGGCGAGGGTGTCTTCCGAGGGTCCGGGAGCCTCTATGATCTCCGCGCCTATCTCGGCCAGGACTTCCCGTTCCGGAGCAGTCGAGGGCCACACGAAGTCCGTGACGAGGACCCGGTATTTGGGAGATTGCATCAGACTAGTTTCCTGGTGACGTTCAGCAAGGTCGGGACTAGGGGCGGGGCGGCGCCGGAGCATACCCCGCAGCCGTGCAGAATTCCACACGGTTGCCGTCTGGGTCGTTTATGAACAGAAATGCCTGTCCGTCGTAACGGACGCCTTCCCGGTCGATTTCGAACCCGTTTTCCCGGAGGATGTCCTTGGTGCCCTCGAAGTCTTCCACCTCGAAAGCGTGATGGATGTTCTCCGGCTTGGCGGGGGCGTCGGGAGTCTCGATCAGGTGGACCATGATCCCGCTTTCGAGCTGCAGCCAGGTAATGTTGGGGTTGTCCACCTGTGACTGGATCTGCTTGATACCCACGAGTTCGTTATAGAACTGCATGGCGCGGGCCGTGTCTTTCACCATAGTTGTCACGTGATTTATCTTGGTTGTCTTGATCTTTCCTGGCATTTCTACCTACCTCAGTTGGTTAAGAAATTTGGGCGGATTGGCCACATCATCGGTAAAACCGGGAAATGCGCGCTTCCGGTAACCGAAATCACCCTGGGAGATACCTTGATTCGGTCAAGAATTGCTCAAATGCTTCAATGCGTGTTTCGGCCTTTGGCCACTCGATTGTACCAATTATGGCCTTATAGCTCTACGCTCGGGGTCCGATACTCATGCTCGGACGGGACCGTTGCGGCTGTCTGCGAGACACCTACCGGCAGCTATCGACGATGGACTGGAAAAGCAACTTACCGTCGGCGCTGCCCAGTACCTCTTCGCAGCACCGCTCCGGGTGAGGCATCATACCCAGCACGTTCCCCTTGGAGTTGATGATACCTGCGATGTTGCGCGCCGCGCCGTTGGGGTTGGCGTTCCTGGTAACTTTGCCGGAAGGGTCGCAGTAGCGGAAGAGTACCCGGCCTTCGGACTCCAGTCGGTCCAGCGTCGCGGTGTCGGCGTAGTAGTTGCCTTCTCCGTGAGACACCGGGACTTGTAACACTTGACCCGGTTGGCAAGCGCTGGTAAATGGCGTGTCCGCACGCTCAGTCCTCAGGCTGGTCCACTGGCATCGATACTCCAGGTGCTCGTTGCGAAGGAGTGCGCCGGGCAATAGCCTGGACTCGCAAAGGATTTGGAACCCATTGCAGATGCCTATGACCAAGCGGCCTGAATCAGCGAAGTCCTTCACAGCATCCATAATTGGGGAAAGTCCTGCCATGGCCCCGGGACGCAGGTAGTCCCCGTACGAAAAGCCGCCTGGCAGGATGATGCAGTCATAGTTTTCCAGAGACGTCTGCTGGTGCCAGACGTATTCAGCCTCCTGGCCCAGGACACCGTTAACCGCGTGGTGGCAGTCCGTGTCGCTCCAGGTACCGGGGAAAACAACTATTCCGAAACGCATCTCAATCGGCGGACCGGGATAGGGTAGAAACACCAGAGTTAGAGGGTCTAAGGAGGGTTGGTTGTTTAACCGGCGGACTCGAGAAGTTCGGTGACAATCGAGTTCACCACACCTCCGTCGGCTTTGCCTCGCACCTGAGGCATGAGCCGCCCCATTACACGGCCCTTGTCGCGTGCTGAAGTTGCGCCAACCTCAGATATGGTGGCCTTCACGAGTTCGGTCAGCTCTTCTCGGCTAAGCTGCGGGGGAAGGTATTCCTCCAGGATGGCGAGTTCGGCGGCCTCCTTGGCAACCAAGTCGTGGCGGTTGCCCTGTTCGAACATGCGGATACTTTCCCGCCGGTCGTTCGCCTGTCTGGTGACCACCTCAACAAGGGCCGGGTCGTCCAGGCTCTCGCCCTTGGTTTTCTCGACGGCTTGTACCGCGCTTTTTAGGAAACGAAGGGCTTCCAGCCGGACCCGCTCCCGGTCCCGCATAGCCTGCTTGATGTCTTCTTCTAGCTGCTCTCGTAGCGCCATTTCTAGTTAACCTGGCTCTATTGATGCTCCGACCAGTCCTCACAGATAAGGTTGTCCGCGAGGATATCGATAGATTATAGGGGGACTACGGAGAGCCGGTCAATTGGGGGTGATTTTGGGGCTGGGTGATTTAGCGGTTGCCGTATCCGTTCACGCGGAGCGGGCTTGACTGACCCATCAGGATGAGCGGGGTTGGTTGCTTGACCGGCTATTGGCCGTGAAAATCTAAATGCCGCGGCGTGACCTCTCTTACTTTCCATGTCCAACTTTAATTTGCTATACTGCCGTGGGTTTTTGCCGGGTCTGACCCGGTAAGGATACTATTAGTTTACGGAGTAAATCATGCCGGCCTATGCGGTAATCGGCGGCCAATGGGGAGATGAAGGCAAGGGGAAAGTTATCGACTACCTTGCCGGCAGTACCGACGCCGTGATCCGCTTCGCCGGAGGCCCCAACGCCGGACACACGGTAGTCAACGAAAACGGGAAATTCCAGCTCCACCTGGTGCCGTCCGGGCTTTGCTGGCCTGGCGCCTGCGCCATCATCGGGAACGGAGTAGTCATCGACGCGGACGTGCTGCTGGGGGAGTTGGACGAGTTGGAGTCTCGCGGGATCGACATTAGCCGGTTCTACGTGAGCGAACGCGCCCACCTGATAATGCCCTACCACATCCTCCTAGATAGGTTAGAAGAAGAGGCCAAGGGCGCGGCGGCCATCGGGACTACCGGACGGGGCGTGGGCCCAGCGTACACGGACAAGGTCAGCCGGGTCGGTATCCGGGTCGGAGATCTGCTGGACCTGGAAGGGACCCTCGCTTCCAGGCTGGAACAAGCCCTGTCCTTCAAGAACCAGGTAATCACCAAAATATACGGCGAGGAACCCTTGTCCCTACAGGAAGTCCTCGACCAGTGTGCCGGTTGGGCGGAGCGGCTACGGCCCTACATTCAACCCACCGAACGGATCGTTCAGGATATGCTGGACCAGGGTAAGAGTATCCTGCTTGAGGGCGCTCAGGGCACTCTTTTGGATATAGACCACGGTTCCTACCCCTACGTGACATCGTCTTCCCCCAGCGTCGGTGGGGCGATTACCGGGCTGGGCCTTAGCGCCCAGTCCATTTCCGGTGTGTTGGGAGTATTCAAAGCTTACTCAACCAGGGTGGGCGAGGGACCCATGCCTTCGGAAATGCCCGGTGAGGTGGGCGATGAACTTCGGGAGAAGGCCCAGGAATACGGCGTTACCACTGGACGGGCTCGTAGGGTCGGCTGGTTCGACGCCGTAGCCGGCAGATACAGCCGCGAGGTCAACGGGTTTACGGGCATTGTCTTGACCAGGTTGGACATTCTGGACGGCTTCTCGTCGGTCAAGGTGTGCGTGGGTTACCGGGTCAACGGCCACGAACAGGACAGGTATCCCTCGAACACTAGCCTGCTGGCCCAATGCCAGCCGGTATTCGAGGAGTTGCCGGGTTGGGATGAACCCACCGCAAGCGCCACTAAAGTTTCCCAGCTACCTGCAAACGCCTTGGCCTACGTTAAACGGATAGAGGAGCTGGTCGGTTGCCGCGTTCAGATCATCTCGACAGGTCCCAGCCGCGCCGAGACCATCCAGGTCGAGCCGGTCATCGCTTAGCGTTTACGCCATGACCCCTTATATTGGGATCACCGGCTTTACCACCCGGGAGGAAGTCGCGGAAGTAGTCAGAAGTCTTCCCTCCTCTCCCCCGAGACTTCTTATGTGCGGCGTCTTGCTTAGTAACGCCCTATTGGCGGGTGACGTCAGCGACGCCCCCGGCCGGTGCCCAGCCTCGGAGGCCGTAGCCGGCATCTTCTTGGACGACCCGCGGTGCCTCAACCTCGTCCACTACCGTCCCCGGTCGGTGGACGGTCTCGTAGAGGTCCTGGCCCGCGCCACCGAAGTCGGTGGGCCCAACTGTCACGGTGTTCAGATAAACGCCAC
This sequence comes from Dehalococcoidia bacterium, assembly GCA_965205385.1. GTDB lineage: Bacteria > Chloroflexota > Dehalococcoidia > Lucifugimonadales > UBA3495 > CATOSP01. The sequence goes on from CBDBGS010000008.1 coordinate 829,077, forward strand.
CAGGGGCGCTCCCTGGCCTGACACTCGCGCCCTCCGCGAGTTCCGGGACCGTTGCCAACCAGGGCGCGTCGTTCTCCAAGTAGGCGGAGAGGCGATGGCTTCCGTCAACGGCAATGCCGCCGAGATCGCCCGCCGGTGTGCCGAGTACCAAGGTATTGTGGACGACGCTCTGGTAGATGCGTCTGAGGGGATGGGATTACCGCTGGACGCCAACCGCACCGCCCAATACCTGGGGGCGATTGCCGACGCTGCGCCGGAAATCGGCCTGGTAGTCGCGGGAGGTCTTCACGCCGATAACCTTGCGATGTTGCTGGCTCCCCTGCTGCCCCGGTGGGCTGGGGTCAGCATCGACGCGGAAGGCCGTCTGCGGGATGCCGAAGACCAGTTGTCGATTACCACGGCCAACGCGTATCTGGCGGCTTCGTTGAAACTGTTTGGGCAGCCGAACGAGTAACACAACGGCTGCCGGTACCCTCAATGCTACCCTGGAACGGATATGGGAGGCGCTTAAATGTCACAGGTCAATACGATTCTTGGTCCAGTGGACTCCGCTGATCTGGGATTCACCCTCAGCCACGAGCACGTGACCCTTGGGGCAGCCGGGGCGGCCTCAACATACCCTGGTTTCCAGGACCGGCAGGGAATCGCCGACGCCGCCTCAGCGGCCCTCACCGAGGCGTATGAAGGCGGAGTGCGGACCATAATAGATGTCACCACCTTCGATCTGGGCCGGGACGTCTCCCTGATGGCGGAAGTAAGCAGCCGCTCCGGCGTGCATGTCATTCCTTGCACGGGAAACCACCTTGCGGTCCCGCGTATCTTTTGGGGCGCTCCTGTGGACACGGTCGCCGAGCTTTTCATCAAGGAGATACAGGAGGGCATCGAGGATACAGGGGTCAAGGCGGGCATCATCAAGGTTGCCAGCGACAGGGGAGGCGTGACCGCCAACGAGGAGATAGTGCTCCGCGCCGCCGCCCGCGCCTGCAACGCCACGGGTACACGCATCAGCACCCATACCTGGTCGCCTGATCGGGTCGGCGAGCAACAGGTTCGGATCCTCAAGGAGGAGGGCGTCGATCTCAATCTAGTCTATATTGGCCATAGCAACGACGATACCGATGTCGGTTACCTCACCGGACTGCTGGAGGAAGGCATCTGGCTGGGTCTGGACCGCTACCCCGGAGGGCGCACCTCGGAGACGCCGACGTGGGACGTCCGCACCGGCGTGGTCAAGCAGCTAATCGACGCTGGGTGGGTCCACCGCTTGATGTTGTCACACGACCATGCGACTCCCGCCACGCAACCTTCCGAGGACTTGCGCCGCGAACGAGAGCAGTTCAACCCCGACGGGTACCTGTTCATCAGCCGCAACGTGCTGCCTCGGCTCTTGGAGTTGGGCGCGAGCGACACGGATGTTCGGGCCATCATGGTGGAGAACCCCCGCCACTTCTTCGAACACTAAGGGGAGATCCCCCGAAGCGCAGCAATTCTTCCATCGGCGGAGTGACCAACGTTTAGAGGCGCCAAGACCCGCCTACATATCTTCTAGTGCGAGCCAGGCGTCTTGATGGTGACAGCCCCTGGTATCTTTTGGGTCGAACCCTGATGATATAATTCAGTGATGGCAACTGAGCCCCAAATAGACCCGGAATCATTAGTCGCGCGGATCATCGCAGAGTTGCAGGCGAACCCGGACGCGCAACGGCTGCTGCTGCGCGCGCTCTTGACCAACGAATTCCTGGGAATTCCTGCCCAATTGGACCGTATCGAAAAAGACATCCAAGAATTGAAGGTCGATGTCTCCCAGCTGAAGGCCGACGTCGCAGAACTGAAGGCTGACATGGTTGAGGTCAAGTCCGACGTTACAGGACTGAAGGCTGACATGGTTGAGGTCAAGTCCGACGTTACAGGGCTGAAGGCTGACATGGTTGAGGTCAAGTCAGGCTTGGGCACACTAAAGGGGTTCGCGCTGGAATCGCTGCTCCACCGCCGGGTCAGGCCGCTTATCAGTCAGCTCCTTGGCCTCCGCGCTACGCGAATAATTCAGAGCGGAACCCAGGAGCCGTTGCCTGAGTTAACCAACGCTGTGGATGTAGGAGCGGACAATGGGCTGATTAGCCCTCAACAGGAAAACCGCGTGTCCGATACTGATATCATATTGCGAGGCCTACGTCGCGGAGACCCAACACCCGTATGGGTGGCAATCGAGGCATCCAACAAGGTTGACAGTGAGGACATCCGGAGGGCGAGGGAAACCGCTGACATCCTCGGTTCTCTGTTCGAAGGCGAATTCTTGGCCGTCGTCGCAGGCCACTCCATAGACCAGTCTGACCGGCAGAGGGCGGACGCCACCGGCGTTATGTACCTGGAAGTGACAGAGCGATACTGACTTGCTCCCTAGAACTCGCCGGCGAGGTGCTTTGGACCATCTGGGCCGAGTCCATCAATTGAATCACAACTAATATGCCGCGCGCAGGACCTCCATGATCGGCCCGGCGTCAACAACCTGTTTGGGGTTGGTGCTCAGGCTCCGGTCTTGAAGCGTCGCCGTGGCGATGTACTCCAACCCTTCCTCGGGCACACCCACTTCCCGTAGCGTCCTTGGCAGCTCCAGTTCCCTGCAGAGCCCGTCAACCGCGTCAGCAGCCGCCAGGCCCGCGTCCTCATCGGTCATACCGCTGCGGGCCACGCCGATGGCTTCGGCGATTAGGCGCTGGCGATCGGCGCATGCGTCCAGGTTGTACCGCATCGTGTGGGGCAAGAGGATGGCGTTGGCCTCACCGTGGGGAACGTCGTACAGTCCACCGACATGATGGCAGGTGGCGGTATTGAGGCCCAGACCGGCGAACGACCCCAGGGACGCCATGGCGCACGCGGTCTTGATGCTCAAAAGGGTGTCTATGTCGCCTTCCTTACAGCGTGGGAGGTTATCAAACAGCAACCGTATTGCGTGTAGGGCCATGCCGTCGCCGATGGGGTTGTGCCCAGTCGAGTAGATTGTTTCGATGGCGATCCTAAGCTGGCCTATGGCGGTGGAGACCAGAATCCGCAAAGGTGTGGTCGCTAACGCCTGACCATCGATGACTACCGTGCGGTGAGTCACCCCTTCACCCGCCAGGCTCATCTTGCGGCCCAGGTTATGATCGGTGATCCCGCCGCCGCCGCGGCTGAATTCGGCGCATCCCATGGTGGTTGGCACGCTGATGATCGGGAGCTTTGGCGAGGGAGTGGGAGGCACGATGACCCGGTTTGGGGGCTCATATATGATCACGTAGTCGTGGATGTCGCCGCCCTCACCCAACAACGTGGCAATCGCCTTGGTGGTGTCGTGGGTGCTGCCGCCGCCGACACTAATGAAAACGTCGGGTTGGGTCTCCTTCGCGGTGTCCACGCCGGCTTCCACGGTATCCACCGGAGCATGGGGCGCGACGCCGGAATAGGTCCCGACGTAGCGATCTCCCAGCGTTTGCTGGACTCGTGGCACGACGTCGCACGCAGCCAGGATCGTCGGGCCGCAGGTAATCATGGCGCGGCTGCATCCGAGGTCGTCAACTACCCTGGAAAGGTCATCGATCGCGGTCTCGGAGCAGATGATGTCCTGATGCAGCGGGTTGTACCGGTAGCTTAGCGCCGAGTCTGGCATTGTCCCAACCTCCCTATGGTCTTGGTCATTCGCTATTGGTTGAGTCCCCGCTGCATTCCGCGGAGATAACCAGCTTGCCCCCCGTGTTGATTGACTTCCCAGATTAACATCCGGAACATATCGCCGATGGCGATGGTCTCGCCGCGACGGTTAGTCATCGTGGTTTCGGCCAATGACCCGTCATCGTGCAAGGATAAGAACCCCAGCAGATTATTGCGGGAATCGTTGGCATATTCCAAGAGCAGGGATTTTTCCGGGCATTTCCAATTAGCGAGGTCCTCTACGGTGTACCCGAAACCAACATTCATGGGTTCGGGCTGAAACCCGAGCCGCTGTGCCCAACCGGTCTCATAGAGCTGTGATTCCTGCTTGGCCAGGGACTGTACCCACATATCCAGGGCTCTGCCGTAATGCCACAAAATGAACCCGATTGAATGGGACTGGTCATCAGGGCGAAACTCTATCTCGGCTTGGGACAGACCGTCCACATATCGTTCCATCCACTCCCAATGGGTCTCGAAGGACCGGCGGATAAAGTCCTGCAGGATATCCATCTTCTACTCCTGTGGTCCGAGTGTACGTGATATCAGAGGGCAGGGCGCACTACAGCTTCGGGTATTAAAAACCAGCCCCCTATTGCAGAGGGGGCTGGCGGGTTCAAGCTGGAGAATCGCGGGGGCGCTAGGCCGGTACTGGGATATCTATCTCGTAATTGGCCAGCACATCCCGAATTTGGGCTGCTGAGGCGTCATCGGCGGGGATTAGCGGCAGCCTGGGTTCGCCTACGTTGAATCCCACCTGGTTAAGCGAATACTTGACCGGTATGGGGTTGGACACGATGAACAAAACCTTGAAGAGCGGGAGCAGCCTGCGGTGCTCGGCTGCCGCTCCCTCGACGTCGCCCTCCAATAGCAGGCCCATCATGTGTTTAATCTGGCTGCCCACCAAGTGTGAGGCGACGGACACTATTCCGTAGCCTCCGGTTGCCATGATGTAGAAGGTCTCGTTGTCGTTGCCGCTCCAGACCCTGAACCCATCCTTGGCCCCGTCGATAATCCGGGTGATCTGGTCCATGTCGCTGCCGGCTTCCTTCACACCGATGATATTGTCGATGTGGCTGAGCCGGATGGTGGTGGCGTCGGACATGTTCAGGCTGGTCCGGCTGGTCACGTTGTAGACCATGCAGGGAAGACCGTCGACGCTATTGGCAATGGCCTTAAAATGCCGGTAGAGGCCTTCCTGTGGTGGCTTGTTGTAATAGGGCACCACCAACAGGAGACCGTCTACGCCTTGCTTCTGCGCTTCCTGGCTTAGCTCGATGCTCTCACTGGTGCTGTAGTTGCCAGTCCCGGCAATCACCGCGCCGGTATCGCCCAAGGCTTCCTTTATCTCGCCGTACAGACGAAGCTTTTCGTCGGTGGTCAGGGTTGGTGATTCGCCCGTGGTCCCCGACACAATCACACCGTCACTACCAGAGGAGACCAGGGCCTTGGCGAGGCTGGTGGCCTGTTCGTAGTCCACCTTCCCCTGCTCATCGAATGGGGTAACCATCGCCGTTATTAGTCTGCCTATCTCCACCATGTGGGGCCTCCTCTGCTAGTTCCTACTGTTTAATGACTTGCCCGTAAGGAGGTTTCATCGTCAGGCCGGTGCCGTCGGTGAATATCTGTTTGACTTCCAGGAAGTCTTCCAGACCGTAGTAGCCCAACTCCCGGCCAATTCCGCTCTGCTTGTAGCCGCCCCAGATGCCCTCCACGGGCTGGGCGTAGTTGTCCCAGATCCAGATCGTGCCGGCGCGGATGCGGCGGGCCACCCGCATGGCCCTGGGGTAGTCGGCGCTCCAGACACCGGCGACCAGACCGAAGTCCACGTCGTTGGCCAGGTGGATGGCTTCTTCCTCGTCTTTGAAGGTAGTCACCGCTACCACGGGGCCGAAAATCTCTTCCTGGCTCAGCCTGGAGGAGTTGTCCACCTCGTCGAAGATGGTGGGCTCGAAGTAATAGCCGTGGTCGAACCCATCACCGTGCAGCTTATTCCCGCCCATGACTAATTTGAACGCGTCTTGCCCGAAGTCCACGTACTCCTGGACCACGCGTTCCTGGGTGCTCGAGATCAGGGGTCCCATGTCGGTGGACTGGAGCGAGGGGTCACCCACCTCGATACCCTTGGCCAGCTCGATGACGCTGGCGAGGAACTCATCATGAATCCCTTCCTGCACTATCAGCCGGGTCGTCGCGCCACAGGCTTGACCCGTGTTACGGAACATTCCGAATATGGCGGCGCGGGATGCGGCATCCACGTCAGCGTCGTCGAACACCACGTAGGGGGCTTTCCCGCCCAACTCCAAGCTGATCCGCTTGACGTCGCGGGCCGCCTGAGCAGCTATGGCCTTGCCGGTCCCGGTTTCGCCGGTGAAGGATATCTTATCGATCTTGGCGCTGGTGACGATCTCCGCGCCGATGGTGCTTCCGGGGCCCGACACCAGGTTGAGGACACCGGCGGGCAGGGCCGTTTGGTGCATCAGCTTAATGAGTTCATAGGAAGCGGCTGGCGTGTAGCTGGCGGGCTTGACGACCAGGGTGCATCCGGCGGCCAGGGCTGGCGCGACTTTCCGCGCCGTCTGGGTGAGTGGGAAGTTCCACGGAGTGATCAGCCCGACTACACCGATGGGTTCCTTTACCAGATTGATCATGGAGCCGGTGGGCAGGGTGAAACTCTCTCCATAGATCTTGCCAGCCAGTCCGGCGTAAAATTCGAAGATGTCCGCGGCTGCGGCCACATGGGGAACGGCCTGGCGCATCGGCATCCCGACTTCAAGGCTGACCACCCTGGCCAGCCGGTCGGCGTTTTCCCGGATAAGCTGAGCGGTGCGGAAGAGCACCTGTTCGCGGAGCTTGTAGTTGTAGATCCAGTTGTTGGTGTTGCTGTCGTAGGCTTCGCGGGCTGCGTCAATCGCGGCGCGCACATCTTCGACACTACCCTGGGCCGCGGCGGTAGCTACTTGCCTGGTGTCCGCGGGGTTCTCCCGCTCGAACAGGTTTCCCCCGGAGGCAGAGCCCTCCTCCCCGTTAACGATAAGCGGACTTGAGAGGGGTAACTGCAACGTTGCTTCGGTTGAGGACATTGTTGGCCAACCTTTCTTCCCTATGGGACTGGTTAACTCGCCACACGACTGTCCTGCCGAGGCCTGAGACACTGGCGGGCTACCAATTCTTCGGCTATCTGGACGGAGTTAAGGGCTGCCCCTTTCCGCAAATTGTCGGACACCACCCACATCACCAACCCGTTGGGGTGGGAGAGGTCGCGGCGAATACGCCCGACGAACACATCATCTTCTCCCGCCACGTTCCACGGCATGGGGTAGAGCCCGCGTTGCGGGTCGTCCAACACAGTAACGCCGGGAGCGGCGGTCAGGGCCTCCCTCGCTTCCTCGGGGGAGACGGGCTCCTGAAACTCTACGTGGACCGCCGCGCTGTGGGATACCAAGACGGGAACCCTCACGCAGGTCGCGGAGACCAATAGGTCCGGGCGGTGCATGATCTTGCGGGACTCCTGGACCATCTTCTGCTCTTCGTTGGTGTACCCGCTATCCAGGAACCGGTCGATGCGCGGAATCACGTTGAACCCAATCTGGTCGTCCATCGCTTCCGGATGGGCTTCTTTACCTTGCAGAAGTTCGCCGGTCTGCTCCCTGAGCTCGACCATCGCCGCGCCCCCGGCGCCGGATACCGATTGATAGGTATCCGCTACGATACGGACAATGGGACTGAGCTGCTGAAGGGGATGGCAGACCATCACGATGGGAGTCGTCGAGCAGTTGGGAATCGATATGATTCCCCGGTGCTCCTCGACATCCGCGCCGTTGACTTCAGGCACCACCAAGGGCACCTCTTCGTCCATTCGGAAGGCGGAACTGTCGTCGATGACCACCGCGCCGGCTTCTACGGCGATAGGGCCAAAGTGGTGGCTCATTTCCGTAGTCACGGAAATGAAGGCGATGTCTACGTCGGCGAAGGAGGCTTCCGTGGTCTCTTCTACTACCAGCTCTTGGTGACCTACCTTGAGCCTCCTGCCTGCCGACCGGCTGGAGGCGAGGGCCTTGATCTTGGGTAGCTGCTTGTAACGAGATTCGATGATTTTCAGAAACTCGGTACCCACGGCTCCGGTGGCGCCCACAACGCCCAAGGTCAGGTCTTGCACAGACTCCTCTCTGAGTTGGCCTAGCTACAGGCCCAGAATGTTTTCCAAGCCTACCACAAGACCCGGACGCTTCACAACCTCGCGGATACAGCGCAGGACACCCGGCATATAGCAGTCGCGGCCCAGCGTGTCATGCCTCAGGGAGATGGTCTGGCCTAATGCTCCCATGATGACTTCGTGGTGTGCGCTGCGTCCCGGCATCCGGATGCTGTGGATTGTTACACCGTTGTATTTGGCCCCCCGGGCGCCGGGCAAGTTCTCTTTCTCGGTCTGGTTCCTGGTGAACTCTTTCTGGTCTCCCAAGCTCTTGGCCAGGGCGACGGCGAAGCCAGACGGGGCGTCGATTTTGGCCTCGTGGTGGGCTTCCACGATGTCCACGTAGTCGAAATAGGCCGCAGCCCGCTCAGCCAGCTTTTTCAGCACCACCGCTCCCAGGGCGAAGTTGGGCGCGACTACGATGCCTATACCCTTGTCATGGGCCACGGCGTCGAGCTGCTGGAGGTTGTCGTCGGTGAGGCCGCTTGCGCCCAGGACCAGGCTAGTGGAGCGGGCCGCGCCCATCATGGCGGCTTCCATACAGGCGGCGGCATTGGTGAAGTCCACCAGCACGTCAGGTTGAGTCGACTCGAGCATGGCGGACAGGTCAGTGGAGAGAGGCACATCGGAACCGCCCGGGACAGAGAGCGCCGGACCGCGCTCGCGGCGGCAGACTGCTCCGACAAGCTCCAAGTCTTCGACGCTATTAATAGCCCCGACGGTTTCCGTACCCATTTTGCCAGTGGAGCCGTTGACAACCACTCTTATGGGAGCCATGTTGATCCCCCTCGCGGTTTCGGATTGGGTCCAGTTTCGGGAAAATATTAGGTGGGATATTAGCACGGATCAAATCAGTGGGGAAGCTGGGTACGGGGGGGATTTCCTAAAGGACCGAAGCGTGAATGCGCCGGGCGCGGACTTGTCCGCGCCCGGCGCATTTTGGTCTAACCTTAATAGACTGTTATCTTGCGGGCCTGGGCCCACCTCCGCCGCCTAGGAACCGGCGGTCAGGTCCACTCGGTCCACCCGGCCTGGGTCCACCCGGCCTGGGTCCTCCGGGACCGCCCGGCCGACGTCCACGGTCTCCTTGACCCCCTCGGCCACCATTGAACCCGCCGGGGCGGCCGCCTCTGTTGAAGTCGTTTCCCGGGGGCCGGGGAGCGGGAGCCGCCTCGGGGCTACCGTTGTCTCCGAAGAGGGCCTTACGGGAGAGGTTCAACCTTCCCTGGGAGTCAATTTCCTGGATCATGACGGTGATTTCCTGGCCCATTTCCACGTCGGATTCCAGTTCACCCAGGTCCCCGTTTCTCACCAGTCCTTCCCGCCCAGGGAGCAGTTCGACGAAGACGCCGAAATTGGTGAGTCTGGTCACTTTGCCGGTGAAGATATCTCCGACTGTTAGCTCTCTGGTGAGGGCGTCCACCTTGGAGCGGGCCATCTCGAGCATTCTGGAGTCAGAACCGCCTATGGTGACGGCCCCATCGTCCTGAACGTCGATTGACGTCCCGGTCTCTTCGGAGATGCCCCTGATGACACGTCCTCCCGGTCCGATCAATGCACCGATCTTCTCGACGGGGATCTTCAGCCGGACCATCTTGGGGGCGTAGGCGCTCATCTCGCCCTTGGGCTCGGATATGGTCTGGTTCATCTTGTCCAGGATGTGAAGCCGCCCTACGCGGGCCTGCTCCAATGCCTGGGATAGGATGTCCTGGTTCAGTCCCGTTAGTTTAATATCCATCTGCAGAGCGTTGACACCGTCCGCGGTTCCGGCGACCTTGAAGTCCATGTCGCCCAGGAAGTCTTCGACTCCTTGAATATCGCTTAGGACTGCGAACTGGCCGTCGTCTCCGGTGACTAAGCCCATCGCTATACCTGCGACAGACTTCTTGATGGGCACTCCTGCGTCCATCAGTCCAAGGATGGCGCCGCAAACGCTACCCATGGAGGTGCTGCCGTTGGAGCTCAGCACTTCCGATACGATCCGTATGGCGTAAGGGAACTCTTCCTCTGAGGGTAAGGCGGGTAGGATCGCACGCTCGGCCAATGCGCCATGACCGATCTCGCGGCGTCCCGGAGACCCGACGCGGCGGGCCTCGCCGGTAGAGAAGGACGGGAAGTTGTAATGGTGCATGAACCGCTTGGTGCCCACCGGGCCCACCGTGTCCAGAGTCTGCTTCATTGACAGAGAGGCAAGCGTGACGACAGACATTACCTGGGTGTGGCCGCGGGTAAACAGGCCTGATCCGTGGGCCCGTGGCAGGAGGCCAACATCACAGGTGATGGGCCGGATTTCGGTGGTGCCGCGTCCATCGGGTCTGATTCCCTGGTTCAGAATGCGGCTGCGTACGGCTTCCTTCAGGACGCTTTTGAATCCTTCGGAGATTTTGCCCGAGGAATATTCCTCGCTCAGTTTCTCCTCAACTTCATCGTGCAGCCGGTTTTCTGTTGCCTCCATCATGGTCTTTTCGGGGTTCTCTTCTAGGAGGGTGTCCAGGCGGCCGTTGAGGACGGACTTGATTTTGGATTCCAGTTCCTTGGCCTGGCCTTCGTCAGAAGCCACTTCAAGCTTGGGTTTGGCTAGGTCTTCACCCAGGTGCTGAATTAGGCCGATGACCTCGAGGTTCGCCTCATGGGCTAGCCTGATGCCTTCCAGGATAACTTCCTCAGACACCTCGTCCGATCCGGCCTCCACCATGAGTATCGCGTCGGCAGTGCTAGACAAGACCATGCTCAACTGGCATTGGGCGATTTCCGCGTAAGTGGGGTTGATAAGGTACTCTCCGTCTTTATACCCGATGCGGGTCGCGCCGATGGGCCCCGCGAAGGGAATCTGAGAGAGATGCAAAGCGGCTGACGCTCCGACCATGGCAAGAATTTCCGGTGGGTTGTCGTCGTCTGCCGAAAGGGTGGTGATGGTGATCTGAATGTCGTTATGAAGACTCTTGGGGAACAATGGGCGAATCGACCGGTCAACCAACCTGGACGTGAGGATCGCTTCCTGACCGGGGCGTCCCTCGCGGCGGAAGAAGCTGCCGGGGATCTTTCCGGCGGAGTAAAGACGCTCCTCGTAGTCCACAGTCAAGGGAAGGAAGTCCATGTCCGCACCCCTTGGCTTGTCCGCCATGACTGCGGTGGCCAGGATGATGGTCTCGCCGAAGCGGACGGTAACTGAGCCGTGTGCCTGACCGGCCAATTTACCGGTCTCGATGATTAACTCTTCGCGCCCAATGGCGCGTTCGACTACTTTGGGCATGATAATAATAAAGAACCCTCGCTTCACTCAGGTGAGGAATTGCTAGACGTGAAACAGCACCCTGGAGAGGGTGCTGTCGGGGCGCGAGAAGGTTACCGCCGTAACCCTAAACGGGTTATCAGCGATTGGTATCGACCGACATCCTCTTTTGTGAGGTAATTCAGGAGCCTGCGCCGTTTGGACACCATAGTAACGAGCCCTCTGCGGCAATGGACGTCCTTCTTGTGGACGCGCAAATGCGCGGTGAGTTGCTTGATACGTTCTGTGAGGATTGCTACCTGGAGTTCCGTGGAGCCGGTGTCGTTGGGGTGGAGGCGGTATTCCTGTGTGATCTGCGTCCTAGTTTCCGTGTCTAGCATCCTGAGTTTATTTTCCTTTTCCTTCTCTTTTCAATCCGGCGAAGTATACCACAATCTACCAAGGGCGGCAAAGCAGTTGTTGTCCCAGGTTGGCCCAACGGTCCAGTTTCGTCCCTTATCTCTGTATGTGCAATGAATCTAATTTGGAGGTATATGATACTATCCCGCCAACTCGATCAAGCTCGATCACCAGGCGTAGTGGGTATGCCGATATTGCCGCCTGGAAGGATTACAGGAGTGCCACAGGGAGGCAGATGAGGACCAAAGACGAGATACGGGAAGAGGTCTGGACTGCGCTGGAACGGGCGGGGGCAGCCCGGGGCAAGAACGTTCACGATAAGATACCCTCATTCCACGGAGACAAAGAGGCGGCGGAGCAACTGTTTTTGGTTCCGGCCTGGCAAGACGCCCGTGTCCTGAAGAGCAACCCCGACCGGCCTCAACGGGCCGTCCGCCAACGGGCCTTGGAAGAGGGCAAGATTCTGTACATGGCGGTGCCCCGGCTGCGCAAAGAGCAGTGCTTCGTAGAGTTGGACCCGTCACGGATGGACGCAACTCCGGCCAAGGCGGCGACCATCGCCGGCGCGTTCCGGTCCGGGCGGCTGGTTACCGTCGAGGAGATGCGCAGGGTGGACATGGTTATCTCGGGTTCGGTGGCGGTGGACAGGACGGGCACACGTGTGGGTAAGGGAGGCGGATTCGCAGACCTGGAATATGGCTTGGCCGCTGCCGCGGGCATCCTGGGGCCGGATACTCCGGTGGTCACCACGGTCCATCCCATGCAGGTGCTGGAGGAAGAGTTGCCTTGGACCCAGCATGATGTCCCTTTGACCTATGTGGCCACACCCGACGAGGTGATTCGGTGTGATGGGGAGTGGTCACGCCCCACGGGCATCTATTGGGAGGACCTGGAAGAGGAAAAGATCGCCCAAATCCCGCTGCTCAGGAGGTTGCGGGAAGACCTAAGATCAGCATCTTAGAGTTAGAGCGATAGGCACCCAGTCTCGCCTATTCGAAGTACGCGACCCCTGACGTCTCCCGGTGAGCGGTGGGGGATCCAAGCGATGTGCGGGCGGCGGCTCGGCTGGACCGGCGTGTGTTGGAGGCGTGTCACGGTTGTCCTACCGCTCCCTCGACTTCCAACTCCTTCATTATTTCGGTGATTTCCTCCCAGGTCGGGTCCTCAACGAATATCCCGTCTCGCCGGCGGGTTTGCTCCGTGCGAAACTCCGGTTCTCCTGGATATAGGACCTCGGTGAAACCAGGGGCCGGGGGAGAGGTCTTGATGAACTCGGCGAACTCCTTGACCTCCCGCTTGAACGTGTCGAGGGGCCGGAAATGCTCCACGTTGAACACGGCGATGAACACGCCGTCGTTGTGCCGAGCCTGAGGATCGATCCCGAAGCCGAGACCGGTGAGCAAGGCCGAAAAGGTCTCCACCATGAAAGAGAGGGCATACCCCTTGTGGCCCTGGTCGGCCCCGACGGGCAGAATCGCGCCGCCGTCGCGGTAGTCGTCCGGATCGGTCGTGGGGTTGCCATCCTTGTCGATGAGCCAACCTGGTGGTACTTGTTCGCCCCGGTTCCTGGCCAGGCCTATTTTACCGGCGGCTACGGCGCTGCTGGCCATGTCCAACAACACGGTGCCCTCGAGGTCGCTGGGGACGGCGATACAGATGGGATTGGTGCCCAAACGCCGGGCCCTGCCGCCGAAGGGGGCTACCGATTTGGGACCCGCTCCCGAATCGGCGGTGATCATTCCGATCATGCCTTCGTTGGCGGCCATCGTCGGGTAGTCCCCCAGCCGCCCGATGTGGCTCTGGTAGTGGACCGTGATCGCCGCGACACCGTTGGTCTTTGCTTTCTCGATGGCCATACGCATTGCGCGTTCGGTTACCACGAATCCGAAACCCCAGTTGCCGTTGATTACCGCTGTGGCCGGTGTTTCGCTAACGATCTCGAACGGAGCTCCGGGTACGATGTGGCCCCGGTCTATGCGCCCCACGTAATCGGTAATGTGTATCACGCCGTGGGAGTCGTGGCCGACCAGGTTGGCCTTCACTTGGTGGGCGGCGACGATTTCCGCCTCTTCATGGGAGACGCCCTTGGCCCGGTAGATATGGTAGGTCACCCTGCGCAAGTATTCGGGGTCAAAGACTGGCATGGCCCTTGCCTCCTCAAATGCAAATCTGAAGTCCGTTGCGCCGTTTTGTCTCAAGCTAGATTCAGAAGAAACTTCGTCTGCCCACGACGTAGGGTTGATGAAAGTCTTGGTCCGATTTCGTCAAGTAAATGATGGCTTCAATTAAGGTGATCAACCAATTCACGAATATGCCAATAATCGTGATGGTGAGAATGATGTGAACTATTCCTGCCCCTACATATCCAAGGTAGAATTTGTGGATACCGAACCCACCGATGAACAATGCCAATAACCCGGCGGCCACCTTACTCTTGGGGTAGGTGGTTGCTACGTATGCCCCAGGGGGTTGGTAAACGCTGGCGCCCTGTTGGGCTGGGACTCCCACGGAGATACCTATTCCCTGGGATGAGTCGACGTATATGGCCCGGGCAGTTCCCCCGTCGACTTCAAAATCTACGCGCAGCCCGCGTCGAGGCTGGTTCGCGTCGTTCCAACCCGCCCCGATGAAGGAATACCTGGAGCCATAGTCCCCGGAAATTAGCCCTGATTCGGTCTCAGAGGAATAGTCCAGTACCGGGCCTTTCATGTCGCCCTCCAGTGTAATGGCCCGTAGTCTACCGCCGGGGCCATAGGTTGTCTATGCGAGGATTGTTTGACTCGCCAGCCGCCGATTGTTATAGTCCCGTAAATTCCGCGGAAACGCCCGGACCGGGCATATAGTGGACCAGGAGAGGATAGGATGCCGGCCAACCTGCCTCCCCAATACTACATCGCCGAGCAGATTTACCGGGCCGCCAGGGGCGCCGCTGAGAAGGTGGCCGCCCTGCAACAGATGTTGGCCGCCACTCCCAAACACAAAGGCACCGATCACCTGCGCGCCGACCTGAGGGCGAAAGTCGCCAAGGGTCTGGAGGAACTCGAGAACCCCAAGCGCGGCAGCGGCCAGCCTCAACCCTTCGTGGTCCGCAAAGAAGGGGCGGGTCAAGCGGCATTGATTGGCGTGCCCAACGGCGGGAAGTCACAGCTCCTTGCCACCCTCACGGGCGCCGCCGCGAAGGTAGCGGCCTACCCCTTCACGACGCGGATCCCTCTGCCGGGTATGCTGCGCTTCGAAAACGTCAGGATTCAACTCGTAGACACCCCGGCCATCAACGACCGGGACATTCAAGGCCAACTCTTCAGCCTGCTGCGCAACTCGGATTTGTTGTTGATCGTCCTAGATTTATCGGGCGATCCCTTGACCGAGGCCGACGAAGTATTCTCCGAGCTTGACCGGTTCAGCTACCGGCTCCTGGGCCTCGGCGAGACCTCCGACCCGGAAGACCCATTGGTGCAGAAACCGGCGCTCATCATCGGGACGAAAGCCGACGAACCGGACGCCGAGGTAGCCTTCGAACTTCTGCAGGAGCTATACGGGTCCCGGTTCCCTGTGGTTGCGGTGTCCGCGTTGGAGGAGACGGGTCTCAACCAATTGGCGCAAGACATCTACGAAACGCTGGGACGGGTGCGCGTCTACCTCAAGGCGAAGGGCTCCGACCCAGACACCAAAGACCCTCTCGTGCTGGCCCGTGGCAGCATGGTGGAGGACGCCGCCGTGCTGGTGCACAAGGACTGGCTGCGGCGCTTCAAGTATGCCCTGCTATGGGGTTCCGGCAAGTTCGGGGGACAGCGGGTTGGACGTGACTACGTCCTGTCCGACGGCGACGCTATCGAGCTTCACGGCTAGCTGGAACAACGCTGAATCTTGCCTTGCCGAAAGGTCTTTCCACCGATTTTCGGCAAGCCCCTCCGTTAACCGCTAGCGATGAGTCCAACCGCTCTGCCTTGGACGTATTAGGGATTACCTTTGGGATTGGGTAGACATAATGTGGTCAACTACGTGGGTTGTGGCCTCCGGCTACTGACATTTGCCCGGTTACAAAGAGGGAAACCGCTGCTAGAGTTAGTCCCAGCAGTACTAATCCCGGGCGGTGACCCGGGGTCTTATCCAGCAACACGGAGGGGCATTGTGGGAACGGCGCTGGATCTTCGGGCCGGTACACCGGTTTATTCACGGGCTCTGGATGATGTTAGGGTCGAGGTCTACTTCAACCATCATGGCTACAGCGTGTTTATTGTCGGGGAGGCTGTTGCTTCGTTCCTGGGCACGGCGGCTTCGCTGGACGAGTGCATGGAAGAAATCGATGGCCTCGAACGCTTGGTAAACTCGGAAGTGTATAAGCGGGAGATTGCCCGCCATAGCTGATCCGGACGGGGGAGGATAGTCCCCCGCCCGGGCAATCTGCGTCGAAGGCATGGCGGGTATTCTAAGCCGGTTTGGTCGAGGGGCAGCCTAGGCGATTGGGCGCTCCATGAACACGGTTACCCCCATTTCCCTGTAATGGTCCCGCTGTTCGGGGCCGCCGTTCCTGAAGCTGATCCGCACACCGGTCCCTTCCAGTTGCTTGAGAACGTGGCGGACGCAATCGTCCGTGGTCCGGTAGGGGAAGTCTGGATGTGCTTCCAGATCAAAGCTGAGGTCTGCCGGACCCCAGGTGAGGCAGTCTATGCCAGGCTTGGCGAGCTTCCCGGCGTTGATGACTCCGGTCACCGTCTCCATCTGCAGGCAAAGCACGCCGTTGTTATTCCACCAATCGGCGTATTCCAACCGGTCGTCACGCCCCCGGACCCCGTGGCGCGCAGCGCCTCCCCAACTTCTCTTACCCTGCTGCGGGTAATAGAAAGACGCCAGGGCTTCATCCACCACTGATTCCTCTTCAACCAATGGCACCTCGATTGCCGCTGGGCCAAGGTCCAAGATGTTGCCGATCAAATACGCGTGCCGCGTATTTTTGATGCGGAATTGGACCGGCATTTCCAGGTCTTCCGACTGGATGCAGAGAGCGGCCAGTTTCTCCTCGTTATAGGGGCTGTGCTGGCTGTCCACGGTCAAGAAATCGTAGCTGTCCTTGCTCAGGATGTCTTCCAACTGGCCTCTCGTTGAGTCCAGAGGCACGGAAACGCCGATGACTATCTCACCTGCCTTGATGCGTTGCTTGAGTGTGCCTATTCCTGGCATGATGTCCTCCTTAGTTTACGGCAGTCGGTCGGGCATGAGTGACCGGTGCGCGAGGTTGGGGGTAGCGGAATGTAAATACAAAGGGGGTACGGAGCTACCGAAGATTACGGGAAAGAGAGGCTTGGCAGGAGCGGCAGGATTCGAACCCGCGACCACTGGTTTTGGAGACCAGCGCTCTGGCCAGACTGAGCTACGCTCCTGCGTACGACGAGATCGCGACGCCGAAGTGTCGCGATCTCGTCCAGGCAATATTTTAGACTAATGGGAACGCTTTGAAAAGGATTAGTTGCCTTCAGCAGGGATCATCCCTGGAAGAAATGGGTGTTACGCGCAACTCAACGAGGGTCTCCCGGTCGAAGGGGTTCTTGCCCGCGCTCAACGCATCTATCCAGGCCAGTCGGCTGTTCCGATAATGGCCTCGGCAGCTCTCTTTGACTGACCTGTCTACCCAGAGCAGGAAGTCCTGGAAGTCGTCTATGGCTTCGACGTGGCGGCCCATCACCGCGTAGACTAGTCCTCTACTGTCCAGAGGCAGACCACTAGGGTCCATGGAGACCGCCAAATCACAATAAGGCATTGCGCGGTGCGGCTCCTGTCGGATACCCAAATGCCAGCATAGCGTGGTGTTGGTCTTGATGTCGTTGGGTCGCAGCGCTTGGGCACGCAAAAAATCACTGGTCGACAGGTCCCAGTCTTGGAGTGCCGAATTAACCAGCCCGCGGTTGAAATGCGCTACTTGGGAGTCAGGCTCGAGCTCTATTGCGCGCGTCAATTCTTTCGCTGCGGACTTGAGGGCGGATTTTCCACCCTTGTCTAGGTATGCGTTGCCCAAGTTTATGTAGGCGGCGGCGAGGCCGGGTTGAATGTCTATGGCTTGCTCCAGGTCGTCGAATGCCATTTCCAGGTCTCCCTCCTCGCCCCGGTCTAATACTACAGCCGCAGATAGTTCTTAGTAGAATGAAGCTACTTCAGGAAGTGAGTGAGGTGAGGTGGTGGCAACGGACAGGGACGAAGTGTTGGAAGTGGCGCGGTGGGCCAGGGGCATTGAGGGAGTTCATGGGTGCATAGCCGGACGATTTCACCGTTCGGAACCTCGCCGGCGGGCGTTGGAGTATCTGAAGGGACTCCTTTCTCCGGTAGAGCGCAAGAACAGGTGGCAACTGGCGGAGCAGGCGGGCGACGCCACGCCCGACGGGGTGCAGCGGTTGCTGTCCACCTATAGCTGGGATGCCGACCTGGTACGCGACGACCTGCGGGACTACGTTGTGGAGCATTTAGGTGAAACTGATGGCGTGCTGGTGGTGGACGAGACTGGGTTCCTGAAGAAGGGGACCAAGTCGGTGAGGGTACAGCGCCAATACAGTGGGACGGCGGGGCGGATCGAAAATTGCCAGATAGGAGTTTTTCTGACCTATGCCACAACCCATGGCAGGGTCCTGCTGGACCGGGAACTGTACCTGCCCCAAGTGTGGGCCGATGATGCAGAACGACGGCGGGAGGCTGCAGTGCCCGAGGAGGTGGCCTTCCGGACCAAGCCGCAACTGGCCCGGGAGACGCTGGAGCGAGCGGTGGAAGCGGGAGTTCCCTTCCGCTGGGTCGCTGGAGACGAGGTCTACGGCAGTGATCGCAATCTGCGGCTGTGACTGGAAGAGAGGGGAATACCCCATGTACTGGCCATCAAGAGCAACGAGAAGCTGTGGGTCCTGACGGATAAAGGGCCACGGCAGGTGAGGGCGGACCAACTAGCGTCCGGAGTGGAAGAAACCCGCTGGAGTAGGTGCGGCGCTGGCAACGGAGCCAAAGGTCCCCGGGTCTACGACTGGACCAGGGTGGGGATACGGCCCTTGAGGGAACCTGGCAGGGGGTACTGGCTTTTGGCCCGCCGCAGCATTGCCCAGCCTGAAGAGTTGGCCTACTACGTCTGCTTCGGTCCAGCGGACACAACCCTGGAGGACCTGGTTCAGGTGGCGGGGACCCGGTGGACCACCTTAGAGTGCTTTGAGGAGGCCAAAGGACAGGTTGGGCTGGACCAGTATGAAGTGCGGAAATGGGAGGGCTGGCACCGGCACATCACCCTGGCCATGCTGGCCCACGCCTACCTGGCAGTGATCCGGCAACAGGCCAACGCATGCTTCTACGGTAAAAAGGGGGAGAACCGGAGTGGGATGAAGCCCTGATACCGCTGACGGTTCCCGAGGTACGCCGACTGCTGTACCGGTTGATCTGGCGGCCAATGCCTTTGAACAAATCGGCGCTGGCGTGGTCCCGATGGAGGCGGCGCCATCAAGCCAGGGCCCGCCACTGCCACTATAAGCGCCGTCTCCGACACCTTAGCCAATATGTGCGACTGTAGTACTAGGTAGGCGGCGGCGCGGTTGACCAGCGCAATGGTGGACCTGGGGTTGATGGACAAGGCGGTCTCCAAGTCGCCCAGGGCCAAGTCTGAGTCTCTGGGCCATCCCCGTTCCAGGTAGATAGCGGCCCGATTGACGAACGAGCTTTCCGAGTCTGGGGAGATGGCAACCGCTTGGGAAAGATCGCGGACGGCCAACGCGGAGTCGTCTTTCCGGCCCCGTTCCGAATAAGCAATCCCCCTGCTGCTATATGTGTCCGCCGACCGGGGTTTCACCGCAAGCACCTGGGTAAAGAGCCATATTGCCTCGTCCAGGTCCGCCAACTCGCCACCCAAGTAGGCGAGCCCCAGCCGGTAACGCAGGCTCGCCAGGGTGTCGGGGTCTATGGGGGGACGCGCCAGCGCCTGGACCAAGACCGTCTTGGCATGGTCGAAGTCACTCCGGTCCAGATACAACTGGCCAAGCGTCAACAAGGCAAGGGAGCGGACCTCGTCTGGCAGGTCGATGTTGATTGTCGTGGGCAGGTCCGATGGGGATGAGTCTATATCAACCACAAGTTGTTGATGAGTGGCGGACTTGCCTTCCGGTATGGTGAAATTCGCCATGACCCGGCCGCTATCGTATTCACCCCAGATGACCATGGCCGCATTGGCGCGCTGACCCGCATCAGACGCGGCGGACTCACTAGCAATCGTCATCGGCCAGTCGGCAGTGCGTATAGTAGAGAGGCCCGACTTGCGGACCTCTTGATCGATCTCCTGCTTCAGACGTCCCCTGACGTTGAAGCCCTGCTGTCCCGCGGTGTAATTTACGAATTCGGCCATCAGGATCAACGATTCCCCATCGGCGGCGGTGGCGTGGCTGGGCCCACGCATGAACATCACGGCGCCACCCCCTGCGCCAAGGGCGACCAACGACACCACCAAAGCAACCGCCAAGGCTAGGGGCTTTTTCCGGGTCCTGGATCCCTGGACACCGCTGTCCGGTTCGGCTTCTTGAACAAGTGGTCGGGGCTCATCGGTCTCATTCGCGTCATCCGCGTCTGCCGAAGACGGATCGACTTGAGCATCTTCAGGCTGAGGTGCGTCCACGGGAGAGAACCCGGCGGACAGGAGCAGGCCATCCCGCTCATCCGGTCCGAGACGGAGCAATTCAGCGCACCGGAGCACATCTTCCCGGTAACGGGGCCTAAGGGTGACGCCTTCCTTCCACCGGATGAGGGTCAACCGGCTCACCCCGAGGCGGCGGGCGAATTCTGCGTCGCCGACGCCTATCCGCGCCATGTAGGATGTTAGAAGGTCGGCGAAAGTGGGCAAGTGTTACAACTCAGACTCGCGATGCGAGTGGAATGTGACACATCTGTAGTTCGGAGTGTACACCAAGAGTCGCCATCCTTGACCCATGTTCCGGGGCAGCAAATCCAACTGGCGGACCGGAACGAGGCAACCATGGCTTATACGAATGGTACAAGTAGGAGGATTTTAGGATGGTGATCGATTTTAGGAAAATCCTGACGGTTGGAGCAATGTCCTTGTTGATTGGAGGGCTAATGGCTTGTGCCGGGGCTGGACTACCAGAGCCCTTGCCCAGCTCGAAGAAGGCGGAACCCGCTTCCGCACAGTACCGTCAGCCGGTCAAGGACATGGCTTCGGAAACGGTCGTTTACGACACATCGCGGGCGCCCTCGGAACCTGCGGGACCTCAATTATTGGAATATGCAGGGCCTCGAGGACCCCAAGGACCCCAAGGACCCCAAGGAGCCCAAGGAGCCTCAGGAGCCTCAGGAGCCGCGGGTCCCGGATCAAAGGGAGTAGTCCGGGGTGGAGCAGCGGCGACCCAGGTCCCTCTTGGACAGGGACCAACCAGCGAGGGGTTCAACTCCATCGGAGGGTCGGCCACGGTGAATGACAAGGCCTATGACCTGACCTTCTTCAAGGGCTACGGGGTCAACCCGTTTATCGACACTGAGGATGATAACCTCTCGACTTTCGCCATGGACGTGGACACCGGGTCGTACACTGTGGCGCGTCGTTACGTTCACGACGGCAACATCCCTGACCCCGACTCAATTCGGGTAGAGGAGTTCGTCAACTTTTTCGACCAGGGGTATGCCAGGCCGGAGCAGGAAGCGTTCGCTATCCATGTCGAGGGTTCTCCCTCACCGTTTGGCGGGGCGAATCATTGGCTGATGCGTGTGGGTCTTCAGGGCAAGTCGGTATTCGAAGAGGACCGGAAGGACGCGACCCTGATATTCACCATAGACGTCTCAGGGTCCATGGCACGTGAGGACCGGCTGGAACTGGTCAAGCGGTCGTTGCGGCTCCTGGTCGGCCAACTCAGGGACAGTGACAAGGTGGGGATAGTGGTCTACGTTTCTAGCGGGTCGGTGTTGCTGGAACCCACCAGTGGGCGGGACAAGGATGAGATACTGTCGGCGATAGATAGGCTGCGGCCGGGAGGCTCCACCTACGTGGAACAGGGCTTGAAACTAGCTTATGGAATGGCGGTGCGCGAGGTGGAACGCGACAGGATCACCCGTGTGATCGTGCTGTCGGACGGTGTGGGGAATGTCGGCAACACGGGGTCGGACTCGATCCTGAAACAGGTGGAACAGAACGTGGCAGAGGGAGTGACTCTGACCACCGTGGGCTTTGGGATGGGGAACTACAACGACGTCTTGATGGAGCAACTGGCCAACGACGGAGACGGAGCATACTACTACGTCGACACGCTGGCGGAGGCGAGGAGGATATTCGTCGAGGACTTGACTGGGACGATTCAGACCATCGCCAAAGATGCCAAGGTACAGGTGGAGTTCAACCCAGAGGCGGTCCGGAGCTACCGGTTGTTGGGCTACGAGAACCGGCGGGTGGCGGACCAGGACTTCCGGAACGATGAGGTGGACGCGGGCGAGATCGGAGCGGGGCACAGCGTAACGGCCCTGTACGAAATCAAGATGCATGACGGTGCGGAAGGGGAGGTTGCGACGGTCTACCTGCGCTATGAGGACCCGGACAGTGGCAAGGTGACCGAACTGCGGCGTGAGTTCGATAGGGAGGACTTGGCGGATGGGTTCGAGGACGCGCCGCCGAGGTTCCAGATGGCGGCGGTCGTAGCGGAATATGCGGAGGTGCTGCGTGAGAGCTATTGGGCCCAGGAGAGCAGCTTGGAAGACGTGGCCAACGAGGCACGCAGGGTCCGAGACCTGCTTCCACAGGATGCGAACATGGCCGAGTTCACGGACCTGGTGGTGAGGGCTCACATGATCAAGTCAAGGTCTGCGGACCGGTAGGGCCCGACCCTGACCCGGCTATGCAGGGGCATGTGATCACATGCCCCTCTTCCGCGCAAGATGGAGCATGAAGGAATCCAACTTGAAGATCATGACAGTAGCCTTGGTAGTGGCCCTATTGGGTATCTGGTTCCTAGCGAATACCGGGCGAACTCACGCCTGCTCCTGTGTAACTCCCGGATCTTCCTCGGAGGCACTGGCCAATTCTAAGCTGGTCTTCGCCGGCACCGTGGTCTCGGTGAAGGAGCATGAGCCTCCATTCGGTATAAGGACAATGTCTTCTAGCGACTCCACGACCGTCGAATTCAAGACGTCTGTCTTGTGGAAAGGACCTATGAGCCATGCGTTCTCCCTCACCACGGAGAGGTCCGAAGCAAGCTGTGGGTTCACCTTCGTAGAAGGTGAAAAATACCTTGTGTACTCACGCGACGGCGAAACGGTCGGCTTGTGCAGCCGGACGCGGCTTCTCCGGGAGGCTGACACCGACCTTGCGGAACTCGAACACGGCATAGCCGCCTTCGGACCAATGAGTGAAACAGGGCCTCGTGAGGATCCAGGACCGGCTCCCAGGACCGAAGCGCCAACTGAAACGGGTCCTGCGAGCGGAGGGCCAAAGGCCGGAATGGAGTGTGCTGCTTCGTTCAATGTTGGCCATATTCCGGGAGACTTGGGGTTGTTGGGACTCACCGCGGGTCTCGTATGGTTCGGGCGGCGGAGACGCATGTAGGCAAATTTCGCCGCCCGCCGTTTCATCTTGAAGCCATTGGCGCGGCAGCCAGGCGCCTGCCCGATGTTCTGCCCAGGCCGAACCAAATCGTAACCAAAAGGCAAAGCGCAGCCGCGACGCTAATGAACATGGGCCAACCGATCCAGCCCGCCGCTGCAGCCAGCGGTAGCGCACCCAAGTAGTGGAAACCCGGCGTGAAGTGGAGGACCCCCATCACCCGTCCCCGCACCTCCGGCGCTGATGATAGCTGTAGGATCGTCGTGGCCAGCGGCCAAACCGTGCCCAGGCTCAACGCTCCTAATACCAGGAATAAGCCCCACGACACCCAGAACCAGACAGACCAAGCGAACAACGTCAGGAAAATCACGAACAACCCGAGGCAAGCCAACAGCCATCGGTAAAGCCAGGCACGGCCCATGAACGTCAGGCTGAGGTTGCCAATCAAGGACCCTATTCCCGAAGCCAAGAGCAGCAGGCCCGCCTCGTAAGCTCCACTGCCTAGCTGGTCTTGGGCGAAGGCCGGGATGACCTGTAGATGGGACATGCCGAACCCACCGAATGAGCAGGCCAGGATGATCACTGTTAGCAGCACCGGCGCGTCGCGGATATGGGTGAGGCCGTCCACGAAGTTCCTCGAAAAAGGCACGGATGCCGGCTTGGGCCGGCTGGGCGGCGCGCTGATTCGTGAAACGCATAAAACGCTGACCACGTAGAACGAAGCGTTCATGAAGAGGGCGTAGCTGATGCTCCATACATCAATAACCGCTCCCACCAAGGGTGGCCCGACGATCCTGCCAATGTGGACAGCGACGTTAAATTGGGCCACGGCATCCAACAGGGTGCGCTCATCCACCAGGTCGGCGACCATCGCGACTCGCGCCGGTTGGTTGAGAGCCTGGAGCACGCCCAACACGACTCCCGCGACGTAGATATGCCAGATCGTAATAACGCCCGTGATGGAGAGGGTTGCCAGCACCGCGATGAGGGCGCCAACTGCGGTCTGAATCGCCATCAGGAGCCGCTTTCGGTTGACGCGGTCGGCAATGACGCCGCCTACCATAAGCAGGCCGACGTTTGGCACGCCGTAGAGGAAGAGGAGCAGCCCCAACTGGGTCTTTGATTCGGTGACTTCCAACACCAGCCAGCCAATGACCAGGAACTGCATCCCTTGTGAGACTGCTTGGGTGGCGGAACTGGTCCAGTACCACCGGAAGTCGGATGCCCGCCAGGGGCCCAGCATCCGCCGAAAGTAAGACTCGCCGGTGGCGCTCGCGTTGGTCTCTACCAAGTCGAGGACCCGGTTGCTCGCTCCAATAACGGAGTTGGTCCGGCCGAATCCGGATGTTCGAGTGCGGCGGTGATTGGGAGGGTTGAAATAGTCACCTTAGAATTGTAATGGATTCCGTGACAGTACGGAGAGTTCGTCTGTTGGGTTGGCGCGGTCTCTGGATTGTTGGCCGTGTTGGCCATCCCCGGCATCTCCCGAGCCCTGTCTTTCTCGAGAAAGCGAGAATCCAGCTATGTCAAAGTTCAGGGACGTAACCCGATGCACGACTTCCTAGATTCTGGTTCGAGGCCGAAAAGACGAGCCCGTAGAATTGAGGCAGGGCCACTATGATTTGACCAAGTGTGAGAATCAAAACACCGTGCAAGATTGGTCCCTTGACTAATGAGGGTGCGTCTATGGGGAGGGTGGTATCAGGTCTTCGTTGGAACCTTCGATGATCGCACCCAGGTAGGGACGGAAAATGCGCCTATACTCTTGCACCTGCGCCTCGATGTCGCGGACACCGTCGTGCTGTACTTCCACCTCGAATACATGACCGATGTCCTCGACCGAGTCCAGGTTGAATATGGCGTTGTCCTTGCGCCATAGCTCGCGATTTTTATGGACGACCGCGCGGATGCCGAGGGCGGCGTCCAATACATCCTTAATCTGAGGATCAATCTGAGGATCGCCGAGGTACCATAGTTGGAACTCGCTGCTGCGGGCGCCATTCTCCTGGCGGTCGTAGTAGTAAATGATCTGGTGCTGACCGTGCTCGACGCGAAGCTTGAGCCGCCGTGTTCCCTCCCCGTCTCCGGACTCCGGCAGGTTGTAGTAGAAGTCGACCTGTTCTTTAATCTCGACGAAGGCAGCGTCCAATTCACCGAGGAGTCGGCGAATCGGTGCGAAGTCCGGACAATAGGCCTTGATCTTCCGGTTCTGGCGCTGGCCCATTCCTAGCACACCGTTCATCGGTCAGACTACGTGGGTACAGGTGAAGATTGATACGTGGGCCGGGCATGGACTATCCCGCAACCGGCGCCCGGTGGAGACACGGAGTCCCCGTTGCGATTAATAGGCCACTAACCGTGAGCGACGATTTGTCCCAAACCGCGCAAGTCAGGGTGTGGGTCAGGGTCTTGCTAAGATTGGTGGTACCCCTGGAGGGACTCGAACCCCCGACGCGCGACTTAGGACGCCGCCGCTCTATCCTCTGAGCTACAGGGGCGGGTTGTGGAGATAGGGGGGCTCGAACCCCCAACCTCGGCATTGCGAACGCCGCGCTCTCCCAGTTGAGCTATATCCCCTCGAACCCCGAAGCCTCAAACTCGACCGCTTTAAGATTCGGGGACTGCCTGAAAGCGTACTGCCCGCCGGAAGATGATGTCAAGTCGATTCTCTGTGCGTAGGGTCTCGCCGTTCGCCCGTAGACGGTCAAGGACGCTAATACTTAAACTCTTCACGCACCGGACTAAATAGGTCCAAGGCTTTGGCGCGTGTGCCGCTACATTTGGCGTAGTGCTCAACTCCACCAGGAATGATGTACATGTCGCCTGGGTTCAGCGCCTTCACTTCGGATCCGACGCCCATTTCCATCTCGCCTTCGATGACTATCCCTGCCTGCTCGTGGGGATGGATATGCCAGGGCACCTCCGAGTTGGCGTCGATCTCCACCAGGGACAATAGCGGGTTGGCACCCCAGAAAGTCCGGGTACGAACCCCATCCACCAATTGCATCGAGTCCCGTTAGTTAGCATCTTTGAAATAGGACGTGACCAGATCCTGACAAGAATATAGCGTTCATTTGAACGCGAGACCGCGTTCGTTGAGGCTGACGTACCGGTCGCCGCTGCCCAACACTACATGGTCCAGAAGCTCAATGCCGAGCATCTTGCCCGAGTCTATCAGTTCTCTGGTTATCGAAACATCCTGGGGACTGGGTGTCGGGTCACCGGATGGGTGGTTGTGCACGACCATTATCGATGGCGCGTTTTCCCGGACCGCTGGCCGGAACACTTCCGCAGCCCTAACCACCGAGCTGTTGACGTTGCCAACGTAGATTTCCTGGACGCCCAGTACTTCGTTTCGTGTGTTTAGCAGCAAAACCCGAAGATGTTCCTGGTCAAGCACGGCCATATCCGCAATTAGGAGGTTTGCCACGTCCTGGGGTGAAGATATGGTGGCTCGTTCCTCCGGCGATTGAGAAACGAAACGGCGGCCAAGTTCCAGCGCAGCCAAGAGCTGAGAGGATTTGGCCTCGCTAAGCCCGCGTTCCGCGCATAGCTCCGCGAAATTGGCCTTGGCGAGCCCGGAGAGACCTCCAAATCTGGAAAGGACCCGGGAAGCCACCGAAAGCACGTTCTCCCCTTGCATTCCGGTCCGTAGCAGAATGGCGATAAGCTCGGTGTTGCTCAAGTAGCGCGGCCCGTAGTTCTTAAGCCGCTCCCGGGGTCTTTCTCCCTGGGGCAGGTCCCGGATTAGGGTATGGTACTGGTCCGATTCGGTGGTCGAGATCGATGTTGCCATGCGATATCTCTCCTATAACAGAGAACACGGCGCCAAAAAAGGACACTGGGCCACTCTGGTACACTAACCCGGCGACCGTCGGCAAGCCGAATTGGAAACCGCCGGTCAGGGAAGAGCAGACTTGTTGATGCGACTCATGCCTAGGTCCTTTTACTACGGGTGGGTAGTTGTTACCGTCGCGGGAGGCATGGAGTTCGCCAATGCCGCTTCGTCGATCGCCATCTTGTCTATTTTCGTCGTGCCCATAACCGAAGAGTTCGGGTGGAGCCGGACCGAAATCGCCGGGGCGACCAGCGTGGGGGCCATTCTGGGCGCGTCGCTGGCCCCGTTCACGGGCCGCCTGGTTGACCGATATGGGTCCAGGATGGTGTTGGTGGTCAGCGGCGGCATCGTCGGCCTGGCTTGCATTTACCTGTCTTTGGTGCAGGCCTTGTTGGGATTTTACCTGGCCTTCACGGCATCAAGGATAGCCGACCAAGGCGGAATAAAGATAGGGACTTCTGTCACTGGGGGGAAGTGGTTCCTAAGGTACCGGGGGAAGGCGACTGGCCTGGTGTTTTTCGCCGGAACGGCGGGCACGATTGTCTTGGCCCCTGTTACGCAATGGGTAATCACGGCCTGGGGATGGCGGGAGGCTTGGTTGACTCTGGCCGGAGTAATGTTTCTGGTAGGGGTTGTGCCTTGCTCGCTCTTGGTCCGCCGCCAGCCTGAGGACCTGGGACTGGCCGTGGACGGGGACCAGGCCCAGTTGGGAGAAGAAAGTTTCCCGGATGACCGGACAGCGATGTTACCAGGAGAACCGTCCTTGGGACTAAGGGAGGTGTCGAGAACGCCGGCGTTTTGGGCGATATTGGTTTCGCTGTTAATGGTGAGCGCCGCATCGTCTGGCGTGCAACTACATCTGGTTTCTTACCTGACCGGTCAGGGGATGGATGCGGGGGCAGCGGTCGCGGCCATCACGGTAATGTTCATCTTCGGGGCTGTAGGAGCCCTGTTGTTGGGTGCGCTGGCCGACCGGGCTTCTCCCCGATGGATGATGGTTGGTCTTTTCTTGACGGCTGCGGCGAGCCTGGGTCTGCTCATTGTGGCCGACAATCTCTTGGTGACCTATCTATATGCGGTGTTGTCCGGGGTTTCGTCTGCGGGAATCAACACTTTGACGCCCATAATGTGGTCCAGCTATTACGGACGCGGGGCACTGGGATCCATCTTCGGAGTAGGGAGGGCCGCCCAGGTCGTGGGGTTCGCAGTGGGCCCGCTGGTCTCCGGGATCTTCTTCGACGCGACAGGGAGTTACAAGGGAGCTTTCTTCGCCCTGGCGTGGGTCGCGTTGGCGGCGTGTCTACTGGTAGCGGCAGCGAAGGCGCCGACGGGCAGCCGCCCTATCGAAAGGGAAGGCTGACCGCCGCGCAGTTCCTAAGTCACCATTGGAACTTGGAGTATTCGCCCTCTTCCTTGGTGATGAACTCCAGTAAAACGGTCTGGCCGTTGCGGTTGATCTCCAGGGCCCGGCGGATAGCCGGGACGATTTCCTGAGGCTCGGTGATCTTCTCGCTGTAGGCGCCAAGGGCCTGGGCTACCTCGGAGAACTGACCGGTCACACCCTTGATGTTGTACTGCTGGACGGACACCGGCATCCGGCTGTCGTCGTAGATAGCCATAGTGGAGTTGTTCAGCACGATGGTAATGATCGGCAGGTTCGCCCGGACCGCGGTCTCGATGTCCATACCCACGGAGCCGAAGGCAAAGTCGCCCATGACGTTGATGACCTGCTTCTCCGGCGCGGCCATCTTGGCGCCCATCGCCAACCCGAGGCTGTAACCGAGCTGGGTCGACTTTCCCCATCCGATAAAGGACCGGGGGTCCCGGGCCTCCCAGAATGGCACCATGTATTCCCGCGCGCTGCCCGATTCGTGGGTGACGATAACGTTGTCCAGATCAACGGTATGCATCAGGTCCCAGACCACCCGGTAGGGGTTGATGGGTGTTTCGTTGGAGGTGAGCTTGGGCATCCAACGGTCGAGCCACCGCTGTTTTATGCCGTCAATCTCGTCATGCAATGTCTGGTTGGTGGGGCGTCCCTCTGAGCCGGTCTGCCGTCTTAATTCCTCTAAGAGTTGACGTAGGACTAGTTTGGAGTCGCCTACCAGCGGGTGTTGACACTTGTAGTCCTTGTTGATGTCGGTGTCGTCGTTGGTGGAATGGATTACCACCTTCCCCGGCGGTATTGGAGCCCCGAAATTGGTCTTGCTGAAGCTGCAACCGATACCGAACACCAGGTCTGATCTGGTGAGATAGTGATGCACGCCTTCGGGAATACTAGTGGCGCCAGTGCCAACCGAAAGCGGGTGGTTCTCCGGGAACCCGCTCTTCCCGGCCATGGTCGTCATAACCGGCGCTTGGAGGAATTCGGCCACCTGGCGCAACCCTTCAGTGGCTTCGGCGTAAAGGACTCCCTGGCCGACATGGATGATTGGCCGGTCGGCGGCCAACAGCGCGGCGGCGGCGCGGCTGATTGCGTCCGGGTCGGCGGCGGTGCGCACGATCGGCGGGGCTTCATAGTCGAAGTCGAGCTCATCCAGCTCTTCCGCCCCCACGTCCGAGGGTATCTCCAGCAAAACGGGGCCGGGGCGTCCGCTCCTTAGTTTGGTGAAGGCCCTCCGCATTACCTCGGTCACCTGGCTGGCCGCCGGGATCTGCGCCGACCACTTCGTGATGGTCTCGTAACTGCGAGACGGGCTGAAGGTGGGAGGTATCCCCAAGCGGTCCCGGGAGGCGGCCGCTGGCAATAGCAAGATCGGCACCGAATCGGCATAGGCCTGGGCCACACCTCCGAAAGCGTTTTCCGCCCCCGGTCCTGACTGCATCAGAAAGATGCCGAGCCGTTTCCCGTTGTGGATGCGGGAAAAGCCATCGGCCATGTGTACGCCGGTGCATTCCTGACGGAACACGATGGGGCGTATACCCGCTATGGCAGCGGCCTCTATCAGGGGATTGGAGGGGATGCACGCTATAAAGTCCACACCCTCC
Source organism: Dehalococcoidia bacterium (assembly GCA_965205385.1). Lineage (GTDB taxonomy): Bacteria > Chloroflexota > Dehalococcoidia > Lucifugimonadales > UBA3495 > CATOSP01. Next base: position 858,964 of record CBDBGS010000008.1, read on the forward strand.
ATCTTCAAAACGTTCGCGATCGCCGTAACACCGTTCATGCCACTCTCCTCATGCGGGAATTCCTGGGCAGTGTAGGTTGGCCCGCTACAGCGTGTCAAATTGGGAGGACACCCGGAAAGTGGCTTCGTCAGGCCCGCGGAGCCTGCCATGGCGCCCCGGCTTGGAGCAACTATCAGACGCCCTTGCCCCAGGCCACGACCCGCTCGGGAGATATGCGAATCACAGGGTTGAAGTCGATGTCCATGTTCCGGTACTGGGAGTATTTGGACCGCAGCGCCGGAATAGCGGAAGCACGCTCGTCGCCTTCCTCGAGCAACTCGGCGAGGCCAGAAACCAGGATGTACCAGAGGCGGGACCAGTCTTCCTCATAATGGTCCACTACCAGGCTTACAAGGGGGTTGGCAAATATGTTCCTTACCCGGCGGAGCCGGGTTAAGCCAGTGCGTTTGGGCTTCTGGTCGAGGACAGAGTAGATCAAACCGTCTAGCAGTTCGAAGCACACTGGAATAACATGAGGAGCGCCGGTCTTGCTGGCGGTTGCCAGGTGGCCGATACGAGCGTGGGATAGGAGGTGGGTTTGTTGTTGAGTGAGAACGGTCACGGACTGCCGCCACCGGTTTAATGCTAAGGGAGACCCGTAATGGTCACGATTCGGATGTGAACGCCATAGGGTCCTCCAGAAATTCGAGGTTCTCCAGTTCCGCCTTGGCCGCGTCTTCGAGCACGGAGTCGCCTTCCCTGATGCAATTTACCAACACCTTTTTTGCCATGCTGCCACCGATCTTCCCCAGGGCGTTGACGCTGGCCAATTGGACCTGATAGTCGTCGTCCTGGAGCAGGGGTATGAGGTGGGGTATAGCGTCTTCTTCCCCCAGTTCACCGCAAGCGTGGGCCGACTCGTACCGTATGGACGGCTCTCGGCTTTCGAGTTCACGGAGGAGCACAGGCAGCCAACTTAGTTCGCCTGTGCGTCCCATTGCATAGATGGAGCTGGATTTAAGGTCTATGTCGTCGCTGTCGTACGCTCGGGTTACCAACTCTTGGATCTTGCTCGTGTTGAGAGGAGCTATCGCTTCGAGGCTGCGCCTCCGGACCTCCAACGGTTGGTCCGGATTCTCCAATATATCCATCAGGCTGTCATGAAGCGTGTCCCTGTCTCTGGCCAGCAGTTTACCCTCCTGCACCAGGACGGGAAATTTCCCCAGCGCAACCGCCGCCGCCGCTCGCACTCCGGGACTCTGGTCAGACTGCAACACCTGGACCAGGCTGGGTATGATCGAGCGGTCCTCTTGCTCCCACAGCCCCTCTATCGCCTTTTCCAGGATGAACTCGTCCTTGTCCTTGAGGCACATCTTGAAGATGGCGGAGAAGTCCAATTCGGTGTTTTCTTCCGCCGACTCCACCATGGCCGTAACGATCCGCTGCTTCCTGTCGTGCTCTATACCGAACCAGGTCCGAGCAAAGACGCCAAGCTCAGCGGGGGAGAGGTCGGAGAGTTCAACGAATTCAGTAACCGGGATAGGCCCGGTCTCGTCACTGAGGGTTTCGAGGAATAGCTCCAAAGACATTGCGGGTCCTACGTGCCTGAGAGCGATGGCATGCTTATTGGTGAATAGCCTGCGGTTCCCGACATCTACCCAGTGCCGCCAATACCGCGGCGGCCACCGCATTCGCGATATTCCCTCCGCGGAGGTATCCTTCCGAGCCTAGATGACCCTGTATGAAGGTCATCCCCTGGACACAATTTATGTGAGAGAAGCAACTTCAGTATAGCATAAGGCCTTTCTGAAACTACCCTTGAGATTCAGTCTTTAGAGCCTCGAGAATATGGACGGCGATGGGAGGTCCAAGGGCGCCCGGTGCGACTTTTCTGGGGTGCCTACTGTTTGACCCGGTGCATAGTGTGGGGTATCTGTTGGACCAGATCTGAGGCCAAGGACCCGGCATTCCCCATGATTCCGGTGGTGGCTTCCGCCGCGAGCCCGTGCAGATACACCCCACAACAAGCGGCGGTGGTCGTGTCCAGACCTTGGGCCATCAGTCCCGCAATCACACCGGTTAGAACATCTCCCGTCCCACCTGAAGCCATGCCCGGGTTGGCGAAAGGCGCCATGCGCACAAGCCCGGTCGGCGCGGCGATTACCGTATGCGCACCCTTCAACACGACGGTCACGTTCCATCGCCTTGACCACTCCCTGGCAATCCCCATCCGGTCGCGCTGGACCTCGGCGTTGGAAGTCCCCACCAACGTAGCCATCTCGCCGGGATGGGGAGTCAAGGCCACGGGCGCGCCTAACTTTTTCCACCACTCATCTATCGTGGACAGACAATTGAGGCCGTCGGCATCAATAACCGCAGGCACGGGGCAGGGTGGGTCTCCGAACAGCAGTCCCCGCAAAAGCCTGGTCGTTCCTGGAGACCAACCAAGACCGCATCCGATCAGCAGAGCGCTGTACCGGCCCAGGTCCTTTCTTATCAATTGGGCGGCGTCGGAACGAATTCTCCCGTTGTCGTCTTCCGGCAGGGGAAGGTGGATGACTTCGGTCAGCTTGCCAGCGGCGATTGCGTAAACCCCTTGGCACGACGCCAGGGTGGTCAGACCCGCACCCGTGCGCACGGACGCCTGGGATGCCAGATACGCCGCTCCCACGTAATTGCGGGAACCGGCTACGACCAACGCGTGGCCGAAGGTGCCCTTGTGCGAGTTAAGAGGGCGGTCCGGAAGGCGGCTACGAACCCATTCCGCTGTCAGCAGTTCAAGGTCGATGTCCTCTTCGCCTTTCAAGCCCGGGGCTAGGCCGATGTCGGCGATTTCCAGCCGGCCGGCGAGTTCGACTCCGGGGAAAGCCAGGAGTCCAATCTTGGGGCGTCCCAGGGCGACGGTTACGTCCATGGTTGGACATACTGGGTCCACTTCACCTGTGTCGCAATTTAGCCCGGTGGGAAGATCCATCGCCAGCAGGGGAGGCCGCGAGTTACCCGGGCGCTTGTTCAAACGGCTAACGACGTCACGAACCTGACCTGTGAGGGGACGGGAACGACCGGTCCCAAGGATCGCGTCAACGACCATGTCCGAACGGCTAAGAAGCTGGTCCAAGACTTCCAGGCTTGAGTCGTTGGAGGCGTCCGCGACTGAGATGCCGTAGCCGAGGGCAAGTTCCATCTTGGGATCGTGGCTGGGCCGTCCCCTGACCACGTAGGCGGTTACGTCCGCGCCCCACCGCCTCAGATGCCGCCCGGTTACCAGCCCGTCGGCCCCGTTGTTCCCCGGTCCGATAAGGACCAGGATACGCTTCCCCGCTGCGCCCCCCAGGAGTCTGCGGCAGCTTTCCGCAACCGCCAACCCCGCGTTTTCCATCAGGGTGTCGGTGTTGACCCCCTGGCGCTCTGAAGCCTGCTCCAACGCGATCATCTGGGCGGCGGTAACGATTTTCATGCCGGGCCGTCTTGCTCCACCACGACGAATGCCACCGCGTATTCGGTGGAGTGGGATAGGCTAACGGATATCTCCCGCACGCCTAGGCGCTGGGCCCTTGCCTGGGCCCTGCCATGCAGCTTGATGCCAGGGGCTCCACTGGACGCGCGTACAACCTCGATATCCTTCCAGCCCACACCCCGAACTCCGGTGCCCAGTGATTTCATGGTGGCTTCTTTGGCTGCAAACCGGGCGGCCAGGTTGGGCGCCCTCCCTCGGCAGTATGATTTTTCACCGGCCGTGTAGATGCGGTCCAAAAACCGCTGGCCGTACTGGTCCACCATGCGGCGGATACGCGGGATTTCGATAATGTCTACACCAGTGGAGAGCATGGCAGTCAGGCCACATTCCGGGTCAGGGCAAGGTTGGACGGCGTCGCCATTCCAGTACGTGGGGCCGAGGGTTAATCTGGGGGAGTATGCTCGGCTAGTCCCAGGTTGCTCAGAATCTTGGACACCGAGTAGCTGCGGTTGAGCACGTAGAAATGTATCCCCGGAACGCCGTTTTCCCAAAGTTCCGCGACTTGTTGGGTTGCGTACTCGACGCCCAGTTCCCGCGCGCCGCGGTCATCGTCGGCGTAGCGTTCCAAATCCTGGTCCAGGGCCTCGGGAATTTTGGCGCCGCATAGCGAGGTAAACCGCCGTATCTGGCTCGCGCTCAAGATCGGCAAGACGCCGGGGATGATGGGCACATCTATGCCCGCTTGCTGGGCCCTGCGAGTAAAATCAAAGAAGTCCTCGTTGTCGAAGAAAAGTTGGGTAATGAGGAAGTCCGCCCCCTTCTCCACTTTGAGCTTGGCGTAACTGAGGTCGGCGTCCAGGTCCTCGGACTCGGTGTGGCCCTCAGGGTAGCATGCGGCCGCGATACCAAAGTCGAAATTGTCGCGTATGTGGTCAATCAAGTCGGACGCGTGGTGAAATCCGTTTTCCGCCGGGACGAATTCCGTGTCTCCCCGTGGCGGATCGCCCCGCAGGGCGATGATGTTCTGGATTCCAGCCTCGTCCAGACGCTCCAAGACTTGATGCACTTCTTCCTTGGCCTGACCCACACAGGTCAGGTGGGCCATGACTTCCAAGTCGCGCTGCTGGTTAAGCGCAACGGTGATCTGCTCGGTAAAGGTCCTGGTGGACCCGCCCGCGCCGTAGGTGACGGACACAAAGTCAGGGCTGAATTCCTTTAGCCGCTCCGCGGCTCGCAGGACTCCGGGTATTCCATCCACTGTCCTGGGAGGGAAAAACTCGCAGGAGATGGTTCTGGTATTTTCGAGAATATGTTTAATTCGCAAGCTGCACGCTTTGCCCAGAGGTTGACTTCAGGAGGTTTGAGCGGAGGCCGGGCCAATTCCGATGCCAGTGGGTGACTCCGAAGGCCATGATAGCATCGAGGAAAATTCCTGTCTAACGTCGAATGTGGTCAGAATTCCGGCTGACGCTTCTCCTTAAAAGCCTGTAAACCTTCGGTAGGGTGGCTGGAAGACGCAACATATTGCACGAAAGCGAAGGTCTCCAGCGCAACTCCGCTTCTCACCGGCAGGTCTTTGCCCTGTCGCGTTACGGACTTGATCCACCCGAGTCCTGGCCTGCTCTTGACTCGGAGGGGGCTTAGCAGGGCCTCCAGCGCCGCGTCCAGTTCCTCTTCGGGGACCGCCCTTAGGACCAGTCCGCATTCCGCCGCCTCGGTTCCCGATAGCCACCTTCCCGTGGTCAGTAGCTCCATGCCCAGTTGCATTCCAACGAGCCTGGGCAAGCGTTGGGTCGATCCTCCCCCGGGCATCAGGCCGAAGTTGGTGTGCTGGTCTCCCAGGCGGGCGTTTTCCGCGGCCAGAGCCATATCGCAGGCCATCATTAGCTCCAGTCCTCCAGCTAGAGCGAAACCATGGACCACCGCTATTACGGGTACGGGAAGCTCTTCCAGCCTGAACAAGCATCGGTTCAGGCGCGTCAGGTATTTATGAAGCTCGTCCGGGTCCTGGAACGCGGACTCGAAATAAACCAGATCTGCCCCGGCGCAAAAGGCCCTTCCCTCGCCCCGAATAACCACGGCCTTGATGCTCTCGTCCTTCTCCACACCGCCGACCGCATCTTCCAGGTCTGCCAGGAGACCCGGGCTGATAGCGTTCAACGCGTTCGGCCGGTCCAGGCGGATGGTTGCGACGGCGTTTTCTATCTCAAGCTTAAGGTTGGTATACTCCACAGGCGCCTCCCGGGGCGTTGAATCTACTCTATCCAATATACCAGACCGCCCGCTCCGCACTTCCGGAGACATCGTGACCCGTATCAATCTCAGGGTACACCCAAGAAGCTCCCGAAATCGGGTGATGGGCTTTCGCGAGGATGTACTTCACGTTCGTGTAACCGCGCCTCCGGTGGGCGGCGAGGCAAACCGAGCGGTCATCGCTCTTTTGGCCGAGTCGCTGGCGGTGCCCAAGAGCCTGATACGCATCGTCCGGGGCCACACTTCGCGGGACAAGTCACTGGAAGTTGAAACCGTGACCCTAGAACATGTGAAAGAGCGATTTACAGGAATCGAGGAGTAGTTAAGGCGGTTGGTGAGGGCGCGGAGCGGGTTGGCCCGGAACTTGCCGGATTAGTATAATGTGCGCGGCAGACCGGACCGTCTGCCTAGGTCCGTGAGCCGATTTTCCAAGCGCGATTACAGATGCCGGAGAGGTGAACTTGGAATACTTGAACTTTAGCTGGATTTTGGAAGGCTCTCTGGCGGCTTCCAAGGGACCGACCAGTCGCCGGGACCTGATATTCCTCAAGATGCGGGACATCACTTCCGTGGTCCGCATGGAAGAACAGACAATATCCGCCGAAGCCCTGGAAATGCACGACCTGTACGAGCCGGTCCCCGACTTCACCGCGCCGACGCTGGAACAGATCGAGCGTATGGTGCTGTGGATCGAGCAGGAGATCGAGACCTGGGAGCGGCCCGTTGTGGTTACCTGCCAGGCCGGATTGGGCCGGACGGGTACGGTCCTAGCCTGCTATTTCGTTTATTGCGGTTACACGCCTGAAGCCGCGGTCAGCTTGATCCGCACGCTACGCCCCGGCTCCATTCAGACTCCGGACCAAGAGGATACCGTCACACGCTTCTCGGACCTCCTCAAGTCCCGGGAGCGCGAAAGGCGGCGCAGAGCGATAGAAGCTATGGAGAACCTTTAACACGGGAGCATAGATTTGGTTGCAGCCCCTGTACCCCTGGAAATACCCCGCCCCCTGTTGGAAGAAGTCTACCGCGAGGCCCGGAACGCCTTCCCATCCGAATGCTGTGGTTGGCTATCAGGGCCGAGGGACGAGTCGGGCGTGACCGACGTACGGAGTTGCGAGAATGCACAAGCGTCGGGGACGCACCCCACCGCTGCCGACCGCACCGCCGAAACCGCGTACGTGCTGACGGGCAACGATCTACTTGAGCTCAATCGGAGCCTGGAGAGCGATGCTCCCGCCCGCGTAATCTACCACTCCCACCCCAACGGCGGCGCATACCTCTCGGAGACGGACCGGACGGTGGCTACGAGTCCTTGGGGCGCCGGACCCGCGTACCCGGTACAGCAACTAGTCGTGGGGATCGACGGGCAACGGGTGGTCGCGGCGGTCCTTTTCGACTGGTCCGATGAGGAAGCCGGGTTCGTAGAGATTGCCCGCTACGACGGGGCCGAAATTTGATCTAGGGTCCGTCTCTGTCAGACCGCTTCTTGGTTACTCTCAGCATGTCAGCATTGGTCCTCATTCTCATCGCCGGCATCCTGCTGACCGCGTGCGATCCGGTTTCAACCGACTCCCCTATCTCAGAAGCATTGGCGACGCGCTCCACTGGGCAACCTCGGCTGCACCAGAGCGACAGCCCGAAGCCGACACCCGCCGACACCCGCGCGCGCCAATCCCCCACCACTAGACCTACTGTTCCGTTGAGGTCTGTGCTTTCCACGGTTTCCTACTCGCCGACTCCCCATCCCGGTAACTCCGACTGGGTGCGGCGGCGTCTCGACGCGGTTATGGAACTCTATGCGCTCACCGAGGAAGGCGCGGCGTTGGTCCACAGCCTTGACGTGCGTCAAATGCGTGGAGAGCCTGGGTTTTTCGGAAGCTATGGTTTCCACAGTTGGGCCGGAGTAGGGGAAGCCCGGCCGGTCCCGGTTATGCACGAGTTGTCCCATTCCTATTGGGGAGCGTTCCCAATCGAGGGGCACCCGGAGCTTAGCTGGAAAATCCCCGTAGAAGGAGGGCTCCCGCCAGCCCTGGAGCGTTACCACGCGGATATCCTGTTGTTCATGTCCCAACCTCCGGACGAATTTGAACTTTTGCGCCAACGTCTCCGAAATCTCCCTGCCCTTCACTCCGAGAACCTAGAAACCGGGCCGAAAAGTCCTGGTTGGGTAGGGGGATTTGGGCAATAAAGCCGACGTGAGCAGGATCACGGACCACAGTTGTCCGAGCCGGACCGCGCAGAAATTGGCCGCAGCATGGGCGACAACAAAGGGGACAATATTGAGGACGACGCTGCGGCCTGTTGCGCCGCCACCGGTACGGCCCGACCGCCCGAGTTTCCCGGCCACCAGGGTCAGGTTGGCTACCGTGGCAGCCAGATACAGCTGGAATCGCGTCTTGACCCTGCCGAAATAGCGGGACTGGCGAATGCCCAACTGGACCAGCCGGGCCAACCGGTGTTCCACCACCACTCGGCGCACTCGATATTCGTCATAATGAGTGCTTTGCTGCAACGCTCGGGCCTGCTGCAGCAGGGCTTCCTGGGGATGGATCAGCACCCGCCGCCCCCTACTCCCCTTGGCTGCGATGCACTGGGACCGCAGTGGACATGTCCGACATTCGGCCCCGTCGAACTGGAAGGCCTGCAAGCGGTGGACCCGCCCTGTGCGACCCGTCCGCTTTCCCGCCGGCACGATGGTGTGGGTAACCTGTCCGGCGGGACAGGTGCAACTGCCCGCGGCCAGGTCAATATGGAAGTCCTCTTTCGGAAAGTGCTTCCGGTCGGGCCGTCCCGGCACTCTGGCCACCAACCGGCGTCCCGCATCGGCGAATGCCTGCCTGGTATCGCCATCCCCATAGGCGGCGTCGCCCATGGCTTCCTCCACCGGCACACCGGTGTTGGCCTCGCTCTGCTCCACCAATTCCAGCGATCCCAGGTTGTCCGGAGCGTTGCCGGGCAATACCTCCACCGCGGTGATCAGCTGGGAGTCGGTGTCCACCACGATGGCCGCCTTGTGTCCGTCGAACCGTCTACTGCTGCTCTTGTGGCCGTGGCGCATCTCCGGGTCATGCACCGACATCATCCGGTCCCGGCTCACCCCGTCCTTGAGATTCACTCCGTCATCGGTCCGCTCCACGTCCTGGAGCAGCAACTGCCCCAGCAGTTCCGCCGCCGCCACTATCTGCTGCCGCTCAGCGCTATCCTCCCCCAATTCCCTCTGCGCCTGCCGCGACAACTCCAACAACCGGTCGGCGTCTCTCACAATCTCGGCCAGCAGGGCCTGCCGCGCCCGTTTGTCGCTCCAGTCGATGGCCGACTCACCCTTCACGCTGGAACCCAGGTACCGCTCATATCCCCGGGCCTTGGCCCATTCTTTGACGCTGGACTTCTCCACTGCCGCCAGCGCCCGCAACAGCTTGACGATCCCGTCCGCCAACAGATTGTAGGTGTCCTTCACCGCGCCACGGCCCAGGATGTTGGTCGTGTCCAACGCCACCCGCATCCCGCGCCCTTTCAGATACCCCGACTCCCGGGCCAAACGCAGGCTGGACTCGAACACCTCCCGCACCTTGCCGTGCAGTATCAGCTGGGCGCGGAACACCTGCAGCGTGCTCTTGGCGAAGGGACGGTCTTCCACCTCAATCCCCAAGGCCACCTTCCACCGGATGTCGAAGTCGGCCCGGGCCTTGGCCTCAGCGTCGCTCACCTTGTCGTGGGACTGGAGCAGGAGCGCCGTCGCCAGCAGGCTGGGCGGCACGCTGTCCCGGCCGTTGTCGGCGCAGTAGAACCCGGCGAAATCGGGGTCCCGGAACAGGCGGCCCCGCAGCGAGGCCAGCAGACCGTAGAAGGTGTCCCGCCCCACGTGGTCCAGATACAACCGGTCTGCTTCCCAGAGGCCCCTCTGGTCCGACCGCTCTCCCAGCATGCTCAAGCCCTCGCTATTTCTTGATGGCTCAAGTATAGCTGACCACCCGGCTGAAGCCAGTTTCCGGCCACGTTTCTAGAACCGTTGATACATAACCTGGAAGCCGACATGGTCTACAACACCGGGGGCGACCTGGCGCTGGTCCCGCCGGTCCTTCGAAAATACTGGAATAGGGCTTTGGCCCAGGGTCCCTTCGGGTCATGGGGTCAGGCCGCGGCCTGGTTCCGTTCCTTACCTGAGCCCGGCCGCAGGTTGGCCAGTCAATACCTTGGATTTGAACACCTGGACTTGCGAGACTACCGCACTGCTCCTCCCACCGAGGAGTCAGCCCAGGTTGGAGACGCAAACCGAAATATCCTGGCCTCGGAGGAAAAGCAGCGGCTCTATGACCTGGCAGACCAGCTCGATCTCCTGGTCGGCTGCCCTCAGGCGGAGGAGAACTTCAGCTTCTGGCGGGCGTATTTGCGGGACAAGGTCCGGCTCCACGATCGGCACCCGGACTACTTGGCATCCTTGGACCTGCCTCGGGCCAAGCAGTTGGCGGCGGCGCTGGATACAGTGTCAGACCTTGGGACCCTGCCGCCCCGGGAGCAGGGAGAACGACTAAGGGACCATCTGGCCGAATCCTCTTTCCTGGTCAACTTTCTCCCCGCCATCGACAACAGGGCATTGGTGGACTTGTTTTCCAACGCCCTTCCGTTACCGCAGGGCCCGACGCTGCAAGCCACAGCCAGTTTCGTTGACCGTCTGCGCCGCTTCGAAGGGGTGGTAAGTGGAGTCGTCACCGAGGGCAGGGTAAGTCCTCGGCAGGGTGCGCTGGAGTTGCGCCGATTCCTCGAACAGAACGGTTATGGCCCTAAAGAGGACTTGCGGCTGTTCTTCGAGCTGATGCGGGATAGAGACCACACAACGGCCAAGCGAATACTTCTCGAATCCGAGCCGGACGTGATTCACGGGCTTCTCGAGCAAGTCCCCGCGCAGGTCAGGTTTCTTCTGAGTCCTGACCAACTTTTATTGAACCTTGACATAACCATGGCCTCAAACATCGAGGAGATGGCGTTAGGGGTCCGGATGCTCGTGGACGAGACTTCTGGAAATTACATCATCGATGAGCCATTCATCCACGCCACGTATTCCGTTATCGCGACACGCCTAGACGCCCAGACCTCCGAGATGCTGAGTGTTCTGGGGCATGGGAGGTTCCCCTTACGTGGGTTCATAAGGCGGCAGCCCGAAGCGGCGGCCAAGGTTCTTGAGGCCGACCTCGGATTAGCTTTGGACTTGGTAGGGAATAGCGATCCCGTAACATCACCCCCGGCCCGAATCGTTCATGCGTTGGTCCAGGCTAGGCCGGAGTTGGCCGCCAGACTCGTAACGGCAATGGACAGTCGAGGCGAACAAACCCTGGTATCGGCGTCCTTGGGCTTCATCGCTTACGACGCCCAGCTAGGCGACATGACCACGGGGCGGGAGACGTCGTTGAAGCAGGACGCCAGATTCCTGTTGGCTCTGTTGAGGAGCAATGGGGAGGACTGGGTGGCCGAGAAATTGGGCGGCACTCTTACATATTTCACGGGAGATGCGTCCGGACGCCCTGCTAATTTCGCACTCCAGTTCCGCGGTACGCTTCTGGCCGCAGCGGAGGAGATGGAGGACCCTGCCGCCAGAGACTCTATTCGAGATATCGTTGCCCGGACCTACCTGGAATTCGCGGCGAAAAGGTGAGCCATCGGCCCGTCCTCTCCTCGGAGAAGGGGGAAGACTAGGGGCTCAAGCGCCCAGACGGATTACCGCAACGGCTCCGGCGACGTAGCCAAGGGCCATGAGCGTGAGACTGGATACGATAACCGCCCTTGGGAGCCGCTCTCGCCCCAGGACCAGGACCAGACCCAGTAAAATCAGGCAAGTCGCAATTCCGCCCGCGACGAAATGGGAGGGCTCTGCCTGGTTGAACAGTATCCCCTCCTGGTAGAACGGGTCCGCGTAGCAGAGGATTGTGACGTTAAAGACGCAGCTACCGAACAGCCCGCCTACTCCCAGGTCCGGCGCTCCCATGCGCACCGCCGCTACCGTAGAGGCTGCCTCCGGCATGGTGGTCACTACGGACACTACCAGGATACCCAGAGTGCTGGAAGCGACTCCCGTAACGTCCGCAATGAGGTCGGTGCTCCATGCCAGGAAGAATCCGGCAACCACGACTCCCGCCGACACCAAGCCGAACACGACCCAAGCCTTGGTGAGGCTTATGCCAGAGTCGTCTTCCCCTTCCTCCTCCGAGTCTTGGGGGCGGGTGGCATAGACCACCCACATGCCAACCACGTATACGATCAGTATGAAAGCCGCGGCAACCCCGATGTTCCAAAGAGACAACTCTGGCCTGAAGAGACCAAAGACCACCGCGCCCCCGGTGAGTATTGCCGCCAGGACAATCAAGTATCCTTGCTTGGGCGACACCTTTTGCAGGAAACTTTGGCCGCCGAAGATCAGCGCGACCACCGCCATGGTGAACATGTTGGTCATGTTCGCGCCAAATATGTTGCCTACCGCCAACGCCGGGTTGGGCGGGTCAAGCCGCACGGCGGATATGTTGGCGGAAAGCTCGGGTAGTGACGTGGCCAAGGCTATGAATATGCTGCCGACGAAGAGGCGCCCCCATCCGGTGAGGGATGCCAGAACGTCGCCGTACTTCGCCAGTTGAATGCCCAGGAATATTACGGAGGCGGCGCTGGCGAGGAATACGCCAATTCCCAGGGCGAGTTCGCCGTTCATTGTGGGCGGCGAACTCGGTTCATCTACCGGACTCGAGGGCCGCTACGATGTGGTCTCCCATCTCTACGGTGCCCACGGCCTGGGCTCCGGGGGCCGCAATGTCCCGGGTGCGTAAACCCTGTGTGACAACCTGGTCGACCGCGGCCTCGACGCTGGCGGCCTCTTCGGTTAGCCCGAGAGAATAACGCATCATGAGGGCGGTGCTGAGGATGGAACCGATTGGGTTGGCGATTCCCTGTCCGGCGATATCCGGCGCGGTCCCGTGAATTGGCTCATAGAACCCCGCCGTTCGCCGTCCCTCCATTGGGACTTCGGCTAGGCTTGCGGAGGGTAGCAACCCCATCGAAGCGGCGAGCACCGAAGCCTCATCGGTCAGGATGTCGCCGAAAGTGTTCTCGGACACTATTACGTCGAAGCTGGCGGGACGCTGAATTAGCTGCATTGCACAGGCGTCCACGAGGATATGGGCCAACTCCACGTCGGGGTATTCCGGGGCCATGCGTGTGGCAACCTGCCGCCAAAGCCTGGATGACTCCAACACGTTGGCCTTGTCCACCGAGGCCAGTTTGTTTCTGCGCCCCTGGGCCAACTCGAAACCGACTCTAAGGATGCGTTCGATTTCGGACTCGGTGTAGCGCAGCGTGTCTACGGCGGTCCAACCCTGGGGAGTCTCGTGGCGTTCCTTGGGGAGGGCGTAATACAGGCCGCCGGTCAACTCCCGGACCACGACCATGTCTACCCCGGACAGTACCTCAGGCTTGAGTACGTTCGAATCGGCCAGCAGGGGATAGACCTTAACCGGACGGATGTTTGCAAACACGCCCAGGTGAGCTCGCAGTTGGAGTAGGCTGTCCTCGGGCCTCATCGAGGCGGTTGGGTCGTCCCACTTGGGCCCGCCCACAGCGCCGAACAGCACCGAATCGCTGCCTCCGGCCAGGTCCCGCACCGACGGCAGCAACGGGGTTCCGTTGTTGTCTATGGAGATTCCTCCAACGTCACCGTACTCAAGCCGGAAGGAGTGCCCAAACACTCTGCCAGCGGACTCGAGTATGCGCACGCTCTGGGCGGTCACTTCGGGGCCGATGCCATCCCCACCCAGGACAGCGATGTCAAACTCCACGGACGCCTCCTTGATAAAGGGACGAAGGTGTCCCTGCTCGAATCCGTCGCCCAGTATACAAGTAAACGATACCCCTATCAAACGCAATGAGCGGGCGGCGAAGGCGCTTCGGCGTCCATGTAGGCCCTTATGATTGTCTAGATCTTGGGGTTCTATTCCGCGCACCCTATCCAACGTACCTGCTAGTCTGGACTTGAAGCCCGCTGCGGGAATGGTTCTGTCGAGGCGTGTCCTAGCACCCTCACATCCGTGGATGCCAGCTATCGCAGGAGAAACGGGTGGGCGGGGCTGCGTACCCACGCTGTCGTCCTTGCCAATGAATCAGCCTTTAGTCTATGATCGAACCAAGTTGCCGGGGAGAGAGGACTTTGGATTCCGCTACCACTGTCCGTTTCGTGGACGAATTGAAAGCCATAGTGGGTGAGGAGTACGTCTACTCTCATCCCGAGGACCTACTCGTCTATGAGTATGATGGCTCCATAGACCGCGGGCTTCCCGAGGCTGTGGTTCTCCCGATTTCCACCGGGGAAGTCAGCCAAGTTATGGCCCTGGCCTACCGCGAGGGAGTGCCCGTAGTGGGACGGGGTTCAGGGACGGGCTTGAGTGGCGGCGCAATCGCTCCCCCGGGAGGAATCCAGGTCTCCTTCTCCCGCATGAACCGGATCCTGGAAGTGGATACCGAAAACCGTACTGCCACGGTCGAGCCGGGTGTAATCAACCTCGACCTGGACAATCACGTTCACCGGTTTGGGTTCCGGTACGCCCCTGATCCCTCCAGCCAAAAGGCATGTAGCCTGGGCGGCAACATCGCCGAGAACTCAGGAGGCCCCCACTGCCTGGCCTACGGCACCACTACTAACCACGTCCTGGGGATGGAAGTGGTACTGGAAGACGGTTCGGTGGTCAACCTGGGGAGCGCCGCCCGCGAAACTCCTGGGTATGACCTGCGTGGTGTCTTTACCGGCTCCGAAGGGACCTTCGGCGTGGCAACCAGGATCACCGTCCGGCTGTTGCCTCTGCCCGAAGCGGTCAAAACTTTCATGGGGGTCTACCCGGACGTCGATTCGGCCTGTACGGCGGTCTCCGCGGTGATCGGACACGGCATCGTGCCGGCGGCCCTGGAGATGATAGACGCTCTCAGCATCCAAGCCGTCCAAAACGTGATGGACCTGGGTTACCCGGAAGATGCGGGCGCGGTGCTGCTGGTTGAGTTGGAGGGGCTCCAGGAAGAGGTGGACGAGATTGGCCTTGAAGTCGAGGCCGCCCTCTGGGAGTCGGGTCCGACACTGGTACGTACCGCCGACGAGGCCGCCGACCGGGAAAGGCTTTGGGCCGGGCGAAAAGGCGCGCTGGGAGCCTTGGGGAGTCTGGCGCCCAATTACTACCTGGTGGACGGGGTGGCCCCTCGCACCAAGCTGACCGAGGTGCTTCGGGAAGTAGCCGCCATCAGCGAGAGATACCGTATCCCAATTGCCAATGTGTTCCACGCGGGAGACGGGAATCTTCATCCCTGCCTGCTCTTCGACGAACGTCAACCCGGAGCCCTGGAGACCATCATTGAGGCGGGAGCCGAAGTAATGAGAGTTTGCATCGACGCTGGGGGCGCGCTGACCGGCGAGCATGGGGTGGGGCTGGAAAAGAAGGAACTGATGCCCCTGGTTTACACTGATGCGGATATGGACGCCATGCGCCGCGTCCGGGACTCGTTTGCCCCTCGAAACCGCCTGAATCCCGGCAAGGTATTCCCTGATGGGACCCATTACCATCCACCGGCCCGCCGCCCTGAACCGGGCCTGTCAATTTAGGCAGATCCGCAGAAACGCTGAGGATTTGGTAATGGCCAGCCGGGAATTCATGAACATCGCCCATCGGGGCGCGTCGGCCTACGCTCCCGAGAATACCTTTGCCGCCTTTGATAAAGCCCTGGCGTTGGGCGCGTCCCACGTCGAATTCGACCTCCAATTCTCCAAGGACGGCCACATAGTCATCATCCACGATGAGACACTTGAGCGCACGACCAACGGGACGGGATTGGTTGCGGATTCCAATCTTGCGGACTTGCGCTTGTTGGACGCGGGCTCTTGGTTCTCTGCCGAGTTTGCGGGAGAGTCCGTGCCGACTTTCGGCGGGATGTTGGAGCGGTACAAGGGAAGATTCCACTTTCACGTCGAGATCAAGGCCGATGTTCGCGGACTGTCCCGGCAGGCCGCCGACATGGTGCGTGGGTATGGTGTGGCCGAAGCCGCCACCATCACCTCCTTCCAGCTTTCCAGCCTGGAGGAATTGGTCGGTTACGCTCCAGAACTGCCCACCGGCTGGTTGGTCTTCAACGTGGATGACGCCACGGTAGACCATGCGAAACGGCTGGGCCTCAAGCTACTCTGCCCCCACTCCTCTAACCTGACTCCCGAGTTGGTGGACAGACTCCACCGCAGCGGAATGGACGTGCGGGCATGGGGCGCCGCTGATGATGCTCTCATGAAAAAAGCCGTCGACTCCGGTGTCGACGGACTCACGGTGAATTTTCCCGACAAACTGTCAGAGTATTTGGCCTCCAAATGAGCCGGTTGGGTCTTTCGCTTCCCCAAAGCCTGGAGCGCAGCCTGGGCCAGGATGGCGTCGTACCGGAAGAGCGGCTTGGTGGCTACTCGATCGATGGTGTGATACCCCGAGTCGCGCTTAGGCCGTCTCACCGCGATGAGATCATGGAGATCGTCCGGTTCGCGGCGGAGCAGGGACTGGCAGTCCAACCGTGGGGCGGCGGCACTCAATCCGGGTTGGGGAATATCCCGCTCCGATACGATGTGGCCTTGGACTTGAGCCGCTTTGATCGAGTATTGGACTACCAACCCGCCGACCTGACCGCCACGGTCGAAGCGGGTATCAGCCTGGACATGTTTCAAGGGGCCCTGTCGTCAGGCGGCAAGACCCTGCCCGTCGAGGCCCCGCTTTCAGACCGTGCAACTATCGGAGGAGTCCTGGCCGCTAACTCAAGCGGCCCCATACGCTCCAGTTTTGGCTTGCCCCGCGACTGGCTGATAGGCATCAGTGTCATGAGCAGTACGGGAATTGAGACCAAGTCCGGAGGCAAAGTTGTCAAGAACGTGACCGGGTATGACCTGGGCAAGTTATACGCCGGGTCACTCGGCACCCTGGGCGTAATCGTCGAGGCCACATTCAAGTTGAACCCTCTCCCACAACGGACGGCGGCCCTGACCGCGAGGTTTAAGTCATGGTCCGCCGCGATGCAGGCGGCTAAGGAGTTGAACGGCCAGGTGTATGCGCCGCAGGGAATGCAGGTCCTGGATGGCGTCGCTGAGAGATATATCGCTTCTGCCCCGGACGTGACGAATGATGGGGTGGGAACAGAGGAAGCCTTGCTGGTGGCGTTCTTCTCCGGGCGGCTAGGTGCGGTCAGGCGTCAGCTCTCCGAGGCTGGGAATATGCTAAAGGACGGGGACGCTTCAGTCCGGAAGGTTACCGATCAGACAGAAGCCGGGCATCTACTCCGCGCCGCGACAGATTTGGGTTGGTCGCAAGGGCGAGAGGCGAGCCTGGTATTGAAAGCCAGTGTCCCGCCATCTTCCGTGGCTAACATGCTGGGATCACTCGAAGGGAAGTTCGCCGGGGCAATCGAACCTTCAAGCGAAGTGACGGGGCCGGGGGTCGTCGCTGATCCGGCCTTCGGACTGGTGCGCCTTTTTTGGTGGTTAGACAGGGACAAAGGTGTGTCGGAAGTTGGCGCTTCGGCTCTGGCCGCGGCCGTGAATCGTGTACGAGAGATAGCGAAGGGCCACGATGGCTCGTTGGTGGTTGAACGCGCTCCGTTGCCGGTAAAACAACAAGTCGATGTTTGGGGAGACAAACCGGAGGGGACCGAAATTATGTACAGGATCAAGCAAAACCTGGACCCCGCCGGAATCTTTGCCCCAGGCCGCCACGCCGGAGGTATTTAATGGCGGGACCTCAAGATGAGCTGAGGGCGAGGCTTACGCTCCCGATAGTTCCACCGGAAGCTGGATTCTACGGGGAAGACATCCCCGCGGAAGCAGACATGTACCGCTGCGTCCATTGCGGGTTGTGTTTGAGTTCCTGTCCCACGTACACGATCTTGATGTTGGAACCCGAGTCCCCCAGGGGCCGGATCGCCCTGATGAAGGCAGTAAACGAAGGCCGTGCCGGGATTACTCCCAGGGTCGTGGCCCACTGGGAGAAGTGCCTCCAATGCCGCGCCTGCGAAGCCGTCTGTCCTTCGGGCGTGCCCTATGGCCGGATCATGGAGAACACGCGTGCCCAGGTTCTATCCCATCAGATGCAGTCGGACGGCCTGAAGCGCATAAGCCGGATCTTTCTACGGGGTGCCCTGCCTCACCCCGGAAGGCTAAGATTCGGCGCGCAACTAATCCGTGCGTATCAGCGGTCCGGCCTACAGAAGTTGGTTAGGGCATCGAAAATCCTTAAGCTCCTGCCTGGAGAAATGGCGGGTCTGGAGGCGCAACTTCCCGACTTCAACGGCCCGTTCTTCGGCCCATCGAACGCCGCCTATCCGGCCCAGGGGGAAAAGAAGCTCACCGTGGGTCTCCTATCGGGATGCGTGATGCCCTTGATGCAAGGAAGCACCATGGCCGCCGCTGTAAGGGTGCTGACTCGAAACGGGTGTGAGGTGGTCGTCCCCGTGGGCCAGGGTTGTTGCGGAGCCCTAAACGTGCATAGCGGGGACCTGGAGACGGCGCGGGATATGGCCCGGCGCAACATCGATGTATTCCGCGCCGCCGGTGTAGATACGATAGTCGTGGCGTCGGCGGGTTGCGGCTCGGCGATGAAGGAGTACGACGACCTGCTCAAGGGCGACGATCAATACGCTGAAGCCGCCAGGAGTTATGCCCGGAAGACGGTTGACATAACCGAGTTGCTGGCCTCTCTGCCTGTGGATCCTCCCCGTGCCGCGTTGGTCCGCAGGGTCACCTACCAGGACCCCTGCCATCTGGCCCACGCCCAACGGATAACGTCCCAACCCCGGGAGGTGCTGAACGCGATACCCGGACTGGAACTTGTGGAGATGGAACAGTCAACCATGTGTTGCGGCTCGGCTGGGATTTACTCGGTAATTCAGCCGGAGCTTTCCGGGCAAATTCTTGACCGGAAGCTCGATAATATAATCGCCACCGGGGCGAAGCAGGTCGTCACGGCGAATCCCGGTTGCATGTCGCAGATAGAGCAGGGTCTGAAACGCCGTGGTGTCGCGCAGAGGGTCTGCCACGTGGTTGACCTGTTGGACGAAGCCTACCAGGCTGAGGAGGCCATTCAGGCCCTCCCCTGACCCGGCGCTGCTTGTCGGGTTACCCTTCTTGAAAGGAAGCCAAAGTCCGCTGGGCCGCGGCCATACTTGCCCCGTGCGCAACCTCGTAGCCTTGGCCTGACAGCACGACCTCTAGGGCGGACAGCAGGGCGAACACGTTTTGTTCTCGGGCCGATTCCCCCATGAGCCCAATCCGCCAGACCTTTCCCCGCAGGTCTCCCAGCCCGCCGCCAATCTCGATGTTGTGGTCCTCCAGCAAGCTGCGTCGCACCGCCGCTTCGTCTACGCCTTCTGGGATCACCGCCGCGGTCAGAGGGTGAAGCCGGTGGTCCGGGTCGGCCAATACCCCGATGCCCATCGCCTCGAGCCCGGCCCAGAGTACAGACGCGACCCTGGCGTGGCGGCGTATGCGGTCTTCTATTCCTTCCTCCATAACCATCCGCAGGGCTTCACGCAAGGAGTAGTTCATGGAGATGGGGGCGGTGTGGTGATAGGCGCGGGTGCCGGACCAGTAGGTCTCGAGTTCCCTTACGCTGAAGTAGAAGCTCTGGACCCTGGATTCACGGGTGTTGACAACATCCATTGCCCTGGGCCCGAAGCTGATCGGGGACAGGCCGGGAGGAGCGCCCAAGCATTTTTGAGAGCCGCTGTAACAGACGTCTATGTCCCATTCGTCCATGCGCATCTCGTGGCCGCCCAGTGACGTAACAGCGTCCACGATAACAAGCGCGCCTTTCCGGTGTGCCAAGTCGATTATTTCGAGGAGGTCGTTGAGAATCCCAGTGGAAGTCTCGCCGTGGACCACGCCCACCGCCTTGACTCTGGGGAGCCGATCCAGGGTCTCGGCCAGAGACGCTGGGTCTACGGGTTGGCCCCAGGGACTATCCACCACGTGGGTGTCGGCCCCGCACCGTTCGGCAATGTCCGCCAACCGAGCGCCAAAGTAGCCGTTGCGGCAGACAACCATGGTGTCGCCGGGCTCAAGGATATTGGCGCAGGCGGCTTCCATCCCGCCGCTGCCAGTGGATGAAAGAGGGAAGGTTATGGGGTTGGACGTGTGGTAAATGTTCCGCAGCATTTCGGAGACGTCGTCCATCACTTGAAAGAAATCTGGGTCCAGGTGGCCCACGATAGGGAGGGTCATGGCTTGCAACACTCTTGGATGGACCGTGCTGGGACCCGGCCCCAACAGCAGCCTAGGAGATGGGAGAAATTCGTTCATGTACGGTCCAGTCAAACCGGTCCTCCCCAACTGAAGTCCTGCGTGAGACCTGGAAAAATGTAGATTGGCGGGGGTCTATCAGCACCAAATCCCCCTTTTGGTGAGGGGGATTTTGCTGTAAAGCGACCCAGGTCAGCCGTGCCGCTAGAGTACCGCGGAAGAGCCTCCGTCGATGTTGACGGCGATGCCGGTCAGGTAGCTGGCGCGGTCCGAGGCCAGGAACGCGATCACGTCGCCGGCTTCGTGGTCCTCGCCCATGCGGCCCAGGGGGACACCTCTGCCCCGGACCGACTCGGCCCAGATATCCTCGAGGGTCAGGTCAGGGTTGTTGACCTTCATCGCTTCCAGGCGGCGCTCGGTCTGGCCGCTCTTGATCAGGCCGATACACACGGTGGAAACCAGGATGTTGTCTTTGGCTAGGTCCTTAGACAGACCCTTGGTGATAGCCTGGCCGGCGGCGCGGGAGATTGACGTGGGCATGGAATTCGCTCCGGGAGTGCGCCCGCCAAGGTTGGTCACGTTGATGATGCGGCCGCCGCCCACCTTTCGCATTTCCGGGACCGCTTCGCGGATGAAGCGTATCGCGCCCCAGACCTTGAGGTCGAAATCGAACTCCCAGTCTTCGTCGCTGACATCTTCGAAGTTTTTGGCCATCGAAGCCCCGGCGTTGTTGACCAGGATATCCACCCTGCCGAAGTTATCGATTGCTGTCTGGACGACCCTGGACGCCGCGTCTTTGTCGATGACGTCTCCCACGACCGGCAGTGCCACTCCTTCGGTTGCAACTTTGATGTCCTGGGCCGCCTGCTCCAGAACGTCAGCCCGCCGGGCGACCAAGACCACTCTGGCGCCTTCCCTGGCCATGCTGAGGGCGGCCGCTTTGCCGATGCCGTAGCTGCCGCCGGTGACTATTGCTACTTTATCCTGTAGTCCCAGGTCCATATCCTGATCTCCTCGGGCTCGAATCCTGGTATCTAATACACAATGTCTTTTTGACTGGAACGCGGCCCATTATATCAAGTGGCCCTGGTTACTCCAACCAGGATTGATTAGAGGTAACTGTTCAGACTTGGATGTGTCCTTCCTACTCCCAGCCCGTCTTTCCGGGCTTGACCCGGAATCCAGTAACCCTTGCACCCAGCAACTGTCCATATCATCGGCATTTCTGGATTCCCGCCTTCGCGGGAATGACGGGTTGCGGCGATACGTCTTATTAAGAGGATTATCCTAGAGGTGACCGACGTGGGATTCAGCCAATCCGCGTCATCATCTCTGAACAGCTACGATTAGAGCTGAATCCCCGCGTCGCGGGCCACGATGTCAATGTCCTTGTCGCCTCGTCCACTGAGGCACACGAGGACTATCTGGTCTGGGGATAGCTGCGAAGCGAGGCTGGCGGCGTGATAGACCGCGTGGGAGGGTTCCAGGGCCGGAATGATGCCTTCGGTGCGGCATAGCAGGTGGAACCCTTCCAGAGCTTGCGAATCGGTCACTTCCAGGTATTTGGCTCGTCCCGCGTCCTTCAAGTAGCTGTGCTCCGGACCCACACCGGGGTAGTCCAGGCCCGCCGAAATGCTATGGGTCTCGTGGATTTGGCCGTTGGCGTCTTGGAGCAGGTAGGACATAGCGCCGTGGAGCACGCCGGGCCTGCCCGCGGTCAGGGTGGCCGAATGCCTCTCGCTGTCCAACCCGTCGCCGCCCGCTTCCACTCCGATCAGGCTCACGGTTTCGTCGCCAATGAAGGGGTGGAACGTGCCGATGGCGTTGCTGCCTCCGCCGACGCAGGCCACTACGTAGTCAGGCAGCCGGGACTCCGCTTCGAGGATCTGCCCACGGGCTTCCACTCCAATTACGCGCTGGAAGTCGCGCACCAACATGGGGTAAGGATGAGGACCCACCGCGCTGCCTATGAGGTAGTGTGTGGTCTCAACGTTGGTTACCCAGTCCCGGATCGCCTCGTTGATCGCGTCCTTGAGTGTGCGGGTTCCCGATTCCACTGGGATAACTTCGCATTCCAAGAGGCGCATTCTGAAAACGTTGAGGGACTGGCGCTGGATGTCTTCCGCGCCCATGTAGACCAGGCATTCCATACCCAGCATGGCGCAGGCGGTGGCGGACGCGACTCCATGCTGCCCGGCCCCGGTCTCGGCGATGATCCGGCGTTTGCCCATGTGTTGGGCCAGAAGCGCCTGACCGAGCGCGTTGTTTATCTTGTGAGCGCCGGTGTGGGCCAGGTCTTCCCGCTTCAGGTAGATCCTGGCTCCGCCGCAGTGGCGGGTGAGATTTTCCGCATAATACAGAGGTGTGGGCCTCCCCGCGTAAGTGCTGAGCAGGTGGGCCAGCTTGCCCTGGAAATCTTCGGACACCTTGGCTTCCCGGTAGGCGGTCTCCAACTCCTGGAGGGCCGCCATTAGCGTTTCCGGGACGAATTGGCCTCCGAACGCATCGAACCTGCCCCGTTCGTCTGGGAGGCTGGCCTGTTTTTCAACCACCATCGGTTGCTACCTCTAGTATCAAGTTGGGTAAGAGACCGGGGACTAAGACGCCGAGGGGCTCGCTTTAGCGGCGCGTATGAACTGCTGGATCTTCTCTGGGTCTTTCACCCCGCCGGTCTCTACGCCGCTGGAAACGTCCACACCCCAGGGGTTTACCGTCGATACGGCGGCGCTCACGTTGTCCGGTGTAAGACCTCCGGCGAGAAGGAAGAAGTGTCCGAGGGTGGACAAGCTGGCTGCGATGCTCCAATCGAAACTCTCGCCAGTACCCCCCTGAAGCCCTTCCACCAGGCGGTCAAGGGTCACCAAGTTCCCCGCGTCCGCGTAGGTCTCCAGACGGGAGGCAAATTCCACCGCTGCATTCTCACCCGACGCTGAGTCAGGGACGTGAAGTACCTTGATTACCTGAGCCTCGGTCTGGCAGCAATATTCCAGGGACTCGGCCCCGCAAAGCTGAGCCGAGTCCAACCCGCACGCCTGGATGGTGTGATTGACGTCCGAAATGGGTTGGTCTGCGAACAAGCCCACTAACCTCGGGGTGTTCCCCTTGGTCTGTTTGACGCCGGAAACAATAGCGGCGGCGTCGGGAATCTCCAGCCGGCGGCGTCTCTCTGGAACGAAACAAAGCCCAATGAAGTCAGCTCCCGCCTCAGCGGCGGTGAGAGCGTCTTCGAGCGTACGCACGCCGCAGATCTTGACCTGCATCAGTCACCCGCCGAGGGGACGGCCATCCCGGAAAGTTCCCGCACCTTGGCCGCGACGTCCGGGGCCGTGACCAGTGCTTCCCCGACCAGCACCGCGTTTACTCCGCACTCACCCAGGGCCTGAATGTCTTCGGGATGGTTGATCCCGCTTTCGCTGACGATGACTTTGTCCTTCGGCACGATCGGCGCCAGCCGCTTGCTGACGGCAAGGTCCGTGACGAAGGTGCGCAGGTCCCGGTTGTTTATGCCGACCATCGGCGCTCCGGCGTCCACGGCCACCTCGAGCTCGGCTTCGTCGTGGACTTCTACCAGGCTTTCCATGCTCAGGCTGAGTGCTAACTCGAGCATATCCCTGAGTTGGGAGGCTTCCAGAATTGCCACTATTAAAAGAATGGCGTCGGCTCCGATCGCTCTTGCCTCGTAGACTTGGTACGGGTCGAAGAGGAAATCTTTCCGCAACACCGGAGACTGCCTCGACGCGCCCGACTGCTTGATTTGGCTCAAGTGACCGGGCTCCCCTTGAAACCTGGCGTCGGTCAGTACCGACACCGCCGAAGCGCCGTTGCCCGTGTAGGTATCGGCGAGGCGGACCGGGTCGAAGTCCGGGCAGAGCAGTCCACGTGAGGGTGAGGCCTTCTTGACCTCGGCCATGAGGCGCACTCCACCACTGCCTAGCGCGGCGGCCAGGGACAGAGGTCCGGGCTGGCGGGCAATGGCCTCTTTGAGGTAGTCCAACGGAGCGGTGCGCAGTTGCTCCGCGAGCTCCACTCTCTTGGCGGCTACGATCTCGTCAAGGATGTTCGGCATCTCGTTAACGCCTGACCTCCTCTAGCGATTCCAATGCTGGTGTCCGGCTGCAATGTTACCACCGTGCTGTGCGCGTGGGGAATAACGGCGAATCCGGGTCATGGCGAGGACTGGGCCTGGCTAACTTCCACGAGCCGGTCTAGGCTGGAAAGGGCGGCCCCACTGTCGATGAGGCCGGAAGCCATGTCGATTCCTTCCCGAATGGTCCCGGCCAGGTCCCCCGCCATCAGCACACCAGCGCTATTGAGCAAAACGATGTCCCGCACCGGTCCGGTTTCTCCCTGGAACAGGCGGCGCATAGTGGCGGCGTTCTCCTCTTTGGTCCCGCTTCGAATGGCTGATATTGGAGTCAAGGGCAACCCAGTATCCTCGACACGGACGGTCCAACGGCTCAGAGATCCTTCGCGAGCCTCCCATACAGTGGAGTCCCCGGAGAGGGAGAGTTCGTCGAGGCCGCCATGACCGTGTACGATCATGGCCCGGTGGGAATCCAATATCCCCAACACTTCGGCCATAGTCTCTCCCAATTCCGGGAACGCGACCCCGAGAAGCTGGGTCTGCGCCCCCGCGGGGTTGGTCAGTGGGCCGAGAATGTTGAACACCGTGCGAATCCCTATCTCCCGGCGCACCGGACCCGCGTGACGCATGGCCGGGTGGAATACGGGGGCGAACATGAAGCCGACGCCCGCCTCTTGGATGCACCGGGCAACCCCCTCCGGCGAAAGCTCTATTCGCACTCCCAGGGCCTCCAGCACGTCGGCGCTGCCGCAAGTGCCCGACGCGGCCCGGTTGCCGTGCTTGGCAACCTTGAGGCCGGCAGCCGCGGCGACGAAGGCGGTGGCGGTGGAAATGTTGAAGGTATTTTGGCCGTCGCCTCCAGTGCCAACGGTGTCGATCAGTGGGCCGTCGACCTCTACCTTAAGGGCAAACTCCCGCATAACCGAGGCCATACCCGCAATCTCCTGGGTGGTTTCACCCTTGATGCGAAGACCGGTTAAGAAGGCCCCTAGCTGAGCAGGGGTAGCATCTCCACCCATGATTTGACGCATGGCCGAAGCCGCTTCCTCCCTGGAAAGGGAATGGCCGTCTACGACCGCGCTTATCGCTTCACGAACGTCCAAGTCAAATGCTCCGTTAGATAAGGGACCGAATTGTTGGGCTGAATTATCTTAAGCTATGGGCAGTTCGGCTGGATTCTCCCAATCACCCTGCCCCACTGCTACCCAAGAGACTCTAACTGGTTGATGGGCCGAGACCCGTGGTGGATGGTCAGAATTTCCGCTTCTTCTCGCCTCAGGCGATAGATGACGCGATAACCCTGTACGATGATTTCACGGATTTCCGGGCTGTTGGCCTCCGGCATAATTCGTCCCGATTCTGGAAATTGTGCTATTCGGTCGGTTGCGAGAATGATTCGCTCCCCGAACCGCCTGGCGCTTTGAGGGGAACTTCGCGCTATGTATCGGAGAACATTTTCGGGGTCATCCAGACTCTGAAAGGACCAATCTACTCTAACCACTTCAAGATGCGCTGGCGGGCTTCCTCGTGCGGGACCTTCTGGCCTGCGTCCACCTGGGCTATCCCGCGTTCCACCTTGTACATCAGGTACAGTCGGTCCATTCTAGACTCAAAAGTCACGTCGTCAGGAAGGTCCTGAAGTGTTTGTATCATCCGGTCCTTGATACTGGTTTGCTCCATCAGACTGTCTCCGTTCTCGGGGATTGTTCCCTCTCAGCATTTTACCCTACACCGCTCCCGTGGCGGCTTACTGTGTCGAGGAAGTTCTGGAGCAGGTGTTTTCCGTCGGGGGTCATGATGGACTCGGGATGGAACTGGACTCCCTCCACCGGGAACTCCTTGTGCCGCAGTCCCATTATCAGCCCGTTTTCGGTCCAGGCGGTGACCTCCAGGCAGTTCGGCACCGTCTCCGGCAAGACCACCAGGGAATGGTAGCGAATGGCCTCGAAGGGGTTGGGCAGGCCGGACAAGACACCCGCGCCGGTGTGCTGGACCAAGGAGGTTTTGCCGTGGCGAATCTCACCAGCCTGGTCGACCACACCGCCGTAAACATGCCCGACGCACTGGTGGCCGAGGCAGACCCCCAGCACGGGGACCCGTTCCCCGAAGCGCCGGATCACGTCGTTGGAAATGCCGGCTTCCATTGGGGTGCGCGGCCCCGGCGAGATCACGATGCCTTCAGGTGATAGGTCTTCGACCTCTTCAAGAGTGATCTTGTCGTTTCTATGGACCACAACCTCGGCGCCCAACTCCGAAAGGTATTGGTAGAGGTTGTAGGTAAAGCTGTCGTAGTTGTCGATTAGTAGCAGCATGGTGGGCGCTCCTAGAAAAGCTCCACGAATTCTAACCAGTTGCCGTCGGGGTCCGTGGCGTAACAGGCTTTGCGGGAAAGGTTGCCGTTTTCGTCGTACATAGAGGCTGGAGGGTTGTTGTAGGTAAGACCTTTCTGAGAGGTTTCCTCGTAGAACCGGTCCAGGCCTTCGACGAAGAACGCCAGATGTGACGCCCCAAGGTCGTTCCGGTTGGTGCCGCCGGGACCGCTCTGCGGGGATAGGTACTGGATCAACTCCAATTGGTGCCCCTCGCCCATATCGACGAATCCGCCCTTGATGTGCGCGCCGGGGAAGGCGAGGACCTGCTCTACAAATTCCCCCTGGCGCTCGGTGCGCCCGGCGATCCGCATGCCCAGCACTTCGGAGTAGAACTGCACCGACTTTTCTATGTCCCTGACCACAAAACCCGTGTGGAAGAACGACTTCAGCATCTCTCAACTCCTTATCAGGCTGGTCCTTATTAGACCGGTCATTGGGCCTAGATCCCGGTTTCGGCAACCTCGATGGCACGCATGAGCGCTCCCGACTTGTGGCGGGTCTCCTGGTACTCATCCTCGGCCACACTGTCAGCCACGATCCCGCCGCCTGCCTGCACATACATCACTCCGTCTTTGTACACACCGGTACGCAGCACCAGGGCTGTATCCATGTTTCCCGAGTAGCTGAAATAACCCACCGCGCCACCGTAAGGGCCGCGCTTCTCGCCTTCAACCTCGGAGATGATCTCCATGGCCCTGATCTTGGGCGCGCCGGACACTGTCCCGGCTGGGAAGCATGACCGCAGGGCGTCGTAAGGCGTCATGTCGCCGCGCAGCTTACCCTCCACGTGAGAGACCAGGTGCATGACGTGGGAAAAGCGCTCAACGTCCATGAGCTGGGTGACATGTACTGTTCCGGGTTCGCTGACCCGGCCAATGTCATTCCGGCCCAGGTCCACCAGCATGATGTGTTCGGCGCGCTGCTTCTCGCTGTTCTTCAATTCCTCTTCGTTGGCGTCGTCTTCGCCAGGGGTAGCGCCCCGGGGCCTGGTGCCCGCAATGGGATGGGTAGCGGCGATCCCGTCCTCGACCTTGACCACCGTTTCGATGGCCGCGCCGACGATCTGGAACCCGTCCAGGTCCAGGTAGTACATGTATGGAGAAGGGTTGACGCTGCGAAGGGCACGGTATACTTGGAACGGGTGGGCATCGGTGCGGCGGGAGAACCGTTGGGAGTTGACCACCTGGATGACGTCTCCGGCGTACACGTAGTCGATGCACTTCTCGATGGCGTCGGCGTACTGTTCCGGCGTGAAGTTGGACTCGATGGGCGCGGAGCCATTGAAGCCGATGCCGCCTTGCAGCTCTGGTGGCAAGGTCAGCGGCTGAGTTAGGCGGCTGACCATCTCATCGATTCGTTCGGTGGCCTCCTTGTACGCCTGATCCACGTCTCCGTCAAGGTAGGCGTGGCTAACGACCTTGATGTCGTGGCGGAGGTGGTCGAATATCAAGATGGTTTCCCCGAACATAAAGACCGATTCGGGGACGCCCTGGGGGTCAGCCGGCATTGGCGGCACCCTGGGCTCGAAGTAGCGAATGGTGTCGTAGGCCAGGTAGCCGACGGCCCCCCCGTGGAAGCGCGGGAGGCCATCCACCGGAATTAGCTGGTATTGGCCCATTTCCTCTTCGATCAGCAGGAGCGGGTCCACCTCTCCCCCGGGCGACCCCGCCCCGGTTTGGAGCACTTTGTAAGGCTCCGTCCCGATGAAGCTGTACCGGCCCAGCCTCTCGCCGCCTTCAACGCTTTCCAGCAGGTAGGAGTATGGACCCCGGGCCACCTTCAGGTATGCCGACACGGGGGTCTCCAGGTCGGCGTTGATGGACTGGTAAACCGCCACCAGGTTGCCCTGACCGGCTCGAGATTTGACCTCTTCCAACGTCGGGTGGTACATGCCGCTACCTTGCCAGTGCTGAATTTGGTTTCCGGACCCGGGCAGAGGGGGCGTGGTGCGGGCCACAAAAAAAGACCCATCCCCAAGGGACGGGTCAAAACCGTGTTGCCACCCTATTTGCGGGCCGCGCCCCAAATTGTAGACGGAGCGGGACCAACTTCTCTGCCGGCGGGAGGGGCACTGCTCTACGTTCCCCCTGTGCCGCGGACCGCTAACGGGGCCCAACCGTCCCGGCCTAGCGCCCCCGCGCTGGACTAAGTCCAAGCGTGAGCGGCCTGCGGCTCCGGGGTCCATTCACGCTTCTGCGCCTTGCGCCGGCTCTCACCTACCCCGGCTCTCTTCGCCTCGCTGGAAGCCTACTAATCCCCTTCACAGCCTTTAAAATATTCGTATTTCGTTGGACCAGTATAGGTTTCTCGAAACGCGCCTGTCAATGCGTTGACAACCCGGCCTGCGATGGATTCGGTAGGCAAGTGGGTCGACTAGGGAATGAGGTTTTACTGTATATTGCACCCTACGGAGCATATGTCATGGCATCATGTCGATAACGGCATTAGGAAGGCAAGACGATTGCAAAGTCCTTAGACGGCGGCATTGCAGAGTTGAAAGGCCACTTGGCATGTGACCCGCCAAAGCGAAGGGCAGGTTCTTGAATACCAACGTGAAGGTTCCTAGAGCGACTTTGCAATCGTCCTATAGGAAGGAAGTCCAGATTATGTAGGCTGTGTTGGACCGCGGACCGCACTCCACTACTCCTCTCTTGACAATTAGGACGTCAAGGACTCATGAGTATCCGAAGACTCGAACGAAGGAGAAGGAGCTGAGGTGAACGGCCGGATATTGGGCTTTTCTCCTGGGACTGGCTTTGGCGTGATCTCAGGAGATGACGGAAACCGTTACTGTTTCACAGAGGCCGAGTGGAGGGACTCGATGACCCCTACCCGCGGAGTGGAAGTTGACTTTGTGGTGGAGGGAGACAACGCGGCATCCATCTACCGGGCCCTGCGGAACGCGGGAAGCCCTGGCCGTATAGTGACTCTGAGTGAAGAACAGAACCGGACGGTGGCCGGGATATTGGCGGTGCTCGTAGGGTGGGTCGGAGTCCATAAGTTTTACCTCGGCCTGCGTGGACCGGCCAAGATTCAGGCCGCCGCAGGCGTGACCGCCATCATGTTTGCCATTATCCTGCCCCGTCTTGTTCACCTGTATCAGACCGTGTTTACTCTCACGGGAGGGTTTGTCTCATCTCAACCATACATTCGGTGGTGGGCCGTCCTTTTCGGGGTCGAAACCGCCGGTTATCTTTTATGGTCGGCGATGGGAATCATAGGGCTGATTGAGGGAATCATATACCTGACCAAGTCGGACGGAGAGTTCGCGGAGACGTACCTGAACCAGAAGAAGCCCTGGTTCTAAGCCGGTTAAACATCGACGCGCATTCGGGGCGCTATCAGATGCGCCTCCGATTTTCGTGGCCCCCAGGGGGTGCGGCGCCCAATCTTGTGGGAGAAATACGTTCTACGAGTCGCTTCGCCGCATTGACACGAAAGGGAGGCTATCATAAAGTTTATCCCAATTATCGTTAGATCGGAGGTGGCTCATGGTCACGGCCATTAGCGACGACCTATTTGCTCCTGGAGTGATTGCCGATCCCTATCCGTACTTCGGACAACTGCGGGAGGAGGATCCCGTCCATTGGAACGAGAAGTACGGGGTCTGGATTCTCACCCGCTACGACGACGTGGTGTGCCTGACTCGTCACCACGAGACCTTCTCTTCCGAGACCTTCAAGCGGGACCCGCGGCCTCCCTATCCCGCGATCGACGAAGAGGACCAGCCGATTTACGAATTCATCAAGGCTTTCCAAATTGACCGGTTCATCCAGCACGACCGGCCCGCCCATTTCGACATGCGCATGGTCCTGGCGAAGTATTTCACGCCCAAGTCCATGGAGTCCTGGCGCCCGCTGGTCAGGAACGCCATCAGATATCTGGTCGATGCCGCGCAAGCGAAGGGGCACATGGACGTGATGCGCGACTTTGCCATCCCGCTGCCATTGTTGGTCATCGCTCAGATGATGGGTGTCCCTGAGGAGGACCGGCCTTACATCCGTTCGTTGGCCGAAAAGTTGCTGTTTTTGAACAGGGGCGAACCAGATCGCATGAGGACTTATTCCGAAGGCGCGGAGGGTATCAAAGAATACATCGATCCCCTGATTCAGCAACGCTTAGCCGAACCCGGCGAAGACCTGCTGTCGGTGCTGGCTGAGGGCGAGAGGGACGGTGTTTACAACCGTGACTAGGTTCTTGCCAACGCCGCGCTGCTGTTGGTGGCGGGCCATGAGACCACCATCAACCTCATCTGTAACGGCACGCTGGCCTTCATCCGCAATCCGGACCAATGGGACGCCCTGCGGCAGGACCCCGAGGCCGTGACTCAACGCGCAACTGAGGAATGCCTCCGCTACGACTCTTCGGTCAAGTCCATCCAACGGATCGCCGCCGAGGACGTGGAGATGCGGGGCAAGGTGATAAACAAGGACGACCGGGTCAGGTGGTTCATCACCGCCGCGAACCGGGACCCGCGAAAGTTTGACGAGGCGGACACTTTCGACATCAACCGTTGGCCCAACCCGCACGTCGCGTTCGGCGGCGGCATTCACCACTGCCTGGGCGTGAATCTCGCACGGTTGGAAGGTCAAGAGGCTTTCATGGGCCTGGCCCAACGGTTTTCCCGGTTCCACCTCGAGACGGATGGGTTGGAATACCAGCCGACGATTAACCTGCGGTCCCTGAAGAAACTGCCGGTGACCTGGGACTAGATTGCGTCAAGCCAGCCTGCCGGGACTCGCATATATAAAGGCCGCGGTCTGCATTGGCAGACCGCGGCCTTGTCATTTCCGAAGCCCTGAGGTCTAGCTTGCCGGGACAGCTTGACCGGTCGAGTCAACAACGGTCACCGGAGTGGCGTCGGTCAACAGGTGTTGGCCGGAGACAACTACCTGAGAGCCGGGTTGCAGCCCATCTAGGATTTCCCTGTGTTGGTCGCCGCTTAACCCGACCGCGACTCGTTCCAGATGGGCAACTCCGTTCCGTACTACGTAGATGCTGGACTGGCTGCCCGAACTAAATACCGCTTCCTTGGGAACCAAGAGGGTATCTCCCCGTTGAATGCTGATCGATACCTGACCTGAGACTCCTGGTCTGAGGATGGCGGTGGCCTCCACCGGCTCCATCTTGACCAGGAAAGTGTGGCCGGTGGGTCCGGCGGTGGGGTTGATACGGGCGACCTTCAGGTCCAACACCTGATTGGGCAATGCCGGGCTCGTAAACTGTAGCATCCGGCCAGTTTCGAGGGCGCCAATCACCGTTTCCTCCACTAGGAACGATACAACCACCTCGGTCGTGGCAATGGTGAACACCGGAGTCTGCGGCGAGGCCATCGACCCGACGGATAGCTGGTTCTGCACGATTATCCCGTCGAATGGGGCAACCACCTTCATGTCCTCTAGTTGCTGTTGGACGAGGGCTACTTGCGCCCTCGCTTGTGCCACGTTCGCTTCCGCGGCGTCGATACCGTGCGCGGAGTAGGCCTCGTTGTTGGTCGCAAGTTCTCGTTCCGCTACGGCCACTCCCATTCTGGCGGCCGCTAATGCCAAGTCATCGGGCTCGAGCAACGTCTCGAGCCGGGAACTCGCCGACGAGACCAGCGCTTTAACCCCTTCCAACTTGTTTTCCGCCCCGGCCACCGTGTTGGGGTCAGGCTCCATGATCTCCCCCAGCCGGGCCTGTGCTGAGTCATAGGCAGCCCGCGCCGTGGCGACGCGGTTCACCGCCAGTGCAATGGTGTTGCTGGTGGGGTCTTCAAGCTCATCGAGTCGAGCTTCGACCGTGTCCAGAGCGGCTTGAGCGATAGCTACCTTGCTCATGGCCCGTTCCATGGAACTCCCGTCAGGGTTGGTCAGTTCCTCGAATTTCGCCAGGGCGGAATTGAGCCGGGCACTGGCCGCATCCACATTGTTTCGGGCAAGGGCAAGAGTTTCCTCGCTGGGGTCCATGAGTTCTTCGAGTTGGCCCCTAGCCGACTCCAGGGCCAGGCGGGCCTGGGACTCATCCCATAGGGCCGCTCGAATCCGGTCGGGTATAGACGAAGACGAGACCACCTGTCCCAGCAGTTTGGCCAACCGATGGTCCTGGAACGTGATAGTGACTTTTAGCGCCGTTATCTGCTCGGGTGAAAGGGAGGTGTCCAGGAAGGGGTCCCTCATCCGGTCCAGATTTTGGGCCAGACCGATCCTGGTCTCCATTATTTCGGTCCATGGGTCTCCGATCGAACCTTTGGTCAGCTCGCCGAGAATGGCCCGGTTGAGCCTGGAGGCGTCTTGCTGATTGAGGGCCGAGCTCAGGACTTGTTGGGCCACAGCCACGGCTTTTTGAGCTTTGGCTACCGCGTCGGCAGGCGGGTCCATAACCCGGGCCAGCCGCGTTCGGGCGCTGTCCAGGTTGCGTTCAGCCACGGTGACCGCGCTCCTGGCCGTCTGCAGGGCCGCGGACGAGGGGTCCGAAAGCTGGTCTAGCTCAGCCTGGGCGCTTGCCAGACTTCTTCGGGCGCCTTCAACCGCACTCTTCGCCACCACGAGGTCCGATCCCGTGGGGTCCTGTAGCTGGGTGAGGCTAATGTTGGCGTCCGCAAGTTGGTTCTTGGCTGTTACCACCTCACTCTTGGCCGTTTCCGTAGTCGCGGGAGTGGGATTTAGCAGCCGGTCCAAGGCGGTCTGCGCGCCGATTTTCCGGCTCTGGGAGTCGGCCAATACACTCTCCGCCATATGAAGGTCTGCTGGGGTTGGGTCCAACAGTTGGTCGAACTTGGCCTGTGCCGCGTCGAGCTTGGCCTGTGCCGCGGCATGGCTGGGTCCGGCAGCGGCTTTAGCTTGTTCCAGCCGGGCCTGTGCGCTGGTCAATTTCGCCTGCGCTTCCTCGAGCCGGGCGTCCAAGCCACCGTGCCGCAGCTCCCCTAGCACGTCGCCAGTCGTTACTGCTGCGCCGACTCCCACGTCCAGCCGGGCGACCTGGCCTGCCGACCTTGGAACAACGTCCACTTGATCGCTGGCGTCCACCCTGGCTGCGTAGGCGCGGTTGGTGGTGATCGAGCCGGTAATGGCCGGCGCTGTGGCCACTGACACCGAGCGGTCTCCGATGAACGCCGTCTCGGCGGCGGGCGCGGCGCAGGCGGCCATGGCCAATAACGCGGCCAGTAGCAGGATAGAGACGCCTAGAATACCCTCCGGCCTTATTGAGAGTTTCCCCATAATCGAATCATCATTCCTTTTTCTGATTTCCTGGTTGCCACTTGGCCTAGTCGGCGGGTTGCGCTGCTTCTTTCGGCTGACTCTTGCGCAGGAAGACAGCGGGAATCAAAGCCACAAACACCATTATGGACGCGATCAAGAATACGTCGTTGAACGCGCTGATAACGGCCTCCCGGTGCACCGTTTGGTCTAACATCAGGACCGCCAGCTCGCTGGCCCTGCCATTCATCCCCGGCGCCGCGCCCGCTGACTGTTCCAACTGGGAAAGCACCCGCACCGCACCCAGAGAGTCGGGCGTTACTGTCTGAGACATGCTGCTGAAATGAAAAGCCTGCCTTGTCGTGAGGATGGTGGCGAAGGCTGCCGTCCCAAACGCCGGGAAAAGCTGTCGAAGACTGTTGGTCAACGCCGACGCCCTGGGCAGCTCGTTCCGAGGCACCAGGCTCATTGTAAGGGTAACTGCCGGGACAAACATCAACGCGCTGCTCACTCCCCGGACCATCAGGATGATAATTAGCTCCCGGTCGGTGGTCGTGAGGTCCATGTTAGCCAGTTGTAGCGTGGCGAATCCGGCCCCTAGGATACCTGGAATAATTAGCGGCCAGGGGCCCACCCTGTCGTATAGGCGTCCCGTCAGGGGCATCACCGCCGCCAACGCGATCCCCTGCGGCATCAACAGCAAGCCTGTCTCGATTGGGCTCAGACCGCGCACGTCTTGCAGGAACAATGGTACGAGGAACACCACCGAGATCAGCACCATGGTTGCGATGAAGTACACACTGGCAGCCATGGTGAAAGGGCGGTTCCGGAAGATACGCAGGTCGAGCAGCGGGGATTCCTCGGTCAACTCCACGTATACCCACGCGGCAAGGGACACGGCGGAGACTGCGAACAACACCACCACGTTGGGCGCGCCCCAGCCGTCCGCGGGTGCGCGGGTGAGGGCAAGCAGGACGGCGGAGAAACCCACTCCCGCCAGGATGAAACCCTTCAAATCGAACTTTCGGGCTTCAACCCTGTCGGTCTCCCGCAGCCACAATGACGTCAGGATTATGGCAGCGATCCCGATCGGGACGTTGATGAAAAAGACCATCCTCCAACTGGAGGTCTCTACCAGGTAACCGCCTATTACCGGGCCGAAGATGGGGGCAAACAGGATGGGAATGCCGAAGATGCCCATCATGGAACCTTGCTGGTCGCGGGGAACGGTGCGGAACATCATCGCCAGGCCCAGGGGCATGGTGATCCCGCCAGCCAGGCCCTTGATAAACCGAAAGGCGATCAACGGAGTCGATGTCCCAGGCCAGACCGCAGAGAATCGAGCCCAGCGTGAAACCGGTTACGGATAAAGCATAGAGCCGCTTAGTCCCCAGGCGGTCGCTCAGGTACCCGGCGGTGGGGACTATCAAGGCCAGGGCCAGCAGGTACATGGAGATGATTAGCTGCGCTTTGTCCAGGTTCGTGCTAAGGGTATTCATGATTGTGGGTAGCGCGACATTGATGACGGTAGTGTCCAGGATCACGGTGATGCTCCCCAACACCACAACCACCAGCACCCGCCATTGATACGGAATCCGAGGCATGTTCAGCCCGCTCCCGGACCAGTAACGTAAATCTTGACCTCCACCGATGAGCCAGGGATCAAGGGCATGTAGTTCTCATCCAGGAGTATCTTGACCGGCACCAACTGGGACACCTTGTTGAAATTTCCGGAGGTGTTGCGTGAAGGCAGCAGGCTGAAGGTAGCCGCGGTCACGGGGAAAACGGCCTCCACGCGCCCGGCCAGCGTCTGGCCCAGCGAACCGATGTGTACTTCCACGAATTGACCGGGGTGGACGCGGCCAACATCCCTCTCGTCGATATTGGCCGTGATCCAAGTTTGCTTGAGGTCCATCAAGGTCACGATGGGCTGGCCTTCGGGCATGGTGTCGCCAACCCCGGCCCAGCGAGCGGCAACGACGCCGGAGATTGGCGCGACCACGTCTACGAGTTGGTCTTGGACGTCGCGGAACCCCAGCTTGGAAGTGTCGGTAGTGTCCGACTTTGAAATGACGGTTGGGATATCCACCACGGCGATCACCTGGCCCTGTGACACAGGCATTCCCACGTCCACATTCATGCTGATGATGCGCCCGGCGTTGATAGACCCCGCTTGGACCAGGGCGGCCGTCACTTGGGCATTGTTGGTTGAGACGAAGTGGATGGAGTTGTACCATAGTCGGTAACTAAAAATGGCCGCAGCCGCGATAATGGCTATTGCGGCCAGGGCCATCAGGACTCGGACCCGCCAACCGCTCAGAGAACCGGCCACTCGACTCATAGACGGACCGCTGCTCCCGAGCGCGCATTAGACCCCGATGGCCGCCCCCGGTGTATGTGGTCCGAGAATTGGGCAGCCACCGGCTCTGTAGCTATTTCAGAGGTATCACCCAACCTTAGTCCAGGAGAGGGATCGTGGCGGTGACGCGGGAAACGTCCCCCACGGATTTGGTGGTGTGGCCCTTACCCGTCAAGTCTTCGGCAAGACTTACGTGGCCGGGACCAAAACGGCGCGTTGTGCCGTCTCCCAGGCCAATCTCCACCTCGCCCGCCAAGGTTATGACATATTGGCGGCGCGGCGCGTTGTGCCAGTCGCTAAACCGGCCGGGCTCGGAAACGCGGAACACGATTCCCTCGGCGTTTTGCAAATCGCCCAACTGCGGGTGGGAAGCAAGGTCCATATCTTCGATGTGGGACTGTCCATCGTCCCCTGTGTACAGCCTTGATATGCTCATCTGATGTCCTCCAATGTTTAGGAATTAGGGGCATGGCAGCGGGACTGTGTGGCCTCGAATTCGAAGTCTATGCCCTCGATATGCGGGAGTCAAATTGGCCCGGCGAGTGATGCTCGCGGGGGTTATAATCTGGGCGCAACCGCCGGGCGGGCGAAGGGTCGGCCCATCCCGGCAAGCCTTCGGAGGTAACGACATGGGCGTCTTATACGAGAAGCGGGGTCACGTCGCGTACGTGACCATCAACAACGTGGAGAAGGCCAACATTTTGGACCGGGAGACTTCCAACGCCATCGCCGAAGCATGGAAAGAGGTCTGGGACGATACCGATGTTCGCGCCACCATCCTAACCGGAGTGGGCGACCGATATTTCTGCGCCGGGCATAACCTAAGCACTCCCGATGGAATCACCCCCGAGGAGCGCGAGAGGGTCCGCATCGAGAACATCTTCTGGCCGCCCTCGGGTACGGTCAACGGCTCCAAGTTCGGCGTCGACGGAAGCCTGGGAGACCATTACCCCCAGATATGGAAGCCGGTAATAGCCGCGATCAACGGCTGGGCCGCCGGAGCAGGCTTTTACCTGATGCTCACGTCCACGGATATACGAATCGCCTGCGAGGAACACGCTCGGTTCAAGTTCGCATTGCTTAGCCAAGGATGGGTCGGCCACGGCCCCGGCGCAACCTACCTCACGCGGCAGGTCTCCTACGCCGACGCGATGCGCATCCTCCTTACGGACTCCCCCTTCGACGCCAAGGAAGCCCTGCGTATCAACTTGATAAACGAGACAGTGCCCCACGAGCGATTGATGGAACGCGCTGAAGAGATGGCGGCCGAT
The DNA here is from genome assembly GCA_965205385.1 of Dehalococcoidia bacterium. Lineage (GTDB taxonomy): Bacteria > Chloroflexota > Dehalococcoidia > Lucifugimonadales > UBA3495 > CATOSP01. The sequence continues at coordinate 896,192 of CBDBGS010000008.1, forward strand.
GTGGTGAAAATGCCGCCGCTCGCCGTCCGTATGATGAAGGAGTTCGCCGTCCGGTTCCGTGAGATACCCGTGTCGGAGGCGTGGCGCGTCCAAACCCTCATGAATTACCTGCTCACCCAGATGACCACAGACGGCGACGAAGGAAGGGCCGCGTTCCTTGAGAAGCGGCCGCCGGAATTTACCGGCGGTATCCGCGAAAAGGGCGAGGGATACGCGGAGATTAGCGAAGAGCAACGGGCCCGCCTGGAGAGCGTAAGAAAAGAACTCCTGGGTTAGACCGAAGTGATACCAGTGGGCGCCGGTGGCTAGCTCACGCCGTCATTCCGGCCACAGTTCGTCATTCCGGCTCAAGACCGGAATCCCGAAGGAGTCGCCAGATCGACACGCCTCCCTTCTCCAAGGAGTTCTGGATTCCCGCTTTCGGAGACCTTTGCGTAACCTTCCGCGACTCCCGCGAAAGCGAGAATCCAGGGTGCGCCCAGATACGGAGGACGCCCTCACCCTAACCCTTTCCCGGAGGGAGAGGGGATTATTCAAAGGTCTCCTTTCGCGGGAATGACGGGGGTGGGCGGAATGGCGGGGTAGGCGTCAAGGCGATCTTTACGCCGCATCCACGGGCACCGGGATGCCGGGAATGTTCAGGGTGATGCTGCCCAATTCATTCCGGGTGGTGAAATAGAGGGTCTTCCAGTCATCGCCTCCCCAGGCCATGTTGGTCGAGGCCTCGGCCCCGTGGACGATGGTCCCCAAGTGTTGACCAGAGGGATTAAACACCCAGATGCCTCCGGAACCGCCGCAGTAGACGTTGCCTTCAACGTCGATCTTCATGCCGTCGGGCACACCGGGACGTTCTCCCTTGAGGTCGGCGAAGACCCGGTCGGTGGCCAGGGCAAGGGTGCCGTTGGGCTGCATGTCGAAGGCGCGTATGTGCCCCCGGCGTGAGTCATTGATATAGAGGGCGCTTTCGTCGGGAGAGAAGGCCAGCCCGTTGGGGGTTACGAAGTCGCCGATCAGCAGGGTTGTCGTACCCAGGTCGGCGCTCACCCGGTACACTCCGGCGAAATCTAGCTGGTATTCGGGAGCCGGAGCGCCGGGATCGGTAAAGTAGATGCTTCCATCCGATTTGACCACCACGTCGTTGGGGCGGTTCAGGCTCTTCCCCTGATAGCTGTTAGCCACGACCGTAAGGCTTCCGTCCGGTTCGTGACGGACGACACGGGGAGTCCGGTCGCAGGCGATTAGCCGTCCCTGGATATCGCGGGTCAGGCCATTGGCAAAGTTGGTGGGCTCCTGGAAGAGGGTTGCTCCTTCTCCGGGCGCCCATTTCATCCTGCGGTTATTCCCGATGTCGCTGAAGAGCAGGTATCCTCCCTCCTTCCACCACAGGGGACCTTCGGCGGGTCCGTTCGCGTTGCCGAAGCCGGTTGCCAGTTCTTCTATCGGCTGGTCCGCGGAAACAATGGAAGCCAGACCTGGTGAGACTTGTTCGATGGGCATGACCACCTCCTCGCATCGGTTACCGGGTCAAGTTGGAGGCATCGTAACCTTGAGCCACGACCGCTGTCTACTGAGCCCGGACCTAGCGCCTCCATGCTTGAATCCCGGCGCGTCTTGGTAGACACTGTTGTGACGCAGACGCGCCAGGGCTCCACGGAAGCCGGTAAACGGCTGGAAACCGGCCTTCGCTCGAGGCCCTCAGGGAACTGACCGCTTTGGTTTACCTGTCCGAAACAGAGATACACATCCCCGCGGCGCCCAAAGGGGAAAGCCCCCTTCGATGGCTGTCCAGTAAGACCCTGGAATCGTTGCCCGCCGGTGACTCGCCCATCCGACTCGTAGTCTCCGAATCAAGCAAGGCAGGATACCGCTGCGAGGTTACGACGATGCACAACGGCCAAGGTCCCAGCCCATTCCCACGGGAACTGGTCTTTGAACATAGACCCCGCCAGGTAGAGAATACCGCAACTTTCAACGCGGTCCTTCTCGTGCCGACGGGGATCGGCGCCGCTATCGGGGGCCATGCCGGGGACGCTACGCCTGTGGCCCAGCTACTCGCCCAACTGTGCGACACTTTAATCACCCACCCCAACGTGGTGAATGCCTCGGATATCAACGAGATGCCGGCCAACGCGCTGTACGTTGAAGGCAGCGTGATCTGCCGGCTGCTCATGGGCGCGGGAGGGTTGCAGCCGGTGCGCGCCAACCGGATCCTGGCGGTCCTCGACTCCCATCCCGATGGACTCTTCATGAGTCTTGCCTTAAATGCGGTGAACGCGGCCCGTTCATCCTACGGTCTCCTGTGTCCCAGGGTAGTCAGCCTGGAGCCTCGGCTAACCATGCGCTCCGAATACACCGGTTCAGACAGAGCGGCAGGCTGCGTGGAGAACTTGGAAGGGCTGTTCGACGTGCTGGATGCCCACCGGAGAGACTACGACGCAGTGGCCCTGTCCTCGGTGATAACCATGCCGTTTCATTTTCATGGGGACTACTTCGGGAGCGAAGGGGAGATGATAAACCCGTGGGGCGGTGTTGAATCGATGCTGACCCACGCAATCTCTAGTATCTACGATGTCCCATCCGCCCATTCTCCGATGCTGGAATCCCAGGAAGTGTTGGATATGGACCTGGGCATCGTTGACCCCCGCATGGCCGCCGAAGCCGTGTCCATGACCTTTCTGCAGTCGGTGTTCAAGGGTCTTCAGCGGAGTCCCAAAATCATCACCGACACCCAGGCATTCCACGACCCGAATGTGATAACCGCGAGAGACGTGTCTTGCCTGGTCATCCCCGACGGTTGCCTGGGACTGCCGACCCTAGCGGCGTTGGAGCAGGGCATCCCGGTGATCGCCGTTGGTGAGAACACCAACCTGATGAGGAACGATCTGGAGGCGCTGCCGTGGAGGTACGGTCAGTTCTTCCGGGTGGACAACTATTGGGAAGCGGCGGGAATCATGGCGGCCCTGAAGGCCGGGATCTCACCGGCTTCCGTCCGACGACCCCTTCCCTCGGCGGTGGTGGAGGAGGCGATTACCCGGCCCGGCAAGCCGGACACCACCGGCGCGCCAGCGGATTGACTTCTTCATAATCCGGAACATCGCCTGTGCTACAATAGGACCCTAGCGCGTGGCCTCTAGCGCGGTCCGTCCCCGTTGATCTCCGCAAACCCGCGCCCCAACGGCGCCAGGGCCCTCTATGAACAATTACCCTAACCAGTCAATATCACCTTCGCCGGAATTAAACGGTATGAACCCGCCGCGTCCCGCCGGCCTCGTTCCGGGATGGGCAGGCGAGGTAGACACACCGGCGTTCGTCTACGACGAACGGACCATCCATAGACTTCTGGACCTCGCGGGCAGTTTCCGCGACTCGGTCGGCCTGAAATTGCTCTTCGCCGTCAAGTCCTTCTCCTTCGCGGACGCCCTAAAGCTCATGGCTCCAAAGGTCGATGGATTCGCGGTCAGCTCACTGTACGAGGCTAGGTTGGCCCGGGAAGTGGCCAGAGATCAGGTCATGGTTAACATAACCACCCCTGGTCTCAGGCCCCAGGAAGTGGACGAGATCGGCCGTCTGTGCGACTCGATCTCCTTTAACTCCCTTGGGCATTGGGACAGGTATCGACCGAAGCTGGCTGGCTGGACTAGTTGCGGGCTTCGCGTGAATCCACAGGTCTCTTTCCTAGACGACGACCGGTACGACCCCTGCCGCCCCCACTCCAAACTAGGCGTGCCCCTGGAAGACCTGTCCGCCGCGTTCGAGGACCGACCCGAGAGGTTCGCCGGTCTTCGGGGAATACTGTTCCACTCTAACTGCGATTCACCGTACTTCGCGGAGCTGCTCGCGACTGTGGAGCGGCTTGACGCCCTGGCCTCGGGGATTCTGCGCCGAGTCAACTGGGTCAACTTGGGAGGCGGGTACTTGTTTGAGGAAGGTGAGTCCTACGACGGCCTGCGCGAGTCGGTCAACTACCTGAAATCCCGCTACGACTTGGAGGTCTTGTTCGAGCCAGGGTCGGCTCTGGTCCGCGAGGCTGGTTACATCGTGTCGACCGTACTGGACCTGTTCGATAGCGGAGGCCGCACGGTTGCGGTACTGGACACTTCGGTCAACCACATGCCTGAGGTCTTGGAGTTCGACCTCCCATCAGAGGTGTTGGGCCATGACGACGAGGCTCCCCACGAATACATCCTGGCTGGTTGCACGTGCCTGGCCGGGGACCTGTTGGGAGAATTCAGGTTTCCCCAAGAACTCCAGGTGGGAGACAGAGTGGTATTCTCGAACGCCGGTTCCTACACTTTGGTAAAGGCCCACATGTTCAACGGCGTGGCCCTGCCGTCCGTCTATGCGCTAGACACCCAGGGGCAAGTGGTCCTGAAGAGCAACCCCGGCTACGAAGAGTTCGCCGGAAGGTGGGGACTGGCCCGGGCCGCGAGGGGGTGATCTGCTTCCCAGGCCAGGGGTTACGATGAGCGGCGCGGCAGGACATATACTTCAGTTATCCGACTCGGTTACTAACCGGAAAGCAGCCCTTCGCATGCTTCCCGGGGACGAGGAACTTCCTCTGGGCGCGCTGCTAGACAGATACCTGAAGCGCGTCCAGCCCAGCCAACTCGCGCTTGACGCCCTGATAACTCAGCCGTCAGCCGATTCCCTCTACTCACTGCAGGACCTGGTCTATTCCAGCTCGTACGCCGGTGAACTCATGGACATGTTCGCCGGAGTTGCCTTCCGAGATGAGGGACGGGAAAGCGCCCCGGTGATCGAGGTGGGTGATGTTCCGGTCTCCTGCCAGACGGTCGCCGCGGGCCAAGAAATCTCCCTGATCGATATCACCATTGACCGTATATACGTCCACTATGATCGTAACTGGACCGGGTTCCATGCTCGCAAGTGGGCTCGGGACCCGGAGCGCTATGCGGGTTACGTGCTGGGAGTGTTGGAACGCGCCCATGGTCCGGAGGCTGCCTCCCGGCTGCTGGGGTTGGCTACCAGGGAGGAGAAACTAGGGTTTGTTAAAACCCTCGCCAAGGCGGTCTGGGACAGTCAGTTTGAGAACTATTCCCGGTTCATTGGCAGGAAATTGATGTACAAATCGGGAGACGAAACCATCGACAACATCATGGAAGGAGGAGGGGCCATCTGCTCCGAAAAGGTGCAGGCCCTCAAGTTCCTCACGGACCACTACGGATTCGAATCAGAGTACGTCATCGCGGGAAAGGATGCCACCGGTCCCGTGCCCGTGGAACAACTGCGTGGACTCCTCGCGACCTTCGATTTCCGGTTTTCCAAGCGGTATATGCGCTTCTGGCAACATACCGCGTTGGTGTATAACCTAGACGGCGTTCAGGTGTTGGTTGACGCTACCAACGGGAACATTCCGTTCCTGTGTTTACAGGATGAGGCGGCGGAGAGAGTACTGGGTTACGAGGACAAGAAACCCGTAACGGTCAAGATGGTCGAGTCGATGGAAAACTTCTACTATCACCGCGTGCCACAAGATATCCCGGAAAACCTGTTCTTCGCTATGGAGGGGTGGTTGCCTTTCCCGGACCTACTTCAGGTGTTTGACAACGAGCTAGGTCTCTTTCTTTCGGAAGATTACTACGTGATTCCCATCCCCTACCGGAGCGAAAAGCAGTTCCGGCGGGATAGGCAGGAATACCTGGACGTCGCGGCGAGGGCTCAACTCGAATGCGCGGTCACCCAGGATTGGGTCATGGACACCCCACTGGGCCGGACTTTCCATGATGCGGAACCTGGTGTATACGATATGATTTTGGAGGCCAAAGAGCACTTGCTGACCCGGGTGAACGAGTGTGAGGGCGAGGGTCACGAGGCAGGGTTGGTCATGATGAAACTGCGGAACGGAATGGACCGTCTGTAAACCTGACCAGGCGGTTACGGAGGACTGCTTGCTTCAAGCGGGTAGGGTGACGGTGAGTCTTGTTCAGGCCTTGTTCAGCGTGGCGCGCGGCAGGGAAGCCAATGGCGCGTGCCACGGAAACCCCGCGGGACGCGAATACCGGGAATTCCCCGGCAAGGTCCGGAGCTACGACCTCACCGGTCATTCCGACGGCGACTTGAGGAACGCGATTTTGACCCTGGACAAGGGTATGAATCCTGTCGAGTCGGTGGCCTTTGTCTTCGCAGTCGTGGCTGAGACCATTGACCGCCGGTTGGGCGTTTGGAGATTGTTCGACGATCCATCATCGTCCTCCGCCTATCCTCTCGATAATGGAATGGACCGCCCAGAGGTTAAGGAGGGGTTGGAACAGGTTTCCAAAGAACGAAAGTACCGGCGACTCTCGGCTATTCACTTACCCGCGTCGTTTTACCGGGCCATCCGCAGCCACGACGCTGGGCCGGGCATCAGGTTCAGGGTCACCAACGAGCAACTGCTGGCCGGTCTTCACATGTTCCGGGGGAGTGTGGTCCAGATGAACGCTGGTGAGGGCAAGACCGTGGCTGCGGCCTTCCCGGCGGTCCTTCATGCCCTGTTCGGCGCCTCGGTCCACATCATAACCGCCAACGATTATCTGGCTGACAGGGACGCGGCATTGTTGGAGCCGGTGTATGAGTCTTTGGGAATCACTTCCTGCGCCGTGCGTAGTCACATGGAGGATGAGGAGCGGAGATACGCCTACAGATCACAAGTCGTCTACGGGACCATGCGGGAGTTCGGGTTCGATTACTTGAGGGACAACCTGAAGGCCGCGCCCGGTGAGCGGGTGCAAGGCAACCTGCAGATTGCCATTATCGACGAAGTTGACCACGCGCTGATAGACGAGGCGTTCACTCCTATGATCATCTCCGGGAATCCTTCCGTGGTGGAACGTCCCGTGGGAAAGGTTAAAGCGGCCGTATCTGGCTTGGTCCAGGCCCAGCATGACCGGGCAGACAGGTTGGCCGAGAACGCTTCCTGCCCCGATGTCTCGGAACGAGAGCGGTGGGAGCTTATGGCCCGGCTGATGTTGGCCAAGCCGGAGCATCCGGCCCTTCAGAAGCTTCTCGCCGCGAATCCCCGTGACGCGAGACCCGTAAGGTCGATGACCGGAGAAGATGGCTCCAGCGTCACTAGGGGGCTCCTGTACGCGGTGGACCCGGATTTGCGCTTCGTAACAGTTACCGACGAGGGCTGGGAGTTTCTTGAAAAGCGGCTGGGCTTAATATACGACCGCTGGTCGACCGGCGGCGGATCAGAGAAGACGCCGTCCCTGGATGGGTTGCCCCTAGCGGACCGCCGCAAGCGGCGCGGCGGTCTCTCCCGTAGGGTTTCCCGCCAATACTCCCTTGGCAACTATGTCCACCAGATGCTTCGCGCGTTCCTGCTGCTCAAACGGGACGTGGACTACATAGTCGACGAGGACGCGATAGTATTGATCGACCAGCAGACGGGGCGGCCCAAGACCCATTCCGTGTTCCAGTTCAGCTTGCATTCGGCGCTTGAGTCCAAGGAAGGCGTCACGATAAGGCCGGAATTTGACACATTGGGCCAGATATCCGTCGCCGCTTACATAGGACTATATGGCCACACAAGCGGTATGACGGGTACGGCTGTTGCCTCCGAGAACGAATTCGAGCGGAAGTACGGCATGAAGGTGGTAGTCGTGCCTCCCAGCAACTACCTGGCGCGTGTGGATTCCGGACCACGGTTGTACCGGACCAGAGAGGACAAGCTGGGGGCGTTGGTCGATGAAGTGGCCGCCCGCCACCTAGTGGGGCAGCCTGTATTGGTTGGGACCGGCACCGTGGAACAGTCGGAGGATTTGAGCCAACAGCTTGCTGAGCGCGGAATACCGCATAACCTTTTGAACGCGGTCGCAACTCACACAGAGGCTCAGGTAGTTAAGGATGCCGGGCGGTTCGGGGCGGTGACGGTGGCTACCAACATGGCAGGCCGCGGTACCGATATCCTGCTAGAGACTGGTCTAAATGCGCGCATTGCCAGCCGACATGTGGACCTGATCAAACACTCCTTGGTGCAGGACACGCGATGCGTAATTGTTTCCTGTCATTCTCTTGAGCAGGCAAAGGCGCTCCACGAGGAATTAGACCGGATTCCCGGGCTGGATGTGGACTGGGATGGCCGGAAGGTCCGTGTAAAGTGCTGCCAGGGAGATAGACACGGGGCTGGCGATATCAGGCTTCAATTCTCCTTGGGACTGTGTGTGATAGCCGCTGAAATGCACGATTCCGCGCGCGTACATCTTCAGCTCAACGGTAGGAGCGGCAGGCAGGGGGAATTCGGAGAGACGATGTCGTTTCTCTCTCTCGAAGACCGTGTAATAAACCACCGGGCCCTGGAGTTCTTGAAGCTCTCCCGTGGCCGCGGGGTTGCTGGTTGCGGGGTTGACGAAGCAGGGAGGGAATACTTCTCAGGACCGGCGGTTGCCAGGATGGTGGACAGGCTTAGGCGTGAAACCGAGGGGGAAGGGGAGGCGCAAAGAGGACTGATGCAGGACTACTTTGCCGTCCCGGACCTGCATACGTGCCTCTTCTACCGCCGCCGAAAGGCAATAGCCACGTCCGATATCCTGAATGCTTGCCGGGAAATGGCCTTACAGCAAGCATCCGATATGGTCTCCAGATATTTCGGGACGATTACCCATGACCAGTATGACCGGCGCTTCCAGGACATTACGGAGGAAGTCCAACTGGAGTTCGGGGTGGGCTGCGCCGACCTCTACGGCTGCGGTCTCGACGTCTTGGCTGAAGAGATCGGAGGAGTGTTGATCCGGAAAATAGAGGAGTCCCTGGAATTCGCTGGCGCCCATTTGTTCGGCGAAACAGCCAGGTTGCTGTATTTGCAGACATGCGACGAACTATGGCGGGAACACCTGGCGCTACTCCGAGATTCTATGTCCAACCATACGCTTGGGGCGCGCAACCACAAGTCGGCAGTCGCCGCATACGTGCGCCACAGCGGCCGGTCCTGGGACGAGTTCTGGCGGGACGTGAACACTGAATTTCTGGTAAGGCTCACGGCCTTTCCGTTCTCGGCGCCACGGCCTGATTTGGAGCGGCCAACTCCGGTAAGCGAACAAGTAGAGATGTTATTGGCGGAGCTTCCCACCCCGGTGGGAGCAACCGCGGGGAGTGACTGACATGGTCCGACGACAGATTAGATTGGGAACCGCGCTCTCCTTGGGCGGCATGGTGGCGGTGTCACCTTGGGCAGCCGCTTGCGGAGGTGGAGATTCCTACGAAGACTGGGCGGCGACCGACGGAGCCGCCGGGCGGATCAACCTCGACGAGGTCCAAACCGCGTTCAAAGACTCCAAGAGCGTAAGTGACTTCGAACGCCGGGTGAACGAGATTTACGAGGGCGACGGACTCATCCTCATCCGGGCCAAGCAGGACGGGTCCCAGTTGACCCTGGAGGGGTGGGAAGACCTGAATAGCAATGGCGAGATCGAAGACTCCTCAGACGACCAGCTCTTCGATATCGTCAAAGGGACCAACGACGAATACGACATGCGCGGCTACCACGGCAACGGCTACTATAACAGCCACTTTGGAGCGGGCAATTTCCTATTCGCCTACCTGCTTATATCGTCTATGGGTCCCCGGGGCTACTACTACAGCACCCCTCCAAGCCGGGGCTCTGAGATGCGGCGCCAGCGGACGAGTTACCGTCAGTCTTCGTCCTATACCAGGCAGGCGCAGCGCAACACCTCATACCACCAGCGCCAGTTCGCCGGGTCACGCTACCAGCAGTCGCGTGGGAACGTGAGCACCAACCGCAGGACCTACCAGTCCACCCAGAGGGCAAGCGGCGCGTTCAGGAGCAGTAACACCGTGTCCCGGTCTTCCGCGAGGTCCTCCGCGAGATCCTCTGGATTCTTCTCCGGCGGGTCGGGGTCGGGCGGGGGTGGCGCTTTCCAGGTGAGGCGGGGCGCTCTATGAATGGCCCGTTCGAATTACGGGCCTCACTCGCCGGGATGGCACGGGAAGACTGCTTTCATGTGGTTGTACCGGCGGAATACGCCAGGCTTTCCATCGGCCAACTCCTGGACCGTGTATTTCCTGAAGATGAACAGGAACAAGGAGAGGTCGCGGCGTCCCTGGACCTTCGGGCCAATCCGGACTTGCCGGAGATATTTGGCGTCTTTCTGGACGCGATGGAAGAATGGCGGCAAGGTAGGTGCCTGCTGACCGCCTCCGCCGGAGAGACCGGGGATATCGACCTTGCATCAAGGGTTTCTGACTATCTCGAAAACTTACCCACGCCCCTGGGCGACGGCTCAGTTACCCGAAGCCTCCACGTTCGTGTAGAACAGCGTTACCACGCTGTCGACTATGCCGCCCGGTCCGAGTTCTGGGACTCCAAGGATGAGTTGCTGGACTGGTTGCAGTCCCTTACCCTGCTTTACTTTCTGGACAAACATGATGCCGAACTCCCGTTGGAGTACGACGCGGACGAAGACCTGGCCCTCTCGCGGACCATCGCTAATGCCCAGCGGGAAGGGCTATTGACCGGGTCTGAGGACGGCTCAGCGGTGGAGATATCCGAGGAAGGGCGGAGGTCCATCAGCGGGTTATTGGCTGAAACTGAGTCCTACATCGACCTATACGACCATTTCAAGGACACGGTGATCGACACGGACTTAGAGCTGGTCGAATTTGAGACTGATGAAGGGGTGGACCTGCGAGTGCAGGTGTACTGTGCGGAGGGATTGGACCCGGCGCGCACGGTGTTTCTCCTGCGATTGTACGATGGGTCCCTGGACGAGCACCTTCCTGAGTGGACAACACGAATCAATGAGGAAGAGTTCTTCGACAATGTGCTCGAGCCGGTGGTAAACCGCTACGATGTGGGAGACGAACTGATCGAGTTGGTCTGCGACCACGGGTCCGCGTTCCTGGAAGAGCGACGGCAAAGGTTGCGGGAATTGGAAGGGCGGAACGCGATCAGGAGACGGGTGCGACGGTCCCTAAGCCGAGACTAGATGGCCACAAACAGCACCATCGCCGAACTAATCACCACGGCGCTTTCGATAAATGCCACCCCCAAGTTCCGGTCCACGGCCAAGGCGTCCGAGACCTTTACGGTGCGCAGGATTAGCAAGTCGATCAGCAGGCGCATCACGTAGAGGAGCACGAAGCCGATCACTCCGTAGATGAGGAAGGCCACGATGCTTTCCCCCCAGCCGGTGAACTCTCCAAATACCGCCTTCAGGGTCACCAGTCCGATGGCAATCAGGTTGCCGCCAAAGGCAACTCCCACGGCTACGTTGTTGCCCGCGATCTCGTCGTGAATGTCGAAGTGCGTGGTCAACTCGTAGAATAGCGCAAACACGACCAGCAACGCCGTCCCCATCGCGAAGAAGGCCAGGGCGGTGAGTGCCGCTTCCAGCTCGCTACCGGTCCCCTCGCCGGACACTGCCCCGGCTACCACCAGCCCGACGGCGATATACATGCCGAACTCGGCCGCCCCGGTACCAACGTTCTGGCCCTCTACGATCTCTTCCTCGATGTTGAACTTATAGAGGACAAGCCGGTTCATCAGCAACCGGACCAGGTTGAGCGCGATTATGCCGGCCAGGGAGTATGCCAGCACTCGGATTACCTGTATCCCGTATTCGAGGTCGAATCCTAATCCCTCTACTCCGACCAGGGTTAATGGTTGGTACAGGGCGCCCAGGAAGATGAGGATAACGCCAATGAAATAACCGCTAAGCCGCAATGCGACGGCGAGGTTTTGTTTTTCGGAGATTTCTTGGTCGACGTTGTAGTGGGTAACAAGGTCACGAACCAGCTTAGCCACCACGAGGACGACCAACCCCAGCACAACGAATACTAGGCCCCGCGGAAATGCCTGCAGCGTGTCTATGAATGCTTCTAACATCAACCTCTACCTCGCCCCTGTTCCGGACGTTCGCCCTTGTACAACGTGACATTGTCCGGTGATAGCACTTCGCTGAAGATTACTTCGAAGGGCCTACCCTCCCACTTGGTGATCGACAGGGAGCGAAGTCCCCGTTCACTTGTGAAGTCCCAGTAATAGAATGCGTCTCCGGGCCCTCTGCCGTCCCTGTAGAAGAAGACCTCTGAGCTGTTGCGGTAATAGTAGTTTTCGCCTTCCACTATGATGTAGTTGTCGATAGAGTGCTGTTCGTCCAGCGCGATCAAATCGTCTTCGGTGAGCCCGATGCCGCCCAATCCGATTGGCTCTGGGTCCGCAGTGGCGGAAACGGAGAGGTCGTATCCTTCGGTCCAATCTATCCAGAGCTGGGTGTCCCCGTCGGCGCAAACCAACTCATACCAGCTATCTGAACCTGAGGTGTAGCGGTGACGCCTCTCGACGAAGAAATATCGGTCCTCGTACTCAGGGCCAAGGCCGGAAATCGTTAGCACGTCGCCGACGGTAGCCGCCCGAATGGTGTCGTCTTGGGGCGGCGAGGAGTCCCGGTCCCGCCGTTTCTTTCCCCTGCCGAACAGTGACCTGAGCATGTTCCTAGCCTCCGGGTGATTGATTGCCGATGGGCTCGGCTGTCCAGGAGAGACATGGACCGACCTCATCTGTAGGAGCCCCGAAATACCAGGGACGACGTTTATTCGCCTCAATTCGGGGCGAACAAAATCTGGCGGCTCTCGGCCGGGCAGAAATCTCAAGCCCGACGCAGGAATTCCATTGTTTTGTCAAATACTTGGTCTAAATCAAGAACGTGGCGGCGAGCCCGGTCGTGGATCTCTCTCAATATCAAGTTTTGAGGTAGAGGGTCATAGGAAGCAAGCGATTCAAGGGAGTTGCCTTGTTCGTCATTTAAGTCAAGCCTAAATGCCTGGGAGTCGAGCCGCGTGATAACCAGAGACCCAGCAGGCACGATGACTATATAGGCGTCCCGGTGAGGGCCATTCACCCACTCCACCTTACCCCCGCGCGCATTTTTCAGAAGCTGGTCTGCTATCTCTTCCATTTGGGTGCGTTCCATCTCGGTCCCTCTATATTGCCCTTCGCAATCGAGTCTCGATCTCCGTCAAGCGGCTATGGTCATTATCTAACTGTCGATTGAAGTCGCCAACCCGCTCCCTGCCAAGGGATTCTCGGCTCAGAAGGGCGTGACTGAGGTCAGATAGTGTAGTATTGATGATGGTATCCAAGGTTTCTTTGTCGTCATCCGAATTGTGAGGGTGTCCTTGAGCCTCGATCAGCATCGTTCGGATGTCTTGATCCTGGAACAGAGCCCGTTCCCAATTGCCGTCCCGAAGGGATTGGATCAACCCTGAGGTCCTTTCGTTCGCCCTGATGAGGCTTCTGCTGGCGGTCTCTCGCAATAGCGCCCGCTGGGTTCCCTCGGCAGCATCCCTAGCGGCGCGGGTCTCACCCCTCAGTTTCATTATCCGCCAGATGGCGACGGTAAGGCCAGCGACAGAAACAACCGCGCCAAGAATCTCGCCACGTCGCTGATCATCCGCTAGTCCCGCCCCTCACTGCGATGCTTATTCTAGCATATGGTAATCCGAGTAGATTAGGGAATGGAAACGAAACTCTGATGGTGCATGGGGTAGAAGTCCCGTGACGGATCGAGTCCAACCAGGCCGCGGTCGCGAGGATACGGGCAGGCCGGGGCGTACCCGCCAACTTAATGACCAACGTCCGGAGACCGCGGGTCACGGATCGTCCTAACACCGCGCGAGTCCGGCACAATGGCACTTGACCCCTACACCCGAAGAATATAAGGTTGAATCAAGGATAGGTCCCGGGAAAAGTGGAGGAACGGGGTATGGGGAACTTCAGCGCCGGCGGCTGGCTGGTCATGGGAATCGCCCTGGTCGTGCTCGGCCTTTTGGTCAAGTTCTTAGGACCGATCCTCGTTAGCTTGACTACCTGGATCCTGATCATACTTGGGATCATAGCGGTGGTGGTAGGTCTGGTGGGGATGGTTAGTGGCCGGGGACGTGATTCCGATCGCTTCTAACCCAAAAACCCCCTCGTCCCCGGTGCTTCTCGGAGGCCGTGAGGGCGAACTTGAGCCCTGGTCTTCCTGACCTGTTCAAGGATTCCTTAGACGGATTGACGAATAACTTACCGGAGGTGCGCCGTGGGAGTGCTCTCGCGTATGTCCACGATTGTAAAAGCGAAGATGAACCGAATTATGGACCAGGCCGAGGACCCGGCGGAAACCCTGGACTACTCCTACGAAAAGCAGATGGAGATGCTGCGCAACGTGAAGCGCGGGGTAGTCGAGATGGTCGCCGCCAAACGCCAAATCCAGCAGCAGGCGTCCAAAATACAGGAGACTGTCGCCCGGCTTGACATGCAGGCGCGGCAGGCGCTGGAAGCTGGGCGGGAAGACTTGGCGCGGCTGGCCCTGCAGCGAAAACAGACGGCCCTGCTAGAACTCGAGGGACTGGATGACCAGATTGGGGGCATGGAACTGGAACAGGAGAAGTTGACCCAGGCGGAGCAACGGCTTCAGGCCAAGGTGGCCGCCTTCCGCACCAAGAAAGAGGTCATCAAGGCGCAGTACACCGCCGCTCAAGCCCAGGTGCGCATAGGCTCGGCCCTGTCCGGAATCTCCGAAGAAATGGGAGACATTGGGCTGGCCGTGGAACGGGCCGAAATGAAGACTGACAAGATGCGGGCGCGGGCCGGGGCCATCGACGAGTTGGCCAACACCGGGGTCTTGGAGGACTTCAGCGGAGGCGGGGACGACATTTCCAGGGAGTTGGACCGCCTGGCGGCCGGTCAGAACGTAGAATCAGAGCTTGCTTCCCTCAAGGCCGGCCTGCCATCGGCGGAGAGGAAGCAACTGCCGGGGGCCTGATCATGATTGTCCGAATCACGAATGAAGGTCAATACAATCTCCCCGGCTCCTTCATCGACGAGTTGAACGCCCTGGACAACGAGTTGGTGGAAGCGGTGGAGTCGGAAGACGAGGCCAAGTTCACGGCTTTACTGGCCCAGATGCTTGGGTTGGTGCGGGAAAAGGGTTCCCCTGTGCCTATAGACGAATTGGTCGAGTCGGACCTGATCCTGCCAGAGCCCGACTTGACCCTGATCGAAGCCGAAGAGTTGTTCGTGGGCGAGGGACTGGTGCCGGGCTAGCCGCCTCTGCCGCCCCCGCCCTGGCCGTTAAGCCGGTTCGAACATGGGGAGAGCGATCTCCCCTTCGCCCTGGTCCTCCCAACGCAGCTTCACTCGCATGCCGCATTCGATGTCCGTCGTTGGGTCTTGTATCCCAACGATGTTGGTCATGATGCGGAAACCCTCGTCCAGGTCCACGTAAGCGACTGCGTAAGCGCCCAGGTCTTTGAACGCGGGGTGCCGGCTCTGCATGATTACGCTGAACGTGTAGACTGACCCCATGCCTTGAGACACGTTCCACTTCGTATCGTCTGACCCGCAACCGGTGCAGTGGCGGCGCGGGTAAAAGATCACGGTGTCGCATTTGTTGCAGGTCTGATAAGTTAACTCGCGCTGTTTCGTGGCTTCCCAGAAGGGCTCGGTGTCGTTCTCAGGGAATCTCGGCTGTGGTCGTAGCGGTTGCATAGTAGTTTCTACTCCAATTCGTCAATTAGTCCGCGGCCAGGATGGTTACTCCGGTCGCGTGGCGGGAACCGAGTTGGCCACCGTTGCCAACGGCCACGGCCAGCTTGGGGTCCGGCACCTGGGACGTGGACTCCCCCCGAAGCTGCCGGGTTGCTTCCATGAGAAGGAAGATACCCCTCGCGCCAGGGTGATTGGAGGATAGACCTCCGCCATCGGTGTTGATGGTGGGCTTTCGCGGGTCGTCGAAATGCAGCTTGCCGTCGCTGACGAAATCTCCGCCCTCCCCCTTGGCGCAGAAGCCGAGGTCCTCGATGAGGCACATCACGGTGATGGTGAAAGAGTCGTATGCCATCAGAATGTCTATTTCCGACGGGGAGACGCCGGCTTCCCCGAAGGCCACGGGGGCCGACTGCGCTCCGGCGCTGACTGTGATGTCGCCGCCGTTCTCCCGGTACTTGGTGGCCTCGCCGCCGCCGATGATCCAGACGGGCTTCTTGCGGGCGTTGCGGGCCATCTCCGCGGACGCAATCAGCACCGCGCCGCCGCCGTCGGACACCATGCAGCACTCCAGCAGGTGGAGAGGATAGGCGATCATGCGGGAATCGAGCACGTCCTCGGTGGTGATCTCGCGGATGCCTACGAATTCCAGGTCCGTCATCGCCTTCACGGCCTCGGGGTTGCGCATGGCGTGTTTCCGGGTTGCCACGGAGATGGCGGCGAACTGCTCGTCGGTGGTTCCGTACTGGTGCTTGTGACGCTGCTTCACCATGGCGTAGTTGCCGATGAGGGTGAGGCCCCAAGGGTCTTCCATGTTGTTGATCATGTTGGAGACGCCCTGGCCGGTCGCGCCGGCGGTCCCGATGGCCCTGCGGTCGGAGTGAGACGTGGAGCCGTAGGTAATAAGGGCCAGGTCGCACTTGCCCTGGGCGATCATACGCACGGCGTGGTTGGCGTGGAACTCGTAGGAAGTCCCGCCGACTGAAGTGTTGTCGATGACTTTGGGCTTAAATCCGAAGTACTCGCAAATTCCCAGGCCGCCGACGCCCTGGTCGGTGCCGGTGTCGTAGACGGCGTCCACGTCTTGCCACGTGAAGCCCGCGTCTTCCAGGGCCTTGGCCGCGCAAGACGCCTTGATCTGGAGGGCGCCTGTGCCGGGGCCCACCACTCGTAGCGGGTACTCGTTAATACCCACGATGGCTGCGACTTTATCTCCTCTTGGCATCCTCTGTTCCAACCTCCTCGGGACCGATTAGCTAATTTGACAATAGCCGTCTCACGGGCTAGATTGAATTAATGCGCATAGGTCTGGTTACCGACACCCACCTGCCCGCCCTCGTCCGAAGTATAGACGAGATGGGGCCGGAACCCGCCGCTTTCTTCTCTTCCGTAGACTTGATCCTCCACGGTGGAGACCTCACCTCTCCAATCGTTCTCGATTGGTTGGAGCAGTTTGCGCCGGTGCTATGTTCCACCGGGAACAACGATCCGTTGACAGATTCGCGGATGAAAGAGGTCCAGATGCTGGACATCGACGGTTGGCGGATAGGGATGATCCACATCCTGGACCGCGAGTTTCGGCCGGTCCAGGAGTTGCAAAAGGCCTTCCCCACTCCGGTGGACATTATTGTATCGGGTCACACACACCAAGAGCAATTAGAGCTTCGGGACGACGTTGTTCTCGTGAATAGCGGCAGCCTCACTTACCCCCAGCACAAGGAAATACGGCTGGGCGGCGTTGGGTTGTTGGAGATCGGACCGGGTAGCCTCCACGCCGAGATCATCGCCATTGGCGAGACCCCGGGCCGTCCCAACCCTGTCAAACCGAAGGTCCTCGACCTCTAGTTCCTGGTCCTTGTCCAGCTCCTCCGCCTAGCTCCTCGGCTTAACTCTTCCGCCTCGATTCCCCGCATGGACTCGGCTTTTTTAGATTCAGACCTATTAGATAGGTAAGATTGGCTCGGACCGCTCGTCCGGAAGGTCAATCAGAAAAGTGTTGGCGTTGATTGCCAAAAGGGCGTAGTAGCCGATCAGCGTAGTCAACTCGGTGAGACCTTCCGCGCCAAACTGGTCGACCCCGGCCTGAAAAGCCTCCTGACTGACTTTACGGTTGTTAAAGAACTCGGTCCCGACCTGGACCACGGCGGCTTCGTCCGGCGGCACGGACGGCAGCGGCTGACGGTCCCTTATAGCGTCGACCAGCGCGTCGCTTAAACCGGCCTGCCGCCCGCGGGCGGCGTGGGCGTTCCAGATGAACTGGCAGTCGGTGGCGCGGGCGGTAATCAGCATCGCCAACTGTTGGATCCTGTCTGTCAATGATGATTCAAGGCGCAGATAGTCGGCCAGGTGGTTGCAGCGTCGGCGCATCTCCGGGCTGTTGATCATCGCGGAACCGGGACCGGACGCGACAACTCCGCCGCTATTTGCGGTCTCGTGATCGAAGGCTTCCTGGAATTGTTCCGGCACGTTGTCCCTGGTGAGTACGGGTGTGCGGGCCATGATTCTCCTCGTAATGGGGAAGATTCCCGGTAGGGACTTTCACCTGATTTAGGCCGAGAAGGGTAGAACGCCCGCATCATACCGACGGCAGGGTAGGATGGCAAGGACGGAGGTTGCGCTGCCTGGGACTTTTAGTGGCTAGTGGCCACTGAGTTTACCGGGCTGGCATGTCGAATTCGTGGGGCATGGCCCAGGGGAGGAGGGCGCGGAGGAGGGGTTTGAGGAGCGGGGCCTCTCCGTCGTTGCGGCATCCATTTAGGTAACGGCTAACTGAGGTGAATGTGGAGAGACGGTAACCTGCTTTGACGACCCGTTGGATGAAGGGTTGGGCGTCCGGCAGGGGCTCCTTTTCGAACAGGGCGCAGGACCACTCATCGCACAGCTCCTGGGACATGCGTTGGATGGCGATTTGGGCCAAGGGGCGTGCCAGTTTACGCTGGAGGCGGCGGATTTCGGACTTTATTTGGCCGAGAGTCATAGATACTTCTCCTTATGAGTCTTGATTGTGAGGTCGTTATGGAGACTCTGGGATTGGACGCGGGCGAGTGCGGCTTCGGCTACGGCGGCGGGCATGGGAAAGGCAGTTCATTGCCTGGCGGAAAGGTTGGAGTTTTTAATTTTGAGGCAGACTGGGACATTTTGGGACATGCGCCTGCTTGTTTGAGTGGGGCTTTGGGTCCGGGCTACTGATCAGTGGAATTGATGGTAGAGAGGTGCAACCCGGAATGGAAAGGGGGAAGTGTCAGGGTAACGGGATGTTGGGTGGGTCCATCGTCACTCCGGCAAGGATCGGAGTCAGGGGTTTGAGGAGTGCTAGGTCTGTAGCGGGATATGGCAGATGGATTCCCGTTTTCACGGGAATAACGGGGGCACGCGGGAATGGTGGGGGGAGGCTGGAATGGGAGGGGTTGGACGCTTGATTGGCTCTTGACTGGGAAGCCCGCCAGGGCGAGGGAGAAATCCCCCTTATCCCCCTTTTCCGAAAGGGGGAGTGCAGTGGCGGGCGACACACTTGCCGCGCCCTACCGCCGCCAGGGCCTTTTGATTGTAAGTACGGCCAATCAATACGTTGCCGGTCAAGTACATAACCCCCTTCGGAAAAGCGGGAGTGCAATGGCCGCTTGGGTCATTCGATTATCGGCCCAATTGTCCGAACCGGGATTCACAGGATTTCGGGATTCGGATGATTTCCAATCATATAAATCCCGGAATCAGAGAAATCACAGCTCAGACGGACAACGGACAATCGAAAGACCCCGCAGTGGCGGCGGACGCACTTGACACGCTCCTTTCGTCGCCATAGCCTTCTAAATACTTCGATTCTAGTGAAACCGGTCAAGGGAGAAGAGGTTATGACCTCCATTGCAACGCGCACACTCGTCGTTCTTGACCCAACCGCGCCGCCTCGGGAGATATGGGAGGCCATGGCCCCGCGCCTGCCAGACCTGAGGGGAAGGGCCGTTGGCTTTCTTTGGAATCGCAAGCCCAACGGAGATATCTTGTTCGGCAGGCTGGAAGAATTGCTTCGGGAAAAGTACGAGATCAGCAGCGCGACTTACCGGAGCAAGCCCACCGCCTCCGTCGGCGCTACGGAAAAAGTGTTGGAGGAGCTGGCCGCCTCTACCGAGGCGGTGATCGTCGGCCTTGCTGATTGAGGGTCCTGCACGTCGTGGAGTATCCACGACTCGGTGGAGATGGAACGGCTGGGAGTACCCACCGTCACCGTTTGCACGCACCTCTTCCAGCGGCTTGGTGACGTTGAAAGACGTTCTTTGGGAATGTCCGAGCTGGCCATGGCCGTAACCCAACATCCCCTTGGCGGGCTGAAGTCCGAGGCGGTCCTGGCCAAGGCGGACGCTTTGCTAGAACAAGTTGTCGCGGGACTCACTGGGCGGCAATTCGACATGCCCCGGTTGAGCTCCCAGCGGATCGAGGTCGCCGACGACTACGAAGTGGTCCAGCATCTGTACCTGGAACGCGGCTGGTCGGACGGACTTCCCATCGTTCCCCCGACTCTGGAACGCGTCGAGGCCATGCTGGCTGCTGTCGACCTGCCGCCCGGCCATGTAATCGCCGAAATCCCTCCCAATTGGGGCGCGGCGACCGTGGAGAGGCTGGCGATCAACGCCGTGATGGCAGGCTGCCTGCCCGAGTATTTCCCCGTCATAGTGGCTGCGGCCGATGCCATGGGAGACCCGGCCTTTAACCTTTACGCAATCCAGGCCACGACGCATCCGTGCGCCCCTCTGCTTATTGTCAATGGCCCCATCCGCGATACTCTGGAGATGAACGCCTGATCGGGAGCATTCGGTCCTGGTTGGAGGTCAAACGCCACCATCGGCAGGGCCGTCCGCCTGATGCTGCTCAACGTTGGCGGCGGCCACCCCGGTGTGGGCGACATGTCCACCCACGGGGCTCCTTCAAAATTCAGTTACTGCGTCGCGGAAAACGAGGAACTTAACCCCTGGGAGCCCTTGCATGTAGACCGGGGGTTCGACCGGGGCCAGAGTACGGTGACCGTCGTCGCGGGAGAGCCGCCCCATAACATTAACGATCATTCGGGCCGGTCCGCAGACGATATCTTGACGATCGTCGCGGGTGCTATGGCCGTTACCGGGGCTAACAACGCGTATACCGGAGGGGAGACGCTTTTGGCCCTGGGTCCGGAGCATGCGGCGACCATCGCCGGAGACGGCCTGAGCAAGGCCGACGTGGTGGAATGGCTGATGCGCCGCGCGCTCATTCCTCTGGAACGGTACACCGAAGACACGTTGGTGGAGCGTTTCCAGCAGGCGCCAGACGGTCCCGTGCCGATGGTCCGCAGCGCCGACGATCTGGCCATTATCGTGCTGGGCGGGCCGGGGAAACATTCCTGCTGGGTGCCTACTTTCGGTGGCACCACCCGGTCTGTCACCAGGCAAATCGGTTAGATGGAAACCCACGGTCCCTGCCGCTATGTCATAATGATTGTGACATGATACACAATGTTGACGCGGACCAACGTTAAGAATATGATGTTGCGGTCACCGAAGTAGGTGACGCACATAGATCTTTTTGATTTGGGTACAAACCGCAGAACCAGGGGCGTAAACCACCTCGGAATGTAGGAGGTGCGAGCAGAAACCGTAATCACCAGGGTGTTGCCCGAAAACGACCCGGGAGATGAATTCAGGAGGATAAGGAATGGCAGACAAGGATATCGCTTTAATGGCCCACTTGATGCGCCGCGCCGGTTTTGGAGCGACGTACGAAGAGCTCGAGGCCCGCGCCGCCAAGGGCTACGAAGCCACTGTGGATGAATTGCTCCAGCCGGACGCGCAGCCAGCCATCGAGCGTGACGTGCTGATGCGCTATCAGCCGCAGTGGGTTTCCCAGGCAGGGTTGGAAGGTCAGCAAGAGGAATGGACCTTCCGCATGATCAACACGAAGCGCCCGCTGGAAGAGAAGATCGCCCTTTTCTGGCACCAGATCTTCTGTACCGGCCACGCCAAGTGCGAATATCCCAGGCAGCAGCAGCTCGAGTTTGACATGTTCCGCACGATGGGAATGGGTGATTTCTCCCAGTTGCTCATGGGTCTGGCCACCGACCCCGCCATGATGTTCTATCTCGACAACTGCATGAGCCATAAGGACGCAATCAACGAGAACTGGGGACGGGAGCTGCTGGAGCTCTTCTCCCTGGGCGTCGGTATGGATGGCGAGGCCAACTACAGCGAGGAAGACGTCAAGGAGTGCGCCCGCGCCTTCACCGGTTGGACCGTCACCAACTCGGTCCCCCGGTACCCGTACGGCAAATACGAAGCCGCGTTCATCTACGATCCCTCGGACCATGACTACGGTGAAAAGACCTTCCTGGGTGAGACCGGCAACTGGAACGGCGAGGACATCGTTAAAATAATCGCCAAGCAGCCCGGAGCGGCCAGGTTCATTGCCCGGCACCTGTACAACTTCTTCGTCGCCGACGAACCGCAGGTACCGGCGTGGCAGGATTCCGCCCCCAGGGACCCCGAAGCCATCAAGATGCTGGAAGACGAGTACTACCGCTCCAACTACGACATCCGCTCGATGCTCCGGGTCCTGTTCAACGCCGATTTCTTCAAGGATGCCCGCTTCACCAAGGTGAAGAGCCCCACCGAGACCGTGGTCGGCACGATGCGCCTGGTCGGCGACTTTGATATGCCCAAGCCCGGCCTCAACGCCATGACCCTGACCATCCGCTACATGGGCCAGGACCTGCTCAATCCGCCAACGGTTGAAGGCTGGCACACCGGCAGGGAATGGATCGACAGCGGGACTCTGGTGGAGCGGATCAACTTCACCGCCGATGCGGTGGGCAACACCGGTCTTCCAGGAGTTCAGGCCATCATCAACCGGTTGGCCTCCGAAGGCTCCACCATCTCCGCCGAGCGCCTCGTCGACGGCTGTCTGGAGATGCTGGGAGCTTACGAGTTGGCCGAAGGTACGCGTAGGGAGCTGGTGTCCCTGGCCAACGGCGAAGGCGAGCTGCGGACTGGCACAGATGAGTTTGGCCAGAGAGTCGGCCAGATGCTGCAGTCCATCGTCTCCACCACCGAGTACCTATTCGCATAACTAAAGGAGGGGGAACGAAATGACTTCCACCAAGAAAGACCCGGTGCTGGTGGTGCTTCAGTTGTCAGGGGGCAACGACGGCCTGAACACCATCATCCCTTACGGTGACCCCCTGTACTTGGACAACCGGCCCAACGTACGGATTGAGGCCGATAGTGTCCTTCCCATCAGCGACCACGTCGGTTTCAACCCGGCGATGGGCCCGATGAAGCGGTTGTACGACGAGGGCAAGGTCGCGATTATCCAGGGAATCGGTTACCCCAACCCCAGCCGGTCTCACTTCCGCTCCATGGACATCTGGCACACCTGCGAGCCGGACAAGGTTGGAGACGAGGGCTGGCTGGGACGCACCATCCGCGACATCGACCCGGAAAAGGAAAACGTATTGACCGGTGTCAACTTCGGCAGGGGCCTTCCCAGGTCACTGGTGGCTCCCGGCGTGCCGGTGGCTTCGGTTGGCAACCTGGAGACCTACGGAGTGCTGACGGGCATCGAAGTCGAAGAGCAGCGCGCCAAGGCTCTGGATGTCTTCTCCAGGGTCTACTCGCCGATGATCGGTCAGGGCCCCGTGCTCGACTACTTGGCCCAGACCGGCCTTGACGCTCTGGAAGGCGCTGATATCCTCAGCACCGCTCCTGAGATGTACTCCTCGACCGTGGAGTACGGCAATGACACCGTGGCCCAGTACATGCGCAATATCGCACAGGTACATCTAGCCAACTTGGGCACCAGGGTGCTCTACACTACCGCGCCCTACAACAGTTTCGACACCCACGCCGGTGAATTGGCGAACCACACCAGGCTGTGGACCGAGACCTCAAACGCCGTCGCAGACTTCTACGACGACCTGAAGGAACACGGCGCGGGCGATAACGTGGTTACGCTGGTATTCACCGAGTTCGGCCGCAGGGTCCACGACAATGGGTCCGGCACCGACCATGGCTCTGGCGGCGTGGCCTTCGTGGTGGGCGAGTCCGTCAACGGCGGCCTTTACGGTGAGTATCCCTCGCTGGAGGCCGAAAAGCTTCTGGAAGGGGACCTGCACTACAACAACGACTTCCGTGGCCTCTATTCCACCCTCATCGAGAAGTGGATGGGCCTTGACGCCAAGCCGATCGTGAACGGCTCCTTCGAGCAGATGGGATTCATTTAGGCAGGCTCTGTGAGGTAAATATGACTCCAACTCGAATATCGCACGTACAGCTCCAGTACAGCCACACCATCGGTCGTGGCGAGCAGTTCGGACCGGGCTTTAGCTACCCGATCCACATGGCCCGGGGCGAGGACGACCTGATGTACGTCCTGTGCCGCTCTTCGGAGTACCGGCCCGAGGGTACCCGCATTGCGGTGTGCACCGTGGATGAGGAGTACGTCAACGCCTTTGCGCGGGGCGTACCCCAGCAGGGTCCCCACGAATACAATTTTGAGGATGGCTCCCTGGTCTGGCCTGTGACCGTGGCGATCGCCAGCAGCGGCAACGTCTACGTGTCCGACGAATGGCTCAACCGCATCTCCATCTTCACCAGGGACGGCGATTACGTCGGTAAATGGGAAGAGCGAGTCGGGAGCGGTGACGGAGAACTCGACCGGCCCGCGGGCCTCGCCGTCGACGCGGACGACAACGTCTGGGTGGTGGACAGCATGAACCACCGCGTCCAGAAGTTCAGCCCCGACGGACAGTTCCTGGCTAAGTTCGGGACCCACGGGGATGGCGACGGTGAGCTGAATATGCCCTGGGGCATCTGCATAGACAAACAGGGCAACATCTTCGTCGCGGACTGGCGGAACGACCGGATCCAGAAGTTCACCGCCGATGGTAAGTTCTTGATGAAGTTCGGTTCCACCGGATCGGGCGAGGGTGAGTTCAACCGTCCCACCGACGTGGCCGTCGACAGGGACGGGATCATTTACGTCGCTGACTGGCTGAACGACCGCCTCCAGGTCTTCGATCCCGATGGCGATTTCGTAACCCTCAAGACCGGCGACGCGACCATATCCAAGTGGGGCAAGGACAAGTTGGACGCGAACCCGGAGATGTGGGGCGAGCGTGACCGCGCGCAGGGCCTCGAGCGGGAGAAGGACTTCTGGGCCCCCAGCGGGGTCGAGGTGGACGACGACAACAACGTCTTCGTTTGCGAAGGTCCGCGCAACCGCATCCAGGTATACCACAAGCAGTCACCTACCTTCGCGGGGCCACGGCTGTAAGCTCCAACCGCGCTTAGACCTCTCGGGAAGGCCTCCGGCGAAAGACGGGGGCCTTCTTATTTGTATCCACCTCGTAACCGCCAGCCCTACGTGGCTGGTATACTCGTCTTAGCCCGAAACTCGTAGGAAGTTTCCATGGACCGAAAAGAGCGTATCGCCAGGATCATCGGCGAGTTTGATTCCCAGGGGTGGCACCGGACGGGGACCCTAACCGATCACGAGTCGGCCCGCTGGTTGGTGGAAATGGTCCGGGAAACTGGCCCCGAACCCCGGCTGGAACCCTTTGAACTGAGCCGGGTGGATCCACAGGCTTGCTATCTGGAGGTTGACGGGAGCCGGATACAGGGCCTACCCATGTTCGACGGCTCCTTCACCTCTTCCCAAGGAATTACCGGCCGTTTCGGCTCCATAGGATCGGTGGCGGAAATCGGGCTTGGCGAGGTGACTCGCGGAGGTCCCGCCAACCGTGCGCTGAACGACGCGAGGGAGTCCAGCGGCCACCAAGGACTGGTTGCGGTCACCGTTGGGGACCGGCCGGGGCTAATGCTCATGAATGCCGCCGCGTTTCCCGGGTCTTTTGGCCCGCCAGTGTTGCAGGTTGCCAGAGAGGTGCGGGACCAGCTCCGGAGTTATGCGGAGCGCGGCTTGGAGGCGACTCTGACCGCATCCGCGGCCCGGACCGCCGCCGAGTCCTTCAACGTGGTTGCCGAAATCGAAGGCGCGGACCAAGACCTTCCACCCTTGATAGTCATGACGCCCAGGTCCGGTTGGTGGCAGTGCGCCAGCGAGCGCGGAGGCGGGTTGGCCCGCTGGCTTGAGTTGATGCGCGCCGTGACCGAGGCTGGACCTCTTCGAAACGTTATATTCCTTGCCACCAGCGCCCACGAGTTGGGGCTTATGGGAATTTACAGCTTCTTGGAAAGAAGGCCCGGAATCGAGACCGAAGCGTTTGCCTGGGTCCATTTCGGGGCGAACATTGGCGGCGCGCTCGACCCGACCGCCCGTTTCTCCGCCAACGAAGACGAGTTGGAAAGTCAGACTGCCTCTTCCCTGATAACCGGAGAAGCGAACCCCACCGAAGCGGCCCCTCGGGGCACGACGGTGGGGGCTGAGTCCCAGGTTATCGCGGGTCTTGGAGGCCGAGTCACCGCCATGGTCGGCGGCAACCCGTTGTTCCACCTGGAGTCAGACCGTTGGCCCGGCGCCGTGGACGTGGAAGCCGTCGCCGGGTTTGCCACCGCATATTCAAGCCTAGCCATTGAGCTTGCCGGGAGCTAATCTTTGCCATGCCCATGAAGGTAGCCCGTATACCCAACTTGGAATGCGATGCGTTCTATTTCGACATGGAACGCCGCGGCATCGAACTGATAAGCATGGGCCCGAACGCAGTGACCGAGGCGTTGGACGAGGGGACAGTCGATGCCGGGCCGGTGTCGTTGGTCGATACGTTCCGGTTGGTCCAGAAAGCCAGCCCGATTAGCGGTTTCTGCGTCGCGTCGGTGTCCAGGGCCACTGCGAGCGTGCTTTTCTCCAGGGAACCCATCGAAGACTTGAGCGGCAAGCGGATCGTGCTTGGAAACAGCGACGCAACGTCGGTTAGTCTGCTTCAGGTGTTGCTGACGCTGAAGCACGAAATCCGGCGGGAGGCGTTCGTCGATCCACAGTCGGAACACGACGCGTTCCTGCTCAGCGGAAACCAGGCGATTCGGCGGAGGAGAGGCGCGCGTGGATTCCCCCACCGGTATGACCTCGGGGAAGAGTGGCAAGCGTGGACCGGGCTGCCCTTCGTGTTTTCACGTTGGATGGCCCGCACCGACATGGACCGTCAGGACCTGGTGGTCCTCGAAGACGCCCTGTTTGTCGGACAAGAAGACTGGATCAACAATCTCTATGCCGCCACTGGCCCACGGGACGACCTTCTCATGCTTCCGAGAGAGGTATTGGAATACGTGCAGGGCCTTCGGTTTTACCTCGGGGTGCCGGAACAACGGGCTATCGCCGTATTCCAGGACAAGATGGCGTTATTGGACGATGTATTAGCCTAGGCTTCTTTGTAAATTCTAGTCTTGGTAGGTTATATCCTTGAGCGCCGAATGGCCGGCAGGTCTCAAAAACCTTTGGAGGCACATAAACAGCGTGGTCAAGATTAAGCATATAGCCTATACCACAACGGACCCCGACAAAGTTGCGGCCTTTTACGTAGAAACGTTGGGCCTGCAGGAAGTTGGCCGGGGAAGCGGAGGGCATGTCTACCTGAGCGACGGTGAATTGAACATGACGATCCGCAAGTGCAAGTCCGCCGGAGACGCCGACGTGGGCGAGCAGGGGGCGGACTTCAGCGGCCTCCACCACATCGGGTTTGTTGTGGACGACGTGGAAGAGTACGCCACGCGCATGGAACAAAGCGGCGCGAAGCGGCTAACCCCCAGGTCGGAGAACCGTGGCCCCGGCCCCAGCCAGGCCGAGATCAAGCTGAGCGGCCCTGACGGTGTGATCCTGGACATATCCGAAACCGGCTGGCTGGGGAACTAGACGGCTCCATCCCGTCTGTGTCTATTGCTGGAGGGAATCCCCGTACAAGTTAAACCAGTCCTCGAACGGCCTCTTAGTCAGCGATGTGGGTCCTCGAAAGCGGTCTAAATGTCCCGCCGTTGGGGACCCCATGTATGTGCGGTCTGGAATTTCGCATTCCCTTCATCGTAGCGCGCAGATCAGAGAGTGGAATATGCCAGTCCAACGCTATTCAGTCAATCAACATCCCATCGAGACGCTTCTCACCTGGATAAAGTCAGGTGAAATCGCGATTCCGGAAATCCAACGGCCATTCGTTTGGAATGGCGCCAAGGTAAGAGACTTCGTCGATTCCCTGTACCACGGATATCCCGTTGGGTACCTCATCACGTGGCGAAATCCGGACGTCCGACTGAAAGATGGGAGTACGTCAACGGGCAAGAGGATTCTTATCGATGGACAGCAACGTGTCACGGCTCTGCTGGCGGCTCTACTGGGCGAGGAAGTGATCAACAGGGAGTACAAGAGGACCCGTATCACCATTGCCTTTCATCCTGGGGAAGCCCGTTTCGAGGTTGCCAATCCGGCCATTAGAAGGGACCGGGCTTGGATTCCAGACATCACCGCCGTATTCGTTCCAGATGTGAGGATGCGCCAGATAGTCGACGAATACTGCGATGCCAATCCCGATGCCGATAAGTACGTAATCGACGAACGAATGGAGGGTCTTCGAGCGATCCGAAACAATTCGTTGGGTCTGATCGACCTCAACTCGGACCTGGAAGTTGAGGAAGTCGCGGATATATTCGTCCGGATCAATTCTCAGGGCGTGGCGCTCAGCGCGGCGGACTTCGCGATGTCGAAAATGGCCGCCAATGAAGAGTTTGACGGCCATAGGCTTCGTAAGTGTATCGACTACTTTTGCCATTTGGCGGTGGCTCCAGAGGCATATTCCGACTTGTCTAAAGATGAGGAGTTCGTAGAGACGGACTATTTCCACAGAATGGAGTGGCTCAAGAACGAACGGGATGATCTATACGACCCATCATATACCGACCTGCTGCGGGTAGCCTTTACGTCCGAATTCAAACGGGGCCGGTTGGAAGACCTGGTAGCTCTGCTTTCGGGACGTAATTTTGAATCCCGCAGATTTGAAGAAGAGATTGCCGAGGCGTCTTTTTCCCGCCTACGTGAAGGGGTCTTGCGTTTCATCAATCAGGCCAACTTCCAACGCTTTGTCATGATCTTGCGTTCAGCCGGATTTGTGGATAAAGGCTTAATCCGTTCCCAGAACACGGTGAATTTTGCCTACATCCTATACCTCACACTCCGTAGTCAGCGGATGGCGCCCGTGGAGATTGAGCGCCTGGTCCGGCGGTGGTTCGTCATGTCGGTTCTGACCGCCAGGTATACAGGATCGCCGGAAACCACATTTGGCGTTGACGTACGCGGCGTCGATACGCAGGGCGCGGCCCAGTATCTTGACACCTTAGAACGGGCTGAATTATCGGATGCTTTCTGGGATGTGGGCCTCCCGCAACAAATGGACACCCCGGTAGCAAGTAGTCCATATTTCAACGTTTACTTGGCGAGCCAGGTGAAAGAAAACGACAAAGGGTTCCTTTCCCGCGACCTCACGGTTCGAGACCTCATAGAAGGGGAATGGCATATTCATCACGTGTTCCCCCGTAGTTACCTTCAGAAGAATGGCTTGCCTCGCAGCCGATACAATCAAATCGCCAACTATGTGCCGATGCAAGGCGAGATCAATATCGCGATCGGCGACCGGGCTCCCGAACGGTATTTCTCCGATTTAAGGGAGCAATGCAGTACCGGTGTTCCCCGTTACGGCGGTATTACTGACTCTCGGACCTTGGATGACAACCTATCGTCGCATTGCATTCCTTCGGGGATGGACCAACTTGGCGTCGAAGACTACAACGAATTCCTACAGAAGCGAAGACAACTTATGTCCGCGAAGATCCGCGATTATTACGCGGCCTTGTAGTGGGGCACGCATGGCAGGCCACATCTCGATACTGGCTTAGGTGGTCTGTTCGGCTTGTAGGGAAGAGATGGAGGACCGTCTAGTCAACATTTCCTCAGCAAATCTTGACCCAAGCCGGTCACGCTACTCCGGCCGGAAAAGGCTATGTGCATGGTATCCTTGAATGACCTCTCGATTTAGGGGGTCTTTGATATGATACGCACTATTCTGTATTCCCTTTGGCTCCCTCTTCTTGTGGTGGGTGTCTCGGTCGCCAGATTTGGGCTCAATTCAGTCTTCTCCGGTCCAGACTTGAATCAGGTCCTGATGCTGTTTGCCCTGAGTTGGCCGGCGGCAGCGCCGTTGACCCTGGCAGTCCGCTTGGTCCACCGGCGTTCCCCGGTCCTGGCGATCGTGTGCGCATTGGTTTTGGGGCCGGTTGCCCTAGCCGGAGCCATTATGGGTGGTCTGTTAGGTCCGGTTGGAGTCGTTGGATACCCAGTCGCCGCTTCTCTCCCCGCATGGGTGCTCCTGGGGATCCTCGCCCTCACCCAAAGAGGCAGGAGGAGCCAGGCCTTCGGCCGGTAACCGCAGGGGAGAGCTTCCATGGGGTCCCTGGTCATCCATATCGAGCGCGGAACGGAGGCTATGGTATGTGCACCGCGACTGTTCGCCCTCTGTACACGTTTACGTCCTTGAAGGCCAAGCAACGTCAGATCAGGAAAACCTTTCCCGAGAACCTTGGCCTGCGGGTCCACCGGGGTCTGAGTTGGCTCGATAGAGCGGAGAAAGAGGTTGAGGCGGGGGACTACGACGCTGCTTTCATTAACTTGATGATGGACCATCCCGAGAGTCCTTGGGGAGCCGCACATTACCCGGTGGCCGACCCCTGACCGTCCCCGTCGTATTTCCGTAGTCAACCCAGCCACGCCCACCAGCCGGGTCTTTTAATTGTCGGTCCATAAGACCATTCTCCGCCTTTCGGAAAAGGGGGATTTCTCCGCTGCTAGGGTCTGAGTTCGCGAGAATCGAGAATAACTGGCCCTGTTCCATTTCACCAATCGTAAGGACTGGTCTCTTTCCAGGGGGCCAATGAGTTCCTCGGTCCTGCCCGGTACCGGAAATCCCCCCAGCCCCCCCTTTCCGAAGGGGGGTTATTTACTTGACCGGTACAGTACTGATTGGCGGCACCTACAATTAAAGGGCCCTGCGCCCACGCGTCTTTTCATAGTCGGCCTCGCCACGCCCATTGGTCATTCCAACGAGAGCTGGGATACAGGAGCGGTGCGGTTTTGGGCCGCGACTTACGGAGTCCAGAGTTCTCGAACTGGCATGGCACCTGACGGGGATGCCGGACTTGGGAGGTGGATTCCCGCGAAAGGGGGAATGACGGGCGCCGGGGCGGCGGAGATATTGCAATTTGAATGCGATTGCTCTGTTCGCCCGCTTAAACTTAGGCTCAAGGATTATTATGCTACTAGTAATAACTTGGGGCGCGTTGCGGAATTACGCTCTCCATAGACGCGATTCGTCAATTTAATCGTAGTATAGCCATGACTAACAATCTCTCTAACGACGACGCCATCATCACCCAGGGGTTGGTCCGCCAGTTCGGGACGGTCCGCGCCGTGGACGGAGTAGACCTTCGGGTGCCAAAGGGCCAGGTCTTCGGCTTCCTCGGCCCCAACGGCGCGGGCAAGACGACTATTATCAGAATGTTGATCACCCTCCTCGCGCCCACCGCCGGGGAGCTCACGGTTGCCGGTTACGACGTCATGGAGCAGCCCACCGAGGTCCGACGGGTTATAGGCGCGGCTCTCCAGGAAGCCGCCCTGGATGACAAACAGACCGGCAGGGAATTGCTTAACCTGCAGGGCAGACTGTACGGCTTGACCGGAAAGCAGGTGAAAGCACGCATTGCCGACCTCGCGGACTTGGTCGACATTGGGGAAGCGATGGACCGGTTGATTGGCACCTATTCCGGGGTCATGAAGCGCCGGTTGGACCTTGCCGCCGCGCTGGTGCATTGGCCGGAAGTGCTGTTCCTGGATGAGCCGACTACCGGCCTGGACCCCATCAGCCGGTCCCGCATCTGGGACGAGGTCCGCAAGATCAACACCGAATTAGGCGTCACGATTTTTCTTACGACCCAATACCTGGAAGAGGCGGACGCACTGGCGGACAATGTCGGGATCATCGACCGTGGCAAGCTGGCAGCCCAGGGCACTCCGAAGGACCTGAAACGGGCACGTGGCGCGGACCTGATCGTGGCCAGGCTGGATGGGGACGCGGAAACCGCGACCGCCGCGCTGCGGGGGATTCCCGACGTGTCCGCCGTGGAAGCGCACGGGGACCAGTTGACCGTCAGCGTGACCAATGGGGCGGCCCTCATAAGCACGGTAGCCCTGGCCCTCAACGAACACGGTGTTGCCGTGAGGGAACTGACTCTCCGGACTCCCACCTTGGAAGACGTTTTCCTCCAGGTAACCGGAGCGCGTTTCCAGGAAGGCGTTGGCGTCCAAGACGGCGCTACTGGCGGCGAGGCTGTAGACAGCTCCGGGTAGTCATTGCCAGCGCCTCGGCCGATCCAATCGATCCGCTGGTCCGGTGATGCCCAAAACCGGACTCCTGGCCGGACCAAGCCGTTAATTAATCAAGGAGATATGATGTCCGCTATATCGTCGCGCCCGGTAGCCCGGAGTCGCCGGGCCGGGTTTCTTTGGGACGTCGTGTCAGTGGGTGAAAGGGCTATCCGCTCCGTCATTCGCGACTACGAGACCACGATCACCGCCGTGGCCGTACCTGTACTGTTTTACCTCCTTACCGTTGGGGCGTTGGAAGACTTTGCCGAGCAACTGCCGGAGATGGACTACAGGGCGTTCCAACTACCTGTCGCGGTGCTGTTCGCGGTTACCGGGATTTCCAGGGCCATCACCGTGGTCACGGACATACAGAGCGGGTACTTCGACCGGTTGGTAATAACCCCGGTGAATCGCCTGGCGTTGCTATTAGGCCTGATGGCGGCGGACTTCGCCTTGGTGGTCGCGCTGACCGTGCCGGTGATTATCATGGGAGCGGTGGTCGGAGTATGGTTCGTAACGGGATTGCTGGGAGCTTTGACCTTCATGTTAATGGCGGGGCTATGGGGCCTGTTCTACGCCGGGTTCCCCTACGCCATCGCGTTCAAGACAGGCAACCCCCAGGCGGTGAATCTCAGCTTCCTGTTGTTCTTCCCGTTCCTGTTTATGACCACGCTGTTCCTGCCCCAGGAAGCGATGACTCCCTGGTTGTCCACGGTGGCGGACTTCAACCCTGTGACCTACCTGCTGGCGGCGCTGCGGTCGTTGATTTGGGGAGGTTGGGAGCCATTTGTGTTGTTGAAAGGAATGGGTGCGGTCTTCGGGGTAGGTGTGGTCAGCGTCAGCTTTTCCCTGCTCGCGTTGAAGGGCCGGGCAACAAGGAGGTAGAGAAAGCCGTTACTCCCAGACGCCGCCCCATTCTTCGTCTCGGGCGGCGTCTGGGAGTAACGGGGCTATTATTCCGACGGGGCTCCCGCATCCAAACCCAAATGTTGCCGAAATCCTTTGCCGAAATCCTTTGCCGGGACCCGTTGAGCGTTAGCCCGCTTCACCCAAAGCCCAGGCGCGGATCAGGTGGTAGGCGATGGCCAGTGAGCCGGGGATGGCCAGGACGTCGCTCCGTTCATCCAGGGCGAGCAGCACCTCTTCACGGTCAAACCAGCGCACGTCGGCCATCTCTTCGTTGTCCATGGCTATCTCGGTCGTGGCCGCGCCGGCATGGCATCCAATCATCAAGGACGACGGGAACGGCCAGGGTTGGGACGAGTGGTAGGTGACTGTGCCGACCTGGATGCCCGCCTCCTCCATCACCTCGCGCGCAACCGCTTCCTCAATGGACTCTCCCTGGTCCATGAATCCGGCCAAGGCAGAGTACCTGCGCATCTGCACCAGGCGGCCCCGTGACTGGCCGAGCAGGCACCGGTCCTCGTCATGAACGACGGTTATGATCACGGGATCGGTCCGGGGGTAATGCTCGGTCTTGCACTCGGGGCAGCACCTCACCTGGCCTCCCCTGGCGATGTAGCTGGTGTGGCCGCATACGGAGCAAAAGCCGTGCCTATTGTGCCAGTTTAACTGGGCCCTGGCCTGGGCGATGATGCCGGACTCGGGTCCGCTTACATACTCGGCTGCCGCCCTGGCGTCCTCAAAGGTCAGGAGTCCCCGGTCCTGGAATTCGGCCATCGCCTGCCGGTGCCCGGTCACATCCACCACGAAGTGCGCCACCCCGTCGATCAGGCCAAGGAAAAGCGGCGCTGCGTCGACGCCAGAGCGTTGCAAGTCCGAAGGGGTGATCCAGGCCAACTCCTGGGAGGTCCCTGGGGCGATGGGCACGTTTAGGTCTCCCATGGGCAAGAGCTTGGTTGAGGGGTCGGTTGCCACCCTGGACAACCAGTCTTCATCCCTGCGTTCGCGCTCCCCCCGGTCAAGGGGATTTGCCGCGAAGATGTGGGGTGTACGAATTCTTTGGTTCATTTGTTGTGCGGTCCTGTTCTAATATCAATTCAGCGAATGGTTGGTGGTGGCGTGTATTTTGATACTTGATTCTCGATTCGTCCACTCCTTACGGCGGAGGCAGGCGGTTGGACCCCATCGCCGGACAAATCCCTATACAATGGCTGGCACACTGGGGGATTGAACACAGGAAGGGATGGCAGGAATGACGACGATCTTACTCGTCGGAGCCGGTGGGTTCGCCGGCTCGGTCCTTAGATTCTTGCTGAACCGGGAAGTGCAGCAGCTACTACCCGCTGTGACGGCGTTCCCCTACGGTATTCTGTTCGTGAACGTCGCTGGTTGCTTTATTATCGGTGTGCTTGGAGGGTTGGGGTCGGCGCACGGGGTGTTGGGCCCGAACAGCGGAGCCAGGGCTTTACTTTTCGTCGGGTTCCTGGGAGGGTTTACGACGTTCTCAGCCTTCGGCTACGATACTCTAACCCTGTTTCGTGATGGCGCGCTTATGCTTGCCTTGGCCAATGTTGCCCTGCAAATCGTCTTGGGTCTTGGGGCCGTGTGGGCAGGTTACAGGCTGGGTCTGTTGTAGAGCGCGGAATTGGCGCTACATATCGGCTTGCCGCGACCCTCCGGCCGGTCAATTCAGAATGACGGGCGCACCCACTATCTCTTCGAGTTCGCTTGGTGGCACAACGATGAACCTGACTGAATTGCCGGTTTCGTCTTGGCCAAGCACTTCCCGCGCCTCGACGGTTTGAAATCTAAAGTTTCCTTCCATTATTGACGGCCAATGGTATCGGTCGAACAATCCGGGAGCCGCGATGCTGTGTTGCTTGTTTTGATGCGAGGCCAGCACCAGGAGCGCGACGGAATTCGTTGGAAGATAGACTTCATCCAAGAATGTCCCAGCCCCGGAGATCGGATGGTTCTGGCGGTCAACGTATGAGAATTCCCATGACGCGTCCCCGTCCCTGATCGTGATCTCGACCGAGATTTTGACGTTGAAGGCTGGTAACGGCGTTCGCTTAGGACGAGGCGGCGGGGTCGTTGTAGGGGGAGGAATACATGTTGCGGCCGGCCCCTGAACCTGTGCCAGTGGCGTAGCCCGTACTTGGGTGGCGGTGGGTGTGGGCATAGGGCGGGCGGTAGCCGCAGGGGCGGCGGTTGCCGACGCTGCCGTGGGCAACGGCGGCACTGTCGGTTGATACACCGGAGTTGGTTGGACCCCCTGAGTTGGTTGAGCCGTAGCAGTTGGTTCAGAAGCGGGAGCCCCGAGGCCAAAATCCGCAGGGTCAATGTCACAAGTGCGCAAAGCATTCAACAACACTGGCATGGGAGCCTCGTCCCTTTTGGGATTGAGTAAAGTTGTCAGGCCGGTCGCGCCCAAGTCGTCGAACACACACGACAACGGTTTATATGCGGCGACCGACATTCCGGCGTAGCCGACTGCCGCCACGAACGGGAGGCATGTCAAAGTGGCGGCTTTCATCACCTCCGTGCTCAGGTCCAGAGGCAGTGCATCCTTCGAACGACTGGGCTGTGCTTTCGGGTCGAGCCAGCCCAGCCACAAAGGCGTCGTGTCCAAGTGGGCGAACCTGTGGGACACGCAAGCGGATGCTTCTGGGCTCAGGGTCTAGATGTTACTCCGCAATTCGAAGGTTACCAATATGGAGGTCACTGTGACATGGTCCATCCAGTCCAGGAATGTCCGGGCTTCCGCCACAGGGACTAACTCATAGTTATCCAGAATGTTGGCTATGCGGTCTTGAGTGAAATTGCTCCGCAGGCATTCCCGTTCGTCCTTGGGAACCTGATCCAGGAACGCTTTTGCGTCTTGCATGTTGAGCGGATGCAGCGGCTACGGTTCCGGGGTCGGCGTCGGAGTGAGTCCGCGCCGAGCTTGCGAAGCGCCAGCCGGAGCCGGTTGGTTGCCTGGAGTAGGCGCGGGTCGAAGGGTTCCGGACCCTTCTGGGCCAGTGGTTTCAGTCGGCGGCAATGGATTTCCCGGACCGGTCGCAGGTTGAACGTTATTGGTGTCTGCGGATGATATGGACTCGGTCGGCGGCGTCCCATAGCCACAAGCTACAATTGCCAGAATGGCGAACATGGCCACAAGCAAGAGCCGGACCGGAGGCCATTGCTTCAATATTTGGTCCGAGGCGATTCGTATCATTCCTACAGAGGGACACTGCCCGCCCCGCTCTTCGGAGTACCTGGGGAAACGGATGTTATCGTGTCCTTAATGTTAATATTTCCACTGAGGCCGACGCTTCTGCAGGAAGGCTGAGATACCCTCCTGAGCGTCTTCCTTCTCCAGGTTGTCCACCATAACCGCCTGGGCCAAGCCGTAGGCGGCTGGCCGGTCCATCTCGATTTGCTGATAGAAGGCGGGTTTGCCTATGGCCAGGGTCTGGGAGCTGGCAACGCTGATTTGGCGGGCGAGTTCCATGACGGTATCGTCTAGTTCATCTTCCGGGACCACTCGGTTCACCAGACCGGCGTCGAAGGCTTCGGCGGCGGAGATGGGTGTGCCGGTCAGCAGCATTTCCATGGCCTTCTTCGTGTTGATCGCCCTGGCCAGCGCCACGCCGGGAGTGGTGCAGAACAGGCCGATCTGGACGCCCGGCGTGGCGAACCGGGCGGACTCGGCGGCCACGGCCAGATCGCAGGTTGCCACCAACTGACAGCCCGCGGCGGTGGCCAGGCCGTGGACCTGGGCAATGACGGGCTTGGGCAACAAACGGATTGCTTCCATAACTTCGGTACAGAGGGCGAACACGGCGGTGTAGGAGTCATGGTCCCGGTCGATCATTTCGTTCAGGTCGTGTCCCGAGCTGAAGACCGGGCCCTGGGAGCGCAGCACAACAACTCGTACCGCAGAGTCCTGTTCGAACCGCCGCAGGTAGTCCTTGAGGGTCTCCATGACCTCGGTGGAAAGGGCGTTGTGGCGTGCGGGGTTGTTCAAAGTCAGGACGGCTACGCCGCCGTCCTGATCGTAGGTGACAAGTCTATTGTCCATGCTCGGCTCCTGGACCCACATATCTTACGAGAAGGAAAGGCTGGGATTTGGCCGTATTGTACCGCAACTCGCCCGCGCTCATCTCAGCTCAAGTCTGAAACGAATGGGCTGGCTTCCGGGGGATTGCTATCCTTCGGCTATCTGAAAGGGGACTCCAAGGGCGCTGGCGGGGCTGATATTGGCGGTCAGGTAGCCATCGGCGCTCCGGGTGAGGCCGCCTTCGCCGCGCATCTCGTTGCCCTTCTCCGCCAGGTCTTTCGCAATTTGAGAAATATCGTCGACTCCCCAGGCCAGGTGGTATACGCCCGGGCCCTGTTCTTCAAGGAACTTGCTCATGGCCGAGTTGGGGTCCAGAGGCTCGGTGACCTCGAAATTCGTGGGGCCGACCTTGTAGATGGCGTTCTTCCTGCCCCGGTCCTCGCATACCTGCAGGCGGTCGGGTTTCATCCCGAAGTTCTGTTCCAGGTACTCCACCATCGCGTCGCGGTCGTGTACCAGAAACCGTACGTGATGAACGAATTTGAACATTTTGCCTCTCAGTCCTGGAAGGTTGCGGATAGTGGGCGCATTCTAGAAACGTGGCCGGAAACTGGCTTCAGCCGGGTGGTCAGCTATACTTGAGCCATCAAGAAATAGCGAGGGCTTGAGCATGCTGGGAGAGCGGTCGGACCAGAGGGGCCTCTGGGAAGCAGACCGGTTGTATCTGGACCACGTGGGGCGGGACACCTTCTACGGTCTGCTGGCCTCGCTGCGGGGCCGCCTGTTCCGGGACCCCGATTTCGCCGGGTTCTACTGCGCCGACAACGGCCGGGACAGCGTGCCGCCCAGCCTGCTGGCGACGGCGCTCCTGCTCCAGTCCCACGACAAGGTGAGCGACGCTGAGGCCAAGGCCCGGGCCGACTTCGACATCCGGTGGAAGGTGGCCTTGGGGATTGAGGTGGAAGACCGTCCCTTCGCCAAGAGCACGCTGCAGGTGTTCCGCGCCCAGCTGATACTGCACGGCAAGGTGCGGGAGGTGTTCGAGTCCAGCCTGCGTTTGGCCCGGGAGTCGGGGTATCTGAAAGGGCGCGGGATGCGGGTGGCGTTGGACACGACCAACATCCTGGGCCGTGGCGCGGTGAAGGACACCTACAATCTGTTGGCGGACGGGATCGTCAAGCTGTTGCGGGCGCTGGCGGCAGTGGAGAAGTCCAGCGTCAAAGAATGGGCCAAGGCCCGGGGATATGAGCTGTACCTGGGTTCCAGCGTGAAGGGTGAGTCGGCCATCGACTGGAGCGACAAACGGGCGCGGCAGGCCCTGCTGGCCGAGATTGTGAGAGACGCCGACCGGTTGTTGGAGTTGTCGCGGCAGGCGCAGAGGGAATTGGGGGAGGATAGCGCTGAGCGGCAGCAGATAGTGGCGGCGGCGGAACTGCTGGGGCAGTTGCTGCTCCAGGACGTGGAGCGGACCGATGACGGAGTGAATCTCAAGGACGGGGTGAGCCGGGACCGGATGATGTCGGTGCATGACCCGGAGATGCGCCACGGCCACAAGAGCAGCAGTAGACGGTTCGACGGACACAAGGCGGCCATCGTGGTGGACACCGACTCCCAGCTGATCACCGCGGTGGAGGTATTGCCCGGCAACGCTCCGGACAACCTGGGATCGCTGGAATTGGTGGAGCAGAGCGAGGCCAACACCGGTGTGCCGGTGGAGGAAGCCATGGGCGACGCCGCCTATGGGGATGGCGATACCAGGCAGGCCTTCGCCGATGCGGGACGCCGGTTGGTGGCCAGAGTGCCGGGACGGCCCGACCGGAAGCACTTTCCGAAAGAGGACTTCCATATTGACCTGGCCGCGGGCAGTTGCACCTGTCCCGCCGGACAGGTTACCCACACCATCGTGCCGGCGGGAAAGCGGACGGGTCG
This sequence comes from Dehalococcoidia bacterium, assembly GCA_965205385.1. GTDB lineage: Bacteria > Chloroflexota > Dehalococcoidia > Lucifugimonadales > UBA3495 > CATOSP01. Next base: position 934,933 of record CBDBGS010000008.1, read on the forward strand.
CACAGGGCGGGTCCACCGCTTGCAGGCCTTCCAGTTCGACGGGGCCGAATGTCGGACATGTCCACTGCGGTCCCAGTGCATCGCAGCCAAGGGGAGTAGGGGGCGGCGGGTGCTGATCCATCCCCAGGAAGCCCTGCTGCAGCAGGCCCGAGCGTTGCAGCAAAGCACTCATTATGACGAATATCGAGTGCGCCGAGTGGTGGTGGAACACCGGTTGGCCCGGCTGGTCCAGTTGGGCATTCGCCAGTCCCGCTATTTCGGCAGGGTCAAGACCAGGTTCCAGCTGTATCTGGCTGCCACGGTAGCCAACCTGACCCTGGTGGCCGGGAAACTCGGGCGGTCGGGCCGTACCGGTGGCGGCGCAACAGGCCGCAGCGTCGTCCTCAATATTGTCCCCTTTGTTGTCGCCCATGCTGCGGCCAATTTCTGCGCGGTCCGGCTCGGACAACTGTGGTCCGTGATCCTGCTCACGTCGGCTTTATTGCCCAAATCCCCCTACCCAACCAGGACTTTTCGGCCCGGTTTCTAGCCCTGGGCTCATGGCCAGTCAACGCAACCCGGACTGTGTAACTGTTCAGACTTGATGTGTCCTTCCTACTCCCAGCCCGTCATTCCGGGCTTGACCCGGAATCCAGAAACCTTCGCAACCAACAAAGGTACCTATCATTACCATATCTGGATTCCCGCCTTCGGAGACCTTTGCGTAACCTTCCGTGATTCCGGCGAAAGCGAGAATTCAGAGTGTGCCCAGATCCGGGGGACGCCCTCACCCTAACCCTCTCCCGGAGTGAGAGGGGATTATTCAAAGGTCTCACTTCGCGGGAATGACGGGTTGCGGCGAGACATCTTAAGAGGATTATGATAGAGACGACCGACGTGGGATTCTGCCATTCCGCGTCATCATCTCTGAGCAGTTGCCTGACTGTGCGTATGACCGGCCAGGGCAATTGCGTCTTAATTTCAGGGAGACATGGTTGGACATAAGAAAGCGTCCTGCGGGTACCCTGACAAGAGAACTACGCGGACGCAGTCTACGGGCGTGAGGATGCGACCACTTTCGGGCGCCCTGAGGCTGAGGTTTTTGTTTTGTGTCGCATTGTGTCGCATTTTGTGGCACTGACCCTGGGCGGCGGGTTGGCGATCTGGACCGAGGCTGAATCTTGGCAATAAGCAATGAATATGGTAACGCGTGGTTACCGCAGGTGGGAAGGGCGGGGTGTCAGCAGTCTAATTCAAGACGCGATCGCCCTGGGTCACCGGCCCTACGGCTGGAATTACGCGCGGGCGTGGTCTAAACTCACGGTGCGGGCATCCCAGTATTGGCAGGTGAAGGCTATGGCCATAAGCGTGGACACGCTCAAGGCGATGATCAGGGACTTCCACGGGTTGGAGATCTCCGACGAGGAGTTCGAGTTGGTGCTGCCGGCAATCGAGGGATACCTTGCCGAAGTGGAGAAGCTGAAGGACCTGGACCTCTCAAACGTGTTGTCCTCCCGTTTGTTGCGAGCCAAAGAAGGGGGTGAATCATAATGGCAAACTCCGACCTCATCAGGATGACCATTTCCGAGTTGGCCCCGAAGATTCAGGCCAAGGAAATCTCTCCGGTGGAGCTAACCGAGGCAGCCTTGGAGCAGGTGGACAGACTCCAGCCAGTCTTGAATTCCTTCATCACCATCCTGCACGACCAGGCCAGGAGCCAGGCCAGGGAGCAGGAAGCGGCCCTGATGCGGGGCGAATACCGGGGACCGCTCCACGGCATCCCAATAGGAATTAAGGACAACCTGGACACTGCGGGAATCCGGACTACGGTGGGTTCCAAGGTGTTGTCGGCGCAGGTCCCGGCGGACGACGCCCTGGCCGTGGCCAGGTGCAAACAGGCTGGGGCGGTTATCCTCGGCAAGGAAAACCTGGAAGAGTTCGCCGCCGGTTCCACCTCAAATAACTTGCACTACGGGGCGGTGCATAATCCGTGGGATCTCGACCACATCCCCGGAGGTTCAAGCGGTGGCGGAGGCGCAAACGTCGCGTCATGCGTTACATTCGCGTCCCTGGGAACGGACCTGGGAGGATCGGTCAGGGGTCCGGCCAACTTCTGCGGGGTGGTGGGTATGAAGCAGACCTTCGGACGTGTCAGTCAGCGGGGGCTACAAGTCACCAGCAACAACGGTGACCATATTGGTCCCATGACCCGCTCCGTGGCCGATAGCGCGATCGTTTTACAAGCCATCGCCGGTTACGACCCACTGGACCCCAGCACTGTACCGGTCCCGGTGCCGGACTTCTCGGCCCGGCTTGGGGACGGTCTGGCGGGGCTGAAGATGGGTATCCCCACCGATTATTACTTCGATTTTCTGGACCCGGATACCGAAGCCGCAGTCCGCGGGGCACTTAGCGCCCTGGAGGAATTGGGCGTGGAAGTAAGGGAAGTGCCGCTCCCCAGCATGAAGTACGCCGGGGCTCTGCGTATCGCTGGGATGGCCGACAGCGTGGTGACCCATGAGCCTTTTTTGAGGGAGAACCGGGACGATTATGGGCCGACGGTCCTATACCGTACTCTGGCCGGCCAGTTCATCCTGGGACGGGACTACTCAAAGGCCATGAAGGTCCAGCGAATCATCAAAGAGGAATACGCGCAGGTGCTCCAGGAAGTGGACTTCCTGGTCACGCCGTCGTCTCCCGTTCCCGCGTGGCGTATCGACTCGGAAACGGTCAACATCGCCGGGGAAGACTATCCAGTTAGGGGCCCAGGGGCGGGGATGACCTCCAGGTGCACGAGCCCAAGCAATGCGACGGGTCTACCGGCCATGTCGGTCCCCTGTGGTTTCAGCCGGGGAGGACTTCCCATCGGTCTCCAGCTAATCGGACGTCCCTTCGAGGAGCCCTTGCTGTACCAAGTTGCCCATGCCTATGAAGATGTTTCCCCCAGCAAAGGACGCGGGCCGAGTGTGGTCAATGGGGCGTAAGGGCTCAAGAGGATACCTGCCGCGGTAACACCAAATGGGAGCTGACATGGCCCAAGCGCCGAATGACGAATCGGTTGACATAAACGGCCTCGAATTCCATGTGCGGGACTGGGGGGGCAGCGGGCGACATATAGCGCTGCTGCACGGTCTGGCCTCAACTTGCCAGATATGGGAACAGGCCGCTCCCATTCTTGTTGGCGATTACCGCGTGATCGCCATGGACCAGCGGGGTCATGGGCATAGCGCCAAGCCGGACCACGGCTACGACTTTTCCTCCGTTGGGAACGATTTGATGGGGCTGATCGAGGCGAAGGGCCTGGAGCAACCCATCTTGGTGGGCCATTCCTGGGGCGGCGACGTCGCGTTGGAATTCGCCGTAGCCTATCCGGGGGTGGCGAGGGGCATTTGCCTGATAGATGGGGGGATGATCGAGCCCTCGGTCCGGTACGGGAGCCTGGTGGACGCCAGAGAACAGATGGCCCCGCCCATCATCACGGGTGTGACCCTGGAAGAGTTTGTTGAGCGAATCCGGACGCGCCGTGACCCTGCTGTTATGACGCCCGAATTCGAAGCGGTGATACTTGCTAATTTCGAGGTCCTGGAAGATAACACCATTCGGGCTTGGCTCAGCCGGGACAACCATCTCCGGATAATCGACGCCCTATGGGACCATCACCCTCCCCAGTTGTTTCCGAAGGTCGAATGTCCGGCCCTGGTTCTCCCCGCCCGCCGGGACGATAGCCCGGAAGCCGCTGAGCGAAACGAACGGCGCGCCCAATCGGTACAGACGGCGGTGGATGCTCTGCCTAAGGGCAAGGTGGTGTGGCTGGAAGACAGCGTTCACGATGTGCCGGTCCAACGCCCGGAATTGGTGGCCGGTGTAATCAAGGAGCACATCGAATCCGGCTTCTTCGGCTAGTCAGTTCCCCTACGCCGCCCTAACCCAGAATCGAAATAAATACCCCCGCGACCACCGCCGAACCGATGACGCCCGCGACGTTTGGCCCCATCGCATGAGGGAGCAGGAAATTGCCGGGATTGGCCTCCTGCCCCAGCGTGTGGGAGATTCGGGCCGCCATGGGAACCGCCGAAACTCCCGCGGAACCGATGAGCGGGTTGACCTTCTCTTTGACGAACAGATTCATCAACTTTGCGAACAGCAACCCCCCTATTGTCCCGCAGGCGAAGGCGGCGACACCAAGCAGGAGGATTGCCAGCGTCCGGAGTTCGAACACCCGGTCCGCCGATAGCTGAGTCCCGATGGTGATCATCAGGAAGATGGTGGCGATATTCAAGATCTCGTTGGACGCCGCGTTGCTTAGCCGGGGCACGACACCGCTTTCTCCGAAAAGGTTCCCGATCATGAACATGGCGATCAAAGGCGCGGACTCGGGAACGAACAGGATGATGATGATCATCGCTCCAGCGGGGAAGACCAGCTTCTCGGTCTTCGACACTTCCCGCAGGGCCCGCATGCGTATTTGTCGTTCCTTCTGAGTGGTTAGCAAGCGCATCAGCGGCGGTTGCACGAACACTACGCTTGCCATGTAGGAGTAGGCCACCACGGCGGTAACGCCGAGAAGGTGCGGGGCCAGCTTGGCGGAGGCGAAGATCGTGGTGGGACCGTCCGCGCCGCCAATGATCCCGATGGCGCCCGCTTCCTTGAGGGAAAAGAGGTCGGGAGAAGTGAAGAAGCCCAGCCCCAGCGCGGTCCAAAAGGCGGCGAAAATGCCCAACTGGGCGGCGGCCCCCAGAAGCATTGTCTTAGGATTGGCGATGATCGGGCCAAAGTCGGTGAGCGCTCCGAGGCCCAGAAATATCAGTGGAGGGAGGATGTTCCAGAATGAGAGAGTGTAGTGGAAGATGACACCGAAGATGCCGGAGGCTTGCATCTCGCCCGAGGGGTCGAAGGACGTCAGTCCCGTCCCAGGCAGGTTGCCGAGGATAATGCCGAGCCCTATAGGTAGCAGGACGTAGGGTTCAGTGCGCTTGATTATCGCGACGGCGGCGAATCCCACGCCGAGTAAAATCAGAAGGGCGTTGCCCCAACTCAGGGACGCAAACCCTGACTCATTTAGAAATTCCAAAGCATGCCGTGGAAGCCTCGCCCGTGTTTGCGGCACTGGTCAGCCACCCCTGCGGCCAACCCTTCGAGATGAAAAAGCCTCCAATCTCCCGTAGATTTTCCAATCGTCCACCGGCTCTGCGTCTTCCGGGACGTCCGAGCCATCGCCGCCGCTAATGGCGAAGTCTTCCTCTCCCGGCATGACCGGTCCCGCATCCTGTAGCCCGGTGACCGCGGCTACAAATGCCGGCACCGGATCGGGAGTCGAGGCGGTGGAAGAGGTGTATACAGCGGTTGCGATGCTGGACTCGCCCCCCTGACCGCGGAGCCGCGACAGCAACCGCACAGCCACGGTGAACAGTATCAAGAACATCAGGACGACGAATGCCGCACCGAGGCCACTGTAGGTTGCCGTGAGCGCTCTTTCGAGGTCGAATTCAATCATAGTAGTGGGCGGGCTTGTTCCAGATGCTTCCAGCCTCGACGTCTATCCCGCACAGGCATACCCGTGTGGGGCAATCGCCCGGACGCCGCGGCAATTCCGAGCATACTTGCGCCGGGGTATGCTGTCAACGTGACGCAAGGAAGGGATTCAGCCAATCCCGTTCCACAGAGGTCAGAGGCAGTGCCTGGTGGAGACTACTTTCGGCCGAAGATTCGGGAAATGAACGATACCCTCTGCTGCCCCGGCGGTTGGTCGGGCGCCTGCAGGTACTTTTCCGGGTCGCCGTCGAAGGCTACTTTGCACCCCGGAGCGCAGAAGTAATATTGGTTGCCCTGGTAGTCCGACTGGCCGCCGGGGGGATTATCGGTGTCCACTACCATTTTGCAAATCGGGTCAATTGCAGTCGCCATGATGCATTTCTCCTGGGAGGTTAGCTGGTGTGCTTTAGGCGTAGGGAGTTGGTGACCACGGTGACCGAGCTTACCGCCATCGCCGCCGCGGCCATCACCGGGTTGAGGAAACCCTGAGCGCCGAAGAAAAACTGCAAGGCAGGCGGGACCCCTCCCAGAGCGGAGAACAGCGGGTATAGCGCCCCAGCCGCTATGGGAATCAACATCACATTGTAAAAGAAAGCCCAGAACAGGTTCTGTTTTATCGCCCGGATGGTGGCGCGGCTCAGGTTGAATGCCCCGATTACCGTTGAAAGGTCGGACCGCATCAACGTGATGTCCGCCGACTCCATGGCCACATCCGTCCCGCTGCCCATGGCAAGGCCCACATCCGCCCGCACCAGGGCCGGGGCGTCGTTTATACCGTCTCCAACCATGGCAACGGTCTTGCCTTGTGCCTGGAGCCGCCGCACCACTTCAACCTTGTCCTGGGGAAGCAGGTCCGATTCCACCCGGTCCACACCCAGGCGGGAGGCGATTGCGGCCGCCGAACGAGCGTTGTCGCCCGTCAACATCACGACTTCCAGGCCCAGGCTTCGCAGGTGGCCCACGGTATCGGCGGCTTCGGGCTTTAGTTGGTCCGACACCGCTATGACGCCTATCAGGTCCTTGTCCGCCGCCACGAATACGGGTGTCTGACCCCGCTCCGCCAACTCCCCGGCCAAGTCTGGCATGTCGAAGAGCTGCACGCCGGAGGCCTGTAGCCAAGCCTCGTTGCCGATCCGGACCGGACCGCCGTTAGTTTCCGCGTAGACTCCTTTGCCTGGTTCAGCCTCGAAATTGTCGACCGGCGTGAGTTTGATCCCCCGCGCCTGGGATGCTCGCACGATCGCCTGGCCTAGCGGGTGTTCCGAGCCCTGCTCCACCGACGCGGCAAGTTTAAGCAAATCGTCCTCGGAAACCCCCAATGGGTATATGCCCGCGACCGCCGGTTGACCGGTGGTGAGAGTGCCCGTCTTGTCCAGCACGACGGTATCGACACGGTGGGCAACCTCCAGGGCCTGGGCGCTACGTACCAGAATGCCTTGCTCGGCCCCCTTTCCCGTACCGACGATGATCGCCGTCGGAGTTGCCAGTCCCAGGGCGCAAGGGCAGGCAATAATCAACACCGCCACAAACACCATGACCGCCGGAGTCATCGACGGGTCCGGTCCGAAGACGATCCAGAACGCGAACGCGGTCAGTGCGGCTACTATGACCGACGGGACGAAATATTCCGCCACGCGGTCGGCCAACCGTTGAATCGGGGCCTTCGATCCCTGGGCGTCCTCAACCTGGCGAATAATCTGGGACAGCATCATGTCCTGTCCCACGCGGGTGGCCTGGAAAGTGAATGATCCGGTCTTATTGACCGTCGCGGCGAAGATGGGCGAGTCTGGGGACTTGTCGACCGGCATGCTCTCCCCGGTGAGCATCGACTCGTCCACCGTTGAATGTCCCTGAGTCACTTCGCCGTCGACCGGTATTTTCTCTCCGGGCCTAACGATAATGAGGTCGCCCACCGCAACCGCGCCGACCGGCACTTCCCTCTCCCCATCTTCGGCGACTACTCGGGCCGTGCTGGGTCTCAGCTCGATGAGCCTTCGGATCGCGTCGGAGGTCTGCCCTCTGGCGCGGGACTCCAGGTAGCCGCCCAGGAGTATCAAGGCGATGATCATTGCCGCTGTATCGAAATACAACATCGATGAGATGCCTTGGGACGCCAGGAACTCAGGCGCCAACCAGCCCATCAGGACTATGGCAACACTGTATCCATAGGCAGTGGTGGTCCCCAGGGCGATCAGGGTGTGCATGTTGCTGGTTCCGTGGCGCAGCGCGCCCAACCCCGACCGGTAGAAGCTCCAGCCTGCCCACAACTGCACCGGTGTCGCCAGAGCCCAAAGCAGGAACGGGAAGTATGCGACCGACGACAGGGCAGGTGTCCAGGGGAAGGCGTGAAAACTTCCCAGGAAGAGCAGCACAGCGCCGACAGCGGACACGATAAACCGGCGGCGGAACGCCCGCGTCTCTCCCGTGCGGGAAAGCCGCTCCAGCTCGCTATTGGTGTCTTCGGGACCTTCGCCGCTGGCCACCAACTGATATCCGGCGGCGGAAACAGCCTCGCGGAAAGTAACCGTTCCGGCAACGCCGGGTAGATACTCCACGGTTGCCTTTTCCGTGGCCAGGTTGACGCGGGCTTCAAGGACCCCGGTCACTCCCCGCAATGCGCCTTCCACGTGGGAGACGCAAGCGGCGCAGGTCATTCCGCCTATGGTAAGTGTGGCCTTCGACGGGGGAATGCTATATCCGGCATTGGACACGGCCCGGCACAGGTCTTCAACCGGGACTGTCGCGGTGGATAATTCCACAGCGGCCGTCTCCACGGCCAGATTCACCGACACACCGGCCACACCCTCAACTGCGCCGATTGCCTTCTCCACATGGGAGACGCAAGCCGCGCAGGTCATCCCCTGTATGGGGAGGGTAACCTGGTTTTGCCGGTCTTTTACGCTGGACATGTGTTGGAAGCCCTAGGAGCCCTCTACGAGCAACACGTTGCCGGTGGACGCACTTTTCCGGATTGCCATGACGGGCTTGTATTCTTCGGAAAAGTAGAATGCCTTTGCCCGCTCCAAGTCCTCAAACTCGATGACTACCAGGCGTTGGGGGGACCAGTCCCCCTCCACCTTTTCATAGCCGCCGCCGCGCACCAGGTATTTACCACCGAATTTCTCAACCAGCGGGCCAACCTTCTGACGGTATGCGTCAAAGGCCGCCGTGTCAGTAACGTTGATCTCGGCGAAAAGGTAGGCTGCCATATTGACCACCTCTGATTGGATATGCGTCTAACTTAACATCCGCGTGAATGGAAAAGGGAACGTATCCAGCGCGGATACCTCAATCCTCATGGTACTTCAGCACGTATACACGGTCAACGATCCGGGTCCAGGGTAACTGTTCAGAATCGATGACGCGGATTGGCTAAATCCCACATCGGTCATCTCCATGATGATTCTCAAACGATGTCCCGCCCCCGCAACCAGTCATTCCCGCGCAACCCGTCATTCCCGCGAAGGGAGACCTTTGCGTAACCTTCCGTGATTCCAGCGAAAGCGTGAATCCAGAGTGTGCCCAGATACGGGGGACGCCCTCACCCTAACCCTCTCCTGGAGTGAGAGGGGATTATTCAAAGGTCTCCGAAGGCGGGAATCCAGAAATGCCAGTGATAGTGATCGTTGCTGGTTGTAAAGGCTTCTGGATTCCGGGTCAAGCCCGGAATGACGGGCTGGGAGGAGGAAGGACATATCAAGTCTGAACAGTTACGCTCCAGGTTGGCAGGGCCCTTGAGCATTTGCCCTATCCGCTCGGCCTGAGGGTAGTCGAAGGGGCGTCCTCGGTGAAGCATGTCCTTCGACTCCGCTCCGCTTCGCTCAGGATGAGCGGGGTTGGCTGAGTTACCAGGATGAAGGGGTTGGCTGATTGAGTGGTTATAGACCGTGACAATCGAAAGACCCTGACGGTAGGTTCGCTCGCGTATTTCGGGTTATGTGTGGATGGGCGAGATTGACAGGGGCGGCGGGGTTGCCTATTTTACGTTGACAGCCGAAGGTCGGCATGGTCATTCGATTATCGGCCCAATTGTCCGAACCGGGATTCACAGGATTATGGGATTCGCATGATTTCCAATTATATAAATCCCGGAATCGGAGAAATCACAGTTCAGACGATCAATCGAATGACCCTGCGAAGGCCGGCATGGAGGTGAATCGTGGCGCTTGGTTGGGGTATCGTTAGCACTGGCTTCCACCCGGACCTGAAGGTCGTTCCGGCCATTGCGAAAGCTCAGGACGCGCAATTGGCCGCCGTCTATAGCAGGGACCGGGAGCGGGCCGAAGCCTTTGCCGAGAAACACGGGGCCAACGCGGCATACGATGACCTGGACGCCATGCTCAGCGACTCCAAAGTCGACGCGGTGTTCATCTGCTCGCCCAACTCGGTCCACGCGGTACACACGCTCCAATCCGCCCGGGCTGGGAAGCATGTTCTGTGCGAAAAGCCGATGGCAACGACGGTTGAGGACGCCGCCTCGATGGTTAAAGTCTGCCGTGAGTATGGAGTCAAGCTGGGGGTCGGCTACCATCTGCGGACACATCCTGGCCACCTCATGGCCCGGCAGGCCATCGAACAGGGCATGCTGGGCCGGTTGGTGTTGGCACAGGGACAGTGGGCGTTCGGCGTGCGGGGGCAGGAGGGTCCTCCCCCCCGGAGCGGACAACGGCTATGGTGGGACGAACCCGACATGATCGGCGGGGCTTCCACGATGATGGGAACAGGCGTTCACGCAGTGGACTTGATGCGCTTTCTCATCGGCAGCGAGGTGACCGAAGTAAACGCCATGACCGACGGGCAAACCAGCGACCAACCACTGGAACAACTTGCCACACTGTCCCTGCGGTTCGAAGGCGGTGTGATCGCCACCGTCACGTGCAGCCGACTCTTGCCGGACTCCCGCAACGATCTCGCGATCTACGGCAGCATGGGGCGAATCACCGGGCAGGCAACCTTGTGGGAGGCCAGGCAGGGCCGGGTGGAACTGATCAGCGAAGATGCCCACCGCACGGAAGTCTGTTCCTACCATTACCTGGGCAACTTCATAGCCGAAGTGGAGGACTTCCACCGGGCCATCGAGGAGGACCGGGAACCCGCGGCCACGGGAGTTGACGGGTTGCGCGTGGTCGAGATCACGCTGGCGATGATCGAGTCCGCCAGAAAAGGCCGGACGGTCAAGTTGTCCCCGGTAGCGGTCTAGCCCGCGTTCAGGGCTCCCATCTTGGGTACGTCCATCCCTGCTTCAGGACTCGTTGGCGGAACTCCAGGAGGCGGCGGTATCCGGCGTGGTCGTAGCGGTAGGCCCGCTTCAGGTTGGCAATGGTAAGCCTGGGTTCCACGTCGTAGGAACCCACCACCGGGCGACCAGGGTACGACACGGAGGCGTCTTCGGCAAAAAGCAACAGTTCGGCTTTTGCCAGTAGCTCGTCCTCGCACCGGGAATGGACCCGGAGGGGCGGTCCGTCACCTGGAATCAGGAGATATTCCATCTCAACACCAGCGCGGTGGGAGTGGATGGGGCGTCTTGATGCGTGAGCAGGGGCAAGAGAAGTCCAGTTAACCTCCCCCGATGGCAGGCAAAAAGTGGACTTCGCTATTTTCGTTCAGGCGTTCCAGCAGGCCCAATTGGCTGGTCTCGCCATCGACTATGACGGCGACACCGGGTAGGAGCGAGTCTTCCTCGCGGTCGTACAAAACGTCTCGAGTTCCGGGGAACTGAAGCTCCAGGTTGTTGATTAATTGGCGGACAGTTGCGCCTTCGACCTGAACAATCTGCTGGCCTCCGGTGAGAGTCTGCATTCGGGTCGGAATCCACACGTCTGCCATTGCTACCTACCCGCCGTTTGACTGCGGCCTTGCCGTTCCGGGTCAGCCCCCGGCGTTGTCAGCCGTCTCGATGGCGTCACGCAATATAGTATCATAAAATGCAGCCGTTCCCGGCGCTCCGAGGCCAGGATGGGCCTCCGCCGCGGACGTGGGAATCATGTGTAATTGGGAATCATGTGTAATAAGGAGCGAAATGGACACGATTATCATCAAGGGCTGCCTGAACGGCGGACGGGGCCGGGAAGACAACCCTCATGTACCTTGGACCCCTGAAGAAGTGGCCCAGGAAGCCATCAGATGCTACGACGCCGGAGCGTGCATCGTTCATATCCACGCCAGAAACCCCGATGGCAGCGCGAGCTACGATCCCTCCTGGTACGCGGAGGCCAGCGCGATGATCCGCGCCCAATGCGACCTGGTCTTGAATTACACCACCGCCCGGAGGGTCGGCGTGCCGGTGGACGAGGTCACCGGCTACCTGCTGGGGACTCCGAATCCTGTGGAGATGGTGTCTCTGAACCTTGGCCACGGCGTGCGTTGGCCGCAGGACGCGGAGACAGGAAAACGCCAGACCACCATGTCCCCCAACAGCTACGAGGATATTTGCGCCACCCTGGACGCCTGTTACCAGCGGGGCACGTTTCCAGAACCCGCTGTCCATGACACCGGGATGCTGAACAATGCCATAACCCTGATGCGGGAAGGGAATATCAAAAGCTCAAGGTATTTTTTGATAGAACCGGGCGCGCACTGGGGGGATGGCCGCCAGTCCATGGTGGGTTCGCCGCGCAATTACACGCAGATTACCGACAATATCCGCGAGTTCTACCCCGGCGCAACGTGGCTCGCCCATAGCAATGGAGACCAGACGTTTGTCATAGGGGCCATAGCGATAGCCACGGGCGCGCACCTGCGGGTGGGGATGGAAGACAGTCCCTTCTTACCCAACGACCCGTGCCCGACGTCCAACGCGAAATACATCGAGTGGGCGGTCAATATGGCTCGCGCCCTGGGCCGGGAGCCAGCGACGCCCGAGCAGGCCAGGGAGATTCTGGGCCTGCTTCCGGCGGTCAAGGATTAAGGAAGGCGGCACAGGCCAATTGCATATTAGGCGGTCCCGCCGTCACTCCGGCAGAGGCTGGAGTTCAGATTTTGGGGACTGCCACGACGGTAGCCGTAATTGGCGGGTGTGGGCGATGGATTCCCGCTTTCACAGGAAAGACGAAGGGTGACGGGGCTATCGCAGTCTAGGTGCGATAGCCCCGGTAAGGGACGGGAATGCCTCGGCGGACTAGGAACTCAGGTCCGTCGCGGCGTGCTTGATGATCTCAGTGGCCGTGTCGTAGCCGATTCTCGCCATGTTGAGAGTTAGGTGGTAAAGGCTCGGCTCATCGGGGTGGGAGTTGAAGTACTTGCGGAAGAACGCAATCCTCGCCTGGTCCAATTCTTCCACGTAGCTGCGGGACTCGTCGCGGTCGAAGTGTTCCCGGCGCATCATCACTTCCACCCGGCTATCCAGGGGCGCAAGTAGTCCTATGTGAATGACGCCTGGGGAGTCGCCTAGAATCACGTTGGCCCCGCGGCCTATGATGACCACATCGCCCTTGTTGTACAGGTCCTTCACCACGGTGGTGGTGGCGTCCATGAAAGCCTGGTCGTCAACCTTGTTGGCGGTTGCCGTGGTCTCCCCAGCCCATTCCGCGTAGGTTTCCGGGGGCAGGGTCTCGATCCCCCGGCCGAAATAGGGTTCTCCGCTAACACCCGAGACCGCCGACCTCTCCAGCATGGTCTGTATGAAGCTGCCCAACCGGTCGCGGAACCGGACCACCCGTTGTTCCTTGTCGATCAGAGCGCCGACGGGGGAACCAACCAACCGGGCGGCTTGGGTGAAGACCAAACGATCTACGAAATTGAGGCGAAGCTGTTCGGCTACCATCTGTCCCACAGGAACAGCGCCGCTACCTATTGCGCCGTTGACGGTTATGACCGGCATAGCGACCTCCTCGTAAGAGAAGCATGGGTGGCGTTTCCATTGGGCCGGATGAGAAACGGTGGCTTAAGCCGCGGCGTTTCCCATCAGCCTGGTCCGGCGGCGGGCGTACTCATCCGCCAGGAGTCCCATGGCCCGGGAATCGTACCATTGTCCGTCCTTAAGGTGGGTTTCCCGCAGATGTCCCTCCAGGACAAATCCGATGTGCTGGCAAAGCTGGATGGCGTGTTCCGAGTATTCGGGGACGTCCACCCAGACCCGGTGCAAGCCAAGGTGGTCGTAAGCCTCGTCGAGCAGCCCGACCATGGCCATTGTCCCGTAATGGTGGTGCCACAGGTCCTTGCGCCCCACCAGTATGAACGCCTGAGCTTCCTGCAGGGGCCACTCGATCACCAGTTGGGCCTCACCAATGTGCTCGCCATCCTGGGTATAGATGGAATATATCTTGCGGTCCTCGTGTTCGAACAACTCCTGGACCTCTTCATCAGAGGCGTTGACCAATTGATGGGGGGAGTAGCCGATGTGGACCGGAACGCCGTCGTCGTCGACGCCGTACCAGACGGCGTTAACTTCAGCGTCGTTCAACCACTGGGCGATCCTGTCGGCGTCCTGCCGGTTTGCGGGCGCTAGACTGACTTGTGGTAACATTCTGACCCTCCAGCTACGTCTGCTGGTCTGCCGGGTTAAGTATTATAGTATTTGGAATTGAGATTATCAGCATTTTAGCAACGGAATATTCCAAAATCAATCGGGAATTTCGGAATTGCGATGGTATCGTCAGAATGGCTACCATTCGTTACATATATCGTAATAACTTGAGGACACAATGGAGTAAACTATGTACAATCGGCAATTAATGAACTTAGGTATCATTCGCACCCCTTGAGGTCACGTCCGGATAGGCGGACCTCATTGGCCGAACAATAACGCGAGGGCCAAACAAAAGGGCGAGATTGCTATCTCGCCCCTCAAGTCCATTGTTCCCGGATTGCGAAGTCCGGGCCGCGCTTCGCCTCTAGGAGACGTTGGCCGCGACCGGTCGGGCCGCTGCTACGCCACGAGTCTGGTCCATCAGGCTGTTGAAGTTCTCGAAGGTCAATGATTGGGGACCGTCGCACTTGGCGGTATCCGGGTTGGGATGTACCTCGATCAGCAGGCCGTGGGCCCCGGCGGCGATGGCGGCCAGGGCTACCGGGGTCACCAGGTACCAGCGTCCAGTGCTGTGACTTGGGTCGGCGACGATCGGCAGGTGGCTCAGACGCTTTATCACTGGAATCGCCGCGACATCCAACGTGAACCGGGTGTACTGCTCGAAGCCCCGGATTCCCCGTTCGCAGAGCATCACTTGCTCGTTGCCTCCGGCCATGACGTACTCGGCGGCCAGAAGCCACTCTTCGTATGAGGCGGCCAAGCCACGCTTGACCATTACCGGTTTCTTAGTTTCGCCCACCTCGTCCAGCAGGTTGTAGTTCTGCATGTTGCGGGCGCCAATCTGCAGGATGTCCGCGTATTGGGCGACTATGTCCACGTCCCGGGGAGACATCACCTCGGTGATAATTGGAAGGCCGGTCTCCTGCTTGGCCATGTCCAGGAGTTCCAGTCCCTCGATTCCCATTCCGCGGAAGCTATAAGGAGAGGTCCGGGGCTTGAAAGCGCCGCCTCTTAGAATCTTGGCTCCGGCGGCTTTCACGGCCCGGGCCGTGCTCACCATTTGTTCTTCATCCTCTACTGAGCATGGACCGGCCATGATCACCGGCTCGGGGCCGCCAATGACGACATCGCCCACGGTGACCGTGGAACTGTCCGGGTGGAATTCACGGCTTGCCAACTTGTAGGGCTTGGAGATGGGGACAACCTCCAAGACCCCCGGCAAGAGCTCCAACTCATCTTTGAGGTCCGGGGTTATGGTGCCAAGAACGCCGACTACTATGCGTTCCACTCCGTGAAATACCTGCGGTTTCAGGCCGGGGTGGCTTTCAATGCGCCGTTCAACTTGCGCCAGATGCTCTGGCGAACTGTCTTTTCCCATTACGACAATCATGTCTTTTTCACCTTAACTTGGTAGCATTTCCCTACCCACCGCACAAATCAAGCTAAATACCTACGGGACTCTTATATTACACAATTCCATCGGCCCAGAGGCCGTAATAGGGGAAGCGGTTAAACAGGAAATTCCGCAATTCCATCAGGTTGATTCCACTCCCTGGAGGCGCAAGACGTCGGTACCCTTAAGGTAAAGGTTTACGAGGGCCTCGGGTTCTTTATCGGTATTGACCAGGATCATCACGCGGACACAGCGGAGCAAGCTGCCCGGCACCGCCACTTCGGTGGCCCCCATGAGCGCGGTGTTGGTCCAACCTGCCTGGCGCGCGGCGGCGGCGGGAAACCCGGCGTTCAGGTCCGGGGTGGTCGTGAAGTAGACAGCGGCGACGTCCCCCTCGGTGATCTGGTTGGACTCAATCAATTGCTCGAGCAACTCCCTGGTTGCTCTATGAATGGATGCCGCCGTGTTTTCATCGGCAATCGTCGCTCCTCGAATGCCGCGGCACATTAACATTAGGTAGATTCTCCAACGGCGGCCATGGGCTTCCCGGCAAGTTCCGAAACCAGCTTGCTGGCCCTAGCTATAAGTTCATCTCTTGGCGATTCTAGCATCACCCGGACCAGCGCGCTACCCACTATGGCGGCTTCGGCTCTCTCGCAGACCCGCTCGACATGCTCCCGGTTGGAGATTCCAAACCCCACGGCCAGCGGAAGGCCTGTGTGGGCGCGCACCCGTTCCAGCAGGTCAAAACCTCTGTCGGAGACCTGTTCTCTGGTTCCAGTCACCCCCGTGAGGCTGATTAGGTAGATGAACCCGCTGGCGTCGGAACACACGGCCTCGATGCTTTCGTCGGTGCTGGTTGGGGCCAGCAGGTAGATGACGTGGATTGAGTGGCCGGAGCATTCTTTGGCCAACGGACCGACCTCAGCGTGGGGGACGTCCACCGGAATCAAGGCGTCCACTCCGGCGCTTTCCGCTTCCCTGGCGAACCTGCCCAGGCCGTAACTGTAGATGGGGTTGTAGTAGCCCATCAGGATCAGGGGAGTGTCCGGGACACGGTCACGGAGTTGTTCCACCATGCCCAGGCATTCCTGGAGGGTGACCTGTTGCCGCACGGCTTGGAAACTCGATTCTTGAATGACAGGGCCCTCAGCCAACGGGTCGCTAAAGGGTATCCCGATCTCCACGGCGTCCGCTCCCGCTTCGACCAGCGCCGGGACCAATTCCAGGGTGGCTTCACGGTCTGGGTGTCCCGCGGTTACGAATACGATGAGCCCTGGCCTGCCCTGTTGGGCGATGGCGTCGAATGTCTCGCGTATCCGGTCCCTGTTCATCCGGTATGTCCCGATATTCCAATCGCCAATGAAATTTAGGCAAGCAGGTACGGCGGCTAGATAAGGTTATCTCACATGGCTGGCATTGTCCAGCCCCCGTATGAGCTGCTGGCTATGGCCAGGGCATTTTGCCCTGCGTGGGCGGCTACGCTGGGCCATAGGGAGCCGGTCAGTTGGTAGAGCCAGGCCAGCAGGAGCCCGGTGACGAATATCGGTCCCATGACGCGGGGATCTACGTGGAACAAGCTGAACACGACGGCGCTGGCGATTAGGGCCCAACCCGCGCCCAGCCGGCGCACTAGCCCCGGATAAAAGAACCCACGGAAGAATACTTCCTCGGTGAACGGCGTCCAGATGGCCAGGGCCTGAAATGTCAAGACGATCCCCGCTCCGGGGAAGAGCACATCGGAGGGGATTTCTGGAGGTTGGAGAAGGTCCAATCCCGATGACTGGACCAACGCCACGTAGGCGACGTTCATCCCCAAACTGGCGGCTAAGGCGCCGACTGTCATCGCGGCGCAACGGACTATGGATACCGTGGGCGCTCTCAGTCCCAAGACGGAAAGAGGGGCATTGAAGGGTCTCATTCCCAGCAGCCAAACAATCGTCAGTATGGCGAATCCCATCAGATGACTGCGTTCCCAGGCGCCCACTGCGGCGGAGTGGCTCCCGGCTAACAAGACAAGCCCCTCTGAGACCAAAAACACGAAGACGAAGGAGGCAAGAATGAGGGCAGCGCCCAGCGCGACCCTGCCCTCACGCCATGGAACATATATGGTCTGCGCCGAATCAGCCCCGTTAGCCTGGCCGGTCGGATGGCCTGCCAACTCCAGCCCGCACCGCTGGCAGAAGCGGTGCGGGCCCTCCGCCGGTTGTCCGCAGTTGCCGCAAATTTGCCGCCAGTCTCCGATGATCTATCCTCCCAAGGACAGTTCGGCACTCGTGGCCGTTCCCACTTTCATTTTCTTTCTTAGTCAAGGCTTGGGCGGGGCCGCCCGGGAGTGACTGTTCAGACTTGATGTGACCTTCCTACTCCAAGCTCGTCATTCCGGGCTTGACCCGGAATCCAGAAACCTTTGCAACCAGCGACCTTCACCATCATTGGCATTTCTGGATTCCCGCCTGCGGAGACCTTCGCGTAACCTTCCGCGACTCCCGCGAAAGCGAGAATCCAGAGTGCGCCCAGATACGGAGGACGCCCTCACCCTAACCCCCTCCCACCGGGAGAGGGAATTATTCAAAGGTCTCCCTGCGCGGGAATGACTGGTTGCGGCTTAGGGACACGATAAGAGGATTATCACAGAGATGACCGAAGTGAGATTCAGCCAATCCGCCTCATCGAGTCTGAACAGTCACGCCCGGGACGATTGGTTTGCGCCGCAGCTTTCCAGAGAGGATAATACCAGACACTCAGGCGCAACTACCCACAACGAGGAACGGTCATTTATGGCCCAGGAACCCTCCCTCACCCGTGAAGCCTTTCTGTACCTGGCGGCGCAAGCTGGGCTGGACGTTAGCAGCCCACACATGGACGAGCTTTACCCCTATGCGGAAAACGCTCTGGCCGGGTTGCGTTCTTTGGATGCCATCGACGTGTCAGAGGCCGAACCCGATATGGCGTTTCGACCTTCGCTAGACCAGGCAACTTAATTCCCGGCAGTTGGCGGCCCAATTGCCGCCAGTGAGCGAGAAGGCGCAACGAATATGGAAGGAATCGAGCTCTGCTACGCCAGCGCTGGGACTCTATCCCGGCTGGTCCAAAGCAAGGAAGTCTCCCCGGTTGACATAATCGACGCTCACCTGGCCCGCATTGAGGCCACGGAGCCGATGTTGAACTCGTTCATCACCTTGCTTCCCGAGGAAGCGAGGGCCGCGGCGCGCAGGGCGGAGCGGGAGATACAGTCCGGGAATTACAAGGGACCGCTCCACGGTATTCCGGTGGCCTTGAAAGACCTGTTCAACACCGGAGGCGTTCGCACCACCTCCGGATCGCGCATCTTCGACAACTTCATCCCCGAGCGTGACTGCACGGTCGCGGCCCGCTTCCACCAGGCTGGAGCCATCCTGCTGGGCAAGCTGAACATGCACCAGTTTGCCTACGGTCCCACCGGCGAAAACCCTGATTACGGGCACATGCACAACCCGTGGGACCTGGACCTTATCACCGGCGGTTCCAGCGGCGGTTCCGGGTCAGCGGCGGCGGCGGGGCAATGCACGATCACGACGGGGAGCGATACCGGGGGCTCAATCCGCATTCCAGCGGCTCTTTGCGGGATCGTCGGGCTTAAACCCACGTATGGGCTGGTGAGCCGCTATGGGTTGACACCTCTTTCCTGGTCCTTGGACCACCCCGGGCCCATGGTCCGGACGGTGGAAGACGCGGCCCTGTCCATGAACGCCATCGCGGGGTACGACCCGAAGGACGTGGCCTCGGCCAGAGTTGACATTCCCGACTACACTACCGCGCTTACCGGCGACGTAAGAGGCCTGCGCATAGGCGTCGTCAGGGAGTATTTTGAAGCTCCCCTGGACCCGGAGGTCGACCGCTCCGTTCGGGACGCGATCGGCGTTTTGGAGTCCATGGGCGCGGTCGTAACCGAAGTGTCTTTCCCAATGTTCAACGACTCGCAGGCCATTTCCGGCGCGATCTTGATGTCCGAAGCCGCCGCGTATCACCGCGACCTGCTAGCCAGTGACGGGGAGAAGCTGTATCCGCCGGTCAGGGTGAGACTGGAGGCTGGGTTGTTCGTCAGCGCCGCTGATTACTTGCGAGCCCAACAAGCGCGGTCTCTGTTGGACCGGGAGGCGAGTGAATTGCTGGAGCATGTGGACCTGCTTGCCGGACCCACCGAGCCGGTGACCGCCCCGCTGTTGCTTGCGGAAAGAGTTCAGGCCGGGGAACGAGAGGTCGGAACGACGGGCGCGTTGACCCAATACACTCGCCCCTACAACCTCACCGGGTTCCCAGCCATCTCGGTGCCGTGCGGCTTCTCCGAAGCGGGTCTTCCCATGGCCCTTCAACTCGCGGGCCGCCCTTTCGACGAGCTGACGGTCCTCCGGGCGGCGCACGCCTACGAGCAGGCAACCGAATGGCACAGCAGGCGTCCGCCCATCTAAATCGCGGTTGGTTGCCGGGGCAATCGGCTGGCAGAATCATAGTTGGCGATGTTGAGCGAGCCAGTTAGCCCGGTCATTTAGAGGCTAGGTTGTGATGAAGGGTCCAGGGTACTACCCGGAAGGTGGAGCGATTTGTCCGAACTGAAAGCGGTTACATTCGACCTATGGCAGACGCTTCTCCTGGACAACCGGGAATTGGGCCGCGCGCGCACGCTGGTGCGGTTGGAGGGGGCACAGAGCGTTTTGGCGCGACTGGGTATGGATTTCGACCTGGAGACCATCCGCCTGGGTTACCGCGCCTGCTACCGGGAGTGCCAGAGAGTACGGGAGGAGCACCGGGACCTCAGCTTCCGCCAGCAGGTTGAGTTCTTTATAGACCAGATTGAAGACGGTCTTTTGAGTAGGCTAGACGCGGAGGCGGTAGACGAGATCGAAGGTATCTATTCCGATTCTTTCTTCGTACACCCTCCCTTGCCCCACCGGGACGCTGTGGCAGTGTTGCGCGACGTGAAGGCAATGGGTCTGAGCGTCGGCCTGATCTCCAACACAGGGATGACTCCAGGTGTGGCGTTCCGGCGGTTCCTGGAGGAGAAGGGAATGCTTGGCTACTTCGACACCCTCACGTTTTCCGATGAAGTCCTGCTTTCCAAGCCTTCGGATGAAATATTCCTCATGACCTTGCGGGCCATGGGAGCCACCCCGGAGCAGGGTATCCATGTGGGAGATCACGTCAAAAACGACGTGGTAGGCGCAAACCGATGCGGTCTGAAGACCGTATGGATAACGGGGTTCTATGAGAACGAGGACCCGGCCAATCCGGAGACGCGACCTGACGAAACGGTGGACCAATTGGCACACGTGGTCCCGGCCATCGCAAAGCTGACCGGCAGCGCACGCGCTGACTGATTGTCCGCCGGCAGCCAGGCTCCCTTTCTCTACCTTAATCTGGTCCTTCCCCGGCCCGTGATCGATCCCGAATGGTACAAGAGACTACACAAGAGGTCACCCCGGACAGGAGCGCCAGTTTGCTCCAGGAGCTTTGCGGCCGCCTGCTGTCGGAACGCTCCTTGATTGTGGCGAGCAACCGCGGCCCAGTGGAACACCAGATGACCCCGGATGGGCGGCCCGAACCACGCCGGAGCAGCGGCGGCGTGGTCACAGCGTTCAGCTCCCTCGTACAATCAGCGGAGTTTACTTGGGTTTCCAGCGCGATGGGTGAAGGAGACCGGGTTGTTTCCTCCAACGGTTCCGGTCCTCTGGTAAAGTCCTCTCTGCCCGGTCAGAAGATAGACCTCCGGTATGTGGTCACTCCAAGAAGGGTCTACCACAAGTATTACAACGTGCTGTGCAATCCGCTCCTTTGGTTCCTGCAGCACTACATGTGGAATCCTCCCTACAACCCCAATGTGGACGCGGCGGTCCGAGACGCATGGGACACGGGGTACGTTCCGGTCAACCGGGCTTTCGCTGACGCCATCGTGGAAGAGGCCGACCGGACCGGGCGTGCTCCCGTGGTCATCGGGCACGACTATCATCTCTACCTGCTGCCCGAGTTCGTACGTGAGAAGGTTCCAGAGGCGGTCATCCATCATTTCGTACACATTCCCTGGCCTTCGGCGCGGTACTGGCAGATGGTCCCCAACTTCATATCCCACCGCATTTGCCGGTCGCTGTGCAACGCGGACCTGCTGGGGTTTCAGTCGCCCCAGGACCGGCGCAGCTTCATGGACACGGTGGAGGAGTTCCTGCCGGATGCGCGGATCAACCGGGACCTGTCGCGGATCACGTGGCAAGACCATAAAACGTCCGTCGAGGTATATCCGATCTCAATAAACGTTGAGGATGTTCGCAGGATTGCCAATTCTCCCCGGGCTCTCGGCTACGAAGCCCGGTTGGCCGAGCTATGCACCGAGACCACGATAGCGCGAATCGACCGCGCCGAGCCCAACAAGAATATCGTCCGCGGGTTTCGCGCCTATGACCTGCTATTGACGAACCATCCTGAGTTGAAGGGCCGTGTGAGCTTTCTTGCGTTTCTGGTGCCTTCCCGCACCCACATCCGGCAGTACCAGCGGTACATGGACGAAATCAACCAGGTTGTGTCCCAGGTAAACGACAAACACGGCGAAGGGGGATGGCAGCCCATCCGCATGTTCGTCGAGAACAACTATACTCAGGCCATCGCGGGCATGAAGCTGTACGACGTCCTTTTGGTCAACACGATCATGGAAGGGATGAACCTGGTGGCCAAGGAAGGTCCGGTAGTTAACAAACGAGAAGGCGTGTTGGTCCTGTCTCAGACCAGCGGCGTCCACCATCAATTGGCCGACGGCGCTCTCACCGTATCTCCCACAGACATCGACGGCACGACGGACGCCATGTACCGCGCCATTACTATGTCCGCGGAGGAGCGCGGGCGGCGCGCCACCCTCCTGGCAGCGTCGGTCTGCCGAGAGGACATCGGCCAATGGCTGCGCCGCCAGCTAGAAGACCTGATCCAGCTTCTCTAGGGTCTGATGCGTAACTGTTCAGATTTGATGGATCTTTCCCGACCCCAGCCCGTCATTCCGGGCTTGACCCGGAATCCAGAAGCCTTTGCAACCAGCAACGGTCCCTATCATTGGCATTCCCGGATTCCCGCCTTCGGAGACCTTTGCGTAACCTTCCGTGATTCCAGCGAAAGCGAGAATCCAGAGTGCGCCCAGATACGGGGGACGCCCTCACCCCAACCATCTCCCGGAGTGAGAGGGGATTACTCAAAGGTCTCCCTTCGCGGGAATGACGGACTGGGGGAAGGGACATCTTGAGAGGCTTATCACAGAGATGACCGATGCGGGATTCAACCAATCCGCCTCATCGAGTCTGAACAGTTACCCTGATGCGTCCGGGCTGGCTAACGCGCCCGCTGAGGGTTAAAGTAGTCACAGTGGGATGCGGACGTGGTGTGTGGCGGGGGTCTCACTCAATTGTTCCGATAACTGTTCCGGAAGGAGGGTTTCGCCAAATGGATGACATGTTCGATCCTCATTTGCCAACCGGCGAGGTGTCCGACATCCAACTCTGTGTGTTCCCGCACTTGGAGGAATTTTTGGCGATAGACCTCCGTGACGGGCAGACACAGATTCAATTGCTCAGCGCCAAAGACATATTTACCGAGCACTTCTTTCACAGCGTTGAGCACGAGTTTTCGGAAGTGCTCAGGCAGGAGAACAACACGCCCTTCGCGCACATGATCAACCTGCCGCTCCGGATGGACGAATTAGTGCGTGAGATTGCGATGAGCTTCATCCTGGACCGGTTGGGGGTCCGCCTGGACGACGAAGAGAGCATCCCCACGGTGGTGGTAATCGTCGTCACCGGCAGTACGCTGCCCGGTCACGCGGAGCAAGTGGTAGGCGGCTTGCGAGAGCTGATAAGGGCCCACTCGGACGAGTCGATAGTCGCACAGTGGGACGAGGTCGTATCACGGCTGGTCGCCAGCGAGAACGAATTCACAGAGCAGGAGAACCTGGACGAGCTAACCGACGCCACACTGGGCGATTCGCCGGATTACTCCACCCTGTGGGGAAGTCGGAATTAGATATGGTTTCGACCGCTTTGACCGCTTTGACCCTGGCCAGCCGGGACGATATTTCAGATGCGGACCTGGTTTCGATAGCCCAGCAGGCTGAACGGCTCGGATACGACACCTTCTTTACCGGTGAGGCTTGGGGGAGGGACGCCTTCACCGTGCTCACCATGATCGCCTGCCATACCAGCAAGATCCGCTTGGGCACCGGTATCATCCCCGTGTTCAGCCGCACTCCTGGCATTATCGCCCAGAGCGTAGCCTCCCTGGACCGTATTTCCAACGGGAGGGCCACCCTAGGGCTGGGGACCAGCGGACGGATCGTCATCGAGCAGTGGCACGGGGTACCCTATGAGAGGCCCCTAGCCCGTACTAGGGAGTACATGGAGATCATCCGCACCGCTCTTTACGGGATGCCGGTAGACCACGAGGGCGATTTCTTCAGTCTCAGCCGGTTCAGGATGGGCGTCCGCCCCGTTCAGCGGCACGTTCCGATTTACGTGGCGAGCCTGGGTCCGAGAAACCTGAGACTGACCGGAGAGTTGGCCGACGGCTGGCTGCCCATCTGGGTTGACCACCGGAGGCTCCCTGAGATGGCGGGGATCGTAGCCGAGGAAGTTATTAAGGCGGGGCGGGAGTTTTACTCCATGACGGTGGCGCCCCAGATCATTTGTTACGTGACCGAAAGCGGGGAGGAATTGGCGGAGACTGAGAAACGGGTCCGCTCCCACATGGCCTACTACATCGGGGGTATGGGCCAGTATTACTACAACCTGTTCAGCCGCTCCGGGTTCCAGTCGGAGGCCGACGCAGTGCGCGAATCATGGTCGGCGGGCGACCGGGCCAAGGCCGCCGCCACCATCCCCGATGAATTGCTGGAAAACATCACGGTTATCGGCGACGCCGCTACCTGCCTGGACCGCATGGATAAGTTCCGCCGGGCCGGTGCGAACATGCCGGTGGTCGCTTTTCCCCACGGGGCCACCCTGGAGGGCATGAGGCGGACCTTGGAAGTACTCGCGCCAGCCAACGCCGAACAACCAAGATGAAAATCGGGGTGATCTCCGACACCCACTGCGCGGGAAGCGGCAATGACCTGCCGGACCGGGTCTTCGGGGCCCTGCGAGGTGTGGACCTTATCCTCCATTGTGGCGACCTGGAATGTCTGGGTGTGTTGGACTACCTGGAGTCCGTCGCTCCAGTGCTGGCGGTGCGGGGTTACGAAGACCCCAGGGAGCCCGGCGACCGGCTGGCGGATACGAGCAGGGTGGTGCAGGCTGAAGACCTGAAGATTGGCATGGTCCACGACATCCAGTGGCCCACGCCACGTGTGGACACCAGCGGCGATGGTACGTTGTTGGAGTTCCCGATGGGCGACGCGCGCGAATTGATGAGGCGCAAGTTCGGCAGCCCGGTGGACGTGGTGGTGTTTGGGGACACTCACGAGGAATTGGTCTGCGTTTGCGACGGAGTGCTGATCGTAAACCCGGGCAGCCCCACCTACCCCGGACGCCGGCACACACGCGGGAGCATGGGCACCATCGGCCTCCTGGAAGTGGACGGGAGAACCGCCAGCGTCCGATTGATCGACCTGGAAAACGCCGCCTGACCGGAGTTTCGAGCCCCGGCCAGACGGACTGCCGCTAACCCAGGTTGATCAGGGACTCGACCTGCAAGAACACCGGCGCGAATACCAACGAGACGATCGCCATCAGCTTTAGCAAGATGTTAAGCGATGGGCCGGAAGTGTCTTTGAATGGGTCGCCGACCACATCCCCTTCGACCGCCGCTTTGTGAGCATCAGAGCCCTTACCGCCGAAGTTCCCAAGCTCCACGTACTTCTTGGCGTTGTCCCAGCATCCGCCAGCGGACGCCATCATGATGGCCAGCATGAACCCGGCCGAAACCGCGCCAATTAGAAGGCCCCCCAACGCCGCCTCTCCCAGGATGAAGCCAGTGGCGATAGGCGCGATCACGGCCATTACACCCGGCAGTATCATTTCACGAAGGGCGCTCTTGGTGCTGATGTCGACGCATCGGGCGGAATCTGGCTGAGCGGTGCCTTCCAGGAGTCCCGGAATCTCCCGGAACTGCCGGCGGACTTCGTCAACGATTCCCTGGGCCGCCCGGCCCACCGCCTGCATCGTCATGGCTGAGAAAAGGAATGGCAGCATCGCGCCAATGATTAGTCCTACCAGTATCTGTGGCTGAAGCAAGTTGATTCCCACGGCGTCGGCGGTCAACCGGCCATCGGCGCCCAGGACAATGAGCTTTGCGCTCACCGAGTAGGCGGCCAGGAGTGCGAGAGACGTAAGCGCCGCGGATCCGATGGCGAACCCCTTGCCCGTCGCGGCTGTGGTGTTGCCAAGGGCGTCCAACGCGTCGGTGCGCTCCCGTACCTGGGGGTCGAGTTGGGCCTGCTCGGCGATACCGCCGGCGTTGTCGGCCACTGGGCCGTATGCGTCTGTTGCCAGGGTGATTCCAAGGGTGGAGAGCAACCCCACGCCGGCAAGGGCCACACCGTAGAACCCCGCGAACCAGTAGGCCAGCAAAATTGCGACCGATACGCAGGCCACGGGAATAAGAGTGCTCATCATACCGGTCGCGATACCGCTGATGATGACGGTTGCCGCTCCGGTTTGAGATGACTCGGACACCCGTTGGGTGGGCCGGTAGCTGTAGGACGTGTAGTATTCGGTCGCCAGTCCGATAATCGTGCCCGCCAAGAGCCCGGCCACCACGCAGCCGAACCAGTACCAGTTGTTGGTGACGGTGATGGTTAAGATGGCGGCGAAGATGATAAGCAGTCCACCAGCGGTGAATATGCCGTACCGCAGGGCCCAAAGAAGCTTTTCGAAGTCGGCCTGCTCCCCGCTTCTTACTACGAAGGTCCCCAGGATCGCGGCGACGATACCGGCGCCGGCAAGGAGCATGGGGAATACCGACTGGGAGTCGGTAAAGTTCCCGCCGCCGGTCCCCACCGCGAGGGCAACGGCGCTGGCTGACAGAGCGACCGCCGAGATGATGCTGCCAACGTAGGACTCGAACAGGTCCGCGCCCATCCCGGCCACGTCGCCAACGTTGTCTCCTACGTTATCGGCAATAACTCCGGGGTTACGGGGGTCATCTTCCGGGATGCCGGCCTCCACCTTTCCGACCAGATCTGAGCCGACGTCAGCGGCCTTCGTGAAGATTCCTCCGCCAACCCTGGCGAAGAGGGCGATGGAGCTCGCGCCAAAGCCGAACCCGGCTACGGCATTGATATTCTGGAACACCAGGTAAAGGATCGTCACTCCCAGGAGGCCGATGCCTACCACCGTGACTCCCATCACAGTGCCGCTTGAGAAAGCGACGCGCAAAGCCGGATTAAGGCCCTGCTGAGCGGCCGAGGCAGTCCTCACATTTGCCCTTACGGCGACGTTCATTCCGATGATTCCGGCCAACCCGGAGCATATGGTGCCGGCCACGTAGGAGATCGCCGTGGCGGGCAGGTTGAGGTTATGGGTGAATAGGGTATAGTCCAGCACGGCCAGAGCGATCGTAACGATCACGGCGAAGGGGAGGAGCGTGAGGTATTCTCTTCTAAGGAATGTGTTGGCCCCATCCTTAATTGCGTCGCCTATCGCTTGGATCTGGGCGTTTCCCCGGTCGGCTGACAAGACACGCAAAGCGGTGACCAAGGCGAAAACGAGAGCCAAAGCGCCGGCTGCCAGGGCTACTATAATCGGTATCATCGGACGTCCTTTCGTGCGAAAAAGCACCTATTTTGAGGCGTGCGAAATCTATCATAACGCCCTTGGGGTGTCAAGCAATCGGGGCATTGTACTAATGCCGTATTCGAAACTATCGGCCGAAAATCCGGAGCAATTCATCCTCAACGTGAACGAATTGTTTCACCGGCCAGGGCTATGCGCCGCTATCTGAGGCTCCCCCGCCAGAGAACGGCCGGACCTACTTGGGTCCGTTTAACTGTTCAGAATCGATGACGCGGATTGGCTAAATCCCACATCGGTCATCTCCATGATGATTCTCAAACGATGTCCCTCAGCCGCAACCAGTCATTCCCGCCATTCCCGCGCAACCAGTCATTCCCGCGAAGGGAGACCTTTGCGGAACCTTCCGTGATTCCAGCGAAAGCGTGAATCCAGAGTGTGCCCAGATACGGGGGACGCCCTCACCCTAACCCTCTCCCGGAGTGAGAGGGGATTATTCAAAGGTCTCCGAAGGCGGGAATCCAGAAATGCCAATGATAGTGATCATTGCTGGTTGCAAAGGCTTCTGGATTCCGGGTCAAACCCGGAATGACGGGCTGGGAGGAGGAAGGACATATCAAGTCTGAACAGTTATGGGTCCGTGTCCACAATGTACCCCGGCCATGTTATTATGGGGCGGTTGGAACGCCTGGGATCAGGCGGCCGCGGCCCTAGTCGGCGGGTCACCGTCTGCGGGCCGGTTCCCGTTAAATCAGACCATGTTGGTCTACTACGATTCGCACTGGACCCCTGACCAATTCCTAGCTCTGAAGGAGGACACGGCACATGGCGACAGGCGCTCAAACATGGACCGAAGAATTCGTGGAGGTCGCGGGTGCGAAGCTCCAACTGGTAAAGGGAGGGAGCGGCGACCCGCTGTTGATCCTCCATGACGAGATGGGCCACCACGGTGTGCGCGGCTATCAAGAAGCGCTGGCCCAGGACTATAGCGTTTATATTCCGTCCCATCCCGGCTTCGGCGAAACGGAGCGTCTGGAATGGATTATGAATATGCGTGACCTGGCGGGTTGGTACCTCGAAGCCATCGACGACCTGGGTCTGGAGCAAATCAACTTGGTGGGCTTTTCCCTGGGCGGATGGTTGGCGGCGGAGATGGCCACGATGTGCCCCGATTCGTTCAAGAAACTGGTGCTGGTTAGCCCGGCGGGAATCAAGCCTCCAGCCGGCGACATTTACGACATGTTCCTTGTGGTTGCCAAAGACTTCATCACCACCGGCTTCCACGACCCGGAAAATACTCCGGAGTTCCAGGAAGTATGTCCCGAAGAGCCCAGCCCGGAGTTGACAGAAGCCTGGGAAGTGGCCCGTGAGGAGGCCTGCCGATTGAGCTGGCGTCCCTATATGTACTACCCCGGCCTGCCCAACCTTCTACACAGGCTAAAGAGGGTGCCGACCCAGATCATCTGGGGGCGGGACGATAACATAGTTCCCGTCAGCGCGAGCCAGGTCTTCCAGGACTCCATCGCAGGTTCCCGGATCAGCGTTTTCGAAAACTGCGGCCATTACCCCGCAATTGAGAAGAGCGACGAATTCGTTCGCGTGGTAAAGGGCTTCCTGTCGTCTTAGGGAATCCCGCCGTATGGTAGAATCCCTACCGTAGCTGGAGCCGGTCGTAGCTGGAGCCGGAAGGAGAATCGAAATGTTCATTGGATACTTCACTGAGAGGCCTTATCAGGACCCGAAATCGGGCTATTTCGGCGCAACCGGTAAGCCGATCATGGACCTCAATGTAAGCAACGAAATCTACGACGCCGAGTTGGGCGCTTCCCTCTACAATCGCTACCTGGACGAGAAACTCTACGCCGAAGAAATGGGCTTCGACGGCCTGATGCTGAATGAGCACCATAGCACCCCCTTCTGCATGGGCGGCGCGATGAACGTCGAAGCCTCCATTCTGGCGCGGATCACTCAACGAGCCAAGATAGTCCTGCTGGGCAATATCATTCCCATTTGGGACGACCCCCTGTGGCTGGTTGAACAGCTTTCCATGATCGATATGATCTCCCACGGCAGGCTGGTTTCAGGTTGGGTGCGCGGCACCGGGCGCGAGAGCGTGGCGCACAACGTGGAGCCCCACTATAACTGGGAACGGTTCAAGGAAGCCCACGAGCTTATAGTCAAGGCTTGGACCACCCCCGGCCCGTTCCGCTGGGAGGGCAAGCACTACCAATACCGGCATGTGAACCCCTGGGTGAAGCCCTACCAGAAGCCTCATCCTCCGATCTGGCTTCCGGGTGTCGTGAGCCGGGACTCGTTAATGTGGGCGGCCGAGCAGCGGATCCCCTACATAATGCTCGCGACTGAGATGGAGCCCACCAAACAGGCCTTCCAGCTCTACCACGACACCGCCGCCGAACTGGGCTACCAGTCGGGTCCGCAGAACATCGGTTACCTTTGGAAGGTCCACGTCGACGAGACGGAGGAACTTGCCGAAGCGGCGGGCCGCAAGTACGTGCAGGGTCCAAGCAACCCGTTCCTGGCGGGTAACGAGGGCACGGTCAACCCCGCGCTCCTGAACCTGCCTGGCCTGACGTCCCGGAGGCGGGTCCTGCCCACCCAGGCAGTGGCCACCCGAGCCCGGGGCGGCAACGCTGGCCCCGCCGGAGCCCTGGGACGCCCCTACGAGCAACAGGTGGAGAATTACACAATCATCTCCGGCACTCCGGACAGCGTTATTCCCAAGATCCGTCACGTCCTGGAGACCGTCCGCCCCGGAAGCATCTTCTTCTGGGACGGCGATGGCGCTATGACCCACGACGACGCCATGCGCAGCCTGCGCCTCATGGGGCAGGAAGTGATTCCCGCAGTCCACGAGATGGCCAAGGAGTTGGAGTTGCCGGGGCCCTTCGAGATGGATCCTGCAACCGGCACGCCCTACGCGGGCAATGCCCCGGTTATTCCAGCAACCGCGGTAGCCCCGGACGACGACTAGAGAGGGTTGGGCGCCACATGGTCACACTTGAAGAACGGGTCAGTTGGCTGGAAGGGGCCTTCCAGCAACTGATGGCCCGGATGGACACGTTGCCGACCAGGGACGAGGTGCGGGCCGAGATCAGAGAGGCCGAAGTGAGGATGATCAAGTGGATGGTCGGCATGATGGTCGCCCAGGCCGCACTGACCGTCGCCGCGGTCAGTGCCGCCGTCGCGCTGGTGAGGCTGACCTCGTAACTTACCGCTTAATGAGATTGTTCCGGTGACCCAACGGCAACCCTTCCCGCAAGTGGTCGTAGTTGGCGGCGGACCCGCGGGGTCCACCGCCGCGACCATGCTCGCCGCCCAGGGGTTCCAAGTCCTGTTGCTGGAACGGGAGAAGTTCCCCAGGGACCACGTCGGAGAATCTATGTTGCCCGCCAGTATCCCGGTGTTGCAGGAGCTCGGCGTCCTGGAACGGATGGAGGAAGCCGGGTTCTTGCCCAAGTACGGCGCCACCATGGTGTGGGGCACGGATGAGAGTCCCTGGAGCTGGTACTTTGAGGAGACCAACACCAGGTATCCTCACTCTTATCAGGTGTGGCGGCCCCAGTTCGACCAGATACTCCTGGATAACAGCCGCTGTCACGGCGTGGATGTGCGCGAGGGTCACCGAGTGACCGAGGTCGTGTTCGACTCCGGCAGGGCTTCTAGAGTCAAATACCAGGGCCAAGACGGTGTATCCCACGAAATAGAAGCCGGGTTCGTCGTAGACGCCAGCGGTCAGGGGGGCGTTCTCGCCTCCAGCCTCGGGTTACGCCAATGGGACCCCTTCTTCCGGAACCTTGCGGTCTACGGGTACTACACCGGGGCGAAACGGTTGCCCGGCCGCGACGAGACCAATATTTTCATAGAGGCCCATCCCGGGGGTTGGCTCTGGAATATCCCACTGCACACGGGTTGGGCGAGCGTGGGCGCGGTGGTGGACAGTGAGAGCGGACAAGAGGGAGTGGGTCAATATGGTCTCCGCGACTTCCTTCACGCGCAGCTTAGCGCCGCTCCCCACATGGCCAAGATGTTGGAAGAAGCTGAACTGGTCTCGGGGCCCTTCATCGTGAAGGACTGGTCGTACGTATGTGAACGGCTGGTGGGCGACGGGTATGTCCTGGCCGGTGACGCTGCGTGTTTCGTCGACCCTCTCTTCTCTTCAGGCGTACATTTGGCGTTGATGTCGGGAATATTGGCCGCAGCCTACGCAACTACAGCTCTGAAAGACCCGGACTTGGCCGAGGCCGCCGGCGACGCCTACCAGGAGCTTTACTTCAAGGAATATTCCCACTTCCGGGAGTTGGCGCGGCTCTTTTACTCCAGCAACCTGGCGTCGGAAGGCTACTTTTGGGAAGCGCGCCGGCTTTTGGACGAAGGCCGGAAATTCTCGCCCAGGCACTCCTTCATCCAGGCCGTGGCCGGGCAGCCCCCTCGGGGATATGAACGAGTAGTCTTGGAGAGAGGCGAGCCCCCCGTGGACTTCGTAACCAGTGTCACAGAGGTAGAGTCGGAGCGAGCCGCCCGCCTAGGCAGATGGGAAGAATCATTTGCCGCGGTGCGTGCGGGAGATGACCGGTTGCTATTGGCGGTTCCCCATCTGTCCGGCGGAGTAGAGGTAAAGCGCAAGGCGGTGCTGGGCGACGGTGAGTTCGTCTGGGGTACCGTGCTGACCACCGTTAGCCAGCCGGAGGGGACACCGTCGAGCGGCCTCGTGAACCGGCTGGTATCCATGATCGACGGCAATGCTTCGGTAGGGCAGTTATTGACCTCAATGCGGAGTCAGGGTGACCCGAGTCAGGCCGAATCGTTGGACCGTAGCGTGTTGACGACCCTTCAGATACTATTCGTCGACGGCACGATAGAATCGCTGAAGGGATTATGACCCGGACCATTTGGAGCAATCCAAGGCTGGGACTCTGAGCTGGGACTCTTAGATAGGAGGCAGGTATGACCACTACGAAGATACCCACGGAAGAGGAAGTTCTGGGTTGGATGAATTCATTGAGCAACTGGGGTAGGTGGGGTCCGGACGATGAGTTGGGAACGCTCAACCTGGTCACGCCCGCGAAGGTCGCCCAGGCGGGAAGACTGGTGAGGGAAGGCATAACCGTTACCTGCGCCAGGCTAATCGTTCCAGAGGGCGCGGCGGACGTGACCTCCATTCCTCCGCTGCATTACATGGTCCGCACCGGCGAGTCGGCTCCTGCCAACGGGGGCGGCGGGGCATCGGACTTCTTCGGATTTTCCTTTCATGGACTGACAATCACCCACCTGGACGCGCTTTGTCACCAGTTCTGGGACGGCAAGATGTACAACGGGAAGGACGCTGCCCTGGTCACAGCCGACCAAAAGGCCACGGCGGGCCACATAGACCGGGCACAGAACGGCGTGGTCACCCGGGGAGTGATGCTCGACATTACTAAAGTGAAGGGCAAGGAATGGCTGGACCCCGGCGAGCCGGTGTTCACCGCGGACCTGGAGGCAGCGGAGGCCGCGCAGGGAGTGCGCGTGGAAGAGGGCGACGCTCTAATGCTCCGCCTGGGTTGGTACAAGCGCCGGTTGGAGTTGGGTCCTCCGGAGGCAGGCAGGCCGGGACTGCACGCCGAGACGATCCCATGGCTGCACGAGCGGGGTGTCTCGGTCCTGGCGGGCGACGCTTCGCAGGACATGGACCCCGCCGGTTACCCCAACCTCGGTCTTCCGGTACACCGGGTGGGCATCGTTGCCATGGGTCTATGGCTCATCGACGCCGCGAACTGTGAAGAACTGGCCAAGGTGTGCGAGCAACTCAACCGGTACGAGTTTATGTTCGTGGTTGCCCCTCTCCGGTTCAAGAACGCCACCGGGTCTCCCATAAACCCCTTGGCAGTGTTTTAGGGTCCTCCAATGCCAAACATCGGTTTCCAGGTCCAGGTCCCGGCCTCCCCCGAACAGGTCTTCGAATATGTGACCCGGTTTCCGGTGACGGGCCGCCCAAGCCGGAGCGTGCTGGAAGACAGGTACGGTAGGTTATTGGAGCAGGACGGGCAGGACTATACGTTCCAGGACGACGCTAACGAGGAACTGCGCTGGCGGTGCACCTTCGACCCGCCCCGCCAGCGGGCCATGCGGCTGCCGGAAACCAACTGGGCCGACCGGCTGGACTGGTTCGAGCCATCAGAGTTGGGAACGGTTTGGACGATTTTGTGGGAGCTCAAGACCACCGGTATGCGCTCATACACACAGTGGCTGACCTTCCAGCTAACTGGGAAGCGGCGCACCTACCACCAGGTGGTCGCGCCGGTCCTGCAACACTTCGGCCAGGCCGCGGCTCCTCCCCCAGCGTCCGGGGAGCCCGAAGTCGCCCACACTCGGGGCGAGGAGCCGCCTCGCGTGGAAGATACGGCCGACCCCGCACCACCGGAGCAGGATACTCCCGCAAGACCCGAAACGCCGAAGACACTCCGCAGCCCCAGGCCCCGCGTCCGCCGCCGCAGGCGGGAATAGAGCGCCGGCCAACAGCCCGACGTGAACAAACCACGACCTCCACCGGTCGTCCTGAGCAGAGTGCAGCGGAATCGAAGGAACTCTTTCGTTGAGCTGGCCGGGTTAGACGCTTACTTCCACGCGCCTGCCCTGGTCGGATGAAGCGCGGATCGCGTCGATGAACTTATGCAAGCCCACGGCCGTGTCGAAGTTGGGCTCGCAGACTCCGCCGGAACGGATGGCCTGTCCGAACTGGTAATACATCTGCCCCACGTTGTAAGGCGCCCCTTTGGGCATCCCTTCCAGCACCCACACCAGGCGTGAGGGGACCTCGATGTCGTGGAGGGCGCTGTCGTCGTTCTTCGCGCCTCGGAGCCGGACGTCCCCAAGCTGCGGGGAGTCCTCCGACTCGGCTACCAACGTTCCTTCACGCCCGAAGACCTCCAGCTTGTAGCCGCTGTCCGCCCAAGGCACGCTGGCCACATGCACCGCTCCGACACCCCCGCCGGACAGTCGTCCGCTGACCAGGATGTTGTCGGGGGCGGTCACATCCACCATCTGGTCGGTGTCCGACTCATGCCACTGGGGGGCCTGGGTCGACACTACCGTCGAGACCTCGCTGAAATCACCCACGACGTACCGAAGGGCGTCAATGGCGTGACCGCAGGCTATGGTCAGAGTAGTTGCGCCGAGGGTGTCGTCGCGCTGCCAGGTGCGGTCCGAAGTGCGGGAAAGTACGCCGCCCCTGATTAGACTCAGGTTGCACGACATAACCTCGCCCACGTAGCCGCTTTCCACCAGCTCTTTCATGTACATCACCGCTGGGGCCGCACGGGCCTGTAGGCCCACCATGGTCTGGACGCCTTTGGCCCGCGCCAAGTCGGCCATCTCCTGGGCTTCGGCCAACGTCGCGCCGAGGGGCCACTCAGTGAAGACGTGCTTGCCCGCGTTGAGCGCGTCCATGGTTGGCTGGTAGTGGGACGGCACCCGGACCACGACGGCTACGGCGTCGATTTCCGGGCTGGCCAACATGTCGCGGTGGTCATGGAATGCCAACCGCGCCCCGAACCTGGCCGCGGACTCTTCGGCGCTCTCTTGCCGTGTGGTGCATACGCCGGTCAACTCGAATTCCGGGCTGGCCAGCAGGGCCGGGAGGTGGGACCTGTGTGCCCATCCCTTGGAGATGTTTGCTCCGATTACGCCAATGCGGATCCTCTCCGATGCCATCGCACTTTACTCCTGCAAATAGACGTGAGTCGAATGGGAGAATTGAGTCCCCGAATTGAGCGCTATCCTAACACGCGCCAACTCGGCGGGCCAGAGACCGAATACGAGCCGCAGCGGGATGGAATTCGTTTATAATCTGTTAGAATCCTAGACGGCCACGCCCCATGTTAAGGAGGGTTATCCATGGCATCGTCCTGGGAGACTTTACATGTAGACGGAGCTCATATGCGGGCCTACTTGAGCTTGCCTGATGGCGGCGGACCCTTCCCAGCCGTCGTAATCAGCCAGCACGGCGGGGGAGTAGACCAGTTCATTCGCGACATGGCCGACCGGCTTGCTGAGGCGGGTTACGCCGCCTGCGCTCCGGAGCTTTACCACCGCATCACGGATGACATGCTGGCCGATGGTTCTCGTCCCATCCAGCACCTGAGCGACCCTGACATCGTGGCGGACATTAACGCCACCGTAGATTTCCTTAGAAGCCATGCCTTCGTCGATGGAGACCGAATTGGCGTCACCGGTTTCTGTATGGGCGGGCGGGTGACTTGGCTGGCCGCCGCGACCAACCCTCACTTCAACGCCGCTGTACCCTACTACGGTGGAAACATCATGGTCCCCTGGGGCGCGGCGGACAAGACACCGTTCGATCTGACCGGCGGGATTAAGTGCCCCGTGCTTTTCCATTTCGGCGAAATCGACGAGAATCCTTCACAGGGCGACATGGCCAAGTTCGACGCGGAGTTGAATAGGCTGCGGATAGCCCATGAGTTCCACACCTACCCGGGGGCGGACCATGCGTTTATGGACCACACCGGCCCCAGACACCAACAAGCAGCCGCCGATGCCTCCTGGCCAAGAACGCTGGCTTTCTTTGGCGAACACCTATAACCTAAGCGGTCTGTATAACCCGGGCGGCTTTGATTATAAGAAGGGAGAGACCATGAAATACGGCGTAGTGATTATCGGCGCGGGTTCCGCGGGCTGTGTGTTGGCGACCCGTCTTTCGGAGGACCCCAACCGTTCGGTGCTTCTATTGGAAGCGGGGCCGGACTACCCCGACTTCGAGACCTACCCCGACGACCTGAAGTTCGGATATAATCAGATGGCCTCCGCGGTGGACGCGCCTCACAACTGGTCTTTCAGGGGTATACCTACGGCGGAGCAGGGGGAGACCATGCCTGTGCCGAGGGGCCGCGTAGTAGGCGGCTCCAGCGCAGTCAACGGCCAGGTATTCTTGCGGGGAGTCCCGGAGGACTATGACAACTGGGCGTCTTGGGGTAACGATGAATGGTCCTTCGTGAATACGTTGCCGTATTTCAGGAAGGCTGAAACCGATACTGATATCGTGGATGACTTCCACGGGAACGACGGGCCGATCCCGGTGCGACGCCATAAGCAGGAGACGTGGCTTCCGGCCCAGAACGCTTTCTACCGGTCGGCCAGGGATGCCGGTTACCCCCACGACCCGGACATGAACCATCCCGAATCCTGGGGCATCGGACCCATTCCCATGAACAACCCCAACGGCGTGAGGATGAGCACGTCCCTGACCTATCTCAACCCCGTGCGAAACCGGCTCAACCTGACGGTCCGGGGCAACGTGACCGTGCATAAGGTGGTGATCGAGGATGGCCGAGCTACCGGCGTAGACGTTGAGAGCGGTGGCGAGAGGTTCGTCGTCGACACGGAACAGGTGATTCTGAGCGCCGGAGGCATAGGCTCACCCCAACTGCTGATGCTGTCGGGCGTTGGTCCCGCCGGCCACCTCCGGGAGATCGGCATCCCGGTCCTATTGGACCTGCCCGGCGTGGGCCAGAATTTGCGGGACCATCCCAACGTCCGCGTGCCCATCCGGGTTAAGGACGATTTTCCGTTGGACCCGGAAGCCCCACGGAGTCAATTGGCCCTGCGCTACACGGCAACGGGCTCGAGCGACCGTAACGACATGCAGATAATGCAGTCGTCTTTCTCCTCCCCAATCGGAGGCGATCCACTGGAAGGGGAAGGCATCCGGTTCACCGCGATCCTCGAGCTCGCCGACGGCGCGGGGGAGCTGAAGCTCGCCTCCGCCGATCCCCACGACCAGCCGGCGCTCAATTATCGCTACCTGGAAGAGGCCCGGGACCGTGAAAGGTTGCGCGAGGGCGTCCGGATTTGCCTGGGCTTGCTGGAACACGACGCTTACAAGGACATCGTAGAGGAGGCTATCAGCCCGACGCCCGACGATCTGGCCTCGGACGAAGCCCTTGACCAATGGATGCGGCTCAATGTCACGACCACCCAACACATTTCAGGCACTTGCAAAATGGGTCCGGAGTCAGACCCCATGGCCGTCTTGGACCAATACTGCCGGGTCAGAGGGATTGAAGGACTGCGGGTGGTCGACGTTTCCACCCTTCCCGATTGTGTTCGCGCCAACACCAACGCGACTACGATCATGATCGCGGAGCGGGTGGCGGACTGGATGAAGTAGGGGCCGCAGAGTGCCCAGGTTTTACTAACCTTGTTTGTCCGAGGGGGGAGTCTGGGGGCAATTCCGTCTCCGTATAACATTCTGCGGAAATAGATTGGAGCCTGTACGATGTCAAGGCTCTCACCGCGCACTCTCGGCTTCATCCTGGCGATCCCGGTGGTTGCGCTGTTGATTGTAGTGGTGACTGTAGGCGTCGCCAACTCGCAAACGGCCAACGGAAAATACGACACCGACGGTGACCGTCGAATCGAGATCTCCAACTTGGAGCAATTAGACGCGATCCGCCACGATCTCAATGGTGACGGTACGCCAGACAACGAATCCGGGGCTGAAGCCTACTTTGCCGCCTTTCCCGACGACGGCACAGGAGCAGTCTGCGTCGATTGCAATGGCTATGAACTGACCCGTCCGCTGGATTTCGATGACGCCGTCAGCTAGGCCTCCGGCTCGGTCAACGCCAGGTGGACGACCGGCAACGGATGGCTGCCCATCGGGTTCCGCGATGACGGGTTTGAGGCTGTGTTCGATGGCAGGGGACACGCCATATCCAATCTGTACATCGAGCGGACCATGGCCTTGACCGACCCAGGTGGTGTCGGCCTTTTCAACGCAATTGGCGGTGGGACCTTCATAAACAATGTGGGACTGGTCGATGTCGACGTGGTGGGGCGTTTTCATGTTGGCGGGCTGGTCGGCGGAAATGGCGGTACGGTTATTGCCAGTTACGCGACCGGAAGCGTGTCGGGAGGCCATTACGGCGGAGGGTTGATGGGGGAGAATTATGGCGCGGTTGTCGCTAGCCACGCTATCGGAAGAGTGTCGGGTAGCACGAACGCCGGGGGGCTGTTCGGGGAAAATAGAGGCACGATCAGCGCCAGCTTATGGGATATCCGAACCTCCGGCCAAAGTAACGGAGTCAAAGATGGAGACTATACAGGAGTCCAGGGCAAAACCACTGGCGATTTGCAGTCGCCCATCGGATACACCGGTATATACAACGGGTGGAACCTCGATGTGAATAATGCTGACCGGGATTTCGATCCCACGACCGGGGGAGATGACATCTGGGACTTCGGCACAACCCGCCAGTATCCGGTACTGAATATTGATTTCAATGACGACGGCTCCGCGACCTGGAGGGAGTTCGGCAGGCAAATTGGGAACCGGCCCACACCAACCCCTACGCCAACGCCAACGCCAACGCCTACGCCTACATTGACGCCCATACTTACGTCCACGCCGATTCCGACAAACACGCCTACACCTACGGCTACGCCCACCCCGACGAGTACACCGACACCCACGCCAGATCCCACCGCAACGCCAGCGCCTACCAACACGCCCACGCGGGTTCCAACCCCTACACCTGACCTTGCGACGGACGCTCCCAATGCGACTGAGATACCCGTGCCTAAAAGCGCGGCTGCACCAACCTTGGAAGCACAACCAACCCCCGCCTCGGCCACGGAGGAGCCGTCGAGTGGTGGCGCGTGCGGCTCGCCAGTGGGGCCAGTGCCGGTGGGTGCGTCGGCGGTCAATCTGTTCTCGCTCGTAGCGCCGTTGGGTATGATAGGGTTGATGAGGGGTCGCACAGTACATCGAGGAAAGCGACGACGTCATGGATAAGAGACTCGTCCGTTCAAGTCGCAGGGGGTAATACGTGCGTTTCGGTTCATTCGTCTTTAGCATTAGCGGCGACCCGAAGGCCGATCATTTGGCCATTGACGACACTTTGCGAGAGGTGGAGTTGGCCGAGGAGATCGGAATGGATGCGGTCTGGCTGACGGAGCACCATTTCGACGGGGCTGTGGCCTATGCTGACCCGGTGGTGTTCGGGGCGGCGGTGGCGGCCCGGACCAAGCGGGTTAAGATTGGATTTGCCGTGGTGGAGATGGCCCTCCACCATCCGGTCCGGCTGGCAGCCCAGACTGCACTGCTGGACAACCTCAGTCATGGCCGCCTCATCGTTGGCACTGGCAGGGGTTCGGCATACAATGACTACGAGTACATCGGGTTCGGGATGACCCTGGAGCAGGGCCGGGAGATGCTGCCCGAGGCCGAAGAGCTTCTGATCAAGGCGTGGACCGGCCAAGACGTGGTGCATGAAGGCCGGTTCTGGAAGAGTAGTTTTCCAGTCGTCAGGCCAAGGCCATACCAGCAGCCGCATCCGCCATTGGTGCGGGCCTGCATCTCCGAGGCGTCGATGGTCGAGATGGGCA
The DNA here is from genome assembly GCA_965205385.1 of Dehalococcoidia bacterium. Lineage (GTDB taxonomy): Bacteria > Chloroflexota > Dehalococcoidia > Lucifugimonadales > UBA3495 > CATOSP01. The sequence continues at coordinate 974,438 of CBDBGS010000008.1, forward strand.
AGATAGGCCGCCCCGTGTTAATCGGTATCCAGACGGTGGATACGCTGCGGGACAGGCTAAGAGTTTACCAGGATACAATGCGCAGATCGGGATTCTCGGAAGCGGAGATGGAGAATGCGATGGACCAGACCTGGGGCCAGCGCGGACTTTACGTGGCGGACTCGGACGATGAAGCGGTGGAAGTAGCCACCACTGCCCTGGCCCGTTACCGCGCCCATCTCCTGGACGCGAGGGTTAGGTTCAACCCCGGCGGGGCCCCTCCAAGAGACCCGAACGCACCCACTCCAGCCGCGGAACTTGTCGAACATGCCTTTCTCGCCGGAACGCCGGAGACAGTAGTTAAAGGCATTGAGGAGTTAAAGACCACCGGGGTGCGCAACCTGTTGCTGAACCCCAATGTCGGCCAAATCCTCCGGGACCAGGTCGAGAAGTCGATGCGGCTCTTTGGCGACAAAGTGCTGCCCCTGGTCAGATAAGCACCTTGAATTTCCAGCCGGGGAGGCACGGATGAGCATAGGCGAGCTATTCGATCTGAGCGGAAAGGTGGCCATCGTCACCGGCGGTAACGGGGGCCTGGGCTTGGGGATGGCCCTGGGGCTGGCGGGGGCCGGAGCGAATATCGTCGTGGCGGCGCGCAACGCGGAAAAGACAGCCCAGGCCCAGGCCGAGATAGAGGCGTTGGGTGTTAATTCCCTGGGGTTGGCGGTGGATGTTAACCGCGAGGCGGACATCACAGAAATGGTCGACCGGACGGTGGCGGAGTTTGGCCGGGTGGATATCCTGGTGAACAACGCTGGGATGACGGTGCGAAAAGAGCCGCAGGACCTCAGCGTGGAGGAGTGGGACAACGTCTTGGACGTCAATCTGAGGGCGGCGTTTCTTGCCTCCAGGACCGTTTACCCTCACATGAAGGGCCAGGGCGGGGGCAAGATAATAAGCGTGGGTTCCATGTACTCCTTGTTCGGAGGAGGGGGAAGCGGCGCTCCCTATTCGGCGAGCAAGGGCGGGGTAGTCCAGCTGTCCAAGAGCCTGGCGGTCGCATGGGCCAAGGACAATATCCAGTCCAACGCCATCTTGCCGGGCTGGTTTATGACCGAACTCACGGCGGCGGTGCCCGCCAACCAGCCGGAGAGATTCGACCTGATCAACCGCCGCATCCCCACGGGCCGCTGGGGAGACGCCGACGAACTGCAGGGCGCGGTAGTGTTTCTTGCCGGCAAGGGGTCGGACTACGTCACCGGTGCGGTCTTAACCGTGGACGGCGGCTACTCGGTGATGTAGGCTGCTGGCCCGCCTATCTTAGTGTCGGCGGAAAGGAGATGTAGTGGAATCTCCGAGGCCAGGAGTCCGTATTCGTGGAATCCGACAATTTACCACTATTTTAGGTGCCTGCAGGCCGGGAAGCTCATCCTAACGATCAGTGTGACTTCCTCGATCTGATCCGTGATAACCTGTTCGATCTCCTCGGGACTTCCTGATAGCGTGTCACCGGAACCATCCTGATAGCTGGATAATCCCGCCCATATTCCCTCCTTGAACTGCGTCATGGAGGTGTCGAACGATCCACCGGGAAACTCCCCGTAACATTTTGCCGGACCGGTTAGGTCCGCTTTATGTGATTCCGTCAGGTATTCGTCAACGGGATGAGGAGGCCCGAGTGACGCCCCACCGCCGCAACCCACGGCGAGAAGAAATAGGGCTCCAATCATCAGGGGTCCAACGTTAAGCTTTCTTGTCATACTTGATTCATGCCTCCAGCAACCGGTTGCTCGGTCAAACAACCCGGTTTCATGGGATGTTGAGAGTCCCGCTGCCGGGAGGTTTAGAACCAGGCCTTCTTTCCTTGAGCGTATATCTCGCTGAACTGCTCGTCGCTCTTGGCCAGATACATGACGCCCTCCACGTGTCCCGCGATCCCGCTGACGAGGAGGGCTAGGTATCCAACCGTCGAGAATAATACGGCTATAGCGACGAAAAAGCCCGCGAATATCCCCCCTGAAGACATAACAGACACCATGGCCGATACTACCATAGACACCATCCACGCAGCCAACCCCGCCCCACCCACAATCAAGTGGTAACGAGCCGTCGGAATGCCAAGGTAAAACTTGTGGATGCCAAGCCAACCAAGGTACAGGCCAAGCACACCGGCTACAACACGAGACTTTTCCGAGGTCGGACTCTCCATAAACGCTCCATTCACGGTCTATGTATTGGGCAGCCTGCCCACCCGGCCGCCGCGCGATTGGCCGATAACAAATGCCGGTGTGGATCAGAACCAACGCCTTTTGTCGATGACGTAGCGGCTATGGAAATCATCGTCGCTCTTGGTGAGATACATGATCCCTTCAATGAAACCCACAATCCCGCTGACAGCGGCGATCAGCCATCCAACAACCAAGAGCAACGTGGCTATGCTAGCGACCATGAGGCCGGTGTAGGACATAGTCATCGCGGCGGCCGCCGCCACCACCGATGCCACGATCAGCAAGCCAAGTCCACCTCCTCCCACGATCAAGTGAACAATAGCTGTGGGGATGCCGAGGTAGAACTTGTGAATGCCAAGACAACCAAGGAAGATGCCGAGGATACCCGCGGTGACACGAGATTTTTCAGGCATGGAGTAATCCCTTCCTACGTGCGGAGCTCCCCCATTTTTATTCTTGCTCTGCGGTAGATTTGCAGTCATTTAGTAGGTCAAAAAGCCATAGACTTATAGTCTATGGACGTACAGTTTCTACGAGGTTAACGTCGATGTCAAGTTGGACGCTTACCAAGCAACCTTCGGACAACACATCCGGTATCTCAGAAGACTGCGTTCTCTCACGCAAGAAGAAGTGGCGCACCGTGCGGGCGTCCATGTGACTTACCTCTCCGGCATAGAGAGAGGCGTGCGAAATCCGTCCCTCAAGAACATCCGGGCAATCGCCGAAGCGTTGGGTGTACCTATGGGAGAGATGTTCGCACCGGAGCCGGGGGTTTCTGAGCCCCCGCCGCCGGAGCCGGTAGTGTCTGAACCCCTGTCGCCGGAGCCGGTGGTGTCCGAGTCCTTGTCGCCGGATCCGGTGGCGTTTGAGCACCCGTCGCCGGAGCCGGTGGTGTCCGAGCCCTTGTCGCCGGATCCGGTGGCGTCCGGTTGAGCACCCGTCGCCGGATCCGGTGGTGTCCGAGCCCTTGTCGCCGGAGCCGGTGGTGTCTGAGCCCGTGTCACTCGCACCGGACGCAACACCTACCGAAATATCCTCGGCCGCATTTATTGATAGCCCCGTGTCAGAGGCGAACCCTATATACCCGGCCCCCGAATCTTAGTCCAACTGCTCCAATAGGTCCCGAGACAGCATCATCTTCACCGGGCTGATGGGCCGGAATGTGCGGGAAACCCGGACGTCCCCGGCCAGGCTCAAGATTGTGTAGGCGTCGTAGGGCTCCATCCCCTTCTCGGCAACGAGAAACTCCACCATGTCGCGGACCGACTGTTTCATTGCCGGACCAAGGTCCTCGCCGTGGGAGAGAATCACGAAGTAGTCGGGGGTCATCGCCCTTGGTCCCGCTATGTTCATACCCTTCTCGACCGTTACCCTCAGATGGGTGTCAGCGGAGCATTCGGCCCCGGTCCCGCCCACCGCGCCGTCGCCTACGACCGCATGGCAGTCGCCAAGGGCGAGCATTCCGCCAGGAACGAACACTGGCAGGTACAGCGTGCTTCCCGCTATTAATTCTTTCAGGTCTATGTCTCCCCCGTAGGGTCCGCTGTCGCTGGCGGTCTGTTGGGTGTAGGTGGGTGTGGTGGCCACGAGACCCATCGAAGGCATCATCGGCACCCTGAGACCGTTGGGCAGGCAGGCATGCCCGTCTTCCAGGTTGATTATGGTTGGGTAGGCGTCGGTGAATTCTTGCTCAAGGAAACCTCGCCCAGGCGATACCATATGCGCCGCGCCCTCCTTGGGCGTTATGCTCAGGAACTCAATCTTGAGGGCATCCCCAGGCTCGGCCCCGTTCACGTAGATCGGACCGGAGGCTGGCCCCTTCAGGTGCTTTTCATCCAATACCGCCGGATCGCGTTCTCCTTCGAAGGCGTCCCATGTCTCGACCATCAGTTCCTCACCAGAATCGATGGTGATGGCGGGCTCGGCTTCGGGGTCCAGGACGTAGATGTGGTGTTCTCTACCCAGTCGTTTCATCTTGCCGCCTCCATATATCGCGCCGCCATTCTTCATTTTCAATAATGGCGAATGACGCGCTTTCGATGTCTATCGAAAAAAGGTGGTATTCGAGGTCTTCAAGCTTGAATCCAATCTTTTGGTAAAGGGCTTCTGAGTACCGGGCGCGGATACCCGGGTCGTCGACCTCGACGGCTCGCCCGTACAGTTTGAACTCGCCCTCGCTTCCGCGCCGGTCTGATACCGTGCTGTGGAGGCTGCATCTTGGGTCCCTCAGCAGGTCCAGCGCCTTGCGGGACTGCCACATCATGCCCAGGTACAGTTGCCCTTCGAAGACCAGGAACTCCAACGGGCTTATGCGCGGCCAGCCGTTTTTCCGTAGAGTGGCCAAGAGGACCAGGCCGGAGCGGTCGAACCGCTCTTCACCGAGGGCGGCCAGTTGCGGGGCGCTATTGCTGAACGCCTGCCAGTCCAAACCGTAATGCCTCCCCGCCACCGCAGCCCACGGCTATAGTTGAAGCTGGCGGTAGGTGACGCCGTTGTCAGGGTCCAGGTCCACGATGGTGATCTCTCCGAGGTAGCCGCTGGACGATGGACCGCGGGCGGTGCCTGAATAGACGGCGGTGACGCCGCCCTGAGAAACGTCCTCATGCCGGTCCCAATGTCCCAGTGCTAGGTAATCGCAGCCTGCGTTGGCAACGTCCAACGGGAAAATAGGTGAGGAGCGGAGGTCCGGGTCGTCCTCAAAGTGAAAGTGGCCGTGGGCCAGGGCGACAAACCAATGCCCGTCTGTCCGGGCCGGCATACCCTGTAGAGGCCGGAATTCCGGGGTATGAGACAACATGGCCCGGCCCCAGACATCTAGCGTCAGGCCGGGAAACCCGATGGCTTGCCCTTCCGGTCCCTCGATGATCTTCAGGTTGTCCGGCTTGCCTTTGAAGACGTCCCGGAGGTAGACGGAGCCTTCCCCGTACAGGTCATGATTGCCGGGGAGGAGCACCGCCGGGATATCCAGCCTTCCGATTTCGTCCAGGAAGTCTTGGACCACTTCATCGGACACCCGGGCGTTGTCGAAGATATCCCCGACCAGGAGGAGCATTTTGCCTCCCAGTGACGCCGCCGCGTCGACCACCGCCGCAAGCGCTTTGAGGGCATAAGGATGCCCCGACCCGTCCCCCAGGTGGACATCCGAAGTGTGGATTAGCCTGACCGTCTTGCGGGATTGCAGCCCCGCTCCTTCAACCACTATTTGGACCTAAGCCTTTCCTATGACACCGTGGTCGCGGGCCTTGGAGATGCCGTCCTTGTCGTAGCCAAGTTCGGTCAGAATCTCTTCGTTGTGCTGACCTAGTAGAGGTGGAGCCATTCGAATCGCCGGGGGGGTCTCGGCCAGCTTAAGGGGAGAGAACGGTACACGCAGGTCGGGGACGTTGGGGTGGGGCATGTTGACCACCATGTTTCTGGCGTTGACCTGTGCGTCGTTGATCACGTCGGACACGGTGTTGATGGGCCCGACGGGAACTCCGGCGTCAGTGATAATCTCCACCCAGTCGGCAACGGTCTTGGTCCTGAAGATTTCACTGAGGACTTGGATGCAATCGGCCCGGTTTTCGACCCGGTGCGTGTTGGACTCGAATCGGGGGTCTTCCAGCAGTTCCACATGGCCTATGCCGTGGCAAAGCCGTTCCCATAGCCCTTGGTTGCCGCAACCCAGGATGAAGAAGCCGTCGGTGGCGGGGAAGCTCTGGTATGGCACCAGGCTGGGGTGGCCCGACCCGAGTCGGCGCGGCTCTACGCCGGTGGCCATGTAACCGGTAGCGTGGTAGCTCATCGTGGCAACTTGCCCATCCAACAGGGAAGCCTCGATGTATTGGCCTTCACCGGTCTTGGCCCGGTGGTGAAGGGCCGTCATGATCGAACCGTAGGCCATCATCCCCGCGAACAGGTCCACCAGGGAGAACCCGACCCGGAGGGGCACACCGTCCGGCTCGCCGGTGAGGTTCATAAGGCCGCTGTACGCCTGGATAATCAGGTCATAGCCAGGCTTATCGGCCAGCGGACCGGTGCGGCCGTAGCCGGATATGGAGCAATAGATGATGCTGGGGTTGACCTCGCGCACGGCCTCGTAGCCCAGTCCCATGCGGTCAAGCGCCCCCGTGCGGAAACTCTCGACCATGATGTCGGCCTTGCCGGCGAGGCCCAACACGATATCAACGCCTTCCTTCTCGCGAAGATTGACGCTGAGGCTGCGCTTGTTCCGGTTGAAGGATAGGAACTGGGTGCCTTCGTCGTTCCAGAAAGGTGTCCACGAACGGGTCTCGTCTCCCAGGTTCGGCTCCTCGATCTTGATCACATCCGCGCCCATGTCTCCCAGCATCTGGGTGCAGGACGGACCGGCGAGGGTGCGGGTAAGGTCAACAACTTTGATATCGTCTAATGCGGCTGTCATATAACCATCTCCAAAGCTGGAAAGGTGTGGTTTGCGCGGGAATTATAGCATGGAGCGGAGACGACGAGGAAAAGAGGATGATCGTAGATTGCCGTGGGAGCTACGATGCTTGGGCTTTGCCAACGGACGGTGCAAGCAGGCCAGGGCCTTTTAAATGGGAGTACCGCCAACTGGTAACGCACCGGTCAAGGACAAAACCCACCTTTCGGAAAAGGGGGAGAATGGCCGCGTTGGAGGCTCTTTTGCGAAAGGGGGAGAATGGTCTTGTGGGCGGATAGTTAGGAGATCCTGGCAAGCAGGCGGGCCGCGGTTGACCACGTCTGGCCCCGGTGCTAGCGTTTAGCAAGCCAGGGAAACCTACCCAGCCAAGATGGAGGGCGCGCTATGGTGCAAGACCAGGAAAGCGGGCGGCCAGGCGTGGTGGCGCTGGGCGGTATCAACATGGACCTGGTCAGTGTGACCCCACGGTTCCCCCTTCCTGGCGAGACCGTGGTAGGCACGCGGTTTCTTACTTACCCAGGTGGGAAGGGAGCGAACCAGGCTGTGGCGGCGGCTCGCATGGGAGCGAATTCCGTAATGATTGGCCGCGTTGGCGATGATGTGTTCGGAGGTCAGTTGATAGAGGCGCTGGACGCCATTGGAGTAGGTGTCGATGGAGTAGCGGTGGCCCAAAACACAACCTCCGGCCTTGCGATCATCACCATCGACGAAACAGCCCAAAACCAGATTATCCAAGTGTTGGGGGCCAACGGCACGTGTGGCCGGGAAGAGGCTGACCGGTGCGTCCAGGCCCTCCGGGTAGCTTCCACCGTACTCCTCCAACTGGAAGTGTCTCTGGACGCTTCCTTGTTGGTGGCGATGGAGGCGTCCGCTCAGGGCAAGACGGTGATACTAGACCCCGGACCAGTGCGCCCGCTTCCGGCGGAGTTCTACTCCTGTTGCAGCGTGATTACCCCGAACGAAACCGAAGCCCAGGCGTTGGTTGGGTTTCCGGTGACTGACCCTGCGTCTGCCGCGAGGGCGGGGGAAGCGCTTTTGGACCGGGGTGTGGGAATGGCAATCGTGAAGCTGGGTTCTCAGGGCGCGTATTTTGCGACCAGGGAACAGTCCGGGCACGTTGCGCCGTTCCGGGTCAATGCGGTTGATTCGGTGGCAGCCGGAGACGCCTTTAACGGCGCGTTGGCCGTCGCATTGGCGGAAGGACTGGAACTGGGCGACTGCGTGCGTGTCGCATCCGCCGCCGGAGCGCTGGCGGTGACCACTTCCGGGGCGCAGGACTCGATGCCGCTGCGGGCCGATGTTGAGTCGCTTCTGAACAGCCAGGGGTAACGCCCTCAGTCTAAGATCGGAAAGCCTTCGGCTCGGCGTGATTAGCGATCAGCAGCCAACGTTTGTCCGGGCATGGCGGATACCCTTAGCCACCAATCGAACTACCAGGACAATCATAGGGGCCATGACGACCAGGACCATAGTCCACCAGTGGGGTGCGGCGGTGACCTCGTAGAGGATGCCGGATACCGACATCAGGGAAGCCAGCAAGGTTGCCCCTAGAGACAGCAACAGAACTATCCGGGAGGATGCGGTCTGGTTTTTCTCCGACAAGACACAAAGGCTTGCCAAGAATGCCGTAGCCGCCAGCACGGACGCGATCGCCGCAGCCTTCCAGAAGGCGTCCGGGTCGGGCGTCATCCAAATCCCCACTGTAACCAGGGCGAAGCAAGCGGAGGTGGCCAAGAGTCCGGCCAGCCCTACAGCTTTCCACCCTCGGCGTCTCAGAAGCGCGGAGGGCGGCAGCGCCGCGAGGCAAACGCCTCCCAGAGCGAGCGCATTGAGCATCAGTTGCCCGCGGGGCTGAGTATACTCGCCCAAAAGCGCGATGGCCGACAGGACCAACACCGCGCCGAGCAGGGATGCCAATGCGCCGAGCAGGAATATTCGGGGCGATAGCTTCGGGAGGAATCGAGCAGCCACGAACAGAGGCCAGCGGGCTTTATCCCTTCAACAGCGCGGTGAGGTCTCTCACGCTGTCCACCTCGTCGAGATGGTAGACCATGTCGATCACCTTGGCCTGGACGTCGTCGGCAAGCAAGCCCTGGGCGCAGTCTCCGAACTTTCCGGCCAGTTCCTCAACGCTCATAGGGCGTTCCGGGGTGCCCCGGGAGGTCGACGCCTCTGTGGACAAGACAGTCCCGTCCCGCAGTTGGACTTCGATCAAGCTACGGATGCGCTGGAACCCGAGAGCTTCCAGGTCCTCATGCAGGTAGGGCTTTACCCGCGCCATCATCTCCTGCACGTCGGGCCGCAAGACCACTTCGTCGGTAAATTGGGCAATCCCTCCGGCTCTTTCCAACAGGAGGATACCCATGCAGAACGGGATACTGAACTTGGCCTCCAACTCGTCGGTGGGAGTGGCGTACCGAAGCGCCGCCAGGACGTTTGAAGTTGTGCCGATCCGCACTTCGGCAACGTCACCGGCTTTGATGTCGTGTTCCAGGACGAGGTCCAGCATTGCGTCCATGGAAGGGTGGGACAGGGAGCCGCAAGGATAAGGTTTGATCGAAACGCCGGGGTCTACAAAGGTGTAGGGGTTGCCCAGCTTTCCCTGGATGGCTTCGGGGTCGACTCCTGAACCGGCAACTTGGAAGTACCCCCACGGCCCATCCAAGGCTTCGGGAGCCGTGCGGTATCCGATGCCCGCCAACCCAGCGGCAACTATGCCGCCTTGCGCGGCCGCCCCTGCATGGTACGGCTTGGTCATGGTGCCGAAGGCTACGCGGATACCGGAGCTCTTGCTGGCGGCTATTCCCAGGGCCTGGGCGATCATCTCCGTATCCATCCCGCGCAGCTTGGCCGCCGCGGCCGCCGCGCCGAAAATTCCGATGGTGCCGGTGGAATGGAAGCCGTTTTGGTAGTGGTACGGCCTGATTGCTTCAGCCACCTTGCAGGCTACTTCTACGCCGGTGCAGAAAGCGGTCAGCGTGTCCTTGCCGCTGGCCCCGATCTCCTCGGCGGCCGGGATGGCGGCGCTCAGCACCGGGGTGGTGGGGTGGGTGAGCAGCCCGTAGACCCGGTCGGGCAACGTGGAGATCTGCGTGTCATCGTAGTCCAGAGCGTGGGCGCTGACGCCGTTGGCCAGGGCTGCGAATTCGGCTGGAAGTGTCTGGTCCTGACCGATGACCGTAGCTTTCCCGCTGAGACCGAGGCCGGCGATGTACTGGCGGATCAGCCTGGTGCAATCAGCGTTGACCCCAGACAGTGTGACTCCGATGCCGTCTATGACCGCTTCTTTCGCCCGTCGGATGACGTTGGCGGGGATGCTCTCGTAGGTAACACTGTGTATGTATTCGGCTAACTCTCTAGTTAATGAAGCGTTGTCGCCAGCCATCGTACCGGACCTCCAGATAAGGGCTAATTGGGCCACCTGTCATCTTAGACCAAAGTGTTAATATGGGGAAGATATGATGAATGATGACCGGTTCTGCCCAGCCTGTGCCGCTCCCTTGGAGGAGAGGGAAGAAGCAGGGAGGTTGAGGCCGGTATGCTCGAAATGCGGCAAGATCGTCTTCTACGACCCCAAGGTCGCCGCAACCTGCATCGTGGAACGACAGGGCAAGGTCCTGATGGTCAGGCGGGGCAATCAGCCAGGATACGGCCTATGGAGTATGCCAGGCGGCTACGTGGACCGCGGTGAAGTGGTTGAGGCGGCGGCGGCCCGAGAGGTGATCGAGGAAACCGGTCTGGTGGTGGAAGTAGGCAACTTGGTGGGAATATTCTCCGAGGCGGGCCACCCGGTAATAGTGGCGGCGTTTTCCGCCGGGGAAACGGGCGGCAACCTGGGGCCGGGGCCTGAAGCGTTGGATGTTGGTTTCTTCAGCCTGGACTCCTTGCCACCGTTGGCGTTCCCCCGCGATAAACTGATCCTAGAACGGTGGCGGGGGATGCAAGGTTGCGGCTAGGGCAATTATGATGACGGCAGATTGTCGATTATTTGGCTTGAAGGGAATATCATCGGTGTTGGTAGTTTGCGAGGCAATGAAATGCAACGGCTTGCAGCCCTGGATGTTGCACGTTGTTTCATCCAAATGGACCATGCGGCGGGCGGGACAGGGGAAATCACCAACCTGAAGGTCCAGAAGCTTTGCTACTATGCCCAGGGGTTTGCGTTAGCGCGACACAATCGGCCTTTGTTTTATGAATCGATCGAACGTTGGGAGCACGGTCCAGTGGTCCCCCCGGTGTGGCGCGAGTATCGGAACTTCCGTGCGAGCCCCATCCATTCTTCCGAGAACAGCTTTGACCCCCGTTTGTATGATTCTGAAACCCGTGAGTTGCTCGACGAGGTATTCAGACTATACGGGACATTGCCCGCCTGGGAGCTTAGGAATAAGACGCATCAAGAGCCACCTTGGACCGACACTCCAGACCGGGCCGCAATCACACACCAAAGACTGCGAGATTACTTCGGGCCGTTGATATCTGACTTGGATGAACTTGGTCACGACCAATCACAGCTACTTCAGGGCGAAGCCCTAGCCTCCGAGATGATGAACGACCATATGCTTCGGAAACTGACCGAACGCGGATATGCCGATCTAGCCGCTGGCCGATATAGCCCTCTTGAGGAAGTCCGACAAACTCTTGGCGACGTTTGATGCCGTCGTGTCGAGCGCCGCACGAGCCTTCGTGGAGTCGTTGACGTTGTTCGAACGGGCTGAATTCTATTGGGCGTTAGAAGATTTGCGTAGAGACTACCATCCCGACGGTCGGTTCAAGGTACCGCTTGACGGTTTACCTTACGCGACCGGAGCCCTTGGATTTTCCCGGCGTGAGTTCTGGATAGTTTATTCCTTCCTGAACGAAGCTATGCTATATATCGCCAGTGTGTACTGGAGGCCAGACTCCCCAAGGCGGAGCGGGGAACTGCTAGAAGGTTGAATGCACCCACGGGGCATGCCAAGACTCGATGCTCAAATCCCTTTTAGGCCAGGTCTCCAAGCAGGCACTGGACCTGCTTTTCCCGCTTAGCTGTGTCGTTTGCCGCAGGGAGGGGGAGTTCATTTGCCTGGGATGTGAGCCAGCCCTGCCAAGATTGGTCGCGCCCTTCTGCCGAATTTGCGCGCTTCCCGACGCCCGTGACGTGTGCCGTTGGTGTTCGCAAGCCCCGCTTGAGCTGGATGGGGTCCGCGCTCCGTTCCTGTTTGAAGGTCCAATACGGGAGGCAGTGCATAGCCTGAAGTACCGGGGGATAAGGGCGGCAACCCCCTACCTGGGAAGCCTTCTTGCGGGGTACATGTCGGAGAATCCGTTGCCGGGAGACTTGGTCATGCCTGTCCCGCTGCACCCCCGCCGCATGAGGTCCAGAGGGTATAACCAGTCGGAGCTACTGGCCAGAAAACTCGCCCGGGAAACTGGGTTGGACCTGGACGTTTCGTCGCTTGCAAGGGTCAAAAATTCCGGGCCTCAGGTTGGCGGCAACCGTGAGCTGCGCCGCTCCAACGTGGAGGGGAGCTTCGTATGCTGGGCGGACCTTAGCAGCAGGCGGGTTATCCTGGTGGATGATGTGGCAACCACGGGAAGCACATTGTCGGCTTGTGGGTCGGAACTTAAGGGCGCTGGGGCGTCTTCGGTCTGGGGGCTCGTGTTGGCCAGGGAGAGTTAACGGCATTCCCTGGCTACCGTTTCGGGAGTTGGCGTGTCACTTCCGGATTGACAATGCTCAAGAGGTCTGTTGAAATTACGATGTCCGGAACCTGAGCCCCGTGTTTGGAGCGGGTGCGGGTAAGTTTTCCGGTATATAAGACGATCGACGGAGGAAAGTACGATGGCGGGGAACACGTTGATTTACGTCGGCGCGGAAGCCAGCGGCCTGTATCGCAAAGAGGCCGGGGAGTCCCATTGGGAGAACCTGACTCGTGGAATGGCCCCTTCAGCCCAAGTGCGGTCAATCGCCATACACCCAGAGAACCCGAATGTCGTGTTTGCTGGCACCCAGCGAGGCGTCTACCGCAGCAAGGACCGCGGGGACAACTGGGAGCGCATGAACCTCACCGAGGGCCGGGTGGTATGGTCCCTGAAGTTCCACCCAGGCGACGCCAACACCATGTTCCTGGGAACCGAGGGCAGCGAGGTCTTCAAGAGTGTCGACGGCGGCGAAAACTGGGAGTACATGGCCACCATCTCCAACCCCGACTCGGTGCAGATGGCGTTTGCCACGCGCATCCTGGGTCTGGCTATCGAGGCAAATAGCCCGGACCACATGTACGCGGCCCTCGAGGTCGGCGGCGCGGCCCGTAGCTCTGACGGCGGAAAGACCTGGCGGATCGCTAACAGCAACTTCGCGGGTGACGTGGACCTGATGGACCTCCACGGCGTAGCCGTGGGCGGCTCCGACTCCGGCTCGGTGTTCATTTCGAACCGCGTTGGCGTATGGCGGACCCGCGACCGGGGCGAAAATTGGGAAAACATGGAGTTCCAGAAGTATTCTCCCATCATGTATTCTCGCGGCGTCCAGGCTGACCCCAGCGACTCCAACACTCTCTACGCCTGCGTGGGAATGAACTTCGGAAGCGAAGAGGGCGGCGTGCTCCGCACCACCAACCTGGGCGAGACCTGGGAACGTTTCGACAAGGGGATAGAGCCGAAAAGCACCACGTTCGGGGTCTCAATCAACGCCCAAGACTCTCAGCAGGTATACTTCTGCAGCCGTAAGGGCCAGGTGTTTGGCACCCACGATGGTGGAGCTAGCTGGTCGGCCCACGACCTGCCCGAAGCAGTCACCAACGTGATTAGCGTGGCCTGCTCTTCCGCGTAGCCAAAAGCCGTCCCTCTGGGGCGGCGTATTCAGGTCACGAACGATCTAGAGGCCAACTTCTGGGGTGGATGACGAGTCCACCCCAGTTTCATTAATGTCGGGCCCCTTCAGGCATCCGATGGGGGAATTGTTAGGATTATGGCGATAGACGCTGGGCTCGAAGATGTTGTAGGGGCTGCCTCGGACCTCGCTCCGGCGATCCGCGGCTCCAGAAATGAGATTGAGACGGACGGTAGATTGCCCTCTGAGTTGGTTGAGAAGCTGGACAATGCCGGGCTCTTCAGGCTCAGTCTTCCCCGTTCCATGGGCGGACCCGAATGCGATCCCCTGACCACTTTCCGGGCTGTGGAAGAGTTGTCCAGGGCAGACGGCTCGGTGGGCTGGTGTTCGATGCTCTCCAGCACGTGCTCACTCTTTGCGGGCTATTTGCCGGTGAACGTGGGTAAAGAGATGTTCGGGGACCCACCCACATTTAGGATGGCGGGTTCTATCAGGCCAGAGGGCCGAGCGGTGGAGGTGGACGGAGGCTATCGCGTTTCCGGCCACTGGGACTATGCGAGCGGAATCAATCATGCAAACTGGCTCATGTGCACATGTGTAATCGAGGACGGAAACGGTCCGCGCTCAACCGAGGGCGGTGTGCCAGAAACCCGGACCCTGCTAGCCCCCGTGGGTACGGCGACGATTGTGGACGACTGGTCTACGGTTGGACTGGGCGGTACGGGTAGCCACGACTTCATGGTGGACGACATCTTTGTGCCAGCCGAGCACAGCTATCTGTTGTTTAGTCCGCCACAAGAGACTGGTCCTCTATACCATCCCCGGTTGTCGCTGATTGCGGCGTGGGCGCCCGTTGCCGCCAATTCACTGGGGATGGCCAGGGGGGCAATGGATGCGTTTCTCGAAATAGCTTCGGACACAGGCTCCACGGGGTCGACGACACCTCTCAAGGACCGTCCGGCGGTGCAGACTAAGGTCGCGGAGGCCGAGGCGATTATCGGCGCAGCCCGCGCCTACGTTGTTGATTCAGTAGGCTCTGTGTGGAATGCGGTCTGCCAGGACGGCCAAGACCTGGATGAGCTGGTTGCGCGCGCCCGGTTGAGCATCACCCACGCGATCTGGGAATCGGTGAAGGCGGTTGACTTGCTCTTTCATGCCGCCGGCACCAACGCCGTTCACCGTAGGCATCCGCTGGAACGGTTTTTCCGCGATGTTCACACGGCGGCACAGCACGTGGGCGGCTCGCCGGCCAACATTGACGCCGCAGGTCAGGCCCTGCTTGGTCTTCGTCCCGGAATCCCCGGCTGGTAGCGGGGTTGGCCTATCGGACTACTTTGGGGCGTGGGCTACGGTTCACTCCGGTCCCAATCCGGCATCGCCCAATAGCCTTCGAAGGGGATGTCCACACGAGCCTGTAGTCCCTGGGCCCTCTTCAGCCGCTGGATGTTGTAAAGGTGTGTGATGTACTCGTAGTAGCGGTGGAGGAAAGACGCCTCTAGTGTGATTAGCGATTGGGTGGGGTCTTCGGGGTCCGGTTTCACGCCTCCGGGAAAGAGCTGGGGGTACTGGGCGAAGAAGCCCGTGCCCCCTCCATAGGAGGTCTTCTCTCGCAGACTGCCCACGGTCTCGTTGTTCAAGATTCGCCACGCCAGGTCCATCCCCAAACGCAGCTTTTCCAGGATGATGACCGTGTCCCAATAGAGGTCCTCGTCCAGCCGGCGGTCATGGGGAGAGGCCAGGAGACCATCGTACTCCTGGCCCTCGGGCAGACCGTCCGGGAACAGAGTTTGCCCCCACCGCTGCCAGAACCACCGGAGGTCACCAGAGGCCATGTGGCTGAGATTCCGCCGGATGCTCCACAGGCCCCACTCCCAGCGGTCGGACTCGAAGTCCAGTTGGGCGTCGGAGAGGCCCTCGATCTCCTCGCAGATCATCTGAAACAGCTCGGATTCAAACTGAGGAAACAAGGCCGTACCCGGTGCTGATTCCGATAGCGCTTCGTTCACCATGCGAAAATACTCCTGGCTTATGGCGGGATGTGGGTTAGCCTGAGTGGGAGGTTAAGGGCCGACCCAGGTCTCAGACCAGGCCAGGCATGCGCTGCTGCTCTCGCGGTCGCCCCGCATCTCCTGCGACACCGCTCCTTCGGCTACCTCACCATTGATGGTGATCTGTGCCTTGCGGGCCGGGGTGAAGCAGCTATAAACACCCAGGGGCCGTCCCGGAGTGCTACCAGCGGGGGAGGCGAGCATGAAGGGCTCGAGGAAGTCGTACCAGGTGAGGGCGATAACGTCTTCTTCGCTCTCGATACGCTCGGTCCAGAAGGAACGGCCGTCGCCCGACCTGGTGAACTCGGCCTCGGTTACCGGGATACTCTGGTCCGCGAACTCCGCGAATAGGTATGACTCGATCGCCTCCTGGAGCCAGCGGGCCAGGCCGATGTTGTCGGAATACACCGCGACTTCGTCGTCAGATTTAATGTAGAGGACGTGGCCCTGTCCGGCGGGCGATAGAAGAATGCGCCAATGACTGACACGGGTTGTCTGGGCGCCACCCGATTCCTGGGAGAGCCGGATAAAGGAATTTTCTCCGGTGAGATATACACGGTTAGGGTCGACTGGGTTGGAGACCATCGGCTTGTGTTCCTCCTATTCCTAGTCTGGTTGAAGTGAAGCGATCGGCATTCGCATTGATCGCCTTGCGATGTTAACTGGTTGACATAAAAGCAGCCGGGGCGTCTTCAACGATGTAGAAGATTGCCCCGGCTGCATGACGCCGTATTCCTGGTTAGCTAACCGGCTAGATGTCCTTCGCCGGGAACCAGTCCTGCTTCCAAGGGAAGTCGCCGGTGTCGGAGTCGAAGGCCGGCAGACCCTGCTCCAGACGGTCCCGGTACGGGCTGGTAATAGGCTCGCGGTAAGGAGAGATGCCGCCCTCGTAGGCTTCTGGGTCCAGCTTAAAGGGTTTGGCCTGGTCCAGGGTTTCCACGAAGGGCATGCTCAGGTCGTAGAACTTGTCCAACGTCTTGGGCCTGGGGCCGACCTTGGAAACGTGGCCGTACAGCTCGCGGCCGACGATGTCCTCGGCCATCCAAACGGTGTCAATGAGCTTGTCGATGTCTACGCCGGTCTCGATACCCATGTCCTCCATCATGTGGAGAATGTCCTCGGAAGGGGCCATGCCGGTGGCGCGGCCATTGCCGCAATAGGGGCACCCGCCGTAGCCGCCGATGGTGCCGTCGAGCTCCAGGGAGTCCTCGGAACTGAGAGTCCTGATCGCCGCGTATGCGGACGCGATGGCCATGTTGCGGCCGTTGTGGAGGTGCAACCGGAAGTTGGGGATGTCGGGCCAGCGTTCCTTGACGCGGTAGACGCTTTCCTCGACCTTTGCCGGTGTGCAGTGGCTCATGGGGTCTCCCATGGAGACGCTGCGGACCTTGATGCCCACTTCGTCCCACATGCCGTGCTGCTTCTCCAGCAGAGTCATCAGCGTGTCTACCGGGAATTCGCCGAGGCAGTTGGAGCCCCAGCTAGCGTTGCAGCCGATACCCGACTCGGTGATGTTGAGCTCCTGGGCCTGAGCGATGACCTGAGGCCAGCGCTCCATCTCCTGCATCTGGCTGCGGTTGGTGTTGCGGCGGGCGAACACGTCGCAGAGGTGGCAGGAGAGCCTGGGGTAGCGGTCCCGCTCGATGGTCAGAGGGGGTGAGTACGCCCGCGCCCTCTCGACTCCGCGTGCATTCAAGGCCAGCGCCGAGTAGGTCACCCCGGGCTTGGGGGTGAATCTGGTGACAATTTCGTCGATGCGCTCCATCTGAGGGGTCCACCTGGGGCTGACGAAGGAACCAACTACTATGTGGTTCAGTCCCGTATCCGAAAGGGCGTCCAGCAGCGTGATTTTATCGTCGACGCTGATCTGAGCGTCCTCGATCTGCATGCCCTCCCGCATCCCTTCTTCTTTATACGAAACTTTTGGGTAGTCCTGCATCGGCTTCTCCTTTCCCGTCCCGTAGAGGACAAGGGATGGGCTCGAAGCATCGCGCGTGAATACGAATCGCCCGTTGGCCGATTCTGGCCGGATTGTATGGCTAGGGGCGAGAGATTGTCAATCTTCCGAATTGACACTTTTCGCGTACGGCTCCTATAATGCCTGCAACTGGAGAATTGTCTCTGGTTTTAACAATTCAGGCGCCAAGGCCCGTAGGGGAGCTCGGTTAAGCCGGGTTGAGAGGGTGGCCGATCTTGTCACCGACCCTTGCGAACCTGATCTGGGTAATGCCAGCGTAGGGAAGCGACGCCAGTCGTATTGTAGGTCCGGCTAAGGCCGCCAACCCCTATCGTTGGCGGCTTTAACTATTTTTGGAGGTGTTCCATGGCCCGCGTAGCTGATGTAGGTCAACTACTCCAGGGAAGGTCCAATTTCCCAGCCAGTAAGAAGGTATATAAGGAGGGCTCGAGGGGCGATATCCGAGTTCCCTTCCGGGAGGTAACCCTCACGCCCACAGCGGGCCGCTTCGGTAACGAAGATAACGCCCCGTTAGAACTTTACGACACCAGCGGCCCCTATACCGACGACTCGGCCCGGTTGGACCTGCGGCAGGGTCTTCCCGCGCTCAGGGCGGCGTGGATTCTCGAGCGCGGAGACGTGGAAGAGTACACCGAGAACCGCACCGGTCATAACGGAAAGGGGACTGGCCAACCATTCCCCGGACTGCTTCGCAAGCCGTTGCGCGCCAAGCCTGGCAGCAACGTGACCCAGATGCACTATGCACGGCAGGGAACGATCACACCGGAAATGGAGTTCATCGCCCTCCGAGAAGGGATGGACCCGGAATTCGTCCGCTCCGAGATTGCCAGGGGCCGGGCGATAATCCCCGCGAACATTAACCACCCCGAGTCCGAGCCGATGATCATCGGTCGGAACTTCCAGGTCAAGATCAACGCCAACATTGGCAACTCCGCAGTAAGTTCCTCGATCGACGAGGAAGTGGAGAAGATGATCTGGGCCACCCGGTGGGGCGCGGACACCGTGATGGACCTTTCCACCGGAGATGACATTCACACCACCAGGGAATGGATCCTCCGCAACTCGCCCGTGCCCATTGGGACCGTTCCCATCTACCAGGCTTTGGAGAAGGTCGAAGGCGACCCCAATGACCTGACCTGGGAGTTGTACCGGGACACCATCATCGAGCAGGCAGAACAGGGTGTGGACTACTTCACGATCCATGCCGGGGTGCTGCTGCGCTATGTACCGATGACCGCCGACCGCATAACCGGCATCGTTTCCCGCGGCGGCTCCATCATGGCCGGATGGTGCCTCGCCCACCACGAAGAGAATTTCCTCTACACGCACTTTGGTGAGATCTGCGAGATCATGCGGGCCTACGACATCTCTTTCTCCCTAGGCGACGGCCTAAGGCCGGGCAGCATCGCCGACGCCAACGACGAAGCCCAGTTCTCCGAGTTGGCCACTCTTGGCGAGCTGACCAAGTATGCCTGGGAGCACGACGTCCAGGTGATGATCGAAGGTCCGGGACACGTGCCATTGCACAAGATCAAGGAGAACGTGGAGCGCCAGATCGAAGTCTGCCACGAAGCGCCATTCTACACGCTGGGGCCCCTAGTCACAGATGTTGCCCCGGCATACGATCACATCACCTCCGGAATCGGAGCGGCGATGGTCGGGATGTACGGCACGGCGATGCTCTGCTACGTGACCCCCAAAGAGCACCTGGGCCTGCCCAACAGGGAAGACGTGAAAGAAGGCGTCATCACCTACAAGATAGCCGCCCACGCCGCCGACGTGGCCAAGGGCCATCCGCGAGCCCACCTGTGGGACGACGCACTATCAAAGGCCCGGTTCGAGTTCCGCTGGGAGGACCAGTTCAACCTGGCCCTCGACCCGGACACTGCACGCGACTACCACGACGAGACACTTCCGGCAGTTGGGGCCAAAGTGGCCCACTTCTGCTCTATGTGCGGCCCCAAGTTCTGCGCCATGAAGATCACCCAGGACGTACGTGAATACGCCAAGAGCCTGGGCGTGCCTGTGGAGACTGCCTTCGAGACCGGAATGGACGAAAAATCCGAGGAATTCCGACAGGCAGGCAGCAAGATTTACCAGAAGGCATAGAATGGCCCAGAAGTAGGACGAAGACGTCCGCGCCGTCGCCCATACTCGCCGAAGAATCAGGAAGCCGGGCTCATGCGGGAAGGCAATAGACAGCCGCAGGGGTCCGGCTCTTCGTTGCGTTCCAAAGTGATGCGCAATGGTATACTCAAGCGGTAGCATCTCCTAGATTGTCAGGTTGGAGCGGGCACATGTCATTGTATTTCCTGTTGGGGACCCTTTCGACCGAGGGCCAGAGATTGGCCCACCAGGACCCGGACTTGCTGTTGAAGGCCACCAACTCCATTGACATCGAAGAGGCGACGATCTTAGGCCGCTATGCTGTTTTGGGACGGTACGACTACGTAATAATGGTCGATGCCGTTGACAACGAGGCCGTAGCGAGGATGTCGGTCGAAATCGGCGTGAGGACCGGGCTCCACATAGAGACCTTGCCGGCCATAGCCATAGGGTTCCTCGGGGACCAAGACCCCTATGTCCCCGTGGATGAACCCGAAAGCGTCAGGTTGACCCCGAACTAATCTCGAGGGATCGTGGTAGCGCCAATAGATAGCCGGATAGACCGCGCGCGTGACCTGCTGGAGGCGGCGCGCACGGAATTTGCGCAAGCGGAAGAGGCGCGGGGTGGAGCCGCCGTAATTGGCCTGAGGAACGCCTGCGGGAAGGCTGGCGGCATCGGAAGCCATCAACATCCATTTCTTGAAACAGGGAGTACCTGAGTCCGAATTGCCCGCCAACGATAGGGGCAAGCGGTTTTTCGTTCAGCGGTATATGGACCGGGACATGCGAAGGAACTACAACGACATGTGGAAAACATTCCACATCGATGGATACTACGAAGGGATCGTCGAATTCGACGAGATGCCCGAACGCTTGAATGAATTAGAAGGGTTTATCGACGAGATTACGGCCCTCGGGAGCTTGTGATGCCTGTAGTTAACATTCCCAAGGCCATGACCATCGCCGGGTCCGATTCGGGGGGAGGCGCGGGCATTCAGGCAGACCTCAAAACCTTCGCGGCCCTGGGTGTGTATGGTACGGTAACGCTGACCGCCATAACGGCCCAAAACACGGTCGGGGTCTCCGGCGTCCACGAGATACCCACCGATATGATCGTGGCCCAGATGGATGCGGTTATGGGTGATATCGGCGCGGATGCGGTCAAGACCGGGATGCTTTCCAGCCAGGAGATCGTCGAGGTCGTTGCCGCCCAGGTGGCGAAGCACGGGATCCGTTCGTTGGTAGTTGACCCGGTGATGGTCGCCAAGAGCGGGGACGCTCTGCTCCGGGATGACGCCGTTAACGCTGTCTGCACCAAGCTGGTCCCGTTGGCGGCGGTGGTCATGCCCAACATCCCTGAAGCTGAAGCCCTGACCGGAATGACCATCGAATCTGATGATGACGTCCGGGAAGCCGCCCGCAGGATCGTCTCGATGGGCGCCCGCACGGTGGTAGTGAAAGGCGGACACCGGGAAGGCCCCGCGGCTGACGTGCTGTACGACGGGTCCGAATTCCAGGTGTTCACGGCCCCGAGGATAGATACGGTCAACACCCACGGCACCGGTTGTACCTTCGCCTCCGCGGTCGCGGCGGGACTCGCCCAGGGCAAGTCCGTGGAGGAAGCCGTGGGCCAGGCCAAAGAATACGTGACCGAGGCCATTCGCACGTCCTTCCCCATAGGACAGGGCCACGGACCCTTGAACCACTTCTACAAGCTCTGGGCGTAAAGACTCGGACTTGGGTTAATCGGCGGTTCATGGCGGGGGAGGTCTGCCCCGATGTTCGAGCGTAGGCTGAATCCCCACAACTTCAAGCGGTTAGAACGTAGAAATGCTGTGCCAAGACCTGGATTCCAGCTCAAGGCCGGGATGGCACTCGGGGTACGGTATAATAGTCGGAACGGGTCATAGACCTGGCTCCCGGAGCATTTCCTGAATCAGAGGTAGATCTTCTATGTTTAGTCCCGTGTCTAGCCGCGTCAGCTTCCCGGTGCTGGAGTCCAACATCCTCCAGTACTGGAAGGACAAGGATGTTTTCCACCGCACCGCGACCGAGCGGGAGGACGGCCCACTGTTCATGCTTTTCGAGGGGCCTCCAACCGCCAACGGCAACCCTGGCATCCACCACGTGCTGGCCCGGGTCTTCAAGGACGTCATTTGCCGCCACCGCACGATGAAGGGTTACCGTTGCCTGCGCAAGGGTGGGTGGGATACCCACGGCTTGCCTGTTGAGTTGGAGGTGGAGAAGGAACTTGGACTGTCCACCAAGCGGGAGATCGAAGAGTATGGGATCGAGCGGTTCAACCAGAAGTGCAAGGAAAGCGTCTTCCACTACCTGAAGGAGTGGGAGACCATGACCGACAGGATCGCGTTCTGGGTGGACATGGATGACCCGTACGTCACTCTACACAACGATTACATCGAAACCGGTTGGTGGATTCTCAAGGAGCTTTGGGACAAGGGGCTTTTGTACCAAGACCTGCGCGGTACGCCCCATTGCCCTCGTTGCGTCACCAGCCTTAGTTCCCACGAGGTAGCCCTGGGGTACCGGGAAAACACTCCCGACCCATCGGTGTTCGTCAAGTTCCTAGTCCAATCGGTCCCGGCTTCCAAAGCCGGCATGGACTGGGCTCAGGAGCCAGGCGTTCCGGCTTATCTTTTGGCATGGACCACGACTCCGTGGACGCTGCCAGGGAACACCGCTCTGGCGGTAGACGAGGACGCCGAATATTCGGTAATCGAGTTAGAGGGAGACGAGGATACCCATCGCCTTGTCCTAGCCTCGGCGTTGCTCGAATCAGCAGTCCGACACGAATATCGGACCATGACAACGGTCAAGGGCTCCGACCTTGTTGGCATCGAGTATCAGCCCCTTTACAACCCGTCGGATTATTCCAGTGACGTGCGCAGGTTCGTCCGCCACGGGACGAACGGGGCAACTCCGGAGTTGGAAGCCACCACCGAGTTCCAACCTCGGGTGGTAGCCGCGGACTTCGTGTCTATGGACGACGGCACTGGCATTGTCCATATCGCCCCGGCCTTCGGTGACGAGGACTTGACCCTGGGGAGGGAAAAGGAGCTGCCCTTCGTCCAGCCCGTAGACCTGCTTGGCAACGTGACGGGGGATTACCCGTTCGCCGGGAAGTTCGTCAAAGACGCCGACGGCGAGATCATGGCGGACCTCAAGGACCGCGGCTTGCTGTATCACAGGGATGTCTACCGGCATACCTACCCCTTCTGCTGGCGCTGCGACACGCCTCTCCTCTACTACGCCAAGAGTTCGTGGTACATTCGCACTTCGGTGCATAAGAACGACCTGGTTGAGGGGAACAGCGCGATCAACTGGTACCCCGACTACATCAAAGAAGGCCGGTTCGGGGAGTGGCTGCGCAACAACGTGGACTGGGCCATCTCCAGGGAGCGGTATTGGGGGACTCCCATTCCGATCTGGCAGTGCGATACCTGCACCAACTCGGTCTGCATTGGCAGCGTAGCGGAACTGAAGGAGATGGCAGCCCCGGAACATGAAGGAAAGATTGACGGTCTGGACCTGCACCGTCCCTACGTCGACGAAATCCCGCTCACTTGCAACGCCGCCGATTGCGGCGGCGAGATGCGCCGAATCCCGGAGGTGATGGACGCCTGGTTCGACTCCGGCGCGATGCCCTTCGCCCAGTGGCATGTCGGGGCCCAGGACGACGTGAAGAAGTTGCGAGAGGAAGGGCGTTTCCCCGCCGACTACATCTGCGAAGCCGTAGACCAGACACGCGGATGGTTCTACAGCTTGCACGCTCTTTCGACCCTGCTCGAGGGCGAGCCCTCCTACCGGAATGTCATCTGCCTTGGTTTGGTGCTGGACGAACGCGGGCATAAGATGAGCAAGCGCGTGGGGAACGTGGTGGAACCACTGCCCCTGCTGGACGAGTACGGAGCCGACGCCCTGCGTTGGTACCTGTTCACCGCAACTCACCCGGGAGAGCCTCGCCGCTTCTCGGCCCGATTGGTGAACGAGACCCTACGCCGTGTGTTGTTGACCCTGTGGAACGTCCACTCGTTCTTTAGCAACTACGCCTCCATCGACCAGTTCACTCCCGATCAGGCCCCGGCCGGATGGAAGCCGGAGAATGAGTTGGACCGGTGGGTATTGTCCGAGCTGAACGCACTAATCAGCCAGGTAGACGGCTACTTGGACGGCTACGATCCTACCAACGCGGGAAGGCGGCTCCAGGAATTCATTGACCAGCTTTCCAACTGGTACGTCCGGCGCAGCCGCAGGCGGTTCTGGAAAAGCGAAAACGACCAGGACAAGCTCTCGGCCTATGTGACGCTGCACACGTGCCTGGTTGCAGTGGCCAAGCTAATGGCGCCCTTGGCGCCCTTCGTGTCAGAGGAGATCTACCAGGACCTGGTTTGCGCCGTCGACCCTGAAGCTCCCGACAGTGTTCACCTGGCCAATTTCCCGGTGGCGGACGGCTCTCTCATCGACGAACCCTTGATGGAGGCCACGAGGTTGGCCATGCGGATCTCAAGCATGGGCCGTGGAGCGCGCTCCAGGGGAGGGCTCAAGGTGCGTCAGCCGTTGTCCCAGGTTATAGTCCGGACCCGGACCGACGATGAACTGGGCTACCTGGAGCTAATCACCCCGCAAGTCTTGGAGGAGTTGAACATCAAGAGTCTCCAACACCTGGCCGAAGACTCGGGCCTGTACGACCGGGCTCGGGAAGAGTCTGGAGAGAAGACGGAGACAACTCTGCCGGTGGACAACTATTGGGTGGCGATGGAGGGCGGCTATATGGTGGCAGTGGACGCCACCATCACGCCGGAGTTAGCCGAAGAAGGGTTGGCGAGGGAGTTGGTCCACCGGATTCAGAACATGCGCCGCTCCGCCAACTTCGACCTCACCGACAGGATCGTTACGTATTACCAGGGCCCGGACGAGTTGGGGAACGTGATGACCCGTCATGCCGCGTACATTCAACTGGAAACCCTGACCGAAGAGATAGTTCATGGGGAGCCGGTGGAGGGCGCGGAGACCGAAACGGCCAGGATCGAAGGGATGGAGGTCGTGCTGGGAGTGAGGCGCGTCTAGCGTCGGTCTCCGCAATCTGAGGGGCTGGCCGAGAGCATAACCGATGCCCGAACTTCCAGAAGTTGAGAACGCCCGGCGCTGCCTGCTCCGCTCGGGGTTGCCTGGACGCAGTTTCAAACGCGCGGATATTCGGTGGGCCCGGACCGTCAAGCGTCCAGACCTTGAAGAATTCGTCCTGGGACTTCGTGACGCGACCGTCCGGGACGTTCAGCGGCGGGGAAAATACATCCTGCTTCCGCTTGATGTGGGAGACGAGGAACCGGGACCGACCTTCATGCTCCACCTCGGTATGAGTGGAGGGTTGCGCGTTGAGCCCGCTTCAAAACCGGAACCACCGATGGTCCGGCACTCCTTCTCCTTGGACGATGGTCAAGAACTCCGTTTCGTCGATGGCCGGAAGTTCGGCAAGCTGTGGTTGGTGGACGACCCGGCGGAAGTATTGCCCCCGCTAAGCCCGGACCCGCTGGGCGATGGTTTCACGGTCGATGTGCTGGCTAAGTCGCTAACCGGGAGGCGCGCTCCCATAAAGGCGCTATTGCTGGAACAGTCCGTTACCGCCGGTCTGGGGAACCTGTACGCCGACGAGTCGTTGTACCTGTCTGGGATTCATCCCGAGCGGCCCGCGAGTGATCTATCTCTCCAAGAGGTCACGCGGCTAAGGGAGTCGATTTTCCTTGCTTTGACCGAAGGCGTGGCCATTTACGACCGGGCCCGGGATGAGACTTGGCCCGATCCCCCCAGGGCGTTGACCGCGTGGACCATTCCCCGCAAGGAGGGAGAGGCCTGCCACCGCTGCGACACGCCGATGGCCGTCACACGGGTCCGGGCCCGCACTACCTGGTTTTGTCCCCGCCACCAGGAATAGGAATTAGCTAGGCGGCCGTCCCGTAGATGTGGTCAGGGACCACGATGATTACCGAACGCTGGTCGTCGATCATGGCCTGGTCGTATTCCTCCCAATTGGGATGTTCCTCTCCCGAAGCAGCCCGGTAGGTCTCCCGCAACGCGAGCCGAAGGTCATCGGCGCCGGTGTTGTCGGCGGACAATATCTGCGCTTTTCCTTCAAGTACCACGAAGCCCCACCAAATTTCGCGGGAAACCATGAGGGAGCAGCGAGGATCGCGCCGCAGGTTCTTCAACTTGGCGCGGGTCTCGGTGACCGTGAAGCCAATTCCGTCCCTCACGGGGCCGCAGCTTATGATGCTCATCTGCGCCGCGCCGTTGCGCCTGAAGGTAGTCAGCACGCCTCGGTGCGTCTCGGTTGCCAGGGCTCGAACGTTTTCGGGGAGCATTCCGGTCCCTCCTGAATAGTCGTGGTTAGAGGACGAAGTCAATCTCGAACAGGTCGTAATGGGAGAGCTGCATATCCAAGCTGGAGTACACACTCTGGGCCACGTGGTTGTCCCGGTCGACGTAGAGGCGCAGGCCGCAGACGCCGCCGTCACGTAGCGCCTCAGTGCGAACGTGGGCATCGAGGGCTCGGTAAACACCGCGCCGCCTGTATCCTGGTCCAACGTACACGCTTTGAATCCACCAGAAATATCCGTTACGCCAGTCGCTCCATTCGGTCGTAATCATCAGTTGACCGGCGATCTCATTCCCGGCTTCGGCGACGACGTAAAAGCCACGGCTGGGGTCGTCGAACACCGCGAAAACACCCTGTCGCAGCCGTTGAAGGTCCAGTTCCTTTCCCTCGGTTTCCAAGGCCATAGCGGCATTGAAGGCGACCAGAGTTTCCAGGTCTTCGACGGTCGCATTCCTGACTTTGACTTCGGATGACTCGCCTGTCACGTTATGTCTCCAGGTCAGCTCAACCAGAAAGAGGAGCCGAACTCGCCCTTTTGGACTTCGATTCGCACCGGGAATGCGTCTTTAAGGTCTTCGAGGTGGGTAATGACGATTATCTTATCGAAGTCGGCCTCGATGGCTCCGATGACGTCCAGTATCCTCTCTCTCCCGGCGGCATCCTGGGACCCGAAGCCTTCGTCGATAAACAGGGTGGGCAAAGGAGCGCCCATGCGCTGGGATAGGACTTTCGACAGTCCGATTCGCAGGGCCAGGTTCACGCGGAAGGCCTCGCCACCGCTGTACATCTCATAGGCTCGCGGCCCAAGCTCGTCGGTGACGTTGATCTGCAAAGTCTCTATGGGGTCGCCTCTTCCGCTGCGGCGATCTCTCTGGGTCTCTAGTTGCACCTGCATCCGGTTGTCGGTCATTCTCCCCAGCAGGAGGTTGGCTTCCTCCTCCAGCCGGGGCAACACGGTCTCGATCAGCATCGCCTGGATGCCCTGTCTGCCGAAAGCGCCGACCAGTTCCCGGTACACCGCCTGGTCTTCTTCCAGGGCTGAAAGCCGGACTGAGGATGAGGCAATATCCCGCCTTATCCCCTCCAATCGTTCGACCTCCCCCTGCAAGAAGCCCTGTTTCGCGGTGGCCTGCCGCACTTGGCCTTCAAGCAACTTCAAAGCTGAGTCTGAAGACTCCAACTGGGTTTGCAGAGAGGGCAACTGGTCGACTGCCTCCAGATTAGCTGTGTGTTGGAGCCGGAGCCTTTCCAGTTCCGACTGCCGCCGTTCGAGCATGTCTTGGGCGCGTTGGAGCGCGGCCGTCTCCAAAGGCAGGTTGTCTTCCGCGTATCCGAGCTGGCGGTTGAGGTCTAGGAAGTGTTGCAACTCCTGGATTTCCCCGTAGCTCCGCTGCCGAGCCAGTTCGTCGTAGGCCAAGGCATTGATCTCCTGGTCCACATCCCGAAGGTCCTCGTACTCTTGGCCGGCGTAGCTGCTGGAGGCCAGGGAATCGGTGACCCGCGACAGATCGGTTTGGGCCGTGGCAAGGTCTTGTTGGGCTTGGCGTGACTCCTGAATACGGAGTTCGAGGGACGACAGGCCCGCCTGAGACGTAAGTGTAGCTTTGGCCAGGGTATCTTCCCGCCGCGCGAGGCCAGATTCCATGTTGGTCTGCTTGGTCTGGAGCGACTCGAGGCGCGCCTGGTTCTGCCGGAATAGGTCTCGTTTGTCTTCTATCTCAATGCGGTACGATTTGGCTAGCCGGAGACACCCGTCGTCTCCAAGAGGTGTCTGGCACAATGGGCAGAGAGGGTCATGGCCGTTTGATCTGTCGAGCAATTCCAGTTTCGACCGAAGTTCCAGTCCCTCGGTCTTGTACCGCTCAGCGGCGCTGTGCGCCTCGCCTATGGCGGTGGAAACGGCGCTGAGGCGCTGGCGTTCCGCCGTAATCTCCGTCTCTTCGGCTTTCAACCCTATAAGATCAGCCCGGACTCTGTCCATCTCCAGCGTCAATTCGGACTCGGCCTCAGCCTTGGGTAGTAGCTCGGACCGCACCTTGCGTTCCAACTGCTCTGCGACGGTTTCCAGGCGCGACTTAGCGACATCGATGGCCCGAACGGTGATGGCTTTCCGAGCGGTGAGCTGCTCCAATTCGATTCTGGCGGTCTCCATGGAATCGAACTGTTCCCTGGCCCGTTCCAGCGCCTTGACCCCGTCCCGGATAGAGTCGGCTTTCTCTGTTAGGGACTGGTACTGACCGACGCGCCCCGCTGTGGCGTCTAGGCTAACTTGAAGCTCGGAAAGGTCCTGAATTGCTTCCTGGATCTGGTCTTGCAGTGGTGTGAGGGAGTCCCGCTGCCTTTGCAACTCTTCCACCGTCGCGCGCAGCTTTTCCGTTGCGTGCCGCTGTTCCAAGAGCCGCAAGTTAAGGGCTGCGAGGTGGGATTGTAGCTCCGCCAGCAGGATGGAGGGGTCACCGATCTCCTCTGCGTCAGACCGCATCCTTTGCAATGCGCCCGCGGCTTCCGCAGCCTCGGCGGTGGCCTCGTTGAGACGGTCCCTGGCGCTGCCTTGCAGCCTGTCGTAGGTCTCCAGGCCCATGATCTTGGCCAACACGGCCTTGCGGTCAGCCGGGGTTTTGTTCGTGAACTCATCCGCGCGTCCTTGAAGGAGAAAGGCCGAGTTGATGAACGTGTCATAGTCCATGCCCACGGTCTGGATGATCTTGCCCTGGGTCTCCCGGACGCTGTTGCCGGTGACCGCCCTCGGTGAATCGCCGCCAATCACCTGAAACTGAAGATCGGTTACGCCCTGGCGGCGGCGGGTCCCGCCGCGAGACCGGCTGCGAATTACCCGGTAACAGGTGTCCCGGGAAGAGAAGTCCAATTCCACTCGGCACTCGCCTGCGCCGTAAGAGATCAGGTCGTCTTGGGACTTGCTCCGGGCCTCACCCCACAGGCACCAGGTGATGGCGTCCAGCAGGGCGGACTTTCCGTGACCGTTGTTGCCGCACAGGCATGCCACATGGATACCGGAAAAGTCGAGGGTTGGAGCGTCTTCCCGGTAACAGAGAAAGTTGCGCACGCTAAGGCGTTGGGGGATCATGGACACACTCCATAACAGCGACCTGAAGCGGAGCCGGTGTTGTGGTCCGGGGGAGAGATCAGCCCGTCTGCCACCATATCAACCACCCTTTGAAGCCGGGGTAATTTTACCACAGGCAGACTTTTCAGTGGCCGGTACCCGGTGGCTGGTGGTTGGCGCCGCTTGACGGCCGCCATTACTCACTGACCAACTGACCATCGGAAACCAGCCACTGACCTCCGAACATTTAACACTTACACAACCTCGTTTTCCTTGACCCTGATAACTGGGCGCCCATACAATCGAATCAGTGGCGGCAACCCGCGGCCAGACCTGACTCATGAGATCCGGGTAACCGATGGGTTGCCCAGGGAGTGACGTAGTGCTCGAGAACCTAACCGAGAAGTTGACCGGAATCATGGGGCGGCTCACGAGTAGGGGCCGCTTGACGGAGAAGGACATCGACGACGCCATGGGCCAGGTGCGCCGGTCTCTGCTGGAAGCCGACGTCAACTTCCGAGTCGCCAGAGATTTCGTTGCGGCGGTCAAAAAGAGAGCCCAGGGCGCGGACGTCATGGAGAGCCTTACACCCGGCCAGCAGGTGGTTAAGATCGTCCACGAAGAGCTAACCGCCATGTTGGATGGAGGCGACCACCGGATAGTGCCCTCCAGTCAGCCCACGAATGTCCTCATGCTGGTGGGCCTTCAAGGGTCGGGAAAGACAACCACGGCGGCCAAGCTGGCGCTGGCGCTGCGACGGCAGAACCACAAGTCGCTACTTATAGCCGCTGACTTACGCCGCCCGGCTGCGATCCAACAATTGGAGACCCTGGGCAAACAGCTAGACGTCCCGGTATATTCCGAGGACCCAGCCTCATCCAGCGTGGTCCAGGTTGCCAAGGCCGGCGTGCGCCGCGCCGAAGAATTGGGTGTCAACTGGGCAATTATCGACACCGGCGGGCGTTTGCAGATCGATGATGATCTCATGAAAGAGTTGGAAAGCGTCAAGGACGCCGTCAATCCGCAAGAGACCTTGCTGGTAGTGGACGCTATGACCGGCCAAGACGCGGTGAACGCCGCGGAGGGTTTCCACGAGCGAGTGTCCCTCACCGGTCTCATCATGAGCAAAATGGACGGCGACGCCAGGGGCGGCGCGGCCCTGTCCGTGACCCGAGTAACAGGCGTTCCGATCAAGTATATGGGTGTGGGCGAACGCTCCGACGCCTTGGAGGCCTTTCACCCCGACCGTATGGCGTCCCGGATATTGGCTATGGGAGACGTGCTGTCCCTCATCGAAAGGGCGCAGGAGGCGGTGGACGAAAACCAGGCCAAGGAGTTAGAGCGCAAGTTCCGGCAGGCAACCTTCGACCTGGACGACTTCCTACAGCAAATCCAGACGGTCAAGAAGATGGGATCCTTGAGCCAAATCATGGAGATGATCCCCGGCATGAGCCAGATGGGCTCGAAGATGCCCGCGGGATCCCTGGATGACGGCCAGGTCCAACGAGTGGAGGCTATCATCCGGTCCATGACCGTCGAGGAGCGCCGCCGCCCGGAAATCCTGAACAACAGCCGGAAGCGGAGAATTTCCCGGGGTAGCGGCACGACTCCCCAGGACATCAACCAGCTCTTGAACCAGTTTAGGCAGACTCAAAAGCTGATGCGCCAGCTAAGCCGGTCACGCAACCCCAAGAACCTGATGAACATGTTCCGGTAGGGAAACTACCCCATGGGTGTGCGCATGGCGGCGAACATGTACACGGTGGCGTAAGTCCGCCACGGCGACCACCGTTGGCAATACTCTTCGACCTCTTTGTCGTTTACCGGTTGGCCGCCGAAGCCTAGATTCGACACCGTCCGTCTCAACGCCAGATCGCCAAGGGGCAGCGCGTCGGGCCTGCCCAGTGCGCGGACCAACAGCCATTGAGCAGTCCACGGGCCCACGCCGCGCAAGCTTGTGACACGGCTAATGACTTCCCCATCGTCGAGCCGGTGCAAATACTCCAGCCCTTCCGCCTCTTCCAGCGCGGACACGGCGATTCCCCGCACATACTCGGCCTTACGCCAACTGAGCTTGAGTCCCCGAAGCTCCTCGACCGGGGCTTCCGCCAACCTGTCGGGGCGTGGGAACGCGTAGTAAGTGACTCCATCGGCAATCAGCCGAGGACCGTAGGTCTCGATTAAGAGAGTGCGAATCACCCTGGCGACCTGAGTGCTTATCTGCTGCCCGAGTATTGCCAGGACCACCGCCTCGAACACGGTGGCGGTATGGGGAAGGTGGAGCCCCCGAAATCGCTCCGCAATGCTGGACAGGATGTGGTCGCGGCTGGCCATGCTGTAGAAGGGTCCCAGGTCCTGGTCCGCGCCCAGAAGCCAGCCGACGCGTCTGGCCGCGTTGGCGACGTCTTCGGCCCCCAACCGTTCACCCTGAAGGTCGATTTGTAGCCTGGGTTGGTCCACGCTTCCCACGGATGAGACCGACGCCAGCAGCAGATTGCCGCCGAGGTCGAGCAACCGCCGGTACACGCCGTCTTCCAGCGAGTCCGACCCGTAGCGTCCTTGGAAGTAGGTGTGGTATCCGGCTGTCAGGTCGAAATCGAAGGGAGGTACAGGCTCGATGAAGGTGGTCTCGCGGGACATGCTCACCGGAGTTCCGCCGAACCCAAGGAGGTGTATACCGCTCCCTGGGGCAGAAGGACGCTGCGAATGAGATGGACAGAGTCGACTTGCCAGGGCTGACTTGGCCTCATCTTTATGGAGGAAAGTGAATCGCCGATAGTCTGTCTCTGTTTGGGCCTGACCCCGTCACGCACACGTCCAATGGTGAGATGGGGCCGGAAGGGTCTCCGCTCCCGTTGAAAACCCAGGCCGGACATGGCTGTTTCCACCGACTCTTGAATTAAGGACAACGCTTCAAGGTCTCCGGTAACATCGGCCCAAAGAATTCTGGGCTGTCTCTGATTGGGGAACATCCCCAACCCGGAGAGACTTAATTGGAATACGCCATGACCATCTGATGATTTCCTCATGGACTCAATGACTTCTTGAGTTTGGTTCGAGGGGATATCGCCCAGGAACTTCAAGGTCAAATGGACCCCATCCGATTTCACCCAGCGAACGCCGTTCCCGGTAGCCTCTTCCAACCGGGCCATGACCTGGGCCAAGGTCTCGCGCGCCTGCTCGGAAATATGGAGGGCGATAAAGGCGCGTATCTTTGCTTCGGCGGTTGGCATCATGCCGCCTCATCGAGAAACCGGCCCAACCGGCGATACCATTCGGCCAAGTCGTCTATCGAGTAGACGGCGTTGGCGGGGCTGGGGTTGGGAGTTACGAAGATCTGGGTGCTGCCGATGGCCCGCTCTTGAAGCCCCAACTCCGGGGTCTCCCGTTCCCCCTCGGCGTAGCGGAGATAGGCTTTGTACGCCATGACGCCGTGAAAGTTGGCGACGCGGGGTTGAAATGTCAGCAACTTGTCTCTAAGCACTGGCGCCCACTGCCGATAGTCGGCCGCCTTGAGCCCGGAACCCTGGGCCGTTGCCCGTTTCACCACGTCGGTGAACCCGATTCCGTCAACAAGCAACGACGCGTCGTCTTCAGGTCCCAGGTCGCGGCCCACGAGCCCGGAACGGTTCAACGCGGGCCAGAACCTGTTGCGCGGGTTGGCGAAATAATGGCCGGCCCGGATGGACGGAAGCGAAGGGTTTAGCCCCACGAACACCAAGTCCAGGCGGTCGCGAAGGTAGTCTGGAAGCGTCGGCATTTCTTCCATCTTGTTTTCTCCCGAGGTTTCTCCAGGGCGTTCTTCTGGCCGGGCTAGAACTCAGGGCGATAGCCCGAAAAGTTTGGCTGCGTTTCCACCAAGAATCGAGGCGCGGGACTCGATGCCCAAGCAAGCCTCATCAACCTGCCCTAGGGCCCTGGCCACCCGCACCAAAGGGTAGTCACTGGCGAATAACAACTTGTCAGTTCCCACCAGCCGGGAAACTTCGGCGTATACCTGGGCCCGGTACAAGAACGGGCTCGCGGCGGAGTCGAAGTACACGTTACGGAGAACTTCCGGCACTTCCGGCATCAGCGCGTAAAAGGGCAATCCTCCTCCGAAGTGGGCGCAAATGATGAGATTGTCCGGGAAGTTTTTGATAAACCGGTATATCTTGTCCGGCGTGGTGCGGCCCTTGCCAGGGTACTCGTGGCCCACCGGCTCCGAGCAATGCACCAGGACGGGTAGCTCCAGCCTGCGGGCAGCAGCCATGAATGGGGACAGGCTCGCGGCGTTGGTGATGTCGAAATCCTGGGTGTCCGGGTGAAGCTCCCCGACTCCCTTGAGTCCGGCGGAAGCGCACCGGTCCATCTCCTCCAACGCCCTCTCCGCCCAAGCGGGATTGACTGAACAGAAGCCGATGAGCCGGTCCGGAAATCGGTCCACTGATTGAATTATATAATCGTTTGCCTCCCGCGCCACTTCGCGTTCACGCCAACCGACGCCCATCACGACGGCGCGCTCAACGCCGTCCCTGTCCATATCTTCCACCAGGGTGTCCGCTGTTGCCAGACGCGCCCGAGGGTTGTAAAACATGCTGGCGAATGTGGCGTCCCTAGTTGCCAATTCCGCTCGGCGCGAGGGGAAATCCGGAGGGGCGATGTGACAGTGAGAGTCAATGAGCATGGGAATTGGGCCCAATTATAGGTACACGATTAACCGATTGCCAGTGGACCGCCTAGACATTCCGATGGGGGCAGGCTTATAATTTTGGCGCCGAATTTTCGACCCGCGTCCCTTGGCGCATGGCTGACAAAGGGGCCGGTCCGGTGGGGGTGAACGTTGACAACAAGCACTGCCAGAGCAGACCAGGCGTACGATGCCGAAGGTTTAGCCTTGTTGGCCCGTGAGCTAAGGCGCGACGTTGTCAACACTATTTACGCCGCCGGGAGCGGTCATCCGGGTGGCTCCCTGTCCGAGTTGGACATTCTCGTCTCCCTCTATTTCCGGGAGATGCGTCACGATTCACAGAACCCTCAATGGCCTGACCGGGACCGTTTGGTCCTCAGCAAAGGTCACGCCTCTCCTGGGCTTTACGCCGTGCTGGCGAAAGCTGGCTACATTCCCCACGAGGAGCTGGGGACCTTCCGTAAACTGAACAGCCGTCTGCAGGGCCACGCCCATCCCATGGTACCGGGAGTGGAGATGAACTCCGGCTCCCTGGGCATGGGGCTCTCCTTCGCGCTTGGCTGCGCTCTCGCAGCTAAGATGGATAAGCGGGACAGTCTGGTCTATGCGGTGCTGGGAGACGGTGAATGCGACGAAGGTGAAGTTTGGGAGGCCGCAATGGCCGCGTCCCATCACAAGGCGACCAACCTGATCGCCTTCGTGGACCGCAACCGGATCCAGAACGACCGGCATACCGACGAAGTCATGACCTTGGAGCCGCTGGCGGGGAAGTGGCGTGCCTTTGGTTGGCGGGTCTACGAGACATCCGGCCACGACTACCCCGAACTGCTGGAGACAATCGCAAAGGCTAAACGGCGCCGCACCCGGCCTACGGCGATCATCGCCCATACGGTCAAGGGAAAGGGCGTGTCGTTTATGGAAGACAACCCCGCATTCCACGGGCGGGCGCCCAATCAGGAAGAGTTCGAAGCGGCAATGAAGGAGCTCGCGTAATGGTGGCGCAAAAGCAGATGGGGTCTACTCGCGAGACCTTTGGCAGGACCTTGCTGGAGATCGCCGACGAACACCCGGAGATAGTCGTCCTAGGCGGCGACCTGAACGTATCCGTTTTTACCCACCTCTGGCGAGACCAATACCCCGAGCGGTTCTTCGATTTTGGCCCCGCCGAGCAGAACATGGTCGGGGTTGGAGCCGGTCTGGCCGCATCCGGGAAGACGCCGTTCGTGGCGACCTTCGCGGTGTTTGGGGTCGGCAGGCCCTTCGACCAATTGCGGGTGCTGGTGGCGCAGGCCCATCTCAACGTGAAGCTGGTATGCACCCACGCGGGTATCCTGACCGGGGAAGACGGGATGTCGGCTCACGGTATCGAAGACATCGCGCTGGCCTGCTCCCTAGCGGGCTTCACTGTCGTCTGTCCCGCTGATTCTGTGGAGGCGGCCCAGGCGGTGCGCGCGGCGGCGAAGACCGATGGCCCCTTCTACATACGGCTGTCCCGCGCCAACACACCGGTAATCCACGATAGTGACTACCAGTTCAAGCTGGGTGAGGCCGAAGTGGTCCGGCAGGGCTCAGACCTGGCGATTGTCGGCACTGGGGTGATGGTGTCCGTCGGGCTCGACGCCGCCGAGCTCTTGGAACAAGAGGGCATCTCGGCGAGGGTGATCAACGTCCATACGCTGAGCCCGATCGACGAAGCGGCCATTCTCGCCGCGGCCCGAGATACCGGGGCAATAGTAACCGCGGAGGAACACCTGTCACACGGCGGCCTCGGCAGCATCGTCGCGCAGGTGGTTGGCCAGGGCAGTCCTGTCCCCTTGGAGATGGTGGCCCTGCGGGGTTACAGTGAGTCCGGGACCGCAAACGAGCTGATGGCCAAGGCGGGCCTGACTGCGGAAGCCGTGAGGGATGCGGCCAAGCGGGCCATCCAGCGAAAATAGCCGGGACCGTCCTCGCCGATTTTGCATTCCGGACCCTCAAACTCCAGTGGCCTCTTGGGCGGTCCGGCCCCAGGTTTCACGCGGCCAGACCCGGATGGGGATTTCGTCGACCTGGGTTCGTATTTGGGTCAGCCGTTAATTCTGGTCTTCCTGCGTCATTTCACCTGACTTCCCTGCCGGGAGCACCTGTCGCAGTTGCGACGCAGATTCGAGGAGGTGCGTGCCCTCGGGGGAGAGGTGGCGGCGGTGTCCTTCGAGCCCAGAGGGCTGCTGTTCCGGCAATCGCGGCTCATGCAGCTACCATTTCCGTTGCTCTCCGACCCTGAGCGTGACGTGTACCGCGCTTACCAGTTGCCCACAGGGACGGCTTCACAGGTTTTCGGGGCGCCAGCTTTGTTCGCCTATGCGAAGTTGCTTTTCCAGGGCAGATGGGCTGGGTTTCACAGGAGCTATCTTCGGCAGTTAGGCGGGGACTTCGTGATCGATGCGGAGGGGATAGTTCGGTTTGAGTACCGGAGCGCGGCCCCTCATGACCGTCCGGAAGTTGACAGGCTCTTGAGGGTCCTTGGAACGATATAGAGCTGGCTAGTAGTCATCGTCGTCTTCGAAATCGTCGTCTGTAAACACACCTGTCTCGCGCCCTTGAAACACGTGGATTACGAAGCCGTCCCTGGGAATCCCAACCGCATCTATGAGGTCCTCGTCGATGCAGGACATGATCTCCTGGATAGAGTCCTGGGTGAGGCTTTCATCGACAGCTAAAGATACGTGGATCAACTCGAAGGAGAAATGGATATCTATCCTGCCTACCAGGCGATCGCCTTCCTGAATCGTGTAGGCTTCGGAGTAGGGAGTCCGAACCTCGCGTTCGAAGATAAACTCCGCCACGGCCCTCCTCCCGGTCTAGTCTCTAACTTGTCCGTCTCCGATGACCACCCACTTGTAGGACATTAGCTCTTTCAGTCCCATCGGCCCCCGGGCATGGAACTTCTGGGTGCTTATCCCTACTTCAGCGCCGAGACCGAATTGACCGCCGTCATTGAACCGGGTGCTTGCGTTGACGAACACGGCGGAGGCGTCTACTTCGTCAAGGAACCGTTGGGCGGCCTCGCGGTCCTCGGTGACTATGGCCTCGGAATGCCCAGAGCCGTAGGTCTCGATGTGGTCCAGGGCGTCGTCCAGGGAATCCACGACTTTGACGGAAGCCAGCAGGGATAGGAACTCCGTTCCCCAGTCCTCTTCGTTGGCCGGGAGAATGCTTCCGACGCGAGAGCCATCGGTGGCGGCTTCGGACGAGGTGGGGTTGGGTCCGAGGATGCTCAGGGCGCGGCGGTCGCAATGCAGTTCCACACCGGCCTCGGTCAACTCGCGGGCAATTCGCGGCAGGCATCGGGGTGCGATCTCCGAGTGGACGATCACGGTGTCCAAGGCGTTACATACTGAAGGACGCTGCACTTTTGCGTTGAACACTATGCTGGCGGCTTTTTCCAGGTGGGCGTCCCGGTCGATGTAGGTGTGGCACACGCCGATACCGCCGGTGACCGCGGCCATGCTGGCGTTTTCGGCAACGAACCGGATCAAAGCGTCTCCGCCACGCGGGACCAACAAGTCGATGTACTCTTTCATTCCCAGAATGGCGTTGATCAAAGAGCGGTCCGTGTTGTCAATGAATTGGACTGATTCCACTGGCCCGCCGGCCCTGAAGATGGAATCGCGCACAAGGGCGGCCAAGGCCGCGTTGGAGTGCATGCTTTCCTTGCCGCCGCGCAGGACACAGGCGTTGCCTGACTTGAGGCATAGGACGGAAATGTCGATGGTAACGTTGGGGCGGCTCTCGTAGATGCTGCCGATCACTCCCAGAGGCACCCGGCGGCGGTCGATCAGCAGCCCATTGGGCATGGTCCTTGATTCCAGGGACTCTCCCACGGGGTCAGGCAGCGCCGCCACCTGGCGGACGTCCGAGGCCAGCGCATGCAGCCGGTCCCCAGTCAGGAGCAACCGGTCCAGCAGGGATTCGGTGAGGCCATCGTCCTTGCCAGCGGCGTAGTCCAGGGCGTTGGCCTCGAGGATGGGTTGTTGATTGGACTCCAGCGCCTCGGCGATGTTGACCAATATCCTGTTTTTGACCTCGGTGGAGAGTCTGGCCAATTCCCGGGAGGCCTCGCGGGCGGCTCTGGCCTGGTCCATCAGGTCTTCGATCGTGTTAGTCTTCATAACTCTCCGGGTTAAAACCAAGCAACTTTAGAACCACCGGGACCAGGGTGTGATTTAGGGGGTCTACGCCAAGAGCGAATTCTTCCAGGGCAGTTGCCCCCAACAGAGGCTCGGCGCCGTCCCCGCCAAACACGCAGGACACCACTCGCGTTTCGCCATTGATTCGAATGGTGACCTGGGGCACGCCCAATTCGGTAATGCTCCCGTCGGCGAGGCTGAACCGCAAGTTATGGTCCGGTGTGTGTCCCAAACCTTCCAACAGAGTCCCCGGGACCAGCGTGTAACTGGCCCCCGTGTCCACCCAAGCGTCAACGGGTTGAAATCGTTCTCCCGTGGAGTCGGCGATTTCTATTGGGAACCTAAAGATGCTCATATTTGAGTCCTAGACGCGGAGTCGAGCGCCAGGCGATAGGACTGGGGTCTACAACAATACCAGATTGTTGCGGTGGACCACTTCCTGGCCGTAGTGATAGCCCAGCTCGCCTTGTATCTGGTGGGAGCGTAGACCTCGGATTCGTTGCACCTCGTCGGCGGCGTAATTGGCGATGCCGCAGGCGATTCGGCGTCCTTCCATCCCCACGATATAGATTATATCCCCTCGCTGGAACTGGCCTGTTACCTCCTGTATTCCAGCGGGGAGCAGGCTCCGGTGGTCGGCCTGTAGCGCCATCGCGGCCCCCGCGTCGACGAAAACCTCGCCTCTTAGGGACATGGCGCTCAGCATCCAGCGCTTCCGGGCTTCGAGTTTGTCAGTTGAAGGTTGAAACAGAGTACCGATTTGTTGTCCATACGCGGCGCGCAGCACCGCATCTTCAGTCAATCCGTGACACATTACCATAGTGATGCCGGACTTGGTTACCATGCGGGCGGCGTCGATCTTGGTGGGCATCCCGCCGCGGGCCCAAGGGTTGAGCCCCCCTCCAGCCAGAGACTCGATTCGGTCGTCGACTTCCTTTACCCATGGGATCAACTCAGCCTGGGGGTCCAGGTGAGGGTCGGCGGTGAAGAGCCCCTCTATGTCGGTGAGGATAATCAAGAGGTCCGCGTCCACCAAGTTGGCCAGTAAGGCGGAGAGACGGTCGTTGTCGCCGAACACTTCGCCGATCTCGTCCACGGCCACCACGTCGTTTTCATTGAGGATTGGCACTACGCCCAGATCGAGGAGCCCTCGCAATGTGTTGCGTACGTTTAGGTAGGACTGGCGTTGGGAGAGGTCTCCGGCGGTGAGCAGAGTTTGGGCGACTTGCAATCCGTGGGAGGCGAAAAGCTCTTGGTACACGCCCATCAGGCGGATCTGGCCCACGGCGGCCAGGACTTGTCTCGAAACTATGTCCTGCTTGTCCGCCTCGCCACCCAGGGCATCCCGTCCGGCTGCGATGGCCCCGGAAGTTACGAGCAGGACCTCGACGGACTGTTGATGCAAACTCGCGATCTGGGCTACGATACTGCCCATGACCCGGTGGTCGAGCGCTTGGTGCGCCGGAGCTTCGGTCAAGACGCTGGTCCCGGCCTTGACGACGATGCGGCGGTAACGTGGTTCCTGGATGTTAGTCATGTCGGGAGCGGGTTGATTGCAAGTTAATGTAACGACATTCGATCTAGATGAAATTCGGAGGGGCGCTGAACGCCCATGAAACCAATCGGAATTATATCATGCGGGATTGACCCGACAGGCTCCGGACCATGCAGGGTCATTCAAATGTCACACTTGGCAATCTGATCACGGGCATTTCGCCATGCGGTGCGGGCCGTCTTTCCGGCCTTGAGCCGGAAACCAGGAGTTCACGCGCTCGGTCATTGTCCGTGGGCTGGGAATCTCTGGATTCCCGCTTTCGCGGGAATGACGGGAGAGTTGGGAATGACGGGGGGCGGCGGAAATAACTGGAATGTGGAATACGGCCAACAATTGAATGGCCGTGCCCGCCCGTGGGATTTGATCTTGTTGGGCGGCGTGGCGCGGATTAGAATGATGCATACGGGGCTGGCTGAGCGTGTCAGCCCGTTTGCGCATGGGGCGCGTTTGGCCTCAGCGCGCAATGTTTACTGGGTGTACCCAAATCTTCAACTTTGAACGTGATTGTATGTCGTTGAAAGGTCTCCTTTACCTCGTTAATCGGCACCCCATGTTTCTCCGGCCGGGGGAGGCTGGGGCTTCCGCGGCTGCGCCCTTTGAAGTTACTGTGCGGCAGGGCTCGCGGCCAACATATATCGGCGCGTTGTGGGATGCCCACCGTGTCCCAACACTTGCAATTACGCCTCGCCAGGAGGATGCCAGACGGCTTCATGACCAGCTACTCACTTACTTAGGGGAGGATGAGCCGGTTTACCTGTTGCCCGAACCGGAAGTGTTGCCCTTCGAACGGCTGGCGGTGGACGCGAACACGAGCAATCAGCGGTTGGCCGCCTTGGCCGCCTTGGCTTGCTCCCACGAACCCCAGAACCGGGGGGACAGGCCGTCTCCACTGGTGGTAGCCTCCCTGAGCGCGGCCTTGCGGCGGACCCTGCCCATCAGTGTCATGGCTGGAATGGACACTGGGGGAAGCGCCGGGCCGAACGCCGGGAACACTTGGAAGACCGGCCAGCGTGTCCGGTTGGATGAAGTGCTCCCACGTTGGGTGGACCTTGGATACCACAGCGAGCCGGTGGTGGAACTACCGGGGACATTTAGCCTCCGAGGAGGCATCCTCGACATATATCCCTCCGATGCCGAGCTTCCGTTCCGCATCGAGTTATGGGACAACGAAGTCGACACCATTAGGCGGTTCGACCCCCACACGCAGCGTTCGGTGGGAGAGGCAGACAGGGTGAGCATAATTCCCGCACGCGAACAGCTACCAGCTTTCGTGGACCGCCAGCGGGTTGAACGCCTCATTGGGCAGATGGATTTCAGCCGTTGCGACCCCGAAATGCGGGAGCGCATCGAGGACGAATTGGCCGGTCTCCTCTCCGCACCCAACCTGGAGACTCTGACCTTCTACAGTGGGCTTCTCAACGACACCAGTCTGTTGGATTATCTGCCCGAGGACGGGCGCATCGTTCTGGAACTTCCGTCCCAGGTGGATACCGAGGCCGCCGACTTGGAAGAACGGTTCGAGCGAATGAGGGCGGGCAGGGAAGAGCGGGGAGAACTTCCTCAGGGCTTCCCGTCTCCGTTCCTCCCTTGGGAGGGGTTCTCGAAGGAATTGGAGCGGCGTCCTAGAGTCCAGGTACACGGTTGGTTGGGCGAATCCGAGGACAGCCTTTTCCAACCGGCGACCCCCTACTACGGCAGGCTAGAGCAATTGGGGAACGATACCCGGCGCTGGGCCTCAGAGGGAAAGGCCATCGTTGCGGTAACCCAACATGCCCGCCGCCTGGCCGAGATTCTTGAAGAGCAGGGTGTACATGCCAGTCTGCCGTCCGCGGTGGAAGAATCCCCAAGGGCAGGTGAGATCTTAATCGTCCCTGGCTCGCTCCGGGAAGGGTGGTACCTGGGCTCGGTGAGTGGGCAGGCCGAAGAAGACGCGGACAAGGTCCCCGCCCTGATGTTGCTGAGCGACGCGGAATTATTTGGTACGGTCAAGGAACGGCGCTACCGGCCCTCCAGGCGGGCGGAACCGGGCACGGCAATCGCCAACCTTTCCGACCTAGTGGAGGGCAGCTACGTGGTCCACATAGACCACGGCGTGGCGAGATTCGGCGGGACTACCCGGTTGGGAGACGAGGAGGAACAAAAAGAGTACCTGGTCCTGGAGTATGCGGAACGGGACAAGTTGTACGTGCCCACGGAGCACCTCGACCGGGTTACGGCCTACGTCGGGGCCCAAGACCACCCACCAAACCTGACACGCCTGGGCTCCGCCGAATGGGCCAGAGTCAAGCAGAAGGTCAAGGTGGCCACCAGGGAGTTGGCCGCGGAGTTGCTTCGGGTGCAGGCTGCCAGAGAAGTGGCCCAGGGCCATGAGTTCGGTTCGGACACAGTATGGCAGCGGGAACTGGAGGACTCCTTCCCATACGAGGAAACCCCTGACCAGGCGGCCGCCATCACCGACGTGAAGTCCGATATGGAACAGACCAAGCCCATGGACCGGCTGATCTGTGGGGACGTGGGATATGGCAAGACGGAAGTGGCTTTAAGAGCGTCCTTCAAGACGGTTAACGACGGTATGCAGGTGGGCCTGCTCGTGCCTACGACCGTGCTGGCGCAACAGCACTACGCGACCTTCAGCGAAAGGTTGAGCCCATTCCCGATCCGCGTTGAGGTGCTGAGCCGCTTTCGCACCAAGAAGGAACAGCAGGCGGTTATCGAGGAGCTAAAAGAAGGGTCTCTGGACATCGTAATCGGCACGCACAGGCTTTTACAAAAGGACGTCCAGTTCAAGAACCTGGGACTCGCGGTAGTGGATGAAGAGCAGCGTTTCGGTGTGGCGCACAAGGAGAAACTCAAGAAGCTGCGGCGGGAAGTGGATGTTCTGACTCTAAGCGCGACGCCTATCCCGCGCACGCTAAACCAGGCCCTCTCAGGTATACGCGACCTCAGCACAATGGATACCGCGCCGGAATCCCGCTTGCCGGTCAAGACTTTTGTCAGCGAGTACAGCGATGAGGTTATCAAGGAAGCCATCCTGCGGGAGATGGAACGGGGCGGCCAGGTGTTCTTTCTGCACAACCGCGTGCGCACCATCCAGCAAAAGGCCGCGGAATTGGCGGAATTAGTGCCGCAGGCTAAGCTGCTCATAGGTCACGGGCAGATGCCCGAGACGGACCTCGAAGACGTGATGTATTCCTTCGCCAATGGTGAAGCCGACGTACTGCTCTGCACCACTATCATCGAGTCGGGGCTGGACATGCCCAACGTCAACACTCTGATAGTCGATCGCGCCGACCGTTTCGGTCTGGCCCAGCTCTACCAGCTTCGTGGCCGCGTCGGCAGAGGTGACCACCGGGCCTACGCTTATATGCTGGTGCCCAGAGGCCGGCGGATTACCGACGCGGCGCAGCGCCGGTTGGAAGCGATTCTCGAAGCGTCGGAACTGGGGGCCGGGTTCCGCATCGCCATGCGCGACCTGGAGATACGAGGAGCCGGCAACCTGCTGGGCTCCGCCCAAAGCGGGCATATTCGAGATGTGGGCCTTGACCTCTACGGACAGTTGCTAAAGGAGGCCGTGGAGGAACTGAAGCGGGGCGAGGGAGACGACTCCAGTACCGCCAGCGCGCTTGTGGCGGAGCTTCCCAGGGTGGAGCTTCAGATGCCCGCCCGCATCCCGGAGAGCTACATAGACCACATGGCGTCGCGGCTCGCGATCTATCAACGTGCCGCTCAGATCAGGGAGCGTCACGATGCGCCGCTATTGGGGGCCGAGCTAAGAGACCGTTTCGGTCCTCCTCCGGAGGAAGTGGAAAATCTGCTCAAGGTTGCTGAACTGAGAGCCTTGGC
This sequence comes from Dehalococcoidia bacterium, assembly GCA_965205385.1. Taxonomy (GTDB): domain Bacteria; phylum Chloroflexota; class Dehalococcoidia; order Lucifugimonadales; family UBA3495; genus CATOSP01. The sequence goes on from CBDBGS010000008.1 coordinate 1,017,684, forward strand.
GGGAGGTCTCGGGGTAGAATCGATTCTGCAGAGCGACGACGGGATAGTCGTTCAGCTTCGAGTCCCCGTCGGCGGCGCGCGAGGACCGCTTCAGAAGGCGTTGGGTCCTTCAGTCAGCGTGGGCAATCAGCGGATTCAAATGCCGACACGTAGCCTGGGAGACCAGTGGTTGTCCCGCCTTACCAGAGTGCTGGAGCGTCTGCAGGCGTTCCAGGAACGTCTTAAGGCCCTGGCGGGTTGAGCGGCCAACTCGCGAATACAGCCACGTTGACCCTGCGGACCGAGGAGGCAGCCCTGTAACTGTTCAGGCTTGATGTGTCCGTCTTACTCCCCGCCCGTCATTCCGGGCTTGACCCGGAATCCAGGAACCTGCCCAACCAGCAACGGACACTATCATTGGCATTTCTGGATTCCCGCCTGCGCGGGAATGACGGATTGCGGGGGCGGGACATAGTAAGAGGATTATCACAGAGATGCCCGATGTGAGATTCATCAGAGATAGGGACTGACGCGCGTGGCCACCTATTACTTCGATACCAGCGCCCTGCTCAAGCTTTACGTCGAGGAACAAGGCACAGACCACGTAATCTCGATTGCCGAAAGCCTCGTCGCCGGAAACACCGATAACATAGTGATTTTGGATGTCACTCTGGTTGAATCTCGTTCCGCGGTGCGCAGGAGAGAGCGAGAGGGAGATATCCCTACCCGGGAGGCCAATCAAATCATAGAACGGATCGGTGAGGACCGGTCGTCGCTGTATCTCGTGGAACCTGCAAGTTCCGTCACGGAGGAGGCCGCACGGCTCATCGATTCACATCCTCTCAGGGCTTTGGATGCTTTCCAGCTTGGTGGTTGTTTGACCGTCCGCCGCAGTACTCCTCCGCCACTGACATTTGTATGTGCGGACGAGCGTCTCTAACATGCCGCAACTGTCGAAGGGCTTGCAACCATCGATCCTCTCGACGGTCCGGAGCACATCTCCCCTCCTGGTTTTGCTGGGCCCAGTCGTTAGTTCCCCAAGACCAGCGTATTAGGCCGGTAGACTGCCCAGGAAAACCAGAGCTGGCTACCGCTGTTTGGGATGGCGGTGAGTTGCTTCCCTTTCAGTGGGCCTGAGACGGCCTTGCCAAAGAGGTCCCATGCGCTGCCGGTCTGATCGTCGGTGATCTCCGCGCCGTCTCCGGTGAAAGTGAGCATCTGTCCCTCCAGGTTGGGGTCGAACACTCCTGTCGCGCCAACGTCGCGGCCCTCCGGAATGTAACGGGAGTCGATGGGTGAGGCGGTCCCCTCTTTGAAGAAAACCACGAGGTTCTGATGGTTGAGCGAGTGGTGGACCACGTGCGCCTGCGCCAACAGGGTGAACGGGACGGCTATTGACTCATCGGCGATAGTGACGCCCACGACGCGCTCCATCAGATTGAGCCGCGAGTCGATGGGGCCCCGGTACAGGAATGGGTTGGCCTGGTCGTAGCCCGCATAGGGGTTGCTTCCGTAGGGGCGGGAATGTCCGGTATCCCTGGACAGCGTCTTACCGTCAGGGAAAGACGCCTTGAATTCATCCCAGGACACGATGCTGAGGTAGAGCTGGTCCAGTTTCTGGCCGGTTCGGTCGCCGACGATGGCCTCACCGCCCATCTCCTGCCACCATGACTCGGTCTGGCGGTCGTACATTATGAGATTGCTGTAGCGAAGTTTTCCTGACGTCCCGAAGTCGAGCACCTGGTCTCCCACCGTGCGCCTGTACACGAAGGCGCTATTGCACAGGGGTCAATAGGTGATAACGACGGGCTCACCTCCCACCGTGTCGTTGACGATTTCGTGGAACATCATGATCTGCATTGGATATGCCCGGGCATCGCCGTCTATGTGAACGACCTGCACCGGCTCGCGGCCATCGAGCCATTCATCCGCCTCAGTCACCGTCTGGAAGATAGGCGCGTCTATGGCCGGGATGCCGTCCTTGTTCGGCCCGCCGCCGAGTATGTCGTCGTAATCGACGGACCTGAGGTTAAAGTTTGTGTCCCATCCGCTGGTGGAGATTCCCGCCCGACGCAACTCCGCAACTGCCTGCTCGTCGCTTATGGGCTCAATCCCGCCCGTACCTGCTAGAGACCCCGGCGCTTCTTCTTTCTTCTCCGCCATGACCGAGGGTTGGGACGTGGCGTGACCGTTGGCCGTGTTGCTTGATGCGGATGGGCTTCCCGCCATGGACATTTCCGCCTTCTTTCCCGGGGCCTTGTTGGCCGTGTCCTGGGTGTTGGTCTGTTTCACTTTGTCTAGCCGATTGGTGGACCCCGCTGCAGGACTGTCCCCTGACCTGGCTTCCCCTGTTGGATAGGCAGACAAATCGGCTCCAGGTGAGTCGCCAGCGTTTGGGGAAGCGGCCGAACCGCAGGCAAGGGCGAACATCAGGGCAATGAGCGCGGTGAATCGTCTTGTGGAGGTCATCAGGTATTTCCCCTCGACGGAAATATGATACTGGTTGTGGTGCGCAAGCATTTCCGGGCCTTTCAAAGATTGGATGCCCAAGGTTGCACGGGGATGCACCCCGGAGGTTCGTGGTAGGCTATAATAGGTGGCCGAGGCTAGTGAGCAACCGTCTCGAGTCCGCACTCGAGACCCCTCGGTAGACGCTCGGGGTGTGGCCCAGTGGAAGGGCGCCACGTTCGGGACGTGGAGGTCGGTGGTTCGAATCCACTCACCCCGACCAGTCATTTCCCCTGTTAAAAGGCCTAAACGCCGGATTGGACCTAGTCTAGAGAATCACGCCAGCGTCATGGAGCCTGCCGATATCGTCCCAGGTATAGCCCAGCGTGTCTATCAACACTTCTTCCGTGTGTTCCCCGTGGGCCGGAGCCATCTTCCGGGTGGAGATGGGCGTCTTGTTGTAGCCCACTGGTGTCTGGAGCCACTTTGATGGTCCGATAATTGGGTGGTCGAAGTCGACGATATAGTCGTTGGCTACCACCTGGGGGTTGCTGGGAAGGTCAAACACGTCCTGGACCCGTTCCCAGATAGTGTTTCCGGAGTCTTCAAGGACCTCAGCCCAGTCGTCCAGCGGCTTGGTGATGAAAATCGAGTCTAGTATTGCAACTCACTCGCCCCGGTTCTCGGTCCTAGCCTCGATGCTGTTGAACCTTGAGTCGTCAACCAGGTCAGGACGGCGTACGGCGTTGCACACGAAGGGCCAGTAGCGGTCACTCTGGTTCATCGAGAAGGCGATCCACCGACCGTCTTGGCACTGGTAGTAGTTCCAGAGCGGGTTTCGGGCCATCGCGCGGTCTGGACGCACAGGCACGTTTTTGGTGAGCAAGGCCATCCCGTACCGGAGGCCGCCCAGCCACATCATGCTGCCCGGGTGGGAGGCGTCCACCTCTTGTCCGACGCCCAACCGCTCCCGGGCCACCAGCGCTCCTAGAACTCCGTATGAGAGTATTATCCCGGCCATCTGGTCTGCGGCTCCGCCGACACTGTACGGGTGGCCATTGTCCGGGCCGGCCCACCAAAGGCCGCCGGAGCGGGCCTCTCCGGTCAAGGCGAAGCCGGGTTTGCCCGAGTCCGGCCCCCTTGGGACCGTAACCGGTGGCCGAACCGTAGACGATCATTGCGTTGTGTCTGATCAGGTCTTGGTAACCCAGCCCCATGCGCTCCGCCACGCCGTGCCGGAAGTTCTCCACGAAAACGTCGGACTTGGCGGCGAGTTGGTGCATGACCTCAACGCCCTTGGGGTTCTTGAGGTCAATGGCATGCTCTTCTTCTGACGGTTTAGGGACTCGAAGTAAGCGTTGAGGTTTCCTCCTAGGGCTGAGTTTACACTGCCAACCCTGGTGAATTGCCTGCCATGGTCACCGTCCAATGACTCCACCTTGATTACTTCCGCTCCAAGGTCGGCCAGCATTAGGGTGGAAACCGGTCCGAACTCCCACATGGTCCAGTCGATGACTCGGATGCCGTCCAGCGGTCCTAGCTTCCCATGTCCATTGGATGACCGTGGACCGTTGGGCTCCGGGTCCATGGTTAGCCGGGAGCCGCATTGGTCGCAGAAGTTAGCTTCGAGGCGATTTTCTCTATGGCAGGTGGCACAGTTGATTACGGTCTTGACCTTCTAGGGAGGATATAGAGGGGACCTGCGGGTGGGGAGACGCCGCTAGTGTTCGAACCTGTCGCCGGGACGCAGCCCCACGGAAGTGGTCCATTCGGGGGCCATCACCTTGCCGGAACCTGGTGGTTGTACTCGACCGACCTTGAGCACACCGTTGGACGCGGCGACGGAGAAGCCATCGTCTGAGACTTCGATGACCTCTCCCGGGGATTTGCCGCTTGAGCCGGTAGTCATCGAAGCCCGGAAGAGCAACACTGGTTCTCCCTTGAAGACGGCGGACGCTCCGGGACTGGGGTCGGTTCCTCTGACCTGGTCATAGATGGTGGCAATCGGCTCGTTCCAGTCAATGATCACGTCTTCCGACCGGCACCAACCCTCGTAGGTGGCCAGGGACTCGTCCTGGACCAACTTGGGCGCCGTGCCTTCGGCCACCATGCGCACGGCTTCGGCGAGGGCGTCGACACCCATGGGAAAGAGCTTGTCGAAGTAGAGGGAGCCTAGGGTGTCGTGGGGTTCGACCTCCACCGTTTTTTGGAGAAGTACGGGGCCAGTATCAAGCCCCTTGTCGGGCCAAAAGATGGTAAGCCCCGTTTCGGTCTCCCCCTGAATAATCGGCCAATTCATGGAGCTTGGACCCCGGTGTTTGGGCAGAAGGGACGGATGGTATTGGATCGTGCCCTTGGTGGGGTTGTCCAGAATCGAGTCCGGGACGATGTCGGTGACAAACGCCATCACGCAGAGGTCGGCATTGAGTCCCTGGAACGCGTTCACGGCCTCTTGGGAGCGCATACGCCGGAACTGGAGCACCGGAATGCTCCGGTCCTCGGCGGCGGCCTTCAGGGGGTCGGGGCGACCCCCCTCTCTGCCCGGCGGCACGAACGCGCCGACGATGTTCTCGCCTTGCCCGGACAAAGCCTCCAGGACCTTGCCACCGAAAGCCTCCTGCCCTATGACAACAATGCGCATGTCACCAGCCATGACGTCGACCTCAGTACTGGCGTTGCTGCCGGGACCTGCCCCCCATGTTCCCGTATGAGACATCGGGGTCGGTAACCACGTCGATCAATGCCGCTTTGCCTGAGGCGAAGGCCCGTTCCAGCGCGGGGCGAAGCTGCTCCGGATCGGTGACCCGTTCGGAGTGGCCGCCCATGCCTTCCATGATCTTGGCGTAGTCGGTTTCCTGGGAAAGGAACGTGCCCAGAGCCCTGCCACCCCTGCGCAGGACGCCTTGAGTCGTTTGGTTCCACGCGCCGTTGTTCCCGACGATGGACACGATAGGCAGGTTGAATCGGACGTAGGTCTCGATGTCGAATCCAGTAAGTCCGAACGCACCGTCGCCGTAGATTATGCAGACCTGCTTGCCGGGGCGGGCCAATTGGGCGGCAGCGGCGAAACCGCTGCCCGCGCCCAGGCAGCCGAAGCTCCCGGGGTCGAGCCAATGGCCTGGCCGGTTGATGCCCAACACCCTGGCCGCGAAGGTTACGAAATCTCCGCCGTCGCCTATCACGGTGGCGTCGTAATCGAGAACGTCCCGCAACTCCTTCATGACCCGCATGGGGTGGATGGGAGTCTGGTCGCTGTTCAGCATGGGCTCATCGGCCGCTTTGAGGGCTTGGTCTTCGGTCATCACCTCTTCGACCCATGCCTTGCCGGGGGACCGGTAACCGGTGTCGCGCAATTGGTCCATGATCTGCCGCAGGACCGCCTTGGTGTCTCCTACAAGGCCGACTTCGACGTCACGGTTTTTACCGATTTCGGCCGGGTCCATCATAATCTCAATGAGCTTTGGGTTCTGGGGGAACATGTTCTCCGCGCCATAACCGAGGCGGAAGTCGATGGGAGTGCCGATGAGGAGCACGGTGTCGGACTTGACCAAGCCGTAGCGCCGGCCCAGGCTGCCGAGGTTGGGATGATCGGCTGGGATGCTGCCGCGTCCCATGGCGTTTAGGAAGACGGGGGAATCGATCAATTCGACGAATTCCCGCAACTCCTCGGCCGCGTCGCTCCACCAGACGTCGGAGCCAGCGAGGACCATGGGCCGCTCGGTAGTTCTCAGGACCTCAGCCGCCCTGGCGATATACTCGGGGTCGCCGTAAGCCTTGGCTTCCGTCCGGTACCTTTGGGGGTAGCGGACCTGGTCCTCTTCGGCTTTACCGTTCACGACGTCGATGGGGATTTCCAGGTAGGCCGGGCCGGGGATGCCGGTGGTGGACTCACGGAAGGCCTGGGCCACATATTCCGGTATCCGCTCGACACGCTTGACCTGCTCGGCAAACTTGGTAATGGGCTTCATGAACGTGACGCTATCGAAGTCCTGGAGGCCCCCTTTAAGGTGCTCACCGATAGCCGCGTTTCCGCCGATCAGAATCATCGGACTAGGGGCTTGGAACGCGTTGGCCACGCCGGTGATCGCGTCCGTCACACCCGGGCCGGCGGTCACTATGGCGACGCCGGGTTTGCCGGTGACTTTGGCCCAACCCTCAGCCGCGTGCGCCGCGGCCTGTTCATGGCGGAAGTCGATGATCTCGATGCCTTCGTCCGCGCACCCCTCATAGAGGTTATATATGTGTCCGCCATTTAGGGTAAAGACGTACTTGACGCCTTCCTGCTTTAGGGCTTTTGCGAACAAACGCCCGCCGTCTATTTCTGCCATCATACCTCCATGAGTTGCCAGGGCTTCACGGGTCCACGTATTCGATGCTTCTAGGGTCCCGGTTTCGTGGCGAGTTTAGCCGCTCTTGAAGAATAGTCCGATTAGGGACGCAACCGTCGTGGCCCAAAGTCCAACATTGATCAATATGAGCGTCCGGAACTTGGAGTCGGTCGCGCTCTGCATGCTCCGCAAGTCTTGTCGAATCTCCGAAAGCTCGGCTACGACTCTCTCCATCATGCCTTCAAGCCTGTCGATGCGCGGGTCCTGCGTCACTCCTCCTCTTTAGCCGCGTCTTCATTATCATGCCTGACCATTCACAAGATACATGCCTGACCATACGTCACAAGATACATGCCTGACCATACGTCACAAGATACATGCCTGACCATACGTCACAAGATACATGCCTGACCATACGTCACAAGATACAAGCGTCAGTAAAGCGGGCCGGAGACCGGAGAGGCGGTGGTCACTTGGCTCGCGTATAGGGGGTCTGCGGCGATTGACCGGAGAATGTATAATCGCAGTGCCACAGGCTCAAATAAGCTACGAGATTTCAACCTAGAGAATCAACGACGCAACCGAGGAGGTCCGCATTGGCTGAGGTAGAAGGGAGCGCACTGGTAGCCCAATCCATCGGAAGGGAAGGAATCGAGACCCTCTTCGGACTGGCTGGAGGTCCGATACAGGACATTATGGGGTCCGCGCCCCATTTCGGAGTCCGTCCCATAGGCGTCCGCCATGAGCAGGCGGCGACCTTTGCCGCCGCTGCCTACGGGTACGTCCGCAACCAGGTGGGGGTGGCGGTCCTGGCCGCCGGTCCGGCGGTGACCAACGGGGTAACCGGCGCGCATGTGGCCTACGACAACTGTTTTCCCCTGGTAATCCTCGGTGGCTCCGGACCCCAGAGGGGGCGCTATACCGGAACTTTCCAGGAGACCGAAAACATACCCATGTATAAGGGGATCACCAAGATGGCGGTGCAGGTGGAAAGCACGGCCCGAATCCCCGAGTATATGGCTATGGCTTTTCGCAGGGCGCGTACCGGGAGACCTGGACCGGTCTACGTGGACTTGCCCTCAGACGTGCTTCAGAATGGCGTCGACGAAGAGAGCGTCCGCTGGCCGTCGAACTACTACACCGAGGCCGCTCCCATGGGCAACCCTGACCAGGTGAAGCGGGCCGCCGAATTGCTCCTGGACGCCGAGCGGCCCATGATGATCGTGGGCAAGGGTGTCCGCTGGTCGGAGCCCACGGCTGAACTGAGGCAGTTAATCGAGTCCCTGGGGATGCCCTACATAGCCTCTCCCATGGGACGGGGGTACATCCCTGACGATCACCCGCTGAATCTCGGCGCCGCCCGCAGCGCCATCATGGGCAACGCCGACGTGGTCTTGGTCGTTGGCTCCAGGCTCAACTGGATGTTCGGTTTCGGACGCCAATTCCCCGCCGACGCCAAGGTGATTCACATCGACGTCGAAGCCGAGGAGATCGGTTTCAACCGGGCCGTAGAAGTTGGGATCGTCGGCGACTCGAAAGCGGTGCTCCGCCAGATACTAGGCGAGATGGAAGGTAAGACCGCTGGACTGAGGGAACGCGCCGAGGAGGGGCCCTGGCTGTCTTCGCTGCGGGACCGAGTAGGGTCCAACGCGGATGCCATTCAAGAACGCCTCACGTCGGACGCCAAGCCTATTCTGACATACCGGCTGCTGCACGAAGTGAGCCAAGTATTTCCCAGGGAAACCGTCTATTCGGTGGACGGGCAGACCACCCTTGCGACGGGACGGCAGGTGTTACAGAGCTACACCCCAGCCAGCCGCCTAAACTCGGGCTCAAACGGTTGCATGGGAGTCGGCGTTCCCTTTGCCGTGGGAGCGAAACTCGCCAGGCCCGACGTGCCGGTGGTCAGCGTCAACGGTGATTGTGCTTTCGGCTTCAATGCAATGGAGATGGAGACCGCGGTCCGGTACCAGCTCCCCATAGTCTTCATCATCAACAACAACTCGGGAATCGTTGGCGGCAGTCTGGAGGCGAACATGGGCCTCCCAGAGGGCTACGAGGAGCGCGTCGCCACCTACACTCCCGAAATCCGCTATGACAAGATTCTTGAAGCCTTCGGCGGCCATACGGAACACGTGACCGAACCGTCTGAGATCAACGCCGCGCTGCGACGGGCCTACCAGGCCACGCAAGAGGGCAAGGTCGCCTGCGTGAATGTGATCTCGGAACCCTGGGAAGTTGCCCGGTCCGGCGGCAGCCGCGGCGGCTCATTGATGGGGTACGATCGCTAACAGGAACGTTTACAGCAACACGGAATCGGAGGATGCGAAGATGTCAGACTTGGTATTGCGCACGGCGATAGGCAATTACGGCCATACAATCCCGCTGAAGGACGGCAGCGTGACGTCGGACATGTTCGACATGGAACATATCGAGGTCTCACCGGTGACGAGCATCTTCCGCCGCATGGTGCGGGGTCTCGAATTCGATGTGGCCGAGATGGCCCTCTCCACATATATGTGCGCCCGCGCTCACGGCAAGGCCTTCACCGGCGTCCCGGTGTTTTTGACACGGGCCTTCTACCACGGCGGTTTGGTCGTGAACTCGCGGAGCGGGATCAAGACGCCCAAGGACCTGGAAGGCAAGAAAGTGGGGTTGCGCAGCTACACACTGACTCCCGGCGTGTGGACCCGCGGTATACTTCAGACCGAGTACGACGTGGACTTGGACGCGGTGACATGGGTCCTGTCCGGGGACGAACACGTGGCGGAGTTTGTCGCGCCGTCTAACGTCGTGTCGTCGGCCAACAGCGACCTTGGCGCCATGTTGCTTTCCGGGGAGATCGACGCGGCCATTGGCGCTGGCGCTGTGGACTCTCCAGATATCCAGCCACTGTTCTCTGAACCTGACGCCCTGGACGCCGCATGGCACAAGAAGACCGGAGTGTATCCCATCAGCCACATGCTAGTGGTGAAGAACTCCGAGCTAGAGTCCAACGATAGCCTGGCCCAGGAACTGTTCGGCGTGTTCAAGTCGGCCAAGACCCCATATATGAAGGACCTTACTTCCGGAGAGGCCTCCAACCCGGCAGACCAGGCGTTGTTGAAAATTGGTAGTATCGTAGGCGGCGACCCGGTCCCCTACGGGTTCGAGAGTTCCCGAAAGACCCTGGAGACCTTTATCGGTTTCAATGTGGAACAGGGTGTGATCCCGAGGAAGGTAGAGCCGGAAGAGTTATTCCCCGAGGACACTCTGTCTCTGGCCTGATCGTACAGAGCGGGATTCAACCGCGGCGGGCGCACGAATCCGGTCAATGCGCTACCGCTTGCCCGTAAGCAATTCCGCCCACCTGGGTACCCGGGAAGGTCCGCCAGTCCAACATACAAAGGTGGGGACGCTCAAAGACCTCTCTGTTGAGAAGACCATAACCGTCGGATAGGACTCACCTACGGAGGCGGCATGGCGCAGTATTCGTTCCGAATTCCCAACGCGGACTACCTGGGATTTCCAGCGACCCCGCAAGCGATTGTGGACACGGCGTGCGAGGCCGAAGAACTGGGATTCGACGCCCTGTTCGTCAACGACCATGTGATAGTTGACGATTCCCCGCGAAGCGCGCTTTGGCGCAACGTCTACGACCCATTGATGGTCCTCTCTTACGTTGCGGCGCGGACCTCCACTGTGAAACTGGGGACCTCGGTCCTTATCATGCCTTATCGTAACCCGGTGGTGACAGCAAAGATGGTGGCGACCCTGGACCAGATGTCAGGCGGACGGGCTATCGCAGGGGTGGGATCGGGCTGGAACGAGGCCGAATACGCCGCGTTGGGGGTACCCCACGGGGAGCGCGGGGCACGTACCAACGAATACCTACGGCTTTGGAAGGCCTGTTGGGAACCCGGCGCCACCACCTTTCATGGCCGGTTCTACTCGTTCGACAATATGCATGTCTACCCCAAGCCCCTCCAGCAGCCCCATCCGCCGATCTGGATTGGGGGGTCCAGCCAGGCCTCGTTGCGGCGAGCGGCCCGGTTCGCCGAGGTATGGCAGCCGACACCGACTCCGCTGGCGGATTTGAAATCCAACATGGCTTACCTGCGGGACGTATGCGCCGAGGTTGAGCGAAAAGACGTGCCGCGCACACGGATGAGCTTTCGCGTCAACTTCAGCCACATCACCGGAAGTTCGAGTTCGGGTGGGGATAGGCCCACCGGTCAAGGGAGTCCAGAACAGGTGGCCTCTGACATGAAGCGGTACCGGCAAGAGGCTGGCCTCGAAGAGTTCCAGATCAACTTCAACGGTTGCGGCAGCCTGCAACATCTTCTGGATTCGATGGATGTGTTGGTGCAGGAAGTAATCCCAAGGGTTGATGATTAGAGGTACATCTTGAGAGGTTTCCCAACGGACCGAGAAGAGAAACTCCGGGTCCTCATGGATGCCGTGGAAAGCGTCCGAGACGTTCTGGAAGCGGGAGCCCAAGAAGCCGAAGAGAACGCGGCGCTTCCTCAGGCCTCTGTGGACGCCCTCTACGACTCCGGTCTGTTCCGCCTAAAGTTGCCCCACGTTCTGGGAGGCGCGGAAGCCGACGTTGTAACCCAGCTCGATGTGCTGGAGGCCGTGAGCCGGATCGAACCCTCTGCCGGTTGGTGCTTGATGATTGGCGCGGCGAGCCTCGGCGGACTTGGCGCATTTCTTCCGGACGACGCCATCGAAGAGGTCTTCGTTGGTGGCGAGCCTCCGAGGACCGCCGGCGTTGCCGCTCCCCTGGGAAAGGCCGTGACCGTATCAGGTGGTTACGAGATTAACGGGCGTTGGCCATTCGGCAGCGGTATCCGACATTCCCAATGGGTCTCGGCTGGGGCTCGGGTAGTGTCTGACAAGCCGGGTTATGCTCGGCAACTGCGAATCGTCATGCCCACATCCAAGTTGATGATCCATGACAACTGGCAGGTCATGGGGTTACGGGGCACCGGAAGCTGCGACTTCTCCGCCCAGAACCTGTTCGTACCCGATAATTTTGCCTGGGACGCGGCTTCGACCGAACCGAAACGAGGCGGACCGCTGTACCTGTTGGGCAGACCTGGGTTCGTTACGAACGAGCATTCCGCGTTTGCGCTAGGCGTGGGGCGAAGGGCTCTAGACGCTGTGACAGAGGTCGCCACCGCAAAGACCCGCGGCTACAACTCCCCCAATTTGCTGGCCGACCGTTCGGTATTTCAAGGAGCGCTCGGCGAATGCGACCTTCGGCTCCGGGCGGCCAAGGCCTTAAACGTCGAAATCCTGGAAGAAGCCTGGCAGTCGGTATGCAACGGCAAGACACCGGAGCCGTGGTTGCAAGCCCAAATGCGAAGCTGCGCGACCTACACCACCGAAGTTGCGGCAGACGTGGTCTCGCAAGCATTCCGGTTCGGTGGTGGTTCGGCCCTGTTCACGTCAAGCGCGCTACAGCAATGCCTCCGGGACATCAACGCCGCGGCCCAGCACCAGATGGTCAGCGACACCGCCTACGAAAACCACGGCCAATTCCTGCTGGGACTTCCCGACGCCAGACCGATGGAGTAGGTCCGCCGGGCCGCCGCCGGACTGTCAGGGAGGAATCTGATGGAATATTTGGTGGGTGTGTTGACGCTGGGAGTCGTTGGGTTGGCCGTTGCTCTCTTCCTGGCGTTACGGAAAAGGCCCCATAGTGGAAACCCGCTCTCGGACGCTGTGAAGGCGGAGTTTCAGTCCCTCTCGCAAGACGCGTTGACTAGGGCACAGGACCAATTCTTGACCCTGGCCGACCAGCGTTTCGCCCGTCAGACCGAGGCGGGGACGAGGGACTTGGACACCAAGAAGCAGCTAATCGACCAGCAACTCGAATTGATGAACACCCGGCTGGAACAGGTGTCCCGGCTGGTCAACGAGACCGAATACAAGCGGCAAGCCAGCTTTGGCCAATTGACGACGCACATCCAGGCCATAGGCCAGCAAACCACGAATTTAACCGCCTCCACGACTACCCTGAGGGAAGCCCTCAGCAGTTCCCGAACTCGGGGGCAGTGGGGCGAACGCATGGCCGACGACATCCTGCGGGCGCTGGGCTTCGTCGAGGGAGTCAACTACTACCGGCAGGAAGTGATTGAGGGCGTTGGTTCCCGTCCCGACTTCGTATTTCCTCTTTCGGACGGGCTCCGGGTGAATATGGACGTGAAGTTCCCTTTCGAGAACTACGTTAAGTTTCTCGGCGAAGAGGCGGAGGGTGAGCGGGAGCGGCACAAGAACGCCTTCCTGCGCGATGTGCGTTCGCGGGTCAAGGAAGTGACCACGCGAGAGTACATCGACCCGGAAGGCGGCACGGTGGACTACGTTTTGCTATTCGTCCCGAACGAGAGCGTATACTCCTTCATCCACGAGACCGACCCGGGCATGTTGGACGCGGCACTTCAGGAGAGAGTGATTTGTTGCTCCCCATTTACACTGTTTGCCGTTCTGGCGGTGGTGCGTCAAGCGGTCGACAATTTCGCTCTTCAGAAAGCGTCGGAAGAGATCATCTCCCTGCTTGGACGGTTCAACAACGAGTGGGAGAAATTTCAGGAGTCGCTTACGACCCTGGGCAGGCGTCTTAACTCGGTCCAGACCACCTACGAGCAGATAACAGGCACGCGCAAGAGGCAGTTGGAGCGGCCCCTCAGGCGCATCGAGGCCCTGCGCCAAGAGAAAGGCATATCCGATCCTACTCGGTCGAATCGGAAGAGGCGGCGGGGGAGGATGCCGAGAGCTGACTCCGTCACGCGTTGGCCCCGCAGCAGCGCTTGTACTTCTTGCCGCTGCCGCAGGGACAGGGGGAGTTGCGGCCAATCTTGGCCGCGCCTGACGGGGAGCCGTTTCTGCGCGCGCCTGTAACAGCCTGCATCGGGCTGGTCTGCTCATTGGCCTGGCTGCGTTGTCTCCGGCCTCCCCCGGCCGGCGGCCCCAGGGAAACGTGGAACAGGGTGTGGACCACGTCGTATTGCATCCGCTGTTGTAGCTCCTGAAACAGCTTCTGCCCCTCGGCGCGGTACATCACGAGGGGGTCGCGCTGGCCGTACGCGTGGAGGCCGATTCCTGTCCGCAAGTTTTCCATGGCGGTCAGATGGCTTACCCAGTGAGTGTCGATGGCCCGGAGCAGCAGCAACCGGCTGAGAAGGTTCAAGTCCTCTTCGCCCACCTCGGATTCCCGCCGCTCGTAGGCGCGTTCAGCGTACTCGGAGAGAATGCGCCGTACCTCGTCCTGACCGAGCCGGTTTACCTGGTCTTCGGCGGCGAATTCTGGAGGCACGGGGCAGACCATTTCCAGGTCGTCGAGCAGACCGCGCACGTTCCAATCGTCGGAGTGGCGGCCGGGGAGGTTCTTTCGCACCAGCTCTTCGAACTCGTGGCGAAGCATCTCCAGCACCTTGGTTCTCAGGCCGACGCCTTCCAAGATTTCGCCCCGGTTTTGGTAGATGATCTTGCGTTGGTTGTTGAGCACGTCATCGAAATTCAGAAGGTGCTTGCGGATGTCAAAGTGGTGGCTTTCGACCTTCACCTGGGAACCGGAGATAGACTTGGTCACCAACCGGTTTTCGATGGGAACGTCCTCTTCCAGTCCGCTCCAGCTCATTACGGACTTGATCTTCTCACCGCCGAAGCGCTGCATGAGCTCGTCTTCGAGGGAAACGAAGAATTGGGAGCTTCCGGGGTCGCCCTGCCTGCCAGCCCTTCCTCTTAACTGATTGTCGATTCGGCGGGCATCGTGGTGTTCCGTGCCCAAGACGTGTAGCCCGCCCATCCGGATGACCTGGTCGTGTTCGGCCCTCCAGTCGGAGCGGTCGGTGTCGGATCCGCCAAGTACGATGTCGGTGCCCCGGCCGGCCATGTTGGTGGATACGGTCACCGCGCTCAGGCGTCCTGCCTGGGAGATGATGCCGGCCTCGTGCTCGTGGTTCTTGGCGTTTAGCACCTGATGGGGGACGCCGCGCTTCTTCAACCGGTCGCTCAGAGCCTCCGAGGCCTCGATGGAGGTGGTGCCCACCAGCACCGGTTGACCTTTCTCGTGAAGACTGACGATTTCCTCGGAAACGTTGCGCCACTTGGACTCTTCGGTCTGGAACACCAGGTCCGGGGCTTCTGCCCTGACCATCGGGACGTTGGTGGGTATGACGGTTACGTCCAGGTTGTAAATCTTGAGGAATTCGTCGGCTTCTGTCGCGGCGGTCCCGGTCATCCCGGCAAGCTTGTTGTACATGCGGAAGTAGTTCTGCAGGGTGATGGTTGCGTAGGTGACGCTTTCCCGCTGGACCTTCAGCCCTTCCTTTGCTTCCACCGCTTGATGGAGGCCGTCCGACCACCGTCTTCCGAACTGGAGCCGCCCGGTGAACTCGTCTACGATGACCACCTCACCCTCTCGCACTACGTAGTCCTTGTCACGGACCTTCATGACGTGGGCGTTCAGGGCGTTTTCGATGTAGTGGACGAGATGGAAGTTGTCGGGATCGTAGAGGTTGCCCACCTTGGTCCACCGCTCCATATTGGAGATGCCCTCCTGGGTCAAGGAGATGGCGCGGGTGCGGTCATCTATCGAGTAGTCTTCCTCCTGTCGCAGGCGCGGGGCAAGTTTGGCAAAGTCGGAATACAGTTGGACGGGGTCGGCTGCTGGGCCGCTGATAATGAGCGGTGTGCGAGCCTCATCGATTAGGATGTTGTCCACCTCGTCGACTATGGCGAAGTTCAGTCCGCGTTGTACCCGCTCGCCGGCGTCAATGGCCATGTTGTCGCGCAGGTAGTCGAAACCGAACTCGTTGTTCGTGCCGTAGGTGATGTCGGCGCGGTATGCCTCGGAACGGCTAACGGCGCGCAAGAAACTGGGAGTGTCCGCACCGCCGCGCTTCCCGGATGCTGACTGGTCTTGCTCGGGGTCATACACGTAGGCCGCGTCGTGCTGCAGGCAGCCGACGGATAGGCCCAGGCCGTGGTAAATGGGGCCCATCCAAACCGGGTCGCGGCGGGCCAGGTAATCGTTGACTGTGATTACATGGACGCCATTTCCCGTGAGTGCGTTGAGGTAGACGGGGAGGGTTGCCACCAACGTTTTGCCCTCACCCGTCTTCATCTCGGCTATCTGCCCACGATGAAGCACCACGCCGCCGATTAGCTGGACGTCGTAATGGCGCTGGCCCAGAGCGCGACGGGCCGCCTCACGCACCACGGCGAAGGCTTCCGGGAGCAAGTCGTCCAGGGATTCTCGACCGGCGAGGCGCTGCTTGAACTCATCGGTCTTGGCCCTTAGCCGCTGGTCTGAGAGGGATTGAACGGTGGGTTCAAGTGTGTTGATCTTGTTGGAGACCGGGCGGACGCGCTTGACCGCTTTTTCGTTGGTCTCGGTGACTAGCTTTAGTAATGCGGATACCATGGCATTACCACCTTAACTGTTAGTGCCCCGACCCACCATTGGGGGGACTGTTGTTTAACATAACGTGAGGGCCAGAATGACAGTCGGCCCCCTAGTGTTTCTATTTCTAACTACATTTTAACCAATGGGGCTGAGGGTTGCACGCGCTTGACCCAGGTTGGCGGGGCATTCCTCCGAGGCTCTGGGACATAGGGATCAAGCCGAGGAGTCATGGCCTAGGGCTGATGTCGACTGCGCCCACTAGCTCGGATACGCTTGGAATGCCATTTTCGCCCATGTAGGCGGTCAATTCCTCCAGGATGCGGAAAGGGGCCCAGAGGTCGGCCAGGTTGGCGCTGCCAATCTGCACTGCCGTAGCGCCGGCCAGCAGGAACTCCACAGCATGGTCCCCTTGGAATATGCCACCCACTCCAACAATCGGCACGTCAACCGCCTGGGCCGCACGATACACCATTGCCAGGGCCACGGGGCGAAGACCCGCCCCCGAGAGGCCGCCGGTGAGCGCGCCAAGGACCGGACGTCTGGTTTCGAGGTCGATCCGCATTGCTGGGATGGTGTTGGAAATGGTAAGCGCATCGGCCCCGGCGTCCACCGCGGCCTTGGCTATGGGGACGACGTCCGGTACGTTGGGCGCCAACTTGGCCAGCACCGGGAGACTAGTCTGTTCCCGGACGGCGGCCACGGCCCCGGCTGTGAGCTTGGCGCTATGGCCGAACATGGCGCCGTTCTCCACGTTGGGGCAACTCAGATTGAGCTCGATGGCCTGAAAGCCGCTGACGCCACAGGTCATAGAAGCCATCTCACCAAATTGGGCGACGCTGTCGGCGGAAAGGCTGAGTAGCACGGTAGTTTTATAGGCGGGCCAATTTGGGGCAAAGTGGGACATGGCGGCTTTGATGCCGGGGTTGGCAAGGCCAATGGAATTCAGGAGGATTGACTCCCCCTCCTCGAGGGCTTCCCTGTAGGAGGGAGGGTGCCAACGGGGTTCCGGGTTCCCTTCCCGGGGGAGCCGGGTGACGGTTTTGGGTATTACCGCGCCCACCCGGCTCAGGTCCATATCCTCGGTTATGCCGCGTCCGTAGCCGTCGTACCCGAAGGTGCCCGACGCGATCATCACAGGGTTGGCAATCCTCAGATGGTGAGGATTGCCGGGCGCCAGGTCAACCGATAGGTCCACGATGTTATCCCTGGGGCGGGAGGGCCGGCCGCCGGGTTATTCGGCCGGCTCGTCCTCCTGCCTCGCAAACGGGTTATAGTCGCCGCTGGTCTCGGGGTTGAGGTTAATGCCATCGCCGTCGTTGAGTCCCTGGCCCCCATTGCCCGCGGCGCCATTACCTGGCTGCGCGCTCAGGAAGCCAGCCCCATTGACCAGTCCTTCCTCGTCTTCCTCTGGACCGTCGTCCTTGCCAAAGAAGTCGTCGTCGGGAGTCCCGTGGTCTCCGCCTTCCATGTCCATTGGGTTGATACCGGGTGTCTCGCCGCCGATTCCCAACCAGCCGCCAGGGGCGATGCCCGCCAGTTCGGGAATGGGATCTGGGTGAAGCAGTTTGTCCATGCCGGGTATCTGCACCCGGGCGGGGATCAACCGGCCGATGATGACGTTTTCCTTCAGGCCTAGCAGCGTGTCCCGCGCTCCGCTAACCGCGGCCTGGGTCAGCACGCGAGTGGTCTCCTGGAAGGAGGCCGCGGACAGGAAGCTGTCGGTGAGCAGGGACGCCCTGGTTACACCCAACAACACCGGCTTAGCCGTGGCGGGCTCGCCGCCCTCGGCCAGGACCTTGGCGTTCCTCTCCTGGAACTCGAACCTGTCCACCATCTGGCCTGGGATGAGGTCGCAATCGCCGGTGGACTCCACCTGGACCCTCCGAAGCATTTGGCGGAGGATGATTTCGATGTGCTTGTCGTGAATGCTCACGCCTTGGGACTGGTAAACCTGCTGCACCTCGTTGACCAGGTACCTTTGCAAATCGTCCTTCCCGCTGATGTTCAAGATGTCGTGCGGGTTGAGCGGGCCTCCGATCAGGGCGTCGCCAGCCTTGACCTGGTCGCCGTCCTTCACCAGGAGATGAGCCGGGGCGGGGATTATGTGCTCCCGCTCCTCCACGTCTTCCCAGAAGATGGACACGCCCTCGGGGCTTAGCTCCGCGCGGCCGCCGATGTTGGCGATCACCTGTTCCGGGGGCTCCACCAGTTCTTCGGATGCTCCGTCCTCGGAGGGTTCCCCGGTGGCGGCGCTGGCCAGGATCATGCCCGGTTCCACGTACTCACCGTCGTCTACGAGCACCCCGGCTCCCTCGGGCAGCGGGTAAAATTCCTGGAACTCCTCCCGGCTGACTAGCCTTAGCCGGCGGCCCTCGTCGTCGGTCTCCAGGGATACCAAGCCGTCGATGTCGGCCAAAATGGCAGCGCCCTTGGGAACGCGGGCCTCGAACAGCTCTTCGACACGGGGCAAGCCGCTGGTGATGTCCAGACCGGCGACGCCGCCGGTGTGGAAAGTCCGCATTGTGAGCTGGGTCCCGGGTTCTCCGATGCTTTGGGCGGCGATGATGCCCACCGCCTGGCCTTCTTCGACCGTGATGCCGGTCGCGGGGAGGCGGCCGTAGCACATCCGGCAGACGCCTCGCTGACACTCGCAAGTCAACGGGGACCTGACGCCTACTTCCGTTAGGCCGGAATCCACGATCTTCCCCGCGATCTCTTCGTCGATCTGTTCGTTGCGGTCCACAATGATCTCGCCGGTATTCGGGTCGGGCACTGGCATGGCCGCCATCCGGCCCAGGAGACGGTCCTTAAGCGAGGAGTGGATCGGGTCATCGGGCCTCTTGGACACGTAGTAGGCATCCCAGGTGCCGCAGTCATCCTTGAGGACGATCACCTCCTGGGCGATGTCGATCAATCTCCGTGTCAGGTAGCCGCTGTCCGCGGTCCGCAGGGCGGTGTCGGCAAGACCTTTCCTGGCTCCGTGGGTGGAGATAAAGTACTCGAGGGCGGTCAGGCCCTCGCGAAAGCTGGAGACGATGGGCAAGTCAATGATGCGGCCCTTGGGGTTGCTCATCAGGCCCCGCATACCGGCCATCTGCTTGATCTGAGAGATATTTCCCTTGGCCCCCGACCGCGCCATCACAGCGATTCCACCGTAGTTGGGCAGCTCTTCCTCCACCAGGGCGGTGGTCTCATCAGAAGCCCAGGTCCAGGCCTCCACGGTCTTCGCGTAGCGTTCGTCTTCAGAGATCAGTCCGGAGAGGTATTGGTCGTCGTAACCGCTGACCATCTCCGCAGCCTGGCTGAGGATGGCCGGTTTCTTGCCGGAGACCTGGATGTCGTTGATCGCGATGGTGATGCCGGAACTGGTGGCGTATTGGAAGCCCAGGTCCTTGATTTTGTCCAGCACATCGGAGGTCTCTTCGTTGGACAAGTACCGGTACAGCTCCGCGGTTAGGTCCTTGAGTGCGCCGCGGTCCATTAGTTTGTTCTGGTATTCCAGGGACGGAGGCAGGATTTCGTTAAACATCATCCGCCCCAGGGTGGTCTCGAGCCAACCCTCGTGGCTGGAGTTGGGGACGTCGAGCACTTCGATGGATGCCTGCAGGTCTATCAGACCAGCGGAGTGGGCGATGCGGGCCTCGTCGAAGTCGTAGAACCGGCGGCCTTCGCCCGGGACGCCCTCCCGTACCTCAGTGAGATAGTAACAGCCCATGACCATATCCAAGGTGGGGGCCACGAGTGGGTCGCCAGACGCGGGTGAGAGCATGTTGTGGATGCTTAACATTCCTTCCCGCGCCTCCAAGACCGCCATGCGGGACAGTGGGACGTGTACGGCCATTTGGTCCCCGTCGAAGTCGGCGTTGAAAGCGGAGCACACCAGGGGATGAATCTGGATGGCGTTGCCTTCGATAAGGACCGGCATAAACGCCTGGATACCCAGCCTGTGCAGGGTCGGAGCGCGGTTTAGCAACACCGGCCGGTCCTTAATCACGTCTTCCAGGATGTCCCAGACCTCGGTGCGCGCCCTTTCTACCATGCGCTTGGCGTTTTTGATGTTGGGTGCGATGCCGAGGACGACGAGCCGGTGCATGACGAATGGCTTAAAAAGTTCAAGCGCCATGCGCTTGGGCAGGCCGCATTGGTGCATCTTAAGTTCGGGTCCCACGACGATGACCGAGCGTCCGCTGTAGTCCACCCGCTTACCGAGCAGGTTTTGACGGAAGCGGCCCTGTTTGCCCCGAAGTAGGTCCGAGAGGGATTTCAGCTTATGATTGTGACTGCCCTGAATTGGGCGGCCCCGGCGGCCGTTGTCGATAAGAGCGTCGACGGCCTCTTGAAGCATCCGCTTTTCGTTGCGGATGATGATCTCTGGGGCTCCGAGGTCCATGAGACGCTTGAGGCGGTTGTTCCGGTTGATCACGCGCCGATAGAGGTCGTTCAGGTCGCTGGTGGCGAACCGGCCGCCGTCGAGCTGGACCATGGGACGTAGTTCTGGAGGAAGCACGGGCAGGATGGACAAAATCATGTCTTCCACCCGGTTACCGCTGTTGCGGAAGGATTCCACAACCCGCAGCCGTTTGATGGCCTTCTTGCGCCTCTGGCCGGAGGTGGAGTGCATCTCGGTGATAAGCTGGTCCCGCAGGGCTTCCAAGTTGATGGTGCGGAGAATGGCCAGGATGGCCTCAGCGCCCATGGTTGCCTGGAAGACGTTGCCGTAGGTGTCCTTTAGCTCACGGTAACGGGACTCGGCGAGGAGTTTGTGGACCCGCAGGTCTTCTAGCTCTTCGGTGATGGTTTGCAGTTTCTCTTCCAGGGCCCGCTCGTCGTCGGCCAACTTATCGTTGATGGCGTCCATCTCGACCTGGGCGGCCATTCGCTCCACGTCGGCTTCCGGGGTATGCTCCCCCGCTTCGAGGGTTTCGATCCTTTCCCGAATGGAAGTCAACGCTTCTTCGGCGGTCTGGCGAACCAGTTCCACATCGAAGTCGAAGCGCACCTTGGCTTCCTCGATGGTCTCCTGCCGGACTTCGTGGTCGACGGAGACTACGATGTGTTGGGCGAAGTAGAGGACCCGCTCAAGATTCCTAGGTGAGAGGTCCAATAACAGACCCAACCGGCTGGGCGTGGTCTTGCTGAACCAGATATGGGCCACCGGCGCGGCCAGCCGAATGTGACCCATGCGCTCGCGGCGCACCTTGGAGCGGGTGACTTCCACGCCGCACCTATCGCAAACAACGCCGCGGTAGCGGATCCGCTTGTACTTTCCGCAGAAGCACTCCCAGTCCTTGGTGGGACCAAAGAGGCGTTCGCAAAACAACCCGTCCTTCTCGGGCCTGAGGGTCCGGTAGTTGATGGTCTCAGGCTTGGTCACCTCGCCGTGAGACCAGTTCATGATCTGTTCTGGAGACGCTATAGATATTCGAATCGCATTGAAATTGGTTGCCTGGCTCTCAACTCTATCAGCCAATCTGACCATTAAATCGCCTCCAGGGGTTGGAATAGCTCTGTGTCGTCCGAAAGTCCCGGCATCAGCGGGGTCCGGTCATCCTCGTTCAGCAGCTCCACCGCCAAGCCCAAGCTCTGGAGTTCCTTCAGCAGTACGTTGAAGGACTCTGGCACTCCCGGTTGACCGATGGGTTCACCCTTCACGACTGCTTCGTATGTTTTGACCCGGCCAGCCACGTCATCCGACTTAACCGTGAGCACCTCTTGCAAGTTGTAGGCCGCGCTATAAGCCTCCAGCGCCCAGACTTCCATCTCCCCGAACCGCTGGCCTCCGAACTGGGCCTTTCCGCCCAACGGCTGCTGGGTGATCATGGAATAGGGACCGGTGGACCGGGCGTGAATTTTGTCTTCCACGAGGTGTATCAGCTTGAGGATGTAGATGCTGCCCACAGTGACCAACTGGTCGAAGGCCTCACCCGACCGTCCGTCGAAGAGCTCGAACTTTCCGAAGGTGGGCGGGGCAATGCGGCGTTCACGGTGGACCATAAGGGCCATGTGACGCAAGCCTTCAAGGTCCTGACCAGTGATATCCTCGCCGGCCACGTCGCGGAGCCACATCTCCAGACAGGCCAGCTGGGCCTCGCCTTGAATTTCCTGGTCCAGAAGCTTCTCGCCGTCGTAGCCCTGCGCCCGCAGCCAGTCCACCACCTTGACGTAGTCAATCGCGGGGGATCCGTCATTAGGTCCGCCGTCGATGGCCTGCGCCTGTTCGGCAAACCATGTTCGCGCCAGGGCGTCTTCTATGGAATCGTCCCGCGCGCCGTCGAACACCGGGGTGTTGGCCCGGAAGTTTAGGATTCTGGCAGCCCAGCCCAGGTGGGTTTCCAGCACCTGACCCAGGTTCATGCGTGAGGGGACCCC
The DNA here is from genome assembly GCA_965205385.1 of Dehalococcoidia bacterium. Taxonomy (GTDB): domain Bacteria; phylum Chloroflexota; class Dehalococcoidia; order Lucifugimonadales; family UBA3495; genus CATOSP01. Next base: position 1,040,202 of record CBDBGS010000008.1, read on the forward strand.
GATGGGGTTAAGGATCAGGTCCATTGGGGTACCGTCGGCCAGGTATGGCATGTCCTCTTCGGGAAGTATGCGCGCCACGACGCCCTTGTTGCCGTGGCGTCCCGCCATCTTGTCCCCGACCGAAATCTTCCTGGTCTGGGCGATCCAAACCCGGACGGCTTCGTTGACCCCGGGTGGCAGATCGTCGCGGTTGGACCGGTTGAGGATCTTAACGTCAATCACCTTCCCGCGTTCACCGTGGGGTACGCGGAGGGAAGTGTCTTTGACGTCCCTGGACTTCTCGCCAAATATGGCCCGAAGCAGCTTCTCTTCCGCGGTAAGCTCGGTCTCGCCCTTGGGTGTGACTTTGCCCACCAGGATGTCTCCGGGACCCACGTCTGCCCCGACGCGGATTATGCCCCGTTCGTCCAGATCGCGGAGGCTGCCCTCACCGACGTTGGGTATGTCCCGGGTGATCTCCTCGGGCCCCAACTTGGTTTCGCGGGCTTCCATCTCATGTTTCTCGATGTGGGTGGAGGTGAAGTAGTCCTCCTTGACCAGCCGCTCGCTGATGATGATCGCGTCCTCATAGTTGTAGCCCTCCCAGGACATGAAGGCGACGAGCACGTTCTGGCCTAGCGCCAAGTCTCCCTGGTCGGTTGAGGAGCTATCGGCGAGTACGCCGCCCTTCTCCACCAGGTCGCCGGAGGCGACTGTTGGCCGCTGGTCGAAGCAGGTTCCCTGATTGGTCCGGGCGAATTTTATTAGCGGGTGACAGTGCTCCGCGCCTTCATCGTCGACCACGAAAATTTCGCGTCCGGTCACCGACGAGACCACTCCCTTAGCCCTGGCGAGGACGACCTGTCCGCTGTCGCGGGCAACTCTGCCCTCGATGCCTGTGCCGATGATCGGGGCCTGAGGCCGGAGCAGGGGAACGGCCTGGCGTTGCATGTTGGAACCCATCAGAGCCCGGTTGGCGTCGTCATGCTCCAGGAACGGGATGAGGGCGGCGGAAACGCTCATGATCTGCATGGGAGAGACGTCCATCAGGTCCACCGTGTCCGGTGAGTCCTGGATGTAGGTCTCGCCTACCCTTACCTCGACGCGGTCAGCGACGAATTGGTTCAGCTCGTCCAGGACCGAGTTGGCCTGGGCAATCCGGTAGCGTTCTTCCTGGTCGGCGGAGAGGTAGATGATGTCGTCTTCCGCCGCTGCCACGAAGGGGGTTACTTGGACCAAAGTACCCTCTGGCAGGGCGCGGAGCGCGGCCATTCGATTTGCGCCGATGGACCGGCCCTTGTTCACGATGGTCTTACTTTCTTCGTCCTGTATGGTTTCGGTGACGGTGCGTCCCCGGAGGTTCGGCGAGTCGCTGGGCAAGGCCTTGAGCACCCGGCGGTAGGGCGATTCGATAAACCCGTAGGAGTTGATCCTGGCGTAGGACGCCAATGAACTAAGGAGGCCAATGTTGGGGCCCTCCGGGGTCTCGATGGGGCAAATCCTCCCGTAGTGGGAGAAGTGGACGTCCCTTACGTCGAAACCCGCCCGCTCTCTGGACAGACCGCCAGGACCCAGGGCCGATAGGCGGCGCTTGTGAGTCAACTCGGCCAGCGGGTTGGTCTGGTCCATGAACTGGGACAACTGGGACCCGCCGAAGAACTCTCTGACCGCGGCGACCACGGGGCGAATATTGACCAGCCCCTGGGGAGCGGCGGTTTCGGGGTCTACGAGGGTCATCTTCTCCTTGACCATGCGCTCCATGCGGAGCAGGCCCACGCGGACCTGGTTCTGCACCAACTCGCCCACCGACCGGACGCGGCGGTTGCCGAGGTGGTCGATGTCGTCGGGCTGGCCGTCGCCCTGGTTGATCCGGATCATGGTGCTGATAACCGCAACCACGTCGTCGACGGTCAGGGTCATCAGGTCGTCATTGGATGTCTGGTTCAAACGCCGGTTGAGCTTGTACCGGCCCACTCGCCCCAGGTCGTAGCGCCGGGGGGCGAAGAACAGGTTGCGTATGAGGTTACGGGAATTTTCCAGGCTGGGAGGTTCGCCGGGGCGGAGCCTCCGGTAGAACTCGATCTGGGCGCCGGCAATACGGCGGGCCAGGGCGACGTCATACTCATCGTCGGGGCGCAGCATTTCCCAGACCGCCCGGAGATCGTCGTCTCGGAAAGACATCTCCCGGGCCTCAGGCGCCGGGTCACGGTCCAGGGTGGACTGGATGTATTGATGGTTCTCGTCGTCGTCCACTTCGGCGAAGCGTTCGAGCAACTCCTCGTCTGAGGCGATGCCCAGGGCCCGCAGGAAGGTAGTGGCGGAAACTTTCCGTTTCCGGTCGACCTTCACCGAGAGCACATCCTTGGAGCTGGTCTCGAACTCGAGCCATGCGCCGCGTGAGGGTATCATCTTGGCGAAGCACAGGTTCCTATTGCTCACCGGGTTTCTTTCGTAGACGAAGTAAATCCCCGGGGAGCGGACCAACTGTGAGACGACCACGCGTTCGGCGCCGTTGATGATGAAGGTGCCGTTGTCGGTCATCATGGGAATGTCTCCCATGAAGATCTCTTGCTCCTTGATTTCCCCGGACTCTTTCATCTCGAGCCGGGTCTTAACATAAAGGGGCTGCGAGAAGGTGATTTCCCGCTCCTTGCACTCCTGGGGAGAGTACTTGGGATCCTTGAAATAATGTTCCAGGAAAAACAGCTCGTACTTCTTCCCGGTATAGTCCGAGATAGGGGAAATCTCCCGATACACCTCTTTTAAGGCGTCGGAAGTGAACCACTCGTACGATCTGAGCTGGCTTTGGATCAGGTTGGGGACGTCGATAACCTGTGGAATCTTGGCGTAAGTCTTAACCTGTGGCGGAGCCAGGGGGTGACCATTCTCCGGAGCAGAAAATACCATTCTCCCTCTCCTTGGAGCGCGTTTGGGATGATTCGGCCAGACGGCCGGAATTAAGGCGCGGAAATGGGCCAGTGGTCGCAGTTGCTTGGAAGAGTGACCGAAGTCGTAGATAGAGGCATGTTACCGTAAAGATCAATTATACGCACATATGCGGGCTTGTCAACATGGTTGGCGCACCAAAGCACGGCGGCTCGCTGTCAGCGGCGGCAGCCTCAGTTTGTTACGTTCGTATTAACGATCAGCCCGGAGATTGTGGTAATCTTGGGGCCATGTCACATATAAACCTCTCCCCGGCAAACCTATCCGTAGGCGGGCGACCAATCCACTACGCCTGGGTCATGATCGCGGTTGCGGCGGCCATGCGTCTCAGCGCCTCTGCCGTGAGGACTTCCTTCAGTGTGTTGGTCCCAAGGCTGGTGGAGGCCTTCGGTTGGTCCTATGGCGCGGTTGGGCTCGGGCTCGCGCTCCAGTGGGCATTTTCCGGGTTGTTTGGCCCGGCGGCGGGATGGTTGGGCGACAGGTACGGCATACGCCGCACGATGCTTCTGGGCGCTGTCATGTTCATGGGCTTCATGGTGCTTACAAGCCGCATGACCTCGATTTGGGAGTTCTACCTCTTTTACGGCATTTTACTCAGCGCCGCACTGGCAGTGTTCCAAGTGCCGTTGACCGCTTCTCTAACCATGTGGTTTCAGCGAAACCTTGGTCTGGGAATGGGGATCCTACAATCCTCCCAGGGAATGGGGCCGTTGGTGTTCGTGCCCCTGGTCGTGTTCATTCTAGGTTGGTTCGGTCAGTCCGAGTCCGGCATCATGATTTCCAGTTGGATTACCGGAGTCTCTGTGGGGGGAATGGAAGCGGGCCTGCGCGCAACTTTCTGGGTGACGGGTCTGGGCGGCGGGCTGGTGCTCATCGCACTGGTCAGGGTGTTCTACGACGAGCCGGCGCAAATAGGCCTTCGCCCGCTGGGCGCCACCGAAGACCAACCGGTGCGGCGGGTGCATCAGGGAGACACAGCCAAGGTGCGGTCCAACACATTCTTGAAACAGGTACAGCGCACCAGCGCCTTTTGGAACCTCATTGGGATTCATTTCTGGGGATGCGCTTCCCATGCGATTATCTTGGGGCTTTTGGTGGCCATCGCAGAGGAACGGGGTGTTTCAAAGGGATCGGCGGCATCTCTCTTCGTCATCATGTCGGTCGTCAGCACCATCACCAGGTTTGGGGTGCCGATCGTGGCGGAGCACACCGGCAGCAAAGGAGTCATGGGGATCTGCTTCTTCCTCCAGAGCGCGCCGATGGTGTTGCTGTTTTTCGCCCACGACACCTGGAGTTTCTACCTGTTCGCCGTCCTGTTCGGCATCGGGTTCGGCGGAGAGATGAGCGCTTTTCCAATCATCAACCGCCAATATTATGGCAATGCGCCAATAGGCACGACCTACGGTTGGCAGATGATGGGCGCGGGTGTGGGAATGGCCGCGGGGGTGTTGATGGGAGCGGTCCTACGAGACTGGACCAACAGTTTCGACGCGACCATAGTGCTTTCATTCTTGTTAAGTCTGGTGGGCGTTGGGGCTATCGTCCTGTTGCCTAACACCGCCCATCACCAGTTACCCGACTGGGAGCAAGCGTTGCCCCAGGAGGCGCGGTCCGCGACTTGAGCGCGAGTCTGACTGTTTTTCCGGGGCCTTCGCTGGGCTTATCCCGCAATTTCGGAACGACTTCAAGGAGGGAGAGACAATGTTGGACTTGATGATTCGCGGGGGCCAGGTTGTGACCCCGTGGGGCATCGGCGATTGGGACGTGGCAATCCAGGGTGAGAAGATCGTGGCTGTCGCTGCTCCGGGTACCCTCACAGACGACGTGGGGAGGGTAATCGACGCCGCAGGGAAGATTTTAGTCCCAGGCGGAATCGAGCCCCACGCACATATTTCAGCTCCAATTATGGGTCAGGGCAATCTGACCACGGCCCCGCCGGAACAGGTCAGCCGCGCCGCCCTATTCGGCGGCACCACCACCCTCCTTGATTTCGCGATTCAATATCCCGGCATCGACATAAGCCAGGCGGTGGAAGAGCGGACATCCGTATGGCGGGGGAACTCCTACGCTGATTATGCCCATCACCTGATGTTGTTGGGCGCGATACCTGGCAACATCCTTGGCCAGCTCAACGAGTTCGTAACGGACGGGTTCTCCTCGGTCAAGATATTCACCACCAATATTCGGCCTCCCGCGATGTCCGGCGAGCCTCGGATGGTGGGCACGGGCCACCTTCACGACCTGATGGAGCAGGTGCAACGGTCTGGCGCAATGCTGCTGGTCCATTCGGAAGACGACGACATGGTGCAGCACATGTACCAGAAGTTGACCGCGGAGGAACAGACCGAGTGGTGGAATATGTCCCTGGTCCACAGCAATGAGTCGGAGGATGTGTCCTTCCGCAGGGTGCTACGGGTTGCCGAGTGGACCGGTTCTCCGGTCTATTTCGTTCACGTTAGCGCGCGGCAGGGTATCGCGGCGATCGCCGAGTCACGGGCGAAGGGTATGCCCGTCTACGGTGAAACCCTCCACAACTATTGCTGTTTCAGCGAAGAGAATTACAAAGAAGAGAACGGGATGAAGTACCACACCTACCCGTCTCTGAAGTCCGAGCAGGACCGGCAGGCGCTATGGGACGGAATTGTAAGCGGCGGACTCCACACCATGGCGACGGACGAATATTGCACGTCTTGGGACGTGAAGATATCAGGCCGGACCATTTCGGACGTCACCGGCGGGCACAACGGGGCGGAAACCCGGGTTGGAATCACCTATAGCGAGGGGGTTTCCAAGCGGGGGATGTCGCTACAGCGGTTCGTCGACGTCACTTCCGCCAACGCCGCCAAGATCATGGGGCTCTATCCGCAAAAGGGCGTGATCGCACCGGGGAGTGACGCTGACTTGGTGTTGATAGATCCGGAGATCAAGAAGCGGTTGGCGGGCAGTGACTTCCACATTTCCGACTACAGCATTTGGGACGGGTTCGACATAGAAGGCTGGCCGGTGATGACCATCCTGCGCGGCTCCGTGGTGGTGGAAGACGGCGAGTTCAGCGCCAGGCTGGGAGGCGGCCAGTTCCAGCGACGCAAGGTAGACTCGGCGGTAACCAACCGGCCAGTGGTGTAACTGACCGGCGGGTGTGCAACGATTTCGGCCTCCCCTGTTTGTCACCGGGAGGCCGCTTTTTTTGGCTTGGTCTGGAAGAGGTTAGCCGCCTAACACTCCGTGGCGTGTAAACACTCTGGCAAGTTCGGCGACCCCTTCGGACACGGTTTCGGCGGTTGGGTGACCGAAGCAGAGCCGGGCCATGTTTGTTCCATTGCCTTCAGGCGAGAACATCGCGCCGTTGTAGTAGCCCACGCCCTCGGTGAATGCTTGCTCCTGGACCGCGGCGAGGTCCGTGCCCTCTGGCATGGTCATCCAAACGTAGAGGCCGCCTTCCGGCTTACTCCACGTTGCCGCGTCGCCGAAGTTCTCCCCCAGAGAGGCCAACATTGCGTCACGCTTGGCACGCAAGGCCTGGTTCTGGTCGTCGATGTGCCGGTACATGTCGTGCTTCAGGTATTCTTCGATGGCCAGGGCGGCGAACTGGTTGACACCGCTGGGTGTCTTGAAACTGAAGGCCCGGCCCATGACGTCGGGAGGCGCGACCAGGTACCCCATGCGCATACCCGGCGCCACGATCTTGGAAAAGGATCCGCAGTAGACGACGCGGCCCGAATCGTCCAAAGCATGGAACGAAGCCACGTCCTCACCTTCGAATCGCAAGTCGACATAACAATCGTCTTCGAAGATGGGTATGCCGTATTGTCCGGTGATCTCCAAAACCTTTTTTCGCCTCTCGAGGGTCATTGTCCAACCCAGAGGGTTTTGGAAGGTTGGGATTGTGTAGAGGAACTTGACGGTCTTACCCTTGTCCTTCAGGTCTTGGAGGGTGTCGGCCAACGCCTCGGGGACCATCCCATCATCGTCGCATTTGACGGATACCACCTCGGCCCCGTAGCGGCGCATCTGCCGCAGAGTGCCCAGGTAGACGTATTCTTCGGTCAGCAGGACATCTCCGGGATTGGTCATTGCCTGGATCAGCATCCCGATGGCTTCGCCGGAGCCAGAGGTCAACACCACGTCCTCGATGGACACGTGGATGTCCCGGTCGCGGGCTAGCTTATCCACCACAAGTTGCCTGAGGGAGGGCAATCCGGAAGGATCGGGGTAGTAGGCTAGGTCTTTTCCTTCCCGGTCCAACGCCGTCTTGAGCGAGCTTACCAGCTCGTCAAGGGGAAGGGTTTCCGGGTCAGGATAGGCGACGGCAAAGTCGTACTTGGCCCTGCGGTTAGGGGCACGGGCGGTCACCGGCGCATTATTTGCGAAGAAACTCTCATAGTTGAACGGTTGAGCGGTTGCCATTGTGTTACCTCCTGTGCTCCTAGTATAAGCCTTCGTCAGAGAAAAATGGCTGGTCGTCGAATTCGTTGCTTTGTCCGAGGAGCCGGCCGGTGCTGAGGAGGCATGCCCGGTACCACAGCACGAGTATGGCCCGGTCTATCTGGACCTGTGGAGGCCGTATCCGGCGGCCATGTTTGCTCGCCAGCCATCCGATGTAGCCGGTGGCAAAAAACTCCTCAAAGAATGGTGTGGGTTCAGCCTCCGAGGCCGCTTCCACCAACAGCTCTTGAGGTACCTGGGAGCAGAGAATATCCGGCCGGTCCCCGGCGATGTTTCTGTAGCGTTCTTCGTCGGATAAGTCCATGTCTTTAGCCGGATGTTAAAGAATGTCCTAAACAAGTTTGTGAGGGGCTTAGCCCCTCACAATAGGTCACAGAAAGCCGGGCGGCGGAGGCAGCCGGAAATTACCGGTAGCTTTGACCGCCGCGACACCTAGAGCGTCACAGGTTGAGTTGTGGAACCATGTACTGGGACTGCTTGGTGTAGACCTGGAAACGGCTGCGTTGGGTATCCATGATGATGAGCCGGCCGTTGGCGGCGTCGTATTCCACGGAGGTTGGTTGGGCGAAGCGCCATTCCGGTTCGGTGGTCCGGACTTCCCTGCGCCGTTTGATGTAGTCGGCATTGGCGTCCACGGTCATCTGAGCCCACAGGGACAACTGTTGAGCGTCTCCCAGAAGGTGGGTGAGGAACTTGCCGTCCCCGTCAAATATGTGGACCCTCCCCTGTTCCCAGCCGTTGGCGCTCCAGTCGCAAACGTAAACGTCGCCTTCCGGATCAACCGCTACGTCGGTGGGATAGTTGAACTGGCCCCGCTTCGTGCCGTGGCTGCCGAACTGGGCGACGAATTCGCCGTCATTGGTGAATTTTTGCACCCGATGGTTGTTGAAGTCCGCGACGTAGACGAACCCCTGGAGGTCCACGGTGATGCCCCAGGGAGAATCGAGTTCGCCCTCGCCAGTGCCGTGGCTGCCCCAAGAACCGAGAGCTTGTCCATCGGCGGTGAACTTACGGACCTGGTGTTGTCGGCCGTCGGTGACGTAGAGCACGTCGTTGCCGTCGATGGTTATGCCCGCCGCGCCGTTGGGACCGGGCTCGCCCTCTAAGACTGTGCTCCAATGGCCGAGGAACTGGCCATCTTTGTCGAACTTGGATACGCGGTTCAACCACTCGTCGGTCACGAAAAGGTTACCCTGGCTGTCCGAGGCGATGCCAGCGGGCCAGATGAGCTGACCGTCGGCACTCCCATAGCGGCTGAACTCTCCGACGAAGGACTCTTCGCCGCCGGAGTCGCCGATGGTAACCTGGCTCACCCGCGCGCCGACGCCGGTGCGGTTCCAAGAGACGTTGCTGATGCTTTCGCTACCGCGGTTGACGATGTACAGGATGTTGTCGTTGCCGAGGGTGGCCGCGACGGGGTTGGAGAAGCCCATACCCGTTGCAGAACCACGGCCAACGCTGTGGCTGTAGTCGTAGGTCCTACCCGCGACTGTTTCTGTAAGCATTGATTTCTCCTTAACCCAGGAAGGGGAGCTTTTCGAAGGAGCCTTCGACCAGGGGTTTGGCGTCTAGGCCCATCCAGTCCTCGAGCAGGACGGAATAGATGCCGCGGAAGTCGTGGTTTGGTACCACGTCGCCCTGCTCCAGGTCCTTGGCAGCCAGTGAAGGCATCTCGGAGTACTGGCCGCCCTTGACGGGGTCTCCGATGACGAATGCGCCGCCGCCCGCGCCGTGGTCGGTGCCGGAGCCGTTGTCGTGGGTGCGGCGTCCGAACTCGGTGAAGAGCAGCATTACCACGTTGTCCGAGGCGTCGTGCTCTCTGAGGTCGTCGAAGAAACACTCGACGGCTTCGGAGACGTCCTTCCAGAGCTTGTCGTGCATACCGGTCTGGTTGGAGTGGGAGTCGAAGGAGCCGTGGTCGCAGTAGAGGATGCGGGTGCCGAACCCGGCCTGGTGAATCTGCGAGATTCCCTTGAGCTTGGCGGCGATGGTGGTGTCCGGATACTCGACGGTGGAGGAGTACATCCTGGGGGCTTCCTTCAGGATGTCCGCGCCCTCCAGGGTGTCGAGGCCGGTCTGGCCCAAGTAGTCCATGACGGCGGAGGAGCCCATGACCGGGGAGTATAGGCGGGCGAAGCGGTCCAGGATCTTGGAACGCTGTTGGGCCTCGGTGATGCCCGGGAGCAGGCCGTAGGATTCCAGGTCGTCGACGCAGGCGACGGGGACGCCAGGCATGGCCAGGGCGCGGAATAGCGAGGGGCCGAAGGAGACGGTTGTGAGGACGTTCTCTTTGTTGGGGTCGATCTCGCGGGTGGCGCGTCCCAACCAGCCCTCGGTGCCCAGCTTGTCCGGCTCGCAGGTATGCCAGATGTCCATGGAGCGGAAGTGAGAGCGCGGGGAGTTGGCGTAGCCTACGCCGTGGATGACGGCGACGCTGCCCTGGTCGTAGAGGGACTTGATGGGGCCCATCTCGGGATGGAAGCCGATCTTGTCATCCAGGGGCAGGACGCGTTCTTCAGGGACGCCGACAACGGGGCGGTTCTCCCTATAGAGGGGGTTGGAATAGGGAATGATGGTGTTCAAGTAGTCGTTGCCGCCGGTCATTTGCAGGACAACGATGACCGGGTCTTTGTTGGACTGGGTCATTGTAATCACTCCTCATTGTATGGGGTTACGGGGTATGTTGCCGCGGCCCTCACTTCCGGACCAAGTCCGGGGGAGGCTCTAGCCCCCTCCCGGAGGAGGGGGCTAGAGCCGTTATGCGTACTGGTACTCACGCAGGGAAACTATCAACTGGAGCAACTCCGCGACCCGCTCGGTCGATGCGGCCGCGGCGTCGTCGGAGTTCCAAGCGAAGTTTCCGGCTTCGGAGACGAAGTCAATGAGCTCCCGGTGGCTCTCGTCAGCGACTTCCAGGGGGCCCAGCAGATCGAGGCAGCTTTCCACCAACTGCTCGGGGGAGGTGGCGTTCTGCTCCCTGAGGCGGTTGATCATGGTCTGGATGCCTGGGCGGTGGGTGTCGCCGATTAGGTCAGCGGTGAAGTTGACGCGGCGCATGAGGGAGCCGGAGTTGATCCACTCGGCGCCGGTGTGCCAACCCTCGACGCTGGGGGGGTTGAGCAAGTCTTGGCCCATGTAGCAGGGCTGGCGGGAGAGGTCGCCCAGGCCGGGGGCGGGGAACTCCGTGCCGCCAACGAGGCGGAGGGTGCCAACGACCACTTCAGTGGGGCTCTTCAGCCTGGCGAAGCGTGCGTTCTTGAAGAAGTCGGAGTTGAACAGGACCTTAAGGGTGGCCCTGATATCGTAGTCGGACTCCATCAGCGTGTCGGCCAAGAGGTCGATGGCGTCCTGGTCCTTGGGTGGAGTCACGGCCCAAGCGGGGACCTGCGCTTCATCGGCTACAAAGAAGTTGTAAAGATGCCTGGCGATGAACTCGGCGGTGGCGGGCTGCTGGCAGACGATGTTTAAGATGTCCTCACCGTCGAAGTTGCCAGTCTCGCCCAGGAAGGTCTTCTCCGTGTCGTCGTGGTCGTCCTCCTTATACTCGAAGAACCAGTCGAAGCGGCCAATCGGACCACGGGGGAGTTTCGGCGTGATCGTCCAGCCGGTGAAGGCGCGGGAACATTCGCGGACGTCAACCTCGGTGTAGTTGCCCACACCCATGCTGAACAGCTCCAGGAGCTCACGCCCCCAGTTCTCGTTTACAGCGTCGGCATGGTTCTCACAGTTGTCGAGCCAGTAGATCATGGCTGGGCTCTTGGCCATTTCGACCAGAAGCTCCTTGTATTTGCCCATCCCCTTTTCACGGAAGAGCACCACCATGTCCTGAAGCTCGTCGTAGTGGTCGACCTTGGAGACGCCGGTGGCGAACAGTTGGTGCCAGAAGAGGGTCATCTTCTCTTCCAAGGGCCGCTTGGTGTTGAGCATGTCGTGCAACCACTCGGCCGCACCCATGCCGGGAAGGGTTCCCGGGCGCCAGGTCCAGGGGTGATAGCGCATCATCTCGGCCCGGTTGAGAGCCGGTTGATCTTCGGGGTTCAGCAACTCTTCGACAGTCGCTTCGTAACCCTTGGCTGCCCTGGCTTCCAGCTCCTCCCGGTCTGCGCCAAATCCGGCCCGGCGCATTAGGTGAGCCATCAATGCGATGTCTTCTTGGCCCATGCGGTCATCCTCCGAATAAAGAATACTCAAGCGTATATGGCCCCCGAACTGAGGCCTGATCTTCAGACAAATAGTATAGGCGCCAACTTTCGGTGTCAACCGAGACTCGTCCTACGTAACTGTTCAGACTTGATGGGTCCTTCCTACTCCCAGCCCGTCTTTCCGGGCTTGACCCGGAATCCAGTAACTCTTGCAACCAGCAACTGTCCATATCATCGGCATTTCTGGATTTCCGCCTTCGGAGACCTTTGCGTAACCTTCCGCGACTCCCGCGAAAGCGAGAATCCAGAGTGCGCCCAAATACGGAGGACGCCCTCACCCTAACCCTCTCCCGGAGGGAGAGGGGATGATTCAAAGGTCTCCCTTCGCGGGAATGACGGGTTGCGGCGATACGTCTTATTAAGAGGATTATCATAGAGGTAAACGACGTGGATTCAGCCAATCCGCGTCATCATCTCTGAACAGCTACGGTCCTACGAGTGATACAGAGGCTCGACGAGGCTGGCGTGAGCCTTGTGCTAAGCTGGTAGACGGTGGCTACCCGCGCGGGTAGGCTGCCTCGAAACAGGCTGGATCCCTGAAGCCGGGAGTGGTCCGTTTGGAGCTATTGGGTGAAATCTCCGAAAGCTTCCGACTCTTTGGCGAACTGGAATGTCCTGGAATGTCGCCGCTTTACGAGCGGCTGTCCCTTGGGGTCTCCAGCGACCCGGAGGTGCTGGCAATTGCCGCGAATAGACGGGAGGGCCAGCCAGCGCCGAATCTCTTCTTCGCGGCGGTCCATGCCGTGTTGGCGAAGGAAAAGGCTCACCGCCTCGCACGGTTTTATCCCGACCTATCGGAAGACCCGGACCGCGGCGACCCGTATCCGGCGTTTCGGGGCTTCTGTCTGGAACGGAGGGAGCGGATCGAAGAGATTATTTCCGTGCGGGCCGTCCAGACCAACGTTGTCCGCCGGAGCGCACTTCTGCTCCCAGCGTTCGCACGAGCGATCGGAAGATCAGCAAGGAGGCCGGTCTCTTTCCAGGTTTCTTTACCGTTCTCTTTAATCGAGATAGGCGCCAGCGCGGGGCTCAACTTATACTGGGACCGGTACGGTTATGATTACGGGGGAAGAGTCCGATGGGGAGACTCAACCTCACCAGTGCAATTGACCACCGCCGCTCAGGGCGAAATCGTTCCGCCTGTACCCGATACCATCGTCAATATAGAGCGGCGTGTGGGGTTGGACCTGGAGCCGGTGTTCCTGGACAGCGAGGAGTCGGTCTCCTGGCTGCGGGCGCTCATCTGGCCCGAGAGACGGGACGAGGCCGAACTTCTGCGCCGGGCCATGGAGCTGGTACGCGCCGACCCTCCGCAGCTCTTATCGGGCGACGCCTTGGACCTGTTGCCCGAAGTGTTGGACGCCGTACCGCCGGAATCCACTCCGTGCATCTTCCATTCTCACACCCTGAACCAATTCCCTACGGAGGCGCGGGAGCGGTTTGCTGGATTGGTACGGGAATTCGGGGAGGGTAGGGACCTTCACCTCATCTCCTTGGAGAGCCGCCGCGCTCAGGATAACTCCGAGTTGGACCTGACATCCTATCGCGGCGGCGTAGAAACGTGGGAGCACCTGGCCACATGCGACAGCCACGGATACCGCATCAGATGGCGTCTGCCCGCCTGAACCTCCCGGAAAGCCACCTATGGCCGCCTAGCCCTACCCCATCAGGAGACCGGCCACGCGCTGGATGTCTTCCAATTCCTCGATCGACTGCAAGGAAGCGACCAATTCTTCGGTGACCGCGCCCGAAAGGGTGGTGTGGGCGCAATCCCGGAATTTGGCCACAATCTCCGGCATCGTCACACCCCGTAGCGCCCCTTCCTGGATTCTGTCCGACCTGCCGGAGAGCACCTCTCCATTCTGGAGGTGGACATCCACTTGGTTAAACGCCTCGGTCCAACTGGGCTGACCCACGTACTCGGGACTGCGGCGCATGGTGACCTTGGGTATCATGGCCTGGGCTTCTTGACGAAGCACTTGGTCGTCGGTGAAGGTGCCAAGGCCAATCTTCCCGTCGAGCAGTGCGGCAGACAGGCAATATTGCATGCTGAACTTGCCTTCCAGGGAGCTCTGAGGGCGGGCGTGGATCAAGGACCGGGGAGGATCGAAGTCAACGATTACGTCGATCCGCTCCACCTGGGTTGGGTCTATGCTGGTTTGGCCCATGATATCGGTGATGGCATCCAATGCCAGGTGTGCGCTGCCGCAGCAGGGGTACTTCTTGACCTCCACTCCCGAGTCGACCAGGTAACAGGTGGAGCCGAGGCTGCGGGCCATCCTGTCCATGTCATAGCCATCGCCACCGGAGAAGGCGTGGATGAACCCGAACCGGCCTTCCAAGGCGTCGACGCTGGCAGTAAATCCGGCCTTGACCATCTTGGCCGCCGTGACCCCGGTGCGGCATGCGGCCCCCGCGTGGAACGGTTTTGTCATGGTGCCGAAGTTCTGACGCAACCCGGAAGCCTGGGACGCGGCCAGGGAGATGGCCATCGCCGTCTGGCGGTGGTCCAGTCCGACGATACGGGAAGCGGCCACCGCCGCCCCCAAAGCGCCCAGGGGCCCGGTGGGGTGCCATCCCAGTTCGTCGCCGTAGGCCACGCTCATTCCCTCGCCGATGCAGCACGAGACTTCAAACCCCAGGATATACGCCAAAAGCAGGTCACGCCCCGAAGCGCCCATCTCTTCGGCCAGGGCCATAGCGCCTGGAAGAAGCACGGCGGTCGGGTGACCTTTGATCGCCCGTGTGATGTCATCGTAGTCCAAGGCGTGGGCCATTGCCCCGTTTATGAGTGACGCGTCGGCGGAGGATGTCTTGAAGCCGCGGCCAATTACGCTGGCGACCCCTTGGCCGCTGGCGGGTCTGACGAAGTCTTCCAGTATCTCCGCCAGTGGTTCGTCGTGGCCGGCCAGCATACAACCCAGGCAGTCGATAATCGCGCCCTTTGCCGCATGGACTCCATCGGGTGGGAAGTCCTCCAGGCCGGAGTTTACAACGTACTCGGCGATCTGTTCGGTGAGGCCCATTTGCGGTCTCCTTTGAGGTGGCTTGGGAGGTTACTTGGGAACTGGCTTAGGCTATCAGCGGATAGCCAGCGTTTCCTGTTGCCACTAGAATACTACACGGTTGGGGAGTGGCGTCACACCCATCGTCCAGATTCCGTTCAGGAGGCCAAGCCGCGTGCTGACCGGGGCTCTCAACGGTGTACGAGTCGTGGAATGGGGCGATTTCATCTCAGCTCCGTTCTGCGGGAAAGTGTTGGCGGAGCTGGGAGCCGATGTGATCAAGGTCGAACCTCCTTCGTTAGGCGATAGCAGCCGGCGCAGTGGGCCTTTCCCGGATAACCTGCCGGACCCGGAGCGCAGCGGGCTTTTCCTGGTGAATAACATCAACAAGAGGAGCGTTAGCCTCGATCTGGAGACATTCACGGGCCGGGAATTGTTCGGCAGTTTGCTCGAGTCCGCAGACGTGTTTCTGGAAAACCAACCGCCTGAATTGCCGGGGAAATTGGGGCTGGACTACGAGGGGCTGAAGTGGAGATTCCCCAGGCTGATTGTCACTTCGATTTCCCCCTATGGACGGAGCGGGCCTTACAGTGGATTCAAAGGCGGGGACCTGACTAACAATGCTCTCGGCGGTCTCAGTTTCGGCACCGGCCACCCCGACCGGGAGCCATTAACCACGCCTCTCCACCAGCTAAGCTACCTTGCCGCCGTGGGAGCGGGGTTTGCCACGGTGGTTGCCGTACTGGCGAGGGATACGACGGGCCGGGGGCAATTGGTGGACGTGTCGGAGGCGCAGATTGGGGCGGTGTTGCTCAGCGGCTACCATTTGCCGACCTACATATACCGGGGTGTCGCGGGTTGGCGTTCCGGCAACCGGATGAGGCTGGGTCTATTTCCCAACTGCGTGTTGCCGTGTAAGGACGGCTATGTTTGCATCGACGCCCCACAGCTAGAGCAGTACCGGCGGTTTCTGGGGTTACTGGGCGATCAGGCTTGGACTGAAGTTCCCCGATACCGGAACCGCAGGGCGATGAGCGATGAGTATCCCGAAGAGGCCGAAGCTCTGATTATCCCTTGGTTCATGCAGCACACTAAGGATGAAATTCTCAAGATTTGCATGGAACACCGGGTGCCGTGCGTCCCGGTCAGGACCATTGATGAGGTATTGGAGGACTCGCAGCTCAACTCGCGGGATTTCTTCCAGGAGTTGCGGCATCCAGAGGCTGAGGTCTTTCGGTATCCCGGCGCGCCCTACAGGATGGAAGGCACTCCCTGCCGTTACGTCCGCCCCGCGCCTACGCTCGGCCAACACAATGAAGAGGTACTGTGCGGCGAACTTGGGGTAGAACCCGGGCGGTTGGCCGGGATGTTCCGCGCCGGGGTGTTGTAATGGTGTCGGCGCCGGGTTCCCAGAGACAGCCTCTATGGAATTACCGAGTCATCGACCTGGGTTCGGCGTGGGCCGGTCCCATGGCTACCCAGTTGTTGGCGGACTTGGGCGCCCAGGTGATCAAGGTGGAGAGCCGGCAGCGGATGGACGGTCTGCGGCTGGGAAGGCCGATGGTTGGGGAGGACATCGCGGGCGGCGACCAAGGCTTATGGCCTGAGCTGCAGCCCCTATTCCATGGGCTCAACCGGAACAAATGCAGCGTCACGTTGAATCTGAAGACCGGTGAAGGGGTCGGATTATTGAAGGAGCTTGCCGGGCGAAGCGATGTGGTCCTCAGCAACTACTCCCCCGGCGTCTTGGAGCGAATGGGCATTGACTACCAATCGCTGCGGCGCGCCCGCCCGGATATCATCCAGGTGTCCATGCCTTCGGTGGGAGAGAGCGGTCCCATGAGGGACATCCTGGCGTACGCCCCGATTATCCAAGCACTTTCCGGTTTCATGAGTCTGGTGGGCTACGACGATGAATCTCCGTTGGTGGGCGAATTGCAAGCGCCTTGGAGCGACACGGTAGCTTCGGTCCATGCCGCCCTAGCCATAGTGGCCGCACTCCGGCATCGCAACCTTACCGGCGAAGGTCAAAAGATCGAGGTAGCCCAGTTGGAGGCCAGCGTTTCGATGCTGGGGGAACCCTTGCTGGAATACCAGATGACCGGGAACGTCGCCCGGCCAGTGGGCAACTTCGACCGCCGGTCCGCCCCAAATGGAAACTACCCGTGCGCGGGTGACGACGAGTGGATGGCGGTCTCCGTGGATACCGATGAGGAGTGGAACGGTCTCTGTAGAGCTATGGGTAACCCTGCCTGGAGCCAGGGAGTCGAATTCGAGGACAAGCTAGGCCGTGTTAGGAATTTCAGGGCGCTGGACAGGCGTCTCGCCTCATGGACGAGGCAATATTCGGCGGAGGACGCGGCCCGACTCCTGCAGCGCCACGGCGTGGCCGCCATGCCTGTGATGAACATCGAGGACCAATTCAGGGACCCGCATCTGAGAGATCGAGGAGCCTACTCGGAGGTGGAGCATCCCCATGTCGGAACAGAGTGGGTCTACGGCACTTCCTGGTTGCTAAGTGACACCCCGGCAAACGTCCGAACCTCCGCACCGCTTCTGGGAGAGCACAACGGCTATGTCTTTGAGCAGCTTCTCGGTCTTTCGCCTGAGGACATGAACAGGTTGGTCGCCCAGGAAGTCATATACTAGTTCGTTGCTCCTGAGAATCCGCCTTCGGTACTCCAGGTCCTTCGGCCAGATACCGTAGCTCCTCCAGACCGGCTGGCGGCGTTCTGTACACTCCATTTGTGTTACTCTGTCCAAACTGGTCGATTCTCGCTACTGGTCCACTGCCTTGTTCACACTTTCACCCTTGAACTGCCGTGATTAACGTATTCGCCAAAGGTCTGCTCCGACGTCCCGCCAGGGTTTTCTACGGCTGGTGGATAGTCGTGATCAGCATGCTTGCCGACGCGCTGAAACACGGCACGTTCAACCGTGGCTTCACTCTCTACGTGCTGCCTCTCCGCGGGGAGTTGGGGATAGGGCTTGCCTTCATATCGTTCGCCGACATGCTCGGACGGCTCGAGGGTGGTCTGCTGGGTCCCATATCCGGCTACCTCACCGACCGGTTTGGACCGCGACTCATGATGGCCTTCGGAGGGCTCACTTCGGGTCTCGGATTTATACTCCTCGCGTCCACCCACAGCTATCTGAGCTTCGTTCTGGTCTTCGTCGGACTGATCTCCGTAGGAATGCGCAGCGGATACAACAATGCTTCGGTCCCGGCATTGAATCAGTGGTTCCGCAGGCGGAGAGCCCTGGCGATGTCTGTTGCATCGGTTGGAAACGGTCTGGGAGGATTCCTGATTGCCCCGGTCGTGGGATTGTTAGTGGTGTCAGCGGGGTGGCGGGAGGCCGCCGTAGTTTCCGGCGTAGCGATAATCGTGGTCGTGATCCCACTCTCGATGTTGGTCCGCCGCTCTCCCGAAACGATGGGACTCAGGCCCGACGGGGACTCCCTTGACGTTCCGTTGCCCGGCCGGCACGGGGTCCGACCGGCGTCAGGCGCCATTGTTCCGGGTACTTCACCGGTCCGGAGACGGGCGGGGTCAGACCAGGCCGATCCAGACTTTACGACCCGGGAGGCCATGCGCAGTTTGTCCTACTGGCTGCTGGTCTGGGCGGTTGGGCTCCGGAATTCGGTCCACTCCGGGATGTCTTTCTTGTTGGCTCCGGTGATGGTGTGGTTCCTTCAAGGCGCAGGCCGCACTGAGCAAGAGAGCTTGCCCATAGCGGCCTTCCTGGTGGGAGGACTGTCTCTGGGGAGTATGGCCTTCAACCCGCTTGTCGGATGGCTTGGGGATACTTGGTCCAAGTTGAAGCTAAGCTCGGTGGCCATGGCGGCGGGGGCAGCATCCTTGATTGTGCTCCTGGACCAAAACGGCCACATGTGGAGACTAGTGGTTTTCGTCGCCCTCCTCGCATTCGCCGAGAGCGCAAACCCGCTGGCGTGGGCTATCATGGGCGACTTCTTCGGGCGCAGGAGCTATGCTACTCTCCGCGGTTGGCAGCATCTTCCCGACCAACTGATGTCCATGAGTACCCCCGTGTGGATGGGGCTTATAGTCGACCGCACCGGCAGCTACTTCTGGGCCCTTATCCCGTTGGTGGGGATATATGCGCTCGCCGCCGTGTGCTATTGGACGATTCCCCGACCCCGCCCACCTCCCCGGACGCGCATCAGCCAAACCCCCGTTGTTCGCAGCTAAGATAGGCTTTCTTGCCCCTAGTGGTTTACAATTTTTCGAAAATATGAGGTCGCCGCAGGAGGGTCCCAATGGTCTTAGAGTCGGGAAGGATTACCGAAGAGGGGTTGCAACGCCTTAGAGAACGGCTCGGCACATTCAACCGGCCCAGGCAATACGGCGTCGGTCTCTTCAACGAAGAAGCCTCCCGCAGCGCGATACGCCACTTCTGTCAGGGCATTGGCGACATCAACCTGCTCTATTGGGATATGAGCTATGCCCAGTCCACCAAGTTTGGGACCATCGTAGCCCCTCCCTGCTTCCTCTACAGCGTCTACTGGTGCTCCGGGCGCACGGGCGGACTTCCAGGTGTCCATGGTTTCCACGCCGGAAACGATTGGGAGTTTTACCGTCCCATCTACCTGGATGACAAGATATCCGTGCAGGAGCAGTTCACGGGATTGGAAGAGAAGGAAAGCCAGTTTGCGGGGCATATCCTCATTCAGTCCAGCGTCACCCATTACTACAACCAGCGAGGGGAGGCCATAGCTAAAACCAGGGGCTGGCAGATCAGGGCGGAGCGGAGCGCGGCCAGGGAACGCCAGAAGTACACCTTCGAGCCGTACCAATACACGGAAGAAGAGCTTCGGACGATTCAGGATGCAGTGATGGCCGAAGAGGTCCGGGGCAACAATCCCCGCTGGTGGGAAGACGTGCAGGTTGGGGATGAAATCCGGCCCGTGGTCAAGGGGCCCATGAGCCACGGTGACATCACGGCTTTCGTGGCCGGATGCATCGGCGGCATCTCCCACGGGATTCAACTCAGGGAGATGCTGCGGCATCCTTCCTGGGGTTTCACCGACCCTACGACGGGCGCGCAAGAAGCGATAATCCGGGTCCATGACATCCAGGAGGCCGCCGAAAGCGCGGGACTGCCCGGCGCTTACGATTATGGCTGTCAGCGATGCTGCTGGATGGGTCACCTGTTGACTAACTGGATGGGAGACGACGGATTCCTAAAGAACATGTACGTGGAGTTGCGCCGGTTCAACGTGGTGGGGGACACGACCTGGTGCAAGGGGAAAGTGACCGCCAAAAGGCAAGAGAACGGCGAGTCTCTGGTTGACCTGGAAATATGGGGAGAGAATCAGCGGCAAGAGATGACCACCAAGGGCACGGCGACGGTCCGGTTGCCGTCGAAACAGCGGCTCGCCTAGTCGCGCTTCAGCCGCGATAGACACTGGATTTCTAGTTGGGCAGTAAACGGAGGAAACGAGATGGTCCGGCCCAATCCAAGGGTCAGGTTTACAGTCGATGACTACATGTCTACTCCAGAAGGCACCCGATATCAACTGCTGGACGGGGAGATGATCTTGGCTCCTTGGCCTACGGGACGACATCAAAAGATATTGCTGGAACTATCGATAGTCCTTCACTCGTTCATAACCGGGAGGGCTTTGGGGGACCTTTGGACCTCGCCATTCGACGTGGTATTTGAAGGTCAAGATGTCGCTCAGCCAGATATTCTATTCGTTTCCAACGAGCGGGCTGACATCGTCACGCCAGAAAATGTACAAGGCGCTCCGGACTTATGTGTGGAAGTTACTTCTCCTTCCACTGCCCAATACGACCGGGGCTATAAATTGGCGCTGTACGGCAGGCACGGGGTCCGTGAATATTGGATAGTGGACCCGGCGACGGACACGGTGGAAATCTACATACAAAGTCCGGCCGGGCTAGTATTGGAGGTCAGCTATTCCAGGGGGATTCCTTGACTTCTCCCTTGTTGGAAGGTCTGGCCATAGATTTGGAGCGGGTCTTTTCAGTGCATTAGAGGCCGTAGGTCCGCTTCGCGCTTAGGTCACTCATCGCCCCGACCGCAGGGGCTCCATACCTACCCGAACCTCTCAATCGCCCTTGCCATGCCGTCCATCGCTCCTTCAAGGACCGAGTCTTCCAAGCAGTAAGAGATGCGGAAATGGCCGGGCGTCCCAAACCCCCGGCCTGGCACCGTTAGCACGTTACTCTCCTGTAGGGCGCCGACGAAGGCCAGGTCATCACCTCCGGGCGCCTTGGGAAACAGGTAGAACGCGCCCTGGGGCTTAATCAGATCGTAGCCCATTTCGGTTAGCTGGGAATAGAGGAAGTCCCGCTTTCGCTGGTAGTCCGCGACATCCACGGTGACCCCCTGCAGGGCGCGCACTACATGTTGCATCAATGCCGGTGCGTTTACGAACCCGAGTGTGCGATTGCAGAAAGCCAGTCCGTCGGCCAACTCCTGGCGATGTGGATAAGACGGGCTGATCGCCGCGTAACCAATGCGTTCTCCGGGCAGCGCCAGGTCCTTGGCGTGGGAGTTGACGACGATTGTGTTTTCGTAGTGGGGGAACACCTGAGGGTAGGTCTGACCATCGTAGATGATACGGCGGTAGGGTTCGTCGCTAATCAAGAAGATCTCCACGCCCAGTTCCCTTTGTCTTCGGTCCAGAAGGTCACCTAGCTGCTGAAGGGTTTCGGCGGAGTAGATGACTCCGGACGGGTTGTTGGGGGAATTGACTATCAGAGCGCGGGTCCTTGTGTTGATGGCCGCTTCTATCGCTTCCAGGTCCGGCTGGAAGTCTTCCTTTGTAGAGACCACCACGGCTTCTCCAGCGTGATTGTCCACATAGTAGCCGTATTCAACGAAGTAGGGGGCGAGGACGATTACCTGGTCTCCGGGGTTGAGGATGGTCTTCAGGGTCACGTTGATGGCCGCGGCTGCGCCGCATGTCATTAGGATGTCCCCGGCGCTGAAGGTAAGGCCGGTCTCCGCCGTCAGATTGTCGGCAACGGCTTGGCGGGTCTCGACATAGCCGTTATTGGGCATGTACCGGTGCATCCCCTTGATAGGGCTATCGGCCAAGCGGCGAATCTCCCGGTGGAACTCTTCCGGGGGTTCGACCACCGGATTGCCCAGCGACAGGTCAAATACATTCTCTTCTCCATACTGGGCCTTCAGGGCGATCCCCGCCTCGAACATTTGGCGGATCCAGCCGCCCTGTTCCATGAACCCGCGCACTTTATTCGAGACAGGCATTTACCACTCCTCGGGTGAAGATTGTCGGCGGGCTCCCAGTTGGCCATTGAAGTAAGTTGACCGCCGTTGCCCAATCATACTGGCTGCCCGCCAGCTTGTCGAAATCGACTTATGTGGGGTGGGCGCTGTTTTGGATTGCGCCTTTTCCAGAGGTCGACAAGGGGGGTCGGACTCTACGTAGCGGGAAGAGCCGAGGATTTCCCTGTGTGCGACCCCGGAACCCTACCCAAAACTTCCGCCAATGGCTCCGGCAACTGCCCGTGGTAAGCGATAGCGTCGTTCCTGGTTGTGTTTTCTCAGGAGGGGAGAGGCCGGCTATGGGTTGGACGTTGTCTGCGCTTCAACCATTCGTAAGCCCATACGGTTGCCGAAGTGATAAGCCATGCTGTATTGCACCATCTCCATCTCCGCCGGATGTCCGATGAGGCGGGCAATTGAGTTCACTTCCAAGTCATGGAGGCCGCATGGGACGATGTGGTCAAAATATGTGAGGTCGGTATTCACGTTCAGGGCAAGTCCGTGATAGGCGACGCCCCGGCTGATCTTCACACCAATCGAGGCTATCTTGGCGTCACCCGCCCAAACGCCGGTGATCCCCTGAATGGTGTTTCCGGCTAGATCAAAGTCGGCCAACACGTCGATGATGACCTGTTCCAAGGTCCTCACGTATTTCACCGGCCCGCCCCATTTGCGCAGGTCCACCACCGGGTAGGTAACTAGTTGCCCCGGACCGTGAAAAGTTACGAGCCCTCCCCTGTCGGTGTCGTAGACGTCGACCCCCATCGACTTCAGCTTCTCAGGGGAAACCAGGAAGTGTTCCGTCTTGCTTAGGCGGCCGCGGGTGTACACGGGCGGGTGTTCCACGAATAGAAGGGTGTTCGGGCGGACCCCCTGTCGCACATCGGCGGCGAGGGCAATCTGGAATTTACAAGCGTCCAGGTAGTCCATGGCGCCCAGGGAAATGACCTGACACTCGGGGAGCGGAGGCATGTCCGAGGGTTAGTAGATTGGAGTGTCAGGGGACACGGCTTCGAGCCGCGCCTTGACCGATTGCAGGAACGCACCCGACTCCGATCCGTCGTTTATGCGATGGTCGAACGAAAGGCAAAGGTTCATCATCGAGCGGATCGCTATGGCGTCGTCGCGGACCACAGGCCGCTTTTGAATCGCTTCGGTAGTGAGTATAGCCGCCTGTGGGTGGTTGATTATCGGATAGGAAACGACTGAGCCCAACGCGCCGGTGTTGTTGAGTGTGAACGTACCATTTTGCACGTCGTCCACGATCAGCTTGTTTTGCCTGGCGCGCAGCGTAAGGTCCCGGGCGGCGGCTGCCAAGCCGGCGATGCTGAGGCGATCGGCGTCGTGGATTACTGGGACGATAAGCCCTGCCGTGGCCGCGACCGCTACACCGAGGTTGATCCGGCGTTTCAGGATGATCTTGTCCCCACTCCAAGACGCGTTAAGGGTCCGGTGTTCTTTCAGGGATTCCACCACGGCCTTGATGATGAAGGGAAGGTAGGTCAATTCGACCCCTTCCCGCTGCTCGAACGCGGACCTGATCTGACCTCGCAGAGCGACTATCCCAGTGACATCCACCTCGACGGAGCTCCAGGCATGGGGTATCTGGGTAACGCTCTTGACCATGGCCTCGGCGATCATCCGCCGAACAGGGGTTAACGGCACGTGTTCTTCGTCTACCGCGGAGCTTTCCGCCGGAGGAGTTGGAGGTATGGCGGGTCTTTGCACCGTCGCAGGGGCAACTGGGGCCGAGGGTTGGGACCCGCCCTCGATGTACCTGAGCAGATCGTCCCTGGTGATTCTGCCTCCCATACCCGTGCCCGGCACACGGGAAAGGTCCACGCTATGTTCGCTGGCCAAGCGGCGGACGGCGGGGGAGTGGCGCGCCGTCTCTCTTGAACTGGATGGTGGGGCCTGTTGAGCTTCCAGGGCTTCGGGAGCGTCCGCGCCACCGCCGGTTGGGCCGACCGGGGCCACATCGCGGAGCAAGTAGCCGGTTGTGCCGGCGTGCTGGGGAGAGTTCGCAGCCGAGGGTTGGGATGGACTGGCGGGTTGGCCTTGCGCCGCTGAAGGAGTGGACCCAACCGGCTCGTTGGTCTCGACCTCGGCGATCGGCGCCCCCATTGGCAGGGTCTCCCCCTCTTCGGCTAGGACGCGCAGCAGCGACCCAGATACGGGGGATGGGACCTCCATCGTGACCTTGTCGGTGATGACCTCGACCAGTGGTTCGAACCTGGCAATCGACTCGCCTGGCTGCTTGAGCCACTTGCCGATGGTGCCTTCGACGACGGACTCACCTACATGGGGAAGCTCAATGGTTACGGGCAAGGTCCAGCCACCTGTCCTTAGTACGCAGCTTGCTTGCGCAGCGCTTCGGCAATCTTCTCAGTGTTTGGCATATACGCGTCTTCGAGGCTTTGGGCGAAGGGCATGGTGGGAACGTCCGGGCCGCAGACCCGTGTAATCGGCCCGTCCAGGTACTCGAAAGCCTCGTCCGCCGCGAGGGCGGCAATTTCGGCTCCCACGCCTCCGGTGATGTTGTCCTCGTGGACGATCATCAGTTTACCGGTCTTTTTCACTGACTCCAGCACCGTATCCTTGTCCAGTGGACAGAGGCTCCGCAAATCAACTACTTCGACGTCAATTCCTTCCCTGGCCACCAGTTCCGCGGCCTCCAGGCAGTAATGGAGCATCAAGCCATAGGTTGCCACGGTGATTCCGCTGCCCTGTCTCTTGATGTCGGCGTCACCAAGGGGAAGGGTGTAAGGATCGTCGGGGACCTCACCCCTGACCAGCCGGTAGGTCTTCTTATGCTCCAAGAACACAACCGGACTGTTGTCGCGGATGGCGGATTTGAGCAATCCCTTGGCGTCATAAGGAGTCCCAGGGACGATCACCTTGAGGCCGGGGGTGTGGAAGAAAAGCGACTCGACGTTCTGGGAGTGGAACAGCCCGCCCCGTATCCCTCCGCCGTAGGGTACCCGCACCACCATCGGGACCTGCAACGCGCCGTTGCTCCCGTAGCAGGCCCGGGCGGCCTCGCCGACAAGCTGGTTTATGGTGGGCCAGATGAAGTCGGAGAACTGGACTTCCGGTATGGGCCGCAGCCCCCGGAACGCGCACCCCAATGCCATACCGACAATGGACGCTTCCGCCAAGGGAGTGTCGATCACTCGTTCCTCGCCGAAGTCGTCGATGAGGCCCTGGGTGGCGAGGAAGACTCCTCCCCGACGTCCGATGTCCTCACCCATTACGAACACGGATGGGTCGCGGCGCATCTCTTCGCGCAGCCCGTCCCGAATCGCTTCTATTACGCTTTTCTCAGCCATGGGTCCCTCTAGGGGGCGTAGATCGAGTCGAACAGGGTCGACACGTCTGGAGGGCTGGCGGACTCGGCTTCGTCGGTGGCTTGGTCCACGATTCGGAGGGCTTCGGCCTTGATCTCTTCCACACGGTCTGCCGTGAGAAAACCCCGTTCCACCATGTAGGCCCCGAGCCGTAAAACGGGGTCACGGTTCCGGACATCCTCAAGCTCTTCGGGAGGGCGATAGCGGCGGTCATCGTCATCCGTGGTATGTGGCATTAACCGCTCGACCTTCATCTCCAGCAGGACCGGCCCCTGATTGCGGGCGTACCCAATGGCCTCCCTGGTTGCGGTATAGACCTCAAGCATGTCCAGCCCATCGACTACTATTCCGGGAAAGCCGTAGCTGGCCGCGCGAGAGGCCACGTCGTCCACGGCCATCTGGCGGCGTTGAGGTACCGAGATGGCGTAATGGTTGTTTTCGCAGATGTACACAACGGGAAGCCTATGCACACCGGCGAAGTTCATCGCTTCGTGGGTCTCGCCCTGGCTGGACGCGCCGTCGCCGAAGTAGCATAGGACCACTGTGTCGTCGCCCAGCATCTTGCAAGCAAAGGCATAGCCCGTGGACTGCGTGAGGCCCGCGCCTACCACGTTGGATATCTGGATGATGTTGCGGGGGAGGTCTGCGCCCTGGAGCGGAAACTGGCGGCCGTTGCTGTACGGGTCGCCAACTTTGCCCATGAATGACAGCATAACTTGGGTGGCTGTGAGCCCGGCGGTCATTTTCAGGGCCAGGTCCCGGTAGTAGGGGAAAAGGAAAGTGCGGCCATCCTTTTGCGCCGCCAAGAGACTACCTATCTCGGCTGCTTCGTGACCCTGGGATGAGGCGGCGATTGGCACCTTCCCCTGCCGGTTCAGGGCCCAAATGCGCTCGTCCATCGTCCGGGCCAACACCGTCTTGGTGTAAGTGTCTATCAGGTCTTCTGGGGATAGCCCTTGGGGCAAGGAAATATCCGGTTCAGCCACGCTGGCGCGGGCGTCACCGGGAATTTCGGAGCTGGATTCCCCACTTTGGGCCATGGTAAACCTCTCGACCGGCCGACGATGTCCGCAATTATATACGTCAGTCGTGAGAGCCGCAAACGGTCCTGGCGGCCGTCGTAACGGGGGTACCCACCCCACCCTCGAGACGTGCCCACGGCGGCGCAGATACCAGGCACGAATTGAGCCCGCAAAAGTCGAAAATATTCGGCCAGTTTCGCATTGACAACATCCCGGAATCCTTGCTAATTTGCCGCGCATAGCATGGTGAGGGCGTTGGCGGTGGTCGGGTCTGCTACAAGGATTTCCGGGCGGGTCTAACGCGTTTTAGGCCCGTCCCGGACCGTTTGGTCCACCCTGTCATTGACGGGTTGGACCCTCGATTTTTGACATAAACATTTGCCGGGTTGGACCTCGACCCTTACCAGAACAGGTTGACGCTTCGGAGCATATCTATGATCGGCATGTTCTAGCAGTCCAGCCCGCCTACTCTGTCGCCGAGGGGAGGGACTCGGCTGCTCAATCGGGGGATGTGTGGACATGTCCGAATTATCTACCAAGGAAGTCTGGAGGGCTGTATTAGGGGAGCTACAACTACAGGTCCCCAAGCCGACTTTCGAGACCTGGCTAAAGAGGACCCAAGGAATCTCGTATAACGACAGCACCTTCGTAGTGGGTGCGCCAACGCCGTTCGCCGTGGAGTGGCTTGAGCGGCGCCAATACCATGCGATCCAGACGATAGTCGAAAAGGTGACCCAGCGGCCCTTGGTAGTGCAGTTCCAGGTGCTGGGCAACCAGGGACCAGCTGGGAGCGGCCACTACGAGGATGGGACCTGGGAGGAACGATACTGGGAGGCCACCGACGAGCGGCGTCCCGTTTACACCAGCGCGGCGAGGCCAAATCTCAATCTGAGATATACTTTCGATTCGTTTGTCATCGGGTCTTCGAACCAGTTCGCTTACAACGCGGCGAAGGCCGTGGCCGACGCTCCCGGTGACTCATGGAACCCGCTGTTCCTGTATTCCGGAGTCGGGCTGGGTAAGACCCACTTGCTGCATGCCATAGGCCACGTCTGCGCCAGCAGGGGCAAGTCGACCCGGTACGTTACGTCCGAGCAGTTTACCAATGAGTTCATCTCGTCCATCAGCACGAGGACAACCGAGGAATTCCGAGATCGGTATCGTAGCCTCGAGGTGCTGTTGATTGACGACGTTCAGTTTCTCAGTGGCAAGGAGCAGACCCATGAGAGCTTCTTCCACACATTCAACGACCTGCATGCTTCGGGCAACCAGGTGGTGATCAGCTCGGATAGGCCGCCACATGGTTTAACTCTGCTGGAAGACCGGCTCCGTTCCAGGTTCCAATGGGGGCTCACGGCCGACATCCAGGTCCCTGACCTTGAAACACGCATGGCGATACTTTCGTCCAAGTCGCGTGACATGGGGGTCAGGGTCGACGACAGCATCCTCGAACTGATAGCCAAACGGGTGCGCCGGAGTGTTCGCGACCTGGAGGGAAGCTTGAACAGGATGGTCGCGGAATCCCAGCTCATGAACGTTCCGATCACGGTGCAAAACGCGACCCGGATACTTGAAGATGCGAGGCCGGAAGACAGCCGCCAGTCCATCAATCCCGAGGACATTTTGGAAGCCGTGGCCAGATGTTACGGCCTGACGCCGAACGTCCTGATCGCCCGGGGACGGACCAGGAAGGTCTCGCGGGCTCGTCAAGTGGCTATGTACCTGCTGATCAACGAGTTGGAGATGTCCCCAACGCAGGTTGGGAGGTTCCTGGGAGGCCGTGACCACGCTACCATCATCCATGGGGCGGGCAAGATCAACGGCGAGATCAACGAGGACATGGACTTGAGGCAAGAGGTGATCGACATCAAAGAGGACATGTTTTCGTGACAGGGACCGTTTTCCAAGTCGAGCTTGGCCGTTTCTTGCGTGGTGGTTGACGGAATCAATCCGGATTCGAAATAGCCCCATTTCGCAAAATAGGGACTGTCCATCGCCTGCCGGGTCGGTGGGGGTAACTCCGGTGCTGTATTTAGGTGGGGCTTTGGCTCGTTTCCGGCGTGCCTTCTCTTTCGGTCTCCCAATTGGAGTAGAATAGGCCCCACATGGAAACCCACGTCATAGTAAAGACCCACGAACTTGCCCTTAAAGGCAAGAACCGTCCCTGGTTCATGCGGATTTTGGTGGAAAACCTGCGCTCCGCCACCCGGGGAACGGGTGTGGCGAGGGTGTGGCAAGGTCAGATGATGGTGGGTCTTACGCTGGAGAACGAGGACGCCTGGCCATTGGTCAGACGTCAGGTCCAGGACTGTTTCGGCGTGGCCAAATTTTACAAGAGCTACTCCGCTCCCTGGGACTTGGACAAGGTCAAAGGGATGTTGGCCTCCCACCTGAAAGAGTTCGAGTTTGAGTCCTTTAGGATTACCACCAACCGGGCGGACAAGCGGTATCCCATGACGTCCGAAGCGATCAACCGGGATGTGGGCCAATACGTTAAAGACCTGACCGGCGCACGAGTGGACCTGACACGTCCTGGGCTTCAGATTTTCCTGGAAGTGCTGCCCAAGGAAATTCTGGTCTACTTCGACGAGGTAAAGGGCTACGGAGGGTTGCCCGTTGGGGTCAGCGGCCTGGTGTCGGCGATGCTGTCGGGTGGCATCGACTCTCCGGTTGCGGCCTGGCAAATGATGAAGCGGGGATGCCGGGTCCATTTCGTCCACTTCCACAGCTACCCCCTGGTCGACAGGTCGTCCATCGAAAAGGCGGGTGAATTGGCCCAGATGCTCACCCGGCATCAATTCAGTTCCCATCTCTCTCTTGTCCCAATGGGCGAAGCGCAGAAGCAGATTATCCTCGCCACACCCCCAGCCTACCGGGTTATCCTCTACCGGCGTTTCATGATGAGGGTAACCGAGGCCCTGGCCCGGAAAAGAGGGGCGAAGGCAATTATCACCGGCGAGAGCTGCGGACAGGTAAGCTCTCAAACCCTTGACAACCTGGCCGCCATTGACGTAGTAGCCAACATGCCCGTGCTCAGGCCTCTTATAGGCTTTAACAAGGAAGAGATCATCAACGTGGCCCGAGACCTGGGGACCTTCCCCATCTCGATTTTGCCAGACCAGGACTGCTGTTCCCTCTTCGTGCCCCGGCACCCAGAGACCCACGCCAAGCTGGAGACCGTCGCCCGGCTTGAATCGGTGCTTCCGATGCAGGAGTTGGTCCAGCAGGCTTTGGAAAACACCGAAGCCCGAGACTTTGCCTCTGAATTGGCGGAAGCGTCCGCCCGGTAACCGGCGGGACTGGGGCTTAGGATTCTGGACGAGCAACGCCTGCTTGGAGACCTGCTACGGGGAGTCTCCAGGAGCTTCTATCTTACCTTGAGGGCGCTCCCCGAGGACCTGCGCAGGCCGGTTGGGCTGGCCTACTTGCTGGCGAGAGCGGCGGACACCATTGCCGATAGCCGCCTGGTGGACCCGGAACTGCGACTGACCTACCTGCTGAAGTTCCGCGACCAGACCGCCGGGCCCGCCAATTCGGACGATCTTCGTGAGATCGGGGAGGCGGTAGCGGGTTACCAAGAATTGTCCTTTGAACGGGAACTGCTTATGGTGTTGCCTCAGGCGTTCGACTTGTTGGAGGGCACTCGCGAACCGGACCGGGGCATGGTGCGCGGGGTTGTGGCAACGCTGACCGAGGGGATGGAATTCGACCTGAGGACATTTCCCGCCGAGGGTTCGGGGAATTTGGCCGCCCTCCCGGGCTACGGCGCGCTGGACCAATATACCTACATGGTGGCGGGCTGTGTTGGTGACTTTTGGACCCGTATCTCCATGACCCATACACCCGCCCTTGGCCATTGGGACGCCGGCCGGATGAGCGATTTGGGAGTACGCTTTGGCAAGGCGTTGCAGTTCACGAACGTGCTTCGAGACGTGCCCAAGGACCTTCGGTTGGGGAGGTGCTACCTGCCGGAAGTCTGGCTAACAAACGCCGGGCTGACTCCCGGAGATCTTCTAAACCCTTCCACCGCCCCGCGGGCGAGACCCGTTCTCGTAAAGGGGGTGGAGAGGGCTATGGAACATTTCGGCGCCGCCGAAGAATATGTGCTGGCTACTCCGAGGCGTTGCCTGCGGCTGAGATTAGCCGCCCTATGGCCGGCGCTTATCGGCCTGGCAACTCTGGCGCGGCTGGTGCGGAACGATAGCTGGCTTGACCCCGGGACACCTTCCAGGGTCACGCGGGGCTGGGTGTACCGGATGATGGCCAAGTCGTGGGTTTGCGGCCGGTCAGACACGCTGCTTAGGGCTTGGATTGGCGGTCTTCGGCGACAGGTCCAGGCCGGCCTTGATTCTCCGGAGTCGAGAACCGCCGGGTGACTCTGGACCCAGGCTGACAAGGCCGGTGTATTCGCACGGACCCTTCGGGGAGGTTAATTCATGGCGGAACAGAGACGGCTTGATGGACGGGTGGCCCTGATAACCGGGGGTGGCCGGGGTATTGGGCGAGCCATTGCCCTGGCTTACGCCGCCGAGGGCGCGAGGCTCGCCCTGGCCGCCCGCACCGACACCGAGCTTCAGGAAACGGCGCGGGTCGTTTCGGAGCAGTTTGGACACGACGCATTAACCGTGGTGACCGACGTCACGTCCCGGCAGCAAGTGGAGGAAGCGGTGTCTCGGACCCTGGACAAATACGGCGTCATCGACGTGCTGGTCAACAACGCGGGCAACATCGGTCCAGTGGGCACACTCTGGGAAAACGACCCCGAGGACTGGGCACGCACAATCTCGGTGCATCTGATGGGAGTATTTTACGGTTGCCGCGCGGTGGTCCCGCTGATGTTGGAGAGGGGTTCGGGAAGGCTGATTAACATGTCAGGAGTGGGCGGCCCCAACATGTCGTCCTATGACGCCGCCAAGACTGGGATAGTTAATTTAACCGAGAACCTGGCTCTGGAATTGGCGGGGACGGCGATCACCGTTAACGCCATCAGTCCCGGTTCCATCCACACCCGCATGTGGGAGGAGACCAGGGACCTGGCCCTGGCCATCGGCGACATGGCGACCTACGAACGGGGAGTCCAGGTAACGTCGGGTGAGGGAGCGTCTATCGAACGCGCCGCGCAACTGGCAGTCTTCCTGGGCAGCGACGACTGCGGGAGCATGTCGGGCCGGTTGATAAGGGCTTTCGCGGACAGGTTCGAGGACTTCCCGCCCAATGTGGACGAAATTATGGCCACCGATGCGTACTTGATGCGTCGCGTGGACCCCGACCGGCCATTCCCCACTTCCCAGTCCTACCCCGATCTGCCGGTGAGGGAGCCTTGACCGACGCATGTTCTTGGGTCAGTGGTCGGCTGTCAATGTCCGGCGGGGCCACTAGCCACCAACGTTCTTGACGCTACTCCGAATTCCTGTACCATTATCTTAAATTAGTTAACCCCTGGCCTCTCCGGCGTCTCAGGAGGAAATAATGCCCAGCTTCTTGCGAGTCTATACGGGTGACGATGGTCAGTCCCATATCGAAGAATTGGACTTCGAAATGCAGCCTTTCGTGGACACCGAAGGGGCTCACGGTACGTCCACAGCGGTGATCAACACCCCCGGAATCTCCTTTAGGGAGTATCAACCGGGCTATTTTCTCGACTACCACACGGCTCCAAGGCGGCAGTACAGCATCACACTGACGGGCCAGATCGAAGTCGGAACACCAGATGGGACCGTGAAGCACGGCGGCCCAGGGACGGTATTGTTGGCGGAAGACCTCACGGGAGGGGGCCACTTCACAAGGGTCGTGGGCGACCAACCCCGGTTCTTCATCATCGTCCCGCTGGCGGACTAACGCTGATTTAGCCAGCAAAGGTGACGCAAATGACGCAGCAACCCCTCTCCGGCGAATTCAACCCCACAGTCCCCACCAGGGTCATATTCGGCCAGGGGAAAGTGTCCACGCTTGGGACCGAAGTAGACCAGTTGGGAGGGAAACGGGCCCTCGTGCTCTCGGGCCGCACCGTCGCCGAGAAAACCGACGCCGTCAGAAAAGTGAACGAGGCGTTGGGCTCCCGCTCCGTCGGAGTCTATTCCGGGCTCACCCAGAGAGCCCCGCTGGCCACGGCGGTGGAAGCGGCAAACCTGGCGGTCTCCCAGGGAGCCGACACCTTGGTCGGAGTCGGCGGCAGCACCATCTCAGATGCGGCCAGGATGATCGGCGTCCTTATGGCTGACGGAATCACGACTTCGGAACGTCTTCGAACTCTGGCCCAGGAACAGGGTGGGATGCTCTCCCCAGACTTGGAAGGAAAGCAACTGCCTTTGCAGGTTTCCATCCCGACCACGCTATCGGCGGGAGAGTTCAACATGGGCGGCGGGAACGTCTTGGACGACCAGGCTGCTCATAAAATCCGAGTCCGCCACTCCGGGCTGTATGCCGACCTGATAGTGTTGGACCCGGAGATGACGGTGGGCACACCCGATTGGCTCTGGCTGTCCACCGGAGTCAAGGCATTGGACCACTGCATCGAGCGGCTTTATTGTCAGGGCAACCAACCAGCGATTGACGCGCCAGTGTTGGCCGCCGCGCAACGGTTGTTTGAGTACCTGCCGCGCTCGGGAGAGGCGCATCACGACCTCAACGCCAGGCTGGAATGCCTTCTCGCCGCCTGGCTGTCGATGATGGGCGCTCCCAACTTCGCAACGGGCCTCAGCCATGCGTTGGGACACGTGATCGGAGTACGGTATTCGGTGGGACACGGGTACACGTCTTGCGTTACCCAGCCCTACGTCATGGAATACAACCGGCCGGTATCGGCCCATAAACAAGCGCTGTTGGCGAGAGCCGCGGGCATTGACGCCAGGGGTATGGACGACGAGACAGCGGCGGAGGCCGCGGCTCGGGCCGTGGACGCCCTGGTGTTGGGGATGGGAATGCCTCACCGTATCCGGGAACTGGAAATACCTGAAGAGGACCTTCCCATCATTGCAGCTGAAACCCTGGGAGACGGTGGAGCCCGAAACAACGCCATCCCCATGACCAGCCAAGAGCAGGTTATGGAGGTGCTGGCCAGGGCCTTTTAGCGCATCTATCAACGGATGAATCCGACCCGACAGGCGGCGATTCAACACTAACATGCCGGACGCCGAGGAAACCTCAATTAGCCCCCAAGCCCTGGACATGGAAGTCTTGTCTCGGTTGGAAGCAGAGGCGTCTAGACTGCACGACGACGGGGACTTCACCGGAGCCGTAGGCCTGCTGCGGAAGGCGCTGGAAATTTGCCGGAAGGTTTACGGTGATGTCCATTCCGAGAGTCTGGAGGCTCGCAACAGGTTGGCCAGGTCTCTCCGCGCCGCGGACTGTTTCGATGAGGCCGCGGACCTGTACTGGGAAGTTCTGGGGGCCCAATTGGCGGGGCTGGGGGCTGACGATCCGCGCACCCTGCGCACCCGCAGCCGGCTTGCCAACACCTGCTACGCTGCTGGGCGTTACTACGAAGCGGCAACCCAGTTCGAGGATATCTTGCGTGAACGGTCCCGGGTCCTTGGCCCAATGCACCCGGACACGCTGCGCAGCCGGGGCAGTCTGGCCAACACCTATGCTTGCCTGGGCCGCTATGATGACGCGGAGGCCCTGCACCGTCAGACTGTCCAGGACCGGGAAGAGGTACTGGGTCCCGTACACCCCCGCACCGAGTTGAGCCGTGTTCGTCTCTGTGCGGTCCTGAAGGTCTCCCAAAACGACGCGCCAGCGAGTGATCCGCCCACAAGGGAGAAGGAGCATCCGAAATGAAATACGGTTTTACGTTGCCAGGCAGAGGGCCGTTGGCTACCCCGGAAAGGTTGGGGCTCATCGCCAAGAAGGGCGAGGAACTGGGCTACGATGCCCTGCTCACCGGCGACCATATCCTGGTGCCCAAGAATATCTCATCGCCGTATCCATACACCGAAAGCGGGGAGTTTCCCGGCTCTGCATCTGGGGAGTCGATGGAACAATTGACTCTGCTGGCGTTTCTTGCGGGACAGACCAGCAAGATACGCTTGGTGACCAGCGTGATTATCGTTCCCCACCGCAACCCGCTGGTGGCCGCCAAGGCGCTGGCTACCTTGGACGTGCTATCCCAGGGGCGTCTGGTGGTGGGCGTTGGCGTTGGCTGGATGCGTGAAGAGTTCGAGGCCCTTGGTCTGCCCCCCTTCGAGGAGCGGGGGGCGGTGACCGACGAATACATCCGCGCGTTCAAGGAGCTTTGGACCAGCGACGATCCCCATTTCGAAGGGAAGTACGTCAGCTTCGACAACATTAGCTTCCTTCCAAAACCCGTCCAAAAGCCGCACCCGCCCATCTGGGTCGGTGGGGAAAGCCGCCCCGCCATGCGCAGGACCGCGGAATTGGCCAACGGCTGGTACCCGCTGGGCTCCAACCCAACCTTCCCGATGGGGACGGCGGCACAACTGACGGCTGGATTGGACCGACTGGCCCGTTACGCCCGCCGGTTCGACCGGGACCCCTCTGAAATTGAGGTGATCTACCGGACCCACCAGTTCGAGTTAGGGGAAAATCGGGCCAGCGCAGGTCATGACCGCCCTCCATTCGTGGGAAACGCCGACCAGATTGCGGGCGATATCAGAAGCTATCAGGAGATGGGCGTAGGCTCGGTGGTGTTGGACTTCCTGCGCCAGACCGAGGATTTGGACGTCATGCTGGGTCGCATGGAACGATTCGCAGACGAGGTCTGGCCGAAGGTTTAAGGGGCATCATCCTCAACTTCTCCGGGAAGGGAATTCCGGCGGCCCATCGAAGCCGCCGCTACTCCCGGAAGCCCTTTTCGTACAGATCGCGGAGCTGGGCAAGATGCCCGGCCGGGATGGGAGGCAGGTCGGAGCAGGCGGCGATTTCCTCCGTTTCGGCCACGTTTTTGACACCGGGGACGGTTGTGTGGATGTCCCTGTGCATCATTGAGAAGACCATCGCCGCCTGGGAGAGGGTCTTGATGGGGCCGTCGGTCAAGAAGTCCAGGGTTTGGGCGCTGGCCAAGTCTTGGGCGAGCAGCGTCCCCGGAGCGACTTCGCGGTCCACCTGAGGAGTGAGGGCCCCAGCGGCATGGGACCGTATTCCGATGACTCCCATGTTCTGGGACTTGGCCAATGGAATGATCTGGCCTTGGTCGATGAGCGGCGTTCCGGGAGGCGGAGGTTCCTGGGCCGTCGTGTTGAGCAGGTTGTAGTAGGCGAGTACGGTGTCGTACTCGCCGCTTTCCAGGATACGGTGCATGGCCGGTATGTGGTGGTCCATCGCTGATATGCCGATGAACCGGGTCTTACCCATCTCTTGCATGAGCCGGTAGGCGTCTAGAACCGGACCCAGGGCATCTTCCGCCGAAAGGGAGTCTGTGACTTCCCCGCGCCCTTCTGTGAACCGGTTGTGCACGTGGAGAACGTCGACTGAATCCATCCGCAGCAGGCGAAGACTGTTCTCCACCGAGCACTCCACGGCCCCTCGAACGTCGTCCATCTGGTCGGCTCTAAGCCGCACCTTGGTCGCTACCACCGCCTCGTCCCGGCGTCCCTCCAGGGCGATGCCCAACACCTCCTCGGCCTTGCCGTTACCGTAACCGGGGGCAACGTCAAAGAAGTTGATGCCCAGTTCGAGGGCGCGATGGATGGCTTTGATTGACTCCTCGACCGTGGTGGCCCCCCAGACCTGCCCAATGCCGCCGCCTCCGAATCCGGCCCTGGAGACCCGCAACCCGGTCCTGCCAAGAGAAACGTACTCCATGTCAGCTCTCCATTCCCATACGAGGCTTGGGGTGGTTATTCGGAGACCTCGCCCTCGGCAAGTTGGAAGTAGATGCCGTGAGAGCTGCTGGGCTCGATGCTCAGGGTCTTATATCCGAAGGGGCTGAACGTAGGTGCGTCGCCACGCATTTCGTTACCGTTGCCCTTGAGATCGTTGAACACCTGGTCGATGCCGTCGACTCCCCAGGCGACGTGGGCCACGCCAGGACCCGTTTCCCTGAGTTGTCGCGCCATCGAGGTATCGTCCCTGGTAGGCTCGAAGAAGTCCACCATAGTTTCCCCGATGGAGTACATGATGGACTTGTAACCGCGGTCGGCGATTTCGTCGGTCCGGTCGGGCTTCATGCCAAAATTCTTCTCAATGTAGTCAGCCATTTCCTGGATGCTCTCGACGATGTAGGTAACGTGGTGGACTTTGGTAAGCATATCGACCTCCGAGTTGACATATATATGGGTGCCCTATTGTATCATCGAGCAAGGAAATCGGGATGGAGGACTAAAATGGCCACCTTTTCCAACAACGGCGTGAACATTTATTACGAAGACACCGGGGAGGGTTATCCCCTGGTGTGGAGCCACGAATTCGCGGGCAACTACGATAGCTGGGAGCCACAGGTGAGGTTCTTCACCCGGCGCTACCGGGTCATCACCTATGCAGCGCGTGGCTACCCTCCCTCGGATGTGCCTGAAGACCCGGGCGCGTACTCCCAGGAACATGCCGTTGACGATCTGCGGCAGCTATTGGGTCACCTGGGCATTGAGCAGGCGCACCTTGGCGGGCTGTCCATGGGGGGAGCCGTCGTACTTAATTTCGGCTTCGTCTATCCGGAGATGTGCCGGTCGCTGGTAGTAGCTTCCGCAGGGTCGGGAACCACGGACCGGGAGGCCTTCCTGGCCAACAGTGAGGCAATGGCTGCGCGGCTGCTTGCGGAGGGGATGGGTCCCGTGGCCGACGAATATACCAGGGGGAACACGCGGGTGCAGTTGCTGCGGAAAGACCCCAGGGGATGGCAAGAATTCCGTGATGGGATGGCGGCGCATTCCGCGATGGGCTCGGCCCTCACCTTTCGAGGATTCCAAATCAAGCGGCCGACGATTTACCAATTGGAGGAGCAGCTAAAGGCGCTGCAAGTCCCGACGCTAATTATGATCGGGGACGAAGACGAACCCTGCGTCGAGCCGAGCGCCTTCATGAAACGGCGCATCCCAAGCGCGGGGCTATCGGTATTCCCCCAGAGCGGCCACGCCATCAATCTGGAGGAGCCAGACCTCTTTAACCGCACGGTCTTGGACTTCCTGACCGCGGTGGAGGCGGAGCGGTGGGCTTAGCGGGACAACGGGATGGCCCGAAAGCGGAACGAGAACTCCGATGAGTAGAATAGAAGGCGAGGTGAACCGAATAGCCAGGTGAAGACATGCCAGTCAAGGAGTCGAATGGAAGAAGATGGATTTACGGTGGTGGCCACCGTATTGAAGCTGAAGAATTGGCGGCCTTTGCGGCGGTTTTCCCGGCTCAACGGTGGGGTTGAGCGTCAGTTGTGAAGCGTCCCTGGCCTGGTCCGTCATCAAGTGAAAGCCGACCTTTTGAGACTAACATTCTATATTGTGTCTGTATGGAAGGGTGACGGGGCCGTAGAAGATTTCGTTCGGACCAATTAGTCTGGATGTATACTGAATTTCGATGGTCGTTAATTTGAACACATCGCTCCAACGGTAAGACTATGGAATCGTTACGGACTCACCGAAGGGCTGCTTCGCATCAAAATAGGGCCCGGGGCGAGGTGTGAACCCACCGTACAAAAGTCCTATTGCATGGATCGTATACAGTGGAATATACCTTGTTTGCTTTGCGGTCTCGTTGTTTTTCGCAGCACATCGTCTTGATAGTTGGGAACCCGAGCATATCATTCCCATGCTGGCTAACGTGTTCAAGGGGTCTGCGGGAGTCGCGTTATTCGCCACGTTGTGATTGGAGGTAGGGCGCGCAATGGTACTCTTCTATCCAGCATTGAAAAGGAAAATTTTCGAAGAAGGGCGCGAAGAAGGGCGCAGGGAAGGCCGGAAGGAATGGGAAGCGTGGAATGAGAGGCGCGAGGAAGCTCTGGCCAACAACCAGACGTTTGACGAGCCACCTCCGTCACGTAACAAAGGCGACAAGGCCTAGAGCGCAGGTCGCGAAGTAAACGATATCATCCACCCTAATAGCGGCCTTACAGAAAGGTGGGAGGACGCTATTTGGCGGTAAACCCCCCGTCTACGACCAGTTCCGCGCCGGTTATGTAGGAGGCCTCGTCCGAGGCCAGAAACAGCACGGCGTTGGCGACTTCCTCGACCTCTCCCGGTCGTCCCATTGGGACGCTTGACAGGGACGACTCGCGCTGCTCTGGTTCGCGGTTTTCGGACCCCAGCATAGGAGGCATCATTCCTGGATGCACCGAGTTGACCCTGATTCCCTCTTTGGCGTGTTGCACCGCCGCCGACTTTGTAACGATTCTTACCGCGCCCTTGGAGGCGTTGTAACCGGGATGGACGTAGTCCTGGCCGACTATTCCGGAGATAGAGGAGATGTTTACGATTGCCCCGCCTCCGGCCTTCTGCATTTCGGGGATAGCGTATTTCATGCCCAGGAACACTCCCCTGGCGTTGATGCTCATCAGACGGTCCCAGGCTTCGGTGCTGCGAAAGTCGGTCTCGCGGCTGCCGCTGATTCCGGCGTTGTTGACCAGCACGTCCAGCTTGCCGAAACGCGCCACCGCCTGTTGCACGGCGGAGTCCCATGCCGCTTCGTCGGCTACGTTTAGCTGTACGAACATTGCCTCGCCGCCGGCTTCGGCGATTTCCGCTTCAACCTGTTTGCCGTCGTCCTCGCGGATGTCGGCGATGACGACCTTGGCCCCTTCTCTGGCGAACAGCTTGGCTTCCGCGGCGCCCATGCCGTGGGCTGCTCCAGTGACCAGGGCGACCTTTCCTTCCAGTCTCATAGCGCGCTCCTTTTTGGCGTCAATAAACTAATTGAGGACTTCCTCGTCCACCCATTCTTTTAGCTGTAACTCGGACTCCCCCAGCAGGCCGACGATGACATCCCGGTTATGCTCGCCAAGTAGGGGTCCGTGAGTCCTGATTGTGGGGGGAGTGGCGGACAACCGCCACGGTGGGCCCTGGACCTTCAGATTCCCCATGAAGGGATGCTCTATATCCTGCCACATGCCGCGCTGTTCGAGGTGAGGGTCGGCGGCAATGTCCGCGGCGCTCATGGAGGGCGAGGCCGCCACTCCCGCGGCCTGCAATAACTCAGTCACTTCGCTGGCGGTGTGATGCCAGGTCCAGGATCCAATCAACTCGTCCAGGGCGTCATGGTTTTCGTAGCGATGCGGGGCGTCGCTGAATCTGTGGTCGTTTGCCCATTCCGCGTGCCCCGCAGCCAAACACAGATGAAACCACTCCCGTTCGGTGTCAACAGCTATGGATACCCAGGAGTCGTCTCCCTTGCAACGGTAACATCC
The DNA here is from genome assembly GCA_965205385.1 of Dehalococcoidia bacterium. Taxonomy (GTDB): domain Bacteria; phylum Chloroflexota; class Dehalococcoidia; order Lucifugimonadales; family UBA3495; genus CATOSP01. The sequence goes on from CBDBGS010000008.1 coordinate 1,079,715, forward strand.
GTGTGGGGCGAGCCCCTGGGAGCGGTTTCCTCTGCGGGTCTGAATGTGGCCGTTGATGGAGTAATCCATCAAGGCTTCGGCTCCGAGAGCGGTGATCGCCTCCCGGGAAGCGAAGTCGATGAATTGGCCTTCTCCGGTGCGCCTTCTATGAAAGAGGGACGCCAGAATAATGAATGCCGCCGTGGCGCCGGAGCGGGAATCGATGCTCGCGTGCAGCTCACCGGGCGGACCGTCGGGATAGCCGGTCAGGTGGGCCAGACCGCTCAGGGCGCTGAACGCCGGAGCGTAACCGGGATAAGAGGCTTCTGGACCAACGCTTCCCGCCGTGGATACCGAGGCCATGATGATACTGGGGTTGAGTCCCTTGAGACGGTTGTAACCGAGGCCAAGACGGTCCATAACACCGGGACGCATGTTTTCTAGCACCACGTCGCTTAACGAGGCCAGACGGAGGGCCAAGTCCACGGCCTGGGGTTGCTTGAGGTTGAGTCTGACGCTCAGCTTGTTGAGGTTGAGGCCGTTGAACGCCGGTGAGTTGTTAGGGCCGTCGAAGGAGTAGGGGGCGCGGCGGGCGGCGTCGAGTTGAGCGGCGCTCTCCACCTTGATGATCTCGGCTCCCAGGAGGCCCATCAGAAAGCTCGGGAAAGGACCGGCAACCAGGTTGGTAAACTCCAACACCCTGACGCCTTCCAGGGCGGACTTCGCTGCGCCGCTGTTTTCGGACATGGCCGCTAGATTACCCCCGCTCTGCGAAGGTCTGGTAGTTCATCGGGAGTGAGTCCCAGGTCGCCGCAGAGGATTTCTTGATTGTGCTGGCCCAGTAAGGGGGCTGGCTCGGGAGGCGTCCACGGTATGCCCGATACTCGGTAAGGGACCGTCGGATAGGTCAGCGGGCCCGTTCTGGGGTGGTCGATAGTTTGGAAAAAGTCCCTTGCGTTGAGCTGGGGCGACTCCATCAAGTCCTGGGCGTTCGCGTAATATGCGGCCGGGCAGCCGCTTGGGGCGACAAGGTCATAGATCTCGCGTTTTCCCAGGCTGGCCGCCCAGGGCCGGACATAGGAATTCAAAGCGTCTCCGTTGCGAATTCGGTCAGCCCTGGCGCTGAACCGGTCGTCCTCGCCGAGTTCGGGTTGACCCATGATTCCGGCGAGGGCGCGCCACTGATGGTCCTCCCTTGGGTAGAGCATGACATAACCGTCGCGGCAGGGGAAAATTCCGCCGTACTCGTAGCTGCGAGAGCGATTGAACTCTCGGCCCTGGCTCAGGAATTGGGCCTGCTCCAGCCGGTTCATGCCAAGGGTGGCTTCCTGCCTGGAGATGTCGATGTGCTGGCCGGCTCCCAGAAACTCCCTGGCGTAGAGCGCGGCCACGGTGGCGGAAGAGGCCAATATGGCGGTGTCGAAATCTCCCAGGTTCGCTCCGGCGGTCACCGGGGCGCGGTCGGGAAAGGACTGGTAGGTCTGGCCCCCGGGAAGGGTGAACCCTTCGCCCGAGGCATGGAAGCTGTTAAGGTGGGAAGCCTTCCATGAGGCGTTCGGGCCGTCCTGTCCGTAGGGTGTGATGGAGACGTAGACCAGGGCAGGGTTGGACTCTTGGAGTGAGCCGTAGTCCAACCCCGATTGCCCCAATTCTCCGGGTTGATGGTCCTCGATCAACACATCGGCGTTCGAGGCCAACTTCAGGAACAAATCACGGCCGGATGGGACCGAGGGGTCGAGGGTCACGCTGCGTTTGCCTGTGTTAAGAAATAGGAATAGGCCGCCCGCTTCCTGGTCCGGGATGTCAGCGGGAAAGGGTCCGATGCGCCGCACTGGATCACCGTAGCCGGGAGGCTCAATCTTGATGACTCTGGCGCCCAGGTCGGCCAGAAGCCGGGCGCAGTAAGGACCTGCGATGCCTCCAGCGAATTCCAGGACCGAGATTCCGTCAAACGGAGCGGGCAAATTGGGCTCCTTCGGTCGTCAATGATTAATACATGACCCAGTGACTGAAACTGGGCGCTTGCATGATAAACGAAATCTGGCCGGTGTTGCACCCGGCAAAATATGATTGTGCATGACCACCGGAGCCCAGACTGCCGGGTGTAGTAGGATGGGCCGACCAATATGCGGGTCATATTGGGGACCAAGTAGACAATCTCCGGAGGTGTACTTGATGGAATCGAAATTTGTTCAGGCTGGGAGCGTAAGGCTGGAGTACTTGGAGGCTGGCGACGGCCCGGAAACAATTGTCCTGGTGCATGGCTACGCCTCCAACGCGGCCATCTGGCGTTATACGGTCCAGGGACTGGCGGAGAAGGGGAATCTGAGGACCATCGCGTTTAACAACCGGGGTGCGGGAGAATCGGACCGCACCGAATCCGAAGCTGACTACAGCGTCGAGACTTTCGCAGACGACCTTTACAACGCGGTGCGGGCTCTGGGCCTTAGCGACTTCACCCTAGTGGGGCATTCGATGGGCGGCGCGACCGTGGCCCGGTACTCAGTGGACCATCAGGACACGATCAAGGCTTTGGCGCTGCTTAACTCCGCGCCGCTGAACGGGCGCACCTTGCCGCCTAACTGGGAAGCCGACTTGCGAGAGTCTTTTAACCAGGGTGGATTGACCAAAGGGGATATGGGGTTCAATGCTCCCCACATCACGGAGGACTTCATAGACGAGGTGACCAGCATAATCCTGCGGAATCCGGTTGAACGTGCGATCGGAGGCAGGCGTTCCATGTCGGGATTGCGGTTGCGGGAGCGGTTGGGTGAGATCAAGACACCCATATTGATCGTTGGGGGTGATAAGGACACTACGGTTGGAGTGGATAACATCATCGCTGAATACTTCGCCCTGCCGGAAGGCTTGAGGCACCTTCACATGTTCCACGGTATAGGCCACTCGCCCAACGTGGAGGTCCCTAGGCGGTTCTCCGGGCTGTTGGCGCGGTTCGTGGATGAGGTGAATGCAGGTCACGCCGTGGAGATATCAGCGGACTAGATAGGACTCAGAGGAATTAGTCCGGGTACGACGGGTTGGACATTCGGAGCGTTAGGGCAACCGTTTCTGCATTGAGATAGTGGCCTAAGGTTTCGCGTTTCTGGGGGAAGTACATTCCCAGAGAGAGGAGGTCCAAACCGCCGCCAAATCCAGTCTACGGGCGGCTGTCGTGGTGAGGGCGGGTATTGTGAAAATTGAAGGCAACAAAAAAGCCTCGAATCCTTTCGAGGCTTTTTGGCACTTTAACGGCTGGATAGCGGAAGGGAGCGTAGGTTGTTTTAGCGAGTGAGTACCGGTCTAAGACCGGGTAACGGCGGGCTTTCTCAGGGAACCGTTCCTTCCACCGGGGAGCATAGCTCAACCAACTGGTTTCTGGAGCGGAACACCCAACCGTTCGACCTGGGAGTTGGGCCTAACCTCCGCACCGGTGTGGACCAATGCAACAGGTCAGACCGTAGCTCCTTAGAAAGGAGGTGATCCAGCCGCACCTTCCGGTACAGCTACCTTGTTACGACTTCGTCCCAGTCACCAAGCCCGACCTCGGCGCCTGCCTCCCTTGCGGGTTAGCTCAGCGACTTCAACCGTTCTCGGCTTCCATGACGTGACGGGCGGTGTGTACAAGGCCCGGGAACGTATTCACCGCAGTATGCTGACCTGCGGTTACTAGCGATTCCACGTTCATGCAGGCGAGTTGCAGCCTGCAATCCCAACTGGGGCCGGCTTTGGTGGGATTGGCTCCAGCTCGCGCTTTCGCAGCCCATTGTACCGGCCATTGTAGCGTGTGTGTAGCCCAGGACATAAGGGCCATGATGACTTGACGTCATCCCCACCTTCCTCCTCCTTGTGAGAGGCTGTCTCGCTAGAGAATATAACTAGCGACAAGGGTTGCGCTCGTTGCGGGACTTAACCCAACACCTCACGGCACGAGCTGACGACAGCCATGCAGCACCTGTGCAAGCTTCCCGAGTTACCTCGGGATCGTTACCCTTTCGGGTTCCTACTACAAACATGTCAAGCCCTGGTAAGGTTCTTCGCTTAGCATCGAATTAAACCACACGCTCCACCGCTTGTGCGGGCCCCCGTCAATTCCTTTGAGTTTTAGCCTTGCGGCCGTAGTCCCCAGGCGGGATGCTTATCGCGTTAGCTGCGGCACAGGAGGGGTCGATACCCCCTATACCTAGCATCCATCGTTTAGGGCGTGGACTACCTGGGTATCTAATCCAGTTTGCTCCCCACGCTCTCGCGCCTCAGCGTCAGGCACAGCCCAGAAGGCCGCTTTCGCCACTGGTGTTCCTCCCGATATCTACGCATATCACCGCTACACCGGGAATTCCGCCTTCCTCTACTGCCCTCAAGCCGAATAGTATCCCTTGACCTCTCCCAGTTAAGCCGGGAGCTTTCACAAAAGACTTATCCAGCCGCCTACGCGCTCTTTACGCCCAGTGATTCCGGGTAACGCTCGCTCCCTACGTATTACCGCGGCTGCTGGCACGTAGTTAGCCGGAGCTTATTCCCAAGGTACCGTCCTTTCTCTTCCCTTGGAAAAGGGGTTTACAGCCCAAAGGCCTTCATCCCCCACGCGACGTCGCTGGGTCAGGCTTTCGCCCATTGCCCAAAATTCCCTGCTGCTGCCTCCCGTAGGAGTGGGGGCCGTGTCTCAGTCCCCCTCTGGCTGATCGTCCTCTCAGACCAGCTACCCGTCATAGGCTTGGTGAGCCGTTACCTCACCAACTACCTGATAGGACGCGAGCCCCTCCTCTGGCACTCGAAAGCTTTCATCCCCGAACCAAGGTACAGGGATCTTATGCGGGATTAACCACAATTTCTCGTGGTTTTACCCCACCAAAGGGTAGGTTACTCACGCGTTACTCAGCCGTCTGCCGCTTTCCTTACGGGCCGAAGCCCACAAGGCTCGCTCGACTTGCATGCATTAAGCGCGCCGCCAGCGTTCACCCTGAGCCAGGATCAAACTCTCTAATCGAAAAACCTAGCTCTCTTCCACTATTCAACTGTTAAAGTGCCTACGCCGCCCCAGGGGGCCACGGTCTGACTAGTATACTTACGGCCTCCCACCCTGTCAACCCAATTTACGCTCAATTGTTACATTTGTTTTTCGCGCCCCGGCGCCCTCCGCTTGAGACACGGTCAACCGCAATATATAATCCCTCAGATATGAAGATTCGGGAACTTGGCGAGTTCGGCGTGATCGAGCTGCTTAATGACATGGTGGTCCGCCACCGCGCGGGGCCGGACAACGCCTCCCCCTTCTCATTCAAACTCCAGGTGGATACGGGCGACGACACGGCGGCCTGGAAGACCGGCCCCGCGATAGAGCTCTTCACCACTGATACTGTAGTCGAAGGGGTCCACTTTACGAGGGAGACCACTCCCTGGAGGGACCTTGGCTGGAAGTCGATTGCCTCCAACGTTAGCGACATCGCGGCGATGGGCGGGCTTCCTCTATATGCTCTGGTTACTCTCGGCCTACCCCCCGATACGGAAGTAGAGGATATCCAACTCCTATACGAGGGCATGTTGGAGATCTGCAACCGCTACGGAGTCGCCATCATCGGCGGCGACATGGTCCGATCCCCCGTGGCCTTCATCACCGTTGGCTTGACTGGAGTACACGGAGGAGAGCCAATGCTCCGCACCACCGCCAAGGTGGGCGATCAGGTGGCGGTGACCGGATTCCTGGGGGACTCTGGAGGCGGGTTGCAACTGATGCTCGCCGAACAGGAAGTCTCAGACCTGCCGCTGCGGGTTACGGTTGACGCCGCCGATTATCTGCGGTGGCGTCACCGCAGACCAGAACCAGCGGTGGCTGACGGACGCACCCTGGTGGAAGCGGGCGTGACTACGGCTATGGACGTCAGCGACGGGCTCGCCGACGACCTGGGTAAGCTTTGCCGGGCCAGCGGGCTGGCGGCCCGAATCGATGCCCACCGAATCCCCGTGCACCCTCATTTGATGGAGTCTTTCCCGGAGCGGTACGTGGACCTGGCCCTATACGGAGGAGAAGACTACATTCTGATATTCACTGCGGCTCCCCGGGTCATTCAGACGGTGTTGCCCAAATTGTCGCCATCCGCGGCGGTGATTGGAGAGATTACCTCCGGCGAACCGGGGAGCGTGACCATCGTAGACGTTTCCGGGGCCGAGATCACTCCGGGCGCCGGCGGCTGGGACCACTTCCGGTAATCGATGCCCTCCGATTTGCGCATCCTCACCAACAACCCCGAAGAGACCCAGGCCGTTGGACGGGTCTTGGGTGAGAACGCCCAGCCCGGCGATATATTCCTTCTGTCCGGACCCCTCGGAGCGGGCAAGACCTGTCTGACACAGGGAATCGCAATGGGTTTGGACGTGGCTGGATACGTTCGAAGCCCAACCTTCGTCCTAATGACGCGCTACCGGGGACGGCTGCCTTTGCATCACATCGACTTATACCGGTTGGGTGGGCCGGAGGAAGTTTGGGACCTGGGGTTGGAAGAACAGTTGTTTGGCGACGGCGTCTGCGTGATCGAGTGGGCTGACAGGGCGCTTGACCTGTTCCCGGCTCAATCTCTAGGTGTGTCCTTGGACTATAAAGGTGCGGGAGATCAGCGGACCATTTCATTCCATCAGTGTCCCGAGAGTTTCAATACTGTATTGATGCAACTCGAGGGTTTTGGCACCCTTTCCAGGGAGGTCCAGAGCTAGTTGCTGCTGGCGATAGACACTTCCACTAGGTACGCCGGAATAGCGTTGGCCGATGACCGGCGCGTGATCGACCTTCAGGCCTGGCATTCCACGGTCAACCACACCTCCGAGCTTATGCCAGCGGTCGCTCATCTTCTTGGTCGTCGCGGTCTGAAACCAGCCTCACTCGACGCGGTTGCCGTTGCCCTTGGGCCGGGCGGATTCAGCTCGCTTAGGGTGGGGGTAAGCGCCGCGAAGGGCATGGCCCTGGCGGGCCGGCTTCCGCTGCTCGGCGTTGGAACACTGGACCTGGAGGCGCATCCTTACTCCGAATCCGGCAAGTTGGTTTGTCCCATGCTCGACGCCGGAAGAGGAGAGGTGGCGTCGGCGTTAATGGGTGCGGATGGAGTTCGCGTCCGAGAGGACAAGATCTGCCTACCCGGCGATTTAATGGACTCAGTGTCCGGGGTAACTCTTTACTGTGGTGAAGGAGTCGGCCCTCATGCCGACTTCATAAAGGAACAAATGGGTACGAAGGCGGTCGTAATCAACTGGTCCGGTCCTGCTTCCCGACTGAACGCCCTCGTGGAGATCGCCCGGCAGCGCCTGGAGCTAGGAGACCAAGACGACCTGGCGACGTTGCAACCTTACTATTTGCGCATGCCCAGCATAGGGGCGCCCAAGCAAAGGGGCCGCGTGCCGCAGGGGTCGTAGGAGACCGCGAAAGCACCCATGGTCCGGTCCAAACGTATCAATTCAGAGGATAGGAAACGAAAGAGTTTATGGAGCGAACACTGGTCCTGGTAAAGCCCGATGGAGTCCAACGAAGTCTTTCCGGCGAGGTAATCCGCCGACTGGAGCAACGGGGACTCAAGCTTGCCGCGCTGAAGCTAATGCGGTTGGACGACGCCACTGCAAGGGAACATTACGGGGAACACGTGCAGCGGCCGTTCTTCGCGGGACTGGTCAGTTTCATTACCTCCGGTCCCTTGGTGGCCATGGTCTGGGAGGCTGACGACGCGGTGGAGATAGTCCGAAACACGATGGGGACGACGAACCCCACGGGAGCCGCCCCCGGCACGATCCGGGGTGACCTGGGTGTGAACATCGGGAGGAACCTCGTGCACGGCTCGGATAGCGTCGAGTCGGCAAAGCGTGAGATCGACCTATTCTTCCGGCCAGAAGAGATACTGGACTATACGCGCAGCGCCGATCCCTGGATTATAGAACCCTAACGACCTGGGCTCCCCTGGACCAGAGACGCTCCAACTCGTAGAACTCCCGTTCCTCGGGTCCCATGATGTGGACGACCACGTCGCTGAAGTCTATCAGCACCCAGCCGGAGGCCGCCGCGCCCTCCCTGTGGAAACGGCTGACCTGCGAGGCCTTCAACGCCTGGGTCAGGTCTTCTTCCAGGGCCTCGATCTGCCTGGTGGATTCCGCCGTCATAATGACGAAATAATCCGCAAAAGGGGCCACCTCGCGCAGGTCCAGCATGAGGATATCCTCCGCTAGCTTCTCAGAGGCGACCTCTACCACCATTTGGGCAACTTCCGTCGAATCCAGTATATAATCCTCCCTAATATCGTATGAAACGTTTGGTATGAGTATAGCTTGACGCCATGTTACGGTCAACAGGGGCATGCCTGTAACAAAATTGTTACATGTCGATTTGGGATTTTAACGGCCCAGGTCTACTCATACAAGAGAGCCGAGAGTATAATGCTACGCATCCCCCAAAAGTTTGTGATACATTTAACAAATTCCCGGGCGACCCCCGGGGCGTACGGCCATTGGTGGAGAACGGCGTGTTGGGTGGCGGATCGTGGACGGTCCACCGCAGGTGCCGAACCCCGGGTCGGCGCTGTCAGTAGATAGTTAGGTTATGGACGCGTTAAGTGAGTTAGCCCAATACGGATTGTATACCCCGGACCTGGAGCACGATAGTTGCGGTGTCGGTCTCGTCGCCAACGTCAAGGGCGAGAAGACCCACCAGATTGTCACCGAATCGCTTCAGGTCCTAATAAATTTGGGGCACCGCGGCGCCTGCGGGCGAGACCCGGAGACTGGCGACGGAGCGGGCATCCTATTCCAAATGCCGGACGCGTTTTTACGAAACCAATGTGCCACATTGGGCATCTCTCTACCGCCTCCCGGTAGATACGGCGTAGGAATGCTTTTCCTCCCACCTGAGGACGAAGCCGAGAGCAAATGCCGAAACCTGGTGGAAAGAGTCGTCTCCGATGAGGGGTTGGAGCTTATCGGATGGCGGGACGTGCCCACCGACCCGACTCAAATCGGGACGGATGCCCGGGCAGTTTGCCCCCGGATCAGGCAGGTGTTTGTCTCTGCGGGAGACTTGGACCGGGAGCGGCTTGAACGGAAGTTCTACGTAATCCGCAAGGTGATAGAGCATTCCATGGCCAACGCCGGGATTACGGACGAAGAAGCGGACTACTTCTATATCTGCAGCATGTCCGCCAATACCATCGTGTACAAGGGCTTGCTGATGGCCCACCAGATCTCCGGGTTCTACCCGGACTTGGCCGACGAGGATTTGGCCAGCGCATTTGCGTTGGTCCACTCCCGCTTCAGCACCAATACCCTTGGGCATTGGAAGCTTGCTCACCCGTACCGTTACCTGGCCCACAACGGGGAAATCAATACCCTGCGGGGCAACCTGAACTGGATGCATGCCAGAGAATCCCAGTTCGAGTCGCCGTTGTTCGGCGACGACATGAAAAAAATTCCTCCAGTCATGACCCCTGGCGCCAGCGACACAGCCTCCATCGACAACGCCCTCGAACTATTGCTAATGACCGGCCGCGATCTCGCCCACTCGATGCTCATGTTGATCCCGGAAGCCTGGGACCAGCACGAGACGATGTCCCAGGAGCGCAGAGACTTCTACGAGTACCATTCCTGCTTGATGGAGCCCTGGGACGGCCCGGCGATGATCGTCGCGTCCAACGGGCACCACATCTGCGGTTTCCTGGACCGGAATGGACTGCGGCCTTTCCGTTACCTGGTGACTTTCGACGACAAGCTGGTAATGGCCTCGGAGACCGGTGTGCTGGACATTCCAGCCTCCAGCGTGAAGGAGAAGGGCCGTCTCCAGCCCGGACGCATGTTCCTGGTTGACCTGGAGCAGGGACGCATCATCGTAGACGAAGAGATGAAGCGGGACCTTGCCAGCCGCCAGCCCTACGGCCAGTGGCTCAAAGACAACAAAGTGTCGTTGGACGACCTTCCAACCCCGGATATGGCGCGCGCCTCCTATCTCACCAACGGCTCGGACCGAAGCGCAGGCGGTACGGCGGATATCCAGCAATTGCAAAGGGCGTTCGGTTATACGATCGAAGAACTGCGGATGCTCACTGCCCCTATGGCGTTGAACGGCGCTGAGGCCGTGGGTTCCATGGGCAACGACGCTCCGTTGGCGGTATTGTCCGACGAAAACCAGCTACTGTTTAACTATTTTAAGCAGTTATTTGCCCAGGTGACCAATCCTCCCCTGGACGCCATTCGCGAAGACCTGGTGACCTCCGTGGAGGCGTTCATCGGAAGGGAACAGAACCTCTTCGAGGAGACTCCCGAGCATTGCCACCAACTCAAGCTGAAGTCTCCGTTAATTAGCAACGAGGAATTTGAGAAGATCCGCCGAATTGACGCGGGGAGCATTCAGTCGGTTACCCTCTCAACCCTGTTCGACACTCAGGCCGGCCCAGGGGCCATGAAAGCGGCCCTGGAAAAGCTGGCCGAACAGGCGTCGCAGGCCATCGCCGAGGGCCACTGCATCATCATCCTGTCAGACCGGAATGTGGACTCCCGCTGGGCCCCCATCCCCAGCCTGTTGTCGACCTCCGCCGTGCACCACCACCTGATCCGGGAGGGCACCCGCACCAAGGCCGGGCTGGTTGTGGAGTCCGGCGAGCCCCGTGAAGTACACCATTTCTCGCTCCTTGTAGGCTACGGAGCGGGGGCCATCAACCCCTACCTGGCGCTGGACACAGTACAGGAGATGGCGGAGTCCGGTGAGTTAAATGGAACCAAGCCGGACTACGCGGCCAAGAACTTCCTCAAGGCCAACGAAAAGGGCATGCTCAAGGTGATGTCCAAGATGGGTATTTCCACGGTGCAGAGCTACCGGGGAGCCCAAATCTTCGAGGCCATCGGACTCTCCCAGGAGTTGATCGACCAGTACTTCACCTGGACCCCGTCACGCATCGAGGGTATCGGCTTGGATGCGGTTGAAGATGAGACGCTGGAACGCCACCGGGCTGCGTTCTCCGAAGAGCAGCCCGCCGAGACTCGGGAGCTGCCGATGGGCGGCTTCTACCAGTGGCGCCGCGACGGTGAGTTCCATCAGTGGAACCCCGAGTCGATCGCCAAGCTCCAGTTCGCCGCCCGCGCCAAAAGCTGGGAGGCATATAGGGAATTCGCCGCTCTCTCCAACGACCAGTCCAGAAAGATGGCCACCCTTCGCGGGCTGCTTGAGTTTAAGAGCGTTCTGCCTTCGGTCCCTCTGGACGAGGTAGAGCCCGCTTCCGAGATAGTAAAACGGTTCGCGACCGGAGCGGTCTCTCTGGGCTCCATTAGCAAGGAAGCCCATGAGACCATGGCTATCGCCATGAACCGTCTTGGGGCCAGGAGCAACACGGGCGAAGGCGGTGAGGACTTCAACCGGTACACGCCGGACGCCAACGGTGACTCGCGCAGCAGCGCGGTTAAGCAGGTAGCCTCCGGACGGTTCGGAGTCACGCCCAACTATCTAGTCAACGCCACGGACCTGCAGATCAAGATGGCCCAGGGTTCCAAACCCGGTGAGGGAGGTCAGATCTCAGGAAACAAGGTTGACGATTATATCGGCTGGGTGCGCAAAACCACGCCGGGGGTGGAGCTTATCTCCCCTCCCCCGCACCACGACATTTACTCGATTGAAGACCTTGCACAGCTAATCCACGACCTCAAGACCGTCAACCCGGACGCCCGCATTCACGTGAAGTTGGTGGCGGAGGTGGGAGTCGGCACGGTTGCGGCCGGTGTGGCCAAGGGCCATTCCGACGTGATATTGATCAGCGGACATGACGGGGGGACCGGCAATTCACCGGAGTCTTCGATCAAGTACGCAGGGCTTCCATGGGAATTGGGAGTTGCCGAGACCCAGCAGGTGTTGGTGGCCAACGACCTGCGCGGCAGGATCGCATTGCAGACCGACGGCCAGCTCAAGACAGGGCGTGACGCCGCCATAGCGGCTCTTCTGGGAGCGGAGGAGTTCGGTTACGCTACCGGCGCTCTGGTGGTCAACGGCTGCATCATGCTGCGCAAGTGCCACCTGGGCACCTGTTCGGTGGGCATCGCGACCCAGGACCCCGAACTCCGCAAGATGTTTGCCGGAAGGCCGGAATACCTGGTCAACTACTTCACGTTCGTCGCCGAAGAGATGCGGGAGATCATGGCCGAGATGGGTTTCCGCGCGGTCAACGAAATGATCGGTCGAGTGGACATGCTCGACGGGCGGGAAGCCATCGAGCATTGGAAGGCCCGGGGCCTGGACTTTTCCCGGCTGCTTTACCGTCACCCCAAGTCGGACGAGGTGGCGGTCTATTGCAAGGAGGAGCAGGACCACGGCCTGGAAGACGCGCTGGACCATGAGTTGATTGCCCTTTCCCAACCCGCCCTTGAGGACGGCAAGGCAGTGGAGATAGACCTGCCTATTCGCAACAGTCACCGGACCGTCGGAGCAATGCTCAGCGGTAAGGTTTCGAAGAAATACGGAGAAGACGGCCTTCCAGAAGGCACCATCAAGATTCACCTGGCGGGATCAGCCGGTCAGAGCTTCGGGGCATTTCTGGCGAAGGGTATTGACATACGCCTCGACGGGGACACCAACGACTACATGGGTAAGGGCATGGCCGGTGGGCGCATAGTCGTTTGCCCGCCCAGCGACGCCGGGTTTGTAGCCGAGGAGAACATCATCATCGGCAACGTCGCCATGTACGGGGCCACCGGCGGCGAGGTGTTCATTCGAGGCAGGGCCGGTGAGCGGTTCTGCGTGCGCAACAGCGGAGTCAAGGCCGTCATCGAAAGCGTTGGCGACCACGGCTGCGAATACATGACCGGTGGGGTCGTCGTGGTCTTGGGCCGCACGGGCCGCAATTTTGGCGCGGGAATGAGCGGAGGAATCGCCTTCGTAAACGATGAAGAAGGCGACTTCGATATACGATTCAACCCCGGGTTGGCAGACCTGGAAGAAGTGACCGACCCGGCGGACCAGGCCATACTCAAGGAGATGGTTGAGGGACACCTGCTCCATACCGGCAGCGAAAAGGCCAGAGAGCTGCTGAAGGTCTGGGACAAGTCTTTGGCCAATTTCAAGAAGATCATGCCCCGCGATTACCGGCGGATCTTGGAAGAGCGCAGACAACGCGAGGAACAACCCGTGGCGGCTGGCGACAATTAAGGACAGGCCGCTTCCCCTGACCGGATTTGCTTCGGTCTGGGGTTGATTTGCTTAACTCTTCGCTTTGTTCCATAATTCCTTGGTAGCTCGGATCCCACCGATACATCGACAGCATAAGGGACTAGACGTAACTGCCTATGGGTGATCCCAGTGGATTCATGCGCTCCGAGCGCGCGGCTCCGGAACGCCGTCCTCCAGTAGAGCGAAAGAATGATTTTCGCGAATTCTACAAGTCCTGGCCCGAAGGCCACGCACGGGAGCAGGGAGGCCGCTGTATGGACTGCGCCGTACCCTTCTGCCACATGGGTTGCCCCCTCGGAAACGTGATTCCGGAGTTCAACCACCAGGTCTACCTGGGTAACTGGGAGAGGGCGCTCCACGTCCTGCTTTCAACCAATAACTTCCCGGAGTTCACCGGACGTATCTGCCCCGCTCCTTGCGAAGCGTCATGTGTGTTAAGCATTAACTCCGACCCGGTAACCATCGAGTATATAGAGAAAGAGATCGCGGACCGGGCGTTCGAGGAAGGCTGGATCAAGGCCGACCCCCCTGCGGAGCGCACCGGAAAAAGTGTTGCGGTGGTGGGCTCGGGGCCTGCTGGCCTGGCAGCCGCGCAACAGCTCAACCGGGCCGGTCACTGGGTCACAGTGTTTGAGCGCGACGAATACATCGGCGGTCTTCTCACCCTGGGCATCCCGGACTTCAAACTGGACAAGACCGTCGTTCAACGCCGCGTGGACCTGATGGCGGAGGAAGGGGTCACTTTCCGCCCTGGCGTCAACATGGGAGTTGATTACGAGGCGGACAAGCTGTTGGAAGAGTTCGACGCGGTCTGCCTGACCTGCGGCTCAACCCAGCCTCGTGACCTGCCGGTGCCGGGCCGTGAGTTGGACGGCGTGCATTTTGCCATGGAGTATCTGACTCAGCAAAACAGGCTGTTGGCGGGTCAATCGGTAGACCCCTCCGAGCGGATCAGCGCTGAGGGCAAACGCGTGGTGATCCTGGGAGGCGGGGACACCGGCGCGGACTGCCTGGGCACCGCACATCGGCAAGGGGCTGAGATAGTGCACCAGCTTGAGCTGCTGTCCGAGCCTCCGTTGGAACGCCGGCCCGACAATCCCTGGCCACAGTGGCCCAACGTTCTCCGGTCTTCCGCTGCCCATGAAGAAGGCGGCATCCGCGACTACGATGTTATGACCAAGTCCTTCTCTGGCCGGGATGGCAAGGTAGAGAAGCTTCATGCGGTCCGGGTGGAATGGGCGCCGTCGGAGAATGGCGGACGGCCGTCGATGCGGGAAGTACCCGACAGCGATTTTGAGATCGACACCGAGTTGGTGTTGCTGGCGATGGGCTTCTTGCACCCGGAACACGGCGCGATGGTGGAACAGCTAGGAGTGGAATTGGACGGGCGAGGGAATATCACGACCGACGCCAACAAGATGACGTCCGTTCCAGGCGTATTCGCGGGCGGTGATGCGGCTCGAGGCCAGTCGCTGGTGGTCTGGGCCATCGCGGAAGGGCGCGACCTAGCCCGTGGGGTCGATCTCGCGTTGATGGGCCAGACAAAACTGCCCCGTTCACTACCGGCGGCGTAACGCGCCTCTTCATCCGCGCATGTAGCGCCTACCAAACGCTCTCCAGTCTACTGTACCGGCCCGATCTGAAAACCGTCGAAAGCGGTGAGAATCTGGGTCAATTCGGCAGCTTCCACCTGAAAAGATAGCCCCAGTAGACCGCCTTCTTGATAGGTAGCCACGTTCTCGACCTTCTTCCCACCAACCACCAGTCCGTCTTCCACCAGTTCCAAGGCCGTCGCGGCCTGTGCCTCGTCCTTAAACCCGGCTACCCCGGAGACCCTAAGCGCGTTGGTGTCGACCAGGTCGATGCTGAAGGCCGTTGCTTCACATTCCAGGGGTTTGACTCCGTCTGCCGTAGGGGAGGTCAAGGCGCAGTCGCCGGTGAGACTCGCCGTAACACCTGTGGGTAACGACGCCAAGAGCGCGGCGAAGCGCGGATTGTCCAACATCCTCGGAGCTGTTCCAGCGTAGGCGTCGATAGCTGATTTTATTCCGTCGAGCCCGGAACCTCCACTCCCCGCCGAGCCGAGGAAAATCACAGATATGGTGTCACCTACCGCCGCTCCGGCGAGCAATGCGCCTGAGAGGTCAATTAGGGAAATTGAATACCCTTCGTAAGTCTCTCGTTTCACCTCCTGTTGCGCACTCCCATAGGATAACGCCACTTCCAATAAACCTTCGACATCGATAGGCCCCTCAATGGATATCAGCACACCCTGAGGGTTTGTACTCACAGCCGCCAAGACCTGGTCAATGAGCGATAGCGTGCCTGGGGGGAGAGTGGCCAGGAATTGTGGCACCTGCAGCGACCCGATGCTCTGCAGCTCAGCGTTTTCCCGAGCGGCCTTGACGTCCAGGAACTGCACCGCGGTGAAACCCTTCGGCACAACTGCCCACAGATCCTCCAGACCGCCCGGTACACCCGCAGAACCCGGGCCCGTCCTCTCGGGAGGTACGGGACTGGTTTCGGTCGCGGGCGTTGGGGTGGCCGTGGCACGGGGCGTATTGGTAGGCGCGGGTGTCGGTATGGGCGTGGCGGTAGGCGAAGGTGTCTCTGTGGGCGGGGTTGCCGGTTCTCTCAGGGTGCAACCAAGCTGGCTGGTCAGGACTAGGGCGAGGGACAGAACCACGGCCAGCCACCGCGCGGGGGTCACGTGGGGACCGTTTCCGCCTGTGTGCGGGTAAGGTACTCTTTCATGTCGAGCACGACTATGGTGTTGGTGGTCCCGGAAACGCCGGGTAAGAAGCCGTGAACGATGGTCACCACGTCTTCATTATCCACCATTCCGGAGTCTAGGGACGCTTGGACCAGCGACGACACCAGGCGGGCGACATCTTGATCTATGGGCACGACTCCGACCGGGCTGAGACCCCAACCCAAACACAGCTTGCGCAATATGGCCTCGTCGTGGGAAAAGACTATGATGTCATTCTCGGGCCTAAACCTGGATACTTCGAAAGCGGCACGGCCCGTGCTGGTGATCACGATGGGCTTGGAGCCCAGGGATCGAACCAAACGTCCCGCAGCGGCGGCGATGGCCTGAGTCCTGTTGCGGGAGACGTGGTCCTGGTGATACGGATAGATGCTCTCGGCCTCCCGGATGGTGAGGTCGGCCACATGCACGGTCTCCACGGGGAATTGGCCGACGGCTGTTTCGTCCGAAAGGAGGATGGCGTCGCAACCATCGAGCACGGCGTTGGTGATGTCCGACACCTCGGCGCGAGTGGGAGTGGGGGATTCCACCATGGACCGGAGCATTTGGGTGGCGATCACGGATATCTTGGCCGCGTCGTTCGCCTTCCTTACGATTTCCTTCTGAACGATGGGCACCCTCTGCATGGGAATCTCCACGCCTAGGTCGCCGCGGGCCACCATAACGGCATCGATGTTGTCGAGAATCGAGTCGAGGTTATCGATTCCCTCACCGCGTTCCAGCTTGGCCATGACCAAGGCCTGGCACCCGATACTATCCAGGTAGTCCCTGGCGTACATGACGTCTTCCATTGAGCGGACGAAAGACAGGGCAACCCAGTCCAGTCCCTGCTCCACGCCAAATTGGAGGTGGACCTTGTCGTCTTCGGTTAGGACCGGCTGGTCTATGGACACGCCGGGCAGGTTGACACCCTTGTAGGACGAGAGCAAGGCGCTGGCGTTGCGGACTTGTAGTTTGACTTCGTCCCGCGTTGTCTCCAGGACTTCCAAGCAGACCGTGCCGTCTGAAATATAGACAAGGTGTCCGGGCTCCAGGCTCCTCAGGACCGAAGGCTGGGGAAAGGGTAGGACGTTTTCTTGATGGGAGACCGCATCGGGGACCATGGTGACGGTCTGGCCCGGGGTGAGCCTGATTGTGCCGTCGACCGCTCCCAGGCGCATTTTGATCCCGCCCAGGTCTTGAAGAATGGCGACCTGGCGGCCCTTCTCCTGAGACAACTCCCGAATGTCTTTTATGACGCTGGCGTGTTCCTCAAGGGTACCGTGAGAGAAATTTAGGCGGGCGCAGTCCATACCGGCTTCGATCAACTGGCCCAAGGTATCCCGGTCTCTCGAGGTTGGGCCGATAGTGACGATGATTTTGGTTTTACGCATACTGCAGGCACCTCAGCACGCCGGTCCCGGCACGACTCCCGGTCTCTCTTGTCCCCCCAGTGTAATCCAAATTGATACTGGAAATATAGCCTGGGAGACCATCTCGATTGCCTATTAGTGTTTCCCCAAGAAAAAGGGGCGCGGTTGCATCACCGTGCCCCTTGTGAGGCGATGGGAGTCCCGTGGTCACCGAAGCGTTACTGGATGGAACGCGTCTACCTTCAGGCTAAGCGCCACGGGAGATCGGTCCAGGTCTATCCCCTAGTGGCGTCGTAGGTCTCGGTGGCGCGCTGGATCGCGGCCCGGCGGTTGACCTGGAGTTCGTCCTTGATGTTGCTGGCCCAGCGGCTGGAAGCGTGGATGCCGGCAAGGCTGCCCTGGAACCTGGGCATTACGTACCGGGCCAGCAGTTCGTAGCTCTTCATTACCTTTTCTCTGGAAGCCCAGTCCTCCACCCGGATCATGAAGCTGCCAAACCCGCCGCTCATCTCCTGGAGACGCTCGATGCCGGCAATGCAGTCGTCGGGAGTGCCGACGATCCACTGATTGTTTTCCACCATGTGATCGACGATCTGGTCGCGGGGAACGTCTGGGGCGTTGTTGCCCAGCGTGTTCTGGAAGTACTCGGTGACGATGCGGGCACCGCCCTCACGTATATCTTCGTAAGCCTGCTTTTTACTCTCGGCAAGGTGCACGCCAGAGACGATGCCCCAGTCTTCGCGGTGGACTTCCCGCCCATGCTCGGCAGCCGACTCCTCGGCGATGGACCATAGGTCCTGCAACGTTGTCTTGCGCACCGTGCCGCGCGGCACGGCCATGGAGAGTACCGCGGCGCCGTGCTTACCGGCAACGGTAACCCCGGCGGGTGACTCGACGGAGGCCACGGCTATGGGCACATGAGGCTGCTGGTAGGGCCGAAGCTGGAGGAGGCCGTCATTAAGCTCAAACCAGTCGCTCTTGTACGTGAAGGGCTCGGTCTCGGTCATCAGGCGGATTATGACGCCCAGGGACTCGTCCATCATCTCCCGTTGGCGGGAGGGGTCGATTCCGAACATGTACGCGTCGGTACCCAGGGCCCCGGGTCCGACCCCCAGGATCACCCTGCCCCTGGTCAGGTGGTCCAACAGGACCATTCGGTTGGCCACCATGTAGGGATGGTGGTAGGGCAGGCTGATTACGCCGGTGCCCAACCTGATGGTCCGGGTGCGCTCGGCGGCGGTGGCCATGAACAGTTCTGGAGAGCAAATGGTCTCCCATCCCGCGCTGTGATGCTCCCCGATGTAAGCCTCGTCGTACCCCAGGGTGTCCAACCACTGGAGCAACTCCAAGTCGCGTTCCAGGGCCAGAGTCGGGTTTTCGTTGGTGGGGTGGAAGGGGGCCATGAACACTCCGAATTTCATCCTGGCCGGTACGTTCATCTCGCTATCCTCATCTCTAGGCTATGGGTCGGTTTCTGGTAGATGGGTGGACCTGGCAACCCATCTGGAATAATGACTATCCACGGCTAATTCTAACACGGGGCTTCGGTTTCATCTATTGGGGGTATCGGGGGCTAACCAGCATCAACATGGGCGAGTGTTGGTGCGGACCGAGGAGCGTTCGGGACAGTAGCGGGAGGAAATTAAACATGGTATCTTTGTCAAATCTCGAGACTCCACTAGATTCAGCCACGGAGAGGTAGCGAAATGCCGCAAATTAAGCACATCGCCATTGCGACCAACGACGCCGCGAAAACGGCAAAGTTCTATTCTGAAGTGTTCGGCCTACGTGAGGTAGCCAAGCTGGAGAGCGAAAACGCCAAGGGGTTTATGCTCAGCGACGGCAACATCAACATGGCCATCCTGGACTTCCAAAATGACGCGGTCGCCGGTGAGCGAGGTAAGGACTGGGAAGGCATCCACCACATAGGTTTTGAAGTGGAAAGCCTGGAAGATATAGAGCAACGATTGGCCAACGCGGGTTCCAAGCCCATGGACGAGGTCAACCATGCGCTCCACGCCGGCATGGGAGGTCCCCGCAGCCAGAACGTGGAGACCAAGTACCAAGGACCCAACGGCGAGATGATCGACGTCTCCGGCACAGGTTGGGTCGGCACCCGCGGATTGGACTAGCCCGCACTCTCAGGACGGAGACAGCAAGACGCCCGGCCAATCTGGCCGGGTGTCCTTTTTTGCCGTGTCTCTCTCCTAGAGCTAGGCCGGTCTAAACATTGGAGTTGGACGCTCCGGGTCCACGCCTTCCAGATCGAGGATCAGGTCGATTCCGGTCTGGATTAGCTGGGGGTTAGCGGCGTCGACGCCGAGGATTCGTGCGCTGAGGCGCGGTCCCTCTTCCAGTTTTACTATACCGGTGCAGTACGGGTTGTTGCGCCCGTACCCCTGCTCGACCATGTAAACTGGCCCGATGGAAATGCACGTAAAGGTGCTGAGCTGGGCCCTGCCGCTAAACTCGTGCCATTCCAAGTCCCGGCCGTGGCACGAATGGCATATTGGGCGGGGTTCAGGTGAGAGCGTGCCGCACCCACGGCAGCGCACACCCATGAGACGTTTCTCTTCGGTCAGGTAGGCGTTGAAAGACGCCGCGTTAAAGGACCTGGTTTCCGCCGCCATAAAACCCCCTAGCCCCGCCGGAGAATATTTACCACGCAGGTGCCGCCGGTACCGCCGACGTTGTGGGTGAGGCCCACTTCGAGGTTGGGGTCCTTGACCTGCCGTTCGCCTGCCTCGCCCCTTAGCTGGTGGAATATCTCCGCTACCTGGGCGACGCCTGACGCGCCCACCGGGTGTCCCTTGGCCTTCAACCCGCCCGAGGAGTTGATCGGCTTGTCTCCGTCCAAGGCTGTCCGACCTTCATCCAGGGCGCGCGCGCCCTCGCCCGGCTCGAAGAAACCCAGGTCCTCCGAAGCTATGATCTCCGCGATGGTGAAACAGTCGTGGACTTCCGCCACCTGGATGTCGTCTGAAGTGACGCCAGCCATTTCGTAGGCCCGCTCGGCGGCGACTTTGGCTGCTGAGAGGGACGTCAACTCGTCGGCGTCATGGAGTGGGCGTCCGCTGGCCTGGCCCGTTCCCGCGATGGTAATTGGCTTCTCGGTAAAGTTATTCGCAATGTCGGAAGCCACCAGGAGTACGCAGGCTGCGCCGTCGGTGATGGGGGCGCAATCGTACAGGCGAAGCGGCCAGGCGATCCAAGGATTGGCGCCGGGGTCGTTGAGGAAGTCCATCTCGTTGTTGTATTCGGGGACCGGCTGTCCGCGCTGTTCCGCCCTGGCGACGCGGCGTTCCATCAAGGTGCGGATAGTCACGTTGAACTGTGCCTTGGGGTTTTTGGAGCCGTTCACGTGGTTCTTGATGGCAACCTTCAGCAGGTGGTCCAAGTTGGTCTCGTACCGGTCCATGTGAGCTTTGGCGATGGCCCCGAAAATACCGGGGAAAGTTAACCCGGCAGGGACCTCGTACAGCCCGTCGGCGGCGGTGGCGAGAACGTCGGTGACTCCTTCCGTGGGGAGGTTGGTCATCTTTTCCATACCGCCCACCAGGACTATGTCGTACATCCCAGAGGCGATGGCCATGACCCCTTCGCGCAAAGCGCTGCCGCTACTGGCGCAGGCGTTTTCAATGCGGGTTACGGGCACAGGCGTCATACCCAACCAGTCGGCAATAATCGGGGCAGTGTGGCCCTGGTGCTCGAATAGGTCGGAAGAGTAGTTGCCGACGTAGGCGCATTCGATATCTTCAATGTCGATGCCCTGGTCCAGGTTATCCAACATGTCCTGGAAGGCTTCGACGAATAGGTCTCTGCTGTCTTTATCCTGGAATGCGCCGAAAGCGGACATGCCTGCGCCCACGATGGACACGGACCTCCCTAGCTGGCGCCTGTTGGTCGTGGTTGACATCTTTCCTTCCTCCGTTAGCGGGTTGTCCCACGGTTGGTCATTATCCGAGCCCGCCCTTTCCACGTCAACCGGCGGGCAGAGGCTTGCGCTTTAGCCCGAATCCACCGATGGGAGGTGTCAAGGCTGGGCAAATTGGGATGAGGGAGCCTACAAGGGAGAAAGCCCGGGCTCCATTGGGACCGATGTGACACGGCAGAGGGTTTTCAGTAGCCGCGCCGGGCCTCGGGAGCGGTCTATTGAGGCTGGGAATCGCGTGATAGTGAGATCGGACGCAGCAGGATGCACCCGCGGATCGGGCGGACGCGAGTTTGGAGGCGTTGAGTCGGTTGCGGATAGCGCCGTCAGGCTGGGAGTGGGATGGCTCGCAGTCGGGCCAGGGCGAGAGTGGCCTGCTCAGCCCAGGGCCAGCCCCGGGGAAGATGCAAAGTGAGTCTGCGCGCCGAGCGGGTGAGCCGTCCGGCCATAGAGAAGAAGCGTCGTCTGAGGGTCTTGGTGGTCACCAGTTGCTCGCCCAGACCGATGCGCGCTGCCCAGCGTGCCAGATTATGCGCCAGCGCCTGGACGGCCAGCCAGGCGGCGTTGGCGGCGAAACGGCCTGACGGGAGATGATTGAGTCCCACGCCGTACTTGAGGTCTCGGATGGCATTCTCGATCTCGGCGTGGCGGCGATGGTCAGCCTCCAGTTCCAGGGTATCGCCGTCCCGGTCGGTGATGAAGCCGTGATAGCTGTAGCTGGCGAATAGGGCCAGCTGGGAACCGGGCGTGGGCTTCACCCTCCGGACGATGAGCCGCACCGGCGCGGCGCCGGTCTGACTCTGGAATGGCGTGTATTCAGTCTCGGCCACGTCGGCGGCGCCCTCCATCCAGTAGGGTATGGGCCGCCAGTCCGCCTCGGGTATGGCCTCTATCAGATTTCGCAGGTTCTGGCGCATGCGGACGGTGATGGAGAAGCGGACATCCGTCTTGCGGCAGACCTTGACCACGCCGTGGGTGTAGAAGCCGCTGTCGGCCCGCACTGTGATCTGTCCCTTGGCCCCGGCGTAGCGCACCCGGCTCACCGTCTCCCGCAGGAAGTGGTCAGCGCCCCGGGCGGTATTGGCCCGGCCCTCCCGGAGACGGGCCATCAGCACCTCGCCGGTGCCGGCGGCCACGGCCAGCAGCGGGTGATAGCCTCGCTTGCCAGTGTAGCCATGGTGTCGCGCCCCCTCCTTGGCCAGCCCGTAGGTCTCGCAGATGGTGGAGTCCAGGTCGATGGTCAGCGGCCCGTCGCCGGGTCCGGCGCCGGCGGCCCAGGCCCGGGCCAGCAGCTCCCGGCTCACCCGGTCCAGCTGGCGGACATGGCCCCACCGGAAGCTGCGCAGGAACGTCCCCAGGGTGGAGGGCGCTTTGACCATGCACCCCAGCACCGAGGAGGTCCGCCCCGCACGCAGCGCATCGGCGTCGTCAATGCAGTCGCCGCCCGCCAGCGCCGAGGCCACCAGCGTCAGCATCTTGTCTCCCGAGTTCGCCCGCCCCGGCGCATGCCCGAGGTCGAGGTAACGGTCAACGAGTTCACGCAGGCCCACGCGCTGGGCCAGGGTGGCCGGAAGGAGCAGCCCGGCATTGTTGACCAGGCGGTGGTCGTCGAAGGCTATTTGGATGCGGTCGGGGTGCTCAAGTGGTAGCATCTGTTGGGTGCTCCTTGTTTCTGGTCGGTTTCCTCTCTCGAAAACCATTATCCCAGATGCAAAGGAGCACTTTCTGGTCTCTTCCGGACCCCGCTGCACGCTTTCCATCGGTGGATTCGGGCTTAGACGCCGCGAATGACACCCTCGCAGAATTCCGCCCCTTGCAGCACCTCGGAGAGGACCGCGGTTTCCCGCGTGGTGTGAAACGACCGGACCCCGATGCCAACCGGCAATGCCACTATTCCGTTTTCATAGAACACGTTGGCGTCGGAACCGCCCCCGGTGGCTTCGAGTTCGGGGGCCATACCGATTAGGGCAAGGGCCCGCCCCAACATCTCTACCGTCGGGTCCGACGCGGAGACGCTGTAGGCCTGGTAGGTGTTGCGGATGTCCAGGGAGACGTTTGCGTCCGGATGCCGTTCGCCTGCCTTGGAGAACACATCGCGGAAACGCTGGGAGTAGTGGTCTAGTTTACCGTTGTCCCGGCTGCGGATCTCGCCGTCAAGGAAAACTTCCTCCGGGATGATGTTCCGCTTGAGGCCGCCTTCTATCCTGCCTATGTTCGATGTTGTCTCTTCATCTATACGTCCCAGTGGCAATTGGGTCAGGACCTCCGCGGCCACCAGGATGGCAGATAGCCCCTTTTCCGGCTCGACACCGGCATGGGCGGCGACACCTCTTATCGTAGCGGTGACCACATTCTGGGACGGCGCCGCCAGGGAGATGCGGTTAACCGAGCCTTCACCGTCGAATACCACGCCTTGCTTGGCCGAAAGCCTGGTGAAGTCGAGGTGGTGTACCCCGACCAGACCCCCTTCTTCGGCGCGTGTAAATGCGATCTCGATGGGGCGGTGGGCGCCGCCGGACTCCCTGACGGAAGTGATTGCCTCCAGCACGATGCTCAATCCAGCCTTACAGTCTCCACCGAGGATAGTGGTGCCGTCGGACCGGAGCACGTCCCCGTCCATGACGGGTGTAATGCCTCTGCCGGGTTCCACGGTGTCCATGTGGGCAGACAGCAAGACCGGATCTCCGGCCCCTGGGGCGGTGGCGATGAGGTTCTTGAAAGAGTCGTGATGTATGTGAAAGCCCAGAGCTTCGAGCCGTGAGCTGATCTCCGCGTCGATCTGGTCTTCCTCGCCTGTAGGGCTGTCGATCCGAATGAGGTCGGTTAGGGTTTTCAGAAGCCGTTCCCGGTTGGCCAAGGTTTCCTCCCAGTCACCAAATTGATGGCGCAATCTTGGACGTTTACGGTAAAGCCGCGACCGCCTTGATTTCGACCAGCATGTCTTCGTTCACCAACCCGCTGATTATGAGCAGGGTGTTGGGCGGGTAGTCGCCACTGGGGTATAGGGTGGGGAAAATCCTCGTTCTAGCTTCGATGAAGGGTTGGACCGAATCTCGGCCTACCAGGTAGGTCGTAAACTCCACGACGTTGGCGAAAGACGTTCCAGCCCCGGCCAGTACCGCCCCGATATTGCGGAAGACCTGACTGGTCTGCGCTGCGACGTCACCCCTGCCGACCAGGTTTCCCTGGGAATCAACTCCGACTTGTCCGGCGACGTACAGTAGGCTACCGGCGCTGACCTTGACTGCTTGGGAATAGGCTCCCAGGGGTCTAGGCGCGGTGGCGGGACTCAACGCAATGCGATTTACCTGGGGCATGTGTCCACCCTCCCGGAGATTGACATTGGGACCAAGCGACGACCGTAAGCCCATCGTTCGGTTGCCATTATAGGGCACCCTTGAAGGTGGGCGCGAGTGGGGATGTTTTTAATGGGGGGTCTGTTGATCGCCCGTTAACGCATCGCCGTCCGTTTGCCGCAAATGGGGACGAATGGGCCTTTTGTTTCGGTGCCGCGCCAACCCGCCGGCTGGAACAGGAGCAGCCCCGCCACTCCTATTGGCCCATAATCAACCGGGCTGAAAACTGACGTCCGTTTGAAAAATGGCTGGCGCTGAGGGTCCAATTTGGCCCATGTTATACTCGTGTTCATGGTTCGGGACTCGGGTATGCCTCTGGTCGGTGTGGGTGTGGTCTTCGTGAGGGATGGACGGGTCTTCCTGGCCAAACGGGAAGGTTCACACGGAGAGGATACCTGGGCGTCAGCGGGAGGGCATCTTGAGATGGGGGAGTCCTTCGAAGAATGCGCCCGCCGGGAGGCGATGGAGGAATTGGGGCTTACCGTAGGCGAGCTTCAGTTCCTTTGCGTTAGCAATATCATCGCTTACGGCAAACACTACGTCGATATCGAATTTCTGGGGGACATCGGTCAGGAGGAGCCGTATTTGGCCGAGCCGGAAGGGTTCACTGACCACGGATGGTTCCCCCTGGAAGACCTGCCCGGTCCTCTGTTTCTACCCATGTCTTACGCGCTTGATAGCCTCCGTACCGGAAGGCGCTACTACGCGGGAGACTGACCCCCGCGGCGCTCCCGGCCTTACTCCCTAGCCCGGATAGACTACAGTCCCGGCAGACCCTTCTCAATCAAGTGGAGGTGTAACGTGGCGGACAAAAAAGGACGCGGTTTACTGATGGTGTTTGCGGATGTTCCCGCTGAGGTGGAGGAGGAGTTCAACCGCTGGTACGATGAGGAGCACATACCGGAGCGGCTCTCGATTCCGGGTGTGTTGAACGCGGCGCGGTACACGGCGGTCAGGGGCGGCCCGAAATACCTGGCCTGCTACGAGCTGAGCGAGCCCGATGCGTGGCACTCAGACGCCTGGCAATACCACTTGAACAACCCCACCGACTGGTCGAAGAGGATGTCCCCGGGCATCGTGGCCACGGTGTATATCCGCAACTTGTACCGGTTAATCCACCCCGCGGATGTTCCTGAGCAAACTGCCCAGGCCGAAATGTCGCCGGTGTTGCTGGTGGGGCGTATGTCGGTGCCGCCAGAGCTGGAGTCCCAATTCAACCACCAATACAACTTCGACCGCCTCCCTGAGACCGAAGGGATACCGGGCTACATCGGGGCAAGGCGGTTTGAGGCGGTAATGGGTGAGCCCAAATTTATCACCGTCCATGAAATGGGGTCTCCTGAGGTCCCGGACAGTCCTGGTTGGCAGGCCTGGGGCGGTGGCGGGTCCCACACGTGGAGAGACACGGTGCGTCCCAACATGACTCACGCCGAAGGCTCACCAGGGGTTTATCACCGGATCTCGCCGCCCATGGCGTGACCTCTGAGGGAATGGCCGATACCGGCGCGAATCTGTCAATTTAGACCGCTTTGGAAAGGAACGGCACGAGGGGCGTGGGCGACTTTCGCCCAACCCCCTGGTATCGATGCCGAGCGGGACTGGTAGGGTGGGCTTTGCGCTCGTAACCGGAGCGGGACACGCTGTTTCCGGCGTCTAAAAACGGGTCTAATTCGACATTAAATGCTATAATTGATACCAAATATTGTAGGTGGAGAAACTAAAATTCTCCATCATCACTTCTGGCTTTTCATGCTTGGTTCTGCCAGACAATCGAGGGACGTTGCTTATGCCTCAAGACTCGGCCGCCGACTATACCGCCAAAGATATCCAGGTCCTGGAAGGACTGGAAGCTGTTCGAATTCGCCCGGGAATGTACATCGGCAGTACCGACCAACGCGGCCTGCACCACCTTATCTACGAGATACTGGACAATGCGGTTGATGAGGCGATGGCTGGCTATTGCGAATCGGTGGAGGTCTCGATCGGAGCCGATGGCCTGATTACCGTCACCGACAACGGGCGGGGAATCCCCATCGACAAACACCCCGCTACCGGGAAGTCCGCCCTTGAAACCGTGATGACGACCCTGCACGCCGGAGGAAAATTCGGCGGCGGAGCATACAAAGTCACCGGCGGCCTGCACGGAGTAGGAGGGTCGGTGGTCAATGGCTTGTCCGAATATCTGAAGGCGGAAGTCCGGCGGGATGGTCGAGTCTATTCCCAGGAGTACGCCGAGGGCCTGCCTTTGGGCGACCTAAAGCGCGGCGAGAGGACCGACCAGAGCGGGACTATCATCGCGTTTCGACCCGACCCCAAGATATTCCCGGAGATCGAGTACGATTTCGATTTATTGATAAACCATTTCAAGGAGATCGCCTACCTGAACAAAGCGCTCGAGATCAGGTTCGTCAGCTATTGGCATAAGGAGCTGCGGAAGGGCGACATCGAGCGTACGTATTTCTTCGACGGCGGAATCGCCAACTTGGTGCGTAACGTAAACCGTAACCGCCGGGTGATGCAGCAGTTCCCCTTTTACTACGAGAAATCGGTTGACGACACCCTGGTCGAGGTCGCGATCCAGTACAACGACAGTTTCACCGAGACCGTCCTTTCCTTCGCCAACTGCATTAACACCCAGGAAGGCGGGTCCCACATGACGGGGTTCCGCTCGGCCTTGACCCGCGTAATCAATGACTATGCTAGGAGACAATCGTTCATCAAAGAGGCCGATCCAAATCTGATCGGAGACGATATCCGTGAGGGTCTTTCGGCTGTGATTAGCGTGAAGCTCACGAACCCGCAATTTGAGGGGCAGACCAAGACCAAGCTGGGCAATGCGGAAGTCAGAAGCATTGTCGACTCGGTGGTTAGCGAAGGGCTGATCCGCTACTTGGAAGAGCACCAGACCGACGGCAAACGTATCATCGAGAAGTGTCTCACCTCCCAGCGAGCCAGGGAGGCCGCCAAGCGGGCCCGTGAACTGGTGATCCGCAAGAATGCATTAGACGGGTCTTCGCTGCCGGGCAAGCTGGCTGACTGCGCCGAGCGGGACCCCGCCAAGTCCGAGCTGTACATCGTAGAGGGCGAGTCCGCTGGAGGTTCCGCCAAAATGGGCCGGGACCGCAAGTTTCAGGCGATCCTTCCCCTGAAGGGCAAGATACTCAACGTGGAACGGGTCCTTCAACAGCCAGACCGTATCCTAGGGCATGAGGAGATCCGCGCCTTGGTCGCAGCGGTGGGAGCTGGCGAGGGGGATGAGTTCGATCCCACCAAAGTCCGCTACCAAAAGATCATAATCATGACCGATGCCGATGTGGACGGCTCCCACATCCGCACGCTCATTCTTACCTTCATTTTCCGACGAATGCAGGCCCTGATCGACTACGGGTATCTGTACATCGCCCAACCTCCTCTCTATCGCATTCAAACGGGCAATAAAGTCCAGTACGCTTTCGGGGACGAGGAAAAGGACGACATGCTGACCAATCTCAACGGGGCCCGCAATACCCATTTGCAGCGGTACAAGGGGCTTGGGGAGATGAACCCGGACCAGCTCTGGGAGACCACGATGAACCCAGATACTCGGCAGATGCTGCAGGTCGAGATCGAAGACTCAATCGTAGTGGATGACGTTTTCTCCACACTGATGGGCGAGGTGGTCGCCCCACGGAAGAATTTCATATCCACACATGCCCGCAGTGTCCAGAACCTGGACGTGTAGCGGAGCCGCGGCTGGGCAATTGCCTCGGTTGGAAAAGAAACCGTTCTGCCTTATAATAGTTTGCTGTCGGCTCAAGGCCCGGCATGATTAACAGGTTGAATTCAGGAGGACCTAATTGCCCGCGAGAAAAGCGGCCCGTCAGTCGATAAAGCGCGCTCAGCGCAACCGCAGCGCACGCAGCGCCACCCGCACCGGTATTGCTAAAGCGCTCCGATCGATGGAGATTGGAGACGTTGGTGAAGCCGAGACCGCCGTAACCGAGGCCCTCAGCCTCTTGGACAAGGCGGTCCAGAAGGGCGTGCTCCACAAGAACACCGCATCAAGGGGTAAGTCCCGCCTCTCCGTCCGCTTGAATAGGCTCAAGGAAGCCAGCCCCGCCTAGTCCAGGTTTCTCCACAGGTCCCACGTTCCTCAACCACGCAGGTCTGGTAGCGCTGCGTCCCCGCTCGTGATTATTCATGACAGGGTGTTGTTGACACGCACCCTTGCCTTTGTTAGCTTTGGATCAGAACAAAGGTTTGGAGATGGTGGGTTATGACGATGCGGAAGCGGCTCCCTCGACGACGGCAACAAATCCTCGACTTCATCCAGGACTTTATCGCCGAAAACGGTATCCCACCCACAGTGCGAGACGTTCAACGAGCTTGCGACATAAGCTCGACGTCGGTGGTTGATTACAACCTGAAGATACTGGACCGGGATGGGTACCTCAACCGGCGTCCCGACGTAGCTCGCGGGATCGAACTGCTCGACGAGGAGGGTCAGCCCGTGTCCAACGCCCCGAGAGTGCAGATAGTCGGCGGAATCGCGGCGGGCCTTCCCATCCCAGTCTTCTCAACCGAGGAAGCGGCTTCCAGCGAAGAGTTTGACACTATAGAGGTCTCGCCGGACCTTCCCCGTCGGCACGGGAAGTTATACGGACTGACAGTACAGGGTACGTCGATGATCGATGCGCTGATTGACGACGGCGATGTGGTGATAATCAAACCGGCTAGAGAGGCTTCCAACGGTGAGATGGTAGTTGCTTGGCTAAAGGACCAGGAGGAAGCGACGCTAAAAAGATTCTACTTGGAAGGCGAACAGGTGCGGCTTCAGCCGGCGAACAGCCAGATGGAGCCGATTTACAGCCCCGCATCCAACGTGGAGGTCCACGGAAAAGTCGTGACCGTGATCCGGAAGTTTACATAACTTCGGGCAATCGGAGGTGACGCCTCCGAGTAAGGGATTGGCTAATGGGCCAATGCACTCGTGTTAAAGCCGGTTTTAACGTGTCTTCTGGTCTCGTCGGGATGTGGAGTTCTCGAATGGCCATGTCTGATGGCGGTTCTGGCGAATTGGGGTTATGGATTCCCATTTTCGCGGGGACCACGAGGCTAGGATGACGGCCGGGCCGGGGAATGACAGGGCTTCGGGGATGATTAGTCTGGAGGCAGCGGGCTAGTGGGTTTCAATCATCCTTGCCTCGGGTTGTGGTCAGAGTCACTTGCGGACATTGGTGAGTGCGCCGTAGGTAGACACGATGAATGGGACGCTGTAGGTGAGAGGTATCTTCCAATAGAAGGCGTTGCGCCACTCTCCCGCCAAGAGTACATCAGCCTGGTTAAGGAGCGTTAATATTGTTCCGACCACGAGAGCGGCGTATAAGGAGCGGCGGAGCAAGGGCCGGTGTCTCAGGGCGCATCGGAGGCATTCGGTCATGTCAGATTCTTGCGTTGGCGTCCCTGGGTCTGGGGCAGGCTGCCTTATTTTGAATGTGTAGCGCTGGCCCTCTCGCAAGGGGCGTCCGCAAACGGCGCACGACCCTTGTGTGTCGATTTGTCTGGTATCTGCGCCTGGGAGGGTGTTCATTAGATGTCTTCCGATGCATTCGATGGAATGAGTGTCGGCCGAGGTAAGGGGACTGCTGGGACTCCGGCAGTGTATGGTTGCCGGGATTCGATGTCAACGCCTGGGTTGTTCTGACTGCGATGAGGGTTTTATACTAGGACCCCGATGCGGAACATAGTCCGGAGTGACGATTAGAGGCGCGCATGTATGATTTCCATACCCACACTTTTCTTAGCGATGGTGTGCTATCTCCCATTGAGCTGATTCGGCGGGCGTTGGTTCGCGGGTATCAGGCCATCGGCGTCACCGACCACGTCGGCATTGGCAACCTGGAACTGGTGGTGAAGACCCTGGTGACTGATTGCGCCGAGGCGACCAAGAGGTGGGATATTCTTGCGGTCCCCGGCGTAGAGATCACGCACGTTCCAAAAGATGATATCGACATGGTGGCTCGCGCGGCGAAAGAGATGGGCGCGAAGCTGGTCAACGTACATGGTGAGACGATTGTGGAGCCTGTGGAGCCGGGCACGAATGAGGCGGCTGTCCGGTCGCCTGCGGTGGATATTCTAGCCCATCCGGGCCTGATAACCTACGAGATCGCCAGACTTGCGGCGGAGAACGGCGTTTTCCTCGAAGTTTCGGCGCGTAAAGGCCACAGTCTGTCCAACGGTCACGTCGTGAATATCGCCAGGCGCGCCGGAGCCAGTATTGTTCTGGATTCGGATGCTCACGAGCCTGGCGATTTGCTTACACCCGACCTGGCCGAGGATATAGCAACGGGCGCAGGCCTCGATGCCGACGAAACCCACGCCCTATTGCGTCTGGACCCCTGTTCCTTGCTTGCTAAGTTGGGATATGACTTTGCTCCAGCTACAACTCCGGGCCATTAGGACTAGGGCAACGCATACGGGTCCGGTCAGGCGGCCTTCCCGATGCGGAACACCTTAGTCCCGCAGATGGGACATACCCCTTGAGTTGCGGGCCTGCCATTCTTAAGAGTCACCTGTTGCGGGTTCTGAATCTCCTGCTTACCCCGGCACTTGAAGCAATAGGCCTCCATCGTCTACACCCCCAAAGAATTGGTCACGGTTGGTCTACAATGATTCGACGGGATCTAGGTCGGTAGGGTCTTTCGTCGCACCGGGCTTGACGGGGGCAAAGGTGAGACGTGGTGGGTGGGGAGCTTTCTCATGTCTTTCTTCCAGACCTGAGACCCCTGCTCCCAGGCGTGTCCGACCCCTAGAATAGTGCTATGAAATATACAGGGCTCACGCACGATGTCAAGGCGGTAAGTTTCGAATATGTCGCCTTGATCGTTAGTCCCGGGACGGAGCGAAGGGAGAAGGGGAGTCGGTCTGGAACACTTTAACGGGCTTCCATGAGTTGGTAGGCCGGTCGAATCGCACGACAGCCAGGAATCGTCCGTCCGAGCTATAGGCGCGGTATGGTTCCAAGTACCCGGCTCCCGCTCCTGAGTCGTTCAGGCTGACGGTCTGGCCGTTCATCAGGTAGCGTTCAGCGTGTGGCCCGACAGACAACGCTTTGAAGTCTCTCAATATCCAGTCTACGGGCAAAAGGCGCTGTTGCCATCCGTCCGCACCGGAACTCGCCTCTTCCAACTGGGCTGGGGTGAATGCGGAGTCCGCGTGAAATGCCCCGCAAGTGAGTCGTTCTAGGTTGGCGACGTGGGCCCCGCAACCCATGGCTTCCCCTAGGTCGTGGGCCAGGGAGCGCATGTAGGCCCCTTTGCCACACTCCACGTCCAACACCAGGTTGGGCGTCTCGCATTCCAGGATACTGATATTGTAAATCTCCACGGGCCGCGGCTCGCGCTCCACCTCGACGCCGGCCCGGGCCAGCTTATATAGGCGCTGGCCTCCAACTTTAATCGCGCTATACATCGGAGGGGTCTGTTGAATCAATCCCAGGAAGGGCTGTATGGCCTGCTCGACCTGAGGCAGCGTCACGTCACTGGCGTCCCGGCTGACCAGGACTTGTCCTTCGGCGTCGTAGGTCGAAGTGGTCTCGCCCAATTTGACCTGCATCAAGTACCGTTTGATGCCGCTTACCACGTATTCCATCAGGCGGGTTGCCTGTCCAAAACACACGGGTAGGACTCCTTGGGCCAGAGGGTCCATTGTGCCGCCGTGGCCCACCTTCTGACGCTGGCCGGTGATCCGTTTAACCTGCCGGAGGGCCTCCATGGAGGTAATCCCGCATGGCTTGTAGAGGTTGATGAACCCGTTTACAGTGGGGCGTCCGTTGTTCCGGTTGCGAGGCATTGTCTACGCTTCATCCTGGAAAGGGACCCTGCGCTCCCGACGCGGAATGCGAGGGCTGCCGGGAGGCTCGAGGATGTCGTCTTCCCTGATGCGGTCCATGATTTGAAACAGGTGGTCCGCTTCTTCGAGGGTATCGTCAAGCGCGAAGGATAAGAAGGGTGTATACCGGAGTGCTACCCGGTCCCTGAGTTCCCTTCGCAAGAATGTGGCGGCAGACTGGATTCCGTCCATCGCGGCCTTCTTGGTATCGTCGTCTCCCATGACACTGAGGAGCACCTTGGCGTTCCGCAGGTCACTAGAAGTGTTGACCTGGGTGACGCTGATGATGCCATTTAGCCTAGGGTCCTTGATGTTGCGCGACAGCACGAAGCTGATTTCCGTGCGCAGTAATTCGTTGATGCGATCGATGCGTCTGGACATGGCGGGCTCCCGGCGAAGGGCAAGGTGAGCGCGAGGCGTAATGACTGGGCGGGGGAGGGCCTAGCGCCTTTCCCTTTCCTGCCGGTGGGACTCGATCACATCGCCTTCTTCGAATTCATTAAAGCCCTGGAGAATGATGCCGCATTCTGTTCCAGCGGTGGCTTCGTTGACCTCGTCGCGGAAATGACGGAGGCTGGTGATCGGCGAGTCGTGGACGACGGCCCCACTCCGAAGCACCCTGACAGTCGCGCCGCGAGTGATACGCCCATCCAGCACCCGGCATCCGGCGATACGGATGCCTCTGCGGGACGGAAATATCTCCCGAATCTCAGCATGACCGACGATGATTTCGGTGAACTCGGGTTCGAGCATTCCATGAAGGGCAAGAGATACGTCGTCGATTAGTTGGTATATGATCTGATAATGGCGTATCTGGACACCCATCCGCAGGGCGAGCCGGTCTGCGCTGGTCTCGGTGCCAACATTGAATCCGAGCACAATGGCGGTGGATGCACTGGCCAACAGTACATCCGACTCGGTGACGTTGCCACAGGCGGCGTGGAGGATTCTGACCTTGGCGTCTTCCTCCGTGAGACGGTCCAGGGCCTGCCGGACGGCCTCAACGCTACCTTGGACGTCCGCCTTCAGGACCAGGTTTAGCTCCTTGATGTCTCCGGGCGCGGTCTGGTTGACCACCTCCTCCAGTGTCAGAGCCCGGGCCTGCGCCTGCTGGTGGGAGGCGATGTTGGTCCGTTCTTCCGCCATGTCGCGGGCGGTGCGTTCCTGGCGGACCACCATGAATTGGTCTCCAGCTTCAGGGAGAGAGCCGAAACCCAGGACCTCGACGGGGGTTGCCGGAGGAACAGTGGTCACCGGGTTGGCCTGGTGGTCGCTCATGGCCCGAATGCGTCCCCAGGCCCCGCCAGCCGTAATGTACTCGCCGGTGGAGAGCGTCCCGTCCTGGACCAAAAGGGTAGCGGTGGGGCCGCGCTTGCGGTCGAGCTTGGCCTCGATGACCACCCCGGATGCCGCCTTGTGAGGATTGGCCTTGAGTTCAGATATCTCGGCCACCACCTGGATATTTTCGAGAAGGTCGTCCACACCATCTCCGGTGCGGGCGGAGAGTTCCACCGATACGATTTCGCCGCCCCAGTCTTCGACCAACAGGTTCCTTTCGCTAAGTTGCCGTTTGACTCGCTCGGGGTCGGCGGCAGGCAGGTCCATTTTGTTGATGGCGACGATTATGGGGACGCCGGCGGCTTTCGCGTGGTCGATGGCTTCATCAGTTTGGGGCATGATGCCGTCGTCGGCTGCGACCACGAGCACGGCTATGTCGGTTACACGAGAACCCCGCGCCCGGATGGCCGTAAAGGCCGCGTGGCCGGGTGTGTCCAGGAAGGTAATCTTACCGCCATTGAGGTCCACCTGGTAGGCCCCGATGTGTTGGGTGATGCCCCCGACCTCTTTTTCGGCGACGCTGGCCGTCCTGATAGTGTCTAGCAGGGCAGTCTTGCCGTGGTCGACATGGCCCAGGATGGTTACAATCGGGGACCGGCTCTCCAGGCCGGCGTCCTCTTCCGAATCTAGGCCGTTCTCAGATTGCTCAGACACCGGGGCTTCCGGTTCGGCCATAGTGGTCCTGATGCCGAACGCGGTGGTGACCAGTGTAGCCATCTTGTAATC
Organism: Dehalococcoidia bacterium; assembly: GCA_965205385.1. Lineage (GTDB taxonomy): Bacteria > Chloroflexota > Dehalococcoidia > Lucifugimonadales > UBA3495 > CATOSP01. Next base: position 1,114,204 of record CBDBGS010000008.1, read on the forward strand.
GATGACCTGGTTCATTGCGGCCATGATGCCGTTGCGCATCAATTGCTTGATAACGTCAATGGGGCTCTGGTCTATAAGCTCAGAGAGCCGCTGGACCGTTAGAGTCTCTGGCAAGATAAGGGTCCGGGGCTGTGCCCGGCGTGTTTGGGCAGCTCTTCGCCCCCCACCGGCAGCCCTGGTCCGGTCATCCGCAGGGGCTGTGCGTCCATCAGTAGTCATTTAGTGCTCCACCGAGGATTGCTCGGCCACCGCTAGTTGATAGTAGAACATGATGTCGTTGCGATTTTCGTCTGAAAGGGAAACGCCCAAGCTTTTATCAAGGGCGGCTTTTGAAACGCCTCGTTCCCAGCAGTTGGAGGAGCCACACAGGTAAGCACCGCGCCCTGCCAGCTTTCCGGAGGGGTCCACCGATACGAGCCCGTCTGGCGTTCGAACCACCCTGTGCAGTTCCCGTTTGGGAAACCGTTGTCCGCAGGCGACGCATTTCCGTTCCGGGACGTGACGTGGCTTGGCCAAAGCGGCCCTCCGGCCCCGAGGTGTAGGAGCCGAGTTAGCGGCCTCCCTGGCGAGCTCCCCTCGCCCGGTTTCCGCCTCGGCGGCCGCGCCGGTCCCGGCGCCCGCCGCCCCTCGATTCCTCTATGATGTCTTCCGCGAACCTGATCTTGCCGGCATCGGGTGTGAGGACCGACATCTCGGGTAGTTCGGCGAATCCATCTTCCGCCGGTTCCTCCTCGTCTGCCAGGTCCTGCTCTTCCAGAATCTCTACGTTATCCAGGGTGAAGGACTCCAGTTCGTCGACGCTAATGCCGTCTTCCGAGGTTACGGCCTGTCCGGTTGCGGCTTCGTCCTCTTCACGGATCAGCGCTGCCAGGATTTCCTCCTCATCCAGTTGCTCGGTGGCGTCTGCAGGAATGGCTACCGCTTCGGCCTGATCGACAGGCTGTGCGGTGAGAGTCCCTATCCCCGCACCCTCGAGTACGTCTGCAACCGTGAGTTCGGAAATCTCGTCAGCCTCGTCGACGGTCAAACCGTCGGCCACCGCCAATTCGTCGTCGGCGTCCAATACTGGGACTTTCTCGGGCTCCGGTTCCGAGATCTTGCGTAACCTGCGGGCTTCCCTGATTTCCTCCCACTCGGTCATCCCCTTGATGTCCAGCCGCCAGCCGGTCAGTCTGGCTGCCAGACGAGTGTTCTGGCCCTCTTTACCGATGGCGAGGGACAACTGACGGTCCGGTACGACCACGATTGCCGACTGGTCCGAGGTGGCTAGTTCGACTTCGACCACCTCGGAGGGGCTGAGGGCCTTGGAGATAAACACCTTTGGGTCTCTATCCCAGGAAATAACGTCTATCTTCTCGCCCTGGAGTTCGTTGACTATGCTCTGAATTCGGTTACCCCGCACCCCGATACACGATCCAACCGGGTCTATTCCCTGCTGGGTAGCGGTTACGGCAACCTTGCTGCGAAAGCCCGCTTCCCGGGCGATGGCCTTGATTTCCACTACGCCGTTGTGGACCTCGGGCACCTCGATCTCGAAGAGCCTCTTCAACATGTCCTTGTGACTGCGTGAGACCAGTATCTCCGGTCCCTTTGAGGCGTTGCGCACGCTGAGAACAAAGACTTTGGACCGCTGACCCCGGCGGTACCGTTCAGTGGCGACTTGTTCTTCATACGGAAGGATCGCCTGGGCGCGGCCGCCAAGGTCCAGTGTGATGAAGCGGCCCGCTTCGGTCTGGTCTATCACGCCGGAGACAACGTCTCCTTCAAACTGGAGGAACTCTTGATAGAGCAGTTCGCGCTCGGCTTCTCGCAAGCGTTGCAGGACAACCTGCTTCGCGGTTTGAGCCGCAATGCGGCTAGCGTTATGCGGCAGAGGCTCAACTGCGGCTACTTCGTCTCCGATGTCCGCGCCCTTCTTGATATGCTGGGCGTCGCCGACACTGATCTCCCTGTCGGGGTCCTCAACGAGGTCTACAACTGTCTTGAGCGCGTAAACGCGCACATCCCCAGTGTTGGGATTCAATTTGACGGATATATTCTGTCCCGACGCCGGGTTGTCCTTCTTGAACGCGGAAGCCAAGGCCACTTCGATCGCCTGAAGCACCTGCTCTCTAGGCAGATGTCGTTCCGCGGCCAACTGGGTCAAGGCTATCATAAAGTCGCTTTTCATGCCCAAGCCCCCTCAGAGAAGCTGCCCGAGACCCTGTCTGGGTCTTTCAGCAAGAAAGCGGGAACAACCCGCTTTCTAAGGAGAGACCCTCGTGCGACAAGCATCAAGTCATACACGATAACGCGGGTAAGTATAGCACCGCGCACATGAAGCTTTCAAGGAGCCGGGATAATGACAGGAGAGGCGGTAGGGAGGCCTGGGAACGCGCTAGGTTACCACCAAATCTTGCCCTGGGCCTCTTTGGCCATCTGCTCGTAGTCCTTGGTCCAAAGGCTCGTGCTGAGGTATTTCCAGCCGCCATCCGCCAGGAGACATACGATGTTGCCTTCGTCCATGCGTTCGGCCTGCCGCAGGGCGGCGTAGACGACCGAGCCTGATGAGACTCCCGCGAAGATACCTTCTTTCTCCAGCAATTCTTTGGTAGTGCGGAAGGCGTTTAAGCTGGACACCAGCATCCTGGAGTCCAGGAGCGAGATGTCCAAAATCGGCGGAATGAACCCCTCTTCCAGACTGCGTAGACCAGAGATGAAGTCATCCGGTTCAGGCGCGGCGGCGACGATCTTTATCTGGGGGTTGTGCTCTTTGAGCCTGCGCCCAACACCCATCAGCGTGCCCCCGGTGCCCAGCCCAGCAACGAAGGTGGTCAGGTCTGGCAAGGCTTCGATGATCTCAGGGCCGGTGGTCTCGTAGTGGGCCCCGGGATTCCCGCTGTTGCCGTATTGGTAGAGCATGTGGTAATCGTGGGGGTGTTTTTCAAGCAAGTCCTGGGCCACGTCGATGGAACCGTTTGTGCCGCGTGAGCCGTCGGAGGTGATGATCTCGGCCCCATAAGCCTGCAATAGCTGGGTGCGCTCGACGCTGACATTGTCGGGCATCACCACCGCGACCTTATAGCCCTTGAGCCGCCCAATCATGGCGAGGGAGATGCCGGTGTTCCCACTGGTAGGCTCCAGAATAGTCCGGGTCGGAGAGATCTCTCCGTCCTTCTGGGCCTGTTCCACCATTTTGAGGGCGATTCGGTCTTTGAGGCTGCCGGTGGGGTTCTGCCCCTCCAGCTTGGCAAAGATCCGCACACCCTCTTTGAGACTCATGTTTTGGAGTTCCACAATTGGCGTGTTGCCAATTGTGGCGAGGATCCCTTTGTAAGTCAGCTTGGTCACCATGGACCTACTTCGGGCTAGTCGGAGGCGACGGCGGGTTCCGGCTCGGCCAGACCGCAGAAGATCTCATAATCGATTAGCTCGTTGATGGTGGGGTTGTCTCCGCAGAGCGGGCAATTCGGGTTCCGCTTGATCTTGACTTCCCTGAAGTTCATGCTCAGGGCGTCAATCAGGAGCAGCCGTGAGCTCAAAGACTCTCCGATGCCGATCATCAGTTTCAGGGCTTCGGTAGCCTGGATGCTGCCAACCAGACCCGTCAGAGCGCCCAATACACCGGCCTCGGCGCAGTTGGGGACCATTCCCGGAGGAGGAGGCGACGGGAATAGGCACCGGTAGCACCCCTGGCCTGGGATGAAGACGGTGGACTGGCCGTCGAATATCAAGATGCTTCCGTCGATCAACGGTTTTCCTTCCAGGTAACAGGCGTCGTTGACCAGGTAGCGGGTGGCGAAGTTGTCTGCCCCGTTGATCACCATGTCGTACTGGCTGATGATCTCTCGGGCGTTATCGGATTCCAACCGCACTTCGTGGAGGACTACGTTGACGTCGGGATTGTAAGCCTTGAGGTTGTCCTTGGCCGACTGGAGCTTGGGCCTGCCGATGTCGGAGGTATGGTGCAACACCTGCCGCTGCAGGTTGGAAATCTCGACCACGTCAAAGTCGACGAGACCAATCGTGCCAACCCCCGCAAGGGCTAGGTATATGGCCGAGGGGGAACCAAGGCCACCCGCGCCCAGGATTAGGGCTTTCGACTGAAGCAGGCTTCGTTGCCCTCTGCTCCCAACATCGCCCATGATAATGTGACGGCTGTAACGCTTAACCTGTTCAGGTGTCAAGGCCATTGGCTGCTGGGTCATGCTGTCAGCTCCTTTTGATACACACAAAAAACCCGCGCTCCCCCATTAGGGTCCTACATCTGGTTGGGCGCAGGCTCTACGGTTGCCAGCTGGCCTGCCCCCTATGTGGGTGGACAGGTACAAGCGCAAACCGATAAGAGAAGTTGGTGGGTCATGATTTTCTGGAGTCTATCTTCCCGTAATCAGCGTTGTCAAGTAATCGCAGTCTCGTGCGCGTGGCGCATCCGTTAGGTCCGGACCAGCTCGACCACACGTGTACTAAACGGAGACTTCCGCCAGATCACGCTGACGTCGGGCCAGTTCAGCCAGCGTAATTTTACTTAGCACGTCCTGGATCGCATCTTCCACCGATTTCCAGACCTCTTGCTGTGCGCAAGACTCGGAAAACACACAGTCCAATGGGTTGATAAGACAGTCCAGCGGTGAAGAATTCGCGTCCAGTGTGCGAATTACCATATCCAGATTGATTTCCGAGGGCTCGGCGGCCAACCAATGCCCGCCCTGGGGCCCACGCCGGCTCAGGATAAAGCCGCACTTGTGCAGCGTGGTCATGAGCTGGTCCAAGTAGGCTTCCGGGATGCCCTGTTTGGAGGCGATTACCGAAGCCTGGACCGGGCCTTCCCCGTAATTCAGCGCCAACTCCACCAGAGCCCGAACCCCATAATCGACTCTCATGGGGATTTTCATTGCGCGTACCTCCCCAACGGTCCAAGCATAATTATAGCATCGCCCTGACGGGAAAGCCAATTCGCCAATGCGGCGATAGTTGTGATCACGGCCGGCCAGGCGTCCTGACCAGGCAGGTCCCGAGGCAACGTGCGATTAGCGTGTCCCGGTCGTCGGTTACGTCGACCTCCCCCACTACGATGCGCCGGCCAGCGCCAATGAGCCTGGCCGTTGCGGTGAGCTCGCCATCCCGCGCCGGGGCCAGGAAATTGACCTTCAGTTCCACGGTTACCGCAGTATCACCGGGACGCGTTCGGGTGTGGACTGCCTCGAAGAATGCGTAGTCGGCGAGGGTTACGATAAGCCCTCCCTGGACGACGCCAGCCCTCTGCCGGTGCTTGTCTTGGATAGTCATCGTCGCGATGCCAACACCCTCCGGCGCCGGAACGGAATTCATCCCCAGAAGCACGGCGACGGGCGGGGCGTCCTCAGTCGCTGACTGGTCTCGTTCGGAGCTCAACTCATGGACTCCTTTACGCAGGTTTCAACCGAATCTGGCTGCAAATGCGGCCTTGTACCTATGATGTGAAGGTTTATTCGACCCGCGGATGTGAAGGTTTATTCGACCCGCAAGGATAGGCGAAGCCAGTATAACGTTGGTCTCAGAAGGCGGCTACCTGTAGAACTACGCCACTGAATATACTGGCAACGATTACGACGCTGTGAGATATTGTCTGGCAGGTTGAGCAAAGGTGAGTAGATGATCAAAGGAGTGTTGGTCGCCTTCGCGATCATTGTCGTGTTGGCCGTGATTCCCATAGTACACTTTGTGGGTATCCCGTTCGGGCCGTTTATCGGGAGCTACTTTGGGATAGCATCGGCTGGCGAGAGCTCTTTGCCCAACGCGCTCAAGGCTTTGACCTTCGGGGTCTTACTCGGCGGGCTAGTCTTCACACTGTGCGCCATAGTCGCCGCGATCATCACCGTGTTCTTCGAGCTGAATCCGCTGCTGGTCTGGGGAGGCGTGGCGGTCTTCACCTTCTACTCGGCCAGCATGGGAGCGCTTGGAGCCATGTATTCTCTGCTGAAGTCGTCTGAGTGACACCGGGAGAATCCTAAGACTATGACCGGACGAAAGCTACTGCTCCTGATACTGCTGGCGGCGCTCGTATTCGCCGGGGTGGCGGGATATGGCGATTTCCGGAATACGTTGGCCCTACTGAGGGATTTCCCGGTAGCGTACCTGGCCGGGGCGTTGGGACTTGCCGCGGTAAACTTCGGACTCAGGTTTTGCCGATGGGCCTATTACCTAAAAGTGTTGGGGCTGCGGGCTCCGGCCCGGGTGAGCGTGCTGGTGTTCCTATCTGGGTTGGCCATGTCCGTGACGCCCGGAAAAGCCGGGGAATTCTTCAAGTGCCACCTTTTGCGGAACCGCACAGGCATACCCGTGGCGGCTTCTGCGCCGGTGGTGGTGATGGAGAGGCTGACAGACGTGGTTTCAGTCTTAATGATGGCGATGATCGGATTCGCGCTGTTACCAGCACAAGTCTTGTGGGTACTCGCGGTGGTGTTTGGGCTGTGCTTGGCGGCCCTCATCCCGATTCTTAGCCGCCGTGGGGGGGCCCTAATCGACCTACCTCCGCTGCGCCGTTGGAAAGAAGGTCTGCAGACCTCGCGCGAAGGGCTGCGTATTCTGGTGCGGCCCCGGGTCCTAACGGTAGCCATAGCGCTGGGCCTTGGGGCATGGGTCAGCGAAGGTTTTGCCCTGTGGCTCATTCTGGACGGGATGAACAGTGAAATAGATCTCTTCCGGGCCCTGCCAATTTACGGGGCCGCGACTCTTGTGGGAGCTGCTACCACGATACCCGGCGGCTTGATGGGTACCGAGGGAAGCATGGTGGCTTTGCTTCAAGAAAGCGGCGCGCTCAGAGAAGCGGCCTCGGCGGGCACGATCCTGGTAAGGCTGGCGACCCTCTGGTTCGCCGTCGCCGTTGGCCTGGTAGCGTTGGCGTCAATCAATAGGTCCGCTCCAGAGCCGAAAAGCGCCGCGTCCGGCGGGGAATCCGAAATCACGCTGTCCGAAACATCCACTATGCCATGAGCGAGATGGAAGCGCAGGATAAAACCAGGAACGATCTGGCCGGAGGGCTGGCGGGCATTCTCTCGTTGGTCAGGGCATTACGCCCCCGGCAATGGGTCAAGAATGGGCTTGTATTCCTCCCATTCCTCTTTGCGGTAGGGGTGGTGTGGTCCCCCGACTCTCTGGGGCAGGCGCCTGCGATAGCCTTGCGTTTGCTGGTCGTATTTCTGGCTTTCTGCGCCCTGGCCAGCTCCACTTACGTGTTGAATGACCTGACTGACCGGGAGTCGGATAGGAGCCACCCGGAGAAGCGGCGGCGTCCCATAGCTTCGGGAAAGGTGAGCGTTGGCCTTGCCTTGGCGGCGATGGTAGTCCTCGCCGCCGTGGGCCTGGTTGTTATGGTCTTATTGAAGCCGGCTCTTGGCGCAATCGGCTTGCTCTACTTGGGGATAAACGTAGCCTACTCACTCGGTGTAAAGCAGGTGGTATTGCTGGACCTGTTCGCTGTGGCCAGCGGCTACGTGATACGGGCTACCGCCGGGGCGGTGGCCATCGACGTGGCCCCCTCGCCCTGGCTGTTCGTGGCCACCGGCGCGGGAGCTCTTTTCCTTGTGTTGGGACGGCGCTACGCTGAGGTAAGGTTGGGCGGGGATGCGGCTGCGGTCCAACGGGGTGTTCTGGGCAAATACAGCGGGCCGCTTATAGGTCAACTCCTAAACATATCCGCTGCCGGGGCGTGGCTGAGCTATACTTTATATACGGTAGAGGCTGAGAACCTTCCCGGCAATCACGCCATGTTGCTCACGGTGCCGATCGTCACCTTCGGCCTGTTTCGCTACCTGTATCTTTTGAACACCAGCAAAGAGGCTGAGTCACCCGAGCAACTGATCGCGCAAGACCTGCCCATGCTTGGTTCCGTGGTGTGCTGGATAATCGCGTCGACGATGGTCCTGGCGCTGAACGGCTGAAGCCGCCCGAAGCGGCAATATTCTGGACCGGAGGTTAGGTCCGTGCAAACATCCCAGAACCCTGTTCGCGGTCAATCGGAAGCGCAGACCCGGGAATCTGATGGCCGTACCGGACGGTCCGTTGTCGCGGTGGTCGCGACCACGCCTCAGACTGTGGTCGAGGACTTCCACCGCGCTATGGTCATGGCCGACGCCCCGACGGTTCTCAGTGTGGACATTCCCACCTTGCTCAAGATCAATATTTCCTGGCAACATTGGTACCCCGGCTGCTCCACAAGTCCCTGGCAGTTGGAGGGAGTAATCAAGGCAATGCGGTCTATGGGCCATCAAGAGCTCATCGGGGCGCACAACGGCACGGTCGTGGTGGACTCCTACGAAGGCGAGGCCAAGAACAAGCACAAGCCCGTGCAGGACCGGCTTGAACTCCCAACTATCCACCTGGACACTCCACCCAACCGTTGGGTTGACTATAAGCCGAAGGCCGAGATGCTGGTCTTGGATGACATCTTCCCCGAAGGCATTCAGATTCCCGAAAGCTTCGAGGGGAAAAACATTGTGCATCTTCCGACGATGAAGACCCACGTGTTTACAACCATGACTGGGGCGATGAAGAACGCATTTGGAGGCCTGCTGAACCGGAAGAGGCATTGGACTCACTCGGTGATTCACGAGACCCTGGTGGACCTGCTCGCCATCCAAAAAGAGATTCATCCTGGTATCTTCGCCGTGATGGATGGCACCTTCGCGGGCGACGGTCCGGGTCCCCGGGCGATGCGGTGGCACATCAAAGACCGCATCCTGGCCAGCGCCGACCAGGTAGCCATCGACGCGGTGGCGGCCAAAATGATGGGGTTCGAGCCGATGGACCTGAAATTCATCCGATTGGCACACGAAAGAGGCCTCGGCTGCGGAGACATTTCCCAGATAGACGTGGTCGGCGAAGACATCAGCCAAACTAACTGGCGCTTCTCCGGGGTCGAGAATACCTTCGCCAGCCGGGGACAGAAACTTATCTATTGGGGGCCGCTGAAGCCGTTGGAGACTTTCCTGCTCAGGACGCCGCTGGTTGGTTGGGCCTTTTTCGCGTCCAACCTGTATCACAACGGCTACTGGCTTAAGACCAAGGGGCGAAGCCGGATCAACGCCGCCCTTAAGACGGAATGGGGCAAACTCTTCCAGTCTTACTAGGACACTTGGGGACCAAGAATCTCCGCCAGAAGGCTGTGCCGAATCCAGTCCGCGGCGGATGCGGGTGTATAATCGAAACATGGACCTGGCGCTAATCGGACTACCAAGAAGCGGCAAAACCACCCTCTTCAACGCTCTCACAGCCGGTCATGGCGCGGCCTCCACAGGCGGACCTGGAGGGGCGACCCGTGTTGGCGTGGTCAAAGTCCCCGATCCGCGAGTCGGTATCCTCGCCGAAATCTATAACCCACGGAAGAACGTGTACCCTGAGATTCGGTTCTTCGACTGGGCTGGCCCCGAAGGCTCGGGCAATTCCTTCGACATCGGCGGCAGGATTCGAAACACGCTGCAAGCCGCCGACGCCTTCCTAGTAGTTATCCGCACATTCTCCAATCCGTCTGTCCACCATCCCGTTGGAGAAGTCGACCCTGGGCGAGACCTTCAGGCCGTGCTTGGAGAACTCATGCTTACCGATCTCGAGGTCTTGGAGCGAGCCGTACAGCGTCAAGAGGACGGCATCAAGAAGGCCAAACCCGCCGAACGCCCGCTATTAGAGCGGCAGATGGACGCTATGGTCAAGGTCAAGCAGGGGATGGAAGGCGACGTTCCGGTCCGGGGCCAGGTCTTGTCCGACTCCGAAGCGGAACTGGTCAGAGCGTACCAGCTATTGACCAGCAAACCGGTCATTGTCGCGTTCAATGGTGACGAGGACCTCGTGGAGACTTGCCTGGAGCGGTTGAAACTGGACCCGGCGGCGGTGTCGGGACTGGGAGAGGTCAACCTATGCGGTAGACTCGAAGAGGACCTGGCTTCAATGAGCGAAGAAGAGCAATTGGAGTTCAGGAAAGAGCTGGGAGTAGGCGAAGCCGCCACTTCTCAGGTGATCCGCACCTGCTATGAGACCCTGGGACTGGTGTCGTTCCTCACGATTGGCGACGATGAAGTCAGGGCGTGGAGCATCCCCTCGGGCCTGCCGGCCCAGGCGGCGGCGGGCACGATTCATTCCGACTTTCAACGGGGCTTTGTCCGCGCCGAGGTGATCCCCTATGACGACCTCGTGCGGTGCGGCAGCATCACCCAAGGGCGCAAGGAAGGCGTGGTGCGCGCCGAAGGAAAGACCTACCTGGTGAAAGACGGGGACGTCATCAACTTCCTGGTAAACGTTTAGCGAGGGTCGATAGGACTGCCGTGCGCGTAGCCTACATCCAGCCCATCGGAGGCGCCAGCGGGGACATGCTCCTGGCGGCGTTGCTTGACCTGGGGCTGGGGCTGGAAGTTCTGCGGGAAGACCTGGCCAAGCTACAGCTATCCGGCTGGGACATAAGCGTTGCCCAGGAGACCCGCAAGGAAGTCCGGGGCGCCAAACTGAGCGTAAAAGTAGCTGATGCGGCGCGTTACTCGCCACGATGGCTCCTGGACACTGTTTCCGGAAGCGGTCTGTCGCAGCGGGCCAAGGACAGGTCCCGCCAAGTGCTGGAAGACTTGTGGAGGGCCGAAGCCCGCGTCCACGGGGAACCCGCGGAGTCGTTGGAACTTGAGGAACTGGGGAGCATCGACACCTTGGTGGACGTCGTGGGTTTCGTCACGGGGTTGGACCGGTTGGGAGTCGATAGCGTGTACGCGGCTCCCCTTGTGCTGGGCGCTTCGGAACCGCCCCGTTGGCATGGCGGTTATTCCAACCCCGCCCCGGCGACTTTGGAGTTGGTGGCCATGGCTGGCGCTCCGGTTGCCGAGGACCGGGACATCTTCAAAGGGGCCGGGGAACTTACTACCCCCACGGGGGCCGCGCTGATGACTTCACTTGCCGAATTTCATCGTCCCGCATTTTCGGTCGAGGCCGTTGGGGTCGGACTGGGATCCAAGGACCCGGAGAACTTCCCCAACGTGGTGCGGGTCTGGCTTGGTGATGCCGCCTCCTCCGGGTTCGCGCCTCGTCACGGAAACATCGTGCTTCTGGAAACGAACATGGACGACGTTACCGGCGTGGTGGTGGGATACGCCCAAGAGCGCCTGTTCGAGCTTGGCGCCCTGGACGTTTGGTATTCGCCTATCCAGATGAAGAAAAACCGGCCCGGCGTCGTCCTTTCAGCGCTTGTTCCCGCCGAGTTGGAGGAAGCCGCCTGCGAACTTGTGCTGCGGGAGACGCCTACCCTGGGAGTAAGGACCCGCCCGGTCGAGCGCTATGCCGCCGAACGTCGAAATGTGGCGTTGGAGTCCAGCTTGGGAATGGTCTCTGTCAAGGTGAAGTACGTCGGTGGAAAGGCCATCGGGGCCGCGCCGGAGTATGAAGACTGCCGCCGCATCGCCGTCGAAACGGATATCCCGCTCCAGGAAGTGCATCGCAGGGTCTCGGAAGAGGCCGCGCGGCACTTCCTCGACTGAAATCGGGTACCTGCTCCAATGCCCTGACCCGTGCGCCGTCCCGGTGGACCTATTCTCGACGCCGGCGGCGCTTGCCAGACCTCCCCGGCATCCCCGGAAAATCCCCTTCCTCCAGGACCCATTCCACGCGGCGGGACAGGGCCGAGACCTCTTCTGGAAGAAGCAAGTCCAGCAATTCTTGAATTCGGCCATTTGGGCGGTGGAGTTGCTTTTGAAACCTGCGCAACGTTGACAGATGCTCTTTCGGGATGGGTTCTCCCGAGAAGTCCCAAATCACGGTGCGAATCTTGAGGTCCGAGTGGAACGTCAGGCCGTGGTCGATGCTCCAGAGCTTGCCGTCCTCACCCATAATCAGGTGATTGGCCTTGCGGTCTGTGCTGTTGGCTACCAGGTCGAAGCACGCAATTGCCTGAAGCTGAGGTCCGGCCTCTTCCTCCAAGCTGTAGTAGTTCTGCCGGGGATCGTGTTCGATAAATTGTTGGACGGAGCCAATACCGTAAGGCCCGTCCCGGATAATTGTGTAAGGAATGAAATCCCAACCGAGGACCTGGCTCAGAAGGTACGCGGCGTACTCCCGCTTATAGAGAGTCCCGCTTGGGAAGTCCCAGAGGGGAGCCTCTCCGTCCCTCGGTTTGTAGATCGCCAGGCCGGTGCGCCCATCCAGTTGGAGTTGGGACAGAAATGTGTAGTTGGAACCCGATGGGGTGAGCTGACAACTGACGATCTCGCCTTGTCTAATCAACTCGACAGTGGATGGGTCGAATATCACGGGTTACCCTTGTAGCTTCTTGGGCGTTGGTCAGCCCGTCTCCAGGACCGCATGGCCGTTTGCCCGGGGACAGTTGTGGCCGTCGGGATTGATCGGCTGTCCACACAAGATACATCGAGGACGGCCCGCGGCACAGATTCGAAGGGCCTCCTGGGACAACGTCTCCGCCTGGGGCACGTCGATCCAGAATCCGACAGACTCAGGTTCCTTGTCTCCCTCCTGCTCCTCTATCTCGTAGGCCAGAAGACGGAAGGAGTTGGACTCCTCGTCATGGCTCAACAAGACCTGACCGGCCTTGAAGTCCAGGGATACCCCCTGCCCAGAGGCGCGTGACTCCCGGCGTCGGCCTTCGCGGCCTTTATCTTCCTCGGAGAGGGATTGGACTACCTCTTGGAGGTAGATGCCCAGTTGAAATAGCTGTTCTTTTTCCAGCCAAACTGTACAGCGGGCGTCTCCTGATTCGAAGATCAGGTTGAAAGTCCGCTGTCCGGGTTGTCCGAAGGTCTTTGGCTCGATGAAGGAAAGGGACCCAAGTTGGTATTTTACGTCTCGTGGCTCCATGCCACTAATCATAGCCGCCGGAAAAGGGAGTGGCAAGGGAAAGAGTCAGGTTAGTTGCGGGAGCGGTACTGCAACGCTTCCGCGAGATGCGCGACGCTGATGTCCTTGGCGCAGTCGAGGTCCGCGATAGTCCGGGACACCTTCAGGATCCTATGGAAGGCGCGTGCAGAGAGGTGGAGCCGTTGGGTTGCAGTCTGCAGGAGGTTTCTTGCCGGATCGTCCAGCGGACACGACTTCCAAACTTCCGCCGGACCCATATCGGCGTTGCACAACATCGGTGTCCCGTCGAACCGGTCGCGCTGGGCGTCTCGGGCACGCTGGACCCTGGCCCTGGCGGAGGAGGAGTCTTCCGCTGGTTCCGTGTCCACCAACTTTTCGTACTCCACCGGCGGGACCTCGACGAACACGTCAATCCTGTCCAAGAGGGGTCCGCTAACCTTTTTCTGGTATCGGACCACCGCCGACGGAGCGCAGATGCATTCCTTGTTTGGGTCGGTGTGATAACCGCAAGGGCAGGGGTTCATGGCAGCCACGAACATGAAGCTGGCCGGGTAAGTCACTGTCCCCGCCACCCGGCTGATTGTGACCACCTTGTCTTCCAAGGGTTGCCTCAAAGACTCGAGGGCTGTGTGGCTAAACTCGGGAAGCTCGTCCAGGAACAGGACTCCCCGATGACTCATAGTAATCTCGCCGGGGCGCAGGTTGCGGCCTCCGCCTACGAGGCCAGCGTTGGATATGGTGTAGTGGGGGGAGCGGAAGGGGCGGCGGTTCATGAGCGGGCTGTCCGAGGGAAGGTCGCCGCTAACGCTGTAAATCTTGGTGACTTCCAGGGCTTCTGGCGGGGTCATGGGTGGAAGGATCGACGGCACACACCTTGCAAGGAGGGTCTTTCCGCTGCCAGGAGGTCCGTTGAGCAGCAAGTTGTGAAACCCAGCAGCCGCTACTTCCAGTGCGCGTTTAGCGTGTTCCTGTCCCTTCACGTCAGCCAGGTTCATTCCGTCGATGGGGCCGGAACAAGGTGGTACGGCAACCCCCCGGCAGGCGATAGGCGTGATTGGAGAATCACCACGGAAATGGGCTATGAGGGACAAGAGGTTGCCGACGGGAAACACCGTAACACCATCGACTAAAGCCGCTTCTTCCGCGTCGGTCGCGGGCACGTACACAGTGGAATATCCCTGGTCCCGCGCTACCGACACCATCGCGAGAATTCCGGTGGTGTGGCGGAGGCTGCCGTCTAAGGACAGCTCTCCCAAGAAAATCGCCTTTGCGTCCAGCAACTCGACCTGTCCGGTGCAGAGCAGAATGCCGACGGCGATGGAGAGGTCATAGGATGGGCCTGCCTTTTTCAGGTCTGCGGGGGCGAGGTTGACCGTGATGCGCTTTAGGGGGAATTCGAAACCGCTGTTGCGCAGCGCCGGGCGGACTCTTTCCCTGGCCTCTTGGACCGCAGTGTCCGGAAGCCCAACGATGTTAAAGGCGGGAAGACCCGGGGAGATGTCAATTTCTACTTCTACGATGTACCCATCGAGTCCGAGCACAGCGCAGGTCTGAGCGGATGCCCACACGTCAATTGCTCCTAGAAACCGGGCCGAAAAGTCCTGGTTGGGTAGGGGGATTTGGGCAATAAAGCCGACGTGAGCAGGATCACGGACCACAGTTGTCCGAGCCGGACCGCGCAGAAATTGGCCGCAGCATGGGCGACAACAAAGGGGACAATATTGAGGACGACGCTGCGGCCTGTTGCGCCGCCACCGGTACGGCCCGACCGCCCGAGTTTCCCGGCCACCAGGGTCAGGTTGGCTACCGTGGCAGCCAGATACAGCTGGAACCTGGTCTTGACCCTGCCGAAATAGCGGGACTGGCGAATGCCCAACTGGACCAGCCGGGCCAACCGGTGTTCCACCACCACTCGGCGCACTCGATATTCGTCATAATGAGTGCTTTGCTGCAACGCTCGGGCCTGCTGCAGCAGGGCTTCCTGGGGATGGATCAGCACCCGCCGCCCCCTACTCCCCTTGGCTGCGATGCACTGGGACCGCAGTGGACATGTCCGACATTCGGCCCCGTCGAACTGGAAGGCCTGCAAGCGGTGGACCCGCCCTGTGCGACCCGTCCGCTTTCCCGCCGGCACGATGGTGTGGGTAACCTGTCCGGCGGGACAGGTGCAACTGCCCGCGGCCAGGTCAATATGGAAGTCCTCTTTCGGAAAGTGCTTCCGGTCGGGCCGTCCCGGCACTCTGGCCACCAACCGGCGTCCCGCATCGGCGAAGGCCTGCCTGGTATCGCCATCCCCATAGGCGGCGTCGCCCATGGCTTCCTCCACCGGCACACCGGTGTTGGCCTCGCTCTGCTCCACCAATTCCAGCGATCCCAGGTTGTCCGGAGCGTTGCCGGGCAATACCTCCACCGCGGTGATCAGCTGGGAGTCGGTGTCCACCACGATGGCCGCCTTGTGTCCGTCGAACCGTCTACTGCTGCTCTTGTGGCCGTGGCGCATCTCCGGGTCATGCACCGACATCATCCGGTCCCGGCTCACCCCGTCCTTGAGATTCACTCCGTCATCGGTCCGCTCCACGTCCTGGAGCAGCAACTGCCCCAGCAGTTCCGCCGCCGCCACTATCTGCTGCCGCTCAGCGCTATCCTCCCCCAATTCCCTCTGCGCCTGCCGCGACAACTCCAACAACCGGTCGGCGTCTCTCACAATCTCGGCCAGCAGGGCCTGCCGCGCCCGTTTGTCGCTCCAGTCGATGGCCGACTCACCCTTCACGCTGGAACCCAGGTACCGCTCATATCCCCGGGCCTTGGCCCATTCTTTGACGCTGGACTTCTCCACTGCCGCCAGCGCCCGCAACAGCTTGACGATCCCGTCCGCCAACAGATTGTAGGTGTCCTTCACCGCGCCACGGCCCAGGATGTTGGTCGTGTCCAACGCCACCCGCATCCCGCGCCCTTTCAGATACCCCGACTCCCGGGCCAAACGCAGGCTGGACTCGAACACCTCCCGCACCTTGCCGTGCAGTATCAGCTGGGCGCGGAACACCTGCAGCGTGCTCTTGGCGAAGGGACGGTCTTCCACCTCAATCCCCAAGGCCACCTTCCACCGGATGTCGAAGTCGGCCCGGGCCTTGGCCTCAGCGTCGCTCACCTTGTCGTGGGACTGGAGCAGGAGCGCCGTCGCCAGCAGGCTGGGCGGCACGCTGTCCCGGCCGTTGTCGGCGCAGTAGAACCCGGCGAAATCGGGGTCCCGGAACAGGCGGCCCCGCAGCGAGGCCAGCAGACCGTAGAAGGTGTCCCGCCCCACGTGGTCCAGATACAACCGGTCTGCTTCCCAGAGGCCCCTCTGGTCCGACCGCTCTCCCAGCATGCTCAAGCCCTCGCTATTTCTTGATGGCTCAAGTATAGCTGACCACCCGGCTGAAGCCAGTTTCCGGCCACGTTTCTAGGAAACGTCTATCCAGGACTGGTGCACACTACGCCACACAACCACCGGCTCAAGCTTGTCCCAGTTAGAAGGAGCGTCCGGGTCAGGGCCAAAGATGCCGGAGAGAAGACTGGGCTTGCCACCACTATAAGGCAAGCCGCGACGATAATCTATCAGCTATCGACAGTAATTTGCCGCAGGTCGAACGCGGTGGAGATGGGTCCCTGGAAGTGCTGCCGTGCTTCGTCAATGAGGGGTTGAGTGTTTTCGTGAAAGGGGTTGGTGATGTGGGTAATTATCATTTCGTCGACCCCCGCCTGAGTCGCAACCCGGGCCGCATCGCCTGCGGTGGCATGGGCTGCGGCAACTGCCTGGTCGTGGTCTTGGTCGAGTGAGTAGGCCTCGTGAATTAACATGCGGGCTCCCCGTCCAACCTCGGCGATCGTGGGGTTATACCGCGTGTCACCGGAGAAGACCACCTTTACTCCGTCGCTTTCGACTACCCACCCGACCGATCCCGGGATATGGTCGGCGGGGAAGCAGTAGGCGAAGGTAGTTGGTCCATATTGCGTCCGCTCTCCATCCCTGACAGCTTCCCACCGCATGACCAGGTGGCCTTCGGCGTTCATCGCTCCACGGCGGTCCACCGTGAGTCCAGGGGAGAGAATCCGGCACACCCCTTCGGCGTGTTCCAGCACCTCGCCGGGACCGTAAACCGCCAGAGGAGGGCTCCCGTCCAGGGCCCGCGTGTGGACCAACTGTACCGAGGGCAATCCAGACATGTGGTCGGCGTGGTGGTGGGAGAGCAAAACGTGGTGATACTCCGCGACGGACATCCCTAGTTCATTCAGGCCGCGGGTAACGGTGTTGCCGGAACTTGCGTCCAGCAGCAGCTTTGTACCGTCGGGGCAATCAATTGCGATTGCTGTGTGGCCCCGGTGGATGGAACCTCCCGCGCCCGTTCCGAGAAAGGTTATGCCGAGGCTCATCGGCCCTTCTCCCACTCTGCCATTTGCTGCTCCAGGCGGTGTTGCCGCAGAGCCATGGTCAAGTCTCCCCTGGTCCTTTCCAACACACCGCGCATCTGGTCGGTGTTGCGGCGCAGACCGCCGGTCACTCCCTCGGGGAAGTCCACCGTCACCAGCACGCTGTAAATCTCGTCCATGACCTCCATAAGCTCCTGGCAACGGTGGAAGGAGTCACGCCGCAGCGTATCCAGGATGTAACGCCGGATCTCGCCGATGGTCTCTGCCATTCCGTTCAGGTATGCGGAAGCATCCAACTCAAGGTCGTCGGACCGGGGAATAGGGTCGCCGGAAATCACGGCAAGAGTGATGTTGGCTTCCGCGAATTCCTTGCGCGCGTCGGAGAGGAAACCGGCGAAGTATATCTCCGGGCTTTCGTCGCGGATGGGAGCGGTCTCTTCAAGCCGCTCACGGGCCAGCCCGATCAAGCGGAGGGCTTCGGCGAAGTCTTCACGGTGGACAGCCCTGATGGCGTTGGCGGAGAAGCGCACTACTTCTCTGGAAACGGTTAGACCCCGCTCTCTGGCGTGATTTCTCTCGGTGAGGCGTTCTATGGCCTCTACACCGATATTGTTCAATTCGGAGCTGTAGGGTGAAGGCATTAGACCCTGCCTCCGGCGGCCCGGATAGCTTCCACCAGTTGGCTGGCGGCGGCTTCCGGTTCAGGAGCCGAACCGACGGCGGCGGTGACGCAGATTGCGTCCGCGCCAGCTTCAACCACCGGGGCCACGTTTTCGGCGTTTATCCCTCCGATGGCCACCAGCGGGACACTGGTTGCGGCCCTTGCCCGGACGAGCGGTTCGATCCCCTGGGGACCCCGTCCCCCGCCCTTGGTAGTGGAGGCGTAGATCGCGCCGAAGGCTACGTGGTCGGCCCCCATCTCCTGGGACTCGATCAGCAGGTCGATTTCCCGGTTGGACCGGCCCAGCACCTGGTGGGGGGCCAGCAACTTTCGCACTTCGGCCACGGGCATGTCGGTCTGACCGACGTGGACACCGCCGGATACGACGGTTGCAGCCAGGTCAACGTGGTCGTTGACGATCAGCAGTACGCCGCTCTCTTCACAAAGCTGTTGCAGAGAGGTAGCCAGAGGCAAAATCAGGCCCTTGTCCCTCAGCTTGTCCCGGAGTTGCAACATAGCGGCCCCGCCTCTCACGGCGGCCCTGGCAATCTCCAGGGGCTCCCTGCCGCCGGTTACCTCGGGGTCGATAATGACGTAAAGACCGCGTATCTTGTCTGCCTGTTGCCGCCGCAGGTCGGCTCCGATTGCGGCGGATAGGTCGTCTAGAGCTCCGTCCAGCGCGGCGTCCACCTGGGAATTGGGCAAGCCCTGCCCACCCGGTCTCCGGATCGCGGCCAGCAGCCCCTTGGCCGTTTCGATCAGCGTAAGGGCGTCGCTTAGCGTCAACGCCGCCGAAGCGGATTGGTCCTCGCCCGGCATGGCTGCCGCAAGGTCCCGCAGTTTGGTGAGCGGGATGGAAGTTAGCTCCCGTTCCGGGCATCCGCCGGACAGGGACTGCACGCAATGCACTAGAGATGAATAAAAGGGCTGGCCGGGATCGTGGGCTTGTGTCATATATCCATTCCCTTGGGCAGTTTGCCGGCTCTGGCCGATTTGATGGTCTCGCGCACACTTTCCGGCACGTCGTGGCCATGGCGCGAAAAGCTCTCTTCCACGTTTCTACCTATGTTGCGGGGGCCGCGGTAGTATTCCAGTCCCGTGGACTCCGAGCTGGAGGACGACCCTTCCCTCGCCCCGCCGCTTCCTCGACCCATGGCGAAGGACGACATTTGCCGTTGCATGTTGGCGCTCTGGCAAGGGCCGCAGATGGGCGTCAACGCATCACCTATAGCCAGGAGGAAGAAGGAGGTTACCTCGCCGCATCCTGGCACCGGTATTCGTAAATGGGCATACTCTAGTCAGTCCCCTGTGGCGTCAGGCAGGTGCGGGGGTTATGAGTCGCTGGTCAGTTCCTTGCGCATCTGGTTGAAGTCGGAAGTTACTTCCCCGCCCATCTCCTGTTTGATGCGCCCCATGAATCGGTCCAGGTCTTGGGGAGAGTCTTCATTTACGTCGTTCAGGGTCTCGCCGCTGGGCGCCCAGTTGAGACTGTCGCCCCAGGAGCGGTGAAACGCAAACCCGGAGATGAGCTTGGTCAACTCACCGCCGCCACAACTCCGGCACGCGGGTTCTGAGCTGGTCTTCCAACTATAGGTTAAAACGGATGTGACCCTATTACAGTCCTTGCACCGGTAATCGTATACAGGCATTGGCCCTGTTCTCCCAGTCCGAGGTGGGCTTCCCAGGTTGGTAGCCATTGTAGCACGACGGCCGGATAAGCCGCAGTCTCGAACGCGGTGGACCGGGCCGTGAGGTGTCACCCCTTCACTGATTCGAAGGTTAGCCGGGTGTATAATGTTGTGCAAAGATTATGCCGACCTGGTCTCCCATCCGCCCCGCCACCGAGGTGCCAAATGGCTACTAACCAGGAACAGACCCTCCCTCTTTTCGCCAGGGAAGAATCGCCCCTCTTATTGCTAATGGACGGCCATGCCATGGTGCACCGGTCCTTCCGTGCTATATCCGTCCAAAGGCATCTATCGATCTCCGGGACAGGGGAAGACACCACCGGTGTGTACGGCTTCACCAATGTCTTCCTGCGAGCGTTGCAGGACTGGAAGCCCACCTACTGCGCCATCGCTTTCGACATGTCGGGACCAACGTTTCGGCATGAGCGTTTCGAAGAGTACAAGGCCCAACGCCCGTCTATGCCGCCGGAGCTGAGGCCGCAGTTCGACCGGGTGAGACAGCTAATGACGGGGTTCGGAGTCCCTATATTCCAGATGGAGGGTTACGAGGCGGACGATATCATCGGGACTCTTGCGAGGCAGGCGGAAGCCCATGGGGTCGACACGGTGATCATTACGGGAGACCGGGACACATTCCAGTTGATTTCGCCGAAGACTCGGGTGGACCTCTTCTACAGCATTCAGGATAGGACGACCTATGACGAGCCGGAGCTGGAGAAACGTTACTCGGGGCTCACCGCCGCCCAGCAACCCGATTTCAAGGCCTTGGTCGGTGATTCATCTGACAACATCCCTGGAGTGCCGAGAGTCGGTGAGAAGAGGGCCATCGGTCTTCTCACCGATTTCCACGACCTGGAAGGAATTTACGAACACATAGAGGAGGTGAAGCCACCCAGCGTCAAAACTTCTTTGGCGGAAAACAGGGAACGGGCTTTCGAGAACCGTTGGCTGATGACCATCAACCGGGAATCGCCGGTGGAGTTGGACTTGGAGGGATCACGGTTCGGGTCATACGATCGGACGTCGATAGTTGACCTTCTCTCCGAGCTGGAGTTTTTCAGCGTCATCGGACGGCTGCCGCGGCCAACCGGCGGCGAAGATGAGGCGTGGGGGCAAGCCCCAAAGGGACCTGTGGCCGCCGATACCGACTATGAGGCCGTCCGGACATCTGACCAATTTGAAGCGATGATTGCCGCCATCGAGGAAGCGGGCAGCTTCGCCTTCGACACGGAGACCACGTCTCTCGATCCGGTGCGCGCTGATCTGGTGGGTCTCAGTTTTGCGACTGCGCCCGGCAAGGCGTGGTATGTTCCGGTGGGTCATCAAGACGGACCGCAATTGCCGTTGGAATCCGTACTTCCGAGAGTGCGGCCTCTGTTGGAGTCCACGGACATTAACAAGTGCGCTCATAACGCCAACTTCGACGCAACGGTGTTGGCCAGCCACGGCATTGAGTGCCGAAATCTGGACTTTGACACCATGATTGCCGGGCACTTGCTTGGGAAGAGCGGCCAGGGGCTCGGTCTGAAGAACATGTCCCTGGATGTCCTGGGTGTCGAAATGACACCCATCACCCAGCTAATCGGAACGGGCCGGAAGCGGGTGACATTCGACAAGGTTGGTATCGAACAGGCCACGGCCTACGCTGCCGCCGATGCCGACATCACAGGCCGGCTGCGCGGATCGTTTGAGGGGCAACTCTCCAATCATGGGTTCACCGACCTGCTGAACGAGGTGGAGATGCCCTTAGTCCCGGTCCTCGTAAATATGCAGCGTAACGGTGTCAAGGTCGAAGGGGGTGTCTTGCACGAGATGTCCCGGGACCTCAATGACCAGTTGAACGAGGTGCAGCAGCAGATTTTCCAGTCCATCGGTCACAGCGTGAACATTAATTCGCCCAAGGCGCTTAGCGATGTACTGTTCAACGAGCTTGGCCTTCCGCGGACCAAGCGCACCAAGACCGGTTACTCCACAGACGCCAACGCTCTTGAAGGGCTCCGGGGCCTTCACCCGGTCGTGGACGGCATCCTGGAATACCGGCAGGTGTCCAAGCTCAAGTCCACCTACGTCGACTCATTGCCGGAGATGATTAATCCGGATACTGGAAGAATCCATACAAAGTACAATCAGACAGGATCGGCCACCGGGAGGGTTTCCAGCAGCGACCCCAATTTGCAGAACATACCCGTCCGGACCGAACTTGGCCGGAACGTGCGCCGCGCCTTCGTGGCCGATGGGGCTCCGGATTGGGTGCTGTTCTCCGCCGACTACTCCCAGATCGAGTTGCGCGTATTGGCGCACCTCTCCCAGGACCCTGACTTGCTGGAAGCGTTCCAACGGGGGGAGGACATTCATTCTTCCACGGCGTCGCTCATGTTCGAGGTGCCAATCAACGAGGTTAACTCGGACATGCGGCGCATTGCCAAGGTCCTGAATTTCGGCGTGATTTACGGCCTGTCGCCCCACGGGATATCCCAACAAACTGGTTTCAGCCGGGAAGAAGGCGCGAAGTTTATCGAGAGCTATTTCAGCAACTACCCCGGAGTTAGCCAGTACATCGAGACTGTGAAGGAGCAGGCCCACGCCAACGAGTATGTGGAGACTGTGTCCCGCCGGAGACGGTACCTACCGGATATCAACGCTTCAAACTTTAACGTGCGCGGAGCGGCGGAGCGGATGGCTATCAATATGCCGATTCAGGGGACCGCCGCCGACATCATGAAGCTGGCCATGATCCGTGTTCACGACCGCCTTCAAAGGGAAAACTTGCGCACCAAGATGCTGCTGCAGGTGCACGACGAGTTGGTCTTCGAGGTGCCCCAGGATGAACTTGACGCGATTCAACAGTTGGTCTTCGACGAGATGCCCGCCGCCCTCGATCTTGACGTGACCTTGAAGGTGGATACGAAGTGGGCCACGACATGGGGCGACATGGAGTAGGGCAGGAGGGATTCATGGGCATTACGGAGGTTCTGGCCAGCGTGATCGGACCTCTGGCCACCAGGGAGTACCGGTTCCTGGTCGATACCGGGTCTACGTATCTTGCATTTCTTGCATTGCCGCTAGAGGAAATCGAAGTGCTTGGGGTAGAGCCGACCCAAGGCAAGGTTAGACTCATGAACGCGACGTGTATGGTGGAGGTGGATACGTACTTCGCCAGTGGAGAGCTGCGAGGGGAGAAGTTCGGTGCAATCATGGTACCTGCGTCGACCCCTCTGATCGGCGTCGAGCTACTGGAAAACCTGCGATACAGGGTAAACCCTGTGGCCCAACAGATCGAACGAGTGCCTGACGGTGAGCGGCATCCGCCATACCAACTGTAGTCTGGGATTCCCCTGTGGCGAATACCGTCGCGCCGTGACATAATGACTCGCGCCTTGGTACACGCGCCTTGCCCATTGGTGACCCGAATTGGCCTCAGAAAAGACAATCTACGAGCAGCGGCAGCTCACCCTCCGTAAGGGCGCGCTGGACGAATACGTCCAGCACGCCAGGGATAATATCTGGCCCCGAATCCTGGAACAGGGCGGGCAGGTCATCTGCCTTCTCAGCGGGTCGATAGGATACCCTATTGAGGAGGTGGTGCAGGTCGTCCGATTCCCCGGACTCGACGCCTGGAACAATTTCCAGAATGTCTTTCCCGGCAACCCTATGGCGGAAAGGGAAGAGGCCAGGCTCCTTAAGGCGATTGCCGACCGCCCCAAATCCCACATTCCAATGGAAGACCGAAGGACCGTCTACGGCTACCGGCGTTTTTTCATTCATCCCGCCGACCTGGAAGAGTTTTTGTCCCTGACGTGTGACGGTGTTTGGCCCCGAGTGGAGGCCCAGGATGCGAGAATCCTCGGACTGTGGTCCACTCTGGCCGCCACTGACCCCCTGGAGATCGTTTTGCTCACCGGGTATCACGGCCTTTCGCACTGGGAGGCGACCAGGGTTACCAGCCCCAGGCCCGAGGAAATGACCAGGGAGGTTTGGGAGGATAGCGCAAGACAGCGGGAGCGCCGGTTCGAAGTTTCCCTCAACCAGTGGGTGTGCCTCATGAATGCCATCGAAGTCGCACCGGAAGGCTGAGGGGCGGCTTGCCTGAAACGGCTCGCCAGTTCTTACCAGTTTTCCGGTCTCACTCTGTAACCGAAGCAAATCTCAGGAGATAACAAGTGGAGCTACTGCGTAGCCTGATCTTCGTGCCCGGCAACCGGCCCAACATGTTGGAAAGGGCGTTAGGGTTTAACGCCGATGTGACGATGGTGGACCTGGAGGACTCGGTCCCTCCCGCCGAAAAGGTGAACGCCCGGGACGTGGCCCGCGAGTGGGTGCCGAGGTTGCGGAGCGCCGGGCACAGGGTGATGGTCCGGGTCAACTCCCTGGACACGGGGCTAACCAAGGACGAACTGGAAGTCCTGGTTTCCCAAGATCTGTCCGGGATCAGTCTCGGAAAGGCCGAGTCCCCCCAAGAGTTGCGAGACGCCGATGTTCTGATTACCGCTCTGGAGTCGGCTTCGGGTGTGGAGCCGGGCCAGATCAAGCTCATCCCCTGGATCGAAAACGCGCCGGCCGTAATGGCGCCCTACCAGATGGCCACGGCAACGCCTCGAATTATCGCTATCGCATTCGGGGCAGAGGACTACACCAACGATATCGGCATCCAGCGTACCAACACGGGGGAAGAAGTCTATTTCGCCAGGGCCCAGACCGCCGTCGCCGCCCATGCCGCAAAGGTCGCCTGCCTAGACTCGCCGTTCGTGGGCTTCAGGGACCCGGACGGGCTTCGCGAAGACTGCAGGCTAATCCGCCAGCTCGGTTTCACCGGAAAATTCGCGATCCACCCCGCGCAAATTGACATAATCAACGAGTCGTTCACTCCATCCGAAGATGAAGTGGCCTACGCCAGGAGAGTCGTCGATGCCTTCCGAGAGGCAGAGTCCAACGGCCGCGGCTCAGCGGACTTGGACGGTCGTATGATCGACGTTCCGGTGTTCAAGCGCGCCGAAAACCTGCTGGCCAAGATGGCAGCCATAGAATCGAGGACCGTGTGATCGAGGACCGTGTGATAGTTCATGGTTGACCGCCCTCGAAGGCCCGACCGCATCATCCTGGAAGGGATGCAGTTTTACGGTTATCACGGCGTGAATCCAGAAGAGCGGACCCTGGGACAAGCGTACATCGTTGACCTGGTGGTCGAGCTCGACCTCGGTTGCGCCGGGGCCTCCGACCGTCTCGAAGACACGGTAAGTTATCCCCGCCTTTACCGGTCAGTCCAGACCGTGGTCGAGGGCCAGTCCAAGAACCTGCTGGAGGCTACGGCGCATCATATCGCCTCAAAGGTGCTGGCTGAGTTTCCGGTCGACGCGGTGCAGGTGCGCGTCAAGAAACCGAGGCCGCCGGTACGGGGCTCGGTGATCAAATACGCCGCCGTGGACATCTATCGGTCGAGGGAGTGAATGAGGTCATGTTCCTCTCATTCAGGAGCTAGGACAGGTTAATAATTCCGAAGTCCGGCTGGCACGAGAAACCCTCTGAACCGTGAAGAAGCCGGTTGGTGGGGTTGATTCCCCCGTGATATACTCGATTCAAAATTCAGCAGTCCGTTCGGACCCATGCAGGGGACATACCAACGACATGAGATGTGAAATTTGTTTGAAGTCGGGGATGAGTGGGAACAACGTAAGCCACTCCAACCGTCACACCAAGACCCGGTTTAAGGCTAACGTCCACAAGCAGACGCTGTTTCAGGACGGCAGGTCTATCAAGGTGAAGATTTGCAGCCGCTGCCTGAGGTCGCTCAACAAGTCATCCAAGGTGCGGAAGGCCGTCGCGGCGCTGAAGTAATCCCTGGTCTCGGTGTGGGTGTGTCTAGCTCACCCGAAGACCATGGACACATGATCTCATCCCAGCCATCGCCTGGGACACCGGCTCGGAGTCGTTGAAGATCGCAGTCCCCGCCACCAGGATCGTCGCGCCCGCCTTCACCGAGTCCTGGGCGGTCCAGTCGGCTTTTAGTCCCCCGTCTACCTCCAGATGCGTCCCGTAGCCCTCCCTCTGGATGGTCTCATACAGTCTTTCCACTTTAGACAACGCCCCAGGTATGAATGGTTGCCCGCCGAAACCGGGGTTCACAGTCATTACGAGCACCAGGTCCAGCAGCGGCAATACCTCTTCCACCGCCGAGATCGGCGTACCCGGGTTAATGGCGACTCCCACCTGACAGCCCGACTCCTTCACCCTCGTTACAGTCCGGTGCAGGTGCCGGCAGGCTTCGGCGTGGACGATGATTTGGTCCTGGGGCGCTTTCATAAATGCGGGCAGCAGATCGTCCGGCTCCAGGATCATCAGGTGGATATTTAAGGGAACGTCGGTTGAGCCTCGAATGGCGTCTACGATGGTTTCCCCGAAAGAAATGTTGGGCACGAAACGCCCGTCCATGATGTCCACGTGGATGAGGTCGGCCCCCGCGTCCGCGGCCTCCCGTACCTGCTGACCCAGGTTGGCGAAGTCGGCGGCAAGAACCGAGGGCGCGATGAGAATGTGTGCGTCAGATGCCATGGGGCTCTTCCTCCAGCAGCGTCCTGGCGCGGTCCAACTCCTGGGCGACCCGAAGCGGAGCTGTTCCACCGGGGTTGTCTCTGGCAGCCGCGGAACTGGCCGGGGTGACCCGGAATACTCCTTCGTCGAACTGGTCAGAGAAACGCTGAAATTCACTGAGGGTCAGGTCAAGCAATTCTTTCCCGAGAGACTCGCAATAGCCGCAGAGGTCCCGCATGATGCCGTGCGCCTCGCGAAAGGGCACACCCTTGCCCACCAGGTAATCGGCCAGGTCTGTGGCCAAAACGAAGCTCTCCCCGGCCAAACGGGTAACACGGCCGGTGTTCAGGGTTAGTCCACCTAGCATCCCTCGAAACACGGTCAATGTCGCAAGGAGGGTATCTGTCGTGTCGAAGAACCCTTCCTTGTCTTCTTGGAGGTCACGGTTGTAAGTCAGGGGCAACCCTTTCAACACGGTGAGCAGCCCCATAAGGTTGCCGTAGACGCGCCCGGTCTTTCCCCGGGCCAACTCGGCGAAGTCGGGGTTGCGTTTTTGCGGCATGATGCTGCTGCCGGTGGTGAATTCGTCACTCAGGCGGATAAACTCGAACTCCCGGCTGGACCAGAGAACGATCTCTTCCGCCATCCGGGAAAGGTGCATCATGCAGATCGATGCCGCCGACAAGTATTCCAGCAGGAAATCCCGGTCTGAGACCGCGTCCATGCTGTTGGAACTGATGCGGCCGAACCCCAACTCTCGGGCAAGGTATTCCCGGTCGGTCGGGTAGGTGACGCCCGCCAGGGCTCCGCTGCCCAGCGGTAGGACATCGGTGCGGCGGTAGCAGTCGCGGAACCGCTCTATGTCGCGCTGGAACATCTGGAAGTAGGAAAGTACGTGGTGCGCGAATAACACCGGCTGCGCGCGCTGCAGGTGCGTGTATCCGGGCATTACAACTTCGATGTGCTGTCCGGCGAGGGACACAAGAGCCCCTTGTACCTCTCGAAGGCCCTTGATAGTAGCGGAGATGGCCTCCTTGGTGTAGAGCCGCATATCCAGGGCCACCTGGTCGTTACGGGACCTCCCCGTATGCAACCGTCCGGCCGCCGGGCCTATGAGCTGGTGCAGCCTGCTCTCGATGTTCATGTGCAGGTCTTCCAGGGAGGCGTCCCAAGGGAAATCTCCGGACTCGATCTCCTCCCGGACCCTGCCAAGGCCCTCGACGATTAGGCCCGCGTCTTCTTCGCTGATGATGCCCTGCCGGGCCAGCATTCGGGCATGCACGATGGAACCGGCGATGTCTTGCTGGTAGAGCCGCTGGTCGTAGTGGATGGATACCGTGTACTGGCTGTAGTTGTCCATGGAGGTCATATTTCAGAGAATCATTGGGATTTCCCTGAGTTCGCGGCGCAACGGGTCCAGAGCCAGCCCCAGAGCCTCCAGGGTCAATGCACCTAGGAGCAGACTGTCGTTGGGCTCCCCGAACATAACATCCGCCCCTCCAATGCGCTCACCATACTTGAACCCGGCGATTCCCCGCTCCCGCGAGATCCTCGACCCATCAGCCAGGCGGAACTGTTGTTCAGCGTGGGGCTTGATTCCCAGATTCTCCAGGATATTTCGGGGAACCACCAAGTAGACCGCGCCTGAGTCGGCCAACAACTCTACTTCTTCGGTTAAGTCAAGATTCGAAGGATTGGTGATCTCTATGGTCAGATGTGTCAGTCCCATCACGCCCTCACACAGATTTGATGACTAAACAGAGCCCAAGTAAGCGTAGCTGGACGCCAGGTTGTCGAATACATGTTGGTCCGGAGGGATCTCCATGACGGCGGCGCCCTCGTATCCTTTTTGGTCCAAGATCTCCTGCATCTTCAAGCAGTCCAGATCGCCAGTGTCCACGCTGGGAAGCGCCGCGCCGTGGCGGGCCTGCTTGAAGTGGACTATCTTGAGCATGTCCAGGGGCAGGGCGTTCAACTCGGCCAGGGGATCGCTGTCTGGGTGGCGGCGAAGTTGGTTTGTAGGGTCGGGGCATAAGCCGAGGTAGGCCCCCTGTTCAGGAGTGAGGCGCGCCCGGGCCTCACGAGTCAACAGAGCCATGCTGCGCAGCGGTTGTCCGGAGTTTTCCACGGACAGGATGACGCCCTGATTCGCGGCTTCCCGTGCAAGGTCGGCCAGACCCAGCGCCTCGCCTGGAAGGTCGGCGGCCTGTTCCCAGGGCTCGGCGGTGGTGTTGGGGTCGACCATGCGCAGGTGAGGCGTGTCTCTGCCGACGATCTTCGCGGCCTCGAGCGCGGCCTGGAACTGTTCTCCCGCTGGGGTGGCTTCTTCGGTGAGGCAGGGGTAAGCCATTGCCAGGTCGAAGGTCATGTCTGGGAATGAGTCGACCACAGCCTGCAATCGAGGCAGGACTGGCCGCCACTCCGTTCCCTCGCCAGCCTCACAATCTCCTAGGCAGGTCTGACGTAGCTCAACATGCCGGGCGCCTCGGCTTCGGGCCTCCTGGATGAGTGTTCCGAGGTCCTGATCGGCCAGTTGCAGCCGCCAGGAATTTGTTATCGCTCCAGGAATCATGACCTTCCTCCTGCAAAATGTGGGTAAAATATTGCTGGTTAGCCTACGGTGTGTGCGCCTTATATTAGTGCCATGCTAATGCTTTGTCACTATCGGGCAAGCGGCCCAATGGGGGTCCGCAGGTCAGGCAATGGGCAAGATCCAAGCCCGGCCAATTACAGCCCTGTGCTAGAATTAGCCAGAGGACGAAATGACCCAACTAACAAGGCAAAAATGTGTGGCATGCCGTCGCGATTCTCCGCCCGTGACCGATGTCGAGGTAGCTGAACTCGCGCCGCAGGTGCCTGACTGGGACATGGTTACAGAAGAGGGAATCCGCAAGCTGGACCGCGTCTTCCGTTTCAAGGACTTCGAGCAGGCATTGAGCTTCACCAAGGCAGTAGGTGAAGCCGCTGATTTGGAAGGACATCATCCCAGGCTTGTGACCGAGTGGAGGCGGGTCAAGGTGACCTGGTGGACCCACAAGATAAGAGACCTACACGTCAACGATTTCATTATGGCCGCCAAGTCCGACGTTATATTCCAGAGGACAGCATGAGAGTAATATACCGCCTCCATTCCAACGACTTGAACGCGGTGGCTTCTGAAGCCTCGTGGGCAGAGTCGATGGGATACGACGGCGTATCCAGCAGCGAGACTTCCAACGACCCGTTTATCCCCCTGATTTTGGCGGCCACCAGCACGTCCAGAGTGACATTGGAGACCAGGGTCGCCATCGCCTTTCCCAGGTCGCCGATGGTGGTGGCCCACACCAGCCGGGACATACAGGACCTTTCCAGAGGGAGATTCCGGCTAGGACTAGGAACGCAGGTCAAGGGCCATATCGAAAGGCGCTTTTCCACTCAGTGGGCGCCGCCGGGTCCCAGACTCCGGGAATACGTGGCGTCGCTGCGGCACATCTGGGACTGTTGGGCGAACGGCTCCAGACTCGACTACCAGGGTAAACATTACCAGTTTTCGCTGATGACCCCGTTCTTTAATCCGGGGCCGTCAGCGTATGATCCTCCCCAAGTGTTCACAGGGGCGGTCAACGGCTATAACTGCCGGGTCGCGGGAGAGGTGTGCGACGGCCTCATGCTTCACAGCCTCACCTCGGCGGAATATGTGCGCGATATCGTGCGCCCCGGTGTGGCCCAAGGAGCGGATAGGGCGGAACGTCCGGAGTCTGACATCAAGGTAAGCGGCGGGGGATTTATCATCACCGGTCCCAACCAGTCCAGTATCCGGGAAGCCAAGGCCGAAGTCCGGAGGCGAATCGCGTTCTATGCCTCGACCCGCACCTACTTCCCCGTACTGGAATGCCATGGTTTCAACGAGATCGGTCCGCAGCTTCACCAGATGTCACTGCGGGGCGAATGGGCGGAAATGGGGGAGCTGATCAGCGATGAAATGCTCGATGCCTTTGCCGTTATTGGAGAATATGACGAGATAGCCGATAAGTACCTGGAAAGGTACAGTGGTCTATTGGACGAGATGAGCCTGTCCCTAACGACCAGCGAACCCGTGGAAGAAGCCCAGTTGCGCAGGATAATCAGCCGGTTCCACGAAGCGAATTGACGTTCGCCACTGGCCCCAAATCAGGATTTCAAGCCGATGGATGAACGGCTGCGGATCATCAGAAAGAACTGGAATGAACGAACTCCGGTCCATGCGGCGTCCGAATTCTATGACGTGGAAAGTTTCAAGTCCGGGAGGATAACCCTCAAAGAGGTCGAGCTCAGAGAAATCGGTGACGTTTCCGGAAAGACACTCCTCCACCTCCAATGCCACTTTGGTTTAGACACAATGTCTTGGTCGCGCTTAGGAGCCAAGGCGACCGGCGTAGACTTCTCCGACGCGGCAATCGGTCTCGCCCGACAACTGAACGACGAGACCGGGACGGATGTCCAGTTCATCTGCTCGAACATTTATGATCTACCAGGTGTGCTTGACGCAGAATTCGACATAGTATTTACATCTTATGGAGTCCTTTGCTGGCTGCCGGATCTGGAAGGATGGGCCACCGTGATCGACCACTTCCTAAGACCGGGCGGCACATTCTATATCGTCGACGGTCACCCGTTCATGGGGGTCTTCGAGTCTTCGGAGTCGGGTGACATGCTACCGTTGCACGGGTATTTCCACCGTGAATTGTTTTTGAGGGCAACGAACCGAGCTACACCGGTTCAGCGAAACTGATCAAAAGCCCGGTCTATGAGTGGCAGCACAGCCTCGGCGACATCGTCACAGCATTGGCGAAGGTCAGTCTGAGTATAGAGTTTCTTCACGAATTCCCGGTCGGCTACCACCAGGCTTTCCCTAATATGAATCAGGGCGCCGACGGCGGATGGCGGTTCCCGGAACAAAACGACTCTTTCCCCCAATTGTTCTCTATCAGGGCTACGAAGTGAAATAGGGAGTTCGCCCTTAGCGCGAAGGACCTGAGGAGACCACCTCGGATTGTACCGCTAAATCCCCTTCCAACGAGACTCCAATCCCCTCGACGGTAAATCCCTCCCGAAGAGCGGCGCATCGAGTCAGTTCGAATAGGCGGTTGAAATGAGCATCTCGTTCTTACAGGTCTCAGCGGGGGCACCCATTCCAACCGCATACTCCCGGTCCAAGCTAGCCGGTTGGTTGTTCACGCATGACGGCCTATGAAAGTTGCGTCGAAACACCGCAACATTGTAGGCGCCCAGGTTAGACACACCCCTAATGGCCCGAAGCAGAGGTACCAATGGACGACTTCCAAATGCAGACCTACGGTGACCGAATCGCCGATGTCTACGACGAGATTTACGCCCACGTAAGTACGCCTGCAGTAATTGAGCCGATGTTAGACGTATTGGCGGACTTGGCCGGAGAAGCGCGAGCCTTAGAGCTGGGTATAGGTACCGGGCGCGTTGCGTTGCCTCTGGCAAGGCGGGGAGTGGAAGTCCACGGTATAGAGTCCTCAGAATCGATGGTGACGCGACTCCGCGAGAAGCCAGGCGGGCTGGAAATTCCCATTACGTTGGGTGACCTCGTTGACGCCGGTGTGGGGGGAGGATACGCACTGGTCTACGTGGTCTTCAGTACGTTCTTTGCCCCGCTGACCCAGGAAGCCCAGGTCGAGTGTTTCCAGAATGTCGCCCGAAGCCTGGCCTACGGCGGCGTGTTCTTAATAGAGGCCTTCGTGCCGGACCCTTCGCGGTTCGATCGAGGACAGAACATCCAGGCAGGCATCGTGGAGACGGACCGCATCTCCATAGACCTGACCAGGCATGACCCAGTCGCCCAGATTGCAACGTCCTCCCACCTCTTCATTTCGGAGAGTGGGATACGCCTCTTCCCGGTGCAAATACGCTATGCTTGGCCATCCGAGTTGGACCTGATGGCCAGATTGGCCGGCATGAGGTTACGATATCGTTGGGGCGATTGGAGTCGGACCCCCTTTACCGCGGCCAGCGCCAATCATATTTCGGTTTACGAACTGGTAGGGTCCCGTTAGCTCCCGGATTGGCCAGCCCGAGTTAGAGCACAGGTTTAACCGGAATTCGGGAAGTCCCTAAGTGTATAGGAACTGCCAGCCCAAGGAGCCGATTTCGAACTTGATCCTACGGAAGGATTCCGCGTAAGGGAGTCCCGTTCTCTCGGAGCTGCGGGATGCCCAATTCCTCATGCGGGCGGCCCTGTCCACCATTCTCCCACCCATCTGGCTTGCATGTTTAGACAAGGAGTCGATCTTGTCGTCCATATGGTGTTCGATGTCCACGCAAACGTCGGGCGCTTCGCTTCCCCACAGATAGGCTTCCTTTACCCGGTGCGGTTCCAACCCTTCTCCGGTGATTTGCTCCGGGAAATGCAGGTGGCTCCAGGCATACGTGTAGGCCGCGTCCAAGGCCACCTGTCCGCTCATCCGGTGGTCCCGGTGGGTGTGGCTAACGCTGCGGTATGGGTCGATCGCCATGACCACGTCGGGCTTGTGCGTCCTGATCGCGCGGACCACCTGGCTCCGGAAAAGCATGGAGTCTTCGAGCCCGCCGTCTGGATAGGACAGGTATACGACGTCCTTCGCCCCAAGCACACCGGCTGCTTCCTGCTGTTCCCGTTCCCTGGTAGCCGCGAGATTGGGGGAGGTCATTTCACGGTCCGACGTACCCTTGTCGCCATTGGTGCAAAGCACTATGACGACCTCCGTCCCGGATTCCCTGATCCATTTGGATAGGGTGCCGCCGCATCCCCCTTCGCAATCGTCGGGATGGGGTGTGACCGCCATCGCCCGTCTGGGCGGTTCGGTGATTATTTCCATGTCTAGCTTGGTCCTTTCTGGTCTATGCGGCTGAACGGTCTACTAGTGGAAAACCACCATCTTTAGCTCGGTCATCTCATGCACTGCGTAGCCAGGTCCCTCCTTGCCCATGCCGCTGTCCTTGAGACCGCCGTAGGGCATCAGGTCGGCCCGCCACTGGGGATGAGAGTTGATGTGGAGGTTACCCGAGTGGACCTCTTTCGCGAACCGCATGGCCCAATCAATATTTTGGGTGAAGATGCCCGCTGACAGGCCGAACCGGCTGTCGTTGGCCTTGGCAATGGCGTCGTCGATGTCGTCAAATGCGGCGACGGCGACCGCCGGGCCGAACAGCTCTTCGCGGGATACCCTCATGTCTGCGGTGGTGTCAGCAACTACCGTGGGAGCGTGCATCGTGCCTTCGTGGTCGCCTCCGGCGATGACCCGTGCGCCGCTTTGGACGGCTTCCGATATCCACTGGCCCACTCGGTCAGCGTCGCTGGCCCGGATCATGGGGCCCATTCGCACCGCTTCGTCCAGCGGGTTGCCGGTGGAGAAGGCTTCGGTGGGAGCGACCAGGGCGTCAAGAAAGTCGGCGTAAATGCGCCGGTCCGCGAACACGCGCTGGGTGGAGATGCAGACCTGACCGGCGTTGGCGAATCCGCTGGCCACGGTGGCGGCGGCGACCCTCTCCAGGTCGGCGTCGTTCATTACGATTAGGGGGCTGTTTGAACCCAGTTCCATCGTCACTTTCTTGATCCCGGCGTTGCGGCAAATGCGCTCGCCGATCTCCATGCTGCCGGTGAAGGTGATCTTTCGCACTCTTGGATCGCCGGTGAGGACGTCGCCGATCTCGCTGCCAGGCCCTGTGATGCACTGGATCGCTTCTTCTGGTAGTCCCGCTTCCAGTAGGAGCTCCACGAGCTTCAGAGCCGACAGTGGCGTATCGCCAGCGGGCTTGAGCACCACCGAGTTGCCTGCGGCCAAGGCTGGGCCGACCTTGTGGGAGACCAGGTTCAGAGGGAAGTTGAAGGGTGCAATGGCGGCCACGACCCCTACAGGTACGCGGATGGTGAACCCAAACTGGCTCACGTTGCCCGGGGCCGCATCCAAGGGAACAGTCTCCCCGTGGAGCCGCTTGGCTTCTTCGGCGGAAAGTGTGATGGTCTGGATGGCCCTCTGGACCTCACCTCGTCCTTCGGAGATTACTTTTCCTTCTTCCAGGGTAATGGTCTGGCCCAGGTCTTCGACGCGCTCGGCCATCAAATCGGCGGTGCGGCGAAGGATCGCGTAGCGTTCGTAGGCGGGTAGCTTGGCCATCGCCGCCGCTCCCCTGACCGCGCTGGCAATAGCTTGGTCGACGTCCGCCGCCGTCCCCTTGGGGACGGTGTCGATCACGGTCTGGTCGAAGGGATTGAACACCGGGATGGTCTCAGGCCCATCGACCCAGTTGCCGTTTATATACATCCTCATGGCCAACGACTCCCAACAGCTAGATTTAGGTCCCTGGACTTCTCGGTGAGGCGGGTGCGGCTTCGCAGGCTGGAAAACGGCCGCAGCCCTGAGGCCGCCGCGAATTTAATCGAAATTGCTCCGCTTAGGATAGTCCCGGCAAGGACAGGCTGCAACCCGCTAAAAGCATTCCCAATATTGGGCAAAGTTCAATTGGTCAGTATCTTGGAGCGGCCCAACCCGGTGACGGAGTAATGCCCCGACCTGCCCGGCACTCTCTCCAGCCACCGGAACTTGGTGCGGGCGGCGTTTCGGAGGGTCTGGGTGAAGTTGTGCGGCTGGAGCCATCCAACCCGGTCGAAAAGCTCCTCCAGGTCTTCCGCTGAGACGTTGTCCATCTCCAGGAACTGGGCCGCGCCTTCTGCCGCCACCACCACTTTGCGCATGTCGCCCAGCGGATTGGACGACTGACAGAAGTGGATAAACGCCAACTCGGCCGCCGCCGACCGCGCCGCCTGTTCGGCCTTTCGGCGGTCTGGTGGCGCGGACTCGGGAAAACGATCGGTTGAACGATCGGTTGATGGTAGCGCGGGGACATGTGGAGTCGAGGATTCGATTTCAGGCTGAATGCCCGGGGCCGGCCCCTCCGGGCTACCGGTATCCTCTGGGGAGGGGTCCTGGAGGATGTCGGGAGGCGGGGGGGCGGTGTCTTCCACCTTTTGAGGAGTGTCTACACTACTACCCTTTTCCGTGGGTGCAGATCCATTTACGTTACCAGGGGTAGGATGGGACACCTGCATGAGGTCGCGGGGAAGGTCTCGAAGCACCAATCCGACGATCTGATGGATGACCTCGGGTTCTTCAGATTCGAAGGTAATCTGGGCGTTATTCGGAAGAGTAATAGAGACCTTGACCATGCACCCCAACCCCCTCCGAATATCCGCGCCTCCAATTCAGGAACCACGCGTGACTACAATAGTACATAACATAAAGTGTACAGGCAACCGAGGAGGACGGTACAAGTGTATAAGGGCAGCCGGAGTTAAATGCTCTGCTTGACCAGCAGGGCCAACGAACGGGTCATTCCTGGTACGGCGGCTATCTCGTCCACCGATGCCTGCTTGATGCCGCCGAGGGAACCGAACTTCCGCATCAACATCCGCTTCCGTTTTGGGCCGATGCCGTTCACGGAGTCTATGGGGGAACGCAGGCTACTCTTGCTGCGCAAGTTACGGTGGTAGGTTATCGCGAATCGGTGCGCTTCATCCCGGATTCGTTGCACCAAGTACAAGGCCTGCGAGTCACGGGGGAGGATAATCGGCTCCGGTGTGTGGGGTACGTAAAGCCACTCGTTCTCCTTGGCCAGGGAAGCCAGGGGCACGTTGTCCAATCCCATCTCCAACAGCACTTCGAGGGCGGCGGAGAGCTGACCCTTTCCCCCGTCGATCAATACCAGATCGGGGAATATGCCCCATGTCTCGTCTGAGGGACGTGTGCCGTCGTTATCCTGTTGCTTCTGCTTGGCGCGTACCTCCGCCATCCGGTTGAACCGCCGGCGCAGCACCTCTCTCATGCTCTCGAAATCGTCCACGCCTTCCACCGACTTTACCCGGAAGCGCCGGTAGTGGGCGGGTTTGGGCGCGCCGTCCTCGAAGACGACCATGCTTCCGACGGTATTGGTGCCCTGGATATGGGAGATGTCGTAGCATTCCATGCGGCGGAGATCGGTAGGCAGGCTCAACTCTTCGCGCAGCTCAGACATCGCCCGTTGGATGATGTCGGTCTTGTCCAACCACCTGACACGGTATTGGTTAAGTCCCTGACGGGCATTCTCCGCGACCAGGTCGATCAGTTTCTTGTGTTGCCCGCGCATGGGAAGAGCAATGCGGACGCTCTTGCCTCTGAGACCTTGGAGCCATTCCCGGATTAACTCTTCTTCCTCCACGGCGTGTTGGACCAGGATGCGCGGCGGAATCTCGGACGCGAACTGGTAGAATTGCTTGATGAACTGACCGATGACCAGCCCCGGATCGTCTTCTTGCGCCCCTTCCATGAAGAAATGGTCGCGACCGACGAGTTTGTTGTGCCGGACGAAGAAGACCTCCACCCAGGTCTCTTGGTTCTCCTGGGCCAGGGCGATCAAATCCATGTCGCTCACCGGATTGGCGTCGACCTTGATGCGCTGTTCCTCCGCCACCCGTTCCACGCTGCGCATCCGGTCGCGCAACACGGCGGCCCGCTCAAACTCCAGGCTATCCGAGGCCTTCTGCATGTTGTCTTGCAGGTCCTGGGTAACCGCTTCCGTATCCCCTTCCATGAACAGGACGACCTGCCGGATTACTTCGTCGTAGTCTTCCTTGGTGGCGTAGCCCGTGCAGGGAGCAACGCAGCGGTTGATGAAGAATTCCAGACAGGGCCGCGGGTCCTTCCCGGTAATGTTTTTGGTGCAGGACCGGTATGGGAAGAGGCGCTTGACCAAGTCCATGGTCTTTCGCACCGTACCGGCGGTTGCGAAGGGGCCGAAGTATCGCGCGCCGTCGTTGGCCACCCTGCGGGTGATATATACCCGAGGGAATTCCTCGTTCAGGGCGATCTTCAGGTAGGGATAGGTCTTATCGTCTTTGAGTCTAGCGTTGTACCTGGGCCGGTGGCGTTTGATAAGGGTGTTTTCCAGTATCAGGGCTTCGGCCTCGGTATCCGTGACGATACATTCGAAGTCGTCCAACTGTCCCAGCATGCGGCGTGTCTTGTTGGGGAGGTTCGAAGGGGAGCCGAAGTAGGTGCGGAGGCGGTTGCTAAGGACGCTGGCCTTGCCGACGTACAGAACGTTGCCCCGGGCGTCTTTCATGATGTAAACGCCGGGTCTGTCTGGCGCCGCCAGCAAGCGGCGTTCGAATATGGAAGCGGCCATGGATGCTAGACAACGAAAGTGAGTGCCACAATGACCGCCACCACCGCTCCGGCTAGGGACAGTATCCTTTTGATCTCGGCCCCGACGTAACGGGCGGTGTTTGAGGGTTCCCGCCTGTTGCGCGGCGACGCGGAAGACCTGGCTACTGGGCTGGGTCGCGCTGGCGCGGGAGCTGGCCGGTCAGCCGTGGCGACTGCGGGAGTGGGGCGGGCGCTTTCGGGTATTTGGCTCGAGGCGGTCTCACCGTTGGTTGATGGGCGAGACGTGATGGCGGCGGGTATCCCCCTGGGGCCCCGCTGCTGCTTCTTACGGCGTTGGTTGAGCTGCGATTGACGCGATGCAATCCGGCGGGCTTTACCTGGCATGGGGACCTATCTCCTCCCGACCATGATACCACTGCCTGAACCGCAAGTGTCCCCGTGGTCCTGGCTACTACCCAACCACTATAACAGTAATTGACATAATTGGGCAGCGGCGCGGCGGGCGTCTCCTGAGCAATTCCGCTGCCCTCAATTGGCCCCGCTAACTAGGCCCTAGGGTGGCTCTTTTCGTATTCTTGATGGACGTAGTTGTCGGTCAGATGGGTATAGACCTGGGTGGT
Organism: Dehalococcoidia bacterium; assembly: GCA_965205385.1. GTDB lineage: Bacteria > Chloroflexota > Dehalococcoidia > Lucifugimonadales > UBA3495 > CATOSP01. The sequence goes on from CBDBGS010000008.1 coordinate 1,152,074, forward strand.
GGAGATGCTGGAGTGGCCCAACAGCTCTTGCACGTGCCTGAGAGACGCCCCGTTCTGCAGTAGGTGGGTGGCGAAGCTGTGCCTAAGGGTGTGGGGGGTGATATGGGCTTCGATCTTGGCCTTCGCGCCGTATGTTTTCAAGACGTTCCAGACCCACTGGCGCGTCAGACGCTCGCCTCGGTGGTTGACGAATAGGGCCTTCTGGTCTTTGCGTGAACCCAGCAACCTCACCCTGCCCTTCTTCAGGTAGGATTTCAGGGCAGACGTAGCCTTGGGGTAGAGGTAGACGATGCGTTCCTTGGAGCCCTTGCCCCAACACCGGATGTACGATTCGCTGAGGTCAAGGCTCTGGACGTCCAAAGACACCAGTTCCCCAACTCTCAGTCCGGTGGCGTAGAGTAGTTCTAGGATTGTGGCGTCCCGCTGACCCTCGGGCGTACCCGCGTTGCTGGCGCTGTCCAAGAGCCGGCTGACCTCTTTCTCGGTGAGGTACTTTGGCAGATTGCGGCCAACCTTGGGCGAGCCGAGGGACTGGGTAGGGTCTTCAGTGATCGTGCCGTTTTCAGAGAGGAAACCGAAGAAGGACTTGATGGAGGCTACCTTGCGGGCGGTGGTGGTGTCGCGGTAGCCCTTGGCGTCGCGAAGGTTCTCGATGTAGTCATTTAACAGGTTTAGATCGACGTACTGCCAGGGGCTGTGGCCGTTGCCCAAGGGCTTCCCCTTCTGCTGGTAGTAATCCCAGAATTGGCTGAGGTCGTTGCGGTAGGCGTCCGAAGTATTGCGGGAGAACCCCTTCTCGACAATAAGATGCTCTAAAAAGGACTGAATAGCCTGTTCCATGTTTGCATATCCTTTCACCTAAGGCGCAAAGTCCGCCAAGGGCGTAAAAAAGATGGTACGGTCGGTAGACCGCCGCACCAGTAATCGTGATAGTTGCTACTTTAGCACACAGGCTACGGCCCTCTTTCGTAGCGCCGGTGCGAGTTAAATCCGGTTCGGTGCGTCAATGTCTCTGCCTCTGTACCCTTCTGGCCCGGCTCCCGGTACACGCTAGCGCGTCACCCAAACTAATAAATGCCCCTTCCCGCAGGATCGCGGGAAGGGGCATTTGGTTCCAGCTTTGAGCCTAGATCGGGAGGCTAGTCCCTGCCCAGGACCACCGTGCCGGTGGAGGAAAGAGAGCCGCCGGTGCCGTTGACCACCGAGGTCTTTGGGTTCTGCGTGGGGTCCCGCCGGCCCTTGACCTGCCGGTCGCCGGCTTCGCCCCGAAGCTGACGCACCGCCTCCACCAATAGGAAGCTGCCGTACATGCCGGGGTGTGTATAGGAAAGGCCGCCGCCGCTGGTGTTCAGCGAGAAATCTCCGCCGGGCGCGGTCCGCTGACCCGCCACGAAGTCCGCCGCCTCACCGGGGCCGCAAAAGCCGAGCGCTTCAAGAGTGAGCATCACCGTGTAGGTGAAAGAGTCGTAAATCATGGTTAGGTCGATGTCGTCTGTGGTCATCCCCGCCCGGCCGAAGGCCTTGGGGCCCGTTTCCCTGGCAATCAACGACGTTAGTGACGGCATCATGCTAATCATGTTGTGATCGTGGCTCTCCGCCGCGCCCAACACCCAGACCGGTTCCTTGGCGCAATTCCGTGCCCTGTCCGCTGTCGTGACGATAATCGACGCGCCTGAGTCGGTGACCAAACAACAGTCAAAAAGATGGAAAGGCCAAGCCACCCACCTGGAGTTGTGGTAGTCGTCGAAGCTCATGGGCGTCTCATGCATCGCGGCCTTGGGGTTGAGATTCGCCCACTTGCGGGTTGAGACGGCGATCTCGGCCATTCCCTGCCGTGTCTTGTCCTCGCCGTATTGGTGCATGTACCGGGAGCAAGCCAAGGCGTAGTTAATCGGGGGCCCTATCATCCCGTAAGGGGCTTCGTACTGTGCCGTTGGCTGGTTGGGGTCTCCTCCGACCCTGCCCCTGGTCGAGCGCCCAGCCTGACCGTGGGTAATGAGGGCCACCTCGCAGAATCCGGCTCGGATGGCCGCGACGGCGTGGGCCACGTGGATCACGAAGGAAGAGCCGCCAACCGATGTATTGTCGGTGTACCCGGGCTGGATTCCCAAGTATTCGGCGGTTGCCAGGGTCGAGAAGCCGGCGGTGAAGAGGCCGTCAACGTCGGACTTGGATAGTCCCGCGTCTGCCAGGGCGTTGTGCGCCGCCTCGGCGTGGTGCTGCAGTGACGACTTGTTCGGGACGGTGCCCATCTCATCGGACTCGGCGACGCCCACAATGGCGATGTCGCGCTGTCCTTGAGCGCTAGATGTCATTCCAATACCCTCTGGTCAGGAGTGTTGTGCCGGAAGCTGGGCCATTGGGCCGCGAGGGGTCTAAGGCTGGGGAGATCGTACACCAACCGGCCCCCAACAACAACCACCGGTCCGCCCTTCCACAAATCGCGGGGACTTCTGTTTCATGGCCCCGTGGGTGCGGTCGCCGCACGTGATAAAATGCCTAGAAACAAGCAAGCGTGCGAACTCGCTTCAGGCGCGTATCGCTCCGAGGTAGCCATGCCCCACAACTTCTGGATGGTAGTTTGTAACCAGACGAATTTTGGGATAACCCGCGACATGGGATTCAAACTGCTGGGTTTGAAGGGTCAGCACCGTCGCAAGGTCCAACGGATCGGGTCCGGGGACCGGATACTGTTTTACGTCACCCATCTCCGCAGGTTCACCGCCACGGCCACCGCCACGGCCTCCTACGTCGAAGATGTCACCCCCATCTGGGAGAAGGAAGGGGTTGCCGACTGGCCCTACCGGGTCCAGACCAAGCCGGAAATCATCCTGACCGACAGCCAGTTTATCGACGCCAATCTCCTGGCCCCAAGGCTGGACTATGTGAGGCGTTGGGCGCCCGAGAACTGGTATATGGCGTTCCAGGGCAACTTGCACCTGCTGCCCAAGAGCGATTTTCTTCTCATCGAAGAGGAAATGAAGAAGCTCAGCCTGGGTGAGAAATACAACCGCGACGCCGCACCTCCGATTACGGAGCCCGCCCGAAGGAAGAAGGGCGGATCGAGACGGGGCCGCAACCGGGACTCCGCAAGGACCAGTCCTCAGGCCGCCAGTCCCCAGACCGAGAATGCCGTCGATAACGGAGGCGCTCAGGCGCCCCAACGCCGCCCCGCCGTCCAGGCCAGGGGAAGGGCAACCAGCTAACGGAGGGCGAGCCACCCATGACTTTTGGTCCGGGCGGAATTCATGATTCTGCCGAAGATAGGGAAATTGTCGTCAACCGTACGTTTCAAGCTCGGCCGGAACTGGTGTGGTTGGCATGGACAGAGCGGGAGCGAATTGAGCAGTGGTGGGGACCGGAGGGGATGTCCACGACTGTTGAAGAGATGGACCTTCGCCCCGGCGGCAGGTGGAAATACGTTATGAAGGCGCCCGATGGGACCCAATACCCCGTCGAAGGCATCTTCGCTGACATCATAGAACCGGAACTGCTGGTGGCCACCGATGAGTTCGGCGAGGACTTTCAATACTCCGGAGACCTTCCCCAGGGAGTCGTGACCTCGGTGTCTCTGAGAGACACAGGGACAGGCACCGAGATGACATTGCGAATGGTCCACCGGTCGGCGGAAGACAGGGCGGTCCACGAACAAATGGGTGTGGAGGGCGGCTGGAATTCCAGCTTCAACCGCTTGGACCGGTATTTGGCCAGCCTGGAGTAGCCCGGAGACTCTCCGGTGTGGGCGATGCTGGCAATTCGGAAGCCGGGTTGTCGGTATAGCTCCGGGAGCCTCACGCACCCCGCCAGATCTAACACTGATACGAAAGCCCCGCATCAAATGTCCTAAGCCGACATCCGGCCTCTGAACCGGTCCTACGACGACGGACCGGCCAGTCCAACTTCTCCGGCAGCGCAGATTTCTTCCAGGGCCCACTCCATCTCCCGCAATACTTCAGGATCGGTTTCCCGGGCCAAGGCGAACTCAAGGGCTATCCTGGCTTCATGGGTACCGATCCGTCCCAGAGCCCATGCCCCATGGCCACGTACCAGCGGGCTACCCTTGCGCGACACCTCGGCAAGCGCCGGAACCGTCTCCGGATCGCCCAGGTTTCCCAGGGCCACGCAGGCGTTACGCTGCATCCCCTCCCATTTTGCGCGCATGATGGGCGTGCCGCGGAACCTCTGCCGAAACTCTTCCTCTGTCATTTTGAGCAGACCCACCAGGTCCACTGTTCCTAACCCGCCGTTTCTGACCGCATCTCTGCCGGTAGTGGGTGACCACCCTGTGCCCGGCTGTTTCGAGGATAGATTTCCCTGCGGCTCACCGCGTTCCCAAACTGAAGGCTCCGCCATATCCGCCTTGCGGTTGACCGGGCATACCTCCTGGCAAATGTCGCACCCGAACACCCAGTCCAGCATTTGCGGGCGCAACTCCCTCGGAATCGCCCCCCTGTTCTCGATGGTCTGGTATGAGATGCAGCGGGTATTGTCGATGACATAGGGAGCGACGATAGCTCCGGTGGGGCAAGCGTCGATGCACCGGACGCACGAACCGCAAGTCTTGGCCAAAGGTCGGTCGGCAGTGAGTTCCAGGTCTGTGAGCAACTGTCCCAGGAACACCCAAGACCCATGAGTAGGCGTAAGGATGTTGGTATTCTTGCCAAACCAGCCGAGGCCCGACCTGTTGGCCGCGGCACGGTCGAGCATCGGCCCGTCGTCAACGTACCACCGGGCGGATATCTCGGACGCGAGAGAATCGGACAGACTCTCGGCTAGCGCCCGCATCCGGCGTTTCATCACGCGGTGGTAGTCCCGAAGCCGGGCGTAGCGGGCCACCTTACCCGTGTTGGACGCAGGGGCTGACTCGCCCTCCTCCGGGAACAGGTAGCTCATACCCAGGCAGATGATGGAACGCGCCCCAGGCAGCAGGGTTGCCGGACCAGCGCCCCGGCGCACTCGAGACTCGTTGAACCAGGGCAGGCCGTCCATGTGACCGTCCTGAATACGCTCGAGGGTGATATCCCGGTCGGCGGAAAATTCCTCGGCGGTTGTTATCCGCACCAGGTCGAAGCCGTGGTCCCGGGCGTGCCGCTTTACTAGCTCTTCAACTTCTAAATTGGTTACCGGCATCACAAGGTCCAGCGGGCCTCAGATATTCTCACCCAGGAACCTTCCCTGGTAGCCTTGGCTGACTGGCCGTGCCAGGTGGAAGAACACGAGTTGGAGCAACCTGGCGTTTTTCTGTACTCGGTAGCCGTCTGGGTGGTGAATGATGAGCAAAGCTTGGGACCGGCCCCGATACCCCGCGTCCCAGACGGCGGTGTGGAGGGACGCGCCGCTGCGCAACAGGCTGGAGCGGGTGCGTCCCAGGGCCATGAGATCCAGGGGCAGGTTGACTACCTCGTTGAAAGTCAGCAGGTAAGGACCGGGGATAAGCCGCAGCCACTCATCCGTGTCGAACGCAATTGGCTCGGCATCAGAAACCTCCCTCTGGTCCAGGCCCGCCCCCATGCTTCCGCAGGAAGTCAGGCGGCTGGCGTTCCGTAACGTCAGGTCGAACCCGTTGGGTTGAAGCTGTTCATCCAGGGAAAGGTACTGTTCGATCAGAGGAGGTTTGCCGAGGACCAGATCGCCAATAGACTCTCTATCCAACGCGGTTGAAGTCATTGCGCTCCCCGTGTGGCTGATTGGGGTAATAAGCCACAAATGATGAGCCCGGAGACCGCCGTCCGGATGGTTCGGTCTACCCGGGCTCGTATGGCAATTGGTTTGATATGGGCCCCCCACGGGCGGGTCTCGTTGGATGTCAGGCAGAGCGGGAAAGCCCTGAATCCCTCAACCAACCCCAACCCGGGGGTTAATCGTGCATGAAGTCTTGGACGTCGGCGGGCAGCGGCTCTTCCTTCGGGATTTCGGTGATAACCGCCTGGGTTGTGAGCATCATTCCGGCGATGCTGCCAGCGTTTTCCAGGGCGGAGCGCGTGACCTTTACGGGGTCGACGATTCCCTGCTGAATGAGGTGGCAGAATTCTCCTCGTTCGGCGTCGAAGCCCCAGTCGCCTTCGCCTCGGCGCACACCGTCAACAATCACCTCTCCGGAGTAGCCGGCGTTGTTCGCGATTAAGACCAGCGGTGCGCTAAGAGCTTGCTTGACCAGGCGGACCCCCAGAGCTTCTTCGCCGTCCAGGCTGGCTTCCAGGTCGTCCAACACGTGCTCGGTCCGGATCATGGCGACCCCGCCGCCGGGCACGATACCCTCTTCGACGGCGGCCCTGGTGGCGGCCAACGCGTCTTCCGTCCGGGACTTTCGCTCGTTTATCTCTGGCTCGGTGACTCCCCCGACTTTCACAACCGCCACGCCTCCCACGAGGGACGCCATGCGCTCCTGCAGTTTCTCACGGTCGTAGTCGGAATTCGTCTCATCGATCTGGACACGGAGCTGTTCTGCCCTGTCCCGCACCCCCTGAGGCGATCCCCGTCCCTCAACGATAGTGCTATCGTCTTTCATGACGACCACGCGGCGGGCGGACCCAAGCTGCTCCAGTTCGGCGGTCTCGGGTTTGAGCCCAACATCATTGCTTATGACGGTGGCGCCCGTCAGAGTCGCGATATCTTCCAGGAGCGCCTTGCGCCGTTCACCGAATCCGGGGGCCTTGATAGCGGCACAGTTCAAGGTTCCGCGCATCTTGTTGACCACCAGGGTGGCAAGCGCCTCCCCATCAACGTCTTCGGCGATGATCACAAGGGGCCGCCGCCCTGCCTGAATCACCTTTTCCATTACGGGAACGATGTCGTTGGGGGAGCTGATCTTCTGGTCTGTCAGGAAAATCATAGGCTCGTCCAGGGCCGCTTCCATTCTGTCGGTGTCGGTGACGAAGTGGGGTGACAGGTAACCCCGGTCGACCCTCACGCCCTCGACGAACTCGAGTTCGTCGGTCATAGCCTTGGACTCTTCGACAGTAATAACCCCGTCCCGGCCAACTTTGTCCATCGCGTCGGCTAGCAGGGAAGCAATGGTCTCTTCATGGGCGGACAGGGCTGCGACCCGGGCGATCTGTTCCCGGTCTTCAACTGGGACGGCCAAACGCTTGAGTTCTTCCACGACAGCTTCGACCGCCTGGTTGATACCTTCCTTGATGGCCATGCCGCTGGCTCCGGCGGCCACATTCATGAACCCGTTTCGGACCATCGACTGGGCTAGTACAACCGAAGTGGTAGTGCCGTCGCCGACCACGTCGTTGGTCTTGGAAGCGGCTTCTTTTACGAGCTGAGCGCCCATATTCTCGTATGCGTCGGGCAACTCGACCTCTTTGGCGATGGTAACACCGTCGCTGCACACTACCGGCAGTCCGAACATGCGGCTGAGCAGCACGTTTCGTCCGCTGGGCCCAAGGGTGAGGCCGACTACGCGGGCCAACTCGTCCACTCCGCGCATCAGGCTCGCACGGGCGTCCTCATCAAAAGTTAGTTGTTTATCCGCCATGCTATCTCCTCGATAACTCGCCCGCTCACCGCTAAAGCTCAATAACCCGCGAAAAATTCGCGAGCGTTGACGGGCGTGATTCTTACACGCATACAAATATGCGATAGGGCCGGTATATTGTCAACCGGTTGTCAACCGGTATTGTATATTTGACCGCTAGGCGCTGTGGTCTGGGGCCTGAGATTGGTCCAGGGGCGAACCCCAAGGCTTCACGCCTTCCGTTTCCGGCACGATGGCTGCTAACTCCCTGATGCTCTGCCTTAACGTTGGATGGCGTAACTCGGGGGCTAAATCCGCCATGGGAATCAGCACGAAGGCCCGTTGGTGTAGCCGGGGATGGGGGACCTGCAGGTTGGGCTCGTCGACGACATCGCCGCTGTAGAACAGGATGTCTATATCGATCTTTCTGGGGCCAAACCTCGGGCTCCACTCCCGTCCCATCCTGGCTTCTATCTCCTTGACCCAATCAAGCAATTCCGCCGGGGTCAATGATGTCGTGATTTCCAATACGCAGTTGAGAAAATCGGGTTGGCCGGCCACTCCCCACGGTGCGGTCTCGTAAATTGGAGATGACCTAACGTGCGATAGACGTCCGTCGGGAAGGGGGAGTAGGTCCCACGCTTGCCGCAAATTGCCCGGGCGCGGTCCCAGGTTGGTCCCCAACCCCAAGTAGGCGGTTACGAAGGCCAACCCGGGGGCCTCCAACCCCGCACCACGGCGTCGGTCATACGGCTGACCCGCACCATGTGTTGGACATCGTGGACGCGCACAATGTCCGCGCCCTCTCTTATGGACAGACTTACGGTCGCCGACGTGCCTTCGACGCGCTGGTCCACTGGAAGGCCGAGCACCAGTCCGATGGTTGACTTGCGGGAAGCGCCTATCAGCAGGGGGAATCCCAGGGCCTTGATCTCTTGCAACCTGCGCAGGACTTCCAGATTCTGTTCGGGTGTCTTTCCGAACCCGACACCTGGGTCCAGGACTAGGTTCTCTGTGGACACTCCGGCGTCCACGGCGGCGCTGATGCTGCGCGCGAGAGAGGCTTTGATATCCGAAATAAGGTCGTTGTAGCGGCTGCCCCGCTGGTTGTGCATGAGGACTACCGGCGCGCCGGAGTCAGCGGCCACCTGCGCCATCGCGGGGTCTCCCCGCAACCCCCATTGGTCGTTGATGATGGTTGCGCCGGCTTGCAGGGCGCGGCGCGCCACTTCGGGTTTGTAGGTGTCCACGCTAATCGGTATTCGGACCCTAGTTGACATGGCGTCCAGCGCAGGTATCAGCCTCTCTAGTTCCTCTTCAACCGACACCGGGACCGAGCCTGGCCTTGTCGATTCCGCGCCAACGTCCAAAATGTCCGCGCCCTCCGACTCCAAGCGCAGGGCCAGGTCGACTGCCTTGCAAGTGTCCGCGCCTAGACCGTCCCCGGAAAATGAATCGGGGGTTGCGTTGAGGATGCCCATGACGTAGGTGCGGCGGCCCCAGACCAGCGGCTCACCGCCGGAAACCAAGATGTGCTGGAGGCCTTTTTCGGTGGTCAATTAGTCAACTCAAGGGGGAGGCGGATAGCTCTTCTGGAAGTGTCGAATAGGAGAGCCCACGCGGCGAGCCCAAGATCAAGCGAGCCCAAGATTAATGGTACAACCCGATTCTAGCACCTGAGTCAGGGCAATCGCATCAAGGCGGGTTCCCGGCGCTCCGGCGAGGGCCGGAGTCTAAGGTTCGCCAACCGCCACGGCAATTGGCGAACCGTCGAATTCGGGCGATGGATTCCCGCTTTCGCGGGAGTCGCGGAAGGTCACGCAAAAGTCTCCGAAAGCGAGACTTCAGAGTGCGCCCAGATACGGAGGACGCCCTCACCCTAACCCTCTCCCGGAGGGAGAAGGGATTATTCAAAGGTCTCCTTTCGCGGGAAAGACGGGACGGCGGGAAAGACGGGACGGCGGGCAGGACGGGTGAGCGGGAATGACGGGGTTATTGAGATCCAGATGCGTTTGCGCTGGCGCCTGAATCGGGATTCTTGCACCGTACAAACCCGGTCTGCTAGGATGATGCCAATTGCGCCTATAGCCAGCCTCCGGAGGGGCCGTGACAGCAGCAGAAGACCGTTTGATCGACCAGAAGCTGACTACCCTCGATGTCCTGCGTCAGGAGGCCCACCGGGGCGGCGGCCAGCGTCGCATCGACCAGCAGCACTCTCGAGGCAAGCTAACCGCCAGGGAGAGGATTGCCCTGCTGATGGACCCCGGCACTTTCGAAGAGTTGGACACTTTCGTGACCCACCGGACCACCGACTTCGGGCTTGCCGACCAAAGATTCCTCGGTGACGCCGTGGTCACCGGCTATGGAAAGGTGGACGGACGCCAGGTTTTCGCCTATGCACAGGATTTCACGGTTTTCGGCGGGTCCCTGTCGGAGGTTGTCAGCCAGAAGATTTGCAAGGCGATGGACCTGGCCGCGAAGACCGGTTGCCCGTTCATCGGCCTGAACGACTCCGGGGGAGCGCGGATTCAGGAGGGGACCGGCAGCTTGGCAGGATATGGGGATATATTTCTCCGAAACACCCTGTTCTCCGGAGTTATGCCCCAAATTTCGGTTATCGTCGGCCCAGCCGCCGGAGGGGCCGTGTACTCTCCCGCCATCACGGACTTTGTGTTCATGGTCCAGGGCACGGGCCAGATGTACATCACCGGGCCAGACGTGATTAAAGCGGTCACCGGCGAAGAGGTGACCCATGAGGAACTGGGAGGGGCCGCCGCCCACGCCACCAAGAGCGGGGTCGCTCACTTCGTCTTCTCCAGCGAAGAAGAGTGCTTAACCGAAGTCCGAAGGCTGTTGAGCTTTCTTCCCGGCAACAACTTGGAGGACCCTCCCATGGCCGGACCAGGCGAGTCCTCCAGCCGTTCCGATCCGGAACTGAGGTACATCGTCCCCGACGACTCCAACCGGCCGTACGACATGCGGGACATAATCTACCGGATTGTCGACGACGAAGAGTTCATGGAAGTCCACCAGAACTTCGCCCAGAACGTGGTCGTAGGATTCGCCCGCATGGGTGGCCGCCCATTGGGTATCGTCGGGAACCAGCCCAACTACCTTGCCGGTGTGTTGGACATCGACGCCTCAAGCAAGGCGGCAAGATTCGTCCGGTTCTGCGACTGCTTCAATATTCCGCTGGTGACACTTGTGGATGTGCCGGGTTTCATGCCGGGCGTGGACCAAGAGTACGGCGGTATCATCCGCCACGGCGCAAAACTCATCTACGCCTACGCCGAGGCAACAGTCCCCAAGGTTTGCATTATCACCCGCAAAGCCTACGGCGGCGCCTACATCGTGATGAGCAGCAAGCACCTACGGTCGGACCTAAACCTGGTCTGGCCCTCTGCCGAGATCGCCGTTATGGGAGCGGAGGGGGCGATTAACATAATCTACCGGGAGCAGATCGCAGCCGCTGATGACCCCGGAAAGACGCGGCAGGAGCTAATCGACGACTACCAAGAGAAATTCACGAACCCCTACGTGGCCGCCAACCGGGGGTTCGTCGACGATGTGATTGACCCAGCGGATACCCGGGGCCGGGTCATCCGCGCCCTGGAGATGCTGCAGAACAAGCGGGACAGCCTGCCCGCCAAGAAGCACGGCAACATTCCCCTTTAGGGGGCGGACGGGGTCCTCGCCCCGTTGCCGCGGACGTTCCAATTCCCCGGCCGGATGCTCCCAGGAGAATTTGATGAATTTCGGTGTTTTCTACCAGATGCCGTGCGCGGCTGACCAGTCGCCAGCGGCGAGGTACCAGGACACCATTGCCCAGGTGCAGTTGGCGGACGAGTTGGGCTTTGACTCCGCCTGGCTTGCCGAGTTGCACTTCAACCCCCGATTCTCCGTGATGCCCGCTCCGCTGATGGTCGGCTCCGCCATCGCGCAGACCACCAGCAGGATAAAGATCGGCACCGCCGTACACCTGATGCCCCTTCACCATCCCATCCGGCTTGCGGAAGAGGCGGCAGCCTTGGACGTTCTCTCGGGAGGCCGGTCAATTTTCGGGATAGGCCGAGGCTCCATCCCTACTCATTTCGAAGGCTACGGCATCGACCGTGAAGAGGCCCGCGAGCGGTTCCTGGAAGGGTTGGAGATCGTGTTGGGAATGTGGACCACCGACAATTTCTCTTACCAAGGCCGGTATTACGAGGCTGAAGATTTGACCCTTGCCCCCAAGCCCCTTCAGGAACCCCATCCGCCGGTATACATCGCGGCCAACAGCCCCGACACCTTTGGTATGGTGGGAAGTCTAGGTCACAACATTCTGGTGGCCCCCACCATCGTCACAACCCAGGGTGCGCTGGACGGACTGGCATCCTACCGGAAGGAATTGAGTGAGGCCGGGCATGACGAGTCCAAGCTGAACGTCAACGTTACCGTGCATGTCAACGTCGCCGAGACTGAGTCCGAAGCCAACAGGGGATTCGAGAGGACTATCAACAACTACATCGGGACGCTACGGGACATGGGGAGTTCGGCGCGAGGGTCGTCTCGCGCTCAATCACTGGACTACGAAACGGTCCAGGACGAATTCGCCGCCGTAGGAACCCCAGACCAGGTGGTGGAGAAACTGCTCCGGTTCAAATCGGTCTACAGTCCGCAGGGATTCATCTGCTGGTTCAATACCGGCGGTCTACTCACACACACCGAGGTCGAATCGTCCATGCGTCTCTTCGCCAGCGACGTGATGTCCCGGCTTGATTAACCCTTCGCCCTCACACGGGTCCGTTCCAATCGCTAAACTGCCCCAGGTCACGCGATATGGCCTCCTCAGATTCGCTATTTGAACACCAACGGCGGCAGCAGGCGGCCAGAGATGCGCCTCTGGCCGACCGAATGCGCCCGCGCAGTTTTGAAGAGTTCGTGGGGCAAGAACACGTCATAGGCGATGGGCGGGTATTGCGCCGGGCGATTGCGGCGGGGAAGCCGCCCTCCTTCATCCTCTGGGGTCCTCCGGGAACTGGTAAGACCACGCTTGCCCGCCTGGTATCCGGTGAGACGGAAGCATCATTCGAGCCCGTGAGCGCGGTCACCGCAGGCGTGGCGGACCTGCGCCGCATCATCTCCGAGGCCAGAGACCGGCAGGGAATGTACCAACGGGCCACCATCCTGTTCGTCGACGAAATCCACCGGTTCAACAAGGCCCAGCAGGATGTGATACTTCCCCACGTGGAAGACGGCACGGTTACATTCATCGGCGCGACCACCGAGAACCCGTCCTTCGAAGTAAACGCGCCGCTGCTCTCAAGGTGCCGGGTCTTTGCCCTGGAATCGCTGAAGGCGGAGGAAGTGGAATCGATCGTCCAGCGCGCGTTGACTGCCAAGGAACGCGGGCTGGGAGACTTGGAACTGAACATTGACCCTGGGGCCCTGGAACACCTGGTCAACATCGCCAACGGGGACGCAAGGGTGGCTCTGAATGCCCTGGAGACCGCCGCGTTCGCCACAGCTTCCGCAGAAGCAACCACCATCGACCTGGCCACCATTTCCGACGCGCTCCAGCGGCGTTCACCGTTGTACGACAAGGCGGGAGAGGGCCACTACGACACCATCTCAGCGTTCATCAAATCGGTGCGAGGCTCATCCCCGGACGGCGCGCTCTACTGGCTGGCCCGGATGATCGAGGCCGGAGAGGACCCGCTGTTTATCGCCCGGCGTCTTGTCGTTCTGGCCTCCGAGGATATCGGGCTGGCACAACCCCAGGCGTTGTCTGTTGCGATGGCGGCACAACAGGCGGTCCATTTTCTGGGTATGCCCGAGGCCCGGATTCCGCTGGCTGAGGCCACCGTCTACTTGGCCACTGCCCCCAAAAGCAATTCTGCCTACCTGGGGATTGAAAAGGCCCTCGCGGACGTGAGACAACAGTCAAACCCGCCTGTCCCTTTGCACCTCCGCAACGCCGTCACCGGCCTGATGCGCCAGATGGGTTACGGCAAGGACTACAGATACTCTCACGACTATGAAGGCCACTTCGTCGACCAGGAATATCTGCCGCCGTCGCTAAAGGGCCGCCGTTACTACGAGCCGACGGGTGAGGGTTCGGAGCGGGAGATCGCTGACCGCGTCAGAGAGTGGTGGGGAGAGGACGACGGCGATAATCCATCCGACGCATCTAATACCTTGAGGTGATTATTGATGAAACGTCTCATCGCAGGTTATGAGTTTGCGAATGTGGATCGCATACGGCTGGACAGGGATAATGAGATGCCCCAACCTAGTACTCAGTCAACTGTGTTTTGTAAATAGTTTAAGAAATATAGCGATTGGGTTATGCTGCCTGGTGGGTAGATAGTGTTGATGACGGGGGTGGCAGTGATGGTTCGGGATAAGTACGCGGTGCGGTTGACGCCGGAACAAAGGGAAGAACTCCAGCATCTGATTCGAGTTGGGAAAAGCCCCGCCAGAGTGAACGCCAGGGCACGGATCGTCCTCAAGAGTGATGATGGTTGGTCGGCTCCCCAGGTGGCCGGAGCCTTGGACGTGGCGTTGGGCACCGTGTATCGGATCAAGCAGCGCTTTACCGAGGAAGGGCTGGACGGGGCCCTATGGGACCGGCGCCAGGCCCACCGGCATCGGAAGTTGGACGACCGGGGCGAAGCCCACCTGATAGCTCTGGCCTGTAGTGAACCTCCGAAGGGGCATAGCCACTGGACCCTGCGCCTGCTGGCCGGCAAGGTGGTGGAGTTGGGGTTGGCCTCCTCCATGTCCCACGAGGGGGTGCGCCGGCGTCTCAAAAAAACGCTCTCAAGCCGTGGCAGAAAAAGGAGTGGTGCATCCCCAAGGTGAGCGCCGACTTCGTGGCCCACATGGAGGATGTCCTGGACCTCTACGCCGAACCGTATGATCCCCACCGGCCGGTGGTCTGCTTTGACGAGACCTCCACCCAGTTGCTGGCTGACACCCGGCCCCCGCTGCCCGCCCAGCCGGGACTTCCGCTGCGGCAGGACTACGAGTACCGGCGGGAGGGCGTCCGCAACCTGTTCCTGGCCTGTGAGCCCTTGGCGGGTTGGCGGCAGGTGGCGGTCACTGAGCGGCGTACGATGCAGGACTTCGCCCAGCAAATGCGTTGGCTGGTGGACGAAGCTTACCCAGAGGTTGAGGTGGTGCGGGTGGTCCTGGACAACCTGAACACCCATCGTCCGGCGTCGCTGTATGAGACTTTCCCAGCGGCGGAAGCCCGGCGCATTGCCCGGCGTCTGCAGTTCCACTACACGCCCAAGCACGGGAGTTGGCTGAATATGGCGGAGATCGAGTTCAGTGTCCTGTCCCGTTCCTGCCTGAAGCAGCGACTCCCCGACGAGGAAACCCTGCGGCGGGAAGTCCAGGCCCTGGTCGGGGAGCGTAACGCCGCCCGAGCCACCATCAACTGGCGGTTCAATACCCAGGACGCCCGAACCAAGCTCCATCGCCTCTACCCTTTCGATCTCAAGGTTGACTGAGTACTAGGTATCCCAAAGCAAATCGACGCCCGTTACACCAATATGGGAATGGGCCATTTTGTCATTTTAGAATAGCTAAGGGATGGAAGAAAGGGGGAGTTTATCTCCTCTCAGATGGAGATAATGCGCTGTATGTTGGTGAGTGCCAAAACTTAGAAATCCGTTGGGGGTCAGGAGGCTTTGGTAATATTTCCCCTGTGAACTGTTACAAAGGCGGGCAGATAACTAATTGCAGGATTAACAACCTGATTCTCCAGACGAGTAACAGCGGGACAGAGATGACTCTCTGGTTCCACGAGATTGAAGGCGGGAAGCCGGAACGTCTTGCGAGCGAAAGTAAATTAGTTCAAGTCCTCAAGCCACCTTGGAATCTTTAGATACTCTACGCGAACCAGGCAGGTCCGTAGGTGTCCCTATTCCCCTTGGCGCAGACCTTCGATTACATCCTGCGAATTGACCACGTCCGCCTGCCGAGGGAATATGCGCTGAGTAAGGAATTCGTGGACATCAATGTCCTGGTCAGCGCAACAGTCTTCGACGACAAACAGGCGGTAATCCAGGTCGGCGGCGTAGCGGACTGTGGACAGCACCACTCCGCTGGTGGCATAACCCAGGATTATCAGGGTCTCCACGCCGTTGGCCCGCAGCGTCATGTCCAAGTCGGTTCCGAAAAGGGCGTTGACCCGGCGCTTACCGGCTACGACCTCTTCAGATGTTGGAGCCACGGCGGAATGAATCAGGCTTACCGGATCGCTGACGGCGGGTTGCCCCGAGTTTTTGCGCTGGCTGAAGGTCTTGTTCCGGTCGCTGATCTCCGGATAGCCCGGCCGGAACACCGTGGCCGAGTAACACACAAATAGCCCGGCGTCCCGCGCCGCCTGCTGCAACGCGACGGTTTTTTCAACCACACCGCGACTCGTAGAGTGTTCCAGGTTGCCCATCGCGTCGGCATAGAAATCCGCTATTAGCAGCGCGGCGCTCTCGCGTTCAATCGTTAGCTCAGCCACTTTTCAGCCCCTCGTGTCAGAGAGTCAAGGTTTTTGCATAGCGGTAGAGGAACTCCGGTGAGAAGTCGGCTCCATTGGGCCATGCGGCAGTACCGCCTTCGATCCCGGCCAGTCCAAAATATTCCGGGTCCCTTAGAGGCTCGAACACCTCGCCATATAGTTCGTCCTCCAAGTCTATATGCAACCTCTTGCCGTCGGAGAAGACGGTTTCGACGACGTAGGGCCGGACCACCTTAACTCCAATGACTTCTTCCAAATCGCTATGCCAAGGGGTCGATCTGTTTGAGAGGCCGTCTAGCCTCCGCGAGTTCCCAGTCGTTCCGCAACTCTGGCTGGTACAGACCAGCCCACCCCAAAACCATACTTTCGGCGCGATTGGGTAGGGCGCCCTCAATCAAGCGTACCGGGTCTATCCCTACTGTCGCATGGTATCCGGGTTGGATGACATGAACATGCGGGGGATGTTCGTCGTTGTAGTAGAGATATACCTCAAGTCCATAAAATGCGGAGACTCGGGGCATCCTCAGCTTACACCAGGCTTCCCACCGCCCGCGACACTCTTCCCAGGGCGTCATCGACGTCTTCGCTGGAGATGTGGCGGTGAGTCACCATGCGTATGGAGTTGGGGCCGGGAGAGGATACCAGCACGCCTTCCCGGTCGAGGGCGGCTGTTAAGTCCGCTGCCGAGCCGATGACTTGGTCCACGTCGAAGATCACGATGTTGCTCTGAATGCTGTCGGCGTCAAGGCTCAGCCCGTCGACGTTTGCCAACCCTTGGGCTAAACGCCGGGCGTTGGCGTGGTCGTCGGCGAGCCGCTCCACCATGCTATCCAAGGCAACCAGGCCGGCGGCGGCCAGGACTCCGGCTTGCCGCATCCCGCCCCCGACCATTTTCCGCCATTTGAGGGCGTCCTCGATGAACTCTTTGGACCCGCAAAGCACCGAACCAACCGGGCAACTGAGGGCCTTGGACAGACAGAAGGAAACGTCGTCCACATCCCTTACCAACTCGCTGGCAGGCACTTCCAGGGACACCGCCGCGTTGAAGATACGCGCCCCGTCCAGGTGGACCTTGGCCCCGGCGGCATGGGCGACCTCCGCGACCCTGGCGGTGTCCTCGGGCGTAAGGACGCCCCCGCTGCAACGGTTGTGGGTATTCTCGAGGCACACCAGGGTGGTTGGGGGCATGTGGACATTGCCCCTGGGCCGGATGGCCGCCGCCAGGTCGGCGGGGTCTATTCTCCCCTGGTCGTCGTTGGGGACAAGTCGGACCTGTGCCCCGGCCAGGGCCGACGCCCCGGCGGACTCGTTCCAGAACATGTGGGCCTGGTCGCCCATCACGATCTCGTCACCCCGCTGGCAATAGGTCAAGGCGGCCACCAAGTTACTCATGGTGCCGCTGGCCATAAGCAGCCCGGCTTCCTTTCCCAAAAGCTCGGCGGCGCGCTCCTGCAACTGGTTGATGGACGGGTCTTCGCCGTAAACGTCGTCGCCCACTTCGGCTTCGTACATGGCTCGGCGCATCTCGTCGGTAGGTTTTGTAACGGTGTCACTGCGTAAATCGATAACGTTCATCAGGGCCTCACTCCGTCGAATGTGAGCCTATTCTAGCAAATGGGCTTTTAACCGTCAGCAAGCGGCCAACGAACCGGGAAAGGTGCGTGTTGCCAAACCGGAACGGCTCTCCTAAGATGGGACGATACCAGCGGAAAGACATACCGGAGGGGAGGAAACGTGCGCCAGAGTGCAGTCTCGTTCAAGGCCAAAGACCTGAACATCGAAGGCGTCATCGCCCAACCCGACGGAATCACGGGACCGTTCCCGGGAGTGGTCATCTGCCATCCACACCCGCTTTTTGGCGGAAACATGGACAGCAGCGTGGTGCGGAGCGTGGCCTTAGCTCTGGTTGAGCGGGGCATGGCGACCCTGCGGTTCAACTTTCGCGGCGTTGGAAATAGCGAAGGAGAACACTCCAAGGGAGAGTTGGAACACCAGGAAGCCTTGGCCGCGATCGAACTCATCAAGGCGTGGCCCGGCGTCGACGGGAAGAAGATTGGCCTAGCTGGCTACTCCTTTGGTTCATCGGTAGTCCTGGGCAACGAGTCGCTGCACAAAAAGGCCAGAGCCCTCGCCCTGATCTCACCGCCTCTGCGCGCCCTAGAAGACACTCCGCTAAAGAAGAGCGAGCGGGATGCGTTCATCATATCCGGAGACCGGGATAAGCTTGTTCAGTCCGAAGAAGTGCCCGCATTGCTGGATGCTTTTTCCAAGCGCCCTGAGTGTTACATCGTTTCCGGCGCTGACCACTTCTGGGGTGGCTACGAGGACCAGTTGACTCCCCAGATTGGCAAGTACTTCTTGGATAAACTGAAGTAACTGCAGATGCACCACGTTGGAGATGCTCCAAGGCCGCCGGCTGTGGGGCCATCCCGGATATACACCGATTTCTTGCTGCTCCAGTTGGCCGCTTTGGTGTTCCTGTGCGACCAATTCACCAAGTTCCTGGCGCGGACTTTTCTGCCCTTTCGAGACTCGTTCCCCGACTACGGGTTTTTCCGGTTCACCCACGCGCAAAACACCGGCAGCGCCTTTGGACTGTTTCAGGGCAATAACTTCCCCCTGATCCTGGTGGCGATTTTTGGGATTGCCGTCCTGGTGTTGGTCTACTATACCCAGAGGCGGCGGACCACCCTGTTGCGGATCAGCCTCGGACTGCAGATCGGTGGGGCCCTCGGCAACCTGATTGACCGTATCAGGCTTGGGCACGTCACTGACTTTCTGGATGTGGGTGCGTGGCCGGTGTTCAACATTGCCGACTCCTCCATCGTAATTGGGCTGGCGCTTCTTGGATGGATTTTCGTGGGACCCGGGTCTCGGACGGGTCAGAGGCAGCCGGATGCCTTGATTTCGGCGGCCCGGGCTGGTCTGTCAGTCTCGCCACAAGCCCCGGCTACGCGCTGCCCCGTCTGCGGCGGGGGGCTGGACACCGTGGCGGAAGGCAGGCGGTGCATGTCCTGCGGAGTGAGGCTCTTACCACAGGCCCACGGGGTAGTAGAGGCTGCCCAACCCTTAGACCAGGAAGGATAGGAATAACCGTGGCGCCTCCCTCTACCAGCGAATACAGGGTCGACACCGGCCAAGTCCGCTTGGACCAGTTTCTGGCCCGGAAGCACTCAAGCATGACTCGGGCACAGTTGCAGAGGCTCATTTCCGATGGTCACGTGAGGCTTAACGGGAGTCCGGCCCGGCAATCGCAGAAGGTCAAAGTGGGTGATCTGGTGTCGCTGGTTATTCCCCCACCCAGACCCGTGGCGTTGGTCCCGCAAGCGCTCCCTCTGAATCTGGTCTACCAGGACAGTGATATCGTCGTTCTGGACAAACCCGCGGGAATTCCGGTGCACCCAGGGCCGGGGCACCCTGACAAGACCATCGTGAACGGGCTGCTCGCCCTCTGCCCCGATATTCAGGGGATAGGCGGCGATATACGTCCGGGGATCGTCCACCGGCTCGATAAGGACACCTCCGGACTAATGATGGTTGCCAAGACCCATGCCGCCCATCAGTCTTTGTCCCAACAGATCAAGTCGCGGGAAGTGACCAAGGGCTATCTCGCCCTAGCGGTCGGCCAAGTAGAGCCTCGCACCGGTTTGATAGACCTCCCCATCGCCAGGGACCCGCGTAACCGCAAGCGGATGGCAGTGGTCGTCGGGGGGAGAGAAGCCCGCACTCGTTACCAAGTCGTGAAGGATCCACCGGGGCATAGCCTGGTCGAGCTGCTGTTGGAAACGGGACGGACCCATCAGATTCGTGTCCACCTGGCTTACCTGGGCAACCCGCTCCTAGGAGACGAGTTGTACGGCAGAAGCCACGAATTGGTACCCCGCCAGTTCCTCCACGCCCACCACCTGGGCTTCCGGCATCCGACTAGCGGTGATGCGATGGAGTTCCATTCCGCCCTCCCACCCGACCTGGAAGGAGCGCTGGAATTACTCACCACTCCAGGGCAATCGCATCTTAACTCTGGGGAAACGAGCTTGGATCTACAAAGGCGTCCCGCGGTAACCCTGAAAGGAGACCGTTGCGCACTCCGTAGGTCAGCGTGAGGATGCGGCACATTCGGGCGTCCTGAGGCTGAGGTTTTTTGTGGTGTCGCATTGTGTCGCATTTTGTGGCGCTGGCCCTTGGCGGCGGGTTGGCGATCTGGACTAGGACTGAATCTTGGCGATGTTTATGGTAACGGGTGGTTACCGCAGGTGGGAAGGGCGGGATGTCAGCATCCTAATTCAAGATGCGATTGCCCTGCTCACCACCCGGACATCGGGGTAGGCCCATTACCTTCGTGGTAGAATGGTTTTGATAGGATCAGGAGGGTAAAAGTGGCGGAAAACGTCCGCGTAAGATTCGCCCCCAGCCCCACCGGTGAGCCCCACATCGGCAACATTCGCACCGCTCTTTTTAACTGGCTCTTCGCCCGGCGTCACGGCGGCGATTTCGTCGTGCGCGTCGAAGACACAGACCAGGAGCGGTTGGTGCCCGGCGCATTGGACGCCGTGCTCGAGAGCCTGGACTGGCTGAAAATCGACTGGGATGAAGGTCCCCGGGTGGAAGGACCTCACGCGCCCTATGTCCAGTCTCAACGATTGGACAACTACAAGAAGCTGGCCAACACTCTAGTCGAGCGGGGCCACGCTTACCCTTGCTACTGCACCCGTGAGCGGCTGGACCAGATGAGGAAGGAACAGCAGGCCCGGAAACAAGGTTCGGGCTATGACCGGCGGTGCCGCCATCTGACCCAGGAACAGCGGAGCGACCTTGAGGCGGAAGGGGCCCCTTACGTCATAAGGTTTGCGACGCCGACTTCGGGTATTACCGAGGTGGAAGACCTGATCCGGGGACACGTGGAGTGGCGGAACGAGTTGCTGGACGACTTCGTGATCCTGAAGTCCGACGGGTTTCCCACCTACCACCTGGGAGTGGTCACCGATGACCATCTCATGGAGATTAGTCACGTCCTTAGAGCCGAGGAATGGCTGCCAAGCACGCCCCGGCATATTCAGCTCTATCAGGCCCTGAATTTCGATCCGCCCCAGTTCGGCCACCTGCCGATTATCATGGGCCCCGACCGGGCTAAGCTGTCCAAACGTCATGGCGCGACCGCTCTCTTGGACTACCGGGAGGAAGGATATCTGCCCGAGGCCATGTTGAATTTCATGGTCCTGCTGGGCTGGGCCCTGGACGATAAGACTGAAGTTATGCCGACGGACGACATCATCAAAGGGTTCTCGTTGGAACATATCACCAAGTCTTCCGCGATATTCGACCGGGAGAAGCTGACCTGGATGAACGGTGTCTACATCCGGGAGTTGCCCGCCGAGGAACTTGCCGGCCGGATGCTTCCCTTCCTGGAGCGGGACCTGCCCAGCGGCCTCTTGCCGGTAGACCCCGATTATCTTGCGGCCATCGCCCCTCTGGTCCAAGAGCGGATCAAGCTGCTCTCCGACTCGGCGGAGATGACCCGGTACTTCTTCGAAGACTTGCCGGAATACGACGCCAAGACGTTGGTTCAGAGAGGAATGGACGCAGTCGTGACACGGGACGCGCTGGAAGCCGCGCTGGAGAAATTGCGAGATTCCTCAAACTTCGAGAACCTGTACCTGGAAGAGAGGTTGCGGGCGGCTGGCCAGGAGCTTGGGCTTAGCCCGCGCCAGTTCTTCGGAGCTTTGAGGACCGCCGTCACGGGCCGCACCGCCACGCCGCCGCTATTCGAGACCATGGAGGTTCTGGGCCGGGACCGGGTATTGCGCCGGCTCGAATGCGCAGTAGACATGATGGCCCCATTGGTCTGACCCAAGACCCCGGTCTGACCCAACACCCCATGCGCAATTTTCGAGGTAAGGAAGCATGACCTCCGACGACTCCGCCGGTCCCTCCGACTTCATACACGGGATCATAGCCGATCACATGGCCAGCAACAGGTTTGGCGGCCGAATGGTGACCCGCTTTCCACCTGAACCGAACGGATACCTGCACATTGGCCACGCCAAGGCCATCTCCATTGACTTCGGTATCGCCTCGGAGCATGACGGAGGCAGGTGCCACCTGCGTTTCGACGACACGAATCCCAGCAGGGAGGACACGGAGTACGTCGAGTCAATCATGGAAGACATCCGGTGGTTGGGCTGGGACTGGGGAGACCACCTCTACTATGCGTCGGACTACTTCGACCAGCTTTACGAATTCGCCGTGGCCCTCATACGCAAGGGCAAGGCGTATGTTTGTGACCTTTCGGCCCAGGAAATGCGGGAATTCCGGGGCACGCTGACGGAACCCGGCAAGAACAGCCCGTACCGCGACCGGCCGTTGGAAGAGAACCTGGACCTGTTCGAGCGAATGCGAGCCGGGGAATACGTGGACGGCGAGTGCGTGTTGCGGGCGAAGATAGACATGGCCTCGCCAAATTTGAACATGCGGGACCCGGTGCTTTACCGTATCCTGCATGAGTCGCACCACCGCACCGGTGACAAGTGGTGCATATACCCCACCTACGACTTCGCCCATGGTCAGTCTGATTCCATCGAGGGAATCACACACTCGATCTGTACCCTGGAATTTGAGGACCACCGGCCGCTTTACGATTGGTTCCTAGACGAACTCGACATTTATCATCCCCAGCAGATCGAGTTCGCGCGGTTGAACGTCAGCCATACCGTTGTCAGCAAGCGAAGGCTGCTTCAGTTGGTGCAAGAAGGGCATGTTTCGGGTTGGGACGATCCCCGCATGCCCACCCTGTCAGCCATGCGAAGGCGCGGCTACACTCCGGAATCGATTCGCAATTTCGTGGACGGTACCGGAATAGTCAAGCGGAACAGCTTGGTGGACCTGGGACAGTTGGAGAACAGTGTCCGGGAGGACTTGAACCGCCGGGCGCCCAGGGTGATGGCGGTCTTAAACCCGTTGCGTGTCGTAATCGACAACTATCCAGAAGGTGAGACAGAGGAATTCGAGGCCGCCAACAACCCCGAGGACGCCTCCATGGGCAGCCGTAGAGTTCCCTTCTCCAGGGTGCTGTACATCGAGAAGGACGACTTTCGAGAAGACCCTCCGAGAAGGTTCTTCCGGTTGGCGCCCGGACGGGAAGCAAGGCTGCGCTACGGCTGTTACATCACCTGCACCGACGTCGTCAAAGACGAGGACACCGGCGAGGTGGTGGAGCTACGTTGCACGTTCGACCCCGAGTCGCGCGGCGGGTCATCCCCCGACGGCCGCAGAGTCAGGGCCACGCTGCATTGGGTTTCCGCCGCTCACGCGTTGGACGCCGAGGTACGGCTCTACGACACGCTTTTCAAGTCACCGGTCCCCGGCAGCGATGATAGCGGGGGCGACTTCAAGGCTGACCTCAACCCCAATTCGCTGGAAGCCTTGACGGGCTGCAAGGTCGAACCCAGCCTGGCCGGTTCCGAACCCGGCAGCCGGTACCAATTTGAAAGGCAGGGTTACTTCTGCGTGGACTCGGTGGATTCAGCGCCCGGCAAGCTCGTGTTCAACCGTACAGTGCCCCTCCGCGATAGCTGGGCCAGGATCGAGCAGGCCCAGCGGCAATAGCGGGTGGGGGGCCGACCGCCATTTCCGCTATTGCCAAGGTCATCACCCCGACTTCTTCCCTCCGTCGCCCTCTTTCCGTGGGACCAGATTATCGGCATTGAAGGGGCTGTCGTAGTAGATAAGATTTGGTAACTGTTCAGACTTCATGTGTCCTTCCTACCGCCAGCCCGTCATTCCGGGCTTGACCCGGAATCCAGGAACCTTCGCAACCAGCAACGGTCACTGTCATTAGCATTTCTGGATTCCCGCCTTCGGAGACCTTTGCGTAACCTTCCGTGATTCCGGCGAAAGCGAGAATCCGGAGTGTGCCCAGATACGGGGGACGCCCTCACCCTAACCTTCTCCCGGAGGGAGAGGGGATTATTCAAAGGTCTCCCTGCGCGGGAATGACTGGTCGCGGCTGAGGGACATCGTTCGAGAATCATCATGGAGATGCCCGATGTGGGATTCAGCCAATCCGCGTCATCGAGTCTGAACAGCTACGATATTTGCTATTATGTAGAGTAATTTTGTTATTCGTATAAAATTGGTCTTAAAATATCTTGACAAGCTTCGACTTCAATCGTTTACTCTTTATAACAGTTGGGTTGGAGGGGGAGACCAGCCCTGAGTCTTGACTGACGAGGAGGTGACTACGAGCGCCAAGTGCGCTGAACAACTAGGGACCATCGGTATCCGAGTTGACTCTAACCCCGATCGTAGTGTCCTCTGACAAAAAGGCCCACCTGTGGTCTGGTTTCTTGGAATCCCCAATTTATTTAGTCATCGTCATTCAGTTCTTTATTTACTCAGGAGGACGGCTTCGAGGGGGGAGCGAGTTATGAACAAAATTCGCAGAAGGGTTTGGGTGTAAAGATGATGTCGACAGCAGTTAAGGTGATAAGCGATGGTGTAATTAAACTAGATGGAGGCTCCATGTTTGGCCAGGTGCCCAAGGTAGCCTGGGAAAACAACGTGGTCACCGATCGAAAGAACCGGATGACCCTGGGCCTCAACTGCCTGCTGCTCCAGGTCTGCGGGCAGAATATCCTGGTAGACACCGGCGTAGGTTCCAAGGAAGCGGACACCAATGACAGAGAGCAGTTGGGCTTGGTGCCCAGCCGGCTCCTGAGAGGGCTCAAGGGTCTCGGTCTAGGCCCCAAGGACATTCACGCGGTAATACTTTCTCATCTTCATTTCGACCACAGCGGTGGATGCACAAGACTGGACAGGGCCGGAAACCTGGTGGCCACATTCCCCAAGGCCCAATATTACGTGCAGCAAGCCTGTTGGGACGAAGCGTGCAATCCCAACGAACGGTGCCACGTTAACCACCGCGCTGACAATTTCCTTCCCATCGAAGAGCGCGGCCAACTGGAAATGCTGGACGGGGACTCCGAGATCCTGCCAGGCCTGAACGTAGTGGTTACCGATGGCCACGCCAAGGGACACCAGATGGTCATGTTCAACCACGGCGGGGAGCGCATAGTGTTCCTAGGGGACATCGTGCCAACTCCGCACCATCTCAATTTGGCCGTGATCTCAGCCTTTGACCGCTCCCCGGAGACGACTCTGGAGCAGAAACGAGACCTCTTAACCCAGGCGGAGAAGCAGGGCTGGTTGCTCGTGTTTTCCCACGGGCATGACGTCCGCGCCGGATACCTGGAGCGAAAGGGGGACATGGGTTACCTTAGACCCGTGGACCTCTAGGCTTCTGGGGCGTTTGGCCCAGGACTAATCCCCGAAAATATTGCCGGCAGCCGCACGGTCACCTGGAAAAGACCGAGTGGCTGCCGCTGTTTAGTCTCAAGACCTGGGGCTCCCTGCCTGTGGCATGAGATTAATCCGGGGGCCTCTATCCTGCGACCTCTACGGAAACTACTTCTCCGTCCAGGGATGTGAGCTTGGCCTGCGTGATGCGGTCCCGTAGGTTATGGCCGCTAACGGTATTCACTCGGATGTAGTTGTCCGTCAGGCCCCACCAGACTTCCCCGTATTCCCCGCGCCCGGAGGACTCCCAGAGCGCGGGACGTACCTTCCCCAATTGACCGAGGCGAAACTCCGTGGCTCCACGCCTGGCGACCTCTAGCATCTCGGCGGTCCGCTCTTTCTTGACCTGGGGCGGAGTGTCGTCGTTCAAGTAAGCCGCGCTGGTGCCGGGGCGCGCGGAGAAGGGAAACACGTGCATGTCGCCGAACCGCATTTGCTCGGCGAAGTCGCGGCTTGCCTGAAATTCGGACCCGTCCTCTCCTGGGAACCCTACGATCACGTCGGTCGTGATTCCCGCGTCCGGCATCCTGTCCAGAATTGAGTCCAGAGTCTTAGCGAACTGTGCTGTGGTATAGCGGCGGCGCATGGCCAACAACACGGGATCGCTTCCGCATTGGAGGGGCACGTGAAAGTGCGGGCATAAACGCTCGTCCCGCCAGAGGTCCAGGAGAGCAGGGCTTATCTCCTGGGCCTGAAGCGAGGACACCCTGATCCGGGGGATACTCGTTTCCCTCAGTAACCGCTCAAGAAGTCCAGGTAGAGTCATACCAGGGATGTCGAAGCCGTAAGTGCCCAACTGGGTGCCGGTCAGGACTACTTCCTGGACGCCCTGGCCGCTGCGGTCGTTTATCTGCTGGACCAACGTCTCCGGCGGAATGCTCCGTTCCCGGCCCCGCACCTTGGGCACAATGCAGTAGGCGCAGACCTGGTTGCATCCCTCTTGTATCTTGACCATTGCCCGATTGCGCGTGACCGACGGCAACGGCTGGGGGATTGTGGGCTGGGATTCCCGGGGCGCGTGGTCAGGAAAGGAGACTGGGATGAGCTGGCCCGGGCCAGTGCCCCCGAGGGCCTGGGCTACGAGCGACGGAATCCGCTCTTTCTCGGTGTTGCCTGCCACCAGCCCGACACCTTCGACTCGCAACAATTCTTCCCTGTCCCTTTGGGCATAGCAACCGGTTGCCACGATCAACGCGCCAGGGTTGGAACGGTGGGCTTTGCGGAGGGCTTGCCGGGCCTTGGAGTCGGCGGTACGAGTCACTGTGCAGGTGTTGAGCACGAATACGTCAGCCGGAGAACCGACATCCACTACCCGGTAGCCAGCCTCCGCGAACCGCCGGGCGAGTTGATCGCTGTCTGCCTGGTTCAGCTTGCAACCGTGGGTCTGTATGACCACAGTGGGCCCGGTCATCTCCCGGGGGACCGTCACGTTGGCGCTACTCATCGACCCGGACCATATCCCACAAAAGTTCAACCGCGTTGGTGATGTCTTCTAAGATGGGGTATAGCCGGTCTACTCTGGCGCGGGAGTCTCTAACCCCTTGTACGATCTCGCCGTAGGAGTGAAGGCGGTCAAACCCGTTGCGGAGCCGCCGGTCTCGGCTCTCTTCGCCCAACTCCGAGGCAAAGGCCCTGACTGCCTCGTCACCTTCCAGCTCCAGCCCACGAGCCAGGGCAACGCCCTTGATTGCCTGTGTCAGGCTGCCCCAGAGCAGGTCTTCCGCCCTGCTCCAGCGCCCGGTGCGAGTGTGGTCCAGGGCGTCGCCCAGCAAG
This sequence comes from Dehalococcoidia bacterium, assembly GCA_965205385.1. GTDB lineage: Bacteria > Chloroflexota > Dehalococcoidia > Lucifugimonadales > UBA3495 > CATOSP01. The sequence goes on from CBDBGS010000008.1 coordinate 1,179,163, forward strand.
CGTAAACTCTGGGACCGATAGCGCCGGATCCTCCGCGTGTCGATGGCCAAATTTCTATCCTTTCCCGGCTCTCCCTTTCCCGGCTCTCGTGGAGTTCATTTTAACACCCGGTCTAGCTTCCGGCCGCTTGGTGCTAGCCCCTTTCATTGTCCAGACCATGAGGGGTTACTTGGAATGGGGGAGCCAGATTGGGGATAGGCACTTCTATCACGGCCGGGCGGTCTGCCCGGAGGGCCGTGCGCAGCGCGTCGCCCAGACCCTGGTGGTTGTCTAGTTTGATGCCCAAGGCGCCGTAGACCTCCGCGAGTTGGGCGAAGTCAGGGTTGTGCAGCCGAGTCCCGATGACCCTGCCGCCGAACCGCCTCTGTTGGTCGTGGTGGGACGCGCCCAGCATTTCGTTGTTGAAGACCAGTGTGACCACGTTGATCCCTTCCTGAACGGCGGTGCCCAACTCTCCCGACGCATAACCGAACCCTCCGTCACCCGTGGTCGCCACAACTTGCTTGTCCGGGTTGCCCACCTTGGCGCCCAGGGCGGTAGGGAAGGCATAGCCAAGCGTCGCGAAGTAGGACGAGGTCAGGTAGGTGCGGGGCTTCAAGACGGGGTAGGCAAGATGGCTCCAGTAGCCTATGTCAGTGGTGCCGGCCACCATGATCGCGTCGTCCTCCAGTTCCCGCCGGATTGACTCGATGATTTCCACCTGGAGCGGGGCCAATTCCCGGATTTCCCGGTCCGCCTGCTGCCGGATGGCGGTCGTCTCTGCCGTGGTCCACTCGCTGGCGTGGGTTTTGCCGCCCAGCTCTTCCAGAAGGGCGCGCACCCCCAGCTTGCCGTCTGCGGCAACCCCGACGGTGGTGGGGATGTTCCTACCCAGCTCTTCCGGGTCGGCGTCGATGTGTATTAACTTTTGGTGGGGCTGGATTCCCCACGGAACGTTGGGTGTGAAGAGCATTCGGCTACCGATGGCCAGGATTACATCGGCCTGTGGCAAGGCCATGTGGCCTGGTCCATGCGCATAGTAGAAGCTCCCCAGCGAAAGGGCGTGGTCTTCGGGGATTGCGCCTTTACCCTCGGGAGTAGTGATGACCGGGGCTTTGAGGGCTTCCGCCAGCTCCAACAACTCTTCCGAAACGTCGGCTTCCCGTGCGCCGCCTCCCGCCCAGATTAGCGGGCGTTTCGCCTGTCCCAGGAGTTCCGCGGATTGGCGGATAAGCGCCGGGTCCGGGGACGCTTTCGCAGGACCCTCCGGCTCTGGCAGGTCGGCATCTCCGGTCATGGGTAAAAGGTCCCAAGGCACCTCGATTTCCACAGGTCTGGGCCTGCCGGAGGACAGGTGGTGGAAGGCGGTCTGGACCATGTCGGGAATCTGCTCCACCGACTCGGCCCGGTCGCACCACTTCGTGAGATGCTTGAAGACGTCCAACTGCTCGCCGATTTCGTGGAGCGCGCCCCGGTTCTGGCCCAGATTGTAGCTCTCGATCTGCCCCGACACCAAAAGGACGGGTGAAGAAGCGGCGTAGGCCGTACCCAGACCCGCCGTGGCATTCAACGCGCCGGGACCGGGTACTACCAGGGCCACGCCGGGTTTGCCGGTGGTCCGCGCGTACCCGTCGGCCATGTAGGTAGTTGCCTGCTCGTGGCGGGCCAAGACCAAGCGGATGCTAGGTTCGTGGAACAGGGCGTCGAAAGCATCCATGATCTGCACACCGGGAAGGCCGAACACAACTTCCACTCCGTGCCGGGCCAATGAGCCCACCAACGCCTGGGCCCCGCTCATCTCGGGCATTGAACACCTCGCCAATCCGATTTCACATTTTGAAATAGTAATGATGCAGTGATATTAAACCACGGCCGGGAGGTGTCAAACTCAGACTGGGATTCGAGGCCTCGCCGCGTGTAACTGTTCAGACTTGATGTGTCCTTCCTACTCCCAGTCCGTCATTCCGGGCTTGACCCGGAATCCAGAAACCTTCGCAACCAGCAACGGTCACTATCATTGGTATTTCTGGATTCTCGCTTTCGCGGGAGTCGCGGAAGGTTACGCAAAGGTCTCCGAAAGCGGGAATCCAGAGTGCGCCCAGATACGGAGGACGCCCTCACCCCAACCCTCTCCCGGAGGGAGAGGGGATTATTCAAAGGTCTCCCTGCGCGGGAATGACTGGTTGCGCGGGAATGACTGGTCGCGGCTGAGGGAAATGGTTTGAGGGTCATCGTGGAGATGCCCGATGTGGGATTCAGCCAATCAGAGTCATCGAGTCTGAACAGTCACCGCCGCGCGTTCAGGTTGCGAAAAGTGGTGGCCGGTGGCAACATAGTGTAGCGGCCAGACAGGCGCACGTAGCCGGACAGATTGGGGGACTTTCTTGCCGTTGGAAACTCCATTTCGTTCCGTGGGATACCCAATCCGCATACATGGCAGCGAGGGTATCCTGTCCCGTTTGGGAGAAGAAGTGGACAGGGTCCGGGGCGGACGTGCGTTCGTAGTTTGCGGGCGGACCGTTGCTCACCGCACCGACTTGCTTGAACGGGTCAAAGGGGCCCTGGGAGACCGTTATGCTGGCTGCTTCGATGGAGTCCAGGCCGGTTCTCCGCTGCCTTCGGTAGAAGCGGGTGTGGCATTGGCCGCGGAGTCCGGGGCGGACACGGTTATCGCGCTGGGCGGGGGCAGCGCGGTTGTAACCGCCAGGGCGATTGTGATCTTGCTGGCCGAGGGAGGCCGCGCCCAGGACCATGCCACCAGGTATCCGCCGGGGCAGCCGCCGGTAAGTCCCAGGTTGATGAAGCCCAAGATGCCCAACATCGTAGTCCTCACGACGCCGACCACCGCCGCCACCCGGGCCGGTACTGCCGTGATAGACCCTGAAACCGGACATCGGGTGGAATTGTTCGACCCCAAGACACGCCCATCCGCGCTTTTCTGGGATACCGGAGCCCTGCTCACGGCTCCTCCTTCGCTGTGTCTGAGCGCGGCGGCCTCGTGTCTTAGCGGTGTGCTCGGCGGGCTTCAGTCGGAACGGCGGCCCAATCCGCTCGCCGAAGGTGACTTGCTTCAGTCCCTCAGGTTGATGCGGGCAAGCCTGCACCGGGTGAACGCTGAACCGGAGGACGCCCAGGTCCGGTTGGACCTCTGCGCCGCAGCTTACCTGAGCAACCGCGCCTCCGACAGCGGCTCAGGTGGGCGCGCCCTGGGTGTGACCGGAGCCCTGGCCCACTCACTGGACACCCGGTATCCGGAGTGCAGCCACGGAGAGGCCTACTCGGTCCTTACCGCGCCCGGAATGCGGTTCAACATGGAGAAGAACCTACCAGGCCAATCCCGCCTGGCATCTCATCTGGGAGTCGGGGGAAAAGGTGACGACCGGCAGGCCGCTGAAGCGGCGGCACAATGGGTGGAACAGACATATTTCGACCTGGGAATGCCGACTAAATTGCGGGAGGTTGGGGTGCCTCGTGCGGGGATCGAAGAGATTGCACGGGACTCGATGACCGATTTCGCCATAACCCGCAACCTTCGTCCGGTGCAGGCTGTGGGGGAGTTGGAGGACCTGCTCGAATCCATTTGGTAGAAGCAGCGTTTGTTTCAAGAAGGCTGACAGTATGAACTACGATTACATAGTCATCGGGGGCGGTTCCGCCGGTTGCGTCTTGGCGACCAGATTGTCCGAGGACAGCGGCAGGTCGGTCCTGCTGCTGGAAGCAGGCCCCGACTATCCCGAATTCGAACACCTCCCTATTGACCTCAAGGAAGGATACAACATCTGGCGGTCGGCTTACGGCCCGCATAGTTGGGACTACCGCGCCACCGCCACTCCGCTGCAGCCAGAACCGATCGTCATCCCCCGGGGCCGGGCCACCGGAGGTTCCAGCGCAATTAACGGCCAGGTGTTATTTCGCGGAGTACCAGAGGACTATGATAATTGGGCAGAGTGGGGCAACAACGAGTGGGCCTTTACCAACGTGTTGCCCTATTTCCGAAAGCTGGAGACCGACCTCGACTACCCCGGAGGAGACTTTCACGGCAGCGAGGGACCCATACCGGTGCGCCGACAGAAGAGGGAAAATTGGTTGCCCGCGTTCCGGGCCTTTTACGACGCCTGCGTCCGCATAGGATTTCCGGAGGACCCGGACCAGAACCACCCCGACTCCAACGGCATCGCGTCTCGGCCGATGAACAACATCGATGGTGTCCGCATGAGCGCGGCGTTGACATATCTTGCCCTGGCCCGCCACCGGCTCAACATCACCATCAGGGGCAATGTCACCGTGTGGCGGATCCTGTTCGAAGGCAAGCGGGCCGTGGGGGTGGAAGCGGAAAGCGGCGGAGAGAAATTCACGGTGACCGGAGACCAAATCATTCTGTCCAGCGGGGCGGTGGCTTCACCCCAGATACTCATGATGTCCGGAGTGGGTCCCAGGGACCAGCTAACCGGGCTGGGCATCGACTTGGTGGAAGAGTTGCCCGGAGTGGGCCAGAACCTACGGGACCATCCAGCGGCGTTTATTCTATTTCGCGGCCACGGCGATTCGCCGGACGACTCCGCCCCCAGCATTCAGGTGGGATTGCGATTTAGCAACCCCGGCTCTCCCACCCGGGCGGACTTCCAACTCAGCCCGATCCTGATGAACAGCGAGCACCGCCCAGCCAGCGTTCAAATCGTGAGCGACGACTTCCACTTCGGTCTAAGCTGCGCACTTCAGAACGCGGTGTCGGCTGGAGAACTCCGGCTGGTGTCCACCGATCCGCACGTGCAGCCCAACTTCAATTACGATTACTTATCAGACCCCAACGACCGGGAACGGATGCGCGAGGCCCTGCGGCTGGCTTTGAAGTTGGCGGATCAACCACCCTTCTCCGACATGATCGCGGAGCGGTTAAACCCCACCGACGCCGATCTGGTTTCAGACGAGTCGTTGGACAACTGGATGCTGCGGAACGCCTACACTCAGCACCACATCTCCGGTACTTGCAAGATGGGGCAGGCCTCGGACGATATGGCCGTGGTGGACCAATACTGCCACGTCCACGGGTTGGACGGCCTGCGGGTCGTGGACGCTTCTGTGATGCCCGACGTGATCCGCGCCAACACCAACGCCACAACTCTCATGATCGCCGAGCGTGTGGCCGACTGGATCAGGGAAGGCCGTTAAACCGGGTACACCGGCGTTGCCGCTCCGGATGCGGGGGTAAGCAATTTTTCGACAGGAAGGTAGCGCAATGACCACCACGGGTCCAAACGTACGAGTCGAACGAGATTCCATGGGTCCTATGGAAGTTCCCTCCGATGCCCTTTACGGGGCATCCACGATGCGGGCGGTGCTTAACTTCCCCATAAGCGACCTACGGTTCTCCAGGTCATTTATCCGCGCCCTGGGGTTGGTAAAGCTGGCCGCGGCCCGCGCCAATGCCTCACTGGGGCTGTTGGACCAGAACATTGCCGAAGCCATCGTGGCGGCTGCGCAGGAAGTCGCGGACGGGAAGCTGGACGATCAATTCGTCCTGGACATTTTCCAGACAGGCTCCGGCACCTCCACCAATACCAACGCCAACGAGGTGATAGCGAACCGGGCCACGCAGATAATGGGCGGAGACCTGGGCTCGCGGCTGGTCCACCCCAACGATCACGTGAACATGGGTCAATCGTCCAACGACGTCATCCCCACCTGCATACACCTGGCGTCGCTCCTGGCGATCAAGGAGGACTTGGTCCCTGGTTTGAAATTCCTGGCTATCGAGCTACGCAAAAAGTCCGACGAGTTTTGGCCGGTCATCAAGACGGGGCGCACCCACCTGCAAGACGCGACACCCATCCGCCTGGGACAACAGTTCCTGGGGTTCGCAGGGCAGGCGGAAAACGGCGTCAAGCGGCTGGGCAGGGCACAGGAGGCTCTCGCGGAGGTTGCCCTGGGAGGAACGGCGGTGGGTACAGGCGTCAACACCCATCCGGAATTCTCCTCCCGAACCTGCCAACTGCTATCAGATATGACTGGCGTTGACATCCGGGAGACGGAGAACCACTTCCAGGCACAGGCGACTTTGGACGCCACGGTGGAGGCTAGCGGTATCCTGAAGACGATTGCGATCAGCCTTCACAAAATCGCAAATGACGTTCGGTTCCTGGCTTGCGGGCCCAGGGCGGGGCTGGGTGAGATCACAGTTCCAGAGGTCCAGCCGGGTAGTTCGATCATGCCGGGAAAGGTAAACCCGGTGATCTCGGAGTCGGTGATCCAGGTGGTAGCCCAGGTGATGGGGAACCACACCACGGTCGCAATGGCCGGGCACGGAAGCTACTTCGAGTTGAATACGATGATGCCGGTGGCGGCCCACAACATCCTGCAGTCGATTGCCCTGCTCACGTCTTCGGCCAACAACTTTGCCGAACAATGCGTCAAGGGTATCCAGGCGACGTCGGTGGGACCGGAGATGGTCGAAAAAGGGCTGATGCTTGGTACTGGCCTTTCGCCCGCCATCGGGTATGACGCCGCAGCGGACATCGCGAAAGAGGCCGCGGCAACCGGTAAGACCATCAGGGAAGTGGCCAAGCTCAAGACAAGCTTGTCGGACGCTGAATTGGACAGCCTATTGGACCCGGAAGCGATGACCGAGCCAGGGATTGGTTCCGGAGTTGGCGGCGGGGGCTAGTGTGCCTTAACAGCCGGAGGGCGCGGTCAGGCGTGGGGCAGGTCCCGCTCCTTGGCTATCTCCGCGCACTCCGGGCACCGCTGCTCCAGCGTGTGGCCCGTGGCGTCCCAGACGTTATTGCCTTTGAGGCCGCAGAGATACAGCGGCTCGATCTCTTCGATGCCGAGATCCTGCACATAGTGGACTAGCCCGATGTTTTTTTCGTTGGACCACCACCAGGGCGTCATGTTAAGGGCCAGGTTGCGCAGGGACGAGGTAAACCCGTTCTCCCAGCCATCCTCGGGCATCTCCACCATCCAGCGGTTTCCGCCCGTAGCGTTCTTATCTCGGGACGCCTTCAGTTCACCGTTGCGTATGGATTCGCGGATGGCGGCTTGTGACAGGTTCAGCCGCCGCGAAGCCTCTTGAATGGTTACTTTCTCCACGGTCTCCTCCCATAAGTCACATGCGCGATGACGCAATTGCGCTGATCGACCAGTCGGCAAATTTGGTACAAGTCTAGGGTATTAGACCGCCAGCCGCAAGCCATTGGACTTGGCCGGGGCCCGCAATGAAGAGACCCTTGAGATTTGGTGACACGCGATATAGTACTGGAACAAATCGCCCACGCTCAACGTCTATTATCAGTATGAGACATACGGAGGTTAAGAGCATGTGCAGGTTGCCACTCATGGTCATAGTTGCGGCCCTGGCGCTAATTCTGGCCTGTGGCGGTCACGAAGCACAGTCAACGGAATCTCAGACGATGAGCGAGAGCCTGGGTATGGGCCGCAGCCCCATGGACCAGGCAGCAGGCTTCTTTTCGCGTGGGGAGGATGCCCAGGAAGTCGTCGTGGACAATCAAGTGGCGCAGGAGGCAACTAGCATACGGGTATTTGAGGGAAAGAATTCGGTCAACGACGTTACTTCCAATGGGTCCGCGCCACTCCTTCAAATCGCGGAGCGGAAGGTGATCTCCACGGCCTCCATATCCCTGGAAGTGGAGGAGGTCCAGGAGGCCGTAGACCGGGTGCGGGCCATCGCCGAGAGCGTGGGCGGTTTCGTGGAGCATCTAACAAGCGGGGGAGGGCCGCTGCGGCAGCGGGCTACTATAGCTATTCGCGTGCCCCAAGCGGAGTTCTCCTCGGTATTGGTGCAAGTCGAGTGCCTTGGCAGCGTTCAGGACACGACTCAGGGTTCCGAAGACGTCTCGGAAAGGTTCATTGACTTGAAAGCTCGCCTGGACAGCGCACTTCGAGAAGAGAAAAGCCTGTTGGCCCTCTTGGAGAAAGCCTCAGCGGTCAGCGAAGTGCTGTCGATAGAGAGGGAATTGGCCCGCGTCAGGTCTGAAATCGAGCGGTCCCAGGGCCAGCTAAACTTCTTGGAGCGGCGTGTCGCCCTGGCGACTATCACGGTGACCCTATCGTTGCCCCATGATCTCTTTCCGGAACCACCCTCAGCGAACCTTAGCGTAGAAGCGCCCAACGTCAAAGATAGCGTAGAGGCGGCCAAACAGCTTGCCGTGTCCATGAACGGAGCAATCGACCGGGTGGTTACCACGGTGCGGGGAGACTCTACCCGCTCTAGCCTCTCGGTCCGCGTGTTTCCCGCCGACTTTCAGCGGATGATGGACTTCCTGGAAGGACAGGGCCGGGTGGACCACAAGCAGGTCGAGGAAGGGGCTCTAGCGGCGGAGGCCAGCTTCTCGACTTCGATAAGGCCCGAAGCAACCATCAGAGTCGACTTCTTTGATGACCGGGGAAACCTTGGCCTATATTGGACGATCGCGGCCGCCGGGGTCCTCGTTGCCCTTGGTCTGGTCGCGGGCGTCTCGTACCGGTTCGGGTCCCGGCGTGGGCGTGAGGATACCCGTCCTCCCACTTCCTCAGTGTCTGAACCGGGCGCGGAGGGTTAGTCCGCGCCGTTCACCACGAGAGGGTCTTCGATGGTATCCGCCAGACCCCCTCCTGGCGGGACCATCGGGTAGACGTTGGCGTCGGGGTCCACGATGAACTCGATCAGGAAAGGACCGTCGTGTTCCTGGGCCTGCCGCAGCGCAGGCAACACCTCTTCACGGTCTCTGACGCGGACAGCGGGGACGCCGTAAGCTTCGGACAGCTTCACATAATCGGGGCCGGAGATGGGTACGGCCTTCAGGTGGTTCTCGAAGAACAATTCTTGCCATTGCCGGACCATCCCCAGATAGCCGTTGTTGAACAGGGCGATCTTGACCGGCAGGTTCTCTTCGGCAACAGTCGCTAACTCTTGGGAGACCATCTGGAACCCCCCGTCACCGGCGATGCTCCATACCGGTGTGTCCGGCCTGCCAGCCTGTACTCCCATAGCCGCCGGAAGCTCGAAGCCCATCGCGCCAAGGCCGCCCGACGATACGAATGTGTTGGAGCGGTTGAAATGGAGGAATTGGGCCGCCCACATTTGATGCTGGCCCACTCCCGTCACGACCACGGTCTGATCGTCTTCTTGAAGCAACTGGTCAAGATCACAAAGTACGTGCTGCACCTGCAACTTGTGGCCATTGGGGATTGCCAGGGAAGGATGGTCCTTGCGCATACCCTCAATGTAGCCCATCCACTCTGGCCGCTCTTTGTGGTGCACCTGGGGCACCAGTGCAGACAGCACTTTCTTGGCGTCCCCTATAAGTGGGACCTCCACCGGCACGTTGCGCCCAACCTGGGTCGGCTCGATGTCCAGGTGGATAATCCGGGCGTGGGGCGCGAAGGTCGATGCTTTGCCGGTAACGCGGTCGTCGAAGCGCATTCCAAGTCCCACGATCAGGTCTGCCTCGTCGACGGCCATATTGGACCAATACATCCCGTGCATGCCCAGCATTCCCAGGCTGAGTGGATGGTTGCCGGGGAACCCGCTCAATCCCAACAGGGTGGTGATAACGGGGATGCCGGTGGCCTCCGCGAGTTGGCGCAACTCCTCGTGAGCGCCCGACGCGAGGATTCCGTGGCCTCCGATGATGACCGGCCGTTCGGCGTCATTGATCAGCCTGGCGGCCTCGGAGACGTGCTGAAGGGTCTCCCTGGACAGTGGCTGGGAGTTGGAGCGTTGCATGTCGGAGAACTCCAAATCGGCTTCTTCCAACTGGACGTCGCGGGGGATATCGATCAATACCGGGCCGGGACGCCCCTCCAGAGCAACCTGGAACGCCTCCTGGATGGTGGGCGCAAGGTCGCGGGCCGACATGACCATGTAGGTCTTCTTGGTGCAGGGCGCGGTGATGGAGCAGGTGTCGCACTCTTGGAAGGCTTCCGAGCCCAGGGCGGTACGGGCCACCTGTCCGGTGATCGCCACCATGGGCACGGAGTCCGCCTTGGCCCCCATGATACCCGTTACCAGGTTGGTGGCCCCTGGCCCTGAGGTGGCGATGCAAACGCCTACCTTGCCGGTAACCCGGGCGTAGCCGTCGGCGGCGTGGGCCGCTGCCTGCTCGTGGCGGACCAGGATATGGCGGAGTTGGGGGTAGCCCCAGAGGGCGTCGTAGAAGGGTAGAATGGCCCCGCCAGGATAACCGAACACGACGTCCACTCCCTCGCGGAGGAGAGTTTCGCAAATGATATCAGCGCCTTTGAGTTTCACGGCAACCTCCGGGGTGCTCCCGATTGTCTTTGCCTTGCCGGGATAGGGCCATTCTGGGTCTCGTGGGGCCGGAATTCAGGCAAATAAAAAAGCCCCGCCCTACGTAGGGACGAGACTCACAAAATCCCGCGTTACCACCCTAATTGCCCCGCTTATGAATGGGGCCTCTCAATAAGGACACCAACATGCCCCGTCTTTGATAACGGGCGACGAGCCCGGCTCGGCTTACGCTCCCTGGTTGGACCAGGGGTTCGGCTGGCGGCTCCGGAGTGATTTTCGGTTAAGCTCGGCGCACCCGCTTTCACCAGACCGGGTTCGCTTAGCGCCTACCCCTACCTACTCGTCTCCATCTCGGCCTTTCGCACGCTAGACGCTACCACAGGTAGGGTTTAGGTGTCAAATTTGTAGGCAGGGCCTATTAATTGTATGGCCCAGCGATCAGTACCGCACGGGTCAAGTACATAACCCCCTTTCGGAAAGGGGGGTCTGAGGGGATTTCCCCGGTGCCGGACAGGACCCCCGAATTCATCGTGCGCTTGGAACGAGGCTCGTCCTAACGATTAGTGACATGGAACAGGGCCAACAATTCTCGATTCTCGTGAACTCGAACCCGAGCGGGGCAGAAATCCCCCTTAATCCCCCTTTTCCGAAAGGCGGAGAATGGTCTTATCGCCTAACAATTAAGAGACTCTGATTGTGGGGAAGGCTGTGGGGTCTCTGAATGCTGGAAACCGGGTCCATTGCCAGGCAACAAGTTGATGCCTACAGCATGGCCCTGGACAGGAGTGTGGTAGTATATCTGCGGGAAGATGATGTTGAACGGGGCCCCTCAGCGCGATAGCTATCTCACCCGCATCCGGAATGTGGATTTGCTGCCAGAGGAGCGGGTGACCCACCTCTTTTCCTCCTCCATCGGCCTGACCGACGAACCCCCAGTCAACGGCAACATTCTAGTTGCGACCAACAAACGGATTATGGCGTTCTCCACTGAAGACGGGCGGGACGAGACCTATGTGGCGCCCCTAGAATCCCTTCATGCGGTGGCGGTTCGGTCCGAGTCCAGAGGGGTGGGGTCGCTGTTACAAGGGCTTTTGGTGGTCCTTTGCGGGCTGATTGTTTACCTGGTCGTGGCCTACCAGTTGACCGGCCGGTTCCAGGGCCCATCCCTCCCGATTATCCGCATGGACCTGGGCGCTGTCGCGGTGTTATTGGCGGTGATAGCAGGGGGATGGTTGGTCTGGAAGCACTACTTTACCAGCGAGAGCGGCGCAATATCCTTCCAGGGGAGCACCTGGGCGTTCTCGTTCCCTTGCCGGACCAAGACCGCAAAAGATCAGGTCTACCAGATGGTAAACGCGGTCTTCAGCGCCCGGGTTCCCCGGATCTAGCCCAGAGACAGGCTGGGGTCGATGTCCAGTTCCAGCCCGAACTGGTCTCCCCGCTGATGCTGGAAATACGCGCAGGCGGCGATCATCGCGCCGTTGTCGGTGCACAAGATCGGCGGAGGGATGATTACGGGCAGCGGTGACTGTACGGTGACGCGCTGGCGCAGCCGGGCATTGGCCGCGACTCCCCCGCCAAGCACGAGCCCCTTTGCGCCATATTTTTCCGCCGCCTCGAATAGCTTGGCGCTCATCACGTCGACCAGAGACTCTTGGAAAGCGGCGGCCATCTCCCGCACCAGCCGGTTTAGTTCGGGCTCTTCCATTCCCTCGAGGACTTCAGGATAGACACCTCTAGCCTGAGCCATGTGCAACAGCGCGGTCTTGACCCCGCTGAAACTGAAGTCAAGCGTGCCTCTCATCCAGGCGCGTGGCAGCCGCTCCTGCCCGGCGGCGCCCTCCGATACTCGTTGAATCTCCGGGCCGCCGGGAAAACCCAGTCCCAGGATTCGCGCCGCTTTGTCAAAGGCCTCACCCGCGGCGTCGTCCCGTGTGCGTCCCAACAGCTTGTAGCTCCCGTGACCCTCCATCAAGACCAGGTCGGTGTGGCCGCCGGATGCGATCAGGCAGGCCAAGGGGAATCCCGGGTCTTCGTCCGGGACGTGGGGCGTGAGCCAGGAGGCGTAGATGTGCCCTTCAAGGTGATTGACGCCGATCAATGGTCTGTCCAAGGAGAAGGACAGGGCCTTGGCGGTGTTTAACCCGGTGATGAGTGCGCCGACCAGGCCGGGCCCGTAGGTTACGGCGATGGCGTCGATGTCCTGGAGGGTCAACCCGCCATCCGCCACGGCCTTCTCGACGACGGGGACCATGTCGCGGACGTGCTGGCGGGAGGCGAGTTCCGGCACCACCCCTCCATAAGCGGAGTGCAGGTCCACCTGGGAAGCGATGATATTGGTAAGCAAGCGGCAGCCGTCCTCCACAACCCCTACCGCGGTCTCATCGCAGGAAGTTTCTATCCCCAGGATTTTTAAGCCCATTCCACCTCTCTAGACCTGGCGCATTTTCGCTCGAGGATTACCCTAAATACGGAGCTGGTAGCCCCCTCCACGCCCCGATCAACCCTGCGAATGATAGGTTGAAGGCTGTTTGCAGTCAACTTTACACTCCTTCGGGGCCGATGCTATCATCGTGAAACAAGCCGTCGTGACGGTCCACACTGGGCCGGCTTGTGGAGGTGCTCTCAGGACATGGATTCCTCGGATTTATGGAGGTTAGCTCTACTGTGCCTCTGCCTGGTGCTGTCGGGTTTCTTTTCTGGGTCGGAGACGGCGTTGATCGCCCTCTCCCGGGCCAGGTTAACCCATTTGGTTAGCATCGGTCAGCCTGGCGCGAGCCGGGTGGCGAGGTTGATTCAGAGACCGGAAAAGTTCCTCGCCACGGTCCTTCTTAGCAACAACCTGGTGAACACCGCAGTGGCCGTATTGGGCACTTCTCTGGTGGTGACGTTAATGGGGAACACATCGGAAGCGGTGCTTCTCTCCACCTTTGGAGTGACCCTGGTCCTGCTCATCTTTGGCGAGACCATTCCCAAGACCATCTCCTGGCGGCGCTCCGAGACGGTGGCGTTTGCGGTTTCGCGCCCCCTCACATGGGTCGAATTCATTCTCACGCCCGGCACCCGCCTGCTCCAGGCGTTGAGTTCGCTCTGCAACCGGTTGCTGGGCATCACCGGCGCGCTGCCGGAGATCGGAGATGAGGAGATACGCACCCTTATTGCCGTGGGCGCCCAATCCGGCGTGGTGGAGCAGAACGAGGCGGAGCTGTTGGAGAAGGTCTTCCGATTCGGAGACTGGCAGATGCGGGAGATCATGACTCCCAGGCCGGAGATCATTTGGCTGGAGCGAGGAATTACGCTGGAGGACTTCCTGACGCTCTATTCGCAACACAGCCATACCCGGTTCCCGGTCTATGAGGGCTCGACGGAGAACGTGGTGGGACTATTATCGAGCAAGGATGTGTTGCAAGCGCTTGGCCTGGGGAAACTTCAACCCCAGGACAGTGTGACCGATCTCATGCGCGGGGCCTATCTCGTTCCGGAGACCAAGGCGGTGGGGGATACGTTCGGCGAAATGCAGAAGGCGGGGCATGGTCTGGTTTTGACCGTGGACGAATTTGGCGGTATCGCGGGGCTGGCCACTTCCAAGCAACTATTGGGGATTATCGTGGGTCAGGTTGAGGACGAGGGGGATACCCCGGAGGAAGCCTACACTCCGGTGGACGAACACACCTTCCGCCTCGATGCCGGTGTGGGTGTTTCAGAGATCAACGAGGAATTGGACCTGGGTTTGCCCGAAGGAGACTACCAAACCGTTGCCGGGTTCGTCCTGGACCATCTTGGGCGGATCCCGGATACCGGAGACGTGGTCGAGTACGATTCACTGAGGCTAACTGTGATGGAGATGAGCGGAGTGAGAATCGACAGCGTCGAGGTCCGGCGGGTGCGCACAGACCAGGACGAGGCCCAACAGTGAAAGCCCTCCTCGTGCGGCACGGTGAGACCGATTGGAACAAGCTGGGAAAGTTCCTGGGACAATTCGACGTTCAGATGAACGACCGGGGGTTGTCTCAGGCCAGGGAGACCGCACCAGCGGCGGTGGTGGACGGTCCCACGGCCCTATATTCCAGTCCGCTGGCGCGGACCATGCAACTTGCTACGGAAGTCTCCCATTTGTCCTCTTTGCCGATTACGCCCATGCCCGGCTTGAAGGAGTTGGATTTGGGGGAGATGGAGGGATTGACCGGCTCCGAGATGCGGGCGCGGTGGCCCGATTTCTATACCGGGTGGCGAGACAACCCAGGCCCGATAGTAATGCCGGGTGGAGAGTCGCTGTCCCAACTGCAGGAACGCGCCTGGGAAGCCTTTCTTGAGATGGAGCGGGCACACAGCGGCGACGAAGCCCTGGTCGTCGTCTCCCATAATTTCACCATCCGGACCATCATCACCAAGATACTGGGCATGCCTTGGGCCAACTTCCACAACATGGCGTTAAACCTGGCGTCCATCTGCACAGTCGATAGCAACGAAAGGGGGCGGCGGCTGTTGTCCTACAACTCCATCTGCCACCTTTCGCCGGAGAACCGGTAAGGGCGATATATGTCCGCCCTCTCGGATGTGGACCGGCTCGTCGGGGCCGCGCTTCGGCGCGCTGGAGATTCCGTCATCGGCAACACGCTGGTGGTTGCTGTCTCTGGGGGCCCTGATTCCGTCGCTCTTCTTCGTAGCCTGGACCGCCTCTCCAGTCCCTTTGAGCTTCACCTCCACGTCGCCCACCTTGACCATGACTTCCGAGGCGAGGAAGCCGTTGAGGATGCACGCTTCGTCGCGGCCTTGGCGGGGGAGTTGGGACTTCCCTGCACCGTCGAGAAGCAAGACCCGACCGAGTACCAAGCTGGACGCAAGATCACCTCTTTCGAGCAACTCGCCAGGGAAATGCGGTACTCATTTCTTGCTTCCACCGCCCGCAGGGTTGGCGCGGCCCTCGTGGCTTTGGGCCACACTTCAGACGATCAAGCGGAAACCGTATTGCTGCACGTCCTTCGCGGCTCCGGCCTCCATGGGCTTCGCGGCATGAGCGAAGTCGCCCCTTGGCCTTGGCCCAGGGACATCCGGGACGTCAAAATCTTCCGTCCTCTGCTGGATGCGACCAAGGCCGAAACGGCCGATTACTGCCACCAGCTTGGCCAGGCATACCGGATGGATAGCGGAAACCTGCTGCCCCGGTTCACGCGCAATCGTGTGAGGCGTGAGTTGCTGCCCCATTTGGCGGCTGAATACAACCCCAGGGTCCGGGAGTCGCTGCTCCGGCTGTCGCGTACCGCCGCCGTTGAGACCGACTTTGTTGAAACCGAGTTGGACCGCTTGTGGCCGTCACTCGCCGATGAGGCCAATGGCGTGGTGAGCCTGGCTCTGACAGGACTGGAAGCGCTGCATCCGGCCCTGCGGTCGGCTGCGTTGCGAAGGGCTTACTCGGTGATAGCGGGAGACACCCGGCGGCTGCGGGAGAGCCACGTCAAGGATATGCTGGGCATGATAGACGGGGGAGCTACCGGAGCGACGGTCCAATTGCCCCAGGGACTGGCGCTCATACGGGACTACGCCTATCTCCGGATTGGTAGGGACTACGATTCCCTTTGTCCGTTACCGGCTCTGGAAGGCGAGCATTTCCTGCAACTCCCAAGCAGTCCCGGAGAAGAGAAGGAATATTTCATAGGTGGCTGGACGGTCAGGTTCAGGCTAGAGGCGTCGACGGACGGTCTTCCACTACGCGAATCCGACACTGGAACTGTCCCCGGAGGCCACGCTCCGGATGCGGCGGCACCTCGATTTGTGTGGAAGGAGAAGTTTTCCACCGTGGCGATTGGGACCGGGCTGTCGGTCCGGACGTGGCGTGCCGGAGACCGGTTCCAACCTCTGGGGATGGAAGGGGACAAGAAACTGCAGGACTTCTACACCGATGCCAAGACGCCGCGGGTCTGGCGAGGACGCATCCCCTTGTTGGTGACTGAACGCGGCATTGCGTGGGTCGTGGGATACCGTGTTGCGGAGTGGGCCAAGGCCCCACCAGAGGGGGATGCCGGGGATGTGGGAGAAGTGATATGGGTCGATATTTCCTCGGACGCTTAAACCGAAGCCCGAGTTACAATCCCATCAGACGGGTTGGGTTGTCCTTCACCAGCATGCCGACCTCAACCTCTTCCAGCCCCGCTTGCAAAAGGGTGGCGATGCCCATGCGCAGTCCCTCGGCGGGCATGGGGTGGAAGTCCTGGCCGAAATCGGTGCTGATGATGCAATTCTCCATTCCGATGGCCGTTATGGTGTCCACCATTTCCGAGGGGGTCAACCTGTAGGTAAGGGGCATCATGACGTGAAGGCAATGCTCGATGTAGGCGCCCATGGACGCCAGCGTCTTCATGTCTTCAATGGTCATCCCGGTCCAGAAGGACATGGTGGTGCCGTGGGTTACCACAACGCGTTGGATGGCCATGTTTCGGGCTTCCTCCACCAGGGCCATGCTCTCCGCCGTCGAGATGTGCCCCGTGGCCAGCACCATGTCATGGGCCTTGATGGATTCAAGGATCGGGTACACCTCGGGCACTAGGTTACCATTATCGTCTAATAGCGAGATGCCCCCGTTGAGCCCTTTGTGTTGCCGGTCGGCGCGGGCGGAAAAGGTGGGCATCCAGACCACCCTGCCACCCATTCTGGCGGTTGCTTCGACTGCCGTGGGGTTGAGGCCGCCCACCTCCACATCCAAGGCAACTCCGCCGATCAAGGTGATTCCGGGGACGGCCTGAGACGCGGTGTAGGCAACCGGGTGGGTGGGGTATTCGTGGCTCTTTAGCACCATTCCGCGCATACCCATATCACGCGCCTGTTCGGCCACATCGATGGCGCTGCCGCGGCGTTCCACTCTGGGGTCGGGCGCGCAATGGACGTGAATGTCGAGCGCGCCTTCCATGAGTCGGTCTGCGTTGCTCACCTGGTCACCTTCTAACCTGTGTTTCGGTATCCGGGAACCCTTTCCGCCGCCCATGCCAAAGTGGCGGGTCGGTGGGAAATTTGCGCCAGCATAAGACAGGCATAGACCGGTGTCAAGGTAACCGAAGAGGCGCCAAGTCCCTGCCGGGACCAGACTGATTTAGTACTTGTAGAAGTGGTTCTTGAGCTCAAAATCAGTATCATTCTAGGAGAATAGGTCCCAATCGCCTCGCCGGACCGCCAGGTGGGAAGACGCCAAACTTGCGCCCATCGCCCCGGTCAACGTCGAGTCTTCCTTCCAAGCTGGAAACGTGGGTACTCTTCCCCCGGATCGCGCGGCTGTTGTCGCGGTAGGGGAAGAACACAAGCCGCGCTCCGGCATCTTTGGCGCGCCGGACCACTTCGCTATGGTCCATCTCACGTCTCCTCGATTCAGGTCAGGTCCGCGATTTCCCTGAGTCTTCATGCTGGCCGGAGAGCGCAGTTCAGAGGTCCAGTGGAGTCAGTCGGCCGTTAGCGTAACCCGGGTGCCTACCATGTTTTGGACGAAGGCGTCAGGCCTGGCTTGGAAAACTTTGGTGGCCGCCAGATGGCCGGCGCAGTGTGCCGGTGAGATTAGCGCGGGCTCCAAGGCCACTAGGGCGTCAACCACGGGTTGGACGCGGTCGTGGAAGAAAGCTGGCCCCAGGTGGAATCCTCCGATGATTCCGTGCACTTGGTCCACCCCGGTAATCGCCTGCGCATGGGTTACCGTATTCACGATTCCGGCGTGGCCGCAGCCGGACAGAACGACCAGACCCTTTCCCCTCAGATTTATCACTAGTCCCTGGTCGTCGCAGACCAGTGGGTCGGGTTCCAAGACTCCGTTCCGTTCGGCATGGTGGGCGGGCCAGCCGGTCTCGAAGCTGTTGGTCCGGGCAACCTGGCCTCCCGCACCTTGCCGTGGTGACCAGGGCCATGCCCTCGACGACAAAGGACGGGTTCTCGCTCTCGATGAGTTTGACGCCAGCGTCCCGAAGTCCTTGCCGCGAAAGGGGGGTCAAGCGCCTGGTCTCTCCGTTTGGTTGGACGGTGACGCGTTTGAGGTAGGCGTCGGGGTGCAGGGTCAAGGGGAAGTCCAACCTTCCCAGCCTGTGTTGGAGGCCGATCAGTCCCAGGGTATGGTCCCAATGTCCGTGAGAGAGGACGATGCAGTTCCAGTCCCGGGGGTTTATCTCAAGGCAGTCGAGGTTGTTGACGAGACCTTCCGGGGAGCCGCCCGCGTCGAACAGCAACGTCCGGCTAAGGCCGCCGCGGGTGATTCGGACCTGCATGGACAAGCCGTGTCCGCCGACGAAGGGGATGCGCCGTTCCTCGGCCAGCAGGTCGGATACGATTGCGCCACCCGATTCCCCGCGTAGCCTTTCGACTGGTCCGGCTCCGGGTGCGGTCGAGTCAACCAAGTTCTCATAAAGCGTGGTTATCTCGATCTGGTCGACGGGCTGGAGGTCCAGCTTTTGGGTCATTCCTTTCGCTCCGGTGGCGTATGCGGCGAGTTCAGGCGGTGGGACGGTGTTGGCGGTACCACTGCACAATATCGGACCCGTTGGCGGCCCACACGCCTTGACGCCGGACCATGTGCTCCAACGCCGCGTCCAGGTACCCAATGCGGAAGGGTTGTCCTATAAGCCAGGGATGGAGGTGCAAGGTCAACACCCTGCCGTTGACCGCCCCGTCGTCGTAGAGGGCGTCGAATGCCTCGGTCAACATGCTTTGGTATCTGTCGATCGCAACCTTGCGGTCCGCCAGGGCGCTAACATCGTCCAGCTCCCACATTATGGGCAGGGCATATAGCTCCCCCTCCGAGGTCGTCATCGGGTATGGTTGCTCGTCGTTTACCCAGTCGCAGACGTATTGAATACCGGCCTGGGCCAAAAGTTGAGGAGTGTGCGAGGACTCCCCGTATTCGGGCCCCAGCCAACCTTTGGCCTCCGCCCCGGTGTTGGCGTTCAGGGTGGACAAGGACTCCTGTATGTAGCCTTGCTCTTCCTCCGAGGTCATTCGGCTGGTTATCATGCGGCTGACGGACATACCGTGACCGATGAATTCACACCCCCGGCCGGAAAGGTGGCGGACGAGATAGGGGTAGTTTTCCGCGGTCAGGCCATCCATGGCGACCGTGGCGGGGATGCCGTGTTTTTCGAGGACGTCCATTACCCGGAATATCCCGACCCGGTGCCCGTATTCCCGATGGGAGATTCGTGCATAGTCCGGGAAAGGGCGAGCCGCTGAGCCGCCGGCCAGCCCGCTCGACTGGAAGGTCCCTTCGGGAGCCTGCCACTCCATGTGTTCCAGGTTGATAATGACGCAAATTGCTATGCGAGCGTCATCTGGCCACCGTAGGCGGCCCCGGGAGTTTAGTGGGGACCATACGTGGTGCTCATGGTCCATGCCGAAGCGGCGCTGTGCGGGCATATCTATCCCCTCTTACCTGTTGATTTCTTGCGCGTGCGCCACTGCCTCGTCGTAGTTGTGCTCGATGTAATAGTCGGCTATTTCGTCGGCGGTGGTCTGCCAGACTCCATCGTGGGACATGATGTAGGCCAGTACTTCTTCGAGGTATTTGACCCTGTGCGGCTGGCCCATCAGGAAGGGGTGCAGAGCGATGCACATGACCCTTCCGCTCTCCGCTCCTTCTTTGTATAGCTGGTCGAATTGGTCCTTGCAGATGCGGGCGAAGTAGTCGCCCTCGTAGTGGTTGTCCCGCAGCATCGATGAGTCGTTTAGCTCGATGGAGTAGGGGACGGAGATTAGCTTGCCTGTGTTGACCTTGATGGGGACCGGCTGATCGTCGTGCATCCAGTCGGGGTGATAGACGAGTCCCGCTTCCGCCATGAGGTCGGGAGTGCTGACGCTGCCGGAGATGGCCGGGCCCAACATGCCTTTAAGCTGCTTGCCCGTGTGGAGTTTTAGAGTCTCGATGGTGTCCCGGTAGAACTCCCGCTCCTGGTCTTCGGTGAACGTGTACATATAGCGGGTGTTGTAGATGCCGTGGCTCATGAAGTCCCAATCTCTTTCGACCATTGCCTCGGCAATCTCGGGGAAATGCTCCAATACGGCCATATTGAGGGACACGCAGCAGCGGATGTTGTGCTTATCCAGGGGTTCCAACATGCGCCAGAACCCGATGCGGTTACCGTAATCGCGGTATGCGTATTGCTGGACGTCGGGACAGGGAGTGCGGGGCCAGGGGTTGCGTACCCCATCGTTGTCCGGCATGTACTCGTAGTGCTCAACGTTGGGCGCGATCCAGAGAGCCACTCTGGCGTCGTTTGGCCATTTGATTATGGGCCGGTCTATGATGGGACTGTAGTCTACGCGGTCCGGCGGCAAGGGCACGGCGGGTTACCTCCTGGGCAGACTAGGGAAATGATCGAGGTTATTAGGAATCAAGCCGGGGTGATTGGCCTCTGCTTGGGGATACGTCCTCGTACGCCTGGGCGATGCGGAACAATGCCCCTTCTTCCCAAGGGCGTCCGATGAATTGGAGCCCGATGGGGAGACCGGCGTCGCTAAAACCACATGGCACAGAGATGGCCGGGAACCCGGTGGAGTTCATTGGGCTGGTATTGCGGGAGATCAGCCCTGAGCCAGGCCCCCGCACTTTTTGCTCCTCCCCGTCAACGGTGATGGTGTCGGCGTCGATTCGGGGAGCGGGCAACGGTGTCGTCGGAGTCACGAGGAAATCAACGTCCTGGAGGACCCTGGCGTGCTCCTCTTTGATAATTCTCTGCACTTTCAGCGCTTTGGAGTAGTCGCGTCCCAATACGAACTGTCCGGCCATGGTGCGGTAGAGGGTGTCGGGACTGTAGTCGCCACGGTTTGACGCGATCAACCGCTCGTGGGTGACGACGCTGTCGGACATGCTGGAGAAACGCAGGGCGCCGGCATATTGCATGCTGGGAACGCTGACTTCCCGGGTGGCGATCCCAAGCTCTTCCAACGCCGCTATCGCTCTGCGGACGGCGGCTTCCACTTCTGGGTCCAGAAGGTCGAAGTAGTAATTGGAAGGGATTCCCATAGTCAGGCCGCGGGCGCCCCTCTCCAGGACCAGGGAATAGTCTTCAACCGGCACTGGAACGGTGCTTGGGTCCAGGGGGTCGTACCCGGCGATGGCCTGTAAGACCAAGGCGCTGTCACGGACCGATCTGGTCAGCGGCCCGATGTGGTCGCCATTGAAGCTGGTGACCATAAGACCCCGTTGGCTGACGCGGCCAAAGGTCTGTTTCAAGCCCACGACGCCGCAGAATGCGCCGGGAAGCCGCACCGATCCGCCGAGGTCCGTTCCCAGGGAAGCGAAGGTGACACCGGCTGCCACATTGGCTCCACCCCCTCCGCTGGATCCTCCGGGGATGTGGTCCAGGGCCCATGGGTTGTGCACCGCGCCGTAGTGGGGATTGTTGGAAGTCGCTCCGGCGGCGAACTCTTCCAGGTTCTCCTTACCCAGGATGATTGCCCCCGCTTCCCTGCAGCGGCGCACTACTTCCGCGTCTTCGGCGGGGACGTGGTCTTTCAATACCTTGCTGCCGACGGTGGTTGTGATCCCGCCGGTTGCGATGTTGTCCTTGATACCGATCGGGATACCCTGCAGGGGACCCAGGTACTCGCCCCGGGACAGGGCGGCTTCCTGCGCCTCGGCTTCGGCCAGGGCCTGGTCGCGGAGGATAGTAATGAAGGAGTTCAGCACGGGTTGACGCCGTTCCGCTTCGGCCAGCGCGGCTTCGGTCAGCTCCACGGGTGACACTTCCCGCGCTTGGATCATGGGAGCTATCTCGGAGATGGTCAGTTTGAGCAGTTCGGAGTTAGGCATTGGCCTCTCCCCCTTCCGCCGCCCTGAGAAGACGAGATGACATAACTGCTGATAGGTCCAGGTCACGCAGGTTTTCGACCTCGGTCAGGTAGCTTTCCAGCTCCGGTCTGACCAGGTCCAACTCCGCATCGGACAGTTCAAATCCGCCGAAATCGACGATCATTTTCCTGAGGGTATCGTTGGAAATCGCCATCGCTTTACACCTCCACGCCAAGGAAGACCTGGGCTGAGTTTACAGGACAAAAGGGACTCCGCCAAGGTAACTGTTCAGACTTGATGTGTCCTTCCTACTCCCAGCCCGTCTTTCCGGGCTTGACCCGGAATCCAGTAACCCTTGCAACCAGCACCTGTCCATATCATCGGCATTTCTGGATTCCCGCCTTCGGAGACCTTTGCGTAACCTTCCGCGACTCCCGCGAAAGCGAGAATCCGGAGTGCGCCCAGATACGGAGGACGCCCTCACCCTAACCCTCTCCCGGAGGGAGAGGGGATTATTCAAAGGTCTCCCTTCGCGGGAATGACGGGTTGCGCGGGAATGACGGGTTGCGGCTCAGGGACATCGTTTGAGAATCACCATGGAGATGCCCGATGTGGGATTTAGCTAATCCGCGTCATCATCTCTGAACAGCTACCCGCCAAGTTTATCTTTGAGACTCCGAGTAGTATGATGGAAGATACAAAAGCGCGTGCGTGAGTGACGAACCCGGGGATGCCCATCGTCCTCCAAACGCGGAGATTCCCTTTTGAGAAACCTGGCGAACTTCCTTGTCCATCTGTTCGGGCGTAGTGGTGACCAGGGCCATTCGTACCTGTCACCCGTCCACGACAGATGCTTGCTGTGCGAAGAACCGATAAGCGAGTCTCAGGCTTATCTCACTTACCGCGTTTGCCCCTATTGCCGCTTCCATTACACTCTTTCGGCCCGCGAGCGGGTGGAACTGCTGGTAGACAAGGGGTCCTTCAAAGAATCTCATAAGTATCTGAGTTCGGTGGCCCCCCTCTCGTTCTCCCGTAGGGGGACTTACCATAAGCTTTTGACTCAGGACCAGAACCGGACCGGACTCACCGAAGCGGCCGTCACCGGGCGTTGCAAGATTGACGGCACCGAGATAGTCCTGGTGGTCCTGGACTTCGGTTTCATGGGCGGCAGCATGGGCAGCGTGGTAGGCGAGAAGGTCGCCACCGCCCTGGAAACGGCGGCCAGGCGGGAAGTTCCCCTAGTAGCGTTGGTCACCGGCGGGGGCACCAGGGTACAAGAAGGCGTCCTGTCTCTGATGCAAATGGCCAAGACGGTGGCGGCGGCCAACCGGCTCTTGGAAAAGAGCGTGCCGTTCATCGTCGTGCTGGCCAACCCGTCTACAGGGCAGGCCTACGCCAGCTTCGCCAACCTGGCCGATGTGATCCTCGCCGAGCCTGGTTCCCTCATCGGCCTTTCTCCCTTGCGAACGATCCGGGAAGCGTCCAATCGTCCCCTGCCCCTCGATGCCCATACGGCGGAGGCCCACCTGGGCCACGGTCTGCTAGATAATGTGGTGGACAGGGAGGCGTTGACTGCCCGCGTGTCCACACTGTTGCAGGCTCTGACGTTACAAAAGCAGGGAAAGGATATCCAAAGGGAGGCATACCGTTCGGACCGCGAGACACCCTCGGACGATGAACCAGGGGACTCGGATGCTTGGCGGGCAGTTGCCATCGCTCACGACGAGTCGCGTCCGGTGGCGTTGAGCTACATGCGGACCCTGCTGGACCCGTTCATCGAGCTGCACGGCGACCGGTTGAACAGTGATGACCGGTCCGTAGTTGGAGGGCTAGGCTTTCTATGCGGAGAGCCTGTGGCGATTATCGGCCAACAGCGCCACCCTCACGGCGTAGGCGACCGCTACCACGTTTATCCGGACGGTCTGCGCAAAGCCCAGAGGATAATAAACCTATCGAGCCGGTTCAAGCTCCCGTTGATCACCCTGGTGGATACCCAGGGGGCAGACCCTGGCCTGGAGGCCGAGGAGCAGGGTATCGGGGGCGCGATTGCCAAAACTCTCTCCCTTATGGCGGAAGCGCCCACGCCGATCGTCAGCGTAATTATCGGTGAAGCCGGAAGCGAGGGAGCTCTTGCCCTGGGATTGTCAGACCACGTATTGATGCAACAATACGCGATCTATTCGCCAATTTCTCTGAACCACAAACTGGGAGGCCCCTATCCCGATCACATGCTAGACCGGGAAGCGGCGGAAGCCTTGATGTTGACTGCGCAGGACTGTGTAGAGCTGGGCATCGTGGATGAGATCGTGCCTGAGCCTTCCGGAGGCTCTCACATGAACTTGCAGGAAGCGGCCCGGGCCATCGAGGTCTCCCTGTTGAGGCATTTTGCCGAGCTTTCCAAGCTCTCCCAGGGGAAGCTGCTCAAGCGGCGTTACCAGAAGTTCCGGAGGATGGGAGAGACTAGCAACTACTCACCGGAAGCTATGAACCGGGAAGTGGAGCTATTGATGGGGATCTCCTCCGGACCGCGCGGGCAGGCCCCCAACGGCGGGGCTCAAAGAAATGGATCGCCGAGGAAGGAAGGTCAGGTGGCCCAAAGCGCCAGCGGTGACTAATAAAGCGTAATACCGGGACCAGCGCCTTGCCTTAGTCGGCTTCTCTGCCCATCTCCCGAAGGCTGTCTCGCACGTTGCGGGCGACGAAAGAGAACTCCTCGCTCACCGTTGGGTCGGACAGGACCGTGGGCTTCGAAGTGTCCCGGTAAGAAGCGCGCAGCGCGAGCGTGCCCAGGAATGGCGCTTCGACCTCGCTGGCTAGTTGTTGGCCGCCGCCCTGACCGAACACGTCTCCCGTGTAGTTCTCGACGACCCCTAGCACACCGAGGTTCAGCTTCCTAATCATATTAATGCACCGTTTGGCGTCCATGTTGGCCAACTCTTGGGGGGTGCTGACCACCACGAAGCCGTCCATCGGCAGGGTCTGCATCACGGTGAGGGGAGAGTCAGAGGTGCCGGGGGGCAAATCCACTACCAGGTAGTCCAGTTCGCCCCAATCGGTGACCTGCAGGAACTGGTTGATGGCGTTGTGGATCATCGGGCCGCGCCAGATGATCGCCTCTTCCTCGTTTTCTTGGAAGAATGCCATGGAGACGACGCGGACGCCCCATTTTTCCGAGGGATGAATTTGCCCGTCGACGTAGTCAGGCTTCTCGTCGATTCCCAGGACCTTGGTCACGTTTGGGCAATCAATGTCCACGTCCAACAGCCCAACTCGACTCCCCTCCTGGGCGAGGGTGACCGCCAGGTTGACTGCTACCGTGGTCTTGCCGACTCCGCCCTTACCGCTGTAAACGCCGATCTTGGTCTTGATCTTGGAGAGACGGTCGGTAATCTCGCGTTTTTGTTGCCAGCTACGCTTGATCTGTTCCAGGCGGGCATTGTCCTGAGGAGTTGCCATATAATCCTCCCGCCGGACCGCGAATGCGGCCGCAGGTTGGTGGGGATTAGCGGGCTGGGTCGCTGCCCGTGGGCTAGAGGCCTAGCTGGGCCTTGGCTTCTTCGCTTATCAGGTCGGGAGACCAGGGGGGATCGAATACCAACTCGATCTCCACCTCGCCGACGCCTTCGATGTCGTTAATTGCCCATTCCGCCTGCTGGGCGATATAGGGCCCCATGCCGCAACCGGGGAAGGTCAGCGTCATCTGGACGTAAACATCACTATCGTTGACCTGCACGTCGTAAATGAGGCCGAGATCCACCACGTTCACCGGGATTTCGGGGTCGTAGACGGTCTTAAGAGTGTCGTAGACTTCTTCAACGCTAAATTGTTCCGCCATATTTGCCTCCGCCGGATGGGCTACTTGTAATTATAGGGATAGTCGATCTCGACAGTCAACAATATGCCGAGCCCTTGAAGTCACGGTACTAGCAATACTTTGCCTGTGGTTGCGCGGCCTTCCAGTTGCCGGTGGGCTTCTGAGGCTTCGGCCAGCGGGAACACGTGCTCCACCCTGAGGTTGAGTTGGCCGGACTGGACCCAACCGAGAATGTCACCCGCCCGCTGTTCCAACTCCTCCCTGGTGGCTGTGTAATCGCCGAGTCCGGGGCGGGTGAGGAAGAGGGAGCCGTTGCCGAGAACACGCGGGTCCATGGGCGGCACCGCACCACTGGCCTGACCGTACAACACCAGGTAGCCTCGAGGAGCGAGACAGGACAGACTTTGGTCGAAGGTTGTTTTGCCCACCGAGTCGTAGACGACCTGTACCCCTTCCCCGTTGGTGGCTTTCTTGACCTCTTCCGCGAAGTCCTGTTGGGTGTAGATGATGACGTGGTCTGCTCCCGCTTCGCGCGCCAGGTCCGCTTTGGCGCCGGTGGAAACCGTGGAGAAGACGTAGCCGCCCAGAGACTTGACCATTTGAATGAGCAGCAAGCCCACCCCGCCCGCGCCTGCGTGTATGAGAGTCCGGTCGCCCGGCTTCACGGCGTAGGTCGAGTAGCAAAGGTAATGGGCCGTCATTCCCTGGAGCATGACGGCTGCCCCGGCCCGGGCATCGAGACCGGACGGCATCTTGATTAGCCGAGACGCGGGTACCACGGCCTGCTCTGCGTAGGAGCCGGCAATGCTGCAATAGGCGACCACGTCACCCACGGCGACGTCTGAAACGCCCGGGGCCACGGCCCGGACGGTGCCCGCGCCTTCGACGCCGATGGTCCTGGGCAGGGGTGGCCCCGGATTGATTCCGGCGCGGCTATATACGTCGGTGTAGTTGACGCCTGCGGCCTGGATATCCACCAGAGCCTCACCGTCTGACGGGGCGAGGTCTGGAACTTCCTGGTACCGCAAGGCTTCGGGCCCGCCGTACTGGTTGATCTGCACTGCCTTCATGGTTCGTCCTCCCGTCGGCTAGGTGGGTGATCGGTAGGTGAGCGGATTGAAATAGGCCGCTAGTATACACCTATTAAACATGCGCTCGCCCAAACGGTTGGATTGCTATCCTACGGTGAAGCTGATATCATTACTGGGTCCGATGCAACCGGTTCGGACGTAACAGTGCAAATAGGATGCCGATTGCGCTCGTTGCCATCCCTACTCTTGTGAAATTTAGCAGTATTTGGACCCGGCGATGGATGAAAACGTAAAGCCCGGGAAACCGGCGATTCGGCAAGCCATCTCCGGCGCTTCCTCTAACCAGCTCTTGCGAAGGCCCACCGGCCGCCAGTCTAAGGAGGAAAAACTTGGAAGGTGAAACCGCCCCCTCTCTCTCCGAAGCCCTTACGCGATTCGTAGCCGCCAAAAAGGGCCGCAAGAAGGCCCAGGATGGACACCAAGAGCTAGGACGATTCGTCGCATGGTGTGGGCGGGAGAGGAAAGTCGGTGATCTTTCCCCTTCTGAAGTGGCGGACTATGCCCAGCATATAGGGCTGGGCGGGACTGATTCAGCGCAGCGCCTCAACCCCGTGAAGCTCTTCCTTGCCTACTTGAAAGAAGAAGGCCTTGTACAGATCGGTCTAGCGGCCCATCTGAGAGTTCCCAGAAGTCGTCGGACCACCGCAGGGCGCAAGGGAGACCGTCCGGGAGGAAACGGGGCATTTCCCGAGTCCGCGCGACTCAGCAAGGAGGGTTACGACCTGCTTCAGACTCGGTTGGATTCATTGAAAGAAGAGCGGGTAAGCGTGGTCGAGGATATCCGTTTGGCGATGGCCGACAAGGATTTCCGTGAAAACGCCCCCCTCGATGCCGCCAAGGAACGCCAGGGGATGATAGAGTCCCAAATCCGGGATCTGGAAGACAGCCTCTCCAAGGCCCAGCTAATCGAGGCAGCCCCCAAGGAACCCCGGCAGCGAGTCGCATTGGGCGCCAAGATAACCCTGAAGGACTTGGCGTCTGGCAAGAAAATGGTCTATACGCTGGTGGACGTGAGGGAGGCCGACATTGCGGCCGGTAAGATCTCCAATGTGTCTCCCATTGGCCAAGCGATCCAAGACCGAAATCTGGGGGACGAAGTTGTAATCAACGTCCCCCGAGGTACGGTCCGCTACTTGATCCAGGAAATAGGGAACTAAAGTCCCGCCCACGCTAGCTGATATTCGCTAGCTCCGCCAGGATACTTTCCGGGTTGGGCAGAATTCCGGGCTCATAGGTCTCCCTGAACCTCACTATTCCCTCTTTGTCCACGATGATGACTGCGCGGTTGCCGCCTCCCCGCTCCTCGTTGTACAGTCCGAAAGCCTGAGTGGCCACTCCCTTGGGATGGAAGTCGGACAGCTCCGGGTAGGGCAGCCCGCCCATTGCGGTAGTCCAAGCGCGGTGTGCGGGAACTGTGTCGCAACTGATGCCCAAGACCTGGGCATTTTGCTCCTCGAACCGGCTGTGGTATTGCCGGAAGAGGGTCGCTTGAGTTGTTCAACCAGAGGTGAAGTCGAACACGTGGAAGGAAAGAACGACACTCTTCTCGCCCTTGTATTGACTCAGAGTGATGTCCCCTTCATTGACCGATGGGAGCTTGAAATCTGGGGCGACGTCGCCAATTTCTGCAGGCATAAACCGACCTTTCTTAACTGGGTTTTGAGTGCGCACCCTCGGGTTTGAGCGCCTGAAACAGTATAACCTACGATGCCGTTCCTGACGACACGTGAATGTCGCCGCTGGCCCCTACTTACGGCCTACAAGTGTATACTCAGCGGTGTGGACCGGCTCATACAAGATTGTGAGGTGTGTGGACGTTGGAGGTAGTCTTTGACCGGGGGGTCTACCTTCCGGAACTGGACCTTTGGTTGGACTCCCTGCGCAAGAGGGACCTTGGGCTTATATCCCATGCACACTCGGACCACACGGCGCGGCATAGTCGGCCCGTCCTCACTCCGAACACAAACCTGCTCCTATGCGACTACCTCAAGAAGTCGGACCCCGTGACCCTGGATTACCACGAACCACTGGAAACTCCTGATTACACACTCACTTTGTACCCCGCCGGACACTGCCTCGGGTCGGCCCAGGCCCTCGTGGAGTCGAAAACCACCGGAGAACGACTCCTATACACCGGAGACATCAAAGTGCGCCCCAGCCCCACCAACGAACGTCTGGAGGCCCCTGAATGCGACATCCTGGTGATTGAGGCGACCTACGGTCAGCCTAGGTATGTCTTTCCGGACCAGGAGGAGGTCGTTCGGATTGCGTACCTCGATCTGAGGTACTGGTTGAGTAAGGGGGAAAGGCCTGTAGTCCTCGGATACGCTCTTGGCAAGTCCCAGGAGATTCTGAGTCACCTGTTGGCCGAAGGTTTTGATGTGCAAGTTGAGGAGAGCATATTCGACAAGGCTATGGTGTACCAGGAAGCCGGGGTCGAATTCCCCGGGAAATTCCGAAGGTTTGCGGGAGAGTGGCCGGAGGGGACGGTGTTGATTTGCCCTCCGGGGAAGAAGACGTCGGCGGCAATAAGGGGTCACCGGCGTATCAGGACCATGGAACTGACGGGCTGGGCTTTGGGAGGAGGACCTCGCTGGGGGCGCCGCGGCGACGTTTCTCTCCCGTACAGCGACCATCCGGACTTTAACGAGTTGGTCGGCTACGTTGAAAAGGTCCAGCCGAAGCAGGTATATACGGTAAACGGTTTCCCTGAGCTCGCGGCCCACTTGCGTTCGCTGGAGTACCCGGCGGTGCATTTGGACCGAAATGGACGGAAAATCGACACGGGTTTCCAGATGAAACTGGTGTAGGATGTTGGCCTTGGGCCAACTCCGGGGTGCTCGGAAATAGTTGAGGGCGGCCACTTGGCCGCCCTCTTGTGCGTTTCAGTTAACCCGGTGGACTTAGTCCGGCGTGCTGCCCGCCGCCGGTACACTGGCATCTTCGTCTGACGCCAGCATCCGGTTGACGGCGCTCAGGTACGCCTTGGCGCTGGCGACGATGATATCGGTGGAAGCCCCGCGGCCCGTGTAAACATTTCCTTCGTTTTCGATGCGGATGGTCACGGTGCCGATGGAGTCGATACCTGCCGTCACCGACTGGACGTTGAAGTCCACCAGGCTGCAATTACAGCCGACCACCCGGTCGATGGCGTTGCAGACCGCGTCTACCGGGCCATTCCCGGTCGAGGCATCGGTTACCACGCTTTGGTCCGGGCCGATCAGACGGACGGTGGCTGTGGGCACATCGTGGTCGCCGCTGGTGAACTGGA
Organism: Dehalococcoidia bacterium; assembly: GCA_965205385.1. Lineage (GTDB taxonomy): Bacteria > Chloroflexota > Dehalococcoidia > Lucifugimonadales > UBA3495 > CATOSP01. The sequence goes on from CBDBGS010000008.1 coordinate 1,209,316, forward strand.
CATGGTCCAGGGTGTAGCTGATGGGCTCGGTCGCGACCCGCTTCTCCTCGTCCATGAGGATCTCCAGGTCACGGTCGGTTACCTCCCGCTTTTTGTCGGCAAGGTCTTTGAAGGACTCGAAGACGCTGCTGATCTCGTCCCTGGAAAGGACGTAGCCGAGGGCCTCGAGCCTGGCCTGCAGCCCGGCCCTGCCGCTGAGCTTACCCAACACCAGGCTGCTGCCGGGGACTCCGACCCGTTCCGGCTGCATAACTTCGTAGGTGGACCGGTCCTTTAGGACGCCGTCCTGGTGGATTCCGGAAGCGTGGCGGAAGGCGTTCTCGCCTACGACCGCCTTGTTTGCCTGGACGTTCATGCCGGTGATGCGGCTCACCAACCGGCTGGTGGGGTAGATCTGGGTTGTGTCGATACCGGTATCGACCTTGAAGAGGTCTCTACGTGTGTCGACCGCCATGATGATCTCTTCAAGAGAAGCGTTGCCCGCCCGTTCGCCGATGCCGTTGATGCACCCTTCCACCTGGAACGCGCCGACTTGAATGGCGGCCAGGCTGTTGGATACGGCGAGGCCCAGGTCGTTGTGGCAATGGACGCTAAGGGTGACCCCGTCGATCCCGCGGACCTTGAGCTGGAGCTCCCTTAGCAACTCGGCGAAGTCGGACGGGATGGCGTACCCAACGGTGTCGGCGATGTTAATGGTCGTGGCGCCGGCGCGGATCACCTCTTCCATCATCTGGAACAGGTAGTCCCTGTTGGTGCGGGTGGCGTCCATGGGTGAAAACTCGACGTCTGGGCAGTACCCCTTGGCCCGTTCCACCATGGTTACCGCCATCTCCATCACTTCTTCCCTATTCTTGCGGAGTTGATGCATCTGGTGGATTTCCGACGATGAGAGGAACACATGGATGCGGGGCCTGTCGGAGTGTTTGACGGCTTCCCATGCCTGGTCGATGTCGTTAGGCACGGCCCGGGCTAGTGACGCGATGATAGGGCCCTTGACTTCGCGGGCGATGTTGCTCACCGCCTCGAAGTCGCCAGGGGAACTGGCGGCGAACCCAGCCTCGATGATATCGACCCGCATTCTCTGGAGCTGCCGGGCGATTTCCATTTTTTCTTCGCCGGTCATCCCGATTCCGGCGGACTGCTCTCCGTCTCTGAGAGTGGTGTCCAAGAAAAGCACTTTGTCGTCAGCCATAACCCTTCTTTTTACTCCTTCCCGGCGGCCCCCCGGTTTTGGTTGCGTGGGGCCAGGTATTTTGTCAGGTGATTTTTGAACGAATAGCCGAAGAAATCTCGTCTACCAGAAAGGCTTCACAGGGGCATGTAGTCCACCGCACCCAGCCCGGCCAAGACCAGCGTGCGATGGTGAACTACACTCAATCGCTCCTTGTTTCTCAAGATGGTTCTCCTATCCTCCGATTCAGTTGACCAGGGCCAACATAGTCGTGCACCGTAAAACAAACGATGTTATCCACATCGTGATGACCGTCCCGAGTACCCAGAGGAACTTTCGGTCTATAGAGGACCTGAATCTCGGTTCTAAGGTCACGCATCTCGGTTCTGAGGTCACGATTGTCTTCTCTTAGACCGCGGATGTCGTCCCTGATGTCCTGTATCCCGCGTTCAACATTCTCGACCCGTGCTTTCAACCTGGCCAAGCGTTCTCCATCGGGGGTGTCGGTTGTCATGGTGGTCACGCTGGTACCTTCGGTCTATTTCGGGTCTAGCCAGGGCATCATGGAGCGGAGTTCCTTACCGATTTTCTCAATGGGCGCGTTTTGGGCTTCCTCACGCATGGGGATGAAGCGGGGCCGGCCCTCGTCGTTTTCGGCGATCCACTCCCTGGCAAAAGTGCCGTCCTGGATCTCTTTCAACACGGTCCGCATATTCTCGCGGACGTGCTCATCGATAATCCGACTGCGGCGGCTGAGAGAGCCGTATTCGGCGGTGTCGCTAACTGAGAAGTGCATGTAGTTGTGCCCGCCCTGGTACATTAGGTCGACGATCATTTTTAACTCGTGCAGACACTCGAAGTAGGCGATCTCCTGGGGATATCCCGCCTCCACGAGGGTCTCGAAAGCCGCGTTCACCAGGGCCGTGACTCCTCCGCACAGGATCGACTGCTCGCCGAAAAGGTCGCTCTCCGTCTCGTCTTTAATGGTGGTTTCCAGCACACCGGCTCCGGTGGACCCGATGCCCTTGGCATAGGCGAGGCCGATTTGCTTGGCGTTGCCAGTGGCGTCCTGGTGCACAGCCAAAAGGCTGGGTACACCCACACCCTGTTCAAACAGCTCTCGCATTCGGTGTCCCGGGGCTTTCGGTGCGACCATCATTACGTCCATGTCTCCGGCCGGTACAATTTCACGGTAGTGGATGCTAAAGCCGTGGGCTACCATGAACGCGCTGCCGGGCTTCAGGTTGGGCGCGATCTGGTCCCTGTAGACACCGCCCTGGATGTGGTCGGGAATGACCATCATGAGAATGTCCGCCCGCTCGGCCACTTCGGGAACGTCGGCCACTTCCAGCCCGGCTTCCTGGGCGGTAATGCGGCTGCGGCTCTCTGGATAGAGTCCAACCACCACGTTCTGGCCGTTGTCCTTGAGGTTCAGGGCGTGGGCGTGCCCCTGTGAACCGTACCCCACAATACCGATTGTTTTTTCGGAGATGACTGAAAGGTCCGCGTCCTTGTCGTAATAAACGTCTACCATAATACTCTCGCGTATTCCTCTACTTGCTCTTGATTAGAGTGGGTGTCTTGAATGAATTGCCGGATACATTTAGCCTGGCGCTCCAGCCCTTGCGCCGTTGCCCCGAATCTCTATCCCCAACGTGTCGCTGACCCTGGCATTTTCCTGGCCGCGGACCATGGCCACTAGCCCGGTACGCTGCATTTCGATGATTCCGAATGGGGCCAGCAAGTCGTGCAGGGCGTTGATTTTGTCCTGCTCTCCAGTGACCTCAATTACCATTGATTGGGCTCCCACGTCGACCACGTTGGCGCGGAAGAGGTGGGCCATTTGGATTATCTCGGCCCTGGTTGCGGTGGTGGTCCTGACCTTGATCAACGACAGTTCCCTGGCGACGGTCTCCTGGTCGGAGAGGTCCGCGACCCGGATAACGTCGATCAGCTTGTCCAGTTGCTTGGTCACCTGAACAACGGTGTCCTCATCTCCGCTCACGACGAAGGTCATCCTCGAAAGGCCTGGCTGTTCGCTGTTCCCAACGGCCAGGCTGGCGATATTGAACCCCCTGCGGCGGAACAGGCTGGCGATACGGGCCAGGACACCGGGTTTATCCTCGACGAGGGCGACGATGGTATGGTGTTCTCCATTGAGGCTCATTTGAGGCTATCCTTCGGTTACGGGCTGTTCCATCATCTCATTGACGGACTCACCAGCCGGGATCATTGGGTACACGTTTTCGTCGTCCTTTACCACGAAGTCGATAACCACGGGACCGGGAATTTCCATGGCCTGTTGGATCGCGTTGGAAACCTGGTCCTGTTCTGTGACTCGCAGGCCGGGGATTCCGTAGGCTTCGGCAAGCTTGACGAAGTCGGGGTTCCCCGAGTAGATCGTGGCGAAGAAATCTTTCTCGTAGAAGAGGTCCTGCCACTGTTTGACCATCCCCAGGACGCCGTTATTGAGGATGGCGAATTTGACGTTGATGTTGTTTTCCACCGCCGTCGAGAGGTCGCAGAGCGTCATTTGAAATCCGCCGTCCCCGGCGATGGACCAGACGGTCTTGTCCGGCCGCCCTACTTTCGCGCCCAGGGCCGCCGGGACCTCGAAACCCATGGACCCGAGGCCACCGGAGGTGATCAGGGTGTTGGGTTCGTGGAAACCGCAGTACTGGGCCGCCCACATCTGGTGCTGACCCACTCCGGTGACGATGATCGCGTCGCCCTTGGTCGCTTCGGAGAGCTGATTAAGCACGTATTGGGGTAGCAGCCCATCAGCCTCCCGGATCTGCAGAGAAGGGTGCTCAGCCCGCAAGGAGTCGACGTGCTTCAGCCAGTCCATGTGTACGTTGGGCTCGACCAACGGCAGAAGCTGACCCAGAACGCGCTTTAGGTCGCCAACTACGGGCGCGGTGGCCTTTACGTTCTTGCTCACCTCGGAAGGGTCGACATCGACGTGGACCACCTTGGCGTTGGGGGCGAAGTCCGCGATCCGGCCGGTGATCCGGTCATCGAAGCGCATTCCGAGGGAGATGAGCAGGTCCGCATGGTCTATCGCCAGGCTGGAGGAGGCCATGCCGTGCATGCCTGACATTCCTAGATTCAGATAGTGGTCGGTTGGGAAAGAGCTAATCCCGAGGAGTGTGGGAACCACGGGTATCTGTGCCTTCTCGGCCAATTCGCGCAACTCCTCGTAGGCATGGGAAATCAACACCCCGTGGCCCGCGAAGATAATCGGGCGTTTGGCTTCATTGATCAATTTGGCGGCTTTCGCCACGTCTTCAGGGTCGCCGTCCCCTGGAGGGTTGTACCCAGCCAGGTTTACGGTGTCTGGCCAGACGAATTCGGCCTTGTCGCCTAATAGGACGTCCTTGGGTATATCTACCAGAACGACGCCGGGCCTGCCGGTCCGGGCGATGTGGAAGGCCTCCTTGATCGCGGGGGCGATGTCTTCCACCTCCATCACCAGATAGTTGTGCTTGGTAATGGGAAGCGTAATGCCGGAGATGTCGGTCTCCTGAAAGGCGTCTCTGCCAATGGCGGCGCGGGGGACCTGTCCGGTAATGGCGACTATCGGCACCGAGTCCATTTGCGCCGAGGCGAGGCCGGTGACCAGGTTGGTCGCGCCCGGCCCAGAGGTAGCCGCGCAGACGCCGACCTTGCCGGTTACCCTGGCATAGCCGTCGGCGGCCATGGCCGCGCCCTGCTCGTGGCGGACGAGGATGTGCTTAAGCTGGGGGTACTTGGCCAGGGCCCCGTAAAGGGGCAAGACAGCCCCTCCCGGAAGGCCGAACATGACGTCCACTCCCTCTTTCAGGAGGCTTTCACAAACGATTTCCGCGCCGGTTAGCTCCATCTCATATCCTTAGTCCGAATTCGAAGATAACTAGAAAAGAAAAAACCCATCCCCTGAAGGGACGGGCTTGATATCCCGCGGTACCACCCTTCTTTTCCGAATAAAAGACCCTGGCTACACGCCGTTGCTCACCCCTGAATGGAGTGGTCTATCATTCGGAACAGCTTGGAGACTTTTAACGGGGTCAACCGCCACGCCCTACTCTTAGTTCAAGCGGGTTGCTCCGGGGCGAGTTGGGGGCCTTGCTGCCGCCGGACTTTCACCAATCGCCGACTCTCTAAGGCAGTGTGCCCTTACTACTCCCTTTCATCGCGGATTCGGTCAACTCCTCACAGGAGAAGTGTAACAGCAGCATACTCCCTATGTCAACATCACGCCGCCTGTTGGCATCGCATGGAACCAAATTTGGACCGATCAGCGCCAGCCTAGAAAAAGCCTCGCTTGCCCGGAGTGTTCCTTAAACTTGTTCCCAGGGGTTGATGACGTCAATTCCACAGCCCTGGAATCCTCGTGCGTCCCTGGTCGCGACCTGGGCTTCCCGGGAGCGGGCGATTGCGGCGATCTGGCAGTCTGCATGGCTGATTGGGCGCCCGGCGGCTCGCCTGCTGGCGGAGATAGCGGCGAAAGCACGGGCAGCCAGGCTGTCGAATGGAAGGATGCGGCCGGCAAAGTCGTGCCGGAGCATCCCTTCGGTTTCCGCCGCTAATCTGTCTCGGCGCCGGCCAATTGGCAAAACCTCAATTCCGTACAGTAACTCGGCTTCGTTGATCGCCGTCAGGAAGAGCTCGGACCCAACTTGTCCCGACACCCAGTTGACAACTCGCTCTTCGGGATTAGCTCGGATCAACTCCGAAACGACGTTCGTGTCTAGAACGATCATTGCCACGGTCTTAGTCGAACGTTGGGGGGTCACGCATAGGCTCACGCGGCGGCAACTCCAAATCAGAGCCACCTAGAGGGGCAAACCGGGATCGAATAGCCTCGGCCAGGTTCAGGACTGGAGGTTGTGTTGGGTCTAGGGCCGCTCGCAATATCTCCCGGGCCTCTTGTTCCATGGACCGGCCGTTTTCGGCGGCCCGGATTCGGAGCCGGCGCTTAATATCTTCATCGAGGTTGCGCACAGTGATGCTGGCCATGAGCACACCTCCAACTTGGCCTTTTGATTGATTATACGTTGATAGCGCCGCAATCAGAAGAGCAAGAACGTCTGGACTCGACGCGGGCCAGTCTCTTTCCCTTAACCCTCACGGTAAGGCCTGTTAGGAGCAACGCGGGATTCTGAGCGGTGTGTCTACAGGCCTTTGCGCCGTGTCGTCGGCGCACATGACCCAGGTCTCCCACTCCCCGTTCCGATTAGTCTCCCAGACAATCTCCTTTCCGTCGCGAGACCAGGCCGGAGACCTGTCATCCCAGCGATTGTTAGTCAATGGGTTCTCAGGGTTCTCACCTTTGCCGTTTAGGTCTATGACGAAAATCTCCCAGTTGCCTGTACGATCGGTTGCGAAGACGACCTTCCCCCAGTCGTGGGACCAAGCCGGCTCGACGTCATTTTTATCGTTGTCGGTCAACCTCCTCCAATTCTTCCTACCGGCGTCGACGATGTATATCTCAAAATTTCCATCTCTGTCGGAAGCGACCAGACTCTCTCCACGTGGATTCGTCGTCAACGGCGTTGGCAGCGGGGTCGGAACTGGTGTTGCCGTAGGGGTTGGAGTGGTACGACGTGGTTGGTTCTTCGCCGGTTTGGGTGTTGCCGTTGGTTTGCGGGTGGCAGAGGTTGTCGCGGTCGGAGATGGAGTTGAGGTGTCCGGATCGATGTTCGGAGCCCCGGGGGGGTGGGCGAAGGAAGTCTGATTTCCAGGCTCACGTGGCGGTCCGCCACCATCATGACGCTCCCGTAACCTCCCGTCTGGCTATCTACACCGCCCCAGGAGGCCAAGAATCCCGGCTTCGGGCTGGCTACAATGGTGACCTCTGTACCCACTGCGTACCTGCCGTCATATCCAGGCGCATTGCTCAAGCTAACAGTGGCATTGTCGGTCCAAATTAACAGGTGTCGGGGCGGGACAGGTTCTCCATTGATATGAAGGCGGTAGCGCGGCGCCGGGGTGACGGTTGGAGGAGGGACCGGTGTCGGCGTTGGCTGCGACACCAATACTGCCCTTGTCTCCTCATGGGAGGGGGCGCCTTCCGTCCAGACCCGGAGCCGATGCTCACCCGGCTGCACTCTCCGAAAAACGTGCTCTTGAGTTGATGGGGACACATAAGTCTCTGAGGATTCGACACCATCTAGCGACACGTTGGGGAACCGGAGATTCGCCGCTTTTACGAACACACGGACCGAGCTGCCAAATACCCGCACACTAAACCAAAGCCAAGGTGAAATGCGCAGATAGTGGAGGTCAAGCAGCGGTGCGGATCATCCTCCAAGTACGGATGCGAGGGCTTCACTGGCACAACCAAGCCAATCTTCATCGCCCCTCGAATGTACATCCCACCTTGGCTTTAGTTTAGTTAACTTCCACTCCTTCACCGGAATTGGTTCGGGCCGAGGCACAGGAGACGCGGTTGGGACCGATACCACTATAGGTGCCGGTGTAGGCGTCAGCGTGGGAGTTGCCGTGGGAGCCCCCGCATCCACCGTTGACGTCATAGGATTCTCTTGTGAATCCGCCAGTGGACTCGCTGTAGGTTTTGGGACTAAAGAAGCCAGGCCAGGCCGGTCCATCTCCCGCCGTTGATCTTGAGGGACCAATGTAGAGCGTGACAGCTCCCAAAAAGCTTTGACCTCTGCGTCAAGACTATCGGTTGCTGGTTTCCGAGACGGCTTTGCCGGACCGTCGGACCCCGTGCTTTGCAGGACAGTTTCGGGGGAGTCCGGGATTGCCGATATAACAAGCGCGAAAGTGCTCAAGGAGTCCGCGAGCGCCTGTGCCGTCTTTGCCTCCAAGTCCACCACGGTGGGTAGCGGCTCCCATTCCTGGCCGGCTCCTCCAAGGTGGTAAATCGCGATGCGGTCCGAGTTGGCACTCGCGATTTCCAATTCCTCTTGGTTAAGCGCCAGAGTCAAGACAACCGGCCTTAGGAGCGACAATGGCATTCCAGCCGGGTGGGCACTGTCGGCTATTGATAAATCGAATACCTTGCTGGTTGGCACCACGCCTTGGGGGAACGGCGGGACCTTCAATGGAGATACCCTGCGAAATGTCAGTTCTCCCGTCGTGCTCAACGACCCGGGAGCGATATCCACGCGGACCACCCCTCGGGGAGATACAAGGTGCGCTCCGTGCCCTGGCGCGACCGCCACCGCTAATCCGTGCGTCGCCGCGGATGGAGGTTGGGCATTCGAAATCTGGCCTGAGTTTGTCAGCCAAATCCCCGCCACCGCCAATATGGCGACAGACGCTGCTAATAAGACCGCTGAAGTTGAAAGCAGGGCCGAGTTATACGGTCTGATGAGTTCCCGCCCATGGACTTGTCCAGACTTGGAAACAACAAACATCTCCGCGCCGGGAGTGCTGAAGAACATCCTTGACGGGCGATATGCAAGGTAGACTTTGAAACAGTCCCCGGTGTCCTCTGTGCGGTGAACGGTCCACTTCATTTTGCGCTTACGAGGAGCCCGGTCGTCAGACTCCTGGTGGTTGTCGGCGTACCAGATCGCCAGGTCTTCCGCTCTTTCTTGGGAGATGCCAGGCTCGCCGGGCGGTATTTCTGGCAGATCACTCATACTGGACCCAACGGCAATCGACTCCTTGCGCCTTAGCGCTTCCAGTCGGGGTCCGTGTCAGCGCCCGGGTCGTCGGTTATCCGGACATGACTAGACCCGTTGGCGGACATCACGAAAAGGTCCTCGCTCCCGTCTTTGTCTGATGTGTAGACCAGGTGCGACCCGTCGGGTGACCATGCCGGGGACCATGCGTTTTGGTCTGGAGTCAATGACAACGAGCCGGTCCCGTCCGAAGCGATAGTAAAAATGCGGGGTGAACCCCCGGCATCGCTCGTGAAGGCTAGCGTGACGCCGTTTGGAGACCACTTGGGCCCCTCGGCGTCAATGTCGCTCGTAAGCTGTGTGGCCATTCCCCAGTTTCCAACGTCCATGGTGTAGATATCGTGGCCGTTTCCGTTGGGCCGGTTGAAAGCCAACTTCGCCCCGTCGGGCGACCATTCCGGCCTGATCTCGTCTTCTGAAGATCTGGATACGTTCATCTGCCTCCTCCCGCTGGGGAACATGGAGTAGATTTCGCGGTGTCCATCTCGGTTGGACTCGAACGCTATCTCGGTCCCGTCAGGCGACCAGGCCGGGTATTGGTCGTCCGCCAAGTTGCTGATGAGCCTAATTACATTGCTTCCATCAGAATCCATGACGTAGAGTTCCCAGTTACCGTCCCGCTGGCTTTCGAACGCGATCTTCGATCCGTCAGGCGACCATACGGGATGCCGGTCATCGGCGGGCTCCTCCGTCAAGCGTTTCAAATCGGACCCGTCGGCGTCTACGACGTATATCTCGTAATTGCCCTGTCTATTGGATGCGAAAACTATCCTCCCCTCAAGTTCCGGTGTGGGTACCGGTGTGGGTACCGGCGTAGGTTCAGGGGTAGGTCGAGGCGTAACAACGGGTGCGCGGATGGATTCGGAGTTAGAAACGGTGGTTCGGGACTTCTTGAAGACGAGCTTTGGCGTGGGGGGAGGTGGTCCGATTTTTACAGAGACAAACCTATCGGCCACCATGTGGACCTTGCCAAATAGTCCATCATGGCTATCGACGCCGCCCCAGGAATACGGCCACCCAGATTTGGGGCTGGCTAATACGATCACTCTGTCTCCGGCGGCGTAGCGTCCGTCCGGGGAAGGAGCCTGGCTCAGGGTTACGCTTCCATCCCCGATGAGGACCATAAGGTTCTGTGCGGGCACCTGGATGTTGTTGATGAAGAGACGATACCGGGGCTGACGTGTTGGGGTTGGCCTGACGGTTGCGGTTGCTGGGAACTTCGGGGTTGGTGTTGGGGCATGGAGTTCGACCAGTGTATTCTGTTCGTAGCGGGCTACCCCCGGCGTCCATACCCTTACCGTATGCGTCCCAGGGGGAACGGCTCGAAAGAGGTGCATTTGGTAAGGAAGTACAGTCTTTATCTCCTCGGTTTCCCGGCCATGTAGAGAGACCGCGACGAGGCCAGGGCCCAGAATCTTCACATAGACCCTCACCACATCCCCTCGGGCGAAGACTCTCTCCAATTTCCAGTCTTGAGTAGGGACCGGCGTGGGCGCCCGGACCATCCTCACGGGCAGGGAAGTTTTCTGTGTCATTGATGCCGGGAGGGTAACCGGTGTGGGTCCAGGAGGTCGATAGACCTCTTCATCCGCGACAATCTCGGTATCAAGGGTGATTGCAGGCGGACTATATTCGACGGAGGTCAGACTGAGGTCTTCGGAAAACTTCGGTGCGGGGGAAAGAGAGGAGTAGGTCCGTTCAGCTACCAAAATAACCGGGAGAGTCGGGGCGGGAGACTGGTCCAGGTCCTGCACAAGCGGGGCCATACGCAAGTCTGATTCCTGATTGGCGAGTTTGGCGTCTCTTCCGGGCTCAGCGGCGTTGGCATTGGGCGAAGGCTCGGCTTTTGTGGGACTGTCCTGGACCATCACCGGCCACCTGACTGTTAGGGCGAACCTTCCTAAGGTCTGTATTCGGGCTTGTGCTAGGTTCGAGGCAAAGTCTACTTGGGTTGGAATGGGTGTCCACTGGGCCTGTTCTGAGTCGGCATGATGAATTATGACTTTGGACTCGTCGGAACCCGCGACCGCGATTTCCTCGTCGCTCAATGATATGGTCAATAGCCCCGGTTTCAGTATGGAGGGAGCGCGGTTGGGTGATTGCTCATCCGGGGAAATCGAGAGTTCAAATACCTTGGTGGTGGCCACGAAGCCCAGTGGCAAATCTGGAATGTCCCAAGCTGAGACGTCCCGATAGGAGAGGGTTCGGTCCGATCCTACCGAGCCCGGCTCTATGTACAGTTGGACTTCCCCCAAAGGGGAACTGAGTGTCGCCTCAGCGTCGGGCTTGAGGTGCGTTGTAACCGTGTCCGTCGGTTGGGCTGAGGCAGGATGCCACGAAACTACCAGGCCGGCCAGCGCCACCGCCACGAGACCCATCGCGGCAATGGCCACAAACCCCTTAGGCTCGAAGGGCGCCGTGCGAGGCCGGAGTCGCAAGACTCGCTCCGCCGGGTTTTGACTTGCACTCGACGGTGTGGGGTCGTCTTCGTCCTGTTGCCTGTGTTCTCCGCCCATAATCAACTAGTTGCTGAAGTTGGGACCAGACCAGTAGTGGGTTAGGCGGCGAGCGTCGGAAAACAGAGATTAGCGAGACCGATAAGAGTGAAAATAGGGTCTACCAACCGCACCACGCCACCTTTGCGGAGGAAGCGCCTTCGATTCGCTTCTCCGCCATTCCGCACGGACCCAATATATGAGATTCTGGGACCAGAGCAAGTGTTACGTTACTCAACTCGCGAGTAAGGAGGATATCTAGTCCTCACGTAAGGCACCCATTAGGTATCACTTATGGTTTTGTATCTTTGTCGAGACACTTGTTAACATAATGTTAGGAATTAGTCAAATATGTGGGATCCGTTGTTCTCAGTGGGCGGGCTCCGGGCAGGGTGATATTGCCTCGCGTGAGAGGCGGATTATGTTAGAATGAACTTCAGAATGGCGTTCGCGCCAGCGCCTACGGAGGAACATAGGTTGCCCGAACGGATATTCATAGGCGTCGCCTGGCCCTACGCCAACGGCCCCCTGCACCTCGGTCATGTGGCGGGTTGCTATCTGGCCGCCGACATTTTCGCCCGCTACCACCGCATCAAGGGAAACCAGGTGCTCATGGTGTCTGGCAGCGACAGCCACGGCACTCCCATCACGGTACGCGCAGAGCAGGAAGGCGCAACCCCCGAAGAGATATTGAATAGATACCATCCCCAGTTTTTGGACACCTGGAAACGCCTGGGGATTACCTTCGACCTGTTCACCACCACGCACACCGAAAACCACCAGCGGGTCACCCACGACATTTTCAGCAAGCTGATGGACGGGGGCTACATCTACAAAGAGTCGATGTTGCTGGCTTACTGTCCCGATTGCTCCAGGTTCTTGCCTGACAGGTACGTGAATGGAGCTTGCCCACACTGTGGATTCGAACGCGCGAGGGGCGACCAATGCGATAGTTGCGGCCGCACCTTGGACCCCATCGACCTGGTCAACGCCCGGTGCATTCTTTCCGGCACCTCGCCCGAATTCAGGGATTCGGAGCATTTCTTCCTCAGGCTATCCGCGTTCCAGGAACCCTTGCTTGAGTGGGTCGAAAAGCAGACGCACTGGCGACCCAACGTCCTGAACTTCACGCGGCGTTTCCTGGAATCCGGTCTGAAGGACAGGGCCATCACCCGGGACCTCGATTGGGGGGTGCCCATCCCGATAGAAGGGTACGACCAGAAACGCATCTACGTCTGGTTTGAAGCGGTAATCGGATACTTGTCCGCCGCCGTGGAGTGGGCCCACCTGGCCGGGAACGACGAAGGGTGGAAGGACTTTTGGCAGGACGAGCAGACTAGGTCCTACTACTTCATCGGCAAAGACAACATCCCTTTCCACACTATAATCTGGCCCGCAATGCTCATGGGCTACGGCGGTTTGAATCTTCCCTACGACGTTCCCTCGAATGAATTCCTCAGTCTGGAGGGCCGAAAGTTCTCCACTAGCGAGAATTGGGCGGTGTGGGTCCCGGACTACCTCGACCGTTATGACCCCGATCCTCTCCGGTATCTCCTGTCTATCAACATGCCGGAATCCGGAGACACCGATTTCTCCTGGGGTGAGTTCGTCAGGAGAAACAACGAGGAACTGGTCGCAACGTACGGCAACCTCGTCAATCGCGTCCTTTCGTTCACGTATCGAAACTTCGACGGGAAGGTCCCTTCGCCGGGGCCAGAGCGTGAGCAGGACCGAGAACTGCTAGAAGCGGCGCGGTCAGTGATGGAGAATGTGGACGGGGACTTGCGCGATTGCCACTTCAAGTCGGCCATCGGCCGGGCGTTCACTCTGGCCCAGCGGACCAACCGTTACCTGGATGCCCAGGCGCCGTGGCAGGCGATCAAGACCGATCGGGAGAGCGCGGCGACCACCCTCTACACATCCGTCCGCGTGCTGAATTGCCTCAAGATGGCGCTCTTCCCGTTTCTCCCGTTTAGTTCCCAACGCGTCCATGAGTTCCTGGGGCTGGATGGGAATGCAGAGGCCGGCAGTTGGGACTTCGAACGACTGACGGGAGAGATCGAAGGAGGCAACCCCCTGCGACCGCCCGCGCCGTTGTACACTAAGCTTGACCCTCAGGCGGTCGATGAAGAAATTCAGCGGCTGGGCGTCGCCGTCAACTAGGGGGCAGGTTGCTCAAAGGAATAGATGAGCGCACCAACTCGATCTACGCCCCGATTCAGGAGAAGTTGGCTCTAGTAGAAGAGCGGCTTCACGGATTGCGAGGAACGAGTCCGGAACATCTTCAACCTCTTATCGACCACGTGCTCAGCTCAGGGGGCAAACGGGTCCGCCCCGCGATCACCTTGCTGGCCGCCGACCTGTATCCCCACGATTCCGACTATCCGGTCATTATGGCTGGCGCCGTTGAGCTACTGCATCTTGCCACCCTGATACATGATGACACCGTGGACGACTCTGACATCCGGCGCGGACAGCCCACGGTGAGCAATCTCTGGGGAAAACAGGTGGCCGTGTTATTTGGCGATTACCTCTTCGCCACGTCTGCTACCTTCGTATGCGATACGCACAACGTTCGCGTGATCCGCCGTTTCTCCGAAACCATCATGGAACTCGCCAGCGGCGAGCTGGTGGAGTACTTCAACACTTTCAAAACCGACCGCGCACTAGAGCTGTATCGGGACCGCATATATCACAAGACCGCCTCCCTATTCTGTACCGCGGGAGAAACAGGGGCGATCCTGGGCGGCGCACCCGAACCCCAGGTCCAGGCTGTGCGGGAGTATTGCTACAACATTGGCATGGCGTTCCAAATGGTGGACGATCTACTGGACGTTCAGGGGGACGCCCGCGAGATGGGTAAGCCGGTAGGGAAGGATTTGCTCCAGGGTGTACTCACTCTGCCGACCATCATGCTCATGGAGAAATTCCCGGACGAAAACCCAATCGAGGAGCTGTTCGCCAACCCGTCCCTCGACGGTAAATTAGATACCGTTCTCGACATGATTAAAAACTCGTCCATAGTTGACGAGTGTTACGAGGTGATCGGTCAATACTGCGCGAACGCCGCGCAGTCCCTGGAAATCCTTCCTGACAGGCCGGCCCGTAGCTCATTAAAGGCACTCCTGGAATACATGAGGGACCGTAGCCGGTAGTCACCCCCTCGATTTCCGGGTCACAGACCCGCGTTCCAGACTTCTCGCCCCCCGACAATGGTTAGGACCGAACGAATGTCCCTCAACCGTTGGGGGTCGACTCTCGTAGGGTCGGTGTCCAGCAAAGCAAGATCCGCGATCTTTCCCGGAGTAATGCTGCCCTTTTGGCGCGCCGATCCCTCGGCCGCTGCCCCGGTGATGGTATACATACGAAGTGCCTCAGCCACCGAAACGCTTTGGAGCGCAGCCTGGGAACCGTCTTTCGAGTTTAAAGTTTGTCCTTCCCTGGTGAGCCGGGTGACGGCGCTATAAATTCCTGGCCAGGGGTTGGGGTCAATAACCGGGGCATCGGAACCGAAGGCCACCAGGACTCCAGCACGGTGGAGCGACCCTATAGGATAGAGGTGCGGGAGTAGGTCCGGGTCGACACGTTCGAGGTACCGCCTTCCGTTCCAGTAGACGAATCCGGGCTGAGTAACTACCATTGCCCCTGACACCTTGACCATATCAACGATGTGCGGCGGACATTCAGAGCAGTGTTCGATCCGGTCTCTGGCGCCAACTGCGTCTCCATGGACTGGATGGGCCTCCGCCAACGCCAGGGCTGTCGCGAGAACCGCTTCCTGTTCGACCGCATGGACCGCAACTGGAAATCCCCGCCGGTGTGAGTCTTCCACCATGTCTCTCAATGTTTCAACCGCCGGGTGCGGGGCTCCGGTAGTCATGGTAACCATGATTTTGGTGTGGCCCAGCCTGAGCCGGTCGTCTTGGGCATTCCAGCCCAGGCCCTGGTCCACCAGTTCACCCAGGTTTGGGAATCCGGCCATCATTGTGACGCGGAAATTCAACAGTCCAGAGGCGTAGAGGTTCTGAAACGCCTGCCACCTAGCCAGTCCGTTCTCCGGTCCGGCGTCATGCACGGAAGTAACCCCGGCCCTGAGTAGTGTCTCGCCGAGTCGTAGGACTCCGTCCTTTACTTCAGCTTCGCCGCTCGTCCGCCCAATTCGGGCGCGCAAATACCCGGACATTTCAAAGAACAGTCCGGTGGGTTGACCTGTCGCTTCGTCCCTGTCGATGATTCCTTCGGGAGGGTCGGGTGTATTCGCGTGAATTCTGGCCAGGTCCATGCCCAGGCTATTTAGGACAGAGGCATGTCCGCTGCGGTGGTCAATCCTCACTGGGTGAAGAGAAGTGGCCTGGTCCAAGTCCCAACGGTTGGGGTGGCGGCCTTCGGTGAGAGACATGTCGTCGTAGCCGTACCCGCGGACCCATTGTCCCGGCGGTGCGCTCTGGGTCCGAGTCTTGACCAACTCCCGCAACCCGGCGATGGAAGAGATGGACTCGGGTCCGCAGTCCAGTCCGCGCATCGCGGAAGCCTGCGCCAACACATGGCAATGCGCGTCGATCAGACCTGGGACCAACGTCATTCCCTGGCAGTCGATGGTCCTGGCGCGACTTCCCGCCTGCGCGGATGTCTGGGAACGGTTGCCGACCGCCGCGATGAAGCCTCCCCGGACCGCGACGGAGCTGGCGGCGGGCATCGCCCGGTCCATTGTCAGGACCCGGGCGTTGACCAACAGAAGGTCTTGCATTTGGCTGCCAAGGTGATTGGGAGTACCGGCGTATGTCATTCGCGCCGCCTGGTCCTGAGGGGGATATCGCTTCTCTGGTGGGCTCTTCCGGCATAAGGATATGGACGATTATCGGAGTATATTCCCTGGAATGGACGTTTGGGTATTGATTTCAGGGATGGGGTACCGCTAGGCTATGCGGAGAGGAACGTCTTAACCGGCCTCTCGCCCCCTCGAATCCGTGTCCACGACCACTGGGACGTAAGCGAAAGCCAATTAGAGTTGAGTCAACCGGATGCAGCAATCCGGAAATCAAAACAGGGCGCTCGTAGCCGGAATCGTATGCTTGGCCTTGCTGGCTATTCTGGTCGTGTCCCTGGATTGGCGGCACGTTCGGGGCTCTATCGTTGCGGCCGAATGGGAACCGATGCTCGCCGCTATGGCTACCGCTTTTCTAGCTTATGCGTGCTCCGCATATAGCTACGCTCTTCTAAACCGGGCTTTCGCCATCTCGCTCGATCAGAGGACCCTGTTTGGAATTGGATTTGTCTCTTCAGCGATGATTACCGCTATTGGCGGGGTAGCTGGACATTCTCTGCGCATCCTTCTAATGGTGCGGCGGGGAGTTAGCACCGGGGACGCACTGGCCCCTTCACTGTTCCACGGCTATCTGGAGAGTCTTATATTCTTCGCTCTCATACCGGGAGGGCTGGCGTACCTTGCGTTGAGCCACTCGCTGCCTGCGTCGCTGGCCTTCGCCACCGGTGTCGGGGCGGTGGCGTTGGGGTTGGCGTTCGCCGCGACTGCGGTCGTATTCTTCGTTCATCCCGTGAGGAGAATGGCCTTGCGGTTTGTCGGCCTGGCGGGTTGGATGTTCACGCGCCGGAACCTGGACCGGGGATTGCAGGACTTCGACGATACTCTGCGCAACGGTCTATCCCAGGTGCGCAACCGTCCCCTTTCGTTAATCGTGCCGGTTGCTCTGATAGGCGCAGACCGGGCCACGCGCATAGCGGCGGTCTGGTTATGCTTCGAGGCGCTGGGCTCGGGAGTGGCTCCGGAAGTGATCGTCACGGGATTCGCCATCGGTGTCGCCGTGGGCGTCATGTCCATGGTCCCAGGCGGCGTTGGCGTGCAGGAGGCGTCCATGGCCGGAGTCTATCACTTGCTGGGCGTCTCACTGGAACAAGCCGTACTCGTGTCCCTGCTGTTCCGGGTTGTTTACTCCGTGGTGCCCTTTGGGGCCAGCCTGGCGTTCTACACGAAGGTCATCCAGCGAAGAAGGCCTTGATGAGCTAGGCTGGGGAGACGGACAACATCGAAGCGTCGTGCTGCTCGTCGGCATGGTAAGAGCTGCGCACCAGCGGTCCCGACGCCACGTGCTTGAACCCCATCCGCTCACCGATCCGGCGCAACTCCGCGAACTCGGCGGGGGTGTAGAAGCGGTCGATTGGTATGTGCTTCGCCGAGGGCCTGAGGTATTGGCCAACGGTCAGCAGGTCACAATCGACCTGTCTGAGGTCTCCCATAGTTTCGACTATTTCGTCGAAAGTCTCCCCCATCCCGGCGATGATGCCAGACTTGGTTACTGTGGTTTGGCCAAGTTCTTTGGCCTTGGCGAGCAGGTCCAATGAGAGCTGATAATCACCCTTGGGACGCACTCTGGGGAAAACCCTTCTGCTTGACTCGATGTTGTGGTTCAAGACGTCTGGCCGCTGGTCCACGACCTTCTCCAGCGCTGCCCAGGAGCCTCCGAAGTCGGGAATCAGGACCTCCACCCTGCATTCAGGTGTTCTTTCACGGACACGCCGGATGCAAGACGCGAAGATATACGCACCGCCGTCCTGCAAGTCGTCCCGGTTGACCGATGTTATCACGCAGTACTTGAGGCCCATGGTCTCAACTGTTTCGGCAAGGCGGCCCGGCTCTTGAAGGTCAATTCCCACAGGTCTTCCGGTGGTGACGGCACAGTAGTGGCAGCGGCGAGTGCAGATGTCTCCCAGAATCATAAAGGTCGCGGTGCCTCTACCCCAACATTCACCGATGTTCGGGCAATGGGCCTCCTCGCAGACCGTGTGGAGCTGTTGCTCCCGCACCAGGTTCTTCAGGCGGATGTATCCGGGGCTACCCGGGGCGCGCACCTTAAGCCACTCCGGCAGCCGGGGTCTTAACGGGACCAGATTGGGCTTATCCAACATTGGGGCTTCCTTCCACCTGCGGGCTCATATTTGGGGGACCTTTCTTGGCCGCACCCGGCATTTCTCAGCCTTGATGATCGCTTCGATGTCGGCGACTGCCTTACATAACTCGCCGGTACGGTTCAGCACCACGTAGTCGAAGTCTGCCATTTGGGCTAACTCATGTGTGGCGGTCCTGAGGCGTAGCTCAATATCGTCCGGACCATCGGTCATTCGGCGCTCCAAGCGTTCCCTGAGGTCTTCCGGGTGTCCAGGGGCTAGGAAAATGAACACCGCTTCCGGGGCGATTTCGCGGACGGTGGCCGCGCCTTGCACGTCGATTTTAAGGAAGACGTCCTGGTTGGCTCCCAGAGCATCCCGCACCTGGCTGCGGGGGACACCATACCAGCGGTCAAATACCTGGGCGGACTCCAAAAGCTCGTTCTGCTCCCTTAGTTGAAGAAAGGAGGGCGTGTCAAGGAATATATAATCCGTTCCGTCCCGCTCCCCCTCTCTCTTGGGGCGAGTGGTGGCTGTCACCACGAAGCGCCAGGGCCGGTCGAGCAGTTTTAGTTCGGCCAGCGCCGCGTCTTTGCCAACGCCGGACGGACCGGATATCACCACCAGGAGCGGTGACGCATTGTTGTCGTTAGACGCTTGCTGCAAGAGTTTCTACTGGTCGTCCAGGGTCAGAGCGGGCGTAGATATGATTGGTCTATGCGGCTGGAATCGGCTGACTACCGGTCCCGGTCCTTGCCACCGCCGAAGAAGCGTTTCTGGGCTTCCATAAGCCGGCGCCCGGCGAACATCTCACCCATACTTTCAGCGAAGCTGGGTATCTGCGGAGACGATTGACGCGCCCTGGAGTTGATGTCACCGGCCAACCAGCGGGCGCGGGCTTCGGCGGCGTCTTCAAATATCCTCTGAAGACCCTCGTTGTCCGACTCCATGCTGGTCTTTTCCAGGGCTTCCGCAGCGAGGACCTCAACGGTCCGCTGAAGGGTTTGCGTGTCCGCTTCGGACTCTGTGTCCAAAGACTTTCGAATATCATACAGTTCGCGTATGAATGCGTCGATCCACGCGACGATGTGCTGGGAGTTGGTGGCGCAGATATCCCGGTGCATGATGGGGTCTCCGGATGCGAGTCTGGTGAGGTCGTGGTATCCAGAGGATGCTAGCTGGGAGATGTCGTCCCAGTTGGCGCTCTTGGACGTACAGCCCATCAACCCCACCGAGAGTAGGAAAGGCAGGTGGCTGGCGGCGGCCACGAAGCTATCGTGCTCGTCGATTCCGATGTAGAAGGGTCTCGCCCCTACCGCCTGGACAAGCGTCGCCACCTCCGACACTGCTCGCTGGCGAGCGGTCGGGCTTGGTATCACGCAATAGGCCTTGTCGCGGAACAGGTTGACGTCGGCGTTTTCCGGTCCGGGAGTCTCTCTGCCCGCCATTGGATGGCCGCCCACGAAATCTATGGTCGTGGGCAGGTACTCTTCGGCCCAGTCCATTACCACGCGCTTGGAGCTTCCAACGTCGGTAACGAGACAGCCCTCGGGAAGCTCGTTGCCAAGGATTTCCATAAGCTCCTTCATCGCCATCACCGGAGTTGCCAACACAACAATGTCCACGTCGCGGACCGCGCTCATCAACCTGTTTTCGACGCTGTTGAAGGCCCCTGATTTTTGAGCGCCGCCTCGGGCCCGGCTGTCGGCGTCCGTGCCGACGATCTCGACGTTCTTTGGTTGCGCCTGTCTCAGCGCCAGAGCAAGGGAGGTGCCGATGAGCCCGGTGCCGACTATTGTGATCTTGGCCAAGACTTCCCTCCAGGAGGTAGCGTTTAGCTCAGAATACGCGGACTGAAGGGACCGCGCGAACAAGTTGAATCCATATTACACCATCGGCGGCGGCGTGGGGAACCTGCCGCAGCGCTTCCGGCGGGGGTCGCACGTCACGCCGCTATGGGTTGGGCGAGGATCCAAAGGCTTATGACGGTATACATGACCATCAATGTGAGCATCGGGTATTGGCTATTCATTGCCAGGCCCCGGTCCTGGAAAAGCCTCATGGAGGCCAGATGGGCGAGGTATACCGCAAGAATGTGGCCCACGATCACGACGCCGACCGATAGGAACCACAGAATTTCAGCGGTGATTATGCCCTGGTACACTTCGTAGCCGGCGGTGCCGAACAGGTCCCATCCAAGACCAAAAGGGTCCGATGCAAGGTTGATGATTAGTTGTCCCTGCACCAACAGAAGTGTGATGAAGTGGGAAATGTTGTATGCCAGTGCGATCGGTATTAGGGAATAGGCGAAAACCCGCGACAATTCCAGCGCGCTGAACCTGTTGCCTACCGACCCGGACATGAGGAACGAAAATAGCAGGTAGACCAGGAAGAAAATGACCGGGAAAAGTAGCACGCCCAGCGTGTCGGCGATTACAAGGCCGTTGACAATCTGGTTGCCTATCATTCCGGGGAACGCGGTAAGGAAAAGCGACTGCACTTCCACCCAGGCCGGTGTCGCACTGAATCCGTCGAAGGTAACCGTTGCCAAAAGCAGCACGACCACGGCGAGAATGTCGTTAGTCACCGGCTCGGACCGGGACAATCCCATAGCGAATGGCCGGAGGTTAAGCTGCCGGGACTTGGACCTCGCGAAGCATTCGTAGCAGTCTACACACCCGTCATCCCGCCTCTGGCAACCGGAGGTACAGACCTGGCAAGATTCCGCGTCCATGACTCGTACTTCCGTGAGGGAGAAGCGGGCTAGGAAACTAAACACAACTGAGAAGACCTCGCCGGTTCTCAACCACCGATGCTTGCCGAAGACCGCCATCCCAGCAAACGTGAGCCCGGAGTACGCGATGGCCATTGCCGCAACAAGACCTGGGACGGCCGACCTGGGAAAGGCGTCCTGAAGCCAGGCAAACGCCAGAAATAGTACCAGCGCTGGCCACATGCCCCACTTTTCCGGGTAGTCGCGGAGAGGTGTGAGGGGATTCCCCGGTCGAAGCCTGGCGTGTAACCACTCCCACCAACCGAACAACGCTTTCCATGGGTTGATCAGGGCCCAAGCGTTTCCGAGCAACGCTACGACGTATGCCATTCCGACCCACCAAATGATCCAGACAAAACTGGGTGCGAAGTTGGCCGAGGGCGTCTGAGTCCCAAACAGTCCCGTGGCGACGACTAACGCGAGTAGAAAAACGGATAGTGATTTGATGATCGTTCCCAGGACAGGGTTGGTTAGAACTGCTCCTAACCAGGAAAAACGGAGCAAATCGAAGCGAAAATAGGAGGGGCCGGCAGCCGCGCCTTTGACGAAAACACCCATGATTACGAAGGACAGCGCGACTACCGCGCCCGAGCCCAACAGGAAATACGCGAGGGGAACGGGCAACTCGGTCCGCTCTCCGAACCCGTGGGCATAGACCGGCCCGGCTCCAAGTGAAAAAGCAAGGACTGCCAGGGGCAGGATGGTCTTGACGAATCTCATCTTAGCGCGGGATGGTTCACGATTCTTGGCTGCGCCTTTTGCGCCCCGTCCTCAATCTGTCCCAGAGCCAGAGACTTAATGCGGAAACTGCCACGATCGCGGCCAGAACGTACACCAAGTCGAGACTCTGAGACGCTTTGACCTGCAACGGCAGAGTGAGTTGGCCTTGTCCCAGGGCGCCGTGGGTGTCTACCGTCAGCGTCCAGCTACCTTCGACGTCTAGGGGCAGGTTGGCTTCATAGAACCGGAGGTCTTGCACGGAATTGGTGGCCCTCACCGGCCCCGCGTCGGTCGCGTCCTCCGGTCCCCGCACCATGACGTCGACCAACGCGTCGGAAAGGGGAGTACCCCCGGCGGCCTCGTTGACCAAGACCGTTACGTGCAAGGTCCCGACCCTTGGAGTCCCCGGGAGGATACCCACCTGTAGCAGATACGGGCCAGCCTGGGCGTCTTTGACCAGCAGCCGGGTTGCCCCATTCGCTAGCAGTTCCCCTGGCCCCGCGAACAGCCACAGGGCGGCGGCCAATAGGGCTTGAAGCAATATGGTGCGGATCAAAGGTTTGGATTGGGGCAATCGCAGCTTCGGGATTGGAGAGGAGTCACCGGGAATACTTCGCTATCCCAGGGCGGACTGGACGAACTCGGGCCGGACTACTTTATCGTATGGCTGGCGTTCTTGTACCATTCCCGCGGCAATGAGTATGTCCTGGAGTCCATCGAATTCGGGAGGCGCCAGTGTCGGGTCCTCTGGCCACGTCTCCTGTTCCTTGTAGCGGCTGACCGATTGCACGATCAAGGCTGGGTCAGTGTCGGGAAAGAATTGAGCGTTCAGATCACCGACGGCCGCAGCGGGAGACTCATGCAGCCAGCGGAGAGCCCGCGAAAACCCCAGCACAAAGCGCTGAACGGTGTCCTCTTCCCGATTTAGGAACGCGTTGGTGGCGGCGAAGGAACTGTAGGCGATGTGGCCGTTCACAGGGCCCAATGCCGCGGCGAGATGCGCAGTCCCGTCCGCCAGCAAGACCTCGGCTGCGGGCTCGGGCAGATGTATGAAGTCGGCGAGGCCTTGCTTGAAGGCTTCTACAGACTCGTTTAGTGGAAGTCCCGGGACCAGGGTGATGTCGGCGGGGTCCACCTCGTTTTTCCGTAGCGCGAACTGGAACGATGCCCAGGGCATGGGAGAGAATCCAACGGGAATCACAGTCGCGCCGCGAAGCTCGTCCCAGCGGAAGTCTTCCGTAGGCCGGCGGCCCAGCACGAAGAACCCGTCTCTAGCGTTGATCTTGGCGAAGTGGGCGGGCACGCTTTCCGCGCCCCAGTCCGAGGCGATGATCGAGCGCATGATGCCGCTTTGCGTGATATCCGTCGCGCCCTGGATCAAAGCGCTAAGGGGATGGGCGTAATGCGCCGGACAGGTGGAGAAGGAAACGTCCAGCCCTTCGGTTTCCAAGAACCCCCCGGCCACCGCCACGTAGATGGGTGTATAGAAAACCGACCGAAAGGTCTCCATCAGACGCAATGGCCGGCGGGTGGTGGTCAAATAGCCTCCTTGGGTATGTCGCCAAGGTACGTGGCATCCGGAGCAGGTCCAGACGGACCCGCCCCGGAGCCGCTCAAATCAAGATTACTGGCCAGCCGGTCGGATTAAGCCGGCTGCAAGAAGGGTAGCAGCGCGCCGACGAACGCCTCCGGGTCTTCGATCTGAGGGATATGACCAAGTCCGGGAAGAACGACTTTGGTCGCGTTAGGGATGTTGTTGTGAAGCAGTTCCTCACCGTCCCGCAACCGGTCGATCTCTCCGTACATGACCATAGTGGAGGAGGCCTTGATTAATGGCAGCCGCGACATAACGTCGTAGTAGGACAGGGACTCCATCAGATTCTTGACCCAAACGCCAGCCTGAGCCCTGGTCTGATTCTGGGCTTCGACCCATTCAGGCTGAGGGTCGGCGAAGGTGGTGGATGCCCTTACGTCTTCCATGCTTCTGGGCTTGGGCAACCCGTCCTCGTCGTACCCGCCCGAGGACTCGGCCAGCCGCTGCGGAGCTGTGAAGGGCGGCCACACCGGCATACCCACGAGGACCAGTTTATCCAGTCGTTCCGGGTAGCTGGCTGCCATCTCGGTGGCCAGAACCGCACCCACTGAGTTGCCCACGTAATGACCGCGGTGGATGTTGAGAAGTTGGCAGGCGTGGTCCAAGGCGTTGGCATAGTCAGGGATGTTGAAGTGGCGAGTTGGCTTGTCGGACTCGCCATGCCCGAGCATGTCGAAAGCGTAGCAGGTGTAATGCTGGCTTAGGGCGTCGATAACCGTGTGCCATGCCCAGGTCGAAGTACCGAGGGGGTGGAGCATAACCAGGGGGAACCCGCTCCCCTGCTTGACATAATGCATGTCTCCTTCCGGAGTGGGAACCGAGTCGGTCAGGTCCCGTCTGACGAACATAGCGCCTCCTGGTTGCGGCGAATTTGAGGTTGGTTAAACCAGTCGCGAAGTGGAACCGGCGATTGGTGCGGCTATCGTACTCACTGGATAGTTGTCTGTCAATTTCTCGTTGTCTGACGGACGGGGCGACACACGCCGGTTGATTTCCAGGGTCACCTGTGGGAGAATTGCCCCGACCCCAGTGACCGCCGACTGTTGGCGGACACGCCTGAAGCCAGTTCCCCAGGCGCGTTGCTTCCCACGAACGCGCATCCCGAATGCAGCGGTTTAGGGCCAGATACCGTTGTTTTCGCCCCATTCAGAGCCAGATAGTGACCACTCCTACCTGGAATAGTGAGAGCCTGCGCAGGCTAGTTCAACGCGAAATCGGGGATTACCGATTAGTTGTCGTCTCCAACCGCCAACCCTACATCCACGAACTCATCGAAGGCAAGCTCCGCTACGTTATGCCGGCGGGGGGCCTGACGACCGCGATAGACCCCCTGATGCAGGAATGCGGCGGCACTTGGGTCGCTTATGGCGGCGGTAAGGGTGACTGGTACGCGGTGGACGAGCAGAACAAGATCGCAGTCCCACCCGACGACCCGGCGTATACGCTGCGTCTGGTATGGCTCACCGAGGCTCAAGAACAGGGGTATTACTACGGTTTTTCCAACGAGGCGCTGTGGCCGCTGTGCCATAACGCCTACACCGAGCCCGTATTCGATGCCGACGATTGGCAGACCTACCAGGCCGTGAACGAGGAGTTCGCCAAACAGGTCCTTGACGAAATCGCGGGTTATCCCGCGGCCGTGTTCACCCAGGACTACCACTTGGCCTTGTTGCCCCGGCTAATCAGGGACGCAGACCCGGACGTTATTACCGGCCAGTTCTGGCATATTCCGTGGCCTAATCCGGAGGTATTCCGGATCTGTCCGTGGCAAACTGAGTTGCTTGACGGTTTGTTGGGCAACGACCTCCTTGGCTTTCACATCGGGGACCACTGCAATAACTTCCTCGACACCGTGTCCCGCACGGTGGATAGCCGGGTAGACGTCGATTACTCGCTGGTCAATTACCGGAACGAGCCTACGTTAGTCCGGCCATTCCCGATCAGTGTTGACTTCGAGGATGTGTGTCAGAGCGCGGCCAGTGTCTACGTCACCGAGGAGATGGAGCGCCTGTCAGATGAACTGGGGTTGGAGGGTATGGTCGTTGGGTTGGGCATCGACCGCATAGACTACACCAAGGGGATTCCCCACCGGTTCCGCGCCATTGGAAGGTTCCTGGAAAAGAATCCGGGTTACATCGGGAAAGTGGTGTTCGTCCAAGCCGGAGTGATGAGCCGCACCAGCATCGACGCATATCAACAGCTAGCAGAGCAGATCGAGGGGTTGCTGGAGGACATTAACGGACGGTTCGGGACTGACGATTGGAAGCCGATAATTTACCTGCCCACCGACCTACCCAACATGTCCTTGCTCGCATTGCGTCGGCTGGCCCAGTTCTGCGTCGTCAGTTCGCTGCACGATGGGATGAACCTCGTAGCCAAAGAATACGTTGCAAGCCGGTTTGATGAAGACGGCGTTCTGATACTGAGCCCCTTCACTGGGGCCGCCCACGAGTTGACCGATGCCTTGATAGTCAACCCCTACGCCACCGAGCATTTCGCCGACGCCATATTGGACGCTGTCGAAATGCCATACGAGGAACGCCGCGCCCGTATGGTGCGGATGCGGTCGATTGTCCGGGAGAACAACATCTATAAGTGGGCTGCCAGGCTCTTGGTGGAGCTGATGCAAGGCGCGCGCCGCGCCCGGCGGCCCGTCCGCAACCGCTAGGACACCAGACCCGGACGTATCTCCGCTTAAGACGCCCACTCCACCTCCGCCATGCCCCATCTGCTAAGCGTTTGGCCGAGCATTGCCCGCAGAGTGCGGGATGCGGAGAAGACGCTCGTCCTATTCGATTTCGACGGTACTCTTGCGCCAATTGCCGAACGCCCGGAGCTTGCCGCGCTATCCCTTCGGACCAGGGGCCTTTTGACCAATCTCAGCCAACGAGGTCAGTATATCGCCGGAGTAATTAGCGG
The DNA here is from genome assembly GCA_965205385.1 of Dehalococcoidia bacterium. Classification (GTDB taxonomy): domain Bacteria; phylum Chloroflexota; class Dehalococcoidia; order Lucifugimonadales; family UBA3495; genus CATOSP01. Next base: position 1,235,525 of record CBDBGS010000008.1, read on the forward strand.
TAGAGAATTGGAGGATGTGACCTCCAGGGTTGATGTGGCCGGCATGATATTCGCGGGCAACCACGGGTTCGAAATTTCTGGGCCCGGCGTGTCATTCGTTCATCCCGCTGCCGGGCAGATGAGAGAGACGCAGAAGCGGGCGGTTAAGGACCTGGAGGAGGCTTTGTCCGGACTTCCCGGAGTCATCATAGAGGACAAGGGCTTGACCCTCAGCGTCCACTATCGTTTGACGCCGGAAGATTTGATGGCTGAGGTGCGACGCCGCTTCAACGACTCCGTAATGCCTCACGTACTTTCGGGCCGGTTGAGGACCACGGCGGGGAAAATGGTCTTGGAGGTCCGGCCCAACCTGGACTGGGACAAGGGGAAGGCGGTGGCCATGTTGCAGGAGATGTGCCCGGAGGCCGCGCTTACAATGTTCTTCGGCGACGACGTTACCGATGAGGATGGGTTCGCCGTAGTCCAGGAGGGAAACGGCATTGCCGTATTCGTTGGGGCCGCGAGGTTGCCTACCCGGGCACTGCACAGAGTAGACTCTCCCGCCGAGGTTACGGAGGCCCTGGGTCTCCTGGTCCAGCTATAGCGATATTGGCCCGGTACGTATTCAAAGGGAGGTTTCCTGCCCCCTTCGCTCCACGGCGTTCAGCTTTTCCAACCGCCGCTTGAACCGGGGCTCCGGGATGAAACTGGCGCCAAGAAACGACGTGATGATGTCCTTGGATAGGTCCAGCCCGATAACCCTTGCGCCGACGCAGACCACATTCATATCGTCGTGCTCGACACCCTGGTGGGCGGTGTAGGTATCATGGCAGACGCAGGCTCGGACGCCGGGGATTTTATTAGCAGTGATCGATGCGCCGACCCCGCTGCCGCAGACGATTATTCCACGCTCGACCTCGCCCGCACGGACTGTCTCGGCCACCGCGGCGGAGAAATCGGGATAGTCGTCGTCATTGTCCAGCTGGTGTGCGCCCATATCGACGACTGAATGTCCGGCTGATTCCAGCCAGGGAACCAGGAGTTGCTTTAACTCGAAACCCGCATGGTCCGCGCCAACGGCAAGCCGCATTTCCCGCCTCTCCAAGTGACGATATTGGTGTCGGCCACGGCCCAGCATACTTAACCAGGAGTCCGGAGGCAAGTATCCGCAGAGCTGTGGGTCCTTTGGCCCGTTCCGGGGATTGAATTGACCCTCTAGGATTCCAAACCCAGGCGGGGTGTGCTAAAATGCCTCAGCCTCTCCCCCCTTGAAGGGACTCCATTTTGTTATGGCGGTGGCCAGGGGTCCCAAGTCCGTGAGGTTACCGGGGGAGCAAGGAAGCGGCAGCGTAGATGATCAAAGCGATATCCTTCGACCTGTACAACACTCTGGTGCGGTTCTGGCCTCCCTTAGACGAGATTCAGCAGTCCGCATGCCGGGAGTTGGGGTTAAGAGTCTCCAAGTCTAATATCAACCACGGTTATTCCGTGGCCGACGTTTTCTTCAACCAGGAAAACGCCCGGCGACCTCTGAGCCTGCGGTCCGCCGAGGACCGGCTCGACTTCTTCGCCCATTACGAGCAAATGATCCTGGATAACGCCGGTGTGCCTGTGACTCTGGACCTGGCGAAACAAATCTGGGAGCTTGCGATTTCCGTCCCCAAGGACTTCACACCTTTCGACGATACTATTCCCGTCTTGGCCTCGCTGAGAGAACAGGGCTACTTGTTGGGTGTGGTGTCCAACCTGCGGCGTGATATGGACGAGCTTTGCCGCCAGGTGGGGTTGGCCCCCTATTTGGACTTCTGTGTAAGTCCCATCGACGCTGGAGCGGAGAAACCCGACAAGGCGATGTTTCTAGCAGCCTTGTCACGCGTGAAGGTGGAAGCTGAAGAGGCGGTACACGTTGGTGACCAGTACCGGTCGGATGTCCTTGGAGCTCGTGCGGTGGGAATCCACGGTGTGCTGATTGACCGTGGCGGCTGGCAAAAAGATGTAACCGACTGCCCCAAGATCACGACCTTGGACGAGCTAGGAACTCTGTTGAAAGGCGCTCCCCAGTCTCTCTCCCTTAACCACCGCGATTCCTAGCCAGTTTCTTAGCCACCAATTTCCCTTTATCCCGCGCCGGGAATAGTATCCGGCGCGCTTTAGGAGCGGATAGATGACCATTCCCATTCAGCGCCCAGGACAAGACCAAGAACCGGTCAAGGTGGCCATCTGGTACGACTACGTTTGACCCTGGTGTTATATCGGCCTGGAGCGGGTCGAAAAGCTGGAGCAAGAGTACAACATAGAGATCGAGGGGCGGGCTTACCTGCTGCGCCCCGACACCCCCAAGGAGGGCCTCGCCCGCGAGCCAAGGTCCGGCGAGAACCCGGATGAGTTGTCGGAACCGCTGCGCGGCTACGCCAAGGAAGCCGGGTTAATCATGAAGCCGCCTCCGGTCACCCCCAACACCTTGTACGCCTTGGAAGCGACAGAGTATGCCCAGCAGCATGGCAAGTTCATGGAGTTCCACCAGGCCGCCTACCAGGCGTTTTGGAGTGAGGGCAAGGACCTGGGAGATTTGGAAGTAGTTGGAGGAATCGGCGCCCAGGTGGGACTGGACTCCGCCGATCTGGTAAAGACGTTGGAAGACCAACAGCTTTCCTCGGTTGTAATGGGCCAATACCAGCAGGCAGTGCAGTACGGGATCAGGGGGATACCCACATTCCTGGTGGGCAACTTGCTGTTTACCGGCGCCCATCCATACAGTGTGTTCCAGGAAGCGATGAGCCGAGTGCTGGGAGCTGGGGAAGACGCGGCATCCTAATCCCGGCCGAGGCCATCTCGGAAAGGCGTAAGCCGTAAAATCCGAAGGGTCAAATAAAAGCCCCCGGCTACCATGATTGGTAGCCGGGGGCTTTTGCTTCCTCGAACGCTTGGCGTTATTTTGGTTAGCTGTCGTCAGCGGGGGCGGCAGCCGGTAGGTCGGCGGTGCCGTTTCCGGACGCCTGTCCCTTCTCCAGGTTGAGGCCGTAATTGATGGCGTATAGCCTGGCGTAGACGCCGCCTTGCCTTAAGAGCTCCTCGTGCTTACCCACTTCAGCTATCCGTCCACGGTCCAAGACCACGATCTTATCGGCGCTGCGAATAGTGGAGAGACGGTGGGCGATGACTATGGAGGTGCGGCCTTCCAGGACTCTCTTTAGCGCCGCCTGGATCAGCAACTCGGTATGGGTGTCGATGTTGGCTGTTGCCTCGTCCAGAACGATGATGCGCGGGTTGCCGACCACGGCGCGAGCGAAGCTGAGTAGCTGCCGCTGGCCCACGCTGAGGTTGCTGCCTCTTTCCGCTAGTACTGAGCTGTAACCACCGTCCAGGGCCATGATGAAGTCATGGGCTCCCACCGCCCTGGAGGCGGATTCTACTTCCTCGTCCGAGGCGTCTTCGTGGAGGTAGCGGATGTTTTCCGCCACGGTCCCGGAGAAGAGGTAAGGCTCCTGCAGCACCATACTCATCTGGTTGACCATTGACGCCCGTTTGACGTCCCGAATGTCGTGCCCGTCGATAGTGATCGAGCCCTGGATGACATCGGCGAACCGGTAGATCAAGGTAACGAGAGTACTCTTTCCCGCGCCCGTGGAGCCCACAAGCGCCACATTTTCTCCGGGTTTGATATCCAGGTTGATGTCGGTGAGAACATCGATGCCTGGAATGTAATGGAAGTTGACGTCGTTAAACTTGATCTCGCCCTGGATTGGCGGCATGTCGATTGAATCTTCCTTGTCCCTGATCTCGGGTTGAAGGTCGATGACCTCGAAGATCCGTACGCCGGCGGCCATGCCGCGCTGCAACTGGGTATATTGCATGGTCAGGTGGCGAATGGGCTCGAAGAAACGCTGGATCCACATGGGGAAGGCTACCAACACCCCCCATTCTGGCTGTCCGGACCCGACCACCAGGCTGCCTCCCATGACCACGACCACTCCGAAGGCGAAACCGATCAGGACTTCCACGATTGGCTGGAGGCCGCCGGAGAACCGGCTGGCTTGCAGGTTGGCTTCCAGGTGCTCGTAGTTAAGCTCCTCGAAGTGCTTGAGGTTAACGTCCTGCCGATTCATGCTCTCAACGACGCGGACGCCGGTGATGTTCTGGTTGTATTCCCCGTTGACCATGGCAATCGCCCGGCGGATGCGCATGAATGAACGCCTGGCGAAGCGCTGCCAGTAGCTTAGAACGAAGAACAGGACCGGAATGACGCTGAGGCATATCAGCGACAGCTTCCAATCCGCCAGCCCGAGGGCGGGCAAGATTACCAACATCACGAGGAGAATGCCGACCAGGCTCAGGATGTCTGCGATGCTCTGCACCATGAGTTCGAAGGTCTCGGTGAGCTGTAGCACGTCGCTCTGGCTGCGGGACATAATCCGCCCCACCGGAGTACGGTGGAAGAACGAGGGCGACAAATCCTGTAGGTGCCCAAACATCTGGACCCGTAATGTGTATAGGATGGCTTGCCCTAGCTTGGGCATCAGGATGTACTGGACGTACATCGCGCTGCAATATACGACGGTCACGCCAAGGAACACGAGGGCGACGATATGCAGTCTCCATAGCTCGCCTTCGTTGATCGCCCACTCGATCCCGATGAGCAGGAACAGGGGCACACTCACGTTGCCAACGGTGTATATTAGGATGGCAGCGATTGACAGGATGGCGTCCCGCTTATAGGGCTTGATGTAGGTGGCCAGACGCATCACCACCTTATTGTCGTAGGCCGTTCCTACTATCCCTTCGTCAGTAAGATTGTCCATGTTGGGGGAGTTCATGCCGCCGGAATGCAGGCCGCGCATGCCGCCCATCATTCCGCCGAAGCCGCCTCCCATATGTCCGCCGCGCATTTAGTTGTCACCTCCGTCGTCCCCTGCGATTATTGCGTCCAGGAGGACTTCTTCTTGGGGGCGTAGCTGGAGATCGTAGATCTCCCGGTAGATTCCACCGTGTGCAATCAGGGATTCGTGGTCGCCCCGCTCGGTCACGACTCCATCTTTCAGGACCAGGATGATATCCGCGTCGCGCACCGTACTCAGCCTGTGCGCGATGACGAAAGTGGTTCTGCCTTTCATCACATCGGTCATGGCCTGGTGGATCAGACGTTCTGTCTCCACGTCCACGCTGGACGTGGAGTCGTCTAAGATCAGGACTGGGGGATCTAACAGGATCGTCCGCGCGATAGCCAAACGTTGCCTTTGCCCGCCGGACAGGGTCACCCCGCGTTCACCCACCCAGGTGTCGTAACCGTGAGGCAGGCTCATGATGTGGTCGTGAAGTTGGGCGACCTGGGCTGCCCGAATCACGTCATCGAGGGTCGCCTCCGGGGAGGCGTACGCAATGTTGTCTTTGATAGTGGCGCTGAACAGGAAGATGTCCTGCTGCACGATGCCTACGTTGCTGCGTAAGGACGCCAGGGTGAACTCCCGAATGTCGTCGCCGTCCAGAGTGATAGAGCCCGCCGTCACATCGTAGAAGCGTGGAAGCAGATTCACGATTGTGGTTTTGCCGCTTCCCGGCGCTCCCAGGATCGCGGTAATCTGGCCAGGCTCCGCAGCGGTTTCGACATTCTGTAGGCCCGGGATTCTGGGGTCGTAGGAGAAAGAGACGTCGTTGAACCGGACGTATCCCTCTGCCCTGTTGAGCACCCTTGCATTCGGCCTTTCGATCACCGGTGATTCGGAGTCCAGTACCTCGAAGATGCGGCGTCCCGAAGAGACTGCCCGAGCAAAGCTCCCGACGACTTGGGGAGTCATGCGAACGGGGAAGGTAAGCTGATTCATCAACAGGATGAAGGTTGCGAACGCTCCGGCATCGAGATCGCCCTTCAATATCTCCATACCGCCGTACCACAGCACGACGCCGAGGGTGAGGCTGAAATACAGCGTCATCCAGGCTACGTTAGTCCCTTGCAGCCGCTCATTCTTGAAGTACTCTGTCTGCAGTTCCTGGGCTTTCAGAGCGTATTTCTTTCTCTCGTAGTCCTCGGCGGCGAACGCCTTGACAACGTGGATGCCCACTAGGTTCTCCTGGAGGATAGTGACCAGTTCCCCCATCACCTGTTGGACATGGAGCCACATAGCCCGTAGCCGGATCATCACGATCGAGGACTGGAAAAGGAGGAAGGGTACGAGGGCCAGGGTAAACAGCGTCAACTCCCAATTCAGCATCGCCATGAAGACGACTATCGCCCCTACGCGGAAAGGAAGTTCCACGCCGCGCACCAACCCCATGTTGACGAACCTGCGGACCGCCTCAATGTCCGAGGTGACCTTAGACATCAGGTTGCCGGTATGCTCCTTGTCGTGGAACGCGAAGCTCAGGTGCTGCAACTTGTCATACATCAGGTTGCGAACATCATAGGAAACCTTCTGAGACAAGGAATCCGTTAGGTAGGTCCTGCCGAAGTCGAAGATGCCCCTGACGAGGCTTGCCGCCAGCAGGAATAAGGCGAGGGTGATGAGAGTAGACTGCGCTACGTCTGTGTTGGCTATGATTTGGCCGGGCTCTCCGACCCCTCGCGATTCATAGCTGACTAGGAGGTTGATAGCCTGGCCCACGAGGTAGGGGATTAAAAGGGACAGACCCAAGGCGAAGATGCTTGTGACGTAAGATAGGGTGAGGCGCCCTCTGTGGCGACCCGCCCAACCGATGACTCGCATTAATGTTCTCATTTAATCGCGTATGCCTCAAACTCCTATTGCCAACAGGAAGAACCCCTTGGGATGTGGCTCCGTGGTTCCTCCATTTAGCGGACAGGTTAGTGGTTCGGGGTGGTTGGGTTGCCTATCAGGGCCGCTCTAGAAGACCGAGTATTCGGACTCCATATACCAGACCCTTCGGCGTATTCTCCCAGCCTGGGTATTGAGGGCATCATAAACCCAATTGCGGCACAATTCAAGCAACCGAATCGGGACGATAACCGCCGCAATGACGACGGTTCACATTCGTTCTGGGGTGGTCATTCCCATCAAATCCAGCGTGCGGCGGAACACGATCTGGGCCGACTCCACGAGCTTGAGCCGGGCCATGGTGGTCTCGTTGTCCTCAGGTTTTGACGAGATCACGCGGCAGTTTTCGTAAAACCAGTGAAACGCGGTTGCAAGCTCCATGGCGTAGTGAGGAAGGTGGTGGGGTTCCAGGGCGCGCGCCATGTGCTCAACCAGTTCCGGGAGCCTGATCATCGTCCTGATCAGGCTAAGTTCACTGGGGTCGTTGAGCAAGCTCACGTCGCCCTGGCTCCAGTCTATGTTCTGGCTGCGGGCGAGGCTGAGAATCCCCGCGTTGCGGGCGTGGGCGTATTGAACGTAGTAAACAGGGTTCTCGGATGACTCCCGTTTAGCTAGCTCCAGGTCGAATTCCATTTGGGTGGACGGCGTCCGCGCCAGGAAGAAGAAGCGGCAGGCGTCCGCGCCGACCTCCTCCGCCAGCTCTCGAAGGGTGACGAACTCTCCGGTCCGTTTCGAAGCCCGCACCACCTGGTCGCCCCTTTTGAGCGTGACCATCTGCGATATCAAGATGGTGAGCCTGTCCGGTTCGATCCCGAGGGCTGCCACGGCGGTCTTCATCCTGGGGACGTGGCCCTGGTGGTCTGCTCCCCAGATGTTCACCACCGACTGGAATCCCCTGACCATGAACTTGTTGTAGTGATAGGCGATATCAGAAGCGAAGTATGTGGGGTCCCCGCTGGAGCGGATCACCACATTGTCTTTATCATCCCCTAGCGTGCTGGAGGTGAACCAAGTGGCGTTTTCCCGTTCCGCCAGGTAGTCCTTTTGCCGGAGAAGGTCGACGGCCGTCTGGTAGTCGCCGTCCCTGAATAGGGATCGTTCGCTGAACCAAATGTCAAAAGAAACACCGATCCGGGTCAGGTCGTCCCGAATTAGGTCGACCATCTTCTCCCGGGCCAGGTCGCCGATCTCCCGAAGGGCGTCGGGCTCGGGCATATCAAGGTAGCGTTGGCCTTGGGCGTCGGCGATTTCCTGGGCCAGTTCGGTTACGTATTCTCCCTGGTAGCCTCCGGCGGGCAATTGGGCCTGTCGGCCCATGACTTCTTGGTAACGGGCAAACACGGAGCCGTAAAACGCCTCCATCTGAGTGCCCGCGTCGTTTACATAATATTCCTGGGTTACCTGATATCCGGCGGCTGCGAGGACCCGGGCCAACGTGCTGCCGAGGACCGCGCCCCGGGTGTGCCCGACGTGTACAGGACCGGTTGGGTTGACGCTAACGAATTCCACCATCGTGGGTTTTTGCCCACCGATGTCGACGTCTCCGTACTTCGCGCCCGCTTCCCGGACGGCCTCCACCTGGCGTTGGACCCATTCGTCTCGAAGGTGGAAATTGATAAAACCGGGGGGAGCGGTTACCACGCTGTCGATCAGGTCGGACGTGGGTATGCGCTCCACCAACAACTCGGCGAGCCGGAGGGGGTTAATTCGGGTGGCGCGTGCCAGGCGCAGGGGAACGCTGGTGGCGAAGTCGCCGTGGTCTGCGTTGGCAGGGCGCTCCACCACGATTTCGGGCATAGTTTCGAGCCGGAGAGTCCCATCCTGGCGGGCTATCTCGACTCCCTGGGCTACCAAATGCCGGATTGTGTCGATTACCAACTGCGTGGCCATCGGACTGCGTTCCTGGAGAAGAATCGTTTGGGAAAGTCGGAAGTTAAAAAAGTAAGGGCGGCCATTTAACTAGCCGCCCGGCGTACTGACGGATGAAGTTTACCACATACTATGCCCGAATCTAGCCCGGACGAGGATGTTTTTCGGCGCTTTATTGCGGTAACGGTGAATGTCTAGCCTCTTGGGCTCTTAGTCTCGCACGCGCTCACGATGGGCCCGGCGGTCTCGCCGACGGTGTTCGTCACCCCTTGTACCTGTGTGATAGTCTTTGTCATGTTCCTAGGGTTGGCCGTGCTCCGCGCGTTATGCGTGGTTTGGCCGGATAGCCCTAATCTTCAAATTGTGAGGCCATACCGATGCCCGGTGAGATAGCGCTGGTTGGTGGAGAAGAATTTAGGGTCAGGTGTGAGGAAATGGACCGGGAGATCATGCGCGCTTCCGGTGGTGACCCGGCGAAGGTGCTTATCATCCCCACCGCCGCGGTTACTGGCCCCGCAAAGGCGGCCAACGATGGAGTGGTCCACTTTGGCAACCTAGGCGGCGATTCTAGCCAGCTAATGGTGTTGGAGAAATCCCAGGCCGACGACGACAGCTTCATCCGGCCCGTGGACGACACTGAAGTAGTGTACTTCACGGGCGGCAGTCCCGATCATCTGCTGGAGACTCTGCGAGATTCCCGGTTGCTTACCGCGATCCTGGGGGCGGTGGAGCGGGGCGCTGTCCTGGCCGGATCAAGCGCGGGTGCGATGGTGATGGGTTCCTACATGCGTAGGCCCCGCGGCAGTGGCTGGGTGGAAGCTCTCGGCCTAGCTCCGAACATCGTCGTACTGCCGCACCACGAAAACAGAAATCCCGCTGAAGTATCCAGGGAGTTATTGGCGGATGCGCCGTCAGGACTAACTTTCCTGGGAATCGATGCTCGCACCGGATGCCTGGGCCGTCCCGGAAGTTGGCGCGTGGTGGGATCGGGCAAGGTTACGGTTTACCGGGGCGGCGAATGGGGCGTATATCCGGCTGGGGAGAGCTTGCCGGGGGACGTGTAGGCCAAGATAATCGCGGCCCTTGTTAGCGCCTCCGGTCCCTCAGGGCTTGCCAGACGTCCGAGGGGGCAAGGTCGGAGGCGGCCAAGAGCACCAGGGCGTGGTAGAGCAAATCCGCCATTTCACGGGGTATGGACGACTCGTCCTTCCGCACCGCGGCGATGGCCGTCTCTCCAGCCTCTTCGATGACCTTCTGGGCGATCCGGTCGACCCCTTCTTGCAGCAACCTGGTTGTGTAGCTCCCTTCGGGCATTTCGTGTTGGCGGTCTTTGATTACCGCGAACAGCTCTTCCAGGATGCCGGAACCCTCGTCGTGGGTCTCATACTCCTCCGGGAGTCCTTCTAAGGGGTTGAAGAAGCAGGAAGTCTCGCCGGTGTGACAGGCCGGGCCGTCTGGCTGGACTTTTAGCAAGATAGTGTCGCCGTCACAGTCCACCCAGGCTTCTTTCAGGTTCAGGTAGTTGCCCGACACCTCGCCCTTGTGCCATAGGTCCTCCCTGCTTCGGCTATAGAACCACACCTGGACGCCTTCGACCGTCCGTTTCAGTGATCCAGGGTTCATGTAACCCAGCATCAAGACCTGGCCCGTGTTGACGTCCTGGGCGATCGCGGGCACGAGGCCCTGTTCGTTTAGCTTTACCTTCATCTCTTACCTTTCATTAGCGGCCGGTGGCCAGTGGCTGGGGTTAGTTGTGGGGTGTACCCGAGAGAATGCCGGGTAGCTCCAGCAAGCTGCGGATCTGAAATTCCGGTGTGGGGAGTGCGGGGTTGGGTTCAGCGCCAGCGCGGTTTATCCATACGGTGTGCATCCCGACGTTGCTCGCTCCCTGTACGTCTTCGAACTGTTTGTCCCCGACATACACCGTTTCCGCCGGGGCGACGCTCAACCGGCGCAACATGGTCTGGAAGAGTTGAGGGAGGGGTTTGTAGCAACGGGCCGATTCCGAGGAAAGGATTGCTTCGAAGGACCGGCCCAGAAGCTGTATGTTCGGGATCAGATAACGGTCGTCGGCGTTGGAGAGGACGGCGGTGCGCCAATTTTCTTGCAGGACGTCCAGGGCCTCATGGGTTTCTGGGAAGGGCTTCCGGTCGCACAGGTCTCGGATGCCTTTGTTGGCGGCGGAGTCGGCGTCGCCGGTCACGCCCAACCTGGTGAAGGCGTTGGCGAAGCAGTCCTTCCATCCCTCAAAGTAACTCTCGAAGGGAGCGCCGGGGATGACCCTGCGGGTCTTGAACCCCTCTTCCACGGCGTGCCAAGCATCGCCGAGCACCTGGCCGGACACGCCCAAGGCCTGGTCCCGGGCGATGTCGGCGAAGGTGACGTTCCAACGCTGTGAATCGTTGTCCACTAGGGTGTCGTACATGTCGAATATGATAGTAGTGACTTGTCTCATATCAGTATGCGTTGTTCTCCCAGGCCCATATATGGGGGTGTTGCCGCCCGGGCTGGATTCCTGTGGGCCGCTGTGACCGGCAGCGGGCTCAGGGAACCGGACGCGCCGTAGGCCGCACCGGGATGCCCCGTCCGTCCAGGTAATCCTTGGCTTCCGAGATCGAATATGTGCCAAAGTGAAATATGCTAGCGGCCAAAACCGCGTCGGCCCTGCCGTCGGTGAATGCTTCGTACAGGTGCTCCAACGTCCCAGCCCCGCCGCTGGCGATGACCGGAACGGGGACAGCCTCGGAGATGGCGCGGGTCAAGTCCAGGTCATACCCGGCCTGGCGCCCGTCGGCGTCCATGCTGGTGAGCAGAATCTCGCCAGAGCCTAGTTCAACCGCCCGTACCGCCCACTTTAACGCGTCCAACCCCGTGGGGGTCCGTCCCCCATGGGTATAGACTTCCCAGCGGGAACCAGCGTCCAACGCGAGGCCGGAGCCGGTCGTCGCGGCGATTGGACCGTCGGCGGCTACCCTTTTGGCGTCAATGGCGACGACGATGCACTGGTTGCCGAATTGGTCCGCGCCCTCTGAAACGAGGGAGGGATTGTTGACCGCCGCGGTGTTCAGGGATACCTTATCCGCGCCAGCGTTGAGCATCCGGCGGACGTCTTCCGCGCTGCGGAGCCCCCCGCCCACAGTCAACGGGATAAATACCTGGTCCGAGACGCGGTGGACCACGTCGACCATTGTGTTACGGGAGTCGGAGCTGGCGGTGATGTCCAGAAACACCAATTCATCCCCGCCTTCGCGGTCGTAAAGGTAGGCCAACTCGGCGGGGTCTCCGGCGTCGCGAATATCAACGAAACTGGTCCCCTTGACGACCCGCCCGGCGTCCACATCCAGGCAGGGAATGATACGTTTGGTCAGCAACTGCCTGTCCTATCTCCAGCGAATTCGGTAAGCCAAAAGCAGTATAACACCTGGGCCGGGGCGGGCCGGAATGCCCTGCCGCAACCACCTGCGCGAGTTGTTGGCAAGCGTGAGCCGCGGCAGTAGAATTGTCTGGTATCCTGGATCCCATAGTAGCTTTATCGGTATCAGGAGGTGACCCATGGCCGTGAGTTTGGCAGAGGCCAACAAGATCGTAGCCGGCGCAATCGCCAAGGCGGAAGAACTGAACATCAAGATCAATGTCGCCGTATGCGATGCTGGCGGGCGTCTAATCGCGTTCAATCGTATGGACGGGGCCATCTGGGCCGGGGTTTACGGTTCTCAGGGCAAGGCCGTGGCTTCGGCGGCCTTCGGGCGGACCAGCGGCGAGTTGCAGGAACGCGCCGACCAGCCAACGCCCCGCGGAATCGCCATTGCCGAGGGCGGGCACATGATTATGGGCCAGGGCGGTGTCCCCATTGTTCGAGGCGGTGCGGTAGAAGGAGCGTGCGGCGTCGGCGGCGGGACTTCTCAAGAAGACGAAGACTGCGCCCGCGCCGGAATCGCCACTTTGTAAACCGGCCCCGGGATCAAGGAACGAAAGCTAACACCGATACAGGTGATCCGCCGCCCCCTTCCAGCCGGAGGATACCGACGACGATGGTAGCTCCGGTTGGGGGGAGGCATTCCAGGTTTGTCAGGTTTTCCAGGGCCAGTCTGGGCTGCCGCAGGACCAGGGAGTTGACCGGGAACCCCACGGAAACGCCCGGCTCCAGGCCGTGGGTGTCGATGCCCAGACCGGCCGCGCCGCGGTCCGAAAGCAGGTAATCGGCGGCGTCCAGGCCAAACCCCGGAAAATGGGGACCGCCGGATGCGTCGTACCCGAAATAGCGGTTGGGCTCACTCCACCGTTCCTGCCAGCCGGTGTGGAGCAGGACCACCGCTCCATCCTCGACGGGTCCGTTTAGCTCTTCCCATACTTGAACATCTCCCCGGTTCAGGGCGTAGTCGGGATAGTCCAGGGCTTTAGCGCGTAAATCTATGACCGCCGTTGGAGCCACCAGGTCTTCCGGCGCATAGGCGTCGATCGTTACCCCATCGGCCTGGAAGCTTGCGGGCGCATTCATGTGGGTGCCGCTATGCTCTCCCATCGAAAACCGCCGCAGCGCAAATCCGTCTCTGTCTAGGTCAGCCACACCTTCGAATATGACCTTGGGGTCTCCGGGCCACACTGGGACAGTGGGTCCGACAGGATGGGACAGATCGACTACCTTGCGATAGGTGAGTGTCTTAATACCGGCCTCGTTCGCCGACGATGTGCCCATGCCCACCCTCCGGTTTGACTAGGCGCGGAGACCAGCCTAGAATACTCCAAAATTCGGGTTGGGGTACCCTAACGTCAGGATACCCTTAGACGATGCGGCCCGTGGGAGTTCTGTAGGTATGAAGTTTGGAATGTTCTATGAAGTGCAGGTGCCCCGTCCCGCTCCGCCGGAAGCGGAACACCAGCGCTTGCGAGAGATAGTCGACCAGGTGGTGCTGGCCGAGGAAGCGGGCTTCGAGCACGTCTGGTTCGTCGAGCACCACTTTCTGACCGAATGGGCCCACTCCAGCGCCTCCGAGGTGATGCTTGCGGTTTTGAGCCAGCACACCACCAAGATGCGGCTGGGGTTTGGGGTCGTACTGCTGCCAGTACACCATCCGTTACACGTGGCGGTCAAGACAGCGACATTGGATGTAATGAGCGGCGGCCGGGTCGACGTGGGTGTGGGCCGGGCCGGAAACCCCTACCAGATCACACCTTTCGGCATCGACTTGGAGGATACCAGGGGCATCTGGGAGGAATCTCTGAGGATGCTGCCCGACATCTGGACCCAGGAGAAATTCTCTCACCACGGCAGATATTTCAATGTGCCCGAACGAGAGGTAATCCCCAAGCCGATGCAGAAACCCCATCCGCCCTTGTGGTCGGCCTGTAGCCAGGAGGATACTTTTCAGATCGCTGGTGAAATGGGCGTAGGCTGCCTGTGCAACGTGCTGGGCCAATACGAGACGGTGGAACGGCGAATTGGCATTTACAAGGAAGCCTTGAAGAACGCCAACCCGGTGGGCAAGTTCGTCAACGGCCAAGTGGTGGCCTCCAGCATAGGGTTCTGCGACGAGAACAAGCAGAGGGCCAGGGAACGAGGCGCGGAGATCGCGGCCTGGAACATCAACATCAGGCTGCGCAACTACGAGCGGGGCTGGTCCGGGTTCGACACCAGTAACGTACCGGAGAATTACCGTCACCATGTCCGCCGGGTGGAGTGGGACCCCCAGATGCGCCAGGGTGTAAGCCCGGAAGAGGTATTATCTTCGGGGCGGTTCTGCGTCGGCACCCCCGATGAATGTATCGAAGTCATCGAGAATTACGAGCGTATCGGCGCCGACGAAATCATGCCGATCTTCCAGGCCGGGCCCGCCACCGACGCTGAAGTAAAGAACTCGATACGCCTGTTTGGCAAATACGTGATCCCTCACTTCAAGGAGAAGGAACGCCGGGCTCAGGCCGCCGCCGGCGCGGCCGCCGACGACGGCAACTAAAGGGCTCGACTCCGGCGGGGCCTGAAGGGGCTCTCGCCGGCCCCGGAGCTCCGGTCTATAACGTGGCCAATTGCGCCCAAATAGAAGGGCGAGGGTTCTCCTTGACCTGGATATAGCGGTCCACCCACTGCATGGCCTCCCCGTTGGATGTGCATAAAGTTAGCTCAGTCCGGTCGGGCAGGCAACCGTAGATGGTGGAGTCGAAATCAGGGATGGGGCGATGGATCACGTAACCTCGGTAGAATATGTTCATGGTACAAATGCGTCCTATAAAAGATTTGGATAATAACGAGACCGCTTATGGAACGCACGTACGTTCTAATAACATGAATGGCGAGTCAACCGGCAACTGTCATGGCAACAAGACGGTGATAATCTGAGGTACCGGGTGACTAGCTGTTGAGGAAGGACTCGGCCATAGGTCAGAGCCCGTGGGGTTAGAAGGTTAGATGGCGCTCTCGGACGCCTCCTCCACGAACTCGCGCAATGACCGGGACTGCTGGGTTGAGGCCCGCATGTCCCGCACGACCACCTCTCCCCGCTCGATCTCATCGTCGCCGAGGATCAGAGCATACGGTATATTGAGGGCATTAGCCTGGCGCATCTGGCCTCGAAGCGCCCTGGAACCGCTGCTCAATACCGCTCCCACTCCAGCCCGGCGAAGGTCAGCCGCCAATTTTAGGGCCGCTGGCCTGGCACCCGCGCCGACGTTGGCAACGAGATAAATCGGAGATGGCGCTTCAGGGACCTCAATCTCTCCCCGCTGCAGGTTGAGGGTCAACCGCTCCATCCCGGTGGCGAAGCCTATACCTGGGGTAGCGCGGCCTCCCAGTTCCTCGATCAGGCCGTCGTACCTTCCACCTCCCAGTATCGTGGACTGACCTCCCACATCCCGGGGCTGGACCTCGAATACCGTTCGAGTGTAATAGTCAAGGCCGCGGACCAACCGGTGGTCCACTTGATAAGTGATCTCCATGACTGCCAGATATTCCTCCAGCCTGTCCCAGTGGTCCTGACATGGCTGACATAAGTGGTCGGCGGAGCGTGGAGCCTCATCGCCAAGGGCGTGGCAGGTCGCGACTTTGCAGTCCAGCAGCCGCAACGGGTTCCGGTCCAGCCTCGTGAGGCAGTCCGGACACAGTTGCCACTTCAGACCTGAGTAGTAGTCTCTGAGCCTCTCGATATACGCTGGACGGCATTCAGGATCGCCAATGCTGTTGACCAGGATATTGATGTCCGACAACCCCAGGGCGCGCATAAACCGCGATGCGAACTCAATGACCTCGGCGTCCACCGATGGGTCCGGGTCTCCCAGCACTTCCAGCCCGAATTGGTGGTGTTCCCGGAACCGCCCCGCCTGGGGGCGTTCGTACCGGAACACCGGGCAAAAGTAATACATCCGCACCGGCTGAGGCAGGTTGTGCATACCATGTTCGAGGTAGGCGCGGCAAACGGGAGCGGTCCCTTCGGGACGCAACGTCACACTGTCCCCGCCCCGGTCATCGAAGGTGTACATCTCTTTTTCGACTATGTCCGTGCCCTCGCCGACTGAGCGGATAAAAAGGTCCGAGTCCTCGAAGGCGGGCGTGTCAATCCGGCCAAAACCGTACTCTCCGGCAAGTTCCATCGCCTTTGATTCGATGTAACGCCAATACTTCTGTTGGTCCGGCAGCAGGTCGGTGGTGCCCCTGGGCGCTCTGAACAAGTGGGCTTGACTCCTTTCTTAAACGACTCCCTCGGACAGCATTCGGCCTAACTCATCGGGAGACAGTCCGCCGATCCCGCACAAGATGTCCTCGTTGTGCTCGCCTAACAAGGGGGGCGGCGCGACGGGTGTATCGACAGAACCGGTGAGCTTAATGGGTGTGTTTACGGTGCGAAATGGGCCGCCGAAGGTGTCGCCGCTGTCGACGAACATGTTGCGAGCTTCGAGGTGGGGACAGTTATCCAGGTCTTCCACGTTTTGCACCATTCCCATGGAGTAACCGATCTCGACCAACCTCTCCGCAACTTCCAGTTTGGGAAGGTCCTGGGACCACTCTTCGATGGCGGGGACGATGTGCTCGAAGTAGAATTCTCCGCTTATGCCAAGGCCCCGGTATCGAGGGTCCTCGCCCAACTCCGGACGCCCGATGAGTTCCCAGAGGGCCACCCACTTCTCCTCGTCACCGGCCCCGGCGAGCACGGCGTATCCGTCTTTGGCCTTCAAGACTAACTGGGCGCTGAACATATTTTCCCTGGCGCGCCCGGTGGTCTGTCCGGTGGCCTGGTACAGGGGCATACTGCTGGTCGTGTGGGCAACCATGCAATCGTACATCGCCATGTCCACGTGCTGGCCGCGTCCCGTCTTCCGGCGGGTTTCCAGGGCCATCATGATTCCCAGGGCGGTCCAGACGCCCGGGACCGAGTCGCCGATGTTGTCACCAACCATCTGTGGTGGCCCGCCGGGAGCGCCGGTCATCTCCATCCATCCGCCCATGCCCTGAACACAGGGGTTGTTGGCCGGCCAACGAGAGTAGGGACCGCGCATACCATCGGCGTCGCCATAGCCCGTGATACTGGCGTATACCAGGGCGGGATTTAGTTCAGCCAGGACATCATACCCCAGCCCAAGACGGCGCAACGCCCCCGGACCCCAGTTGTCGAGCAGAATGTCGGACTCTTTGACCATGCTCTCGAATGCCGACCTACACCGTGGGTCGCGCAAGTCCAAGGTTACACTCTTCTTATTGCGGTTTACACCCAGGTACCGGGCGCTCACCCTGTTGCCATCCGCAACGTCTATGAAAGGGGTATTGATGCGAGCCCGTTCGCCGGTGCGGGGGCGCTCTATCTTGATTACCTCCGCGCCCATGTCGCCCAGGATCATGGAACAGTAGGGGCCGGCCACGATGTGCGTGACATCCAATACACGGACTCCGTCCAGGGGGAGGGGCAGCTTTTCACTATCGCTTGTCATGGCGGACAACCTATTCTTGCTGACGCGGTATCTGGAGGCCCAGACCCGCTTGGATGTAGGTCTGGGCGTTCTTCACGTAGATAGCGGTGGGGTCCTTGAGCCGTTCCATGTTCTCTTCGGACAACGGGGACACGCGGCCCGGAACGCCCAGCACCAGGGAATTGTCGGGGATGTTCGCGCCGGCCAGCACCAGGGCGCAGGCCCCGACCAGGCAATAACTTCCCACGTGGGCGCTTTCCAACACAGCGGAATTCATTCCCAGGAGGACATTGCTGCCTATGATTCCGCCGTGGACCACCGCTCCATGGGTCATCAGGACGTTGTCGCCCAACTCCAAGTAGTCGTCGGTGTGCAAAACGCAGTTGTCCTGGATGGAGCAATTCCTTCCGATTATTATCTGGCCGTAATCGCCTCGGATGACCGCGCCGGGCCAGATGCTGGAGCCTGCGCCGATGGTTACGTCACCGACGATGTAGGCGGTTTCACTGACGAAAACCGAGGGGTCTATCTTCGGCGTCTTGCCGTTAATGCTGCGGATCAATGGGTCCCCCTTTCCAGCTTACGATTGCACCACACGGGACAGCTCCCGGTAGGAGAGGCTGTTCCACGTACCTATAGACGATTACTCCTGATGTTAAAAGGATACACGCAACCCGCATCTCCCGCCACCGCATGGCTAGGTCAGCCAGGGCAACTGCGTATTGGAGGATCCCACAGGTACTCCGGCAGGGGCCGGAGTTTGCGGACTGCCATGTCAGTATACGGAAATGTCGGACGCGGGCCACGGATTCCCGCTTTCGCGGAAATGACGAGGGCGGAGGGAATGACCGGAGGTGGCGGGAATGACGGAGATATTGCAGTCCAAGAGCGATTGCGCTGCTATATCAGCAGGTCTATTGCCCAGTCCATACTATAGGCACACAGGTGGGCCACGGTGAGAAACTTCAGAGTCTTGCCCACCAGCACCACCGCTAGAAACCTCCAGACGGGATACCGGACTGCCCCGGCAGCCAGACCCACAACATCGAAGACTGGGTTGGGGACCAGGGATACCAGGAGCAACAGTAGCCATCCCCGCTTTTGCATCCAGGGTTCTACCCGCTGATACCAACGGCTTCGATTGACCGCCCCCTGTCCCGCGTAACCCAGCAAGTAGCCAGTGAGTTCGCCCACGGCTTCCGCGCCCCCGGCGACCACGCCCACGACAATTGGGTTGAGCCAGACGCCTCCGGCGCAGACCGCTAACTGTGCCGGCACTGGCAGGACGAACGCTGCGCTGGCGATCAACGCGGCGATTGCTATCCCACCGTAGCCTGCTTGAACGAGGGAGATTTGGTTTCGGAGCAGATACGCCGCTCCAGCCATGACCAAAGCGGCGAAGAGGAGTGCGAGCCGGAGCCGGTGGTCGTGGCGCCGCCAGTCTATCCGGCTGAGCTGGCAGGATACTTGGCCAACGAGTCTCATTAACTGACGGAATGAGGTTCTTGGTCCAGCGACCCTTCCATGAACAGGGTAAGCAACTGGTTGAACTCGTCCGCCTTTTCCATGTGGGGCCAGTGGCCGCACTCGGGAATGATCTTGACCAGGCTGGAGGGCAGAGCGTCCCGGACCGAAGATGCGTGCTCAACGGGCAGGATCAGATCGTTTTCGCCCCAGACGGTCAGGACCGGCATCGTTAGTTGGGAGAGACGGTCAAGGATGAAACGCTGCTCCCGCAGCCCCCCGTAATTGATGCTGGAACGAATCGAGCGCAGGGTCGCCTGCCGGGAGCCGGGCAGCGATCGCACCCGGTCCAACTCCGAAAAGACCTCGTCAGCGGAGTCGGGGGGACGGTGAAACAGCATCTTCCGGTTGAGTTGCCCCATACTCTGGAGCCAGGGCTGGTATACGATTTCGCCGAGTACAGGCAAAGAGCATAACCGCAGGAACCAAGTCATTTCGCGGCCCAGTCCCCCGGCAGCGACTAGGATCAGCCGGTCTACCCGGTGCGGATGGTCCAGGGCGTATAGGGCCGACACCAAGCCTCCAGCGGAGTTGCCCACCAGGGCCGCCCGCCGCACGTCTATCGCGTCTAGGAAGCTATCAAGGAGATTAGCGCCAGCCGGCGGGTCGTAGTTGATAGACTTGGGTTTGTCCGAGTCCCCATGCCCGGGCAGGTCGGGAGCGAGGACATGAAAGCCGGCGTCGGCCAGCGGCTGAATATTCTCGTACCACGTAACGTGGGACGCTCCCAGCCCGTGGACCAGGACCAGGTGAGGCCCTTGCCCAGATTCCACGTAATGGACGTTTACGCCGTCCAGATTGACGGTCTTGTGTTCCAAAATATTTATCCCGGGTACCTGTTGGGCAGGCCAGGGTCCAACCTGGTCTAGGCCGTTTGGGCCGCGGGCTCTGGGACGGCCAATACCAGTCCCTCGCTATCGGCGTCTACCACCACGTGGTCCCCTTCCCTAAGTTCACCGGTCAGAATTCGCCTAGACAGTGCGTTCTCCAAGTGGCGCTGGACCGCACGGCGTAACGGACGCGCTCCGTACTCGGGATCAAAGCCTTCCGCAGCCAGCCAACGGGAGGCATCGGGTGTCAGGTCGAAGGTGATGCCTTTGCCTTTCAACCGCCCCTGGACGTCCTGGACCATGAGCCCCACGACCTGGATGATCTGCTCCTGTGTCAAAGGCTGGAATACGATGGTCTCATCTATCCGGTTCAAGAATTCAGGGCGGAGCGACATCTTCAGGGCATCATGGACCGAGTCTCGCAACTCTTGCTCGTTCGATCTTTTAGTTTCGGAATCCGCGCGGAAACCGAACGATCGACGCCGGAGCCCTTCGGTCCCGAGGTTACTGGTCATTATAATAACCGTGTTGCGGAAATCAACGGTGCGGCCGTGTCCGTCGGTGAGCCTCCCGTCCTCGAGTATCTGAAGGAGTATGTTCAGAACGTCGGGGTGGGCCTTCTCTATCTCGTCAAACAGGAGCACCCGATAGGGCCGCCGGCGCACTGCCTCGGTCAATTGCCCCGCCTCATCGTATCCGACGTAGCCGGGAGGGGCGCCGATCAACCGTGAGACCGTGTGCTTCTCCATGTACTCGGACATATCGACGCGCACCATGTTGCTCTCGTCGTCGAACAGGTATTCCGCGAGGGCTTTGGCCAGCTCGGTCTTACCAACGCCGGTTGGTCCGAGGAAGATGAAACTTCCGATGGGGCGCTTGGGGTCGCTGAGGCCGGACCTGGAGCGTTGAATAGCTTCCGACACCGCGCTCACAGCTTTTTCCTGGCCGATGAGCCGCCGGTGCAAGCCTGCTTCCATGTTGACCAGGCGTTGACCCTCACCCTCCAGCATCCTCCCTGCTGGGATTCCGGTCCACTTGGACAGGAGTTCAGCGATGTCATACTCGTCTACTACCATGTCCAGGACCCGGCCGCCCAGAATTTCTTGTTTTCTCTGCCGGAACTCCTCCTCCAGCCTCAGCCTCTCGGTGCGCAACTGGGCCGCTCGCTCGTATTCCGAGCGTTGGGAAGCTGATTCCTCCTGGTCGGCCAACCTGTGGATTTGGTCTTCGGTTTCCTTGAGGTCTGAGGGCAGGCTCTCCGAATCTATGCGCAGCTTGCTGGCCGCCTCGTCGATGAAGTCGACTGCTTTGTCGGGCAGGTGGCGGTCGACGATGTAACGGTCGCTGAGCTTTGCCGCGGCGCTCAAGGCCGAGTCGTCTATTGTTACCTTGTGATGCGCTTCGTAACGGGGGCGGAGGACCCGTAGGATCTCCAGAGTCTCTTCCACCGAGGGCTCTTCGAGGTATATGGGCTGGAAGCGCCGTTCCAACGCCGCGTCCTTCTCGATATAGCGGCGGTACTCGTCGATTGTGGTGGCCCCGATGCACTGCAGTTCGCCCCTGGCCAGTGCGGGCTTGAGCATGTTGCTGGCGTCGATGCCGCCCTCGGCTGCCCCCGCCCCGACCATGGTATGTATCTCGTCCAGGAAGAGGATTATCTCCCCCTGGGCCTCCTTGATTTCGTCCATCACCGACTGCAAGCGCTCCTCGAATTCGCCGCGGAACTTGGAGCCCGCCACCAATGAACCCATATCCAATGCCAGGACGCGCCGGCCCGCCAAGGATTCAGCGACGTTGCCGCTGACGATCCTGGCTGCTAGGCCCTCCGCTATGGCGGTCTTGCCTACTCCGGCCTCTCCGATAATTGCCGGGTTGTTCTTGCGCCGCCTGGTTAGAGTCTGCATCACGCGGCGTATCTCATAGTCCCGGCCAACCACCGGGTCGAGTTTGCCTTCACGGGCGAGTTTGGTCAGGTCGATGGTGTACTTTTCCAGGGACCGGTAGTGGCTCTCGGCCCTGGGATCGTCCACACGCCGGCTGCCACGGATGCTCTTCAATGCTTCGTAGACCCGTTCTTCGCTGAGCCGGAATTCTTCAATGACCGCGGCCGAATCTCCTTGGGTGTCCTTGACGGCGGCGATCAAAAGGTGCTCGGTCCCAATGAATTCGTCACCCAGGCGGTCGGATTCGGCCTTGGCGTTGTCTAGAAACGTGGCCGGAAACTGGCTTCAGCCGGGTGGTCAGCTATACTTGAGCCATCAAGAAATAGCGAGGGCTTGAGCATGCTGGGAGAGCGGTCGGACCAGAGGGGCCTCTGGGAAGCAGACCGGTTGTATCTGGACCACGTGGGGCGGGACACCTTCTACGGTCTGCTGGCCTCGCTGCGGGGCCGCCTGTTCCGGGACCCCGATTTCGCCGGGTTCTACTGCGCCGACAACGGCCGGGACAGCGTGCCGCCCAGCCTGCTGGCGACGGCGCTCCTGCTCCAGTCCCACGACAAGGTGAGCGACGCTGAGGCCAAGGCCCGGGCCGACTTCGACATCCGGTGGAAGGTGGCCTTGGGGATTGAGGTGGAAGACCGTCCCTTCGCCAAGAGCACGCTGCAGGTGTTCCGCGCCCAGCTGATACTGCACGGCAAGGTGCGGGAGGTGTTCGAGTCCAGCCTGCGTTTGGCCCGGGAGTCGGGGTATCTGAAAGGGCGCGGGATGCGGGTGGCGTTGGACACGACCAACATCCTGGGCCGTGGCGCGGTGAAGGACACCTACAATCTGTTGGCGGACGGGATCGTCAAGCTGTTGCGGGCGCTGGCGGCAGTGGAGAAGTCCAGCGTCAAAGAATGGGCCAAGGCCCGGGGATATGAGCGGTACCTGGGTTCCAGCGTGAAGGGTGAGTCGGCCATCGACTGGAGCGACAAACGGGCGCGGCAGGCCCTGCTGGCCGAGATTGTGAGAGACGCCGACCGGTTGTTGGAGTTGTCGCGGCAGGCGCAGAGGGAATTGGGGGAGGATAGCGCTGAGCGGCAGCAGATAGTGGCGGCGGCGGAACTGCTGGGGCAGTTGCTGCTCCAGGACGTGGAGCGGACCGATGACGGAGTGAATCTCAAGGACGGGGTGAGCCGGGACCGGATGATGTCGGTGCATGACCCGGAGATGCGCCACGGCCACAAGAGCAGCAGTAGACGGTTCGACGGACACAAGGCGGCCATCGTGGTGGACACCGACTCCCAGCTGATCACCGCGGTGGAGGTATTGCCCGGCAACGCTCCGGACAACCTGGGATCGCTGGAATTGGTGGAGCAGAGCGAGGCCAACACCGGTGTGCCGGTGGAGGAAGCCATGGGCGACGCCGCCTATGGGGATGGCGATACCAGGCAGGCATTCGCCGATGCGGGACGCCGGTTGGTGGCCAGAGTGCCGGGACGGCCCGACCGGAAGCACTTTCCGAAAGAGGACTTCCATATTGACCTGGCCGCGGGCAGTTGCACCTGTCCCGCCGGACAGGTTACCCACACCATCGTGCCGGCGGGAAAGCGGACGGGTCGCACAGGGCGGGTCCACCGCTTGCAGGCCTTCCAGTTCGACGGGGCCGAATGTCGGACATGTCCACTGCGGTCCCAGTGCATCGCAGCCAAGGGGAGTAGGGGGCGGCGGGTGCTGATCCATCCCCAGGAAGCCCTGCTGCAGCAGGCCCGAGCGTTGCAGCAAAGCACTCATTATGACGAATATCGAGTGCGCCGAGTGGTGGTGGAACACCGGTTGGCCCGGCTGGTCCAGTTGGGCATTCGCCAGTCCCGCTATTTCGGCAGGGTCAAGACCAGGTTCCAGCTGTATCTGGCTGCCACGGTAGCCAACCTGACCCTGGTGGCCGGGAAACTCGGGCGGTCGGGCCGTACCGGTGGCGGCGCAACAGGCCGCAGCGTCGTCCTCAATATTGTCCCCTTTGTTGTCGCCCATGCTGCGGCCAATTTCTGCGCGGTCCGGCTCGGACAACTGTGGTCCGTGATCCTGCTCACGTCGGCTTTATTGCCCAAATCCCCCTACCCAACCAGGACTTTTCGGCCCGGTTTCTAGCAGCGCCAAGGCTCGCGGCGTCGGGTAAATTTGGTTACTCTGGTTGGACAGCTTGGGAGCCGCCTCCAAGGAACGGCGGAGCCGGGCTTTTACCGCTTCGGCCTGAATATCGAGATCGGCCAATATGCTTGCGGGCAGACCGTTATCCAGATCGAGAAGCGAAAGCAAGATATGCTCCACGTCCCATTGGCTGTGGCGGTAATTCCGGACCAACTCCTGAGAGTTGCCGATTACTTCACGTGCTTGTTCGGTGAATTGTTCTGGTCTCAATACCATCGTGACACCTCCTGTCACTAAAGGCTTGCGCTGCGGCGGCCCGCCGCCTGTGGAGTCCGGGACCGGGGTCCATTGATGTCCCGGGTGAGCTCCCGGACTTCCGATTCCAGTTCCTCAATGCGCGCCATTAGTTTCATAGCCACTTCCGCCCCCGCCAGGTTGACGCCCATGTCCTCGGTGAGAGTCTTGATCCGGTTTAGGCGCTCGATGTCGGCCACGGAATAGAGCCTTTGCCTCCCTACGGTGCGGGAGGGCCAGATGAGGCCGACCCGTTCGTAATACCGGAGTGTCTGAGCGTGTAACCCAACCATGCGGGCCGCGACGCTAATTACAAAGCAGGGTTCTTCTCTGATCTGGTCGCGCCTGGTCATAATCAGTCTCCATTCTGGGACCGGAGGTCCCGCAAGCGGCGGAATAATACTTGCTCTTCGTCGCTCAGCCCGGTGGGCAGCTTCACCTTGATCGTGACGAACAGGTCGCCCTTCGATTCGGGGTTGTTCAGTGACGGCAAACCCTGGCCTGCCAACCGGAACCTGCGGCCATTTTGGGTCTCGGCCGGGATGGTCAACGCAAGCCGCCCGGTCAATGTGGGAACGGTGAGATCGTTGCCTAGAATAGCGTCTTCAAGGTCGGTTTCCACTTCTGTATAAAGGTCCCTTCCCTGACGCTGAATTCGGGGATGGTCCTTTACCGACACTACGAGATACAGGTCACGGGAAGACCTCCCATCAGGGAAAATCCGGATTCTCGAGCCGTTGTCGACTCCTGCGGGGATCTTCACCTCAAGCCTGCGCCCATCGGCCAGGTCGACTAACCTGGTCGCGCCCCGGTAGGCTTCCTCTAGGGTTATTTCGGCCGAGTACTCGGTGGGTGGCCCCTGACGGGAGTGATTCCGCAAGTTGCGGAAGAGCCCGTCGAAGATGCCGCCTTCGTCGGTATCGAATTCGACATCCGGCTGGGAACGCATGTCGTTGGACCAGTGGAAGGTATTATTCTGTGTGCGGCGGGCGGCATTTTCTTCGATTTGGTCGGCATGTTCCCAATTATCCCCATATCGGTCGTATTTGCGGCGCTTGTCGGCATCGGACAGGACGCCGTAGGCTTCGTTGATTTCTTTAAATTTCTCTTCCGATGACTTGTCACCCTTATTGACGTCGGGGTGATACTGACGGGCAAGGCGCCGGTAGGACTTACGGACGTCGTTCTGGGACGCGGTCCTAGGGATTTCCAACAGGTCGTAGTAATTACTCATAGCTAACGGCTCCTATGCGCTTACAACGCATTATAGCTATGATGATTTAATGAGTCAATAATATTGAATGTATCAAAACCATTAAAGTTATGAATAATGGCTCAAGTATGGTTTGATAAAGATCGCCCGTCAGGAACAGGATTGGACTTCGCGGCTGGACCTACAGGCACACAGGTGAACGCCAACCCAATGCGGGCCCAAACGGGGTTCTTGGTGGAGGGGGCTGCGAAAGTAGAAACCCGCGCAGCCCCCAGTCCAGGGCGCCTGGGGGTTAGGCGCCCACGATAAGAAGGGAAGAAGAATGCGCTCTATGTCTTAGACGGCGCCAACACCAAACCCTTCATACACAGGGATATACGGCCCACATGTAGGCCCGGATTCACGTCCCGCGACGAGGACTGGAGATAGGACCGGTGAAGGAGAAGCGAGAGCGCCGGGGTAGCGCGCGGTTGTTTGTGCCATCGGCTGATGCTAGAATTGAGTTCGCGCCGAGGGCGCAACCGGATATCGCGTTCCCGAGTAGCTCAGCGGTAGAGCGGGCGGCTGTTAACCGCTAGGTCGCAGGTTCGATTCCTGCCTCGGGAGCCACCATCCTCTGTTTTCACGCACAACGTTCCCTCTATCTGCCGCGATCTCAAGCTAATAGGCTTCACTTGCTCCCCGGCATCCTCGGCAATGGCGATGACTCCACCAAGCCCGCCTTGATTTCGAGGCCGGGCTATCTGATACTGGGCTGGGTCTGTGGCGACCGCCGTTAGTTCCACTTGCCACAGGTCCCAGGATTGGCCCGCCGCACGGAAAATTCCACGAATTGTTGTGCGCGCGAGAGTGAGTGACAGAAAAGCGATGGACCTGAAGGGACGTTTGGAAAAGCAATGGGCGGAGTCGGTTGAAGACTGGATCGGAGAGGACCAGGCAGCCCGCATGGGTATGCTCGACTCCTGGGTGTTGGACGCTCTGGGAGAAATTTCCGGACGTCGGATTATAGACATCGGCTGCGGCGACGGCCGGTTCTGCCGAGTCCTCACAGCCCTTGATGCGGAAGTTACCGGCATCGATCTGACCGACGCCTTTGTAACTAGAGCGCGTGCCCTGGGGACAGGCCGGGAGACCTACCTGGTAGGGGACGCCGAGGGCCTGGCGGGGCTGGAAGACGAGAGTTTCGATCTGGCCGTCTCATACATAGTGATGGTCGACCTGTTCGACTACGGCAAGTCCATCCGGGCGGCCTATCGCGTCCTCAAGCCCGGGGGCCGGTTTGTGGTGTGTAACATTCATCCGATGCGAATGTCCCAGCCCGCCGGATGGGTTACTCAGGGAGGTAGAAAGCTTCTCTATGCGTTAGACGACTACACTTTCGAGGGCCCCCGAGAGTTTACTTGGTGGTGAAAGCCTTTTATAAACATGCACCGGACCTTGTCCAGCTATGTTTCCGCGTTTCTCGATGCGGGTTTCATGCTAGAGGGCATACGAGAACCTGTTCCATCTGACGAACAACTGGCTGCTAACCCCACGTTTGACGACGAGTTCGCGCGCCCAACTTCATCATTTACGTGTTGAGAAAGCCGGAAGCCTGACCGTATGTCCCTCGGCGCCAATGTTGGAGTTTAATTCGCTAATTCAGCTAACCCCCCCGGCCCCTTCTCGCATCGACGCGACTAGCTTGATCATCCAGGAGTCTACATGACCCAACCATCCACAGTTCTGACCCCCGTGCCCGAAGACTGGCAGACCGGGTTGGCCATCGTCGCCCACCCGGACGATTTGGAATACGGCGCCGCTGCCGCCGTGGCCCGATTGACGACTCAGGGTAAGCGGATCGTCTATTTCCTGGCCAGCCGGGGAGAGGCGGGGATCGATAGCATGCCACCGTGGGAGGCCGGTCCGCTCCGGTCCCAGGAGGAGATCAACAGCGCCCGCGTCGTGGGAGTGGATACTGTGGAATTCCTCGATTATCCCGATGGCGTGATTGAGTACGGCGCGGGGTTACGGCGTGACATAAGCCGGGCCATCCGGCGGCATAGGCCAGAGGTATTGCTGACTATTAACTATCACCTGCAGTTTCCTACGGGCCATCTCAACATGGCAGATCACCGTTGGGTTGGCCTGGCGGCTCTGGACGCCGCCCGAGACGCGGGCAATCGCTGGATTTTCCCTGAACTTCTTACTGAAGGCCACGCTCCCTGGGACGGAGTCCGCTTCGCTGCCGTGTTCGGCTCCAATCCCTCGACGCATGCCGTGGACGTCTCAGCCACTTGGGAGACGGGGTTGGCCTCCCTGAGAGAACATGCGGTATACCTTGAGAACCTGGGAACCTCCGCCCTGGGAACGTTCGACTTTCTGACCCAACACGCCCATCAGTCCGGAGAGGCCTTCGGATGCGATTACGCTTGCTCCGCCCAGCTAGTCTTGATTAACGAACCGTACGCGAAGTAACGCGGAGGAAGTGGCCCACGTTTACAACAACCCGTGGCCCGTGTTACAAGTTGCTGGACATCACTTGGTCAATTGAACGCTTGATCGCCCGATAGCAATCAGCAAGCGCTGATTCCGCTGCGGTTGGATCTTGGAGGCAGCGCCATGGTAGAAAACACGGGAAGCATCGAAGCGCTACTGCAGGAGGACCGGTCCTTCCCGCCCCCTGAGGGCTTCGTCCGGCAAGCCAACATGCCCGACCCCGCGATCTACGAAGAAGCCCGCCGCGACCCGGAGGCCTTTTGGGCCGGGCAGGCCGAGGAGCTTGATTGGTTCCAGAAATGGGACCAGGTCCTCGACTGGGACCCTCCCTTCGCCAAGTGGTTCCTGGGAGGGAAGCTAAATGTCTCCTACAACTGCATCGACCGTCACCTGAAGACTGCCCGGCGCAACAAGGCGGCCATCATCTGGGAGGGTGAGCCGGGAGACTGGGCGGTCTATACCTACCAGGACCTGTACCGGGAAGTCTGCAAGTTCGCTAACGGACTAAAGAGTCTGGGAGTGAAGAAGGGCGACCGGGTTACGATATATCTTCCCATGGTCCCGGAGTTGCCGATTGCTATGTTGGCCTGTGCCCGCATCGGGGCACCCCATAGCATCGTGTTCGGCGGGTTTAGCGCGGAATCCTTGCGCGACCGGATCAACGACTCCCAGTCCAAGGTCATGATCACCGCGGACGGTGGTTGGCGGAGGGGGAACGTGGTGCCCCTGAAGCAGAACGCCGACGACTCGATCACCGGCGACACACCTGTGGAAAACGTAGTCGTGGTACGCCGCACCGGCACCGGCGACGACATGATGGTGGATGGCCGCGACGTTTGGTGGCACGACCTTGTCAAGGACCAACCATTGACCTGCGAGCCGGAGGTCATGGACAGCGAAGACATGCTGTACATGCTCTATACCAGCGGCACCACCGGCAAGCCCAAGGGAATCGTCCACACCACGGGCGGCTACTTGACCGGCACCTATGCCACCACCAAGTGGGTATTCGACATGAAAGAGGACGATGTGTATTGGTGCACCGCCGATATCGGCTGGGTCACCGGACACAGCTACATTGTCTATGGTCCGTTGGCCAATGGCGCAACCACGGTAATGTACGAAGGCTCTCCCGATTACCCCGACCGCGACCGGTTTTGGGCCATTGTCGAGAAGTACGCCTGCACCATCCTCTACACTGCCCCCACTGCCATCCGCACCTTCATGAGGTGGGGTGAGGAACTCCCGAAGAAGCACGACATGTCCAGCCTTCGCCTGCTCGGTAGCGTCGGAGAACCGATCAACCCCGAGGCGTGGGTCTGGTATTGGGAGAACATCGGCGGCGGCCGCTGTCCGGTGGTGGACACCTGGTGGCAGACTGAGACTGGCTCCATCCTGATCACGCCTATTCCGGGAATCACGACCCTGAAGCCCGGTTCAGCTACTCACGCATTCCCCGGCATCGAGGTGGACGTGCTGGACGAGGCTGGAAACTCGGTTGGGCCGGGCGGAGGCGGCTACCTGGTCATCAAGAGGCCCTGGCCTTCGATGCTTAGGACCATATACGGCGACCCAGAGCGATACCACGAACAGTACTGGTCCAAATACCCGGACATCTACTTCACGGGCGACGGGGCCAAGATCGACGAGGACGGTTATTACTGGCTTCTTGGCCGCGTTGACGATGTGATCAATGTGGCGGCGCACCGTGTCAGCACCATGGAGATTGAAAGCGCCCTGGTGGATAACTCCAACGTAGCGGAAGCCGCATGCATCGGCCGGTCGGACGAGATCAAGGGCCAGGCAATCGTCGCCTTTGTGACCATCAAGGAACACGTAACCGCGTCTGACGCGCTGATTGCCGAGCTAAAGCAGCATGTGGCGACTAAGATCGGTCCCATCTGCCGCCCCGACGACATCCACTTTGCGGCGGAACTTCCCAAGACCCGAAGTGGTAAGATCATGCGCCGGTTGCTGCGGGACGTGGCCGAGGGACGGGCCCTGGGCGACACCACCACCCTCGCCGACCCGGCGGTGGTGGAATCGCTGAAGGAACAGTACGGCGACGAAGAGTAGGCTGCTCGTATTCGGGGAAATCAAAGCTCCTCCCATCAGGTGGGAGGAGCTTTTTCTTGCCGATGATTCCAGGCCCCAGGGTTTGGCGGCGGTCCAATCCCGCGGCTCGGACCGTTAGCGTGTCTTCACTCCTCGCTGGTCTGGCGAAGCCAGAAGGATAGCATGCTCGCTAAGAGAAGAATCGCAGCCCCGCCGACGGTAAGGACAGTCCAGGGTGAAAGAATAAGCAGGTCTTTCATCTGAGCGACCGCTATCCCCAGAGACAAGAGCATCGCGGTTAAGACGAGGGCAGACCCTGTCAGCCCTCCCAACACTAACAGCTCGTTGACAATCGCTCCTTCCTGATCGGACTCATCCAGTCGTAAAGCAGCCAACCTTGCCTTCAACCTTCTGAGTTCGCCGATCCGATGGAGTGAGACTAGGAGCGCCAACGACACCAAGAGGAGCGACGCCACGACGATTGGAGATAGACCGGTGGTGAACAGGGGGTCCACCCAAAAGGAAGGCCAGTCCAATTGGTTGTAGGACAAAACCGCCGGAATCTGGGGTGCCAGAGCGGCCAGCGTGACAATCCAAAACGACGTTCTGGTCATTCCGATGAACTGCAGGACCCAATATATGGCGATTGGTAAGCAGCAAACGACGAAAAGCACCAGGATAAACAGGAGATCGAATCTGTCAGGTACTCGCGCGTCGATCAGGCTGCGCCACACTCCGTCGAGGCCCAGGACCAGGCCAAGCGTCTCCCAGAATACATAACCCGCCAACAACAGCAGGCAGGCGAGCAACAGAGACTCTACAACCAGTAGCCGGTCCATTAGGTCACCGTTGGGTATTGAGGTGCCGAATCAGGGTAGTAGTGAAGTTTTCACGCCCTGGGCCCCAGGGCAACACCGAAGCTCCGGCCCGGCGGAGGGCAGCGTAAATGGGTTGGACCTCCCACCTCATCAAGCCTTGGGCTTGTATTTCCAACTCGGTTTTCACCCGGTGATAGCCCTGCGGTTCCAGGTGTACCACCCGGACCCGGTTAAGCCGTCTGGAGTGAGGGCGCAGCGAGACCAGCCGCTTGATACCCGCGTTAAACTCGTCTAGGGAGGGGCCACTCCCGGCTCGTCCGGGGTAGTGCACGTCCAGCCTGGTAATCGTGAATACCTCGGGTTGCAATCGAAAGAGGAAGCTCTTGCACCATTCCACGGCCTGCAGAAGGTCCAGTGTGGGCGGACCTGGTTTGACGTTGGTCAGCATATCGATCAACCGGCGGAACTGCTTTTGGCCCATTTCCGGAGTGAGGATATCTCCGGGACTGTTGTACACGTAGGCGCCGAGGGTATAACCCCTGGAAAGGTAGTATTGGGCGATGCTTCCAGCGGCTTCCACAGCGTGGTCTATGAGGGAAGAGAGCACGGGACCCACATCCATGTAGTCTGCGCCGTCCAGGAAAATCCAGACCGCTTTTCTCCCCTCGGGTTCATACCTGTTTACGAGGAGCGGGTTAGAACTGCCGGAACTGCGCGCGCTGGCCTTCCAGTTGATCGCCCGAATTGGGTCTCCCAAGGCGTATGGCCGCAACTCGGTGAAGTCCGTGGTGGACGCCCCGGTTACCGCTGCGTCTTCCATGGGAATTCGGTCGTGGGCCCTCCCTCTGACCGCGTTGACCCTCCTGATTGCCTGTATCCTGGGAACGACCGATACCTCGATCGCCGGCCCCGCCGTCCCGTGATTCAGACGCGGCAACCCCAACGGCGCTTCCGAGTCCCACGTCGTCTCCGCCAGTGGGAACACGCCCCTTTTTGGACAAACGATTCGGTAGGACAGGTCATGGCTCTTTTCTCCAGGCCATTTCCAGACGAGGCGAAAGTTGTTGCCTCTGACCACCTCGACCTCGGGCGGCAGTTCGTCGTGGACGAAGAGCAGCCCGATTCCCGAGCCTGAATCGATACGGCGCTGTATCTCCAGGCCGTCTCCAGCCCAACAGACCACCCGTGGCATACTCCGCTCGACGGTTATCCTGGAAGGAGCCGACAAGCCCGCTCCCATTAACACGTACAGCAATAGAAAGACCGCTGCCGCCAACAGGACCAGGTTGCCTAGAGCAAGGCCGGCGACCAAGAACAGGAACGCCAGGCTGAGCCACCGTGTGGGAACCGCGGAGAACATCAGCCGGTGGCCCTGCGCCCCAGCTCGGTAGGGACCGGGACCTGACCCACTATCTCGTCGACCACTTCTTCTGGTCTGACACCCTCAAGGGTGTCTTCGATATTGAGAATTATCCGGTGCGCCAGGACATCAGGGGCAACCATCTTCACGTCGTCCGGGACCACGAAGTCCCTGCCGTGGATGAGCGCCATGCTGCGCGATACCTTTAGCAGGGCCAGACCGCCCCTGGGACTAACACCCACGGCGATTCTGGGATGTGCCCGAGTCAAGCGCACCAACTGGGTTATATAGTCCACCATCACCTGGTCTACGTAGATGTTTAGCTCGACACTACGCTGCAACTCCAGGAAGCTTTCAACGTCCACCGCTGGCTCCAGGTCCGCGGTAGGATCGTCCTTCTGCCACGTAATCCGCCGCGTCAGGATGTCGTTTTCCTGTTCCCGGTTGGCGGGATATCCGGTTGCCAGCCGGAACAGAAAACGGTCCATTTGGGCTTCGGGCAAGGGGTAAGTTCCCTCTTGCTCTATTGGGTTCTGGGTGGCGATGACCAGGAAGGGTGGGGATAAGGGCATTGTTTGACCGTCTATAGTGACCTGACGTTCTTCCATTGCCTCCAGCAGCGCCGCCTGGGTCTTGGGGGGAGCCCGGTTGATTTCATCGGCTAGCAGGACGTTGGTGAACACGGGACCCTTGACCAACCGGAAGTCGCCTTCGTTTTGCCGCCAGACATTCGTGCCTAGGATATCGGCGGGTAGGAGGTCGGGTGTGAACTGCACTCGCTTGGTCTCGCTGCCTATTGCCCTGGTAAACACCTTGGCCAGAAGAGTCTTTCCCAGGCCGGGGTAGTCCTCGAACAGGACGTGCCCGTTGGCCAGCGCCGCAGCTAATAGTTTCCGGAGCAACAACCTGTTGCCCACGAATACCTGGGACACCCGGTCGATGATAGAATCGCAGACCCGGCCTGCTTCCTCGATATCGAATTCTCTCATGCGGTAATCAGTCTCCGCTCGGCTACAGCGTAGTCTTTTGGCAGCACCGGCCGCCGTTTTATGTCTGTCGACGCGGCGTAGAAGCGTAAGCCATCGCCGGGCCGCCACCAGGGAAGGCCTCGGGCATTCTCCCACACCTCTACCGGTTCGCCCGGCATTAATCGCCACAGATAGGGAAGCGAGAAGTAGTCGTCAGTTCGAACCTCCTCGTCCAGAATTGCCACCGTGAGAATGTCGATGGTCTCCTCGCCGAAGAGGTGTGACGCCGCGCCGTGGACGATGACCATGCGTCGCTCCCTGTCCCACGTCCTGTCCTTTCGCTCACGTCTGAGCAACCGGGATATCAGTGTCGCGAGGCGTCTCAGTAGTCTTGCCCTGGGACGGTCCGTGAGGGTCATAAGGGGGAACCACAAATCGATCGCCAGGTTGAGGTCCGCTCCACGCTGGCAATACGCGTTGGACAGTGCCACGGCCAGTTCTGTGGGATCTGCCCCCAATTCTACAAAGGGCTCCGCTATCGCCCATAACCGGAGTTCATCCAGTTCTTCCGTCTCGAATTTGGGACTAGACAGCGCCGCCTCCGCCAGACCAATGGCGTTCGAGAGTGCCCTTCCTCGCCTTTTCCTTAGCCGCCCGGCCCTTCTGGGCCAGGGATCTGTCCTGGTGGAAGCAAGGTAGCAGCTTCTCAAGGGCTCGAAAACAGGTGGAATGTGTTGCATAGAGACCTGGTTTCGAAGCATGAGTCCCAAAAGATAGGTCCACATCCGCCGCCATTCACCAGTATCGATGAAATGCCATTGAAAAGCGAGCAGTCCGTCAAGGTGCGGGTCCCGCTTTTCTTCGGTGGTCTGCACGTGCCGGGACCATTGGGTCCAGTCCGCGCGAGGGGCGGGGCCGGCGCCCACGCCTCTCTTGATGTGGGACCTGCTCCACATTATGGCTACTAAGGCAAATGTGAGTACCACCAACCATTCGAAAATGGGAGCGAACCAGAGCACATCGTAAAAGAGGGGACGCAAAAGGAGGCCATACGTGGCCAGGAACGTCCCCAGGAGGATGGCCCTGAGGGAGGACTTGGCCAACCAGCGGGAGACGTCTCCCAACAGCGGGTCCGGCGAGTCGGTGAAATAGCGTGCCAGCCGTGAGATAGCAAGGACAAGTAGCCCTGTGCCTACTATGGCGCCCAGCAGAACGTAGCCATGACCCAAGGGCGCCAGTTGCGCCCCGAGCAACCACGAGACGCAGCCCGCGAGCCCGAGACCAGTGGCCTTGAGCAAGGGCATGTTAATTGGCACTGGCGCTAAATACTGCTTGAAAGCGGATGCCCGGCCCTGATCGTGCGGCGGGAAGCTTTCTGGCGCTCAGAAAAGATACTAGCTTTGGTTTAGTAGCATCCAAAACCCCGCGATAAGATACCGGGCCCCATATAGTAGGCCAAATAGAGGCTGCGTCCGGATCCCCACCAGATCGAAGGGCCATTCCCCCAGGAGTGCGGCGCTTACGTTCGGCAACGTTGCGACACAGCCCCAGACGATCAAAGTCAGGCTCACGGCTCCGGAAAGAGTCGCGGTCAACACCAGGTGCCCCGCTACTACACGCGGCCAAACGCGTCCCTCTTCTGCCCATCGGTGAGATGTCCGGGTGACATTTCTCAGGGCGCTACCGAAATAGCTCAGGCCCATAGCCAGACCCAGAGCTGCAAATAATGGCGAGTCTGGGAACCCATACGTTGTGGGCCACGGCTGGTTGATGAGGTAGTACGCGCCCGCCAAGGCAACGAGTCTAAACAGAGGGAATCGTAAGATTTCACTGGCCACGAAAAAGGGGACGGAGGCCGCCCGGACTATCACCAGGAGAGCCAGTGCGCCGCCAACGCCTAACACCAAGTCGTCGAAAAGCCTGGGGTCGGACCTGTTTGCCGCGGCAACCGACAGCACCCCCAGAATCACCAAGAGACAAGCGCAGTCTCGGAGCAGCCTCCGTGTGATGAGCAGGGGCAGCAGGAGCCATCGCTTGAATTCAACAGGGAGCCTCAGCAACAGCCGCAGCCTGGAACCGCCTTGGGCCCAAAGCGTGAAGTCCACGAAGAAGGCCAGTCCAGCCGCGGCCGCTACCGCCCATAGCATGAGTTCCGATTGGAGAGCCGCCGGTGGGAGAGAGACGCGTTCAGGACCCCATAGCAGCACAGCCGCAGCAATGGCCGACGCGGTTTCGAACAATGCGGGCCGTAACGTTAACCTGGTCACCATAGGAGAGTCAGTCTCCGACAATATTCCGCCAGGCCCGGTACATCGTCTCGAACTGGCGGCGTTCGATGTCATGCTCGCTGTAGTCCGCCTCTTCAAACCTGGAAATTACGATTTCCAGCGAGCGTTGGTCAAGGAACAGGCCGCTGGCGACGACCAAAGCCTCCATCTCTCGCGGGGTCGCCTGAGTCGACACATCGGGTACGCGCGCGCGCACCCAATCCAGGAAGGCGTTGTAACGCTGGACCACGTCCTCCCGGAAGCGAACGACTTCGAACTCGCTACGAGCCGAAGACGGTAGATAGTTTTCATCTCCCTGAAAGTCCGCGGTCACTGTGTACGCGCCGGGACCTTCCACTATCCACGTGGCGTTGCACGTTCCCTGGCTGCCGGTCACAACTCGGACTGCGTGATCATTCCCGATGATCGCTTCAACCTTCCTGTCAATAACGGCTTCACCTGATTCGTCCAGTAAGGTGAACACCATCATCAGTTCTTCGCCGACACCCCAGATGTTCGGCAGGTCGTCCGCCGATTTGTCGAGACTGATCTCTATGTGAGTCGGGATTGGTGCGTGAAGGCGGAATTCCCGGACTGCGGAGGCGGGCAAATAGAGGTCGTTTCCGTGGAATTCGGCTCTGACCTGATAGTCCCCCCTGGAATCGCCAGACCAGTAGGCCTCGCACTTTCCCTCCCGGCCAGTCGCCAGCGGTTCGGGTAATTCTGAGTCCGGCCAGGTGATGTCCACTGGCATTCCGGAGAGGGGAATCCCCGCCTCGTCGACCAGGGTGCATACGACCAGGACCTGCTCGCCAGTCTTCCACACCGGGTCCGTGGCGGAATCGGCGTCGGGGAAGCGCATTTCGAGCTGTGTCCGTATTGGGGCATACAGGCGAAACTCCCGGACCGCGGAGGCCGCCAAGTAAACGTCGTTTCCGGGGAATTCGGTTCTTACATGGTAGTCACCCGTTGAATAGCCAGTCCACGAAGACTCGCACACTCCCCGCTCATCCGTAGTCAGGCGAACCGGTGACTCAGAGTCCGGCCAGGTGACGTCTATTGGGGCCCGGACGAGAGGGAGACCCGTCTCATCGAACAGGGCACAGACGATCACCGCCGGTTCCCTGGTCTTCCAAACGGGGTCCCGGTCCGAAACCGGGTCGGGGAAGTGGACTTCGAACATCGTACGAACTGGCCCTAAGAGTTCCGCAGTTATTAGAGTCTGCTCCAGGTCTGGGGAGACCAGGCCCGGAATTGGCCGCATAACTTTGGCGTTCTGCTCGGGCGGGAGCGGTATTTTCTGTCTCCGCCTGCCGCCCAGAAAGCCACCGGCAGTGCCGACCACGACCAGCGCCGGAAGCCCGACCCACAGCAGCCAATTAAACGAGACCGGAGTTACGGGTAACCCCACGAAGTAGGTCAGGGGGAGGTTCGCGTCGTCTCCGCCGAACCTGAAAGTTAGGGGAACGGCCGACAGACTCTCGTCTGCTGGGGCCTGAATAGTCACAGTAGCTACGCCGCCGGGGCCCGTCGTGGCCGGTGTGGATTGGCCATAATGGACCGGGACATTGGGAATGCCCAATCCCTGATCGTTCAGCAGCTTGACTTCCACTGGCAGGAGATGTCCCGGACGGACCCGCTCCAAAGGCGAAACGATGATGCTGGTGGCGGACTTTACTACCGCTTCCACAGTTGTCGCGGCCTCCAACTCGGACGCGGCCAACTCGATTCCCATCTTCCCAAGTGGAGAGTCTCCTGGGACAGCGTGGCGGACCACAAAAGTCCCGG
This sequence comes from Dehalococcoidia bacterium, assembly GCA_965205385.1. Classification (GTDB taxonomy): domain Bacteria; phylum Chloroflexota; class Dehalococcoidia; order Lucifugimonadales; family UBA3495; genus CATOSP01. The sequence goes on from CBDBGS010000008.1 coordinate 1,272,697, forward strand.
CGGCATTGGAACGAGTTGCATCCTCACCGTTGATGGTCATGGCTATGTCTTTCATCGTCTGTGGCCCTATCACCACCACCCCCCGCAGCGTGAGAAAGTCTCCGCGCGCCACAGGTTCCAGCGGCTCCACGACAATTTCGGGCACGCCAACAAGCATCGGCCAATGCACCAGGGCGGGTCCTAGTTCGTTGTTGCCGGGAAATTCGACCTTGACTGTCGTTCGAGTCTCCTCGTTGAAGATGGTCTCCCAGGAGAATCCTCCCCGCGAATCGGTATCCAATACTGACCTGGAGCGGCCTTCGGCTTCGATGGTCAATGGCATCCCTGGGAGTGGCCGGTCATCGGGGCCAGACAATACGCCCGTTAGGTGGTACGCCTCGCCTACACGAACCACTTCATCTCCCGTAATTCGCATGAAGACGGGCTCTGTTGCCTTGAACGATATTTGGCTGGAGGCGGGCTCGAGAAGGTTGCCGCCTTGGAATACGGCTTCTACCGAGTGTTTTCCGGGTTGCACCGAGGCTAGCCGCAACTGGAATGCGCCCTGGGAGTCGCTCTCGACGGGAGCAAGGACTTGATCATTTAGGAAGACGGTGACTGTCTGCTGGGCCAGGGGATTTCCACCGGCGTCCTGGAGGGCTCCGTCGATTAGGAGGTCTTTCCCCACGTGTGCGTCCCCGCCGCCCGTAAGGCGCAAGGAGACTGGCTCTGTGACCTTGACTGCGATGCTGCTGGTCGCGGACTGCAGGAAGCCGTCGCTGGCAAATCTCGCTTCAGTGGAGTAAATGCCGCGTCGGTCGAAAGTTCGGGTTAAGCGAAGTTGGCCCTGAGCGTCCGTCTGGACTGTGGTGTCGGGCAGGCTGTTTGTGGAAATGGCAACCGTCCGATGAACCATTGGATTGCCCCGGCTGTCTGCCAGGGAGCCGTTGACTACGTACTCTTCACCCACCCGCGCCGGACCTTCTCCGCTGATTTGAAGGGAGACTGGTTCCGTGACCACGAACGTCAGGGTACTCTCGCTGGGCTCGAAATTCCCTAAACCAACGAATACGGCATCGACTGTGTGGACCCCGGGACGGTCAACAGACAGGCCGAACAGGAATTCACCCTGGGCGTTGGTCTCGCTGGGCTCACTGGCCGAGCTGTTCAATGACAGCAGTACCGTGTGGTTGGCCAGGGAGTTGCCTCGGATGTCCCGGACGGCGCCACCGACGCTAAATTCCTGGTCCAAGCCGATTGCCCCTGGGACATCCAAAACCAACGCCGTGGGCATGGTCACAGACACGGCGAGGGAGGCGGACACCCCCAGCATGAAATCCTGCTCTTCAAACTCGACCTCGACTGTACGTTCTCCCGCTGCTTCGAATGTGTTGGCAAACTCGAACATGCCGTTTTCGTCTGTAGAAACCAATTCCAGGTTCCGGCCATCAACTTGGACTTGCACCTCTCGATTATCGACGGGTTCTCCGTCGTCCTGGGTCAGTCTGCCGCTGAACTTTGCCGGAACATCAACTGCGATCTCGGCGGGGCCGGTGAACTCGAGGCCAGTGGTTGAATAGACGCCGATTTCCGGGTCACTCCAGGACTCGGTGTAGGTCTGGTTGGCTATGGCGTGGGCAATCAGTTGGTAGCTGCCCGCGGTGAACGTCCGTGGGATACGGAGTTCCACTTCGAACTTTCCGTCGGCCGTGGTCCCAGAGCCTACCTCGATGCCCCCGTTTTCCTTGTTGACGTTGACGAAGATTTCGATTTCTATTCCGTCCACCAGCCCGCCGGATTCGGACACCACGGAGCCGCCAACGGAAAATGGGACACCCTTCCGGGTGCGTGCTGGCCATTCGATGATCTCGGTCACTGTGCCCTGCTTGGCCGGGGCCTGGGCTGATACTGGTCCAGGGACGGGGGACCTGGGGCTCTCCGGCGCGGGAACAGGCGCAGGGACCAACTCGGTCTGTTGGGAAGATGTTCGAGATGGAGCGCCCCCAGCGGCGGTCGGCTCGAAGATCACCCACCCCAGGTCTGAGAACCCCACCTCCGCCCATTGGTGGGCCTGGGAGCTAAGGACGGTCTGCGTACCCTGGGTTTGGTAGATGGCCCATCCAGAAACCACTCGCGCCGGTATTCCCACCGACCGGGCCAGCAACACGAAGGCGCTGCTGAACTGACCACAAGTAGCCTTCCCGGTTTCCTGAAGGAACCAGGCCACCGGGTCACGGCCTGGTGGCGGTGGCTGGTCGCCCGGGACCGCAAAGGCATAGGTGTAGTGAGTCTTGAGATATGTTTCGATTGCCTTGGCTTTAGCGTAGGGACCCGGAAGCCCCCAGGTGATCTCCTCGGCCAAACCCCGAGTGAATCTGGGCAAGTTATCAGGCAACTGCCTGTAGGCGGGGTCGTCGATGGTCTTGGCTCGGGCGAGTTGGTCTTGCGAAAAGAGGGGGACCCGTGTCCTCCAGGAATACTCCGATTGCGGGGAGACGCCTCGGAAAGTCGCGCTAAATGGCCTGTAAGAGCCATCCGGTTCGGCTCGGTCCAGGTGGTATGAGATGGGCAACACACCGGGAGGGAAATCTCCCGCCTGAGTGTGGGACGACACGGTAAGGTCGCTCTGGTGATAGTTTCCCGCAGGGACCTCGTTGGGCCACGCAAGAAGGGCTGTCTCCGGGCGCACAGGCGCGACGCTAACGTCCTTCGACCGTGTGGATAGTTCCTTGTTGACCAGGTGGCGGACATCTTTCAATCCCCCATAGGTCAGCTCGAACGGGTCCAACTGGGTCCATCGGCCATTGGCGTAGAACTCGCCCGTAGACGTGCGAAGGTAGCTGGTGCTCGCCGCGCCGGTCACTTGAAATACGGGGACAGCGTCAGGCTCAGCCGCTTGACCGGTTGAAGTGCCCGGCGACCCATAGCTCTGGCCTCCCATCGAGATCACCGAACCGCCGGTCTCTAACGGAGTAACCTTAGCTCCCAGGCTGTCCAACGCTTCCTCGGCGGTGGTCCTGACGCTTTCAATGTCGCTGGAAAGGAGCTTTGCCGCCGACTCCAGAACGCCCGAGTCCGCTCCTCCCAGACCGCCCAGGAACGCTTTCGCCAACGCCGCGGCGTCGGGATCGTGGGCCTCCATGGCATCGAGCAAGGACCCAGTTTTCGCCCCGCCGTTCGCGCTTCCGTTCGCGCTTCCGTTCGGTGGCTGAGTTTCGCCGGTGGACGGGTCTGGTCGATTCCCCTGCCCTTCTCCGGAACCGGGCGTCCGGGCAGGCGCACCTCCGGACGCGGTCGGTTCAAAGGTTACCCAACCAAGACCGTCCAGGGCCACTTCCGCCCATTGATGGGCCTGGTCGGTGTATACCGTTTGGGTCTCGTGAACATCGTCGATAAGCCATCCGGAGGCCACGCGGGCAGGTATGCCTACTGACCGGGCGAGTAGGACGAAGGCGCTGCTGAACTGGCCGCAAGTGCCTTTAAGATGGTCGAATAAGAACCAGTCCACGGGGTCGCGTCCCTCGGGGACCCGGTCTTCATTCGAGTTGGCGAAGGCATAGGCGTAGTAAGTTCTCAGGAAGGTCTCGATGGCCTTGGCCTTAAGGTATGGCCCCTCGTGTCCTCTTGTGATTTCAACGCTCAATTGATGAATGCGATCAGGTAAACCATCTGGAAGGTTCGTGGAGCCTGGAAAATAGAACGGCTTCGCCTGGACGAGATGACCCTCTTTGAGAATCGGTACGCGGGAAACCCACGAGTAGGAAACCTGCGTTTCCTGGCTGCTGAATGTGGAGCTGAATGGCCTGTAATCCCCGTTGACTCTGACACTGTGTGGAAACAGAGAGATGGGCAAGGGGCCTGGTTGGAAAAAAGGAGCCGGTCGCGTCGGCGAGATGGAGATTCGCGGTTCAAAAAATTGTTGCGTGTCGACGAACTTCGAGCTGGGCCGAGGCGGTCTGTGTCGGACACCATACGATCCCGAGAGGGACCGCTCTAGTGAGCTTATGTCCGTATTCCGCCGGTACGGCAATACCACTGGGTTCAGAACGCTCCATGAGCCGTTTTCGTAAACGTCTCCAACTCCGGTCCGGAGGTAGTTGGTGTGAGACGCTCCTCTTACTTCCATTACCGGTATGTGCGGCGGTTTCGTGGCCTGGGCGGTGGAGGTCCCGGAGTTGAACCTCAAAGTAGCGTCATTGAGCGACAAGACACTGGCCCCGCTCTCCAGCGGGATACTGGTGGCCCCCAAGCGTTCCAAGGCTTCACCAACCGCTTCCCGGACTCCGCTGTCTTCATCGGTTAGGGCGTCGTGCAAGGCCGGGATTGAATCCCGGTCCCCAATCTCCCCCAGAGCATGGGCGGCGGCTGCCCGCACCAGCGCATCGGCGTCACCACGCATCGACGAGGCCAGAGGCTCGGTTAACTTCGAGGCGGATAGGTATGCTTTCTCAGATAGCCTGGCCAACTCCCGGGCGGCGTCGGCCCGCAACTCAGCCCCTGGAGAATCCGCCAAGAGTCCGGCGAGCCGGTTAAGTTCATCCTTCCAGACTTGGTGTTCCGGGGCACGGTCCCGGGCGCTTGCGGAGGCGGTGGGTTCGAAAGTGACCCAGCCGAGGTTTTCGAAGGGGACCTCCGCCCATTGGTGGGCCTGGTCGGAGTACACCGCTTGGGAGACTTCCACGTCTCCGATTGCCCATCCGGTCACGACGCTAGCCGGTATCCCGGCCGACCGGGCAAGTAACACGAAGGCGCTGCTGAATTGGCCGCATGTGCCTTCCTTGCTCTCGAACAGAAACCAGTCTACCGGGTCTTGCCCGGCCGGAAGTCTCGGGCCGCCCGGTTGGGAGTAGGCGTAGGAGTAGTCTGTCCTCAAGTAGTTTTCGATGGCTCTGGCACGCAGGTACGGGTTGTCGTAGTCTCTCTTGAATTCCAGCGCTAACTCCCGAATTCGGGGGGGCAGATCGTCAGGCAGTTGCAAGTAACCGCCTGCTTCCGCTGGTTTGGCCTGGGTTAGTTGAGCCTCTGAAAAGATGGGTATCCGCGAGGTCCAAGTAAGTCCCGGCACTGGGTCATTGGCAACGAAGGTAGAGCTATAGGGGCGGTACACCCCTGGAACGGCAACTCTTTCCAGTTGCAGCGAGGTCGGAATCACGCCTTCCGGAATTCCCAAATCCGAAGGCCCGGCGTATACCGGGGAGAGAGTGATTTCGTCTTCGTGGTCTTCGGCTGGCCTTATTCGTTCCGGGACCCACCTCGGGGGATTGAACCGTCCCCTTGACTGGCCCTTTAACCGTTCGCTGGACACACCCAGATCACCTATGCTTTCGTTCGCATCGTACGGTAATTCCAAGAGGTCTATCTGGGCCCACCGGCCATCTTGGTACAGGTCGCCAACGCCGTCTCTCAGGTAACCGGTATGTAGTGCGCCACCCACTTTGAAGACGGAGAACCGTTCCCCTTTAGAAGCTTGGCTCGTGGATGCGCCGCCGCCGAAGACCGTAATCGGTCCGCTCTCCTGGGATATGACATACTTGCCGTTCTCCAATCCCGTAACATCTGTCCCGAGCTTCCTTAGCCCTGCGGCGGCGCTCTCTCGGACTCTTGGATAGTCATCGGAGAGCGCATGCAGAAGCGGAGGGAAAGCCGCCGGGTCGCCGAGGTCACCGAGCGCTTCGGCCACAGCGCCCCGCACCCGCTCATCTTCATCGGCAAACGCTTCCACCAATGCCTCCAGCACTTCTGGTCCTCCAAAGTTGGCCAGGGAGTTGGCCACTGCTTCACGGACCGTGGGTTGTTCATCATTGGCCAGTCGGTCGATCAACGGGCCAATAGCCCTCGCGTCTCCCAATAGTCCGAGGGCGTCAATTGCCGCTGCTTGGACCATCTCCGAATCGTCCGCAATAAGCGCCTCTACCAACGGCTCCAATACCCGACCCGTGGGCGAGTCCAGGATGGAAGCTATTTCAAGCAGTCGGGAGGCCGCTTCAGCCCGGTCTTCCTCTTTGTCACCGGAGAGAAGGACCTCTACTAACCGTTGGAACTCGTCCTCCCAGACACTCAAAACAGGCGCCCGGAATGGAGCCGCTCCTTGGGCTGAGGGTTCGAAGGTGACCCAGCCAAGGCCCTCGAAGGGTACTTCCGCCCATTGGTGGGCCTGGTCTGAATACACGGTCTGGGTCACTCCCACTTCGCCAACTACCCAGCCGGAAACGATCCTGGCCGGTATCCCAACCGACCGGGCCAGAATTACGAACGCGCTGCTGAATTGGCCGCAAGTCCCTTCTGGCTCGTCGAAGAGGAACCAGTCCACCGGGTCCTGCTCGGGGAGTGGGCCTCCGTTGTTAGGCTCCGCGAAGGCATAGGTGTAGTTGTTTCTAAGGTACTCTTCGATTGCCTTGGCCTTCAGGTATGGACTCTCTGCTTCGCTGGTAATCTCCAGCGCAAGTTGCGTGATACGGTTGGGGAGGTCGAGAGGCAGTCCCAAATATGTCGTGCCAGGAGCGAGATTGGCCCGTTTGAGTTCATCCAAGGAAAACTGTGGGAGTCTGGAAGTCCATCGGTATGCGACTAAGCCTGATTCTGCTTCGAAAGTGGCCTCCCATGGTAGGTAGCTGCCGTCGAAGCTGGCTTGTCGCACCCCCAGTGATACGGGCAACACTCCGGCAGGGACGGTTTCCTCCGGACCGATGGATGAAACTGTCACCTCGTCATGAATAAACTGGCCGATGGCATTCTGATCCGGCCAGGCCAACAACGCGCCCCAATATTCAGGACTAATAGTCAGTTCGCTAAGGGAGACATCGGGTTGGGAGACCCCCAGCAATCGCTCGATTACCAGGCCACGAGGTTGGGTCCCGGCCACGTAAGATATTCTGTTGGAGTTATCTTGGCGCCACTGTCCGTCCGCATAGGAAACACCTACCCCGGTACGAAGATACCCGGAGTGGTCCGCACCTGTGACTTGGAATACCTCTATGGCGTCTGGCTTTGGGGACCGGAACGCTGTGGCGCCAGGGGCCCAGAAGTCCAATTCGTCGGACGATACAATAAACCCCCCGGTCTCCAGCGGTATCACGTCCGCGTCAAGCGCTTCCAGGGTTGCTACCGCCTCTTTTCTGACGTCTTCGTTGACGTCCCAGACCGCATCGACCAGGAACTGGAACGTTTCCAGACCGGGCAGCCTCTCCTTGCCTACCGGTTCCGGTATTGTTCCCGCGGGGTCTTGCAGACCAGGAACGTGCTTGATTTCCTCCACGATTCGCTGGATGGCAGGCGTTTCTATGGCGGGGATGTCGATGGTGGGCTGCTTGATCTCCACAGGCCGGTACCGCTCTACCGCGTTGGCGTAGGCCGCAGTTGGCTCCAATCTGCTTGGGTGCGTAAAGAGGTTTAATCCATAGATGGCGTTGGACTGAAACATGCCAGTGAACAGCGCTGCCACCAGCCACAACACGATGGGGATGGGGAGGAGGATGGGCCGGGTGATCGCGACGAACACCACAGAAAGGAGGAATGCCGCCAATAAGGCCAACCCAAGCGGCTTGACTCCCGCAACTTCCACAGGGTGCTGGTCGTAAGGGACCTCTCCATAGAAGAGGCCGCCGATCGTAGGCCCGAAGACGGCAAGATAAACCCCCAGACCAAGCAGCGTGAAAGCGGGTAATCCACCCAGCACGATGATCCACAGCCTCTTATGTTCCCGGCTGGTGAGCCATCTCCACATGAGTAAGGCGGTCACGCCGCTCAGCACGAAGCACATAGCTGGAGCCAGAACGGCTACGAAACCGGCGCCGCTTGGAATTTGGCTGGTTTCGCCGACCGAGTTGTTCACAGCCAAGATGTCCGATGGACCGGAGGAGATCAATCCCCGAAACAGATCAAAGAGGAAAAACAGCCCTCCAAGGGCGAGCGCGAGCGCCAACAGCAAGCCCAAGCGTGGGGCAGAGCGTTTTAGTAGGCCCACCATTCGCAAATGATACCATTCCAGAATCTTCGCACGCGAACCATTAAATTGGTCTCGGTTTTCACCCTTCTCGTCACCAGAGAACCGGGCCCTAAATCCAACCCGGCGGCACGACTTCCGCATCCAGTTGGGCTAACATGGCAGGCGGATCGACCTGGACGGAGTCCGGGACTCGCTTTCAGTCTGGTAGTGCCACCGGTAACGGGTTCACGGTCCAGCGACTTCTAGACCGGAAGGGAGCGATGAATGCATGAATGCTTGGATGTGAAGTCAGGAACGGGGCAACAGGTGGGTGGGGTTAGCCGTGTCCGGCAGGACGTGCTTCCGACGCCATGCGACGCGGCAGAACCCGGCTTCTCTCGTTGGCTCTTCCCTGGTCCGAGCCCGTAGGAGCCGACTTCACAGGTCAGCTATCGGACCAGCGTTATTGGGGCGGTTCCTCGGGATGTCTGGTGTGCCAATCGGTGCGGGCCTGGAACTCGCGGGCGATGGCGATGCACACGTTTTCGTCGTAGGCTCTTGACATAAACTGTATTCCAGTGGGCAGGCCATCGGCGTCAAACCCGCTGGGCACGGAGATGGAGGGCAGTCCGCAACCGTTTCCCACCGCTCCCATCAGGTCTCCCGGCCCGGAGGAAGTCATGGACCGGCTCCTGAATTCCTCGTCGATTGGGGTAGCAGTATTCATGGACGTCGGCGCGGCTAACGCGTCGTACCCAGACATCACCCCGTCCACCTGACGCGCCATTACTCCCCGGAGCCTGAGCGCCTTGATGTAGTCCGTCGCCAGGATGGCTGGCCTCGCGTAGGGACCCCTGCCGTGATAGCCGGGAGCGGACAGGTTTTGGGGGCCTCCCTCCGAGATGAAGTCCTCGAAGGCGCTCGCCGACTCTACCATCAGGATAGTGGAAGTGACCTCGGTATACGGAAATTTCGGAAATTCCATATCCTCGAAGTCGGCGACATCTTCCAGGATGGTCATCGCCGCCTCAAAGTTCTGTTTGACGGCATCTTGAGCGTCTTCGAGGACTCCCTTCAACACTCCAATCTTGTACCGGCGGCCAGTTTGGAATTGAGGGTCATAAATGAAACCCTCGGAATGGGTCGAAGGGTCCTGCGAGTCTGGCCCTGAAATGGCTTCAAGCACGATCCCACAATCGTCGGCGGTGAGACAGATCGGGCCCAGTTTGTCGAGCGTCCAACAGAGGGCCATCGCCCCATGACGGCTGACGCGGCCGTAGGTGGGCCGGATGCCGGAGAGGCCGCAGTTGTTCGAAGGCGAGAGTATGGACCCCCATGTTTCCGATCCGATGGCAAAGGGTACGAGTCCGGCGGCCACCGATGCGCCCGACCCACTTGAAGAGCCACCGGTCCATCGCCCAGTGTCCCAGGGGTTCTTCGGTGGACCGGTCAGCGATGCGTTTGGATGGGTGTAGCCCATTCCGCCGGCCAATTCTATCATCGCCAACTTTGCGGCCAATGGGGCGCCGGAATTCTCAAGCTTGCTGACGACCGTGGCGTCGTGATCGAATTGCTGGTCTTTGAACGGCGCGGCTCCCCAGGTGGTGGGAATCCCGCCCGAGGTGGCCAGCAGGTCTTTCGCCCCCCAGGGAACACCATGAAGCAGTCCGCGATGGCGTCCTTGGGAAATCTCCAGTTCAGCGGTCCTTGCCAGCGCCAGGGCGCGTTCCCCGGTTACGGTCACAACCGAGTTGTAAAGCGGCCCCAGCCGTTCGAGGCGTTCCAGGCACAATTGGGTGAGTTCCACTGGGGAGACAGACCGGTCCCTGAGCAACCCGGCCAGTTGCCGGACCGGGGAGTATCTTAACTCGTCAGTCATTCTAGTCCCCTCGGAAGGGCTTGAAATTCGTAAAGGGCTCGACGTCGTTGGTCAGGCGGATTGCCCGTAAGGGTTGGAACACATCCCGGAGGCCGGATACGGCGGCCCGCACGCCTTCCAACTGCTCTTCCGTCAGCAGGTGTCCGTATTTTTCCTTCACCATGGCAAAGAGCAGGTCTTGTTCAAGGCTATTCTCGGAATTGGGCTGCATGGGCTCACCTCGATGGAATGGGATGCGGGGGTCACCCCGGCGCGGTGGGCTAAAGGTGGATGTTCGGGCTCCCTGTGTGGCCGCCGTCCGTTTAGTTGGAGCCGTCCGGGGTCGGCTCCACTGGAGCCTCCAATAGTTCCTCTGGTCCGACGTCTACCAACGCCTGGGCCGCGGCTTCATCCACGATCACATAGTAGGGAGACTCCGAAGACTTGGCAACGTAGCCCCCATCCGCGTTCAGCTTGCCGCCGATTCGGACCGTCTGCTCGGTGGAGTCCGAGTCCCCGCCGCCAACACTCACTGTAACGACCACGGTGGGGTCTTGGAGGCCGTATGACTCCAATTCCTCCTTGCCCAGGGGACGCACAAGCCGGATGGAAGTGGCGCTCCCAACCATGCTCGCTGCTTTGGACTGGTCGATAGGCCGCTCCGATTCATGGTCTGAGAGCGCCCAGTCTCCAGACTCCTCCCGTTCAACGGTGATTGCGCCTGCCGTGTTTTCTATGGTGGCCGATTTGACCTTGTCCTGGGGCACGGAGAAATAGACGGGGTCCACCCAGGCGTCCTCGCGCACGGGAGCGTCGAAGGCTGAAAGACCCGGCGCCAAGTACACCTGGTCCCGGCCATCTATGCGCGCGTGTCCCGAGCGGCCGCGAGGCGAAGTACCCAGGTAGAACTTGTGCTTGGTCTTGTCCGCTAGCTCGAGCTCGATGGTGCGCTCGAAGTTATTCTCGGCCACGTTAAGGCGCGCATGGCTCGCCGGCGTATCCGTCACCAACGACGCCGTGGTCAGCGGCACTATGCGGCGGAGAAAATCCGGCAACCTGTCCTTGGCGCAGGGATAGTCCGCAGCGTCGGGCAGGACGCAGCCGAAGGGGCTCCGGGCAACGTGTATCGACTTGCCTTCCCCGTCGGTAATGGTAACGGCGACAACATCAGGCTCTTCAAGTCCCTCTATGAGTTGTTCGATTCCTGGACCGGCTGACCTGGGCCAAAACACGCCGATTAGGACCACGGCCTGGAGCGCCAAAACGCCGGCGAGCACTTTGTTCCGCAAGTTCACGGTTGTTCACGGTCTACGGTCAGGGTCATCGGGACCTCGCTGCGTTGCCGGATGGCCCACACGCCGCCTATGATCAGCAGAGCGAACAATGCCACTCCGTAGTTGGCCAACTCCCAGAGGGTCTGTTCCCGTTCATCTAGGGGTTGGAGCAGGCGTGATTGGGCTCCTCGGAAGCGAAGCCCCAGCAGGTCTTCATCCTCAGCGGACCAGTCCACGGCATTCTTGAAAAATTGCAAGTTCAGCAGGCTCCGGTCGGTGGACACGGCCCTTGAAATCTCCAATACGGCGTCGCTCAGGAATTCCGAGCTTGACATAACCACCAGACGGGACGTTTGCGGGGATGACTCGATTACCCGGCGAGCTTCTTGCTGCCCGGCCTGCTCCCCGTCTTGGAAGGGAGACGGCTTTCCCTTGAAGTAGCTCTCGAATGGGCCCCGGATACTAACGGCCAAAGTCTGCGACGCCTGGGCCCCTTCTACAGGGAATCCGTACTCCGGGAAAACCGTGGGATCTGGTTGGACCGACTGCGAGCTGGAGACCCAGGATTCTTCCGTGGACCATAGCAATGGCGTGACGTCCCGATCTATGTTCTTTTCCTGGTCGAGATCCAACGCCGTGGCCCACTGCATAGTGATCGCGGGCAGGTCGGCCGTGACCGGGCTCTCCTTGGCCATGCCGTCCCGCCGGACATCCACGAAGAACGGGTAGTCCATGTTCTGGAATTCTGACACTCTTATCCCGCCGATCCTACGCTGGGTCCTGATGGGGAAGGGTTGGTTTTGCGGGTCCAACACCAGGCCTTGGCCAACAGTGATCCCGTAGCTGTCCAGCATCTCGTCCAGCCCGCCTTGCAGTGGGTCCACGGCCAGGATACCGCCGAACAACAGTGGAGATAGCTGGTAACTACCCGCGGCGATGACGACTGCGCCCCCGCCCATCAGGTACTGGTCAATTGCGAATCGCTCCACATCTGTCATTCTCTGGGGGGCGATCACTACCAGGACGTCGATTTCGGAGGGCACTCTGCCATCGGTCAAGTCCACTGGAGACAAGGTGTAGTCCTGGGAGATCTGGTCCGCGGCGATGTTCCAGGAAGAGATGGTGGTTGGAATTCCTCCTTGCGCCGGGGGTTGTTCTTGCGGCGGAGCCCAGATGCCGACGGTCTTGAGGAAGCCGGGGACGGCGCGCCGGATGGACGCTTCCACGCTTGCCCGGATTTGGTCCTCGCGCATCTCCCCCTCTGGGTAGATGATGGTGGTCTCGCCTTCCGCCTCAAGCGCCATGTGCAGGTAATATGAGTCAGGGGAAAAGAAGGAGACCGGATAGGCCGCTATCCCGTAGCTTTCCTGGAGGACTTGGCGAGTCACCGGGCTATCGGGGCTGTCTGGGTCGACCAATTCGAACAGGACCTTGCCTCCCGCGGACTCCTGCAATTCGCGGCCTACGGTGGTGATCCGGCTTTCGACGCCTTGCATTGATTCAGGCAGTGCGTCGGGCGTGACGAAGGCGGTAAGTCTCAAGGGTTCTTCCAAAGCCGCATAAGCGAGGTCGAGGTTTTGGAACCCCGTAACGACTCGCTTTATCGCCCTGGTCAGGTCGAACTCCAGGTTGCGGAGCCGTACGTCGGGCGACCTGCCCGTTCGCGGTTCGACCTCTATCAGGTCCTGGAAATTCAGAGTCACGAATTGGTCACCGTAACGCACCAGAATGTCGAAGTAGGAGTTGACTACAGAAGTTTGGTAGCGTTCCGCAATCCGGAAAGGCTGAGGGCGGATTCCATAGACTTGGTTCGCTTCCTGTTCCAGCCCCTCTTCTTGTCGCGGGTCCACGACCTCGGCGGTAATTCTACCGTCCGACGCGATCTCGTATTCGCGCATCATGTCCCTGATGGTAGGGACTATGGGCGCCAACGCGGGGTGGGTCTGATCGCTGATGTAGCCTCGGAGTAGAAGGGGTTCTCCCAGGTTGCTCACCAGGTCCTTGGTAGGGCTGGAGAGGCTGAATTGTCCCTGGGTAGTGAGGTCCAGACGCAGGCTCGACAGGGGATACAGCCAGGCGTTCAAGAGCGCGAGGTTGGCCGTAATCAGGATGGCCGCAATCGTGGCGTTGCGCCGGTAAATCGCCGTGTTAGCCCCGTTGCTCCAGCGTTTCATGTCAACCGACACCAGATTGAACAGCACGAAGACCGCGGTGAGGGATAGGTAATAGACCAGGTCGCGGAGGTCGATGACCCCCCGTTCGATGCTCTCGAACCGGCTGCCGGTACCCACTGCCCTCAGAAGGGTCTCCAGCCGTTCCCCGGCGAACACGGTCACTTCCTGGGAACCCATGAGATAGAAGACCGCGCAGATGAGGACTGTGACAATCAGGGCCACGATCTGGTTTTGGGTCCTCGACGAAACGAAGAGGCCGATGGCGGTGTAGGCCGCGGCCATCAAGACCGTTGCCAGGTATCCTCCCGCCACTGGTCCCCAGTCGAGGTCGCCGAGTATGCTGACGGAGATTGGCAGGAATAGAGTTAAGGCAAGGGCTAACCCTATGAGACCCATCACGGCTATCAGCTTGCCGAGCACCAGTTGAAGCCGGGGGATTGGGAGGGTAAGGAGCACTTCCAGAGTGCCGGCCCGCTGTTCCTCGCTCCATTGGCGCATGGTGAGGGTTGCCACCAGGAAGACCATCACGATGGGCATCCATCGAAACAGAGGTCGGATGTCGGCGATGTTTCGGGCGAAGAATGTGTCTACCCAGAAGAACAGGAAGAAGCTGAGGACGAGAAATACGCCCACGAAGATCATGGCCAACGGCGACCCGAAATAGGCCCGCATCTCCTTGCGGGCCACGACCCACATTGGCGTCCACGAGCCCATCACTGAACGGTCCCGGTCTCCTCGCCAAGGTCGATGCCGCCCTCTGAGACCAGATCATTGAAGACCGTCTCCAGCGTGCGCACTTCCCTTCGCAGCTCTTGCAACGGCCAGTTGCGCTTCCGGGCCAGATCGTAAATCGCGGTGCGGAGGTTCTCTTCACCGCCCATCAGCCTGTACTCTTCTCCGTCAGCGGTCTGCCTGGAGTCCACGGCCCGCACTCCAGGCAGCTCCCAGAGGTCCGAGGCAACGTCGTCTGACTCGGGCTGGAGCACGAGGATTGTGGCTGACAGAGACGACAATTCCGACAACCGGGCGTCGGCCTTGATCTGTCCGTTCAGCAGGATGATAACGCGGTCGCAGACCGCCTCCACCTCGGAGAGTATGTGGGTGGATAGCAATACTGTGCTCTGTCTGGCCAACCTGCGGACCAGGTGGCGCACCTCGACGATCTGAATGGGGTCCAGGCCCGCGGTAGGCTCGTCGAGGATGAGCAACATGGGGTTATGTAGGATGGTCTGCGCGAGACCTACGCGCTGGCGGTAGCCCTTGCTCAACTGACCGACGGGCCTGGCCAACTGGTCCTCCAACGAGGTGGCTCTCACCGCTTGAGATACGAGCGTCCTTCTCTCGCTCTTGGGGACCTGACGCAGGTCGGCGACCATGTTCAAGTGGGTCTGGACCGACATTTCCGGGTAAAGAGGGGCGCTCTCGGGCAGGTAGCCGATGCGCTTCTGGACGGCGAGGGTGTCGGATACGACGTCCAGATTGTCTATGTATGCCTGCCCGGCGTCAGGTTGGAGGAGGCCGGTTAGGACCTTCATCAACGTCGATTTGCCTGCGCCGTTGGGTCCCAATAGCCCGACAACTTCGCCCGCTTCCACCTGAAAGGAGACGTCTTGGAGGGCCTGAATGCGGCCGTAGGCCTTGCAGATCCCATCAGCTTGGATCATGGGACACTCCGGGGCAATATCATATAGTCGTTAGCATCTCTGCGGGAAAGAGACGGTTCTTTCGACAGAATCGACGACTGATTAAGCTATTCCGGATTCACGCTGACACACGAAGGCCTTCCCCGCAGTCTGGAGCGCAAGAGTCTAAAGTCACAATTCCAATAGCGCTCGGTCGCGACGTGGGAAAGGCCTCGTATTGTGTTTCCGTCAGGGAGTACATTTGTGCCGAGACGAGGAGAAAGCCCGGAAAGCGCCCGGGTATGGGTCGCCAAAACCGGGGAATCGGGCGCGGTTTATTCGTTCTCGGTGGATCCGTTCGCGGACCCGTTGGACTCCTCTTCCGAGGACTCGTTTCCTCCAGCCCGGTTCCTGACCCTACGGGCGCGGTCACGCAAGGAAGATATCGGGCCGCTGGCCCTTCCCCGGATGTCACTGGCGCGGTCGGTGATTATTTCTCTAGCTTCTTGTCCCTTTTTGGGAGTGAGCAGCAAAGCAGCCGCGGCGCCGGCGGCCACCCCGGCGATGAGGCCCGCCAAGAAGTTTCCCTTTTTCTTCATCTTCTTCCCTCCACTATATCTCGTCTTTACCGTCGATTAGGCCCTTTAGCCAATGGTATCATACCGCGAGTTGCCGGCGGGTTACTATGGTCCTTGGGAGGGTCCATTCGACCTCCTTTTCTCTTCGTACCCCCTGGGTGTAGCCATTAGTCCGGCGTGGGTGTAGGTCGTGGAATTCCCAATCAATACGGTGGTCACCATGTCCACCGAACCGGCTTGCTCTTCCAGGTGTTCCAGGTCGGTGATCGTCACCTTTTGTCCGGGCCGGTACGCCTCCCGTACAATTCCCACGGGGGTCGTGCCCGGCCGGTGTTCCATCATGATTCGCCGCGCTTCCAATAGTTGCCAGTCGCGGCGTCTGCTGCGGGGATTGTAAAGAGCGACCACGAAGTCTCCTTGGGCCGCGGCCTGCAAACGCCGTTCGATGGCCTCCCACGGGGTCAGAAGGTTGCTCAGGCTGATGGCGCAGAAATCTTGCATCAGCGGAGCGCCAAGGAGGGCCGCCGCGGCCTGCATCGCTGAGACCCCTGGGACCGTCTCTACCCGGGGGCTCTGGCCGTCCCAGCCAACCTCGGAGAGAGCCAGAAACACGGGGCCGGACATTCCGTAAATCCCGGCGTCTCCAGAAGAGATGACCCCGACTATGCGGCCCGCCGACGCTAATTCCACTGCCCGGGACGCCCGTTCCATCTCCTGCCCCAAGTCCATGGCGATCTGTTCTTTACCGGATAGGAGGTATTCCACTTGTTGGATATACAGCCGGTAGCCGATCACCGTGTCGCATTGTTGGAGTGCGGACACCGCCCCTGGGGTGAGGAATTTCTCATCCCCTGGTCCGATACCCACCAGATAGATTTTGCCAGTTTTAGATACGCTCATGGACACAGTTTAGCCGCAGATGCGGTCAATACGCTAGCAGGTAGACGCATCTGGCTTCGCCGGTAATTAAGATTCCCCCAGTATTGATACCTGTTTAGAACCGCCGGAGGTCAGGCCCCCTCGGTCCGGGCTATGGCGATGGTTGCCCTTTGGGTCTTCTGCCGGGTGACCAGCAACCCTCTGGCGCCCGACGCCAGCAATGCGCCGGGTTCCGAAACACCCCATACCCCGATGAGCCGGTGCGCGACTGGGGAAGGTGTCGGTCTGATGAACGCCCCCGCGTCCGCTCCGGGTGCTGCTTGGCCAGGCAGTCCGGATTCAGCGGCATCGAAAACTGAGTTCAGCTCCTCGGCGCTGTAGCACTGGACCTCGACGCCCAGCCTCTCGGCAAGGAGGAGGATTCCAACCTCATCGCGTTTGAGATCGGCGGTTGCGATGCAACTTACACTCTCCCGGGCGAGATTGTTTTGTCCCAAGGTCTCATCGAGCAGCGCTTCCAACTCCTCCAGAGGCACACCCCGGCGGCAGCCCATCCCTATGACCAGACTCCGGGGACGGTACACTACGGCGGCCTTGCCTGAAAGGAACTCGGGAAAGCCAGGTCCGGGACCGTCTCCGGGACGCAGGCGGTCGGTGATTACCAACGAGGCGGCGCAAGTCGAGGACGCGAGGTCGTCAAGGGAACCGAAAAGCGCTATGTTATCCGGCAGGGGCTGACCGGAAGGCCACCAGTCCCTTTCGCCGGCGTCCTGGTAGACGCCTACCTGGTCTCCGTTGACTACCGCCGCACTGGCCCTGGTGACCGTTGTGGAATTAGCTTCGATCTTCCAACCCATGACCTGTCCCAATAGGTCCACGGCAAGGGTGCCCGCCGTATGAGATGCCGAAGTGATCACGGGAGTCGCCCCGATGATGGAGGCTACGCGTTCCGCCAAACGGTCCGCTCCCCCAACGTGGCCGGACAACAGGCTGACGGCGAATTTACCCGCGTCGTCGATACAGACCACCCCCGCGTCCTGATGCTTGTCCGCCAACCGGGGAGCGAGCAACCGTATCGCGGCCCCCACGGGCATGAGCAATATCAGGGACTCATAGTCCTGGAACGCTTGCTGGACTATGGGGCGGGCGGGCAGATCGAAGGGGAGGGCCTGATCTCCGGAAACGATGAACCGCCGGTCCAAGTACAGGGTTGCGTCCGGAGCCATCGCGGACGCAATAAGCCGACCCAGATGGGCGCCGTTTCGCGAAATAGCGACGATGGCGGTGTTGCTCATCGCCGGTCCCTCTCTGGGCTCCCTTTCTCTACCCTCACCGGACGCCTGAAGAGGACGCTACCCGGCCTGTGCGCGCCTATAAAGATGGGTGTATTCGTTGGAATAGAGGTGGGAAGATGAGAACCCGTCTTCGGCGTCGGGCTCGGTGTGAAGCAGGTTCGGGTCGAAGGCCTTGCCAACCATGATCATGGCCTGGAGGGTGATCTTGGCATCTCGGACTTTCGCCACGATGTCGGTAAGGTCGCCACGGATGATCTGTTCTTCGGGCCAACCGACTCGGTAGACCACGGCTACGGGTGTGTTCTCATGGTAGCCGGCCTCCAACAGATGGCGGACTATGGTGAACATCCGGGTTATGCTGAGAAAGATCACCAGTGTGCAACCGTGGGCCGCCAGGTCCTGGAGTTGTTCGCCGGGAGGCATCGACACCCTGCCCTCGAAACGGGTCATTATGACGGTTTGTGAGACATCGGGGACCGTGAGTTCGGTCTTGAGCCGGGCCGCGGCGGCGAAGGCCGCGCTAACCCCAGGGATGATCTCGAAGTCCACGCCTTCCGCTTCCAACACTCGCAACTGTTCCAGGACCGCGCCGTAGATAGATGGGTCGCCGCTCTGGACGCGGGCAACCGTCTTCCCCTGACGGACTGATTCCAGGGTTAGGTCCATGATCTCGGGCAAGCTGAGGGTCTTGCTCCCGTGGACCTCCGCGCCGAGCTTTGCGAATTCGACTATGGACGGATGGACCAACGAATCGGCGTAGATGACCACGTCGGCCATTTCGATGACGGCCTTTGCCTTGAGGGTCAGCAGCTCCGGGTCTCCCGGACCGCCCCCTACGATATAAACTTTGCCGGTTGCTACAACCATGGTGTTACCTCTTGATGATTAGAAGAGAGAAGTAGTCAAGGTCCTCTTCCGACAAAGTCGATAGGTCGCGGACGACTTCTTCCCTGGCGGTGGATGCCCTGCGGACGTAGATGCCCTTTCCTGCCAGTCCCAGTTGTTCAAGATTGGCCAGGGCTTGGAGGAGGGTGCGGTTCACCTTCATTAGGACGATGGTGTCGTAGTTGGCGATCGCTTCGGAGAGGTCGTCGATACCGTAGACCGCGGGAAGGATGGCTAGCCGTTGTCCGTGGGTGACCAAAGGGACGCCGGAGCTGGCGGCGGCGGCCATAACCGAGGACACACCGGGAACGATCTCTATGCGGGCGTCCGGGTAGTGTTGGCATACGGCGTCCAGCACGTAGGAAAACGTGCTGTAAAGCATCGGGTCGCCTTCGGTGATGAAGGCCACGTCCTGGGAACGGGACAGTCGTTCGCCTATTTGGTCCGCCGCGCCGCGCCAGACCTCTCCGGCTGCTTCGGCATCGTCGGTGGGGAATGTGAGGCGCAGTATCTCTTGTTTGTCCTGGTCCAGGTAGGACCGGACGATCTCCAGCGCGTAGCTGTCCTGACTGGTCTCGGCCTGGGGCACGCAGATAATCGGCACCTCTTGCAGGACCCGCATCGCCTTCAAGGTCACCAGTTCTGGGTCTCCAGGGCCGACTCCGACCCCGTAGAGGCAGCCATACCTGGTGGTTGACTGTCCCGTACTCATTCGGTTATTCCTCCCGCCTCCCGGTCACGACGAACACAGGGTTCAAAGATTCTAGACGCAGGCTGCCATCGGGCAGTTCCTTCCCTCGCGCCGCATTGACCATGACCACGTCCGCCTGAAATCCCAGAATCTTCAATTTCTTGTAGACCTCTTGTGTCCGCTCCAGCGCAGCCAAGTTTGCCACAATCCGCCCATGGGGCGCCAGGCGTTCCGCCGCAACCTCCAAAATCCGGGCCAGGTTGCCGCCGCTTCCGCCCACGAACACAGCGTCCGGGTCTGGCAACTGGGTCAGCGCTTCTGGGGCTTCCCCCGGAACGACGCGCACATTCCCGCTTCCCCACCGCTCCAAGTTGTTTCGGAGGAGAGGCAGGCTCTCTTCGTCGCGTTCAACAGCGTACACGGTTCCCTGGTGGGCTACCAACCCTGCTTCCACCGACACCGAACCGGTGCCGGCGCCGATGTCCCAGACCGTGCTCCCCGGGCGTAGGCCCAGGGAGTAAAGGGTCACGGCTCGGACTTCGCGCTTGGTTATCTGCCCCCGGAGTGGACGTCTCTGCTCAAAGTCTTCGTCGAATAGGCCCAAGGAGCGAAACGTCTTGGAGTGCCCCGTTTTAACCATCAGGGTCACACACCATGGTCACGCCCTTGCGTTGGCGACCAATGGTATACCGTCGAGCGACGTGGACGCCTGACCCAAGAGCGTACCGTCGAAGTCGAAACATAAAGCGTCTATGATGAGCGAGTCCGCATCGCCGCCCAGGTATATCCGGCTCTGTTCACAGACCCGTTGGCACATCAGAGGGAATACCGAGAGCAGGCCGTTTTCCTGGGCGATTTCCTGGAAGTGGCGGGCGCTGGCCGCTCCCACGATTTCCTCTTGCACTTTGGCCGAGGCCCCGCATTCGGCGGCAAGGCTGGCCAAGAAGGACGTGTCCACCCGATTCCCCGCCACGTGGGTAACGAAATACCCCATGGCCATCTTGGAAAACTTACCCACCATGCCCGCGTGGGTCGCCCGGCCTACTTCCCTCATGACGCAACGCTTCATCGAATGCCCGCTGAAAATGCCCGCCTCGATATAGGCCATGTCCGGAAGGTCGAGCCGCCGTTTGGAGAATTCTTCGCTTCGGGTGCCGGTAGTCAACACCAAGTGAGAGAGGCTGTTGGCGGCAGCGACGTCGATGGCCAGGTGCACGCTTGCCCGCCAGGCGGCGGTTGAGTAGGGTTGCACGACGCCGGTGCTTCCAAGGATCGAAATGCCGTCCAGAATGCCCAGCCGGCTGTTGGTGGTCTTCTTGGCGATTTCCACACCTTCGGGGACGGATATTTCGACGACCAGGCTCTTGCCTTCTGGCGTGCCGAAATCCCTCGCCGCATCTTCCAACGATTGAACGATCATCCGGTAGGGAACACGTGTGACCGCCGGGTCCCCGACGTCAATCCCGGTGCCCGGACGGGTTACGGTGCCGACCCCAACCCCGCCGGATATGGGCTTGGCGACTGCGGGAGAGGATTCGAGGGATACAGTGGCGCAGATCTCGGCTCCGTGGGTAACGTCGGGATCATCGCCTCCGTCCTTGAGTACCGTGCAGGTGACCTGGCTTCCGTCCGCCGACCGTTCTGTGCGCTCCACTACGAACGTGGCGTCTTGGCCGATAGGCAGGGGTATCGTAACTTCGCTTACCAACGCCCCGGTGAGCAAGGTCCGCGCGGCGGCTTTGGTGGCCGCAGCCGCGGTGGAACCGGTCGTATACCCGGTGCGCATCCCACGCCTCCGGACGGTCTGGCGGCTGTAGTCGCTCTCGGGACGGTCCGAATTGTTCGCTTCGTCGGTCATTTCGCTCTCATACTATAGGGGCGAGGGCTTACTGTCTCCGGTCACGGCTGACCCCAGACTTGGCGGACACGATCGGCGGCCACGTCCACTACCCTGTCGTCAACTCCCAGGGGAGGGGTGACGGCAAGGGAGATGCCTGGATACTTGACCTGCAACCTGTCCAACCCTCCCAGAACGTTTCGTTTCAGGATCAATCCCGGGAAGAAGACGTATGGGACAACGACGATCCGGGAGACTCTCCGTTCGTCAACAAGCTGGGCGGCCCCCGCTTCTATCGTGGGGTCCCCGTAATGAGACTGGGCAACCGCCACGGCGTAACCATGACCCAGGATGTCCTCCACGGTCTTCCCCAATTCGTGGAGCCAGATACAATCGTCGTATTGGTTTTTGGTGCCTGCCTTGACCACCAAGATGCCAGTGGTCTCACCTGGCAATGGCGCGGCTGCGGTGGATGCCTCGAGGGTACGCACCCTTTCCACGACTACGCTTGCCAACCGCGGGTCCGCGCCCAGGACGTCGGCCAAGCGAAGGTCCACGCCGGGCAACCCCGCGCGGGCCTCATCGAGAACTTCGTCCATTTCCAGGGTAACGTGCTTTCCCTGACCCAGAAGGTATGGCATGACAACCATACGTTGGAGCCCCTTGGCGGCCATGTCCTGTATCGTCTGGTCTGGGCGGGGTTCGATGAATTCAAGACAGGAGAGCTGGACCTGAGCTTGGTCCGCGCCAAGGGCTCCTTGTAACCGGGCAGTTGCGTCGTTAAGTCCCTGGGGAGTGCTGGGACAATTCATGCACCAGTCCGGCGTTTCAGATTCCGGGATCCGCCAAGAACAAGAGCATTCCGCGGAGCTGGCCCCTCGCTGGCTGCCGTGGGCAACTAGGACGACGCCCCAAGGGCCTCCAGCAATATCCGTCGATCCAGTGACCAGAGAGGGGCGTTCTTGTGTCATTGTGTCGCTCCGTCGGACATTAGCGATAACAGAGCATTGACCGTGGCCGCCGCCGCCGAGCTTCCTCCGCGACGTCCCACTATACTCATAAACGGAACGTCGGTCGCCAGTAGCTCTTCCTTGGACTCGGCGCAGGCGACAAACCCCACCGGCATGCCGATGACCAGCGCCGGGGAGACCTCCCCGTTTCTGACCAAGTCGAGGAGGGCAAGCAAGGCTGTGGGAGCGTTGCCGATGGCCACGACCGCCCCGTTCATTCGCGGTGCAAGTTCCCGGACAGCAGCCACGGAGCGGGTTGTCCCTTCTCTCCGGGCCCTTTCGTGGGTCGATGGCGTGTCGATCATGCAGTGCGTCGATATCTCGTGCCGGTTGAGCAACGATCTGGAGATACCCACCTCAACCATGCGGACATCGGTGACGACATCGACGGGTTTCTTCAGGGCCCCCAGACCCCGCTCGACGGCTCCGGCGCTGAAGCGAACGTCTCGGGCGACGTCCGGGTCTCCCTCGGCGCGCACGATGCGGCAGACCACGTAACGCTCCGCCGGGGTCAAATCGAGCGAGTCTGGAAGCGCATCTTCAACCATCCGCAGGCTAAGCTCGTCGATCTCGTTTGGCAGTAGCGCGTATTTCTCGACTAATGAGGTCATGTTCACCGATGGCGGGTCCTCGTCGGACGCCCCGGGCCGGGAGGTGGCGGATGGACCCGGCGCTCTACCCGCTAATATTCCTCTAAATTTCCTCGCCGGGTAACTGGAATATCTCCCTGGCCAGACGCAAGTCTACCGAATTGCCGTGCCCCTTAAGGTAGACTGTGGGCCCGTGGAGCAACTTCTTCACCATTGCTTTGGTCATAGCATCCAGGGCCGCAAGCTGCTCTTGGCTGAAGTCCATGTCCAGTCTTCGGACTGTCTTGGTAATCTCCTGCCGTCTTATCTGTTCGGCTCTGTCCCTGAGGGCCACTACGGTGGGAAGGGACCTCTGGGCGGCGCACCAGTCCAGAAACCCGGCGGTCTCTTCGTCGACAACTTGTTCCGCTTCCGCCGCTTCGCCGTTCCGTTCCAGCTTGTGGGCGTGGGAGACCGAGTCCAGGTCATCGACGTCATGAAGGGTGACGTTGCTGATTCGGGCGGCCTCGGGGTCTATGTCCCGCGGCACCGCGATGTCCAGAAGGAACAGAGGGCGCTGTGGGCGAATCTCCATCGCTTGCTGTACTGTGCCCGAACTCAGAATGTATCCCGGCGAGCCGGTGCAAGAAATCACCAGGTCAGCATCAGTTAGCGCGGAAGGCATGTCAGCGAACTGGACAGCCCGGCCTGAGAGGGTGTTCGCAAGCTCCAAAGCCCGCTCGTGAGTGCGGTTGGTCACGGTGATGTCCTTAACACCGGACAGGTTCAGGACTTTGGCGGCAAGTCCGGCGGCATCACCCGCTCCGACCACCATGGCTTGAAGCTGGCTCAGGTCGCCCAAGGTGTTCCTGGCCATCTCGACGCAGGCGCGGCTCACAGACAGGGCGTTTTTTCCGATCCCCGTGTCCCGACGCACTTTTCGCCCGACCCGAAGAGCTTGTTGAAAGAGTTGGAGCAGCGGCCCGTTGATGGTCTCGGCCCGCATTGCGATATCCAGCGATTCCCTCACCTGCCCGATGATTTGGTCCTCTCCCTGAATCATGGAATCGAGGCTCGACGCCACCCGGAAGAGGTGCCTGATACAGGCTCCGTCTCGGTGGCAGTAGAGGTAGCGCTCGACGTCGACCAACGGGATGTCGAAGTAATCTACCAGGAATTCTCTGCAGCGCTGGTCTCCGATGCCCCAAGCTGAGCGAAGGGATGGGTCGCTCGGTTCCATAGAGTAGAATTCGGAGCGGTTACAGGTGGAGATGATGGCGCCTGGAATGCCGAATTCCCGCATGGCGGCCAAGGCGCCGGATAGCTGACCGGCGCTGAGCGACAGTCTCTCTCGCACCTCCAGGGGCGCGCTCCGATGGTTCAAACCGACGACGAGAAATCCCAAAAGAGACTGCTGCAAAATAGTCATGCCCAACCTGGAGTGTAACTTGAGCCCTATCCGGTGTCAACGACGCGCTCGACCCGTAACTGTTCAGACTTGATGTGTCCTTCCTCCTCCCAGCCCGTCATTCCGGGCTTGACCCGGAATCCAGAAACCTTTACAACCAGCAACAGTCACTATCATTGGCATTTCTGGATTCCCGCCCCCGATCGAGCCGGGGGCAGGCTCTTCGCGGGAATGACTGGTTGCGGCTGAGGGACATCGTTTGAGAATCATCATGGAGATGACCGATGTGGGATTTAGCCAATCCGCGTCGTCGAGTCTGAACAGTTACGTCGACCCGGTTAGTGGTCAGTGGCCGGTGGCTCAGCCAGCCGCCACACTCAGTAACGGCTGGACACCGGCCACTGACCGCCGAACACTCAAGCGGCCTAGACCTGCGGGTAATGCTCCTTCCACCATCGGGCTATGTCCAGGCGGCGGGCGAACCACACTCCTTCTTTTTCCGAGGCGTACTTTAGGAAACGGTCCAGGCCGGCGGCCCGGCTCGGCTTGCCGATGATACGGCAGTGGAGGCCCACCGACATCATCTTTGGATGGGAGGCCCCTTCCTCGTACAACGTGTCGAAGGAAGCTTTGGCCACCTCGAAGAAGTGCGCCGGGGTCAGAAGGTCTCCCCGCCAGAATTTGTAATCATTAACTTCCAGGGAGTAGGGGACCACAAGCCATGGTGTCCCATTCACCGGGGTGTAATAGGGCAGGTCGTCGTTGTAGGCGTTGCAATCGTATTCGAACCCACCTTCCTCCACAACGAGTTGGCGAGTGTTAACGCTGGGTCCATACCGTGTGTACCAACCCAGGGGACGCTGGCCGGTGGCCCTGGTGATGGTGGCGACCGCCTCACGGATTGCCTCCCGCTCCGCGTCGCGGTCCATCTTGTAATACTCCTCCCAACGGTTGCCGTGGCCCATCACTTCGTGTCCGCGCCTCACGAGTTCCGGACCAACTTCCGGGTTGCGTTCCAGGGCAAGCGCGCAGGCAAAGATGGTGCCCTTAACATTGTACCGGTCGAGGATGTCCAGGATGCGCCACACTCCAACCCGGCTGCCGTACTCGAAGAAAGACTCGTTGGCCAGGTCGCGCTCCCCTGGCCCGGCGGGGGATGGCGACTCTCCGGAAGTCTCTCCCGCGGGATCACCGTCGAGGATGGAGTATTCGGAACCCTCCTCGTAATTGACTACCACGGACACGGCGATCCTTGCCCCGTTGGGCCACTGGACAACCGGTGGGTTGACTCCGTATCCGATAAAGTCTCTCGATTGCATGATGCCTCCCTATATCAAGAGCCGTCGGAGGAGGTGGAGGGTTGGGGTTGTTGAGTAACCGCCGCCGCCTCTCCCTGGTCTAGCTCACGGCCCAGGTTACGGACTTTGCGGTTTAATAATGCCGGACCGATGGCGAACGCGGCCACGGCAACGCCTCCGATAGCCACCGCGAAGGGGGCCCCGATGAACCCGATGCTGGCTAATGCCCCGGCTTGTAGGCCTCCCAGCGGCATAATGCTCCACGTCATCCCGTAGAAACCCATGACCCGGCCCCGCATCCGGTCGGGAACCATCATTTGCAGCGAACTCTGGATGGAGATCATGTATGTGGAGGTTACGATCCCCGCCAGGAACAGGATTACCAGGGCCAGGTGGTAGGAACCGATGTAGTGGGAAGTCACGCCGAACACGATTAACGAAATCCCGAACAGGACCGCCCCACCGATAATTAGTAAGCCCTTGTACTGGGTATCTCTGCGCGAGCCCAACCACAGGGTTACCATCAGCGAGCCGATTCCGCCGACGCTAAGCAAAGTCCCATACTCGCCGGGTCCGAGTCCGAAACTCTCAAGGGCGAACACGGGCATCAGAATAATGTAGGCCATCCCGAAGAGGCTGTTAAAAAATGTCATCCCGATTAGGAATGAAAAGATGGAATTTCGGCCGATGAAGCTCAATCCCTCGACTATGTCTTGGATCGGATTTCCCCTTCCTCCCTGGGCTATGGGGGGCACCCTCAAGAAGACCATCACGACGGCCATGACGCCAAAGCCGCATGCGGCCGCGAAGAAAGCGGTTTCCATGTTGGTCCAGGCAATGACGAAACCGGCGATGGCGGGGGCGATGATCCGGTTACCAGACCAAACGGATGAATTCAGCGCCACCGCGCTCATCATCGCGCGCCGGTCTATGAGGTGGGGATAAATAGCTTGCCGCGCTGGAGTATCGAAGGCCTCCACCGAGCCCGACAGGAAGACTATGACCAGTACGTGCCAAACCTGGACAACGTCGAGTAGGGTGAGAATGGCGAGGATGGAGATCAGTCCGGCGTTGGCTGCCTGGGTGACCATTACCAGAATGCGTTTGTCCAGCTTATCGGCGAACACGCCTCCAAAGAGGTTGAAGACGATGCCCGGTGCGGCGCTGGCGGCGGCGGCGTAACCCAAGAACAGGGGAGACCCGGTCAGCTCATAGACCAGCCATGCTTGGGCGGCCCGGAACATCTGGAACCCGCTGACCGAGACGAGCATTCCGAGCCAGTAAAGGCGGTATGCGGGGTATTGTAAGGCGGGAGGAAGCGAGATGGGGAACCTGGAACCCGCTTGCGGCTCTTCTGTGTCTTGTTGCAACCTGTGCGGCCCAACTGGCCTGTTGGTCCGTGTCCGGTGGTTTACGTAACCTCGGGTACACGGCCACCTGGCCAGCCCTTAACAGCCCGTATTGGGAGCGAGTTTAACAGCCGGATGGGACAAAGGAAAGCTCGTTCAGGCTGCGCGGGATATGGCCCGCGCTGTGTGAGGGAGGATTCGTGGAGCGGTCTAGGCGGTCCAGCTAGATCGTAGCCGCCGCGTCCTCTTTATGGACCAGCATCCCGGCCAGGATACGTTGGAGAGCCATAATATGGCTGCACACTCCCCGGGTCTCGTAAAAGTGACACTCGCAGGACCATTTCCCAGATTCAAAGTTCACGGCGTACGTGTTGTGGTTGCCTTCGAATTTGACGCTCAATTCGGAGATGGTGACCCGCTCTTTTTCCTCGGCGTATCTTCTGGCCTTGTCTATCTTTCCGATGATGCTGGAGTCCATTTACACCTCTAAACCCCTTCTACCATGATTAGTTCCGCTGACGCTGAGCTGGTGGCAACGCCGTTGATTGCCCGTTAATTTTAGTGTGCGGGCTCGGCGAGGGTCAACAGCCGACTTTCATCCAGTTGGAGCCAATTGACGCTAATTTCTAGGTGGCATACAATTTCGGCCACAGCAACGCAATCCGTAACGTGTGAAGATGGGTCGAAAGTGATGACCGGTGACCAGATCAGGGAATTGTACACGCGGTTCTTCGAGGAGCGCGGCCATTTGCGGATGCCCAGTGCCTCTCTCATTCCGGCGGGAGACCCGACGCTTCTATTTACCAGCGCCGGGATGGTGCCCTTCAAGCCCTTTTTTATGGGTGAACAGACTCCCCCGAACCGCCGGTTGACCAGCATTCAGAAAAGCTTCCGCACTACCGACATCGACGAGGTCGGCGACCATAAGCACCTGACCTTCTTCGAAATGCTGGGCAACTTCAGCATCGGCGATTATTTCAAGAATGACGCCGTAGCCTTCGCCTGGGAGCTGATGACCCAGGGATTCGGGCTGGAGGCCGACCGCCTCTTTGTCACGATTCACCTGGACGACGACGAAGCCTACGCGATCTGGCACGACGACATCGGGATACCGGTGGAGCGCATCTACCGCTACGGGGATTCCGACAACTGGTGGGGTCCGGCGGGGACCGAGGGCCCAACCGGGCCGTGTTCCGAGCTGCATTACGACGGGGGTGCGGAGAAGGGCTGCAACCCGATGGTTGAACCGGATGTGTTGACGGCTTTGCTCCGCGAGGAACGGGACAGCGGTAAATCTCAAGAGATTCCGGGCTGTCACCCCAACTGCGATTGCGAGCGTTTCGTAGAGCTATGGAACCTGGTGTTCATGCAGTTCTACCAGGACCCGGAGCGAAACCGGACGCCATTGCCCGCGCCCAGCGTGGACACCGGAATGGGGCTGGAACGAGCTGCTGCAGTGTTGCAACAAAAGTCAAACATCTTCGAGACTGACCTCCTGTGGCCGATGGTGGCCAAGGCTTGCGAGTTAACCGGCAAGAGTTACGGGGTTGACCTGGAGACTGACTATGCCCTTCGCGTCGTGGCGGAGCATTCCAGGGCAGCCACTTTTCTCATAGGCGATGGGGTTGTGCCCGGAAACGAGGGCCGGGGTTATGTGCTCCGGCGCGTGGTGCGCCGCGCCATCCGCTACGGCCGACGGCTGGGGTTGGAGCAACCCTTCCTGACCGACGTGGCCGAAGTGGTGCTGGAGAACTTCCGGGCCGACTACCGGGAACTCCTGGAAAACCACGACTTCATCCTCCGGGTGATCCGTTTGGAGGAGGAGCGGTTTGCTGAATCCTTCGGACGCGGTAACGAGATCCTAAGAGAGATGATGGTGGTGAGGGAGGCATATTCCCAATTGGTGTCGGGCACGGAGACGGGCGGAACGCCAATCCCAACCCCCATCGAGGTCGTGGAAGCGCGTCCGGAGATTTTGGGCGAAGACGCCCACGGCGAAAACGTAGGGTCCCGGCTGTTTGATGACGCGTTCACCCACGCGGTCGAGTCCCTAAACAGCGGCCCATCCGGTATACCCAACGGCGGGTCCCACCAAAGGGAAGCCGCCGAGCGTTTGCGTACTTCGATCACGGGCCGAGAGGCATTCGTCCTCTACGACACCTACGGGTTCCCAGTGGAACTGACCGCCGAGATAGCACGAGAAGCCGGCCTGGAAGTGGACATGGACGGCTTCCAGCGGGAGATGGACTCCCGGCGGGAACAGTCCCGATCCGCCCAGGCTTTTACCGGCAGCATGGAAATCCTTTCCGCCTACGACAACTTGGGAGTGGAGCGGACCCGGTTCGTGGGTTACCAGGACCTCCGCCAGGAGTCGGCGATCGCCGCGATTATGGTTGAGGGAGAATCAACGGGGTTCGCCACGCAGGGCCAGGGTGTGGAAGTTGTGCTTCAGGAAACACCCTTCTACGCTGAAGGAGGCGGACAGGTGGGCGACCACGGGGCCATATCATCTCCCAGTGGTCTGGTCCGCGTGGAGGATACGCAGAGCCCCGTGGCGGGAGTGATCGTCCACCGGGGGGTCGTGGAGCGGGGAGACATCTCTCTGGGAGAACGCGTTACGGCTGAGGTGGACATCCAACGCCGGTTGGACGCGGCCCGCCACCACAGCGGCACCCACCTTCTACACGCCAGCTTGAGGTCGGTGTTGGGGGCGCACGTTAGGCAGGCGGGTTCTTACGTTGGGCCGGAGCGGCTGCGTTTCGACTTCAGCCACGTTAGCCCCTTGTCACGCCAGGAGATCCAGTCCGTGCAGTCCCTGTCCAACGACAAGGTAAGGGAGGACTTGGCCGTCTCGTCGCTGGAGACCACTTACACCGAGGCTGTGGGTCAAGGAGCCCTGGCTTTCTTTGGAGACCGCTACGGTGATGTGGTGAGAGTGGTGAGCATGTCCAACGGCGAGGCCTTCAGCGTGGAGGTCTGCGGAGGGACCCACGTCTCCGCCACCGGCCAGATTGGGACCATGTTCGTGCTAGGAGAGTCAAGCATTGGTGGCGGTATGAGGCGCCTCGAAGCGGTGACGGGCAGGGCCGCCGAACAGCTCTTCGTCGAGCAATCGTCCAAATTGGACGCTCTCTCCCAACGGCTACAGACCCCTGTGGCAGACCTGGAAGCGAGGGTGGAGAGCTTTATCCAGGACAACGAAGATATGCGCCGGCGATTGGCTGCGGTCGAGCGCACAGCCCTCCGCACCGAAGCCGAGGCCATTTTGGGTAGGGTGTCTGACATCGACGGCGTGAAGGTTGTAGCGGCGCGGACCTCCGCATCCAACCCCGAGGCGATGCGTGAGATGGGGGACTTCCTGAAGGCCAGACTCCGGAGCGCGGTCGTGATGCTGGGGTGCATCGCGGATGGAAATCCCCTGCTGGTGGCGATGGTGACTCCCGACCTGGTGGACCGTGGCCTCCATGCCGGTAACCTGGCCCGCGACACCGCCAGGGTGATGGGCGGCGGTGGCGGCGGACGCCCGGAGATCGCCCAGGCTGGTGGGCGGGAGCCCGGGAAACTAGACGAGGCGTTGTCCGGAGTGGCGGCCCTCGTGCGGCAATCCCTAACCTAACCAAGTATGCGGGAGCCGAGGCGCTGAAACTGCTGGCCCTGGACCTGGGAGAGCGCCGTATTGGTCTCGCGGTGGGGGACACCTCCACCACGCTGGTTTTCCCTGCCGGTCACCTGTCGCGCTCCCGGCTCTCCGATGATCTGGATAAAATTCTGGAAACCAACGGGGAGCGTCGCATCGAGGGCATAGTCATTGGGATGCCCTACTCCCTGGACGGGACCCACGGAACGCAGGCCAAACGAGTCAACGGATTCATCAACGCCCTGCGAAAGCGGACTTCCATTCCTATCTACATTATCGATGAGCGTTTCACCTCAGTGGAAGCCGAGGCCTTGATCCGGGAGTCGGGGCGGCAACCTTCCCGCCTACGAGGTTCCGTAGATGAGGCGGCTGCAGCCTTGATCCTCCGGCGATTCCTGGCAGCCAGGGGCGACGACTTCGCGTAGCCCACCCGCCGGTCCGTCGCAGGAGACCTCGTATCCCCAATGGGTCATTCCCCCGGGCCCCGTAATTCCCGTCGTTCCCGCGAAATCGGGAATCCGCAGATGTTCAGACTCAAAAGCGAGACCCGGTGCAGGAATTCCTAGATGTCGGGCCAACCCCGGAAATACGGGCAGACCAGCATGGCGAGAGGCCCTTGACCAATTCGCCAAGTCTGGCAATCAAAAGACCTCGCCACGTATTACGGCTTACTTGACGCGGTTCCGCGTTGACTGGACAATGGATGTGTGGGTTCCTGTATTCACGTGGACTCCACTCATTGCCCGGTGGTGTAGTGGCAGCACATCAGCCTTTGGAGCTGAAAGCCCTGGTTCGAACCCAGGCCGGGTAGCCAACCCCTGTCCCACTGACCTCTTCCCTTCTGGGTAGCCGTCGCATCAAGGGGATAATGACCCGCTTTCCGACCCGTGGTCGTTCGCCTATGTTCGACGATTTATTTGACCGCCAACCCAAGATACGGTTATATTAGGCTGCGCTCGGCGGTCGGGTGCGATCAAATCCATAACCGCAAGGGCAGTGTCATGTATGCGCTCATACTCGCAGGCGGTAAAGGCGAAAGACTACGTCCATTGACTGACACTGTGCCCAAACCCATGGTGCCTGTGCATGGGCAGCCTATCCTCTGGCATCAGATCGAGTGGCTGAAGACTGGCGGCGTGACCGACGTCGTATTTCTGGCCGGGTACCGGTGGCAGGTGATAAAAGACTTCTTCGGTGACGGCCGGAATTTCGGCATCCGGGCACATTACAGCGTTGAAGATACTCCCTTGGGCAGGGGAGGAGCGATAAAGCTGGGTTTCCCGCTGGTCCCTGAAGAAGAAGAGACCGTCGTGGTGCTTAATGGGGACATTTTCACCGACGAAGATTTCAGCGCGTTGGCCGGCCAGTACCGGGAGAGCAAGGAGGCCGACCGCACGCATCAGGCCACGATCATGGTGGTCCCCTTCGTAAGTCCTTATGGCTTGGTGGACATGGACGATGACGAGAGCGTGATTGGATTCCGCGAGAAGGTGGAGTTGCCCCACTGGATCAATGCCGGCATCTACCTTTTCGATCGGCGAATGTCTCAGGAACTTCCCGAGACCGGCGACCACGAGACTGAGACTTTCCCCCGCTTGGCCGAGGCCGGGAAGATTTCCGCGGTCAGGTCGAGGGCGTTCTGGCGGAGTGTAGACTCCTTCAAAGACCTCAGGGAGGTGGAAGAGCACCTGAGTCGTCGATAACGGCAGGACGCGCCTTTCGACCCCGCCAAGCGCTCCAAATAGACTATGTCACAAGAAGAGGCTTCAATTTCCTCCCTTTCTGGCGGGGTCGCCCAACTGGCAGCCAGGATCAAAGCCAACATTGAGACCGTGTTGGTTGGAAAGGGCGGGGTCATAGAACTCACACTGGCGGCGGTGCTTAGTGGAGGGCATATCCTGATTGAGGACGTGCCGGGGATAGGAAAGACCACCCTCGCCAGAAGCCTTGCTAGCTCCCTGAATTGCTCCTTCAAACGAATCCAGTTTACTCCTGACCTGATGCCTTCCGATATCACGGGCATCCACTACTACAACCAAAAAGAAGGCGAGTTCGAGTTCAGGGCTGGCCCCATTATTGCCCAGGTCGTTCTGGCCGACGAAATAAACCGCGCCACTCCCCGGACACAATCCGCTTTGCTGGAGGCCATGGGCGAGTGCCAGTTGACGGTGGACGACATAACCATCACCCTCCCCAATCCTTTCATGGTCATCGCGACTCAAAACCCCATCGAGCTAGAGGGGACATTTCCACTGCCGGAAGCCCAGCTAGACAGGTTCCTATTGCGCCTGAAGTTGGGTTACCCGATGGAGTCGGAAGAAGAGGCGATGTTGGCTCGGTTTCAGTCCTCCGACCCATTGTCCGAGATGAGGCCGGTTTCGGGCGAGGAAGAAATCGTTTTCTATCAGGAGGCTGTGAGGCAAGTTCACCTCGAACCGGTACTTCGGACCTACGTCGTCCGGTTGGTGCAAGCCACCCGCTGCCATCCTGACGTGGAACTGGGAGCCAGTCCCCGGGCCACGATAGGCTTGTTTAGATGCAGTCAGGCCCTCGCCGCCATCCAGGGCCGGGACTATGTAACACCCGACGATATCAAGGTCCTCTCCCCTTATGCCTTGTGTCACCGCATCATTCTCAAGTCTCAAGCCCGGTTGCGGGAGATGACTCCTGAGCGAGTCATCGACGAAATCCTCGAACAAGTCGAGGTGCCGGTTTAACAGTGGCCGGTGGTTAGTGACCGGAGGCCAGTGGGTATAAGTTACGAGCAACTGACGACTAACCACTAGCAACTGACCACTAATCACTGACCACCAGCCACCGCCGAATGCGCAACGAGCTCTGGCTGACAATCAGCTCCATCCTGGTGTTCGCTGGGCTCGTGGCCAGCCAGGGTCTCTTGCTGGTCGTGGGGTCTCTGGCCATCATCGTGTCTCTGGCCGCGAGGATCTGGGAGAAGTTCGCATTCGAACGAGTTGCCCACGAACGGGGCCTGTCTCAGCGCCGCGCATTTATCGGCGATTCCATAGAATACACGGTCACTCTGTCCAACGAGAAGCTGTTGCCGCTGATCTGGGTTGATATCCAGGACACGTTCCCCCAGGGCTTGGATTTGCCGGGAGCGATCCTGCGCGGCAGCAACACCGACGTGACGAAACAGCACACCATTACAACATCTCTGCTTCCATACCAGAAAGCCTCCTGGAAATACTCCCTCCTCTGCAATTCCCGGGGCTATCACCGCATCGGGCCGGCGCGCCTGCGTAGCGGGGATATCTTCGGATTCAGCGCCTCCGAGACCCGGATGTCCGAGGTGGACTACCTGCTGGTTTATCCGAGAATTGTGGACCTGGGCCGGCTCGTGTTCTCCGAGGAGCACCCTTTGGGAGACACCAAAGGGATCAACCCACTGTTCCAGGACACGACACGGTTTGTCAGGCAGCGGGACTACCAGCCCACCGATCCGATGAAACACATCGATTGGAAAGCAACGGCCCGCAAAATGCGTCTCCAGACAAAGGTCTTCGAGCCGGTAGTCTCGCTTAATGTCCTCATCGCCATGAATGCGACCACGAGCGAACACGCCTGGCAGGGCAGTAACCGGCGTCACTTCGAGCGCGCGGTGACCGCCGCCGCTTCGGTGGCCCATTACGCCGCAGAGCGGGGCTATACCTTCGGGTTGGCTAGCAACGCCGTGGCCAGCTACTCGAGTAAGTGGTTGACTGTGCCGATGGGCGCGTCTTCCTCACAGATAAGCCTGGTCCTGGAGGCGTTGGCGATGGCCGGGCCCTACGTTGTGACGCCGTTGGTGGAAGTCCTGCGGGAGGAGAGACGCACCTTGTCGCCGGGAGCAACCGTGATGCTCGTTACCGCTGTGATTACCCGGGCATTGGTGGAGGAGATAGAGCAGATCAAGAGGTCCGGACATGAGGTGCAGATACTCTTCGCCGGAGACGGAGCGCCTGGAATTCAGCCGCCCGGAGTGAGAATGTACCGGGTGGGAAGAGTCCTGGAGGCTTTGGACGAACATGAGCCCGTTCCTTCGCATTAGTCTGGTCTCCGGGACCGCGCTTTTCCTGGAGGCTTGCGGATTCTACCTGGTGTTCAACATCGTCGGAGTAGCGGTCCAGCAGCCTTTGGCCATGTTGCCATTCTGGGTAGTCTGGCTCGGCGCGATTTGGGCCTACCTGCTTTCCCTGTACGTGCAGACCGTACGGTTCACCGCAAACCTTCGGGGCGCGCTCGGGCTTGGGGCCAGCCTGGTTTCGGTGCTGATACTGGCCCACCTCGCCACGGGGATGGGAATTATCCCCATCGGCGCGTTTGTAAATGCCGGGGTCGGAGTCGCGTTGAGGCAGGTCTTGGTGTTCGCGTTCCTGGTGCTGCTCTGGTGGCGCTGCGGCTCCCTGGCCCACGACGAGGTATCTTTGGACTCGGTGCGGGGCTCGTTCCAGTGGGGCTTGGTGGCGCTATTCCTTGCCGTGATTATAGACAGCATGAGCGATTCGGATGTAATCAGCGGATTCATGATAATTGGTTTCTTCGGGGTCGGCCTGATCGGGTTGTCCCTGGCCCGCTTCTCCTCGGAAGCGGGAGAGGGCCAGATAATGGGAATGCATTGGTGGCTCCCCATCTGCGTTTGTGTGGGAGCAGTGTTGGCCGCTGGTCTTCTGGTAAGCGCGGCCGGGCTTGGCGGACTTGACGATGTTACGCGGTGGCTGCTGAAGGTCGTTGGTGAGATCGGATTCTGGGTCTTGAAACCGGTCTTGCTGGCTCTGGGGTACATCGCGGGGCTGCTGGTGGCTCTCGGCACCTGGATTTCCGACCGGTTCGGCGGCGGCGACCTGAGCGGACTCGCCCGGGCCCAAGAGCAGATCCGCCAGTTTCATGAAACGATGCGGGAAGAAGCGGGTGAGGGAGGTCTCCCGCCGCTGCTTGTGCTGACCCTGAAACTGGTGGGTTTCCTGGTGGCTGCCTCTTTCGCCAGTTGGTTGCTCTACAAGCTCTTCCGGTTCCGGCGTCTGTTCCGTGTGCCGGGAGAGGTGGAAGAAACCAGGGAATCGGTCTTTAGCTGGAGCAAGGTCAACGAAGACCTGGCGGCCATAGCAAACGGTTTGTTGGGGAACTTGATGGCCATGGGGCGGCGCGGGGTCCCCCGGGGTCCCACGCCAAGGAACCCTCGGGAGTTCTACCATGCGCTTCTTGGCCTGGCGGCCCGGCGAGGGCGCGGCAGGGAGGAATGGCAGACCCCAAGGGAGCATGAGGGCACTTTAGAGGGCGCCCTGCCCGAAGGCCCGGTTGGCCGCATAGTGGGCGACTTTCAAGTCACCTATTACGGGGCGTCACCGGTCTCCGATGAGGAGTTGGTCCAGTTGAGGCAGGTCTGGGCGGACATAAGCGAGTACGTGGAAGAACAGGAACGTAGGGAGAACGACGCAAACCAGCGGCCCAGTCCTGAGGCAAGTCCTGAACAACCGGGCTAGCCAAGCCCCTGGACCTCGGAGCCGTTCTCAAGAGGAACGGGCGGTCACTTCGAACCGGGATTCCGGTGGTCCGCCTACCGGAAGCGGGGAATTACGTTCTCCGCGATGCGCTGCATCACCGAGGTTATAGCAGGCACGTCCCCGGAGTTCAGCGCAAGAACAACGTGGTCGAGCCCAGCGCTTTCGTAGGCCTGGAGCGATGCGATCATTCCCTCCGGGTCGTCCCCGGACAGCCGGGCACGGTCCGCCGCACGTTGGCTAGACGGGCCACCATGCACCTCTACCTCTACCCTGAGTGACATAACCAGGGAGTCCGGGTCTCTCCCCGCCGCTTCGGCCTGGTCCCGAATGTCTTGACGGCCGATGCTGAATTCCTCAAGCGAAAGTCCGGAGGGGTGCCATCCGTCTCCGCGGGTTGCCGCCCGGCGCAAGGCCCCTGGGCTGGAGCCGCCTATCCAGAGTGGGACATGGGGTTTCTGAAGCGGTTTGGGCGAGAACAAGAGGTCTGAGAAGCTCCACCGCCGACTATGGTAGCTGGGGCTGGAGTTGGTCCATAGCTCCTTCATAATTGCGATGGACTCGTTGGTCAGTGAGGCTCGTTGATTCATCGGGATGCCCAAGGCGTCGAACTCTTCGGTCATTGCGCCAACCCCCACGCCCAGGGTCAACCGTCCGCCGGAAATCTGGTCGAGGCTGGCGGCGTACTTGGCCAGTTCTATGGGGTTGTGGTAGGGCAGCACCAGCACCGATGTGCCGAGAAGCACTTTCCTGGTTGTGGCGGCCAGATAGGACAGGGTGGAGAGGGGGTGGTAATAAGGCTTGTCTTCCAGCCGTTCCCTGATGTACCCGGTGTTGAAAAGGTGGTCCATCACCCAGAGGGAGTCGTAGCCCAAATCCTCGGCCATCGGACCCAGGTCCAACACTTGCTGAGGGTCGGCTACTCCCCAGTTGTTAGGTATGGTAATTCCGAACTTCATCTCCGCCTCCGAGTACTAGCCCGTGTTGATCGCCTGCACGAGGCGGGCCGTTTCTATGGCCGCAGCCGCGGCGTTGCTGCCAAGGTTTCCCGACTTTCCGCCGGCGCGGTTGATGGCCTGGTCCATGTTCTCAGTGGTGAGCACTCCGAAAATGGTCGGGACGCCAGTCTCCAGTCCCACGCGTCCAATTCCGCTGGAAGCCTGTCCCGCGACCATGTCATAGTGGCTGGTCTCGCCGCGGATCACCGCCCCGAGACAAATAACCGAATCGAAACGCCCGGACTCTGCGAAGGTCTTGGCCACGACCGGTAGCTCGAAGGAGCCTGGGACCCAGGCCACGCTGACGTCCGAGTCATTGACTCCGTAGCGCTCCAAGGTGTCCAGCGCCCCGGCGAGGAGTTGGCGCGTTACCACTTCGTTGAATCGGGCGACCACCACGGCGACTCTGAGGCCGTGGCCGTTGAGTTCTCCCTTTAGCTCATTGGGCAAGACGGATTCTCCTGGTCAAGTTTCTGTTAGGTGAGGTACTGGGTTGGTTTGGTTGCGGGCTGTGTCCCAGAGTGGGTCAGACTAAGTTTCCGGTGCCGTGTCGGCCCGCACCCCGGCCTGCAGGACTTTTTCCGACAGCTCGCTTTCGCTAACCGCGCCGGCAAACCGAATGTTTTCGTTGATCACGGTGAGAGGTACTGACCGCACTCCATACGTCTGCCCCAGATTCGGGAATTCCTGGACTTCCACCACGTCGGCGGAGACAAGCGGGTTCTCCAGGGCCATCGCATGGGCGATCCGTCCCAATGCCGGGCAGTACGGGCAACTGGGTGTCACGAATACCTGGATATGTACAGCCTGGTTGATCTGACGCAGTTTCCTTCGAGTGTCCGTGCTAAGGGGGCTGACCCCTCGGGAGATAGTCTTGATGTCTTCTATGATGGTCGCCATCTCGTAGCCCAGGGGCGCGCCGTAAAACTTGAGCCGCGGCGAGCCGTCGGCGCTCAGGAGAATCGCCGGAATGCGGGCGATACCCCGCTCTTTGGCGACCTGAGAGTCGGCGTAGAAGTCCACGGTCTCGAAATCAATCTTTGGAGAGAGACCCGCAACCTCTTCCATAAGCTGCTCGGTTTGCGGGCAGTAACGGCATTCGCGGCCAGGAATGGCGATCACCGATGGTTTCTGGGTGAACACCTGGATTCGCACCGGGCCCTTCAGGTCCTTACGAAAGGTGCGCTTTAGCTGGGCTTTGTCCTGGTCTGAAATCAGGTTCTGCTGGGTCATGCACCAGGCTCCAGACGTGATGACGTTAGTCGGGTGGGCGATGAATATTCGGTCCGGCGACTTAGGAAGGCTGGATTCAAGACCAAGGGGGTGCGAAACCCTCTCCCTAAGGCGGGCCGGGACACCTACAGTTTACACGGGATGGTAGGGGTTATCCACCCTCGTCCAGCTTGCCGCGGATGGTAAACATACGCTGGAAAAGCGTGAAGCACGAGACCGCCGCAATGAGGAGGAGGACCCAGAAGATCTGGTCGATGAGCAGACCTACGCCCAGGAGCACGACCCGCTCGGGCCGGGTCATGAGGCCGGAACGGATGAAGACTCCAAGTCCCTCGCCGCGGGCTCGGAGGTAGCTGACCCCCTGGGAGAAGATCAGGGCCAGCAGTAAGACGGTGATGAACAAGAGCAGTTGCCGGTCTCCGAGTCCCGCCCGGAGGGCGTAGATGCCCAGGCCGACAAAAAGAGCAGCCTCTCCAAGCCTGTCGAACACCGAGTCAAGCAACGCGCCGAATGAGCTGGTCTTGCCGGTGAGCCGCGCTAGTGCCCCATCGAAAAGGTCCAGGGCCCCGCCCAAGAGGAACACCACCCCGCCCAGGAGCAGCAAGTTGGCCCCGACCAGGTACGCGGAAAGGACGCAAACGGCGAAGCCGAGGAGGGTAATGGAATTGGGAGTGAACTTCAGAGCATGGAGAAAGCGCGCTCCCGGAATCTCGACGTACCGGAGGATCGCGCCTCTAAACTGTTCTCGTCCAGGTATTTCCATTGGCTGACCCCAAGCAGTCGAGGTAAAACTCTTCGACCTGTCCGGCTACCCGCTCCCAGCGATACTGTTCGACGTCCTCCCGCCCCCTGACTCCCATGGACTCAGCCAGGTCGGGGTCGTCGATCAACCGTGCCAGCGCCGCCGCCAGCGCCTCGGAGTCTTTCCGGGGGAACAGCAACCCCTGCCGTCCGTCGTCTACAATCGCGTTGTATCCCTCGATGTCCGAGGCCACAACAGGCTTGCCGGAGGCCATGGCTTCCAGCAACACGTAGCCGAAGCTCTCCGACCCGGTGGCGGGAGAGCAACAGATGTCCGCGGTGGCGTAATATCTGGGTAGGTCGTCATCGGACACTCTGCCCGCGAAGACCACGTCCCGCAATGCCCTGGAGCTAAGTATCTGATGAGAGTCCCGGTCCAGGTTGCCGGGACCAACCACAATGAGACGCACGTTTGGCCGGTCCCATTTGAGTCGGGCGAACGCTTCCAGCAGGTACTTGAGCCCCTTGCGCCGCTCGAGGCGGCCTACGAAGAGAATGTTCGTCTTCCCGTCCTGGTACTCGGGCCAAGGTTCAGGGTCCTTGGCGAACCGGTCCACGTCAATGCCGTTGGGGATTATCTTGTAGTCTCCGGGAAAGACGCCGCTCACATACCGGCGGGCGGCGGGAGAAACCGCGATTCCGCCGTGTAGTCTCTGGTGCCAGCGTTTGATTAATGGCTGGCTAAAACGGTAGAGGTGCTGTTGTTTGTAGGAGGCGTGGAAGGTTCCGATGTTGACTGCCTTGGAAAACTCCAGCACACATAGCGGAAGGATCGGGGCCATGGGCTCATGCAGATGTACGATGTCAAAGGCTTCGTCCCTGAGCAACGCCCGCACCTTGGGGTAAAGCCACCAGGAGAGGGAGACCCGGGCGATGGAACCTCCGCTAGGCAACGGGACCGACCTTCCCAGGTGGACGAACGTCTCGTCGTCCTCGCGTTCTCGGGAGGGGGAGTGAGGGGCTAGCACGCGAACATCGTGGCCGGTCCGTGTTAGCTCGCGGCTCAGTTGGGTAACGTGGGCCGTCACCCCTCCCGGCCAGGTGAAGTCATAGGGTGACACCATCGCGATTTTCAAGCAGTCTCTCCGACTCTATATACTGGAAAGGATGCCTCGGCTGCCCGATTCGCCGTAGGTGATGAACGGCTCGGCCGAACCTCGGGCAACATCGCCGATGTACTGAGTGTGTGGAGACTGTATCGAGTAAGCGCTGGGTCCCATGAGCGCTCCGCAAATGCCATGGTCCAAGCCCAGCTTGGCGCGCCTCACCGCATCCACCACGACACAGGCCGAGTTGAGGCAATTCCAGACTTCCAGTTTGGCCTCCAGGCTTTTTCGCACTCCACTGTAGGGGTCAACTCCAACCGGATTTAGTGCCGCTTCAGTTCCCGAAATTACAGAACATGCCCGGCGGGACCGGTGATTTCAACCTTGATTGTCCCCACTGCTATAGTTCCTGTCTGGGCTTGGTCCCAAGCTCCGCAGTGGCGCTGGAGCGGCTGAATTGTAGCAAGTTACCATAACCGCTACAAGTGTTCGGTTCCCGGGTTTAGACCGAAACGTTAGTGGTTGCGCCGATGTTCGGGCCTATGGGTTAAAGAATCGGAAGATAGCCGTCCGGTCATCGTGCCTGGACCGCCTACCCAACTGCTCTGGCACCTGGCCTTCGTTGATACGGGCTTCCACGAGGGCATTGACTTTCTCGGCCGCTTCGTCCGGAGTTGCCGCCGCCCGCACCATGTCCGCCAGCTCCGAGGCCATAACATTGTCGGTGACTCCGTCGGTGGCAAGCACCAATCGGCTACCGGGCTCGATATCGAACTCGGTCCGGACCAGGTTGGGCTTACCTTGGCTCGACCCGATCGCTTTGGCGACTCCCACATGTAGGAACCCCCCCACTCTACCGGTAAGCTGTTCGGCCGAGTCGGGTCCCACCAGGAATATCGGACTGTCCCCGGCGCCCAGGACGTGGAGTTTACCGTCCAGGTAAAGGGCGACGGAAACCGTGGTAAGCAGGAAACGTCCCCCTCCAACCTGATAGAACTCCTCGTTCAGCTCTGCCAGGACTTGGGCCACGTCGTCCGGGGAGGTCAGTGACGCCGCGCTCAGGGCTTCAACGACGGACTGACTCGCCTCTTCACCGCCGTGACCCGTGACCCCGTCCATGACCCCGTCAAGAAAGGAATCATTGCCCAGGTCCCGAATTAGAAAGCTGTCTTCGCCGTGGGCTGAGTTGTCTTGGAATGACGCTACATTGCTTCCGAGCATATCCGCCGGTCCTCACAGTTGCTCAGTACTTTGGGGGTTACCGTTTCGTGTTTCGCATTGTTGCTTGCCATTGGAATCTCCGTTTAGTCCGATGCTGGGTTGCGCCCTGAATCATGGGCTCAGTCCCGCCAATTCGGTGTCGGCATCGAACAAGAATCGCTTCCAATAATCGCCTCTTAACATGTCCAGGGCTTCGGTCCAGGCTTGATTCGCCTGGGCGGCGTAGGGGAGTTGTTGGTTGCGTGCCGCCACCGCGTGCAAGTAGTGGTTTAGGTCATGACGAAAGCCCGAAAGGTCTGAATATGCTTTCTCCTTGAGCTTGTCAATCACGGTCTGGGCAGCGTCGCTCACGGGACCCTCGGCCCCGCTGTAGCTTAGCGACATCTCATCGAGTTCTTGCTGGAAATTGACCACGGGGCGCTGCCCGAATGGTTCCCGGTAACCATCCGACTGGTCCGGGGGCCTCTGCGCAGTGGTGTAGAACTTTAGGATCTCCAGGTATGAGTCGAACACGTCGCGGACGGGTCCTCCCCTTGGGCTGGGAGCCCCCTCCACTGGCGCCAGGTCCGCACAGTCGATGATGGTCAGCCGCCCCGAACCCGGTTGGTAGAAGAGGTTCTGGGGCCGCATGTCGAAGAGCACATAGCCCGCGGTGAGGAACGCCTCCTGAGCGTCAAGCAACTGCCGGTGAACCGGGAACGGGTCGTTCTGGTCGACCGGGTTCAAGGGGTGCAGGGTAAACAGGTTTTGCCCGACGCCGGTGGGAACACGCTGGATCCGCGCCCTCATATCCCCAACCATGAGAGGAATCCCCAAAGCCCGATCCTCGACGATAACCCTGTACTCCTGGCCCAGGGCATCGCCGTAGATCTCGTCGTGGTTCGTGCGTTCCGAGTACCCGAGTATTGGGGAAACCCCGGGGAGGTCACCAGGGAGCTTTTGGAAGACCTCGAGCATCTGTTCGGTCCGGGTCTCCGTGCTGCCGTGCATCTGGCGACTGATCATCTGGGGAACAGGGCGTTTTAAGACAACCTGCGCACCAGTGTCTAGGTCAATCGCGGCGCGGACCTCATAGTCCGCGCCGGACCCCAAGGGCCCTGTGATCTCGAATCGTTTGAGATCCATTACTTCCATAATATGCGCCGTTCGTCCGAAATCAGAGGGATGGTACATTCTGCCTCTGGATAATGCAACCGGAGGCCG
Source organism: Dehalococcoidia bacterium (assembly GCA_965205385.1). Classification (GTDB taxonomy): domain Bacteria; phylum Chloroflexota; class Dehalococcoidia; order Lucifugimonadales; family UBA3495; genus CATOSP01. Next base: position 1,314,964 of record CBDBGS010000008.1, read on the forward strand.
CAGCGTCTTTTGCGGCGAGTGTTTGGGCTGCGGGATACTAATTCTCACGCTTAGGTATTCCTTGGTGATCGGTATCCCAGGCTGATCCATTCGTCCATGGGCCATGTCGTTTCCAGAGTCAGGTCAAGGCCGGTAAGGGTTTCCTTCACCCCTGCCTGTTGCTCGATCATGATCCCCGAAGCAATCAACATGCCGCCGGGCTTCAATGTTGGGGCTATGAACGGGGCCCTCTCTCCCACTGCCCGGGCCGATATGTTGGCTACGACCAGGTCAAATTGGCCTTCTCCGGCCAGCGGATGAGGCACCGTGCCCTGGGTCAGACTCACCTGTCGTTGCACCCGGGTGCGGCGGAAGTTCTGGCGCGCCGCCCGTACCGCCTGGGGGTCTATATCGAGCGCGACCACTTTCGATGCCCCGAGGTGGACCGCTGCGATGGACAGGATACCAGAACCTGTCCCCAGATCGAGCACGGTCATTCCGGGCATCACCAGGTCTTCTAACGCCTCGAGGCAGGTATGTGTCGTTGGATGGTACCCGGTGCCGAACGCCATGCCGGGATCCAATTCAACGACTATCTCTTCTCCGGCGCGAACGTAGTCGATCCAAGTTGGTTTGATGACCAGCCGGGAACCAACCCTCAGCAAATCGAAGTGGGTGCGCCATTGGGTTTGCCAGTCCTCCATCTCGGGTACAGCGGTAATGGTCAAATCTTCTAAAGGCTCGAGTAGTCCCACGAGCTTGAGCCCGACTTCGATTCGGGCCAATCGCTGACGGGATGTATGCTGAAGGTAGGTGCGCAGCATCACCCGCTCAACGCCGTCCCACTCCCGGTCGGGGTCCTCACCCGTCCAAGCTTCTTTGGCCTCTTCGGTTTCCCCGTCCTTCTCCATGGAGAGCCCGTGCCCGTACCGGCTGAACAGGTAGGACACGGGTTCCACGTACTCGTAAGGGACGCGGATACTAAGTTCCTGCCAGGCCATTTCTCCTCCCGACAAAAAACCCGGGCGCCGTTGCGGCCCGGGTCAAGCGGCCATTCCAGACCAGGTTCGGTCAACCCAACAAGTGGCGCGGACCGCCGGGGCATCCGTGACTAGCCGAATGCGCCTTTTATCCGCTCGAACAGGCCCTTGTCATTGCCATCATCGTCCCGGTTATCCTCTCCGGCGTCGTCAGCGGGACCGAAGGAACGGGCCAACTCTTCCAGCAGCCCCCGTTGATGAGAGTTCAGGTCGTTCGGCACCTTTAGGTCGATCACAACCCGAAGGTCTCCCTTCCGGCCGCTATGCACGTCGGGAAGCCCCCTGCCTCTGAGCCGGAACACCGCGCCCGCGCCTGTTCCCTGCGGCACCGAAAGGACCTGGTCGGGGCCGTCCAAAGTGGGCACCCTCCGCTTGGCTCCCAAGGCTGCTTCGGCGAGATTCACCGGGAGGGTGTAAACCAGGTCTATGCCGTCCCGATAGAACTCGTCGTGCTGCTTGACGTCGACGTAAACGTAGAGGTTACCTGGGGGGCCACCCTCCTGACCCATGTCCCCTTCGCCGCTGAGCCTTACTTGCATACCGGAATCGACCCCGGCGGGAATGGTGACCGCGATCTTGCGCTTGCGGCGTTCGGCTCCTGCGCCCTTGCAGTCTGAGCAGTAGGACTGGATGACGCTTCCAGAGCCGCGGCAGTCAGAGCATGGTGTGATTTGGGAGAACTGTCCGAAGACGCTCCGCTGGGACCTTCGGACCTGACCAGTCCCACGGCAGGTGGAGCAGGAGTCTACCGGAGTTCCAGGTTCGTTACCCGCTCCAGAGCATTTGCGGCATTGTTCCAAGCGGGTGATTTCCACCTCACGCTCGGAGCCAAAGAACGACTCTTCAAAGCTGAGTACCACCCGCTGTTGCAGGTCTGCCCCCCGTTGGGGTTGCCGCGTCCTCCGGCCGGAAGCATCGCCGAAGAAGGAGTCGAAGATATCCCCGAACCCGCCAAATACGTCGAAACCATCAAAGGGGCGGTCAAAGCCTCCGTTCGATCCCATCCCGGCATGACCGAATCGGTCGTACTGGGCCCTTTTCTTCTGGTCGGAAAGGACCTGGTAGGCTTCGTTGACCTCTTTGAACTTGTCCTCGGCGTCGGCGTTCTTGTTCCTATCCGGGTGGAATTCCATGGCCTTCTTGCGAAAGGCCTTTCTGATCTCTTCTTCGCTGTCGGTCCGGGATACGCCCAGCACCCGATAGTAGTCCTGTTTCGCCATGTATTGTCACCTGTGGGGATAGTGCTGCGAGGTGGTGCGCCGGTACCGAAAACGACCATGTTTAAGCCACATTATAGGGCAGTGAGCAGGTCGCCTCAATAGGCTGCGAGCCGAGGTATTCTCAACACGCGCTGGTTATGTAGAATTGAAATTGCATCCTGGTTCCGATGAGGGGGATCCATGGCCCGCGCCCGTGTTTCCCGTCATGACCTGCGCTGTCCCCATTGTGGTCCCAACTGGACCCGAAGGACGGCCATTCCCGAGGCAAGCAGACTTACCGCTGCCGCGACTGTCACTACCGCTTCATCCCAGACGGCAACCGCCACTATTTCCCGGAGGCCACCAAGCGCCAGGCCCTAGACATGTACGCCGAAGGCACAGGCATCACCGCCGCCGGCCGGGTACAGGGAGTGAAGCCGGCAACTATCTTTTCCTGGGTCAAAAGAAGCCCGCCAGGCCCGGGAGTTGATGGGGTAGATGACCCGGCTATGGGCGGAGCGGCAACCGTGGATGGCATCGGCCCGGGTGATTTCCTTCAACGAGATCTGGACCTATGAGATCTGGACCTATGAGATCTGGACCTATGAGATCTGGACCTATTCATGGTCTCGGGCGTCGAGGAGGAAATCACAGATAAGAAAAGAACGAACTGGTCAGGACCTACCGATGAACCTCGAAACTCAAAAACAGAACGAATTGAAAATCTTTCGACGCTTCCATGTAATGGTGGTAGCCGCAGTGTTGCTGGGCCTTGGCGTTGCCGCGGTGCTGGTTTACCAAGAGTACCACGACGACTTCCCCCGGCCGGTCTCTGCCGACCCCCCGTATAGTGACTCTATCGAAACCAGCGACCTAACTGATGGCCGTGGAATCTCCCACGCCAGCAAAGTCAGATATTTCAGGACATAGAACCTATGGGAAGGAACGGTCCACTGGGTTAATTACGGTGGTAGATACGACCTCAGTGGCTGCACCGCAGATAGCCGTTGGGGGCATAATGGCATAGAGTATGAAAGGTGGGATGGGTCTCGTTGGGTCGTGGTAGAGTCCGTATCAGATGGGCCTTGGGTTAAGACTGGCAATAATCCTGGTCTAGCTTACGATTCACATTATCAAACCGTGGACCTGGAACGCGGAGCTCTGGTTTTGGACAAGTACGGTACAAGTATTACAACTTCTGCCGTCCCTGCGGTCTCGACCTGAACTTCCCTGGTCGAACTTATGAACACTACTTGGAACAATCGCAGGTTGTACCACATTCGGAATAAGAGAGAGGTGTGATTCACGAGAAATTGACTCACTGGAGAACTTTGGTATTCCTGGGGGCGGCCTTTGGACTGGTTGCAGTCGGGGTAGTCGCGTTTGTACTACGTAGTAACGCGACTGCCGCTAGTACGACTGATTGGCCACCACTGACCATGACATACCAGACCGATTATGTGGTAAACGGGTCGACCTACAACGAGACTCGGATGCTGACGTATAACTCCCGGAACTCTTGGGTGGAAAAAGTGATAGCCGCCGACTCATTTACGGTGAGACAAGGCGTTTTCAGTCCTGTCGGTAGTTATCAGAAACTTGAAAACGACCAGTACACTACCTACGGTGCCGCTTCTGGGTCAACAGATGTAGAGGAATTTGAAGATGGTTCGCTAACGATCCCACGCGACTGGCTGTTTGCCAATCCAATCGATGGCCAAGAGGACTTTCTCGGTCACGAGCTTACCCCGGTGACGACAAGGACCAGGGTCTGCTTTGAAAATGTCTGTACAGACAATGCCCCGGGATGGGAGTTCCGATATAAGGATGTAGTAGTTGTGTACGCGGACGATGCCCGAGGGATTCCCGTGAACGTAGGCGACGGCTTCTTAGAGGTAACAGAGGTGAGGATGCAGGGCGAAAGGAAATTCGTGCGGTAGGATCTCTGGAAGGGTTACGACCTAAACCGCATAGTGAGCCGCTGTTCTTCGAAGCAGCGGCCCCTTTTATACGATTAAGACTGAACAACCTATTTACGAAACCCGGACGCTTGTGTATCGTGTTTCGGCTACGGTCGCCATGCTCTCTCACAGAGTTAGAAGCCTTTTCCAGGTTGATCCGAGTGACTAACCACCGCCCCTGAGAAGGGGCATTCGCGTTATAAAGTTCCACGGCCCTGGCACTCCGCAAACGAGCCTGAATCTCCTTGACACCACCTACGCTTCTGGATAGCATAGGTGCGTGGGAGAGTAGCTCTCCTAACTCTGTGTACTAGGCGGAAAAGGATAGGTGATGAGTTTGTTACCTACAGTCATTATCCTAGCCGCCCTAGCGGCAGTAGGGTTCGGGATAGCCGGGTGGCTGTTCTACAGAAGCAAGGTTGATGGAAGAAGGGTAGGCAACGCTAGAGAGAGCGCCGAGTGCATCCGAGGTCAAGCAGAGGAGGAACACCGGAAACTTCTACTTTCGGCCCAGGAAGAAGTCCTCCAAATCCGTTCCGCCGGTGAATCCGAAATACAGCAGCGGCGGCAAGAGATCAATCGAATGGAGCACCGCTACGTCCAGCGGGAGGAACAACTGGAGCGAAAGACTGAAGCAGTTGAGCAGCAGCAGTTGCAGATCAACACCCGCGAGACCGAGGTGCGGCACGCCCTCGAAGAAGCTGAAACGCTCAAGTCCAGGCAGTTAGAAGCCCTTGAAGAAATCGCAGGACTCAACGTAGCTGAAGCCCGCGATATCGTGGTCAGGAGGGGCGAAGATCAAGCCCGCCAGGACCTGTCGCGGCGCTATTACGAGCTAGAAAAGGAACACAAAGCGAGCGCGGATGAGAACGCGCGCCGGATTATTACCCTTGCCATTAACCGACTGGCCACGGACGTCGTGTCCGAGACCACAACATCTGTAGTATCCTTGCCCAATGATGAGATGAAAGGCCGTCTCATCGGCCGTGAAGGGCGCAACATCAGGACCCTGGAATCCCTAACCGGAGTCGACGTAATCATCGACGACACTCCGGAAGTCGTGACCATTTCCTGCTTCGATCCCGTCAGGAGAGAGGTCGCGAGGCTGGCCTTGGAAAAGCTTATTTCCGATGGCCGCATCCAGCCCGCACGCATCGAAGATGTGGTGCAGCGGTCCCAAAAGGACATTGAAGAGACCATCCGTAAGGCGGGAGAGCAAGCCACGTTTGACGTTGGAGTGAGTGGACTTGATCCCGAGGTAGTCAGGCTGCTCGGGCAGCTCAAATACCGGTACAGTTACGGAGAAAACGTGCTAAAGCACTCGGTGGAAGTTGGCCTCCTGGCTGGGATGCTCGCCGCAGAGGTGGGGGCAAACGAGCAGGTGGCCAAGGTCGGGGGCTTGCTCCATGACATCGGCAAAGCCTTGACCCACGAGGTGCCCGGGCCCCACGCCGAGATTGGCGCGGAGATCGCCCAAAAGCACGGGGTCAACTATAGCTCCTACCGGGGTATCCTGGAGCACCATAGCGACGAGCATGAGACCATTGAGTCTTTCTTGGTCGCCACAGCCGACGCCATAAGCGCGTCCCGTCCGGGAGCGCGCAAAGAGTCCCTGGAACTCTACGTTAAGCGGCTCCGTGATCTGGAAGAGGCGGCAACCGTGTTCGAAGGCGTGGAAAGGGCCTTCGCGATTCAGGCGGGCCGCGAGGTCCGGGTGATGGTCAAACCCGACGACATGGATGATGTCAAGGCCGCGGAACTGGCTAGAGACATCGCAAGAAAGGTCGAGGAGGACTTGGTCTTCCCCGGTCAGATCAAGGTCACCGTAATTCGAGAAACCCGGAGCGTGGAATACGCCAGATAGATTCAAGGGCGCCGGGCCCTCCGCCGGCCTGGTTCCCGGGTCTGCCTGAGGTCTGGATTACTGGGGCTGGAAGTCCTTGCAGTCGACCTCAAATGGAACGTGAAAAGGGGGCTCGGGGCTAATCCCCGGCCCCCTTTGGCTTTGTAAGGGGAATCACCCGAGAGAGAGTACTCCATTGCGTATACTTATGATTGGCGACATCATTGGACGTCCGGGGAGGCGCGCCATCCGCCGTTTGGTGCCCGAAGCGCGCGAGGAGCTCGGCATCGACATGGTGATAGCGAACGCCGAAAACACGGCGGGAGGCTTCGGCCTCACCCTGGAGACGGCTTACGAATTACTGGAAAGCGGTGTGGACGTCCTCACTTCCGGCAACCACGTGTGGGACCAGAAAGAGATCGTCCCGCACATGGACGAAGGGCTGCCGCTGGTGCGGCCCGCGAACTACCCCGATGCTCCAGGCCGGGGCTACATGATCCACGACGGCGTCATGGTGCTGAATCTGATGGGCCGGGTATTCATGCCCCCGTTGGACTGCCCGTTCCGTACCGCCACGGGTATCCTCAACGAAGTAGTGGACGACGACGGGCCGAAAGTGATCCTGGTGGACTTCCACGCTGAGGCGACTTCGGAAAAACAGGCGATGGGTTGGTACCTGGATGGCCGTGTAAGCGCCGTGGTGGGTACTCACACCCACGTTGGAACCGTGGATACCCGGGTTCTTCCCATGGGAACGGCCTACGTGAGCGACGTGGGAATGACCGGTCCGGTGGACTCGGTGATCGGCAGCGAGGCAGATGCGGTATTGGACCGCTTCCTGACTGGCCTACCACACCGGCTGACTGTAGCGGGTGGGCCGGTGATGATGAATTCAGTGGTGATCGAAGTCGATGCCGAGACGGGGAAGGCCTCATCGATCAAGCGTTTGGACAGGACGGTGAAATAGCATGAGTGCATTGGTGGACCTCCACCTGCATACTACGGCGTCGGATGGCAGGCTTTCACCCACCGAGCTGGTGAAGTTGGTTGCCAGTCAAGGCCTCAAGCAAGTTGCGATTTCAGACCATGACACGACTGAGGGTCTGGCAGAGGCGTTCGAGGCGGCCGGTGAGTTTTCCGATCTGAGAATCATTCCAGCCATCGAGATCAGCACGGATATCCCGGGCGACGAAGTCCACATGCTGGGATACTTCCTTAATCACCAAGACCCGGACTTGCAAGCCCTTTTGGGCCGATTCCGGGATGGACGCCTGGAGCGCGGGGAAGCAATGGTGGACAAGCTGGCCACTCTGGGCATTCACATAGACTGGGAGCGGGTGAAGGAGATTGCGGGCGACGGCGCGGTGGGCCGGCCCCATATCGCGCTCGCCATGGTGGAGAAGGGTTACTGCAAAGAGCCCAAGGACGCCTTCCCGGAATACCTGGGCCGCAACGGCTTGGCCTACGTGGAACGCTCAAAGATGTCGCCGGACCAGGCGGTAGCCCTATTGAAGCGGTTTGGAGCGGTCCCGGTGTTGGCGCATCCCGCCTATTTAGTGGACATGGAGCCGGCCATAGCTCTCTTGAAGGACGCCGGGTTGATGGGCATGGAAGTCCACTACGCCCAGTATGATGCCGGAACGGTGGGCCACCTGGCCGACCTGGCCAAAGAATACGACCTTATCCCATGCGGTGGCAGCGACTACCACGGGCTGGGAAATACCGGCGAGCTTCTGCCCGGCACCCTGGGCCCGCCTCTAGAGACGGTGGAGCGATTGGAGGAGGCGGCCCGGAATCTGCGTTAGCCGTTCGCTCGTATCCCCATCGTGATAGCAGAGATCGCCGGGCTGTACATCGGTTCCTACCTGTTGGGTTCTATCCCCTCGGCTTACCTCGCCGCCCGATTTCTTAAGAAGATCGATATTCGGGAATATGGCAGCGGCAATGTTGGGGCCTCTAATGCCTACCGCCACCTGGGCAAGTTCTGGGTTGTCCCCTTGGGACTGTTCGATATCCTTGGGAAGGGTTCCGCGCCAGTGGTAGCCGGCTGGTATGTGTTGGGTCCAAGTCAAGCATCGTCGGTCCTGTTAATCGGCGCGCCGTTACTGGCGCTGGCGGGGCACAATTGGCCCGTATTTCTGCGATTCCAGGGAGGTCGGGGAATCGCGATAGCGCTAGGCAGCTTCTTGATTCTCTCCCCGCCGGTCCTGATCGCCTCTATGCTGGTGGTGGGTGCGGGTTGGGCGTTGACCCGGAGTTCGGGCGTCTGGGTACTCGTTGGATTGGCTTTGTGCCCGGTCTGGACGGTCATTGCAGGGGACCCCATTGTGGTAACCTGGTACTCTATTGGACTACTAACGCTGGTTGTGTTGAAACGGTTGTTGTCGAACTGGACGCCATTACATGAGGGATTCCCCCGGAGGAAAGTTTTATTCAATCGGCTATTCCTTGACCGTGACGTGGACGATAACGCAGAGTGGGTCCACCGGTCACCGCGGACTTCGGACTAGCCGCACTCGGAGCGGTCTGTGAGCACGGAACATACACAGCAGATGGACCAAGAACCGGAGGCGGTCACATACTGCGAATGGCATCCGGGGGTCGAAACGCGGCTGTCCTGCGGCCATTGCGGTAGGTGTATTTGCACCCAGTGCATGGTGCAAGCGCCGGTGGGGATCCGCTGCCGGGAGTGTGGCCGGGCGGTCCGTATGCCAACCTTCGAGGTCCAACGCACACATTATCTCCGGGGATTCGGCGTCGCCGGTATGGTCGGAATCGGGGGCGGATTCCTTTGGTGGTTCTACAATCTCTTTATCATCCTGTTGTTTGAAGGGGGACTGCCGGTGATCCTGGCCTCGTTGCCTGCCGTGGCCATCGGATACGCTTCGGGAGAGCTGACCAGCCGGTCCGTCAACAAAAAGCGAAGCCCCCTTTTATCTCTCGCCGCGGGCGTATCGGTGGTATTAGCCTACGTCGTTTCAGTGGCTCTCCCGAACGTCAACTTCTTCAGCCTCTACACCTTGCTTTTCATCGCCGCGGGTGTCTACATCGCCATGCAGAAGCTCCGTTAGCTCTCGCCACAGGTCCTGGACCACCTCGGAGATGACACCGGAATGGAACCCTCTACGCTGAAGGTGTGCCCAGAGGCGCCGGCGGAATTCCGGAGAGTCGTCAGTTGGCAGCCGCCTCGCCAACTTTTGACCTGCCCGGTAGGCGTTGGAATAGGCGTCAAAATTCTGCAACGCGTCTAGTACAATATCCGAAGCAACGCCCAATCCCAACAACTCTCGGCGGATCAGGGCTTCTCCCCTGGGGCGAACGCGCTCCCTGCTCGCCCTCCAGTTTCTGGCGAAAGCGGCGTCGTCCAGGTACCCCCGGGCCTTGAGTGCGGCGACGGTGCGGCAGATGATTTCGGGGCTGAACCTGCCTGAGAGGCGCCGACTGACCTCGGACTCGCTACGGCCACGATGGGCAAGCAAGCGTAGGGCGGCGTCCCATGCTTTAGCCAGAGTGCCGTCACCGGCTTGCTTGACGCGTGCCCTCCTGGTGCGCATTGTGTTGCTTCGCCGTCAGTGGCCTATTGATTACTTGGAGTCATCCAATTCCGTGGGGGCGGGGAGCGTGTATTCCCCAGATGCTTCAGGCGTGGCCGAGGCAATTTCCGCTTCGGGTTCCTGGCCGGGCTCCTGGCCACGGATGCGGGCCTCCACTGACGCGGCTATTTCGGGGTGCTGGGCAAGGAATTCCTTGGAGTTCTCTCTCCCCTGGCCCAACCTTGTCTCTCCGTAGGAGTAGAAGGACCCTGATTTCTTGATGATTCCCTGGTCTGCGCCTAGCTCGAGGAGGTCGCCCATCTTGCTTATGCCCTGATTGAACATAATGTCGAACTCGGCAACGCGGAAGGGGGCCGCGATCTTGTTCTTGACGACTCTTGCCCGCACTCGGTTTCCAATGATTTCCGAACCCTGTTTGATGGACTCGATGCGCCGCAGGTCAATGCGCACGGAGCTGTAGAACTTAAGTGCCCTGCCGCCGGGAGTGACCTCCGGGTTGCCGTAGGAGATGCCGATTTTCTCCCTTAGCTGGTTTATGAATATCACGGCCGTGCGGGAGCGGTGTATCGTCGAGGTGAGCTTCCGCAAGGCTTGTGACATAAGCCTTGCCTGAAGGCCCACATGGGTGTCGCCCATATCGCCCTCTATCTCCGACTGTGGAACAAGGGCGGCGACGCTGTCTATTACCACGGAGTCGATCGCCCCGCTGCGGACAAGCTGCTCCGTGATATCGAGGGCTTGTTCGGCGCTGTCTGGCTGGGCAATGAGCAGGTGGTCGAGGTCAAGGCCACAGTTGCCGGCGTAGTTGGGGTCCAGAGCGTGTTCGACATCAATGTAGGCGGCGATACCGCCCAACTGCTGGGTCTGAGCCATGATGTGGATTGCCAGCGTGGACTTTCCGGCTGACTCGGCCCCGAATATTTCGGTAACTCTCCCTTTGGGGATTCCACCCGCGCCCAGGGCGACGTCCAAGGCCAACGACCCGGTGGGGATCACCTCGGTAGCCAGTTGTTGGCTTATCTCCCCAAGGCGCATCACGGCGCCTTTACCGTGGTCCTTTTCAATGCGCCCCAAGGCGATCTCAAGTGCGGCCTCTTTGTCTTTATCCATCCCTGCCATCCTCACTCCTTTTCTATGACCGGTTACCCTGAGTCCCTGGCATTCACGTGGTTGACGAGGGTTGCTGTTTGACGTGGTGAAGGCGTGTCATGCCGCCGGGTGGGTTGGGGTAGCCGCCTCGTGGGTCAAGGCGAATCCTAGCATAGCGATTTTGGTCCCACAACCGGCAAGTGTCAGTAATGGTGTCTTCACGCCCACCGTGGTTGGGGATTAGGGAAGCTGAAGCTTCCGCAGGCTTCGGGCCAACTGGCCCGGGCTAGAAGTCTCAATAGCCGCCCTTAAAGCCAATGGTGACCGTCCCTTCCTCGACGATAACCGGGGTGACTCGTTCTCCCTTGGAATGCTCTAGGAGGTCCGCTATTTTGTCCGGCTCTTTTGAGATGTCGACTTCCAGGTACGCTACCTTGCGCCTGCGGTAATCCATCTTGGCTGCGGAGGAGTAGGCGCAGTCTGGGTGGGTAAATATGGTTATATTGGTGTCTGCTGCTTGGGTCACGTTTGACTCCCTAGTTTGAAATGCTCGGTCAAGGTCCATTGTAAGGGGGAACAGGACATGGTTCAACGAGAAGATGCGGCCCGGAAAATCCGTGATATGCTATCCTTGTCAGGCGGTTTCGTGAACAATACCGGAACTTCTTCACCCGAATTAGATTAACCTGCATCAGGACGGTCCCCAACTTTGACCCAGCCAAACAACCCATTTCTCACCAGACTTGCCGAGTTATTGGAAGAATACTCCGTTGGGGTAAGGCGGATAACCCCTCGGCCGCGAGGCGGGAGACTCACCGGGGAGCGACGGCGGGAAGTGGAGGAAGCGTTGGACCAAATCGCCGGGTCTTCCCCACAGCCGGAAGGTCTGCTGTATGGAAATGGCTGCTTTGCGGTGGGACGTTACGCCGAAGCCTCGGAGGCGTTCCAAAAGGCGCTTTTCACCGAACCAGACGATCCGGACGCCAGGTTCAACCTCGGGCTGAGTTACCTCAGGTTGGGCCGGCCCCAGGAAGCCGTGAGCGAGCTGAACGCGGTCCTGGAGCGGGAACCCCTGCTGGCCGAGGCTTATTACCAGCGCGGTAACGCCTACGATGACCTTCGGCAGCGGGACCAGGCCGTGTTGGACTACGCCCGCGCTCTCGAAATCAGGCCCGACTACCTGCAAGCCGTCTATAACTCCGGAGTTGTGTTGGCGAGATTGGCCCGCCATGAAGAGGCTGTAGAGGCATTTGACCGGGCCATAACGCTGCGTCCAGACCTATCCAACGCCTACCTCAACCGGGGAGCGTCTCTGGACGAGTTGGGGCGGCATCATGAGGCCATTGAAGACTACGGTACCGCGGTAGAACACAACCCATCGAACGCCGACGCCTACTTCAACCGGGCCAGGACCCATTACTATCTGGAGCATATCGAGGCCGCGATCGCGGACTACTCCCGCGTGCTGGAGTTGGACCCGGAGGATGCCGAGGCGCTCAACAACAGGGGACTCGCCTACGACGCGGTGGGTGACTACGAACGCGCGGTAGAAGACTACGGGAACGCCGTTCGCCTCAGACCGGACTTTGCCGAGTCGTTAAGCAACCGAGGAGCGGCCTTTGAGGCCCTGGGAGATAGGGAGAAGGCTCTCGCCGAATATCTGGCCGCGCTTCAGGCGGCACCCGAATTCGCCGCCGCGCACTATAATGCGGCGCGGCTCTACGCGAGGACTGGGGACGTTGATCACTGTGTATCCCACCTGGAGCGTGCGATGGCCCTGGTTCCCGATCTGAGGGCCGATGCGTCAGACGACGATGACCTGGGGTGGGTGCTGGAATTGAGGCGGCTCAAGCAGTCCCAGGAGCAGGACGGGCCAGGTCTACTGAGCTAGCTACTTCGCGGTCTCAAATCCGGGTCCACGTCCAGATCGCCTTCCAGGTCTAATTCTTCGTCCAAGTCGATGTCGATGTCCTTGTCCCCGCTCGTGCCGACACCCCGGCGCCTTCGGGTCAAAGTGCTTCTGAGCAGGACGAGAGAAGCCAAGAAAGTAAGCCCTAGGACCAGTCCTCGCTCCATTTGGTAGAACAAACTCAGTGCCAACATTAGCGTGAAGCATGCTACGATGCCCCATGCGGAACGGTAAGAGGTCCGCCACAGAAGCAAGACGAATGCCAGGCCGGTGACGACTCCAATGGGAGCCAGCCGGGGCTCCATGGCTATCGTTAGACCCATAAGGGTCGCCATGCCGTCGCCGCCCCGGAACCCAGCAAACACCGACTTCCAATGCCCAAGGATAGCCGCGCCCGCCACGATGAGCACTAGATGATCAGGCACTCCCAATACTCTGGTGGCAATCAACACCGCCGCCGCACCCTTGGCCACGTCACCGGCGAAGACCAACGTGCCCGTGCGGCGTCCGATATTCCAGAACACGTTGGCAGCGCCGGCCAGCGTGCTACCGGTCTCGAAAATATCTCGGCCTCTGAGCCTCGCCGCGATATGCGCGCACGGAATAGAGCCTAGAAGATAGCCGACGAACACCGCCGCCAGAATCTCCAGGACCAAAACTACGTCAATAGGCACTACATACTCGTCCGCGGATATTAAATCCAGCAATGGTCCCCTGGGGACCATGCCCCCATACTATATTAAGATCGCGTTCATAGGAATAGGCCAGGGTCAGAAGGGCCCGAGGTTTGCCTGGCGCAGCCGCGACAAACTAGATCTTTGTCTTCCTCCGGTGAATTCCCGATGCTCCGTCGGGGCGGTTCCCCTTTTTTCCCTCGATCTGGGGTGTGCCGCCAGCCTCCGCGCACCTGACCTCGAAGGTGTGTTCGCCCTGCTGGAAGGGCCATTCGTAGCGCCAAATGACCCAGGTGGTCTCCGACAGAGGTGACCTCAATTTGGCTTCCTCCCACGCGCCTCCGTCGACGCGCACCTCAACCCTTGAGATGCCCCGGGCTCCCGCGAATGCGATTCCTCCCACGGGAATATAGCCCTGACCGTCCACGACCTCCAAGTCATGGACCGCGACCGTGTCTATGACTGACGTGGCCTTAACCCGCGCCACCTCATCCCAGTCTCTCTCTACCCAATATCCCGGCACGTATTCCGCTGTTACTTCGATGCCGGTGATCCACTTGGGCTGCTTCATGCCGTAGCGGTCTGGCAACCAGATCCTCAACGGGAAGCCATGATCGAAGGGGAGGGGTTTCCCGTCCCATTCGTAGCACAACATGATCCGCTCGTCTAATGCGATCAGGTCCAGGCTAACAGTCTCGTAGAAGCCGTCTCCCGAAGTGATAATCAGGTAGCGGGCTTCTGCCTGCGGTTGAACGTCGGCCAGGATTTTCTGGAGGCTGACTCCGGTCCACCAAGTGGTGCTGATCAGGTCGGTGCCGATGCGTCCGGAGATGCAGGACAGAGTCACGTATTGGTCGCGGGACTCATACCTGTTTCGGATGTCGTCCAAGGACAGTACCATGGGTTTCGCAACCAACCCGGTGATGGGCAGGGACCAGGTATTGATGTCGATTTCGGTGGGCGAGCTGCGGATGAATACCTTGTAATGGTCCTCAACGGCGGTGTATTCCGGACGGGTGCCGGGAGCCGGTGGTACCGGGTCTCCATCGTTGGGCAACGGACGTCTGGGTACGGTCTCGCCCGCGCCTGAAGTGGCCTGTTCAAGCAGCCGCTGTTCCCTCTGCGCCAGCACGGTTCCGAGACCGGCGCTGACGACGGTGACCGTGGCGGCGGACGCCCCAAGCCGGACCAGGAACTGGCGGCGGTTTATGCTTTGCGCCCAGCGGATTTCGCGCTCGATCTCAAGGTCTGTTCCAGAGTAGACCAATTTTCGGTATACCGGTATGAACGCCAGGCCCCATACCAAGAATAGCGCGCCCAAGCCTATGATCGTAAAAATTGGACTGGCCCCGGACTGATCCATGGGCAAGCTGACGGCGATCATGGGCAGGCCGAATCCGATGCCCAGAATGACCCCGACTACCGGGCGCGGCGCGACACCAAGTTTCCGCATCACGGCGAAGTAAACGGCGCCCAGAACTATCCCTATCAAGAGGAAGAAAAGGATGGCGACGATTTGCTCGGCGGTCTTGGCCGAAGATGCCACACTCATGCCCAACATGTTCATCACATCGATCATGGAGTCGATGCCGAAGGTTACCAAGCCGCCCGGCAAGACCCGCGTGATCCAGTCGAACAGCATGAAGGGTACAAACGGCAGCCCGGTCATCTTGTCGAGCAGGTACATAAGCCCGATCATTGGCGCGGTCAGCAGCCCCCCGCCGAGCGCTCCCTGGGCCAAGTCCCGACCCAAATTGCCATCTGTAGGCGTAGTGCCCCCGGGTCGCTGTTCCGACATTTTAGGTCACCCCCCAAAGTTCGGCGGATCGTACCGCGGATTCGTAGTTGTGGCGGCCGTGGTTGTCTACTCTACTACGCACGGACGCCAATTTCGGATCATCTCACGGTGAATATGCCCAGGAAACGGCGATGAGTTGCGGTCTATTCCGTGCGCAGGCTACTCCGCGGGTGTAGAATTCGGTGGCGGCACATGGACTGCTAAAGTCGTTCATGCCGTCAGCCAAAACCGCAAAGGAGCCGCCGAATGCCCGAGGAGATAGGACTCTTCGAAGCGATGTACTCCCAGCGCGCGATCCGGGAATTCAAACCCGATCCGGTCCCGGACGAATTGGTCCGCCGACTCATAGAAGCCGCCACCAAAGCCCCCAGCGGGAGCAACAGGCAGGACTGGCGGTTCCTGGTGATCCGGGACTCTGAGACGAAGCGGAAGATCGGGGAATATTACAACCAAGCCCGCTCCTCCAGGTATGGAGCCGGAGCTCCCGCTTCGAACATTCCGGCGCGCCGCCGTGCCGCTTCGGACTACATGGCCGAGCATTTGCAGGACGTTCCCGTGTTGATACTTGCCTGTATCCAGCATAACGGCGGTCCCACCAATATGAGCCGTGGTGGGTCCATATATCCGGCGGTCCAGAACATCCTGCTGGCGGCTCGTGGGTTGGGTCTGGGCAGCGTGATCACCTCTTTGCACAAGCGATATGAAACCGAGATCAAGGAACTTCTGGGTATCCCCGAAGACGTCGAAACCGCGGCGTTGCTGCCCATCGGCTTCCCGGCTGAGGGCTCGAGATACGGCCCTACCAGGCGTGCGCCAGTCGAAGAAGTAACCTTCTACGACCGGTGGGGCAACGCCGAATAGGTCTTTACACATGCTAGAGGTTACCCAATGGGCCTCATCTCCAGGATGGGGACGGGTTCGCCGCGCAAACTCTTCAAATATCATCGACCTAGTTTTTCAGCCACGAACACCCAGTAGCCCAGGTCGCCGGAATTTACGAGACCCCTGACCATCGCCATCAGGCGGGGAGCCTGGTCGAGAACGGAATTAGTCGCGGTGATTTGACTGGTCGCGTCGGGCCACGCGCTAAGAAAGCCCAATTTGGCTTCCACGTCGTCGACGATTTTCAGGATGTTTTGGGAGGCGTCCTCCGCGTGGGTTACGACCAGGCCGGCGGATTGCAGCAAGTCGATGTACCCCTCTGAGTCCAACGCATCGGCGAGGCAGAGCAACTGTCCCACTGTGCCTCCCAACTCCTCGGGCAACGTGCCTGGAGTGACTGTAACGTCGCTTACACCTAACGTGCCGCCTCGACGGAGAACACGCGCGACTTCGGCCAGTGTAGCGGGCTTATCCGTAAACAGGCTGATCGAACACTCACAGATCGCGGCGTCGAAGGATGAGGTTCGCACGGGAAGCGCCTCGGCGTCGCCCTGAACGAAGGACGCCAGATGCTCGACGGGTTCCGACTGGGAACGTCTTCGTGCCTCGGCGGCTGCCTGCGCCCCGAACTCCACACCCACCACTGTACACCGGCACACTCTAGACACCGCCAACGCGCTGGCTCCGTGACCGCTAGCCAGGTCCAGAACCAGGTCGCCGGATCGGATACCCATTAGCCGGGTCATCTGGTTGGTGAGCCCAAGCCCACCAGGATGTAAGGTATCCCCGAATAGCATCCTGGCCAAGTCGGATTGGTACAGGTCGGCGCAGCAAGCCTTAGCGGCCGCTTGTTCTGAAGGGGTCATGATCCCCTACCGTCCCTCGGTCAGGCGGGCATTGGCCTGCTCCAACGCCAATTGCTCCCTCACCTGCTCCCGGTAACCCACCGAGTTGTAAGCGCAGAATGGGATGGCCCGGCCATCGGGGACAAGAATCCCGACGCAGCACTTCATAACTTGCTTCACGTTAAACGTATAAGCATCCAAGAAGTCTTTTATGGCGATCTGGAACACGTGGTCCTTCAAGTGAGATAGTTCGTACCCCAGGTCCATACCGGGCCCACATGCGCATTGAAACTGGCCGGCCGTGGTCTCTGTACCCGCGACGGCTGAGGCAGACCAGAGACCTTCGAGGGCTTTCTGGATGTCGGCGGCGTTGGGGAGCTTGGGCAGAGCCCGGTTGGTGATGTAGTCGAGGTATTGGTCGATCTCCAGCATCCGCGGCAATGGCATCACCGTGTCCCCGTCGACGAACACGTAGGAGTTGACCTGGCAGGTGGGAAAGCAGCAGGGTACCGGCACGAAATCTTCCAGGACGAACCGGCCCCCGGTCTGGTCGACGATGCCGTGTATGACGTCGGGGATAGTCACACGCTGCATGGGGTCGAAGGGGATGTGGCGGCCCACGTGGGTCACAGGTTGGAGGACGACTCCGCGAACCGCCGGATGCTTCAGTCCGAATTCCACCAGCGGACCGACCTCGTCCACGTTGACCCCCCGCTCCACCGCCGCCACCAGCACCGCATCCAGCCCGGCTCGCTCCATGCGCTCCAGAGCACGGAGCTTGAGGCCGAGCAAGTCTTCGCCCCGCAGCGCCTGGTATGTCTCGGAGCGCAGCCCGTCAAACTGGAAGTACACAACGGGGTTCAGTGCGGCCAACCCGTCCAGAAACCGGTCGTCGCGGGCAATGCGAACGCCGTTGGTGTTGACCATCACCTGGCGGATGCCGCGGTCGCGGGCCGCCTGAATCATGTCGAGAATCTGCGGGTGGATGGTCGGTTCGCCACCGCTGAACTGGACCACTTCGGGGTCTCCCTCGATCTCCACGAACCGGTCCAGCATCCGCTCCACCTGTTCTAAGCTGAGGCTGTATCCAATGCCTGCGTTGGCAAAGCAGACGGGGCAATTCAGATTGCAGCCCGAGTTGACCTCAATCAGTGCCAGGCACAGATGCTGTTTGTGCTCGGGGCAGAGGCCGCAGTCCAAAGGACAGCCCTCGTTTACTTCGGTGCTGAACTCAAGGGGAATCGTTCCCGGTTTATTGAATTTGATGGAGTCGACGTACATCTGGGCGTCGGAACTGATCAGGGCCTCGAACCAGCCGTGGTCGGGACACCGCTTGCGCATGAATACCTTGTTGTCTCGGATGATAACCTGGGCGTCGATTACGCGCTTGCACTCCGGGCAGATGCTGCGCGTAAGCTCGTGAAAGATGTAATCGGCGTCGCGCTTCACCCGCGCTGAATGGTTAGACGTTACCGGGGACCTGTCCACCATGCCGTCCCTCCAAACATGTCCGAGATTCCGGCCCGCCGCGGCGGATTGCTCCCCCTCGACTGGGGCCAATGGCCGTAGAACAGTGGGCTCTAGTATACTTGGATGCTCAAGACCCCAAGTAGGTACGGTAGTCGGTACGGTCGGCATATGCGGGAACCAAGTTCATCCCGCATCGAACCGTACGGAAACGCGAGAATAGATATGCAGACAGGAGCCAGTCCGCTCGCTCTCTCGGGCGTTGTAGTGCTTGACCTTACCCAGATCATGGCCGGTCCGGTGTGCACAATGATGCTGGCCGACATGGGAGCCGACGTCATCAAGGTGGAGAAGCCCGCAGGCGGAGACGACAACCGGCGCATGGGACCGCCCTTCGTTGGGGGCAACTCGGCGGGATTCATGGCCGCCAACCGAAACAAGCGAAGCCTGGTATTGGACCTGCGAAGCGAGGCGGGTCAATCGGTCTTCAAGAGGTTGGTGGACCGGGCCGACGTGGTCGTAGAAAACTTCCGGCCGGGAGTCATGGAGAGGCTAGGCCTAAGCTTCTCCGAGCTGTCCGCCCTCAAGCCAAGCCTGGTATATTGCTCGATTTCCGGGTTCGGCGGCACCGGGCCGTACAAGGGCCAGGGAGGGTTTGACCTGATTGCCCAAGGCATGAGCGGGTTGATGAGCATAACGGGTCATCCTGGCGGACCTCCGGCCAAGGTTGGTGTGCCCATCACCGACATATCCGCCGGACTGCTGGCCGCCAACGGGATCCTTTGCGCCTATATCCATGCCCAGCGGACCGGACAAGGGCAGATGGTGGACACGTCTCTGCTGGAGGCGGGTATCTCCTACACGATCTGGGAATCGTCCGGGTACTTCGCCGACGGGGATGTCCCCGGCCCGCTGGGGTCCGCTCACCGTGTGGCTGCCCCTTACCAGGCGCTTCGGACCAAAGACGGATACCTCAACATCGGCTCCGCCACGCAACCAACGTGGGAGCAACTCTGCCGGGCCATACACCATGAAGGCCTGATAGAAGACCCACGCTTCAAGCTGCCCGGCGACCGTAAGGCCAGAGAGGCGGAGTTGGCTTCTCTCCTTGAGGAGACCTTCGGCCAGGAGACCACGGCGCATTGGGTGCAAACGCTGGCCGCCGCCGGGGTCGTCGCTGGACCGATATACGATATGGAGCAGGTCTATCAGGACCCCCAAGTACGGGCCCGAGACATGTTGGTGGACTTGGAGGACCCGCAGCTTGGGACGTTACATAACATTGGCATCCCGGTGAAGCTGTCCGCGACACCGGGAGCCATCCGCAGCCGCGCCCCCGAGTTGGGCGAACACAGCCGCGAAGTCCTCGCGGAATCTGGGTTCTCCCAAGGAGAGATAGAGGAATTGGCCCTAGACGAGGTCATCCACGCACCATGACCGTTAGGGTCCGAATGTCTATCTATACATGGCCGCAGTAGCCCACTTCCTCGGTCACGGGGCCTGGGCCGCTTCCTTTCGATTTCGGGATTTCCGGCTTCTTTGGGTATCGACCGGTCTTTACGCCCTGGGTACGGGTATGGAGCAGGTTGCCCTGGGGTGGCTGATCTACGAACTCACGGACTCGCCGTGGATGGTCGGCGTGGGGGCCGCGGCGAGAATGTTGCCCTTCTTCATATTGGGCGTGTTCTCTGGCGTGGTCGCGGACCGGTGGCAGCGCCGAACGTTGTTATGGCTCGGGACCCTGGGAGCGGTGGCGGCGGCAGCGGTGATGGCGTTGCTCCTGCTCGGCGGGATCACCAACGTGTGGTTCGTCATAGGTTTGATTGTGGCGCTGGGCGCCCTGATGGCCTTCGGGATAACCATCCGGCAAGCATTCACCTATGACATAGTAGGGCCGGGGTACGCTCTTAACGGACTTGCACTGGGCGCAATGGCCAACCAGGGAGGCGGCATTGCGGGGTCCCTGGCCTCGGGAGTGTTGATCGAGTCCTTCGGACCCGGGTGGCAGTACGTCGCCGTAGCCGTCTGCTACTTGTGCTCCGCCCTCATGATCCTCACCATCCGCAACCCGGGCCGCTCCGCGAGAGCCGCCGTGGAACCGGTGCTAAAGAACCTGGCGGGCTACGTACGACTGGTCCGGGAGAACCGCATTCTACTGATTCTCATGTCCCTGACCGCAGTGACTGAAGTGTTCGGGTTCACTCACATGACCCTACTGCCAGTGTTCGCCAAGGAGGTGCTTCACGTTGGGGCTACGGGTCTGGGCATTATGACCGCGACGCGGCAGGCTGGCGGACTGTTGGGCCTCTGGCTCCTGGCGGCATTCGGCAGCTTGCGAAAGAAGGGGCTGATGATGTTTATAATCGCGATTGGCTTCGGAGCGGGGCAGATGGCGTTCTCCCTGTCCAACCACCTCTACTACTTCCTTGGGGCGCTGCTGTTCGTCAATGCCTGCGCCATGGCAGTCGACACGATTTACAAGACGCTGATGCAGGACAACGTGGCCGACGAGGAACGGGGCCGGGCCATGGGTTCATGGGTGTTAAGCATCGGGGTCGCCCCGGTGGGACATCTGGGGGTCGGCGCTCTGGCGGGGATTCTGGGGGCCCCTGGAGCGCTGTTAATAAACGGAGCGGTGTTGACCGCAGTCAGCATTGGCACGGCCATAGGCCTGCCCAGGATGCGGCGGTTGGAGTAGAGAGAAGTTGGCCCTAGCCCTCGCGCCAGGGGTGGCCCTCGGACGCCCGTAGAAAGCTTTGGATGAGGGCGGGGCTGGAGACGATGACGCTGGGAGTGTGGAGGTCGGCGCGGTTGCCCTGCCGGTCGGTCACATCACCACCAGCTTCCCGCGCCAGGAGCAGGCCGGAGACGGTGTCCCAGGGTGAGAGGGAGTGGTGGAAGTACAAGTCGACCCGTCCCGCGGCGGCGTATGCCATGCCCAGAGCCGCGGATCCCATGAGGCGGAACCCCTGGATGTTCGGCCAAAATGAGCGCAGCAAGTCCAGGGCCAGCCCGGCCGTTTCATCCACATATCCCAGATCGAAGCATACTATGGCGGATTCGATGTCATCCTTTTCGGTGACCGTTATTGGGCTGCCATTGAGGGTTGCGCCCTTCCCCGCCTCGGCGCTGAAGAGTTCGTTGCGCATCGGGTCGTATGTTACGCCCAAGACTGTCTCTCCATGGTGGGCCAGGGCGACGACGGTACAAAAGTGGGGTACGCCAATGGCATAATTGCGAGTGCCGTCCAGAGGGTCCACGACCCAGGTGAACGGTGAACCAGTGTCAACGGGGCTGGACTCTTCCGCCAGAACCCCGAATTCGGGGAACTCGCCGCGAAGCAGTTCCAGCACGGCCTTTTCGGCGGCGAGGTCAACGTCGGTCACGATGTCGGCGCGGCCCTTGAAGCTGACCTCCAGGGAGGTGTTGAACCGGTCCAGAATGATTTTTCCGGCCAGGTGGGCCGCTTCGGTGATGACGTCCATGGCGTCACGGCCCGATTTGGACCTGGGAATCGGTGGCTGAGATGTGGAGGTCATGTTACGTCGAGCCTCTAGGCGATGGGCTGGCGGCTAGACCAGGCCCATCTTTTCGTAGACTTCTTCGATGGTCTTCTGGGCGATGACGCGGGCGCGTTCCGCTCCGGCTGCCAACACTTCCCGGACGTAGCCCGGCTTCTGCTGGAAGTCCTGACGTCTTTCACGCAGCTCCGCCAGGCAGTCGTTGATGCTTCCGGCCAGGTGGCGTTTGCAGTCCACACAGCCCCGCTGGGCGGTGACGCATTCCTGGTACACCGCGCGGGTCTCCGCGTCCGGGCTGAAGATGTTGTGCAGGCTGTAGACGTTGCAGACCTCGGGACGGCCCGGGTCGGTCCGGCGTTGCCGCCGGGGGTCCGTAAACGCGGTAAGAACGCGGCGGGTGGTCTCCTCGGGGCTTGCGCCCAACTCCAAGTGGTTGTCCAGGGACTTGCTCATCTTTTGCTGCCCGTCCAGCCCGACGATCAGCGGGTCCTCGGTGAGCTTGGCCTGGGGTTCGGGGAAGGTGTCCCCGTACCGGTAATTGAAGCGCCGGACGATCTCCCGGGCTAACTCCAAATGCGGCACCTGGTCCTGGCCCACAGGCACCGTGTCAGCCTTGTAGAGGATGATATCGGCGGTCTGAAGCACCGGATATCCCACGAGGCCATAGTTGACCATTCCCGGGTCTACCATGGAGTCCTCGTCGGTGTCTTCCTCCTCGGTTTCCTCCGTGCCGTCCATCTGGCGCACTTTCTCTTTCAGGGTGGGCACACGCATGAGCCAGCTTAGTGGAGTGACCATGCTGAGCAATGCGTGAAGCGTCATCACCTCGGGAACGTGGGACTGGACGAAAACGATGCTCTGGTCGGGGTCGATGCCCGCCGCCAGCCAATCGAGGACCATTTGTTCGATGTTTGGCTGTATCTGAGCGGTGTCGTCGGCCGTCTCGATGGTGGTCAACGCGTGGATGTCCACGGCGCAATAGATGCAGCTATAGTCTTGCTGAAGGTCCACCCAGTTGGTCAACGCGCCCAGGTAGTTTCCCAGGTGTAACTGCCCGGTTGGGCGCATGCCTGAGAAGATCACGCCTTTATTTTGTCCGGAAACGTTTTCGGGAGCGGTCATAGCTGATGCCTGCCAGGGTTGTCTGGGCTTGGAGTAAATCCTTGGGAGTAACTGCACGTAGGATAACCTGAATTCGTCGCCAAAGTAAACATTGCGCCGCCTCGGTGGGAGGTCTTTCGATTCTCAACGCAGCCCAGCCCACCCGTGTTTCCGGCGAAGGTTGGAATCGAAGAATGCGACGGTCCCTGAACGCATCTGGTCGGGTGCATTACTGGATTCCGGGTCAAGCCCCGAATGACGGGGTGGCGTGAATAGAGGGCAGGGTAGATGATAGAGCTGAAGGGAAGCGATGGTGGGGTAGCGCGGATGACGGGGGTACTGCGATCCAAAAAGGATTGCCCGGGTAAGGCTAATCGCGGAGAGGCGCAGGGGAAAAGAGGGGGCCAGACGTAGGGCCAAGGCGGGCAGGCTGGGGCTATTCCTCCCGGTCGGTGTCCAGCCTTTCCCCCAGCTCGCTGAGGAACCGTTCGATCTCCGGAGAGAGGTCGGCGGGAGCGGCGGGTTCTTCGCTTTTGGTCTCTTCCGAGTCTAATTGAGCGTCGTAGTACGCCTCCATCTGACGGATCAGGTCCTTCAGCTCGGAGTTTCGCTCAACCGTGGAATTCAGCTCGCGGTATTGGCGTTGTCCCCTACGTACGGGAGCCAGGTCTGCCGGGATGTTCTCATACACCGACGAGAGGACTTCGATCATACGGGAGGCGCCAGCATAGTCCTCTTCCAACTGCACGTACTGCGGCAAATGGACCATGAAATTGATGGACTCGATCTCGGCGGCGTCCACACCTTCCGAGAGGAGGTTCATGATGGTGGTGGGTCCCTGGTATGTGCTGCCACGCACCTTGAAGTTGGCCACGGGCTTGATCTGAGGCACATCGCCGAGGGAGCCTGTGACCAGCAATGGCCTGGTGTGGGGGACCGCGTCATACATGGCCCCGACGCGGCAATAACGTTTCACGCCGAAGTAATTGACGAGTTCGAGAATCGAGTCGGTGTAGTCTTCGCCGTTGGAGTGGGGTTCGAGTAGATGGAAGAACAGGTAGTCGGGCCCGTTTTCAGTCTTGGCGTAGCGAATGATGCTATTAGGTATCTTGACTTCGCGGCGCCCGTCTACGTTGCGCATCGTGGGCCGATACCTGGTGAAGTCGAAGAAAGCGCCCGGCCGTGCCAGCTTCCCGAGTTCTTTGGAACCCAGGTATCTTTCCAGCCGGTTCAGGGTCAGAGTGCCGACGCTTCCCACGTCCACCCATGGCCGGACCATGGCAAACACATGGGGATCGACCAGTTCGGGTACCGGTTCGTTTAGCTCAAAAGCTCCAATACGCATGTCCACATATTGCCAGAATGAGGCTGGTTTTTCAAGTCTTAGAGGATCTGGTAAGCGAGGTGTGGATGGGGGGGAAGCTAATCGGCGCGGCGGTTATGGTAGACTCTGAGGCGTTTGCTTCCACCAGGGATTAAGTGACGGCGGCCCAAATTGAAGCACGATTTCGCGGGTCCGGAGTGAGATGAAAGGTAGCGTACGATTGCGGGCCGGGGAGTGGATGTCTGCCTTCCGTTACCCGGATTTCCGGGTGCTGTGGGCATCCACTGCGTCCAACCAGTTGGGCTTGGGGATGCAGCAAGTCCTTCTGGGTTGGCTAGTATTCGAGATCACCGAGTCGGGCGGCATGGTCGGAGTGGTATTCGCGGCGCGGTCCGCGCCGAACCTGGTGGTGGGTTTCGTCGCGGGTTCTGTATCCGACCTGATCGACCGGCGTGTGTTGATGCGGGCCAGCGTGTTCGGGATGGTGGTATGCGCGGGGTTGGTTGCGCTGCTGCTGTACCTGGACCGGTTGGCGGTGTGGCAGCTAATCGTGGCGGCGGTGGCATTGGGTGGATTTCAGTCCGCCTACATGACCGCCCGGCAAGCGTACATCTACGACGTAGTGGGGATAGAAGGGGCGGTCAACGGCATCGCCCTCATGTCAATGGCGCAACGGGCTGGCGGGTTGGTTGGGGCGCTTGCCGGAGGCGCGGTCTTTGAGTGGTGGGGTCCCGCCGCGTCTTTCTTCCTGATGAGTTCCGGTTACCTGGCGGGTGGCGTGGCGATGTACTGGCTAAGGGACGCGGGACAGTCGGTCCCGACCGAGCGGGAGTCAATGGCGGAAAATCTAGCCAACTTCCTGCGGGCGTTGAAGTCCAACCGGGTGCTCTTGGTCCTATTGGCAACAACGGCATCGGCTGAAATGTTCGGGTTTTCCCACCAGGTGGCAATGCCGATCTTGGTGAAGGAAGTGCTAAACATGGGAGCCGCCAGCCTTGGGTTTATCACGGCATTCCGCTTTGTCGGCGGAGCCATAGGGACCGTGATCGCAGCGTGGATCGGGCATATTGGACGCCAAGGGCGAATGCTGGTGATTAGCCTAGTCCTCTTTGGAGTGGGTGAGGCTGCCCTCTCCCAGTCGCCGGGGTATTTTACCGTCCTGGTGATGGTTGTGTTTATCGCGGTGGTGGCGGCGGTGACGGATATCCTGCATCATGCCCTGCTTCAGACCAACGTTCCCAACGAGCAGAGGGGGCGGGCGATGGGAATTTGGATAGTGGGCCTGGGGTTTGCGCCAGCGGGCCAGCTAGAGCTTGGGTACCTTGCCGGAGCGGCAGGCTCCCGGATCGGGCTGCTGGTAAATGGAGCGGTATTGACTGTCCTAGCGTTGGGAATGGGAATGTTCATTCCTCGCCTAAGGCGGCTGTAGCCTCTGGGCCAGTGCGGCGTTTCCGTTGGGATTAGGCTCCGGAGTGGTCAGACTCAAGGGCGGCGTCGGCGGATCCCAGACCCTCCAACGCCAGTCCGTATCCCAACAGGTCTTGCATCTGCCGCTTGACGTTCTGAGTCAGAAGTACGCGGCTGTACCGCAGCACGAGATCGGACTGTTCGCACAGTTGTTCCGCCAACTCCCACGCCCTGGGGAGAAGCCGGTCCCTGGGCATCACCTCGCTGACCAGGCCCAGGTCCAACGCCTGCCGTGCGTCCAGGGTCTGGCCTGTAAGCAGGAAGTAGCGGCCTCGATTAAGGCCCAATAGGAGGGGGTAGATGATGTGCATTCCGTCACCGGGGATCAGTCCGTTGATAAAATGCCCCGAGTCCTGGAAGGCGGCTTCCTCCGATGCCAGGACGATGTCGCAGAGCAGGGCAAGTTCCGAGTGGCGGAGGGCGGGACCGTTTACCGCGCCGATCATGGGCACTTCGATGTCCAGCAGATTCATCAGCAGGTGCTTGCCCTCCCAGTAGGTCTTATCCCAGTCGCTTGGCGACCGCCGGGGGCGGGAGGCCCGGGTGCCGGGAGGTCCGGTGAAGGCGTCTCCGGAACCGGTCATGATGACGACTCTGTTCTCCGGGTCGGAACCGATATCCCGGAATGCCCGGGGAAGCTCCTCATGGGGGATACCGCCCCACTGCAGGCTATCGCCGTTGGTGTGGAGAGTGATCTGGAGGATACCGTTGCGGCGTTCCATGCGGACGCTCTGGTACTTGTCCGCGTATTCGTCCAATGCTGCCATGGACTCACCTCCTGAATTGGCTAGCTGCAGTAGGGAATTACACCGTCACCGAATAGGGTGATGGCGTTCATGATCCGCTGGTGAGGCGGCCCTCCGGAGTGGGCATGCCGTAGGCGCAGGAGGAAATAGTCAGCTCCCGTCTCTTCGCTCCAGCGGCGAAACTCGGCAGCGCACTCTTCGGGGCTTCCCAGCACCAGGCGGTCATTGGCAACACGCTCCAAGGTAATGTCGGACTCAGACTGGATGCTGCGGAACTCGGCCAGTCCGTTCCTCCAGTAATACTTGTAGGCGGCGACTACTTCGGGGCCGTAGACCTGTTCCGCCTCGGCGCGGCTGGACGCAACCCAGGCGTCTCGCATCAACACGACTCGCGGTTCACGCCCGGCGTCCAGCGCGGCTTGGCGGTAGGCGTCCAGAAGCCGCTGGGTGCCGAGCAGGTCTGTACTGGGTCCCGCAACGAAACCGTCGGCCAATCTTCCAGCCCGGCGCGCGCCTGGGACCGTGCTGGCCCCGATCCACAGAGGCGGCCCGCCAGGGCTGTAAGGGGCTGGGCGCACATGCAGCGCGTCAAGGTCGAAGTGTGTTCCATGGAATGAGAACTCTTCTCCGCTCCACGACCGGCGCATGATTTCTATGGACTCTTCGAACCTGCCCACCCGGTCCGACATGGGGACTCCGAATGCTTGAAAGTCGGCGGGTTGGTAACCCAGTCCCACGCCTAGAATGATCCTGCCCTTGGAAACGATGTCCAGGGTGGTGACGTCTTCCGCAAGGTGTACCGGGTGATGGAGGGGCAGCAGGATGACTGACGTGCCCACGTTTAAGGTCCGAGTGCTGGCGGCGACTGCGGTGGCCACGATCAAGGGAGATGGTAGAAAACCATCCCTGTCCTGGTGGTGCTCGCCGAAGAAACAGGAGTCGAATCCCGCCTCCTCGGCTAGCTGTGCTTCTGCTATTACCTCGTCGACCGCCCGGTCGAGGTGTTCCCCGGCGGGCGGGTTAGCGATGGAGCTGTAAATGCCGAATTTCATGCTATGTCCGGCCTTCGGGTTAGCCTGATGGACCTGGATTGGCTGGCGAGACTATTGCTCAGCAACTTCTTCCATAGTTTCCGCAAGGGCTTGCTCCATGGCTGGGATCTCATGGTTCGGCGCGGACAAGGCGTGGCTCATGACGAACTTTACGGTGTCGCGGACCATTGCGTTGGTTAGATCGCAGCCATTGAGGAACGCGAATTCGGGGTCCAGGTCCATGAGCAAACTCTTGACCCGCGGCTCTCCGTGTTGCGAGGCCAGGGCATAGGCCACGCCCCTGGGGTCCCGGTCTTTGGCTAGTTCTTCCTCTTCGGACTCTTCGACCTGGATCTCGTAGTCGATGCGGTCGACCTTGATCAGGCAGTCAACCGCTTCTCTCCGGTGCCGGTCGACTTCTTTTAAGGCCTCATAGAGTTCCTTGACCGCTCTGCCGGCGTTCTCCAAGAGATGGGGGACCTGGGTCTGCCTGGTTGAGGCAGCTTCCACCGAACGGTGGACGGACTGCATGAAGGACTCTTTAGAACGTTGTTGAGCTTGCCTCTTCTGCAGCCTGGCTCTCGTCTCCCGCAGTTTCGGCGCTTCGGCAGCCATAGGTTGGAGGCGCTGAAGTTCGATTTCGGCCTCTTCCGCCTTCTTGAGGCGGTCCTCTAGGGATGAATCAAACCCGTTTACCATCACCTGTCTCCTCTGTTCTCAGGTTTACCAGTCCGCCTGTCGATTCCCACCGGCGGGGTCGTAGCAATTGACGGCCCGCCATCCACCCCTAGCGCCCAAATCGCGGGACCGGTGCAGGGGGCTAATACAGCCGCGTGGGCTGGTTTCCCATGGCAAGTAAATATACCGCCAACCCCATGTGGACTGCGTAGCGGAACGGTAGGCGAGTTTTGGGCAGTTTTTGAAATTTATCGCAGTGTATAACCTGGCCAGGGACCCTGCCTTGACCCTGCCGCCCATGATTGAATAGACTCAAGCGACGATTTGGGACTCGTTTGATCCGGGAACGGACGTGGAGCAGCGGTTTATAGTCGATCTGAACGTGGGGCGCCTGGCCACGTGGCTACGGATCATGGGGTACGACACGCTATTCCCCGAAGAGTCCGGCGACAATGCCCTGGTTCGGACAGGGTTAAGAGAAGGCCGGGTCCTGGTGACCAGGGACTCGGGGATTGCCCGGCGCAGGGCCGCCCGGCTTGGACAGGTGCGTGTCGTGCATATAAAAGACGATGATTTGAAGGGACAGTTGAGGCAGCTAGTCCTTGAGCTCAAGCTGGACTTGATTGGCGAGTTTTCACGCTGCCTCTGCTGCAATCGTCCCTTAGAGCCGAAGGCAAAGGGCGACGTGGCCCCGCGGTTGCCACCTTACGTCCTGCGGACCCATTCCGAGTTTATGGAGTGCCCCGAGTGCCTGCGGGTATACTGGCGAGGCACGCATTGGTCGAATATGAGAGCCGAGCTTAAGCGTGCCATTGCGGAGGCCCTGTGAGCCCACGAGCAGCGTTTATATACGACGAGGCGATGACCCGGCACCAACTCAGGTCCGACCACCCGATGCGGCCCATCAGGCTCCAGTACACCTACGAGTTGCTACAGTCTTTCGGGGCATTCGACCAGAACGATTCTCTGCTGGTCCCGGCCCGCGCCGCTACAGAGACGGAACTGAGGACTCTACACACTCAGGATTACATTTCCGCGGTCCGTAGTTTTGGCATGGGACTGAGCGGTTTTGATCCTGGACGCTACAATTTCAGCCTCCAGGGGGACAACCCCTATTACCTGGGGATGTACGAGGCGGCGTGCCTGAGCACCGGAGCTACTTTGGTGGCGGCGGAGTTGGTGGCAAACCGGGAAGTGGATGTGGCTTTCAACATATCCGGAGGGCTGCACCACGCGGCGGCGGGCCAAGCGTCGGGGTTTTGCGTGTTCAACGACCCCGCAGTGGCAATCAATTACTTGCTAGGGAGGGGGCTAAGGGTCGCTTACGTGGACATCGACGCCCACCACGGGGACGGCGTGCAGGAGGCGTTTTACGAGAACGACCAGGCGCTTACGGTTTCGATCCACGAGTCAGGCCGCTACCTCTTCCCCGGCACCGGCTTCGTTTCGGAGTCAGGATCGGGGCCCGGCGTCGGGTATTCGGTGAACGTGCCGCTTTACCCGTACACCGACGATGAGACCTATATGGAGGTATTTCGCGCGGCGGTCCTGCCACTTCTGAAGGCTTTCGACCCTGACGTTTTGGTCAGCCAGTTGGGGATAGACACCTATCACAGCGACCCGCTAACGCACCTACAGGTCACCACAAGGGGGTTCGTGGAAGCGGTGCGGGAGATGTCCGGCCTGGGGGTACCGTGGCTGGCCCTGGGAGGAGGCGGTTACGACTTGAGCGCGGTTGCCCGCTCTTGGACGCTGGCTTACGGAGTCATGTTAGACGTGGAATGGCCGGACCACTTGCCGGATTCCTTCGTCAGGGTCCACGGCGCGGCTGTGTTGCGGGACACGGTAGCCCCCGAAGTACCGTCAGACATTCGACGTGATGCGCGGGCATTTGCCGAGGAGACTGTTGCCAGCGTCAAAGAGCAGCTGTTTCCGCACTACTCTTTGGATAGTTAGAAGGGGAGGTTTAACCTCCCCCCTTTGCCGCTGGACGAGTTCCTAGTCACACCGAGGGAAAGATACGGGTTGGGAGACGCCGTTAGTTTACGCTGTGGGTCTCGCGGAGCATATCCTTGGCAGCGTCTCCGACATTCGACTCGATGCAGTCTCGAAGGGTGGAATAGACTGACTTGTTGATGCCGCTCATCATCCACGCTTCAAATTCAGGGTCCGTCTGATAGCTGTTCTTAGTTTCGATCAGACGCTGAAGTAGACTCAGGTAGTGGTACTGAAGAGGGGTCAACCGCTGGTCGATACCCTCGATCGTCCAGTCGTTTTCGCTGTCCAGAACCTCTTGGTCTACGCTATCTTGTTGTCCGCTCATGTCCTCTCCGTCAGCACTGACCGTGACCTGCCAAGTTTCGCCGGTAGCGAGGAGTTTAGGATTTAGGGGCCTATTATACCAGATGATGGCACCCGGAAACACGCGGTCAGGCGTCTTTTAGACCTCTCGGAACTCGCCTTCGACGGTGTCCTCGCCCGGGGGGTCGTCGCCAGTGGGCATGTCGTCCGCGGTTTCTCCACCTGGGGCGGGCCCACCGGCGGCAGCTCCACTTTGGCTATAAACCGCCTCGCCCAGGCGTTGCAGAGAGTTGTTCAGGTCGGTGGTCGCAGTTTGGATTTCGGCTAGATTACTGCCGGCCAAGGCAGTTTTCAGAACGTTTAACTTGCCATCTACCTCGGCCTTGAGGTCTTCCGGCACCTTGTCCGCGTTGTCCTCCAGCAATTTCTCGGTGTTGTATACCAGGGAGTCCCCTTGGTTGCGTGTCTCGGCCTCGGCGCGGCGCTGCTGGTCCTCGGCTTCGTGGGCCCTGGCCTCGTCGACCATCCGGTTAATCTCCTCCTTGGAGAGGCCGGACCCGGACTGGATGACGATCTTTTGCTCCTTGCCGGTGCCTTTGTCCTGGGCCGACACGCTGAGGATGCCGTTGGCGTCGATGTCGAACATCACTTCAATCTGTGGTACGCCCCGGGGGGCCGGGAGGATTCCATCCAACATAAACCGTCCGATGGACTTGTTATCCCCCGCCATGGGGCGCTCTCCCTGGAGGACGTGGATGTCCACGGTGGTCTGACCGTTGGCGGCGGTTGTAAAGGTCTCGGCCTTCCGGGTCGGGATGGTGGTGTTCCGGGGGATCAGCGTGGTCAACACGCTGCCCAGGGTTTCCAGCCCCAGCGTAAGGGGGGTGACGTCGAGCAGCACCAGATCGCCGACCTCACCGGCGAGCACGCCGGCCTGGATGGCTGCTCCGAGGGCTACGGCCTCGTCGGGGTTGACGTTCCGGTTGGGCTCGCGGCCAAATACCTGCTTCACCTTCTCCTGGACGGAGGGCATACGGGTCATTCCGCCCACCATAATAACCTCGTCGATTTCGGTGGCTGCTAGGCCCGCGTCGCTAAGAGCCTGTTTGCATGGGGATTCGGTGCGCGTGATCAGGTTGCCTACCAGTTGCTCCAACCTTGCCCTGCTCAGGGTCTTGACCAAGTGGGCGGGGCCGGTGGCGTCGGCGGTTATGAAGGGCAAGTTGATCTCCGTCTCGAGGACGCTGGAGAGCTCAACCTTTGCCCGTTCCGCGGCGTCGCGGAGCCGTTGGAGGGCCATCCGGTCCTTGCTGAGGTCGATGCCGGACTCCTGGCGGAACTCCTGGATCAACCACTCCAGTATCTCCTGGTCGAAGTCGTCGCCGCCCAGATAGGTGTCGCCGTTGGTGGACTTTACCTCGAATACGCCGTCACCCAACTGGAGGATGGTAATGTCAAAAGTGCCGCCGCCAAGGTCGAACACGGCGATTGTGGCGTCGGTTTTGGTCTTGTCCACGCCGTAGGCCAGGGAAGACGCGGTGGGCTCGTTTATGATCCTTAGCACTTCCAGGCCGGCGATGGTCCCCGCGTCTTTGGTGGCCTGCCGCTGGGAGTCGTTGAAGTAGGCGGGAACGGTGATCACGGCCTGGGTGATCTTCTCTCCCAGCTTGGCTTCGGCATCCTGCTTTATCTTTTGGAGGACAAAGGAGGAGATTTGAGGTGGAGCGTGGGCCTCGCCATTCATCTCCACATGGGCGTCGCCGTCAGACGCTCTGACAATTTTGTAGGGTAAGCGGTTGATGGCGCTCTGGACCTCGGCGTCCTCGAATTTGCGGCCCATGAGGCGCTTGACGGAGAACAGGGTGTTTTCAGGGTTGGTCACCGCCTGCCGCTTGGCGATTTGGCCCACGTACCTTTCACCGGTACGGCTATTCACGGCGACGACGGAAGGGGTCAACCTGCCCCCTTCGGCGTTTTCAATAATAATGGGTTCGCCTGCCTCGATCACGGCGGCAACCGAATTGGTCGTTCCCAGATCGATTCCCAGGACTTTGCTCATGACCTATCTCCTTTCTGACGATTAACGAGTTACTTGCAAAAATGCTATCGCTAGGTTGGCCCTATTCCCGGACGACGATCACTTGGGCGGGTTGAATAACCCGGTCGTGGAGGCGGTAGCCGCCGCGCACCACCTGGATGACGTAGCCGGGAGGATACTCGGAACTCACCTCGGTCCCGAGGGCTTCATGCTCAAGGGGGTTGAACAAGGCGCCAATTCCAACGATGGGAACAACGCCTTCGGACTCCAATAGGTTCAGCAGCTTCCGCTGGATCAACTTGACGCCTTCCAGCCAAGAAGAGCCGGGCCCACCTTCCCCCGCGTGGGTGATCGCTAGGTCCAGATCCTCGTGCACGGGTAGGAGCTTGGTCAGGAGGCGGCTGTTGGAGAATTTGGCCGAGGAGATGCGTTCCTCGTCCGTCCTGCGCCGGAAGTTGGCCAGGTCCGCCTGGGCGCGTTGGGCCAAGTCCAGATTCTGGCTGGCCCCCTTTTGGGCCCCTTCCAGGTCACTCAGAAGAGCGTCGACCCGCTGTTCGAGGGGTAGATGGGAGTGCCGGTCAGCGGCCTCGGACGCGCCGGGCTCCTCCTGGGGGACCTTCCATTCTTCTTGCTCTTTTGTCATAAACGATGCCTCTGGATTCAGATATACATAAGTCAGAACCGGCCTTAGTCTTCAAGGGGCAGCCCGGTGGACTCAAAGAGGGCTGCCAATTCCTGCTCTATTATCTCCTGAAGTGGGGTGTCCTGGGTAGCCGCGCCCAGGCGTTCGCGGAGGAGCAACAGCTTCTCGACCATGCCCAGGGCGAATTCGACTCCGGCCAGGTTAAGTCCCAGGCGGCCGGAAAGGTATTGGATCAGCCGGACTCTGCGGATGTCGTCCCGGGAATAAAGCCGGAGCATCCCGAGAGTCCTGCCGGGGTTGATGAGTCCAAGCCTTTCGTACTTACGCAGGGTCTGTGGATGAACGTCCAAGATTCGGGCGGCTACGCTGATGATGTAGACCCCCTCCATTTGAGGGTCTTGCCGCGCGTCTTGGGAGGCGGGGTCTGTCAGGCCGGGAGTCCGCTCGTCCGTGGACTCCGCCCGGCGGGAGTCTTGGGGTCTGGGCACGGGTTGTTGCTGGGAGGACCCTTCCCGCGCTTCCACTCTTAATCTGGTGCGTCGCTGCATCTGTCCGCTCACTTCGGGCTGGTCATCCGGGCCCAATTCCCGGAATATCAACCCCTAGACGAATCCAGTAAAGAGTCCCCGCCGTAATAGTCCGGTAATACCAGGCTGTTATGATATTCGTAGATTGGTACTAACGTTGGTACGAATTCCTGGTAGGACCAAATCGGTTTGAATATTCGCAATAACGAGACTCATAGCGACCGTATAATACATGTTGACACGCAGCGTGTCAACTAGGATAATGCACTTGAGTTAAAGCAGAAGTGGACATCCTTGTGAGGAGGAGAGCAGTGATGATTAAGTTCAAGTTGTGCCCAAGGTGCCGGGGAGACCTCTATCTAGCCGAGGACATCTTTGGGAGGTACCTGAGCTGTCTCCAGTGTGGATACCTGAAGGACGTGCCGGACGATGTGGTGGAGAAGCTCGCTCTAGGTCCCGTGAGGGAGGATGAGATGGAGAGGGAGGCTGCTTAGCGGGGCCAGCAGGCCGACCCGGACAAGCTAACGCCGCGTTAGCCCCGGGTCGGCCGCACGAAACGCGTTTAGGTCAGGGGATAGGGGCCGATTACTTGGTTAGCTCTGGCCAGAAGCGTTCTTCTTTCCAAGGGTCCGCGTTGTTGTTGTAACCTCGTTGTTCCCAGAATCCCGGCGCATCCTCAGCCATAAACTCGATTCCATTGACCCACTTGGCGCTCTTCCACCCGTAACGGCTGGGGATAATCAACCTCAGCGGCCAGCCGTGGCCCGCCCCCAGTTCCTTTCCGTCTTGTTTGTGGGCCAATAGGCCCTCTTCCAACGCCAGGTCCAGCGGGAGGTTGGTCGTATACCCGCCGTAGCAATGCGCCATCACGAACTTTGCCTGCGGCTTCGGGCGGGCCAATTCGGCGATGGCGGCCAGGGTGATGCCTTCCCAGGTGTTGTCTAACTGGCTCCACTGGGTCACGCAGTGGAAATCCGCAGTGACCGTGGTCCACTCCAGGTTGGTGAATTCCTTCCAACTCAGCTCGACTTCCCGCTCCACGAGGCCGAACACATTGAGAGAATAGGCGGCCAGGTCTATTTTAGGAGTGGAGCCGTAGGTCAGCACGGGAAACTTGGTAGTCAGGAACTGCCCCGGCGGGACGCGGTCTCCCATACCCTGGTCCGGGGCGGTTTTAACACGATCGGGACGTTTCAAGTAGCACCTCTGTGGCCGCACCTCACGCCTCTAAAGAGGGTGAATTACCACGGCATGAGTCTGCGAACCATGTTATCGGGCAGGCTAAATGGTGTCAACGCGACGGCGCGTTCGGCCAGGAGCGATCGAATAACGGTTGATTCCACCGTCACTACGACCTTCGCCGGGGTGACCAGTTCACGGCCTGACGTGTTACTTGACGGGGCTCGAGGATTCGGGCCATGGATTCCCGCTTTCGCGGAAAAGACGCGACCTGGGGTGATGACGGACCTGGGGTGATGCCGAGAGCTGGGGTGATGCCGAGAGCTGGGGTGATGCCGAGAGCTGGGCGTATTCCATGGGTGGGGTTCGTCCCACGACGAGACAATAATCCGCATCGAGTCCCATCTGTCGAGAGAGGCAGAGTGTTGCGTTACGGAGAGAACCGGTGGAGAGACCCGGTGCGCCCTGGCGCTAGGCCAGGGCCGCGGAGTCGGCTGGGTAGTTACATGACCGGCGTTGGAGAAGGGGGTCGAGGCTGCATGGGAAACGGGTGGGCCTCTAATTCAATACCTGTATCTGGTGTTGGGAGCCATCCACGATGTCGCCGATAATCACTCCGGCCACTCCCGCATCTTCTAGCCCTGTCATCAGCAGGTCCAGATTTTCCGGCGCCACTGATATCATCAGTCCCCCGGAAGTCTGGGCGTCGCACATTAGCAGTTTCATCTCTTCCGTCGTACCCTGGTCCCAATGGACAGTGTCGGAGACGGCTTGCAAATTGCGGTGAGTGCCACCTGGAACGACCCCTTCCTGCAACAGGTCCCAGGCTCCGGGAAGGACAGGGACCTGGTCGAAACGGATGCGGGAGCTCACGTTGCTGCCCCTGACCATGGAGCGGAGGTGGCCCATCAACCCGTAGCCGGTGATGTCGGTGCAGGCGTTGACCCCTACCATCATCATTACTTCTGACGCGGCCTTATTGAGAGTGGCCATGGTGTCAACCGCCGCCTGCAACACGACGGGGTCGGTCTTGCCCTGCTTGCATCCCGTGGTGATGATTCCGGTTCCGATCGGTTTCGTCAGGACAAGGATATCGCCCGGACGCGCGCCGGCGTTGGTAACCTGGGTGCCCGGTTCGACGAGGCCCACGACTGATAGGCCGTACTTGGGCTCGGAATCGTCGACGGTGTGACCACCGGCGATCAGACACCCAGCCTCTGCCGCTTTGTCGTAACCGCCACGCAGGACGGTGCCCAGCATGTCCCTGGCCAGGTCCGCGGGGAATCCCACGACGTTGAGGGCCAACAAGGGCCGTCCTCCCATGGCGTACACATCGCTCAGGGAGTTGGCCGCGGCAATGGTCCCGAAGTCGTAGGGATCATCGGTGATGGGTGTGAAGAAGTCGACCGTAAGGATCAGGGCCGTGTCCTGGCTAATCCGGTATACGGCCGCGTCGTCGCCCGTTTCGGTGCCCACCAGAAGGTTGGGATGGGTAATCATGGGTAGCTGACTCAGGACCTGGACCAGGTCCTCCATGCTGAGCTTGCCCGCTCAACCAGCGCAGTGGGACAGCTCGGTCAGACGTATTTCGCTACTTTGCATTGATGCCTCACTTTGGGGAGATGGAGGCTATTATAGCAAAGCTCGGCAGGGGAGACGGAGTGAGGGGATTTTTCTTGGCGAAATTGCATTAAGGCCGTAGCCCGGGAATAGCGAATTGCCAGGTCATTTCACGGAACTGTCAGATTGGGGAGGTGGATTCCCGCTTTCTTGGGAATGACGGGTGAGGGGAAGATGGACTTGTGGGGAACGCGGGGCTGTGGGGGTGTTGGGATACTTGCAATGCAAATGCGATGGCGTGGGACCATTTCGGCCATGTTTCGCCGCAAACCCGCATCAAATATTCCTTGTATCTCGGTACAGTGGGTTGACATAATAACGGCGCTGGCGATTCTCTAACGAAACACCGTAAGATCCGAAGGGTGCGAATGGACGACCTCGTGATCCGGACCCACGGCTTGACGAAACGATATGGGCGGGTGCTCGCCGTGGATCAGCTCTCCCTGGAGGTCCCCAGGGGAAGCGTGTTCGGCCTGCTGGGTCCCAACGGCTCGGGCAAGACGACGGTCATGGGGATGTTGCTCGGCCTCGTTAGGTCCACCTCGGGCAGCTACGAGCTATTCTCACCGGACACCCCTGAGCGGCAGGCCCTTCGCCGCGTTGGGGCCATTGTGGAGACACCTTCGTTCTACCCCTACCTTTCCGGGCGGAACAACCTGAAGTATTTTCAGGGTGTTCTAGGGCGGGGCACTCCTGGAGAAATAGACGGTCTCCTCAGGCGAGTCGGGCTGATGGACCGGGCTGACGACCGCTTCCACACCTACTCCTTGGGCATGAAGCAACGGCTGGGCATCGCCTGTTCGCTCCTGGGAAATCCGGACCTTTTGTTTTTGGACGAACCAACAAACGGGATGGACCCCGCGGGTATGGCCGAGGTCAGAGTGTTGGTCCGGGGTCTGGGCGACGGCGACCGCACCGTTCTGCTTTCCAGCCACCTGCTACACGAGGTGGAGCAGGTCTGCGATAGCGTTGCGATTCTTTCCAGGGGCAAATTGATCGCCCAAGGAGCTGTGGCAGACTTGTTGCACTCGAATGAGGGGGTGAGGCTGTTTACCACGGACGACTCCGTAGCCCAAAAGATCCTGGCCGACCTTGACTGGGTGGAGGGGGTGACCGCCAAGGGGCAGGGGCTGGACGTGAGCGCGCCCATCGCCCGATCCTGGGAGTTGACCCGTACACTCGGCAACTCGCAGGTCTACGTGACGGAGATGTGGCCATTGCAGGTGTCTTTAGAACGGTATTTCCTAGACGTCACCGCCGAGGACGAAGGAGTGACTCAGTGATGGCGTCCTTCCTGTCACTGATTAGATGGGAATGGTTCAAGATGCGGCGGCGCTGGGCCCCGTGGATACTGTTGGCTGTAATTGTCGCTTTTCCTCAAGTCGTGTATTGGTCCGTATTCACGTTTGGAGAAATCACGGGGGAGACTTCCGAGGTCCGGTTGCTCCCCAACAGTATCGAGTTCGCGCTCACGGTTGGCTTCACGATGGTGTTGGTCTCGGTGGTTATTTGGACCGCGTCTGCCCTTGGGTCGGAGTACGGCTGGGGCACGTTCAGAACGTCGCTGGCCAAGGGTACGGGCCGCTGGCAACTTCTCTCTGCGGTCTTCGTCTTGATGTTCGCTACGGGCGTGGCGTGGCTGGTCGTGTTATGCCTTACGATGGGCATTAGCAGTCTGATAGTAGGGCTAATCGCCGAGGGAGGCGGAGTCGCGACCGCCGGAGAATGGTCTGGCGTTTTGGCGCAATTGGCCAAATCAGCGGTGGCGCTCGCGCCCTACATTGCGCTTGCGATGTTATTCACCATACTGACCAGTTCGGGAGGGGTGACCATAGGGATCACATTGGTATATAAGTTTCTGGTGGAAGGCGTGCTAGTCCCGATTTTGACACTCGCCGTAGATTGGTTCGGTCCGGTGTCTGATTTCGTTCTCGGAAGGGCTGTCAGCGGCTGGTTGGCCAGTCCCAATCCCGACGACGGAGTAGGAGCCGCAATGTTCCTAGGCGCGGATGGACTATTACCAGGGACCCTACATAGTTTGGCCGTGATGTTGGCCTACACCGTGGGTCTGGGCGCAGTCGCATTGTGGCTCTTCCAGCGAAAGGACATAGGCGGGGCGAAAGGGCCGTAGCCGCCCACTCCACCAGCGGGTCCCTGGCGGGAAACAAGGAGCGCTGGAATCCTTAGGTCAGATTAGTCTTCCCGATCCTGTTCGAAGATGGAGTTGTAGAACTCTCGGACGTTGTGGCAGTTTAGGCATTCGCCCATGCTGATGGGGCCGTTTGCCGGTTCTATGATCCAGTGGTGGCGGCACGTGGGAGCGGGGCGCTCCTGTTCCACTACCGCGATTGACTCTACCCGTGTAACCATCTCCCTACCTCCGATCAACACCCTGGCAATCTTGGTACAGGTGAGTTGAGAAATATCGTGCTTTGAAGGTACCGGTCAGCGAGGGAGAGAATCAACGATTTCTGGCGCACATTTGCATTAATTTTATACTTTGACCAAGAACTAAGCTTGCGCCTTTGGGCCTTGAGGAAAGTGCGGGTCCCATAAAAAGGGACCCCGATCAGCGCCCCCGTGCCTACAACGTAGGGATGGGGCATGGTCAGGGTCCTTCAGATTCGGGAGCTTTGGCGGGGTGAAGGGCGGGGCTATCCAGCCAGGGCGGCCTTGTTGGCGGTGACCCAGTCGACGCCGTTTAAGACCAGCTTCTGGAAACCTGGGGTCTCGAAGCTCTGCCCGTCGTGGCCCAGGAGCAGCACGTACACCCTGCCGTCGCCGTACTGGCGGGTCCACCCCAGTGGGAAGGTGGCGGAGGGCATGTGCTTGAGGGCTCGTTCCGGTCCCCAGGGCCAGGTCCCTTCCACCGAGGTCCCGGTGATGAAAACGTCGTTCCCGTCCCTCATGGTCAGGCCCATGTAAAGTTCGTCGTTGGTGGAGAAGTCGGCAACACCGCTAACCCCAGGGTGGCCGGCATTGGTTACTTTCACCTCGAACTGTCCGTAGGGCGGGTGGAAGCTGGCGCCGGATACCCAGCCGCCCCCGGTAATGTCCAGGTACTCTTCCCATCCCTGTGGGACGCAGGTGGCGATGTGGATGCAGACAAACCCTTTGCCAGAGCTGATGAACTGCTTCATGCCGTTCTGCTCTTCCGCGGTCAGAGTGGAGTTTCCGAAGTCGGGCACATCCTCTCTTCGAGTGTTGAACACCAGGGCGTCGAATCCGCTCATGTCGCTGACGCGGCCCAGAATCGAGGCGTCTTCGGTGATGGTTGCGTCGTGACCAGCCGCCTTTAGGAAGCCTTCCAGGACGGGGGTGGATTCGTTATAGGGGTGCCTTCCGCCGGAGATGACGAGCAATTTCACGGTCAATATCCTCCTATGAAATCTCAAGATCGAGGGTTATTATACGTCAAAAGGCGATTCCTGCCTGCTTCACCTGGGTCAATACCGACTCGGGACTATGGACGACTATCACCGCCATGGAGGGGTTTCTTCTTCGAGCCTCGACGGTGACGTACCGCCGGTCCCCCTGCGGCAATTCCTCGCCTATTAGGAGAGCGTCGAAACTGGACGAGCCCGCCATGTCTATGGCGACGCCGTCGTCCTGGGTGCTGGTGACAGTGAAGCCGACGCCTTCCAGCAGGCCGGTAACCTGGTCAATGACGTCCTGGTATCTGCCGACTATTAGTATCCGTTGATCGCCGCTCATGCTGGACTGGTCCGCCAATGAATAATCATGTGAGGTTTCGAGCAACCCTGGAATTCTGAGAGGAAGTATACTCGTATGACAAGGACGATAGAACCCGTGGGATAGCCTCGGGCCTGGATTGCTTGACATAAAAATGCGCTAGAATTAGGCTCCGCTTGAGCGGCCAGTCGGCTCAGACCATCATCTATTCTGGAGTCTGCCAGAGAATCGGAGGTAATACCGTGGGTAATGCATTGGAGGGAGTCAGGGTCATCGACCTGACCCAGTTTGAAGCCGGGACATCCTGCACCCAGCTATTGGCCTGGCTGGGGGCCGACGTCATCAAGGTTGAGGAGTTGACGCACGGGGACCCGGGGCGATTCGGCAGCACCGACATTCCCGGAGCGGACAGCGGATATTTCATCAACCTCAACTCGAACAAACGCAGTATCACCCTAGATCTGAAGCAGGACAGGGCAAGAGAGATATTCTTTGACCTGGTCAGGCAAGCCGACATCGTGACGGAGAACCAGGGACCCGGAACGCTGGAGAGGTTGGGGCTGGGTTACGAAGTTCTAAACGAGGTCAATCCGAGGATAATCTTGGCCAGGATCAAGGGGTTCGGCACCTACGGGCCGTACGCGGAATACAAGAGTTTTGACATGATTGCCCAGGCTGCGGGTGGCTCCATGGCGGTGACCGGGTGGCCCGGCGACCCACCCACGCGCCCGGGGGCGAATATTGGCGATTCCGGCACGGGGCTTCACGCGGCGGTGGGAATTCTGGCCGCATTGTGGCAGCGGCAGACCACCGGCAGCGGGCAAATCGTGGAAGTGTCGATGCAGGACGCGGTCCTCAATCT
Organism: Dehalococcoidia bacterium; assembly: GCA_965205385.1. Taxonomy (GTDB): domain Bacteria; phylum Chloroflexota; class Dehalococcoidia; order Lucifugimonadales; family UBA3495; genus CATOSP01. The sequence continues at coordinate 1,355,935 of CBDBGS010000008.1, forward strand.
AGCCCGCATCGCCATGTCCAACTTCAATGAGACCCACCAGTCTCGGCCCCGGTCGGGAAACGGTAATGCGGGACTCCCAGGCACTCGCACCTACCGTTGCAAGCCTGGAGGCCCCGACGATTACGTGTACTTGGCAGCCATGCCCCGCCGTCTCAACCTGTGGCTTCCCCTGATAAGGGCGATTGGAGGGCAGGAGTTGGCCGCCGACCCCAACTATTCCGACTTCCAATGGATCTCCGAGAACTCGGACTCCATTAATGAGATGATTGAAGCATGGACGATGGAGCGCACCAAGTTCGAGGTGTTCCACATCTTGGGAAAGGCGGGAGTACCGTGTGGGCCAACCTTGAATGCCGAGGACATATATGAAGACCCCCATCTCGCGGCCCGAGAGATGATAGTAACGGTGAGCCATCCCTTGCGTGGACCGTTCATGGTGCCAGGGTGTCCGATCAAAATGTCCGATTCGGAAACCGAATTGCGCATTGCGCCGGCTCTCGGCCAAGACACGGATGAGGTGCTCAAGGAGCTGTTGGATTTCAACGAAGAGGAGATCGAAGAGCTGAGGGTGGGGCGGTTGATCAAATGACCGTTTGAGGTCTGGAGTGCGCATACATGGGTGGTGGCAACGACTGGATTCGAACCAGTGACCTAGCGCTTATGAAGCGCCCGCTCTGCCGCTGAGCTACGTTGCCGCCTAGGAGCGCCCCGGCCAACCGCCTTGGGCTGCTCCTACGCAATCAATGGTAATGCGGCCCGCTCTGGACTGTCAATTGAACTGGACTTTGGGTAGTGGCCGGTGGTCAGTGGCCCCGTCGGCTGCCACTACTCACTGACCACTGGAAACCGCCCACTGGCCACCGAATACTGGACACCTATGGACTTTGTTGCGGGGGATGGATTTTCGATTTCGCGGGAATGACGGTCGGGGGATGTGCGACGGTGGCAATGAGGGCGGGAGGATTGGGGGGTATTTCGGTCCTGAAGGGGTTGTGCGGCGCCCCGGTGGCCTAGGCCTGATTGGGCTCCGGCTCGAAGGGCCAAGAGTTTCCGGTTTTGCCCTCTTCGGCGTCACCGCGTTATCATGCCCCGGTGATGGACCTAGGCGAGACGAGTTTCGAGAAGCTCCAGGAGATGGCGAGTGCCTCCCTTGAGGAAACCGCCATTCGGTTGCGCTCCGTGTTGGTTGAACTCGCAAGCCGGTTGCATCCATTTCCCGGCTTTATGGGAATGGTCTCGGTCCAGGCATTGGAGGTCGACCCGGCTTTCCGTCCCAAGGCGGACCGGGGCTGTGTGGTATTGCTCCCTACGGGCGAAATTTGCCAACTCAACCTCGGGGTCTTGCCCGGACCGGACACTGAGAGGGGCGTCGATCACGTGGAGGAATTCTTAGAGCTGGACCTTCCGGTGGATGAATATATCGTTTATGCCACTGCGGGGGTCAATTTGCTGGTGGAGGAACTGCGTAGGCGCGGCAAATGAGACCCGTGGGTTCCTGGGATGGACCGGAGGGTCTTCGGACGGTTCCAGGGCATACCGGGGTCGATGAGCGTCAGTGCCTTGTTCTTCCAGGAGGTAGGGGTTGCTTAGCTAGGTCCCCGGGATGCGGTGAATGCTGGGCCGAAGCTCCACGGGGAGCTAGTCCTCCAGGTGGACGTCCCCGCTTTGGCCGCCGGTCTTTTGGACCAGCCGCACCGCCTCGACGCGCATGCCCCGGTCGACCGCCTTGCACATATCGTAGACGGTTAGACCCGCCACTGAAACGGCGGTGAGGGCTTCCATCTCAACCCCAGTCTTGCCGGTCGTGCGGGCGGTAGCGGTGATGGTGACCCGGCTGTTGGACTCGTCCAGTTCGAGGTCAACGTCGATCTTGTTCAGTGGCAGGGGGTGGCACAAGGGGATCAGTTCCGAGGTGCGTTTGGCGGCCATAATGCCGGCGAGTTGGGCGATGGTAAGGACGTCGCCCTTTTTCATGAGCCCTTCTTTGATGAGGCGCAGGGTCTCGGGCTGCATGGAGACGTGACCGCGGGCGATGGCTTCCCGGTCGGTGACCGGCTTCCAGCCCACGTCGACCATGCTAGCCCGGCCTTCCTCGTCCAAGTGGGTCAGGGTTGTCTGTTTGGGGGCTTCGCTGTTGGGAGAGGCCATTAGCTCACCGCCTATACGATAGCCGTTGAGAAACCGCAGTCGGGTGGAGATTGCCTAGCGCCGGCGCGCCGGGCGGGCAGGCATGTAACCTGAGTCGGCGGGCAAGCCCTTGCGTTTCGCGAAGGTGGTGGCCAACTGATCGCACCGCTCGTTTTCCTTAACTCCTGAGTGCCCTCTCACCCATCGAAATTCGACGTTATGCTTTTCGGTGAGGGGAAGAAGTCGTTGCCAGAGGTCAGGGTTAAGCGCGGGCTCTTTTCGGTTGCGCATCCAACCATTGGCCTGCCACTTCCTGGCCCACCCTTTCTCGATTGCGTTCACGAGATATTGGGAGTCGCTGTAGAGGAACACGTTGCTAGGACTGTTCAGCGCTTCGAGGCCGACGATGGCGGCCAGGATTTCCATCCGGTTGTTGGTCGTCTCGGAGTATCCGCCAGAGAGTTCCTTGCGGTGTTCGCCGGAGAGGAGCACGGCCCCGTAGCCTCCCGGACCGGGGTTTCCGATACAGGCGCCATCGGTATATATAGTCACAGTGGAGTCCTGCGTCAACCTATTGCTCCAGAATTAACCTATCCCTACCCATCGACCTCGGCTACCCGCCGATCTGGAACATTTCCACCTTTTGAGGAGCGTTTTGCAGCGGCGCTAGCTCGGCGCGTTCTTCCGAGTACCGGTCGGTGCGCCTTCGCCAGATTCCTCCTATTATCTCTTGCAATTCGTCGTCGCTGAATCCAGAGCGCAAGGGGCCGCGCAGGTCCACGCCCTGGCTGGCAAACAGGCAGGTGTATATCTTGCCGTCGGTGGAAAGGCGGGCGCGGGTGCAGCTTGCGCAGAAAGCCTGGGTCACCGAAGCGATGACCCCGATCTCACCCCCACCGTCCTTGTAGCGGTAACGTTGGGCGACCTCGCCGTGATAGTTGCTTTCAATCGGCTCAAGCGGCATCTGTTCGTCGATGCGCTGTACGATTTCAGCCGCGCTCACGACCTGGTCCAACTTCCAGCCGTTGCGGTTGCCCACGTCCATATATTCGATGAACCGCACGATGTGGCCAGTGCCCTTGAAGTGGCGGGCCAGGTCTACGAGGGTGTGATCGTTGACGCCCTTTTGAACCACGGCGTTGATTTTGATGGGGGAGAGGCCGACCTCGTGGGCCTGTTGGATGGCATGGAGGATGCGCCTGGTCCCGAAGCCCCGGCCGTTCATCTCCTTGAATACAGCCTCATCCAGGCTGTCCAGACTCACAGTTACCCGGTGGAGTCCGGCGTCTCTCAAGGCCTGGGCTTGCTGGGAGAGGAGGTATCCGTTGGTTGTCAGGGTCACGTCGTCGATGCCTTCGGTCTGTGAAAGCATACCCACCAACCGATGGAGGTCGGTACGGAGCAAGGGCTCGCCGCCGGTGATCCGCGCCTTGTTGACTCCCAGACCCGCGAATATTGCGACAAGCCGGGATATCTCCTCGAACGTCAGGATTTCTTCTCTGGGCAGAAACTCATAAGCCTCGCCGAACAGTTCGGCTGGCATACAGTAGGGGCAGCGGAAGTTGCAGCGGTCGGTGACCGAGATACGCAGGTCCCTCATGGGCCTGCCAAGGGTGTCCTTCAGCACGGGAGATACCAATTTCGCTGGACCTATACGTTGATTTGGAGTCTTGCTAGTGAACTCCGGCTGCCGACCTCTTGAGCGCTTGAACCGCTCTGCGGGCCGCGTCGGAACGATGACTAATCCGGTTTTTCTCTCTCAAGGGCAACTGGGCGATGGTCCGGCCGTAAGAGGGGAGGTGGAAGACCGGGTCGTAGCCAAACCCCTCATCGCCTGCCGGTTCATATTGTATCATTCCCGCCACCGATCCAACCACGCACGCCACGTCGGTCCCGCTACTTCTCGCCGGCGTAATATCGGTGACGTTTGAGGCGGGTGCGCCGGAGCCAGGAGGATGGGCAATGGCGATCACGCACCGGAACCGGGCGGTGCGCCGCTCCCAGGGGACGCCGTTCAGGTTCAGGAGCAGCAGGTTTACCCTGTCATCGTCCGACTTACAGGCGTCGCCGCCGTACCGCGCTGAGTGGACGCCGGGCTCGCCTTTCATGGCGTCAACTTCGAGGCCAGAGTCGTCGGCCAGTGTTAGCAAGCCTCCCTCGGCGGCGTATGCGTGGGCCTTTAGCCAGGCATTCTCGAAGAAGGTGTCTCCGGTCTCGTCCACGTCCAGGGAGATTCCCAGGTCGTCCAGGGAGACCAGATCGTATGGAGAATCCTCGAGCAATTCCCGGTATTCCCGTATCTTACCAGGGTTGTGGGTGGCGACCAGCAGACTCGGCTTCGGCATGGCGGCCCTCCTACACTGTTCCCCGGGCGTGGAGACCGTCGATCTCCTCCTCGCCCAGTCCGAGCCAAGACCCGTAGACGGGCAGGTTGTGTTCGCCCAGCGTAGGCCCCGCGTGAGTCACCGACCCGGGGGTCCGGCTGAACTTGGGCACCACTCCGATCATCTTCATCGGACCTAGCTGGGGGTCGTCCACCTGAAGGATGTCCTCACGGTCGCGGTAGTGTGGGTCGTCCGCTATCCGCGCGGCATCGTAGACCGGCCCGACCACACCTCCCGCAGGCACGAGTTGGTCCAAGACCTGCGACATCGCCCTCTGACCCAGCCATCCCTGAAGGACCACGTTGAGCGCATCCCGGTTTTCCAACCGGGACGCATTGTCCTTAAACCGAGGGTCTTGCAAAAGCTCAGGCATGTCCATCGCCCGGGCCAGTCCTTCAAACGTGCTCTGGGAGGTGGCGGAAAGGCCCATCCAGCGTCCCTCGTTGGTCTGGTAAAGGCTGCGTGGGGCGGCGTCGGTAAAGTCGTTGCCCACACGCTCTCTCGAGATTCCCAGCAAGTCGAAAATGGTTACGTTGGGAATGCACAACCGGAATAGAGGTTCGAACAAACTCACGTCTATGACCTGGCCCCGCCGGTGGCCGTTGTCGGTGGAATCTGCGTGGACGTCCCGGTTGTAGAGGGCCATCATCCCGGCCATCGCGCCGAAGACTCCGGCCAACTCGTCGGCCAGAGGGACGGGAGGGAGAAGGGGCGGCGAGTCGGAGAAGCCGGTCATGGCTACGTAGCCGCTCATACATTCGGCGATGGTGCCGAAGCCGGGGCGGTCCCGGTAGGGTCCGGTCTGACCGAAGCCCGAATACCTAATGTAGACGAGACCGGGGTTTACCTCGCTGAGGTCGTCCGGGCCTAACCCCCAACGTTCCATCGCGCCGGGACGGAACCCTTCTATCAAGACATCGGCATTCCTGGCCAATTGTTTAAGGATGTCTTGGCCCTCCGGCCCCGCCATGTTGAGGGTAATCGACTTCTTGTTCCGTGAGTGGGTTTTCCACCATAGGGAGATACCGTCGGCGAAGGGCCCCCAATTCCGCAGCGGGTCTCCGCTGCCGGGCCGTTCCACCTTGACCACCTCCGCGCCGAAGTCGGCAAGGAGGCTGCTGGCGGTGCCGCCGGCGACGATGATGGACAGGTCCAATACTTTCAACCCGGTTAGGGGGCCAGTTTGGTCGGGCAAGGTCATTTCTCCATTCCCGGTTCATGGGGTCGCGGAACTTCAGGGTTTTGGTTTGGAAGACTTCAACATCGTACCAGGCCAGCACGGCGATGGACATTCCCCTTTTGATAGGCCGTTTTTGATAGACCGGTAGTTCTCCCGGGACTCGCTGGTGAAGTTCTTTCGAATTGGGTCAGACGCCGCAGGTTTCGATTGTGCCGAATTTCACTATTTGGTTTTGTCCCCGCTATGTTATAATTCCAGCCGAATCGTAGCTGGACCTGGGCCGAGGGATATGCTCGACGATTATTTCCGGCAGTACGGCCTGATCGCGATATTTATTGCGATTGCCATCATCGTGCCAACCAGTATGTTGACGATTTCGTGGTTGGCTTCCCGGATCGGACTCCGTCCCCAGAACTCCACAGAGGTAAAACGGGATACCTACGAATGTGGTATGGAAGCCATTGGCGGCAGGTGGGGACAGTTTAACTTCCGATATTATATGTACGCGGTCCTATTCGTCGTATTCGACGTTGAGGTGGTATTCCTTTATCCCTGGGCAACGAAGTTCCTTAGCCTCGAGCTATTCGCGCTCATCGAGATGTTTGTGTTCGTCGCGATCCTGTTGGTGGCCTGGGCTTACGCCTGGCGCAAGGGGGACTTGGAGTGGGCATAAACGGGGAACCGGAAATGCCGGAATACGGTAGCGGACCCCTCCACCAAAGGACCTGGCACATTGACCAAGCCGAAGGGAAGACGGTCCAGGGTCTCAAAGACACCGCTGTCGAGCCCAAGGCCGAGCCCCTAATCGAAGTGCCTGACGACCTCAAGGGTAACCTCGTGGTCACATCCGTAGACGCGCTGGTCAATTGGGGGCGGAAGGCGGCGCTTTGGCCCGTCACCTTCGGTCTGGCATGCTGCGCATTCGAGATGATCGCATCGGCGATGGGCCGGTTCGACATCGCCCGGTTCGGCATGGAGGCGTTTCGCGCCTCTCCCAGGCAGGCGGACCTGATGATAATCGCCGGGACCGTGACATGGAAAATGGCCCCCGCAATTGAGCGCATTCACGAGCAGATGGCAGAGCCCAAGTGGGTCATCTCCATGGGCGTCTGCGCCACCAGCGGCGGACCGTATTACGGTTCATACAGTGTTGTACCGGGTGTCGATCACATCATCCCGGTGGATGTCTACGTACCCGGGTGCCCTCCTCGCCCCGACGCCCTTCTGTTTGGGATCATGGAGCTTCACGAGAAGATTTCTAAGTACCACAACCTGCGCCCTGGCCGCGGCCCAGGGGCCCCCACGCTACCGGAAAACTGATGATGCCCTTCCGAGCGTTGTCGGGACAGGACCTGGCGGAGCGGATCAACGGGGCCCTGGACTCCACTGTGGAGAAGTGGGACGACGACGCCGTTTGGGTGCAGCCCTCCAGCATGGAACGCGTGGCGTGGTTTCTGAAAGATGGCGAGGGGCTGGACTTTCAGTACCTGAACGCCGTCAGCGCCATTGATTTCATTGACTGCTTCGACGTGGTCTATCACCTGACCTCCTTCCGTCAACAACATAAGGCGGTGGTCAAGGCTAGGCTATACGGCCGGGAGTCGCTGTCTCTGCCTTCGGTCTACTCCGTGTGGCGGGGGGCCGATCTCCAGGAAAGGGAAGTCTGGGACCTGATGGGCATACATTTCGAAGGTCATCCCAACATGAAGCGGATAATGCTCTGGGAGGGGTTCGACGGACATCCCCTCCGCAAGGACTACCTGTAGCGGTGAGTCACCGGATTTCACCCTCAATCCCCAACCCCGGCATTGGACCCTCGGAATAAGCATGCGCATTCGCACTGAGCCCATGACCGTGAACGTCGGTCCACAGCACCCCAGCACCCACGGGGTGTTCCGGCTGCGAATCACCTTTGACGGCGAGGAGATTCTGGAGGTCGAGCCGGTCTTCGGCTACCTGCACCGCGGAACGGAGAAGCTGGCGGAGGAACGTACCTACGTCCAGGTCGTCACCCTGACCGACAGGCTGGACTATGTGTCCTCGATGATTAACAACCAAGCGTATTGTCTGGCGGTGGAGAAGCTGCTGGATATAGAGCCCCCAGACCGGGGTAAGTACCTCCGCACCATCGCCGCAGAACTTCAACGCATAGCCGCGCACCTGATGGGGGTGGGATTCTTCCTGCAAGACCTGGGGACTCTGGGTACCCCGCTCATGTATTGCTTCCGCACCAGGGAGAAGATTCTCGACTTGTTTGAGATGCTATGCGGCGCGCGGATTACGGTCAGCTATTTGAGGCCCGGTGGGGTTTTCGCCGATGCGCCGGAGGACTTCTGGCCCGCCCTGGACCAGTTCATGAAGGAGTTGCCTTCGGAAATAGGGGAACTGGAACAACTGGTCCTCGAAAACGAGATCGTCATGGTCCGCACACGCGGCGTCAGCCCTCTTCCCTTGGATATGGCCATCAACTCCTCGGTAAGCGGGCCAGTGCTGCGGGCGAGTGGGCTGGCGTGGGACTGGCGCAAGGTCGAGCCCTATGACGCCTACGACCGGGTGGAGTTCGACGTTCCGGTGGCGCAAAACGGGGACAACTATGACAGGTTCTGGGTGCGGATGCAGGAGATACACCAGAGCGCCCGGATCATCGAGCAATGTGCGCAACAAATCGAGCCGGGGCCCGTGCGCCTGGAGCTACCCCTGGTCCTCAGGCCTGAGCCCGGTAAAGAAGCCTACGGGAGAGTGGAGGCTTCGAAAGGGGAACTCGCATTCTACCTGTTCAGCGACGGAGGAGTCAGCCCGTACCGTTGCAAGATACGATCGCCGTCGCTGATAAATCTCACGGTGACCGAACATTTATTGGTCGGCTGGAAGTTGGCCGACATGATCGTGACCCTGGGCAGCGTCGATATCAACATGGGTGAAGTTGACCGGTGAGCTGCGTCTTATCCCAGGACAGTATCCTCTACGGGACGCCCCTGCTGAGGTGGGTGTATGAGTTGGCCGGCTTGTTCCTGCCGTGCTGGCTGTCATATTTCCTGGCGGGGTTGGTCATCATGGTTATCCTGGTCAACGCGGTGCTCTTGGGGGCGGCGGTGTTCGTGTGGACGGAGCGGCGGTTGATCGGGAGGTTCCACAACCGTGTGGGACCCAACCGGTGGGGGCCATTCGGCACATTCCAGCCCATCGCCGACTTGCTCAAGCTGATCGTCAAAGAAGACTTGGTCCCGGCGGGGGCCGACAAGATCGCGTTCGTGGCTGCCCCGGTAATCATGGTGTCGACCGCCATCCTAATGCTGGCGGTGGTGCCCTTCTCCAAGAACACCGCGCTGGCCGACCTCAACGTCGGCGTTCTGTACGTGCTTGCCGTAACCTCCCTGACCTCGGTGGCCATTTTGATGGCCGGATGGGCGTCCAACAACCGTTACGCCCTATTCGGCGCGGCCAGGGGAGTGGCGGTGTTGATTAGCTACGAAGTCCCCGTGGTGCTTTGCTTGCTCGGTGTCGTCATGGTAGCCGGGTCGATGTCACTGGCCGACGTCGTGGCCGCCCAGGCAATACCCTTCCTCCTGGTGCAGCCGCTGGCTATGTTCGTGTTTCTCGCCGGGACTTCGGCGGAGTTGAACCGCACCCCCTTCGACGTCGCCGAGGCTGAATCGGAGTTGATCGCCGGGTACCATATCGAGTACAGCGGCATCAAGTTCGGGCTCATTCAGGCTGCGGAATTCGGTGGTGTGGTAACAGCATCAGCGGTGATCGTGACGCTGTTCCTATCAGGTTGGGCAGGTCCGGCCAGCGCCTACATCGGTTGGTTCTGGTTCCTGCTGAAGGTGGGCGTGGTCGCGTTCCTGTTCATCTGGGTTAGGGCAACCTTTCCCCGGCTCCGTATCGACCAGATAATGGCGTTTGCCTGGAAGTTCCTGATGCCGCTGAGCTTCATCAACCTTCTGGCAACCAGCCTGGAAGTTTACTTCTTAAGGGATGCCAATGGTTCTCTGACAACCAATGACCTCTGGATTATGACGGGGGTTAACCTGGCGATCGCCGCCGTTTGCATCCCCCTGTTCGGTAGCCTGATCCGGGACAAAGTAAGGCCCGCAAGATGGCGGCCCGCAGCGGGTGAGGTGACATAATGTACGGTATGGGAATGGTCAAGGGCCTGTTGGTGACACTTAAAAACATGACCAAAAAGCCGTTCACCGTTCAATACCCGGAAGAGCGGCTGAAGCAGCACCCCCGCTTTCGGGGCGAGGAATTCGTATGGTACGAAGAGCGGTGCACCGGCTGCGCCTCCTGTGCAAAATTTTGCCCATTAGGGATCATCAAGATCGTGACAAGCCCGAGCCAGACCGCGCCGGCGCAGGGTGACAAGTACCTGCTCGAGGTATTCGACATCGAGCTGCAAAGGTGCATGTTCTGCGGCCTGTGTGTCGAGGCTTGCCCCTATGACGCGCTCTTTATGGGCAGCGGGTTCGAGCAGGGGCAATACTCTCGAAAAGGCATGTTTATTTCGATAGACCAACTCAGGCAGTCTGAGAAGCATCCCAGCACTTTCTTCCGCCCTCAACTCGAAGCCGCCGGTTATGACCCCCACAAAGGCCGGCCCCTGGACTGGCAAGAGGTGGGCAGGGAAGGTTGGGCATGGCACCAGAGGGAGAAGATGGGGATGCGCCTCACCGGCGACGAAGGCGATTCCGAAGATACTGGCGCCACTACCGGGGAATCCACCGGGCCGTCCACGTAGATGTTGTTCCAGGACATCGTATTCTGGTTACTGGCCGTGATCGCCATTGGGTCGGCCCTGGGCGTAGTCCTGATCAGAGACCTATTCCGGGCCGCTATGCTCCTGGTCCTCGTTTTCGTATCCATAGCGGGATTTTTCGTTTTGCTGAGCGCCGAGTTTCTGGCGGTGGTGCAGGTACTGATCTACGCTGGGGCCATATCAATCTTGCTCATCTTCGGGATCATGCTGACGCGCAACGTCCAACAGGGGAACTTGGCCAACAGGCTCCAACTTCCCGCCGTGGTGTTTTCAGTGATGCTACTGGCAGTGATGGTTACGGTGGCCCTCCAGACCGATTGGTCCACGTTGACCGAAGGCCAGGAACAAGTGGCCAACGTGGTGCAGACCAGCGCGGTCAAGACTCTTAGCGCCGAGAATGGTGTACCCTCTTTGGACCTGCCGGATATCACGGCTGCCCAACACGATAGTTTGAAGAGCGCGGGGTTGGCGGACCTCTTGGTCAGCGATTTCGTGTTGCCCTTCGAAGCGGTGTCCCTGCTTTTGCTGGCGGCGGTGATCGGGTCCCTGGTGCTGGTGCGCCCGAGGTGATGGCAGCAGATGTCCCTTGAATCGGTCTTGATCGTTGCGGCGGTCCTATTCGCCATTGGGCTGTACGGTTCGCTGGCACGCCGCAATGCGCTGGTCGTCCTGATGTCTATCGAGTTAATGTTCAACGCCGTGAACCTGACCCTGGTCGGTCTGGCGCGGTACGTCGCGCCCGCTGCATTTCAGGATGACCTTTCAAGCCTGCTTACTGGGCAGATTTTCGCGGTTTTCATAATCACGGTGGCCGCGGCTGAGATCGCACTTGGTCTCGGTATTGTATTCGCTATGTACCGCAACTCTGAGACTGTCGACCTGGCCGACGCCGTAGAGCTCAGGAATTAGTCACCGGGTCGCATAACGCAATGTGGGTAGAGTTCAAAAGCGCGCCGAACTTGATGCTGGCTGAGATCTGGAAGGAAGTCCTCGAGGGAGAAGGGCTTCCCACCCGCATCTTACCCGAGGGAGACATATTGGACTGGGGCGAAAAGGTCCCCTTCCGTGTATATGTCCCGAAGGGGCGAGAGCACGTGGCCGAAGAGATTCTGAGGAAGCTGTAGATGGTAACAGAACTCTCGGTCTGGGGGATCTTCCTTCTTCCTCTGGCTTCCTTCGTCATCATCGCCCTCGTTATCCGGCCGTTTTTCAACCGTTTCTCAGTGGTCAGCGCCCTGCTGTTGATTGCCGCATTGGCGCTTTCCCTATTGCTTGCCATCGAAGCTCTGGTAGTAGTCGTTCAGGGCCACGAGGCCGAACTTCAATCCTACGAGTGGCTGAAGGTGGGCAGCGCGACGGTCGAAATCTCCCTGGTGCTTGACCCGCTAACGGCGGTAATGGCCGTGGTGGTTACGTCGGTCAGCCTGATGGTCCAGATTTACTCCATGGGGTACATGAAAGGGGATCCCAGCTACGCGCGGTACTTCGCCTACATGTCGCTCTTCACCGCATCCATGCTGGGATTGGTGCTGGTGGCCAACGTTCTGGTGCTCTACGCCTTTTGGGAATTGGTTGGTGTTTCGTCTTACCTGCTAATAGGCTTTTGGCACGAGCGTCCCGCTGCCGCCGCAGCGGCCAAAAAGGCCTTCATCATCACACGAATAGGAGACCTGGGGCTGCTGATCGCCATTCTGTATCTGTTCTTCCGGGCCGACGAGTTCGCTGCTGCGGGAATGAATGCCTTCCATATCCCGGACATCTGGAGGGCGGTGGACCCGGTGGCGGGCGGCGCGGCGGTCCTGGCCGGCGGCGGCCTGACCTGGTTCACCCTGGGCGTATTCGCCGCCGCGGTGGGCAAGTCCGGACAGTTCCCGCTACACTCGTGGTTGCCCGACGCGATGGAGGGGCCCACGCCGGTGAGCGCGCTGATCCACGCCGCGACGATGGTTGCCGCGGGCGTGTTCTTGGTAGGAAGGTTCTACCCGGCGTTCCTGGCGTCCCAGGGAACCCTCACCGTGGTCGCGTTGATCGGGGCGTTCACCGCGCTGATGGCGGCCACGATGGGGCTAGTTATGAACGACATCAAGCGGGTGATGGCATACTCCACGGTATCCCAGCTCGGCTATATGATGGCGGCGTTGGGGCTTGGGGCGTTTCCCGCGGCCATATTCCACCTGGTGACCCATGCGTCTTTCAAGGCGCTCCTTTTCTTGGGGGCGGGAAGCGTAAACCACGCAACGGGCACCTTTGACATGCGCTACATGGGCGGGCTGCGGCGGCACATGCCATTGACCTACTTGCTCGTGGTCATAGGCGGATTGAGCCTAGTGGGGATATTCCCTCTCTCCGGCTTTTGGAGCAAGGACGAGATTTTGGCGAGCGCCTGGACCGGCGGGGGAGTTGTCGCTCCATGGGTTGGACAGGTCTGCCTCATCCTGCTGCTCGCCGGTGTGCTTCTGACGGCCTTCTACACCCTGAGGATGGTCTACATGACCTTTCACGGAGAGTTCCGGGGTGGGATTGAACAGGAGCAGGCAGACATGGGCGGTGAGGCCCACGGAGATGACGCCCACGCCGACGATGCCCACGCCGACGATGCCCACGGAGGAGTCCACCTGGCCGAGTCCCCCGCCGTCATGGTCCTGCCTATGGTGTTGCTCGGAATCGGAGCGGTGGCATTGGGTTTTGTCAGCAATCCCCAATGGGTCGAGATTGCTGGGATACCGAAACACTGGATTACCGAGCTATTGGAGCATGGGGTTGCGCCCGTGCTGTCCGCCTCCGCGCCTCACCTGGCGATACCCAAGTTCAGCCTGGGTATCGCGGTACTCTCGACGATAATCGCGGTGGTAGGGATTGCGCTGTCCACTTGGTTATATCTTATGCGGCCGTGGCGGGACAGGGACCCTCTGGAAGTTGCTGGACCGGTGCACCAACTGTTATTCCAGAAGTATTTCATCGATGCGCTTTACGAAGACGCCTTAGTCCGCCGGGCCTTTTACAGGGTTTTGGCAGGGGCCACTGATTGGGTGGACCGTAGCATCGTGGACCGGATTGTTGACTGGACTGGCGTAATTTTCCGTAACGTTGGCCGATTGGCGCTGGCCCCCCTTCAGACCGGAGAGGTCCAGGCCTACGGGTTGGCTGTGGCGTTGGGCAGCTTGATTATTGTTTTGGGGTTCTTGTTAACGTGACGACGCCTGGTTTCAAAATAGAGGCCGCGTCACTTGACGCTTCAAGGGCCCGGGGAAAGATCGCGTAGTGGAACTTTCCTCCCCCTTCGTCTATTTGCTGACCGTTACGGTCTTCCTGCCGCTGGCGGGAGCGTTGGTTATCTTCGCGCTGATACGCGGTGACCGAAACGTTCGCGCTTTTGCCCTCCTAATCGCAATAGCCGACCTGGCGTTGAGCCTGATTGTTTTCAGCTTCTTTGACCGGTCGGAAGGCGCCGACCGATTCCAGTTCGTCGAACGGTTTATCTGGATCCCCGGGGAAACGTTTGAGGCCAGTTACCTGCTGGGTGTGGACGGGTTGAGCGCGCCGTTGGTCGCGCTAACCGGGCTTCTGGGAATATGCGCCGTGTTTGCGTCCTGGCACATAAACGTTCGGGTAAAGGAGCATTACATCTGGCTGCTGGTGTTGCAGACCTCGGTTATGGGTGTGTTCACTTCCCTGGACTTGCTCCTGTTTTTCCTGTTTTGGGAACTGGAACTGATCCCGATGTACATGCTGATCTCCATTTGGGGAGCCGGGCGCAAAGAGTATTCGGCGATGAAATTCCTCATCTTCACTCTTTTGGGAAGCGCCTTTATGCTGGTGGCCATCGTCGCGGTGTTCCTCACGCCGGGGATCGGGACCTTCGACATGGTTCAGTTGTCCCAGGCCGAAACCATGCTTAACGCTGGGAACGTGCTGTTGCCGTTGGGAGCCCTGTTCTGGCTCTTCTTCATAGCTTTTGCCATCAAGCTCCCGAGTTGGCCGGTCCATACGTGGCTGCCAGACGCCCACACCGACGCACCTACAGCGGCCAGTGTCATGCTGGCGGGAGTGCTGCTCAAAATGGGCGGGTACGGCCTGCTCCGGATCAACGTCGGGATGTTCCCGTCTCAGGCCGACAGATTCGCCTGGGTCCTGGTCGCGCTTGGTGTGATCAGCGTCTTGTACGGAGCCGTCGTGACAATTCGGCAAACGGACCTGAAGCGTCTCATAGCGTATTCCAGCGTGAGCCACATGGGCCTGGTCATGATTGGGATCGGTTCAATTGGAATCAGCGAAGGAACGTTGACATCCGCGGGGCTAAACGGCGCGGCTATGCAGCTATTTACCCACGGAACGATCACCGGGCTTCTGTTCTTGGCGACGGGGCTGGTCTACGACAAGGCCCATACCCGCTACATTCCCGACCTGGGTGGACTGGCGGGGCGGATGCCGGTCGTGGCCACGGCTTTCCTGATCGCCGGGCTGGCATCGTTGGGGCTGCCGGGACTCAGCGGGTTCGTCTCCGAGGTGTTGGTTTTCCTAGGGGCGTTCCGGGCGTACCCATGGGCCACAGTCCTCGCGGCGCTGGGAATCGTACTAGCGGCCGGGTACATTTTGTGGATGGTGGAAAGGGCATTCTTCGGTGAGCGCCGGGAGAGGTTCGCTGACCTGGCCGATGCTTCACTGGTCGAAGCTGTGCCCCTGGCGCTCCTTGTGATCACCATCGTAGGGATCGGGGTCTACCCCTCCCTGCTGACGGACGTATTCGAGATAGGGCTCGAGCCGATGATAAACATGCTTAACGGCGGCGGGTAAGGGAGCCCATGTCGCTGTACGACATCTACGTCATTTCCCCGCCGATGGCCGTGGCTATTGTGGGGATATTGGTGATCCTGCTGGACCTGGTAACCCAGCGGAAACGGTTGCTTCCCCTGTTTGCTCTGGTCGGGTTGATCGCGCCGGCTGTTCTTTTGGTGTTCCAATTGCAAGACCTGATGGACACCCGGGACCTGCTGTCCGCTTCGGAGGCGTTGGTTGACGGCAAGGAGAGCGTGCTCCTGGGCAGCCTTGTTGTCGACCGGTTTGCCTTGTTCTTCGGTTTCCTGGTATTGGCAGCCACAGCGTTGGTTGTGCTGGCTTCGGTTGAGTATGTAGACCAGATGGAGCGGAGGCACGGAGAATATTACGGGTTAGTGCTGTTCTCCGCCACAGGCATGATCTTGCTGGCCAGCGCTTCCGAACTCATAACCATTTACATCTCGTTGGAATTGACCACGTTGCCAATCGTGGCCTTGGCCGCGTTCCAGAGCAGCTCCAAGTCCAGCGAGGCGGGGATGAAGTTCCTGGTCATCGGGGCCATCAGTTCGGCGATAATGCTCTACGGGATGGCGCTGGTGTTCGGTTTCGCCCAGACCACCGACCTCACCGGCATAGCCGCGAGGGTTGCCGATACAACAGGCGGCTTGTCGACGGATAACTACGTGCTGTTAGTCGGGGTCGTGCTAATGGTTGCCGGGTTTGGCTTCAAGATATCCTCTGCGCCATTCCAGATGTGGGTGCCGGACATCTATGAGGGGGCGCCTACGCCCGTCGTCGCATTCCTGTCTGTGGCGAGCAAAGCCGCGGCGTTCGCCGTGCTGATCCGGGTCTTCTACACCGGTTTCTTTGACGTGGGCATGGATTGGGGAGTCTTGATGGCTATCCTGGCGGCCGCGTCCATGATCGTTGGCAACCTGGTGGCGATGAGCCAGTCCAACATCCGGAGGTTGTTCGGGTACAGCACGATCGCCCACGCGGGTTACATCCTGGTGGGTGTCGCTGCGGGAGTGCAGGGATCCGCCGACGGCTCAACCGGGTACGTTCCCGTCGGGCCAAACAGCGTGCTTTTCTACCTTGGAGCGTACACTGCGGCCAACCTTACCGCCTTCTTCGCCATCATTGCCATTGGCAGCCGCATTGGCAGCGACCAGATCGAGGACTATGCGGGTATCGCCAGGCGTTCTCCGGTCCTGGCCGTCGTGCTGGCCCTGGCGTTGGTCGCACTTATCGGCGTACCGCCGACCGGCATATTTATTGCGAAACTCTACATCTTTACCGCCGCCGTGAAGGGCGGACTGGCCTGGCTGGCGATAATCGGAGTTATCAACAGCGTCGTATCCGCGTATTATTACGTCCGAATCATCCGGGTCATGTTCCTGGAAGCGCCGGCCTCCGACGAACCGATACCCCTGTCACCCGCTTCCTGGGTTGCCCTAACCGCATCTGGAGCTTCGATGTTATGGATGGGCATCGCGCCGGGGTATGTGCTCCGGGCGGCGGAGATCGCCGTTTCAGCCCTGGCGGTGCGGCTATGATTCAGGGCCGCGTTGACACTAATTCTAAGCCGGTGCTAAACTGCGCGTGCTCTCGCGCCGGGGTTGCGCGGGGCCGCTCCCCAAGCCTCCCTGAGACGATTTCCGTCCAGACGCTGTATGAATAACGTCGGCATCATATACAACGCTCGAATTCCCGAGGCCCTGGACCTGAGCACCGCTATTTTCCACCAGCTCAACCTTCATGACGATAGCTGGATTTCTCCCGCGGAGAACCTGGAGGCCCTGCGGGTGAGGGCGGAACAGACCGAGCTGGTTGTCACCGTCGGAGGCGACGGAACAATCCTCCGGGCGGTCCAAGTGACGGCGGCCAACGAGATTCCTGTTGTGGGGATCAACATGGGGCGGCTCGGGTTTATGACCGAGCTGCAGGTGCATGAGGCCCTGGACCGGCTTCCCTTCTATCTGGGGGGCGGTTGCCGCGTGGAAGAGCGCAACATGGTCCAGGCCCGCGTGATTCGCAGCGGGTTGGAGGAGACCGAACTATACCACGCGCTCAACGATGTCGTGGTGGCCCGGGGGGCTGTCTCCCGCGTGGTAACCATCACCGGCAGCATCGACGACGCTCCCTTGACGACCTTCCGGTCCGACGCCGTGATACTGTCCACCGCAACCGGAAGCACCGGGTACAACCTGGCGGTGGGCGGACCTATATTGGACCCGATGTCCGAGTCTTTAGTGTTGAAGCCAGTGGCCGCGCACATGGGGCTAACCGCCGGACTCGTCCTTGACAGCGCCGCACGCATATCCCTTGCCTTGGAGGGCTACCAGGAGGCCATCGTCAGTGTCGATGGATACGTGGACTATCCCCTGTCTCCCGGAGACCGGGTCGAACTCGAGCAGAGTCCGCTCAAGGCCAGGTTCCTCCGCGCCAACCCTCCCAGCTACTTCTACGGCACGCTGACCCGCCGGCTGGGATTCAGCATCCGAGGCCAGTAGGGAGACCAGCGAAGATGCAAGGACCGCATACTGAACCTACGGTCGAGAGCAAGGTCATTTACGAAGGCCGAATCGTCAACCTCAGAGTCGATAAGGTAGAGCTGCATACTGGCCGCCTGACCACCAGGGAAATCGCGGAGCATGGAGACAGTGTCTGCGTGGTGCCGGTGGACTCGGACGGCAGCGTGTTGCTGGTGAGACAATACCGCAAGCCCGCCGAGGCGAGTCTGTTGGAAATTCCCGCCGGAGGCATGGACCCGGGAGAGTCGCCCCACGACACGGTATTGCGCGAGCTTCAAGAAGAGATCGGCTACACCGCCGCCAATATACAGCCTCTCTCAAGCTTTTGGGTGTCGCCCGGATGGTGTACCGAGTTCATGTACTCTTATCTCGCCACCGGGCTTAGTCCGGCTAAACTTGCCGCCGATGACGACGAGAACATCACCGTGGAGCGCGTACCGCTGGGGGACATCCCCATGTTGATCCAGTCCGGGGAGATCAGGGACGCGAAAAGTATACTCTCACTGGTGATGGCGCTTAACCTTGTAAACCCCGGATAGATGCTAAACTATGGGAGCCGTTTAACGGTCACCGGGTACGACTAGGGAGGAACCAGGTATGTTAGAGCACGATGTTCTGGTGGTTGGGGCCGGGTTGGCGGGGATGCGAGCCGCCATCGCAGCCCGCGCCCAGGGGGGCAATGCCGCCATCATCAGCAAGGTCCACCCCGTGCGCAGCCACTCCAACGCGGCCCAGGGCGGGATTAACGCCGCCCTGGTGGACCGGGGGGATGACTGGGAAGACCACGCCTACGACACCATCAAAGGCAGCGATTTCCTGGGGGACCAGGACGCCATCGAGATCATGTGCCAGTCGGCGGGTCAAGCCCTGATCGACATGGAGCACTTCGGCGTGACCTTCAACCGGGACGACGAGGGGAAGCTGGGAACGCGAGCGTTTGGGGGCCAACGGCGGGCCCGCACCTTTTTCGTGGGTGACTTCACCGGCCAGGCGTTGCTCCATGTGATGTTCGAGCAGCTAATTAAATCGGGAGTCCGCCGCTACGAAGAGTGGTTCGTTACGGGTCTGATCGAGGAGGACGACCGGGTGTGCGGAGTCACAGCCCTGGAGATTCGCAGCGGCCAGGTGTTCGCCATACGCGCCAAGACTGTGATTTTTTGCACCGGAGGCCTGGGCCGCGTGTTTGAGCCCAGCACCAACGCCCTGATCGTAACCGGTGACGGAATGGCCTTGGCTTACAACGCCGGAGCTCGCTTGATGGACATGGAGATGGTGCAGTACCACCCGACAACGCTGGCCGGAAACGGTGTCTTGATATCCGAAGCGGCGAGGGGTGAGGGGGCCTACCTCCTGGACAAGAACGGCGATAGGTTTATGGAACGGTACGCCCCCAGTATGATGGAGCTTGCGTCCCGGGACGTGGTCTCCCGCGCCGAACAGACGGAGATCAACGCGGGAAACGGCGCCGATGGGTGTGTATATCTCGACTGCCGTCACCTGGGCGAAGCGCTCATCAAGGAAAAACTCAGCCAGATTCGCGAGATCGGTATCGACCTGGCGGGCGTCGACATGGTGACTGATCCCATACCCATACGCCCGGGAATGCACTACATGATGGGTGGCATCAAGACCGACGTCGATGGCCAAACCAATCTGCCCGGTGTGTACGCCGCCGGCGAATGCGCCTGCGTCAGCGTGCACGGCGGCAACCGGCTGGGGGCCAACTCCTTGTTGGACACCATCGTCTTCGGCCAACGGGCCGGTGACCATGCGGCAAACGCGGCCCGGGACCAGGAGTACATTGAGTTCGATGTTGACGAGGTCGTGCGCCGCGAGGAGCAGCGCATTCGAGGCATTGTCGACCGGCCCCAGAACGGCGACCGGGTGGCAAGTGTCCGGCTGGGAATGGGCGAATCGATGAACCGTAACCTTGCGGTGTACCGCCATGAGGCCGGTATGCAAGAGACGATGCACGACCTCCAGGGCCTGAAAGAGCGGTATACAACCGTCCCAGTGGACAACAAGGGCCGGACGTTCAATACGGACCTAATTTTTGCCCTGGAGCTGGGCTTCATGCTCGATTGTGCCGAAACCATCGCGGTAAGCGCCCTGGAGCGCAGGGACAGCCGCGGCGCTCAGGCCCGCACCGACTACCCCGACAGGGACGACGAAAACTGGTTGAAGCACATCGTCACGGCCAAAGGCGATGAGGGCCCGGAAATCTCTTATTCCCCGGTTTCCATCACCCAGTGGACTCCCGAAGAAAGGAAATACTGACCAATGGACTTGACTCTCAGGGTCAAAAGGTACGACCCCGAATCCGACAACCCCGAAACCTACTGGCAAGATTTTCCGGTTACCGTTGAGGATACCGCGACGGTTCTGGACGCACTTATCAAAGTCCGAGAGGACGTGGACGGCACGCTGAGCCTGCGTTGCTCCTGTCGAAGCTCCATTTGCGGCTCCTGCGCCATGCGGATAAACGGCCACGCCACGTTGGCCTGTAAGGCGCAAGCCCGGGATAGCCTGGGGGATGACGGCGTGATCACCATCGAGCCCGCAGGCGTGATGCGCGTAGTCAAAGACCTGGTAGTGGACTTTGACATGTTCTGGGACAAGATCATGGCCGTGGAGCCTTATCTGCAGCCCCAGGGCCCTGAGCCCGAGGGTGAATACATAGCCTCCAACGAGTCCATGTTGCATCTGTCCGGGGTCACCGCGTGCATCATGTGCGGCGCATGCGTGTCAGACTGCACCGTGTTGGAAGTGGACCCGACTTTCATGGGCCCGGCAGCCTTGGCCAAGGCATACCGCTTCACCGCCGATCCCCGCGACGGCGATGAGAACGGAGACTCTGTAGACCGATTGAAGCTGCTTAGCGAGGCCTCGGGCATGTGGGACTGCACCCGCTGCTTCGAGTGCGTACAGGTCTGCCCCAAAGGTGTTGCGCCGATGGACCGGATTATGGCCCTTCGCGACCAGGCTTTGGACGCCGGGCTGGACAAGACCTACGGCGCGCGGCACGTACAGGCCTTTGCCGACCTGGTGGAGCACAGTGGTTGGTTGGACGAACTGAAGATCGTGCCCATGACGGTGGGCATGACCAACGTGCCCGCCCTGCTGAACGTCATGCCCGAGGCGATTAGGGCTCTTACCCACGGTAAGCTGCCGTCGCTGTTGCATCCGGAACTTCCGGGTGTCGAGAACGTTCGCAACCTGTTTGAAAAAGTCGGGCAACCAGCGGAAGAACCGGAAGAGAGCCACTGATCCCATCCAACCGGGTTCGCCGCCCACAACCCACAAATCCATATTGTCCCGGAGGACCAGTTTGAAATACGCTTTCTATCCCGGCTGCGTGTCTCGTGGAGGTTGCCCCGAGCTATACCCGGCCGCCAAGCTAATTTGTGAACGCCTGGGTATCGAACTCGAGGAGATGCCCGGCGCTTCCTGCACCGGCGCCGGAGTGCTGCAAGAGAAGAACCGCACTTTGGGCGATACGCTCAACGCCCGCACGTTTGCGATGGCCGAGAACCTGGGCCTGCCCATTATGACCATTTGCAGCACGTGTCAGGGGGTTATGTCCCAAGCCAACCACCGGCTCAAGAATGACGCGGAGTACCTGGCGGAGGTCAACTCCTATTTGGCCGAGGAAGGCTTGGAATATAAGGGGACTGCGGAGCCGAAGCATTTGCTCTGGATCCTGATCGAAGATTACGGGATCGAGAAGCTGACTCAGCTCGTCACGCGGCCTCTTAACGGGGTCCGGCTGGCTCCGTTCTACGGTTGCTACTTGGTGCGCCCCACCGACGCCCTGGGGATGGAGGATAACCCGGAACGCGCTTCCTCGCTGGAGAGCATGATCGAGACCTTGGGCGCGACGGTGGTGGACTATTCAGGTAAGACCCGTTGCTGCGGCTTTCCCATCTTGACGATTAACGAGAAAAATTCGGTGGCGATGGTTGCCAAACACACGCTGGATGTGAAGGAGCTTGGCGCGGACGCCATGGTGACGCCTTGCCCCTTGTGCCACTTGAACCTGGACGGGTTCCAGCCCAAGGCTTCCGCGCAGGCAGGCCGTTCCATCGGGATGCCGATCCTCCACCTGCCCCAAGCCATTGGCCTGGCGATGGGCATCTCTCCCGCAGACCTGGGACTACGCCGCCACATCGTAAACACCAGGCCGCTGGTAACTAAGCTGGGGGCAACTGCATAGGGCCAATTCCACGAGAATCAGGAAAATAGCAGTCGGACGGGGTAGACGAAACCAGGGAGGACCCGTTCCCCGTCGAGGTCGTCCTCTTCCGAGAGTTCCTGGATGTCATCCTGAGACCGGTACAGGGTCACCGTTCGCGTCGTTGGATAAAGGACCCAGACTTCCGATGTCCCCGCCGCCAGCCAGGCCAGCGCCTTTTCCAGTATCTCCCGACGCCTGTCGTTGAGAGATACCACCTCAACCGCCAGATCAGGTGCAAGCTCTAGGAAGCCATCTGGGAGATCGCCTTCAGGTAGCCGCTCCGAGGATACAAAGGACGCGTCAGGAGCGCGCACAGTGTCGGGTTCGCGCCCAAGCTTGAAGCCAGTTTCGGCGGCGAAGACCTGCCCGAGTCCGAGATTGTCTACATGAATCTGAAGCCTTGCGGCGACTCGGAGGGCGACGCTTCCGTGTCGTGCACCTGCTGGAGCCATTTCGTAGATTTTCCCCTTCACCAACTCCAAACGCCGCCCGTTGGTGGGTAAGTGTAGTAAGTCGTCCGCGTCGAACAAGGTTTTGCGCTTGCGGCGAAATCCCGCAATCGTAGCGGTAGTCATACGAATGTCTCCGTCCTAGCCCCGCAAAGTCGGGATAACCTCGGCGAATGCCTGGACCGTCTTTTCTACATCGTCGTCGGTATGGACTATGGAGGGGTAGTACTTTTGTCCGCCCTTTAAAATGCCCCGTTCCAGCAGCCCGGCGTTCAACCTGCCCATCATTTGAGTGTCCGCGGCAAGGCCGTCGCGGTAGTTGACCACCGGATGGCCGGTGAAGAATACGTCGAAGATGGCGTCTTCGCCGCACATTTGGGCCTGGATGCCGTTCTCAGCAAACAATTCCATCATGGCCGATCTGACGCGGCTGCCGGTGCTGCGCAGCCGTTCGTAAGCGCCGTCCTTACGCATCTCGTTCAAAGTTGCGAGGCCTGCGGCGCAGGCGATGGGGTTGCCGTTGAGTGTTCCAACTTGGCTTACATAAGTGTCGGAGACGGCGGAATTCTGATCGTATACCGAGAGAATGTCCCTTCGTCCCATGACCACCGCCAGAGGGTAACCGCCGCCCATTATCTTGCCGACAGTGCAAAGGTCCGGAGTTACACCATAGAATTCCTGCGCACCACCATAGGCGAGGCGGAAACCGGTCACGATTTCATCGAATATCAAGGGGATCTCATAACGGGCGGTCACTTGGCGCAACCCCTGGAGGAATCCGGGCTGGGGGGCGATCACCCGCTGCAGAGGTTCAACGATTACGGCGGCCAACTCCTCATGATGGGCTTCGATTATCCTTGTGGTTGTGTCGATGTCGTTGAATGGCGCTATCAACATCAGGTCCCGAATGACGCTAGGTATACCAGCGTTGTTGGCCTCGGCTTGGGGAAACTCCTCAGATGCGGACGGTGTAACGCTCATCTGGGCGTAATCGCTGGTCCCGTGGTACCCGCCCTCGAATTTGAGCACTTTGTCGCGTTTCCGATAGGACCGCGCCGCCCTCATGGCCTGGAAGCAAGCGTCGGTGCCGCTGGTGGTGAACCGGACCTGCTCGGCGCAGGGAACAGCCTCTACCAGCATCTCCGCAAGCATTACAGCCTTCTCGTTGGTGGCGAAAAACGTGCTGCCCTGTTCCACCGCTTTGATGACGGCCTCGGTGACGGCGGGGTAAGCGTGGCCCAATATCATTGGACCGGAACCCATCAGCCAGTCAACGTACTCGTTGCCGCTGACGTCGTACAGGTGAGAACCTCGCCCTTCGCGGACCAGGAAGCTGAGGTCGTCCCGGACTGTCATGTTCCCGGTGTTTCCCCCGGGCAAGTATTGGGCTGCCTTTGCCAGCAGTTGGGTTTCCAGTGGGGTGCGGTTTGCCATCGGTCAGCCTCCAGGATCATTCATGGTTGACATAAGAATCCACTACGCGAAACGCTCCACTGGATTATACAGTGGAGCGTTCCCGGTCTCGTATGCGGGACTTAGGACCATCTCGGGGTCCATGAGTTCGGTGGGTTAGCTCCCGTCTTCCTTGGCCTTGTGCATCACGTCGACAAGCTCTTGGACGCTTGCCGCCGAATGACTCAGGGCGGCCTTCTCGTCATCGGTCAGGCGGATTTCCACGACCTGCTCCATGCCTCCCGCGCCGAGCTTGGCGGGAACGCCGACGCACAGCCCGTTGATGCCGAACTCGCCTTGAAGGTAGACACAGGCCGGGAGGATCCGCTTCTTGTCCAACAGCACGGCTTCCACCATCTGGGTGATTGCGGCGGAAGGCGCGTAATAGGCGCTGCCTTCCTTGAGCAGGGCCACGATCTCGCCGCCGCCGTCCCTGGTGCGCCGGACCAACTGGTCGATCTTCTCCTCGGCCATGAGCTCGCTAATGGGTATCCCGCCCACGGTGGTGTAGCGTACCAGGGGAACCATGTCGTCGCCGTGACCGCCCAGCACGTAGGCTTGAACGTCTTCCACCGAGACGTCCAATTCTTCCGCGATGAAGGTGCGGAAGCGGGCGGTGTCCAACACTCCCGCCATGCCGAAAACGCGGTTTCTGGGAAAGCCCGCGCTCTCGTAAACGTTTTGGACCATGGCGTCCAGCGGGTTTGTCACGGCAATGATGATGCAATTGGGAGAGTGCTTCACTACCTCGGCGGTGACTGCGGAGGTAATCCTCATGTTGGTGAGGAGCAAATCGTCACGGCTCATACCGGGTCGGCGGGCGATCCCGGCGGTGATGACCACCAGGTCGGAGTCCGCGGACTCCTCGTAGCCGTTGCTGCCGGTGACGCGGGCGTCAGATCCCAACACTGGGCCAGCTTCCCGCATGTCCAGGGCTTTCCCCTGGGGCAGGTCTTCAACCACGTCCACCAGGACTACGTCGGCATAGCCCAACGACTGAATCCTGAGAGCGGTGGTAGCGCCGACGTTCCCCGCACCGACTACGGTTACCTTGCTTCGCATCTGGTTATTGCTCCTTTTCAGTTGGCCTGGTCTGGCGGCCTGGCTAGGGTATAAGGACATGAGAGGGCGGCGCCCCTGGTCCTTGTTCAGCACATGTGAGGCCGGGGCTAGCACAGAATAACACGGGTGGAGAGGAGGCGGCCCTTAGTCGCCAAAGGCTCCGACGCCTATAAACCGGCCGACTGAAGACCACGTCTCAGGCGGCCGGTGTGTTGCTAGATCCCATCCACAATCGCATTCAGGGTGGCGCTGGGACGCATGGCTTTGGCGGTCATCTCCTCATTGGGATGGTAATACCCACCCATTTCGACCGGCTGTCCCTGAGCGTCAATCAGCTCCTGAACGATTTTGTCTTCGTTGGCGGCCAACTTCTGGGCCACCTCGGTAAAGCGGGCTTGCAACTCAGGGTCCTGGGTCTGCTTGGCCAGCATCTCAGCCCAGTACAGAGCGAGGTAGAAATGACTGCCCCGGGTGTCCAGTTCGTTCACCCGGCGCGATGGCGCCCGGCGTTGTTCCAAATGCTCCCCAATCGCTTGATCCAAGGTCTCAGCGAAGATTTTTGCCCTGGCGTTCTTGAACACCTCGCCGCAATGTTCGAAGGAAGCGACGAGAGCACAGAATTCACCCAGTGAATCCCACCGTAGATGCCCCTCCTCCAAGAACTGCTGCACGTGCCTGGGCGCCGACCCGCCAGCGCCTGTCTCAAACAACCCGCCGCCATTCAGCAGGGGGACGACCGAAAGCATCTTGGCGCTGGTGCCCAATTCCAGGATGGGGAAGAGATCGGTCAAATAATCGCGCAACACGTTGCCGGTCACGGCAATCGAGTCTTGGCCAGCTCGGCTGCGCGCCATCGTGGCGCGGATTGCATCGATGGGGGACATGGTGCTAATGTCCAACCCGGCCGTGTCATGCGTGGGCATATATTGTTCCACCTTCTTGATCAGCTCAGCGTCGTGAGCCCGGTCCGGGTCCAACCAGAAAGTTGCCGGATGGCCAGTGAGTCTAGCGCGATTGACCCCGAGCTTGACCCAATCCTGAATGGGGGCGTCTTTCGTCTGACACATCCGGAAGATATCGTTTTCATCAACGCTCTGTTCCATCAGAGTAGTGCCCGATGCGTCAACGACCCGAATCGTCCCATTGCCGGGGGCCTTAACAGTCTTGTCGTGGGACCCGTACTCTTCGGCGGCTTGAGCCATCAGCCCCACATTGGCGACGCTGCCGATGGTGGACGGATCGAAGGCTCCATGCTCCTGGCAGTCCTCAATGGCCGCTTGGTATATGGTCGCATAAGAGCGATCGGGGATGAGCGCGATGGTGTCGTGCAACTCGTTATCGGGACCCCACGTGCGGCCGCCATCGCGGATAATAACGGGCATGGAGGCGTCAATAATCGTATCACTAGGCACATGCAGGTTGGTAATTCCCCGGTTGGAGTTAACCATCGCGAGTTCTGGGCGGCTTTCATAGACCGCCTGGATGTCCGCCTCGATTTCCGCCCTCTTGTCCTCCGGAAGAGCTTGAATCTTCGTTAGAATTTCGGCAACCCCGTTGTCGGGGTCCACCGCGAGTTGAGCGAGTTCCGCCCCGTGCTTTTCGAATACGTCCTGGTAGTAAACCGACACGCAATGTCCGAAAATAATGGGGTCCGACACGCGCATCATGGTGGTCTTCACATGAAGGGAGAACAACACGTCGTCGGACTTGGCCTTTGCCATTTCGTCGGCGAAAAACTGGCGCAGGGCCCGGGCATTCATCACGGCGCAGTCGATGATTTCCCCGGTTTGCAGAGGGATACCGGATTTGAGCTCCGTGACGGTCCCGTCGCCGGCCACAAATTCGATAGTGGCTGACCCGGCCTCCGTTGTGGTGACGGCCTGCTCACTGCCGAAGAAATCCCCACTGGTCATGTGTCCTACACGAGTTTTAGACACTTCCGGCCAGTCCTGCATCATCCGGTGGGGATTGCGTTTGCCATGCTCCTTCACCGCCGTGG
This sequence comes from Dehalococcoidia bacterium, assembly GCA_965205385.1. GTDB lineage: Bacteria > Chloroflexota > Dehalococcoidia > Lucifugimonadales > UBA3495 > CATOSP01. The sequence goes on from CBDBGS010000008.1 coordinate 1,382,891, forward strand.
AGGACCGACGATCGGAGTTCCCTTCCCGTATGACGGGGTTGACCGCGCTACCCAGCACCCTGGAATAGCGCACCTGGACTAGGCGTTCTTCGTCGGTTGCTGGTTGGTCGGGGTAGTCGGGAATATCGTACCCCTTATCCTGCAGTTCCGAGATCGCGCTTTTTAGCTGGGGAATCGAGGCACTGATATTGGGCAGCTTGACAAGGTTCGCTGATGGCTCCAGGCACAACTCGCCACACATTCGCAGATAATCGGGGATCTTTTGGTCATCCGTCAGATTGTCAGGGAAATTGGCGATAATGCGGCCGGTCAACGAGATATCCCAGGTTTCCAGGTCAATGCCGGTCCCCTTGGTAAAGGCCTGGAGAACCGGCAGCAACGAGTGCGTGGCCAAGGCCGGAGCCTCATCAGTTTTGGTATAGATAATCTTGGCTGCTTCTGGCATTTTCCTCTCCCTAGTCAGTCTCACCGGCTGTTACCAGTTGCCAAGAGACGTTTAGCTACTGGCCCGTCCATGAAGTGCGCGCGCTAACTTCGCACTGGGAAGCAAGGCGATATGTATGAGCCGGTACATTCCAGGCACGCGGTGCGGCGGATTGAGGAGCGTGGATGCCCGGCATTCCGAAGTTTGCGCTCCGCATGCCCAGTTTCGCTCCTTGCTCTGCTGAATCGGGCATAATTATACATGCCTACTCACGCTGAGGGTAGTCCCAGGAGTGTATGAAGTAGGACGATTGCGAAGTCGCTCTAGGAACTTGCAGGTTGGTATCCAAGAACCTCCCCTTAGCTTTGGCGAGTCTCATGCAAAGTGGATTTCAACTCTGCAATGTTCCTAAGGACTTTGCAATCGTCCTAGTGTATGAAGCAGGACGATTGCAAAGTCAGAGCGATACTCCAAATAAGCGGGCGATAGTCTGTTCCGGGCGGAAGGCGCAAGTCTTGGCTCGCATTGGCATGGACATCCGGGAAGGAAACCATCCCTCCAAACGCAAGGCGTTCAAACTGACATTCACCAGCGTGGCGAACACTTCACCCAACCCCGTACGGCGCAGCGTGTGGACGTCTTCATCCCAGCTACGGTCCTTCACATGATGCAGGTTGTTCTCAATGCTCCAGTGGTTGCGGAACAGCCGCAGCAGTTCTCCGGGGTTGCCCTGACCCGGAGGCAGGCTGGTCAGCAGATACCAACGCTCTTGGGACACTTCACCGGTGGCTATCTCCACTCTCACCTTCTCCACCATTGCGGCCTGCCTCGCCCCGGGGAACCCCAGTTCCTCCCGGATATAATCGGCTAATTGAGCGGCGGCCCAAAGCCGCCGTATCTCGATTCTATCCGCTTTTTTTCTTTGGTCTCTGCTTGCGGTTCCCCCAGTTCAGCCTCCGGAAACCCGTCCGCCAGGGCAGCCAGAATTGTTGGCCGGTTTCCTTTGACCCGCACCAGGTAGTCCCGCCCATAGCTTACTATAGCTTGGCAAAGGTCCCGTTCCGCGTACAGGGCATCCATAGTGAGCAGTTGCAGGCCCGGATAATGCTCAAACAATTGGCCCAGTTGCGCCCGCAACACCTTCGGTTCGTACCGCTTCTCCGTCATCGGCCACTGGGCCAGGCACAGCTTCAGGTCATGGGCCAGGACATTCACCATCCCAAGGGGATTCCCGGCGGCGTCTTCGGACTGTTTAGCCCACTTCCCATCCACTGAGGCATTCATGCGCCGGTCTTCCACCATCCCCTCAACCCAGCCAATCAAGGCCTGTTGCAATTGCTCGAAAGGGACTCCCGCCAATGCCCGGGAGATCGTGGTAGCGTGGGGAGCCCGGTCCCGAATGAAGCCCAGGGGTTCCTTCAGCGTTTGCCAATGCAATTGCCCAAACAGGGCTATGTGGGCCATTGTAGTTTGACCGCTGACCAGGCCCAGCAACGTCAAGCGCAAGATCGCCTGAAAAGGGTGTCTGACTCCCCGGGCTTTCCTCGGGTCCGGCACCTGTTCCAAGCTCTTGAAAAGAGATTCCGCCGCCGCTTCCACAACTTCACCCACCCATCCGTCTTTTCCCCTTCTCTTTTACCCTTAGTGGCCTGACTTTGCAATCGTCCTAGTGTATGAAGGGCAATAGGCTCCCCACGCTGAACAAGCTGTTATTCGCGGCGGATTCGGTCGGCAGCCAGGCGATCACGCAGACCCGCAACCTGTGGCTTTTCTTTTTCCTGGTCACGCCTGCCCCAGGGAGTGAGTCCGGGCTGGTCCCAGCCTTGGACCTAGTACTACAGTCGCATATATTGGTTGAGATGTCGGAGTCGACGCTGGTAGTGGCAGTGGCGGGCCCGGGCCTGGTGGCGCCTCCTCCAACGGGACCAGGCCAGCACTCTCTTCGGTGATGGCCTGGGCTGCCAGATCAACTTGTACAGTAGTCGGCGCACCTCGGGGACCGTCAACGGTATCAGGGATTCATCCCACTCCGGCTCTCCCCCTTTTTTCCGCAGCAACCTGCGTTGGCCTGTTGCCGGACTACCGCCAGGTAGGCATGGGCCAGCATGGCCAGGGTGATATGCCGGTACCAGCCCTCCCATTTCCGCACTTCATACTGGTCCAGCCCTACCTGCCCCTTGGCCTCCTCAAAGCACTCCTCGATGGTCCAACGAATACCTGCCACCCTCACCAGTTCCTCCAAGCTTGTCTCCGCTGGGCCGAAGCAGACGTACCAGGCCAGCTCTTCGGGCTGGGCAATGCTGCGGCGGGCCAGCAGCCAGTACCCCTTGCCTGGCTCCTTCAGAGGCCGGATCGCCACCCTGGTCCAGTCGTAGACCCGGGGACCCTTGGCCCCATTACCGGCGCTCAACCGGACCCAGCCCGATTCTTCCACCCCAGGCGCCAGCCGGTCCGCCCGCACCTGGCGCGAGCCCTTATCCGTCAGGGCCCACAGCTTCTCATTGCGCTTGACCGCCAGTACGTGGGGTATTTCCTGTTGCTCCAGCCACTGCCGCAACTTGCGGTCACTGCCATAAACCGTGTCTCCAGCAACCCAGCCGAAGGGAACTCCCCCCTCCACCGCCCGTTCCACCATTACCCGGGCCAGTTGTGGCTTGGTCCGGAAGTCTATTTCCTCCGGCACACCAGCCTCCAGCCTGCGCTGGCGGTCATCAGCCCATACCTGGGGCAGGTACAGCTCCCGGTCCAGCAGGACCCTGCCCTGAGCCGTGGCATACGTGAGAAATACTCCTATCTGGCAATTCTCTACCCGACCCGCTGTCCCACTGTACTGCCGCTGCACCCCTGCTGACTTGCTACCCTTCTTCAGAAACCCAGTCTCGTCCACCACCAGCACCCCGTCAGCGGCAGCCAGATGCTCCACCACGTAGTCCCGGAGATCATCTCGAACCAGGTCGGCATCCCACCGGTAGTTGTACAACAGGCGCTGTACCCCGTCGGGTGTAGCATCGCCCGCCTGCTCCGCCAGTTGCCACCCGTTCTTGCGCTCTATTGGACTGAGCAGTCCCTTCACATAGGCCAGTGCCCGCCGGCGGGCTTCCGACCGGTAGAAACGTGAACCAATGCGTCGGTGCACTTCCTCAATACCCTTGGCCCACCGGGCCGCTTCCAACACCTCTCCCCGCTCCCCAGCCAATTCCTCACCTCACCCACCTGATAAAGTAACCTCATTCTACCAAGAACTACCTGCGACTGTAGTACTAGGGGCAATTCATCTGGGTCCGACGCTCGTGGCAGGATTGTTGCTGACCGCGGGACGGTTCATCGAGGCGATCGACGATCCAATCATTGGTTGGTGGAGCGACCGCACACGGAGCCGGCTCGGTCGGAGGCTGCCGTTCATCCTCTGTGCGACACCCTTCCATGCACTCTTCTTTAGCTTACTTTGGTTTGCCCCTCAGGACGGGGCTGGAGCGGTGAACGCCGTGTATTTCTTCGTTGTCCTGGAGCTATTCTTCCTGGCCACGACCATGTCCAGCGGACCATACGAGGCGCTGTTGCCTGAATTGGCGGTGAGCCACCGGGACCGGATGAGCATTGTGGCCTGGTGGCTCTATTTCGGCCTGCTAGGGGCTGCCCTGGGATTCGTTTTGTCCGGACCGATCAAGGACCTATATGGTTTTCAGGTTATGGGTGGAATCGTGGGGGCCACCGGGCTGGTGTTCCGCTATCTGGGGCTATCCGCTGTCTGGAAACATGCGCCCAGAAAAACACCGGCTGCGGATATTCCCCTAAGGTCGGCGTTCACGGGCACACTGCGAAATAAGCAATTCCTCCACTTCCTGCCCACATACGTGCTGTTTCAGTTGGCCGTGGGCATGCTGACCGCGTGGCTTCCGTTCTTCGTCGCTGGGGTCCTGGGCAGTCTACACACATGGAGTTGGCTGCCCTTTGCCGGAGGCAGGTCGTTGGGACAAGGGGGGACCACGTCGCTGCTTGCGTTGGCCGCGGTGCTGGGGATGGTGGTGGGGGCACTGGCGCTGTGGAAGCTCAGTGACCGAAGGAGCAAGCGTTGGGTCTATTCGCTGTCCCTGTTGGTCACGGCGGCCTACCTGCCGATAATATCTTTCGCCGGATTCATTCCGGTTATTCCCGCCGCGGCGCAGGCTCTGGTCATTGCGTTCTTCGCCGGTTTCCCGATGGCCGGAGTCAACTTGCTGCCGAAAGCCATCACCGCCGATATTGCCGACTATGACGAGCTGCTAACGGGCATGCGGAGAGAAGGAATGTACTATGCGGCACAGAACCTCTTCGAGAAGATAGGCTCCTCGTTCGCGCCGCTGCTCATGGGGATGGTCTTGCTTCTCGGCAAGACCGTCGAGGACCCCCTGGGAATACGTCTCATCGGCCCGGTAGCCGGGTTGTTGGCCCTGGTCGGGTACTGGATGTCCAGGGGTTACCGTCTCCCCGACACCGTGACAAGGGAGACAGTGGCCGAAGCGGGACTGGATGCCGGTGTCAGGCCTTGAGCTGTTCCAACAGGCCCTCAGCGTCGTTCACCGGGAGCTGGCAGGCGTAATTCTGGCAAACGTAGGCGGTGGGCTGGCCGTTGGTCATACCCCGGTCTTGCAGCAACGGAAACTGGCTCGCACCTGGAGGAGTAGGCGGGTCCCAGATACCGGCCACCACCTTGTTGGGAAGAAACTGATGGAACACGGCGTCTAGCAGAGAGCGAGTGGCCGGGTCATCTCTTGGACCGACGATCGCCACTTCCTTGGGCGTAGAGACGTAGAAGTCCAATGCGCCCAGCCAAACCCCGGAACTGGCGGGGGAGCGGGCCATGTTCTCGCGCAAGGACCGCAGTGGGGCCACGGCTTTGGCGGCGTACTCGTTCTTCCCGGTGAATACGGCCAACCGGAGCAGCGCCTCGGTGGCCACCGAGCCTCCGCACGGTTGGGCGTGGTCGAATACGTCCCTGGGACGTATTACCAGCGCCTCGTGGTCTGAACCCGTGTCGTAAAAGCCACCCACTGATTCATCCCAAAAGAGATCGATCATGGAGTCCGCCAGGGCGGCGACTTCTCGGAGCCAGCGCTCGTCGAAGGTTGCTTCGTACAAGGCCAGAAGCCCGTCGGCCACGAAGGAATAGTCCTCCAGATACCCCAACAGCTTTGACTCGCCGTTGCGGTGGGTGCGCAAAAGTCTGCCGTCAAGCTTCATCGATCCCATTAGGAATTCGGCGTTCTTCACCGCGGCGTCGAGGTAGTCCTGTCTGCCCAGGGCGGCGGCCGCCTCGGCGAATGCGCGGAGCATTAGACCATTCCAGGACGCCAGCACTTTGTCGTCCAATAGGGGATGGATACGCTCTTCACGCACTTGAAGGAGTTCAGTCTTGCCAGTTTGGATGACGGTCATAAGGTCGCCCAGTTCCATGCGCCGGTCCCGGGCAAAATCCGATTCTTCCTTGGTGATGTTGAGGATGTTCTTGCTTTCGAAGTTGCCGCGCTCGGTCACTCCGAAGAAAGCGCAGAAAATTGCCCCGTCGGTTGGTCCCAGGACGTTGGATATCTCGTCCGCGGTCCAGACGAAAAACTTGCCCTCCTCCCCTTCGCTGTCCGCGTCCTGGGCTGAGTAGAAGCCACCGGTTGGCCCGGTCATTTCGCGTAGCACGTAGTCCAGGGTCTCCTCGGTTATCCGGCGGTAAAGATCACGGTCTGTAACCTGGTAAGCATGGAGGTATAGCCTGGCAAGTTGGGCGTTATCGTAGAGCATCTTTTCGAAGTGAGGAACGAGCCAGTAGGGGTCGGTGGAGTAACGATGGAAACCGCCGCCTATCTGGTCATATATTCCTCCGTAGGCCATTTTCTCCAGGGTCAGATTGACCATGTCCAACGCCCGTGGGTTGAATCCCCGTTGGTGGTAGCGCAGGAGGAATTCCTGGGTCATGGGTTGGGGGAATTTGGGGGCGGGGCCCACTCCTCCATTCTGGTAGTCGAAATTGGTGGCAAGGTTGGAGTAGGCTTGGTGCAGGGTCTCCGTGGTCAGCGGGTCGATTCCCCTGGGCACCTGGCCGGTGAGTCCCATGTTGGCCGTCAACTGCCCGGTGACGCGGTCGACTTCGCCGCGATTGTTATTGTAGGCGTCGCTGATGGCCAGGAGGAGCCGGGGGAAGCCGGGCATTCCACCGCGGTCTGCGGGCGGGAAATAAGTGCCGCCATAGAAGGGCTTACATTCCGGAGTTAGGAAAACCGTCATGGGCCAGCCGCCGCTGCCGGTGAGCATCTGGACCGCTTGCATGTAAACCGCGTCGAGGTCGGGCCGCTCTTCGCGGTCTACCTTGATGCTGACAAAGCGCTGGTTCATAAGCGACGCGATGTCCTCGTCTTCGAACGACTCCCGCTCCATCACGTGGCACCAGTGGCACGCGGAATACCCGATGCTCAAGAGGATCGGCTTGTTTTCGGACCTGGCCCGTTCCAGCGCCTCTTCCCCCCAGGCATACCAGTCCACCGGGTTGTTGGCGTGCTGTAGCAAGTAGGGGCTGGTCTCGTTGATCAGCCTGTTGGGCATCTTTCATCTATCCTTCGTGGTGGTTGGAAGGCGGAGTCGGCTATCACAAGCGGCCTCCGGTCCCTGTCATGGGCGAGGAGTTCCTGGACTAATCCGAAGGGGCATAGGTCTTCACCTGGAGGTCTCTTGGGCCAAGCGGGCCTGAAGGTCCGCCACCGGCATCGCGCCGAGGTCCTCTCCGTCGCGGAGGCGTACGGCCACGGCTCCGGCTTCGGCCTCTCTGTCGCCGACCACCAGCATGTAGGGGACCTTCATCATCTGGGCAGTGCGGATTTTGAGGTTCATGCGCTCCCCGCGGTCGTCGACCTCGACGCGTATTGCGCCTGCCTTCAGGGTCTCAGACACCTGGTTGGCGTACTCCAGGTGCCGGTCCGCGATGGGTATGACTACAGCCTGAACTGGGGCCAGCCAAAGGGGGAATGAACCGCCGTAATGCTCAATCAATACGCCCAGGAACCGTTCCATGGAGCCGAGAATCGCCCGGTGGACCATGTAAGGCCGCTGGCGTCCTCCCTGGTCGTCCTGGTATGTGAGGTCAAACCGCTCGGGCAGGTTGAAGTCAAATTGCACCGTGGTGCATTGCCAGGCCCTGCCCAGGGCGTCGGTGATGTGGATGTCTATCTTCGGACCGTAGAACGCGCCGCCGCCTTCGTCTATCGTGAAGGGAAGTCTCTTGCTCTCGAGCGCGCCGCGCAGGGAGCTGGTGGCGTGGTCCCACATCTCTTCTTCGCCCACGAATTTTTCGGGACGGGTCGATAGGGCGATGCTGTATTCCTCGAACCCGAAGTCGCGCAGCAGTTCGAAGGTCAGGTCCAGTACCCCGCCGATCTCGTCTTCCAGTTGTTCCGGGCGGCAAAAGATGTGGGCGTCGTCCTGGGTGAAGCCGCGCACTCGCATCAGCCCGTGGAGCGCGCCGCTGCGTTCGTAGCGGTATACAGTGCCCAGTTCGGCAAACCGCAAGGGCAATTCGCGGTAGCTTCGCAAGGTCGAGCGGTAGATGGCGATGTGGAAGGGGCAGTTCATCGGCTTCAGGAAGTATTCCTGCTCGTCCACATCCATCGGGGCGTACATGCTCTCCCGGTAAAAGTCCAGGTGGCCGCTGGTCTCCCACAGCGCGGCCCGTCCTATGTGCGGCGAATAGACCACGTCGTAACCCAGCCGGTAGTGCAGGTTCTTCCAGTAGTCCTCAATGATCGAGCGAATCCTGCCGCCATTGGGGTGCCACACAATCAGACCGGGGCCGATCTCGTCGTGGACCGAGTAGAGGCCGAGCTGCCGGCCGAGGGTCCGGTGATCTCTACGTTCGGCTTCCTCTAACCGCTCCAGGTGGCCCGACAGTTCTTCTTCGGACTCGAAAGCGGTGCCGTAGATGCGTTGGAGCATCGGGCGGTGTTCGTCGCCACGCCAGTAGGCTCCGGCGACGGTGAGCAGCTTCACAGCTGAGATCTGGCCGGTGTCTTCGACGTGAGGGCCCTGGCAGAGGTCAACGAAACCGTTGTGCCGGTAAATGGACAGGGTTTCAGCGTCGGCCAGCCCTTCGATCAGTTCGAGCTTGTAGGGTTGGTCGGCGAACATGTCTCTGGCTTCGGAGGCATCCAACTCCTCGCGCTCGAAGGGGAATCCCCCCGCGATGGCCCCCTTCATCAGGGTTTCGATTTGCTCCAGGTCTTCCGGTGTAAAGGGACGGGAGACCTCGAAATCGTAATAGAACCCGTCCTGTGTGGGGGGGCCAATGCCCATTTTTGCTTCTGGAAACAGCCTTAGCACGGCATCGGCCATGACGTGGGCAGCGGAATGCCTCATGCGGTGCCGGAGGGCATGTGTGGGGTCAACTTGTCCTGATTCCAATGTTCCGTGGTCTAGCATTTCTCCGCCTCTTCTACAAACACTCCCAGGTCTATTGCATTAAGGACGGTCTCACCGTCACTCTGGTAGTGGAAGCCCGCGACAGCGGGAATGACGGCGTGATCGCGGTCAAAATTCGATTTCCCTGAAAACACTCCCCTATGGCAGGAACGCCATTGTGTGTCCCGCAATTATAACCCAGGCCGGGAACAAAAAGTCCGGCACTCGGATATCACGGTAAGGCCGCATAGCGGCTACGAATCATGGATTAGCCAGCGATGTATCGTCACGTCCTTTGATATACTGGTTGTCAAGAACAGACTCATACCCTGGGTGGCGTACTAGTTTGGTCTATACGCCGAGTACGCTCAGAAGTAAATCGGTCACATCCGCATTTCCGACCGGAGGACTTATTCAGTTATGGAAGAGCTTCAGCAAGAGCTAACCGCAATGTGTGTAAAGATCGCGTCGGTAGTGGAGCGTCTTTGACCTCGCCGCCAAGGAGAAAATTATCGCGGAGATGGAGCTGGAGGCCGCGCAACCGGGATTCTGGGACGATACCCGGAAGGCCCAGAGAAAGATGCAGACCCTGGGCCGCATTAAGGATACGGTGACCCTGTGGCGGGAGTTGCGCACCCAGGCGGAAAACCTGAAGGAATTAACTGACCTCGCGCTCGAGGAGGGGGACGAATCCATCCGGGCGGAATTAGAGGGGGAAGCGCGCCAGATTTCCGCCATTCTGGCCCGCGAAGAGATCAATTTGACCCTTTCCGGCCCCTATGACGACCGGTCCGCAATCGTCTCGATCCACTCGGGAGCGGGGGGCACCGACTCCCAGGACTGGGCAGAGATGCTTTTCCGAATGTACATGCGCTGGGCGGAGGTGGAAACCCGGGCCGTGCAGGTGATGGACCTCTCCTACGGCGACGCCGCCGGACTCCGTAGCGCTACCGCCGAGATAAGCGGACCTCATGCCTTCGGTTATCTGAGCGCTGAACGCGGCGTACACCGGTTGGTCCGCCTGTCGCCCTATGACCCCAACCACCTGAGGCATACGTCCTTCGCCGACGTCGAGATACTGCCCTCGGCGGATGAGGACTCGGAGGTCTCCATCCGTCCCGAGGACATGAAGATGGACTTCTTCAGGTCGAGTGGTCCCGGAGGCCAGAACGTGCAAAAGGTGGCCTCGGCGGTGCGGTTGACTCATCTCCCGACCGGGATCGTGGTCACCTGCCAGAACGAGCGGTCCCAACACCAGAACCGTGACTTTGCCATGCGCATCCTAAAGGCCAGGCTGTTGGCGAAACAGACCGAGGAACGGGAGGAGGAGTTGGCAAGGTTGAGGGGAGAACGGGTGGTGCCGGAGTGGGGCCACCAGATCCGGAGCTACGTCCTGCACCCCTACAAGTCGGTCAAGGACCACCGGACCAACCACCAGAGCGCCAACCCCGACGCGGTGCTGGACGGAGGTCTGAACGACTTTATTCAGGCGTACTTGATGTCTAGAGTCGGAACTGACGGTCCATAGCCCCAAATTAGGACCAGATGGCGAAAGAAAAGAGCGGCGCCCGGATGGCCGCCGCTCTTTTCCATTGTCTGAATGTGGGGACTAGCGGTCAGCAGTTGCCCAGGATATGGCCCATACGGAGTTTTTTGGTCAGCATGTACTCGCGGTTCTCGTCGTTGACCGAGACTTCCACGGGCACTCGCTCGACAATTTCGATTCCGAAGCCGGATATTTCCACAACCTTGCGTGGGTTGTTGGTCAGCAACCGGAGTCTGGTTACGCCCAGGTCCTTCAGTATTTGACCGCCGATGTCGTAATGGCGCATGTCGGCGTCGAAGCCGAGGGTATGGTTGGCCTCAACGGTGTCCATACCCGATTCCTGCAGGGAGTAGGCCTTGATCTTGTTATGCAAGCCGATGCCCCTGCCCTCCTGCCGCATATACAGAAAGACGCCAACACCCTCAGCGGCCAGGGTGGTCAGGGCCATCTCGACCTGCTCGCCGCAGTCGCATCTAAGGCTGCCGAAAACATCCCCGGTCATACATTCACTGTGGATCCTCACGAGGACTGAGTCGCCCGGCTGCCACTCTCCTATGGTGAGAGCGAGATGCTCGTCGGCGTCGACGGCGCTTCTATAAGCTATGGCTTTGAACTCGCCGTACTTGGTGGGAAGGCGGGCCTCCGCCACCCGTTCGATCAGCTTGTCGTTGCGGCGGCGGTGGGCGATGATCTGGGCGATGCTGAGGATTTTCAGGCCCCACTTTTCCGCGAAGACCTCCAGGTTGTCCATGCGGGACATGGAGCCGTCGTCGTTCATGATCTCGCACACGATGCCAGAGGGATACATACTCGCAATTTCGCAGAGGTCTACGATGGCTTCGGTGTGACCAGGCCGCGCCAGCACGCCGCCGGGGTGGTAGCGGAGGGGGAACAGGTGTCCGGGCCGGGTCATCTCGTCCGGCGTGGTCTCAGGGTCGATCAAAGCCTTGATCGTAGCGGCCCTGTCATGGGCGGAGATTCCGGTAGTCGTGCCCTTGTTGTAATCGATGGACACCGTAAAGGCGGTCTTGTTTTTTAGCGAGGCGTTCTTCTCGATCATGAGCGGGATGTTTAGCTCGTCCAGCCGTTCGCCCAATACCGGCATGCAAAGCAAGCCCCGCGCCTGGGTAACGGCGAAATTGACGGCGTCCGGAGTAACCATCTCCGCGGGCATCACGAGGTCGCCCTCGTTCTCCCGATTTTCATCATCGACTACGATGACGAACTTGCCGGCTCTGAACTCCTCAAGGGCCTCTTCCACGCTACACAGAGGCATACAACCGTCCCTCTCTTCCGGTGGACCTGGGCAATCCGCCGGTCACCGTGCCAGGATGCTTTCCACGTATTTGGCCAGGATGTCGGCCTCTAGGTTGACCCGGTCGCCGGGACCCTTGTCTTGCAAATTGGTGTTCTGCAAGGTGTAAGGAATCACTGACAGGGTGAACGAAGATGACCCCCTTTTTACCACGGTGAGGCTGATACCGTCAACCGCGATGAACCCCTTCTCAACGATGTAGTGACCCAGCCGTTTCGGGTTTCCGACTCTTAGGATAAAGCAGTCACCCTCGGACCTCATGGACGTGATACGGCCTGTGGCGTCCACGTGTCCCTGCACCATGTGACCGCCCAGGCGGTCGCTCACGGCAAGCGGACGCTCCAAGTTGACCTTGTGACCGGCGTCCAGCCGGCCCAGGGAAGTGCGGCGCAAGGTCTCAGGGGAGACGTCGACGCCGAAGCCGCCGCTATCAAGCTCCACTACCGTCATGCAGGCCCCGTTTATGGAGATGCTGTCCCCCATCTTGAGGTCGTCCATGACCTTGGATGCCCGGACCACCAGGCGGTTGTCGCCCAGAGTTGCGACGGAGCCCACCTCTTCAACGATTCCTGTAAACACTCCGCCTATTCTCCCTGGTCGTCCTTTAGGGGATAGCCTATCATCAGCCAGTCATCGCCGATCTGCTCGGTCGTCGCCCTCGCCAGGCGGGTTGCGTCAGCCATCCGGGCCGCGCCGTGTCCCTCCACTGGGGAGGAAGCGCCGATGCCGCCGATGATCACAGGCGCGATGAACACGTAAACCTTGTCAATCATGCCGGAATCAAAGAGGGCTCCTTGCAGGATACCTCCCGCCTCGGCCAACAGGGATACCACGCCTCGTCGTCCCAGTTCGGCCATAACGCGCCGCAATTCAGGACGTCCGTTATCATCCGGGGGGATGGACGCGACTTCCGCGCCGGCCTCGAGCAACGCTTCAATCCGGTCCTTCGGAGCATTTTCGCTGACGACAACTAGGGTGTCGCCCGGTTCCTTGAGAAGCTGGGCCCCGACAGGTGTGCGGGCCTGGCTATCCAAGACCACGCGGAGCGGTTGGCGAGCCAGCGGGGAGCCGTCGGGAGCCCTGGCGGTGAGTTGCGGGTCGTCGGCCAAAACCGTATTGACGCCCACAGTGATGGCGTCACATTCTCGACGAATTTCCTGGACGTAACCGCGGGCTTCCGGGCCAGTAACCCACTTGGAATCTCCTGTATGGGTTGCGATTTTACCATCCAGGCTCATGGCGAACTTGGCGGTCACAAAAGGGAGGCCGGTACGTATATGCTTGCCGAACGCCTCATAGAGCCCTTTCGCCGTTTCCGCCTGTCCTCCGATCACCACGCCGATTCCCGCGGACTCCAACTCATCACAGCCATTGCCGGAGACGACGGGGTTGGGGTCCTGGACCGCCACATGGACTTCACTAATTCCAGCGGCGATGATGGCGCGGGTGCATGGAGGGGTCCGGCCGAAATGACAACAAGGCTCCAGGGTCGTGTACAGGGTAGCGCCCCTGGTCGAATCTCCGGCCATTTCCAGGGCTTCAATCTCGGCGTGGTTCCCGCCGGGGGGCAATGTGTGCCCCTTGCCTATGACCGTCCCGTCTTTAACTATGACCGCGCCCACGGCGGGGTTGGGGCTGGTCGTCCCCACCGCCTGCCGGGCCAGACAAATGGCTTGCTGCATTAAGGTCTGATGGTCCAAGACCGGGCCGCCAAGAATCAAGTATCAGAATTGCGGATATTGATAGGCGAATTCTATCAACGCAGACTCAGCACCGCAACCACTATCCTCTCAGACGGGGCCGCCAGAGTCCGAAAACCTGATATGGCAATATCATGGAACCGGAAATAGCCGCCGGAACCGAAAATAGGCCCCGCGGTCACGAACCATGCGGGGCCTATTGGCTTAAAGGGCTGTGGCTTTAATTGCCATCGATTGCAAACAATGCTTGAACTGTGGCGCTAACCTCCAGAGAACCGGCGGAAACCAGGGTCATCGTGGCGGACCTCTCCATTGCGAGGCCCACGTCGTAGAACCATGGAGACCCAGGCTGCCCCACTGACCCCTCGCTGATGTGGAGCAGGCCGCCAAGTCCCACTCCGGCCGCCTCGGCCATATCTTCCGCCTTGGCGATGGCGTCTTCTATGGCGGCGGTCAACGCTTGGTCTTCGAGGTCGGAAGGGTCGTCGAGGGAGAAGTTGATGCCGTTGAACCTGATTGTGTCTCCGCCGGCCTCTGTTACTTCGTCAATCACCTCGCCGACGGCATCCAGGTCGCGCAGTTTCACCTCAAGCCTGTTGCCGACTTCGTATCCAGTGATGATGCGTTCCCGGTCGGTGAAACAACCTTCTTGCACTACCATGCCGGTCCCGCCTCCCGGTGGCAATAGTGGCGCGGGCGTGGCTGTTGGAGAGGGACGCTGGCTGGAGTCGCCCATTTCCTTGCCTTCAGGGCACTTGGTTACCTCGCGGGACGTATACCTGGGGTTGATTCGGAAATGTTTCGTCTGGATGTCGGCCTCGGGAATGCCGCGGGCTTCCAGCGCCGTCCGGACCTCGGCCATGGCGGTGTTGGCCTCATCACGGGCATTGGCGACGGTGCTGGCGAAAGACTCGACTCCCAGATTGAGGACGGCCACGTCCGGAGCGGCGGACACTTCGCCAAAACCCCTGACCAGGATCCCGGTTCCGTCACCGTTACCCATTTGGACCAGTGCGTTGCCAGTCCCTGCGATGGCCGTCGCAGGCTCAGTCAATCTTGCCATCAGAGCCGAGGTGGGCTGTTGGGTCATGGTCGTGGAGCGAGCGTCCACAGGTATTTCTGCAGCGGATAACTTGCCAATAGGGTTAGAACCCTGGGACTGTTGCGCGGTAGTGATCTCCGCTGCGGCGGCGTCAACTGGCCTGAGGTCAGGCGAGGTACTGGAGGCAGCCTGTTCTGTGCTACATGCCATTGCCAGGGCCATAAAGGCGCCGAGGACTGATACGAGAAATATTCCCTTGAGATTCATCAACGTCACTTGCTCCTCACGTGATTCGACTAGTACTACAGTCGCATATATTGGTTGAGATGTCGGAGTCGACGCTGGTAGTGGCAGTGGCGGGCCCGGGCCTGGTGGCGCCTCCTCCAACGGGACCAGGCCAGCACTCTCTTCGGTGATGGCCTGGGCTGCCAGATCAACTTGTACAGTAGTCGGCGCACCTCGGGGACCGTCAACGGTATCAGGGATTCATCCCACTCCGGCTCTCCCCCTTTTTTCCGCAGCAACCTGCGTTGGCCTGTTGCCGGACTACCGCCAGGTAGGCATGGGCCAGCATGGCCAGGGTGATATGCCGGTACCAGCCCTCCCATTTCCGCACTTCATACTGGTCCAGCCCTACCTGCCCCTTGGCCTCCTCAAAGCACTCCTCGATGGTCCAACGAATACCTGCCACCCTCACCAGTTCCTCCAAGCTTGTCTCCGCTGGGCCGAAGCAGACGTACCAGGCCAGCTCTTCGGGCTGGGCAATGCTGCGGCGGGCCAGCAGCCAGTACCCCTTGCCTGGCTCCTTCAGAGGCCGGATCGCCACCCTGGTCCAGTCGTAGACCCGGGGACCCTTGGCCCCATTACCGGCGCTCAACCGGACCCAGCCCGATTCTTCCACCCCAGGCGCCAGCCGGTCCGCCCGCACCTGGCGCGAGCCCTTATCCGTCAGGGCCCACAGCTTCTCATTGCGCTTGACCGCCAGTACGTGGGGTATTTCCTGTTGCTCCAGCCACTGCCGCAACTTGCGGTCACTGCCATAAACCGTGTCTCCAGCAACCCAGCCGAAGGGAACTCCCCCCTCCACCGCCCGTTCCACCATTACCCGGGCCAGTTGTGGCTTGGTCCGGAAGTCTATTTCCTCCGGCACACCAGCCTCCAGCCTGCGCTGGCGGTCATCAGCCCATACCTGGGGCAGGTACAGCTCCCGGTCCAGCAGGACCCTGCCCTGAGCCGTGGCATACGTGAGAAATACTCCTATCTGGCAATTCTCTACCCGACCAGCTGTCCCACTGTACTGCCGCTGCACCCCTGCTGACTTGCTACCCTTCTTCAGAAACCCAGTCTCGTCCACCACCAGCACCCCGTCAGCGGCAGCCAGATGCTCCACCACGTAGTCCCGGAGATCATCTCGAACCAGGTCGGCATCCCACCGGTAGTTGTACAACAGGCGCTGTACCCCGTCGGGTGTAGCATCGCCCGCCTGCTCCGCCAGTTGCCACCCGTTCTTGCGCTCTATTGGACTGAGCAGTCCCTTCACATAGGCCAGTGCCCGCCGGCGGGCTTCCGACCGGTAGAAACGTGAACCAATGCGTCGGTGCACTTCCTCAATACCCTTGGCCCACCGGGCCGCTTCCAACACCTCTCCCCGCTCCCCAGCCAATTCCTCACCTCACCCACCTGATAAAGTAACCTCATTCTACCAAGAACTACCTGCGACTGTAGTACTAGGGTGATTGTAATTGCCGTCAGAATCCTGGTGTTGACCTGGAAGCCTTCCATCGGACCAGGAAGGCAGCCAGGAAAATCAGCGCCAGCCCAGCCGCGGCCCATTCCAGGATACGCCATGCCGGGTTGGTCCGAGTACCTTCCCGCGATGTTGCGCCCTGCACCTGTGTATCACGCTCTTGTGAATGGTCGAGAGTCTGATCGAGTTCCGCCCTTGGAGTTGGCGCGGGGGCTTGGGTGGGGACGGGCGTAGGCCGCGTAGCAGTTAGGGTGTGCTCCGGAGTGGGAGGCGGGTTCGTCGGAGTAGGCGATATAGTGTTTGTGGGCGTCGGTAGGACAGGTGTCCAGGTTGGCTTCGGGACAACAGTGGTTTGGCGGGCCTCCGCGGTCGCACCCACTGGCTCCCGGCTCTGGCCCCTCGTTTGTTTGACCTCCTTGGCGACCGTAATTTCGTCACCCCCATGAGCTTCGGGCCGGGATGACACGACAGTAGGCGTGGGTTCAGGCACGGCCATCGCCGCTGGCTGAGGTGTATAGGGTGCGGCCATCGCCTCGGCTGCCATGGCGGGAGATTTGGCTTGGGCCGCCTGAGGGGCGGCGGTTGGGCTGAGTGCGGTGGCGGATTCCCTTACGATTTCGCGCTCCAGCACGGGCTGGGGGGGTGGAGTCTGGGTAGAATCGGCTGAAGTTAAAGGCGCGGCCTCCGGTTGGTCCGCTGTAACCGCCGCTCCTTCTCCTCCTTCTCCTCCTTCTCCGACCAACAAACCGGAAGCACCTCCAGTTGGAATAGGCTGGACGTCCGACTGTCCGGGGGCGATGGTGGCGGGAGGCGCCATGCCTGCGGCGGTCGCCGCGCTTTCCTCCTCGGCGGTCACAACGAGCTCACGGACACCTTGGAAAGACTCCTCTACTGCCGCCGATTCAACTGAGGTCTGTTCCACCCGCGCATGTCCCGGAGACAGCAAGCCGGTCACGTCCGCCGAGACCAACACGGCCAGCACCAGGGCCGCCATTGCCGCCGCACCGGCGTAGACCCATTGGGGAATCAGGGAAACCGGCGACCGGTGTCCGGGCGCCCGCTCCGTCCGCACCTGCGGCGGCGCGTCAAGCACGAAACTCCGCCTGGGTACGGGGTCCTCCACTGAACGCAAAATCCCAACCGTCGACCGCAGGCTACCGAGTTCCTCCTGGCACTCGGCACATTCCAGCACCCGCCGCTCCACCATGGCGGCGGCGGCGGCGGTCAGCCTGCCGTCCAAAAACTCGGACAGGGTTTCCGGTTTTATGTGGCTGTGGTTTCGCCTGAGAATCCGCATAATCCTACTAGTCCTGACGGTAGCGGGAGGGCAAAAGTTCCCCGGTGGCGCGCAAATAGTCGCGCAGGCGGGCTCTGCCCCGGCTGAGCCGCGATTTCACCGTTCCCAGGGAACAGCCCATGACTCCGGAGGCTTCCTCGTATGCCAGACCCTGGACGTCGATGAGTATCACGGCTAGCCGTTGGTCTTCGGGGAGGCTTCCGAGGCCAGACTTGATGGCGCGGTTTAGCTCCCGCCGTTGGGCGTAGTCTTCCGGGGACTCTTCAGGTGAGGGGAAATCAACCGCGGAGAGGCCGGAGTCGGGGTCGTTGGGGTCTGAGCGGATGGGGTCCAGCGGCGCCGTGGGACGCACGCGTTGGGAACGCAGCATGTCACGGCAGGTGTTGGTTACGATTCGCATGGTCCAGGCCTGGAGGTTCTCACCCCGGAAATTGTGGAACGACCGATAACCCGACGTGAACGCCTCTTGGACGGCGTCCTCGGCGAGAGCCCAATCCCCTAGAATCCTTCGGGCCAGATTGTAGGCCGGGGTTTGAAACGCCTCAATAACGCAGTTGTAACAGTGGGGCGTACCCGACCGGTCCTGTAGAGGTAGTCTAGTGTGGTTGACGCACGGGCCATCTTGCGGGGGGCTCACGGTCCTCCACTATCCAAGGGAGGACTTCCGGCTCTTCCACAGCCATCGTAGATCCCTTTCCTGGGCGCTTCCCCTATTCCGGTTGACATAACAGGACGGCGGGTCAACCTTGGAAGGACATCGAGCCGTTGAGCAAGGCGCGGGCCATGACGAACTTATGGATTTCGGAGGTCCCGCCGCCTATGCGGGCGTGGCGGAGCAACAAGGTACCAGTGGGCGATCGGCATGTCCAGGGTTTCCCCCAACCCGCCGAACACCTGCATGATTTTGTCGATGCTGCGGCAACCCCATTCACCCGCAAAGTATTTGATCATCAACGCCTCTACGCGGACGTCATCACCGGCGTCGGCACGGGCCGCGGTCTCCCGGGTGAGGGCGCGGAGGTTCATGTTGTCGATGTATACGTCGGTCCGCATCCATTGGATGGCCTGGCGGTCGGCGATTGGCCTCCCGTAAGTGACCCTTTGTTTGGCCCAGTCGATGGCCATCTCCAACGCCCGGGTCAGGATGCCGATGGCCATGGAACCGCGGAGCAATCTATCATGATGTACGAGCCACTTTTGGCCCAGGGTAAACCCACCGCCCACTTCTCCCAAGACCTGGGTCTGGGGTATGCGGACGTTGTCGAGGTGGACAAAACGCTGGTGCGCCCGGGTGGGCGTGACCCAAACTCGGATGGGCTCAAAGGTCATCCCAGGGGTTGGGTTGTCGAGGACAAACATGGTTATCCCGCCGCGCTGCATACGGCCGGGATCGGTGACCGCCTGGAGCAGGATGAAGTCCGAGGAGGAGGCCCCGGAGATAAACATCTTGGTCCCGTTGATTACCCAGTCGTCACCGTCTCTGACGGCCCGAGTCTGCATCATGCCTCCCGGATCGGACCCGGCCTCGGGCTCGGTCTGGCCGAAGGCGAAATTCAAGTCGCCCTGGATTGCGGGGTAGAGGTAGCGTTGCTCCTGTTCCGGGGTGCAAGCGCCAATCATCATCATTGGCACGGGGGACGTGGGGAGTTGGAGATGCTCTTGTGGACTTCCTCGTCGAAAACGACGTGCCCCAATGCGCCCATGCATCCTCCGCCGTACTCCTCGGGCACAAAGGAAGTGTATATGCCGGTCTGTTTGGAGATGTTGTTCAACCTGTCCCAGTTATCCCTGGCCAGGCTGCCGACGACTCCCTGGACCGCTTCGGCGATCCCCCGGGTCCGCCGTCATCCCGCCCTTCCAGCGGCGGGTGGGTCAGGTACTCCTGCTCCAGGGGGACGCACTCGTCGCGGACGATCTGGCGGATAGTGTTCTTCAGGGCTTCTAGCTCCGGGGGAAGGCCAGGGTGCATGGTAAATACTCCATAAGAGGTCAGGTTGGGCGGGAAATATTTTATAACGGCGGGAAAACGAATGCCAACGAAAGTGAGCGAACTGCCGGGGTAATCGCATGATGGCGGGCGCCAACGTGACTCCGGCGAATGCCTGTAAGGCCTGTGTGGAGAGTTCGCCAACTGCCGTGTCGGTTGATGGAGCCCTCGGATCCGGGCGATGGATTCCCGCGAAAGGAGACCTTTGCGTAACCTCCCGCGACTCCCGCGAAAGCGAGAATCCAGAGTGCGCCCAGATACGGAGGACGCCCTCACCCTAGCCCTCTCCCGGAGGGAGAGGGGATTATTCAAAGGTCTCCTTTCGTGGTAATGACGAGGAGGCGGGAATGACGAGGAGGCGGGGAACCACGGAATGGTAGACGACGGAATGATAAACCACGGAATGATAGACGACGATTTATGCAATCGAAAGACCCTGGGCTTGCCGTCCTTAGATGCCCGCCAGATGTCCGCCGTGTGGGTTCGCCATGATAGAATATAGCCCGATTCCGGGCCTCCGCATTCCAGGAGGGGAGCAGATGCAACTGCGGGATTTGCCCAGCGTGGACAGGGTGATGGCCAGCGACCGGGTGGCGGCACTGGTGGAAACCTACTCCCGCGATTGGGTGGTCGAAGTGGTAAGGGAGCAATTGGACCACGCCCGCCAAAGGGTGCGGCAAGGTGGGACTGCTCCCGCAACTGTCGATTTGGCAGATGACGTGTGCCGTCAGATCGCCGATATGAACCAAATATCCCCGCGCCGCGTCATCAACGCCACCGGGGTGGTGATCCATACCAACCTCGGACGCGCTCCGCTGAGCATGGACGCCATTGTAGCGATGACCCAGGCGTCGCAGGGTTACTCGGACCTAGAGTTGGATCTTGGTACGGGACGCAGAGGGTCTAGGCAAGCGCATCTCCAGTCGTTGCTGCGGCGTCTGACCGGGGCTGAGGCTGCGCTGGCGGTCAACAACAACGCATCCGCGGTGATGTTGGGGCTTTCCGCTCTGGCATCCGGGAAGGAAGTTATTGTCCCCCGAGGCGAAGCTGTGGAGATTGGCGGCGGCTTTCGAATTCCCGACGTGTTGGAGCAGAGCGGGGCGAGACTAGTCGACGTGGGCACAACCAACCGGACCTACGCGCGGGACTACGAAAACGCGGTGACGGAGAACACTGGGGCCTTTCTGAAGGTCCACGCCAGCAACTTCAGGGTCGAAGGATTCACCGCCACGGTGGAACCGGGAGAGCTTGTGGCGTTGGGTGATCGGCTGGGAGTCCCGGTGCTCCACGATGTGGGAAGCGGCGCGCTCCTGCCCACCGAACTCTATGGTTTGGCCCACGAACCGACTCCGCAGGAGAGCGTGGCCGCTGGAATGGGGTTGGTGTTCTTCTCCGGCGACAAATTGCTGGGCGGCCCCCAGGCCGGGATCGTGGTGGGGAAGGCAGACCTGGTGCAACGGCTGGAACGGCACCCCTTGGCGCGGGCGATGCGCATCGACAAGCTGAGCATGACCGCGCTTACGGCCACTCTGCTCCATTACCTGCGGGGAGAGGCGGTGGAAAAGATTCCGGTCTGGCGCATGATTTCCGCCCCGGAGAACGCGTTAAGGGAGCGGGCCGAGCGGTGGCGTTCGGCGGTCCGCCGCGGCGAGGTCGTCCCCAGCCGGTCGGCTATCGGTGGCGGTAGTCTCCCGGGGGAAACCCTTCCTACTTGGGCTCTGGCTATCAGGCCAGACAAGGGTACGGGGGGCGTCGAGTCCCTAACCGCCCGTCTGCGGGAGGGAATTCCGCCAGTCATGACGCGTATCGAAGGGGACCGGGCGCTACTGGACCCGCGCACCGTTTTGCCCGAGGAAGAAGGGGGCCTGTTGCGGGTGCTTGGCGCAATATTGCCGGGATAGAGCCGCCAGCGATTTCTCACGGGGTGCTGTAGACATTAACCACCGAGACCGGAACCTCAGAGACCAGGCGAGATAGAAAGATGACCGACTACCTACTTGTGCACGGGGCGGGCCAGGGCTCATGGAGTTGGGGCCAAGTCTGGGGATACCTCACGGCCCCGGTCACTCACCCGCCTAGGCTATATTCTCCCCGTCCAGCGAACCGGGTCTACCCGATGGACCTGCCGGGCCACGGGGCTGACGCCGGCGGGGATACTGGCGACGTGCGGCTAGAGGAATGTGTCCACGCTATCACTCGGACGGTTGAACGCGAGGAGCTAACGGAGTTGGTCTTGGTCGCGCACGGGTTCTCGGCCAGCATGGTCATTCAGGCGGCGGAGCAACTGCCGCAGCCGCCGAAGAGGGTGGCGCTGATAGCGGGGATTATCCCGCCATTTGGACGGACGATGGCCAGTGTGATACCGGAACCGGTGAAGTCTGGGCTGCGGGTCAAGATGTTGATGAGCAGGCTCACCGGACGAGACCTGAAGCTATCGAAGTCGATGATCAACAACCTGCTGTGCAACGGGATGGACCCCATGGAAGTGGTCCACGTGGTGGGGCGTTTTGGGGCTCTGCCGACCCGCGTTCTGAATACCAAGGTCTCACTGAGCCAACCGGAGCGGCCCTATCCGTTGACCTATGTGGTGCTTACCGGGGACAAGTTCCTACCGCCATCCGTGCAGCGGCAGATGGCCCAGCGGGTGCCCGGAGACAACGCCGAGGTGTCCGAAGTCGACTCATGCCACCAGGTGGTCCTTTACCGGCCCCGAGAGATCGCCGACTTGCTGCTGAACTATGCTTGAAGCGGACCTGGGACCCATGGCCTACAAAGAGTTCGAGGGGCCTCATTTGAGGCCCCTCGTCCTGTTTAACGGGTGTGGCTCATCCCGCGGGTGGTCGGGGTAGCGTCCGTTGGCTAGAATTCGTGGGTGTGGCCGGGGTGCATGTTCTCCGCGTGGCGGTCTTCGGAAATGAGGGACTGGGTGGTGAGGATCATGCCCGCGACGCTGGCGGCGTTCTCTAGGGCAACGCGGGCCACCTTGGCGGGATCGATGATGCCCATGTCCATCATGTCGCCGTATGCGTCCCCCTTGGCGTCGTAGCCGTAACTAACAGACTCGCTGCGCCTTACCTGGTCCAAGACTACCGCGCCCTCGCGGCCGGAGTTGCCCGCTATGGTCCGTATGGGCTCCTGAAGGGCCGTGCGGAGGATGGTTTTGGCCACTTCCTCATCCCGTCCGAGTTGTAGCTCGTCAAGGACAGACAGGGCGCGGACGTAGGCGACACCGCCTCCGGGGACGATGCCTTCATCCACCGCAGCCCTGGTGGCGGAGAGTGCGTCTTCGACGCGGCTCTTCCGCTCCTTGAGTTCGGGCTCGGTGGCTCCGCCGACCTTGATGACGGCCACGCCGCCGGAGAGCTTGGCCATGCGTTCCTGGAGCTTCTCCTTGTCGTACTCAGAGGTAGTTTCCTCGGCCTGGACCTGAATCTGGTCGACGCGGGCCTTGATCATATTCGTGTCCCCGGCGCCTTCGACGATAGTGGTCTTGTCCTTGGTCGACTCCACGCGCCTGGCCCGTCCGAGGTCCTCGGTGGAAGCTAGTTCGAGCTTCCGCCCCTGCTCTTCGGAGATCACCTGTGCGCCGGTGAGGATGGCGATATCCTCCAGCATGGCCTTGCGGCGGTCGCCGAATCCCGGGGCCTTAACTGCCACGCAGTTGACCGTGCCGCGCATCTTATTGACGACAAGCACGGCGAGGGCTTCGCTGTCCACGTCTTCGGCGATGATGACCAGGTTGCGCGACACCTGAAGGTTTCTCTCCAGGATGGGCACCAGGTCGGCGGCGGAGGATATCTTCTTGTCCGTGACAAGGATATAGGGGTTTTCGATAACGGCTTCCATGCGCTCGGGGTTGGTGACGAAGTAGGGGCTGACGTAGCCGCGGTCGAAGTTCATACCGTCGACATACTCGGTCTCGGACTCGATGCCCTTGCTCTCCTCGACGGTGATGACGCCCTCCCTGCCGACGTGGTCCATGACCTCGGCAAGGGTTTCGCCAATCTCGGGGTCATTGGCGGAAATCCCGGCCACCTGGGCCATCTGGTCGCGGTTGTCAACAGGGGTAGACAGCTTGGCAAGCTCGGCCACGATGGCCCGGACGCTGCGGTCGATTCCTCTTTTGATGGCCATTGGGTCGGCCCCGGCGGCGACGTTTTTCATCCCTTCCCGGACCATGATCTGGGCAAGTATAGTCGCGGTGGTGGTGCCGTCACCGGCGATTTCGTTGGTCTTGCTGGCGGCTTCCTTGATCAACTGGGCGCCCATGTTCTCGAAAGACTCGTGAAGGTCCACTTCCTTGGCGATGGACACCCCGTCGTTGGTAACGATGGGAGCGCCCCACTTCCGCTCCAAGACCACGTTGTTACCCTTGGGCCCCAGGGTGACGCGGACGGCGTTGGCGACGATGTTGATTCCATGCATGAGTGCATGCCGGGCTTCCTCGTCGCGGACGATCTGTTTAGCAGGCATGGTGTCTCTACCTCCTTGTTGTTTAGTGCCCGGTGGTTCGTGGCTAGTGATCGACCACTGGCCACTAACCACTCGTTAGGTTAGCTTTGCCAGGACGTCGTTTGCTCCCATGATAAGTAGCTCTTCGTCTTCCACTTGAAACTCGGTACCCGCGTACCTGGAATAGATGATCTTGTCACTGATGGCAACTTCCATTTCGAGCCGCTTCCCGTTGTTCAGGACTCGCCCAGGGCCGGCGGCCACGACTTCTCCTTCTTGCTGGCGTTCCAATATCGTGTCGGGGAGGACGATGCCTCCGGTGCTCATCTCTTGTTGGGCCTTGGGGCGGACGACGATGCGGTCTCCCAAAGGCTTTAGCTGAGTCGCCGAACTTGCGCTGATGGTCATGATTTCCTCCGGATATGTGGTTGCACGCCCAGAAGTGGGCGGGTCCGCAGGCCGAATAGCCACACGGCGCACAGTTGCGTGCGCTTGATGCGGGACTTCGACCTAGACCGCTAATTTCGACCTAGACCGCAAATAAGGATAAATGCACAGCATTTACGGGTCAAGGGATGGGCTAGGGGAGGAACGCAACCGAATTGGGGTTGGTCCAGCCGCTACTGATGCGAAGGCCGGGGTGCGGCGTTCGCGGACTGGAATGCCTGTTGACGGGACTGTCGGATTCGGGCAATGGATTCCCGCGTTCGCGGGAACGGCGCGGGCGCTGGGATGAAGGGGAGCTGTGGGACATTGGAGTTTTTCGTTTTCGGGTCAAAGTGAGACATTTTGTGTCAGTCGTCCTCCTTGAGTGGTTGGATTATTGGCGGAGGCTGATGTCCGGGTGAAACACCGGTATTAGCCGGTATTAGTGAGAATACGGGGCTGTCATCCAGGTTGGGAAGGAGGTCGTGTCAGTTGATATTCAGGGATAATCTTGGCGTGGCACGATGCCGCATCGGCATTCGGAGGGATAGAAGCACGCGCTAGCAGCCCATCCGAGAAATACCGGCCCACAACGAAACGCGCCACATTGATGCTGGTGATGCCCTAATTAGTTCACATGCAGCCGATATAAATAAATATTCGAGCTTGCTCCGACGATAGTCGGAGCAGCAATTTATTCTCGGACAGGTTGCTAGGCGTAGGCGGAAACCATCGCCGCCTCCGCTTGCCGCTGGCCCTGTGCTAGACTTCCGGCATGTCTTACGTGGCGGACCTGCATGTGCATTCCCGGTTTGCTTATGCGTGCAGCAAGAAGCTCACGTTGGAGGGACTGGCCGAGTGGGCTAATCTGAAGGGCATCGACGTACTGGCCAGCGGCGATTTTACCCATCCGGTGTGGAACGGCGAGCTTAAGGAGAAGCTGGAAGAGGTCTCGCCGGGACTCTTTTCCTACCACGATGTGAATTTCGTATTGGGCACCGAGATAAGCTGCGTCTATAAGCAGGATGGCAGGGGTCGAAGGCTTCATTTGCTAGTTTTTGCCCCGGGATTTGGCGCGGTCGACAGGCTCCGCCGGTCGTTGGCGGATGTGGGCGCGAAGTTGGACGGAGATGGAAGGCCCAGTGTACGACTTTCGGGGCGGGACTTGACCGCCCTGGTTTTGGATATAAACCCCAGTTGCATGGTTATTCCGGCGCACGTGTGGACACCCTGGTACGGGCTATTCGGCTCCAAGTCGGGCTTCGACAGCCTGGAGGACTGTTTCCAGGACATGAGCCCTTTCATCCACGCCGTGGAGACCGGTTTATCCAGCGACCCTGAGATGAATTGGCCAGTTAGTGAGCTGGAGGGCAAGTCCATAGTGTCCTTTTCCGACGCCCACTCTCTGCCGAATCTGGGCCGGGAGTTGACCGTCTTTGGTGGGCAACCCGGCTATCACTCACTGGCCCGCGCCCTGGCCAACCAGGATGTGGACTACACGATCGAGTTCTATGCTGAAGAGGGGAAATACCACTACAGCGGGCATCGCAAGTGCGGGGTCCGCCAATCGCCGGAAGAGACTCTGCAGCAGGGGGGCCGGTGCCCGGTATGCGGTCGTGCGTTGACGCTGGGAGTGCTCCACAGGGTCGAGAGTCTAGCCGGAGGTAAAGTAGCCGGGTCTGTGGACGGGGACGGTTTTGTCCGGTCCGGTGATCGCCCACCGTTCATCCGCGCCGTGTCTTTGGTTAACATAATCAGCCAAGCCCTGGGGAAGGGCTCGAACTCTCAAGCCGTCCGGCGAGAGTACCGGCGAATCGTCGGAGAATTGGGGAGCGAGGTCCATGCGCTCATACACGCAGGCGCCGCTGACCTGGAACTGGCGGGCGGAGAGAGGATTGCCGAAGGTGTGCTACTTGCGCGGTCAGGGAAGGTGCGGGTGGAGCCGGGGTTCGACGGGAAATACGGGAAGGTACGAGTCTGGGAGGCAGCATAATGGCGCCGTGGCTGTGGCGCGTTTTTTCCTTATGTTACAATTGCCACCGGTGTCCCGGACTGCTCTACGAACCGTCCCTCAACGCCGCCCCTAAACGTATGAAATATGGACTATTTTATTAGGCGTCTACGCACCGAGGACATCATCCAGGTTGTCGAAATCGAGCGCGAGGCCTTCTCCCCCCTCTGGATCAGCACGCCGTTCAAGCGGGAGCTCAACAACCGGTTTGCCTGTCATCTGGTAGTTTGCCCCCCGGAGGCGGAGGCGGCGAAACAGCCGGAGGCCGCCCCCCAGGCGGAATCGGACTCGCTATGGTCGCGGGTGAGCCGCAAGGCACGAGGCTTGATACGGCCGTCGCGGAACGAATCTCCGGTGGACCATTCCGTAGCGGGTTACGTCAGCGTTTGGTACCAGGGCGACGAGGCCCACATCACGGAGATCGCGGTGCGCGAGGACCTGAGGGGGCAAGGACTGGGTGAGTTGCTGCTGATCGGGTCCCTGAGGGAGGCGTTGGAGTACGGTTCCGAGGTGATGACTCTGGAAGCCAGGGTGTCGAACTTCATCGCCCAGAGGCTTTACGAGAAGTACGCCTTCAAGCAAGTGGGAATCCGGAAGGGGTACTATTCCGACAACCGGGAAGACGCTGTGATAATGACCACCAACCCCATCCACAGTGACGAGTACCAGGAAAGTTTTTCCCGATTGCAAGAAGCGTATCAAGCCCGGTGGCGGGAAATCTGGATCAAGGTCTGATCCACGGAGCTTGAATTCCCGGAATTGGCTCCCAGGTTGCGAAACGGGTACGCCTGGCGCACGATGTTGACCATCGGTAACGCCGTTGGTAAAATGGCTCAGTCGCGGGGCCCCAAGGCCGTGCGTGAGGGGCATGGGCAACTCAGCGTTCCCCGATAGAACGGCTTGGAGGGCCTAGGTTCATGTTGGTCATCGGGCTGACAGGCGGAATCGGCACGGGCAAGAGCGAGGTTGCGCGCCTGTTGGAGTCCCTGGGCGCCGAGCCGATCAACGCCGACCAGATCGGTCACGAAGCCTACACCCCCCAATCCGAGACCTGGAGCCTGGTGGTCGACGCCTTCGGTGAGGTCATCCTCCAGGAAAGCGGCGAAATCGACCGGCGGGCGCTGGGTGCCATAGTATTCTCCGATCCTGAGGAGATGGCCAAGCTCAACGGCATTATGCACCCGCGTATGGCGGACATGGTGACCGGGCGGATCAACTCCTTGAGGGATGAAGGCGTTCAGGTCGTGGTCGTTGAAGCGGCGGTGCTTTTCGAGGCTGGATGGGAGACCCTGGTCGACGAAGTTTGGTCCACCGACTCCCCGGTCGAGGCGGTTGTCGAGAGGTTGCAAGCGGCCCGCGGCATTGGCCCCGAAGAGGCCCGAAAGCGGATCGGCTCGCAGATGGACCGCCAGGAACGGCTGGGCCGGTCCGATGTGGTCGTAGACAACTCCGGGGATGTCGCCCAGTTGGAATGCACGGTCCGCGAACTGTGGGAGTCGAGAGTAAACGGAAGGACAGAGAGCAAGTAATGCTAGAAACGGATACGCCAGGGTACAAAGAGTACGCGATCGAGGAATTCCTTGTCCGCAGTGAGCCTTATTATCGATCCATTGGGGACGAGGAAAACCTCTTCACCGCAGCTTACCGCCAACACATTCCGGTGCTATTGAAGGGTCCCACGGGCTGCGGCAAGACTCGCTTCGTCGAGTACATGGCCTGGAAGCTTGGTAGGACCCTGACGGTACTCCGGGAGGGCCAGGGCCCACAGGGAGCCGAGAGGCAGGAGATCAGGGAAGGCGAGGTCCGGGTACCCCTGGTGACCATCGCCTGCCACGAGGACCTAACCGCCAGCGACCTGGTGGGGAGGTACTTACTGGACGCCGAGGGAACCCGCTGGATCGATGGGCCGATGACTCGCGCGGTCAAGAACGGCGCAATCCTGTATCTGGACGAGGTCGTGGAAGCCCGGAAGGATACCACCGTGCTGATTCACCCCCTTACAGACCACCGTAGGATCCTCCCAGTCGAGAAGACGGGCTCCATCATCGAGGCGGACGACCGGTTCCTGTTGTGCATTTCCTACAACCCGGGCTACCAGAGCGCGTTGAAGGACCTGAAGCACAGCACCAGGCAGCGGTTCATCTCCATCGAGTTCTACTATCCCCCACGGGAGATCGAGAGAGAGATTGTGGCCCGAGAAAGCGGGTGCGACGACGAAACCGCCGACTCGCTGGCCAAGCTGGGCGAGAAGATCCGCAACCTGCAGGATCACGGCCTTCAAGAGGGCGCGAGCACCCGTTTGTTGATCTACGCCGGGCGGTTGATATCCGAAGGGATCTCGGCCCGCCGCGCGTGCCAGGTGGCTATAGTCTGGACCCTGACCGACGAACCGGAACTGCAACGCAGTATCGAAGAAGTGGTCTCCTCTATCTTCGAATAGCGGTAGAGATGGCCTCTTCCCCACTGGAAATGGTCCGTGACGCACTCGCCCACCGCCACAAACTGGAGGTGGGCGATCCCACTCTGAGGCCCGCCGCCGTCTGCTTGCTCCTCTATCCCAAGGACGGGGAATATTGTATTCTCCTTAACAAACGCTCCGAACACGTTGAACACCACAAGGGCGAGATATCTCTCCCCGGCGGAGCGAGGGACAAAGAGGACAAGGACTCCCTGGATACGGCGCTCCGGGAGACCGAAGAGGAGATGGGAATCCGGCGGTCCGACGTTACAGTGCTTGGCGAGTTGGATGAGGTGGCGACCAGAAGCCGCTTCAAGATGCAGGTGTACGTGGGCACGATCCCGTACCCTTACGACTTTACCCCAAGCGATATGGAGATCGCCGAGGTACTCGAAGTCCCGATTAACGCCCTCATGGACCCGTCCAACCTTCGGGTGGAGACCCGGTGGGAGGATGGGCTGACCGTTTCCACCAACTCCTACGCCTATGACGGCCACCTGGTATACGGGGCCACAGCCAGGGTCCTCCAGGACTTCCTGGGGTTATTGGACGAAGGGACCAAGAAGGAGGAACACTGATTTGAGCACGCCGCCGCTACTGGATATTGAGACGGAGCTAGCCAAACTCCCCCCCGCGGTCCTGGAAGCGTACCGTGAGGCCTCGGAGGCGATAAGCACGGCCTTCGGAGAAGAGGAGCTGGCCCTCTGGGCCAAGGAAGGGGTCTCCATCGGGACCCAGACCGTGAGGTCATGGGAATCGGCAGTGGAGTATTACCGCGTAGGGCCGCAGGTGGCCCGTTTCCTCTCTTTTCCTTCGTTCATGCAGTGGGCACGCTGCGGGACCTATCTGGCCCAGGACTCGCCCACCCTGGCGGTGGCGTTTTTCAAGGCGAGTTCAACCATAGTGCCCAATCTGCGGCCCCAGTATATTCCCCGGTGGGCGGGACTTGGACGCAGCCTATACAAGGGAACGTGGAAGTCCAGCACGCTGGCGGCCAAGTTCTTTGAAGTGAGCCCGGACCTGGTGCGGAACCTGCCGTTCTGGGATGTGGAGGTCTTCGCTTCGCTGATTGAAGCCCTTTCCTACAAGTCCTACGACGTTGCGGGCGAGTGCCTAGTCCTGGGACGGGACGTTCTACCGGCGATGGGCCGGGAGCGAGAGGCGTTCCTTTCCATGTCCCGGGCCCTGATCGACGGGAGTTGGCGCGAAGTCAAGACCTGCCTGGAGTTGGTGCCTCGGGCATTGCAGCAGGTGGACGACAGCCAGACCGGACGCTTCCTAAAATTGGGTGAACGGCTCGCCAAGGTGGGGCTACGGGACACTTCCCGCTTCCTGGCCGACGGCACGCAGGCCCTCAGCAAGGTACCGCAGGGTTCCCAGGGGTACATCCTAGACCTGTGCGAGACCCTGCTGGCAACGTCCCCGGAGTCGGTCCCGTTCTTCCTGAAGAGCCTGAACGACGTCCTGGGGCGCATCACGATCAACCAACTTGACACGTGGTTCCGGCACGGTCTGGAACTGTTGAAGGAAAACCCGGAAAGCGGGATCGCCTTCTTTAAGGTCGAGTCCAACACGGCCGTATCCATGCTCGACACTCTTTCCTCCAGTCTGGAGCTGGAGCGGGTGAAGGGTATCATCCGCCTCTATTGCAGCGCTCTTTCCGGAACGTCGATCGAGGTGCTGGACACCCAGGAGTTGGTCCGCAAGAACATCGGTTGGATCGACGAAGACTCGGCCTCCACCGACGGCACCAAGGTGTTCCTGCCCCCGGTGGTGGACCATTATGCCAACAAGCAGGACAACTTCTCGTGGTTCAAGGTGGTCTCAACGCACCAGGTGGGGCATCTGGAGTTTGGCAGTTTCGCCTTTGCTTTTCAGAAGCCTTCCGGGCTATTTGAAGACCGCCGGTTCCAGTTGGAGGAGGAGTATCTAGCCCGGCGCAGCGCTCCTATGCTGGCCGATCCGGACGAGATCGAGCCGGGGACGGGCCAGGCGCTTACAGACATCGGCAGGTTCCTGAACCTCTTCGAAAACCGGCACCTGGCGTTCGACATCTTCACGGTCCTCGAGGACTGCCGGCTGGACTACCGGATCAACGTGGAATATCCGGGAATCCGCCGCCCGGCCAAGCGAGTCCAGGAAGAGGCGCTGGCGAACCGGCCCAACATCGTGGAGATGGGGCTTCAGGAAGCCATGGTAGAGTTGTTGATCCACATGAGCCTGGAGCAGTTCACCGATCTGCCGGTGCCGGTTGAGTACGAAGACGCCGCCGTGATACTGGCACAAATCCTCCACGAGTTGCGCAACTCCGAGGCCGAAGTGGAGGACACCTCAGAAGCGACGCTACGCGCCTACGAGATCATCTCGCGGATACGCAACGAGACCGAGACCGAAGACCAATTTGAGCCCCAGGACCTGGAGGAGCCGGGCGACTTCTCCGAGGATGAGTACCAAGAGCTGTTGGACCGGTTGCAGGCTGCGATGGAAGCCTCCGGAGATGGCGGGGAGGGCGACTCGTACGATTCCCCCGAGCCGGTGGACTACCGGGGAGACTTCAAGCCGGAGATGGTCCAACTCCTGACGATGCTACAGTCGGACCAGGGCCAGGATGGCGAGGGCCAGCCCATATCCAAGGAGATGCTGGAGCAGATGCTCCAGGAGAGTGCCGAACTGGAACTCGACGCGGAGCAGGGCGACATAAACAACAGCATGAGCATGTTTGCCCAGAACCTGATGAAGGAGGCGGGCACGCCTCCGCCCAATTCCCAGCCAGGCCAGGGCTACGGCCCGCTAATGCACGACGACGACCAGGGCGGGGAGCTGGAAGCCCGAGAGCCCAAGACCTACGCCTACGACGAGTGGGACTTCCGGGCGGGGGATTACAAGCCCCGTTGGTGCATCGTCAAAGAGAAGAACGTCGAGGAAGGCGACCTCGGTTTCTACAACGACGCTCTCAGGAACTACATGTCCCTGTCCAACCACATCAAGCGGCAGTTCGAGTTGATCATGCCGGAGAGCTTCCGCAAGATTTACCGGCTGGTGGACGGGGAGGATATCGACTTGAACGCGGCCCTGGAGGCCTGGGCCGACTTGCGGATGAAGGTCCCGCCGGACGATAAGATTTATTGGCGCCGAAACCGGGCCAGGCGTGACGTGGCGGTGGTGTTCCTGCTGGACATGAGCGCGTCCACTGCCGAGGCTATCGACGAAGGCCGCCAGGTGGTCGACGACCGGGACGCTCCCGACGACCCCGTAGAGTACATGGTCTGGCTGCGCCGCCGCCGGGAAGGGCTGGTGCGCCGCAATTACAAGCGGATCATCGACTTGGAGAAGGAGAGCACGTCGCTGCTGATCCAAGCCCTTGAGGCTATTGGAGACACCTACGGCATTTACGGCTTCTCCGGATACGGGCGGGAGAACGTTGAGTTCTACGTAATCAAGGACATCGGCGAGGGCTTCGGAGACAAGATCAAGAGGCGCATCGACAAGATCACGCCGCTGCACGCGACCCGCATGGGCGCGGCCATCCGCCACGCGATAACCAAGCTCGAGAACCAGGACGCGCAGACGAAAATCCTGTTCCTTATCAGCGATGGCCGGCCACAGGACCGGGGGTACAGCCGTGAGGGCGTGGAAAAGGAGTACGCAGTCCACGATACCCACATGGCTCTGCTGGAGGCCAAGCGGAAGGACATCACGCCGTTCTGTCTGACGGTGGACAAAGCGGGTCACGACTATCTCAAGAGCATGTGCGGCGACATGGGTTACGAGGTCCTTGGAGAGATCTGGGCGCTTCCCGAGCGTCTACCAATGCTCTACCGCAAGTTGACGATTTAAGGATATGCGGGCGCTGCCCGCTGCGGCCAACGGTCGGTACAGGACCGGGGAGGCGGAGTTTCCGCCTCCCCGGTTTTTTGTTGGCCGTGGGTGTGGGTCCTTCGACTTCGCTGCGCTACGGTCAGGATGAACGGGACCTTCGACTTTGCTGCGCTGAGGTCAGGATGAGCGGGTGGGGAACGTGGGCGATTATTCCGAGGGTTCTTGGGATTCGAAGTGTTTGCGGGGGTTTTGGACCATTATTTTGTCGATGGTGGACTCTGGGACTCCGAGTTCTTGGAGTCTGGGTATGAAGGCCCGGCTCAGCCAGAGGTAGCCGTCGGGGTTGCCTTCACGCCCGGGGGAACCCATGGTGCTGATTCTGGATAGGACGACGTTCCAGTCGTGCGACATCATGAGATTGGCCGCGAGACCTTCGTCGAGGAGGCCCTTCAGGTAGTCGACGCGTTGTTCCCAATGGCGGTCGGTATCAGGATGACATTTGTATAAACCAGGGGATATGGCAATGTCACGAGATCAAGTTTTGAGGATGGGATGGTAGCGGGTGGTTCATCCCCTACACTGCAGGTCCTGGTCCGTCGCGGGTTACCGGCACACCTGGCCTAGACTTCCACACCTACGTTCGCACCGTCGATCTGGCCATTGGCGGATGGGTATACTCCAAACTGCGTTACAAAGCAAAGAACTGGTGCCTTGACTTCAAAATTCAGTTCACAGGGCTGTACAATCGGCATTACCTAGAGTTGAGCTAGGAAGGTGGCGATTATGGGACACATCTTGCTGAATCCCAAGGTTTTGGTGGTTGGGTTGGTGGTTGCTGTGATGGCGGTCGCCGTTGGTGCATTTTTTGTCACCATCAACCGGGCCACAGCGGAGAGGGGCGACTGGCCACCCCTGACTATGCGGTACAGCGAGACGGTATCTACCAATGATCAGACGATCAACAAGACCTACCTCTTCACCTACAACTCCTACACCGATTGGAAAGAAGAGGTCATAAGCGCCGACTCCATAGAGACCGAGTTGGGCACGTTCAGTTCAGTGGGGTCATACCGCCAACTCAGGGGGCGAGAGTACAGTGAATATCACTCCACGACTGGGAGTACCGACACGGAAACCATCGACGAAGACATTACCATGATCCCAAGGGGCGCCCTAATGCCAATGGCAATATCCGTGGTGGAAGACGCCTACGATCAAAGGGCGGAATCTGTCACGACTGAAGCGCGGGTCTGCTTCCAGGGCGAATGCACCGAGAATGCGCCTGGCTGGAAACTGGTACTTGAAGGCCAGACGATCATCTTTGCCGACGATGCGCGGGGCATGCCAATCCAGGTAGGAGATTTCACCGAGAATGCGCCTGGCTGGAAACTGGTACTTGAAGGCCAGACGATCATCTTTGCCGACGATGCGCGGGGCATGCCAATCCAGGTAGGAGATTTCTTCGTCGAGGAAATCATGGTGGGTGCGCCTACGGAGGAATTCACGCCTCGCTAGCGCCTAGCCTGCGACGTCGGTCAAATGAGGAGGGGGCCGTGTGGCAACGGCCCCTGTTCTTGCGTCAAATTCGCACGGCCAAAATTACAACTTTGGAGGTATGTATGTCTCGGCCTGTAGCCCTAGTGGGTATCCTCATTCTGATCATGGTCGCTACGGCTCGCGCCAATGATTAGCATGAACACACTCCCCCTTATCATTGGGAGCGTTATCCCATTCACCGGGAGCTCGGATGAATGCGGCCCGTTCTTTCATCACGTTATGACTGTTGCCTCTTGGCACGCCAACGCAGCAAGCGCGGTTAACCAATCTCTCGTCTTCGTACCCCCATCCTACCCCCTCAGCCCCACGCAAGTTAGTATCCGCACCTCGCGCCCTCAAGGGCACAACTTCCTTCGCAAAAGGGGCGCTGCCTCGCGCAGCTAGGGGGACAGGTCCCTTTTGCGAAATGGGGGTGAAGGGGTGTTCTATTGGGGTTTTTGGGATTCGAAGTGTTTGCGGGGGTTTTGGACCATTATTTGGTCTATGGTGGACTCTGGTATTCCGAGCTTTTGGAGTCTTGGGATGAAGGCCCGGCTCAGCCAGAGGTAGCCGTCGGGGTTGCCTTCACGCCTGGGGGAACCCATGGTGCTGATTCTGGATAGGACGACGTTCCAGTCGTGGGACATCATGAGATTGGCCGCGAGACCTTCGTCTAGGAGGCCCTTCAGGTAGTCGACGCGTTGTTCCCAGGGAGGAAGATGGGGGCGGCCGAAGGGGTCGTTGATGTCCCAGCCGAGCCAGACACCGAGGCGGGCCAACTCCCGGTGGTAGTCCGGGTCCAGGGTCTGGTTGATGTGTCCGACGTAGATGTTCTGCGGCTCCACGCCTTCTTCCGTTAGGATGGCAACCTGCCTTTCGCCGACGCGGGATTGGGCAGGGGTGTGGGTGGTGATGGGCACGCCGGTCCGTAGGTGGGTCCTGGCGGAGGCGCGGAGCATTAGCTCTTCGTGTTCCGTGATAGGGTCGCTGGTGGCAACCTTGATGATCCCGGCGCGGATGTCCGTGCCGTCGATACCCTGTTCTATCTCGCGGACCCATAAATCGGCAATGAAGTCCGGGGTCCGGCTCCAAAAGCTGCGAGGGATGTCCAGCCAGCAGCCGGTGCAGCAGATGAAGTTCACGCCGGTCTCCCGGGAGACCTCGCGCATCAACTCCACGTCCCGCCCGAGGTCCATCGGTGAGACTTCGATGACTGTATCCACGCCTCCGGCCTTGGCGGCGGTAAAGTCCGCCATCGCCATGTCCGTCGCGCGGTCCCGAAATTCCAACTCGCCGTAGGAGACCCGGATTCCCGCCGAGGAGTCGATCAGGTGCTCATGGGGGAGGGTGAACCCCAGGCTGGCGCTATCCATTGACCCCAATACTGAGTTGACCTTCGCCATCGCACACCTCCGAATTAATTGGTTTGGGCGATTATACCGGGTGTGCGCTTTCGTTCGATAGGGAAAGTTGGCGGGACTGTTCGACTCGGGCTATGGATTCACACTATCGCGGGAATGACGGGAGTGGGGGATGAGGTGGGCGAGGGCATTGATCGGTGCGGGAGAGACGGGGGCCGGGGAACGGCGGGTGTGGGAAGGTGGGGGAATAATATGGAGGGGGAGTTAGAGGGACGCGGGGGACGGGGATGGCGCAATCCAAGTGAGATTGCCAGGCGGCAGCCCTCTTTTTGGGCGAAACGCGGTTGAAGGCGCGGGATTCTTTTATGGCGGGCGGGAGTGCTAGAGCAGACCGCCGGGCGGCACTTTTGCTTCGGGATGAGTAGCGGTCAGGAGCTTTCGAAGCTCGATCAGAGCGGTGTTGGACATGCGGCGTTTGATGGTGACGCGGCGGGGAGGGACGCGCATTTCCATCTGCTTGCCTTCGCCGGGACCGACTATCGACAGGTAGGCCAGGCCAGGGGGTTGGTCTTCCACGCGCGCCGGGCCGACGACCCCGGTGATGCCGATGCCGTAGTCTGCCCCGAGGTGCCCGGCGGCTGCCAGGGCCATGGCGTTGGCCGTCTCCGGGCTGATTGCGCCGTGGCGTTCGATAATGTTCGCTGGAACGCCGCTGGCGACCTTCATCTCGTTGGTGTAGGCCACGACGCCACCCTTGTAGTAGCTGGCGCTGTCCGCTACGTCGGTTATGCAGTTGACCAGGAAGCCGCCGGTGCAGGACTCCATGGTAGCCAGGGTCAGGCCGCGGTTTTTCAGAAGCGACCCGACGGCCTGTTCCGGAGTCTCGTCGTCGTATCCCCAGACGTAGGGGCCGAGGCGGTCCTCGATGCCCTGGGCAACCGGGTTAATCATGGCCCAGGCGGCATTAGTGTCAGCGGCGCGGGCGATGATACGCAGGTGGATGCCGTCGGCCTTGGAGTAGATGCCCAGATATGGGTTTTCAAGGCCGAAATATTCGGAGATGATCTCGTCGATGGCGGATTCGGAGAGACCCATGGTCTTGATGTTGCGAGTGATGGTAACCTCTTCGGTAACCAACTCTCGCAGCCTGGGTTCCACTTCCTCGTCCCAGATGGGGTGCATCTCGCCCGGAGGTCCGGGCATGGAGACTATGATTCCCCCGTTCTTCTCCGCCCACCATCCGGGAGCGGTGCCGTTGCGGTTGGTGATGAACTCAGCCGAAGGGATGAGGTGGGCTTGCTTGATGTTGTGGGCCGGCATCGGGGCGCCCCGGGCCTGGAAGTACTTCTCCAGGTCACGCAGCACTCCTTCTTGGACCGTGGGTTCTTCTCCGAGCGCCCTGGCAACTCCCTCCCGGGTGAGGTCGTCCTGGGTCGGCCCGAGACCCCCGGTGGTGAAGATGATGTCCGAGCGTTCCAGACCCCTGGTGAATGCCTCCGCCAGCATGTCCAAGTCGTCTCCCACGATGGATACCCATTGAAGCTGGATACCCAACGCCGGGAGCTTGGAGGCGATCCATGAAGCGTTCAGGTCGGTCAACTCGCCCATGAGTAGCTCGGTGCCGACGGACAATATCTCTGCTTTCAAGCGCGTCCCCCTGTTTATCAGAACGCCCCGAGATCATCGGGGCGCAATGCGAATGGGTACCTGTAATTTGCGCGTCACAGAGGCCCGGTTTGTCAACCCGGAGGCGGGGTGGCCTCTGGTGCCTCTCCGTAAGGCGGGTCTGCCACCAGGTCGGTGATCATTTTGACGCGGCTGTTGCTCATGGCGTACAGCTTGGAGTCCACATCGCTTTCGACGATGACGTAGCGGTGGTCGCCGTCGGGGGTGGAGTCACCAACGAAGAACTTCACGTCCGGGCCGGTGGCCTTTCCGAGTCTGACCGAGACTTCCGGAGGGTCCAAGCCGAATTGGGCTGGGTCTTCGATGGCATCTTCCACGATATCCTCGGCCCTTGGGCCGAGGAGGAATTCCAAGATCTCTGACCAGACCGCCCCATCTACCGGTATCGGTTGGGGTTCAGGTGTGTCGGGTGGGCCGAGGACGATCCAGGACAGGTCAGCCTTTCGACCGTATTCGTTTGTCTCCTCCCCGTGGGTGACACTGACGAAGACCACATGGTCATCCTCGCCCAAAAGGTAAAGGCGCAAGTATGGAGGTTCCAGCGCCAGCCGGTTGATGACCTGGGCCCAGATGGCAGGGACCGTAAACAGCCTGAGGTGTCCCACGAGCCTGGTGTACTGGTTTGCGCCGTCCGGCGTAAGGTCGCCCATGTGGAATTCGAAACTCTGTCCCGCACCGTCCACCACCTTAACCCGGGACGCCGGAGGGTCCAAACCGTAGGATGCGGGGTTTTCGATTACTTCGGTCAGGGTCCGTTGTACCCTGGGGCCGCTGAGCAGCAAGGGAGTGCCGGACCATTTGTCGATGAATACCGGGACCGGCGGGTCCTCCTGAATATACCAACGGAAGCTGCCAGGGTTCCTGGTAAAGACTACGTCCTTCCCTTCGTTGCTGACCTCGATGCGGTACAGATCGTCTTCCGAGATCCGGTACATCCAGTCTTCTTCCGGGTCTCTTTCGGTGGAAGCGGTGAGGCGCACGACAAGGAAGGTGCCTCCGAAGAGGACTAACACGGTGACCAAGAGAATTGATAGCCTTAAGTTCATGTTTTGTTCTCTAACCTGGCGGCGATTGAAATCTGCCGGACTGAGGCCGGGTTAGCGCCGGACCCACCAGACGAACGCCGCCATCAGTCCCATGATTCCCGGGAGGAACAACCAGGATGTCCATTGGACGAAACGCTCCTCGTTGAGGTCCAGGTTCAATTCGCGGAAGGTTAGGGACTTGGAGCGGAAGGACACCAGGGCGAAATCACCCAGCAAGTAGTTGGAAGAGTTCAAGAAGAAGTCCAAGCCGCTGCCCCTGCCAGTGGCCAGGGAGCTGTTGGTCAAAAAGTCCGAGTCTCCGAAGATGATCAGGCTGCCCAACTGGCTTTGGGCTGATGAGGGCTGGGCCTGCATGCCCAGGGGGACCACGGCCTGAAGGTAGACCACAGGGGAGAATTCCCGCTTTAGATCGGCGTCGTCCCCGTCGCCTTTGACGGGTTCGGTCCTCTGAATGTCGTCGATCAGGTAGCTCTCTGCCGAGGTCAAAGCTAGGGGAATGAGTATCCGCTGATTGTCGCTCAGTATCTCGAACGCGGTGGCTCCGGGCATGTAGGTGTCGCCCAGGGATTTACCCTTGGGGGAGGTAATGCCCAGGAGGGCCTGCAAGATAGCCCTCGGGACCTGAGGAATCATCTCCTGGGGCAGGTCGAGCAGGTTGAAGGCCCGAAGCTTCAGGGTGCGGGGTTGCCCCTTGGGCGAGCGTTCTTCGTCGAGTACGTAACCTGGAAGCGTTACGACGCCCCAACGCGCCAGGAAGGTCTTGAAAGAGTCGGGTATATCGGGCTCGGCGAGGAAGATCAACCGTCCGCCCTCGTAGTTCACGAACTTGCCCTCATCGTCGAATTGGGCGCCGCTGAGGTAATTGTCAAGCGCGGCCTGGTGAGCCTCGGGCAATTCGAACTTTGGCCCGGCGATAACGATCATAGCAGCTTCGGGAAGACATTCTTCGGCGGCCACACCTTCCCCGCAGGAACCGTCGGGGACACTGACGTCTTCATCTTCGAGGTCCCACCTAAGACTCAAGACCTTGTAGTTTTCGCCGACGAGCCATTGGGTCACGCCCTGGTACCCTTCGTCCAAAGAACTGTTGATGTTGCGTTCGCCGTGTCCCTCAAGGAAGTAGACTGTCTTCTGCGCTTCTCCCGAAACGATCAAGATACCGCTGACAAGTTCCTGTTCAAACTGGGTGAAGCTCCGTTCCGACGGTTCTATGACGTGAATGATCCCGGTATCCACGCCTTGGAGGACGACAGCCTGGTTGACGAAGACCGCTGGGGTCTCTCCGAAGTAATCGCGGACAATGTCGGGAGTCAGGTCTGGGTCTTTGAACTCGTAAGAGAATTTACTGGCGCGGGCGGAGCGGAAGTCGCGGAAGGTTTCCTCGACCCGGGAGCGGCGGATTATCGTATCCAGGTCCGGGCGCCTGCTCTCTTTGTAGAAGGCGATGGCGTGGACCGGCTCTTCGAGGTTTTCCAGGATGTCCTTGGTGCGTTCGGCCAGGCTGAACTGATTGGTTGCGGTCAGGTCCATCCGGCGGTTGTTCTCGAAGGTGATAAACCCGATGACAAAAATAATTCCCGTAAAAGCGACGAGCATCACGGCCGAGTTTGCGCCATATCGCCCGGTGCGGCTGAAGAATGCGGCAGCCACCGCACTCAATTGGATCAAGGCCACCAGGGCGATAAAGATGACCCCCATCCCGAGGCAGATGTAGGCGTAGAGCCGCATGGAGCTGACGAAGGCGAGCAGGATGACACCGAGGGCCAAGGCCACGACTCCGGCGACGACCAGGGGAGCGGAGAAGGAGCCGATTCGGTCCAATGTGGGTTCCAGAAAGCTGAACAAAGTCCTGGAGAGGACCACTTCTTCGTCCTGCTGAGGCCCGGAATCCTCGGGCTGGTCAGGCGCGGTGGTTCCCCCTTCAGGCTCGTCCGAAGGACGTCTGCGCCGCCTCCAGTCACCCAGGCGGCCCGTGCGCTGCTCGCTCATGCTACCTCCACCTTCGCGATTCGAGAGCGCGTATGGTCAAGAATAGGAAGAAGGCCGTGACGATCAGATAATAGGCCACGTGTTTGGTATCGATCACCCCCCGGTCGAAGTCGTCGAAATGGCTCTTGATCCCGATTTCCTGCACAACGGCGGCGGGCAGACCGGTCAATGTCCCGGCGGCGAAATCGGTGAAGTAAAGCACGAGGAGGATGCCCATCGCCACCACTGCGGCGACGATCTGGTTGCTGGTAAGGGTGGAGGCCAGGATTCCGATGGACAGGGCGGTTGCGCCGTATAGCACCAAGCCGAGGTAACCCGCCCACATGGGGCCGAGGTCAGGATCGGCGAATATCAGGAGAAGGACGACGTAGTAGACGGTTGCGGCAACGGTAACCAGCAGGAATGTCAGGCTGGCCAAGTACTTGCCTACGACGACCTCCCAGTCTCTGACCGGCGAAGTGAGCAATAGTTCGATGGTGCCTAGCTTTTGCTCCTCCGCCAGGAGCCGCATGGTCAGGGCCGGGGCCATGAGGATGAGGATGATGGTCGCGCCCTGGAAGAACCCGCTAAGTGAAGCCTCCGGGAAAGGGTTGGCCTGGGTCTGGACAACGTCTCTGGCAAAGAAGACTCCAGTCATAGCCAGGAAGATCAACCCCACGATGTAGGCGGTGGGGCTGCTGAAATAGATCTGGATCTCTTTCCAAGCCACCGCCTGGACCGTGCGCATTCCTAGTTCTCCTCATCGGTGGTGAGCCGGAGGAATATCTCCTCCAGGGTCATACCCACCGATTGCATGCTAAGCAGACTCCAACCCCTGGCGATCACAGCCCGGGAAATGTCGTCCCGGACCTCGGCGCCCTGAAGCAGGCGCACCGTATAGACTTCGCGGTTGGCGTGGGAGCGATGCCTGACGCTGGCAACGCCCTCGATTTCCCGTATTGCGGGTGTCACTTCCTCGGGCGGGCCGCCGATCTCGACTTCCAGCAGGTCGGTCCCCTGAAGGCGTTCGGCAAGGTTGGCGGGGGTGTCCTCGGCGACGATGCGCCCTTCATGGATAATCAACACACGTTCGCAGATCATGCTGACTTCGGGGAGGATGTGGCTGCTGAGGACCACCGTCTGTTGATTGCCCAGGTTCTTGATGAGGCTGCGGGTTTCCACCACCTGGATCGGGTCGATACCGATGGTGGGTTCATCAAGCACGAGAACATCAGGCTCGTGAAGAATGGCCTGGGCGATACCGACTCTCTGCCGGAAGCCCTTGGACAGCTTCGCTATGAGAGAAGACCGGTAGTCGTCCAAGCGGCAGACGTCGATGACCTCTTCGATGCGCCGCTTGATATTCCGGGAAGGCATACCTCTGAGGGTGCCCATGTACTTTAGGTAACTGGTTACGGTCATGTCGGTGTACAGGGGGACGGTCTCAGGAAGATAGCCTACGCGGCGGCGAACTTCCAAGGACTGCTCCACCACGTCGTAACCGTCGAGGGTGACCTTGCCCCTTGTCGGGGGCATAAAGCCTGTAAGGATACGCATGGTGGTGGTTTTGCCCGCGCCGTTAGGTCCGAGAAAACCGAGGATTTCGCCGCGGTTCACACCGAAGTTAACGTCCTCGATGGCCGGGTTGGGGCCGTAGTAGTGGGTCAGGCCGGTGGCCTGGATCATCATCGAATCCAATGTACGCCTCTCAGGAGGGTTGCAACGATAAGGCTATTGCGTGAAAATACTTCGGAATCTCCAGAGATGATAGTTTATACCCTTGCGCCCTGCCAAGAACAGTTATACGGGCAGGACGAGGGGCGGCTCGTACGTAAGCCATAGGAGGTAGGATGCACCTGGTCATCGACGGGTACCAAGGCGATTTCGGCAAGATGTGGGATGTTGAACTTGTGCGAACCTTTCTCACCGATTGTCCGGGCAACCTGGGAATGACCCGAATCACTGAGCCACATGTACTGGAATATAGCGCTCCCAAGAGTGACGATTCCGGAGTTTCTGGGTTTGTCATAATAGCGGAAAGCCACATTAGCGTCCATACTTTTCCGCACCGCGATTACGTGAACATTGACATGTTTTCCTGCCGGGCCTTCGATCACGTGCGCGCTCTGGCCGAGGCGAAGGAGTTGTTTGAGCTGAAGGAAGTCAAGACCTGGCTGCTGGACCGTGGCCTGGAATGGCTCGACGGCCGTCAAGGGCTGTCTGAAGTCGAGAAGCAACGGACCTCCTTGCGGGCTGGAAATGCGGGACCCCATGCCGACTGAAAGCGGGGACTCCGGGTGGATTCCCCGTAATTTCCTTGCCCTCGACCCACAGGACTCGGACCTGGAAACCGCAAGGGCAGTTTTGATTCCGGTACCTTACGATAGCTCGACCTCTTTTCGGTCTGGAGCGAGGGACGGTCCCAACGCGATAATCGACGCTTCATACGGTTTAGAGGATTACGACTGGGAGTTGGATTCGGATGTTTCCGAGTTGGGCATCCACACCACCGCATCCCTGGAGCCGGACATGGGCGGCCCTGAGGCTATGGCTATAAGGGTACGCGGCGCTGTTTCCGCTTACATCCGGGAGGGGAGAGTCGTAGGTGTACTGGGCGGGGAGCATTCAATAACCGCCGGTTCGGTCCTGGCACACCTGGAGGCATACCCGGACCTGTCGGTTCTGTACGTTGACGCCCATGCGGACATGCGCGACTCGTACATGGGAACTTCCTGGGGGCACGCTTCCGGCGCGCGGCGCATCCAAGAGCTTTGCCCTCTCGTATTAGTGGGTGTGCGCAGCCTGTGCTTGGAAGAGCGTGACTTTCTAAGAGACAATTCCCTACCGACGTTTCCGTGGCCGCTCTCGGACGACGGGGCAGAATTTCCCCGGAGAATCACCGATCAGCTCGGCCCCACGGTGTACGTTAGCATCGACCTCGACGCCTTCGATCCGTCACTGATGCCAGCGGTGGGAACCCCGGAACCCGGAGGGTTGGACTGGCGTCAGATGACGACGTTATTGAGGAGTGTGGCCGAGACGAGTAAGATTGTGGGATTCGACGTGTGCGAGCTTTCTCCAGGTCATGGACCGGCTGCATGTTCTTATACAGCCGCCAAGCTCGTGTATAAGCTAGTGGCCTACGCAATCAACGGGCCTGCCGGCGGCGATGTGTAAACCGTCAGGGCCGGCGGTCTGCAATCCGGGAATGCAAGTCTTGTAATTGAAGGCCCTCCGGGCCCGGGTGCCGCTCGAATGGGACCAGCCATCCGCCTGATCAAATTATTCGGTATCCCAATAGAGATCAACTTTAGCTGGATCTTCGTCTTCCTGTTGGTCATTTACATGTTGGGAGACCAATTTGGTGATTTCTACCCCACCTGGTCCACAGTCCACCGGTGGGCGCTGGCGGTGGGGATCGCCCTGCTATTTTTCCTATCGGTCCTGGCCCACGAGCTGTCCCACAGCCTATTGGCGGTTAAGAAGGGGATACCGGTAAACCGTATCACCCTTTTCCTATTCGGCGGGGTATCCCAGCTCTCCCACGAGGCCAGGCGGCCCATGACCGAGTTTGCCGTGACTGTGGTGGGGCCGGTGAGCAGCATGTTGCTCGCGCTAGTGATCTTCGGGTTTTGGTGGGCGTTTCGAGACGTCAGCCCGTCCTTGGAAATCACGCTGCGGCTTCTGATGGGAGTCAATCTGATGCTGGGAGTCTTCAATTTGCTTCCGGGGTTTCCCCTGGACGGCGGCAGGATACTAAGAGCGGCGGCTTGGGGCATTTCGGGCAACTACTGGCTGGCGACGCGGATCGCCGCCCGGGTAGGCCAGGGAATCGGCGGGCTGATGGTGATTGGCGGCGGATCCCTGGCGTTCCTGGATTTCAGACAGTTCGGGGTTTTCGGTATTTGGATGTCATTGATAGGGGCGTTTCTCTTGGTGGCCGCCACCACGTCCTACCGCCAAGAGAAGGCGAGGGAGGGTTTGAAGACTTACCGTGTGGCGGACGTGATGACCCACGAATGGGGGATCTTGCCCGTAGAGACCTCGATGGATTCTCCCCTGGTGGGGCAAGGGCTGGCCCGTCATAACGACTTGGTCATGGTCTCCGGCGATGGCCAGATGGTGGGCCTCCTGACGCGCAGGCTCATGGCGAGTGCGCCGCGAGGACCGGGACCTACGACTCCACTATCCCTTATCATGCAGCCGCTGCGGAACACACCTTGGCTAGCGCCGGACGATACGATTTCAGACGCGATGGACCGGGTGCAGAATGGCAGGCAGGAGAGATTTCCCGTGTGGCGGGACGGGGAGTTACTCGGGCTTGTGGGGCGGGAAGAGATACTGAGGTTCACCCGCAACGTACTTGGACAAGGGACGTATCAGCGGAAATCGTAGGGGCTATGCTAAAATAGCAACGACGCCGGGCATTTGAAACCGCGCCGGGCATTTCAAACGGCGCTTTGTTTAACTGTAAA
Source organism: Dehalococcoidia bacterium (assembly GCA_965205385.1). GTDB lineage: Bacteria > Chloroflexota > Dehalococcoidia > Lucifugimonadales > UBA3495 > CATOSP01. Next base: position 1,427,602 of record CBDBGS010000008.1, read on the forward strand.
TGGGCTCTGAGGTCATATATGCCTCCACGAGGATTCGTATACCTGGACCACGCCGGGACAACACCGACCGATCCGAAGGTGTTGGAAGGGATGATGCCCTACTTCACCGAGCTGTACGGGAATCCGTCCAGCATTCATGCGGTGGGTCAAGAGGCGCGGTACGCCTTGGACGAGGCCCGGGAGCGCGTGGCCGGGGTGCTCAATAGCCGCAATGGGGATGTGGTGTTCACGGGAGGCGGCACCGAGTCGGACAACGCGGCTATCCTCGGGGCTGCGACCGCGCTCCAGGAGACGGGAACCACGTCATTACGACCAGTGTGGAACACCACGCCGTATTGCACGCCTGCCAAGGTCTGGAGAACCTGGGGTTCGAGGTCACCTACATCCCGGTGGATGACTTTGGGATGGTGCAGGCTGAGCAAGTGTACAACGCGATCACGGACCGGACGACAGTTGTGTCGGTGATGTACGCGAACAACGAAATAGGGACGATCAACCCTATTTCGGAGATCTCGGAGGCGGTCCAAAAGCGCGCCAATGAGCTTGACCGCACGATTGTGATGCACACAGACGCGGTGCAGGCCGCTGGTTTCCTGGACCTCAACGTCCGGAGGCTGGGGGTGGACATGCTGAGCCTGTCCGGCCACAAGTTTTACGGGCCTAAAGGCACGGGGGTGCTGTACATCCGCCGTGCGACGCCGTTCTTGCCGCTGTTGCTGGGCGGAGGACAGGAGCGGGAGCGAAGGTCTGGCACGGAGAACATACCCGGAGTGGTTGGCCTGTCGTTGGCCCTCGAAGCAGCCGACTCCGCCAGGGAACAGGTGGGCGATCATTGCAGCGCGTTGCGGGACCGGGCGGTGGAGCATGTATTGGCTAACATCCCCCGATGCTACCTGAACGGCCACCCGACCGAACGACTTCCCAATAACGCGAACTTCTCCTTTGAAGGCGTGGAAGGGGAAGCGGTGTTACTGGGCTTGGACACGGCGGGGATCGCCGCTTCCAGCGGCAGTGCGTGCAGTTCGGGGTCATTGGAGCCGTCCCATGTGCTGCTGGCTCTGGGGCAGTCCGCGGAGTTGGCCAGGGGGAGCCTGCGGATCACCCTGGGCAAAGAGAATACGCAAGAGGAGATCGACTATCTCCTCGAGGTGCTTGATAGGCTGGTCCCCCAACTAAGGCAGCTACCGACTCTGACTTCCACGGGCGCATAACCCTTACCTAGAGAGAGGTACCCTTGCAGAGAGTTACCCCGTGAGCATTTCCCGAATCCATACGATGGTCCCGGTCTTATTGCTGCTCTTGGCGGCCATTTCCTTGTCTGGGTGTGCAAATAGGCCCGCGCAATTTGGGCAATATTTCCAAGGAAGGGCGTTAGTCGTCAGCGTGGTGAACATGCACCGACTGCCAGAGTTGAGATACGCTACCCCCGGAGCCGAGAATGGGCCCCAATATGCGCGGCTGGCTCCGTCGGAAGCCGGGCTGGAACTTGTGGTCGTACGGCTGAAGGTAGAGAACCATACGGCCACCAGCGCAATCATCAACGTCAACGAGCAAGGGGCCGAGCTACGAGATTTTAGCTCAGAGAAGTATTTCCCCATAGCAATCAACGAGCGGGTCGAATTCGTAGACAGCCCTTCCGGCGCAACGGACCGCTCGACTCAAGTCCTGGAATTACAGGGAGACGGCACATTCGCGCCAGGCCGGGGATTCATCAACGGCCCATTTGAGCTAAATAAGAACACAGGCCTGGACGGATGGATGGTGTTCGAAGCGCCGGAGGAGACCAAGTTCCGCAGTTTCCGCTGGCGCGCCGGCGATTCGCTGACCATCGACTTCAGTCCCGCGGCGTAGCGGGCGGCTTGCATATCCGCGGTACTCCGTAAATCTTAGCCTTTGGGAGCAACCGGGGCTGAATGTTTCGTCACTTAGCCGACTTCCCGCGCGGCAAGTCGGCCCAGAACTCTCCCCCGCCTCCAGTATTGAGGCGGGTTTTCCACATCTTCGCCGGGTCTCTTATTCCGTTGGCGGGTCTTGGGCGCTGCCCCATACCTACTTCATGCCGTTGCTTGTGGCCCTTGTGGTCATTGGGGTGGTCCTGGAACTCGTGCGGGCCCGGTGGGGACGGTTGAACCGTCGGCTGCTGAACATGTTCTCCCCGCTAATGAAGACGGAAGAGGACAGCCGGTTTACGGGCGCGACTTTCATGCTAATCGCCGGGCTGATCGCTTTTCTAGTGTTCGACAGGCATGTGGCGGCGGCGGCGATGTTGTTCCTGTCGCTGGGTGACCCGGCGGCTGCGCTGGTGGGGACTCGGCTTCCGGGGCCGCGGTTTTTTGGCAAGTCGCCGGGAGGGACGCTGGCGTTCGTGGTGGTGGCATTGGCCGTATGCGCGGGCCTGGTGTGGACCGGCGTTTCCCCCTTTAGCTGGGGGCTGGTCACGGGAGCGGTGGTGGCCGCGGTTGTAGAGCTTCTACCGGCGCCCTTCGACGACAACCTCACGGTCCCGCTGGTCAGTGGGGGCGTAATGCACTTGGTCGGAGCCTGAGCTCGGACCTACACGTCCGCCCCGTTGAAGTCGATGATCTCGGCCTGAGCGCGCTGATGGGTCAAGTAGGTCTGACGCTTCATCGCAGGACGATGGGAGGAGACCACCTCTTTGGCCTTGGTCCCGCCATCGGCCAGAAGGTCGATTACGACCATCGCCATGATCTTGGCGGGGTTTACGACGGCCTGCTGGTAGTTCTCGACGACGTATTCTTTGCTGTGTCCCGCGCCGACTGCGCCGCTGACATACGGGTGGCAAGCTGGGATGATGTGGCTGAGGTCCCCCATGTCGGTGGAGCCTCCCCGGTTGCGGCGGGGCGGAATCGTAAGCACCGCGGTCTCACCGAGCAGGTCCAGGGCGTTCTGACGAAACAGACCGGCCAGGTTGGTGTCATGGCGCATTGGCAGGTAGCCCGGGATGTTGGTAATCCTGACCGACGCTCCAACGGCCAGCGCGCCCGCCCTGAAACATCTGTCGACGATAGCCGAGTTTCTCACGACCGCTTGGGGTGAGCCGGACCGGACGCGCCACTCCAGCTTGACATCGGCGGGAACGGCGTTCACGGCTTCGCCTCCCTTGGTCATGATGCCATGAATGCGGGCGGTATCTTCCTCCCTCAGGACCTCCCGGTTCGCGTTGATGGCCTGGAGGGCGAAAGAGGCTGCGTTAAGAGCATTGATACCCAGGTGCGGCGCGCCTCCGGCGTGGGCGCCTCGGCCGGTGAACTGCACGTATTTGACGACGTGACCGTTGCTGGTGCCTCCCACCGCGAACTTCCGGTCCCCCACGTCGCTGGCGGTGTGGCACATCATGGCCATGTCGATGTCGTCGAACTGGCCCAGCTTGATTAACTCCTGCTTACCGCCCAGGAACTCCACCTTGCCTTCTTCCCGGAGCTGAAGCCGCCTCTCTACCTCGATGAACTCCTCGGCGGGTACGGCGAAAGGCACGATCTCGCCGGAAAGCTGTTCCAAGACTTCGGGGGTCTGAAGGCCCATGGTCGCGCCGAGCATCATGCCGATCTGGCAGTGGTGACCGCAGGCGTGGGCCGCGTTGGTCTGGACATCCGCATAGGGGTGTTCGGCGACGATCAGCGAATCAAGCTCTCCGATGATAGCCACCCTTGGCCCCGGACCCGCCTGTCCCTGGAAACGGCCTTTGACCCCTGTCAAGGCCAGGCCGGACTCATGCTGAATTCCCAACTCGGAGAATTTGCGGGATACGATCTGTGACGTCCGGACTTCCGAGAAACCCGGTTCCGGGTGGGCGAGGATATCCTGGGCGACGCCGATCAACTCTTGCGCCCGTCTTTCGATGGTCGCGCAGGCCCGTTGCTTTAATTCCTGGACAGTTAACATAAGCTGCTATACACCTACATAGGTTTCTTCGGAGGCCAGATCGCGCATGAACTTGAGGTATTGGTCGCGGGTCATCTGCGGACGCTGGCCGGAGATAATGTCGCCGGCGTTGGTTGCTCCGTCGCCCATCAGGTCGATAGCGGTTGCCGCCAGGGCTTTGGTAGCGGTAATCGCGGCCAGGCCGTAGTCCTCGATCACATAATCAGCTCCGTGACCGAGCCCTGAAGCCCCGCCCACGTAGGGATGAATGGCTGGCATCAGTTGGCTGACGTCTCCCATGTCCGTGGAGCCGGTGCGGTGGGCCACATGTCCGACGTTGTTCTCACCCACCAGGTCCACGGAGTTGGCCCGGAATATGTCGCCCATCGCCGTGTTCTGGGTTAGCGGCATATAGCCGGGGATGGTCTGGATGTTCACGTTCGCGCCCACCGCCAGGGCCCCGGCTTTCAGGGCGCGGTCGGTCTTCCGGTTGGCGTCCATGATGGCTTCCAGAGTGCGTCCACGGACGAAAGTTTCCATCCGCACGTCGGCAGGCACGGCGCTAACCGCGTCTCCTCCCCTGGTGATGATGGGATGGACGCGTACCGTATCGTTATCCCGGAAGGTCTCCCGGTTGTAATGGATCGCGCTCAGGGCTAGGGTTGCGGCGTTGAGCGCATTGATGCCCAGGTGAGGGGAGCCGCCGGCATGAGCGCCCTTGCCAATGAACTGGATGCGCTTGGCCACGGCGCCGTTGTTGGTGCCGCTGATGCAAAGCTGTTTCTCTTCAGGCACGCTGGTGGTGTGCAACATCATGGCCATGTCGACGTCGTCGAACTCACCCAGCTTGATTAGCTCGGGCTTGCCGCCGAGAAATTCGAGCTTGCCCTCCCGGCGGAGGGAGTCGCGGTACTCGATCTCGATGTATTCCTCGGCGGGGACAGCCATGAATATCAACCGTCCGCTCAACTCGGAGAGTACGTCTGACTGGCTGAGGGCCATTGCCGCGCCCATAAGCATGGCGATCTGGCAGTGGTGGCCGCAAGCGTGGGCGGCGCCGGTGGAGGCGTCGGCGTGAGGGTGCTCGTTCACGATCAATGAATCCAACTCGCCAAGGATGGCCAGGGAAGGCCCGGCAGTACCGCCGATCAACTCTCCGCGGACTCCGGTCAATGCCAGGCCCGCCCGGAAGGGAATCCCCAATTCGGCGAATTTGGTGGCAACGAGGTGGGAAGTTTTGGTTTCCCGGAATCCGGGTTCCGGGCGAGCCAATATCGTCTTGGCCAGGGTCACGATCTCGTCGGCCCTGGAGTCGATTTCTTGGAAAACCCGGAGCTTCAGCTCCTCTTTGGACGGCATGGATCCCTCCGGTAATGGCTTTTCAAGATTTTAACACAGACCCTGATAGGGATCGGGGGTGGGATGCCTCTGGGGGTCCTACAGTTTTTCGTCTGAACTGTGATTTCTCTGATTCTTGGGTTTAGGTGATTGGAAAATCATGCGTATCCCTTAGTCACATGAATCACAGTTCAGACCATTCGGCCAAGAATCGAAAGACCCTGGTCCTCTGGTGGGTTATTCAGTCTTCAAAGTTTAGGGTTGATAAGGAGATTAAACCCCGCTCATGGAGGACGAGCCACCCTCCCGCTCAGAATGGGCGGGTGTATGTCAATCCAGTCACCAACTCTGAACAGTTACTCCAGGTTGGTTGATTGGGAACCGAGTTTTGGGCCGCTGTATAATGGCGTGGTTATGGTGCTTAAGATAGTGATCGCCCCACAGGGCTTCAAGGGAAACATCTCGGCTCTGACGGCGGCCAGGGCCATCGAACGCGGAGTCAAACGGGCGGCTCCCGACGCGCAGACGGTGTTGGCCCCGGTGGCCGACGGCGGCGACGGGACGGTGGACGCGCTGGTTGACGGCAGCGGAGGCCAGATGTTCCGCAAGATCGTCACCGGGCCTCTGGGCCACCCGCTGGAGGCTTCCTGGGGAGCGATGGGGGATGAACACACAGCCGTCATCGAAATGGCCCAAGCGTCCGGGCTGGCCCTGGTGCCACCGCGAAGGCGGGACCCGAGAGTGACCACCACCCGCGGGACGGGAGAGATCATACGGGAGGCCCTTGACCGGGGTTTCAAACGGATCATAGTGGGTCTAGGGGGCAGCGCGACCAACGACGGAGGGGCGGGCATGGCAGCCGCTCTGGGAGCCACGTTTCTAGATGGTAGCGGCGTGGCTCTTCCCGACGGTGGGGCGGCACTGGCGCGGTTGGAGCACATAGACGTTTCTGGACTCGACGCAAGGCTCGCCGACGCCACGGTCGTTGGGGCAACCGACGTTACGAATCCGCTCTGCGGACCCACCGGGGCTTCGGCGGTGTACGGCCCCCAGAAAGGGGCGAGCGCCGAGGTTGTTTCGGAATTGGACAACGCCCTGGGGAACTTCGCCCGCGTGGTGGAAAGGGACCTGGGCCTGGATGTGTCTGAGCGTCCCGGAGCCGGGGCGGCTGGCGGCCTGGGGGCTGGGCTGATGGCATTCACCGGCGGGGAACTGCAGTCGGGTATCGACATGGTCTGCGAGGTTTTGGGCCTAGACGAGCACCTGAACGGGGCTTCCCTGGTAATTACGGGCGAGGGGGGCGCGGACCGTTCGACGGTCTACAACAAGGCCCCGGTGGGGGTTGCGAGGAGGGCGGCGGGATTTGGAGTGCCTACGATTCTGCTGGCCGGGACTCTGGGGCAGGGGCACGAGGAGCTATACGATCATTTCATTGCCGGGATCATGTGCATAGGTGACCGGCCCATGAGCTTTGAACAAAGCCTGCGCCGGACCGAAGAGTTGCTGGAAGGAGCTGCAGAGCGTGCGTTACGGTTGATGCGCGCGGGCTCTGGTATGGTGGGTTGAGGACCAGCAATACTATGGTTATCGATAGGCGCGGCCTCTTGGGAGGATTCGCAGGACGTTGATGACACTTTGCGGACGGTCGTAGACTAGAATAACCCTCCATTGGCCGACACGAAGCCTGAGTTCCCTGTCGCGGCCCTGGAGCGCCCGAACATCCCCGAGTCCTGTATCGGTTAGTCTGGATATTGCCTGAGCGACTCTCGTGGCAACAACGCTATCTAGGGCTCTAAAGTCCCTTTCTGCTCGGCTTGTAAACTGTACCTGCCATGTCACACGCCGAACTCGCGCTTGATCTCGTCGAAGGAGACAACCTTTCCTTCTGCTAGGTCCTTATAGGCTTCTAAGACCGCTGCCCGCTCTTCCGGAGTTTCGGGTTCGTCGTCCATGGGGGCTTCTCTCAATGCCCGCAGTACGGGGTCGCCCATGTTCCTTAGATACTCTAGGTAGCGTTTCGCCCCGTGGAGCTCTTCTTCAGGTAATTCGTCGACCAGGCGGTGGAGATCGTCCTTGATGGTCATGCCGTCACCACACGTTCCTTATTGAGGGAAGGTTGGAGTTAACCTGGCGGTCTATGCGACCACCCGCTCGCCCACAAAGTCGACTACCATCTGGGCCAGTTCTATCGAACGGTCGGCGTCGATGACGTCGAAAGCCTCTGACGGGATGCCGCTGGGGAGGTAGCCCGGATAGCGGGTGATCTCGAAATACTTGTCCAGTTGGCGCGCTTCCCCCTTGATGACGTCGAAGAACATCTCAAAGAGCTTGGCGTCTTCGCACAAGTCTATTAGCGAGTGGCCCCACACATCCTCCGCGCCCCGGTAGTACAAGAAGGCCTTGACCGCTTTCTCCGCGGCCTGTTGCCCCATGAAGCATGCCAGGTTGAATCTCTTCCCTTCCCGCAAGAAATCAGCGTCTTCCATGTCCTGTCGCGCCTGGCGCAGCCAGCGAGCGCCTTCGGATTTATGGTCAGGCATCGTAGATCACCCGTCCCCTTTCGATTGCGTTCTTGAGTATTGGCAGAGACTCTTGGCAGGTCTCGAATTCCTCGGGCGTGTATACCTGGGCGTCAACGGCAACGCCGCTGGCGAAGTGCCAGAAAAAGAAATCCGCCCGGCGGCCGTACTGGTACTCGGTGTTCTGCACGATAATCAGATCTATCCGGCTGTCCGGCGAGTAGCGCCCGGAGACTAGGTCACCGGTCAAGATCACCTTCTCCACGCCGAGAGTTGGGAGCATTGCTTCGATGTCTTCCAACTCCTTCTCCAGCATCTCCTTGCGAAATTGGGTAAAACCGACACGAACGGCCATAAATCAACAACCTTCAGGTAGATTAGATATCCCGGCAGGGTGGGGAGTTAGCCAAGCAGCAGCATGTGGGCCTCCTTGGGCCCGTGTACGCCTACGACCAGGGTCTGCTCTATGTCCGCGGTGCGGCTGGGACCGGTGATGAAGTTCAAGTATCGCCCCATGTCCCCGCCGTTTCTCAGGTATTCCAACTTCCGGAGCAAGAACAGGTCGTCCAGCGACTCTATCACGTCCTCCGGCCGGACCAGGGCTATGTGCACCGGCGGCACAAGCGACACCAACCGGCTCAAGCCAGCCCGGGGCAGAACGATGGCGGACCCGGTCTCCGCGATGGCGTAGTCAACCCCCGTAATACCGATGCCCGCGGCGACGATCTCCTGCCGCAGGGAATCGCGGGACCGGCCCGCGCCGTGGGCGATTTCGGTGACGGTCATGCCTGAAGCGGTCAGGGCGGTGTCCACCGGGACGAGGTCGAACACGTCCTGGCTTGAGCGCACTATGCGTTCGGCTCCTTGGCCCCGGGCAAGGGATTGGACGTGGGCCATTGCTTCTTCAGGGTCGGGAGTCCTTTTTACCTGCCATCCTCGAAGGGCCGCTACTTCTGCCAACCTGTCGACGAGTTCGCCTTGGTTGGAGGCCACCCGTTCCCGGAGTTCGTGGGCTTCCTCCTCAAGGCGGGCCAAGTCCTCGCTTAGTCCAGGGTGTGGGAGTTCTGGCGGTCCGGGCTCTCGTCCCAGAGCCTGGCGCACCGAACTTAGGAAGTCGGACTTGGAAGTACCTGGCGCGCCGGCCAACCTATTCGCCTCCGTCGGCTTCGGAAAGTTCTTTACGCCAGATTTCCCTGAACGTGCGAGGGGGCAATTGAGGGAGATCTCTGGACCGCGTCCACTGGGAAAGCAGGGGCAGGGAAGCCTTGCGAATTCCTCGGCCTCCCCTGGAAAGCAGGGGAAAGGGGACGGACGAAAGGGGACCCTGGGCGGCGCGGCCAATCTTGCTCGCCAACGACAGCAGGCCCGGTTTACTCATCATCGAGGTAAAGGCCTTGACGAAGGCCTTAGGCATAGGGCGGTTAGCCGCTCCTTCGGCAGCGGGCTCCTCAGCAAGTTTGTGGCGCAGGTGCAGCAACATTCTTGGAATGTCGATCCGCACCGGGCAGGCCTCCCGGCATGCCCCGCAAAGACTGGACGCTTGGGGCAAATCTGGGGCCTGGTCCAAGCCAACCAGCATGGGTGACACGATAGAGCCGATGGGCCCCGGATAGACCCAACCATAGGCGTGTCCGCCGACCTTTTGGTAAACCGGGCAGATGTTTAGGCATGCCCCGCAACGGATACACAGGAGGGCTTCCCTCAGGTGCGGGTCGGCGAGCATTCGTGACCTGCCGTTGTCCACGACGATCAGGTGAAACTCTTCCGGGCCGTCTTCGTCGTCCTGCTTTCTTGGGCCGCTGACCATGCTGACGTAGCTGGTGATTCTCTGGCCCGTGGCGGAACGGGGCAGGAGCCGCAGAAACACGGCCAGGTCTTGGACCGAAGGAATCACCTTTTCCATCCCTGTTATTCCGATATGGATTCGGGGCGCGGAAGTGCAGAGACGCCCGTTGCCTTCGTTGGTGATGATGACTAGGGTGCCGGTTTCGGCGATCAAGAAGTTGGCGCCGCTGATTCCGAGGTCCGCCTGGAGGAACCGTTCCCGCAGGGCGACCCGAGCGGCGGCGGCCAGTTCGTCGATGTCCTCCATCGGCGGGACTCCCAGCTTCTCCGTGAAGAGGCGGGCGACTTCTTCCTTGCTCTTGTGCAGCGCGGGTGCGACGAGATGGAAGGGTGTTTCCCCGGCAAGCTGGATGATGTATTCACCGAGATCGGTCTCGTAGACGTCGACGCCAATGGACTCCAGCTCGTGGTTCAGGTTTAGTTCTTCGGACACCATGGACTTGCTCTTGGTCGCCACCTTAACGTCGTGGGTACGAACCAACTCGGCAACGATTGCGTTGGCCTCGGCGGCGTCGGCGGCGAAGTGGACCTGGCCTCCATTGGCGCTGACTCTCTGATCCAGTAGGTCAAGGTAGTAGTCCAAGTGGTCGAGGGTGTGGAGCTTCACTTGCCGGGCTTGCTCCCGCCATTCTTCCCAGACCTGGTGAGTTACCTCGTCGATACACTCCCGCCGTGCGCCATCGAACCCCGATCCCGCCCTCTGGAGGGCCATTCGCATTTGAGGATCAAGGATGGAAACCGCGGAGGCTGTTGAAAAGTCCCTGGTCTTAACGTCGGGCACTAGCTACGCTCCTTTGGTCAGTGGCCACTAGCCGCTGATCCCGTCCAGGACCTGGGCCAGGTGGCGTACCTGGATGGTGGAACCCTGGCGGCTGAGGGCTCCTTCGATATTCATGAGGCAACTCATGTCGCAAGACACCAGGGTATCCGCCCCGGTGCTCAACACACTGGCGGTCTTGTCGGCCACCATTCCCTCTGAGATGTGAGGGTACTTCACCGAGAACGTGCCCCCGAACCCGCAACAGACCTCGGCCTGGGGAAGTTCCTCCAAACGCAGGCCGCTGACGTTGTTCAACAGCCGAGTGGGGGCGGTGCGGACCTCCATTTCACGGAGCAAATGGCAACTTGGGTGGTAGGTTACCGCGCCTTCGTAGCGGGCCCCCACGTCCTGGACGCCCATTACATCGGTAAGAAACTGGGAGAACTCATAGACTTTGGACGATAGCTCTTGGGCGCGGCGAAGGGACTCGGGTTCATCCTGAAAGAGGTCGAGGTAAAACTTGGACATCATGGCCGCGCAAGAGCCCGAAGGGACCACGACGTAGGCGCTGCCAGAGAACTCTTCGAGGACTCTGCGGGCGAGTTGGCGGGCCTGGGACGTGTAGCCGGAGTTATATAGGGGTTGCCCGCAGCAGGTCTGTCCGGGGGGGAACCCGACATCAACTCCGATCTTCCTGAGTACCCGGACCACACTAACCCCGACTTGCGGGTAGAGTTGGTCGATTATGCACGTGACGAATAGGTCGGCCTGGGTCCGGGTTACCGAAGTCAATCCTCGCCTCGATGGGTTGAATAGGTAGGGGTAGAGTAGCAGACGGCCAAGTCGGCAGCAACCGGAGCCAGCCTCGCTGGTAGTGCACTCCGTCCATGCGCGGTTATAAACACGGATGGTAGAATGTGTCCACCATTTTCGGGAAACCGATGGCGAGGTGTGATGATGGACTGGGGAATGTCGAACCGCATGGCGCAGCTTATCCAACCGAATGGGCACGCGATGTTTCTGCCCATTGACCACGGGTATTTCCAAGGACCAACCAGGAACCTGGAGCGACCCGGCAAGACTGCCCAGCCGCTTCTCCCTTACGCGGACGCGCTGTTCGCAACCAGGGGTGTGCTGCGCGCCAGTATAGATCCGGAGAAAACCAAACCCATCGTGCTACGGGTCTCGGGGGGCACCAGCATGGTGGGGCATGACCTTGCCGACGAAGGGATTACCACGTCGATGGAAGACGCCATCCGGCTGAACGCTTCCGCTGTCGGGATATCCCTTTTCATCGGCACCGAATACGAAAAGCAGTCCCTATTGAACCTGGGCAAGCTGGTGGATGAGGGAGAGAAGTACGGGATTCCGGTGATGGCGGTAACCGCGGTCGGCAGGGAGTTGGAGCAAAGGGAGTCCAGGTACCTCGCCCTGTGTTGCCGCATCGCCGCCGAGCTTGGAGCGAAGGTAGTAAAGACATACTGGTGCGCCGACGGCTTTGACAAGGTGGTCGACGGGTGCCCGGTGCCGGTGATCATGGCTGGAGGACCCCAGGCCGACACGGAAAGAGAGGTCTTGGAGTTCGTCCATGACGGGATGCAGAACGGGGCGATCGGAATCAACCTGGGCCGGAACATCTGGCAGAGCGACCATCCTGTGCCGATGATCCGGGCGTTACGACACATAGTCCATCATAACGGCACGGTGGACCAGGCCCAGGAGATCTTCGACCAGGTGAAGGCCGGTGACGGGCGTGTGGCGTCGGTACCGGTGTGATGCGCCGTCAACTCGGACCAAATGCCGCGGAGGGTTGTGACACGTGCGCGTAGCGATGTATTACAACAACCACGACGTGAGGCTGGAGGACATGCCGGTCCCGCGGATCGGCCCCGGAGAGCTTCTGTTGCGAGTTGACGCTTCAGGGCTGTGCGGCAGCGACGTCATGGAGTGGTACCGGGTTGAACGGGCGCCGATGGTGCTTGGCCACGAGGTGGCGGGCGAGGTCGTCGAGGTGGGAGAGGGGGTCACCCAATACAAGGCGGGCGACAGGCTGGTCGTTACTCACCACGTGCCCTGCAACGCGTGTCATTTCTGCCTCAGCGGACGCCACACGGTCTGCGATACTCTACGACAGACCAATTTCGACCCCGGCGGTCTAGCGGAGTTCTTGCGAGTACCTCAGATCAACGTCGACCGCGGGGTCCTTCCGATACCGGACCACGTGTCATCCGAGGCGGCGGCGTTCACCGAGCCCCTGGCGTGTGTCTACCGGGGGCAGAGGCGTGCGGGGCTGCAACCTGGGCAGAGCGTGCTGGTGATTGGCAGCGGCCTGGCCGGACTGCTTCACGTGATGTTGGCCCGGGCGCTGGGGGCGGGGAAGATTCTGGCGAGCGACCTCGTGGAGTCCCGTCTGGAGGCTGCGCTGCAAATGGGGGCTGAGGCAGCGATCTTGGCAACCGACGATGTTCCCGCCAGAGTCCGGGAGCGCAACGGCGGACTACTGGCCGACCTGGTAATTGTTTGCACCGGGGCGCTTCCGGCATTAAAGCAGGCGTTGGAATCGGTGGAGCGGGGAGGGACCGTCCTGGTCTTTGCGCCCACCGATCCGGGCGTGGACCTACCGGTGCCAGTGAACGATGTGTTCTTCCGGAATGACATAACGATGACGACGACCTACGCCGCCGCGCCGTCGGACCTAGCCGCCGCTCTAGGGCTTATTTCCGCAGGCAGGGTGCGGGTGGAACGCATGATTAGCCACCGGCTGGGGCTTGCCGATGCCGGACTGGGCTTCAAGCTGACAGCCGAAGCCCGCGACTCGCTGAAGGTCATCATCCAACCTCAAAAATAGGTGGCACATTCGCGGTACTGTGGGTTTCATCCAGTCCAAACAACTGAACCCTCAAACAGTAGAGTCGCTAGTGGTTGATCTAACAGTCGTTATTCCTAGGACGAAACATTCAGTGGGGGTCTTGCTCCCCTCAAATTCGACCTTCGTCGGCATCATTATTGTATGTCTATTGCTGCTTACTCTTGCGTGTAGTTCGGAACCTCAAGACGAAGTGAACACGGTGTCGGTCAACGCGACCAACGCGCCCGATCAGATAGTGGTGACTGCTACTGTCCTGCCCGAGGATCCGTCTAGAGACGGACCCGAGACTCCCCGGTTGATGTCTTCACCAGAGTCGGCTTCCCCTTTGCCTACCCCGGTGCGTACTTCGTTGCCGGCTCCGGCATCGCCACCAGACCCGACTCGAACTGCTAGTCTCTCGCCTACCAGAGCGCCGACACCGATCGCGGAGCCCCCGGCGACACCGGTCCCGGAACCCGCGCCAACTCCCACTCCCCGTCCTGCAGGGATGTCAATTACTCGCGTGAGGATTGAGGCGGATACGATCCGGCAACTTGAAGCCACGTTGGAAGATGCGAACGGTAACCCAATGGGACCGGCAACCTGGGAATTACTTGATCCCAAGGCTGGTTCCTTTGGTCCAGATGGGCTATTTACAGAAGTGACCTGGGAATTACTTGATCCCAAGGCTGGTTCCTTTGGTCCAGATGGGCTATTTACTGCGAGTGTGTTCGCGGGGACCTATGAGAAGGCCATCGTTGCAAGGTCAGCTGAGTTTGGCCTGAGCGCGACCGACTCCACTACGATCACTCCCGGTCCGCTCCACCAAGTCGGAATCGCTCCGGATCCAGCGGATATCGGAATTGGAATGACTCAACAATTCGTGGCGGCGGGGGCCGACCAGTTCGGCAATCGGATCGCTGGCCTCGACTTCAAGTGGAGTGTGGAGAGCATTGGGGGCACTATTGATTCTTCCGGGTTGTTCACGGCCCGGTCTGATCCTGGTACTTACGAGAACTCCGTAAACGTGATGGTGACTAGCGGAGAAACAGTGCGCTCTGGAACGGTGAGTGTGACTGTGGAGCTAGACCGTATCGCTTTCCTGTCGAGGCGAGATGCCGAGGAACTTGATGACCTACCGGATATCTACTTGATGAACGTCGATGGGACTGACGTGCAGAAGGTCGCGCGTGGCGGAGTCAGTTCTGATCCCCCATCTTGGTCTCCCGACGGACGACCATTGACATACTCCAGGGCCGGTAGCGTCTTAGTCAGAAGTGTGGGGTTTGAAACTGGCCGGGTGACATATGATGGGACGCTCCCAGTGCGCAATCCTTCGTGGTCCCCCGATGGAGCGAGGATTGTTTTCCAGTCCTACGAACATGCAAAGGACCGGAATGATCTTTCCGGTTCGGAAATCTATCTCATGGACATAGCTATCTCATGGACATAGATGGTGGGAATCGTGTCCGGCTGACCACAAATGTCCATTGGAACGGTGCGCCAAGCTGGTCGCCAGACGGCTCGAAGATAGGCTTCAGCCGTGACGTAAAGTCCTACGGGTTCGGACATATTTTCGTGATGAATGTCGATAGCTCGAATGAGACCAGACTCTCCGGCAGCGGTCACAATCTCTCGCCCAAATGGTCCCCGGACGGGACCAAGATCATACTGAGGCATAGGGCCTCTCCAAGAGGCCGATCGGGGATTGGGGTTCCGAATTCGAGTGCCCTCCTCCGAACCCCTCAATGGATTGAGGGTCAACCTTCTGGAGATCTTGGTCCCGATTGGTCACCCATCAATGAAATGGTGGTGTTCTACTCATATCGAGATTCTGGGTTTATAGATGGCGCCACGTCCGGGGAGAGGTTGCGGGGGTTTGAAATCTACACGGTTGACCCTTCCGGTGGCAGGGTGGCTAGAATTACCGAGAATGACTGGTACGACGGGTACGGAGTTTGGGCTCCGCGCAAACGAGTCGTAGAAGTCAGCGAATCTTCAGTCGTTTTTCGGAGGTCAGATAGTCCGCCCCTTGAACCGGTTGACAGCATCGTGACGGAAGTTGGAGCCGGGGTAGCTCGGATTAAGACTGACAGAGGTTCTGGGTCCGGGTTTATCATCGATCCTGACGGTCTGATCCTGACCAACAACCACGTCATCAGAGACACCGAGAACATAACTGTAATTCTGCGAGACGGCAGAGAATTCGAAGGAACCGTACGCGGAAGGGATCTGGTCCGAGACCTGGCGGTGGTGACTATCGAGGCTTCTGATCTCCCACGCCTGGTTTTAGGGGACATAGGTCACCTGAGGCTGGGGAAATAAGTCCTCGTGGTTGGATACCCACTCAACAGCGAGGAATTAAACATCACGAGAGGGCTCGTGTCTGCCATCAAACATGACCCGGGCCGGAACCTCCGGTTGATTCAAACCGACTTCGCAGTCAACCCTGGAAACAGGGGAGGCCCGATGGTAAACCGCCAAGGCGAGGTCGTAGCGATCGTGACATCCAAGATCGCCAGCGTGAGAGTTGAAGGAATCGGGTTTGCTGTTTCCGTCAATACGATCGAGACCTACCATGATAGACTCAAGGGTGGCGAAGTGATCACCGACTGAATGTGTGTGGAAAGGAGGGACATGAATATCGAAGGCGCGGTCTTTATCATCACCGGTTCCGCGACTGGGTTGGGGGCAGCGGTGGCGCGGAGGCTCTCGTCGAAGGGCGGGAAGGTGGTCATCAACTACACCAAGAGCGAAGCCGAGGCCAACGCGACGGCGGACGCCTGCCTTTCCCTGGGCGGAGAGGCGCTTTTGTGCCGGGCGGATGTTTCCGACGACGCCGATTGCCGCCGCATGGCGTCCGAGACAATGGAACTGTTTGGGCGGATCGATGGGTTGGTCAACAACGCCGCCCAGTCCAAGATCGCGGCCCATGCCGACCTTGAATCCCTGACCGCCGACGACTTCAACCGGATATTCGGAGTCAACGTAATCGGGCCTTACCAGATGGTGCGGGCTGTAACGCCTCACATGAAACGGCAAGGGAAGGGCGCGATCGTCAACATCTCCTCCGTGTCGGGTTTTTCGGGGTCGGGAAGCTCCATCGCCTACGCCGCGTCCAAGGGCGCGCTCAACACCATGACCCTTTCCCTGGCACGGGCGTTGGCTCCGGAGATCAGGGTCAACGCGGTGTGTCCCGGAGTGATGCAGACCAGGTGGTGGCGGGAAGGACTGGGAGAGGACAGGTACCAGTCTTTCATCGACAATTACGCTGAGAACTCTCCCCTCAAGGCGGCGGGCGACCCTGAAATTGTGGCCGATCCGGTGGTGTGGCTGCTGGAGGGCGCGGAGCACGTCACCGGGGAGACGATTATGGTGGACTCCGGCTCTCATCTGGGCGGGGCTCCCCGCCGGTAACCACCCTACGCCAAGAGTAAGAAACTAGGAGTACTAACGATGCCGGTAAAGCCGCCAACACTGGATGAACTGTGGCGCATTTCCCAGGACTATTACATGGACCCCAGCCCCGCCGACTTGGAGTCCTTTCTCGGCCTCATTAAGCCGATGCTGGAGTCTTATCGCCGGCTTGACCAGTTGAGCGAGCCCGGAATCGCCGAGGGACTTCCTCGCACGTCCGGCCACAGGCCCATGCCCGAAGATAATCCCCTGGGCGCATGGTATTGGCGGTGCGACATTCAAGGGCCTCCCGGAGGTGTCCTGACGGGGAAGACGGTCGCCATCAAGGACAACGTTTGCGTGGCCGGGGTCCCGATGATGAACGGGACAAGTGTGTTGGAGGGTTACACCCCCGAGATTGACGCAACTATAGTAACGCGAATCCTGGAGGCGGGCGGCCAAATTCTGGGCAAGGCGGTCTGCGAGAGCCTGTGTTTCTCCGGAGGCAGTCATACTTCGGACACAGGGCCGGTGCGGAATCCGGCTAATCCTCTCCGCAGCGCGGGAGGGTCTTCCAGCGGGAGCGCGGCGTTGGTGGCTTCAGGCGGGGTGGACATGGCTATCGGCGGAGACCAGGGAGGCTCGATCCGCATCCCCGCCAGTTGGTGCGGAATCGTCGGACTGAAGCCCACCTATGGGCTGGTCCCTTACACCGGCGTGTTCCCCATAGAGTTGACCCTGGACCATACCGGGCCGATGGCGCGTTCCGCGGCGGACGTTGCGCTCATGCTGGAAGCCATTGCCGGTCCCGACGGACTGGATCCCAGGCAGTCCGGGGGACTGGCTGGAGAATCATATAGCCAGGCTCTAACCGGAGACGTGCGGGGGATGAGGCTGGGAATCCTCCGAGAGGGGTTCGGCCACGAAGGATCATCTGAGCTGGACGTGGACGCCGCCGTGAGCGCCGCCGCCCAGTCGTTCGAGGGGTTGGGCGCGCAGGTTGAAACGGTATCCATTCCCTGGCACCGGGACGGCTATCATGTGTGGAACGCCATTGCGGTAGAAGGGGCGACCATGCTAATGGTTGCGGGTAACAGCATGGGCACGAACTGGAAGGGTCACTACACGACCAGCCTGCTCGACGTGTTTGCCCGTGGTTGGCAGAGCCGGGCGAACGACCTATCGGAGACGACCAAGCTGGTGGTGCTGCTGGGGCAGTACATGCAGGACCATTACCACGGCCATTACTACGCCAAGGCGCAAAACCTGGCCAGGACGCTGAAGGCCGCATACGATGACGCGTTGAGCCGGTTCGACCTGCTGGTGATGCCCACGCTGCCGATGAAGGCGACGGAAATCCCTGCGCCGGACTGCAGCCGAGAGGAGTACACGGCCAGGGCGTTGGAGATGATCGCCAACACGTGCCCCTTCGACGTGACGGGTCATCCGGCGATCACCGTGCCCTGCGGGTCGTCCAACGGCCTTCCCATAGGTATGATGCTGGTCGGCAAGACCGGAGACGACGCCGCCGTGCTCCGGGCCGCCGACGCATATGAAAAGAGCGGCCAGGGCTAGAGGGTGGAGACTCTTCCCTCGCCCATCTCAAGCTCCAGGGCTATTTGGGCCAAGGCCAGGGCGCTGTAGTAGGACACGGTGAGGGTCAAGTCCACTGCGCCGCGGTCTCCCAGGACCGACCGGACGGACCCATAGGTCTGGTCCGAAACGGCCTTGTCCCGGATCATCTCGTGTACGAACCTGGCGACGGCGGCTTCTTCTCCGGCTAGAGAGTCGGTCTCGTAGGTGCGGATACTCTCGATCGAGGTGTCGCTGACTCCAGCCCGGGCGGCGGCTACGGCGTGTCCGGTCCATTCGATGTCGCTGTTCCATTCCCGGGCGGTCAGGATTATGGCCAGCTCTTTCAGGTTGTCGGGCACTGTGCTTTGGAAGCGCAGCGACGCGCCCATTGAGGTCAGGTGTCCGGCGGCTTTGGGATTATTGAGGAGGGCCTTGAACTGTAGGCCAACCTCGTCGGTGTTCCTGTCCCTTCGGATAGTGTCGTAAATGTCCTGGCCTTCGGCGTCGAGTTCTTCCCGTTCCACATAGTGTACTCGGACCATTGGATTTCACCTCCGGGTGTTTGGGCGGGTTGAATTACACGCGGGAATAGTACGTCGCGGGGAGAGGCTTGTCCATCCGGGCCGGGCTGCTCCGCGTTGATTGTGCTAAAATCTTCAAGCCAATACGCGCGGGGGTAAGGTTGATGAGGTGGAGTTTCTTCTTGGGGTTGGCGCTATTTTTTGCGATTGCTTGTTCGGGCTCGGGAGATAAGATGACGGAACTGACGACCACGGATTCGGGACTGCAATATAGGGAAATCGAGGTAGGGACCGGGGAGGCTGCCAGCAACGGGGCGACGGCTTCAGTCCATTACACCGGCTGGCTGATGGACGGGACCAAGTTTGATAGCTCGCTGGACCGGGGGACTCCCTTGGAGTTCAGGATCGGGGCGGGGATGGTGATTCAGGGTTGGGACGAGGGAGTGGCGTCCATGAACGTCGGCGGGACACGGGAATTGGTGATTCCGCCCCAACTGGCCTATGGCGACAGAGGAGCGGGCGGGGTGATCCCACCGGGAGCCACGCTCAGGTTTGAGGTGGAGTTGGTGGGGCTACGGTAACGACTCGATTCAGACTTCCCTTGCGAGGGCGGGTGGCTGGGCGGCCCTATTCGGAGCCGCCGTCCAACTGGTACCAGGGCTCTTCCAGGGCCTCGTCCGGCCATAGAAACTCAAATCCCGCATCCAGGGCGTATTTCTTGTCCAAGTCTTCCCGGTCGCCGATGTGGTAGTAGACGTCGGCTGCGAACTTCTCCTTCACTGTGGGGAGCATGTGCTTGGAGACGACGAAGTCAACGGGAATGTTATGGCTATCCCAGATGGCTTGTTGCCCGCTCATAGTGCGGTCGGAGCAACTGCCGACCAGCATACCCCTCTCGTGGGCGCGCCGAACCATTTCCATGGAAAGGACCCCTGGCGGGTCCCCAACCTCTAGTGTTCCGTCTATATCAAAACTAATCAGAATAACCAAGTGGTCCCTCTCTCCCTAAAGTGTGGTTACGGTCAGTCCGCATCTAGACTTTCTCGCACCAACGGTTGCCCATTTAGACGGCCGCGCCATCATGGAATTGGCCGGGTACCCGGCCAATTCCATGGACGTAAACGAGTAGGCCAAGAAAAAGGGCCCAGGATGTTCGGGCGGACCAGTCCCAGAGCCCCCTTTCGTCAGGTCTTGAGTAGTAATATCATGGCGGGAGTGCGAGGGAGTCGAACCCACCTACCCCGCTCATCACGAGGCACAACGGATTTGAAGTCCGCAGGAGCCACCGGGCCCCGTCCACTCCCTGGTATCTACTAATATATGGAGGAGTGGCTAGACGCCCAGGACGGAATCGATCTTGCGCTTGAGCGCACCCTTGGGAACCGCTCCAACAATCTGGTCCACCGGTTGTCCGTCCTTGAAGAAGATCAAGGCGGGGATGCTGCGCACGCCGTATTTCATGGCGATTTCGGGGGCGCTGTCCACATCGAGCTTGCCCACGGTCAGTTGGCCGTCGTATTCGACTGCCATGTCATGGACCGAAGGGGCGATCATCTTGCAAGGGCCACACCATTCGGCCCAGAAATCCACCAAAACTGGCAGGTCGGACTGCAGTACATCCGAGTCCCAGTTGGATTCGGTCATCACTTTCGGTTCCGCCATTTTAAGCCTCCAGGGTCATCAAGGTCTTGAATATTGTAACGCGCCGTTATTCGACGAGAAGCGGTTGGCTTCGAGAGCAGTGTATCTTGCCGCCGTATTGAGGTCAACCTGACCGGTGCCAGCCGGGGCGCGGCACGCTCTTTCCGAATTGTCGACTAGCGACCCTTATCCGTCTATTATTAAATGAAATGCCGGTAAGGAAAAACACTTGACTCAGACCAAAGTTGCCAGAGGTCAGCATCTCACGCTGACGCCCGATTCCTGGGGACGTTTGGGCGAAGCCTTGGCCGAATTCGAAGGCCAGAGTATCTTCGTTCTGGGCGGGATTCCTGGAGAAAAGGTGGTCGCCGAAGTGGTCAGCGTCCGGCGAAAATATGCCGCCGCCAGAGTTGTAGAAGTGGTTGAACCCTCTGCTGCGCGGGTGACGCCGCCTTGTCCTTACTACGGCGACTGCACCGGCTGCCAGTGGCAGCACCTGGGGTACCAGGAGCAGCTAGCCGTCAAGCGCGAACACGTGATAGACGCCCTCGAACGAGTGGGCGGGTTCTCGGGAGTCCAAGTTGCGCCGGTTGTCCCTTCTCCCAGGGAATTCGGTTACCGTAACCATGCCCGGTTCACCATCGGGCCCGGCGGGGCGCTCGGATTCGTCCACAAGGAGACCCGCAGGTTCGTCCGCATCGACCGTTGCATGTTGATGCATGACGGGGTGAACGACACTCTGGCAGGACTGCAAGACAGATGCTCCGAGACTACCCAGTTGTCCGTTCGCGCCGGTATGGAAACCGGTGACGTGCTAATCCAGCCCACAATGCTCAACCCCGATATCACGTTTCCGACAGGACAGAAGACCTATCAGGAGTCTGTGGCGGGCCACGAGTTCCGGGTGGCGTCGCCATCGTTCTTCCAGGTGAACATCGAGCAGACGGCCCGGTTGGCCGGGATGGTGAGGGATATCTTGGACCTGACCGGGGAGGATGTGCTGCTGGATGCCTATACCGGAGTAGGCACCTTCGCCGTCCTGCTGTCTCCCTTTGTCAAGAGAGTGATCGCGGTGGAGGAGTCCGCCGCGGCGATGATGGACGCTAGGGAGAACGCCAAGGACCTGGAAAACATCGAACTGGTGACAGGGAAGACGGAGGATGTCCTTCCTGGCCTACGGGTGACGCTTACCGCGGCCATTTTGGACCCGCCCCGGGCCGGTTGCCATCCCCGGACCTTGGAAAGCCTTGTGGAGCTGGGTCCATCCAGGATCGCTTACGTCTCATGTGATCCAGGGTCGTTGGCCAGGGACCTGAAGTTATTGTGCGAGACGGCGTACTCGGTGGAGTCGGTCACGCCGCTGGACATGTTTCCCCAGACGCATCACATCGAGTGCGTGGCTTTCCTGCGCAGACGGACGCAGGAAAGGAAGATCGTATTGGCTTCGGCGTCTCCCAGGCGGAGGGAACTGCTGTCCGGGATGGGGCTGGAATTCCAGGTTTCTCCGGCCAACGTACCGGAAGAGCCGCTACCGGGGGAGAGTCCCGGCGCGCTGGTGCGCCGGTTGTCACGCATCAAGGCTGAGGCCGTGGCGCAGGGTGTAAGGGAGGGTTTCGTCATTGGGGCGGACAGCATGGTGGTGCATGAAGGCGAGGCGTTGGGCAAGCCCGTTGACGAGAGCGATGCCCGGCGCATGCTCCGGCAGCTTCGCGGCACCCGGCACCAGGTATTCACAGGGATTACGGTAATCGACGCGGAATCAGGACGCCAGTTAACCGATAGCATGGCCAGCGATATCGCGCTGCGGGATTTCCCGGACCGGGAGATGGAGGAGTCCATCGCGTCGGGCGCCCCCATGGACAAGGCGGGGGCGTATGCCGTTCAGGACCAGGAATTCCGGCCCGCGGAGTCCTGGGAGGGTTGTTACACCAATATCGTTGGACTGCCCCTGTGTCGGCTGGTCGAAATGTTGAGGGAACTGGGTTGGGAAATGACCGGCCCTAAATCCGGCGACGTACCACCGGAGTGCGGCCCCGACTGTCCGTTCCTGGGAGCTAGAACGCCGTGAACTTCATGGGCATGGGGATGATGGAGCTTGGCGTGGTCTTCGTGGTCGCGCTGCTGGTGTTGGGCCCCGCCCGCTCGCTGGACATGGCGAAAACGACGGGACGGATGCTCCGGGAGTTTCGGCGGTCGATTGCTGAGATGAACTCTGCGATTGACCTGGACGCGCCGACCCAGCGGGAGCAGCCCCAAGTCCCACCGCCCGCCAAAGCGGATGAAGGTGGAGCCGGGGCGGCTGGCAGAGACCGGGAATGAACAACCGGGAGCTGAGCTTCCTCCAACACCTTACGGAGTTAAGGCGGCGGCTGCTGTGGTCGGTACTGGCCTTGTTGGTGGGAAGCGCGGTTTCATTCGCTTTCTTCCGCCAGATCATCGATGTGCTGGGGCACCCGGCGACCGTGATCCTGGAGGGCCAACCGGGCGGCCTGATCTACTTCAACGTGACCGAGCTGTTGACCACCGCCGTAAAAGTGTCGATGCTGGCGGGGTTCATCCTGGCGTTTCCGGTTATTCTGTACCAGGTCATCATGTTCGTGGCTCCGGGACTGACGCCCAGGGAAAGACGCTATCTCCTGGTCTTCTCGCCGGCGGCGATGTTCGCGTTTCTATGCGGGGTGGCTTTTGCCTATTTCGTGCTCGCTCCCCCGGCGCTCAAGTTCCTGCTCACTTTCGGAGAAGGTATAGCGGACCCCTACATACGCATCAGCAATATCGTAAACGTGATGGTGCGGCTCCTGTTCTGGATGGGGCTAGCCTTTGAGACGCCGCTGGTGATGTACCTGCTGGCGAGCTTGGGGATTGTGACGCCCCGGATGCTGGGCCGATTCCGCCGGTACTGGGTGGTGGTGGCTTTCATCCTGGCCGCAATCATCACGCCAACGTTTGACCCTCTGAACCAGGCGTTGGTGGCCATCCCGCTGTTGGTGCTGTATGAACTGGGTGTGCAGCTAGCCCGGTTTGCGAGGCGGGAACAGAGGCGGACGGCGGCATTGACGCCTTTTTCGCCTCCGGATTAACACGCCCAATCTAACGGGACCCAAATAGGGAGGGCTAGCGATCAAGCTAGCCCTGCTCTTGTGGCATCTCTGGGAGCGGTTGGGGTGTTCTAACTGGAGCGGCGGTCTTCTTCGGCGCCACTGGCTACGCCTTGACCTTCTTTCGGCGGATTCTCGTCCTCCCCTGTAATCGCCGTCTTGAAGGTGCGAATTCCTTTGCCCAGGGAGGAGCCGATTTCCGGAAGTCGTTTAGCGCCGAAAATCAACAGGATCACCACCAGAATTATTAGCAGCTCTGGTAACCCGAATGGTCCGACTCTCATGACTCTCCCACAGCCAGTACTACCTATTGGCTACAATGATAACAGAATTGCCGAACGCGAACCAAGCAAGGCCGAGAGGGTGTTAGTGGCCAGTGGTTGGTGGCCAGCGGTTAGCGCCTTTGCCGGCTGCCACTACGCACAGACCATTGGAATCCGGCCACAGACCACCGGGAACCAGCCACAGACCACCGAACACTGACAAGACGGTTTGTCCCGTGTCACTGCCCTCCCGGGTCATTCGATTCCCACACTGGGCCAATTGATCGCGGGCCTCTCGCCATGCTGCGTTGCTCGTCTTTCCGGCCTTGAGCCGGAATCCAGGAATTCCCGCACCGGCGTACTCTCTCGGGGATGAACGTCTCTGGATTCCCGCTTTCGGAGACCTTTGCGTAACCTTCCGTGATTCCGGCGAAAGCGAGAATCCAGAGTGTGCCCAGATACGGGGGACGCCCTCACCCCAACCCTCTCCCGTAGTGAGAGGGGATTATTCAAAGGTCTCCGAAGGCGGGAATGACTGGGGGCGCGGGAATGACGGGAATGTCCAATACGGCCAACAATCGAAAGACCCTGCGCCGCACTCGATTGTCCTTGTTAGGCTATGGCCCCGCTTGTATAATGTTGTTTTCCGGCGACTTTGATCGCGCCCGGGTCCAGGGGTTGAAGGGTAACGACAGGAGTGGGGCCGCGGGGCTACAGAGGTAGATGGACCCAGTTTACGACTTGGTGGTGATCGGGGCCGGGCCGGGCGGTTACGTCGCGGCCATTCGGGCGGGGCAACTTGGGCTCAATACCGCAATTGTAGAGAAGGAAGCCCTGGGCGGCGTTTGCCTAAATTGGGGCTGTATCCCCAGCAAGTCCCTCCTCAAAAACGCGGAGATTCTCTCCTACCTCCACCGCGCCGAGGAATTCGGCTTCAGCTTCGACAATCTCCAGGCGGATTACTCGGTTGCCATTCAGCGTAGCCGGAGAGTGGTCAACCGCAATACGCGCGGCGTTGCATACCTGCTTCGCAAGAACAACGTGGAGCATATTGCTGGCGCCGGCCGGATGGTTGGCCCTGGTCAGGTCGAGGTTGGTCCGGACGGACGGACTCTACGAGCCAAGAACGTCATCTTGGCGACGGGCGCGCGCCCGAGGACCATTCCCCCACTGCCGGTGGACGGCGACAGGATCATTACGAGCAGGGAGTCTATTGTTCTGGACGACCTTCCAGGGTCCGTGGCAATTGTTGGTGGGGGAGCGATTGGCGTAGAGTTCGCATACCTCTACCGGATGTACGGCGTCGAGGTCACGATTGTTGAATTGCTGCCACGGCTCGCGCCGGGGGAAGATGAGGAGATAAGCAGGATACTGGAGCGGAGCTTCGCCGGGCATGGCGTGAACGTGATGACCGGTTCTGGCGTCACGGGCGCGGAGGTCACGACGCAGGGCGTCACCTTAACCGTGGAGAAAGAGGGGGCGAGCCATTCCCTGAGCGTTGACAAGGTACTAGTGGCCATAGGAGTCCAGCCGAACAGCGAAGACCTTGGGTTGGATGAGTTAGGGGTGGCAACCGACCGCGGCTACATTGCGGTCGACGACGCAATGGCGACCAACGTTCCAGGGGTTTTCGCTGTAGGTGACATAACTGGAAAGCTGGCGCTGGCGCACGTGGCATCAGCGCAGGCGGTGACGGCGGTGGAGCACATCGCGGGAATGGAGACTCAGGCCCTGGACTATACCTGGATGCCGCGGGCCACCTACTGCAACCCCCAGATAGCCAGCTTCGGGTTGACTGAAAGCCAAGCGCGCGACCAGGGTTACGACGTGAACATTGGAAGCTTCAACGTCCAGGCCAACGGGAAGGCTTTGGCAATGGGTGAGACCGAGGGCATCGTCAAGCTGGTGGTGGATTCCCGGTACGGCGAGCTTTTGGGCGCGCACATGATAGGCCCCGAAGTGACGGAGCTACTGGGGGAACTATCCATGATCAGAATGTTGGAGGGCACGACCCTTGAACTGGGATGGGCGGTCCATCCCCACCCCTCACTTTCCGAGATGTTGAAAGAGGCCGCCCTCAGCGCCCAGGGACGGGCCATCCACATGTAGCTCCCCTTTGAATGGAACTTGTCACGATTTGTTACAAACACGTAACGATTCATGGGAATCGTGTCGAAAGCGGAAAGCAACTTGTGAACCAAGCCCCGGTAGCATTATACTGGCGACAATATTCAGGATATTCGTACCGGGCCGCAGACTTAAGGTCCGTGACCAGCCGGGATACGGGGCGGCTGTGATCAGAAAGCCGGTGGATTGAGTCCGGCGATTTGAGGCGAGGAGCGATGCTATGGCGTTGGGAAGCTACGATTTCGCGCTGGCGATAGGGGGAGAGGCCGGACAGGGCATCGCGACGCCGGGTGACATCTTGGCCCGGATATTCGTGCGGCGCGGACTCCACCTTTACACCTACAACGCTTACCAGTCCATAATTCGCGGCGGCCACATCTTCTTGACGGTCCGGGTCAGCGACGAGGAAGTCAATAGCCACGGGGACAGGCTGGACTTGCTCCTTTGCCTGAACCAGGACACGATGGACCGACACCTCGGCCTCATGGGGGCGGACACCCGCGTTCTTTACAACGGTGACAACGTGACCGCCGGTGAACCCGGAGACGGGGCGCAGTTGTGCCCCCTGCCCATTGCGGACCTGACCCAGAGCCGGAACAGGCTAGTCCAAAACACGGTGGCTACCGGCGCGGTGATCGCGCTGCTAGGCGAGGACTTCGCCACCCTGGAAGAGAGTATGAGCCTGCGGTTTGGGCGTCAGGGTCAAGCCGTGGTTGACGAGAACGTCCGCGTTGCCAGGGCTGGTTATGACCACGCCATGGCCAATTTCGATCCCTTTTCCCATCCGCTGGGCACCGGAGAGAAACCCCTGGCGGTCTGGTCTGGGAACGACGCGGTTGCCATGGGCGGAGCCGCCGCCGGTGTCAAGTTCTACGCGGCTTATCCCATGAGCCCGTCAACGGGAGTCCTCCACTGGATGGCCCAAAACGCCAGGAACCTGGGGATCATGGTTCGCCAGGTCGAAGACGAGATTGGCGTTGCGAACATGGTTATCGGGGCGGCCCACGTAGGTTGCCGGGCCATGTGCGCTACTTCCGGCGGCGGATTCGCGCTGATGAGCGAGGCCTTGGGCAGCGCCGGAATGATGGAGATTCCCGCAGTGTTCGTAGACGTACAGCGGGCGGGACCATCCACGGGAGTACCAACCAAGACGGAACAAGGTGACCTTTGGCAGGTACTTGGGGCCAGCCAGGGAGACTTCGAACGGTTCATAGTCGCGCCGATCAACGCGCTTGACGCTTTCAATACCGTCCCGGAGCTGTTCAACCTGTGCGATAAGGCCCAATGCCCTGGGGTCGTAATCACTGATCTTCTGATCGGGGAAGGCAGGTTCAGTGTAGACCCTGACAAGATCAATTTGCAGCCTGTGATTGACCGGGGCGACCTGATAACCGAACATGCGGCAGCCAATGGCTACAAGCGTTACAAGGATACGGAGTCTGGCGTGTCTCCCCGGGCCCTTCCAGGGTTGGAAGGCTACGTCCACGTAGTGGCCACCGACGAGCACGACGAAGACTCCACTCTAATCAGCGACGAGTTCACCAACCCTCACAAACGGCGCAGTATGGTTGAAAAGCGGGCCCGGAAGTTCCAGGGCGTGGTCTCGGACATTGCGCCTCCTGAGCTGGAAGGCCCAGAGGACGCCGAGGTCACGCTGATTGGCTGGGGATCCACATACGGCACGATTAAAGAAGCGATTGATTTGCTCAAGCTCCATGGAGTCACGGCCAATCAACTACCCATCAAATGGATACTGCCGTTCCATGGCGACGCCGTGACCGAGATTCTGTCCAAACCCCGCAAGAAGTTCGTAGTAGAGAACAACTACTCCGGCCAGTTCTACCGCTACATGCGAAGCGAGACAGGGATCAGCGTGGATGGGCATATCCGCAAATACGACGGAGAGCCCTTCATGCCCCATCATATAGTGAATGGTGTCCTGGAGTTGCTGGGCGGCAAGACTGAACGTTACGTGCCTTACCAAGAGGTCGTGGCTTAGAGAGGTGAGAGGATGGCTACAACCCTGTCGACCACAGGTGGCAAGCCCGTAGTCCAACTAACGGCGAGGGACTTCAAGGGTCAGGTCGATCCGGACTGGTGTCCGGGTTGCGGCGACTTCGGGGTCCTGAACAGCATCCAACGGACTTGCGCCGAGCTGGGGCTGCATCCCCATGAGATCCTTACGGTGAGCGGCATTGGGTGCTCCTCCAACCTGCCAGGTTACTTCAATGCCTATGGAATGCACACGCTGCATGGCCGGGCCTTGGCGGTAGCCACAGGGGCCAAGCTGGGCAACCACGAACTGAATGTCATTGTCACGGGCGGCGACGGGGACGGGTACGGCATAGGCGGCAACCACTTCACCCACACCGCCAGGCGCAACATCGATCTGACCTATGTGGTGATGAACAATCAGATATATGGATTGACCACGGGCCAGATATCTCCTACCAGCTCGCTGGGGATGAAAACCAAGAGCACTCCCTTCGGCAGCGTGGAGGCGCCCATCAACCCCATCACCTCCGCCATCATGAACGGCGCGACCTTCGTCGCCCGCGGTTACAGCGGGGACGTGAGGCACTTGACCATGATCCTCAAGGCGGCGATCCAGCACAAGGGATTTGCCTTGGTGGACGTGTTCAGCCCCTGCGTCACGTTCAACAACGACAACGGCCACGACTTCTTCAAGGAGAGGGTCAAGAAGCTGGAGGACGAGGAACACGACCCCGGTGATTGGCAGACGGCCTGCGAGAAAGCGATGGCCTGGGGAGACACCATTTACACCGGGCTGTTTTTCCAGAAGGAGGCCTATACGCTGGACGGCAGCGAACCGGTGCTCCGGGAAGGCGGACCCCTGGCTTTCCGCGAATTGGGTATTAGCGACGACCAGGCCAAGCGGATTATCGACCGGATGATATAACGGGTCCGGGGCATCAACACGCGCTTTGCGAGTGGCGGCCTGTGTGCCGCCACTTATCTTTTGGCCACGGAACCGTAACCGGCTTGCCCCCCGGGGTCTCGTGCATTACTATCTAACGGCGCACCAGGCCGGTGTGATGTCGACTGTTCACATCATCGGTCCCGAAGTGCAACGCTCAGGAGGCCACTCTTGGCAACGTCCATAGTCATGCCCCAGATGGGCTACGACATGCAACGAGGCACCGTGGTGCGATGGCGCAAAAGCGAGGGCGACGAGGTTGCCAGGGGCGATGTGCTGGCCGAGATCGAGACTGACAAGGCGACGGTCGAGTTTGAGGCCTACGTGTCGGGCGTCCTGCGCCGCATAGTCGTCGACACCGGAGTGATGGTTCCCGTAGGTGAGCTGATTGCGGTTATTGGGGGCCGAGACGAACAACTTCCGGATCACATCCAGGGTAGCAGCAACTCTGCTCCCGCCGCCTCTGCGCCAACGGTCCAGGCCAAGCCTGCGCCGGAGCCCCCATCACCCGCCGCGGCGGGTGATGGAGAAGTCCGGGCATCCCCCATCGCCAGGCGGCTCGCGCGGGAGCGTGGGGTCGAATTGTCCCGCATCGCCGGCACTGGGCCTGGGGGCAGGATAGTTGAACAGGATGTATTGGACTACCAGGAGGCCACGGCCGTCGACGGGGCCACGCCTTTGGCCGCCGTTGATGGCGCGGGGAGGGTAGAACGGGCCTCACCCATCGCCCGCAGGTTGGCCAGGGAGCGAGGAATCGAACTGGCTTCGGTCACCGGAACAGGGCCGGAAGGCAGGATAGTCGAACAGGACGTTCTCAACTATCAGCCTCCAACTCCCGAGGCCGAGGCGGTCCCGGCGCAAGTCGAAGCTGAGGGAGAACGCGCCGAGCTATCCCGGATGCGGCAGGTCATCGCCCGGGTTACCAGCGACAGTAAGCGCGATGCGCCCCACTTCTACCTGACCGCCACTGTAGACATGAGCAGGGCCATGGACTTGCGGCGAGAGGTCAACGACGCGGCTTCTTCTGAGACCCGCATCAGCGTCAATGACTTGATCGTCAAGGCAAGCGCGATAGCCTTGCGGCGGCACGCCAAATTCAACGCCTTCTTCCGAGGCGAACACCTTCAGATGAACTCCAGTTTGAACATCGGCATTGCCATTGCCCTGGAAGCGGGGCTGATTGTGCCCGGAATTGGTAACTGTGAAAACAAGAGTCTCATAGAGATTGCCTCGGCCAGTAGCGATCTGATTGCGCGGGCGCATCAGGGGACGCTCCGGAACGAAGAATACAGCGGCACCACGTTCAGCATCAGTAACCTGGGGATGTTCGACGTGGACAGCTTCGCGGCAATCATATACCCGCCTCATGCGGCGGTGTTGGCGGTGGGTAAGGTCTCCGAACAGCCGGTCGTGCGCGACGGCCAGTTGGCGGTGGGCCAGACAATGCAAGCGACCCTTTCGGTTGACCACCGGGTGGCAGACGGGGCCGAGGCCGCCCAGTTCTTGATGGAGATCAAAGGGCTGTTGGAGAGTCCGGTCAGTCTATTGTTGTGACCGATGTTCTACCGCCGCGGCGGCGGGTCCGGGCGCCGGGGCCAAGAACTAGATTAGCTCTCGTAGTCCGATGTGGGAGGATATGCTTTGCCCAGGATGAGCGGCGCGCAAGCCATTACGGAATCGCTGAAGGTCCACGACGTGGACACGATATTCGGGATCATCTCCGTGCACACGTTGGACCTGTTTGACGTTCTCTTCGACGACCAAGACAACCTGAGGTTCATTGGCTGCCGCCAGGAGTTGGGGGCCGGGTTCATGGCTGACGGTTACGCCCGCGCCACCGGCAAGCCCGGCGTGCTGCTTACCAGCACCGGACCGGGAGCCGCCGACTCGATGGGGGCATTGGGGGAGGCGTACTATTCCAGTTCTCCCGTCTTGGAACTGACCACGAACGTGGAGCAAGAGTACGTCAACAGCGGTAAGCTCTCCACCCACGAGACAAAGGACCAACTGGGGATGTTCAAGGCGGTCACGGACTGGAACGCATTTATCGACCAGATCGAGTCGATTCCGGACCACATGGTGGAAGCCTTCCAACGCTTTCAAGCCCGCAGGCCGCGCCCAATTGAGCTGGAATTGCCTACAGATCTCCTCGGAAAGCAGGCCGAGGTGGAAGTGCTTTCTCCTCGGGAACCGGATATCCCCCAGGGAGACCCGGTCATGGTTGAGAGGGCGTTGGACGCGTTGCTTAAGGCGAAGCGGCCAGTTATCTTCGTGGGTGAAGAGGTGCAGTCTCTCGGCGGTACTGAGGAGATAATCCGCCTGGCTGAGACGCTGGGCGCTCCGATAGTTACCGGAGACGGGGCCAAGGGCGCGATTCCTGAAGACCATCCTCTCTCCTTGGGACAAATTCTGGGCCAGCGCATCTGGGGAGAGAACCCTCTGCAGGAATGGATAAGTACGTGCGACGTGGCGCTGGTGTTGGGGTCGATTCTTCCGCTGCGTAGTACCGTGGGCGTCGGGCTAAAGTTGCCTCGCACAGTGGTGCATGTCCTGCTCGACGGCGAGTCCATTGGCAAGAATTACGCTACCGAGATTCCCATCGCCGCAAGCTCCCGAGCCGTGGCCCGGCAATTGTTGGAGGGCATCGGTGGCCGGGATGTTTACAAGGGAGACTCCTACCGCAACGAGATAGACTCGATGCGGGAGCAGGTCTACAAGAACTTGCAGGAGAAGTGGGGCAACGAGACCCGGACTTTTGAAGCGATCCGGGCCGTCACCCCCAAGGACACGATATTCTCCCTGGACGCCACTGTTCCGACCAGCAGGGCCATCCGATGCCTGCCGATCTACCAGCCGAGGACTTTCATGTACCCCCACGGTTGGGCCGGGATCGGGTTTGCTTTCCCTGCCGGGATGGGGGCCAAGGTGGGCAAGCCCAAGCAGCCAGTGGTCTGTGTTACCGGGGACGGTGGCTTCCAGTACAATTTCCAGGAATTGGCCACGGCCGCCCAATACGGCATCAATCCGATCATTCTCATGTTTAACGACAACGCCTGGGGAGTCCTCAAGGGATATCAGGCCAACAACTACAGCAGCCGTTTCCTCGGTACTGACCTGGTGAATCCGGACTTCGTCAAGCTATTCGAGAGCTACGGCTTCGAAGGCACCAAGGTCTCCACGGTGGAACAGCTTAGCCGCGCCCTGGAACAAGCTGTTGCGTCGGACCGGACCCAGCTCATAGAAGTTCAGACACCCAACGGTTTTGGCGAGTTGGTGTAGGACCCCGGCGACCGGCGGGTGGGAGTCTCCACTTCCTAATGACATCGTTTTCCCCTGAACTCGGCGACGCCAGGCATGCCCGACGGGTCTATCCGCTGGACGCGCACGAACTCACCGAGGAACAGATCGCGGTCGCGTTTGCCATGACCTCCCGGCGGCCCGAACCATTCGACGAGATTGCCCAGCAGGTCAGCCAAGAGAAGGCCGCCGACTTCCACGAGCGCTGGGTCCTGGGTTATGGTCACGCTTCGGTTGCCGAGCATGCCGTTGTGCATCTGGCCGTGGAGAATGTCTCCCGGTTGGCGTGCGATACCCTGGAGGACAACCGGCTCGCGTCATACACCGAGAAGTCTTCCCGGTACCAGGTAATGGACCGGGACCATTATCACGTCCCTTCCGAGCTTGAGAAACACGCGGACCTGCGGCAAGGATACATCGACGCCTGCGAAGCGTTGTTCGCGGAATATGGGACGTTGATTGAAGGGTGCATGACGCACCTGCGGGAAGTCCACCCTCAGAGGCAGCGGGAACGTGACGGGGCTTACACTCTCAGGCTGCGGCGTATCGCGACTGACCATTGCCGCGCCATCCTGCCGGCGGCGATCCTAACCAACGTCGGGGTTACGGCCAACGCCCGTACCCTCGAACACGCCATCTCCAAGCTCCTGTCGGGAAGGCTGGAAGAAGAGGTGGAGCTAGGGAACGAAGTGAGGGAGCAGGCCCGGCGGATCACCCCCACCTTGATCAAGTATGCCAATCACAACGAGTATCTGGCGTCAGCGCCTAAACGTCGTGAAGAGTTGGCATACCGGAGCGGTGTCGAAGGAGTGGGTAGCTATGACGATTCTCCCAGGGGATGCGCGCCGCCCCAAGTCCGCCTGCTCCACTGGGACCCGCAGGCGGAGGAAAAGTTGTTGGCAGCGCTTTTGTACGGCGGAGTCCACTTGCCTTACGAAGAGGTGTGGAGGAAAGTCCAGGACCTGGGACCCGATGCCCGCCAGGAGGCTATTAACGAGTGTTTGGCCGGTCTGGGACCCCACGATCCGCCGCCCCGAGAGCTTGAATTGGTGGATTACACATTTGAATACATGATGGACTACGGCGCATACCGGGAATTTAAGCGTCACCGGATGCAGTCCTATTTGCCCCAGCTACTATCGGTGGCTCATGGGTACCAGGCGCCGCCCGTGGTTGCTGATGCTGGGATGGCTGGCGAGTTCGACGAGGCGATATCAAAAGCCGAGGAAGTCTTCTGGAAAGTCCACGAAGTCTCTCCGGTGGCCGCCCAATACCTGGTGACCCACGCCCACAACCGCCGGGTGCTTTCCAGGCTGAACCTGCGTGAATGCTACCATTTGTTCAAGTTGCGGACCTCTGAGATGGCCCATTTTTCCATCAGAGAGCCGGTGTTAGAGGCGATGCGGTTAGCGGTGGGAGTCCATCCACAGTTCTTCAGGCATTTGCAACTGAGGGATTACCCGGACTGGTGGCCATATTCCGAAGACAACTAGGATGCTGAAATCGTCCATCACCTGGCTGATCTGACATTGCATTCCCGGATTTCGGGCTTGGTCCCGGGGATTAGTCAGGGCGGCGATAGCTTGGCGGCGATTTCGGCAACGCGGACGCCCAGAGACCGGGCCTGAGCCAGGTCGTCTTGGGTTACTCCACCCGCGGAAGTCGCGCCGTAGTAGGAGCCGGAGGTGCGCATCCGCTCCGACCAGGGAATGCCCACCACGACCATCCCACACGCTAGAATCCAATGGATCAGTTGAAGGAGGGTCATCTCAAGCCCGGAGTGACGGCCTTGTCCGGTGGTGAATACCGCCGCGGGTTTCCCGGCCAGCAAGCCCTCTTCCCACAAGTCCCCCTGGTCGTCCAGCCACACCTTCATCGAGCCTGAGACGCCGCTCCAATTAGGTGAACCGAGGATGAGAGCGTCTGCCGCAAGTAGGTCGTCCCTCGCCGCGTCTGTGATAGGCTTGACGAGAGAGGTAGCGTGACCGGAGCCCGCTGCGCCATCAGCCGCAGCTTGGGCCAGAGCCTCTATGGCCCTTCCCTTGGGATCGAATAGCACCAACACGGAGACTGGCATCAGGGTCTCAGAATCAGGGATCGGAGCAGTCGCGTGTATAACCGCAATTAAGGCAGCGGATCTTGCAATTCTGTTCGACCATCTGGCTGCCGCAGAGGTCACAGGTCTGAGTAGAAGGTCCGGCCGGACTCGCAGTGGTCAACACACCACCCCACACAGCTAGTTGCGGTGAGTATAGCAGGTGCGTGTGGGCCGGACTACTTACTGAGGTTGCGGGCGATGATCTGGCCTTCCAGGACCATTCCGTCTTCTGCGATTCCCCTAACCGCGTCGGCGTCGGCGGTCAGCATCACCTTGTCAAAAGCAAATATAGGCTCGTCCGGAATATGAAGGGCCACGTTTCCGCGGCCCGTGGCGTCGACTTTGAGCTGGCCTACCCAAAGGGGCTGCTGGCCCTGGCGTTTGAGCATCACCTGGTAGCTTAAGGGTTCGGGCAACTTCCTCATGCCGGCCACCATGAGCATAGCCTGGCGCCCGTCCTCCGCGACCAGAAGCAAGCCCTCGGACCTGCCCTTCCTGTCGGGAGGTTCCAGGACCAGTGGCAAGCTCGGAGTGTCGATCAGCCAATAGCTGGCGAATTCTCTTAACTCATTAAGGGACTGGATGACTTGGGCTTCGTCGGCGGCGAGCTTCTCGAGTCGGTTCAGGGATGTATTGTGTGCCTGTAGCTCTTCCACTTGCCCGTCTAGCAGCAGAGTCGCGACCAGGTTCGCGGAAAAGAGCCCTAGGACCAGTATTGCTGCCAGGGGCACCAATACCCTCTTGAGGGGGAACACGCGGGGGGAGCGTTCTCGTTTGTCTTCTCGCAAGTAGACCGCGCGAGCAATGTCGGGTATCGCGTCCATCAGCCGGACGCCGACTGAAGGTGGCGGCGCCTGCTGGTCTAAGGATTCAGCCAGTGATGCCGCCACAGACTGCAATCGTCCCACGGACGATCTGCATCGAGAGCAAACCGCCATGTGGGACTCTACGTCTGAGGCCTCCTCCTCTTCCAGAATACCGAGTGAATAGGCCTCGAGTAGTTCTTCGGGGTGCGATAATCTATATGGGTCCATTATTGACATCGCCTTCTAGCACAGCTCGCAGCTTCTTCATTGCAAGTCTTACTCTGGTCTTGACCGTGCCTAGGGGCTGATCGAGTATTTTGGCCATCTCAGATTGGGAATAGCCCTGGAAGTAAGCGAGCAAGATCACCTGCTTCTGCTCTGGCGGCAGTGTGTCCAGAGCCTTGCGGATGTAGTCTCGCTCGATTCTGCGCTCCACTTCATCCTCGGTCGAAATGTGTGATGAAGGTAGCAACTCCAGCTTTTCATAAGCTCCAGGGTCGGTGATGTTCTGGGTGCGCCTCCTGGAACGGATAACGTCGACGATCCGGTGATGGGCGACGCTCATGATCCATGCTCGGGGCTCACCCCTGTCCGCCTTATAGCTGGATGCCTTGGTCCAGATATTCAGGAAGATGTCCTGCGTGACTTCTTCAGCTAACGCTTCTTGTTTGAGCATAAACATCGCGAGGGAAAAAACTGAGGAAGAGTACCTGGAATACAGGGTCTCCAAAGCGTCCTTTTCCGCCGAAGCCACTCGATAGATGAGGTGGTGATCGTCAAGTTCCTCGTAGTCGATCACGCTGTCACACTTTGCTGGCGGCGCAAGAGCTGATTACTGATACTACGTTGCTCATTCCACCATGGATGCACGGTTGCCCAAACAGGGGCATGTGCAGAGCCCTGCGCGTTGATCTCATTAGGTAAGCCCAGTACCGGTCGGATGTCGGCGCGTTCCTAAGGACGCCTAACCCGTAGCCATAATTATATCATAGTAATTATCATTAAATGCATGGTCAGCCGGGGCGTCTCTCAATTATTAGGTCAACTAGGGATAAAGCGGCCAACCCGGCTCATCCTTGTTTATCAAGAGACGAGGACGGAGTCGAAGGACATGCTTCACTTGGTACGGCCCTTCGACTAGGCTCCGTTAAGCCTACGGCTTCACCTCGCTGCGCTCAGGGTGAGGGGATATGGAGGCTCCTGAAAGACTCTGGGTTCAGCCGCAGGCCAGTACTTCGGCGGATTGGAACGCTAAATTACGAGGCTGTCGAACAGTTCCTCGATGTCTGGTTGCCGGTCCAGCGCCCAGGCCAATTCCAGCACTCGGTCCGCTTTCTCGCCGTTCAGGATACCCTTGGTGAGGCCCCGGAACTTGGTTTCGACTTCCGAGTCAGTCATAGGGTTCAGCCGGTGACCCTTGGGATTGCGAGTCGACGCGGAGACCGTTGCCCCCGAGGTACGGGTAACCTCTATCCGGCAGTTGTACTCTTCCGGGTACCTCTCGCTGAACTCCGGGTCTTCTTCCAGAGTCATCTTGCTCATGAGGCGGCGAAGGTCCGAGTCCCGCAACTTTTCTCTGGTGAAAGTAGCCGCGGTGACCTCACCGTCCAGCAGGCCCGCCGCTACCAGGTAGGGGATGCTATGGTCGGCGGTTTCGCGCGTCTTCGGGTCCCACTTTTCGGGTTCGGTATCCGGGGAGCTGACGCCCCCATGATAGGAGAAGACGCGCACCGACTCGATCTCTCCAACGGCGACCTGGGGATGCAGCTCTACGGCCAGCCCGGCGGGGGCCTGAGTGTGAATCTGCGAGGGGTAAGACTTGAAGGTAGTGTTCATGATCCGAAACCGAGTCTCTTCCTCGTCCCGCCCACCGTTGCCAGCCTTGGGGAACGGAGTGATGTGGACGGGTTGGCCCACGCCCTGTTCCCACAGACCGCGCCGGCCTTCGAAGGGCTCCCCGGGTCCGGTCATACCAAGCTCGGCCAATTGGGCGGCAAAGATTCCGGCCCTGGTTGCGCTGGCCGTGGCGCAGCCCTTCCACATGGACAGCTCGCCGGTGCGGGTCACGCCCAGGGGAAGATTGGGGGTGACCGCGAGGGAAATTGCCTGGCCAAGCTGCTCCTGGTCCAATCCCAAGATCTTTCCCGCGGCGCAAGTTGCTCCGATGATGCTGAACATTCCCTGGTCCCAGCCCAAGCCGGTGGTCAAGACCTGGTCGCTCAGCCTGCCGAAGACTTCGTATGCCAGAACGATGGCGGTAATGACGCTCTTGCCGCCGCTAGCGGTGGGCCCGGCCAGGGCCAGGGCGGCGGCAATCATGTCACTGGGGTGTCCACCACCGGGAGAGAAGTAGGAATCGTTACAGTCCAAATAGCGGATCATCACGCCGTTGGCAAACCCGGCCATGTCTGGGGAGGAATATTGGTGGGTACCGAGAATGCGGGCCGGGGAATTGCTGGTGATTGACCCGGCCAACCTCCTGGCTACTTCGCCAGGTTCGGAGGGGTATCCCCCCGCGGCGCAACCCAGGGTGTCCACCACCGTTCGCTTCACCTGATGGACCACCTCCGGCCCCAAGTCTTCGTAGGTCAGCCCGCAGGAATAGGAGCTGAGAATTTCAGTCGTTGCGTCCATGTCCAAATCTCCCGTCTAGCGAATGACAGCCTCGGCGATGCGTTCCAATTCTTCGCCCATGGCCTCTTCGGTGTCGCAGAACTCGGGCCTAACGACGACGCGGTTAGCCCCGGCGTCGAGAAGTGACTGGACCAGGGTGCGGTCCGGTTCCTGACCGTACACCGAGATATTCAGGGACGCCGGGTCCCGACCGGCCTCGGCGGCCATTGCGTCCAATTGGGCCCTGCTGTCCTCGACCTGCGCGGGAGTGACGCGGTTAGGCAGCCATCCGTCGGCATGGGCGACGACCCGGCGCAAGACGTTGCGGGCCATCCCTCCGATCAGAATGGGAGGGTGGGGGCTTTGGACCGGTTTCGGGTAGGACTTGACCGGCGGGAAGTCGAAGAAACGTCCGTGGTATTCGGCTTCTTCCTTGGTCCACAGCTCCTTCATGACTTCCAATGACTCACGTGTCTGCGTCCAGCGGTGGTCAAAGTCGCCGCCCATGATCTCGGTCTCTTCTCTCAGCCAACCGGTGCCGATTCCCAGCACGAATCTTCCGTCGCTGTAGCGGTCCAGCGCGGAGATTTCTTTGGCTAGGAGCAATGGGTTGCGCTCTGGAATCAGGGTGATTCCCGTGCAGAGTTTGATTTTGGAGGTGACACCGGAAGCCCGGGCCAGGGCGATATAGGGATCGGTGAAGTGGGAGTAGCTTTCGGGAATTTCGCCTCCGGTGGAGGGGAACGGGCTGGCGCTGGTGACCGGAACGACGGGATGTTCCGCGTACCAGATGGACTCGAACCCCAATTCCTCGGCCTTGCGTGCTACGTAGGCGGAATCGAGGGTATAGGCGGGTAGCGGTATAGAGGTCCCGACTGTCATCGCAGTGGCTCCTTTGATGGTAGCGTTCAGACTGAGTCCTGACTAGGGCTAGGAAAAAACACCAGTGGCCCCGGGCGCATCCAGAGAGGCCTGACTCGCTGGGCGCCTTAATTTAACGCGGAACCTGGTAAGTGGCAAGGGCCGCCCGGGCCCCGGCGGATTACCAAGAAGGGGCCTGTGACTACGCTAAAGCGGCGGCAAATCGTTCACGTCGAGGTCGGGAGGAGGTTCGCTTCCCATGAAACCGTGCCACCAGGTGGTGAATTCCGCCTCGCCATATTTGTCGCGAAGGCCGCCCAGGTGGGCCTTGACCTGCACCAACACGGGAAGGCTGTGGTCCACGGCCAGTTGGTAGGTCCTGGCCGCCCACTCCAAGGCTCCGGGAAGGTCACCGCCGTCCTCGGCCAGCTTACCCAACTGGCCGTAGGTCCTGGCTGTGCGATTGAGGTCCCCGACTTCCTCGAAGGCCTCCAGTGCTTTGCGGTACCATTGCTCGGCTTTATCGTACTGGTTGTGTTCGTGTAAAAGCAGCCCTAGGTGGCGGCACTCGTCGCCCGCGCCCCGGCGGTCTCCGAGACCTTCGCGTTTATCCAATGCCAGTTCGAACCACTCTTCGGCATCTTCATAGAACATGCCCCTGGCCTGGCACAGCAAGCCCAGGTGATGGAATTCAGTGGCCATCTGAGTGTGCATTCCCAGGCGGTCGCTGAGGTGGAGGGCTTGTTGGTACCAACTCTCCGCTTCTTCGAACAGATATCGGGCATGGTAGACGGTGCCCAGCTCATGGAAGACGAGCACGACGTTTTCTTCGTCCCGGTTTTCCTCCAGGATTGCCCGTGCCTGCTGGTACCAGCTTTCCGCTTCCTCATATTCGAACTTGTACTGCGCCGCTAGGCCCAGGGCGCGGTAGTCCTTGACCATCTCTTCGCCGTCGCCGATGCGCTGGTGGATATCCAAGGCCCTCTGGTACCACTCCTTGGCCTCGGTATAGCGGCGTTGATATTGTCGAATCTGTCCGATGGAGAAGTAGTCGTCGGCGATCGCTTCCTGCTCTTCACCGCCTTCGATGATGGCCAGGGAGCGTTGGAACAGTTCTTCCGCTCCGTCCAGGTTCCAGCGGTGCCGCTCCGCGACGCCCATCTGGTGGTATACGGAGGCGGTGCGCGGGTCGGCAGCGCCCTCGTCCGTGGAGGAAAGGTATTCGAGAAGCTGGCCGTTCAGGCCGTCAGCGTGTGCGAAGTCCATGGTCTCCGTAGCCTCACTGGCCTCGGTCCCCAACAGGTACATCCACAGCTCGATCGCGCCCTTGGATTCGGCTTCACCAGAGCCCCGGCCCTCGGGAGCTATGGCCTCCAACAGTTGCCGGCGCAGACGCCGGAGTTCGGGATACCGCTTTTGCATCCTGTAGACTTGGGCCAAGGGTTGGACCAATACCTGGACGCTATCCCATTGACTGTCTTCGAGGGCTAGTCCCAGGGCCTGGGTGATATTGCCTTCTTCGGCCAATACCGCAGTCGCCCCGGCGTCCTGGTTTTCGTAGAGGGTTTCCATGAAGTAGTCCGCGGTGTCGGCATAGACCCGCACGAATTCCTGTTCCAACTGTCGGATGGCGTTCCCGCCCGCCTGGCCGCTCAACTTTCTTCCATAGAACCAGGGCAAGGCGGGATGGATCTGGTATACGCTGGGAGTCACTGGGTCTAGGAACCCGGCCTCCCTGGCCGACCTGAGGAGGGTGCGGCAAGCGCCCCAGCCCAATTCCTCACCCATGGCGGTCCGGTAGGCCCGCTCCTGGGTGATATGCGTTAGGATATCCATCATGACCCGCCTCTGGAACAGTGAGAAGAACGGCAAGTGAACCCGGCTCCGGTGGGACATGCGAGAGAAGGAGTAGTCCATTAGCGCGGTCAAGAAGGGATCTCGGCCGTCTTCAAGCGAGGCGGCCGTAAGCTGTTCCATTCTGGCGTTCAGCTCGGTTAACATAACCGATGCTGGCACTTCCTTCAGTACGGGGATGGCGATGCGAATAGCAAGAGGGTGACCCTCGATCAGTTCCAATAGTCTCAGGTAGTCCTGTCCGAGGTGAATCTCGGCCCGTTCCCTGGTGACGGCCTCGTGGAGCCCCAGCTTGTCTTGGAGTTCCCAGGCGAACTCTAACCTGTCATAAGGGCTGAGCCCGGTGAGGGCGAAGTTGGCGGATGGAGTGGTCAACCAGCTCTCCACGGACTTCCGGCTGGCCAGGAGCACCGAAGTCGATCCGGTCTGAGTAATCTCGCTCACGAAGGACGCCAGTTCGGTCCGTTCTGAGGCGTCCAAAAGGGCGTTGGCTTCTTGTTCCGGGAACCCGGCGACGCTCTCCACGCCGTCCCATACCAGCAAGCAAGACCGTTCGCTCAGGTATTCGACAATCCACTCTCTTTGGTTGGGCTTTGTCATGTCGGCAAAGGGGAGGCCGACAACGGTGGTGCCTATTTCGTGGACCACTCTTTCCAGGCCCGCGCCCACCTCGAAGGAGCTGTAGAAGACTCCTCCCGGGCGGGCTCCGGTATTTTGAGACCATCGAGCCAGGCCCAATGCCAACTCGGACTTGCCGACACCGGTGCTTCCGGTCATGAGCACCACCGGGTTGCGCTGCAACAGACGCTCCAACTGGCGCATCTCGGCCTCGCGGCCTAGCAGCCCGTAGGGACCACCCTGGGGTATGGCGTCCTCGTGCGTATCCTGGGGTTGAAGGTTGGGTGGAGTGAGTGGGTCGGTCTGTTCCGCCTCGATGGCCGGAAGGGCCCATTGTGCGGACTGGAATACAGTAGGAACGATCCAGTCCCAATAAATGATTGGCCCCGCGGTGGATGTACGCTGGGGCTGGTCCATGAGTGTTTGGCGGGCTGTTGCCACAGCTTGGGCGGCGTCCTTGCCCTGGACCAACTGCCTTAGGAGCCCGCCCACAAATAGCTCACGGCCCGCAGGCGGAAGCGCCTGGGGAACGAGAACGACTTGGGGAACCCCGGACTCCGCTAGTTGGGCCGCGATAGAGGCCCATTGGCCCGGCTTTAGCTGGGAGTTCGTGCCGCCGGCGTTGACCAACACGATTGGGACGCCGGCTTGGGCGAACAGCTCAGCTAATGTGGAAGGAGCGACGGTGTCGGCGGCTCCGGACTCGTGTTCGAATAGCAACGCTCCGGAGTCGTCGCAATTAATTCCGTCCAGGTGCACCAGGTGGAAGTGGCCCCTGCGACCCGCTAGATGCCCGGTCAAGGCCTCAAGGGTTCCAGGCCGGGCACGTTCCAACTCTACCTCGACTTCCAAAGACTCCAGCACTCTGAGGGCTTCCCTGGACATGTTGCCGGGATTCAGGGGAGTAGCGTCTTGAGCGGCCCCAGCCGGTGGTTGGTTCTGCGGGCCGGGCATAGGAGATACCTGAAGCACGTTGAACTGTTGGTTGGAAAGCTCGACTGAAATAAGGTGCAGAGGCGTTCCGGACGTCTGCCTGACAACCGACGCCAACAGGGGAGCCACGTAGCCGACTTCTGCTTCGTTCATCAGTTCCCACGGGAGGTCTAGGAACTCGGCCCGTTGGGAGATTATGGACAGTTGGTATTCGGCGAGGCCATCCGAGCGGGCCTGAGAGAATCCGGCTTCGGCCTCGGGGTTTCCCCGGAAAACCACTTCAAAGAGCAGGCGTCCGATGTTGCGCAGGCCGCCCTCGACGGTTTCACCTCTTGTCTTGGACGGTCCGAAGGGGTCTTGCAAGAAGCTTTGAAAATACCAGCCGATTTCATTACGGGCGGCATCATCGAGAAGAGATGGGAGGGGTACGGGAGGGGCCGTCTGCCGTTCCGAATTGCTGGCCCAAGCTAGCTGCACCTGTCCGGAGTCTGGCAAGTCTACAATTTCCAGTACCTTGGTCACCATGACCTCCTGACCGGCCTCATCCCGGGCGTTTCTTGTCAACCTGCGGGCTCTGGGCTAAAATCAGCCCGCATCCTGGCAATGGCGAGTTCTCACGGTCCGGGTGGGCGAAATGAAGTGCGGGTACGAACGGGATCGGTGGAGCCGGGATTATAGTATCACCGGCTACGATACCCGTCCAACCCCACCCGTGTTCCAAGGCGTGTAGAGTCGACTCCCGCCCCAGGTGCAGGGCTTGATACTCGACAGAAAATCGGAATTTAGAAAAAGAGGTCCCGGAGCAACCACGATGATTAGTTTGACGGACGAGATGAAGAAGCTATTGGATACCGCCCTAGCGGATGGTTACTCCTGTGTCGTGGGCACCGTGTCAGGGGAAGGGTATCCGCAGATCAGCCCAAAGGGCAGCGTGATGGTCTATGACTCCGAGACCCTGGCGTATTGGGAACGTGCGAAGCGTTCCGCGTTAGACAACGTGGGAGAGAACCCTCATGTGGTGATTTACTACAGCAACTCGGAGAAGCGGGTTAG
The DNA here is from genome assembly GCA_965205385.1 of Dehalococcoidia bacterium. Classification (GTDB taxonomy): domain Bacteria; phylum Chloroflexota; class Dehalococcoidia; order Lucifugimonadales; family UBA3495; genus CATOSP01. The sequence continues at coordinate 1,470,486 of CBDBGS010000008.1, forward strand.
GTGGCGGTTCCACGGCGACGCCGCGGTTTACGAGGATGGGCCGGTGCGGGAGGAAGTGATGGGACGCACGGTGCAAGCCGAGTTGGACCGGGACCCGGAGAGGCTTGGAGTGGCGGTCTTAGTGCGGGTGGACAGGGTCACCGAGCTATCGGGGAATGTGCTTCAACAGCGGGACTGAATGTCCGTGGGCGGAAGCGCCGGGCTTATCGTCCAGCGAAAATCTCCGATACCGGCATTCGAAAACCAGAGAGCACTTGTGACTCCACCTGGTCTCCTTGGCCGCGAATAAACAAGCGAGTCCACCCACTGCCCTCCAGGCTCAGGACTTCCACTGTTTCGGCTTGCGGCGAAACAAGCCAGGACTCTCTAACCGCCAACCCAGCATAGTCTGCTAGCTTGCCTTCGATGTCGCTGCGCCTGTTACTTGGGGATAGGATCTCGACTACTAGATCGGGTCCGCCGTTGATGATCTCTCCTAGAATTCCCCGATTGTCGTTGCTAACGAATAGCAGGTCTGGTTGACGAGTCCGAAGCGGGTCCAATTGCACGATTATGTCCAGGGGCGCGAACCAGACCTCTCCCAGGCCCTGCTCGGTGACAAATCTGTCGATTCTCGACAAGATACGTCTTGAAATCGTTTGGTGGTTGAGGCTAGGTGCGGGCGCCATCACCATCTCCCCGTCTATGATGTCATAGCGGGCTTTGATCTCAGGGCCTGCGAGATACTCTTGGTAGGTCAATTTCCCGGTTTGAAGGGTCATGATCCGATTTTACGAAGCTTAAGTCTCGCCTGCCCTGCGGGCGTCGGCGCGCCAGTCGTCTGGACTGGGGCCACGGTCGATCAGGACATCGACCACCGAAGGTAGACCGGACGCAAGGGCGTCTCTGATGGCGTCTGGCAATTCGCGGGAATCCTTGACCTGGACTCCGAAGGCCCCGAACCCTCTGGCGACCGCGGCGTTGTCCGTGACCGCGAACTCCGAAGCGATGTAGCGCCCGTTGGGCTGATGCTGCCGCACCATGCCTAGCGCGCCGTCGTTGAACACGAAGCAGATTATGGGCAAGTCATACTGCATGGCGGTGGAGATCGCGTTAACCGTCATCATATAGCCGCCGTCCCCTGTGACGCACGCCACGGGACGGTCGCGGTAAACGAATTTGAGGCCTACCGCCGCGGGCAGGCCCCAACCCATGCCCGCAGTCCCACCAGGGCAGAAGAAGGTGTTGGCTTGTGGGGCTTTATAGAGGTGGGCCATCCAGGTGCGATTGTTGCCCGCGTCCAGTGCGAATACTGTATTGGCCGGCATACATTGGTTCATGATCGCCACCAGTCGTTGTGGGGTAACGGGGGAGCTGTCCCGGTGCATTTCAGGGTCGTCGTAGAACCCCAGGTCTTGTTTCCGTTGGGTAAGACTGCCTGTCCAGTCCTGCCGGGAAGACGCGCTATTAGGAGCCGCATCCCTGGAGGCGTCGACGAGTTGAGTCAGGATGCTGCCGGCATCGCCGATCAGTCCCAATTCCACGGGGAAGGTCCAGCCCGCGTTACGGTCGTCGATATCTATCTGGATGATTTTCTGGCGCAGGGGGTCGAAGACGTCGGGACGTTCCCTGACCGTGTCCTGCGGAGTTAGTTTGGCTCCTACAACCAGGACGGTGTCGGCTTCACCGACCACGCGGTTCGCCGCGTCCTGACCGTAGACCCCGACCATGCCGAGGGAAAGTGGATGCGTCTCGGCGATGGCGCTCTTGCCCTTGTAGCTCGTCGCCACTGGCATCCCCCACATCTCGGCCAATTCCCGCAGTTGATCGTGGGACTTGGAGAGGTGGACGCCGTTGCCGGCGACCAGCACGGGGCGGCGGGCCTGGGAAAGGAGTTCGATGGCCTTGTCGATATCCTGTGGGGCGCTCTGTGGTTTGGCGGTGTTCAGATAGCCTGCCGTGTTATGGACAAATGGCGGAGACTCAACGTCTACTTCCCCGGCAATGGCCGTGCTGCGCATGACCACGCAGGTCGGTCCAGGGCGTCCGCTGGTGGCGTGCTTGATCGCAAGCTGCGTCCCAAGGACGGCTTCCTTGGGGCTCGTGGCCAGTGTGGTGTACTTGGTCATTGACTTGAAGATGGTGGGCAGGTCGATGCTGCCGTATTCCCCCGCGCCGGACTGGTTGGCCGCGTGGAAGGCAACACCACCGTCGGAGGTGTCGGTGATCACCACCATGGGGGAACTGCTAAGCATGGCCTCCATGATGCCGAAGCTGGCGTTGGAGCCCATGAAGAGGCCCTGGCCCATAATCGCGGCGGGCTTACCGGTAGCGCGCCCGTAGGCGTCAGCCATGATGGCGGCGGCCTGCTCGTGGCGCACCAAGACCGTTGTGATGGAGTCCGACTTGTCATAAAGCAGGTTGTAGATTTGGCCAGTGCCGCCGCCCGGAATCCCGAAGACGTATTCCACGCCTGCTTCTAGGAGCACTTGAACGATCAATTCGTCGGCGGTTGGCATTGGGCCTCCTATTGGCTACCGAGTGTTTGACCACCGCAATGGATGGCTGGAACATTGATGGGATGATACGCCGCGTGTTTGAATTGGGTCAAGGAGATATGTCCAAGCCGTCGCCAAACGGAACCGGAGTGGTGCCCCTGACTGCTGGATTCAAGAGTGTCCCTGATTTATCATTGTCCAGTCGGTTTAGAGCATTCGTGGAGTGTCTGGACTAATGGCTAATAGAGCTGGCGGCGTACATGGGTTGCCGGTCGTGAACGTGTTCCGCGAAATGGAACGGGACTACCGGGAACAGGTGGTGGGCCGCGCCCTGTCCCATCTGGAAACCGTGAGCCGAGAGCGCCGAGGCGAATTCTTGACCTTGGTCCGGGACAAGGTTAAGGGCGTACGTGGCTTTCAGGACGCCAGCAAGGCGCCGGCGGCTCTGCTCAAACAGCCGATTTCCCTTGCGTCCCTAAGCGCAAACGAACTGGCTTCGGGAGTGTTGGACCTGTGGCTGGGGTCCCACGACAGGTTAAAGACTTTGGCCGAGACCCACCTGGAGAGCGCCGGGATTTCCATAGAATATCTGGACCTGGCGGAATGCAGATTTAGGGGCACGTGGTCATCCGCCACGCTGCTGCGCGAGAAAGACAAATTCGGCAGACAGCACCCGGAGTTTGACGGAAGCGACATTGGGCTGATGCTCTGTTGCGTATCTGGCAATGCGCTGGACGGGCTGCGAGATGCCGGGGCGTTGGCCCGTGGCCCGTCCAGCCGGGCGCTGGCAGAAGCCCTGGAATACTTGAGGACCCTACCAGTGGTCGCGCAGGAGTGGGACCAGGAGGTGCCGGAGTTCATTCGTCTGGCGAGCCAGATCAGGGAGGGGATCGAAGCGGAGCGCAGCCTCGCATTGAGTCTCGACGTCTCACTATCGTCGATCAAGGATAGATTCGGAGAGTTCCTGCAGTTCTTCGAATGCGACGGCGACGCCTGGTCGGCGGCTAACTTGCCGCCGGGGTCCCGTGTCCGGGTGTTGGATGAAATGGCCGCGTCGTTGGAGACGTTGTTGACCGAATACCAGGATGTTCACTGGCCGGCGCCGGTAGTGACTGAGGAGAGGGGCAGAGCCGAGAGACGCGCTGATCTTCAGGCCAGGATTCTGGAAATAGTTGAGAGCATTCAACTGGCCATGAGCCCGCAAAGGGCCACGCTGGTCGCGGGGCCCGTCGCCGCGCCTGGTATAGACAGTCAAGACTTCCAGGCGGGGGGCATACCGGAAACTCCCGGAGACGCGGCGCAACCGGCGACGGATATCCCGATTCCAATAGACTCGCCTCCAGCCTCCACCGGGGTGCCCCGGGAGGACTTCGAATCTGTCCAGTCGTTGGTCCACGGCCTGCAACAGCAAAATGACCACATGCAGCAGGAAGTGAAACGCCTCGAAGGCAAGCTGTACGAAAGTCAACAACAGGAAGAGAGTTGGCGCATAGCCTACGTCGCCTACGATGAGTCGCAGCGCGGGATCGAGGACGATATCGAAGGAGATGCGCTAGGCATGAACGACGTGGCCAAGGCTGTGGCCTTGGCCGAACAGCGGTTCGCGGGGCGATTGCTGTTCCAGTTGAATTCCGAGTCGTCGGTTGAAGACAACCCTTTCGAACGCCCGGGGCAGGTCTGGCGGGCCCTTCAGTGGCTGGCGACCACTTATTACGAGGCCAGGACCGGCGAGGTGACGGTAACCGACTTCGATCTATCTGTCCGCAAAGCCTGCGGCTGGTGGTACAAGGGCAGCCAAGGGCAGTCGACGTTGACCACTTACAGAAACTCTTACACATCCAAGAACAGGGGTAAGACCTACTGGTTGGAAGAGCACATAGGCAAGGGAACCAACCGCGACGCGCGCTACACCATCCGCATAGCGTTCGACTGGGACCGAGACCTAAAGGTCGTCGTGGTTGGCTACGTTGGCCGCCACCAACAGACCGATATTAGCTGAGTTTCCTCCGAATGTCGTAGAAGCGAGAATCTTTCTTGACCGGCCCCGGACCCCAGCGTATGATCCGAGCCACCAGCACAGCGACTGCTGGTTTCCCACAGCCTGAAGCCTGGAGGTAGGATCATGCGTGGTGGAGACGCAGTAGTCCATGCGTTGGAAAAAGAAGGCGTAGAGTACATCACGGGGTTCGCCGGGGGTGGAGAGCAACCCCTGTGGCCCGCGCTTCGCGAGTCTGCGACGATCAAAGTGTTCTCGGCCCGGCACGAACGGCAGGGTGTGGAGATTGCCGACGGATACGCCAGAGCCACAGGGAAAGTTGGTGTCGCCCTTTGCGGCACCGGTCCAGGAGCGACCAACACCCTGACGGGCATTGCCGGCGCGTTCGCCGACAACATTCCGGTGCTGCTTCTCATGGGGCAACACCCCCTTGCCAACATGGGCAAGGAAATCCAGCAAGAGGCTCCTTCCAGCATTTTTGACAACTTCGTCAAATGGAAGGGCACGTTTGCCAAGATCGAGGACATACCGGCCATCATGCGGCGGGCATTTACTGCGCTTAGGTCCGGCACTCCCGGACCGGTGGTGCTGGAAATGCCCCTGGACGTCCTCTCCTCGGAGGCGCCCGACGAAGTATTGCACTATGAGCCGGTGGGTCCTGGCCGCAAGGCAGCGGCCGACCCGTCGGACATTGAGCGGGCGGCCGACATACTGGTCAACGCCAGCTATCCGATCTTGAACGTCGGGGGAGGCGTCCTGGCTGCCGAAGCGTGGGACGAGGCCCGGGAACTGGCCGAGATGTTGTCCATGCCGGTGGCCAGCACGCTGGTGGGCAAAGGGGCTTTCCCCGAAAACCACCCTCTGTCCCTGGGCGGCGGCGTTTACCCCCGCAGCAAGTACGCGTCCGGCCAGGCCCTGCACATCAACCGCAAGGCCGATGCGGTGCTGGCTGTCGGGAACTCCTTCAGGTTGCCCAATGGCACCGATGGCCGCCCCATTCCGTCCGGCGTTAAGCTGATACACGTCAACGCGGACCCGGAAGACTTGAACAAGATCTACCCGGCGGACGTTCCGGTGCTTGCGGATGCCAAACTGGCCCTGGGGAGTCTCATCGAAGCCGTTGGGGACAGGCTGGGTCCAGGCCGTGGGGGTATCAAAGAAGAGGTGGTCGCCGAAATCCAACAAGCTAAGGCCAAGTGGTTGGGGGAGTGGGAATCGGTCTTCAACGATACTTCTACGCCGACCAACGGCTACAGGGTGGTCCAGGACTTGATGAAGATTGTGGACCTGGACCGGACGGTAGCGATACATGATGCCGGAGGCAGCCGCGGCTATTTATCTCCCTTCTGGGTTGCAACCAAACCGCGAAGCTATGTCGGCATGGGCGGCATGGCGGCGATGGGTTGGTCGATGGGAGCGACAGTGGGAGCCAAACTGGGCCGTCAGGACCACCTCGTGTTCCACGTCATAGGCGACGCATCGTTCGGAATGGTGGGAATGGAAGTCGAAACGTCGGTCAGGATGGGTCTGCCAACCCTGACGGTCCTGCTGAACAACGGTGGAACGGGCGGAGGACTGATGGCGATGGAACGTCCGAATGCCGCGCCGCCGGCAATGGCCGAATTGGGAGGCAACTTTAGCATGGTGGCCCAGGGATTGGGCGCGTATTCAGAGCGTGTCGAGGACCCCAACGAGATTACCCCCGCGCTGCGGCGTTGCATCCAGGCCACCGAGTCGGGCCAGGCCGCTCTGATAGAAGTGATGATCCGGCCAATGCCCACGCCTGAAGCCCCGGATAACTGGTCGTTATAAGGAGTGGCCTTCGACGCATGCAGAGCATCGAGATAGACCGTAGCAAGCGCCTCAAGGAGGAGCCTGGCAAGGGTCATAACCGTTGGCATCCGGACATCTCTCCCGTGGTGGAGGTGGAACCGGGGGAGGATGTGCTGCTGGAGACGCGTGACGCCTCCGACGAGCAAATCAAACCCCACATGACGGTCAACGATCTGGATGGCCTGGACGCCAAGGTGGCGCACCCATTGACTGGCCCGGTCTACATAAATGGCGCCAAACCCGGCGACCTTCTTGAAATTGAATACGTCGATATCATTCCTCAACCACGCGGGTGGACTCGCAATCGCCCCGGGGCAGGTTTCTTGCGCGACATCTTCACCGAACCCTATCTTGCCCACTGGGAGATAAGCGACGGCTGGGCGACCTCACCGCAGCTACCGGGGGTGCGGATTCCCAACGGCTCGTTCATGGGCACGGCGGGTATCGCCCCGTCCCGGTCCCAGCTAGAAGAGTGGACCCGGCGGGAGGCGGACCTAGTCAGCCGTGGTGGGACAGCCGCGCCGCCGGACCCGGAGGATGCGGTGCCCGCGGGAGGTCCGGTGGCCAATCAGGGGCTGCGCACGCTGCCGCCCCGGGAGAACTGCGGCAACGTGGACGCCAAGCAGTTGACCAAGGGATCGCGGCTGTTGATCCCGGTAAACGTCGACGGCGCGCTTTACTCGGCAGGCGACGGGCACTTTGCGCAGGGAGACTCGGAATGTTGCATCACCGCCATCGAGATGGGAGCCACGGCGGTGGTGCGGTTCCATATACACGAGGGAGAGGCGGCTCGACATAACATTCGTATGCCGCGTTTCGCCCACCCAGACTACTTTCTACCGCCCGAGTGGGCCGCGCCGCGGAATTTCATCGCCACTATGGGTTTTCCCATTCGGGACGACGGCACGCAGGAAGGGGAAGACCTGACGCTGGCGGCCCGGAACGCCTTGGTCAACATGATCGACCTGCTACAGGAGCGGGGCTGGAGCCGTGAGCAAGCGTATATCATCTGCAGTGTGGTGGTGGACCTTAAGGTGAGCAACATCGTAGATCTGCCCAACGTGACAGTCTCGGCGTTTTTGCCGGAGGACATTTTCCAAGGATAGGCCCAGGAGAATCGCATTAGGGCCGGTGCCAGTTGCACTTCGGCGGGGTCAGGAATTTGCGAAATGCCGTGTCAGTAGACGGTACTGTCGGATTCGGTCGGTCGATTTCCGCTTTCGCGGGAATGACGGGGCACCGGGAATGACCGGGGAACCGCGACCGGACTGGGAAGCGGGATTGTCAGGAAACCGGGAATTTCCGGGATGGGGGAATGACGGGGTCATTGCGATCCAAAGGGGCTTGTCCTGGGGAGGCACGTGTCTTTGTCAAAAGCCCTAGAAGGCGTCGGACAGTGTGGGAAACTCTGAAAAGGGCAGGAGTGCCGGGAATTAGTTGTGGGGAATTGGGTCCTACCCGGTCCCCCCTGAGACGCGATAGTGGAAATAGGGGCCTTAAATCGGCTTACAGCGCCCCGGTCTACTGAGAGTTCTATTAAGCGAACTACTGTTCGTTAATTTAGGAAAAGGCCACGAGAAAAGCAGAACCCGCCGCACGTTCGCTCATGACCATCCACTGAATGGTCCGAGACCAGAACCACCAAGTGGAGCAACGGCGCGGCGGGCCCTAAGTTAAATTGTTAGTCTGGCAGCCCGAGCCAGCAAGTGACCAGACTAGCCCGGCCTCCGCGATCGATCTCTTCTTGCATGGATGCGACGTGGCTGAGCGAAGGGGAATTCTCACCGGCGTCACGCACCGCTGCCGCTAGAGGGACTGGCTCCCGAAGGATCTGTTTCTCCAGGTCGTGGACCTGATTGTTCAGGTCTAGGAGTCTGGACAGGCCTGAGTACTGCGAAGTATGGTCCATTACGAGTAATCTCCTGACGTCGACGAAGTCCAACGGACCTAGCTGATCCGCTTGACCTCCAGAGTTTCTCCCGGGGCCAACGCCACCCGCCTTACATTTATACCCAACTTAAGAAGCCAATATCCCAGTGTTGCCTTGCTGACTCTCAATTCCTCAGCGGTCCCCGACAGCCCCAGTTCATTGACCATTTCCGGCAAAAGACGCTCCAATGGCCTCTGAAACTCATCCTCCACCCGTTGCATCAGCTTGGTTTTCCTAGCCAAGGTGTACCTCCTGTGTACTTCGGTGGACTCTCGGTGTACCGAGGTAAAGATACAATAGCACGCCCTAAACGGCCTGTCAATACTTAACTTAAAAGATTATTGTTGAAGTATAAGAAATGTCTAGAACACGATAATCAAGCCTATCAGGCGGGGTCATAGTCTTTGACCCCTTGGTAAACCCGCTGCTACACTCCTCCGCATGCACGCCCTGGAACACCTTCTGCTGACCCTGGAACACTACCTTTTGGATATCATGACCATGGTGTACCAGGCGATAGGTTGGCCTGGTGTCGTGGTCATGATGGCAGTGGAAAGCGCGGCTATTCCTTTTCCTAGCGAACTGATTATGCCCCTCGCGGGGTGGCTGCTCATCCAGGCGGAAGGCCGGTCGGCATGGTACCTATTACTGGCGGGTTTCTACGGCGCGCTGGGCAACCTGCTGGGTTCCTGGTTAGCGTACGGGATCAGTTTGAAAGCCGGGCGTCCGCTGCTTCTGAAATACGGTAAATATGTACTCATAACCAGAGAAGAGGTGGAGCGGGCCGAAGCATGGTTCTCCCGGTACGGCGAGTGGGCGGTATTCCTCGCCCGGTTGCTGCCGGTGGTGCGCACCTTCATCAGCGTGCCCGCCGGGCTGGCTCGTATGGACCTTTGGAAGTTCAGCGTGTATACATTTGCCGGTTCATTCCCTTGGAGCCTTGGGTTGGCTTGCGGCGGTTACTTACTGGGCGAGAACTGGGAACAGCTACGGGCGGCGATGCGGCCTTTCGACCTTCCAGTCCTTTTGGTATTAGGGGCGGCGGCCTGTTGGTTCCTCTGGCGGCGAATCCGGGCCATCCGCGCCCAATCCCGCGCCGCCTGCCAGCAACAGGCCAGGCGACAGTCCATCGATGATGACTAGGGCGCCCCTGGACCTTGCGGCAGGTGGGGACGGCGCGGTTGGCGTTGACACCCGATTTACCCGTCGCCTAATCTGGACTGAGAACTGAATTGACGAGGTCTTACATGGAAGAACCCACACTCCGAGACGTATACAGAGCAAAGAAAACCATCGCGCCCTATCTTCCCCGTACACCGCTCCAGTTTTCTCCTGGATTGAGCGAGGTATTGGACGCCCAGGTGTACTTGAAGCATGACGAACACCTGCCCCTGGGGGCGTTCAAAGCTAGGGGTGGGATCAACCTGCTGGCGAACATGAGCCCGGAGGAGCGCAGCCTGGGCCTGATCACGGCCTCCACCGGCAACCACGGCCAGTCCATAGCCAGCGCTTGCCGACAGTTCGGCGCGAGGGCCCTAATTGCATTGCCGGAGGACGCGAATCCTTTGAAGGTGGCGATGATGAGGTCCCTTGGGGCGGAGCTGGTCTTCCACGGCCGAAACTTCGACGAGGCCAGGGACCACTGCGAACGCCTGGCCGCCGAGGAAGGGTTGCGGTACGTACACCCCGCCAACGAGCCCCTGCTGATCTCCGGAGTGGGCACTCAGGCCCTGGAGGTAATAGAGGACCTGCCCGAAGTAGACGTGGTGATCGTTCCGCTGGGAGGGGGAAGCACTGCTTCCGGGACCTGCATTGCGGCGAAAGGCGTCGATCCCGGAATCCAGGTTATAGCGGTGCAGGCGGAGGCTGCCCAGGGAGCCTATCTATATTGGAAACAGGGCCACGCGGTTGAGTCGCCGGTGGGGACCTTTGCCGAGGGTCTGGCTACGAAAACGGGTTACGATCTGCCCCAGGCGATATTGGGCAGGCTACTGGACGACTTCGTGTTGGTCAATGACGACGAAATACGCGGCGCGATGGGGATGTTGGTGGAGAAAGCCCACACTCTGGCCGAAGGGGCCGGGGCGGCGGCCTTGGCCGGGGCTCTAAAGAGCAAAGAGCTCCTTAAGGGGAAAAATGTATCTATTACGATTAGCGGGGCTAACACCACAATCCCACAGCTTCAGCAGGCGCTGAAAGTGTACCAAGGCGAGTAGTACACTCATGCACTTTCCTGTAATTTTTTACATTCATAAGTCTGTTGGTGTACGGAGAGGTCGGGTACTATGCGCTAGCCGTTACGCGAATGACGCGAAGTACCGCGCCAGTTCGTCCCTGGGGAACTCCGGCAGAGGTACTTCTCCCTCGTAGCCGATCATCTGCATTCCTTCTTCGGGATCGATCATCATCCCGATCTCCCAACCGTCGGTCCCCAACTCGACAAGCGCGTTTTGCAGTGGGGGTACCTCGGAGGGTGGCAACGTCACCAGCAAGGCCCCCGAACCCAGCAGGCCCAACGGATCTATATTCAATGCCTGGCATATCGCGCTGCACTCGGGTAGTACAGGAATTGAGCCTTCCTCTATTGCGATGCCCAAACCGGAAGCCTGAGCCACCTCTCTCAGCGATGTGACCAGGCCGCCTTCGGTGACGTCATGAAGGGAGTGTACATTAACGGCCTGGCAGGCGGCCCGGGCATCGGCGACCACGCTAATACCAGGGTCGATAATCCAGCCGGCGGCGGTGTCGATGTCTTGCTGAGAGACTCCCCCGCGTAATAGGGCGTCTGCTTGCTCGCGGGCCAGGACTGCGGAGCCCTCGATTGCTATCCCCTTGGTTACCACGACGCTGTCCCCTTCCCGCGCCCCGCCAGTGACGATCAGGCGGTCACGTTCCACCTCTCCCAACATTGCGCCCATTACAATTGGCCTATCGATGCCGTAGGTGACTTCGCTGTGGCCTCCGATCAAGGAGACTCCCAACGTATGGCAGGCTTCGATGATCTGGGCCAGCACGGATTCGGCGTCGGTTTCGGAGAAGCTATCCGGGACTAGAAGCGTCGCGAGGAACCAGAGCGGGGTCGCGCCCCGGCATGCCAGGTCGTTGGCGTTGACCTGCACCGCATACCAGCCGATTTGGTCCGCGGCAAAAGTGACAGGGTCGCTGGTAGCCACCAGCAACTTCTCCCCCATATCGAGGACCGCCGCGTCCTCCCCTATTTTGGGTCCCAACAGAACCCTTGGGTCGGTGATGTTGTTGCGCGCCAACACCCGGGATAGTAGCTCCACCGGAAATTTACCGATATCCAAGGCGTCTCCCTTTCAATTCAACTAGTCTCCCGAGATGGCTGCCCACTCAGCGCGAACCGATGAACAGCCGGACATACGCATAGCCAGGGCAACCGCATTAAGGCCGGTCGAACCGTCACTCTGTGCTTCCCCGGAGTCCAGGATTCGCGAATTGCCTTTTCAGTTGACGGAACGGACGGATTCGGACGACGGATTCCCGCTTTCGCGGAAACGACGGGGTTATTCTGAGTCAAATGCCTTTGCCCTGTTACCAACGAGCGGTTCCTTGACGGGTATCTATACTTTGTGATAAAAATAACAAACTACGATAGTCTCTCACGGGAGGCGGGTTGATGAATCGAGCATCGGTTCTCCTAGCCGGACTAATCGTACTCCTCGTACCCCTCTTCAACGCATGTGGGGAGGCCCAGGTCTCCGAGATTAGTCCCACTCCTGCGCCCACATCCACCATTCCTCCGGTCAATTTCGTCCCAATGGTGACCCGTGCGCCTCTGCCCACCCGGAATCCGGAGCCGCCTGAAGTGGCGCGAGGAATGGAGATATTCCAGGGCCAGGGCGCTTGTATTACCTGTCACACTATCCAAGGAGTCTCCGAGGCTGGCATAGGCCCGGAACTGACCTCGATCGGGGTTACGGCGGCGGCTAGGATTCCGGGTTATACAGCGGAAGAGTATATCATCGAATCGATCCGCCGGCCGGGCGCCTACGTGGTAGAAGGATATCCCCGGGACCTGATGACCGAAGCCCTTACCCGGCACCTAACCGAGGACGAGGTTAACGCGCTGGCGGTGTTTCTCCAGTATCAACAGTAGGTACCACCTCGGTCCAGTCCTCTCTGACGGAGACGTCATCAAAGGAAGTCTCTTCCGGTCCACGCTTGCCGGCTCTTTTGATTTTACCCGCCGGGATGGGACTATCCTTTGGGCCACAACCTCGCGGCGAGGGCCTTAAACTGCCGGCCCTGTCGGAACCTCTCATCGGCTGGAAGCTGCGCGAATGGTGGCCCGTGGATACCGTCGATTCCTTGACGCGTTCCCTTACATTGTGATAAAGATAACAACCGGCACAAGGCTCTTGCCGGAGGAGGAGTGGTGAATCGAGCATCGGTTATCGCGACTGTCCTAATCGTATTCGTGATGGCCCTGTCCACCGCCTGTAGTACAGCGGCTGCCGTAGTCGAACCGACGCCGGCGCCGACCTCCACGCTGGTCCCGGTGAAGTTTGCCGCGATGGTTGATATCTTTCCGACCCGAGAGCCCGTCAACTTTGATTTCGATGAGGCCCTGGCTTCCCAAGGACGGGAACTATTCCTGGACAAGGGCACCTGCCTGACCTGTCACACGATACAGGGAACGTCTCAGGGTCTGCTTGGCCCGGAACTCACCTTCATCGGGGCGGACGCGTCTTCTAGGAGAGAGGGCTACACGGCGAGAGAGTACATCACCGAATCGATCCTGGACTCGGAGGCTTTCATCGCCCAGGGCGTGGAAAGGGCTACAGAAGGTCTGATGACCACCATCCTCATACAGGGATTGAATTTGACCGACGACGAGGTTAAGGCCCTGGTCGAGTTCCTTTACTCCCAGCAGTAGGACCACTTCCTTTCTTCAATTCGGTGTGTGCACTGTAGTCGGACCCGCTTGTTGCTATTGTGGTTTACAAGCGAATTCCGGTTTGATACGATGAAATCGTCTTCAAGGGCCAGACCTCCCCGGTCTATCCCGATGCGTGGCGCGTTCGTCTAGAGGCCCAGGACACCGCCCTCTCAAGGCGGAGATCGCGGGTTCGAATCCCGCACGCGCTACCAACCAGTTCCGAGGTCAGACACGTATCAGACGGATTATTGGCTTACTGCTCCGAATAAACCTTCACGTTAGCCAATTTCTCTGAGATCCGGTCCTCCGCGCCTTCCAGGTCGTATTGGTTCTGCAGACCCATCCAAAATCCAGCCGAGTTTCCGAAGAATCGTGAAAGCAACAGTGCGGTCTCTGCTGTTATCGACCGCTGTCCCCGGACGACGGCGTGTATTCGGCGCGGATCGACACCGATGGACTTTGCGAGTCTATACTGAGTGATGTTCATCGGAACGAGAAACTCTTCGTTGAGAATCTCACCCGGATGGATGGGAGAAAATTTAACCGAGTGCTCTTCTGCGGGCCCCATAAATCGCTCTCTTCGGAGCGCAGACTCAGTGATAGTCCACGATCTCTACTTCGTAAGCGTCGCCGTCGCTCTATACAAAGCATATACGCCATTGATCGTTAACTCGAATGCTGTACTGCCCGGCGCGATCCCCGGACAAGGCTTCAAACCGGTTACCTGGTGGAATCCTTAGATCGTTTAGGTCGGTGGCGTTGTTCACGATCATGAGTTTTCGTTGGGATTGTCGTCGTATCGCTTCTGAAAGTCTTCGGACTGCCCTGCGTTCGGCGATAGCGCGGGTATTGCTATCCCGGAAACTCCTAGTCACTTTCCTATAATAGCGTCTGACGCTATTAGTGGCAATTACTATTAGTTATTGTCTCGATATTGGTCCCAATCCCCACTTCCACCGTTGTTGTATAATGTCCGGGGCCGTTGGCCGGGTGTCCTGTGGGCCCGCCGAGGCAGCCCCAAACCCTGAGAATTCCACGTGTGGCCCGGGGGGTTAGAATGGTAGACCAAGAACGGCTGGTCAAGTCTTTCACAGAGTTGGTTCAGATCGATAGCCCCTCCGACGAAGAGGAAGAGGTTGCCCAGTATCTGGAGGGCAGGTTGAGCAATCTTGGATTTCAGGTGGCACGGGACGCCCACGGCAACGTCATCGCCTCTGAAGAGGGCGACGAGCCCCTCCTTCTCTCGGCGCACATGGACACGGTGGAACCAGGCAGGGGAATCAAGCCCCGCGTTCAGGGAGACCGGATCACCTCCGACGGCACGACAATTCTCGGAGGCGATTGCAAGGCTGGCGTAGCCGCTATCCTGGAAGGTCTGGAGGCCGTCGCGAGTGAGGGCCTGTCTCGGCGTCCCATCCAGGTGGTGTTCACCCGTGGGGAAGAGATCGGGTTGGTGGGCGCGGCCAACTTGGACTACTCCATGATTAAGGCCAAGGACTCGGTGGTGTTCGACGGCAACGGTCCGGTCAACACCATCACCGGCGCTTCCCCCACCTACGTGCGTTTCGACGTCGAGGTCAAGGGCAGGGCGGCTCACGCGGGCGTGGAGCCGGAAAAGGGACTCTCGGCCATCAGGATAGCAACCGATATCATCAACGAACTCCCCCAGGGCAGGCTGGACGAGGAGACCACCTTCAACGTGGGACTGATCTCCGGTGGTTCAGTGAGAAACGCGGTGCCCGCGGAGGCCACGTTCGGCGGCGAGTTCCGCAGCCGCAACACCGAGACCCTGGACCTGCTCCGGATGCAGGTATCCAACACGCTGGAACAGGCCAGAAGCCGCTACCGGGACGCCACAATCCAGGAAGAGCTGGAGGTGATGTTCCACATGTACAACCTGGACCCCGAGGACGAAATCGTGAAGCTGGTCACCCGCGTTATGGGTGACCTGAGTCTTGTCCCCGACATCAAGCCATCAGGGGGAGGGACCGATGCCAACGCCATGCGCCTCCACGGTATCGACTGCGTCGTGGTGGGAATGTCGACCAACGAGATGCACACGGTCAACGAGTACGTGGTAATCCCTGACCTGGTCACCACGGCCAGGTTCTGTCAGATGGTGGTCACAACCAAGCCCTAATAGCTGAACGCAAGGGAGGAACGAGTTATGAACGGAGCGGAGCTGAAGACTACCCTGAAGTCCGGCGGCAGGGTGTTTGGCACCATGCTGAGCATCGGACGCAGCACCCGGTGGATCCCGGTGCTAGACGGCGTGGGGCTGGACTACGTGGTCATCGATACGGAGCACGGCCCCCGCAGCCGAGGCGAGTTGGCCGACTACCTGACGATGCTGAACACTTCCAGCATCGTTCCAATCGTCCGCATACCGATCCCGGATTCCCATTACGTCACGATGGTCATGGACGCCGGGGCCCAGGGCATTCTCGCGCCCTACTGCGAGACGGTAGAAGAGGTCAAAGAGGTTGTGGCGGCCGCGAAGTGGCGTCCTCTTAAAGGCGAAGCGGTCCGCCGCGTGGTCGAGGACGGGGAGCACATTAGCGACGCGACAAAGGCATACTTGGAAGAGAGGAACAAGAACAGCGTCTGTATCATCGGCATCGAGAGCGTCACCGCCGTGAACGTGCTGGAAGAGATCCTGCATGTGCCCGGCATCGATGGTATCTTCGTTGGCCCCAACGACATGAGCATTTCCTTGGGATTCCCGGACCAATACGACCGGCCGGAGTACCAGAACACGGTCAAAGGGATCATCGACAAGGCGGAGGCCCACGGCATTGCGACTCTGGTGCACCACCAGACGCCGGACCTTTCGACTTATTGGATCAGCCAGGGAGCGCGGTTCGTCTTGCACGGCACCGACCGGCGGGCGCTGACCGAGGGTTTCAGGGCCGACTTCTCGACGCTTCGGGATTTCGCGAAAGACTATTAGAGGGAACTAACCGCTGCTGGGCTCCCAGCGCCGGCGTAGCGAGTCGATGTAGATACGCTCGTAGTCGCCGTAGTGAGCGTTGGGGCCCAGGTCCGCAAGGAGCTCGGCCCACATGTACTCCACATCTTCCCAGCGAATGGGGTAGGGGGTCTGGTCGAAGAACTCGGTGACGGCTTCGGTTGGCCCTGCCGACTCGACATAGCCCATCATCTGGAAGTTGTCGTACAGGTTGCCGTGTTCAGACACGAACCTTCCCTTCATGGCGGCCAGTATCACGAAGGTTGGCACGGTCAGCTTACTTTGACAGAATAATTACGGTAGTGACGTCACCGGCCCCCGAGCATTGGGCCACCCCTACTCTGGCACCTTCGACCTGCCTCGGGCCCGCCTCTCCTCTGAGCTGAGTGGCCGTTTCGTGGACCATTCTGATTCCTGTCGCGCCGAATGGGTGCCCCATGGCCAACAAACCGCCGTCGGTGTTGGTGGGGATGTCGCCGGTGAGGGAGGTGCGACCGTCCTCCGTGGCCCGCCAGGCTTCGCCAAAGGGCAACAGGTGCAGCGATTCGAGCTGTTGCAACTCGCCGATCGTGGCGGCGTCGTGGACCTGCACCAGGTCTACATCTTCGGGTCCCAATCCCGCCATCTCGTAGGCCTGCAGGGCGCCTGGCTCGGTGCGGTAGGGGCTGAAGGCGGAATGGTCGCTGCCCCTGCCGTTGTAGCTGCCGGAAGTGAGGGTGGCGGAGGCCACGGTAACGGCGCGGGATTCATCGATGCCGTAGCGGGCCAGCGAATCCCTGGCGCACAACACAGCCGCCGCGGCTCCCTCGCTGGTCGGGCAGCACTGGTAGAGGGTCAATGGGTCGGCGATGAGCCGGGACTCCAGCACCTCGTCCAGAGAGTAGAGGGAATTCCGGTGGGCATAGGGATTGAGGGAGGCGTTTTGGCGGGCCTTCACTGCGACCTGGGCCAGAGACGACGCGGATGCGCCTGTATCCTCCATGTAGCGGCGCATACGGAGGGCGTAGCCAGCCATCATGTGATCGCCGCCGATATACCGTTCCGGGCTGTCCTCCGGGGTGACCGTGACCGGACCGCGAGGCACCTTCTCCGCCCCGAAGGCCAGGGCCAGATCGTATAGGCCGGTGGTGATGCCCCAGTATGCTTGCCAGAAAGCGGTGGAGCCGCTTGAGCAGGCGTTCTCGACGTTGATAATCGGAATTCCGGTTAGGCCCAGCTTGCCGAGGGCCGTTTCTCCCACAGACATGCCGTGGTAGTAGACGTGGCCGAAGTAGGCGACGGGTATGTCCTTCCAGCGGACCCCGGCGTCCTGGAGAGCCGGCAGGACGGCTTCCGTGGCCAACGAAGCCAAGTCCATGTCGTGAAACCTGCCGAAAGGATGCAGGCCGACACCCGCGACGACGACTTCTCTACCGTTACCGAATTGACTCACGATCCACTTTCTCCGCTGTGGTAGGGTTGCCTTGCCCGGTAAGCTACTAAGTCAACAAAACGGCGATCACGATCCCAACGGCGGTTAGGATGGTTGTCGCCACGTTTCCAAACGCAATCAGGTACAGTGTGTTAAAGCGGGAACTAATCTCTGAACGAAGCGACCGGAAGTCCTCACGGAGTTGCTGAACGTCGTCGGTCAAGTGATCTAGACGATTGCCCAGACCGTCCATTCGTTCTTCCAACCGGTCCATCCTATACTCTTGTGTCATCCTGACCCTCCCGTATCACCACATCCCACGGGCCGCCACTTGTAGACTACCTTGTCCCGCCCGCCGCCTTCGGGAGGGACGACCTGTAACGCAAGCTCAACCGGCATGCCAATCTTGAGTTTGTCGTGCTCGCAGTCGATTAATTCCGCGAGCACCTGTGGGCCCTCTGGCAACTCCACCTGACCCAGCACGTAGGGCACCGGTCCGGGCCATCCGGCGGGAGGAACGCGGACGATCGTGTAGCTGTACAACACCCCCGTCTTGCTCAACTCAACAGACTGCAGTTGGTCCGAAGCGCAATTTTGACAGAAGGCGCACGGCCCGAACACCTTGACGCCGCAGTCAAGGCAACCAAAGCCCAGAAGGACACCTTCGGGGCCCTCTTCGTCGGTCAGTCGGAGTCTCTGCGGGTCTACGGATTCTGGCATAGCAGATGTCGTATGCTCCTTGGCGGATTTCCAGCTTAATCTTGGCATCCGGGGGTGTCAACTCGATCTTGTCATCCACCTTTGGGCGTTGACCCCAGGCGTGGTACATGTTAGGTTTGGGTTCGCTGGAGTGGTTGCGCTATGAGTGAGAACACGGGACCACGGGCCCCCGAAAAACCGATGTGGGAGAAAGACCTGGCCGAGTTTCTACGGGCTGTAGTCCGAAGGGACCCGGACAAGGTTTTCGTGGAGATGCATGGGCGGAAGCTCACTTATGGAGAGTTCGAAGAGCGTGTGAATGCCACGGCGTCCCTCTTCCGGGAGATCGGTGTGGGACACGGAGACCGGGTCTGCCTGTTCATGCCCAATTGCCTGGAATACCTGTATTGTTGGTTTGGGCTTTCGTCCGTAGGGGCCATAGGCGTGCCCATCAACACGGCCTACAAACGGGACGAGACAGCCTATATCCTCAACGACGCCGGAGCCTCCGCGTTGGTGGCGGACTCGGGCTTGGTGGACATCGCCGAGCAAGCCGCGGACCTCGCGCCCAGCATCGAACACAGGCTGTTGGTGGGAGAGGGTGAAGGTCCCACGGGTTGGACTCGCTTTTCGGATGCCCTTGGGTCGGCTCCCAGCCTCGAGAATGCTTCTCAAGTTTCTCCGGACGACATTTCGATGCTCGTCTACACGTCCGGGACTACGGGCAACCCCAAGGGCGTGATGGTCACTCACAAGATGTACGTTGCCGCCGGACAGGGCTTCGCCCATTGGACGCAGGCTAGCCCCGATGACCGCTTCTTTACTTGTCTGCCCTATTTTCACGCAAACGTCCAGTACTACTCGACGATGGGCGCGCTGGCCTCCGGCGCCACCTTGGTAGTGGTTGACCGGTTCAGCGCCTCCAGGTTCTGGGACCAGGTCAGAGCGGCTGACGCGACGGTGGTCAACTTCATTGGAATGATGATGCCAGTCTTGGCCAAAAACGCGGAGTCCCCAACGGACAAGGAGAACCGGGTGAGGCTGTTCTACGGATCACCGGCGTTCTCTCCCGAATTTCTAGCTGAGTTTCAAGAGCGGTTCGGGACGGATATCATCGTTGGTTTCGGGATGACCGAGACCTGCTACGGGACCATAGAGAAGATTGGTGATGAGCGGCGTTCCGGTTCATCGGGACAGGCCCGGCAACACCCCGGCCCCGGTTTCGCCAACCAGGTACGCATCTCCGACGCCGAAACCGGTGAAGCTCTGGGCGTCAATACAGTCGGCGAAATTACGGTCAACAACCCGGCGGTTACCCCCGGTTACTGGAACAACGAAGAGCAGACTCGGCAGACGCTGCGGAACGGTTGGTTGTACACGGGCGACTTGGGCTGGCTCGACGAAGATGGTTTCCTCTACTTCGTGGACCGTAAGAAGGACATCATCCGGCGCAGGGGCGAGAACATTTCCTCACAGGAAGTGGAGGATGTGATCAAACGCCATGCGCAAGTCCTGGACTGCGCGGTAATCGCGGTCCCGTCGGAACTGGGCGAGGACGAGGTCAAGGCCTACGTCGCATTGACTCCCGGCTCAGACCTCAAACCCGAGGAAGTAGTGTACTGGTGCGCGGAGCATCTGGCCTATTTCAAGGTGCCCAGATACCTGGAGATGCGGTCCGAGTTGCCCCGAACGCCCAGCCTCAGGGTGCGCAAGGACCTGCTGCGTCAGGAACGCGAAGACTTGATTGAGGGCTGTTTCGACCGGGAGGCGGCGGGCATCCGCATCCGCTGACACGGTGTAACCGGAGAACCCCACCACATGATCTAGGAGGCAGCTATGGCAGAGCAGCGCTATTGGCTGTTTAAGTCGGAGCCCACGGCCTACTCCTTCACCGACTTGAAAAATGAAGAAGACCAAACGGCAGAGTGGGACGGCGTGCGCAACTACCAGGTCCGTAATTTCATGCGCGACGAGATGCAGGTGGGCGACGGCGTGCTATTCTATCACAGCAGCGCCAAGCCCCTGGCGGTGATTGGCACCGCGACCATCGTAAGCGGCGCCTACGCTGACCCCACGGCTTTCGACCCTTCAGAGAAGCACTACGACGCCAAGAGCGCCCCGGACAATCCTACCTGGCTGATGGTGGACATTAAGGCGGACAAGGAGTTCACGCGTCCCGTCACTCTGCCGGAGATTAAAGCTAACACACGACTACAGGACATGTTCCTGGTCCGCCGGGGGATGCGGCTCTCAATCCAACCGGTGACCAGGGAAGAGTGGGACGAGGTAACGTCTCTCGGCGGGCTCGATTAAACGGTGAGCGACCTGGAATCTGAAGCGGCCAGAGGCTACCACGAGGCTACCAAGCTAGGTTACATAAACCTGCGCACTAAGCCTCCCCTTTACAAGACATACCGGGACATTCCGACGTTCCGGTTGCCTTCCGAATTTCCGTCTCCGGAGATGCCCACTTTGGAGGCGGTTGGAGGGAAGGGTTCGACTACCGGGCCATCGCCTCTGAGTCTGAGGGGCCTGGCTCAAATCCTCTTCTACTCGGCTGGACTGATTCGCAAGGCGTACCTGCGCTCGGCGGGAGAAGTACATTACCGGGCCGCTGCATCCGCTGGTGCGTTATACCCCATCGACATTTACGTTGTCTGCCGGGAGGTCGAGGGACTGGAGGCCGGAGTCTACCACTTCTCGGCGGCCGATTTCTCCTTGGGCCAGCTGAGGAAGGGGGACTTTCGCGGGGAATTGTCGCGGGCGGCGGGGGACGATCCTGAAGTCGCATCGTCTGCGGTCAGTTTAGTCTTCACCGCTAACTTCTGGCGCAGCGCCTGGAAGTACCGGGCAAGAGGCTACCGTTACTGCTTTTGGGACTGCGGCACCATCCTCTCCAACCTGCTGGCCGTGTCCCGTTCGCTGGGCCTCCCTTCTCGAATCTCCCTGGGGTTCGTTGACGGGGAAGTAGATAGGCTATTGGGGATCGACCCCAAAGACGAGGCGGGACTGTGCATCGTCACCCTCGGGGAGGAGACATCTGGCGCGGCGGCAGCGAACGGTCCGACCAGTCTGGATGACATAACGACCGGCTACAATCTCGCCGGAGACCAGACCGAATACCACGAAGTAACCCGCGCGCATGCCGAGGCAGCGTTGGGGACGCGCCAGGAAGCGGCGGCCTGGAGGACAACGGCTTTAGCGGGCCGTGAGAGAAGGCATCGGCAGGGGACAGGAACTCCGGTCGTAGCCAGCGCCAATACCGGGAACCTTGTGGGCCAGGTTATCAATGACCGGGGCTCCACCCGCCGTTTCGCCCGCGAACCAGTCTCCCTGGCGCAGTTCAACTCGGTCCTTGCAACGGCCACTCAGCCCACACGGTGGGACTTCCAGGATGGAGGGAGCCTGAACGACCTTTACCTAATCGTGAACGCTGTTGAGTCGCTGGACCCTGGGGCGTATTTCTTCTCCGTGGAACACCAGGAATTGACGCTGTTGCGCAGCGGGAGTTTCCGGGAACACGCGGCCCATTTGTGCTTCGAGCAGGCCCTCGGCGGCGACTCCAGCGCGGTTGCTTTCTTCATGAGCGATCTGGAAGACGCCTTCCGGCGCATGGGCAACCGGGGTTACAGGGCAGCCCAATTGGAGGCCGGGGTCATGGGCGGCAACATGTACCTTTGCGCCCACTCCCTTGGGATGGGGGCGACGGGTATGACCTTCTTCGACGACGAGGTTACGGAGTTCTTCTCGCCCCATGCGGAGGGGAAGAGCGTCATGTTTCTGGTGGGGCTGGGGCTGGCGGGTCATCCCAACCGCGTGCGCCCTTACCGCTCTCGGGTTGCCGTTCAGTTGGACGCCCTAGCCAGGGGAGCGGGCGCAGGGGATTAGGGCGGCTCCTACTACGTCCACTCGGTAACGGTCTCGTTCCCAGGGGGGTTACGAAAGCCGGGTATCATTTCCTCCGTGAAACGAGTCTGTTGCTCATGAAACTGGGCCTTGCTCTCCCCCACAGAGAACGCCATCAATATCTTCCGCATTCCCGGGTACTTGGACTCGATCTCCTTCGCCGGATTGGAACGTTCCTCTTCGTAATCGCGGGCGTGGCTCTCATAGACTGGGTACTTACGCTGGTCCTCTTTGGAGGTGGTGGGCTCAGCGACCGTGTTATACCCCTAACGGTTGGCCTCGTCTTGTTGTGTTGCCCTGGGAACGGTTACTCGGTACTCTGTTTTTCCTCGGCGTTATTTCTCCTCTTTGTGGCCGGGTTGGCGGCGGTGACATTTGTGGTCGTCCCCTTCATCCGGCTGCTCGCTTCTCCCCAAGACCAGCCGCGTCCCGCCATTGACCGATCGCGCCTCTTGGCTGAGCTGTCTTTGACTGCATCAGTGTTTGTCACCCTCGGGTTTGGCTGGAGTTGGTCCCGTGTTCATCCTGGTCAGCGTTGCTACGGGCCGGTATCTATGGCGGAGTCCCAGGGTTGATTGAGTTGAGATCGCCTATGTCCCAGCAGCGGGCTCAGGCTCCGGTCTTCGAGGCTATGATAAACAGGTAGTCTCCGGAGTCGCAGCGGTACCGCTCGACCACCTCGGCTATTCGCCCTGTCTCCAGGTCTTGCTCCAACCGCTCGCAGCCTTCGGCAACCTCGCCGGGGCTGGCCAGGCTGGAGAAGGTCGAAATGCCCCGGCGGAACGCTTCGTCCAGATAGAGCCGGGGCCGGTGTTTGCCGCCGTAGAGGAACAGGTCTTGCAGATCTGGCCTCACGTCGTAGGTCTCCGTTTCGATGGTCGAGAAGCCGGCGCGGTACAGGTTGTCCTCCACATCTCGGACGTCAGGCATTTGGTCTATGGACCTACGCATGGACTCAGGGAAATACTCGTTTAGCCAGTAGCCTAGCATCTGGGCTCGGCCGGCTGTGAAGATGACTAACCTTCCTCTGTCCAGGACGCGGTAGACCTCCCTAAAGATGGGTCCGAGTTCGTCGAAGTGGTGGAGGGCGAGAGTACACATGGCCTCTGAGAAGACTGAGTCCGAGAACCGGAGGTGTTCCGCCCTAGCCTGGAACCAATGCACCGCCTGGGTCTTCGGTCTGGCGTTGGCGATCATCCGGGATGATATATCTATGCCGTACCACTGGTCTCCCATGGCGGACAGGGCGGTGGTGTAATTGCCCGTGCCGCAAGCGAGGTCCAGGTAGTTTAGGGAGTCGCCGTCGCTCTTTCCCAGTGAGAGGTGGTGGGCGAGACGTTGGACTATGTAGGGGTCGGCGCGTCTGGTTGCGTCGTAGCCCAGTCCGATGCGGTCATAAGAGGACACGGTGTTCTTCCCTCCGGATTGGTTCGGTCTGGCGTGGGGGTGGTCCCATGTTATTCGAGTAACGGCGGGGGCGCTACTGGTGTCCGCCGTCGTAACTGTTCAGACTTGGTGTATCTTTCTCACCCCCGGCCCGTCATTCCGGGCTTGACCCGGAATCCAGAAGCCTTTACAAGCAGCAACAGTCCAGATCATTGACATTTCTGGATTTCCGCCTGCGGAGACCTTTGCGTAACCTTCCGCGACTCCCGCGAAAGCGAGAATCCAGAGTGTGCCCAGATACGGAGGACGCCCTCACCCTAACCCTTTCCCGGAGGGAGAGAGGATTATTCCAAGGTCTCCCTTCGCGGGAATGACGGGTTGCGCGGGAATGACTGGGAACGGCTGAGGGACATCGTTCGACAATCATCATGGAGATGACCGATTTGGGATTAAGCCAATCCGCGTCCTCGAGTCTGAACGGTTACCCGCCGCCGCGTCCTGGGTCCGGATGGAGTTGCCTTTGGCGAAGACTTATAATCCGCCCAGGAATTAGGGGCGGGGAGCGACTGGCTCAATCGGTCGCGGCCCATTCCATCTAAGGTGAGCATGAAGGAGGAACGATGGAGAACATAGGATTCATCGGACTTGGGAATATGGGCGGCGGAATGTCCCTCAACATCCAAAAGGCGGGCTACCCGATGGTTGTGTATGACCTGCGGGAGGAAGCGGCCAGGCCCTTGTTGGAAGGGGGCGCCAGGCTGGCCAACTGCCCCGCCGAGGTCTCGAGTTTGAGCGACGTTATATTCACGTCGCTGCCAGGACCAAAGGAAGTGGAGGCCGTAGCCACCGGCCCGGAGGGAGTGCTGGAAGGTATTCGCCCTGGCAGCATATACGTCGACCTATCATCCAGCCGTCCGACGTTGATCCGTGAGTTGGAGCCGATATTCCGGCAGAAGGGCGCGCACGTGTTGGACGCGCCGGTGAGCGGCGGGAAGTCGGGCGCGGCCAGCGGCAACCTCGCAGTAATGGTCGGTGGCGACCGGGAAGTCTTCGACAGCATAAAGCCCGTCCTCGACTCCTTCGGCGACAAGGTGTTTTACGCCGGCGGGATAGGCGCCGGTTCCATCTGCAAGCTGGTGCACAACATGATCGGACATAGCGTGCGCCAGGCAATCGCCGAGGGCCTGACCCTGGGGGTGAAGGCGGGAGTGGAGCCGGAGGCGGTCTGGGAATGTATGCGCCGGGGTTCACTGGGGCGGATGAGGGTCCTGCACGAAGGACTGGTCCGGAGCATGTTCCGGGGAGAGTACGAACCGGCCAGCTTCGCCCTAAACCTGGCCTACAAGGACATCTCCCTGGCGACGGAACTGGCCCGGGAGTACGATGTTCCGATGCCCATGACGACCCTGGCGGAACAGATCGCGTTGCAGGCAATGAACAGGGGCTGGGCGGACAAGGACAGCAGCATAACCGTAGTGCTCCAAGAGGAGCAGTCCAACGTGGAGGTTAGAGCCCCGCACATCGACCCGGATAGAGCGGGCAGGTTCATTTCCACCCACCCTGACGAGTAGCAAGGCGGCGGGACAGTGTCCCGCCGCTCAAAACTTACACCTAGAGAGAACCGTCGATGCTGACGTCCAACAGGTAGGGCTTGCCGCTGGCGAAGGCCTTGGCCAGGGCTGGCCCGATGGCGGCGGGGTCCTCTACCTTCTCGCTGGCCACGCCCATAGCCTGGGCGATGGCCGCCAGGTCCAGCGGGTTGGCAAAGTCCATACCCACGTATTCGCTTTCGCGTTCCCGGTCGTCCAACATGTGGCGGAGGTAGGTGTCCATGTTGACCTTGAGGATGCGGTAGGAACGGTTGTTGCAAATGGCGTAAACGACGGGGATATTGTATCGAGCCGCTGTCCAGAGGGCCTGCACGGTGTAGAGGGACGCTCCGTCTCCGACCACGGCCAACACAGGCTTGCCGGGATTGGCCAGTTGGACGCCCAGGGCTCCGGGCATCGCCCAGCCCAAGGCTCCGCCCTGGATTCCGAACAATGTCCCGGGTTGATCGAAGGTGAATTCGCGCATCAAAGCGGGGCTGGAGGTGATCGCCTCATTGGCGATGATGGTGTCAGGCGGAGCGGCCTGAGCCAACTCGTGCATCATCCGCTCAACGGCCATTGGGCTATTCTCCCAACGGTCCCGGAGACGGCGTTGGTAGCCCTCATCGGCCCGTCTTCGTTCGTCGGCCAGGGTCGCGTTTCGCGTGGCCGCCGCCTCGCGCGACGGACCGTTCATGTTCTGTTCGAGGGCGTCGGTCAACTCGGACAGCCCCTCGCCTGGATCGGAGACGATCCCCACTTCGGTTGGGTATATTTTCTCAACTTCCCAGGGGTTGTTGTCCAGGTGGACCAGCTTGGTTTCCGGGGAGAGGAACGGCTCTTCCACATATAGGAAGGACGAGAACACGTTGGCTCCGACGGCGACCACCACGTCCGCTCCGCCCAGGAGTTGGCGCGTGGCCGGGCTGCTGGTATTCAACGCACCGCTATAAAGCGGGTGGTTGGTGGGGAAGTTCACCTCGGAGAAGGCAGCCGCATAGACGCGGGCTCCCAGGGTCTCCGCGAACCTGACCAATTCGTCCATCGCGCCCGACTGGGCGACCCGGTCTCCGACGACGATGACTGGGTTCTCGGCCTGGGAGAGCAACTGGGAGGCTCGGGCCACCGCATCGGTGTCGGGCCGCATACGGAAGTAACCGGGGGAGGATGGGATGATGTCCAGGTCGGCGGTTTCGTCCATGGTGTCCCAGGGGAAGGAGAGAAACACGGGGCCGGTTGGGGGCGTCTTGGCCTCTTTGAAGGCCCGGCGGACCGCCATGGGAATATCCGTGGGGTGGCGGACTTCGGCGCTCCACTTGGTGTATTGGGCGGTCATCTCCACCAAGTCGCCGGATAGGGTGGGTTCGGCTAGGTGCATTCGCGTGTCGGAGTTGCCTGCCGTCAAGACGATGGGCGCCCCGCCACGGTAGGCGTTATAAAGGGCGCTAATACCGTTGGCCAGTCCGCCGGCGATGTGGATGTTCGCGAAGGCGGGACGCCCGGTGGCCCGTGCGTAACCGTCGGCCATGCCGACCGCCGTACCCTCCTGGAGGGCCTGAACATAGCGGATTTCCGGGAAATCTTGCAACACGTCCAAAAGAGGAGTCTCGCTGGTGCCGGGATTGCCAAAGATGTGGGTAACGCCCTCGGCGATTAGCATCCTAGCCAGGGCTTCTTTGCCGGTCATGGATGGCATATTCTCTCCCTTTCTATTGAGGACAACTAAGAACGATAAGAACAACTAAGAACGACTGGAAGCGCAGTCGGATTCCCAGTCCATCGGGGCAGGCGCGCCGGGTTACTGGTAGACCATCCACTCCAGGAGGTTTTGGTCGGGGTCCCGGGCGTAGAGGCTAACCGCGGGGAGCCCGCCGCCGGCCCTTGCGCCGCGCCTGGGGCCAGGGCCGCTAATCACCTCGACTCCGGCGTCTTCGAGCAGCTTTTGGCATTCCTCCACCGAGCCGTTCCAGACGAAGCAGATGTCGGTGCAGCCGGGTACCGCCGTGGGCCCGCGAAGGTTGGCGACCACGCCTTCTGGGTGGACGTTGATCTTGGAGTCGCCGATCTGGATGGAAAATATTCTTGCGTTGCCAGCCCGCCATTCGTCCTCATCATTGATCTTGAAGCCGAGCTTTTTGTAGAAGGCTATCAGCCGTTCGGCGTTTTCGGTGGGCATGGCGATGTGGTCGATGCTTACGGTTGCCATAGGTATCTCCAGTCAGCAGGTCGAATACGAAACGGGTGTGGGACGGCGAAGCGATGTTAGGCGGCGCTGGAGCGGGAGGGCATGGGGTCCAGGGCGGAACGGCTCAGGAACTCCAGGACCAACTCCCGCATAAGTTCAGGCACGTTGGTCATGAGCCCGTGACCCGCGCCGGGAATTACGTGCAATTCCGAGTTGGGTATCAGCTCGTTGAGCCGGTGGCTACATTCCACGGGTATCCTCTCGTCGGCGTCGCCGTGGACGATCAGGGTGGGATGGGAGAGGCCACCTAGCCTGGTCTCTATGGAGCCGCCAATGTCGAGGTAGCCGCGCAGCGAGCTGATGATACCTTCGAAGCGTTGGAGGTTGGCCGTCTGCAGGCGGTTGAACTCGTCCGGATGGCTGTCGCGCCCTCCGGGGTTACGATTTTCCAACGCCTCCCTTACAGCGGCCGCTTTGCCCTGGTCCGCGGCGTTGGCCTCCAGGGTATCCAGCTCCTGTTGCCGGGCTTGGCGCTCGGGCTCGCTAGCATAGCTCATGGTGTTGATTAAAACCAGCCGGTCCACCATTTGGGGGTAGTCCAGGGCGAACCGCATGGCGATTGGTCCTCCGGCTGAGCTGCCGAGAATGTGGGCACGTTCCGCGCCCAACCGGAGCAACAGGGCGCGAAGGTCTTCCACCTGGTTTGGTATCCCGTATCCGCCGGGAGGTGACTCGGACTGTCCGGCGGCGCGTCTGTCGTAGAAGATGGCGCGGTAGACTTCCCGCATGGGGGCTGCGTGGTGCTTTACCATGCCAGCGGAACCGTCACCACCCCCAAGTCCCCCGTGGACCATGACCAAGGGGAAGCCGGCCCCGTAAGACTCATAGTGCATGGAGAACCCGTTGATCTGTTCCTGCGGCATACTGAAACGCACCTCTGGTCCGGCCCAGAATGGTGAACGCAAACACGGGCCCGGCCTGCCCAAATATTAGACCCATCGGGCTACCCTGGCAAGGAGCGGGTCCTTCGACTCCGCTATGCCGCGTTCAGGATGAGGGGGTTGGAGGCTAATGGCTAGTGGTCACGCCGGTGGCCGTTACTCATTGACCGTTGGAAGTGGCCGGTGGCCGGACACCGGACACCGGACACCGGACACCGGACACCGGGAATGGGCCACTGACTTTATGGGGCTGGCAGGTCAAATTCGTGGGGCATGGCCCAGGGGAGGAGGGCGCGGAGGAGGGGTTTGAGGAGCGGGGCCTCCCCGTCGTTGCGGCATCCATTTAGGTAACGGCTAACTGAGGTGAATGTGGAGAGACGGTAACCTGCTTTGACGACCCGTTGGATGAAGGGTTGGGCGTCCGGCAGGGGCTCCTTTTCGAACAGGGCGCAGGACCACTCATCGCACAGCTCCTGGGACATGCGTTGGATGGCGATTTGGGCCAATGGGCGGGCCAGTTTACGTTGGAGGCGGCGGATTTCGGACTTTATTTGGCCGAGAGTCATAGAGATTTACTCCTGATTTTTGCTGATGTGGAGGGCGTCACTGAGGGCCTGGACCTCATCGCCGAGTCTTCGGAGTTCGTTTAGTTTTGTGGAGCAGCTGAGGGCTGTTCGGATGGCCCGAAGCCGGATGTCCGGGCTTGGGGATTCCATCAATTCAAAGAGGGCACTGACGGCATGGAGCGCGAGACCCTGGAGTTGGACACTGGCGAGTTCGGTTGCGTGTTGGTGGAATTGGGCGAGTCCGGCGCGGAAGTCCTCGTCCTTGAGCCAACGGTGCAATGTGCGGCGGTCCACCTTGGAGAGGCGAGCGGCCTCAGATATGGAGGCGGCTGCGCCGAGTATGGGAAGGACTTTTCGTTACCGGTCGGAGAGGTTGGAGTTTTTTTGGTTTGAGTCAGACTGGGACATTTAGGGACATGGGCCTCCTTGTTGGAATGGGGTTTTGGGTCCGGGCTCATGTTGGGTGATATCGAGTGGAATTGTGGAATTGATTGATGGTAGAGAGGTGCAATCCGGAATGGGAAGGGGGAAATGTCAGGGTGGGAGGGGAGAGGCAGCTCGCGGGGTTCCGGGTTATGGCGATTGCGAAGGTTCTTGGGTTCCGACAGCCCCGTCAACTGACTTGGCAGTTCGTGGAGCTTGGACCCCTGCCCTCGCTGGGGTGACGGGGAAAATCCCCCTTAATCCCCCTTTTGCGAAAGGGGGAGATTGACGTAGCGGGCCGAGAATTGAATTGCGAAAGGGGGAGTGCAGCGCGGTGAGCAGACAACTAAAAGATCCCGGGCTGGGGGCATGTTTGTTTGCTAGGGTCTGACGCAGTGTGTACACTTCTGACGATTTCCCCGATTCGGCTGCCAGAGTTAAGAGTTAAAGGAGACGATGTGGTTGACGTTCTGATCCGGAATGGACGGGTGATCGACGGGACGGGACAGACTTGGTTCCGGGCGAGCATCGGTATCACCGGAGATACGGTTAGTGTGATACGAGGCGACACCTCGACGATCGAGGCCGAGCGAGTGATCGATGCCGCCGACCGGGTGATATGTCCCGGTTTCATCGATATGCACTCACATTCGGACTTGATGCTCATGGGGGAGCCGGAGCACCATGCCAAGGTGCGGCAAGGGGTGACCACCGAGGCTTTGGGGATGGACGGACTGTCTTACGCACCGACTTCCCCTCAGAACCTGGAACATCTATTGACCTATCTTGCAGCCGTAAATGGGACGCCCCCGCCTAGTGTGAGATGGGGCAGCGTCGCGGAATTTCTGGACATTCTGGATGGGCGCGTGGCCTGCAACGTGGTCTACTTTGTCCCCCACGCCGCGATCCGAGTTGAGGCGATGGGCTGGGAGGCCCGCTTGCCCACCGAGGCCGAGCTACAGCGTATGCGTGAGCTGGCGGCCGAGGGAATGCGTGATGGGGCTTTCGGATTCGCCACGGGCTTGACCTATCCTCCCGGCGCGTATAGCGACACCAACGAGTTGGCCGGGGTTTCGGGGGCGGTCCGGGAGTATGGCGGGTTTTATATAACTCATTCCCGTTACACCCTTGGAGACAGGCTGCTTGACCCTTTCCGCGAGGCGATTGAGATCGGGCGGAGGAGCGGCGTGCCCGTGCATTTGTCCCATTACCATAGCCCGGTGGAGGGTATGGGCCAGCGGATGGTGGACTTGGTTGACGAGGGCCGCAACTCGGGCGTGGACGTAACTTTCGACCAATACCCATACGCCGCCGCCAGCACGGCGCTTCATTCCTTGCTTCCATACTGGGTACATGCGGGCGGTCCGCCGGCCCTGTTGCAGCGGATACAAGACCGGCGGGTTAGGGACGAGATCGGCGACTCGGTTGACCCGATATGGGGGATGACCCTGGACCATTACATCTTCAGCCACGTTAAGTCGGACAAGAACAAGGAATGGCAAGGCCGGTCCCTGACGGACCTGGCCCAAGCCCAGGGCAAACGGATGGTGGACGCGATCTGCGACCTGCTGATAGAGGAAGACCTGGAAGTCGCCTTCGTTGCCCGCACGGGCAACCCGGACAACATCCGCACCATCGCACGGCATCCGGCCCAGATGGTGGGGTCTGACGGACTGCTGACCGGAGAGATGCCCAATCCCAGGAGCTACGGCACGTTCCCCTATGTGTTGGGTCAATTCGTGCGCGAGGAAGGACTATTCCGCCTGGAGGAAGCTGTCCGTAAGATGACCGCGATGCCGGCGCAGAGATTGGGGTTGAAGGACCGCGGAATCCTGAGGGACGGGATGAAGGCGGATATCGTCGTGTTCGACCCGGAGCGGGTGGAGGCCAGGGCAACTTTCGAAGACCCGAAACAATACCCGGAGGGGATCGACTACGTGCTAGTAAACGGTCAGGTGGTGGTGGATAACGGAGCCCATACCGGAGCTCTGCCGGGCCGGGCGCTACGGAGCCAGTGAAGGCCGGTTGGCCACGCTGTTTCGGGACTATTGGTGGAGAGCGCGGGGGGCCTTTCGATTGTTCGTCTGAACTGTGATTTCTCTGATTCCGGGATTTATATGATGGAAATCATGCGAATCCCAAGATCCCGTGAATCCCGGTTCGGACAACTGCGCCGATAATCGTAACACCCTGGACGGTTGGGGAGTTGGGTTGTTTCCCTTAGGTCTTTGGGGCATAATCTTTAGCCAGTAATCGGGCTTTGCGAATCGCTTGACCCGCGTTGGAGACGCCGACAGTTCAAGGACTAGAGGAGGGAGGCTCCCATGGACTTCGAACCACGTTACACCCAAGAGCAGGAAGAGTTTCGGCAGGAGGTCCGGGAATGGCTCAAGGACAACGTTTCCCCGGACATTTCCCACCCCGCTGACTCAGCCAAGTCTGGTCCCGAGCAGTACGAGTTAAGGCGCGATCTGGGACGCCGGCTTGGCGATAAGGGTTGGCTGTGGGCCACGGCTCCCGAGGAGTACGGCGGCGGCGGACTCTCACTGGACCACTCGGTGGTACTCGAGGAAGAGGTAGACTCCCATGGTCTCAGCATCCCTCCCTACTACGACTCCGGCGGGCGGCTGGGCGGAGCGTCCATCATGGTCTGGGGAAGCGAGGAGCAGAAGCGGGAGTTTCTGCCCAAGATCTTCAAAGGCGAGATTCGCACCTGGCAGCTTCTAACCGAGCCGGAAGCGGGCTCGGACGTGGCTAGTGTTAAGACCAGGGCCGAACGCGACGGCGATGACTACGTCATCAACGGTCAGAAAGTCTTCGTAGGCAGCGACCTGGGTTGCGACTACATGTGGACATTGACCTGCACCGACAACGAGGCCCCGCGCCACCAGAACCTGGGTTGGTTTATGATTCCCG
Organism: Dehalococcoidia bacterium; assembly: GCA_965205385.1. Classification (GTDB taxonomy): domain Bacteria; phylum Chloroflexota; class Dehalococcoidia; order Lucifugimonadales; family UBA3495; genus CATOSP01. Next base: position 1,502,615 of record CBDBGS010000008.1, read on the forward strand.
CGGACCTGCCGGGCATCACGGTGCAGCCGATGGACCTGCTCATCGCCGGCGGTGAGTCGGGGGCGGGGTCCGGCGTCAAGAACACGGTCTACTTTGACAACGTAAGGGTCCCAGCCTTCAACCTGGTCGGCGGCGAGAACGAAGGTTGGAAGGTGGCGACCACTCACCTGGAGTTGGAGCATGGCAGCGGCGGGCGAATCGGCCGAAACTGGATGGTTGACAACCTGTTCGACTACTGCGCGAAGACCCAGCGCCACGGCGAGCCTTTGACGAAGGACCCGGACGTACGCGACCGGTTGATCGACATTTACATGGAGGCGGAAGTCGCCAGGTTGTTCAACATGCGCAACTACTGGATGCGCCACAGCAAGACCAATCTGACCTATGAAGGGCCCCAGGCATCCTACTTCCGGAAGATGTCCGGCCTGCGCATGTCCACCGCGATTCTGGACATTTTAGGCCCTTCGGCGTTGACGTGGGATGAACAGTGGGGGGCTGGTAACGGACACATGGAGTCGCACCAGCGTTCGGCCATTGTTGCGATTCATCCGGGCGGCACCGCCGATATCCAGAAGGTGATCATGGCCCGGCGAATCGGCATAGGCCGGGAGGTCCGGGAGCGGGCCGGAACACTGGCCTAACCTGGCGTTATCGACTCAAACGCCCGGCGCCGAGCTCTTAAGCGCATTCCCAAAGGGGCTGTACCGGAGGTAAGTAAACATGGACCTGGGGTTGACCGCGGAACAGGAGATGTTGAAGTCGGCGGTTCGGGGTTTCATCCAGCAAGAATACCCCAAGAGCGTGTTGCTGGAGATGGCCGAAACTGGCGACGCTGTACCTTCCGAGCCCTGGCAAAAGTTGGTTGAAACCGGCTGGATGGGCATCCTCGTTCCCCAGGAGTACGGCGGCGAGGGAGGTTCCTTCACCGACGCCGGAGTCATGTTCGAAGAACTGGGCCGCGGGCCGGTGCCGGGTCCACACATTAGCTCCTGTGTGCTCAGCGCCTTCACCATGATGGCCGGTGGGACCGACGATCAGAAACAGGTTTGGCTCCCTTCCATTGCGCGAGGCGAGCGCGTGCTGGTCCCAGCGATCACCGAGGCCGACTATAGCTGGTCTCCCGTCGACGTCCAAACGGTGGCCCACAGAAACGGGAACGGGGTCCAATTGAACGGCACGAAGGTCTACGTGTTCGATGGGGCGTTTGGCACGGACCTCTTGTGCGCCGCCCGGTCCGAAGACACCAACGAAGTGGGACTGGTAATGGTCCCCGTATCCGCCCCAGGTGTATCCGTCCGTCCTTTGGAGGGTTTTGCCTGGAACCTGGCCGAAGTGAGGCTGGAGAACGTATCGGTGGACGATTCCGCGGTATTGGGCGGGTCTATGGACGGCGGTTGGGGGGCGTTGCAACAGGGGATTTCCAACACCATTCCCATCCTGTGCGCCTACCAGGTGGGGGCCTGTCAGGCCGTGTACGAGCTTTCCGTCGAATACAGCCGGACACGGGTACAGTTCGGGACACCCATTGGGAGGTTCCAAAGGGTGCAGGACCACATCATCAACCTGGTTAACCAGCTAGACGCGGCCCGATGGACCACCTATGAGACCCTGTGGAAATTGGACGCCGGCCGGGAATCGACGGACAGCATCCATTTGGCAAAGGCGGTGGGAAGCACGGCCTACCATGAGGTGTGCAACTTCGCCCACGAAGTCCATGCCGGTGTGGGCAGCATGACCGAATATGGTCTAACCCTGCACACCGCCGCATCCCGCACCTTGTATCACTACCTGGGAGACCCCAAGTCCCATAAGCGGTTATTGGCCGACGCCTTGGGGCTATAAGCAAGACCGTGTTGGTCTCGACCCTTCCAAGTCCCGGTCCTAGTGACCGATAGATTGAGCCTTGTTGACCTGATTCCCCCCGCAACTTAGAATATGCCAGTGAATAGTGAGCCGGAGCGATCTCCACCAACCGGCGCATTCGACCACCCTCATGAGGAGTGCGGCGTCGTTGGTGTTTACACTCCGGGAGGGGAGGCCAGTCTTCAGGCGTACTACGGCCTGTTCGCCTTGCAGCACCGTGGGCAGGAAAGCGCTGGCATTGCCTCCAGTGATGGTGAGGAGATCCACGTACACACGGAGATGGGCCTGGTAACCCAGGTCTTCCGTGAAAGGGACTTCTACAGCCTTGTCGGCGAACGCGCAATTGGCCACACCCGCTATTCCACTACCGGAAGCAGCCAGGCATGCAACGCGCAGCCGCTGCTTGTTGATGGGTACCAGGGCCGGGTGGCTCTCGCCAACAACGGCAACATCATCAACTCCCCCCAGTTGAAGGCCCAACTCCAACGCGACTGGAGTTGCACTTTCAATTCCACCACCGATTCCGAGGTGCTCGCCTACCTGCTTGCGAATGCGGATGGGCGTACCTGGGAAGAGCGAGTTTTCCACTGCATGCGGCAGTTGGAGGGGGCCTACTCTTTGGTGGCCCTCACGCGGGATACGCTGGTGGCGGCCCGCGACCCGCTGGGTATCCGCCCGCTGTGCCTCGGCAAGTTGGGAGAGGGTTGGGTGGTGGCGTCGGAGAGTTGCGCCCTAGACCATCTCGGGGCCACGTTTGTCCGGGAACTCGCCCCCGGCGAAGTGATCGTAATAGACGGGGATGGACTGCGCACGGCGACGTGGGCACGGAACTCCGGGCGGCGGGCGTTGTGCGTGTTCGAGTTGATATATTTCGCCAGACCGGACAGCATCCTTGACGGGAAGTTGGTCCATCTGGTGCGCCAGGAGTTGGGGGCCCAGTTGGCCAAAGAGCACCCGGTTGACGCCGATTTGGTAATTGGGATACCCGATTCCTCCACGGCCGCCGCGGTAGGGTACGCCCGGGAATCCGGCATCACCTTCAGCGAGGGTCTGGTTAAAAACCGGTACGTGGGGCGGACGTTCATCGAGCCGGACCAGCGTACCCGGGACCTGGGGGTTCGTCAGAAGTTCAATCCGCTAGCCGACGTAATTGCCGGGCAGAGATTGGTGGTAGTGGACGACAGCATCGTCCGTGGGACCACGACTCCCCACGTGGTGAGGCTGCTGCGCAGGGCGGGGGCCAAGGAAGTCCACCTACGGGTATGCGCGCCTCCGATCATGCACCCTTGCTATATGGGTGTGGACATGGCCAGCCGTCAAGAGTTGATCGCGGCCAATAAAACGGTTGCAGAGATTCAGGAGATGACCGGGTCGGACAGCCTGGGGTACCTGAGCGTGGCGGGACTCATGAAGGTAGTGGGAGAGGCGGAGGGCGGTTTCTGCAACGCCTGTTTCACGGGGGCGTACCCGGTGCCGGTCCAGTTGGAGTTAACGAAATTGATGCTGGAAGACTCCGAGGCGGAAGGGGCCAGTCCTTAACCGGGCGGTCCAGGTTGGGAGGTAGGGGTAGTTGAGCATGTCCGATTACAGGTCATCAGGCGTTGACCTGGACGCCATGGGTGCGCTCAAGGAGCGGATCAAGGCCTTTGCCACGGCTACCCACGGCCCGGAAGTCCTGAACCCCAATGGGGACTTTGCCGGACTCTACCGCCTGAACGGATACACCAACCCCGTCCTCGTGGCGAGCACCGACGGAGTTGGCACCAAGCTCAAGATCGCCGCTCACCTCGGCCATTTCGAGTCCATCGGCCAGGACTTGGTTACCCTGAACGTCAACGATATCTTGACCCGCGGCGCAAAGCCTCTTTTTTTTCTGGACTATGTGGCCTTCAGCCACCTGGACGCCCAGACGATGGATACCCTTATGCGGGGCATAACCTGGGGTTGCCGGGAGGTCGGCTGCGCCCTGATCGGTGGGGAGACCGCCCAGTTACCGGGTGTCTACGGGCCGGAAGAGATGGAGTTGGCGGGATTCGTGGTTGGAGTGGTGGAGTCCGAGGGGGTGCTTAACTCCGACTCGATGAAGGCGGGGGACCTCCTGGTAGGCATCCCATCCAACGGGTTGCATACCAATGGATTTTCACTGGTGCGCCAGGTTTTCGGCATAGACGAAGACCCGTCGGCGCTGTTCCGGTTTCACGAAGAGCTGCAACACCAGCTTGGCGAAGAGCTTCTAGTCCGGCACAGGTGCTACTACCCGATGTTGGAGCCCGTTTTGGGGCTGTTGACGGGGTTGGCCCACATCACAGGAGGTGGGATCCCTGGAAAGGTGCCGCTGGTGTTGCCCGAAACCCTGTGCGCCCAGTTCGAGCAAGGTTCATGGCCTGTGCCACCGATCTTCGACGTTATCCAGCGGGAAGGCGGGGTTAGCCCTGAGGAGATGTACCGGGTGTTCAACATGGGTCTGGGGATGGTGGCCATCTGCAGCGGCGAGAGCCTGGCCGAGGTGCAAGAGAACGTACCTGACGCAGTGGTGGTTGGTAGGATCGTTGAGAGGACCGACGAAGCCAGGGTGATTTTTTCGGGCTAATGGCCGCGGACGATCAAAGGGCCACATTACATATCGACACAGTGTTCCGGATGAACTTCCTGAGTAGGATCGAAGAACTTGAAAGCACTTCTGAGCGTTTACGATAAAAGCGGAATTGTTGACTTTGGCCGGAAGCTGGTTAGATCGGGTTTCGAGTTAATCAGCACGGGAGGAACCCACAACACTCTGTCCCAGGAGGGTGGGTTGCCGGTGCGGCAGGTTTCCGAGGTTACCGGCTCTCCGGAGATTCTGGATGGCAGGGTGAAGACGCTGCACCCAACGATTTACGGTGGGCTGCTGGCCCGGCGGGACTCCCCGGATCACCTGGAGGAGTTGGCCAAACACGGGATGGAACTGATTAGCCTGGTGGCGGTGAACCTCTATCCCTTCGTGGAGACGATTAACAAGGCAGGGGTGACGCTGGACGACGCCTTGGAGAACATCGACATCGGCGGCCCAACGATGTTGCGGGCCGCGGCCAAGAACTTCCCATCGGTGGCGGTGCTTGTGGACCCGGACGATTACGGATGGGTGGGAGAGAAGTTGGCCAATGGCGGACTGAGCTTGGAAGACCGGCGCGGGTTGGCTGCAAAGGCGTTCCGGCACGTGGCCACCTATGATGCCGCAGTCACCGGATACCTGACAGGCGGCGATGGAGCCGACGACCCATTGACTCCTGACCTGGCCATCGGCCTGAGCCAGGTCTCCAGGTTGCGTTACGGGGAGAACCCCCACCAGGCCGGGGCGCTGTACGTGCCCGCGAGCGGCTCATCGGGTGGGATCGCCAACGCCAGGCAGTTGCACGGCCGGGAGCTTTCATACAACAATCTGATGGACGCCGACGCCGCTTGGCGAGTGGTAAGCGACTTCCCTGAATCCACGGTGGCGGTGATCAAGCACGCCAACCCGTGCGGACTTGCCAGCCACGCCGACCAGACCGAAGCGTACCGCCGGGCTTTCGACGGTGACACGGTCTCGGCGTTCGGCGGAATCGTGGGTTTCAACCGCACCGTTACGGCCGCCTCGGCCGAGGCGATGGGGCCAGTGTTCTACGAAGTGGTTGCCGCGCCGGACTACGAACCGGAGGCGCTGGAAATCCTGCAACGCAAGAGGAACTTGCGGATTCTGGCGGTAGATTCCGGCTCCGGGGGGCTGCCTTACGATATCCGTCCGATCACCGGGGGTCTGCTAATCCAAACCCCCGACGCGATAGACGAGGACCCCACCGGTTGGGAAGCGGTGACCGAACGCAAGCCTACGGATGCGGAATTGAACGACCTGGCGTTCGCCTGGAAAGCAGGGAAGCACATCAAGTCCAACGCGATTGTTTTTGCCAAGGACCGTACCCTGGTAGGAATGGGGGCCGGGCAACCCAACCGAGTCGTGAGCGTGCATCTTTCGGGCCGAATAGCCGGGGAGAAGTCCCAGGGCGCGGCGCTGGCGTCGGACGCATTCTTCCCGTTCCCTGACAACATCGAGCTGGCTGCCGAAGCCGGAATCGCCGCCATTGTGCAGCCGGGAGGGTCGATTCGGGACGATGAGGTCATCGAGGCCGCCAACAAGGCAGGCATCGCGATGGTCTTCACCCGGGTAAGGCACTTCCGGCACTGATATAGCGTAAACCGGTCAATCCCGGGGTGAAGTGGAGGACGTAGAGATGATGAAGGGGTTGAGTCCCAGACGTTGCGATTACCGGCTGTCCTTTGAACTTACGGCCCATCGGGCTTGGAGCTAGGGATGGCCGCCACAGTTGACCTGGTTATTCCGGTGTACAACGAGGAGCAAGCGCTGCCTCGTTCCATCCTCATATTGACCGACTTCCTCAAGGACAATTTGCCCAATCCGTGGCGGGTTGTCATTGCGGACAACGCGTCCACCGATGACACGCGGTCCGTCTCCGAGATGCTGTGTGATAGGTACGGCGGGGTCAGTTACTTGCATCTGCCGCAGAAGGGCCGGGGGCGGGCGCTGCGAACCGCCTGGATGGACAGCACGGCAGAGATCGTGAGTTACATGGACGTTGATCTCTCCACCGACCTGGCTCATTTTCCCCAGCTTGTACGGGCCCTGGAAACGGGGGACCACATTTCGGTGGGGAGCCGTTTGAGCAAGGGGTCAAGGGTCACCAGGTCCCTAAAGCGGGAAGTGGTTTCCCGCGGTTACAATCTGATGGTCAGGTCGATGTTCTTCGCCGGATTCCCCGATGCCCAGTGCGGTTTCAAGGCCCTGACCCGGCAGGCCGCCCATGCCATTGTGCCGCAGATCAAGAACGATAACTGGTTCTTCGATACAGAGCTATTGTTGATTGCCGCCAAGCGAGGCTACCGTATCAGGTCAATCCCGGTGAAATGGGACGACGATCCCAGTAGCACGGTAAACGTGGTCAGCACAGCGGCGGAGGATGTCAGGGGCCTGTTGCGGCTGCGATTTGGGGGTATCCCGCCGGTGGAGGCGCCGGATGACCGGCTGCCGGGGTCCGGATCCTAGCCTAGGAGCCTGTCCAAAGATTCGATCTCGAATACTATAATCGTTGGTAATCGGTTTGGCGGTTACTAAATAGACCTACACATGAACCAATAGCGTTGCCGTGCAAGCCATCATAGCCGATATACGTTGCCATCATTAAATATCGGACAGACTCCTAGACCGAGCCTGACCCCCTCAGTCTGGGGTCTAAGACGTCTCGAAGGGCGCCGCTCAGCGGATTCTACGCGGAGACTTTAGTGGTCGTGTCGTCTGTCCCATAAGGGTGGACTCCGGTTGCGTATCCCTGTATGGCAAGTCCCCGTTCCACCCTTTTGGCCCCGCCTAACTTAGGCGGCGTTGGTCCCTCTCAGTCTGGGGTCTAGGACGTCTCTGAGGGCGTCGCCCAAGACGTTCCAGGCAAACACCACGATGAAGATGGCGGCTCCTGGGAAGATCGCCACCCACCACGCCACCGTCACGTTGGCCGCAGCTCCATTGAGCATCCCGCCCCAAGATGGCACATTCGGCGGAGTTCCCACGCCCAGGAAGCTCAGGCCCGCCTCGGCGATGATAGCTCCTCCCAGGTGCAGGGTGACGATGACTATATAGAGCGCGAAGCAGTTGGGGATGATATGGCGCATGATGATCCGCCAGTTACCCGCCCCGACCGCGCTGGCTGCCAGGACGTAGTCCATCTCCTTTATGGCGAGGGCTTGGGAACGGAGTATCCGGGCGGTACTGGGTATATAGGCGATACTCAAGGCGAGAACGACGTTGTTCAGGGATGCTCCCAGGGCGGCCATGATGGCGAGAATAAGTATGAGTCCAGGGAACGCCATCATAGCGTCGATGATGCGTTGGACTATCAGATCGACCCTGCCTCCGAAGTGTACGCTGGCCACTCCAGCGACCATGCCGATGGTGGAACCGACCAAGGAACTGAGGATGCCCACGTACAAGGATATTCTCGCCCCGTAAATCAGTCTGCTGTACATGTCCCGTCCGAGGCGGTCCCCCCCAAGCCACCGTTCAGCGCCCGGCGGGGCGAATTGCTGGGCTACGCTGCTCTCGTAGGGGTCATGGGTCCTGATCACGGGGGCGAGCAAGGCGACGAGGACTAGCAAGATCGACACCGCCGCTCCGAACGCGCCCAGGGGCTTGTGGGTGATGAAAAAGATCACATTTTGGCTAAGGGTCCGCTTGGGGCGCAGGGCCCCTGACGTAGGCTCCCGGGGTAGCACCTCTGCGGCTCTATCTACGCTCATCTCTCTCCATGTTGGTCCCGATGTAGGTTATGCGTAGCGGATTCTGGGATTGAGCAAGGCGTACAGCAAGTCCATCAGTACGTTGAGTATCAGTACGATGACCGCGATAAGCAGGACCACCGCCTGGATCATGGGGAAGTCCCGATTGAATATGCTGGTGACCAGCAGGCGGCCCATTCCGGGGACCAGGAATATGACTTCGATGATAACCGTGCCGGAGAGTAGCCTTCCAAACTCGTAACCGAAAACGGTAACGACGGGTAGCAAGGCATTCTTCAGGGCATGCCGGAAGATGACCACCCGTTCCGAGAGTCCTTTGGCCCTGGCTGTCCTGATATAGTCGTCGTGTAGCACTTCCAACATGGCGGAGCGAGTGATCCTGGCAATGAAAGCCATGTTCGATGTGCCCAGCGCGATGGCGGGGAAGATCATCTGTTGCATGTTGGACCACGGGTCGTCCCATACGCTGGCGTAACCCAAGGGAGGGAAATAGCCGAAGGAAAGCACCAGGAAGAGGATGATCATGATGGCGACCCAGAAGTTGGGCAGCGCGATCCCCGTGATGGTGATCATCCTGGTTATGTAGTCACCGACCGTATCCTGCTTGATTGCGGAGTAAACGCCGAGGGGGACTGCGACGACGCTTGCCAGCAATACCGACATTAGCCCCAACTCTATGGTGACGGGCAACCGCTCCGCGATATCGTCGTAGACCGGCGTTCTGAAGAAGTAGGATTCTCCAAAGTCCAATCGAAGCATTTTCCACATCCAGTCCGTGTACTGGATGTAAATAGGCCTGTCCGTCCCCAACTTGGCGCGCATAGCTTGGAGCTGTTCCTGGGTGTACTGCTCTTCGGCGTCGTCGCCGGTCCCGGCCAGAAGCAGGACCGCGGGATCACCTGGGACCACACGGAGGATTACGAATACCGCTATGGTCACCAGGAGCAGAGTGGGGAAGAACAAGAGCACCCGTTTGGTCAAATAAACGCGCATGTCTCCACCTGATAGCTGGCCAAAGAAGATTATCTAAGTGGCCCTGGGATTCCTGGGAAGGCCGGGCCCCACAGGAGCCCGGCCTAGCTTGCATGAATGAAACCTGGGACTACTCGCAGGCAGGGTCGCACCAGATGTGTTCGTGTTTCAAATCGCCGTAGATCGTGGGCTCCATGTGGAAGCCCTGGATGCGGTTGTCAATGGGCATTGCCCGCACGGTCCAATATAGGCCAACGTAGGCGTTGTCTTCGTTGACGAAAATATCGTTGATCTTCAGGATCAGCTCCTTCCGCTTGTCCGCGTCCAACTCCTTCGTTTGTTCAAGGTGGAGTTCCTGTACGCCTTCCGGCACCCAGCCCTGGCCGACTGCTCCGCCGCCCGCCCACCTGGCGAAGGTGGTCTTTTCATGGTAACGCCGCATCACGCCGTCGGGGTCAGCCAGGTTGAACGAGGAACCCTGGGCGAAGAATTGGAAGTTCCCCAAATCGTACTGGGCGTAGCCTGCCGCGCTGTCGTAGAGCTTGAGGGTGGCGTTGATGTTCAGGTGTTTCTTGAGCTGTTCCGCCACCAGCGCCACGACGTCGGCATAGTCGCCGCCGGCGCTGCTTCTAGTTGCCAACTCGACGTCGAAGCCGTTGGCGAATCCAGCTTCTTCCATAAGCCTCTTGGCCTCGGCTAGGTCATCCGGGTGCTTCTCACCGTTCAGTTCACGGAACCCTGGGAATTGGGCCGCTTCTTCGTCGGTGTAGCTGAACCATAGCCCCGGTGGAAGAGGGGTTCCGAGCATCTCTCTGCCGCCGCTCATGGTCTGGATAATTGGCTGGCGGTGGATGGCAAGGCTTATGGCGTGCCGCACCCGCTTGTCGTTAAACGGCGCTTTACTGGTGTTAAGGACCAGCCCGCGCAGGCCCGTAGGGCCGGCCCAGTACGTCGTATGCGTCTGTTCCAGGTCCTTTTGCAGTTCCAACATTTGCAGTGGAGTCAGGCCCGAAATTGCGATAGGCCGCAACACCTGACCGGACTTGTATGCCGCGATGGTGGAGGTGGGGTCCTTGATTATGAAGTGGGTCATACCGTCGATCCGGGGGTAACCCTCTTTCCAGTATCCGTCCCACTTCTCATACTCGTTCTTGACGTCTTTGGTGTAGCCGAGGTGTTTGAAGGGTCCGGACCCGTTTAAGTCCTCGGACATGTACACGGTCTGCAGCTTTCCCTCGTCCAGCACCGAGTGTCTGGGCTGTACGACCAGGGTGGCGATGGCCATTTTGGGCAGGAAACCCGGCGCGGGGAAATTCAAGGTGACTTCAACGGTCTTCTCGTCGACGGCCCTGGAATTGCCGGGGCTGTAGGAGGTCTTGATCATAATGGTGGACGACCTCGTCTGCTCCTTCATGATGTCGAAGCACGTGGGGCACACCAAACTATCCATACTGAAGACTACGTCTTCGGCGGTGACGGGTTTACCGTCGTGCCACGTGGCGTCCTTGAGGCGGAATACGTAGGTCAACCCGTCCGGAAGTAGTTCCCAGCTCTCGGCCAGATCTCCCGTGAGATCGCCAACCTCCTCGGTTTCCGGGTTAAACTGGATCAATCCGTTGAACATGGGGCCAGCGTTCTTCATGTGGGTGTATCCCCATTCGTGGATATGCCTCCTGGTGGGCACAGCACTGTCGCTAAAGGGGATGTGACCGCCGTATTTGTGTCCTCCACGGGCTGCTGGGTAGGGATGGCGGTGGGCGCCGCAGTGGGTTGGGCGGGAGGTTGTTGGCCCGACGCCGTGGTAGACGGAAGAGTCGGGCGTGCCTGGGGAATGGCGGCGAGGGGAGTGGGAGTAGCTTCGGCTTTTTGCTCCACGGCGGGCGCTTGGGCTGGCGCGGCGGTGGTCTCCTGCTGTTCCGGAGCGGCTGTACCTCCGCAAGCGATGATTAGAGCGAGGGCAATTAACGCAGGAAATATTGCGAATATCCGGGACCTTCTAAACCAACTAGACTTCATTGATGTTCCTCCAACAATCAAATACGGAAATCGATTGATAATTCGACGAATTACATGGAAAGATGCCGGGAACGTCTCCATTTAATGAACTTGGTCTCTTCAACAAAGTGTGTGACGCATATCACAATGCTCCACATTATTATCCGAACCGGAAAAGCGCTGGGACAATTTAGACTATTACGTCTTGGAAAGTCAATACCGACTCGACCCTAGGAGTGAACGCGATGGAGCTGGGTCTTAGCGGGAAAAACGTGATTGTTACCGGAGGTGGATCGAATATTGGCAGGGCTATCGTGCATGCCTTCGCGGCTGAGGGGTGCGACCTGACTATCGCCGAGCTGTCGGTCCAGCACGGGGAACTGGTGGCGGCGGAAGTCGAGGCCCAAGGGGCGGGTGGAAGGGTTAAAGTGATCGAGAATGACGTCACCGACCACGAGTTAGTCGCCGCTATGGTCGAGCAGTCGGTGGCTGAGTTCGGCAGCGTAGACGTGCTGGTGAACAACGTGGGCTGGACGGTTGACCGGCTGTTTATGGAGAAGCCGAGGGAGGGATGGGAGAAGGAGGTGCAGGTAAACCTATGGGGCGCGATCAACTGCGTTGATGCCGTGCTGCCCCACATGATAGAGCGGGGGTCGGGCTCCATCGTGTGTCTTGGTTCCGACGCCGGGCGCATGGGGGAGTTCAGGGAGGCGGTCTACTCGGCATGTAAGGCCGGGGTGAGCGCCCTCAGTAAGTCCATCGCCCGGGAGACCGGCAGGTATGGTCTGCGGGTAAACGTGGTGTGTCCCGGCCTTGTGGCGCCGCCCGAAGAAGAGTCGATCAGCGGAGAGAGCATGTGGAACCAGATGCGCGACATTTTCACCGACGACGTGAGGGGGCGGGCAAGGCGGGCCTATCCCTTGCGCAGGCTGGCGACAGCGCGGGAGGTGGCGAACGCGGTTGTGTTCCTAGCTTCGGACGCGGCCAGTTTCATAACCGGGCAGACCCTAAGCGTCAGCGGCGGGTATACGATGATATAGGGGGCCGGGTCTGTCGGTTGTCTCAGTAGTGCATTCAGGGCGTTTCGATTTTCCGCCCTTGAGGGCATTCTCCCCGTTTCGGAAAAGGGGGATTAAGGGGGATTTCTCTCCCGCGCGGGTCTGAGTTCGGGAGGATCGAGGAAAATTCGGCGCTGGTCCATTTCACTAGTCGTAGGGATTAGTCTCTTTCGAGGCGCACAATGGCTTCGGGGACTTCGGCGGTCCTCCGCGACACCGGGAAATCCCCCCAGCCCCCTTTTCCGGAAGGGGTATGGGCTTGACCGGTGCGGTACTGATTGGCGTTAGTTACAATCGATTGGCCCTGGTAGTGCATTGGTTGGCCTGTTCGCCGTCGTTGGAGATACGCTGACAGATGGCGGGCCTGAAAATGGAGATACAATGGTGCAGGGGTCAGACGAATTGACATAACGAGCGTTCCAGAGCCCGCGGCAGGGGATAGATGGAAAACGGCCCCGAGAGATCGGGGCCGTTGGGTTCCAGGGTATTGCCAAGCGGAGGGCTGCGTGGGGCCCATCCCACTTGCTTTTGCAGATGTTAGAGAGCGGCTACCTTCTCGCGGAGGGACTCGATCTCCTTCATCAGCTCTGCCTTGGGGTCGCTGCCCTTGTTGAGGGCGACCAGGTCGAGGGACCTCTTCTCGATTCCGGGCAACTTCTCCTGGAGCAACTGTTCGTCCACCGAGGCGGCGATGGACGGATAGCCGGCGCGCTCGATCATGCTGCGGATGTTGCCGGCCTTGAACTGGTCCAGGGTCCAGCGGAGGGTCTCTCCGGAGGTGGTGACGTCCCAATAAATCCGCACGTCTTGGTTGCGCGGCCCGTAGTGGTAATGGGGCCCCTTCTCGAAGCAGTCGAAGGCCAACAGTTCCACTTCTTGACCCGCGACGTCGGATAGTACGTGGATGGCCATTCCTTCGTCGTTGGCCAGGTGGCGGTACTCCAGCCCAAAGCGGAGGTTTCCTACCTCGACGCAGTCCCCATCCAGCATTTCGGGCATCATGTGGTGGACGGTGCGGCGCTCGTTGCGTGACAGGTCACGCGCCTTGGCTTCGGCTTCGTCCAGCGCGGCATCGCTAACAGGGTGGGCTTCCAGGCTGTCGGCCAGCGAATCGTAGCCAGACCTGCGGACCATTATAGGCAGCTTGTTGCGAATGTTGTCCATGGTCCAGCCGACCGGGTTACCAGCGGTGGTCTTGTCCAGGTGCAGTCGGATGTTATGGTTCTCCGGTCCATAGTGGTAGTGGGGGTCTTGATCGAAACAGTCGAAACGAAGAATCTCTGTGTCCTTGCCCTCTATCTCCGAGTAGACTTGGATGCAAAGGCCCTGGTCTGGCATGAGCTCTTTGCGGTAGCTCATCGCAATGTCGACCAGGCCGGCGTCTACGACAGTGTTTCCCTTGTCCACGGCTCTCCTCCTAAGTATTTATTAAAGATCCCGCGTGGGTCAGGTAGTCTGGCCCCGCGCCTATAAACCCAGCCCATCCAACCGCCTGCGAAATTATAGCACGTTAATCAAGTCCGGCACATCCAGGAAAGAGAAGGGTCACTCAACAGTCAAATCTTACGAATCGAGGGGAACATTGTGGCCTGACTTGTATGCAGATATATTTGGGCCGATGGCCGCCTAGCGGTGTTGATCGCGCCTCGATCAAATATTTGTCAGGAGTCAGAATGGGAAGGTTGTCTCTGGTGGTCCTGCAGGTATTGGCGGTATTGGCGGCGTTATCATGCGCCGCTTCGACGTCCTCCGGGTCTGGAACGCATCCCTCTGACCCTACGGTCGTTGCCACAGTGGGGAGCACGGCTATGCCCACGCCTGGCAACGTCTCCGCGCCGCAATCTCCGGGCGGCGGGCCGTTGCGGGCATCCGCACCAGCACCGACGCCTACATTTGCGCCGCCATCGACACCTACATCGACGCCGCCACCGGTCCCTACGGCTACCACGACGCCAACTTCCAACGGTCCCGCGATTTCCACCGCCGAGGTTAGGGTCAATCCAAGGCCGAGCCCGGAGGCACCGACCATCCCACCTAAACTCATTCCACCGGAGACTGCTACGCCTCTGCCCAGGCCAACTCCGGAACCCACATTGGCGCCTACTTCGGCACCGACACCGTCGGCGACTCCAATACCCACACCCACACCGACACCTACGACTACACCCCTGCCCACTCTAACTCCGGTCCCAACGGTAACTCCAATGCCTACACCTGCACCTCCGCTTACGCCCCTGCCCACTCTAACTCCGGTCCCAACGGCAACCTCCACACGGACGCCAACTACCCAAATCCGTGACGAAGTCCGGTGCGGCGAGGGTCAAGTAGACGTCAATTCGGCCACGGTGGAATCCTTGATAGAGATCAAGCACATAGGAGAAAGTCGCGCGGGGCAAATCCTGGAGCTTCGGCCCTTTGCGTCTTTGGAAGACCTGGTGCGTGTGAAAGGAATCGGACCGCAGCGCCTCGCGGATATCATGGACCATGGACGCGCCTGTGCCGGGACTTGAAGGACTGCCGCTGGGGCTAATTTATTGCCTGCGTCGCACTTTGCTCTTCCCCTTTCACGGAAGGGGTCGATACTGCTACGGATGGCGGGTTGAAATTAGGCGGGAGAAATCCCCCCAGCTCCCTTTCGCGAAGGTCAATATGGAAGTCCTCTTTCGGAAAGGGGGTAATTCGTGGCGGGCATCGGCTTGAGAGAGGAGGGGTATTTGGTGCCGGACAACGGAACTGGGTATTGAGAACCACGGTTGCGAGCCTCGGAGGCGCACCCGCAGGGTCTTTCGATTGTCCGTCTGAACTGTGATTTCTCTGATTCCGGGATTTATATGATTGGAAATCATCCGAATCCCAAAATCCTGTGAATCCCGGTGCGGACAATTGGGCCGATAATCGAATGACCCTAGGCGCTACCGCCATGGTTTTGACCCCGTTGGCGGACCGGGGATATACTGCCGTGGGCCCAGACCGACGGGTTCCATGATTTCAGATGGATTGGTTGACATAACATTACCGGCACGGGCGGTTTTCCCGGGCTGGGAGAAGAGGACCAGATATGCAGATCGGCCTCAGCATTCCCAACGTTTTGAGCGGTGAAAGCCTTAAACGGTTTGTGCAACGGGCCGAGGCACTGGGCTTCGAGTCGGCGCTTGTCGGAGACCACGTTGTGCACCGCCGTGACCAACCAGTATCCCTACACCGCCGACGGCTCCTTTGCCCGGCCCGCCGAGGACCCGTTCCTGGAGACAATGACCCTGTTGGGTTACGCGGCCGCCTGTACTGAAGAGACCACGTTGTGCTCCCCACCGCCGTGACCAACCAGTATCCCTACACCGCCGACGGCTCCTTTGCCCGGCCCGCCGAGGACCCGTTCCTGGAGACAATGACCCTGTTGGGTTACGCGGCCGCCTGTACTGAAGAGATCAAATTGGGCAGCACGGTGATTATCCTGCCCTACCGCAACCCGGTGGTGCAGGCCAAGATGTTCGCCTCGTTGGACGTATTGACCAACGGGAGAATGATTTGCGGTGTGGGAGTGGGCTGGTTGGAGAAGGAGTTCGACACTCTGGGAGTCCCTTATGCCGACCGGGGGCCGATGAGTGACGAGTTCCTGGAGATGTTTAGAATATTGTGGACCGAGGCCGAGCCGGAGTTCCACGGCAAGTATTACCAGTTTGACGGGATCAGTTTCTATCCGAAGCCTATTCAGAATCCCTTGCCCATCTGGGTTGGGGGGCACACTCGCAGGGCGCTGCGGAGAACGGTCCGTTACGGTGACTGCTGGCATACGACGCGCCAGACCCCTGATTTTGTTGCCCAGCACCTCCCTTATTTGCGCCAAGAGGCCGAGCGCGGCGGGCGTGATCCAGGGTCGATCACGATTTCCTTGAAGCGCAGTCTGCACTTCACTGACATCGGGATCGGGGAGAGAGGCGGTGTGCGGACGGGGGGAGCAATGATCGGCTCAACCCAGGAGGTGTTGGACGACGTCTATTACTGCCGGGAGCTGGGGATCGACCAATTGACCTACGATTTCCGGGCCGAAGGGATTGACGAGACGATTGGCGTGATGGAGCACTTGGCGGACAGGGTGCTACCGGTGGCGCAGCGGTTGGGGTGATTTGCACCCCTGATCCCCGCCTTGAGAGTGCGGAGATGGCGGCGGCTACAGCCCGCTGTCCCGGAAGACTTTGGCCCGCTCCACGAGCTCGTCGGCGGTGTGGCGCATCGCCTCCGCTTGCCCCTCCGAAATCTCTCTTTTGACCTCGCCGGGGACTCCGGTTACGAAAGACCGGTCGGGGACCTTGCTGCCGGAGAGGACAACCGAATTGGCCGCGATTAGACATTGCTTGCCCAGGGTGACGTCGGTGAGCACGGTGCAGTTGTTGCCCAGCAGGGAACCCTCGCCGACGCGGTCGCAGTGGACCACGACGCAATGGCCAACGGTCACATAGTCTTCGATATTCATGTCGGAGCCGTGCACCACCGAGCCTTCTTGCACGTTTACATAATCGCCAAGGCACACGGGTCCATCACCATCGCCGCGGATGGTAACCCCTGGCCAGATGCTGCAATACTCTCCGATTTCCACGTCGCCCACCACGTAGGCGAATTCACTAACCCAGGCGGTGTCCGCGATTCTGGGGGTCTTGTTTCCGAGGGTCCTTATCAATCCGTTCCCCTTAGCAGTGTTATCTAACCGCCCCCACGGCCCGGCGCGCTTCTCTGTCCAGGTCCCGGTTGATGATCGCCTGCCGCTTGTCGTACTGGCGTTTGCCGCGCGCAAGGCCCAACTCAACCTTGGCGACATGGTTTTTGATGAGCAGGCGGAGCGCGACGATGGTCAAGCCCTTCTCGCCGACCTCCGCGGTTAGTTTGACGATTTGGTCCCGGTGCAGCAGGAGCTTGCGTGGCCTTCTGGGATCGTGGTTGAACTGGCTGGCGGGCCCGTAGGGGGCGATGTAGGCATTGACCAGCCACATCTCGCGGTCCTGTGGGCGGGCGTAGGAGTCGCTAAGGTCGGCGCGTCCCGCCCGGATGGACTTGATCTCAGTGCCGGTGAGGACCAAGCCGGCCTCGTACCGTTCCAGGATCTCATAGTTATAGAAGGCCCTGCGATTGCTCGCCAGGGCCGGATTTCGCTTCGCTGGTTTTGAGGACTTCTTGTTGGCCATTTCTTAGCTGTCTCGGGTTATCCGTGCCTGCAGGATTTGGACCGCCTTGTCGAGGTGAACGTCGGTAGGGGTGTCTTCTACGGGCTCGAATACGACGTCGGGGGAGATCCCCTCTCCCTCGATCAAGAACCCATCTGGAGTATACCAGTTTGCCACGGTGAAGTTGATGCCGGAGCCGTCCTTCAGAGGCCAGAGGTTGTTGACGCTACCCTTACCGAAGGTCTTGATCCCGACGATCTGGGCTCTCCCGTGGTCCATGAGCGCACCGGCGAATACCTCGCTGGCGCTGGCGCTAAACTGGTTGACCAGGACCACCACTGGGATGTCCTTGGCCTTGCCGCCCCGCTTGACCTCCCAGTCGGTCCGCTTGCCATGGGCGTCGATTTGGTACAGCACCAGCCCTTCATCGAGGAACTGACTGGTCACGTCGACGACCGAGGTCAGGAGGCCGCCAGGGTTGTCTCGGAGGTCGATCACCAGCCCCGAACCGTTGGAGTCCTGGAAACCGTCCAGTGATTCCAGAAGCTCCTTTTTCGTGTTGGCGGAGAAGCTGGAAATCCTCATGTGCCCGGTATTGCCCGGCCTCATATTAAGGCGTACCGAAACCAGGGGGATGACACCGCGTGTGACGACTATGGTTACAGGGTCCGGGGAGTCCAAGTGCAGTACAAGCAACGATACCGTGGTGCCCTTCTCCCCGCGAATCTTGTTGACCGCTTCCAGCAGGCTGATGTTCTCGGCGCTCTCCCCTTCTATCTCCAGGATCACATCTCCAGGGCGAATACCCGCGCGTTCCGCGGGAGTGTCCGGCAGGGGGGCCAATATGGTGATCCTTCCGTCTCTGAGGCCCACCTCGGCTCCAATGCCCTCGAAGTAGCCCTTGAGGTCTTGATTCGCGATCTCGAACTGACGGGAGTCCAGGTAGGACGCGTAAGGGTCATCCAGGGCTTCCAACATGCCTCGGATTGCCCCGCCGCTGATGGTCTGGGCGTCCAGGGAATCTCCCTTGATGTGTTCGGCTTCGAGTAGACTCCAGACCTCGGCGACGCGGTTGAACTCGTCTGGGGATATGTCCCGCGCCTGTTCAGGATTGGCGGGCGCCGCAGCCTGCTGTATCCCGCAGCCCGCGATCAAACCGGCGACAAGCAGCAGCATGGTGAAGGTAGCGGGGATTGATCTGGAATAAGTCAAGGGGTCTCCCACGGACTTCTCTGGGCCCGGCCTGAGTCCGGCCCGCGACGGTAGGGTCGGGACAATTGTAGCACAGTGCCTCGAATCCGCCCCCTTGCGTAACCCGAATGGCGCAGGGGGTAACGCGGTTGATGGGCGGGGGCCGGCGCGGGTTAATCGGTAACTGTTCAGACTTGATGTGTCTTTCCTATTCCCAGCCCGTCATTCCGGGCTTGACCCGGAATCCAGAAACCTTTACAACCAGCAACGGTCACTATCATTGGCATTTCTGGATTCCCGCCTGCGGAGACCTTCGCGTAATCTTCCGCGACTCCCGCGAAAGCGAGAATCCAGAGTGCGCCCAGATACGGAGGACGCCCTCACCCTAACCCTCTCCCGGAGGGAGAGGGGATTATTCAAAGGTCTCCTTGCGCCGGAATGACGGGTTGCGGGGAATGACGGGTTGCGGCTGAGGGACATCGTTCGAGAATCAACATGGAGATGCCCGATGTGGGATTAAGCCAATCCGCCTCCTCGGATCTGAACAGTTACGTTAATCGCCCGTTGATTGCCCGACGGAGTCGAGCCGGTGTATTATTGGTTCCGCTCCGTTTGAGGTCCATCTATTCCCGACCGTAACCGGTCTCGCTCTACCAAGCGGCTGGGCATTTGAAAAGCCCGTAATTCGGGAGGCGCATTGCCCAATCTGGATGATCCTCAGACATACGTCGACCTCGACCCGTCCGGGATGGCTGGGCGTTTGTCCGACGTTCCCCGCCAGTGTCTCCAGGGATGGCGGCAGGCTACGTCGTTGGAAGTACCTGGTCTCAGCGGGCCATTTGATCACGTGGTGATCGCCGGCATGGGCGGCTCGGCCATTGCCGGAGACTTGGTCGCCGACCTTGCATCTCTTCAGGGTCGTTTGCCGGTGACGGTGGTCCGCGAGTTCGAGATACCTTTTAGTCTCAACCCTCAGACCCTGATGATCGCCTGCAGCTACTCGGGAAACACCCAGGAGACCCTAGCCATGTTCCGGCACGGACTGGACATGGGGGCAACAGTAGTGGCGGCAACGGCGGGGGGCATGTTGTCCCGGGAGGCCTCCGAGCGGGACGTCCCCACGCTGTTCGTTGATGTCGAGGGAGAGCCGCGGAACGCCGCGGTGTACAATTTCACGCTTCTGCTTGGGCTTCTGAGTCGTCTCGGACTTCTGAACACGGAGGCCTCGGACGTCGAAGCGACAGCGGGCGCGCTTACGATGCGGATGGCGGCGATTTCTCCGGATGTTCCGGCTAAAGACAATCCTGCCAAACAGTTGGCGATGGAACTGGTGGACCGTCTTCCGTTGGTCTGCGCCGGGGGCATCTTTCGAGGAGTGGCCCGACGATGGAAGTCCCAATTCAACGAGAACGCCAAAGTTTGGGCCATCTGTGAAACGTTCCCTGAGTTACTGCACAACTCGGTGGAAGCCATTGGCCGCGGGCCGGAAGGCGGGCAGGCGCCAATGACTCTGCTGCTACGGTCCCACGGGGTAGATGGACCCGCGATGGAGCGGTACCTGGCCCTGGAGAAGCTGCTGATTTCAAAGGAGGTCGCGCACCGTGTGATTCCGGGATGCGGCGATACGCCCCTGGAGCAACTTCTCGACATGCTGGTCCTGGGCGACTACGTTAGCTACTATCTGGCGATGCTTCGGGGCGTAAATCCCTCTCCGACTCCCACGTTGGACAGCCTCAAGCGGCGTCCCTCCGGGGATTGACCGCGCGAAACGGCGCAAGTACGATTAGCGCAGCAATAATTCGGAACGGCCCTTTCATAGGAATCCCGTTTACCTAACGCGTCCTGTAGGAGGAATTGAATGGCGACTCAAACTGGTCAGGACACTTCAATCCAGGCCAAACCGTTGGTCAAGATCACCGAGATGGACCACATCGTACTCAGGGTTAAGGACGTCGAGACCACGCTACGCTTTTACACAGATGTATTGGGTCTCAAGGCCGAGCGCGTGGACCAGTGGCGGGCCGGGGAGGTACGCTTCCCATCCGCTAGGCTCAACGACGATACGATTATAGACTTCTTCGCCTCGGAGCAGATCCCGGCGGGCAGGGACGATATCAAGAACCAAGACCATTTCTGCATGGTCATTGAAGAGACGGACATGGAGCAATTAAAGGCCGACTTCGAGGCCTTGGGTGTGGATATTCAGGCTGGGCCGGGAAAGCGCTGGGGGTCCCACGGTGACGGTATCTCCCTTTACGTCTACGATCCCGACGACAACGTGGTGGAACTCCGGCACTACTAGATCTCAGTTATCAGGGCAATCGCCTTGACGCTAGTACTCAGTCAACCTTGAGATCGAAAGGGTAGAGGCGATGGAGCTTGGTTCGGGCGTCCTGGGTATTGAACCGCCAGTTGATGGTGGCTCGGGCGGCGTTACGCTCCCCGACCAGGGCCTGGACTTCCCGCCGCAGGGTTTCCTCGTCGGGGAGTCGCTGCTTCAGGCAGGAACGGGACAGGACACTGAACTCGATCTCCGCCATATTCAGCCAACTCCCGTGCTTGGGCGTGTAGTGGAACTGCAGACGCCGGGCAATGCGCCGGGCTTCCGCCGCTGGGAAAGTCTCATACAGCGACGCCGGACGATGGGTGTTCAGGTTGTCCAGGACCACCCGCACCACCTCAACCTCTGGGTAAGCTTCGTCCACCAGCCAACGCATTTGCTGGGCGAAGTCCTGCATCGTACGCCGCTCAGTGACCGCCACCTGCCGCCAACCCGCCAAGGGCTCACAGGCCAGGAACAGGTTGCGGACGCCCTCCCGCCGGTACTCGTAGTCCTGCCGCAGCGGAAGTCCCGGCTGGGCGGGCAGCGGGGGCCGGGTGTCAGCCAGCAACTGGGTGGAGGTCTCGTCAAAGCAGACCACCGGCCGGTGGGGATCATACGGTTCGGCGTAGAGGTCCAGGACATCCTCCATGTGGGCCACGAAGTCGGCGCTCACCTTGGGGATGCACCACTCCTTTTTCTGCCACGGCTTGAGAGCGTTTTTTTGAGACGCCGGCGCACCCCCTCGTGGGACATGGAGGAGGCCAACCCCAACTCCACCACCTTGCCGGCCAGCAGGCGCAGGGTCCAGTGGCTATGCCCCTTCGGAGGTTCACTACAGGCCAGAGCTATCAGGTGGGCTTCGCCCCGGTCGTCCAACTTCCGATGCCGGTGGGCCTGGCGCCGGTCCCATAGGGCCCCGTCCAGCCCTTCCTCGGTAAAGCGCTGCTTGATCCGATACACGGTGCCCAACGCCACGTCCAAGGCTCCGGCCACCTGGGGAGCCGACCAACCATCATCACTCTTGAGGACGATCCGTGCCCTGGCGTTCACTCTGGCGGGGCTTTTCCCAACTCGAATCAGATGCTGGAGTTCTTCCCTTTGTTCCGGCGTCAACCGCACCGCGTACTTATCCCGAACCATCACTGCCACCCCCGTCATCAACACTATCTACCCACCAGGCAGCATAACCCAATCGCTATATTTCTTAAACTATTTACAAAACACAGTTGACTGAGTACTAGTCCCAACGTAACTCAAGAGAAGGCTGGGATCCAGAGGTCCCGAACTGATATGGCAGAAGCCGGTCATGGCGGCTACGGGCGATGGCGCTTCGCGTTCGCGGGAATAACGGGGCTATTTGAGTCCAAATGCGATTGCCCTGTTGTAGCTAATCCCGGGATAATGTTAGCGGCTGATTAAGAGCGGCGTTACGGGGACTGCGTTTCGCGGAGTCGGGCCGCGTTTGGTGGCAGGAGAGGCGGTCAGTGCGAGAAAGCAGTTTACCGCTTGGTCTTTGGGGGTAATGGCGCGCTTGGCGGGACTCGAACCCACGGCCTCTGCCTCCGCAGGGCAGCGCTCTATCCACTGAGCTACAAGCGCGCGATCTGGTGGTCAGCGGCGGCTCGACGTAGATCGAGCCAGGCCGCCCGGGTCTGGAAACACGATTGGTGCCGAGGGTGGGAGTTGAACCCACACGTCCGTAAGGACACTGCGCCCTGAACGCAGCGCGTCTGCCATTTCGCCACCTCGGCAGCATTCCGCGTCCCCGGGGAGGGCGCCTGTCCGGCAAACTATGGTGGGCGATGGAGGATTTGAACCTCCGGCCTCCTCGGTGTGAACGAGGCACTCTAACCACTGAGCTAACCGCCCTACACCCTGGAACTTTTTCAATTATAGAGAGGGGATTTCTCTGACGCAACCCGGCCAGATTGGGGCGAGGCGCTGAGAGCCCCGTACAGCCGTTTTTTTGGCGAGAGCCGACATCGTGGCCGGTAACCGTGGATTTTCGGGGGATCGGCGGGGGCATTTTACGTGGTTGCCGACGAAGTCGCACCCGGCCCGAATAGTGCGATTGTTATGTAAAGCGGCGAAAAATCCAGGTCTGATATTACATAACATATCTTGTGCGAACCAACGTCAATTTGAAATATTGATGCCGGGAGCCGCTTACTTGGCGGAGCGTTTGCCGGCAACCACCATCATTGGCCCGTCGTTCACCATCAACCGCGCCTCTATCTCCTCTAGCAGCCCGTCGAGATTCCAACCTTTGGCGGCGGAAACGAAGACGCTGGGCGTTGGACCTCCGGTGGGCAACGGCGGGGGCGAGTTGCCGTTATCTCCCTGACCGCCATCGCCGGACCAGGCCCCATCCGGAAGCAAGTCCATCTTGTTTACGACCAGGAGGCGGGGCTTGTCGCTAAGGCCCAGGTCCGCCAGGGTGTTCTCGACGACCTCTGCCTGCTCTGAAGCCTGGGGATGGGTGATGTCGATCACATGAAGCAAAAGGTCCGTGCCAAGCATCTCCTCCAGCGTGGCCCGGAACGCGGCCACCACCATTGGGGAGAGCTTTTGAATGAATCCCACCGTATCGCTGAGCAGAAGCTCGCCTCCGGAAGGAAGCCGGAGCCGCCGGGTTATGGGGTCCAAGGTGGAGAATAGCTGGTCGGCAGCTTCCACCTTGGCGTCGCTAAGCGCGTTGAACAGGGTGCTTTTGCCCGCGTTGGTATACCCGACGAGGCTGGCTGAAGGGATGCTGGCCTTCTTACGCCGGTCCATGTAGAGGGTGCGACGCCTGCGTACACCGTCCAATTCCTTCTCGATCCGCTGGATCCGGCGGCGGACCAGTCGCCGGTCGGTTTCCAACTGGGTCTCGCCGGGGCCCCGGGTGCCGATGCCGCCGCCCAATCGTTCCAGGTGAGACCATTGGCCCACCAAACGCGGCAACAGGTACTGGTGTTGGGCGAGGTCAACCTGGAGCTGGCCTTCGTAAGTGCGCGCATGGCGTCCGAAGACATCCAGGATCAGGGCGGTGCGGTCTATGACCTTGATCTTAAGGGCTTCTTCCAGGTTTCTCTGTTGGGTGGGAGTGAGTTCGTCGTCGAAGATCACGACGTCGGCTTCGCGTTCGTAGACGAGGTCGATCAGCTCTTCGAGTTTCCCCTTGCCCAAATACGTGGGGGTCAAACGGCCCGCTTTCTGGGAAATTTGGCCGACCACGTGGGCGCCCGCGGACCTGGCGAGGTAGGCCAACTCGGTAAGGGAGTCATCCAGGCCCCACAGATTGGGCTTGTTCTTCTGTTCGACCGCAACGAGTACCGCGGCCTCGGGTGGCTTGGCGGTGGAAACCGATTTCTTGGCTATGGGGTTACCCTCCCTTTGCTGGGATGGACCATGCTTCGAGTCGTTGGCACCCTTTTTCCACCTGTTCGTCGGGGGTGGTCAGAGAGAGCCGGATGTAGCCCTCTCCGTAGGCGCCGTAGCTGGAGCCGGGTGTGACGACGATGTCGGTTTCTTCCAACAGCCGGGCCGCGAGTTCCGCGGAGGTGTAGCCCTCGGGCACCCTGGCCCAAACGTACAGGCTGGCCCTGGGGGTTTCAGCGGCCAGTCCCAGGACGCTGAGGGCGGATACCACTCTATCACGCCGCCTCTGGTAGATGGCCACGTTATCGTCGACGCAATCCTGGGGTCCGGTCAGGGCCTCCATGGCCATCTCCTGGATGGCCTGGGGGATGCCGGAATCGAGGTTGGCCTTGATTTGGAACAGGGCCTTAATCATCTCCGCGTTGCCCACGGCCATGCCGATGCGCCAACCGGTCATGTTGTAGGTCTTGGACAGGGAGTGGAATTCGAGGCCGATTGCCTTCGCTCCATCCACCTGCAAGAAGCTTCCAGGACGGTAGCCGTCGTAGCCGACTTCGCTGTATGCGGCGTCGTGGAGCAGCGCGATGTCGTTTTCCGTGCAGAAACGAATGGCTGATGCGAAGTCTTCCTGGGTCGCGATCGCGCTGGTGGGGTTGTTGGGGTAATTGAGCCACATGAGCTTGGCTGCCCGCGCCGCGTCCGCAGGGATCGCGTCCAACTCCGGCAGCCAGCCGTTGCTCTCATACAGTGGCATGACGTGGCTTTCCGCGCCGGCGAACATGGTTCCCACGCCGTACACGGGGTAGGCGGGGTCGGGCACTAGGGCCAAGTCGCCGGGGTCCAGGAAGCAGAGGGCGGCGTGGCCGATGCCTTCCTTGGCCCCGATCAGGGGTAGCACTTCGGTGTCCGGGTCGAGGGAGACGCCGAAGCGGTTCTCGTACCAGTGTGCGATGGCCCGGCGCATCTCAGGGAGGCCGTCGGTCTCGGGATAGCGGTGGTTGGGCGGGTCCTGGGACGCGGTTAGGAGGCGGTCAATAATGGGTTGCGGGGTAGGGATATCGGGGTCTCCGATACCGAAGGTGACCACGTCCGCCCCCGCCGCCCGCTTCGCGGCGATGATCCTGGAAATCTCGACGAAGGGGTAAGGGGCCAATTTGCCCAGGCGTTCAGAAAAGTTCATATTTGTTTATCTTCCGCAAATCTGTGTATGTCGTTTTGTAAAGCGGCGCCGCCGGAGCTTGAGTCATTGGATGGGGCTTCGGTCCGGTTATTCGAACACTTCCTGGAGCGGTAGCTCGAAACCCTGCAGAACCACCGACACAAGGGTATCGTTTTGGCTGAAGATGGCATCTGTGGAGATTCCCTCGGGACCGAGGCTCAGCACTTCCACGGTCTCGGCTTCGGGGCTAACCAGCCAGCATTCGAGGACTCCGATGCCCTGGTAATCTTCCAGCTTGTCTTGAATATCCCGTCGGGTGTTGGTTGGAGACAGGACTTCAACCGTGATGTCCGGGGGAATGTCCAGGGTCTGTATGCCGCGTATATCTCGGCGGGACCTAAGTCCTGTACGATCACCGTTCAGATACAGGATGTCCGGTTGCCTGACGCGCAACGGTTCCTGGCGAACCAGCAGGTCAAGAGGAGCCGCCAGGACTATCCCAAGACCCTGAGCTTCAACGAAGTCTTCGAGCCGCCGGTCAATCTTTCTGGAAATCCACTGATGGTCAACAGATGGGCCTGGCGGCACAATCATCTCTCCATCGACGATCTCGTAACGTTGCTTCGTCTCCGAAAGGGCTTGCCACGACTCGAAGGTCAGGGTGTCCGTTTGTTGGCTACTGATCGACATCTCTTCTACTCGAACACTTCCTGGAGCGGTAGCTCGAAACCCTGCAGAACCACCGACACAAGGGTATCGTTTCGGCTGAAGACGGCATCTGTAGAAATCCCCTCGGGACCGAGACTTAGCACCTCGACAGTCTCGGCCTCGGGACTCACGAGCCAGCATTCCAATACACCCAACCGCCTGTAGTCCTCAAGTCTCTCCTGTGTGTCCCGCCGCGAGTTGCTTGGAGACAAGACTTCCACGACGATGTCAGGGGCTACCTCCAACACCTGCATCCCGCGTAGTTCCCGCCGCCCCTTGACCCCAGTCCGTTCCGCACTGAGATAAAGGACGTCCGGCTGGCGGGTGCGCAACGGCTCCCGTTGGATTAACAAGTCCAAGGGCGCGAACAGGGCAACTCCCAACCCCCTCGGTTCTATGAAGTCTCTCAGTTTCCAGTACACCTCGCCCGAAAGCCATTGGTGATCAGCGTTAGGAGCCGCAGCCATTGCCATTACTCCATCGACGATTTCATAACGCTGCTTGGTCTCAGGCATGGCCAGCCAAGTCTCGTATGTGAGCCTTTCGGCTCCGATGCTTGTCATTAGTCCTGCCACTCTCCGCTGAAGACTTCCACGGCTGGTCCTTCCATGAAGACTTCGCCTTGACCGTCCCACTCGATTCGCAAAGCGCCTCCGGGCAATGTTATGTCAACGCCATCTCCGCAGATGCCGTTCAGCCGGGCCGCTACCGCGATGCCGCAGGCCCCGGTGCCGCAGGCCATAGTCTCGCCCGAACCTCGCTCCCAAACGCGGGCGGTCAGCTTGCCGGGGCCGGTGACGTTGACTATCTCGAAGTTGACCCGCCGGGGAAAGATCGAGTGATGCTCTACCTTTGGGCCGATGGTGTGCAGGGGGAACTCTTCGACCGGTTGCTCGATGAACGTGACGGCGTGGGGGTTGCCCATGGAGACGAAACTCAAGGGCAGGTCCAGGCCGTCCATGGTGAACTTGTAGTTCAGGACAGGCCCAACGCCGGATGCGTGCCCGCCGGGGAGAGACACCGGAATTTCTTCAGGCGCCAAAATGGGAGCCCCCATCGAAACTCTCGCGCCGGAGATCCGGTCCTCCGAGTATGTGGGGACTATGTTGCGCACTCCCGCCAGCGTCTCAACTGCCAGGCCGGTTGACCGGGGGGAGACGATGTCCCGCTCGATGGCGTACTTAGCGAAGCAGCGGATGCCGTTCCCGCACATCTCGCCTTCGGAGCCGTCGGCATTGAACATCCTCATGCGTGCGTCGGCCACGTCAGAGTCCAAGATGAGGATTAGACCGTCGCTGCCGATGCCGAAATGGCGATCACTCATGGCCCTGGATAGCTCCGGCCAGTCCGCTTCCACGCCGCGAGCGTCGATGTAGACGTAGTCGTTGCCTGTCCCGTGCATCTTCGTGAATTTCATCGGTTACTCCGGTAAGGTCTCTGGCCCATTTTAACACAGGAGACCGCGGGCCAAGCCCGCGTCTATGACAGCCGACGCCCTGTCCTCCAGGTCCTCGGAAGAGGCGTCCAACCATTGAATTCGGGGGTCATTTAGCTTGAACCATGTGTATTGACGGCGGGCCAACCGGTGGGTCTGGTACTTGGTCCGCTGTACGGCTTCTTCCAACGATATCTCCCCTGCGAGATGCAGACCCAGTTCCCGGTATCCCGGAGAAGACAAGGGGCCGCGTCCCATTGCGTACCCTAAGTCAGAAAGCCGAATCACCTCGTCCAGAAACCCGGCTTCCATCATACGGTCGACCCGATGATCGATGCGGCGGTAAAGCTCCCGCCTGTCCATGGTGAGACCGAAGACCAATGCCGCTGGGTCGCCAGACCCTGAGATAGACTGAGCCTGGACGGGGCCCCGTCCCGCCCGAGCGACTTCCAACGCGCGAATCACCCGGCGGACATTCCGATAGTCGAGCTGGGCGGCCCGTTCCGGGTTCAAGTGGAGAAGCTCTTGGTACAGCGCTTCCGGTCCGAACTCTTCGGCAGCCCGCTCCTTTGCTGAGCGAAACTCGGGGTCGGGTGGAACTCCCGGCACGTCCCAGCCCTCGACAAACGCCCAGATGTATTGACCGGTACCGCCGGCAACCAGCGGCCGCACTCCTCTGCCCCGGCACTCTTGGACCTGATCCCTCGCTAGTTTCAAAAAGCAGCCCAGGCCAAAGTCCTGGTCAGGGTCGAGGATATCCAACAGGTGATGCGGGACCTGGGCGCGCTCGGATGTGGAGGGCTTGGCGGTCCCGATGTCCATGTGGCGGTAGGCCTGGCGGCTATCGGCGTTGATGACCTCCCCGGCGTACTTCCGCGCCAAACTAACCGCCAATTGGGTCTTGCCCACTGCGGTGGGGCCAACGATACAGACTAGGGGAGAAGGCTGTTCGGGCATATCATGCGACCGGAACGCGACCGGGAGGATGGTGGAATGGCCCCTAGAAGCGACGGCCGGCGCGAATGTCTAACCCTTGGCTTCGGCGGTGGCCTGTACGATCTGTAGGAACTGGTCCGCCCGCAGGCTGGCCCCGCCGACCAACGCGCCGTGGATGCTGGTCTGGGCGGCAAAGCTGGCCGCGTTTCCGGGATTCACGCTGCCGCCGTAAAGCAAGGGCACATCCGCCGCCGCCGCGCCGTAGATGGCTGTCAGGGTTTCCAGGATGCCGCCTCCCATGACTTCCGCGGCGATCTCGGGAGTCGCCGCCTGGCCCGTGCCGATGGCCCATACCGGTTCGTACGCGACGATCAAGCCGTTTATGTTTTCCACACCTTCGAGGTCTCCGCGAAGCTGTTGGCCAACCACGGCCGCGGCGTTGCCCGCTTCCCGCTGTTCCAAAGTCTCGCCGACGCACAAGATGGGCCGGAGGGAGTTGGCGAAGGCCGCCCTAACCTTGATGTTGACCGTTTCGTCGGTCTCCCCGAAGAGCTGCCGTCGTTCGGAATGGCCCAGAATCACATATTCACACAGACCCTGGAGCATTGCCGGGGACACCTCTCCGGTAAAGGCCCCGGAAGCCTCGGCGTGCATGTTTTGGGCGCCGACTCTCACCGGGGAACCCGCAACGGCGTTGCTAACCGCCTGTAGCGAGATGTATGGAGGGCAGAGGATAACGCCGCATCCGGACCCGGCATTCACACCGGCCCGCACGCCGGAGGCGAGGCTAGCCGCCTCGTCGATGGTGGTGTTCATCTTCCAGTTACCGGCAACCACAGGTGTGGGCATATCGCTATCCTAAAACGGTGAAATTCTCCATTTCGTTAGGGACCGTACTTGGTGAACTTGCCCGCGTGGGACAGGGCCAGGAGCATGACGTTGGTGGCTGGGATGTGCCCGATGGAGCCCCGGCCACATGCCCTTTCATTGAATCCCTCGATACCCTCGCCTCGAGTGAGGCGGGAGTTTAGCATGAAGGGAACCGGGTGCCAGCTATGGGCGGCCATGACCGCGGGGGTGGAGTGGTCGCCAGCGACCATGAACACTTCGGGCTCCAGATCCCGGATCCGCGGGATGAAGGGGTCCAGGTCCTCCAGGCATTTGACTTTTGCGTCGAAATCGCCGTCTTCGCCCGCGGCGTCGGCGGGCTTGTAGTGGATGAAGAAAAAGTCGTGGTCCTGGTACCTTTGGTGGAGGGTTTGCACCTCGTCACCGAAGGAGTGTCCGGTTGGGATCACGTTCATACCCGCCACGGTGGCCAGCCCCCGGTACATGGGGTAGGCGGCTATACCGGCAGGGTCTAACTGGTATACGTCACCCATGGGAGGGAGGGCCGGGAGTTGTGCCCACCCGCGAAGGAGGACCATGTTGCCCCGCTCTTCCTCGGCCAGAATCTGTTTGGCCTGGGACACGAAGCTGTTGACCATGTCGGCGGTTTTCCGGGCTTCCGGGGAGATGGGTAGCACATCCAGGGCGGAGACCCCGGTGATCTGGGGGTCGGTCTCGGAGATAGCCTCGGAGAGTCCTTGACCCCGCAGCCGCAAGACGAAACGGTAGTCCTGCACCGGGAAGACGTCGAGTTGCGCACCCTCGACCTCGATCTGGTCCAGGCGGTGGCACAGAGGGGCGCTCAATTCCGTAGGGATACGGCCAGCCCGCCGGTCCACGAGGGAGCCGGAGCCATCGACGGTGCAGAAGTTGCCTCTGGCAGCGACGTCGCCGGGCTGGAGGTCCACGTCGATACCCAGAGCTTCCAGAGCGCCGCGTCCTATGATGTGCTTCAAGGGATCGTAGCCGAACAAGGCCAGGTGGCCGGGTCCGCTGCCGGGGGCCACGCCGGGAACTACGGGAGTCGTAAGCCCGCAGGCGCTCTCCCGTGCCATGGCGTCCAGGTTAGGCAGGCGCGCCGTCTCCAACTCAGAGAGGCCGGTGTCAGGATGGGCGAGACCGCCCAGACCATCCACTACGAGCATGACTATCTTCGAAGATGTTGAAACGTAACAGTCTTTGAACAGCTCTTCGTCGATCATACTTTCACCCTTTTGCCTTTGTTATGTAAACGAAGTGGTTGGGTCTTCGTGGAATCAAGCGTCCGGCAATGCGGCGATGCCGGGCAACTCCTTACCCTCCAGAAATTCAAGGGACGCGCCGCCGCCGGTGGATACGTGGGTCATCCGGTCCATAAGACCGAGTTCTTCCACGGCCTCGGCAGTTGAGCCGCCTCCGACGACACTGGTGACGCCGGAAGCTTCGGCGATGGCCTGGGCCACGACGCGGGTCCCCTGGCTGAACCGGGGCATCTCGAACACGCCCATGGGCCCATTCCATATAATCGTCTTGCACTCGCCCAGGGAACCGGAGAACTCCAAGGAAGCTTCGGGTCCGATGTCCATGATATACCAGCCGGCGGGCACGCTGTCCGCCGGCACAGTCCTCACTTCCGGGGGGTCCGCGCCGAACTGGTTTGCAACGACCACGTCTTGCGGCAGGTGGAGTTGTATCCCTCGCTGTGCCAGTTGTTCCATTATGTCTCGGGCGAAGTCGAGCCGGTCCTCTTCGATGGAAGATGCGCCGGTCTCTCTCCCCAATGCGTTCAAGAACGTGACCGACATCCCCCCACCGATGTAAAGACGGTCGAGGCGGTCCAGCAGGTTATCAAGGACGAGTATCTTATCGCTGACTTTCGCGCCGCCCATCAGCGCGGCCAGTGGGCGTTCTGGGCTCTCAAGGGCCTGGCCCATGGACTCAACCTCGCGTTGCACCAGGAGTCCCATCGCAGAGGGCAGGATGGCCGGCAAACCCACGGTGGAAGCGTGCGCCCGGTGGGCGACGGCGAAAGCGTCCATGATGAAGCAGTCGGCCAAGGAAGCAAGGGCCTCCGCGAACTCCGGGTCGTTGGCCTCTTCTCCGGGGTGGAATCGCAGGTTTTCCAAGAGGACTACACTCCGGGGTTGCATGGCCTGTATCGGCGCGGTCACATCGGGTCCAATGCAGTCCGGCAGACTGGTTACCGGCTGTCCCAGCAGTTCCGCCAGGCGGCCGCCTACCGGCGCAAGGCGGAGGTCCTCGGATATCTTTCCCGCAGGCCGGCCTAAGTGGGAGCACAAGACCACCCGGCAGTCATGGTCCACCAGGTAACGGATAGTCGGCAGGGTGGCCCGCAGCCTTTGGTCATAGGCGGCGATGGCTTCGATCCCCTGTTCGATGGGGATGTTGAAGTCCACGCGGACCAGGACCCGCTTACCGTTTACATCCAGACCTGTAAGGGCTCGCTTTACCAAGAAACTATCCCTCCAACGCCCACTCTGAGAACTGCCGCAACGGCGTCAAACGCTCTTCCGGGAGGCCGGTGCCGGCGAGGTAGGCCAGGGCGTCTCGGGCCAACTCGCTGGAATGGCCCTGGGCGAACGCCCTGGCGTCGACACCGTCAAGGATCTCGACGAGCCGGGACACGTCCTCTGGTTGGAGCACTCGTTTCATATAGATTGAACCTAGCTCGCGCTTCTGCGCTACGGGAACCGATTCGAGGGCATAGATGAGGGGGAGACTCTTCTTCTTATTGAGTACATTAGCGGTTGTCATGCCGTCGCCCCGCTCACCCCAGAGTTCAAGAACGTCCTGGTTGATCTGCCAGGCCATGCCCAACTGGTTGCCCATGCTGGCGAAGAGGCCTGAAACCTCGGATGGAGCCCCGGCGGCCAACGCGCCCAATTCCGCGGCGCAGGCGGCCAAGGAACCCGTCTTGCGGCTCACCATGTCCAAGTAGGCCTGGCTGGTCACCGATAACTGGTCCTGGAACTCCAGGTCCATGTACTGGCCTTCGCAGGAGGTCAGGCAGGCCCGGTCCAAGGACTGCATGGCTTTCAAAATGCGCTCAGGGGGGACGTCCCACCGAGCGAGGCGCATTATAGTTGTGCGTCCGAGGGCGTGCAAGCCGTCGCCAGCGTTGATGGCCTGGGCGGGGCCCCATATCCACCAGATGCTGGGACGGTCTTCGTTCCCAGACCGGTTCGATTGGACATCGCCGTGTACCAGGGTGAAGTTGTGGACCAATTCCACGGCGGCGGCGGCGGGTAGCGCAGGATGATAGTCTCCGGAATTGGCCTCACAACAGAGCAGGGACAATAGAGCCTGGAAATGTGGAGGCTGAGGGGAGCCCACGGGCGTTCCCCGTTGATCGACCCAACCCAGATGGTACCGGAGGACGTCGTACAGGAAGCCTTCGCGGGCTTCAAAGACCGCCCTGAGTTCACCGTCCACAGCCTGCTGGTATTCCTGGTAGCGGTCGATCATTTAGACACTTCCAAGGTGTGCGTGGTTATGGTAAATGGGCATTGCAAGAGGTGACAAACTTACCGGCAAGCGGTCTGAGAGATTGTGCAGGTATCCCTGCTGGTATGCCACGGCAACGCCGAGGACAAGCAACAGGAGTAGGGTGACTAAAAACAGGGATACCGGCCCTCTCCTGTTCTGCTGCCCTGACCTGGGCCGTAATTTCCCGCGTCTCGGCTGTTCACGGCGGCTGCGTCCGCGCCTTCCGGGTCCAGCGCCGGTGCGGCACTGGGCGCAGGTGCAGGCTGGCGGGTGATCGGAGTACCAGTAGGCGCGGCCACTCATGGCTTATCCAGGATTTCGAGGACCGCTTCAAATGCGATTGCTCCTTCCCTCAGGAGCTTGGGCGTTGTGCCGGTTATGTCAACTATGGTCGAACCGGCTCCCCGTGGGGCCGGGCCAGTGGTTAATAGGTAGTCCACCTTGGAGCCTACCTGAGACTTTAACCCGGCGAGGTCCTGGGGGTCGGAGTTTCCGCTGATGTTGGCGCTGGTGCCGGTGATTGGACCACCAAGCAGCCGGGCAATGCCCCTGGGAACAGGGTGGTCCGGGACCCTTACCGCCACCGTCGCGGCTCCGGCGGTGAGCCGGTCCGAGACCTTCGCGGCCTTCTTGACCACCAGGGTCAACGGCCCCGGCCAGAACTTCTCGGTCAAGGTCTTTACGCTTGGTGGGACATCGTCGGCAACCATCTCAAGTTGGTCCCAATCGTCGATCAAGACGGGCAGCGCCAATCCCGCGGGCCGCTCTTTTATCGCGAAGATTTTCTCGACTGCGGCGGCGTTGAAAATGTCGGAGCCCAGGCCGTAAAGTGTATCTGTTGGGAAGGCTACCACGCCTCCATTGCGGAGGACTCGCACCGCTTGTTGTAGCTCCGCTTCGCTTACGGGAGTGGTCGTGCGATTATTTGGACTCGACACTGCCAGAGTTCCCTTTAACCCAACTTAACCCAACGGTGTGAGCGCCCACTTGGGCGAGTATAACATAGGGACCTCTGCCCAACCCCGGCCAAGTTATGACGAATAACACGCCTGTACGACTCCTTGGAACATGGTTATAATACTTCCATTGGACCCAGACCCGGACCTAGACCCAAGTCCCGCTGTAGGGTAGAGGAGGTGCTGCCACGGTAGGAGGGAATTTGCCCCATGGCAGGCGGGTTTCAGCCAGCGACCACCTGGAAATCTCCACCTATCCCCAGATAGCCAAGAACCTCGAAGCCAGGGGAGCGGAGGCCGAGAGCGGAACCAGGGCGGTGACCGAAGGCATCGTGGTCATCGACTTCGGCTCTCAGTACAGCCACCTGATAGCCCGCCGGATTCGGGAGCTAAAGGTCTACTCGGAAGTCGTCACATCTTCCAGCGCCTGGGAGTCGGTGCGCCACATTCAGCCCAAGGGCGTCATCCTCTCGGGCGGTCCCGCCAGCGTTTACGAGCCGGGAGCCCCCACGATTCCCGATTGGGTCTTCGAGCAACGATTGCCGGTCCTGGGCATTTGTTACGGGATGCAGGCTTTGGTGCACCAACTCGGGGGTTCGGTCGTCCCGGGGTTGCAGCAGGAGTACGGCTCCGCCTCGCTTCACCAGGATGGCACGGGGAGCCCACTGTTCCACAACCTTCCGCCTTCTTTCCAGGTGTGGATGAGCCATGGCGACAGGGTTGCCGAGCTTCCCAGAGGGTTCTCCAGCCTGGCCTTGACCGAGAATTCGCCCATCGCGGCGCTTAGCGACGGGGACCGGATATTCGGCCTGCAATTTCACCCTGAAGTGATCCATACGCCGCTGGGCGTGTCGATATTGGAGAACTTCCTGGCGCGCTGCTGTGGTTGCGAAGGGAATTGGACCGCCGGGAACTTCGTCAAAGACTCCATTAATCGCATCAAGGAGCAGGTGGGAGACGGCAAGGTAATCTGCGCCTTGTCGGGCGGGGTGGACTCAGCGGTAACCGCGATGCTGGTCCACGAGGCCATTGGCGACAGGCTCACCTGTATATTCGTGAACAACGGTCTGCTCAGGCTGCAAGAGCCCGAGAGAGTGGAGAGCACGTTCCGAAACAACCTGGGGCTCAACCTGGTCTGCGTCGAGGCCACCGAGCGCTTTTTGTCCCAGTTGGGCGGGGTCACGGACCCGGAGCGGAAGCGCAAGGTAATCGGCGAGGAGTTCATCCACGTCTTCGAAGAGGCCGCCATTCAACTGGGCCAGACCGATTTCCTGGCCCAGGGTACGCTTTACCCGGACGTGATTGAAAGCGAGACGCCGGAGAACAGGGCCTCGGCTAGGATCAAGTCCCATCATAACGTGGGCGGGCTGCCCGAGCACATGAGCCTCAAGCTGGTGGAGCCGCTGCGCTACCTGTTCAAGGACGAAGTGCGCGACGTTGGAATGGCCCTTGGACTGCCCCACGACATGGTTTACCGCCAGCCCTTCCCCGGCCCCGGCCTGGCGATTCGGATAATCGGCGAGGTTACGAGCGAACGGCTGGAGATGGTCCGCGCTTGCGATTGGATCGTCATCGACGAAATCAAGAGCGCCAACCTGTACAACCAGCTCTGGCAGAGCTTCGCCGTGTTGAGCGATAGCCGGACAGTTGGGGTGATGGGCGATTACCGCACCTACGGGAACGTGTGCGCCATCCGAGCGGTTGCCAGCGAAGACGCCATGACCGCCGATTGGGTAAGGCTTCCCTACGAGGTGCTGGCCCGCATTTCCAACCGCATCGTCAACGAAGTTCCCGGAGTCACCAGGGTCGTCTACGACATTACCAGCAAGCCTCCCGGCACCATAGAATGGGAGTAATTGCGTTGCGGGCCGCCGCCGCCGCACCCTTCCGCAGGTGGACGAACGCATGAAAGTCCTGTTGGTGGGTTCCGGGGCCCGCGAGCACGCGATGGCGTGGAGGATGCTCCAAAGCCCAGGCCTGACGCGCCTTTGGGTGGCCGACGGGAACGGCGGCACCGCCCAGACCGCCGAGAATCTGGACGTGAAGCCCGAGGATGTTCAGGGCATCGAAGATGCGGCCAAAAGGCTTGCCATAGACGTTGTGGTCGTGGGTCCTGAAGCTCCCCTTGCCGCTGGGCTTGTGGACCGCTTGTCCATGTCCGGTATTCCGGCGTTCGGTCCCACGTGCGCGGCGGCGCAGATCGAGGCCAGCAAGAGTTTTGCCCTACGTCTGATGCGTGAGGCGGGAGTGCCGTGCCCCGAGTTCCGGGCGTTCCACGAGGAGCAAGCCGCCCTCGAGTTCTTGCGAAGTCATGGCGGTCCAGTGGTGGTCAAAGCCGACGGTTTGGCGGCGGGCAAGGGTGTTGCCCTTTGCGGTGGGCCGGAGGACGCCGTGGTCGCGGTGCGCGCCTGCATGACTGACCGGGTCTTTGGAGAAGCGGGCTCGACGGTGGTGGTCGAGGAGTTTTTGACCGGACCGGAAGTTAGCGTGTTCGGTTTCAGTGACGGCGAGCATATCTCATCCCTGGTGGCCGCGTGCGACTACAAGCGGTTAGGCGATGGAGACGAGGGCCCCAACACAGGCGGGATGGGCTCGTTCGCACCACCGGATTTCTGGAACGAAGAGCTTTCCGGCGTGATTAACCAGGAGGTCATGGAGCCGGTGATCAGGAAGATGGCCGAAAGAGGGACACCCTATCGGGGTGTTCTCTATGCCGGGATCATGTTGACGGCAGAGGGGCCGAAGGTGCTGGAGTTCAATTGCCGGTTGGGAGACCCGGAGACCCAAGTGGTAATGCCTCAGCTTTTGACCGACCCGCTTGACCTCATGACCGCATGTATCGGAGGCACACTGGACAATTTGAACGTAGAATGGGACCCGCGTTGCCATGTCGGTGTGGTGATGGTCTCCGGTGGCTACCCGGGACCCTACGAGACCGGTTTCGAGATAAGCGGCCTCGCGGACGAGTTGCCAGACTCCTTGGTTTTCCACGCGGGCACCCGCTTGATGAAAGACGGACGAGGGTCCCGGCTAGTCAGCAGCGGGGGCCGAGTCCTGACCGTGGTGGGGAGCGGTCAATCTCTGGCGCAGGCACGTTCCGCCGCGTATCATAGGGTGGATGGAATTGCGTTTCAGGATGCGCGCCACCGCACGGACATCGCCGCCGTGGAGGGGAGGGCTGCCGCATGGCAACCCGGAACAGCGCCGATAAATGGGTAGCCCTCGGCGAGGCCTATCAGAAGGCTCTGGAAGAGGGCCGGTTGGAGACCTATCGAAAGCGGCGCTGGCAGCGGAGCGAGGAATTCTCCACATCGCTTACCGAAGCGGCGCTGGCGGGGCTGTCCGAAAAGCAGGCCAGCGACCTGTACCGGAGTTCCGCGGCTAACCAGTCGAAGGAATTCAGAACGAACGCTATTGAAGAAGTCCGGGACTCCCTAGACTTCCTCCTGTATGACGACACCAAGCTGGAAGGACGATTCGAAGAGTGTGCGGCGGAGGACGGCGGGTTCAAGTTGGCGGGCGCGGGGAAACAGTTTGTTTCCTATTTGATGTGCCTCAGAGACCCAGGACTCTTTGCCGTCTGGTCGACACACGCGGAGAGATTGTTGCGGACTTTAGGGATGTATCATGCCGGCCTCCGCGGCAGAAATCTGGGGATGGGGTACATGGACCTGCTGGAGGCGCTGCAAGTAGTCCGCGCCAGGATTGGGCTGCGGGATTTCCGGATGGTGGATGAAATCGCATACGCGGTAACCCGGCCCGAAAATCGGCGCGCCGAATGATTCAGGGGAGCAGGTGCGAGAGTGAAATATTACCTAAGTTGGTTGGTGGACTAGATGCCGTGGCAAGACTCGTTAACTGAGCTAAAAGATGAACTGTCCGAGACTCGGGCGGAGCGCCGGCGTCTGTTCGAGGAAGAGGAAGCGGATATCCAGCGGGAACGAGAAGAGATATCCCGGATGGTTGAAGACCTTGGAGTCTCCGCATTGTTGGCCGACATAAACAGTGTCCTGCTCGACGGGGCCGGCAAGGTGGAGACCATCGTGTCCTGGGAAGAGGACGAAGAGGACATCGTCATCGAAGGTGAGGAGGACGACGAAGAGGACGACCTCATTGCCGCGATATTGTCTTGGGACGAAGGCGGGGAGCGGGAGATCGCCATCGATGTGGGCGCATCGGAGGATGGAGCCTACGTGCAGGTCAACGGTGTGGACATTCGGCCTGAGCGCGATGCTTTAGAGACCGCGCTTATGCAGGCTTTTCGAGACGAACTGGAACTTTAGGCCGAGGACTGAAGGAGGACCACCCCGTGCCATTAGTAGGCGTAATCATGGGTAGCGCCACCGACGAACCGGTGGTGCAGGACACTGTCGACACGCTGGAACAGATGAAGATCGACTATGAAGTCCGGGTAATGTCGGCCCACCGCACTCCGGAGCGGGTGCAGGAATACGCCACCACTGCCCGGGAGCGGGGGTTGGAAGTGCTCATCGCAGCCGCGGGCGGTTCCGCCGCGCTGGGTGGGGTTTTGGCTTCTTGGACCACCTTACCGGTCATAGGCATACCCTTGGCGTCCAGCGAGATAAAGGGGATGGACGCCTTGCTGGCCACATCCCAAATG
Organism: Dehalococcoidia bacterium; assembly: GCA_965205385.1. Classification (GTDB taxonomy): domain Bacteria; phylum Chloroflexota; class Dehalococcoidia; order Lucifugimonadales; family UBA3495; genus CATOSP01. The sequence continues at coordinate 1,541,043 of CBDBGS010000008.1, forward strand.
CCACCTGGGATACCCGTTGCATGTATGGCCGTGGGCTCATGGGGCGCTCGCAACGCGGCTTTTTTCGCGGCGGAGATCCTGGGGCTCAAGTACGATGAGATCAGACAGGCTTATGAGGAATATCGACGGCAGCTTCGCGAACGTTAGCGCTGGCCTGGCGGTCCTCACCGACTTCGACGACACCGCCGCCGTGGAGAACGTAGCCGAACTCCTTCTAAACAGGTTCGGCGATCCTACCTGGCATGACGTGCGCCGGCGGTTCCGGGACCATGAGTTGACCCTGAACGAGTATCAGGAGATTGCTTTCCGCGGTATCGCGGCCGACCGCGCCACGATGCAAGTTTATGTCAAGCAAAACGCCCATCTCCGGCCCTATTTTGGAGAGTTGTGGAACTATTGCCAGGACCACGGCGTGCCGATGGCGGTGGTCAGCCAGGGGCTCGACTTCTACATTGAAGCCCTGCTCGAGGGCAACGGTCTCACGCACGTGCCCATATACGCGGTAAACACCCACTTTTCCGCCGATGGCATCAGTTATGAGTACCGGTATCCCCGGCCAGGTCAAGAGCGCCTGGGGAATTCCAAGGGCGTGGTGGTGGAGCGCTTCCGGGAACAGGGACATTACGTCGTATACATCGGCGATGGCATGTCCGACTTCGAAGCGGCGGATAAGGCCGATCTACTCTTCGCCCACCGTACTCTTGCCGAAGAGTGTACCCGAAACGGGATACCCTTCCGCCCCTTCGAGGACTTTCAGGGCGTTCTATCGGCCCTGCAAGATATTGCCGAAAACGAGATTGCTATCCCAGGCGGCGGAGCGCAACGCGCCGTCAGAACGCATGGCGCCGCAAATGATGAGGAGGCCCACCTGTGATCGACCGGTATTCCCGCCCCGCGATGAAGCGCGTCTGGTCCGACGAAAACAAGTACCAACTCTGGCTGGATGTGGAGTTGGCGGTGTGCGAAGCTTGGACCGAAGAAGGGGTCATCCCTCTCGAGGACATGGAACGCTTGCGCCACGCCAAGTACGACCACCAGCGAATGATGAGCATTCTCGAAACGGTCAGGCACGAGACGAATGCCTTCCTCTCTTCGATTACCGCGGGCATAGGTCCCGAGGGGCGGTGGCTCCACCTGGGGCTAACGTCGTCGGACAAGCTGGACACCGCGCTGGGTCTGCAGCTAATCGAGGCCGGGGACCTGCTGCTTCAGGACATGGACGAGGCTATCGCCGCGCTGGAGCGGCTGGCCATCTTCCATAAAGACACCGTGATGATGGGCCGGACGCACGGGGTCCACGCCGAGCCCATCACGTTCGGCCTCAAGATCGCAATCTGGTGGGAGGAGATGCGCAGACAGCGGGCCAGGCTCGTCGAAGCCCTGGAGACCGTGCGTGTCGGCAAGATATCCGGAGCGGTTGGCACCCATGCCACCGTGCCGCCGTCGGTGGAAGAGCGGGTGTGCGGCTTGCTGGGGTTGGAGGTGGCCACGGTATCCAACCAGATAGTGCAGAGAGACCGGTACGCCCACTTCGTCCTTACGCTGGCCCTTATCGCCGCGTCCCTGGAGAAGTTCGCCACTGAAATACGGTCGCTGCAGCGCACGGAAATACGAGAGCTGGAGGAACCCTTCGACGAGGGACAAAAAGGCTCTTCGTCGATGCCGCATAAGCGAAACCCGGAGTTGGCCGAGCGCATTTGCGGCCTGGCCCGGTTGATAAGGGGGCACAGTGTCACCGCTTTGGAGAACGTCGCTCTGTGGGGAGAGCGGGACATTAGCCACTCTTCCGCCGAGCGGATCATCCTCCCGGACGCCTGCCTAGCCCTGGACTACATCCTGAGCATTTTCACCCGCGTCGTTGGGGACTTGAGGGTATACCCGGACCGGATGTGGTCAAACGTGGAGAGCACGCAGGGCCTCATCTTCAGCCAGCGGGTGTTGCTGGCGCTGGTGGACAAGGGATTGGCGCGTGAGGACGCTTACGCCATCGTGCAACGGAACGCGATGCAAGGATGGGACTTTGGGAAAGACTTCCGGGAGTTAATCAAGGCCGACCGGGACGTGTCCCCGCGCCTGTCCAACGAAGAGCTGGAAGAACTGTTCGACTACGGTTATTACACCCGGTACGTTGACGACACGTTCCGACGCCTTGGCCTGGTCGCGGGGAAAGTCTCCGTCTAGCCGATAGGTCTAGACCGGTCCGTTAATTTTCCACTTCCGGCCGATTCGGGAAACCGGCTGGTCCGCCAAATTTTGGGGAAGGAGTGATAGATGTTACTAGAGACCCAACTCCCAAATCGCATCCACAGGGGCAAGGTGCGCGATACCTATAGCATCGACGACGATACTCTGCTGATAGTCACGACCGACCGCATTTCCGCTTTCGACGTGGTGTTACCCACCGGGATACCGAACAAAGGCCGTGTACTCAACAGCCTGTCGGGGTTCTGGTTTGACAAGACACGTCACATTCTCCCCAATCATGTGGTTGCGCTGGCCGACTCGCCAGACGTCGCTTCGCAGTTCAGAGGCGACGAATTCCTCGCCGAATTGCCTTCGGACGTTGCCGGGCAGGCAATGATAGTGAGGAAGGCCGAACGCATAGACATAGAATGCGTCGTTCGCGGCTATATCACGGGCTCCGCCTGGGCCGAGTACCGGCAGAGCGGCACGGTCTCCGGGAAACCGATGCCCACCGGCCTGGTGGACGGCGACCCCTTTCCCGAGCCTCTGTTCACCCCAACGACCAAGGCGGAGGAGGGGCACGACGAGAACATGTCCGACGCCGAGGTGGTGGAAATGGTCGGGCCGGAGCTGGCCGGCAGGTTAGAGGAACTGACCAAGGCGGTGTACCTCTTCGGCCATGATTACGCCAAGGATAGAGGCGTTATCTTGGCGGACACTAAGTTGGAGTTTGGGCTGCTCCACGGGGAGATTATCCTCATCGACGAGCTGTTGACTCCGGACTCCAGCCGCTTCTGGGACCCGGACAACTATGAACCGGGGAAGTCGCTGCCGAGTTTCGACAAGCAGTTCGTCCGCGACTGGCTGACTTCCCAAGGTTGGGACCGGGAGCCTCCCGCGCCCGAGTTGCCGCCAGACATCGTGGAGAAGACCACCGAGCGCTACAACGAGGCTCATCGGCGCATCACTGGACAAGAGTTGTAAAACGGAGGTTTCTCGTGCCCGAGTCAAGACATAGGAGACGGCGTGGGCGGGCTGTGCAAAGGGGGGCAACTGGAGCCGCTACCTTGAGCATGACCCGGCCGCGGCGCAGAAAGACCAATAAACTCTACCTGGTTGCTTCAGTTGTGATAGCCGTGCTGGTGATCGCGGGGTTCGTCCTGGGAAGTATGAACTTCAACCGGACAAGCGCCCCCGAGGGCAGCGCCCATGAATATGTCGAGGGGGTCGGACTCAAGCAGGTCTTGATGCCGGTCGGACCGACGGGGCTCAACGAACACGTTCCCATGGGGCAGACGGTCGAGTACAGCACCGTCCCGCCAACCTCCGGCGACCACTGGGACACTCAAGCCCGCTGCGCATTTTATGAGGACGGACTTCCCGACGAGCGTATCGTGCACAACCTGGAACACGGGATCATCGTCGTGAGCTACAACCTGGAAACTCCGGATGAGGTCGACGGCCTCAAGGAAGCCATGGACAACATCGAACTCGCCGACCTTTGGGGACTGACCCGGTTCTACGACCAACTTCCAGTGGGGACGGTGGCGGCAGCCACATGGGGCGTGTTGGACACCATGCAAGGGGTAGACCGGGACCGCCTGGCGACGTTCATCGAGACCTATGCCGGCAATCTTGGTCCGGAGAGAATTCCCTGTGCCGCCGCGATCGCTCCCATGGACAGGTAGCCCGATTGTTTTTGGCCAGGGTTTACGTCACGCTGAAGCCCACCGTGAGCGATCCCCAGGGCCAGACGGTCCTGGCGACGTTGAGCAACCTGGGTTTCGACACGGCAACGGATATTCGCGTTGGCAAATACCTTGAAGTCCGTATAGACGAGGTGGACCAATCGCGGGCTGACTTATTGGTCAACCGGATGTGTGAGACTCTGCTTGCCAACCCCGTTATTGAGGAGTTCCGCTACGATCTTGAACCCGTACAAGAGGAGGACGGACCATGACTTCCAGTAGCAACAATACATACGTCTACGTGGGCGCGGAAAACAGCGGCCTGTACCGGCTGTCTCCGGGATCGAGCCAATGGGAGGAGCTGACCAATGGGTTGCCCGCCGACCCCATAGTCCCCGGTGTGGCGGTCCACCCCAACGACCCGCAGGTCATCTACGCCGGGACCCAGGACGGTCCCTACCGCAGCGCGGACCGGGGAGCCCACTGGGAGCGGCTGGATTATCCCAGTTCCGGCGCTCCGGTGTGGTCGTTCATGTTCAGGCCGGGCGACCCCAGCGTGATGTACTGCGGAACTGCCCCGGGTGAGATATACCGGAGCATCAATGGTGGTGACTCCTGGCGGAAACTTAGCGCAAGCATGGGTTCCAACGAGTGCGCCATGGCCTTCCCGACCAGGGTCATCGCATTGGCGGCCGACCCCAATCACCCGGACGAGATTTACGCGGCGTTAGAAGTGGCGGGAGTGATACGCAGCTCCGACGGCGGGGATAGCTGGGACGAGATAACCGGCTCACTTGCGCCCAGCGAGGACACCTTGGACCTGCACGGCATCCAGTGCAGCGCGGCATCGCCCCACACGGTTTACATCACGACCCGGCAGGGGCCCTTCATCGGGCCGGACCGGGGCAGCGAATGGGTGCCGGTGGACTTTGGGCAGTTCTCGGAAATCACCTACACCCGCGACCTGCGCGTGGCCCCCAACGACGCCAACACCCTTTTCGTGTCCATTGGCGCGGCGGCCCGCAGCTCCCAGGGAGCGCTTTACCGCAGCCGCGACCTGTTTCAGACGTTCGAGAGAGTGGACAGCGGAATCAGCGCAAACGCGACCATGATGGCGGTGGGCATCGACACAAGGGCGCCGGGACACATCTACTGTATCGCCCGGGACGGCCAGGTGTTCGGCACATTGGACGACGGGGCGGCGTGGACGTCCCACGACCTGCCGGAGAAGGCGAAAGAGGTCAGGGGCCTGGCCGTGGGTTAGGGGTTCCTGGATTGGGTTGGCGCGGGCGGCTACAGCAGGCCGCCGATGGTGAGCCAGTAGAAGACGATGTAGGCGCCCGCTACAATCATAAGCCATGAGCCGATAGGCTGGATGTAGGGCAGTGCCTTGCGCAACACGCCGACCATCGCGCCACGAGCGAAGGCGATTCCCAGGGTTAGCGCGATGATGACCAGCCCCATTCCCAGCGCGTAGAGGAAGAACTGGCCCGCCGACGCCAGGATGCTGGACGAGGCGAAGCTGGTTCCCACCACAGCCAGGAACACAGGCAGCGTGCAGCTCAGGGACGCGGTCCCGTAGCTCAACCCAAACAGAAAATACCCCTTGGGACTGATGGCGGAAGGGTCCCCCAACCTGGTGGCCGCCCTGGCCGCAAGCCCCGTGTACAGCTTACCGCCGCCCACCAGCCATGCCCCGGCGAAGACCAGAAGCACTCCGATTGCCAACCCCAACCAGGGCAGGATCTCCACCACGACGGACCGCGCTCCGAGGCTGATAAGTCCACCCACCACGCCGAAGAGCACGACGAATCCGGCGGTCACCGAGCCTCCCACGAGCCATGCCCTTCCTACCTGGCGCATGATATGCGGCTTCTCTTGCGCTTCCGAGTTTGAACCGAGGTAAAGGCCAAGGTAGGCGGGAAGCATGGCGAACCCACAGGGGTTAACCGCGGAAGCCATTCCAGCGGCGAAAGCGAAGCCAAGGGGCGCCCACAGGCCAAGATTTCCGAGGAAGGAACTGGAGCTACCCGACAGGCCCTCGACGAAGCGGTTCAGCCCGTCGATACCCGTATCCTTGCCGAGGGTTACGGCTCCGATAAATGCAACCGCCAACGCCAGGAACCCCAGCCCGGCCGAGAGAGCGATGCTCCTCCACTGATTGGGCTGTCGAAACACCGCAGAGATAGATTTCGCCGCAAACATCTCTTATCCAACCCGCCTATTGCGCCGATGTTTCCTCTAGCAGGTTGTCGGTAACGCTTGCCAGAGCATCGTGGTCCAGCACGCCGGACCACTTCCGGTAGATGCCGCCGTCAGCGTCTATGAATACCGTGGTAGGCATAGACAGAACGCCGTAGTCGGCGATCACACCGTCATGGGTTGTGTATCCAGCCGGGTAGGTGATCCCCAGGTCTGTTAGCAGTTGCCGGGCATCGTCCTGGCTACCCAGTTTCATGAATTCACCCACGTCCACGCCGATCAAGGTGACCCTGTCCCGGTAGTCTTGGTGGAAGGCTTCCATGCCGGGCATTTCCGCCCGGCACGGGGGGCACAACCCGGCCCAGAAATTCAGCACCACCGGCTTACCCTGGAGATCGGAGAAGTTGATCTCAGGTCCTCCGAGGGTTTCCGAGCCCTGGTACAGACTGATTGGGAAATCCGCCGCGCCATCGGCGGAGTTGGACTGGCCTCCGGTCGAGCAGGCCACCAACGCAAGAGCGAAGCCGATCAGACAGAGGGCAAATATTCTAGGAGAGGCGATAAGGCCCCAGAGTTGACGTAGGTTAGTTCTCTTCGACGGCAATTTTGCTCCTACAGGGGCTGGTGTCTTGGCAACGTAGATCACCGAGTCCAGGCGTTTGCGTCCCGCCGTCACATTTAATCCACGACTGACCTACGACTCTAACCTACGACCAAACGGCGCTGCGGGATTTACATGATTCGGGCAGATACACTTTGCCAGCGAGGCAGATGATTGGGATGATGTTTGCCCCCTCCCAGTTACTTATTTGATGCCGTTATTGGACGGGAGATTCTGACTCTCCACGGAAGCATACATATGATGAAGTGCCGACTGCGCAGGGGCCGTTCGGGCCGCCGCGTCTGCCGGCGCTTCTTGGATCCATGCTGCCGGTAATGCCTGGGTCAAGCCACCGGCATATTGCAGGTTACTTGGAGCCGTTGGACTCCTTCTCCCACAGAGCTTCAAGCACGTTGCCCGGAGACATGGGGAGCGTGGTCATACGCACGCCCACCGCGTCGTAAATCGCGTTGGCGATGGCTGCCATGGGAGGGACGATGGGGACTTCACCCACGCCGCGCACACCGTAGGGGTGGCCAGGATTGGCGACCTCGACGATCACGGTGTCGATCATCGGCAGGTCCAAGCTGATGGGCATCCGGTAGTCCAGGAACGTGGGGTTGGACATCTCGCCCTTGTCGTCGAAGACGTACTCTTCGTTGAGCGCCCAACCGATTCCCTGGACGGCGCCGCCCTGGATTTGGCCCTCGACGTAGCTGGGGTGAATTGCCTTGCCCGCGTCCTGCAACGCGGTGTAGCGGAGGATGTCCACCTTGCCTGTCTCGGGGTCCACCTCGACGTCCACCATGTGAAGGGCGAACGCCGAACCGACTCCCCTGGGGTCCACATTGGCGCGGCCAACGATGGGACCTCCGGTGCCGTTGAGGCGGCTGGCCAGGTCCTTGAAGGTGAATTTAAGTTCTGGATCGGACTTGTGGGATATGACGCCGTCGATGTAGTCCACGTCATCCGGAGAGATCTCCCAGATACGGGCGGCGCGGGCGATCATCTGGTTCTTGACGTCCTGGGCCGCTTCGTAGGCCGCCCAGCCGGTCTTGAAGGCAACCCCGCTGCCGCCGGTTACCGACGTCCAGCCCACCGAGTCGGTGTCGCCGACCATGGGTTTAACGTCTTCGGCGGTGATGCCCAGCACCTCGGCCAACTGCATCGCCACCGCGGCCCTGGTGCCGCCGATGTCCGGCGAGCCTTCGACAAGGCTGACGCTGCCATCGGGTAGGACGCTGGCAGTGGCGCTGGAGGGGCCTGCCCCGTTGAACCAGAACCCAGCGGCCACGCCGCGGCCACGGTTGGGGCCCCGCAGCGGGGTCTGGTAGTGGTCGTGGTCGCGTCCCGCCTCGACCATCTCCATGAAACCGATCCTCGGGAACATCGGACCCGTCAGGCGGCGGGTGCCTTCCTGCGCGCCGTTGAGGAGCCGGAAGTCCAGGGGATCGATCTCCAGTTTTTCGCATATCTCGTCGATCACGGTCTCGACCGCGAAAGCCGACGCGGGAGAGCCGGGAGCCCGGTAGGCCGCGGTCTTGGGCTTGTTGGATACGACGTCGTAGCCTTCGAGCCTGCCGTTGGGAATGTCATAGGAGCCCACCATGCACTGGAGTCCGGGGTTCACGGGAGACCCGGGGAACGCGCCCGCTTCGTAAGCCAACGTGGCGTCGCAGGCGGTGATGCGGCCCTCCTTGGTGACGCCCATCTTAACCCGCATGTAGCTGCCAGAGGTCGGGCCAGTGCCCTGGAACACATCGGCGCGGTTCATTGTGACCTTTACGGGTTTGCCCGCTTCCTTGGAAAGCAAGCAGGCCACAGGCTCCAGGTAGACCAGGGTCTTCCCGCCGAAGCCTCCGCCGATCTCCATGGGGATCACGCGGATGTCCGACACCGGGACGCCGAGAATCATGGCGGACTGGTCTCGAATGTTGAAATGCCCCTGGCTGCTGCACCAGATGGTTATCTTGCCATCGGAATTCCAATGGGCGGTGGCGCTGTGGGGTTCGATATATCCCTGATGCACCGTGGCGGTGTTGAACTCTCGCTCGACGATAAGGTCCGCCTCGGCGAAACCCTTGTCGATGTCTCCGCCCTCGAAGAAGAAGTGGTTGGCGATGTTGTTGCTCACTTCCGGGTCGTCGTCGGAGCGGAGGCCTCCGGTGCGAATGTTGACGTTGGCATTATTGGACAACCGTTCGTGTAGCACCGGGGCGTCGGCTTTCATGGCGTCCAGTACATTGAGCACCGGGGGGAGGACCTCGTATTCAACGTCGATCAAAGACAACGCCTGCTCGGCTTCGTGCTGGGTGGCGGCTGCCACGGCGGCGACGGCGTGCCCCTTGTAAAGGACCTTATCGACGGCCAGGCAGTTGTTGCTGAGGAACCTGGGGTTGGCCATCGCGCCTTCACCCAGATCGGCCAGCCGGCCCGAGGGTTGGGGGAGGTCAGTGGAAGTGACCACCGCCTTTACGCCAGGAGCGGCCTTCGCCCGGCTGATGTCGATTTTCTTAATCCGGGCGTGGGAATGGGGGCTTCGCAGGACCTTTCCGTAGAGTAGGCCAGTCAGTTGGATATCCGCGCCGTACTGGGCGCGCCCGGTAACCTTGTCCGTCCCGTCGTGGCGGATGGGCCTTCCGCCCACCACGTTGAACTCTTCATTGGATAGGACGATGTTAGAAGTCATTAACTCTTCACCTCCGTCAATCGGACCAAAATCGGTCTCGCCACGGGGATTTTACCACACGGAGGGAAGGCGTCGATGCTCAAACACAAGGCGGCTACGATAGCAACGAGCATGGCAACAAGCCTGGCAACAGAACGGTGACGCTATGGTACCATTGGTCTCGCCGATTTTAGGGAGACCAGCGGCGAAGACGTTGAGCCGGGAGACGAGCTATGAGCCAGGGCAGCGGTCAGGGCGCAACCCAATCCGCGGGTGACGGCGGGCGCGCCGGGGACGATGTGCTCCTGGTGGAGTGTCAACGTTTTTCACAGCTTCCGGGGATGTGGGGCAAAAAAGTGACCGTGAGCGCGGACCAAATCGGGTTCGTGATGTCCAAGGGCGCGGTGGTCAAGGAGTTGGGAAGCGGGACCACCAAGGTTGGAACGTCGGTCCTGGGTTTAACGGGGAGAAATCGGGAAGTGTTTAGCTTCCGGTTTCGGCCTTTCCGGCTGCGGCTTGATTTCGGGCACGCTAATTCGGATGTTGAGGGGGTGGTCCCTCCCGCCATGGAGCTAACCGCCTTGATCGTGACACCCGCGCTGTTATACAGCGCCGTACTTAAAGGACAGGGACGTCTCTACTCTTCAGAATTGGCAACGACGATCATGGCGGCGGTGGATGGCCTGATGCGGGAGAGATTGGCGGAAGCCGGGCCCGGCGCAACCGCGAGCGGGGTTGTGGGAGAATTGGACATGCCCCTGAGGCAGGCAATGGCCGAGCGGGGCCTTCAAGTGGAGCGGTTAAACGCTGTCTCTTAGTTATGTCCGGTTGGCGGGTTGGGTCACGGCCGCCTAGGTCCGGGTCTCCTTCCGAAGAACCCCTGCGCTTCCTCCGGAACGATAAGGATCGAGTTGGCCTGAACGTCCCCCTCGGGAGTCCTCGGTCCCAAGACACGCACCTGAGAACCGGGGCTCAGGTCTTCCGCTGCCCCCTCCGAGAAGCTGACGATTCGCACCTCCGCGCCGGCTGTCACCGTAATAGCTCCCTGCGGAGTGGTAATCGTCAACTTCTCGCCGTCGACGCTCTCTATCGTCCCGGCGACCCCGCCCCGGCCGGGCCCGCCCACGAGTGGCTGGCCGGACCCCGGCGCGCTCTGAGGACCATTCCCCCTCCCCGCAGGTTGGCCGCTTGGCTGGGCCGATGCTTGACCCTCCTGTCGTCCCGCGGCTATTCCGCCCGAGACGGCTGGGCTCCGGACATCCGTGGAGGACTCTTCCCTGGCGGGGAAACCCTGGGCTGGGCTGGCGGCGCCCTGGGCCCCCTGGCCCTGAGGCCCGGACCCTTGACGGGCGGCTGCGGCTCCGTCGCGTCCAGTCTGCCCGCCGCGTTGGCCGCCAAACCCTGCTCCGGGTCCTGCCGAAACCCGGCCCGGCCCGGCCGTCTGTTCACCGTTGGCGGATTGGGATTTGCCCAGGACGATGCCTCCGACGAAGGCCCCTCCGAGAGCGACCCCAAGAATCAACGCGATGGAAAGCAGGGCCAAGAACGGTTTGGTCATTCTGACTCTCTCCGTTGACGAGTGACGGTCATTCGGACCGCAAAGCTTCTATGGGGTGCAAACGGGCGGCGCGCATAGCCGGGTAAATGCCGAAGAATAGCCCGATCGCGGCGGATACCGCCAGGGCCATCAAGGCGACGTCTGTGTCAAAGGCCGTCTGGGTCGGTGGGCCCAACAGGCTTCGGCCATTCGGCGACAAGGACAGCGCCAATCCCAACAGGACGCCGATGGCCCCACCGGCCCAGGCTTAGAAGAGTTGCCTCGGACACGAATTGGAGCAGGATGTCCCGGTACTTGGCCCCCATCGCCTTGCGAATACCAATCTCGCGAGTGCGCTCGGTGACGGACACCAGCATTATGTTCATGATACCGATTCCGCCAACCAGCAGGGAGATGCCGGCAATGGCTCCCAAGAACACGACGAACGTGCCGGTCGTCTCCTGAAGCGTCTCGATGGTCTCCTGCTGGCTCGTGATGGAAAAGTCGTCATCTCCGGTGATGCGGTGACGCAGCCTCAGCACAGTGGCCACTTCGCGGATGGCGGAGTCCATCCGCTCCAGGTCCCGCACCTGCACATTTATGGTCTGGACGTTAAACCCGCCCTGGACTGTCCGACTTGACGATAGACGGTGGTGGGCAGTCGTGATCGGCACCAAGAGTTGATCGTCCAGGGAGAAGAAACGGCTTCCCCCTTTGCTCTCCAGCACCCCGATGACCTCGAATTGGCGGCCGTTGACCCGGACGGGCTGGCCCATGGGCTCCCGGAAGCCGAAGAGGGTTTCGGCCACTTCGGAGCCAAGCACGGCCACCTGGGCAGCGGTTTCCAGGTGCCCGGGCGTTATGAACTCGCCAGAGGAAAGTTCGAAATTCCTCGCCTCCAGGTACTCGGGAGTCACGCCGTATACCCTGGTAGACGTGTTGGTCCTGCCTGCGACGACCTGGCCGGTAGTGCTCAGCTCGGGCGCGACCGCCGCCACCGATGGGGCGAATACCTTGTCTTGCAGCGCGGAGGCGTCCTCAATGGTCAAGGTAGCTGCGCTGCCCTGTCCGCCGGACACGCCCCTTTGGTTGGACTCGCCGGGCCGCACGAACAGAAGGTTAGTCCCCAGGGACTCGATGCGCGACGTGATGCTCTGTTGCACACCCTGGCCGATGGCCATCAAGGTGATCACGGCCGAGATACCTATGACGATACCCAACAGGGTCAAGCCTGCCCGCAGCTTGTTGACTGCGAGAGAGGACAGCGCCGTCAACAGTAATGTGGTTGGGCTCAAAGCTGTTCCTCCCCGGAAAGTACCGCCGATGGGACTGCGCGCCTCTGGTTGGTGACAGGTTCGTCGCTTACGACCATCCCATCCCTGGTGGAGATAACCCTTCGCGTCGAGGACGCGATATCCCGCTCATGGGTGACCACAACTACGGTCAGGCCTTCATCTTCGTTCAGGGTCTGGAGCAGCGCGACTATCTCTTCGCTGGACCGGGAATCGAGGTTCCCGGTGGGCTCGTCGGCCAGAAGCAAAGAGGGGTTCTTGACCAGGGCGCGGGCGATGCCGACCCGCTGCTGTTGGCCCCCGGAAAGTTCAGGAGGCCGGTGGGTAACCCGGTCGCCGAGGCCAACGCGTTCGAGAGCCTGCTCGGCCAGCCTTTTTCGGTTGCGCCCGTTGCCGTATTTCCCGTACAGAAGGGGTAGTTCCACGTTGGCCCGAGCCGTCAGCCTGGGGAGCAGGTTGTATGTTTGAAAGACGAAACCGGTTTTCTGGTTGCGTATTTCCGCGAGTCTACCGTCACCGAGGCTCCCGACGTCTTCCCCATCTAGGATGAATTTACCCGACGTCGGGACGTCCAAGCAGCCAATAATGTTCATGAGAGTAGACTTGCCGGAACCGGAAGGCCCCATGATGGCGACCATTTCTCCCTGATCGATGGTGAGGCTCAAGCCGCGCAAGGCGTGGACCTGGACGCTGCCCATGCGGTAAGTCTTAGTCACGTCCCGGAGCTCTATCATACCTCTGGTCATATCCGGCCCCGCCCTATCTTCGCCCGCCGCGGATAGAAGGCCCTCCCCCGCCTGTAACCCGGCGGAACTGGCGGAAGCTGAACTGGCTGGTCCCGACTTCGGACCCTTCCATAGCGACCTGGTCGCCCTCCTTGAGCCCTTCCTTGACGGACACCCAGAAGTCGTCTGACGCGCCCAACGCTACGGACCTATCCTCGAGAGCGCCGGTGGAATTGAGCACCTTTACCACGGGTTCGTCGAAGGTGCCGTAGAGGGCCTGTTGGGGTACGAGGAGGACGTCTCGTTCCTCCCTGAGCACTATGCTGGCCACGGCGCTCAACCCTTCCCGGAGATCAAGCCCGGGCCTCACGTCCACCTGGATGGTTATTGGGTAAGTGACGACTCCTTGCTGGTTTCGCGCTCCGGGAGATATCTGGGTTACCGTGCCCTCGATGGTTTCTCCGGGCACGGCATCCACGGTCACCTTGACAGGCGTGCCCAACCGGATCGACAGCACGTCGATTTCGTCCACTATGCCGTCCACTTCGACTATGGCGGGGTCGACTATCTCTACGATCTGCGTGTTCGGGCTGACATCGTCACCCCGCTCTATCAGCGCCTGGGACACGAAACCGTCGAACGGGGCCCGCATTATGGCGCCCGCTAGGAGAATTCCCGCATCTTCAACAGCCAGAGTTGCCGACTGGACCCGCGCTTCCAGGAGCGATATTTCGTAGGAGTCTGGGCCCAGCCGGACTTCGGCCAACGCTTCCTCGGAGTCGGCTAGCGAGGCTTTCGCCAGGACGATCTGGGCTTCCTTTAGTGAGATGGTTACGGAGTCCGGGGCTTCCAGAAGCTCGGCCAAGTCCTCCAGGACCTGTCCCAACGACGCGGCCAGGTGCGCATCCTGCGCCTCGAGCGCGGCGGTCTCCTTTACGTCGGGGCCATCGCCAAGCCTGGCCAAATCCTCCTGCGCTTCTTTAAGCTTCGACTGAGCGAGGCCTGCCTTTGCTTCGATCAATGTCAACTGGTGAGGGTCCGCGCCCTCGGAAACGGCGGCGAGGATATCCCTGGCTGTGACGAGCCAGGCAGTGGCCGCGGCAACGCCAGCATCACGAAGTGTCCCGTCACCGGCGGGGGCAACTTCCGCCTCGATGACGGCGGATTCCGCTAGAGAGACCCTGAGCTGCCAGGCGGAGACCACGTCAGGGTCGGCGGGCATAATGAGGTAACCTAGCTCCAAGGCTGCCTGGGAGACCTCGGAGCGGGCTGACTCAACTTTCTCTTCCAACTGCCGGAGTCCGGCGGAGTTGGGGCCAGACTCTAGCTCGGTCAACTCTGCCGAGGTCCTGGAATATCGTTCCTGAGCGAGTGCGACCGCGGCCTCCAACTGACCGCGCCTGAGGGAACCACCCTGAGTGTCCAGAGCCTGGACGTCGTCTATGGCCGTTTGCAATTCGGTCCGGGCGAGTTCCACGACCGCTGACTGCTGGGCTACCGCTAGTGGATCAAGACCTTCTTCAAGCCGGACCAACTCGGCCCTTGCGTCGTCCAGGTCTCGCTGGGCCAACTCCTCCGCGACCGTCACGCTGGTCCAATCGGCCAAAGCCTCTTCCACCTCGGCAAGTCTGCCCTCCAATATTTCCTTTCCCGACTCAAGTGTGTATATCGACCCGCCCAAACCTCGTGTGCCCTGGTCCTGCGCCAGGAGCAGGTTATCAAGGCGGAGCCGGGTTTCCTGGAGGGACTTTTCCAGTTCTTCCCGTTCGTCGACCAGATTCTCGATACGACGGCGGTTGGACCGCTCGAATCTTTCGACGGCTGCCGTGGCCTGTTCAAGTGCGATCTGGGCGTCGGAGGCCGCTTGACGCGCTTCAACCAAATTCCGGGTGTGTCCGGAAGTTAGTTCATCCAGGGCGTCAACCGCCTCTTGGAGCGCGAGTTCCTTGTCTGCCCGGACCTCCTTGGCCTGGGCAAGCTGCTGATCGTAGGTCGAGTGGAACGTTTCCAGGCCGTTTCGGGCTTGGTCCAGCGCGACCAAGGCGTGTCCGCCTTGGTCTGCTGGGCCTGCGCGAGGGACTCGGAGTAGGATGGGTCGAAATCGGCCAAGGCCGAAACCGCGGCGTCCAGCGAGGCTTCCGCGTCGGCGAAGATCTGCCGGGCTTGAACGACCTGGAAGTTGTAGGTTGGGGCGTAATCGGTCAGTTCTCGTTTCGCTTCTTCCAGGGACAGGCGGGCGTCGGCCCTGGCTTGGCGGGCTTCATTCACGGCTACCTCGTGTGCCAATTCCAGGTCCGACAAAGCCCTCCGCACGTTCTGTAGCGCAAGCTCGGTGTCGGCCACCAGCTTTCGCTGGGACTCGATCTCTTCCGCTGTATAGGGTTCGCGGGCGTTTTCAAGCGCGTCCAACGCCTCTTCGAGGGTGAGCTGTGCCGCGGCCACGTTCTCGTGGGCTTCGGCGAGGAGTAGCGGGTCTATCAGCTTCGTTTCGTCCAAGGCTTCGACGGCTGTCTGAAGGTCGAATTCAGCCTGAGCCTTCGTCTCCTTCAACGAGGCGAGAGCGAATGTGTCCAGACTCGCCAATACCTGGCCCCTGGATACCGGCATCCCTTCCTCAGCGTTGAATTCGGAGACCGTTCCACCAGAGCCGAAAGTAAGCATCTCCCGGTCGGGAAACGCGAGGTTTCCGCTGGTTGAGATCTCGTTCGCTAGGTTGCCGTACCTTATGGGAATCAGTTGTTGGTCTTCCGCAAGCTCCACCGATTCCTCGCCATTGGCGCGGATGTACCCCCCGTAGGTGGCTCCGGCCGCGCCGAATAGGACGACGACGAGAACAAGGACTTGCCATGCCGCGAGGCCCGTCAGCGCTGACCAGATCGACCTCATCCTTTGCCTCCCTTGTAGCCGGAATAGAGTGAGATGCTTGGAACCTAGTCTGGATTAGCCTGAGAGACTTTGTCCAGAAGCTGGTAATTCGAAGTTGACCCTGGTCCCCCTGGAGCTTCCGCTCTCCGCCCAGATGGCGCCTCCGTGGGATTCCACCAGGCGTTTGGCGATAGTCAATCCCAAGCCCGCGCCTCCGGTAGACCTGGACCTGGAGGCGTCTACGCGGTAAAAGCGTTCAAACACCAAGGGAAAGTCTTCGGAGGGAATCCCCTCTCCGTCGTCATCCACCGTTACCCTTGCCCTGGCGTCTCCGGCAGCGTCGACTGCCACCCTTACCTGCCCGCCAGCAGGTGTGTGTTGCACGGCATTGTCCAAAATGTTGGACACGACCTGCGCGATGCGGGTCCGGTCCATATCCACCAGGGTGAGTTGGCCGGGGGGCCGGTAAACCAGGTCAACGCCGCTTGCTTCGGCCCTGGGTCTGGCCGCGTCGACCGCCCTGCTGACCAAGTCGTCGAGAGAGTCGGTCTCCAGTTCCAGGTGGAGCCCGCCGCTCTCGGCCTGGGCCAGCAATCTCAAGTCCTCGACCAGCCTGCCAAGGTGGAGCACCTGGCCATGAATCGTGTCGATGGTGCCTTCGTCAGGTTCGAGCAGACCGTCCTTGACGGCTTCAAGATAGCCCTGGATGTTAAACAGCGGAGTGCGAAGCTCATGGGCCACGTCGGCCACCAGGTTCCTGCGCTGTTCCTCGGCCTCCTGCAAGCTCCCCGCCATCCGATTGAACGAATTGGCAAGTTCCTTAATCTCCATTGGGCCGGACTCTCCAGCCCGTTGGGAAAGGTCTCCCCGCCCCAGCCGTGACGCGACGGCGCTAAGCGCTTGCACGGGAGACAGGATCTGCCGTGACACCAGGGACACCAGAACGAGGCCACCAAGACCGGCGGCGATGCCGGTCCAGAGGAGGTAAGTATTTAGCGCGGAGACCATCTGCGAGACCGGGGGTTCCGAGATGGCATTGACCGGAGTCGTAGTGAGCGCTGATGGTACGAGTTCGACGGAAGCGATCTGCTCATCTCCCATTACTACCGGGGAGTGGCGAGGAAGGTGACCTCGCCGCCTCCAGGGAGGACCGTGGCGACGGTGGGAGTCGCCGACTATGTTGCCCTCCTGGTCCCGGACGACAATACGACGGCCAAAGAGCGGCCCTGTCCGCTCCAGTATTGGTTGCAGGTCGGTCCAATCCCGTTCGCCTCGGGCGTGTTGACCGGAATAGGAATCGGTGACGAGGCGGGCAATCCGGGCCTCCCTGACCTCGTCGCGTTGCCGCTCGAAGTCGCCAGCTTCACGCTCGGCAACTTTGGAAATGTAAAAACTAACGCTTCCGAGGGCTACGGCAAGAATCACGGCGAACCCGAGCACGAGCCGGGCCCACAGACTGAAAATCCATCTACGCATCGCCGAGTTTGTACCCTACACCATAGACGGTCTGGACGTACCGGCACTCTCCGGCCGCCGCGCCAAGCTTCCGCCGTAGACTG
The DNA here is from genome assembly GCA_965205385.1 of Dehalococcoidia bacterium. Taxonomy (GTDB): domain Bacteria; phylum Chloroflexota; class Dehalococcoidia; order Lucifugimonadales; family UBA3495; genus CATOSP01. The sequence continues at coordinate 1,558,364 of CBDBGS010000008.1, forward strand.
TACACGTGGGAATCGACAGTCCGGTCGAATCCCTCGAAATCGTAGCCGAATACCCGGTCTATGATCTGGTCCCTGGTGAACGTCTTCCCTGGGTCCCGAAGCAGCAGGGTCAATAGGCGGAATTCGGTGGGAGTGAGCTTTAGCGGTTTACCAGCCAACGAAACGGCACGCTGCTGGGTGTCCAGTGAAATTTCGCCGTAGTTGAGGGTGGAAGGTCCGCGTTCCGAGGCGTCCTGGGTAGTGCGGCGGAGCACTGCCCGGATGCGGGCAGCTAGCTCCCTGGGGCTAAAGGGCTTCGTGACGTAATCGTCGGCTCCCAGTTCCAACCCGGCGATGCGGTCTTCTTCTTCCACTCTGGCCGTGAGCATGACGATGGGGACGTCGGACTCTGTTCGCAATTGCCGGCAGACCTCTAGGCCGTCCAATCCTGGCAGCATCAGGTCCAAAACCACCAGGTCCGGGCGTGCTTCTTTGAAGAGACGCAAGCCGGATATGCCGTCCGAGGCGGTTAGCACGATATGTTCGTCGCGGCGGAGGTAGAGTCGTACAACCTCCACCGTGTGGGGGTCATCTTCCACTATGAGGACGGTGCTGGGCACGTTTCATCCTCCGAAAGCGGCCAGGTCCTACCCCCGTCACACGAAACCTGGGGGTAGGACCGCGCGCTGGTTTACTGGGATGGGGCCTCGGTGGGATTGATCGGGACGGCGGGAACCAACTCTAGAGCTGGGCCGCCATGGCGTCCGTGCCTGGACCCTCTAGGGCCATGCCAACCGTCGTGTCCGTATCCGGACCGGCCCTGGAACTGTGAATGTCCGCCACGTTTACCATGCCCATATTCGGCGACTACGGTGTCCGGCCTGCTTTGGAACCAGGAGTAGCGTTCGTCGGCTTCTCCCTGAGTAATCCGCCCTCCCTCGACCATCAGGTCCAGCCTGCCCCTGTATAGTTCGTCCTCTTGCCCGCGTTGGGCCTGGGCGAACGCGTCCTCTACCACTTCTCCATCCAGTCCAAGGATTTCCGCGACGCGATCGGTAAAAGTCGTGCTGGGTACTATCCGCATTGTGTTTCTGCCACCGTTGCCCTGGGCCAGGACCACTCCGGCGGTTAGCCCCAGCGCGAGCGCGCCCACGGCTACCAGAAGAACGATCTTCCTTTTGGTAAAGAGCCCCCGTAACTTTCGCATTCTAAATACCTCCAAAACTGTGGTGCTGTCTCGCCTATGCGCATACGGGACAGTGTTAATGCTACAGATATAGTGTGCAGAAATTTTCAAGAATTTCGGGACTATTTCATCCCCTGCGCGATTGGCTTTCGAGTCTTGAGCCAATCGTTTCTTGCCTGAGTTGCTCCAGCACCAGTTCGTCAGTGGGAAAGGCGAGCGGATTAGGCAGGTCGTTCAGGGGAAAGTAGTCAACGGCGTCGAGGTCGTCTCCTGCCTGCAACTTCCCGCCCACCTGATTGCCCCGAAACCAGATGCCCACGGTCAATGTCTTGGGATCATGGAAATTGGAATGGACCGTGTAGACGGGGCCAAGCTCAACTTCAAGCCCAGTTTCCTCGAGGAATTCTCTACGGGCCCCCTCCCGGACGTCTTCGCCCCACTCCACATGACCGCAGGGGATGCACCACTCCCCCGCGTATCGGCCACGAGAGCGGCGTCCCAGCAGGATTCGCTCGCTTTCTAGGATGATAACGGCGACTCCGGCAGTGGGGTTTCGGAATAGAGTGAACCGGCAGTCCTGACAGACCTGCCTCTGGCGGGGTGTTCGCAGCGGTCCGCCGCATTTGGGGCAGAAGTGAAAGGGAGACAAAGGACCTCCGGTAGGGGCGGATGGGACGCGCGGCGCCTGGCGGCGTCTGTAGGAACCGCTATCGACCATTGTAATCCAAGGGAGCGGATGTGGTCTCACAACATTGACGCCCAGTAACGTAGGCGCTTCAATTGTAGGACTTCAGGTTGCGGCAACTCCGCGACGAATGCCCCGAACGTGGGCGGTTAGCTCAGATGGTTAGAGCGCCTGCTTTACACGCAGGAGGCCGCAGGTTCGAGTCCTGCACTGCCCACCATGCGTTACTGTAGACAGAACCGGGGCGCTCAGGGCGATTTCCTGAGCGCCCCTTCCTTTTATCGGGCTGTCCTTCGGCATGGGAATGGTGTAGCGGATGGTGGCCTTCCCGGGGACTACTCCAATCTCCTTTACGAATGACCGAATGAAGGCCCTGGTCTCGGTCAACTCGCTCTCCATCAGGAAGTTGCTCATCTCCTTCACATAGGCAGCGATAGTCTCCTCGTCGCCCAATCCCTGCATCCGCACGGCCAGGATGGCCCTTGCTTCATCGGCGGCAATCTCCAGCTTCTCCTGCCGTTCCTTGTGCTCCCGGATGCGGGGCAGGATGTCATTGACCTCCAGGTCGGTGGTCTCCACCGCCTGCCAAAGCCGGTCCAACCGCCGCCTTATCTCATTCAGTTCCTCGTCAATGGCCTCCGCCCTCTCCCGCTGCTCCCTTATTACGCTGTCCAGTTCCTCGTTGACCAGCTTGACCAGTTCCCGGATGTTGCTCTCGGTGAGGATGTTCTCCCGTATCGAGTCGATGATCATTCGCTCGAACCGCTTGGAGTTGAGCCTGGGAGTGTCGCAGGCACCCTGCCCCCGCTTCAGCAGGGAGTGGCAGACGTAGTAGGTGAACTGGCCGCTCTTGGCCTCGTGGGCGGTGAGGGCCTTGCCACAGGTCTCGCACCTGACTATTCCGCTGAGCAGGTAGGGGCTGGCGGCGCGGCGGGGATGTATCTTGGCCGGGGCTTTGGAACCAAGGATGGCGGACACCCGCTCGAATTCGTCTCGTGAGATGATGGCGGGGAAAGCGTTGTCCACCCGCACCGGCGGCACATTGTCCTTGGCCCTGGTTCCCCATACCAGGGTCCCGGTGTAGGTCTCGTTGGTGAGAATGCGGTGGATGGTGGTCTTGGTCCAGCGACCCCGCTGGGGGCTGGCGATGCCCTCCCTGTTCAGGGTCTTGGTGATGTCCAGGGTGCTGGTCCCGAGAAGGGCCATCTGGAAGATGCGGCGCACCACGCCGTCGGCGGGCGGGTCCAGTTCCAGCTTGGGGCGCTTCTTGGCTCCGTCCTGGACCGGCACCTTCCGGTAGCCGTAGGGAGAGTAGGTGCCAATCCAGAAACCGCGCGAGGCCGCCTCCCGCATCCCCCGCAAGACCTCCTGGGCAAGATTTTCCGAGTAAAATTCGTCCAGGCTCTCGATGATGGCTTCCATCAGCTTGCCGGTGGGGGAGTCGTCAGCGTGCTCGGTGATGGAGGTTACCCTGATGCCCCGCTTGCGGAGCATGGACTTGAAGGCCACGGCGTGCTCCCGCTTGCGGGTGAATCGCGAGAACTTCCAGACCAGGATTTCCTGGAAGGGAGAGTCGGACAGGCTGGCCTCGTCCAACATCCGGCGGAACTGGGGCCGGTCGGCGATGCGGCCGCTCTCGGCCTCGTCGATGTACTCGCGGGCCACGACATACCCGTTCTTCTCGGCGTAGTCCCGCAGCGCTCTGAGTTGGGCTGCCACCGAGAGGTCCACGTCCTGGCGGTCGCTGGAGACCCGGGCGTACAGGGCAGCCGGGGTCAGGTCATATCGTTCATTCATTATCCCCTCCTTCGGTCTCTTCCTGGGTTGTATGGCGGGAGCGCAGCCGTTCCAGTCGTTCCTGCCGGCGCAACTCCCTTTCTTCCATGTAAAGGCGGAGGGCTTCCCGCACCAACTCGCTCATGTTGCGGCCCTCCTCGCGCATCACCTGCTGAACCTGCTCCGCCATTTCGGGCGGCAGGGAGAACGTGATGGTCCTGGAAATCCTGCGTGGGGGCATGGTCTCTCTTTTTGCCTGTGGTTGTATGATATTGTCTTACTATCCATCATCGGACATCCGGCCCAATGCTGTCAAGAAGCCGCCGTCGCCTGGCGACGGCGGGTGTGAGGGTTCCGACAATGCCATTTAGCTCTGCCGAGCTGCGGGGCCAGCACTTCTCGGTCACCATAGGGCACAGCGACGACCCCCACCTTGGCCACCCGCCCCTTCCACAACACGGGCTTGGCTGCTATGGCGATACCGTCCTCCTCGGCGTACTCCGGCCTTCCGCTCTGGACCGCCTGCTCCGCCAGGGAGCCGGAGGGCAAGTCTTTGCCGGGACGTGGAACGCCGCTCCGCCAACCGCAGAATAGGGGGGAACCCGGTGGACCAAAGCCCGCCGTCCGTTTCACCACCGTGGCCCTGAATGACTCCAGATTGACCGGGTCGGGCCAGCCTGCCGGGTCCCCCTTATCCTGTCGTTCGTACAGCAGCGCAACCAGGGGTTGCTGGCGCATCACCTCGGCCAGACGCATCGCCACCGAAGCGTAAGCACACTGGAACACCCCCTGGAGGACCACCACGTCCAGCCCGCTGGCCTGGGCGTAAGCGGTGAACGTGTCTGGAGGCATCAACACCGCCGCCGCGAAGCGGTCGGCTTCCCGGCACACGCTGCGCTCCGGCGGGTCGTCCGAGTGGAGGGCGCACAGGGTCTCGTGAATGATCTCGTAGGCCTCGTGCAGCACGGTGTGGGCCTTGGCCCCTTCCCACAGGTCGTCCCGGTAGTAGATGTCGTACTCACCCCTGGGGGCGCCGAAGTGAACGCCCTTCAACCCATCCAAGGCCATTCCCGACACCGTGCCGAAACCGGCGTCCTGGAGCAGGGCAGTCAAACCCGCCACCGTGGGGCGACCGGAGAGTCGAAAGAAGTCCGCAAAAGCAGCGGCCAGCCGCTCGGGCTCCAGTCTTTCCCGGAACAGTTCGTCGTCCAGCAACTTGTGGCAGAAGTCGTCCAGGGTCACAGTCATCACTCCAGCAGCGTCTTGTTGGTGAAGCGTTCGTACATCTCCACGATGAAACGCTTGGCGTTGAGAGACAGGGGACCGTCGGGCCGGGTGCCCACTCGGAAGGCAGGGTCGGACAGGACGTACTGGTAGGCCCGTTCCACCTCCAGGGCGTCGTCGGAGTGGAGGCCCGACTGGCCCAGGTGCCCGGCCTGCCGGATCAAATCCTCGGCGTCTACGTTGTAGGCCATGGCCAGCTTGCGCAGCAGGTTGGCGCCGGGCGGGCGCTCTCCCCTTTCGATCTTGGAAAGATAGGAGCTGGACACCCCGGTAAGCCGGTTCACGTCCCGCAGGCTCAGGCCGCCCCTGAGACGCCGCAGCAACGGCCCCAGTTCCTCACCCCGTTCCTGTTGTTCGTCAAGCTCTTCCATGATGCACCCCCATCCCCGCGAGAGTCGCCCCGCCAGCCTCGGCCCCTGCCGGTAACATTCCTGCTCCATTATAGCTTCTTTGTTGCTACATTATGGCTACAAAACAGCAAGCACTTTGGTTAGTGCTTGCTGTATAGACGCCTTTTTCATTGATGAGCACGACTGCTGATTGCTACACTTCCTTCGTCAGAACGCCCGTTTTACTGGCAGAGTATACAACCAGGCGCGGCGGAGCGCCACCGGCGGCAAACGCCGGGTTTTCGGAAGGTCCATCTTTTGAGCAAGAAGCAACGGCTCACCCCGGAACAGAACGAGATAAGGCTGCGGGGCTTGCGCATCCTGGCCCGCATGATCGCCCGCGCCCACCTGGACGCCGCGGCGGAGGCTGCGGCGGAGAGGCAGGGTGAGGAATCGGACGGCGCTGATGTTCCCGACCAAGGGGACGCCCCACACAAGGACGGCGAGTATGTCGGGTAAGAGACCCCTGGTGAGGGCGCGGTTGAACGCCGTGGCGTTCTGGGACCTGCTCCACCGGCTGAACATGACCAAGAACGAACTGGCAGATCTGACCGGGCTGGCCACCGGCTACCTGTCCCAGCTCCTCAACGGGAAACGCTATCCCTCCGCTGCCACGCGGCGGCGTTTGCAGGATGCGCTGGGCGTCGGGTTCGACGATCTGTTCATCATGGAAGAATGCGATGGGGAATAGAAGGCCCGTGCCGCCCCACCTGTTCTTCGGCGCGTCGCTGCTGCCCGAGGACTTCCCGGCGCGGCTGGACCGGCTGAAGGCGGCCAGCGGCCTCTCCTGGGACGGCATGGCGGCCTGCCTCGGGGTGGACCCACGGCAGTTGCAACGCTGGCGGCACGACACCGCACCCTGCGGCGACGCCCTGTTCGGCATCTTCCGATTGGGCGCCAGGGTACCGGGCGGCCTGTACCTGCTGCTGCCGGACGACCTTTCCCTGCCGGAGAAGAGCAGCGGCGTTCAGGGACGGCTTTCCCATTTCTGAAAATAGGACTGAGGAGGACTCAAGATGACTGGAGCAACAGCATTCAAGCGACGGAACGACGGGGTGGACCTGCCCAAGGACTTCCCGGAGAGATTGGAGCAATTCCGGGAAGTGTCCGGCCTGTCATGGGGTGAGTTGGCGGCGTGCCTGGGGGTGGACCACGAGCGGGTGACGAGCTGGCGGCGGGGCGCTTTGCCCAGGGACCTGGCCCTGTCCAAGCTTTATCGTGTGGCCCAGCGGGTTCCTGGAGGGATGAGCACGCTGTTTCCCAACATAGTGGACGTGCTGGGTGACGAGGAGTAACCCGTGGGGCGGCAGCGGCGAATATACCAGCCGGTGTACTACGAATTTCCCGAGGACTTCCCCCAAAGGCTGGAGCGGTTCAAGGAAGAGACCGGGCTGACCTGGAATGCCCTGGCCCGCCGCCTCGGCGTCAACCCCTACCGGCTGAGGCAGTGGAGGAAAGGGACCGTCCCCGACTCCACCAACCTATTCATCCTCCTGACCCTGGCCGAAAGACTGGGGCTCAGGGGGATTTTGATGTGTCCTGAAAGGGATATGGACGACGGTGCCGGACCTAACCGCGCCGAGTGACCATTACTGTGGTTCAATTGTACCTATCTTAATCGCTAATTTAGGCTATTTGCTTTAGGTACTCTCTGACCCCCAAATATGGTTCCACCTTTAAGTTGAGGTATGCTCCCGCGGCTGAGATATAGCCACGTAGGTCAACCTCTTCGGACAGAATCGCTCGTAGGTCATAGCCCTGCATAAGAATAATCGACTTCTGAGTGTTTTGTTTGAGCAACTCCGGGACATTCTCCGACCATCCATTGATGGAGAGGAATAGTCCCATAGTTTGTTTCCCCGACCTTGAAATTTGCCCTTGGAAGCCGTCGAGATCCCTCCCATTGCTAGGTTCCTGACGCCAGCGGCACTCTGTAAGGTAAAACCATCCATCAAGGTGGAATGCTCCATCAATCTGCTCAGCTCCCTCGTTGCGCGTAAAGCTCGGATGCACGGGGATTTCGAACGCTGGAAAGAGCCTGTTCAGCAGGTCTTGCAGAAGATAGCCTCTTTTCTGGGCGTTTTGATCTGGGCGGGCGAATTCATCGAACATGGCTAGAAGAAGTCCTAGCTCCCGCTTCCTTGCCAACAAATGTTCCCTTTCTTGTTCTTGCCTAGCAGCATCCTTACGAGCAGCTTCTTCAGTATCGAACCGGTGATGCCCTTCCAACGTTACTTGAGCCTTGGCCTTAACCGCTCGCGCCTGATATTCGTCGTTGGAGGGTTCAAATTTTTCCCAATTGGCAGCGATTGCGATAATGTCTCCGACTATATCGGCATAGTCGTCCTTTTTCTCCAAGGCAGCAAGAATCAATGGCGCTGTTTGACTCTTGGTTATTCTGCGGCCAGTGAGGTCATCTCGTTGATTGGAAAGAGGTTGGTATATTTCCATTGGCACTCCCGCTGGCTTCAGAACAAAGTTCACCATATCCGATTTGCGGTGTGCCAGAGTTGCAATCGCTTCAATTACAAGCCCTCTCTCGTCAACTCCGACTCTCATTCTCAAGTTTCCTTCGGCCATAGTGTTGGTTCACCAAGCGTGCCAACCAATTATACTCTCCAAAACATCCCCGGCAGAAACTGATAGCGTCCCATTACGGATTGTATTGGCATGGATGGGAGGATTCTAACGGTTGGAGGTGCTGAGTTACGGCCTTCGCGGGAACGACGGAAACCAGGCCTCCCAAATTGCGCCGCTTCCAACGGGTTTCTACGGTTAAAGAAAGGCACACGGCTTTGTTTCGGTTTATCAATAGTTTCAACTTCGCACCGGTTCCCTTCACCGATGTTAGACGACAGCAAAACTGTGTCTTTGGCCTGGTGATTGCCAAACTCGCCCCAACGGCCCCTGGCACTTCAATAGCCTCTTGTAGGAAACCAACAGAGGGAAGTTGATCCCAGCCTGCTCCATTCGCTCCTGCGCCACCCGCAGGAAGTGGGTCGCGGCCAGGTCGTCGTCGAATACCAGCAGGACAACGGGCTGCGAACCATGGTCGTCGGTGGGCCGGTGGGTGGAGTAGTAGCGCAGGTAGGGCGCCAGGCGGGCGGCCATCGTCGTTGGCCTTACCGCCCGGCGCTCCCACTCCAGGAAGAAGCTCCAGGTGGCGCCGCCCCGCCGCAACACGCCGAAGGCGTCGGGGTGGATCGAGCGCAACCGGTCGCCGTGGCGGAAGTGCCTGGAAGCCCGGTGGGGCGGGTCCAACTGCACAATCTCCCAGCCCAGGGATCGGGCTTGTTCGGCCAGGGCGGCCATGAATCCATGAACGGCGGCGGTGTGCTCGATGGTCCTGAGCAACTGGCGGCTGCGCCTGCCGGAGACGTTGCGCCAGTCCAGGGGTTTCCGGAGATCGGTGGCAGCAGCGCTCCACCGTTTCCTAGCCACGCCTACGGAGGCCCGGTCCCGCCGCGCCAGCAACGCCAGCCCCCGGTCGGTGAGGGCCAGCCTTTGGCCCTGGCAGGAGACCCGCTCAACCAGCCCGGCGTCGGCCAGTGGCAAGATGACCTGGGACAGCCGTCCCTGGGAAACGCCCATCAACAACCGGAGGTGCTGCGGGGCAATCCAGGGCCAGTCGGAAACCAGGTCCAGGGCCAGCTTCCCGGCGGGTTTCAGCAGGGCGGGCAGAAGCCATTCCGGCGCGTTCCCCTCGGCGGAGTCGGGCTCTATGTCGCGGGGCGGTGTCGCCCGCAACGGCGGCGGCTCTGCCGGCAATCCGCCGCTCCCTTGGATGTGGCCCAGGGCCGCTTCCAAGTCCAGTGAGGCATTTACGGAAGGAAGCTGCCAGACGGGACTGTCGGGGCCGCACCAAGCCACCTTTCGCTCAAGGGCCAGCAGTGCCGGGAAGGACACAGCGGCCAACAGGCGGCGGGCGTGCCTCAACCTGGTCTCGTCGGGCAACAGCAGTAACACGCCGCCGGGCGGCGGCCCCTCCCTGAGCCGCCAGATGCGCTTGGCGAAGCCCGTGCGGTCGGCGGTGAGTCCCTGCCTGATCACGCCTATGCTGCGGCCGTCATTCAGCACGATTCCGGCGTCCAGGGGCAGGCCCCGGTACCACCGGAAGGAGGCGACAAGGCCCTGCCGCTCCGCCAGCAGCCTGCGGTACTCGCTCACCTTCTGCTCCCCTTCGGCATTGGCGGCGGCCAGCTGACCGGCGCTGGTGGTGTAGCCCCTGGAGGCGTTGCGAACGGCCTCGGCCACGTCGGGGTCACCCGGCTCGGGCTTGCGGACCATCATCGAGTAGGCGGGCAGCCTCTCCGTCCCCACGGTGGCCCGCACATAGCACTGGTGCACCGGCAGCGACGTGATGTCGTCCTCGGCTACCCGGTCTTTGCCCAACTCCCACACCAGCCGGCGGGCGTCGTTGCCGGCCACCTGGAACACCGCCAGGCAGCCCAGGTTGGCCAGGATGGTGTCCTGCATGGTGCGGGAGAGGTCGTCCAGCTTGGCCAGGCTCTGGGTGGCCAGGATGAAACTGGCACCGTACTTGCCCAGCTCGCTGAGCATGGACTCGTAATCGACGCCGGGCATGGACTGCATCTCGTCAACGACGACCAGCGCGCCCCGCCGCCGGTGCAGGGGCAGGCTCTCCTGCTCCCGGATCACCGAGTCCACCAGGTTGAGCAGGGACGCCCCCACCAGGGCGGCCACGTCCCGGCCGGCGATGCCCTGGGCGGTGGACACCAGCAGGACGCCGCCGTCTAGGATAGTCTCCCGCAGGTCGATGGTGGAGCGGGACTGGCCCAGGATGGCCCGCGCGCGCTTGGAGGATGCGTAGTAGGCCAGGCGGGTCTGCACCGGGGCGAGGGCCTCGGCCCGGTACTGGCGGTGCCAGCCGCCGAAGTCCCTTTCCCACCACTCCATGATGTAGGGGTCGGAGACTTTCGCCAGCACCTCGCCCCGGAACTTGCCGTCGGAGAGGAGCTTCAGACCGTCCAGGATGGTGTGCTGGTCGCCGGCGTCGGTGGACGGGTGGGAGTTGGCCTCGTGCAGGGTCTTGACGGTGTGCTCCAGGATGGACTGCATCCGGGGACCCCACTGCTCCCACAGTCCCTTGGCCACCCTGACCACGGAATCGGCGGTGCGGTCGCGGTCGGCGAAGATGCGGGTGTCCAGCAGGTTGATGCCCGGCGCGCCCTGTTCGTCGGCCAGGTCGATGAGCCTCACTTTGTCGACGATGGACCCGGGGACGTGCTCCAGCAGCCCGGCCACCAGGTCGGCGTGGGGATCGACGACGATGATGGCGTCGCCGTCCCGGCCCGCCGCCTTCTCCCTGAGCTTGTGGGTGACCAGGTGGTGCATCAGGGTGGACTTGCCCATGCGGGTGCGGGCCACGTAGAGGTGGTGGCGGCGCAGCAGGTCCTCGGGGAAGCGAATCTCCCTGGTCTGCCCGCCGGTGGTGTCGCCCACCAGCGCACCCTCGGCGGTACCCCGGACCGGGGGCAGCAATGACCTGGAGCCTGACCGTTCCACCAACGGAGTCTCGTCACGCTCGCCGGGCGGGTGCCACAGGGCGGCCGCCTCTCGCACCCCCAGGACGCTGCGCTTGCCGAACAGACCCGGCCCGGCGGGGTGCAGGTTGTCGGTGGGAACCAGGGGTTGTAGGTCGCCGACCTTGAACCTGGCCCCGGCGGGATGATCGAAATGGCGGTAGGCGGCGGCCACCCCTTCCAGCAGTTCCTCGGCCCGCTGGAGACGGCCCCGTTCCGGCAGGACGGCCACCACCTGCAACTCGGCGTCGAAGGCGATGCGGGAGACCTTCTCCCGTATCAGGATGGGGTCGTAGACCCGGCTGCGGGCCTGCTTCCAGCGCCACCAGCCCCAGCCCGCCACGGTCAGGCCCAGGACGGAGCCCGCGCCCAGGAGCGATGCCTTCAGGAACTCCCCGTCCTGCACCCACAGGTAGCCCTTCAGGGCGGCCAGCGCCCCCGCGCCCAGCACGGCCATGGTGACGCCGTCCAGTTGCAGGGGCTTGGTGTGGTAGGTGTAGGAGGGATCGGGCCGCTGCTGGCCCGGGTTATTGAAGGCCTTCTGCTGGTGAGCCTGGGACCAGTCGGGACCCAGGGAGCGCAGCAGCAGGCGGGAGACCAGCCGCTCGCCGGGCCGCAGGTCGCCGAGCGCCCCCAGGAGGGCGATGAGGGGGTCGGAGCCGGCGTCCAGCAGGTCGTCGTCCCGGAAGGTGCGCAGGGGCACGAACTCCGGCCCGCCGGAGCGGAGGGTCAGCCCCCAGGCCTGCTCCCCCGGGTCCAGCCGCAACGGGTCGTCCTCGGGCGGTATTTCTCGGATGCGGGCCTGGGGGTAGTGGGCGGCCAGCTGTCCCTGGACCACCTGCCGGTCCAGGCAGCGGGCCATCAGGGTGACGCCGTTGGCGTCACCGGCCAACTCAAGGGAGAAGGGTTCGGGGACGGCGATGGAATGGAGCAGGTTCTCCACCCCCAGCAGGGTCCGCTCGCCGGTGCGCGGCGGCGTCACCGCCAAAAGGGCCGGGGGACGACGGTTCCGGGCGTCTCCGAAGATGATTCTCTTCACGTTGATATTCATACTGGATGCCTCTCTTTACGGGATTTGTTTGCGGACTAATGACGCGGCCCCGGCCGCCACTCGATGACCTCGGTCTCTTCGGGGGTGGCCTCGATGCGGATTGGAAAACGGTTGCCCCTTGCCAGCAGCAGCCCGTCGCCGCGAGGACACGAAAGCAGCCACCGTTGCAACTCGACTGGCAGGTCGAAGGCTTCGCCCACGGTGCTGATGGCGGCGGCGTCCTGCTGCAACAGCAGCTTGAAGGCGGCGTTCTGCAAGAGCGCCCTGCCGGAGTGGCCGGTGATGGCGCGCGACGAGTCCTCGGAGAGCAGGTCCTGTACGTCTTGGGTGATGAACTGCAATCCCAGCCGGTGCTTGCGGGCGCGCTTGGCCATCGAGACCATGAAGGCGGCGCCCTCGGGGTGCTGCATGATGCTCCACACCTCGTCCACCACTAGCAGCCTCGGCCGGGGGTCCTAGGCGGCGGCGGCCCATACCGTCTCGGTGCAGACCATCGCGGCGGCGGGCCGAAGCTCCGGCTCCAGCAGGTGCAGGTCGAAGACGGTTACCAGGGCCTCGTGGGTCAAGAGGTCGTCGCCCTCGTCGGAGAGCAGGTGGCGCAGGCTGCCGGTGGCGAAGGGCCGCAGCAGGTGGGCGATGTCGCTGCCGCCCTCGGCTTCCAGGTAGGCGTAGAAGTCGCGGAAGCCGGTGCGCTCCCTATGCTCGGCGTAGTAGCCCGCCAGGGCGTGGTCCAGGGACGACCGCCGCTCCGCGCTCAGCCGCTCCCCCACCATCACCTCGATCAACCGCCGCAGGCTGCCGATGCGCTGCAACAGTTCCTCGCTGTCGCCCCGGTCGATGACGAAGGGATTCATGCCCTGCCCCGCGATTCCAGGGGACAGCACCCTCCCGCCGGCGGCGCGGGCCATGTCGGCGTACTCGCCCTCCGGGTCGATGACGTAGGCCCGTACCCCGCGACAGACGCCCCGCAGCAATCCCAGCTTGGTGGCGAAGGATTTTCCCGAACCGGAGCGGGCCAGGACGGCGGTATTCGCGTTGAGGTGCGTCCCGTCGAAGGGGTCGTAGACCACCGGGGCGCAGGCTCGCAGGTCGATGCCGTAGAGGGTGCCGCTCCTGGTGTCCAGGTCCGGCGGCGAGAAGGGTAACAGCCTAGCGAGACTGGACGTGTCCAGGGTCCGCCAGACCGCCACGGCGTTCAGGGCCAGGGGCAGGGTGGACAGCAGGCCCTCCCGCTGCCGGAAGGCCAGGTTGTCCAGCTTGCCCAGGGTGGCGGCGAAGTGGGCCCGGGCCTTCTGGGTCAGGTCCTTCAACCCGTCGGCGTTGTCGGCGTGCAACGTCACCGACAGGGAGGCATGGAACAGCCGCTCCCGGCCCCGCTGCACCTCGTCCCGGAGCCGGCTCACGTCCTCCAGGGCGATCTCCGCCTCCGGCGACAGGCTGCGGCCCCGGTTCAGGGACAGGGACTGGGCCGACTCGAACCTTACCTTCTGCCACTCCAGGGTGCGGGCCGCCTGCTCCGACGGGATGGCGTCCAGGTGGACCGACAGGTCCATGGGCGCTCCGGCGGCCATCAGCCCTTGCAGAAAACCGGGGGCCAATGAGCGGGGCCATTTGCCCAGGTGCAAAGAACGGGTCAGGTGGCCTCCCACGCGGATGTCCCGGCGGTAGATCTCCACCGCCAACTCGGCGTCTTCGTCGCGCTCGTTGGGCGAGCCGCCCAGGGCCGAGGCCAGCAGCAGGAGGCGCAGTGGTTTTCCTTTCAGAGGGAACACCCCCAGGCCGGCGCGGGACAGCAGGCCGCGCAGTTCGTCGGCGCGGCTGTGCTCGCAGATTGCGTAGAAGCGCCGGTCCAGAATGCCTTCGCGGGTTTCCAGTCCGGTGAGCAGCCTACCCAGGGACTCGGCCGCGTCGCGGGTCTGCTGGGGTAGGTCTTCCGGCTGGGCGGCTTCCAAATTGCTCCTCAGTTCCTCCAGCACCGGCGGGTGCTGGCGCACCAAGAGCTGCACCGGGAAGTCCAGGGCGTTCAGGGAACCGGCGAAGGCCCCCAGCTTGGGTTCGTCCAGCTCCAACCCCATCACCTCCAGCACCCCCAGCTTCACCCCGTCCAGCCGCACCGGCCCGTCCTCTTCCAGGTGGGAGAGCATGAAGAACAGGGACAGGGCAGGCGGCGGCTTGGGTTCCGGAGCCGCCTTGGTAGGTTCGATGTGTTGGCGTTGACCGTTTTCGGAGTTGGTGGACTTTTCGGTCCTGGCGCGTCCGGCCAGGTTCTTCAGGTTTGGTAATGTCGCTTTCATTTCTCGTAACTCCTTCCTGGTTCTATGGGATGGGCAGGATGGGGCCGAGTCTGCTGTTCAATGCCAACGCGATACCCTTGGCCAGGAGCACCACCACCAGGCCGACCACCGCCATCAGGACGGCGTTCCTGGCCCGGCCCCGGTTCTCGCCCTCGGCTCCCTCGGCCATCAGCACGAACCCCGCCCAGACGATGGCGAAGAAGCAGAGGCCGACACCGGCGTAGGCCATGCCGGTCAGCACGACGTCGAAGGCGGCCAGCATCCTGGCCTTCTCGTCCGGCGCGGCGGCGGCCACCGAGGCCAGTGCCGCGCCGGAGGCGAGCAGGATGTTCGCAATGCGCCCTACCACGGCCAGCTCCACCAGGAGGAATCGCCTACCGGCGTCTGCTCCGCCCTCGGGGGCGGGGGTGTGGGCGGGGGAACGTGCAGGGCCCGGTAGGGGTCGTCAGCTCCCACGCCCAGGGCTGCGGCCAGGGGCGCCGTCTCCGGCCTGGTGCGGGTGACCGGGGCGCGCTGGGTCTCAACGGCCCGCACGTGCTCCCGGTGGTAGACGTATATCCGCACCGTCCTGGTCGTCGAGCTCTCGCCGCAACGGCAGGTCACCCTGCGGGTGTACACGTCGGTGCGGGCCGGGTGGTGGGTGGTCTGCAACATGGGCGGCAGGGGCACGTTCAGCGTCGCCGTAAGGTCCGCCGTGATTTCCACCCCGTGGGTCGCCTTGCGGTTTGCCACGGGTAGCGTGAAGCGGGTCTGGCCGCCGGCAACAAACGACGCGCTGGCCCGGTGGCTACCGGCCGTCACGTTGACCCTTCCGGCGATGCGGGCCACCGAGGCGTCCAGCAGGGCGGGGACCGACTGCCTGAAGTGGCCGCCGTAGACCGGTAGGTCCACCTCCTGCCGGGTTTCCGTGATGCACTCCGAGGCGATGACTCCGGTTATGCTGCCGGGCGTCCACTCCAGGGAGGTCAGCTCCAGGTCGCACAGCCCCCCGCCGGCCTTGGGCAGCGGGTAGGGAATCTGGTCGCTCTTCAGGGACACCGCCCCCGACCGGCCCAGGGCGTCCACCCAGGAGAAGGTGAAGGAGGGCGACGGGCCGTCCAGGGTCAGGTTGTAGCTCCTGGCCTGGCCCGCCTTCAGGCTGGTGTTGGCCCCCATCTTCAGAGTCCTGCCGGACCTGCCGCCGAAGACCCGCACCTTCAGGTCCAGGTCGTGGGCCGCCCGCAGGGTCACGGCGGCGGTGTCGCCGGTGACGGCCAGCCGCTCCACGTAGATGCGGCGTCCCGGCACCGGCTCCGGCGGCACGAAGTAGATCTCGTCCAGCCGCCAGCCCGGGTCCTCGTCGGGGTCGTCGGCCAATGCGGTTGTCGGCAGCAGCACCACCGCCAGCAGTCCCAACGCGGCCGCCGCAAGGAGGGGACGCCACGGTTTTCTGTGCTTGGTCTCCTGGGTCTTGGAGTTGTCGGGGCTGGCGTTCCGGTTGCGGCGCTTGCCGAACCAGCTGTGGGGCCGGAAGGGGGGACGCCCCTTCTTTCGCGCCGCTTTCACCGCCTTGCCCAGCCCAACGGCCGCCTTCTTGGCCAGCAGCCGCAGGGGGTCGGGCCTGGCCTCCGGCGGGGCGGGCGGCTCGTTCTTGGTCATTTCCAACGGGGACCCGGCGTAGCGCCTGGCCCCCAGGTTGAACTTCAGCAGGTCGGCGGCCACCAGGGGCAGCCCCCGGCCTCCCACCTTCCCCACGGTCAGGGCGATGCCCACGATGCCCAGTAGGATGGCGATGCCCAGCCGGACCTCCACCGGGCCGAAGGGGAGGTAGCGGTAGGCTCCGTAGGCCAGGGCGCACACCGCCACCACCGCCACGATCTGGGGAAAGGTGAACCACAGCAGCACCTTGTCCTCGGCCTGCACGTGGGTTGGGACTTCATGCTCTCTCATTTCGTCCCTCCTAACTGTCGCCGCCGGTGGGGTCGGGCACGGTGGGGTCCACTGGGTTGCCCACCACGGCGTTCATCACCAGCTCCACCACGCCGTAGGCCACCAACGCCAGCACGATTCCGGCCAGGGCGGTCATCATGGCCGCCTTGCCCCGCTCCATCTGGTTGGGGGCTCCGCTGGCGGTGAGGTACATGTAGGCGCCGTAGATGAAGTAGCCCACGCCCACGACGCCCACCAAACCCAGCAGGATGCCCACCAGGTTCGATATGGTCTGTGTCAGGTCGTCCATAAGTTCGCTCTCCTTTTCGCTTTCTTGATTTGTCCTGCTATCCGGCCGGGTCGGTCCCGGTCTGCTACTGGCACATCCGGCTGCCTCCTGTGTGGTTGTCGTTGTCGTCTTGGCTACGGCCCCTGGCTCCGGGGAGTGGGGCCGCTCTGGGCCGGAGCGGTGGAGCTCTGGGCCGCCGAGTTCACTGCTCCGGCGGCCGTGGTGGCGGCGGTGTTGGCCACGCTGGTTGCCGCTGACGCGGCGGCAACTCCCGCCGGTCCTCCGGCGGCTCCACCGGCAATCAGCCCGATGGAGCGGGCGGAGCGCATCACCCCGCCGGGCAGCGACATCCCGAAGTAGAGGGTGTGCAGCCAGGCGTCGAAGGTCCCGTGATTGCCCAGCATCGAGGGCACCCGTCCCGCCAGGTACATGAAGGCGATGGCCATCAGCAGCTTCCACACCAGGTCCTCCGACGGCTCGAAAGCCGCGATGGCGGCGAAGTCTTCAAGAAAGGCAAAGGCCAGGGCCACGGCGATGAGCTGCACCGCCTGCTGGAACACCGTGGTCATGAAGAGCCGGAGCCAGTGCCGGCCCCAACCCGCCGTGTGGGGCAGAATCCACAGCCCCAGGGCGATGGGGGCCAGGCAGAGCAGGATGTCGATCAGGGCCAGACGGAGAATCATCTGCACCAGCAGGTAGAGGACGAAGAATCCGAATACCAGGTAGAGCAGGGCTATAAAGACCGCCAGACCGGTGTTGGCGGTCTCCACCGCCGTCAGCAGCGGCTCCAGGGGAGCGCGCAGCAGGTCGCCGGGGGTGACGTCCAGCTCGGCGGCGATGAACTGGGATACGGCGTGGGCCACGTCGATGACCAAGGCGCACCACCAGAGGGACGATGCGGCGGCGGTGAGTCCCAGCACCAGCCCGGGCGCCATCTCCCGCCAGCCCGACTGGTGGCGGCCCAGGTGCTCCTGGACGATGAAGCTCAGCCCCATCCAGCCCAGGATCACCGCCAAAGCGCCCGACGTGATGGCCCAGACCACCATCCAGGCCTGCTGAATGAAGGGATGCAGGTAGGTGAGCTCAGGGGGAGTTCCGGTGAGGATGTCGGTCATTCTTCTCTACCCTCCCCGGCACTCGTCGAGGTCGCTGGCCGACACCTTCTGCACCACGCCGCACAGGGTCCCGTGGACGCCCTGGATCACACACTTGGCGGCGGCCCTGGCCCAGCGGTCCGGGTCCAGCGCGCCCAGCACCCGGTCCCACAACCCGTTGGGCTGGTGGACGGGAATCAGGGCGTGGAAGACGTGGTGGTCGCCGCCGCCGGTGCGAGGAACGGCCAGCACCAGCAGGTAGGGCTGCTCGGGGTGAAGCTCGGGCTGCTCGTCCAGGGCGGGGTACTCGAAGGTGTACTCCCAGCCCTCGGAGAGGTGCTTCTCGCCGCCCCTGACCCGGTAGGTGCTGGTAAGCCAGTCGCCGGTGTCGGGGTGGCGGATGGCGTAGAAGAGGACGCCGGTCTGGCGGCTGAAGACCGGGCGGGCCACGAAGTCGCCCTCCTTCTTCCGCTCCACCATCTGCCGGTCGCGGTTGACCAGGGTGACGGTGTCGCTGTCGGGGGGGGGGACTGGGCCAGGGCGAGGCCGCTGGCGGGCATTGCCACCAGGGCCGCAAGGAGCAGCGCCGCGGTGAGCAACGTCAGCCTTCTGGCCCTGCCGCTCTTGGGAATGAAACTCCGGAACATTGGTGGCCTCCTCGTCGGTGATGGGGACTTTCGTCCCGCCGTCGAGTCTGACCACGCAGGGTTCGCTTACCAATGGCTTGTGAGGGGGGCCTGTCCGGAGGCCCCCCTCACGGGGCATCAACTTTACGGGGCGCGATGTGATGTTATGGGGGTGTACAGGGATTGGCAGGCAGCGCCAGGGGTGGACGGTGGCCGGTTCGTTCGGGAAACCGGCGGATTAGCGTCATTACCGCTGCCATCCGGCAAGCACTTGGGTATTAGGGCTGGTTGCCAGCTATCCGGCAACGCCCCCCTACAGGAAATGCAACCCTGTGGCCTGCCTGAGCGCCGTTGTCGAGCAAGGTCCCTGTGGCGAAACCGCAACTTTGCGCCGGTGGCGGTGCTGCTGGCGCCGGGAGGTACGGACATGGAACGGAGCCGGAACGTGGAGGACCTGCACCACCTGCGGCTGATGGCGTTGCTGCACGAGCTGGTGCGGGAGCGGGAGTTGAAGGGCGCAGCGGAGGCGTTGGGCCTGGACCCCAGGACACTGAGCGCCAGCATGGACCGGGGCGCGTTGTCGGGCTTGGCCCAGGTGGCCCTGGAGCGGTGGCTGCTGGCCGAGGGGGACCGGGAGGCCGCCCGGTGCCGCGACGAGGTGCGGGAGCTGGCGGGGCGGGTGGACGGCGTAGAGCAACGGGTTGACGGGCTGGCGGACGAGGTGGGCAAGGCCGTGGCGGAGGTCCAGCTCGTCGCCGAGGGAGCCAGCGGGAATGATGCCGAGGCCCAGGCGCGGGAGTCGCAGCGGTTGGAGCGGCGGATGGACAGGTTGGAATCAGCAGGCGGGGTTGGCGCCGGACGGGCGGTTGGACCGCAGGCGACCGGAGCAGGGCGTCGCGCGGCTCTAACACAGACTGCCGCATCCTCGCGGCGTTACCCCGACCTGGTTACCCGTGACCCCGCCGCTGACGACGAGGAGGTCTTCGGCGACGCCTGGCCGTTGATTCAGGAGTGGCGGGAATTGTGGAAAGACCATCCCGACCGGGTCCGGGGCCTGCGCTGGCTTGAGGCCGAGGCCCGCATTCTGGAGCTGGAGCTGGCCATGCTGGAGGAGCAAGGCCTGACCCTGCCGCAGGAGACGGAGCCATTGCGGGGTCTGGAGCGGAACGCCCAGCTGGGCTGGCGGCGCCGGGCCCTGGCTGTGACCGAGAAGAAACTGGCCCGGCGGAGGGCGCTGCGCCGGCTGCGGAGGCTGATCACCCTGGGGCTGTGGCGGCGGTAAGAGGCGGTAGCGCCGGGGTGAATCTCGGTGGTGCTTCATTGCCGCACCATTCCCGCTCCTTTGGCGCTTCCTCGGAGAAAGTGATCCGGCTGGCGTTGCCCGATTCCGCCGAAATACTCTTGATGACGGCGTCGCCAAGGCCGGATACTAATTGGCGTTGTCAGGCTTTTTCCAGCGTTTCCCGCCCTAGAAACCTGGAGGGTCCCTCCCTGGACCCGGGACCGGACGCATAGGATCGAGCATAGCTCTCCGAACGTCCGCCCATGTTGGACTGGCCGCCTAGAGTAGAGCCTAGCTCCTCGAACGGTCGCCCACGAGGGAATTGCTGAGGGGCCGGCGTGATTGAACGTCTCTCCCGAAGCTGGTAAACCCAACTCAGCGAAGTGCACGGTGCGCTTCACCCGGAACCCCAACCCAACGGCGGAAATCCAAACCCAAGGCGCATCATCGTTTGCAAGGAGGTGGCAACCGGATTAACAACGGCGTCCCGGAATCCCATTCCACGGCAGACCCTGAAATCACGGCAGCCCCACTGACAGGAGGTGTCAGCTAGACCCAGCACGGTTTCTCCGGCATCCCGTACCCCTTTGGCATCCCGGCGTAGCGGTTGACCTGCTTCGCATTCCCCACAATGCGGTTGGAGCGAATCTACAGCCCCGGCCGCTTCAAGATGGCTGCGGCGTAGCTACTGAACAAGGGTAGCAGCACCGCAGATTCAACACGCTCCGGTCGTACAGTGGCAAGTGACCGGACGCTTAGCGTTCCAGCTCCAGCGCAGACTCCGTTGACCCGTCTGCGTTCCCCTTGATTTCCCCTCACGTAGCAGCATTCCAGGCATAACACCCTGGCCGAGCTGCGTCTTTCTCCAACCCCCAAACCGGCGTTCTCCGTTGCGATGTCCGACCCAGGGCGGAGTGCGTCCGGCGCCGGGAGGCAGCCCCGTTGTCCAAGTCGTTCACAAACTTAGGGAGGTGCATATGCGCATCAAGGAGCGGTTCACCCAAATCAAGGCCGTAGCGGTGGCGGTCGTGGGCTTCATCAGGCGGCACAAGCGGCTGTCCGTCGCGGTCGCCACTGCCCTGCTCATCGCTGGGCCGCTGCTGACCGGGACCGGCGGCGAGACCTTTCTCTTCAACCTCATCGGCCTCGGCATCGTCGCCCTCGTCGTCCGGCGGATCATGCGGGCCAACGAAAGGCGGCAGGCGGCGCAGGCCCGGCAGGCCAATTGCCGGTGCCACTGCCACCGGCAGGGACGGCACAACACTCAGCAGGGAACCCAACATACTCAGCAACAGGGAGGAACTCCATGACGACGATTACCCTGGAATCCCCATCATCTACTACAGGCCGGTTGGAGGACCTGGTGGACCGGCTGCTGATGGTCCTGTTCCCGGACGAACCGGATCAGTTGGTAGCTGGGCCCAGCGTAGCCAGGACGGTCCACGAGGCTCGTCGCCTGCGGCAGTCCGGCGAGCTGGACGCCGCGCTGGCGGTGTTCGGCGAATTGGATGCGGCCAACGCTGCGGAGAACCAACTCCGCTGGCTATACGCCGAGTGGTTGGACATTGCCATGCGGCGGTTCGCTGGCAGTGGGGCCTTGCTCTACAGCCCCGGCACCGGCAAGGCGGCGGGCCTGGTTCCCACGAGCGAAGACGGCGGGACGCTGGAAGTCGCGGCGGTCCTCGGGATGCGCTGGCCGGTGGGCAAGCTGGTCTCCCGGCGGAGCCTGCGGGGCCTCAGGCCCCTGCCGAAAGGGGGTGCGTCATGGTCGTAGCCAACGCCACGGTGGACATTGCGGAACTCAAGGCCCGGCACCCCCTGGGCGACGCAGTGGAGGCCGCCGGGGTCGCGCTCCGGGGCCAGGGCCGGGTCAGGCAGGGCGTCTGCCCCTTCCACGAGGAAGCCGAGGGCAGCTTCACGGTGTACGCCGACACGGAAAAGTTCTACTGCTTTGGTTGCGGGTCCGGCGGCGACGTGCTGGACTTCGTGCAGCGCATCGAGGGGCTGACCCTGCCCGAGGCGATACGGCGGCTGGACGGCGGTTCCCCGCCGGTTGTTCCGACGCCGGTGGTGGCTAGAAAACCTGCTCCATCCCCCGCGCTTCCGGCCCGTGATCCGGCGCTGCTGACGGCGGCGGTCCGGTTCTACGCCGCTCAGCTGCGGCGCAATCCGGGGGCCAGGGAGTACCTGGTCTCGCGGGGCATCGGCCTGGAAGCCTCCCTGCGGCTGGGACTGGGGTACGCGCCGGGCCACGGCCTGCGGGACCATCTGCAAGCGGCGGGCTTCGCCGGCCAGCGGCTCAGGGACAGCGGATTGTTCCTGGAACGGGGCGCGGAGCGGTTCGCCGGAATGATCGTGGTGCCCGATATGGTTCACGGATTGGCGCGGTGGCTCACCGGGCGGGCGGTTGATGCGAGCGCAACGCCCCGCTTCCAGGCGGTGCCCGGCCCCAAGCAGGTGCTGGGGTTGACTCGTCTCGGTCCGGTGCCTGAGTTCCTGATCCTGACCGAAGGCGTCTTTGACTGGCTGACGCTGGCGGCCTGGGATTACCCCGCCTGTGCCGCCCTGGGTACGCAGGGCGTGGACAAGGTGGCGGCGAACCTGTGGGGCTGCCCCCGAGTCTTCCTGGCCTTCGACAACGACGACGCAGGCCGGGAGGCGACGGCCAACCTGCAAGCCCTGCTGGGCCGCCGCGCCGCCGTGGTCAACCTGCCCCAGGGTGTCGCCGACGTGGGCGAGTTGGCGGCGCTGCCCCACGGCCAACTCCTCTTCCGCCGCCTGCTGGCAAGGGCGGCCCGCGCCGCCAGGCAATAGCCCCTAACGCAACCCTCTCCCCCACCACTTTCCATTCCTCTCTACAGGATTCCACGCAACACCCTGGAAGACCTGCGTCCAAATCACGACGGGTTTACACCCACCCACGGCTTCCCTTTGGGAGTCCGCACACCCAAACCCCATATCACAACTACAAGGAGCATCTTCATGTCCAACGAGCACGGCAACGGCAACCAGCGCAACGGGCACGTCAACGGCAACAACAACGGCCACCAGAACGGCCACCAGAACGGCAATGGCAACCACCACATCCCCTCCAACGGCGTCTCCAAGAACGGCAACGGCAACGGGCACCACCCCGACGCCGCCGACACCATCCCCGCCCACGACCTCCTCTGGGACTCCCTGCCCGCCAGCGTCACCGACAGGCTGGCCCAGCCCCTGGACGCCAGCCTGGTCTCCCAGTGCAAGGGCCGGGGCAACCGGAGCTTCAGCTACGTCGAGGGCCGCACCGCCATCGACCAGGCCAACCGCATCTTCGGGTTCGGCGGCTGGGGCCACGAGGTGGTGGGCGACGTGCTGCTCAGGGATCTGGACCAGGTGAACACGCAGACCGGCGAGGTCAAGCGCATCCGGGCCTACTCCGCCACGGTGAAGGTCACCGTCCCCGGCGCGCCGCCCCGCACCGACGTCGGGTTCCAGCCGGTATCCGACGAGACCGCCGAGGGGCATGAGACGGCGTTCAAGGGCGCGGTCACCGACGCTCTCAAGCGGTCGCTGCGCACCTTCGGCGCTCAATTCGGCAACGCGCTCTACGGCGACGTGGCGGGCCAGCCCGGCGGCGGCGCCGGCGACACCCTGGCCCCGGCCCTGCGCAAGACCCTGCTGGACCTGGGGGTCAGCCAGGGCTTCGACGAGGAGCGGGTGAGGCAGGCGGTTAGGGGGCAGACGGGCCGGGACCTGGACGACCTGCCCGCCTCGGAACTGACGCCCCTGGTGGAGCGGGCCGCCCGCAAGGTGCAGCAGAGGCAGGATGCGGAAGCCGGTCAGAACGGCGGCGCCGAGCAGTAGACCTCGCGGCGCTCCATTCACACCCCAGGCGACGGGGCCGTCTCCACAGCGGGGCGGCCCCGTTCTTCATCTACCGGATTTCACAACATGAGGAGGACGAGCAATGACCGGAACCAGAATGCACACGCCCTGGGGCTATCCCCAGGACATCGAGGAACTGGCCGAAGGGGTCTGGCGGGTCTCCACCGCCAGTCACGGCGGCCTGAAGCTCAGCCGGGAGCGGTGGGAGGAACTCCCCGACCTGGTCAGGGACT
The DNA here is from genome assembly GCA_965205385.1 of Dehalococcoidia bacterium. Taxonomy (GTDB): domain Bacteria; phylum Chloroflexota; class Dehalococcoidia; order Lucifugimonadales; family UBA3495; genus CATOSP01. Next base: position 1,581,850 of record CBDBGS010000008.1, read on the forward strand.
CCTTCCTTACCCCGACCTACGCTGAGGAGGACTGCGAGGAACCCATCGCCAGGACGCTGCTGGGCATCGGCGACGACCGGGACCGGGAGTTCGCCATCAGGGTGGCGGGCTGCTTCGACCGTTACGCTGCGGCGTTGCCCCACCTGCGGGACCAAGGGGCACAGTCATGACCGCCACCAGGAGCAGGCCCCGCAGCCTGCCCAGCGTAACGACCAAGCTGGCAACGGAACTGGGCAACCTCTACGTCACCGTCTGCCTGGACGAGGACGGAAACCCCTTCGAGGTCTTCGGTTCTCTCGGCAAGGCCGGAAGCCTACAGCACGGGGTGACCGAACTCGCCTGCCGCTTTGTGTCCCTGCACCTGCGACGGGGTACGCCGCTGGACGAGATCGTTGACCAGTGCCAGGGGATTTCGGAAATGCAGCCCTGGCCCAACGTGATGGAGGACGGCAGCACGGTGTACGTGCGCGGCCTCGGCGACGGTATCGCCCTCATCCTGCGGGGCCACCTGGCGTCCCAAGTTGAGGTGGAAGCGGAAGAACTCAGGCTGGCTGCCGACTGAAAGAACTGCACTGACCCCGTATCGAGTACGGGGCAGGCTCTGACCGATAGGCACACGGGGCCGTCTCCAACGGGGGAGCGGCCCCGCTCTCATTTACCGGACACAGACTAAACGGAGGAAGGACAACCATGACCACGACGATTGACACCACGGAAAACGCCTACTCGCGGCCCAACGCCCGCTTCGGCGAGGACGGGACCCTGGAGATCCGGGCCTCGGCGGTGGGCAACTGCCGCCGCGCCCTCTGGTACGAGGCCAACGAGTACCCGGTCACCAACGCGCGCACCGAGGAGTCCCTCACGGTCCTGGAGGCGGGCAACGCCCTGGAGCCGGTGGTGCTCCGGGCCATGCGGCGGGCCGGTTGGGAGATCACCCCTACCGACCGGGACAACCCTGAAATGATCTCCCTGCCCCTCGGCCCGACGCTGGTGGTAACCGGCCACCTGGACGCCACCGGCGTCGTCCCCATCTTCGGCGATGAACCCAGCGTCATCGAGATCAAGACCCGGGGGCCGGAAGCCTACAAGCGGTGGTGGAAGTTGGGCGCGGAGCGCAGCCACCCGGAGTCGGTGGCCCAGGCCGCCTTCTACTCCTACGGGACCTTCGGCGAGGCGCGGGACGTGGTGATCGCCACGATGGACACCGGCTCCAGGCAGTGGGACTTCGAGGTGATTCCGGCGGAGCGGGTCGCCACAGCCTTCCACCGGGCCTGCGAGCGGCTGGGGACCATCGGCGCCCACCACCTGCTGCACGGGCGGGACTCGCTGGCCCTGCCGGAGCGGGACTTCACCGCCGACGACTGGCAGTGCAAGCGCTGCCCCTTCCTCAACACCTGCCTGCCGGGGTCGGCGGCGCCCGAACCCGAACCCGATGGAGGGGAAGAGAACGCCGAGCCGGTGAACGACGAGGAAGCGCAGGCGGCTCTCCGGGAGTACGAGAACGCCCAGGAGATGCAGAAGGCCATCGAAGAGGACAAGCAGTGGGCCTTGGGGTTGCTGCGGACCTGGCTCACGCAGCGGGGCAAGGACAAGGCCAAGCTGGAGGGCAGGGAGAAGACCCGCACCGTTGGGATGGTGAAGTCCACCCGCTACAACGTGGACCACAAGAAGCTGAACGCGCTGCTGGAGCCGGAGACCAGGGCCACCATCGTCACCGAGAACGTCTCGGAGTACCTGCGGGTCAGCTAGGGCAACCCTGACGCTCTAACTGCGAGCGCCCACGGGGCCGTATTCCCTTACCGGAAGCGGCCCCGCATCGGCAACCTCAACTTACAAATTAACGGAGGAACAATCATGGCGAAGAGCATCAACAAGGTGGAACTGCTGGGCCGCGTGGGCGCGGACCCGGAGATACGCTACACGGCGTCGGGCATCGCCGTAACCCAGCTGCGCCCGGCCACCGACCGGGTGCGCAAGGGCGGCGAGTCCGAGACCGACTGGCACCAGATCGTGGTGTGGGACAAGCTCGCCGAAGCCTGCGCCAACTACGTGGAAAAGGGGCAGAGGCTGTACGTCGCGGGCCGCCTGGCGCAGAACTCCTGGACCGGCGACGACGGGCAGCGCCGCTACCGAACCGAGATTCACGCCCAGGAGGTGGTGTTCCTGGACTCCGCCCGCAACGGCGGCGGCGGCACCGGCCATGCCAATGGGGTCAACTCCGGTGCCAACCACCAGGCCAACGCCGGAAACGCCAACGGATTCAACGCTGGCGGTGGTTACCAGCCCGGCGACGAGGACTCTCCCTTCTAACTGGACATCCGAACACCGACGCCTTCCCCAAGGCGCAACACGGGGCCGCTCCCTGATAGCAGGGGCGGCCCCGCTCCCGTTTCCAGACTAATCGCCAAGGAGTGAACCATGCCCAGGAAGAAGCAAGCCAAGCAAGAGGAAATGCCCCTGTCCATCCCCGGACCCGCCGCTCCCGCCACGCCTGAGGGCCAGGCGGTGCTGGAGGCCCTGCGCTCCAACCTGGCCCTGCTGGGGGAGCTGGCGGCCCGCTACGACGTGGCCTTCCAGACGGAGCGCCCCGCCGACAGGCCGCAGATCAACTGCCCCCAGGATGTCCACACCCTGCTGGCCCCGGAGATGGGCGCTCTGGCCCAGGAGCAGTTGCGGGTGCTGCTGCTCAACACCCGCAACCAGGTGATGGGCCAGCGGGTCGTCTACATCGGCAACGTCAACTCGTCGGTGGTGCGGCCCGCCGAGGTGCTGCGCGCCGCCGTAATCGATTCGGCCCCCAGCATCATCATCGCCCACAACCACCCTTCTTCGGACCCAACCCCCAGCCCCGAGGACGTGTCCATCACCCGCGAGTTGGTGCAGGCGGGGAAGCTCCTCGGCATCGACCTCCTGGACCACGTGGTCATCGGCGGCGACCGCTGGGTCAGCCTCAAGGAGCGAAAGCTGATGGACGACTAACCACCGGCCCACCGAGACCGGCGCTTCGCCGCCGGTCCCCACGCAGGGAATCCCTTCCCCGCGCCCGTTCCTCATTCACACCTACAGGAGGCACTCCATGACTCCCACAGAACCCGTCCAGAGCGGCGAGGACCTCTACACCATCAGCGCCGGAGGCTACTCGGCCACCGCCGACGCCTTCGCCCGAGACCCGGACACCGGCGGCCTCTGGTTCCTGTCGATGGTGGGGCCGCAGACCGCCCTCAAGGCCATCTGGGCCTCCCTGCTCAAGCAGCCCCCGGACACCGCCCACCTGATCAAGGGGGTGGAGGGCATGGCGCTTTCCGGCGGATACCAGCAGTGCCAGGTTCCGTATCACACCGTCGGCACCTGGACCACCCGCATCGCGCGGCTGCCCGTAAGCCGGGGCTGGCACGCCCTGGTTTACACCCGGCTGGCCGAGTTCAGCTTCGAGCGGGACGACTTCCTGCTGCTGGCCCAGGACCAGGGCGACGCGCCGGGGCTGCACCACCGCTTCCTGGACCGGCGCAGCCCTCTGCCCCTGCACCGCTCCTGGCGGGACTGGCTCTGGCGGCGAGGGCTGGACACCGGGGAGACCGTCCCCCTGGAATCCGCCGGACTGCTGGCCTACACCTGCAACCCCAGGGGTGAGGAGTTGAAGGCCGACCTGTCGGCGGCGGTGGCGGCGGGGACGCTGACCCTGGACCCTGATGACACCAGCACGGAGGTTGACAACGATGGATAGGACGCTGAACCCGGTGAAGCGGGGCAACAAGCGCCGCCGCGCCCGCAACTGGAAGGCCTGGCAGCTCTTCTCCCCCGACGGCACCCAGTGCCGCTTCTGTGAGCACGACCACACGACGCATTTGACCTCATCCGGGCAGCCCCATTATTACCGGCCTGCCACCGAGGCGGACTGGCAGAATCCCAACGAGAAGCTCTACCGCCACGAATTGGAGGACGGTTCCGAGGTGCTGGTCAAGCGAATCACCGTCGCCAGCCGCGCCGAGCTGCTGACGGCATTCTGCACCGCCTGCGCCAGGGACAAGCAGACCGACCAGGTCCTCTGCTTCCAGCGCACGCTGGCCAAGGGCGAGGTGGTGGGCCTGAAGAACCACTGTGCCAGCAACGACAACAACGGGAGGTAGCACGATGGCCGACAAGCAGACCCTGTACTTCCCCTGCCCCAGCTGCGGGGCAAGGTTCGCCCAGGTGGAAGAGACCGACGAGGACATCCACGCCGGGGAGACCTACACCTGCAACGAGTGCGGCGCGGCGGTGGTGCTGGTCGACCCCGCCACCATCCGGTGGAACTGCCACTTCTGCAAGCCCGGACCCTGCCGGTTGGCCCCGTCCACCGGCGCGGCCAGCGACTCAACCGACACCGGCACCGAGCAACCCCGATTCCAAGTAACCCATTCCAAGTAACCCATTCCAAGTAACCCATTCCAAGTAACCCATTCCAAGTAACCCATTCCAAGTAACAAGGAGGACTGACATGAGACTCGCTGCCCAAGCCAAGGGGGGCTTCTATCCCACGCCGCCCCGGGTGGTTGACCTGGTTGCCAAGCTGCTCTACGGGGCCAGGGGCCGCTCCCGGAGCGCCGACACCCTGCGCATCCTGGACCCCTGCTGCGGGGCCGGCGACGCCCTGGCCCAGTTCGCCGGCCTGCTGCGCGACCGCGGCACCGTCCCCGTGGAGACCTGCGGGGTGGAACTGCATAGGGACCGGGCGGAGCAGGCGGCCCACGTGCTGGACCGCGCCCTGGCCTGCGACCTCTTCGCCACCTCCATCGCCAACAACGCCTTCGGCGTGCTGCTTTTGACCCCCCCTATGATTTTGATGCCGAAGATAAGCGCACCGAACACGCCTTCCTCACGCACACCACACGCTACCTGACCGACGGCGGGCTGCTGCTGTTCATAGTCCCCAAGCAAAGGCTCTCCGTTTCCGCCCGCTACCTTTCCTACCACTACCGGGACATCCGCTGCTGGGCCTTCCCCAGCCCGGAACGGGAGGTCTTCGACCAGGTGGTGCTGGTGGGGCGGCGCAAGGCGGAGCCCAGCCCCGACTCCTACGCCGAGGAGCAGGTCAGGGACTGGGCCGAGGGCGAGCCGGAGGAGTTCTCGCCCCGCCCCTATCCGGTCTACGACCCTCCGGTGGTTGCCGCCGGGGACATCCTCTTCGCCACCCGCACCGTTGACCCCCTGGCGGCGGTGGCCGAGGCTCGGAAGACCGGCCTGTGGGCCAGCCAGGAGGTCAGGGACTCCCTCTGGCCCGCCCAGGACCAGCGCACCCGCCCGTTGATGCCCCTGCGCCGGGGCCACATGGCCATGCTGGTGGCGGCGGGCTTTCTCGACAACCTGGTGCTGGAGGCCGAGGGAAGGCGCATCCTGGTCAAGGGGCGCACCACCAAGGAGCTGGTGCTGGCCGAGGAGACGGAGAACACCGAGGTCTACCGGGAGCGGCTCAAGACCACCGTCGTGGCCCTGGACCTGGACGACGGGGAGATTACCGACATCGCCGCCTGACCCCGCCCAACGACAACTACTCTGACGGCTGCAACGCCAGCCGCGACACGAAGGCCCCGCTTGTTCCACTAGGGAACGGGCGGGGCTTCGCTTTTTCCAAACGGAACACTCAAGGCAAGGAGATTACACATGAACCTGTCGGGCTTTATAGACACCTTCAAGGATGCGATAGCCAAGCGGGTGGTGGAGTCCTACCCGCCCCTGTACCGGCCCTCGGAAAACGGCCTCAAGCTGCCCCGGCTGCTGCGCACCCCATAGGGGCACCACGGTGGTGGGCGAGATGGGCACCGGCAAGACCTTCATCGGCGGCGCCGCCGCCCACGCCGCCGGCTTCCGGCGCATGTTGATCCTCTGTCCGCCCCATTTGACCAGAAAGTGGAAGCGGGAGGTGGAGGATACGGTGCCCGGCGCCCGAGCCGCAATCGTCGCCTCCATCACCGACCTGGAACGGCTCCGGCTCTCCGTTGGGCCAGCTCCCCTCTTCGCCATCATGTCCCGGGAGCGGGCCAAGCTGTCCTACCGCTGGCAGCCGGCCGTGATCCAACGGTGGGCCGCCGCCGGGGGCAGGCTGGTGCGGAACGAGCAGACCGGGGAACCCTTCCAGGTGCCCTGCTGCCCCCGCTGCTACGCCCAGGTGGTGGACCGGGACGGGGTGCCCCTGACCAACGAGGAGCTTTCCCGCAAGCGCCGCGACTGCGACCTCTGCGGCTCCGCCCTCTGGCAGGCCGACGGCTCCGGCCCCCGGCGCTACCCGCTGGCCGACTACGTGAAGCACCGGATGAAGGGCTTCTTCGACCTCCTGATAGGAGATGAGGTCCACGAGTACAAGGGCCGCGGCTCGGCCCAGGGCATCGCCGCCGGTGTCCTGGCCGACTCCTGCGGCAAGTCCCTCACCCTGACCGGAACGCTGACCGGCGGCTATTCCTCGACCCTCTTCCACCTGCTCTACCGCTTCTCGCCGGAGATCCGGTCCGAGTTCGGGCGGTCGGAGGAGGGCCGCTGGATACAGCGCTACGGCTTCCTGGAGCAGACGGTGCGCCACGAAGGCGACGGCGACTCCTTCGAGGACGGGCGCAACAGCCGCCGCAAGGGATACCGCAAGACGGTGCGGGAGAGGCCCGGCCTGGCTCCATCGGCCCTCTTTCACCTCATCGGCAACTCGGTGTTCCTGCGCCTCTCCGACGTGGCCTCGGGACTGCCCTCCTACGAGGAGCAGGTGCTGCTGTCGGGGATGGACCGGGAGACGGACTTTACCGGCTTCTCCCAGCGCAAGGCCTACGACCTGGTGTTCGACACCTTGCGGCAGGCCCTGGCCGAAGCGTTGGCCAAGGGTTCCAAGCGGCTCCTTGCTACGTACCTGCAAACCCTGCTGGCCTACCCCGACGGCTGCACCCGGGGGGAGACGGTCTTCGACCCGCAGACCGGCAACGTACTGGTCCAGATGCCGCCCCTGTCCGAGGACAAGCTGTACCCGAAGGAGCAGGCCCTGGTGGACCTGGTGGCGGCGGAACGGCTGGCGGGCCGCAAGGTGCTGGTCTACGCCACCCACACGGGAACGCGGGACATCACCGAACGGATGGATGGGTTCCTGACCACCCACGGTTTCCGGGTGGCGGTGCTCAAGGCGGACACGGTGGCCCCGGACCGGAGGGAAGCCTGGGTGGAGGAACGGGTCAAGCAGGGGGTGGACGTGGTCATCTGCCATCCCCGCCTGGTGCAGACCGGCCTCGACCTGATCGACTTTCCAACCCTCTGTTGGTTCGAGACCGATTACAGCGTGTACACCATGCGCCAGGCGTCGCGCCGTTCCTGGCGCATCGGGCAGAAGAGGCCGGTGAAGGTGGTGTTCATGGCCTACCGGAACACCCTCCAGGCCGACGCGCTCAAGCTGGTCGCCAAGAAGCTGCAAAGCTCGCTGGCGGTGGAGGGGGAGCTGCCCGAGGACGGGCTTGCCGCCTTCGGGGATAACGGCGACGACATGATGCTGGCCCTGGCGAGGCAGATAGTCAGCGGCGAGGAAGCCAACGCCAATGGCGAGTCGGTTGAGCAGGTATTCGCCCAGGCGCGGGACGCCGAGGCCAGCGCCGAGGAGTTCCTGGTGGATGACGGCTGGAAGGCAATGGCAGTCGAGCCGGAGGCCGTTGAGGTCAACGGTAACGGCCACCATACCACCGGCGACGGATTCGACATCATCGGGCCGACGGTCGAGCTGGCGGTGGGCAACAACGCGCCCGCCAACGGGAACGGGAATAGCGATGGCCACGCCGCCGTCCCGGCCAACGGCAACGGCCACCACGAGGAACCCGCACCCGCCGAGGGGCAGCAGTCCCTGTTCTCCTGGGCCGAGTTCCTGGCCGACGAGCCGGGGAAGCCCAAGGGACGCAGCCGCAAGCCCCAGCCCGCAGCCGCGTCCCTGTTCGAGTGGGCGCTGACCCTGGAGCAGGAGCGGGAAACCGAACCGGTCGGCGCGGGACGCTAGACCGCAAAGGCACCAGAGAGGCCGCCGCGATGCGGTGTCCTCCCCCTGCCAGTCAATGTATGCGGCCCTTTTTTGCGTTTCGGGCCGGAGCGCTCCCGCGTGTCCCTGCCCCCGTCCATGTATGCTGGGGTATGCGCAGGACGATTGCAAAGTCCCTCCATATAGTGGAATATGCCCCCAACCCGTCTTTCCCGCGAAAGCGGGAATCCACAGTTCCAACCTTGGAGTCCTGCCATAACCGAGCGGACGGCGTGAATCGAACAACTTTGCAATCGTCCTGGGGGTATGCGGGGTCTTTTTTGTTCCCGGTAACCGCCGCGATGCAGTATAATATTTGGCTGTAGAAGTACGTCTGTAAAAGGGGAACGGATGGGAGACGCAGGGAACCCGGCGAGCGCACAGGGAGAGGGAGTCGCGGCGCCCCCGCGCCGCCCGCGCGAGGAGACGGCCCGCCTCGGCGACGCGATATACGAGCGGGACATCCGGCCCCTGGTCGAAGCCGGCCACTTCGGGGAGTACGTCGCCATCGACGTTGAGACGGGGGACTGGGCCGTTGCCGACACCACCCGCGCCGCGCGGGAGCGTCTGCGGGCGCAGCGTCCGGAGGCCGTCGATGTCTTGATGAAACGCGTCGGATACCGGGCGCTGGCTCACATCGGGGGCAGTTCCCTGGGGTGGCCTCGGTGATCGAGGGTACGGTGAACGCTAACTTATGAAGCGGTGGTGTCCCTTTCTCTGCGAGGGACGGCGGGGCAGGCGAGGGAAGTTGAAGCCGTGATAGACACCGGCTTCAACAGGTTCTTGCTCTTGCCGACTACGTGGTGACGGAGCTGGAGCTGCCTTTCGCTTACATGGGGCAAGCGTTTCTGGCCAACGACGCTGAGGTGAGCTTCGACGTTCACTACGTCACCGTGCTCTGGGACGGCCAACCGAGAGACATCGAGGCCGACGCGACCGGCAGCACGCCTCTCGTGGGTATGCTGTTGCTTGACCGGCGCAGCCTGCACGTGGAAGTCGAGAACGGCGGGCGTGTTCTGATACAGGCCGGGTAACCGCGCGGCGCAATTGAAAGAAAGGGGGACAGTGAAAGCGATATGTTCAACGCCATGACGCATAGCAGCGGGAGGGCGCGCCGCGAGGCGCTGCGCCTGCTTTCGCTTTTCACCCCCCCCCCCCCCCCCCCGGATTTCGTATGGTAAACGCGAAATCGCGCCGAAAGTCGTCGGCACGCCTATGCCTCCTGCTGGGGGCGCTGGCCCTCTTTGCCCTGCTCCTGACCAATGCAGCCGCCCCGGCGCAGGCGGACAGCCACATTGAAGCCCACCAAGGTTGCTCAGGCACAAGCGCATCTAATCCGAGGGTAATTTCTCCCGGTGTCGATGCCTCCGAATCTGTAGATGATTGTTTTACGGATCACTCAAACGTTGGTAGCACTTTTTCCGCCGAAATCACGGCTGTATCGGGCCGAACCGGTTCGTCCCACAACTACATCCTTACCAGGGCACCTGATACCTTCCGTCAGGGATCTCTTGACGAATTACGGGTTAAGTACACCCCTAAACCGGCTTCGCAGTTGAGCCAGATTACACCGCGGCTGGGCAGCGAGAATACGCCGGGCAACTTTACCTTCGATTATACCCTACGCATGACCTATCGCAGCTCTACCGGCAGTCAGGCGTTAGGACGATTGCAAAGTCCTTAGACGGCGGCATTGCAGAGTTGAAAGGCCACTTGGCATGAGACTCGCCAAAGCTAAGGGGAGGTTCTTGGATACCAACGTGAAAGTTCCTAGAGCGACTTTGCAATCGTCCTAAGTCAGGCGTCGGTCGAGGTATTCAATCGGACAACTTACCGCCTCACTATCGACCATGACACTGACAACGACGGCCTCATCGAGATCACAACCCCCCGCCCAACTCAACGCCATCCGCCTTGACCCGGACGGCGACGGCGACTCCACTCACGCCGACTACCTGGCCGCCTTCCCCGGCAAGTTCGCTGGCATGTGCCCCACCAACACGGAAGACGCCGACGGCTTCGACTGCACCGGCTACGAGATCGGCGCGGGCCCGACGAACATCGCGCTGAACATCGACCTGGACGTGGCCCCCCACAACACCGGCGCGGGCTGGTCGCCCATCAATAACTTTGCCGCCACCTTCGAGGGCAACGGCAACACCATCTCCGGCCTGTTCATCAACCGGACCACGAACATGAACGGCCTGTTCGGCATGGTGGCCAGCACGGGCAAGATTCGCAACGTGGGGCTGACCGGCGTGAACGTTACCGGCGGCACGCAAACCGGGGCGCTGGCCGGCACGAACTCGGGCGCGATCAGCGGCAGCTACGCTGAAGGGACGGTAACCACCACGGGCGACAACGGCGGCGGGCTGGCGGGGGACAACAGCATTGGCGGCATGATTACCGCCAGCTACGCCGCGGTCACCGTCAGCGGCGGCGCCAGCGCGGAGCGGCTCGGCGGGCTGGTGGGGCTGAACCTCGCCACGATACAGGCCAGATACGCCACCGGGGCCGTCAGCGGCGGCGCCAGCGCGGAGCGGCTCGGCGGGCTGGTGGGGCTGAACCTCGCCACGATACAGGCCAGATACGCCACCGGGGCCGTCAGCGGCGGCGCGAGTTCGAGGGACGTCGGCGGACTGACGGGGCGGAACGCCCACACGGTCCGGGCCAGCTACGCCGCCAGCGCGGCAAGCGGCAACGAGAGAGTCGGCGGGCTTGTTGGCAGCACGTCCACCGCCTCGGCCATCACGGCCAGCTACTCTACCGGCGTGGTAACCAGCGTGCTAACCGCCGGCGGCAGAATCGTGGCCGTCGTTGGCGGCCTGATCGGCATCAACAACGGAACGGTAACCGACAGCTACTGGAACACGACGACCAGCGGCCAAGCCATCAGCGACGGGGGCACGGGCAAGACGACCGGCGAGCTGCAGACCCCCACCGACTACACCGGCATCTACGCCAACTGGGACCTGGACCTGGACGGAATGGCCGGCGGCGACGACCCCTGGGACTTCGGCGGGAGCGCGGACTACCCGGCGCTGGACTACGGGAGCCTAAGTCCCTGGGCCAGCCAGTGGAAGCTGCTGACGGCAACGCCCGGCGGCCGCCGGGTCACCCTGAACTGGCCCCCCGGCGCCTACGGCGGCCGCCCGGCGGCCGTCGCCCAATGGCAGTACCGGCAGAAGGAAGGGACCAACGCCTACGGCGCCTGGCAAGCCGTGCCCGGCAGCGGCCCCAACACCGCTCAGCACGTCGTGACCCCCTTGACCGGCGGCACGCTCTACACCTTCCAGGTGCGCGCCGCCAACGCCGGGGGCGACGCCATCGGGCCGGAGAGCGCCGAGGCCTCGGCGACGCCAGCGACGTTAGGGCCTCCGGCGCAGCCCACCGGACTGACCGCAACGCCCGACAACCGCCAGGTCACGCTGAGGTGGGACGCCGGGACCGACGACGGCGGCGTGGTCATCGACCGCTGGGAGTACGGGCGGAAGGCGGGGAACGGCGCCTACGGCGGCTGGACCCAGATATCCACCAATCCCGCTACCACCGAGCACGAGGTGCGCGGCTTGACCAACGGCACTCTCTACACCTTCCGGGTGCGCGCCCACAACGGCGAAGGCGACGGGTCGGAGAGCGCCGAGGTCTCGGCGACGCCACGGGTGCTGACGGCTCCGGCGCGGCCCAGCGGACTGACCGCAACGGGCGGCCCCGGTCAGGTCACGCTGAGGTGGGACGCCGGGACCGACGACGGCGGCGTGGCTATCGACCGCTGGGAGTACCGGCAGAGGGCGGGGAGCGGCGCCTACGGGGGGTGGACCCTGCTATCCACCGACCCCGCCACCGTCCAGCACGTGCTGACCTCATTGGTCCCCCACACGCTCTACACCTACCAGGTGCGCGCCCACAACACCAAGGGCAACGGGCCGAGCGCCACGGCGTCGGCGACGACAACGGCCGGGCCTCCGGCGCAACCCACGGGACTGACCGCAACCGCGGGCGCCGGTCAGGTCACGCTGATGTGGGACGCCGGGACCGGCAACGGCGGCGCTCGCATCAGCCTCTGGCAGTACCGGCAGAAGGCGGGGTCCGGCGCCTACGGGGGCTGGACGCGGCTTTCCACCGACCCCGGCGCTACCCAGGGCGTGGTGACCTCTTTGCTCGCCAACACGCTCCATACCTTCCAGGTGCGCGCCCGCAACAGCGAAGGCGACGGGCCGGCCAGCGCCGAGGCTTCGGCGACGCCAACGCTGGGGCCTCCGACGCAGCCCACCGGACTGACCGCAACGCCGGGCAACACCCGGGTCGTCCTGCGTTGGAACGCCGGGACCGGCCACGGCGGCGCGCCGATCAACCTCTGGCAGTACCGTAAGAAGGAGGGGGCCGGCGACTACGGGACTTGGACCCAGATATCCACCACCCCCACTATCACCCAGCACGAGGTGTCCGGCTTGACCAACGGCGTGCTCTACACCTTCCAGGTGCGCGCCGTCAACGCCGGGGGCGGCAACGGGCCGAGCGCCGAAGCGACGGCGACGCCGAATTTGACGGACTACGACTCCGACGACGACGGCCTCATCGAGATCTGGAACGCCGCCCAGCTCAACGCCATCCGCTGGGACGTGGACGGCGACGGCGTGGCGGCGGCAGACCAGGCCAGCTACAGCGCTGCCTTCCTCGACCCGATAGCGAACATGGGCTGCCCCGCCGCCGGCTGCGCCGGCTACGAGATCGGTACGGGGTCCGAGGAGGCCGCGCTGAACATCGACCTGAACGTACCCCGCTTCAACACCGGCGCGGGCTGGGCGCCCATCGGGCCCTATGAAACTGAATTTAGGACCACCTTCGAAGGCAACGGCAACACAATCTCCGGCCTGTTCATCGACCGGCCCTGCACGCGCCAGGTCGGCCTGTTCGGCGAAGTGACATCCCGGGGCAAGATTCGCAACGTGGGGCTGACCGGAGTGGACATCACCGGCGGCGCAGCAACCGGCGCGCTGGTCGGCATCAATCACGGCGACATACGAAGCAGCTACGCCACCGGCGCCGTCAGCGGCGGTGCGGATTCCGATTTCTTCGGCGGACTGGTGGGTACGCACATTGATCGCGGCGCGACGATCACCGCCAGCTACGCCGACGTCACCGTCGGCTCAAGCTCGTGGAAAATCGGGGGACTGGTGGGCCAGATGGGTTGGGGCGCGACGATCACCGCCAGCTACGCCATCGGCGCCGTGAGCAGCGGTGAGGGTTCCGAGAGCGTGGGCGGACTGGTGGGCTCCGCGTCCGATGGCGCCACGATAACCGCCAGCTATTGGGATAGGGAAACCAGCGGCCAGACCAGCAGCGCGGGCGGCAGGGGCAGGACCACCCGCCAGCTGCAGAGCCCCACCGGCTACACCGGCATCTACCGCTCCTGGAACCTGGACCTGGACGGGGTGAGTGGCAAAGACGACCCCTGGGACTTCGGCACGAGCGGGGACTACCCGGCGCTGCGCTTTTCGGCGTCCAGCGCCCCACAGCGCTCCACAGCGCCGCTCACGGCTACGGCCCGGGCCAGCGCTGCGGTGCAGGAGAGGCCAAACAGGGCCTCCGCATCAGGGGCCGTCGGACTGACCGCAACAGCCGGCGGCTGCGGCAGTCTGATCAGGCCTCCCGCGTTCGGCTCTGAAACCTACACCTTCTCGGTCTCCGAGAGCGCCACTGCCGGAGACGTGGTTGGGAGCGTGGCTGCAACTGATCCCGATGCTGGCGACGAACTGTCGTACGCCATCACGGTCGGCAATGAAGCCGGGAAGTTTGCGATAGGCTTAGTAGACGGCCAGGTCACAGTAGCCGGGGCGCTGGACTATGAGACAGTAGCCAGCTATACATTGACGGTACAGGCCGGCGACGGGAACGGGGGCACGGCCACCGCAGCGGCGGTCATCACGGTGTCGAGCCAGCCGGGCCAACCTGGCAATCTCGCCGCCTCGGAATCGGACGGCGCGGTCACCCTGACCTGGGACGCGCCCGCGGACGGCGGCGCGCCCAGCGGCTACATGATTCTGCGCCGCGCGCCCGGGCTGGGCGAGCGGAACCTCCGGACACTGACGGACGACACCGGCAGTGCAGCCACGACCTACACGGACACGGGCGTGCAGCCGGGCGTGAAGTACATCTACCGGGTCAAGGCACGCAACAGCGCCGGGCAAGGCCGCCCATCCCGACCGGCGCAGATTACAACCGCGGCGGCGGCAGCCAACGATCCCCCCGCGTTCGGCTCTGAAACCCACACCTTCCCGGGCTCCGAGAACGCCACTGCCGGAGACGTGGTTGGGAGCGTGGCCGCAACCGATTCCGACGCTGGCGACGAACTGTCGTACACCATCACGGCGGGCAATGAAGCCGGGAAGTTTGCGATAGGCTCAGCAGACAGCCAGGTCACAGTAGCCGGGGCGCTGGACTATGAGACGGCAGCCAGCTATACGTTGACGGTACAAGCCGGGGACGGGAACGGGGGCACGGCCACCGCTGCCGCGACAATCACAGTGACCGACGTAAACGAAGCGCCGGTGTTCAACCCCGGCAGCTACACGTTCTCCATAGCTGAGTCGGCCAATACTTGGACGTCCATTGGGCAGCTGACGGCGACGGACCAGGACGCTGGCGATACCATCACGCATCACATTACATCAGGGAATGCCGATGACCGGTTCATGATCGACTGGAACTATGGCGACATCCTTCTAACGAAGGAGCTGGACTACGAGACTACCCCTTCGTACACCCTCACGGTGGAGGCGCGGGATGGAAACGGTGGCACAGCCACCGCCTCGGTGGTCATCACGGTGACGAAGGCCAACGGGTCACCCACCGCCAACGAGTCACCCACCTTCGACACTGCCGGCTACGCCTTCTCAACCCCAGAGGATGCGGCCACCGGCGACTCCGTTGGCGCCGTCTCAGCCAGCGACCCCGATGAGGGCCAGAGCGTCGCTTATTCCATCAGCGCAGGCAACGACGCTGGCAGGTTCTCCATCAATGCTGAAACAGGTGAGATCAGTGTTGCATCCGCCCTGGACCACGAGACGGCATCTTCGTACACGTTGACGGTACAGGCCAGCGACGGCAACGGCGGCATGGACACCGCAACGGCGGTCATCACGGTCACCAAAGTTAACAGTCCTCCAGAGTTCGGTTCCGGGACATACGCGTTCACGGTCTCCGATGGCGCCACTGCCGGAGACGTGGTTGGGAGCGTGGCCGCAACTGATTCCGACGCTGGCGACGATCTGTCGTACACCATCACGGCTGGCAATGAAGCCGGGAAGTTTGCGATAGGCTCAGCAGACGGCCAGGTCACAGTAGCCGGGGTGCTGGACTATGCGACAGCAGCCAGCTATACGTTGACGGTAGAGGCCGGCGACGGGAACGGGGGCAGGGCCACCGCAACGGTGGTCATCACGGTGACGAAGGCCAACGAGTCACCCACCTTCGACACTGCCAGCTACGACTTCACAATTCCGGAGGATACGGCCACCGGCGGCTCTGTCGGCGCTATCTCAGCCAGCGACCCAGATGAGGGCCAAAGCGTCGCTTATTCCATCAGCGCAGGCAACGACGCCGGTAAGTTCTCCATCAACGCTGGAACAGGTGAGATCAGTGTTGCATCCGCCCTCGACCACGAGACGGCATCTTCGTACACGCTGACGGTACAGGCCCGCGACGGCAACGGCGGCATGGACACCGCAACGGTGGTCATCACGGTCACCAAAGTTAACAGTCCTCCAGAGTTCGGTTCCGGGACCTACGCGTTCACGGTCTCCGAGAGCGCCACTGCCGGAGACGTGGTTGGGAGCGTGGCCGCAACAGATTCCGATGCTGGCGACGAACTGTCGTACACCATCCCGGCGGGCAATGAAGCCGGGAAGTTTGCGATAGGCTCAGCAGACGGCCAGGTCACGGTAGCCGGGGCGCTGGACCATGAGACCGCAGCCAGCTATACGTTGACGGTACAGGCCGGCGACGGGAACGGGGGCAGGGCCACCGCAACGGTGGTCATCACGGTGACGAAGGCCAACGAGTCACCCACCTTCGACACTGCCAGCTACGACTTCACAATTCCGGAGGATACGGCCACCGGCGGCTCTGTCGGCGCTATCTCAGCCAGCGACCCAGATGAGGGCCAGAGCGTCGCTTACTCCATCACTGCTGGCAACGACGCCGGCAAGTTCTCCATCGACGCTGGAACGGGCGAGGTCGCTGTTGCATCCGCCCTCGACCACGAGGCCGCCTCTTCGTACATGCTGACGGTACAGGCCCGCGACGGCAATGGCGGCACGGACACCGCAACGGTCACCATCGCAGTGACCGACGTAAACGAAGCGCCGGTGTTCAACCCCGGCAGCTACGCCTTCTCCATAGCTGAGTCGGCAAATACTTGGACGTCCATAGGGCAGTTGACGGCGACCGACCAGGACGCTGGCGATACCATCACTTATTACATTACATCAGGGAATGCCGATGACCGGTTCATGATCGACTGGAACTATGGCGACATCCTTCTAATGAAGGAGCTGGACTACGAGACTACCCCTTCCTATACCCTAACGGTGGAGGCGCGGGACGGCAACGGCGGCACGGCGACGGCGACTGTGGAAATCAACGTGACGGACGTAGCCGAGTGACGGATGTGGCGGAGGAGCCGCCACACCATAGCCGCAGCGGGCCACAATGCTTCCCTTGAAGCTTGTGGCCCGTTCCGTTGCACCCGGGAGCGCGGGCTCCCCTGTGTCTTGCCAACGTCCGCAGGGGAACCGGGACGCTACGAGTTGGAGTGGTTCAGCTGACGATGGGACACCGCTTTTCCCGGTCTGGGCGCGTCGAGTTCAGCGCCGTTCCAGCAGCCGCGTTCGAATGGCAGAGGCGGATGGCGCTCATCTCTTCAGAGGAAGAGGAGCAGTGGGGCAAGCTGGAGCAGGAGTCCTTCGCCGGGTTCAGCGTCGAGGAGCGTGTCCTGCTCCGCCGTCTGCTTCTACAGGTCTATCGGAGCCTGACTGGGGACCGATAGGGGTCGCGATTTTTTGCGGTGATACTTAGCCAGCTAACGGCATGAATGCTCACAAACCCGCCCCAAGCCGGTTCTGAGAAGGGAGGGAAAATGATGGTACGCCACAGGTCATGAAGGGGGAGCTCTCACTGAATCCGGCCCCGGACGCTGAGTCCACATAGTCCAAGAATACAGCAAAAAGGAGAACCAATGACCGCTCAGATAACTAGAGACCCCACAACCGACCACCTGCTCACGCCTGAAAACTCCGCCCTGGTTCTGATCGACTTCCAGCCGGGCCTCATTGACGGCACCAAGTCCGTTAGCCGGGAGATTCTAATCAACAACGTAGTGGCATTGGCCAAGACGGGCGCCCTGTTTCGGCTGCCTGTCGTGCTGTCCACCGTCGGGGTGAGCGCCGGTTACCAGGAGGACACGATTGCCGAGCTAAAGTCGGTCCTGCCCGGTATTCCTACCGTCGACCGCTCGAAAGTGAACGCGTGGGAAGAGCCCGCCTTTCGCGAGGCGGTGGTCGCCGCCGGACGCCAAAAGCTGATAATGGCCGGTCTCTGGACGGAAGTTTGCCTCGTGTTTCCCGCACTGGACCTGCTGAACGAAGGATACCAGGTGTACGCCGTGTCCGACGCCTCGGGCGGAACCAGCGCCGACGCCCACGAGCGCGGTATGCAGCGGATAATCCAGGCTGGAGCGGTTCCCGTCACGTGGGAAGCGGTGATGGCCGAGTTGGGCCGGTTGAATATGGCCGACTACGACATGAACGGGTTTATCGAGCTTATGGAGGTGCACCTGCCCAGGAGCGTGTAGACCGGTCTCACCTTCGAGACACGGCCGCCCACGGATGGCGACTTGGCATCCCGAATGCTGGACGTTCCTCCTCGTCTAAGATGCCAGGTTTAGAGAATCCACAGAGGGCGGCTTTGGGCGGCGTTTGACTTCTGAGACGGCCTCAGTACGGTACACTCTGGCCCCACCATTCTCCGGCCCACGCGTAACTCATTTATGTCTGTTTTCCCTGCAATCGCTGTTTTCGTGGTCGGAGTCCATGGCCGATAACAATGACCCTCACTTATTCAGCGAAAGACGAATAGTTACGGTGACGCCCTGTCCAAAACCGTCGCTTGCTACGGCTATCGTGCCGCCGTGGGCTTCGACTATGGCTCGTGTGATGGCCAGTCCCAGGCCGGTGCCGCCTATCCCACGACTACGGGACTGGTCGGTTCGGTAGAAGCGGTCGAAGACGTGGGGAAGGTCTGCGGCGTCGATGCCGATCCCGTCGTCAGTGACCGCGATAGCCAACGCCTCGTCGCCTTCCAACGCCGCCCGAAGCACGATGCTCCCGCCGGCCTCGGTGCAGCGAATGGCGTTGCTCAGAAGGTTTCCCAACGCCTGGCTCATGCGCATCCGGTCGAGGGCCACGTCCGGCAGGTCAGGGGACGCCTCCAGCGACAATGCAACCTGTCGAGCCTGGGATTGCGGCTGCCAGCGGTCCGTCTCTGCCGTGAGCAGCTCGTAGATCGAAGTCGGTTCGAGCGTGAGCCTCAGCTCGCCGCTGTCGGTCTCCGCTAGCCAGTCCAGATCGGTTGTGAGACCGCGCAGCCTGTCCACCTCCTGGATGATGTGGCCGGACGCGCTCTCCGGCGTCTGAAGTCCATCGCGCAGCCCTCTCGCCTCCAGCTGTATGACGGTCAACGGCGTATTCAACTCATGGGAGACGTCGTTTATCAGCCGCCGGCGCAGATCGCGCTGGGTTTCCAGGGCGGAGGTCATCCGGTTGAACGCCGCGCTCATACGGCCAAGCTCGTCCGAGGATGTGACCGGCAATTGGGCCGCATCTCCCTGGGCAATTGCCTGGGTTGCCTCGGTCAGGGCCGTCACCGGCGCTGCGATGCGCTTGGACAACCAGGCGGCCAGCAGGACGGCAACGCCAACGGTCAGCGCTCCGCCAATGATGATCACATACAGGAGCGTGCTCAGAAATCCGTGCGACTCGGCCGACAGGAACTCACGGTTCACGTCCACATAGACGTGGCCCACGGGCTGGTCCGTGCTCAGATCGAGCACCGTCTCGCGATGCCCGTCCAGGCCGGGCGCGGCGGTCCCGGGCGGCAGCTCGGACAGGTTGTCCTTCACCACGCCTCCATCGACGCCGGTGATGACGACTCGTACCGGGTCATCGTGAAAGAGGTCCGAGGACTCTCCCTCGCCTCCTTCGTGCCGCTCCCTCTGCGGAACTCCGCCGTAGATGTATCCGGCCTCGGACAGCGGTCCGTCCACCGTGTCCCAGCCACCGGCAGCGGTATACTCCCGGCTCAGACTCCGGGCCAACCGGCCCGCCTCGTCAACGCCTATCTCCTCTACGAACACGCCCAGGCGGGACTGGGTGGCGTAGTAGCCCAGGCCGACGCTGATCAGCACGGTGAGAACGATGACCAGGACCATCGGACCCATGATTCGCCAGCGCAGCGACATCACTCGTTCTCCACCACGAACCTGTATCCAGCGCCGTAGACGGTCTGAATGGGCTGGCTGCCGTCCCGGCCGATCTGCCTTCGCAGGCGGGCGACCTGGCTGTCGATGGCGCGGTCGAACCCGTCGAATTCGTTGTTGAAGGTCAGCGAGATTAGCTGCTCGCGGGTGAGCGCCTGGTTGGGATGACGCATGAACGTCGACAGCAAAGCGATCTGCGCTTGGCTCAAGTCCACAGGTTCGCCATCGACCGTCACGCTCCGGGTGGTCTCGTTCAGCGTGATGCCGCCCTGCGTCAGGACCTGCTGGACCCTGTCCTTGACGCGGCGAAGCACGGCTTGGGCCCGCGCAATGATCTCCTCCGGGTCGAAGGGCTTGACGACGTAATCGTCGGCTCCGCTGTCCAGCCCGATGACTCGCTCGGCGTGGGCTTCCCTGGCCGTCAGCATGATTATCGGAACGCCGGACTCCCGGCGCAGGATTCTGCACAGCTCCACGCCGTCGAGACGGGGAAGCATCAGGTCGAGGATAATCAGGTCCGGGTCCAGGTTACGGGCCAGGGCCAGACCCGACTCGCCGTCATGGGCAACCTCGGCGGGAAATCCGGCGCGCTCGAAGTACACCTTCACCCAGTTTGCGATCCTGGTATCGTCTTCGATTATCAGTACCGTGCCGCTCATCGTCAGCCCTCTAAAGAACTATCGTGGAGGCGGCGCCTCATGGGGCGCCGCCTCCCATCCATCGGGGCTCGTGGCAGAATTATCTCACTTGGAGCCAGGTTTCGACATCTCCCATCGGTCGACTCCGATTGGCTCTAGCCGCCGCCCCGGCGCTCGCCGCCGCTGCCGTGTTCGCCACCGGACTCGCCGCCGGACTCCCCTCCGCTACTGCCATGCTCACCACCACCTTCGCCGCCCGACTGGCTCCCCTCGCTACCGGAACCAACCTCGGCGTGGGCCACCCATCCGGTGAACGACGCCTGCGTCGCAGGGAGGGTGACCGTCACGATTTCACCGGGAGCGAGGGGTCTGGGGGGCGTCGGACCCAGTTCCGTCCCGTTCGACAGGTGCACTTCGATCCTCACCCGGTCCAGCACGCCGTTGGTCGTGTTCTCCACAGTGCCCCTGAAGGAGTTGCTCGGAGCGTCGTAGCTCAGTATCAGCCGGGCGCCGCGAACCGCATCAAAGGTCTCGTCCGGCGCCAGCATACTCACTGCGCCGCTGCCCTCTTCGCTGCCGCCGCTGGACTCGCTGCCGCCGGATTCAGCGCCCGCTCCTCCTGTGTGAGGTACGGGGCCGGTGCCGGCGCAGTCGAACACCTCCAGGTGAACTACGTATCCGTCGAACGAAACTCCGGCAAGATTCGGTTCGCTGGCCACTGACACGCTGGACGTTGCTTCCTGTCCGGGACTCAGATGCCCCAGAACGTCGGGACCAAGCTCCCCAACCGTCGTCGTTCCCGACTTCAGGTGGGGTTCGGCCTGCACGTAGCAGAGCTTCTGCGGGAGCGTGTTCTGCACCGTTGACTGGACGGACTGCGTTGCCGCATCGTACCGGGCGGAGACGGCCAGCCCGCCCAGGACGCCGTTCCACGTCTGGTCGAGGGGCGTGATGGGGCTGGACATGGCTGCTTCCATCGCGGCTTCATTGCTGGCTCCGCCACTCTCGGCGCCTTCGGGACCGTCTGGGCCGCTTTCGCCGCCACCTTCGCCGCTCCCTGCACCGCCTGCCTGGCCCGCCTCGCCTCCACCAACCTCGGCATGAGGCGTCCATCCGGTGAACGATGCCGCCGTCGCAGGCATGTCTATCGATACCACCTCGCCGGGGGCCATGTCTATCGGAATCGTAGGGCCGAGCTCCGTTCCGTTGGAGAGGTGCACTTCGATCCTGACCTGGGTCAGGACGCCGTTGGTCGTGTTCTCCACGGTGCCTTTGAAGGAGTTGCTCGGGGCGTCGTAGCTCATGATGAGCCGGGCGCCGGCGCGAACCATGTCGAAGGTCTCATCCGGCGCCAGCATATTGGCGCTGGCCTCTTCGCTGCCGCCGGAGCCTTCGGAACCCTCGCCGCCCGAACCCTCGCCACCGGAGCCGCTCTCGCCGACGCCTTCAGTTCCCTCTCCGCCGGATTCGCTGCCTTCGACTCCGCTGCCGTGCTCACCCCCGGATTCGCCGCCCCTCCCTCGGACACGCTCTGACCGGCCGTGGTGCGGTCACCGTTGCGGCCGCCTTCCGGTCCCGTGTTGTCCGTACACCCGATGACGATCATCGCTGAGAGCAAGGCCACCAGGAGCGCCCCCACCAGGAACGTCTTCGCCACCAGCTTCTTGATCTTCCTGCCAATCATCGTTTCACCTCCTTCGTGAATATTCCTGACGCCACTCACGATAGCGATGAAATGTCGCAGAAATATGTCAGCCGAGGCCGCAGGTTACAATCGTCCGGATGAAGGCAGAGAAACAGAGGAGGGGACGATGACTTGCTGGGTCTACGAGGATGGTCCCACCAACAGGGTGCGCGTCCACAAGGCGACATGCAACCGCTGCAACGATGGCCGGGGAATGAAGGGCTCGCGTCTTCCCGATAATCGGTGGCACGGCCCGTTCGGTTCCGAACGGGAAGCCATTGACCGCGCACTGCGCACAGGCCGCCTGGACGCCAGGGGGTGCTGGTTCTGTCTACGAGGTATGGGAAGTCTTCGGTAGCGGCCAGCGCATCGTCACGCAGTCAGATACCGCTTGCCTTTTCATGGGACGCGCCGAAAGTAACTGTTCAGACTTGTTGGGTCGAATTGGTCGAAAGCCGTTGGATAGCCCTCAGCCTGAGCGTCAGCAACGTGGATTAGCTCCCGATTTTCGACCTTCAAACCCTCGGATCCCCTCAAGTCTGAACAGTTACCGCCGAAAATAAGGATTGACGAAACGCAACCCAGACTGCTATTCTAGGGGTGGAGTTCTTCCCCGCCCGCTGGATCGTGGCCTCGGCCATATCCCTGGGCGGGTGTTTTTTATGCGCACTCTCGTACTTATCGACGGTCAGAATCTATATCATCTGGCGCGGAGGGCGTGGGCCTCCGGGTCGTCCACACCGTACGCTTGGCCGAGCTATGACGTTACGAAGCTGGCGAGCGTCCTTGTCTCCAGAGTGCCGGACCGCACGTTGACAGAGACTCGCTTCTACACAGGCGTGCCTGATCCAGCCGCCGGTCCTACGCAGCTGTTCTGGCACGGCTTCTGGTCGAACAAGATCAGGTATCTGCGGAGTCGAGGGGTCTACGTCTACAGGGGCAGAGTGAACGCCGGAGGGCAGGAAAAGGGTGTGGATGTCAGCCTGGCCCTGGACCTCGTGAGAGCTACCTACGAGCGACAATATGAAGTTGCCGTCATCGTGAGCCAGGACTGGGACTTCGGACCTGCGGTACGTTTGGCGAAAGAGATTGCCAAGGCGCAGGACAGGCGGCTCGTGTTCGAATCCTGCTTCCCGCTCGGACCAGGTAGTCACTCTCGGAGAGGGGTTCCGGGAACAACCTGGATTCCGATAGACCAGACTACCTACGATAGTTGCCGCGATCAGAGGGATTACCGCCCAAGCAAGTAGTGAGGTTACAGGATGGAGAGAGGCGAATCGTCTCATAGCTCTACCAGACTTGGAAAAATCGAGGACATTCACGTTAGGACTCAGGTTGACTGAGTAGCTGAGGGCTTACCTCATCCGCTCGGGGCGACGATTCCCAATGCCCCTTCCGGGGAAAACCTACTTATACACACACCCGGAGAACGAGCCTCGGGAGTAGATGGGGCAGGGCAATGTGGGAAGGTAAAATCGCGGCACGGTAGGGTGTTCGGCTCTTGCCTGGTTCAAACCCCTTCCCGGAGGTTTAATTATGGAAGAGCATGGAGATTTGCCCGAAGTGCAAGGATTCCAGTTCGTTGATATGGTGGGAAGCCCAGTCACAATAGGTGGCTTGGACGAGATACGGGGAATCCGCGAGGCTGTGAACGACCTCCGCATTGCGATCGACGGGTTTTTCGTCCAACCGAGCGAGCTGCACCGAGAGTCGATACCTTTCCTTGCGCGACAATGCTCCGTGTTCCTAAGAAAGATGGCACTAGGAGATCGGTGGAGTCCTCGCCTGTTGAGTGTTGAAACGTCCCAGAAGATGGGTTTGGAGTTCGACAGAGTGCGAATCCCGACCATGTTGCGGAGGGCCATACTGTCATCGGCTTCGACGAATATGACCGAAGGTCTCCTCACGATCACGAAACTGAACGACGAGACCGGAGAACCGGAAGCCCGCACCGAACTCCCCATAGGATCCCAACGGCTGACCTTTGACGTTCAGTGGCCCTTACCAGGTATGGCGGAATGGGTGGAACAACCAACGCCGGAATCTCCCTGGAGATTAGCTCCAGACGGGTTGTTTGACGGCGGGACGACTCTCGGACACGATTGTGATCGCTGGCTGGCTCAACAACTCGTGAGAATTGATAATCGGTCTGTCTCACTCGGCGAAGTCATAAGGATGGTGGTCAACACGGAAGGTGCCCACGCCCCACCTTTAGACCGGCTTATGATTCCAAAAGAAGGGGGAGACGAATCCAGGGAAAAGATTGTCGAGAGTTATAAGCTCCATATCCTGGGGCGCATTACGGTCTTCGGCATCCGATACGATCACTTAATCACGACCTTGACCGGTCTACACTTATATTGGGTGTTGACCCGGAGCGAGTTTAGCGAGCAGCTCGGCGGACCCGGATCTATCCCGGTGGTCGGCGTGGGTGCGGATGACGTGTTCCCTAACGATGGAGGTTGGCTCTCGTTCGATGGTGGGCTTGTGCCAGCCCTCCGTCCAGAAGGGCAAACAGTAGTGCACACGATCAGGGTTCCCCGTGCCCGGAATAGCGAAAAGCGGTAGCGCCGTGGTGGGCCCGGAGGCTCCCACGTTTGGTTTTCATGAATCAGTTTGATCAAGGGCGAGATGCCCCAGCCACCGGGATAAGCGAGAATACCGATTCACGATTCTGGCTGAGGAAGAGCCTGCCGAGGAGAAGGTGAATCTTGACGTCTCATTGGCTGTGCTCGGACCTATGGTCCCTTACTCGTCCTTCATGCAGTAGAACGAGGCTCCAGCCGGACCTCCCAGCGAAAAGTTCGCAATTCGGTACGTGTAGGCCCACCAGATCCTATTGACTGGGTGCTTTTCCCTTTTTGGTTGCTACTCGACCCGCGTAAACTTGCCCTAGAAACCGGGCCGAAAAGTCCTGGTTGGGTAGGGGGATTTGGGCAATAAAGCCGACGTGAGCAGGATCACGGACCACAGTTGTCCGAGCCGGACCGCGCAGAAATTGGCCGCAGCATGGGCGACAACAAAGGGGACAATATTGAGGACGACGCTGCGGCCTGTTGCGCCGCCACCGGTACGGCCCGACCGCCCGAGTTTCCCGGCCACCAGGGTCAGGTTGGCTACCGTGGCAGCCAGATACAGCTGGAATCGCGTCTTGACCCTGCCGAAATAGCGGGACTGGCGAATGCCCAACTGGACCAGCCGGGCCAACCGGTGTTCCACCACCACTCGGCGCACTCGATATTCGTCATAATGAGTGCTTTGCTGCAACGCTCGGGCCTGCTGCAGCAGGGCTTCCTGGGGATGGATCAGCACCCGCCGCCCCCTACTCCCCTTGGCTGCGATGCACTGGGACCGCAGTGGACATGTCCGACATTCGGCCCCGTCGAACTGGAAGGCCTGCAAGCGGTGGACCCGCCCTGTGCGACCCGTCCGCTTTCCCGCCGGCACGATGGTGTGGGTAACCTGTCCGGCGGGACAGGTGCAACTGCCCGCGGCCAGGTCAATATGGAAGTCCTCTTTCGGAAAGTGCTTCCGGTCGGGCCGTCCCGGCACTCTGGCCACCAACCGGCGTCCCGCATCGGCGAATGCCTGCCTGGTATCGCCATCCCCATAGGCGGCGTCGCCCATGGCTTCCTCCACCGGCACACCGGTGTTGGCCTCGCTCTGCTCCACCAATTCCAGCGATCCCAGGTTGTCCGGAGCGTTGCCGGGCAATACCTCCACCGCGGTGATCAGCTGGGAGTCGGTGTCCACCACGATGGCCGCCTTGTGTCCGTCGAACCGTCTACTGCTGCTCTTGTGGTCGTGGCGCATCTCCGGGTCATGCACCGACATCATCCGGTCCCGGCTCACCCCGTCCTTGAGATTCACTCCGTCATCGGTCCGCTCCACGTCCTGGAGCAGCAACTGCCCCAGCAGTTCCGCCGCCGCCACTATCTGCTGCCGCTCAGCGCTATCCTCCCCCAATTCCCTCTGCGCCTGCCGCGACAACTCCAACAACCGGTCGGCGTCTCTCACAATCTCGGCCAGCAGGGCCTGCCGCGCCCGTTTGTCGCTCCAGTCGATGGCCGACTCACCCTTCACGCTGGAACCCAGGTACCGCTCATATCCCCGGGCCTTGGCCCATTCTTTGACGCTGGACTTCTCCACTGCCGCCAGCGCCCGCAACAGCTTGACGATCCCGTCCGCCAACAGATTGTAGGTGTCCTTCACCGCGCCACGGCCCAGGATGTTGGTCGTGTCCAACGCCACCCGCATCCCGCGCCCTTTCAGATACCCCGACTCCCGGGCCAAACGCAGGCTGGACTCGAACACCTCCCGCACCTTGCCGTGCAGTATCAGCTGGGCGCGGAACACCTGCAGCGTGCTCTTGGCGAAGGGACGGTCTTCCACCTCAATCCCCAAGGCCACCTTCCACCGGATGTCGAAGTCGGCCCGGGCCTTGGCCTCAGCGTCGCTCACCTTGTCGTGGGACTGGAGCAGGAGCGCCGTCGCCAGCAGGCTGGGCGGCACGCTGTCCCGGCCGTTGTCGGCGCAGTAGAACCCGGCGAAATCGGGGTCCCGGAACAGGCGGCCCCGCAGCGAGGCCAGCAGACCGTAGAAGGTGTCCCGCCCCACGTGGTCCAGATACAACCGGTCTGCTTCCCAGAGGCCCCTCTGGTCCGACCGCTCTCCCAGCATGCTCAAGCCCTCGCTATTTCTTGATGGCTCAAGTATAGCTGACCACCCGGCTGAAGCCAGTTTCCGGCCACGTTTCTAGTGATATCGTTCGCCACATGCCAAGGGTGAATGGGTGCGAGGGTGCGAATATTGGAGGTCCTGGCGTGGGACGGTCTGAAGGGGAGCGCCGGGCCGCTGGGAGGTTAGCATATACGAGCTACAGGGACGGGAGTTGGCGACATTTCTCCAGCGGTTCTCGGCGTATTTGCTGGACAGCTTATTTTCCACCGTGCCGCTGGTTGTCTTTCTCGTTTCTTTAGGCGTTTCTTTGTTCTTCAGTTTCGGGGATGAGGATGTACGCGATTCTGGCCGAAACGATGGTGTCTTCTATGCAGTGTTTGCCGTGATGGTGGTGAGTCTAGTCCTGTCGGTGGGCTACCTTGTCTGGTGGCTGATCGCGCTGAGGCAAGGGCAGACTCCCGGCAAGCAGATCGTCGGCATTCGCGTGATCCGAGTAGACGGCAGCCCCTCTGGGTGGGGATTCACGTTTTTACGGGAGGTTGTCATCAAAGGGATGCTGGGGGCCCTCCTATCAGGTATAACTGGCGGAATCTACTGGGTAGTGGACCACTTGTGGCCTCTCTGGGACGCGAACCGCCAGGCATTGCACGACAAAATGATGAACACTGTCGTTGTGCAAAACCCAAGACAGCATTCTGAGCGCAGTCACGAATGACCTGATGCGCAGGGAGGCTTGAGGCCCGATCCTTCGTGGGGACGGCGAGGGAGTATGTCATGAACCAAACAGGGGTCTCTTACGGCCGCGTGACCCGGATCAGCCATTGACTTAGCGCGCTGTTGGTCCTTGCCATGATCCCGATTGGCCTGATCATGACCCGGATCGAAGCCGGCCCAGGCCCGGACTCGCTTTACCGGACCCACGTGGCTCTCGGGCTGATGATCTTGGCGCTCACTGGCATCCGGTTGGGCGCGCTCGTCTTCAAGCGTTGGCCGGGGCCTCCACCGGCTTGTCGTCTATTCGTACCGTGGCTTTCCTGGGCGCGCATGTTCTCCTCTACGTAGTCCTGGTTGCGTTGATTGTGATTGGGACCGGCGTGCTTCTCTTAAGCGGACTCGCGCCCACACCCGCCGGCGTTGTGCCAGGTGAGATTCAAGATGTACCGCCGCGGTCCGCACATCACCTGCTCGCGATCGTGTTCATTGTGCTGCTGCCAATGCACGTGGCGGGCGTGTTGGAACACCAGTTGCGCACGGGCGATGTGTTCTCGCGAATGGGTATAGGGTGGTTCAATCGACGCGGCGCGCGGGCAGGAGCTTCCGAGCAATAGCGTCCAACGCGGGAGGGATGCTTGGCCGCATCCCAAGAAATCCTTCCACGGCAAGTTGAGTCCCTCAGACAGTTGGTGGACTCTTGGTGTTCAGTAGCGAATGGTTAGTGGCTAATGGCCCCGCCGCCGTGACTAGTCACGCACCATCGGATTCCGCGCACCGACGCCAGGGAACCGGCCACTGAAAACTGACGTTAGACTCTATCTAATTGCCTTTACATGCGATGGCCTGTAAAATTCGGCTTAGCTCCCCAAATTGACCTTTTTATCAAGCAGAATTCTCCGCTATGGCGGAGAACTGCGAGCAACGGAGGAGAAATATGGCAAAACAGGGCGTGGAGCCCGACGACCTCACGAAGGCCTTCTTCGAGGCCGCTACCGCAGGGCGATTGGTGATCCAGAATTGCGCCGCCTGCGACCGGTTGCAGAATCCTCCCCTGCCCAGATGCGGCGGGTGCGGCTCCGGCGACAACCTCGAATGGAAGACCATGAGCGGCCGTGGCAAGATCTACAACTATTGTGTGGTGCATGACTGTCCCATTCGGTTGCTACAGCAAGACCAGCCGTTCAACTTGGCTGTCATCATGCTGGATGACGACCCCGACATACAGATGTATTCCCACTTGCCAGGAGTCCCGGTGGACGAGGTCCCGGTCGGCGGCAGCGTGGAGGTAATATTCGAGCCAACCGCCAACGGACAGGTAATCCCCGAGTGGCGCTTAGTCAGTTAGCCCCCTTTTCCCGGAATACATCGCTAGTTCTTGTAGAGGAGTGAACTATGACAACACAGATGGCTCCCGAGTCTATGTACCGGTCCACCGAAGGGCTGGGCGTTTGGCCGCACCGAGGAAAGGTAGCGGCTGTTGGAATCGGCCACTCGCCGACAGCGCGGCGTTGGGATGGCAGGCCTGAAACGTCGGTAGGCGCGAATAGCATTCTGGCATTGCGCCGCGCCATCGAAGACGCGGGCGTCTCGCCGGACCAGGTAGACGGATTGGTCGTAGTGCCCGTCACCACCACCGGGGCCCACTGGCCGGAGGACACACCCGTACCGGCCGACGTGGTCAACGCTTTTAACAAGACCGATGACCCGGTGGACGGCATCGGTCAGTTGAGCGCGGAATGGCTTTTGAAGAACATGCCAGAGCTGACCAACGTCAAGTTCACCATGAACGCGCCTGGCTGCATGTCCGCCGCGGTAGTCGTAGCAGCTCAAGCGGTCGGTGATGGGTTGACCAACACCTGCCTGGTGCTCAAAGGCTGGCATAACCTGGACGGCAGGTACAACCACGGCGGCTCTAGCGCGGTGGACACCGTCCCGGGCAGCCTTGCCCTGGGTCCTGGCCGAACGGTGTGGGGTCCTCCCGGTTGCTTCGGCACGGCCCTCCAGTTCGCGGAGTACTGTCACAAGTACGGCAAGAACCACGACATGATGGCCCCCTTCATGCAGAACTCGAGAAGGAACGGGTTGCTGTTCCCAGAGGGTTATTGGTTCCAGCACCGGCCCGAGGAACTGACGCCGGACGACTATCTCGCTGCCCGCTGGATCGCAAAGCCAGCGAACCTCTTCGATAACGACATCCCGATCATGGTGTCGGCAGCGTACGTATTTACCACCGCGGAACGGGCGCAGGACATGAGCCAGAAGCCCGTATACATCCTTGGGCATGCATCCAGCAGGGGTTCCACGAGGAGTCTCACGCCAACCTTGCAAGAGGTCCAGAACGAGACCGGCAGCACGGGGAGAAAGATATTCGAGGCAGCCGGCATCACCGCAGACGACCTCTCGTTCGAGAACATGTACGACGGTTTCGCCGAGTTCCACCAGTTCCACATCGAAGGGCTGGGGTACCGGGGAATGAAGTTCGGGGATGCCTTGGACTTCTACCAAACGGATATTAGTATCGAAGGCCCGAACCCGGTCCTGCCCAGCGGCGGCAACATCGGCAGCGGCCGGAGCCGCTTCTGGATGCACACCGACTGCATCCAGCAGATTCAGGGCCGCGCCGGCGCGCGGACGCTCACGGGGGTGAAGCCAGAGATCGCCGTCTCCGGTGGTCCCATGCCCATGGGCGGCAACTTCACCGTCTGGAGCGCCACTCCCGACTAGACTGCGCTTACGTTTCGGGACTAGGACGCGATTGCGGCCCCGGTTAAAACACCGGGGCCGTTGTGTTCTCAGGACAGTAGTCATCGGGGGACAAATGAGTAAAAGGATCGTCGAGTCAGGTTCCCAAGGCCGCACCCGGGAACGGCTCTGCGCATTCTTTTCAGGCTTTTCAGGCCTTATTCTGTTGGTTTTCGCGGCATGTAACGATGAAGATCAACTCGACTCAACCAGATTTCAGATCACGTCGGAACCTCCGTCTTCGACCAAAGAGGTATCTCAACAGACTTTCCAGTCAGTCACATCTCCGCCTGCAACATCTGATCGATTAGCAAGCCTGTCCGGCTCAAGCCCAACACCCCAACTGACGGTTGCTCCCGCGGCTAACCCGACTGCATCAGTGACCCCTTTTGCCGCGCTACTCAAAACTCCCACACCCGACACAGGCCCGTCAAATGGTGTCAACCCCAATTTGGCCTCGACTCCCACCATTGATATCGTTCCAACGGGGATCCCTACTCCGCCTCAACCGGATGTTGTTTCGCCCAACCCTTCAGGGCAGGCCGGGCCTACCCGGACTCCTATGGCTATCCAGCCCACTGTGGCGTTACCAGCTCTAACCGCAACTCCTTTACCAACACTGACGTCTGAGGCAACCCCTGAAACTGAACCGAGTTTGACGCCAACTCCACTGGCGACAAGGGCCGCGAGTGCGGCGGAACCCAGTCAAGAGGGCCTGGATGTCCGGGACATTTTCGACCGGATTGTGAACGAAAGGGGGTTGGTACTCGTTGACTGGGAAGGACACATCGCCAACCCAGCCATGAGGTATGTAGTTAAACCGCCTAAGGGTTCCAAGTTCCCTATGCGGGTTGATCTAAGTTCAACGGAGCCGAGGATGAATTTCAATCTCCCGAGCCATACAGGTCCCGATGGGCCGACGAAGTCTTTGCTTGTCGGACCTCAATCCTCAGACGGTAGCTTCTTTGTCTCGATATTCCCGGACCGCGACTCCGCTGACGAGACCCACGAGTTGGTGTTCGAGTATTTGGACTCCCAAGGGGTCGACCGCCGGAAGATCATCGATGTACATGTAGTCGATCAGGACTTGGACCGCTCCCCGGTTTTTGAGATTCAGGTTGACTTCTCTCAAGACCAGACCGGTCTGTTTGGTGACATGTCTGCCCGGGATACGATTAGGTTGGCTGTAGAGGATTGGGCGTATTTCTTCGCTGATATGAAGCTGGATGAAGTCGGAGCGGGTTCGGAGAAAACCTGGATTTGGAACTCAGACGGGTTTGAGGCAGGGCAGATAGTCACTAACGCGGTGAGCTACACCGGGTTCTTGTTGTACGCATATGGTATTCATCACGACGAACTTCGATCAGGGGGGAAGGGTCGTGGTACGGTGGGTATCAGACTAGCGGGGGCCGGAAACATCCCCTAAGACGTTCAGGTGGGATAGAATTGGATGAATGGGGGAACTACAACTCTCTTGGGTGGACCATTTCAGTTTATGAGGACGAATGGTGGCGTGCAACCAACCTTGGGGACGTTCCCAACGACCTTTATTCCATAGCTCACCACGAATCGGGCCATAATTTGGCGTTCAACCAGACGTACGATGATTTCGTGATTCTGAAGGAACAGGGTCAAGTGACTAATCCCACCGTATCTAATTATCACGGTGGGAATGTGGCCATTGCCGATACCGATCACTTTCCTGGCGCGGTAGACCGAGCCAGCAGGCGTGGCGCCTTTGGCAATGAATATGACGGCGAGATGCCCCAAGGACGTTGGACCCTTACCAAGCTTGATCTGTTGGTAGCTGAGGCCGTTGGCTACCGCCTTCGCGGTACTTCAGCCTTCATCCCCCTATCCGTTCGGGACCATCCACTCCCAGCAGGAAGGACGATGCTGCCCTATTCAGCAAGACTTGAGGCTATAGGTGGAACACCCCCGTATTATTGGTCCGTTGAATCTGGGGCCTTCCCCGACGGACTGAGCTTCGACTCCTTCTCCGGGACCGTCTCTGGTGTACCGAGGATTCCGGGGAGTTATGAAATCACGGTTCGGGTACGAGACTACCAGGAATGGGACGCGGGTGTTACGCAATTATTGTCATTGAGGATTGGCGAATAAGCTCATCTTTTAACCACTTGCGGCAGGGTTTTGACAGATTGAAAAGAGGATGCGTTGCTGAGAGAATGTTCCGGCGGAATTCGTACCCCGGTAGGCTCGAGTCGAAACGTGGGGATAACCTGTCTCATCAACCCGATCTAAGGAAACTCTGAATAAAGGGGTTAAGCATGGCATACTGAGGGGAAAGGAAGGTAATGCCGAGGGAGGAGGACGATGATGAACGAGCAGCCCACCTTTGCCGATCTGGACTATCAGCACAAGGGGCGCCGGACTCGCCGGGAAGAGTTTCTGGAGCGCATGGACTCCCTGATTCCCTGGCAACGGCTGGAAGATCGCATTGGGCCGCACTATTTTCGGTCGGAACGGGGGCGGCGGCCCTATCCCTTGGCGGTGATGCTGCGGGTGCATATCGTCCAACTGTGCTACAACCTCAGCGACCCAGCCATGGAAGACCTGCTGTACGAAGCAGAATCGGTGCGACGATTTGCTGGGCTGCGGTTGTCGGAACCGATCCCCGATGAGAGCACCATCCTCCATTTTCGTCACCTGTTGGAGCGATATGAACTGGGCCAGGGACTGTTTGAGGAAATCAAAAGCCACTTGGAAGACCAGGGAGTCCGGCTGAGGGAGGGAACCATCGTGGACGCCACCATCATCGAAGCGCCGTCGTCCACCAAGAACCGGTCTGGGCAGCGAGACCCGGAGATGCGGCAGGTGAAGAAGGGAAATCAATACCACTTCGGGATGAAGCTGCACATTGGGGTGGATGCGAAAACCGGTTTGGTGCATAGCTTCAGCGCCACCTCAGCCAACGTGCATGATGTGACCGAGGCCCACCGGTTGTTACACGGCGAGGAGCAGCAGGTGTGGGGAGATGCGGGCTACATCGGGGTACAGAAGCGGGAAGAGAATCTGGGGCTGGCGGTGGATTGGCAGGTGGCCATGAAGCCGGGCCAGCGGCGGCAACTGGAGCCGGAAAGCGATGCGGCCCTGGGGGAGAAGGTCAAGGCGTCGATACGGGCCAAGGTGGAACACCCTTTCCTGGACGTGAAGCGGCTATTCGGATACGCCAAGGTACGCTACCGGGGCTTGGCCAAGAACACGGACCGGTTGGCGCTGCTGCTGGGGCTATCCGACCTTAAACGCGCCCAGGCCCTTCTGGCAGACTGACCAAGGGAGCAGTGTGCGCCAACGCCCCTCACCACCCAAAATCCGAGCCTGGAAAGGCCAAAGAAAGCACCAATGAACAAAAAACGGCAGGCTGTGAGTCTCCCACAAACCCGCGCAAGTCCAAAATATCCACTGTTTTTAATTGTTCAGAGATTCCCTAAATATGCACGATGTTATGTCAATGCCCCCGGACAAGAGGGATAGTTTCACTCAGTGAGTCCCTCTATGAGTCCGGCATATTTCCTTTCCCGGCGGCTGCCTTTTTTCTATGGTTGGGTAGTCCTCTTTTCGGCGGGGACGACCCAGGTGGTCCGCAACTCCGCCGCCAGTTTGACCATTGCGGTCTTCATGTTTCCCCTGTCCGAGGAGTTGGGTTGGAGCCGGACTCTCATCGCGGGAGCGGCCAGCTTCGGCGGCCTCGCCGCCTCTGGCGTGTCTCCAGTGGTCGGTTGGCTGGTTGACCGGTACGGAGCGCGGCTGGTGCTGGCTTCGAGCATCTTCATCCTTGGCATTTCCACCATATCACTGGCCTGGGCCACCGTCCCCGTGGCTTTCTACATTGCCTACGGGGTGGCGCGGGTCATCTTCTCCAGCCCAGTTGTGATTGGAGCTTCCGTGGTCGTTTCGAGATGGTTTATCCGTATGCGGGGCAGGGCCAACGGGATACTGTTCGCTTCACACTCCATCGGTCTGGTGGCTTTCCCGATGATCGCCTCCGCGGTTATCGCAACGCGGGGTTGGCAGGCGGCGTGGCTGGTTTTGGGAGTATTGGTGTTTGCGATTTCTCTTGCGCCGGTCGCTCTTCTGATCGTCCAGAGGCCCGAAGACCTTGGGTTGAGACCCGACGGTGACCCGGAACAGACCGAGGGGAACGCTGATGGCCAGGCGGGGGCGGTGGAAGAACCGGCATGGACTCTGAAAGCCGCCATGCGGACTCCGGCGCTGTGGATGCTGGCGCTAGGCGTTGGGACTCTGTTCCTGGTTCAGGCTGGGATAAACACGCACTTGGCCGCTTTCCTGCGAGACCAGGGATTGGACGCGGTTTTCGCGGGTATCGGAATCAGCCTCAACGCAGCGTTCATGGGTGCGGGAAGTCTGACTTGGGGCTGGGTAGCTGAAAGGTATCCGGTTAGGTACGTGCTGGCCGCGGTTGCCGGGGCCGTCGCCATCCCGGCAGCCCTGTTCCTTACCGCCGACACCACGGCGGAAGCCCTGATCTATTCCGGGCTATTCGGATTTGGAGTCGGCGGGATGCTATCGGTACCGCCGGTGGCCTACGCGGATTATTACGGGCGGCGTTCCTTGGGCACGATACGGGGCGTGACGGAGCCGTTCACCAGCTTGGAGCAAGCTGTTGGTTCGATTGCCGCGGGGATAGTGTTCGATGTCTACGATAGCTACTCCTTCGCCCTCGCCGCTTTTGCCATCCTGGGCGGGCTGACCATGGTCCTCATCTTGTTTGCCAGGCCTCCGGGACTCCCTCCAGTTCCAGCGTCTGAGGAGCTAAGCAGGGCCGCGGTATGATCCAATCTAGCGAGATTCGACGAGGAGATTTTGCTGTAACTGTTCAGAGATGATGACGCGGAATGGCTGAATCCGACGTCGGTCATCTCTATGATAGTCCTCTTACGATGTCGCGCCGCGACCCGTCATTCCCGCGAAGGGAGACCTTCGCGTAACCTTCCGTGATTCCGGCGATAGCGAGAATCCAGAGTGTGCCCAGATACGGGGGACGCCCTCACCCTAACCCTCTCCCGGAGTGAGAGGGGATTATTCAAAGGTCTCCGAAGGCGGGGATCCAGAACTGCCGATGATATGGACAGTTACTGATTGTAAGAGTCTCTGGATTCCGGCTCGTGGCCGGAATGACGGGCTAGAAGTAGGAAGGACACATCAAGTCTGAACACATACGTTTCGCCTCCAGGCGTTGACAAATTCAAGGAGGGCACGTACTATGCCCGGTAACTGGGGTAATCCCCGATTTCCAGTGTGTGTGTCGCATACGACGAGGAGGCAGACGTTATGGCCACGGTGCAGAACCGGGCTTCCTATTGGGAACAGGCCAAAGAGCAGGGATTCGACCTCTCCTGGCTGAGTAAGCTGCAAGAAAACGTCGCGCGCGACGACGTGGACGAAATCTCCGTTAACAACACGGGCAGGGTCGAAGGTTCGATCCCCAGGAACAACGTCGCCCAATTCGGCGCGTACACTTTCAGGACCAAGAGTGAAGTCTGGGCCCACAATCTGACTAAGCTCTATCAAGAGTTCGTCACGCGCCAGTGGAGTTCCGCCACCGATATCCCGTGGGAGACTCTTGAAGCTCTGCCCGACGATATCGAAGCCGCCGAGTGCCAGTTGGCCACCTTCTTCACTCAGGTGGAATTCGTCGCATCCGACGTCCCGGGCAGGTTCATTTCCACCATGTCCCCCGACTATCACGAAGTAAGGCTGGCGCTGCTGGCCCAGGTGATGGACGAGTCACGACATCTTGATGTGTTCCGCAAGCGCGCGCTGGCCAACGGCGGCGGGCTGATGCGGATGACCGACAGCGTGAGCGACGTGGTCGGCGGCAGTACCGACAACGCCAGGGAGTTCACTGAGCTTTCCTCCCGCCTGCACATCACCGGTGAAGGCAACGTTCTCACCCTGTTCCGTCTCGGCGAGTTGATGGCCTACAACGAGGCCGAGAAGATGATCTACCGGCGATGCGCACAGGACGAGGCCCGGCACGTGGCCATCGGCGTACTTCACCTGCGCTACATGAACGAGTTTACCCCGGAACGCAGGGAAGAAATCCACTGCTATTTGGACGAAGGCGAGAGCCGCCAGTCCACCGGCGCCGGCGGGGAGAACCCGGCGGGCCGCAACCAGCTCACCAGCGACGCCCTGGCGGTCCTGCTGGGCGGTGGCAAAGACAAGGTGGACGAGGGACAGAAGATCCTGATGGCCATCAGGCAGCGCCAGGTCAAAGAATACTTCCAGCGCCTGAAGTCCGCGGGCTTCGACGACCGGATCACCAGCGGCCGGGTCCACCCGTCCCTGCTGGAGGCGTACAACGCCGCGGCATAACTAGATTGCGATGTTGTTCTAAGACCTCCCACGAGTTCTCGGGGGAGGTCTTAATTTATCCGCCCACATCCGATCCGATCACGACTCATACCCTGAGACCCTCCGAGGATAGACATGGCGCTTAACGAGGAAGAAACTCCGGACCAGCCAGTCGACGAATCGACCGGCGGACCCGCCGCCGACTCGTCCGAAGAGACCACGGAAGAAAAACCTTCGGGTCCTCAGCCC
This sequence comes from Dehalococcoidia bacterium, assembly GCA_965205385.1. Taxonomy (GTDB): domain Bacteria; phylum Chloroflexota; class Dehalococcoidia; order Lucifugimonadales; family UBA3495; genus CATOSP01. The sequence continues at coordinate 1,618,440 of CBDBGS010000008.1, forward strand.
TTGGACTGGATGAACGACACTTTGGAATGGGGGATCCGGGCACAACCGGGCAAGCATGGTATGACCATGCGGGCGCTCAACCTGAGAAGCTACGGTGAGATTCCCGATTCCAGCGACGACATGAGCCGCCGTCCCCGGGGCGCTTTCCCCATTCCGGGAATACCACGGACAGACGTATACTCCCTGAGCGCCAAGGTGGACCTCTGGGCTGACTGCGCGGTCGATCTGTATGAAGAGGCGATTCAAAGGCGCTGGATGGCCCATGCCGACGTTCCCTGGTACGACCTCCCCGCTGAGGATGACGATGTGGAGCTTGCCATGCGTCAGCTCTGCACCGAGTTGGCCCAACAAGCCCAAATTGAGACCGATACGATCGGTCAATGGCTGTACCGGATGAACTACGCCTACCATGAGGTCAAGACTTTCCTGGCCAGCGAGTTCTTCGACACCGGACGCCATTACTCCGTGTTCCGGCAGCGGGCTCTGGCCCACGGCGGCGCACTGGGGCTAGAGAGCGCGGGCCAGTTCAACCGCCGGTTGATGGAAGCCAGGGCGGGATGGACCGAGGTGGTGATATTCCTTTACATTATCCGCGGTACCCTTACTCTGATGCTGTACCGGTACGGCGAGGCCTATTCCCGGAACACGGCCGACAAGTACATTTTCCGGCGCTGCATGGAAGACAAGGCCCGGCACATGCGCTACGGGATGCAGCACTTGAAGTACGCCGTTGACCACCGTGAACCGGCCTTCGCGTTGGGGCTGAACAACCTGATGCGGGGTGTGGAACGCGACCTGGTCCAAGACTTCAAGGACCCGGTGCTTTGGGAAACGCTGGCGATCATATTCGGCGGGGGCGTCGCCAATATGTCCGAGGGCATGGAAGTGGTCAAACGCTTCCAAAAGGAATACATCGAGCAATACCTGACCCGAATGAAGTGGGTCGGAATCGGAAAGACAGAAGAAAACTTGACCCCGGACCTGGCCGTCTACCTGGGACGGGAAGAAGCCAGCCCGGCCTAAAGGAACTGCCGTGCCCATTTATGAGTACCGCTGCCACGATTGCGGCGGCGTAAACAGTGTTTTTCTGCGGTCCATGAGCTCCCCGGACCCATCGAATTGCAAGTTGTGCGAAGGCGGCAACCTGCGGAGGATAATGTCCCGAGTGGCCTACCTGAGATCAGAGGCCGATAAGATGGACCAGCTAGACCCCAAGTATTTCAAGATGGTGGACAAGGCGTTGGCCAACGCGCCCGCGAACTCTGACCCGGACTTTCACATGAACAAGATGGTCCCCTTCAATCAGGCCAAGGAGAAGGGAGAGCCCTACTTCAAAGAGTAACTGGCCCGAAACGGCTGGCTGTCCGCAAAGCGCCGGCCCACACTTTACCAACTACCAGGAGGCAACAGATGAGCGCCCAGGGGGCGAACGGTCTAACATTTCCATCGGTTGAGTGGTTTCAGAGTCTACAAGAGCTAGTCAATAACGACCCGGAATATCGTCGTATTGGCAGCGTGGACGCCACGATGGGCGTCAAGGTAGGCGAAAAAGTTTTCGTCATAACCTTCGAAGCCTTTGAATGCTCCGAAGTCAAAGAGGGTACGGAATACGATCTAATCGACGCCGATTTCTTCCTGGAAATGGGGGTCGATGAATGGCACGACCTGGTCACCAATACGAAAGAAAACGACGGGGCGGACTTGCGTCACACCCTGAACACGCTGGACCTGATGATCGACGGCGGCATCTCCAAGAACGCCACCGGCGACCAATTCCGCGCCGATATCTTCTTCCGGGTGAACCAGAGCCTCCAACATTTCTTTGACAGTTCGGCCAAGTTGGAGACGGTCTTCGAGCCCTAAAACTGGCTTGGACCCGATTCCTGGCGATTCCGTCTTCCGCCACCGGTGACGCGGAGACGGCATTTTGGTCTAACCCGTCTCGGCCTTCTTCAGGGCTTCCACATCCAGATGGTATTCGTCTGGGACTTGCCCTTGCAGCGCAGCCAGGACGCGGTCCCCGGACAGGGGCAGGTCTTTGATCCTGACCCCCACCGCATCGTAGATAGCGTTGGCGATGGCGGCGGGAGGACCGAAGCCCGGGGGCTCGGCCACCGCTCTCGCGCCGAAGGGGCCATCCTCGCTGGGCACCCCCACAAGGATGTTCTCGATGGTCGGCATGTCGATGGCCAACGGCATGAGGTAAGTGGAGAGGGAGGCGTTCCTGACCCGGCCCGTCTCCATGTCGATCTGCATTTCTTCGCTGAGGGCCCGGCCAATTCCTTGCACCGCCCCGCCTTCCAATTGTCCCTCGACTCCCATCGGGTTGATGGCGAGTCCCACGTCCTGGGCTTGGACAAACCGGGTCACTCTCACCTGGCCAGTGGCCTTGTCGACTACCACCTCCGCAGCCTGGGTGTTGAACACGGGCGCGTAGGGCATGGTGGACAGGGAGGCCAGACCGATGATTGGGCCGCCCCGGGAAGTGAGGCTGGCGGCGGCTAGCTGGCTGATGGTCAGGGACTGGGGTGGGTTGTCCTGGACGTAGACCGATCCTCCCTGGCAGGTCAGGGCCTCCGGGAGCACGCCAAACCTTTCCGCCGCCAAGCCTATGAGCCTGTCGCGGGCGTCTTCGGCGGCCATTTGCACGGCCTTCCCCTGGCTGTAGACGATACGGCTGCCACCGCTAGGGCCGGTGAACGGGGCCATGTCGGTGTCCCGCTTGGCGACGATCACTTGGTCCAGCCTGACGCCCAGGGTCTCGGCGGCGATCTGGGCGAGTGACGTGTCGCTCCCAGATATGTCCGTCGACCCGGTCAGCAGGCTGACGGTGCCGTCTTCGTTGACGCTGATTGAGGCCGTGGAAGGTCCGCTGCCGCTGCGCCACTCGCCAAGGGAGATCCCGAGGCCGTGGCCTTCCTCGAGCTTCTTGGGCAGGGCAAGTTTCTCCTTGACCGCGTTTATGCACTCCAACAGGCCGTTTGAAGGGACGCTGGCCCCCGACACGTTGGTGTCCCCTTCCTTGATGACGTTTTTGAGCCGGAACTCCAGGGGTCCGATGCCCAACTCGTGGGCCATGACGTCCATGTGGGACTCGACGGCGAAATGCATGTCCGCTACCCCAGACGCCCGGTAGGAGCCCACGTAAATTTTGTTGGTGTAGACGCCGTAGGACCGTAGCCGGAAGTTGGGGATGTTGTAAGCGCCCAGGGCGTGGGCGACGCCGGAATTGGGACCCGCTCCAAGGTAAGCCCCCACGTCGAAGACACTGTGGGCCTCCCGAGCTGTGATCTGCCCGTCCTTGTTGACTCCGGTCTTCAGGTGAATTGTCGTGGCCAGGCGCGGCCCGTTGAGAGTGAATACTTCTTCCCGGGTATTGATGAGCTTCACGGGGCGGCGCGTCTTCATGGCCAGCAGGGCGGGGAAGGCCTCGAAGGCCAGCCGCAATTTCGCGCCGAAACCGCCGCCCAGTTCCATAGCGTTTACCTTGATGCTGGAAAGGGGAATGTCCAGCACCGACGCCAATTGGGCCCGTACCTGGTACGGCCCCTGGGTTGAGGCCCAGATGGTCAGCCGTCCGTTGGCCTCGACGTTGGCGGCGCAGGCCATGGGTTCCAGGAACCCCTGATTGATCGCTTGGGAGTGGTAGGTCTCCTCGAATACGTGGTCGGCATCCTGGAACGCCTGGTCGACGTCGCCCCGGTCCGCATCCAGCAGGGTGCAGTTGTTGCCGCCCATGGCGAACCCGTAACCTTCGAAGTTGGGCATGTCGGGATGCACCAGGGTCGAGTCTTCCTTGATGGCCTGCAGCGGGTCGACGATTGTGTCCAGTTCCAGGTACTCGACCTCTATGAGGTCCAGCGCCTCCTGCGCGGTTATCTCATCGTCCGCGGCTACGGCCGCAACCGGCTCGCCGATGTAGAACACCTCGCCGCGGGCCATGATGCGCCGGTCCTTGACCGCCCCGGACCCGAAATAGCGGTCGGGGAAGTCGTTGCCCGTGATGACCGCCCGGACTCCGGGCAACTGTTCCGCCTTGCCAGTGTCGATACTGACGATACGGGCGTGGCTGTGTGGGCTGGTCAACACCTTGCACAGGAGCATGTCCGGCAAGTAAACGTCCGCGACGTAGGTAGCCCTGCCGGTGACTTTGTCCAGCGCGTCCACCCTGGGGAGGCTTTGACCCAGGACCTTATGTTCGGTAGTCATTGCGTACACTCCTCGAAGCGTTCAGGAGCCGGGTTTAGGACCTGGCCTTTTCTGCGGCAGCCATGATCGCCTGCACGACCTTGGTATAGCCGGTACAGCGGCACAGGTTCCCTCCGATGGCGTATTTGACCTCTTCTTCACTGGGGTCGGGGTCCTTCTCCAGCAGACCCACGGCGGCCATGATTAAGCCGGGTGTGCAAAAGCCGCATTGGAGTCCACCGTATTCGGCGAAGGCCTGTTGGACAGGATGCAGGGCCTCCGCCGTAGCCAGACCTTCCACGGTGGTGACCTGGGCGTCGTGGGCGCTGTGGGCCAACACCAGGCAAGAGGTAACAGGCTGCCCGTTCAGGAGAACCGTGCAGGCCCCGCAATCGCCCTCGTCACAACCCTTCTTGGTACCGGTCAGGCGCATCTCGTCCCGTAGGGCATCCAGAAGGGAATAGTAGGGCTCAACCAGGACTTGGCGGGGCTCTCCGTTGACTGTTAAGGCCAGTGGTTTCTTCATCCGTTCATGCTCCCGGTGAGACTGGGGTAGCCGCTAGAACGCGGCCTGGACTGCCAGGCGTCGTTGCATCTCGAAGGGAATCGACGCTTCCCGGGCCATTTGTACCGCGCGTTCCAACGTGCGCTGGGTGAGAACTCCAACAATCTCCTTGCGGTAGGAGGCGGAGCCTCTTACGTCGGATATCGGGGTCACCCCGTCCTGCGCTTCCCTGGCAGCGGCGGCGATTAAAGCGGGAGTAATCTCGTGCCCGCGCAGTATGTCCTCGGCGGAATAGGCCCGCAGGGGTGTTGGCGCGACAGACCCTAGACCAATGCGCGCCTCGCCGCAGACCGCTCCGCCGTTGGTGAGGGATATGGAGGAGGCGACGCCGACGGTGGCGATATCCATCGCCCCCCTGGGACTGTGTTTTATGTAAAGTGAGCCGCCGTTGGGCAGCGGCGGGGGCAACCTCAGTTCGGCCAACAGCTCGCCGGGTCCCAACACCGTCCGGCCCGGAGCGGTGAAGAACTGGTCCAATGGTACCCAACGCTCACCTTCAGGCCCAACGGCGCGGCATTGGGCGTCGAATGCCAAGAGCGCGGGGAGGGTGTCTCCGGCTGGCGAGGCGTTGCAGATGTTTCCGCCAACGGTAGCCAGGTTGCGCACCTGGACTCCGGCGAAGGAGGCCGCCGCCGCTGCAAGGGCAGGGTAGCGGCGGCGCACAGCCGGATGGTCTTCCAGGGTCTGGACAGTGGTGAGAGCCCCGAGGCGCAGACCGTTGCGGGCGCTGAAAGAGACCCGGTTTAGCGCAGGGATGTGCTGGATGTTGATGACATAGTCGGGGTTCCAGTTTCCCATGCGCCAGCGGACCAGAAAATCGGTGCTACCGGCGACGAACCGGGCGTTGGGGCCGTGCCTTTGCCACAAGGAAAGGGCCTGACGGAGGGTACGGGCTTCGAGGTAGTCGAACCTGGCCATGACGGTTATCCCCCTGGTCTAGGTCCTGTGGATGGACGAGATTATTCCCATCTCGGGTCAAGCTGAGTGTAGACAGGGCATTATTGGGTGTCAACCCAATGCGGGGCCTTAAGCGCTCCGCCCTTGTCGCCGTGGGATGCGGCTTCTTGGCACTCGAGGCGCCGGGGTGGCTGCGCAGTCCCGCCGGTCTCGGACCGGACCCGGTTTGTTCGTAAGCCGATTTCGTCCTTTTACTCCAGACTTCCAGGTCAAGGACTTCGCCGGAAAGGCCGTCTCGTCTTTGTGATAACATTTGGCTGGATGCGCCACCAGAGGGTCAGCCATTTGCCTGACACAGACACGAAACAGCACGGACTTAATAGAACAGCAGGGAGGAGTAAACAATGACCACCGCCGAGCGTCTAGGCGACATGTCACTGGGAGAAGCCCTGTTCACGCAACGGGCCATCCGCCGATTCAAGGCCGATCCAATACCGGATGAAGTGATGCGGGACATCATGGAGGCGGCCATCCGCGCCCCCAACGGCGGCAACACTCAACAATGGCACTTCATTGTAGTCCAGGACCCCGAAATGCGGGGCAAACTGGCCGAGCTGTACCACGAGGCATGGTGGGCTAAACGAAAGGACGCCGGGATCAACGGCCCGGAGGATATCCCACCCGGTAAGAGCCCCATGCGGTCAGCTATGCGCCTGGCAAACGAGATAGGCAACGCTCCTGTGATGGTGCTGGTGTGCGCCACGGCTAAGGGTTCTGCCGCCGCGGGGTCGGTGATACCGGCGGCGCAGAATATGTTGCTGGCTGCGAGAGCGTTCGGTATCGGAGGGACCATTGCCACTCTGCACCCGTTAGTAACGGACAGGGTCCATGAGTTGTTCGGGGTCCCGGAGACCGCGCAGGTGGTCTATTGCATGCCGATGGGCTATCCGAGGGGCGTCTTTGGCCCGGTCAGGAGAACGCCCTTGGCGGAAGTCTGTTCCTCGGACCGCTGGGGCAACTCCATCTAGGCGGGCACGGGCACTTAGGGTTAGTTCCTGGAAATGGCCGATCCCATGCCGCCCGTTTGCTCGTTTACGAGGAAGGACGCGGAGTCGTGGCCGTAGGCCGTCTCCAGTCCGGCGTCGAACCGTTGACCGCCCAGCCCTCCTATAACCTCATAGCGCCGCTCGGTGAACAGACGGCCCTCGAAGTCTGAATGCTTGACGCGGCGCTCGTCTTCCCCCGCAAGGTACATCTCGACGGCCTGTTCCATTAGGTCGTGAAATTCTTCGGGTCCGATGTGATTGGCCGAGCGGAGGAATACATACCCCCAACGGACCCCCATGTGTTCCAGCATGAGGCGGCATAGCTCCTGGCACTTGATGCGGCTGGCGGCCATAGTCCATGATACCCGATTTCCTGGGCGTGTTGGACATGTGGGACTGGGCTCCGCAAGGGCCGCGACACGACTGAGACAGCCGCCTACCGAGAGAGTTAGATCAGATCTCCAGGGCCTGCCAGTAGCGGCGTCCGTTCATGCGGGCAATTTTTCCGTAACCCGGCTTCGGCAGGTGGACGGATACGACTGTATCGCCGTCCCGCTCCAACCGCTCCATCAAAGACCGGCGGGTGATTCGGGTCTGCTCCGGATCGATGTCGGCGCGGGACACCCAGTCGGTCTCGTGTACCTGCACCGTATTGTGGAGTACGTCGCCGAGTATCAGTCCCCGTTCTCCCTGGGAGGCGATCATGATGCTCATGTGTCCCGGCGTGTGTCCCGGAGTGGGCAGCGTGGTCAATTCACTTGTGAGCGAGAATTCGCCCTCCATCAACTCAGCCACCCCCAGGTCTTGTAGAGGCCAGACGCATTCGGGGGCGTTGGGGAATCGATCCTGTTGGAGCGCGGGGTCGTGGGAGGCATTCCAGTCTATGGCGCTCATATAGTATTTGGCGTTTGGGAACGTGGGCACGAAATTGCCGTCCTGAGACTGGAGGTTCCAGCCCACATGGTCACGGTGGAGGTGGGTCATGACCACCATGTCTATCTCTTCAGGTCTGACCCCGTGGGCGGCAAAGTCGTTTAATAGCTCTCCCCAGGGCGTCTCGGGAGCATCCGCCGGTTTCGGGCCAAGCCCTGTATCCACGACGATGTTCCGTCCGTCTGAGCGGACCAGGAAACAGGCCAGGTTGAATCGGACATTGTGGTCTTCGGTGAGATGGGCGCTGTAGGGTTGCCAGTCCTCCGAAGGAATGCCGGGGAAGAAATTGCAAAGGTCAAATTCAAGGATGCCGTCGGAGAGTGAGGTTATCTCCACGTTGCCAATGGTGAGCTTATTGTCGGCCATATCTGCCCTCCTACTGTTTGGACTCCGCAGTGGCGGGGCGCTTGTCCGAGACAACTTTGCCCTCTTTGACCACCAGGAGCAACTTGCCGAGGTTTTCCATGTCCTCCAGTGGGTTAGCCGCTACCGCAATCAAGTCAGCCAATTTACCCACTTCAACTGTACCAAGGTCGGAACCCCTGCCGCAAAGCTGGGCCGCGTTGGTCGTGGCCGCCAGCAGCGTTTGCCAACGGGTTGCCCCGTCCTTGACCCACAGGCCCATCTCCAGTAACGCGGACTCCCGCAGGGGGAACACGTCGGAGCCCAGGGCCATTTTGACTCCTGAACGCAAGGCCGTCTGGAACCAGTTTCGGTGTCCGTCGACGGCCGCCTCCGCCCTCTGCACCAGGTCCGAGCTGAGCGCCCGGCGTTGGACGTAGCCGCGTTCCCGTACTGAGTTTGCCTGGGACGGGGTCAGGTGCGTGATTCCAAGTGTCGGCACATACCATGTGTCCTGTTCGACGAAGAGTTGAAGGCACTCTGCGTCCATGACGTAGCCGTGTTCGACGCTATGAGCGCCCAGACGCAGGGCGGACTTTACCGCGTCGGGGTTGGTGGCATGGGCCATTACCCGGTAGTCCCTTTGCTCGCAAAGGGAGAAGGCCGCTTGCAACTCCTCGGGGAGCAAAAACGTGTGAGTATGGCGGTCCCAAAAGGGCCCCATGACACCGCCGGAGAGGTTGATTTTAATGTGATCGACGCCGTTTTTGATTTGCTCGCGGATGGCGTTCACGAACCCGTATGGACCGTCGCATTCCCGGGCATGGCCCGAAGTCAGGAAGTGACCGCCGGTGGTGGTCAAGAAGTTGCCGCAGGCGAATACCCTGGGACCAGGTATATGTCCAGCGGCGAAGGTGTCCCGCCAGGCAACATCCATAAAATGGGAAGCCCCGCCACAACGGACGCTGGTGACCCCCGCTTCGGTCAACCCCTCGGACAGTTCTTGTCCGAAGCGGGCCGTCTGCTGGGCCACGGTGAGGACCGGATGTGTGACGTATTCGGGGTGGATATGGACGTCCCAGAGTCCGGGAAGCAGGTAGGCGCCTTCCAGGTCTACGACTTGAGAGCCGCTGGAGTCGACCGGAACAGCTCCGGTGGAGATTTGGACTATACGCCCATCTTCAACCACGACGCTTGACCGGGGCGCTGGCTCCGGATTAACGCAGTCGATCAGAGAGGCGTTGGTCAACACCAGGCGCATTTCTAAGGACCTTCTTTAACATGTGCCGAGGCCTAAGTTGTCTTCGGGAAACGAGATGCCGGCGAAGCCCCTAGCCTATGGCATTCACGCATCTGGCAGGGTCTGCTTCACTCAAGACCTGAGGCCTGTGACCGGTGTGAATGTAGTCGGCGATAAGTTTACCCGCCATAGGACCCCGGCCAAACCCGGACGAGGCCAGTCCGCTGACAATGTAACAGGCGTCTGGGCCGGGAAGTTTCCCGATAATGGGCTTGCCGTCCAAGGAAAAGGGCATGAGTCCCGCCCACGTCCTCTCCAGCGGCAGGTCCCTAACCAGCGGCAGCACTTCCGCCGCATGGCCCCGGTTTGCCTCGATCCCCGCCGGGTCGGGCGTCTTATCGTAACCGGCGATCTTCCTGTCTCCGCCGAATATGATCTCACCGTCGGCGGTCTGACGCCCGTACAGGTGCCGGGTAACGCGGGTATCTTGTTGGTGGGTGAGTTCCGGAGGCGTTCCGGGTTTTCGCTCGGATTCCGCGCTCCAGTCCAGGGCTGATTCGGCTGAGGATATCGTCGCGAACACCCGTGGCGGCAGGGGCGCGGTAGACCACATCTGGCCCCGCACCGGAACGACCGGTATGTCTAGACCCAGCATCGACCCCAATGGTCCACACCAGGCTCCGGCGGCAAGAACCAGGATTTGGGCCCGGTACTCCTCGCCGGGGGTATCTATGCGGTAGGAACCGCCGGCAAGGTGTTTGACGCCGGTTATCTCTCTACCGGTAAGTATGCGGGCCCCAAGTTCATGGGAGGCGTCGGCGAAACTTCGCGTAGCTTTGACCGGGTTGGCCTGCGCCCGCAAAGGGGAGTACATATAAGCTGTTAGGGCCGGGTTGAGGGCCGGCTCGATGGCCCGCGCTTCCCTTGCTGTAAGCAACTCCACCCGATAGCCGCCGGACTGTTGGGCAAGGACACGGTCCCGGATGAACTCATACTGGGCTTCGTTGTGGACCGCTTGCAGAGCGCCCGATGCGCGGAACTCAATGTCGTACCCCAGGTCGACCTGCATCGACTTAAAGATCTTCAGGCTACCCATAGTGAGGTATGCCTGGAGGTCTGGGACCGCGCCCCAGCCTATGGCCCCGACCGCGCCCGCGTTGGCCCCGGAAGCCTCTGATGCGATGTCGCCGCGCTCGAGGAGGGTGACATCGCGGCCCAGGGCGGCGAGGTGGTATGCGGTGGATGTTCCGGCGATCCCGCCGCCAATGATGAGGACTTCTGATTCAGACATGGTCTCCCCTGGAGGTCCCGGTTACTATACGCGACGGCGGGAGGCGGTGGCTAGTGGGCGGTGGTTGGTGGCTAGTGGGCGGTGGTGGAGATGTGCGGCGACCCGGTGAACGGTCTGCTCACCGGGTCGGGCCGTCATTCCTTGGAGGGGATACGGGGCCGGTTAGTGGGCTGGGGCTAGTTCGGTGGTGTCTTTGACCTGGATGTTGGATACCAGGACCACCAGTTCATCCAACCTGCGAATCTCGAATTCCAGGAATTCGTCATCCACTACGAGGTACCGGGATACGACTTCCCAGATTTCCTGTTTCATCAGGTCCATCTTTTCGGCTGGAAGGTCCAGACGGTCCTGAATCAAGACGACGCTTAAGCGCTGCCGCGCGGTGTCTTTGCTGCGTTCCTGGCCATTCGCGGTGTCAAGCTGGCCAAGCAGCCATCGGAACAGATCAAGCATGAGAATAGGCCCTCCGGTCCAGTCCAAGAAGCTCTTTGATCTTGCCGACCATTCCCGCCTTGCGGTCCAGCTCCGCGAACTGCACTTCTTCGCCGTCCACGCGGGCCGCAATTCGCAGGAATGCCGCGCCTGAGGGGGCCTTCTTGTCATGAACCACCGGCACGCCCCGGTTGGCTGCGGTGATGGTCCTGTCGTCGGCGGGCACCAGTCCCAGCACGTCGACCGCGAGCAATTCCACGATGTCGTCCTTGTCCATCATGTTTCCTTGCTTGACCATGTCGGGGTGGATCCGGTTGATTATCAGGCGAGGCCGATGGACTTCCGAGGCCTCCAGGAGCCCGATTACGCGGTCCGCGTCACGGATGGCCGAGACCTCTGGAGTGGTGACGAGGATAGCCTCGGTGGCCGCGCCGACGGCGTTCTTGAATCCCTGTTCGATGCCCGCCGGACAGTCCATCAACACGTAGTCGAACTCGGTCTCCAGCTTGGCGCAGAGTTCCCGCAATTGCTCCGGGTTTATGCAGTCCTTGTCCCTGGTCTGGGCCGCGGGTATCAGGTATAGCTCGTACCCATGTTTGTCGCGGATCATCGCCTTGTGAGGCTCGCATTTTCCTTCGAGCACATTGACCAGATCATAAACTATCCGGTTCTCCAGCCCCATGATGACGTCCAGATTGCGCAGCCCGATATCCGTGTCGATGACCACGACCTTGTTGCCTCGCATTGCCAACGCGGAGCCGATGTTGGCTGTGGCCGTGGTCTTACCGACTCCGCCCTTGCCCGAAGTGATTACGATAGTCCTACCCGTCATACGGTTCCCCTCTTTCATAGTTTGCGAACCGGCCCACGAACGGGGCCAGGTGAATGCCCTTGCGCCGGACGTAAGCGATCATGGGCCCGGTTGCCGGTCCCTTGCGCCGCTGACCCGCTTGCGCTGACGTGCCGGCGTGAGGTCCTATCTGGATACGCGGCGAGTCCAGGTTCAGGGCCACGATGGCCGACCTGGTGTTGCCCTTCGAACCCGCATGGGCGAACCCGCGAAGTTGTCCGAATACGACGATGTCGCCCTCGGCGATTATCTCCGCGCCCGGGTTGACGTCGCCCAAGACGACCACGTCTCCATCATGGCGGATGCTCTCTCCCGACCTGCACGTTGCCTTGACCAGCAGCGCGGTGTCCCATCGAACGCTTGCCGCGACTGTTCCCTGTGCGTGGCTCCGGTCCGCGTGGGAGGCGTTGAGAGTACGGGTTGGCTCCGCGGGACTTTGTCCCGCCGCAGCCGCCTCGCGCCGGGGAGAGATAGGCCCAGAAACCCCCGTTGAGGCCGGGGCCGAATCAGGTGTGATCAGACCACCCGTATCCCCGCCTTGGGAGCTTAGGCTCTCGGGCAGGCAGGAGAACCGGGCCACCTTTAACCCTGACTGCCGTTCAAAGATCTCCTTGAGCTCGGCTAGCTGGTCTTGAGAGACGATGCGCCTCCCCACGTTGACCGTGATGCTCCCGCCGGACCAAAGGTTTGCGTGCTCCGCCAGGTAATCCCGCAGTCCAAGGGTGATCTCGTCAAAGGTGGCTCCGTCGTCGATAAGAAACTCGACATTGGCGCCACGACCCGAGACTCGTACTAGCTCGCTTTTGAGCATGAGATGATCCCCATCCGGCTTGCTGCCTTCATTCAAGGAGTCTGTCAAAGGGAGCGTCCGATGCGCCGGTCAATCCGGTCGCTGTTTCAGTTATGTAATGTGGTTTATAGCAACGCGCATCTAGGTTAAGCAAGAGGTTTTGTGGCAAATTTTATACTAATTTAATCAATTATATGGGACCACTGGCCATCGGAGGCGTGAGGTAATGGATGATTGAGGAGCAATTGGGTGGGAGGATGGCGGAGGGGCGGCGGTTGGAGAGGGGTTGCAACCCATCTGATAGAGTGGGTCACAACCCATGATGTCAGCGAGTATCCGGGAGGCCGGTCTTGCGGATAAGGGACGAGCTACTGGCCTATGACGTTTAGCAGGGCCTGGCGTTTATCCTCGCGCACAGCCTTCAGGCCCCGTTGCAAGGCCGCGGGGACGTCCGCCGGATCCTCGATCCGTTCGCTGTAGCCGCCCGCCGCCTGGCAAATAAGCTCGTATTGGAAGGACTGTGAGAGTGTGCTTACGGGGAAGTTGTTGGTCTGGACCGCGTTCCCATCGGGATAGGTGTTTCTGGTTGCGCTTTGTACCGCGTTCCAGATGCCGTTGTTCCACAGAATGGTAAGGACCGGCAAGCCCTGGGCCTCGGCCACGATGTGCCCGGAGGTACCGGAGCCGAATATATATGAGCCGTCCCCAACGCAGCAGATTACGGTCTTATCGGGGGCGGCCAGCTTCGCGCCCAAAGACGCGCCGACGGCCCAGCCCAGCCCGCCGGAAGCAGGGACGCTGAAGAAGCTTGCGGGGCGGGTTATGCCAATCTGGACCGCGTCTATCCCAAGCTCGTTCAGCACGATGGTGTCGTCGTCCAGGACGTCGGAGAGGCACTTGGTGAACCAGGCTTTGTTGATTGGGCGCTGGTCGCTCGCGTCCTCGGCCCGCAGCCGCGCAGCTTCGCGGCGTTGTGTGGACCGCTCGCCCCATTCATTGGTCCTGGCCGTGGCAGCCGAGGCGTCCGGCGCGGCCTCTTTGACCGACTTGACCAAAGCCTGGAGTATCAACTTTGGATTGCCGGAGAGGTTCAAGTCGACCTGGAACCCTCTGACCGGATAGGCGGAAAAGAGGGGGTCTTCCCCAATCCCGATCACCGTCGCACCCGAGGCGGGAGCGTGCCGTTTGGGAGTCCAGGGCACGTCCGCTTCCAACACCACCACGACATCGGAATCGCCCAAGGCTGTCCCGATGTCGGCTCCGGCATGTAGCGGATGGTCTTTGGGGAAGTTGGCGTACAACGCGCCGGACTCGAACACGGGCATACCGAGTACTTCGGCCAGTTCAATCAGAGGAGCGACAGCCTCGGGGTCTTTCCCCGCCCCTCGGGTGACCAACAACGGACGTTGGGCCCCCGCCAGCAATCGCGCTGCCCGGGCAATGAATTCCGGCGAAGGAAGGCGGTCGCCGGGGTGTTGTTGACGGGACTCCGTTTGGTAGTCGATTCCCGGGACCTCTTCGGCCAGGATTTCCCGGGGCAAGGTGAGGTATACAGGGCCGGGAGGCGTGGACTCGGCGATGGCGAAGGCCCGGTCGACGACTCCTTCCAGATCGGCCCCGTGGCGAAGCTCGTAGTCCCACTTAACCCATTCCCTGACCATTGCCGCCTGGTCGAAGGACTCCTGAGCCCAGTGAATGCTCCCGTCGCGTGAGCCCCGCGCCCCGCCCTCGGTGAGGGGTGTGCGTCCAGCGCTGAAGAGCATGGGAACGTTGGCCCTGGCCGCGTTCACAATGCCGCCGATGGCGTTGGCCGTGCCAGGCACGGTATGCACCATGACGACCTGAGGCTTGCCGGTAATCATGGTGTAGCCATGTGCCATGCTAACGGCGGTGACCTCATGGGGGACCGGGATGGGACGGGGCAACGTTTGTTCCTGGCTCAACCGCTTGGCATAGGCTTCGATGATGGGCGCGAAGTCGGTGCCGCCGTTACCGAAGAAATAGTCGATTCCGCGGGCTGCCAACAGCTCGAGGTAAGCCTCGGCGACGCTATCCACCTGGGCGTGGTTGTACATTCGATCTTCCTTTAATTTCAGGATTTGCAGTTGGAAATTTTAGTAGGGGGTTATCGGTGGGAGGGTACACCCATTACAAGTATAGGGAGGCCCATTCCAGTCCTTTAACGCAGCTGAGGGACGACCCTTTCGTTAATCAACTTCAGGCAATTCAACTGTAGCTCTTTGGGTATCCGGCGGCCGAAGTTAATCTCATAAACTATCTGAGACAGTCCCAGGTCTTAGATCAACTGGCTAAGCCGGTCGACGACCGCTTCCGGGGTACCGAAAACAACCTTGTCACGGAGCCAGTCGTCGTAGGTCATGCCGCCGATGCGCTCCGCCTGGGCATGCCAGTTTCCGGTGGTGCCTTCCCGGTCGGCGCTGCCGGCGACTCTCGTGCTGAGGCCCTGCATGGAAGACACCGTGCTTTCCATTGGTTCGTCGTAGGCCCGCTGGGCGGTGTCGGCAACGTAGATGGGTATCCGCAGGCCCACTTCACCATTTCCAGGGTGCCCCGCTTCCTTCCATGCCCGTCTGTAGGCCTGAATGCAGGGGGCAAGCTCGTCCAGGGAAAATACTCTAGAGGGATTGATGAAGATAGGGTATCCCATGCCCCCAATGATGGGGAAGGTCTCCTCGGACGTAACTCCGATCCTGATGGGTGGATGCGGGCTCTGCAAGGGCTTTGGGCGGACCTTCAACTCCTTGCAGGTGTAGTGATCGCCCTCGAAGGAGAACTGGTCCGTGGTCCATGCCTGTCGGATGATCTCCAGGTATTCTTCAAACCGGGTCCTGCTTTCGGGAAAGGGCGAGTTGAAGGCGTCGTGATGGTCTGGGAATGTGCCGCGGCCGATTCCGAATTCCAGCCTGCCCTGGCTGATGTGGTCCTAGGTCGCTACTTCCTCGGCAACCTTGATCGGGTTGCTCAAGGGCAGAAGGACGACTCCGAAGCCGATCCGCATTCGCCGCGTGCGGGCCGCCACGGCGGTCGCCACGGTAATCGGCGCGGATAGGACGCTAAATGTGGAGAAATGGTACTCCGCCAACCAGACCGAGTCGACGCCCATTGATTCCGCCGCGTCGACCAAGGAGAACCCTTCGGTGAAAGTCTCCTGGTCCGGAGTGCCTTCCGGGGCGGTAAACTCCAAGAACAGTCCGAAGTCCATGGTCCTCCTTGCACCGGAGCCCGAGTGGAGTTGGCCAATCGCCGCGCCGGTGGACAGGTCAGTTGACTTCCATGACCAGCTTGCCAAACACGGCACGGCTGGCCAGAAGCTCCTGGACCCGCTGGGACTCGGTCCAGGGGAACACTTCCTGCACAATGGTGCGAAGCTTTCCCGCCTCAAACCAGGACTTCATCTGGGACCAACCGAGCTGGTCCGCATCTTCTTGAGCCTCGTTGAACACGCCCATCGCGTGAACCCACTGGCCATTGGCTTGCAGGGCGCGTTCCTGATACTCGGACCTGGGGCCGGTATGGCCGCCCACGGTCACGACTCTACCGCCTTCGGCTAATGCGGCGAGTGTCGAGTCGAAAATCCCGCCACCCACGGTATCGAGCGCCATGTCCACCCGCGGCCGTCCGTGAGACGGAGCAATTCCGCGGTAACGTCCTGGGTGGAATAGTTGACCCCTGCCTGCGCGCCCAACTCCAAACCTCTGCTTACGCGCTCGTCGGAACCCGCACTGGTGAGGACCCGCGCCCCCATGGCGTCGGCGATTTGGATTCCCGCCATGCCAACTCCGCTTCCGGCGGCGTGAATCAAGGCCGTCTCTCCTGCCTGCAACCCCGCCATCTGGAAGGCGTACCAGGCGGTGAAGAATACACACGGGAGGGAGGAGGCATCGGTAGTCGACATCCCCTGGGGTTGGCGGTAAGCCAGGGCGGATTGGGCCGTGCAGTATTCGGCGTAGGCCCCACGCACCAGGGCCATGGCCTGGTCCCCGGTTTCCCAACCCGACACGCCTGTACCGACAGACTCCACCACACCGGCCACGTCCAGACCCGGGATTCTGGGCGGCTCTTGTTCTCCCTCGGGAACTGTCCTTCTTCGGTTTAGGTCGGCGCGGTTTATGCCGATTGCATGGGTCTTGATCAGGAGTTCACCGGCGGCGGGGGTGGGTTGGGGCACATCCTCCATCCGGAGTTCGTCGCCATCATCTGTGATATGGAGTCTGATCGCTTTCAACTATTCCTCGCGAATACAAGAATCCCCAAGGCTTCCGGGGAGCGCCGCGGGGTTGCGGAGGTAATCGACTTGACCTAGACTGCCAGAGCGGAAGACTTGCGCTCTCCAGCCCGTGCGGGGGAGGTCTAGGCCAGTACTATGTTTGCGGGTCCTCCTTCTTCCGCTATGGAAGGGAGGACCCCTACGGAACGGCGTAGATTGATTGGGAGCGGGGCTGGGACCTAGTCGTCGGCTACGCCAGCGGGCTCTTCCAGCTTGCCGGGGAAATTGCCTTCGAAGAGGCCCTTGCCCTCTTTCCGGTCCCACTGGGCGGAAGGAAGCTCGAAATACACTTCGATTTCGTTGTCATCCGGGTCCAGCAGGTAGACGCCCAAAGACAGACCGTGGTCTCCGATGCGCTGGATGCGGACGTCGTTGTCCTTGAGCCGGCTGTACAGCTCTTGGAGGTCTTGGAGCGACTCCATTTGCCAGGCCATGTGCGCCTGACCGATCTTGGAATGGTCGGGGCCTTCGGCTTCCATTCCGATAGCGCGGATGGCCAGCTCGTGGGACTTCTCGGTGTTGGCGGACATGAAGACGGTGCCGCCGGCGGTACGTTCCATGATCGTGAGACCCATGACCCTGGTGTAGAAGTCCAATGAACGGTCCATGTCCCGTACCCGCATGACCACGTGACCCAGGTGCTTCGGCGTGTAACCCATTTCCTATACCTCCGATGATTGTTGTCGTTTGGGTTTAGTCTTCGAGGTCCAAGAAATCCCGGACT
Source organism: Dehalococcoidia bacterium (assembly GCA_965205385.1). Lineage (GTDB taxonomy): Bacteria > Chloroflexota > Dehalococcoidia > Lucifugimonadales > UBA3495 > CATOSP01. The sequence goes on from CBDBGS010000008.1 coordinate 1,636,026, forward strand.
CTCTGCTTGAAGGGTTCCTTATCGTAGTTGGTGTACAGAGTAATCGAATTGCGTACCGGATTGCCGCCGAACATACGCTCGTAGAGGACCTGCCTGCCGCTGAACGCGCTGCAGGACGCGTCCCAAGCCAGGTGGAACAGCCTGGCGCGGTCGCGGGCGTTTGCGGTGTCGGTTGCCAGGTATTGGTTCACATCTTCGGCGATTGGGGTGTCAAAGTCGGCCTCGGCAGGCAGGGCCATCAGGCTGCTGGTGCCGAGCATCTGGATGATCTCCACCATTCTGGGATAGACGGAGCGGCCGAAAAGGGTGCGGCCGGCCCGCATGGAGGGGACGTGAGGACACATGACTCCCCATTGGTTGATGGCGGCGTCGGCCTCTGAAGCCCGGAGGCAGGACTTGAGCATGTCCCGCTGGGTGATCAGCTCGGCGACCTGCTCCTGGACGTGGGCAATGGTGCCCGAACCCAGGGTATCGACGATCAGGTCAGCCAGCCCAAGCATGAACTCAGCCTTGGCCACGCAGCGTGTCAAGACCTGGTGGCCGGTGTGGGCGTCGGACTGGGTGCCCGCGGCGTAGCCATTGCAAAGCTCCACGTTGCCCAGCAAGAACACCCGCTCCCACGGGACGAACACATCGTCAAAAAACACCACCGAGTCCATCTCCTCGAAGCGGGACCCCAGCGGATGGTTGAAATGGGAGCGTCCAAGATCCAAGCTCTCGCGGCACAGGAATTTCACGCCCTGAGTGTCGCAGGGGATGGAAAAAGAGAAGGACTGCCGCCGGTCGGCGTCGGCCAGCCTGTGAGCGGCCACGGGATAGATGGCGATCTCGTCCGAAATGGGGCCCAGGGTGGCCAATACCCGGCTGCCCCTGACAACTATCCCGGAATCCGTCTCCTTGATCACGGTCAGAGCAACATCTTCGCTCAGGGTATCGGCGGGATTGGGAGTGCGCCGGCGCTGCAGGTTGACCAATGCGTGGGTCAAGGCCAGGTCGTTCTCGCGGAGGAACTCGTGATAGTTGATGATGTTCCGCTCAAATTCCGGCCGGTCCTGGGCGAAGTAACCGGCGGCTCCCGCCCATGCTGAGAAGATCACGTTAAGAAAGTCGGGTGAGCGGCCCATCATGCCGCAACTCGCCCAGGCCCAATGAGTCATCATATTCCGGCGGCGTTCCAGGTCTTCCACGGTCTGGGGGATCAGGTAGGAGAGACCGACCGGATCGCCGGTGGACGGAGAGGCGAAGGTCATCTCTTCGCGCAGCTCGGGATCGTGCTGCATGTCATAGAGGGCGGCCACCGACTTTACGCCGCCGCGAAGGGCTGGATGGGTGGTGACGTCTTTTACCCGTTCACCGTCGATCCACACTTCGCGGGGACGGTCCCGCAACCCATTGATGTATTCCTGTCCAGTACGCGCTGGCATCGCTCTTCACCTCGAGGGGAAGACTGCGCCGATGGCTGGTTCGCCGTTGGCCTTTAGAGGCCCGTTACTTGAACGCGGGCATAACCTCTTGCGTCAGGAGCTTCAGGCTGCGTTGCACCGCTTCCTTGGGAAGGAACCCCCCGGGATTCAGTTCCGCTGTAATGCCGGTGACTCCCAACATCTCTTTGAACTGGTTGAGCCGGTCGATTACCTGGTCCGGGCTCCCGAAGACCACCCGGGTCTCGAGCAAGTCCTCGTAGGTTGCGTTGGCAAGCCTTTCGTACCGCTCCTGCCGCCGGCCCGTATTCTCGGTGCCTTCACGGCCATAGGAGTATTCGAAAAGCTCCCTTTGGCGCTTGAAGAACGCCTCGATGCTTTCCTTGGGCTCTTCGATGGCCTCCGACTCGCTGGGAGCGATGTACATTGGGAAGCGGACGTTGATGTCTCCGCCGTCACCGGGATGTCCAGCCGCTTTCCATTCTTCCTTATAATCTTGCAGGTTGGTCTTCAGGTCCTCCACGTCCATCGCACGGAGACCCAGGAAGATGGGTTGACCCAGCCGCCCAATGCGGCCAAAGGAATCCTCGCTACTGGCCGCGATGCGTATTTTCGGATGGGGCTTCTGGTATGGCTGGGGAGACAGGGTGGCGTTGGTGATGGTGTTGTACTTACCTTCGTAGGAGAAGGTTTCCCCTGACCAGGCATGAAGAATTATGTCAAGGGCTTCCTGGAACCGCCCCTTGCTCTCGCCGTAGTCGATGCCCATGATGTCGTATGCGCGGACGTTGCCGCTGCGCCCGACGCCGAACTCGAACCGGCCCTCGCTGATCTGGTCGACCGTTGCCGCTTCTTCGGCCAACCGCAGGGGATGGATCAGCGGCAGCACCTGGACGGCCATTCCGACCCTGAGCCGCTTGGTGCGGGTTGCGATGGAGCTGGCGACGACGATTGGCGCGGCCAGGACAGAGCGTCCCGGAGCGAAATGGGCTTCCCCCAACCAAACGGTGTCCAGACCAAGTTCTTCCGCCAAGTCCACTTCTTCCATGGCCTCCTTGAAGGCCATCTGGTGGGACTCTGCGCGTCCCATCGTAAAGTCGCAGTTAATTCCGAAGTCCATTTGTCCACCTCATTCATGCCCGTGAGGAGCATTCTCAGCGTGGGTTTGTCAGGGAGTCCACCGCAAACGTGCTACTATACTCAACATTAAAGTAACGCCCGGCCAAGGTCAATAGCTCTGATTGATATCGGCGATTTGCCTCTATATTATGACGTGATTCGTCTAATATCGGCCAGAAAAACCGATATTGACATGCGTCCGGCGGTCTGGTGTATATTGCGTGTAATTCCCAGGACTTGAGGCCGCAAAAAGCCTGGTCCACGTGGGCAACAGGGTACAAAATCCAAACAGGGAGGCTACGGTGATGGCAGGAAGTTACAGCATTCTCGTAGGGACCACCGGCGCCGGACTATTTCATAGTCCCGATTCAGGAGACAATTGGAGCCGGATTGGCAGCCCCATCCCCGGGGAGTCCCAGATCAGGGCGTTGGCTGTGGACCCCCAAAGTCCCAACGTGGTATACGCGGGCTCGAACAACGGGGTCTACCGGACCGAGGACGCCGGGAGCAGTTGGGCCAAGTTGGACTCTCCCATGGAAGGGCTCAACATCTGGTCCATTGCCATCGACCCAGGCGACTCGAAGACCATCTTCGTGGGCACCAGTCCCCCGTTCCTGTTCAGGTCCACCGATGGCGGCAAGAGCTGGGAGAAGCTATCAGCGGACATCGCTCAGGAGTGCGCCATTGGTTCGCCTCGGGTAACAGCCTTGCTGGTGGACCCGGTGGACCGCGGCACGGTGTTGGCGGGAGTTGAGATCGACGGCGTATACCGCAGCCGTGACGGCGGAGACACCTGGGCGCACGTGGATTCCGGGATCACCAACCCGGACATTCACGGCATGGCGTTCAGCGTGGGCGAATCGAAGACGGTTTTGGTCAGCACGCCCCGGGAAATCTTCGCCAGCCAAGACGACGCGGAGACCTTCCAGTCGCTGGCGGTGACTTCGAACTTCCCGATGCCCTACTGCCGTTGGATTGCGGTTAAGGCGGACGATCCCCGCGTGCTATTCGCGGCCAACGGCGACGCCGCCATCGGCAACACCGGCACCATCCAGCGTTCATCTGACGGCGGCCAGACATGGCAGACCCGGCCCTTGCCGGTGGAGCCCAACTCGCCGGTGTGGAACTTCGCGACGCATCCCGCCGACCCCGACCTGGTGTTGGCCAACAGTGTGTACGGAGAACTGTACCGCAGCCCGGACGGCGGCGAGAACTGGGAAAAGATCAAGAAGGAGTTCACCGAGGTCCGCGCCCTGGCCTGGACTCCCAACTAACCCCCGGATTCTTCAAGGTGACAAGGGGCGGGCTTCGTGTCCGCCCTTTCTTTCGTCCCCGGCCGGGCATTAGATAAATGGAGGGAAACCGCCATGACACAAGGGCAGACCGTACTAGACCCACGCGCGGCGGGGGGCAAGCGGCTCCAGGGGAAGATCGCCGTGGTCACGGGATCGGGACAGGGTCACGGGGCGGGCCACGGCCAGGCGATTCGTCGAAGAAGGGGCGTCGGTGATGATCGTGGACCGGCACCAGCCCGGAGCGGAGAGGGTGCGCGATGAGCTAAGGGCCTATGGCGGCCAGGCCGAAACTTTCATAGGAGATATATCCAGCCACGAGGTTGCCACGTCGTTGATGGAAACGGCCAGGGAACGATTCGGCCGGATCGACATACTGGTGAACAACGTGGGCGGGGCGTTCCGGCTGCCCGGCAGCGGTGAGATGGGCTGGGAAAAGACCCCGGAGGACCTGGTGGGGAACATACAGAACAACCTGTTTACGTGCCTCTGGTGTTGCTGGGCGGTTGCCCCGATCATGATCGAGCAGCAGTCGGGGTCAATCGTTAATTTCGGCTCCCACGCCGTGCGGGGAATGGGCCGGTTGGGATACGCGGCCGCCAAGGGCGGGATATGGGCAATTACGACCAGCCTGGCCCTGGAACTTGCACCCTACAACGTGCGGATCAACCTGGTGGTGCCCCATTCGAGTACGCGCGCGGAAGGCGACACTCTCGTAACTCGGATTCCCGGCGAGACACCACCGTCCGGCGGGAGAGGGCCTACGCTGGTGGCCTCCGCGAGTCTCACGCCTATCCCGCTAAACCGCCCCGGTACGCCGGAGGAAGTGGCGGCGGCCGTGACATTTCTCGCCTCGGACGATTCGTCGTTCACCACGGGCGAGTCAATCTGCGTGGGCGGCGGGGCGTTCTGCCGCTTGTAGGACGGCGGGCTACCAGCCCCGCATTTCCCGCGCTGTTTCCACCACCAATTCGATCTTGCGCCACTGCTGCTCTTCAGTGAGAAGGTTGCCCGCCGCGGTGGACGCAAACCCGCACTGTGGGCTTAACGCCAGGTAATCTTCGGGGATGTACTTGCACGCCTCATCCAGCCGGTCCAAAAGCCGCTCCTGGGGCTCAAGCCTGGAGTCCTTGCTGCTGACCAAGCCGAGGACGACGGACTTTCCCCTGGGGACGAACCGCAGCGGCTCAAAGGTGCCGGCGCGGTCGGTGTCGTACTCCAGCAGGAACCGATCGACGTTAAGGGAGCCGAACAACTTCTCCGCGATGGGGTCGTAGCCTCCCTCGGCGTACCACTTGCTTTCGTTGTTGCCTCGGCAGATGTGGATGGCGATGGTGGAACCTTGACCCCTGGCCTCTTCCACGCACATGTTGTCGGCGGCCAGCGCCTCGTCGAACATCTTGTCGGGGTCTTCTCCCAGATCTGTGAGGTGTTGACGCCACCTGGGGTCCACGTAGTAGCTGTATCTGGGCGCGTCGATCTGGATATAGGGGACACCCTCTTCCACGAGGGCATTTATCTCCGCCTTGATTATCCCAGCGATCTCCCACAGAAGGTCGGAACGGGTGGGGTAGAACTGGTCCGTTAGCCCCGGTTGGTAGCTGATGGCCGGAAACTGGCTGGGGCTGGGAACGGTTATCTTGTAGCGGCCTGGCACGTGCTGACGCAAGAAAGCCGATTGATGCTCCGTCAACCGCTTAATTTGTCTCAGCTTGCCTCCCACAACCTGCCTGGTCCCCTGCTCTTGAGGTTCGCCTCCCGGACCCTGCCAGACCCGGACGACGGCGGGCTGATCGGTCTCGACATACCCATCCACGGACTCGATCAGGTCGTTCTGGAACCCGGTGCGCCGGAACTCTCCGTCGGAGAAGATGTCCACGTTGGCCCCGCCCTGACGATGAAAGGTCCCGACGATGGCCTGGTCTTCGACCTCCCTCAACTTCTCCCGGTCTATCTTTCCTTGCTGGAAAGCGGCGCGGGCCTCCTTTAGCTCCGGTGGCCGGAGCAGGCTGCCAACGTGGTCAGCACGGTAGAGTTCCGGCATCGCTCGTCCTCCTGAATAGCGCTCGACACGGGTTAACGCCGTATGAATATGGGATGGCATTCCGGATGTGTCAAGAGCGGTCCCCAGGGCGTAACTGTTCAGACTTGATGTGCCCTTCCCATTCCCAGCCCGTCATTCCGGGCTTGACCCGGAATCCAGAAACCTTTACAACCAGCAACGGTCACTATCATTGGCATTTCTGGATTCCCGCATGCGGAGACCTTTGCGTAACCTTCCGCGACTCCCGCGAAAGCGAGAATCCAGAGTGCGCCCAGATACGGAGGACGCCCTCACCCTAACCCTCTCCCGGAGGGAGAGGGGATTATTCAAAGGTCTCCCTGCGCGGGAATGACTGGTTGCGGCTGAGGGACATAGTTCGAGAATCATCGTGGAGATGCCCGATTTGGGATTAAGCCAATCCGCCTCCTCGAGTCTGAACAGTTGCCCCACGGCGCCTTGCAGGCGAAAGATGGAAACTTCCCAGCGTCCCGTTGACACCCACGGGGCCGTCACCTAACATCTTGCCAACGTTGGCGGCTGGGCGGGAGCCCGGCGCATCACCTGAGAGGCTTTCGGAGAGAACTTTTGTGAAGGCGTCATACTTCGCATGTATGGGATACGCGGACCGGCATGAGTTCCCCCCTGACTGGCCGGTGCCCTCGGCGTTTCAGGACACCGGAATAGCGATGCGTAGTTATGACGAAGGCATGGCCGAGGCGGAGTTGGCCGAAGATGTGGGCTTTGACTGGGTGAGCCTCTCCGAGCACCACTATTCGGGCAACCGAATGACGCCGAATCCGGCTGTGATGGCCGCAGCCGTGGCCCAGCGGTGCCGCCGGGTCAAGATTGCCTTGCTAGGCCAATTGCTTCCGATCATCAACCCTGTCCGCGCCGCCGAGGAAGTCGGTATGCTGGATAATCTGACCGGCGGACGGCTGGTCGTAGCGTTCATGCGCGGGATTATCAGCGAAGACCAGGTATACGACCTTAACCCGGCGGAGGGGCGGGACAGGCTTACCGAGGGGATGGACCTAGTGATCAAGGCTCTCACCGAACCACAGCCCTTTTCCTGGGAAGGCCGCTACTACCGCTACCGCACCGTGTCGGTTTGGCCCAGACCGGTGCAGCAGCCGCTCCCTCCGGTGATCGTGGCCACCAGAAGCGAGGACGCGCTCAAGTATGCCGCCAACAACAGGCTGGGCCTGGGCGTCTCCTACGATTCCGTGGAAGATACTGCCAGGGTTGCCGCCAGATACACCCAGCTATGCCGCGAGGCCGGATGGGAACCGGGTCCCGACCAGATTGTGTACCGGGGAGGCATCTGCCTTGGTGAGACGGACGAGGGAGCGGAATCGTTCATGGACGACCTGGACTCCCGGGGAGTGCAGCGCGGCGTCGCGGTCGGTCCGACATTAACGCGGGCGGTGCAGTCAGCGAGGAGTGGAGAGGCTTTCGATGGGAGCAGGGTTTTCGCCGCCGGAGCCGGAGCGGTGGCGGGCCGCAGCCTTCGGGGTATGGTTGGCTTCGTTGGGAGCCCTGACACCGTGGTTGAGAAGCTGAAGGCTTTCCATGATGAGGCGGGCGTGGGGGTAGTTGACCTGGCATTCCAACAGCCGGGGATCGGCCATGATTATGTAATGAAGGAAATTGGACTCTTCGGCCGGGAAGTGCTTCCCCGCATGAAAGAGTTCTAGTCACAATATTCGGACCAATAGTCCGGGAGGAACGATGGCGGATTTCAGCACCGGGACAGTACATGCCAACGGCATCGATTTCCATTATCTGGAGATGGGCGAAGGGCCGCTGGCCCTATGCTTTCACGGGTTTCCAGACCATGCTTACTCGTTCCGGCACCTTCTGCCCGAATTGGCCGAAGCCGGCTTTCGCGCGGTCGCTCCGTTTATGGGGGGTACTCTCCGACCCAGGCGCCGAAGGACGGGAAGTACCAGGCGGTTCTCATGTGCAGGGACGTGTTGGGGATTGTTGACGCCCTGGGCGCGGAGAACGCGTACCTGATCGGCAACGACTGGGGGGCCGGGGCGGTTACCGGCGCGACGATATTGGCTCCTGAGAAGGTGAACAAGCTGGTGACCATCGCCTCGGGGCGGGCCGACCGGGAACTGCAGAGGACCTACCTGCACCTGAGAGGGACTTGGCACGGGTACTTCTTCCAGATGCCATTCGCCGAAGAGGTGGTCGCGCACAACGATTACGCTTTCGTCGAGGACTGGTGGCGGGACGCTTCGCCGGAGTGGGATATCCCGGCGTATGCCCTGGAGAGCATTCGTGAGACGTTCCGCAAGCCGGGTGTCGTGCAGGCAGCTCTTAGCTACTACCGGGCCAGGTACCGCCCGGAGCTTCAGGACCCGTCGGCGAAAGAAGATGAGGACCGGGTCGCCGCCGGTCCCGTAACCGTGCCCACGCTGGCGCTACACGGAACGCGGGACCGCCCCAAGAGACTGGACGGTTTTGAAAGCGAGAACATGGACCGGTATTTCACCGGCGGGCTGGAGAAAGTGATCATCCCTGGCACAGGCCACTTCATGCACCAGGAAAAGCCGGAGGAAATCAACCCGCTGATAGTGGATTTCCTGAAGCGTTAGGCGATTCCAGGGCTTCCACACCGCCTGGGCGGTTGCCCGTTAGCCGCCTCCTGTCAACGCTTGTTCCAAGTCCGCTATGAGGTCGTCCGGGTTCTCCAGTCCTACGGAAACCCTGAGTAGATCGTTGGGGGTCTGAATTCCCGGACCTTCGATTGAAGCCCGGTGTTCGATCAGGCTTTCGTAGCTTCCCAGGCTGGTTGCCCGGGTGAAAAGGGAGACCCTGGAGGTTACCGCGAACGCCTCTTCCGCTCCGCCGCTGACACGAAAAGAAAGCATTCCGCCAAATAGGGACATCTGACGGCGGGCGATGTTGTGGCCGGGGTGCCCCTCCAGTCCTGGAAAGAATACTTCTTCAACCTTGGGGTGGCCGTTGAGGAACGCGGCAACCCTGGCGGCGTTCTCCGAGTGGGCCCGCATCCGGTATGGCAGGGTGCGGATGCCCCGGAGGAGCAGCCAGCAGTCGAAGGGAGACGGGACCGCGCCTCCGTCGAGCTGTATGTTGCGGACCTCTTCGAATAGCCCGTCCTCGCGCGCGCCCACCACAATGCCGCCGGTTACGTCTCCGTGTCCGCCCAGGTACTTGGTCGTCGAGTGGAGCGCCAGGTCAGCTCCCAGGTCGAGGCAGCGTTGCAACACGGGGCTGGCCCAGGTGTTGTCGCACACGCAGACGATACCGTGCCCGTGGGCCAACTCCGACACAGCTTGGATGTCGGTGATCTTGAGCAGAGGATTTGAAGGAGATTCCACCAGTATGAGCCTGGTGGAAGGCTTCAACGCTTTGCGGATCTGATCGATGTCGGTCATGTCCACGAAGGTAGAATCCAGGCCCCAACGGGCGAACCGCTCCCTTAAAAGCTTGGCCGTACCATGGTATATGTCCTGGGGCGCGATGACGTGGTCGCCCGCAGACAGGGCCTGAAACACGCTCATGATGGCGGCCATCCCTGACGAAAAGGCCGCCGCCGCTGCTCCGCCTTCCAGGTCGCGCACGCACTCTTCCAGGAGATTGCGGGTAGGGTTGCCGACACGTCCGTAGACGAATCCCGTCGGGTAGGACCCGTCGCCGTCCCTTTCGAAGGTGGTGGACATGTGGATTGGGGGCGTGACCGCGCCAGTGGCGGGGTCGACGCCGCGGCCGCTATGGACGGCGATGGTTTCGATGTTCATGTTAGCTCCAGGACGTGAAAGATCTGAGTTTGCAATCTTGGTCGAGGAATTCTCCGGGACAATCATCCGGGAAGAGTTTTCCGAGAGATCAAGTCTTGAACTGATGATTGAAGGATTGACTATAGTATGTTCGGTGGGAGAGAAGTTGCTGATTCTGGTGTGTAGTAGGGTGACTCATGCCAAAACGCTCCAAAGATCAGGGTATACGACATTGGGCTAGTTCGCAGGACAAAAGTTAGTGGTCGAAAGGTGATCCACCTTGATACGATTTCGGGAATCGTTTAGATTGGGCCAATATCGCGGAGCCTCATCCGCCTGTAGTCAACAGAGTACAAATCTAATCGAAGTATTTCATTCCCTAGGAAGTGGATCCGGCTTCAGAGAGGATCGTTTCATGGATTACTTTTTGGATCTATTTACACCTGAGACCTGACGAGCCTTCCTTGAGAGCGGCGCCAATATGACGGGCTTCATGGAACGGCATGGCCGATTAGCCAAAGAGCGAGTGAAAAAGGGGGATATATTTCTGTGCTATCTTACGCGGTTGTCGCGTTGGTGCGGCGTGTTAGAGGCTTAGTCCGATTGCTACTACGACGACTCCGCGATTTTCGATACGCTGGACCCATTCATAGTTCGTTTTGGGGTAACGCCGCTCGTACTACTTGAGTCTGAGACAGCAGTCCCAATTCTCGAGGATGACATTTGGAGTGCGCTCACGATCACGAGACAACACGACTGGCGAAACCCCCACTGGACGGGATTCTTTCGAAGTTCACTCAACAGGTTTGATCAAGACGATGGCCGTTTTTTAGTGGAGTTTCTTGGAAACCAAAGGTCGAACCCCAAGAGTTACCCACTCACGGAGAAGGACCAGCGTCAGTTGGCCCGTACGACCAGCGTTCGAACGTTGGATCGGGTAGTCGACGTCGAAGTCCCCGATGACGGAGAAGATGATACTGAGGTGGAAGCCACCCAAGTGGACCATCCACGCGCAATTGACGTTCGAGAGTCCATCCAGATGCAAGCGAAAGTCGCTTAAATTGGCGCGGAAATGGGATTCTATATCTGGGTGCCTAGGAACGATTGGGCTAGAGTGCTAGAACGTTTGCCCACAGGGATGCACCAGAATTTTCTTGGATCGCTTCCTTTGAACTACGATGACACGACGCTAAGAACCATAGAGCAGATCGATGTACTGTGGTTGAAAAACCGATCGAGGGCACGAGCATTTGAGATTGAGCACACGACCGCCATCTATTCGGGTCTGCTACGAATGGCCGATTTGCTAGCCCTACAACCGAACATGGATACTCGCCTACACGTCGTTGCCCCTACGGATAAGCGGGACAGGGTCCTATGCGAGATCAGGAGGCCCGTCTTCTCTCTACTGGACAGAGGTCCCCTATATGAGCAGTGCACGATCCTGTCATACGATGCGGTCCAGAGTCTTGGTGGGGAGCGCCATCTCGCATACATGAAAGACGATATCATCGAAGAGTATGCAGAATCTGCGGAGGTCTAAGTTTAGTTGGTTCCGAATGACTCCCTCCCATCCTGGCAGCTTTATTCGGGCGGAGGTAATCAGGGACCTTGGACCGAGTGTCACCAAGGCGGCTGAGGTTCTAGGCGTCCGCCGGGACGCGCCGCGGGACTTGCTAAGTAACTATCTCAAATTGGGGTTTCAGAGCGTGGTTAATGTGTGGAGGTTGTCGGTAGGATAATTCCCAAAGGCGGGTGGAGGTGAATCGTGCTGGAGGGGAAACCATTACCTAATATTTGGGATGTTCCGGACGACCTTCGGGAGCGAATCGAACCGGTGATACTGGAGTTGGACCCGCCCAAATCCAAGGAGCGCAAACGGGCGGACCAGCGGAAGATGCTGGAATGGACCGTCTTTCGGATGCGAAGCGGTTGCCAGTGGAACCACTTGCCCAAGGAGTTGGGGGACGATAGCACTATCCATCGGATCTTCCAGCCCTGGGTAGGGAGCGAGGCGCTGGAGGGCATCTGGGCTGTCCTGATAGAACAATGCCAGGAGTTGGGTGGCGTGAACTGGGAATGGCAGTCGGCGGATTGCTCTATGGGCAAAGCGCGTTTTGGGGGTCATTGGACGAAACCCGACCGGCCGGGGCAAAGCCGGGAACAAGAAGAGCATCCTGGTCGACGCAGTAAGCGGACCCTTGAGCGTAGCGGTGGCGGGAGCCAACGTCCATGATACGAAACTCTTGAGACCGACCTTGGAGAGAATGTGGAGAGCATAGTAGCGACGCGACCGCGAGGCGCGCAAAACCTGTGCCTGGACAAGGGTATGACAATCCCACAGGCCACGAGACCGTTGCCGCCTACCAGCACTGTCCGCATATCCGGCGCATTGGGGAGGAGAAGCTGGACCAATGGGACGAGAAAACCTTCCCCGCCCGAAGGTGGGTGGTAGAACGCACCTTGGGCTGGCTGTCCAAGTGCCGGGCGATATTGGTGCGCTACGACCAGAAGCCGGCCAATTACCTGGGCCTGGTTTCTACACCTGATTCAATAGGTGTGTACCCTCCTCTGGTACCGCCGTCAACGCCGCCTCGCTATTTTGAGATATTTGCTTAATAGTCACTCCTCAACCATCTGGCCAGTTCTAGAATGCCTTGCTTAGGTTTCAACATCTTCTCTTGTTGTTTGGTCAACCGCCGTCCCGCTGAAATCCGGGGGACATTTGGTCACCTTGGTCCGAGAGTGGCGGATTTAGTTTTGGTCACTACACGGTTCCTTCACCCCTCTTTGCCGGGACATGGATGGATATTCCCTTCCACGTCCCGATCGGTCTCCGCGAACAACAAGGCTCACAGCCAGTGATCGATGACTATGAACCCTGGTCCCGCTGTCGATCTCTGTCCTTGACCTGTTTGATGTATGCCGCCGCCTGTGCCTGCTTGGCCAGGTCCGGTTGGGCCAGGTAGTCGCTGAGTTCGGCCTTGTCCCGGCCGAGGAGCACGTAGCAACATCACCGCCTTCGCGAGGGTCCGGTTGGCGATCTCCTTGTGCGACATGCGCCGGGTGTCAACCCGCACATCTGTGGGTGAGATTCGTCCCAGGTCGTGGTCCCTTACCCTGACCACCTTCCAGCCCGCCTCGCCGAGCTTCTCGGACTTCCTGGAGTCTCGCTCTTCATACCCCCGGCGCCAGTAGGCGCCCGCGAACTCCACAACCAGCCTTTCTCCCTGAAATTTGGTGTCCACGTTGAGGGTCTCGCCTCCAAGTACGTCTATAGTTAGGTCGTCCGTGTCGATCTCGAAAAATTGGGAGAGCTCGAAGCTTAAATAGAGCTCTGATTCGGACCTCGCGGTCAAGTTGCATGCCGCGTGTCCGCTGCCCACTCCATACCCGATCCGGTGATCGACCCGGGCGTTCCAGCGGTGACCGTTCGGGCAAATCCAACACGCTTGGTGGTCTGAGGTCGGAGCGAACTGGTCAGGACGCAGACTTCCGTTTCTCTCTGGGTCCCACTCGGCTGCGATGTCAGGGTGGACGGCGGCCAAGCTTTTCGCCGGGAGGACCTTGAGACCTGGGCAATTCGAACATCCGGTGGGGTTTGTTTTGGACGTCCTGTGATTGGGCGTGGCGTCCCAAATGTGCTCCGGGTTGACCGAGCATAGCCATGTGGCCGACATGTTACTGCCAGCCACCACGTCCTTTGCGGTGGTCCCACCGTTGAGGTTGGAGTCCATCTCTCTGGCCAGGTCAGGATGCAATGTCTCCAAGGAGTTGGTGACGGACACTCGCCGTCCGGAGCAGGCGGGGCATCCTTCCTTTTCCTTCCCAATTCTGTTATTCGGGATAGCGCTACATACGTGGTCCCGGGCCACGGGGCACCTCCACTGGTAATTCTCAGTGGAGCCCGCCACTACCTGATCAGGAGCGAGCCCGTTGGCATGTGAGTCGAATTGGGCGGCTATTTCGGGGAAGAGTGATGCGAGGCTGTTGGTCACCGAAGCTTGCTTGCCTGCGCAGCACCGGCAGCCGTGCCCATTCAAGTACCGGTTGAGGGGCGAGGCATCCCAGCGGTGGTCCGGCCCAAGGGGACAGACCCACCAGACCTTCTTGGTCGATGTGGCAACCAAGAGATCGGGCGTGGCGCCGTTGGCGGGGACGTCGAATTGTGCTGCCAAATCGGGAGACAAATGCTGGAGATTGTTGGTCGAGGACACTTCCAGGTTGGCGCACTGGGGGCATCGTGTCCGCGGCCTCGTGCGGCTCGAAACGGATGCGCGCCAGGAATGGCTCGGCTTCCTTGTCGCAGACGCAGAACCGTAGCTTGGGCGGGGCGCCTGCGACGTCCATCGGGGTATCCGGGTTCCGCTTGTAGTCCCACTGCCAGGCGATGTCCCGGTACCGGACCGCCAACGAATTACACTTGCTGCAGTAGCCGCAGTTCTTCACCACGGCCCGGACCGACGCCTTCCACTCATGGCATCGCCGGCACTTCCAGTGGACCGGCTTGCTGGACCCCGGGCTGACTTGGGAGGGAGTCAGAAGGCTGTTCTCGTAGTGGTCCCACAACTGCGTCATCTCCGGATCGAGGCCGGCTAGCGACTTCTCTGGAAGACAGAGCCTCCCGGAACAGTAGGGACAGCCAGAGCCCTTGGCGGTCCTCTGGGCGATAGTAGCCCTCCATGTGTGGCCGGACTTGCACCGCCAGTGGGCGGGCTTCCCCGCTCACTGGGAACAGTTCTCTGGGGTATCAGGGTAATTCAGGTCGTACGCCCATTCCCTGGCGATTTCCGGGAACGCTTCCGGAAGAGACTGTTTTTACTTCTTCCCAGGCATTTGGACCTCGCTAAGTCTGAGATTGGGTACCCGCCGGACCATGATGGATTCGCATGCGGACTACCTCCTTTCTATCTCGTCTTCACTTGCGACCACCCGCCCGGCCGGAGTTCCAGGGACGGCCCGGCGGGGCGCCTTTCCAGGCGAGGTTTCCGCACCGTTTGAAGGACCATTGCGGCCGGCCGGGACTGATTCAAGGGGAGGTTGGTGCAGCTTTGGGTCATAGCCAGCCGATATAACTAGTAGTCGATCAGTGTTGGATTGATGGGTAAAGGGACTTCAGCTTGATGCGCGCATCCTCGGAGGTAAAGCGCCAGTCCACTCGTATGCCGTCCCGGTTGCGCTGAGCCTGCCACGCTCCCACCTCTCGCCGCAGAGCCCTTTGATCGGGAATACGGCGGTCCAGGCATTGGCGGGCCATCACCCCGATTTCAATCTCGGCCATATCCAGCCAACTGCCATGCTTGGGAGTGTAGTGGACCTCCAACCGTTCGGCGATGCGCCGTGCTTCGGCAGGTTCAAATTTCTCATACAGCGAGGACCGGTGGTGGGTGTTCAAGTTGTCCATCACCAGCACAATACGGTCCTTGTGCGGGTAGTCCTCGTCCACCAGTTGCTTGACCACCCGGGCCCAATCGGCTTTGGTGCGCCGGTCCGTCACTTCCACCCGGCGCCACCCTTCCAGCGGAGCGAACAACATGAACAGGTTGCTCACCCCGTTGCGCTCGTATTCGTAATCGTAGGAGCCCGCCGCCCCAGGCTGGGCCGGACGCGGCCGGCGCGTCTCTTTCACCTGCTGTTTGCTGGTCTCGTCCAGGCAGACCAGAACTTCGTTGTCCGCATACTGGCGCTGATAGACTTCCAGCACGTCTTCCATCGCACAGACGAACTCGGCGCTGCCTTGTGGAGGAATGCACCAGCACTCTTTCAGCCAAGGCTTGAGTTCGTTTTTTTGAGCGTCTGCCGCACCGTTTCGGGACTGATGCTCTCCACTATCTCGCATTCAACCAGCCGGTCCGCCAGCAATTTAAGCGTCCAACCGGCCCGGCCTTCCGGCGGTTCTCCGCAGGCCAGGGCAATCAGGTGGGCTTCCCCTTGACCGTCCAGCCGCTTCGGACGACGATTAAGCTGCCGCTTTCGTCCCAGCGCCGCCTCAATCCCCTCCTCCACGCAACGGCGGCGCACCCGCTCCACCGTCGCGCGGCCAATCTGGAGAACCCGGGCAATCTCTTCATCCTTCATGGCCCCCTCCGCATGGGCCTCATCACTCAGCAGCAGGATGCGCCCGTGGGTCTGCTGGTAAGCCGCCGCCCGGCCACGGGACACCAATGTCTTCAGTTCCTGCCGCTCCTCCGCACTCAGCTTGACCCGGTATCTCTTCATCGGCCTCCCCTCCTCCCACGCCCCAATCCTCTTCGCCCTATGCTTGTATGCTTGGTAGAATACACTTGCTCAGTACTCAATCCAAAAATGTTGGACTACTAGGGCGTGTTTGCAAAAGGGGAAGGAGGTTAAACTAGTACTCAGTCAACCTTGAGATCGAAAGGGTAGAGGCGATGGAGCTTGGTTCGGGCGTCCTGGGTATTGAACCGCCAGTTGATGGTGGCTCGGGCGGCGTTACGCTCCCCGACCAGGGCCTGGACTTCCCGCCGCAGGGTTTCCTCGTCGGGGAGTCGCTGCTTCAGGCAGGAACGGGACAGGACACTGAACTCGATCTCCGCCATATTCAGCCAACTCCCGTGCTTGGGCGTGTAGTGGAACTGCAGACGCCGGGCAATGCGCCGGGCTTCCGCCGCTGGGAAAGTCTCATACAGCGACGCCGGACGATGGGTGTTCAGGTTGTCCAGGACCACCCGCACCACCTCAACCTCTGGGTAAGCTTCGTCCACCAGCCAACGCATTTGCTGGGCGAAGTCCTGCATCGTACGCCGCTCAGTGACCGCCACCTGCCGCCAACCCGCCAAGGGCTCACAGGCCAGGAACAGGTTGCGGACGCCCTCCCGCCGGTACTCGTAGTCCTGCCGCAGCGGAAGTCCCGGCTGGGCGGGCAGCGGGGGCCGGGTGTCAGCCAGCAACTGGGTGGAGGTCTCGTCAAAGCAGACCACCGGCCGGTGGGGATCATACGGTTCGGCGTAGAGGTCCAGGACATCCTCCATGTGGGCCACGAAGTCGGCGCTCACCTTGGGGATGCACCACTCCTTTTTCTGCCACGGCTTGAGAGCGTTTTTTTGAGACGCCGGCGCACCCCCTCGTGGGACATGGAGGAGGCCAACCCCAACTCCACCACCTTGCCGGCCAGCAGGCGCAGGGTCCAGTGGCTATGCCCCTTCGGAGGTTCACTACAGGCCAGAGCTATCAGGTGGGCTTCGCCCCGGTCGTCCAACTTCCGATGCCGGTGGGCCTGGCGCCGGTCCCATAGGGCCCCGTCCAGCCCTTCCTCGGTAAAGCGCTGCTTGATCCGATACACGGTGCCCAACGCCACGTCCAAGGCTCCGGCCACCTGGGGAGCCGACCAACCATCATCACTCTTGAGGACGATCCGTGCCCTGGCGTTCACTCTGGCGGGGCTTTTCCCAACTCGAATCAGATGCTGGAGTTCTTCCCTTTGTTCCGGCGTCAACCGCACCGCGTACTTATCCCGAACCATCACTGCCACCCCCGTCATCAACACTATCTACCCACCAGGCAGCATAACCCAATCGCTATATTTCTTAAACTATTTACAAAACACAGTTGACTGAGTACTAGTCCTCAGTCGACGTTGGAATGAAAGGGGTAAAGGCGGTGGAGTTTGGTTCGGGCGTTCTGGGTGTTGAACCGCCAGTTGATGGTGGCATGGGCGGTGTTGCGCTCCGACATCAAGGCCTGGATTTCAAGGCGGAGGGCATCCTCGTTGGGGAGACGCCGCCGGAGGCAGGAGCGGGCCAGTACGCTGAACTCGATCTCCGCCATAGCCTGCCCCGTACTTGATACGGGGTTCAGCAAACTTCCATGCTTGGGGGTGTAGTGGAACTCCAGCCGCTTGGCAATGCGCCGGGCCTCTGCCGCCGGGAACGTCTCGTACAGGGACGCCGGAAGATGAGTGTTCAGATTATCCAGGACCACCCGGACCGTCTCGACCTCCGGGTAGGCCTCGTCCACCAGCCAGCGGATCTGATGGGCGAAGTCCTGCATCGTGCGGCGGCCGGTCACCGCCACATGCCGCCAGCCTGCCAGCGGCTCGCAAGCCAGGAACAGGTTGCCCGTACCCTCCCGGCGGCACTCGTAGTCCTCACGCCTTGACCGTCCCGGTTGAGGCGGGAGAGGCGGCCGCGTCTCCGCCAACGATTGGGTGGAGGTCTCGTCAAAGCAGACCACCGGCCTTTGGGGGTCATGGGGTTCCTCGTACAGGTCCAAGACGGCTTCGATGCAGGCTACAAAGTAGTCGGCTAAAAAGTCGGCGCTCACCTTGGGAATGCACCACTCCTTCTTCTGCCACGGTTTGAGGGAGTTTTTTGAGACGCTTGCGGATCCCCTCATGGGACATCTAAGGCGCCAACCCCAACTCCACCACCTTCCCGGCCAACAGCCGCAGGGTCCAGTGGCCGTGCCCCTCAGGGGCCGGGCTGCAGGCCAAAGCCTGCCCCCGGCCACGACCGGGAGGCGATGAGGCGGGCCTCGCCCCGGTCGTCCAGCTTCCGCGGCCGCTTGGGCTGGGGCCGGTCCCGCAAAACCCCTGCCAACCCTTCCTAAGCGAAGCGCCGCTTGATGTGGAACACCGTGCCTTCCGAAACGTCCAATGCTCCAGCCACCTTGGGGGCGCTCCATCCTTCGTTGGTCTTGAGCAGAATCCGCGCCCTGTCCGTTATCCGGGCCGAGCTTTTCCCAGCGCGAATCAAATGCTCGAGCCACTCCCGTTCTTCAGGAGCTAGCCGCACTCCATACTTTTCCTTGACCATCACCGCCACCCCATCCATCACCGCTTCCACCCGCCCAGCGTAATATCGTTGGGCAAAGTATTAAACAACTGACAATACCAAGTTGACTGAGTACTAGCCAGCAGCCGGTTCGCGCTATTTCATCAAATCCGCCATTTCGAACCGCCTGTTTGTTCGCTGTCAGGAGTGAGGTGGGCCCAGGGAATTGGACAGGTGGTTGAGTGAGGGTCCCGCTCTTAAACTACATGCAGCGTTAGCTGCTAGGGAGAGTGGGACATGACGAAGCGGAGGAAGCACAGCCCGGCGTTTAAGGCGAAGGTGGCACTGGAGGCGGTGGAGGGTGAAGAGACGGTGGCCCAGTTGGCCGCCCGGTATGAAGTCCAACCAGGCCAGATCCAGGCATGGAAGAAGGCCCTGCTGGAGGGAGCCGCCGGCGTATTCGACGGCAAGGGGGGATAAGGGGGTCAAAGACGACGGGGCCCTGATCTCCCGGTTGTACCAGCAGATAGGTCAGCTCAAGGTAGAGCGGGATTTCTTGGCGGAGAGGTCCGGTCCATGAGCCGGGCGAAGCGGCTGGAGATGGTGGACCGGCGGCGCCAGCAGCGGTCCCTGGTGAGACAATGCGCCCTGCTGGGCATCAGCCGGTCCAGCCTATACTACCGGCCCAAGGGGACTTCAGGAGAGGACTTGTCCCTGATGGGCAGGATCGACCGGCAGTACCTGTCCACCCCCTTCTACGGGTCGCGGCGCATGAGCGTGTGGCTCCGGCGGGAGAACCTGCCCGTGAACCGGGAACGGGTGCAGGGCCTAATGCGCAAGACGGGCCTAAACGCCATCTACCGGCGCCCGAGGACCAGCCAGAAGGCGCCGGGCCACCGCGTCTACCCCTACCTGTTGGGCCAGTCCGAAATCACCAAGTCCAACCAGGTGTGGGCGTCCGACATCACCTACGTCCCCATGGCCCGCTGGACTTCCTCTACCTGGTGGCTATCCTGGACTGGCATAGCCGGTATGTCGTGGCGTGGCGCCTCTCCAACACCCTGGGCGCCGACTTCTGCCTCGAAGCCTTGGCAGAGGCAATGCGTAAGGGAAAACCGGAGGTGTTCAACACCGATCAGGGAAGCCAGTTCACCAGCCAGGAGTTCACCCAGGTCCTTCTGGACCACGGGGTGAAGATCAGCATGGACGGGAAGGGGCGATACCGAGACAACATCTTTGTGGAGCGGCTGTGGCGCACGGTGAAGTATGAGGAAGTGTACCTGAAAGCTTACGCCAGTGGGGGTGAGGCCAAGAGAGAACTGGACGCTTATTTCCGCTTCTACAACAGCCAGCGGCCCCATCAAGCGTTGGGCTACCGGACTCCACCCGAGGTGTATCATCATCGTCCGGAGGCGCCAGATGAGAAGATCCCCGGTAGGAGGTGGTTAGAAGACCCGGTGGTGATACTTGATTCAGGAGCATCGGGACTCTCACTTAATTCGGCCCCCATCCTGTTCAATTGAAGGGGTCCACTTCATTGTGAAAGATTCCTGTTAGATACGAATGGACCCCTCCTTAGCACCCGACGATCCAGTCTGTTATATGAAATGCCGTCCTCAACAACAAACACATCAGCTAAAGGCGGACAGGGTTGGGGCCAGCGGACGAAGGGGTCGTGTAACATGACGTTGTGAACCCTGCCAACTGGTCCATCCAACAGGGCGCCCAATTGCTAATATCATCGCGGCCTCGTGCTAACAAGATTTTCGAGTATAATACGCGATAATCGTGTATACATGGGGGGTCATGGTCGCACAAATCAAGATACTGCGTAATGAGGCCAGGCTAACCCAAGCAGAGTTGGCCGAAATGCTGGGTACGACACAGCAGTCCATCGCCAGATGGGAATCTGGGAAGTCGGAGCCCAATATCACAGCTTTGAAAGATTTGGCGATGATCTTCGGATGCAGTGTCGGGGACCTGCTGGAAATGAGTGAGTATCAAAGACCTTCCAGTGTCCGGTCCCATTGGATGGGGAACTCGTTTGATGGCTTCTGGGGTCACTTCGGAGTCCATTTGGACGGGGCGGGCACACTCGATGGTTCCCGATTTCCGCAGGTGAATCCCAAAGGATCCGGCGGTGTCTATCCTCCGCGGAAGTTGGGCCCTGGGTATCCGTTTGGACACTCAACAATAGAGTCCTTTATGTGAATACTAACAACGTTTCGCGGGTTCTGCTTGTCGACGACGACTGCGATCCACAAGAAGACTGGGAGCACAAAGACCAGGCATTGGGTTTCGAGCAGGGAATCACCAGCGAGATATTCCGGGCCCTAGAGTCCTGGTTGGAAACAGAAGATGACCTAGAGGCTTGGGAAACCGATGCCAGCGATAATTACAAAGCCACGGTGTTCGACTTTGTCAAGAAGTCTGAGTTAGACCGGGACGCCATTGAAACATTGCTTTTCCATACGCACGTCTATCTTTCCAATGGCGACCGGCTCTCTTATTGGGCGGATGACTCAGACTTATACAACCTGGACTTCTCCGTAGGATTGGGGGACGTTGAGAAGTTGGTTGAGGTTTCAACGGCTGAAGGGAAAGAGTATTACTTTCCGGTACAAAAAACAGCAATGGTTGACGTGCCCCAGGTGCAACTTGTTGACGAATTCAACCGAGTACTTGCGGAACTAGAAGAGGAATCCTGAAAACATGGACACCAGTTGGCAACCATTCGTAGAGAGTCATTCCCAGTGATTGCCCTCCCAGTCGATACACGCTGAATTTTTCGGCTATCCTTCAGGGTCTGATGGACTGACTCGCACCACTAAACTTTTGCTACTGCGCCAAATCCACCGCGATCTCCTCCAACTGCTCTAGGGCGGCGCGGAGGTCTTCCACGATCTCCTCGGCTATCTGGTCCGGCGGCGGCAGGTTGGCCGAGTCTTCCATGCTTTCGTCGCGGAGCCAGAAGATGTCCAGGTTGGCCTTGTCCCGTTTCACCAGGTCGTCGTAGCTGAAGCGGTGGAATTGGTCCGTTTCCTGGCGTTGGAGCCGGTCCTCCGGATTGTAGCAGGCAACGAAGTCGTCCAGGTGGGAACGGGTTAGCGGGTTGGTCTTGAGGGTGAAGCGCTGGTTGGTGCGAAGGTCGTAAATCCATAGGTCTTTGGTCCACGGGCTCTCACTGGCGGGCTTGCGGTCGAAGAACAGGACGTTGGCCTTAACTCCCTGGGCGTAGAACACGCCGGTGGGGAGCCTCAGCAGGGTATGGACGTCGCATTCTTGGAGCAACCTCCGGCGCACTGTCTCCCCGGCCCCGCCCTCGAACAACACGTTGTCCGGAACCACGACGGCGGCGCTCCCGTGGACCTTGAGCAGGGTCCGGACGTGCTGCAGGAAGTTCAGTTGCTTATTGCTGGTGGTGGCCCAGAAGTCGGGACGCTCCACAACCAGGGTCTCCCGTTCCGACTCGCCCTCGGTATTGACGAAGGTGAGGCTGGACTTGCGCCCAAAGGGAGGATTGGTCAACACTATGTCGAAGTTGACGCCCGGATGATTGCGCAGACTGTCATCGACGACGATGTTGGTCCCGTCCCCGCCAATGCCGTGCAGGTACAGGTTCATGACTCCCAGCCTAGCGGCGCTGTCGACAATCTCCCAACCGTGGAGGGCATGGTCCCGCAGGTGGGCCAACTGGCCCTGGTCCATGTTCCGGTTGTGCTCCCAGATGTATTGGTGGGCCACCAACAGGAACCCGCCGGTCCCGCAGGCCGGGTCGCAGATGGTGGAGTCCGTTGGGGGCGCATCACATCGACGATTGCCTGGATCAGGGGGCGGGGGCGTGAAATACTGACCGGCTCCGGTCTTGACGTCCTGCGCGTTGCGTTCCAGCAGGGACTCGTAGGCGTCGCCCTTGACGTCGGCGCTGAGCGATAGCCAGTTTTCACTGTCGATGAGTTCCTTGATAAGCCGTTCCAGCATGGCCGGTTCCTGAATCTTGTTTTGGGCCTTGCTGAAAATGACTCCCAAGGTGCCCGGCTGCCTGGCCAGGGTTTCCAGGGTCCGGCGGTAGTGGGTTTCCAATTCGTCGGCGGCACGGGCCATCAGGCTGGGCCAGTCGTAGCCCTCGGGGATGGGTGGCGGCTGATAATCGGGCAACAAAGTATAGGGGGAAGGCTGCGCTCGTGCATCATCTTGAGGAAGATCAGGTAGGTCAACTGCTCCAGGTAGTCCCCGTAGGAGAGACCGGCATCCCTCAGCACGTTGCAGTAGTTCCAGAGTTTCTGGCCCACGGTGGCGGCGGTGGTCACGCGGTTTCCTCCGGTAATGCAAGCCGAGTTTCGACCGGTTGTTTAGACTTTCCGCGCCGGGGCTGTCTTGGGGGTTTCGCGGCGGCTTGGGCGGCCTGGGCCGCCTCCCGCTCGGCGCGGATGCGCTCCAACAACACCGAAGCAGGTTCGTCGTTGGGGTCCTGGGGCACCAACTGTCCGGAAAACGCCTGCTTGAGGATGCTTTGACGCAGCCGCTCGACCCGCTTCAGGTTGGTTTCCACCGTGGTTTCGGTCTGCTGGATGACCGACAGGCGGCGTTCCACCTCGGCGACAATGCGGTTTTGTTCGGCCAATGGTGGGAGGGGAAGTTGGAATGCTCTGAGATCGGTCAATGAGATTTTTTGGTGCCCGGCTGTTGATTTTGCTTTAGCTTCGAGGGGTTGCCGTAGTGTCTTGTTGGCGAAGCAAAGTTGAATAAAAGGTCGCGAAATGCTGGTGACGGTTCGCCCACGGAATATCCGATCTGGAAATTCGAACCTCTGCTTACCTAATGCGGGCACAACGACACAATTCCCGACGTATTCGAGAGAACCGCTCAGACGAGTGAACAGCAAGTCTCCTGTAGTGATATAAGTATCTGGGTTTTGGTGCGCGTCATCCGGGAGATATCGAACGTCGCTTTGATCGATAGTGCCGTGCCTTACCGCACTAGATCGAAGGACTCGTCTACAGGAAGGATTATCGGTGGCGGTGACGGAAGTTCCTCCTTCCAACGATGTGAGGGCTTGATCGTAAAGTAACCAAACCTACCCCTGCGGCAGTTCCGCCAAGTCCGAGGTATCCGGTGGCACCGGCTCCTTGTACTTGCCCCGGCGTTGTTCCTGCGCCTCCCACAGGGCGAGGCGCTCGGCTAGGATGCGCTCCAAGAGCCGGTCTGCGGGCTCGTAGTCGCGGCCCTCGGCTCGGGCCAGGTCGGCTTCGGTGGCGACCAGCTTGCCCTCGCAGGCAGCTTTTAGGACGCTGGCCCGGTAGCGTTTCAGGTTGGCTTGGGCCCGCTTCAGCGCGGCAACTGAGGCGT
The DNA here is from genome assembly GCA_965205385.1 of Dehalococcoidia bacterium. Taxonomy (GTDB): domain Bacteria; phylum Chloroflexota; class Dehalococcoidia; order Lucifugimonadales; family UBA3495; genus CATOSP01. The sequence goes on from CBDBGS010000008.1 coordinate 1,659,732, forward strand.
CCAGCCGGGTACACTGCTTTTCAATTTCGGCGACGATGCGGTGTTGTTCGGGGAGTGGCGGAAGGGGGATACGGATCCGACTAACTGCCGACTTCGTGAGCTTAAGGCGGGTGGTTCCGGTCACCAGACCCCGGTAGTCCACCCGATTTAGCTGATGCATCACGTATCCAGGCGTCACTGCACCGTAGAGGGGACGGAGTACATGGGCGTGGTTGTTCACCCATGACTTGCCTTCGATCAAATACGCCACCGGTTTGGTCGGGTCAAGAAACGGCGCGCCATCTTCTCCCAGCAGAACGAGAGGTTCGTCGAACAATAGTCGTCGATCCACCCGACCTGGCCTGTTGCGCCGTAGTAGGGAACCTCACCGCGTCTGTTTTCCCTCCCCTTCGCATTCACGGGGACTCGCAAACGATCCAGACTCTCGGTGATTTCAAGGAGCGATGCAAAAGCCTAAGTTTCCGGTAGGCGTTTCATCCTTCTAGACCCCGATGGAGTGATCCCAGAAGACCGGTCAAACCGAATAATGCGTAGGCCCAACTAAGATTACACTGGTGGCTGACGCCGGGGTGCTTGAAGTCGCTTGTTTTCACCTTTACTTTGTAAGCTACCCCTGACATCTCGTTCAATTTTTCCTAGTCGTCGGCTTCGGTGAAGATGCTATGGCCCAAGGCACGGGCTTCGTAACCACCTTCTGGCGACTGCCTGACATCGAAAATTATCTCGTTACTCCGCATATAGCTCCCCCGAGTTTGCTTGAACGCGGTCACCTGCCTCTACATTAGGGAAACCTCCTTGTCACTGGGTCAGAAGGTTATAGAGCCGCCGGTTCCTCTCGACGCTGGCTCGGTAATTGGCCATCACTTCGGGCCGCACCTTCTGCTGCGCCTTAGACTCGATGTAGCCTCTCATGGCCTCCTCCAGCACAGCTTGAAAGTGACGGCCTTCGCTGCGGGCGATCTCTCGCATGGCCGATAGAAGCTCTGGATTTGCCTGGCTGGAGAACTTCTCGCGTTGCGCAAACATACAAACATCCCCTCGAGGATGCTTCCATTGTGAAGCTATAGAAATAGTGGGTCAAGAATCATCTGGATGGAAATGTCCGGGTGGCGGGGAGGCTAGGCCACCAACGCCAGGTTCAACTCTTCCAGAAGACCGGGCAACGCGTCGCCGATTATAGGATACAGGCAGGCCAAGCCGCCACGCGTTGTCCGGCGTTGGACACGCGACCTAAACCTCGACCAATCGGGCCGAGGACTTGGGCTCCGGCGCTGGCACACCGTCCTCCGCAAGAACTTCAAGGTGGGAGATAATCGCTTCTCGGATGAGTTGGGAAACTTCTTCCTTAGTGTCGGCGACGGCTACACACCCGGGCAGGTCTGGAACATAGGCGCCAAAACTGGTGGGCCCTTCTTCTATTACTACCGTATATTTCATTGCTATTCTCCTCTGTCGAGCCCCGGCTGTTTCAAGATGCTGTTCCAGGTCCCGGGAGGCACGTCCAATGTGGGTCTTCCCGCTATGGTTACAAGACCGGGTTTCTCGGGGTGCTTGTAGCGCCTATGGCTCCCTCTGGTCCGAACCAACCGCCAACCGTCTCTCTCAACCATGCGGATCGCGTCCCTTACCTTCGGCATAATGAACGGGTGCGGTGTGTCACGTGACCAATTCCAGGTTCAATTCCTCCAGGAGTCCAGGCAACGCGACACCGAAAAGGGAGTGTGCCTGGTACAACCCTCGGGGCGGGTCAAAGGGGGCGTACTGGAAGTCGGCGCTCACCTGTCAAACAACTCCCCCACTACCTGCTCCCTGTCGACTCCTAGGTATGCGCCAATATCTCCAAAGATGTTGCTTAGGTACCGAGTCGCAGGGAATTGTGATTTGGGATACTGACATGGTGTTCGTACCCTTGGGATGTGCGCGTCAGCCGCATATGGCTTCCTCCTTGGCGGGTAACCGTGTAGCCGTAGTGTCTCGCTAACAATCCGGCCAACTCGGCGCCAGATATGTTTCGCGGCAATCTCACACCTGGATGACCTCGTCATGCACCAGATGGATGCGGACTATTCGGGGTAGTTCATCATTCTCGAAATGGCATAGGACCGCGTCGCGCACCATTTCCCTCAGTTTTTCCCAGTCGTCGGCTTCCGTGAATATGCTGTAGCCCAACGCCCTGGCTTCATATCCCCCTTCCGGTGACTCCCGGGCGTCAAAGATTATCTCGCTTCCCTGCATTCTATTACTCAGCCTTTAACAACATTGTTTACCCGCTGCCTAACCCACTAACTCCAGGTTCAATTCCTCCAAGATTCCGGGCAACGCGTCACCGAATACGGCATACACCCGGGCCAGGCCGCCCCGCTGGTTGAAGGGGGCGTACTGAAAGTCGTTTAGCTCAATGCTGACGCTGCCGGCAATGTGGTCCCTGATGGCCTCCAACCACCGGAGTTGCTCCTCGGTGAAAGTCCTACCCACGGTTTCCTGCATCGCCAGCCAGCCCTTGAACCTTTCATCCACACTCTCGGCGAAGGGCATCAACTCCCCGGCATCGCCTATGGCGAACCGGACCAGGGACACTACGTCCGCCAGCACCCTCTGGCCGGAGCCGCGCACTTTGCCCTGGTCCAACTGCCGGTAAGCCTGCCAGAGTTGGCCGGTGGTCCAGGAGCGGGGCGGAAGCTCCATCGCGTCGGCTAGGGCTTTGATTTCCGCATAGCTGATCCGCTGGCGGTAGGGCCGTTGGTAAAGCACCTGCAGCGCCGTGATTTCGTCCCGGTTCTCTTCAATGAATTCCCGGAACGACTGGACCAGGGTCCCCGCCTGATCATCTGAGAAACCGGCTTCGATTACATGGTCGGCGCTGGTCGTGTCGATGGTTTGCTCGTAGGAGCGGCGGACGTCAACAAGCAGTTGACGCAGGTCAGGATTGGAGGCGAAGGGTTTGGCGGCGTTCTCCAGAAGTTGTTGTTGGGCTTCCGTAATTGCCGATTCCGGGGGTTCATCCAACCCGGTTGACTCTTGCGCCACCTCCAGCGCGGCATCCGGGCCGGTGGCGCTGACCAGGTCTGAAACTAAATCATGCAAAGGCACCCCGCCCGCTGACGACTCGATGGCCTGGCGGTCCTGGGGGGTTAGGTGACGGTCCAACCGGGCAAGCCGGCTGGCCAGTGAGGAGAGCACGTCCGGGTCCCGGCTGCCCATGCCCACCAGGTCCATCAGCCGGTCGAAGGAAACGGTGGGCTGTCTTTCCAGGGAGTAAGAGTCGGATAGTTCGCTCTCGGTAACCCCCAGGGCAATCGCGTCTTAGCAATATTCTTAGAAATTGGTTAAGGTATGGGGTAACTGGTGAGGATGAAGGGAGGACGGAGATGGATGAACGGAAAGGAGCAACGATCATAGATTGCTTTGACGGATTGGAAGACCCACGGATTGAGCGGAGCAAGCGGCATAAGCTCTTGGACATCATAGCGATAGCGATCTGCGCCACCATCTGCGGGGCGGATTCCTGGGTCCATGTGGAGCTGTTTGGCCGGAGCAAAGAGGAGTGGTTTAGTAGTTTCCTGGAACTCCCTAACGGGATTCCATCACACGACACTTTCGGAGCGGTCTTCTCCCGGCTGGACCCGGGCCAATTCCAGAGCTGTTTCATGGAATGGACCAAACAGATAGCCCAACTGGCCCAAGGAGAGGTGGTGGCGATTGACGGAAAGACGGTGCGCCGCTCCCACGACCGGAACTCCGGCAAGCAGGCCATTCACCTGGTCAGCGCCTGGGCTTCGGCCAACCGCGTGACCCTGGGCCAGGTCAAGACCGATGAGAAGTCCAACGAGATCACCGCCATACCCCGTTTGCTCGAACTTCTGGACCTCCACGGATGCATCGTCACCATTGACGCTATGGGTTGCCAGAAGAACATCGCCCAAGGGATTGTGGACGGCGGAGCCGACTATGTGCTGGCGGTAAAGGAGAACCAGGGGCAACTGCATGACGATGTCCGAGACCTCTTCCAGGGAGCGGAAGAATTTGGCTTCGAGGGGGTTCCCTACGACTTCGCTGCTACCTTGGAAAAGGGCCACGGACGCATCGAACGGAGGGAATGCTGGGTCATTTCAGACCCGGAGAGCCTGGAATACCTGAGCGCCGGCCGGGAATGGCCCAAGCTCCGGTCGGTGCTCAAGGTAGTCGGCCGCCGGGAAACGGCCAAGGGGACCGAGGTCCAGCCCAGATACTACATCAGCAGCCTGGAGGCCCCGGCACAGCGTTTGCTGCAGACGGTGCGCCGCCACTGGAGTATCGAGAACTCTCTGCACTGGACCCTCGACGTGGCCTTTCGGGAAGACCAATGCCGGGTGCGCAAGGACCACGCGCCTCAGAACATGGCCTTGTTGCGGCAGATTTCCCACAATCTGCTCAAAAACGAGACCAGCCTGAAAGTGGGCATCCAGGGCAAACGGCTCCAGGCCGGTTGGCGGGAAGACTACTTGTTGAAAGTCCTCCTCGGTTAAGACGCGATTGCCCTGCGGTAACCCCCACCGCATCAACGATTACGAACCGGTCTTTGTTCACGGCATCGGGAGTCACGGCGTTGAAGTCAGTGGGGGAGACTACGCGGACGCCCCGGCCCTTCATCTGCTCGAAGAAGCTCCGGCTGCGGACGTTCCGCATGAAAAAGACCACCTCCACCGGCTTGATGTCGGTGCCGGTGGCGATCATGTCCACGGTCACGGCAACGCGCGGGTTGTAACTGTTCCGGAAGGAAGTTAGCATCGTCTCAGGACTTACTCCGGTGGTCTTGTAGGTGATTTTCTGGCAGAAGTCGTTGCCCTTGCCGAACTCCTCCCGGGCTATGCGGACGATGTCGTAGGCGTGGCTGTCGTCCTTGGCGAAGATGATGGTCTTGGGGACGACCTGGCGGCCAGGGAATATCTCGGTGAAGAGCTTATCCCGGTACGTCTGAATGATGGTGCGTATTTGGTCCTCGGCGACAACGTCGCGGTCGAGTTGGTTTGGGGCGTAGATCAGGTCCTCGTCCAGTTGTTCCCAGCGTTTCTTTCGGGTAAGGCGGTTCCTCCTGTCGACGTGGACCCCTGCCTCAACCGTGGACCCTTGCTCGGTGATCTCGGTGCGAATGCGGTAGATGTCGAAATCTACATTTACACCGTCTGCCACCGCTTGCTCGTGGCTGTACTCCATCACCAGGTTCTGTCTAAAGAACCCAAAGGTCTGAATAGACGGGGTGGCGGTCAAACCGATCAGGAAGCTATCGAAGTATTCCAAGACCTGCCGCCAGAGGTTGTAAATGGAGCGGTGGGCCTCGTCGGTGATGATGAAGTCGAAGGTCTCGATGGGGAAATCCGCGTTGTATTCCACCGGTGCGGGCTGCCGCTGGACGGCGGTCAAGTCGAAGCCGGACACCTCCTCCAGTTCAGGTTCCAACTCTTTCCCTTGGAGCATAGAGTAGACCCGCTGGATGGTGGCGATGCAGACCTTGCTTACCGGGTCGATGTGCCTCGATTGAAGCAGTTGAACATTATAAAGCTCGGTGAACTTTCTGCCGTCGTCGGGAATGGTGAAGCCCTGAAACTCCCGGAGAGTCTGCCGTCCCAGGTTGGCCCGGTCCACCAGGAAGAGGACGCGCTTGGCCCCGGCATGCTTGATGAGCCGGTAGACCTGGTTGCAGGCCATGAAAGTTTTGCCGCTGCCGGTAGCCATCTGGATCAGGGCGCGCTCCCTGCCGTCGGCCAGGGAGGCTTCCAGGTTGCGGATTGCCCTTGCCTGCACCGGCCAGAGCCCAGAGGTCTCCAGGGGCGGCATGGCCTTTAGCCGGCGGCGCAACGTATAGAGCGGAATGTAGTCTTGGCCTACTTCCTGGGATAGCCCTTCGGATGTTACCGGTTGAGTGGGAAAGCTCATGCCCGGGTCCAGCCACTCGGCCAATAGCTCGGGCGTGTGGAAGGAGAAGACCAAGCGGCTGCGGGGGGTTCCGGGTCTAGCCCGTTAGTGAACTGGGTCTCGACCCCAGTGCTCTCGTAGAGAAACGGCAAAGTCCGTCGAGGAGCCGGAAGAGAGTCGGGAAGGCCGGTGCTGTACTTCCCGGATTGGGGTTCGACTCCCGTGAGGGTGGAGCCTTCAGCCTTGGCCTCCACCACGCCCACGGCCTTCTGGTCTACGTAGAGAAGGTAGTCGGCCGTCCCGTGGCCGGTTTTCAGCGGGAACTCGCGCACAGCTACGCCCAGGCTGGCATACAGGTTAATGGAGGCGTGGTTTTGCACCGCCCAGCCGGCCTGGGCTAGCTTCCTGTCTATGTTGACTCTTGCTTGTTCTTCGGGTGTCAATTGGCTTGGTTACTCGTTCCTCACGAAACGCCTACAGTCCATCATATGAGGTCACTCGGTCTTAGAGACCGCGGACGGACTGGAGGGAGGAATCCGGTTAGTCTGTGGAATACGTTCAACAAGAGATGAATATTTATGTTAAGGGCCGGATAGCCGACCAGCCACCTGCCCGCTGGCGATTCGTAGACAATGGGAGGCCATCGCTGATCTTTATTAGATTGGAGACGCTGAAGGGTGAGGTGCATTTTACCAGCCTTTGGATGTGCAGCGGATTTAGACTTGGTTTTCCCGGTGTCGGAGAAAGATCGTACAGGGACTCTTCTCCTGGTTGGTACGTGGAAATGATTTCATTAATTTCGCTGCGTCTTCCCGGTGTTAGCGACGTTTTATCCTCCCATCCGACTACGTCTGCTGTATATGCGACCGTTGATAGGCGGCCAGTGGTCGAAGCATAAAGCGTGACAGGGCTTCAGGTGTCGGAGGATCGTTTCCCAGCATCACAATCGGGGACCCGCTGTAAAGCTGTAAAAAAGAGTGCGCTCCCGCGTCAAGGTATGCGTTTCCAATATTTTGTCCAATACATGACCGAAAATCCCATTGACGAACAGGGCTTTCGTGTTCATGGTTCCTCCTCAGTCCAAGGCTACTGTCTACGATTTGGTGCTGGGCCTTCGGGCTCACCGGACTAGGGCTCAACTACAAATGGGCGACTAACTGGCCACCATTGAGGTTCTTTTCACGGAGATAGAATAACTCCGGAGCGGGCCTCAAAAGTCGCGATAGTTGTATGTGCCCAAAGGTCCAGGAGTCGAACGCGGGGTCTAGTTCGCGCAGGTTTAATCCCGCGGTACCAAGGAGGGACCAACCATCGTCGAAGGGGTTAGTTTCTACAGGTTGTGTAAAGGTTTTCGGCCATTCCGTAGAAGAGTCCTATCCTTAGGGCACCCTCATTGCTATCTTTGAGGTCAGGCTTTTTGTGAAGCGGAAGGCCCGCGTTATAGCGCATGGGGTAGCCGTGGATCACCTGAAGGGCTCTGATTATCCAATGACCTGGGGTGGGGTTCGCACAGGTCGCTACTCATTTTCGTCCAGCGCGTCCCCTGAGCAATCTGTGCCCTGTGGCCACACTCAGGATGAGTGCGATCGAAGGATCGCCAGAGTCACTCCGGGCGCTTCCGTGACCACGATGTTGATCTAGAGGCTCGCAGAATTCGTGAATGACCTCCCCGGTCTTTGGGTCGACGACGGACTCTTCATAGCAGTAGTTGCGTCGGTCGATGGTCCGGCTTTTTGACATGCGCCGTTTTTCTACAACCGACCAGTCGTCTCCGTCAAAGGTCTCGATCACGGGCTTCTTCCTCGATGGTAGGTTAGTATCCCTCCCTTTCCCTTTCACCCAGTCATGAATTGAGATGCCTGATCCCAATTGAACAGTGATATTCAGGCTGGTAGAACCGCATTGCGGACAAGGAGAGCGCTTGTCCGAACGAGCCAATTCAATTGGCATTTCGGTACCATAGTCTTTGCACCCAAAGCGTTCTTTTTCGCGCGACTTAATCAATCCCGCCGATTCTCAGATATTGTTTAGCCGAGAACGCTTTCCCACCTAGTAAAGTGAAGATCGCATCTTGCTACTAATCTATTCGCTAGTCGGCTGATTGGGGGAACAAAATCTCGTGAGCAATTCCAATCAATGAGTCCTTCATATCAATTCAATAATAGCTCCCTACCTGAAATTCACCTCTGGAAAGGCAACCCACCGCACAGGATGTCAAACAGGTAGGAAGAAAGTTCACCAAAGTAAGTTTGGACACTGACCACATATCGAACTCCAGACACTTTTTTCTGGGCAGTTCGAGATCAGGTCAAGCGATGACAATCGTGTTACCCTCTTTCAAGCCGTTGTCCAGGAGTCTCCCAAGCTCCAAATTTAATAGTGTCAGCAAGACATCACCTCTGAGGGAGGGTCGGAAATGTGCAATCAAATCTGCCGCAACATCAAACCTTCCGCCAGCTGATCCAATAGCCGGAAGGAAGAACTACGTCTAGGAGCTTGTCCGAGGAATACGTAGTTTATTTTGCAGTTTGGCCGATGTTAGTTGGCGACGGCTATTCTTGCCGGTGTCAGGCGCGAATGGCCTGACAGTCTCTCGAGAATTGAGGCGCTCACAGTCCCGGGCGACTCGTTGATGTTTCGGGTGGGGCCGCTGCCCAGCGCTTTACCAGCCAGCCTGCCCCCGAAGCGGAACAGGTTCAGCAGGTTGTGCCCAGCGCAGATGAGCAGCCACTCCCGGTTGACCTTTTCCAGGGTCCGTAGCGGGAACTGCCGGAATCCCCGCCCCTGCTTGATCTGGCCGAACACCGGCTCCACCGTCTCCATGCGCAGGGCGTAACGCTGCCGCCCCCGTTTCGTCCGCAACTTCCGCCGCATCCGGTCCCTGGCGGACAGGCGCTTGGGGATGCGTACTCGGGGAGCCGGCGCCACCGCCCCGCCGTGACGGGTCTGGTCCGGTGCGATGAACGGGTCCACCCCCAAAGCGTGGAGGTCTTCGACTGCTTTTGCCGAGTAGTAGCCAGCGTCGGCGGACACTTCCTTTGGGACGGCGCCCACGTTCGCTATGGTGTCCTCCACCATGGCTCCGGCCTGCTGCTGGTCCGAAGGCCGGTTGGTGGCCCGGGCCGCCACGATCACCTGGTGGGCGCTGTCCACCACCGCCTGGCAGTTGTGCGCCTGCTGGAAGTCCCGCCCTCCTGGTCCGGCATGATGCGGGAGTCGGGGTCGGTGAAGTCGCGCTGCGCCTTGTCCTCGGGAACCCCAAGGATGACTCCGGCTCTCGGACTCCACCTGCTCAGCGGCCTCCCGGGCCTCCGCCTCCAACGCCTCCTTGGCCTCCCTTATTTTCCGCAACCGGCTCTCCCGGAAGGCCAGTTCCTCGGGCAGTTCATCACCACGCTTATCCTGGCCGTATCTGCGGTCCTCCTCATCGTCCACTTCCTGGGCTCGCCGGAGCAACTCCGCCACCTCGGCCGCCAGTTGCTCTTTCTTCTCCTTCATCCTGGCGTAGCTCATCGCCTTATTCCTGGAGGCGTTGGCCCTCACCTTGGCGCCGTCCAGGGCCACATGCCCCAGCTTCACCAGTCCCGCCCGCTGGCACAAGGCCAACACCTGCAAGAACAGGTCGGCCAGCGCCTCCAGATGGTCCTTGCGAAAGTCGGAGACGGTGCGAAAATCCGGGGTGTTGTTGGCCGCCAATACCCGGAAGGCGATGTCCTCATGGAGACGCCGGGCGATACGCCGGGAGGTGGCCACCCCGGCGCAGTAGCCGTAGAGGTGGAGGAGAAGGTGGCCAGGGCTGTGCCCCGGCCCAAGGAGCAGAGCAATTTCACCGATCCAGACAGCCGGATCATGACGAGTTCCCATGGTTGGATCCAGGGCTACAACGCCCAGGTGCTGGTGGAAGAGGGCAGCGGTGTCATAGTGGCGCAAGAGGTAACGGCCCAGAGCTCAGCCAGCCCCAGGTTGGGTCCCGTGTTGGACCGGCTGGATGAGAACCTGGCCGGTCTGGGAGTCCCTGAAGCGGAGCGGCGTCCCAGATGGTTCACGGCGGACGCGGGGTACTGCAGCGAACGCAACTTGGGGATTCTTGCTGGGAAACAGATCGACGCTTACGTGGCCACGGGACGGGAGAGACACCAGAGACACCAACAGGCTGGGGTAGGTCAGCGGGTCCGGACCAGGACGCCGCTGCGCTCCGCCATGCGGACCAAGCTGCGGACCCCGGAAGGGCGGGCGATCTATGCCCGGCGTAAAGTCATCACCGAGCCGGTGCACGGACTGATCAAACAAGCCCGGGGCTTCCGGCAATTCCTGCTCCGGGGCAGCCGCAAGGTGTCCGGGGAATTCACGCTGGTGGCCCTGACCCACAATCTCCTAAAACTGTGGCGGGCTGGTCTGGCCGTCGGCACGTGAGCAACAGGGGAAACACCCGGACCGTAAAGCGCGATTATTGCCTCGTAAGCCCTCCCTCCGGACCGGAGCTAAGTCGCCCCCTCGCCAGAACAGAATTAACATCCACCGCTCCGTCAATTACCCACCCGCTCCTTAGAATCTTTGGACAGACTCCTGGGTCCAGGTGCCGCGGGCGGTGCTGCCGGCGATGAACAGCAGGTTCCCCGCCCGCACGGTGCGGCTGTATGTCAGGCCGAGGGTCCGATATGGTTGTAGTCCTTCCTGATTTTCTCCATTGGGCCTCTCCCGGAAGCGAGATGGCATAATTCCATTGTAGTGAGGGTACATTGGAAAAGGCACTTGGCGTCACCCATCCGCTAGGCGACCCTAGCCAACCCTGGCCGTTGTAGAGGCGGGGACCCGATGTTAATATCGTCCCATTCCAGGCTCGGGCTTGGTGGAAGTGGGGCCCGGAATGGCAGGCTTGGAGTCAGAACACAACGCAAGGAGGCAGGTTATGGTCACCAATTTAGGCCACGTTGGTCTTATCTGCGACGATTTTTTCAAGATGAGGGACTTCTACACCCGGGTCATCGGACTGACGGTAACCGACGAGGACCCGGACCGGGGAAGCTGCTTCCTGAGCGCCGACCCTGATAACGAGCACCACGAGTTGGCCTTGGGAGAGGCGCGGGGCGATGACCACCCGATGGGCCCCCGGCCCAAGACCACCGGTGTAGGGCAGGTTTCGTTTATTGTCGAGAGCATGGACGCTCTGAAGGACCTGTACCAACGGCTGCTGGCGGAAAACGTCCGTATCGACCAGACGGTAACCCATGGAATCTCTTGCAGTGTTTACTTTTTCGACCCGGAAGACAATCGGGTCGAGCTGTATTACAAGACCGGCTACGTTGTAAAACAGGGGTTCAGCCGTCCTATCGACCTGAGCAACCAGTCCAGCGAAGAGATTTTGGCCTTCTCCCAGTCGTTCGAAGCCACCCAGGGGCCGTTCCAGGGCGCGAAACTGCCGGTGTCACGGTCCTAGCCCAAACTGTGCCCCGGTGTTCAAACAGAAAGGCTTCAGCCGTGCCTTACGTCAGCATATACGGAGTTAACCTGTACTACGAGGAGTATGGCGTCGGCCCCACGGTCATGCTCACGCCGGGCGGACGGGTGGACCACAACGGCCTGCGTCCCATGGCTGCCCTGCTGTCGCCCCACTGCAGCGTCATCATCCACGACCGCCGCAACTGCGGCAAGTCCGACGTGGTGATCGGGGGTGAGCTTTCTGAGCAGCACATTTGGGCGGAAGAGATGGCGGCCCTGCTGAAATACCTAGAAACCGGGCCGAAAAGTCCTGGTTGGGTAGGGGGATTTGGGCAATAAAGCCGACGTGAGCAGGATCACGGACCACAGTTGTCCGAGCCGGACCGCGCAGAAATTGGCCGCAGCATGGGCGACAACAAAGGGGACAATATTGAGGACGACGCTGCGGCCTGTTGCGCCGCCACCGGTACGGCCCGACCGCCCGAGTTTCCCGGCCACCAGGGTCAGGTTGGCTACCGTGGCAGCCAGATACAGCTGGAACCTGGTCTTGACCCTGCCGAAATAGCGGGACTGGCGAATGCCCAACTGGACCAGCCGGGCCAACCGGTGTTCCACCACCACTCGGCGCACTCGATATTCGTCATAATGAGTGCTTTGCTGCAACGCTCGGGCCTGCTGCAGCAGGGCTTCCTGGGGATGGATCAGCACCCGCCGCCCCCTACTCCCCTTGGCTGCGATGCACTGGGACCGCAGTGGACATGTCCGACATTCGGCCCCGTCGAACTGGAAGGCCTGCAAGCGGTGGACCCGCCCTGTGCGACCCGTCCGCTTTCCCGCCGGCACGATGGTGTGGGTAACCTGTCCGGCGGGACAGGTGCAACTGCCCGCGGCCAGGTCAATATGGAAGTCCTCTTTCGGAAAGTGCTTCCGGTCGGGCCGTCCCGGCACTCTGGCCACCAACCGGCGTCCCGCATCGGCGAATGCCTGCCTGGTATCGCCATCCCCATAGGCGGCGTCGCCCATGGCTTCCTCCACCGGCACACCGGTGTTGGCCTCGCTCTGCTCCACCAATTCCAGCGATCCCAGGTTGTCCGGAGCGTTGCCGGGCAATACCTCCACCGCGGTGATCAGCTGGGAGTCGGTGTCCACCACGATGGCCGCCTTGTGTCCGTCGAACCGTCTACTGCTGCTCTTGTGGCCGTGGCGCATCTCCGGGTCATGCACCGACATCATCCGGTCCCGGCTCACCCCGTCCTTGAGATTCACTCCGTCATCGATCCGCTCCACGTCCTGGAGCAGCAACTGCCCCAGCAGTTCCGCCGCCGCCACTATCTGCTGCCGCTCAGCGCTATCCTCCCCCAATTCCCTCTGCGCCTGCCGCGACAACTCCAACAACCGGTCGGCGTCTCTCACAATCTCGGCCAGCAGGGCCTGCCGCGCCCGTTTGTCGCTCCAGTCGATGGCCGACTCACCCTTCACGCTGGAACCCAGGTACCGCTCATATCCCCGGGCCTTGGCCCATTCTTTGACGCTGGACTTCTCCACTGCCGCCAGCGCCCGCAACAGCTTGACGATCCCGTCCGCCAACAGATTGTAGGTGTCCTTCACCGCGCCACGGCCCAGGATGTTGGTCGTGTCCAACGCCACCCGCATCCCGCGCCCTTTCAGATACCCCGACTCCCGGGCCAAACGCAGGCTGGACTCGAACACCTCCCGCACCTTGCCGTGCAGTATCAGCTGGGCGCGGAACACCTGCAGCGTGCTCTTGGCGAAGGGACGGTCTTCCACCTCAATCCCCAAGGCCACCTTCCACCGGATGTCGAAGTCGGCCCGGGCCTTGGCCTCAGCGTCGCTCACCTTGTCGTGGGACTGGAGCAGGAGCGCCGTCGCCAGCAGGCTGGGCGGCACGCTGTCCCGGCCGTTGTCGGCGCAGTAGAACCCGGCGAAATCGGGGTCCCGGAACAGGCGGCCCCGCAGCGAGGCCAGCAGACCGTAGAAGGTGTCCCGCCCCACGTGGTCCAGATACAACCGGTCTGCTTCCCAGAGGCCCCTCTGGTCCGACCGCTCTCCCAGCATGCTCAAGCCCTCGCTATTTCTTGATGGCTCAAGTATAGCTGACCACCCGGCTGAAGCCAGTTTCCGGCCACGTTTCTAGGCGCCGCCCCGGCCTACGTGGCCGGAGGGTCCGCCGGTTCCCGCACTTCCTTGACGGTGGCGGTGCGGCGCCCGGAGGTAGTCAAGGGAGCATTTGTCTGGGAAGTCTCAGGCGGGCCAAGGAGCGCCGAGCTGATGTCACCCGGCTACTACGGACAATATATCGAGGCCGCCGAGCGGGGCGGAATGCCCGCCGTGGCCGCTACCGAGTTTTTCGAGCAGCGCATCCGGGACAACCCTAACAACCGGGAACGGATCCTTTCCATGGATCCGGAGGAGTTCTGTTCCGTCATGCGCCGATGGCGGGACCAGTTCTCCCAGCCCAACCCGGTGGGGGACCTCACAGAGGAGCAACTGCGGTCCATCGCCTGCCCGGTGCTAGCCTTCGAGGGCAATACGCCGGACGACGTTCACCACAAGTCGGCGGCAGAGAACGTGAAGCGGCTGGTACCCCACGCCGAGCTGCGCCCGTCGGCATGGACCCACGAGGAGTGGGCGGTCATCGGGCAGCACGACAACACCTTCCCAGGCATCGCCGCCACCAACCGCTACCACATGAAGTCCACTTTCAACGCCGCGGAACTTCTGGAGTTCATCGCCAGGGTCGAAGCTCAGCAGCCTTCGGCCGTGGCCTAACCGCATCCTGTATAAACCAAAACGGAGAAACAGAATGGGAACTTTCAGACTTTACTCTGGCGATGACGGCCAGTCCCACATTGAGACCATCGACCTGGACCAGACGCCTGATTGGAAGAGCGCCCAGGACGTCACCACCATCAGCTTCAGTGAGGCCCCGGCCGGGCGCTTCTCCGACTGGCATCCGGCGCCACGCCGCCAGTTCGTCATAATCCTGGCAGGGCAACTGGAGATCGGGCTGGGCGACGGCTCCAAGCACGTCTTCGGCCCCGGCGACGCCCGTCTGGTGGAGGATACGACCGGCCAAGGCCACACCACCGCTACGCACGGCGGCCAGGCTTGTGTCACTTGCACCATCCCCCTGGCCAGCCAGTAGACCAGCGCTGCTCAAGAAGCGGCCTCAAATAGCGGGCTGGGAGTCTTAAATCCCAGCCCGCTTCTGTTTTCACAGTGGCCCAGGAACGGCCGGCGTGCGGTCCTAGAAACTCGGACGGAAACCCCTTCTCGGGAGGAGGAATTTGGGCAGTGAGACCGACGCGAGAGGAATGAGGGTCAGAAGTTGCCTGAGCGACACCCAGCCTGGGATGGCGAGCTGGTGATGGCGGCCCGGTAATTGAGGCGAGGTTGGCGATGGCGGCAATTGGCGTGGGGCCGGGGCCGGATTACCACGCAATTCCGGCCTTGGCGGCTATCAGGGTCAGGTTGGCCAACGTGGCGGCCAGGTACATCTGGAACCGGGTTTTGACACGGCCGAAGTAGCGGGACTGGCGGACCCCTAACTGGACCAGCCGCGCCAGCCGGCGCTCCGCCACCACCCGGCGCCGCCGGTACTCGGCAAAGGCTTCACTCCGCTGTAAGGCACGCGCCTGCCGCAATAGGGCTTCCTGAGGGTGCAGCCGCACGTCCGCCGATGACCGGCCCCGCCGCCACGCACCGGGGCCGCAGAGGGCACGCTCCACACACCGCTCCCTCGAATTGGAAACCGGCCAGTTTGTAAGTCCGGCCCGTCAGGTCAGTCCGCCGCTCCGCCTTGCGCATCCTGCGGGTAACCTGCCCGGCCGGACAGATGCGGGCGCCGGCCTCCAGGTCAATCCGGAAGTCCTCCTTGGGAAAGCGGGCCGTGTTGGGGCGTCCCGGCGCCTTGGCGATCAGGGTGCGCCCCGCGTCGGCGAAGGCCTGGCAGGTACCACCGTCTCCATAAGCGGCGTCACCCATCGACTCGGTAACCGTGACTCCGGCGCCGGCTTCGCTCCACCAGTTCCAGCGCTCCGGCGCCGTCCCAGGCGTTGCCGGGCAATACCTCCACGGCGGTGATCAACTGGGAATCGGTGCCCACCACCACCGCCGCCTTGTGTCCGTCAAATCGTTTCCGGCTGCTCTTGTGGCCGTGGCGCATCTCCGGGTCGTGGACCGACAGGATGCGGTCCTTGCTCATCCCGTCCCTGGCGCTCATATCGCCCTCAGTTCGCGTTACGTCCTGGAGCAGGAGCTGACCCAGCAGCTCCGCCGCCGCCACGATTCCCCGTCGTTCAGCGCCGTCCTCCGGCAATTCCCCCTGGGCCTGCCGCGCTAGTTCCAACAGCCGGTCCGCATCAGCCACGACCGATGCCAACAGCCCTTTCCGCTCCCGCCGGTCACTCCAGTCGATGGCCGACTCTCCCTTTACGCTGGAACCGGTGTACCTCTCGTATCCCCGGGCCACGGCCCATTCTTTGACGGTGATCCTCTCCACGGCTGCCAAGGCTTTCAGAAGTTTGACGATCCCGTCGGCCAGCAGATTGCAAGTATCCTTGACCGCGCCCCGGCCCAGGATGTAGGTCGTGTCCAGCGCCACCCGCATCCCGCGCTTTTTCAGGTAGCCGGACTTCCGGGCCAGCCGCAGCCTGGACTCGAACACCTCCCGCACCTTCTCATGCAGTATCAACTGGGCGCGGAACACCCGCAGTGTGCTCTTGGCGAAGGGACGCTCTTCAATCTCGATGCCCAGAGCCACTTTCCACCGGAGGTCGAAGTCGGCCCTGGCCTTGGCCTCGGCGTCGCTCACCTTGTCATGGGACTGGAGCGGGAGCGCCGCCGCCAGCAGGCTGGGCGGCACGCTGTCCCGGCCATTGTCTTAGCAGTAGAACTCGGCGAAGTCAGCGTCCCGGAACAGTTGCCCACGGAGCGAGGCCAGCAAACCGTAGAAGGTGTCCCGCCCCACGTGGTCCAGATATAACCGGTCCGCTTCCCAAAGTCCCCTCTGGTCCGACCGCTCTCCCAGCATCCCAAGCCCCCGCTATCCCAGATGCCCCCAAGTATAGCCACTCTTCCCGCTGCCGCCACTTTCCGGCCAAATTTCTTGCGAGCGGGCAGGAGACTAGGGTGCGGGATTGGGCCAAGTTTACCATCGGACTCGTACTCAGTATCCTCTGCAGGAGAGCCGCCGGAAAGAAGCAGGAGCGTGAAACAATGGAATATCGGATAAATCATGTACACATCAGGGCCGTGGACCCCCAGGCCGTCATGTCATGGTAAGCGGAGGATTTCGATGCCAGAGTGTAAGGGGCCCGGTTACGACCCGGCCACCCAGTCTGATACCCTTTCGCCAATCATGATGGCGTTAGCTTTAGTTTAGGCTACTAGGAGGCGAGCTGCATGACTACGTCCTACCGTCCCACAGGATTGCTCCGGTACCACGCTGCCGGCGTGTACCGAGGGTATACTCTCTTCTCTCCCAACGGCGGGGATGACGCCTACTTGATTGATATGGAAGGCAACTTCGTCCACCGTTGGCGCTATCCTGGCGGCATCGCCTACGGCTACCTCTTGGATAATGGCAACCTGCTTTTCCGAGATCATGGATCAAATCCTCCGGGCGCCGACCACATCCGGGAACTGGACTGGGACAGCCGGCTGGTCTGGGAGTATTACAACCCCAGCTTGAGGCGCCACAACCGGCTGCCCAACGGCAACAACCTGTTCCTGCTGCAACGCGACAAGATATCCACTGAACTGACCCGCAGGGTCCGGGGCGGATTCACTACCGACAGCGACCCGGAGCGGATGTTCAGTGACCAGGTGGTGGAGGTTACATCCGATGGGACCGAAGTGAATGTTTGGCGGTCCGCCGACCACTTGGAACCGGAAACCGACGTAATTTGCCCCCTTGAAAGCCGCAATGCTTGGGGCGGCGCAAACGACCTTACTTCGTCGCCCGACGGGAGCACCTTCCTGATCAGCTTCCGCATCCTCGACACTGTGGCGTTAGTGGACCGGTCGAGGGGAGAGATTACCTGGAAGTGGGGGCCGGGTAACATATCTCATCAACACCATCCCACCTATTTGGACAACGGTCACGTGCTGTTGCTGGACAACGGTTCCCACCGTCGGGGACTCAGCTATTCCCGGGTCATCGAGGTGGACCCATCTACCAGCGAGGTCGTGTGGCAGTACCGGGGCCTGCCGATGGTCTCCTTCTTCACCCACTTCACCGGCGGAGCGCAACGCTTGCCCAACGGGAACACTTTGATAACCGAAGGTCTTGCGGGCAGGCTGTTCGAGGTAACTCCCGGAAACGAGATAGTGTGGGAATTTGTTAGCCCCTTCGTTGTTCCGTCCCAGTTCGGCATGGCCAACGGTGTGTTCCGGTCCCACCGCTACGGACCCGACCACCCGGCTTTGCAGGGAAAGGTGCTGGACCCGGAGCGATTCGGCAACTTCAATCGCCTGTATCGGGGGAGGTAGGAAGAACCGTGGACGAACACTGATCGCAGCACTGACTATGTCGGCAGACATTGTTGTCCGTAGATTGCGAGTCGCGGTTGCCATTGCTGTAGAGCTACAGCGCGTAGGGTGATTCGATTATCGGCCCAACTGTCCGAACCGGGATTCACAGGATTTTGGGATGCGCAAGATTCCCATCATATAAATCCCGGAATCAGAGAAATCACAGCTCAGACGAACAATCGAAAGACCCTGCTACAGCCGGCGCTTTTCGTTGACGGCCTAAGGGTTGCCGCCTATGATGGCTCGCAACCTCGTAGTGAAAATCGAGAGGCGCCAACCGTTGGAGGCCCCTATGGTCCGGAGCGAACTTCCTCGCCACTCTGCGTCGGCGCTCGCCAACCTCATCGAGAGCAAAGAGGTGTCCCCTGTGGAGGTGGTCGAGGCCTACCTGCAGCGTATCGACGACCTCGACTTCAAGTTCAACTCGTTCATCACGGTGCTTCGGCAACAGGCCCTGGAAGAAGCAAGGCAGGCCGAACGGGAAATCCTGGCCGGCGCCTACCGCGGCCCGATGCACGGCATCCCGGTGGGCGTCAAAGACCAGATCCGGACCAAGGACATCCGCACCACCGGTGGCTCGCGTATCTTGGCCGACTTTGTGCCCGACGACGACGCCACAGTAATTTTCAACCTGAGGAATGCTGGCGCCATTCTGCTGGGCAAGACCAATCTCAGCGAATTCGCCATCACCGGTTTCACCCACCGGTTCAGCACCCCCCGCAATCCCTGGGATCTGGACATGTCCGCTGGTGGCTCCAGCAGCGGGTCGGGAGCGGCCACGGCGGCCTTCCTCTGCGCCACCTCCTTGGGAGAGGACACCGGCGGATCGATTCGGCGCCCGGCGGCTTGGTGCGGGATCGTCGGGCTAAGGCCTGGCTGGGGACGGGTCAGCCGTTACGGGTTGATGCGGGGAGTGTGGTCGATGGACACCATAGGGCCGATCTCCCGCACTGTGGAAGACGCGGCTATCACCCTGTCGGCAATCGCCGGCTACGACCCCAAAGACCCAACCACCTGGAACACGCCGGCGCCCGACTACCGGCAAGCCTTGGACGGTGACATCAAGGGCAGGCGATTGGGAATCGTTACGGAGCTGCTCCACAGCGACATGGTGGAGTCTGACGTAGCCGACGCATTTACAGCCGCCGTCGACACTCTGGCGGAGCTGGGCGCCGAGGTTGAAGAGGTCTCCATTCCGTTGGCGGCCCACGCGAATGCCATCGCCGGTGCGTTGCTAGCGGTCGAACCGGCCGTCAACATGAAGGAATGGGTCCGGGAACGAATCCACGATTTCGGCCACGACAATCGCATCGGACTGCTTACCGGTAGCCTGGTCCCGGCCCAGGCCTACTACAAGGCCCAGAAGCTCCGTACCCTACTGCGTGAGGATGTGCTGGCGGCTTTCCGGACCTACGACGCGCTGGTGATGCCGACCTCCGGAAGGCAGGCAGTCCCGCTCCAGGACGACCCCCCGGTGACCAGCAAGGAGACCGCGTCGCGGTTGCCGTTCATGCGCACTAATACCTTCAATCTATCGAACGCACCGGCCATTTCCGTGCCCTGTGGGTTCGGCGGAAGGGGGCTGCCGGTGGGCCTTCAAATCGCCGGGCCGCCCGGCGGGGAGGAGTTGGTGTTGAGGCTGGCCCACGCCTACGAACAGAACACCCCGTGGCACACCATGAGACCTCCAACCGCTGAGATCTAGTGGTGCAGGCCGTGGCATAATGATTACCGAACCGCAAGCCTGCCTGAGATACATCAGCTCCATCCACCGGCGCAAAGTGCGCGACGTTCTGGCGCGGTCGAAATTGGGCCGCCCGATTTTCCAACCACATCTTCACAGAGGTTGATGTTATGTACAACAAGCCCATGATCAGCTTGGAACAGGCCCAGAACGCGATTGCGGCCATGATCGTCGATTACAACACGGACCCTAACCGGCGCAAGGTAGACATGGCCGTGGTGGACGATGCTGGAAACCTGCTGGCCTACGCGCGGATGGACCGCTGCCTGAGGCCCACTTTCGCCATTCGCAAGGCCTACACCTCCGCGGTCCGCGCCATGGATACCGCCGCCTTCGCCGAGCAACTCAGTAGCTCGGGTAGGTCGCTTGAGTCCTTCGGCGATCCCCAGTTGATAGCCATACCAGGGGGAGTCGCCGTTTTCCTCGACGGGGCGGCAGTCGGCGCCATCGGCGTGGGCGGCCTGCCCAGCGGGCTCGACGACGAAGCCATCGCCCGGGCCGGGTTAGGGGCGCTGGGCATTTAACGGCGACGGCCCGATAGAGCGCCAACCCGTCAGCCACCGTCACGACGGTTGGCTGCCTCCGACGGTCACTCGTAAGGTTGCAGCTCGATTTCCTTGAGGGCCGGCAACACTTCCCGGCCCAATAGTTGGACCGACCGCATCACGTCCCCGTGCTTTATGTTGCCGTCGCTTCCTATTAGGATCAGGTAGCCCGGATTGAGGCTCTTGATGGTTTGGGTCAATTTCTTCGTTACGGTTTCGGGGCTGCCCACCACAATCGCGCCCACTTCCTGAAGCTGCTCATAGCTCATTCGCGAATCGGGGCCCCCGGCGCGCCTCCTGCTCAGTTGAGTGGCCACCGCCGATTGGTAACCCGGTGGATCGTTATGCTCCCTGGGCCCACGCATCCGGTGATCGCCATTCCACAGGAAGCCCTTTCCGATCTCTTGGGCTTTTTCGTCGGTGTCGGCGACAACCGCCCGCAATTGATAGCCGAAGTGTTCCGGCCCCGGCTTGAACCCGACCTCATGGGCGGTATCGATGTATACCTGTTTCAACTCAAGGGTCAGGTCCATCAACGCCCCGAGGTTCACGTAAGTATAGCCGCGGCTTGCCGCCCACATAACGCTTTCAGGGCTGCTCCCGCCGGGGAACCATATAGGGGGATGGGGTTGCTGCACCGGCAGAACCCACGGGTTGACGACCCGGTGGTGGTAGTATTTGCCCTCCCACCGGAAGGGTCCCGGCTCCGTCCAGCACTTGATAATCAGGTCGTGGGCCTCCTCGAACCGTTCGCGGTTCTCGGTGGGGTCGAGCCCGGCCATCAAGGTCTCCACCGCTCCTCCCCTTACAAACCCGGAGACCAGCCGTCCCCCGGAATAGCAGTCCAGCATTGCCAGTTCCTCGGCCATTCGCACCGGGTCGTTCACCGGGATGATATTGCCCAGGATGGCTATCTTGGCGTTCTTTGTCACCTTGCTGATTACCGCCGCATCCAGGTTGGCCGAGGGTTTCATGTTCCAATAAGAAGCGTGATGCTCGTTGGTCATTATCCCGTCGATGCCTTCTTCGTCGGCCAGGGCGTACTGCTCGTGGTACTGGTTGTACAGCACGTGCGCCTTTTCCGGGTCGAAGTATGTGTTTGGAAAGTCGATTCTGCCCGACTTGTATTGGGAGATTTCCTCCTCATTGATGTAGGTATAGGGTTGTTGCGAGTGAAAATACAGCTCGATGGTATCTTTCGTTTCAGCCATGGATTCCTCCTGAGGTTTTAGCTTTAAGCAGATCTTGGAAGCGCCCGGTTAACCTGCAAAGCGGAGGTTAACTCCCGTCCATTAGTCTACGTGCAAGGGATAACAGCATCAAGTGGCCGCCCCAGCGGGCAACCAGGGACAGAAGTGAAGCTGACTTCGCCATGCCTTTCCTCTATGACTATGACCCTCGCGCCACCCCGTTTGACTACCGCGACATCAATGCCGCGGGTAGGCTAGACAGCCACTGCCGGATCGAGAACCGCCTGCACTAGGTGCTGGATATGGCCTTCGATGACAACCTCAGTAAGGTAAGAACGGGCTACACCGACCAGAACCCGTCTGTCGTACGTCGCTTGGTTTTGGACCTGCGCGAACAGGCACGAAGTGTCAGATTCAGCGTAAAGTCCTATCGCAACGAGGCGGGCCGGGACTATGATTTCCTGCTCAGAGTCCTGTCAATACAAGGACGCGATCGCCCCGCTGCAATCGACTCCTATCTGTGCTTGGATACCCGAATATGTCACACTCAATTCCTGTGACTTCGGCACGGCTCCCAAGAAAGACTAAGCGGTTGCTCCCCGTACTGGCATCCAGTGGATAGCCGTTGGGCAGAGTGTCACCTCGGGCAGACTAGAATGCTATTTGGATCCAACATCGGCAAAGCCCACTCAAACAGGACCCTGTCCAACTAATGGGGTCCACCTCACTAACTCTCAAAAAAGGGGGAGACCAACCCCCCGAACTGCTTTTCCGGTGGTCAATTCATAAGCGCTAGGTCACTGGTTAGAATCCAGTCGTTGCCACCACGAAGCTAACTTCTGCTTCTCCGTGGGCGCGCCTGGCGGCGAAGTCCAGTCCTCCTCTAAGCCGGGTTCCCGACTTATTCTTCCCATACTTTGACCGGCTCCCCGCGCGGGAGCGGACATCACAAGGTCACCTCGCCAAGCTGGGCGATCCTTGGCGGACGCTATACACCTCCGCCGACAGAACTTTGCAGCTAACTCTAGACGCCGAGTACGCCAGATTTGGTCCTAGACCCCGATGTGGGAGACCTCTAAAGTGAGGCTCCTGCTTACGTCCCAAAGGGACAAACCTCCCTGGTAGACCGGGAGGTCCGCGGCGACGTGGACCGGCCGCGGGAACGAGCATTGGCCGTTCCCGCGAAACGGCGTCCTACGGGACACCGTCCACCAACTCCCGGTTTGTCATGCGCGACAACCCTCCTCTCCCCTGTTTACCGTCCTTCCGGATAGCTGGTGGGGCGTTGGGGCTCTCTGATACGCGCACCGGTAGAATGGCGCTTCCTCTCCGCGCCTCCAACCCAAGCCCTCCCCACTGCTATGTCTAAGTCCGCGGGTCTTGTGACTATCTGACCCAACTTCTCCACCATCCCCTGTCCTGTATCCGGGCACTCGTTTTAACGGTTATCGTTATATTTCCTACTATACACACTGATACCTAACACTATTGTTAAGAAGTGCCGCCCTACAGCACCAGTATATTGACGTGAGTGCCAGTAAGTCGTAGACTACATCCTCTCTACGCTAGGACCTGTGTCTGACGTGTCAACGGGCGGCAATGGGAGATATCCACCCACATTCGATATCGGCTCCGACGAATCGGGGCAAAGGGGAGGAAGGATAATGGTGTATGACCTGCTCATCAAAAACGGGCTCGTGGTAGACGGCTCCGGGGGACCTTCCTACTACGCAGATGTGGCTGTCCAAGATGGAAGGATCGTGGGGGTCGGCAAGTTCACGGACCAGGCTACTCGAACTATTGACGCCGATGGCCGGGTAGTGGCGCCCGGGTTCATTGACCATCACACGCACTATGATCCCCAGGCACTATGGGACCCCCTCTGCAATTACACGGTCCAGAACGGCAATACCACCGTGGTAGTGGGACAGTGCGGGCAGACGATCGCCCCAGCGCAGCCGGGTGACCATGAATGGTACCTGAAGTTTTTCGCGGATGCCGAGGCGATCCCTCTGAGCTCATTACAGAACGGGGTAGACTTCACTTGGGGGTCCATCGCGGAGTACCTCGATGCTTTAGGGCGAAGGCGTGGCGTCAACGTGGGCGCCCTGGTCGGCCACTCCGGGGTAAGACGCTACGTTATGGGAGAAGCTGCCTCGGAGCGGGCCGAGGCCACCGCTGAGGAAATTGAGACCATGAAAAGTGTGGTCCGAGAGGGCATGCTGGCTGGCGCGTTGGGGTTCAGCACTACCCCCAAAGACCGGGACGATCCCGCCGGCGTCGCCTCCGAGGAAGAGCGATACATTCTGGGCGGGGTCCTTGGTGAGCTGGGGAGCGGCCTCTTCCAGGTCAGTGGAGGCTCCCCCGAGGGAGTCTACGCGTCCCATCGCACTGCCAAGGAGCTATCCCGGAGGACCGGGCGTCCCTCCATCTACAACTTGGTGTCCCAGGAGCTAAACAACCCAGACGGATGGAAAGAGCACCTGCAGTGGTTAGAAGAATCCTTCAAGTCGGGAATCAGGGCCTATGGCTCCTGCATATCCATCACCGCCGGTCCGATCTTCAATCTCAGGCTCGGATTGGATGTTCCCCAGGACGAAGACCTGATCAGCCCGCATATCATGTTCGCGGGTATGCCCACCTGGGACTCGGTGATGGCGCGGCCGTATCAAGAGCGGATTCGGGCGTTCCGGGACGCCGAGACGCGCCAAGCGTTGAGCGCAGAGGCGGTGGAGGGCACCATTGCCCAGGCGTCGCCTGGATTAGACCGCCGGGGTAATCCACGGGGGTTCTTCAACCGGCGCTGGGACTTGGTCGAGGTATTCATGGCCCACCAGGAGAAAAACCAGCAGTTCGAGGGCAAGAGCATCGAGCAATTGGCCCAGCTGCAGGGTAAGGGGATCATGGAGGCCTTCTTGGACCTATCCCTGGACGAGGAGCTGGAGACCCACTTCCTGTGCGTTGACCGCAACGTGGACGTTGACTCCCAACGGGAGATTCTCGGCTCGCCTTACACCGTTATCGGCACCACCGACGGCGGCGCGCGCCCGGACACGATGGACCGCTACGAGTACAGCACCAATCTGCTGGGCTACTGGGTGCGAGAAAAGCAGATTATGTCCTTGGAAGATGCCGTCTACCGGCTGACGGGCAAGACTGCCCTGATGCACGAACTCCATGATCGCGGCTTCATCTCCCCAGGAAAGGCCGCGGATATAACCATCTTCGACGCCGACACCATCGCCTCCAAACCCCGGGAGGCGGTGGATTATCCCCAGGCCGGCGCTAATGCCAAGCACGTAAAGCGGGGCGCCATCGGGATAGACTATGTGATTGTCAACGGCGAGGTGCTTCTGGAAGGTGGAGAGCACACCGGTGCGCTGCCCGGCCAAGTCCTCCGGGGTCCGTTGTACCAGGCAAACGGTTAGCGCGAAAACCATTGGCCGGGCGAATAGCCCGGCTTCGGTTCGATCCGTATATGAGTGGGGCAGGTCTAAGACCTGCTCCACTGGAAGTGGAAGCCTTTTATCCGTTAAGCCCCGGGGTGGGTAGACAGAGTCAAAACCTCATAAGACCGAAGAGGTGGGGATACCGGTGAGGTAAAAGCCTCCGGTGGGCTTCCTACGGCGCCCAGGGCGCCGGCGCAAGGCTGTCTAGCTGGTCGGTCACCATGTCCACCACCGCGGGTCGGCCAGACTCGAAGGCCTGTTCCAGCGCGCTCTCAATGTCGCCAGGGGACGACCCGCGAGTTCGCGAAACGACACCTCTGGATGTACTTCGTAAACGCGCTGATCCCTCGTGGCTACGGGTACGACTTCAAGGATCTTGTTCCTAAGAGCGAAACTCAGCGGGTTGACACGTTGCCCGGTCCGTTCAAACCGTATGTCATTCGCGATTTGCTTGTCCGGTGCCGCGAGTACATCGGGATGAAGTGCGGGAAAGAGGTGTTCGGGCGGGTGTGCAACAAGGCTTGCGCGAGGCCATCGGCTGGGCGCTCCAAGGCCGGTGGGGCCGGGTAACCTATGGGAATATCTACGCCGATCACGTTCGCGTCACCTGATGCGGCAACGCCGGCGGCGAAGCGCCTATAAAACGTTGCAGCTGCGAACGCGCGATTCTCCAGTCGGACGAATACCCAACCGCCCTTACATCCGTCGGCGCCAATCACAACCTGCATGTGGGAAATGTTAGCACATACGCCGAGTGAGAGCGCGCAACCTGCCTCATACTTGCCTCCCTAACTGGACAAAATCAAGAGCGTTCATACGAAAGACACAATAGCAACGGAAAACTGCGCTATTCGTGGGCGGTCAATCTGGGTACCAGCAAGTAAAATCACGGGGACAGATGAATGGCTCTTCCGGATCTGTCGCATAAGAGTGGTTCGACCCCTCTCAGACGGGCCGGACTTGACGGTAGGCAGTACTATCTTCGAGATGTGGATGGGCCTGTGAGCTCGTTTACGTCCTTCGCCCTAGTTCAGGGAAGTGCACACCAGCATGGCGGCCCTTCCGTGTGTCCCGGTGGTGGCCTTCAAAAAATGCAGAACCTGCGGGGGCGCAAAAGGTGGGATTGTCGCAATAAAGCCGCCTGAGCGGAGGAATCGAAGGGGACTGGGGGTCCATCGGAACGGGTGCTAGTACATCGGCATGAGCCGCGGGACTCTCGCTTAATTCCACCCCGACGCTGTCCAACTAAAGAAGCCCACATCATTTTTTATGGGGATTCATTTCCCCACAGTTAGACTAAGGTTCCGCGGCGAACACGTCTGAGTGTTCTTCAACTTGGTCTGGAAAAGATTGGTCATATCCGATCCGAACTATCCGAAAGCCACGATCCTGCAATTGAGAGCGGACCCGTCCATCAGCGGTACCTTGGTTGGAGTTGTCGTGATGTGGACCGTCGACAAACACACAAACGCCGGGTAAGCCATTTCGCTCATAGTAGAAATCAGGTTGCACAGGAACGTCTGAGGCGGGACGATTCTGGGCGTGATCCGGCAGCCGCAACTTCTCGTCATATAGGAACTGTAGGAACTCACGCTCCAATGAAGAGCTGGGGTCTACAATGCCCAAGAGCCTTTGGTATTGTTCGTCCCTGTCATTCCCTTGTTCCTGGATAGTTGTCGCCGTAGCAAGAAGGCTTAGAAATCCTGGCAAGAGCCGACGGTCTATGTGGCGGTGATTCAATTGGTTCGAATACGTTAAGAGGCATTCATAACAAGCAACTGCGCATGTTACGGAATCACTTCCCTGGACATCATCGCCGGATTCAGGGTCGAAGTGGCAGAGTTCCAGGGCTTTTTTCGCAACCTCAGCAAACGCTGTCGGATCCACTATCAGGCGTTCCCAGACACCGGTTCCGCCCTCGGCTTCCTCCCAAAACAAAAGTCGACGGTATTCTCCCTGGCCTATCAATTCGGCACCGACTTCCTGTTCTTCAACCTGAAAAACGACCTGAATTGCTCGTCTCAAGGCATACAACAGTGACAGCAAGAACTCATTTGACTGGTTCTCGGCACGGGGCAGGAGCATGAGAATATTACGTCCGTCTTGGACGTAAGGCTTAACGCCCGTCAAAGCCCTCGGCACCCCAGGTTCCCCGTCGCGAGCATCGTCTTCACCTTCGCGCGGCACCCATCCCCCTGTTTGTGGATCTATAGAAAATCCAGTAGGGTCGCGTCTCCAACCCTGGTTTATCCGCCAAAGACGAGCGGCAGGTGCATAGTCCGCTTCGAGGACGGGGTCTCCATTGGTTGCTTCTGCTGTCGCCCGTTGAATCCGGCCTCCCGGGAGACTGAAATGGGTACTGATAGAGTAGCCGCTCCGAACCCGCTCCTCCTCTTCTGAGGAAATGCGCTCGACCATGCGCGCTCGCATCATGGGCTGGCTTAACAGGCGTTGTGGGAACTGGGACGACGCAGCTTCGAGACGGGTTCCACAATGCTCGCAGACGTCTGAATCAGCGGCGGTTCCGTCGTGAGCATAGCCACACACATTGCAAAGCCGTGCCCGAGTTAATAGCGACTCAATCCCTGCCGGAGGAAGGACAGCAGAATGGACCCGATGTTTGCGTCCCTCATGGTAAACTTGATTGCCTGGACCGAATTCCGATAGACCAAGGAAGCGCGGTCGGTCGATGAGCTGTGTCTCATCACGTACCGTTACCGCAACCCGTACCGGAAGCCTGGGGAAATTGTAGCCTGGCAGGAAGCCCTCTCCAGCCAAGTAACGGTAGGGATAAAAGTCGGACTCGTCTTGGCGATTCGTCTGGTTGAGCAACAGGCTAATGTCACGTCGAGCCTCTGCCTGCCTACGCTCTGCATCCTCCCGGTCGCGTCGGGGGACATGAGGGTCGTCGGCTATTCTCCGTGCCTGGTCCCGTAGAGCGAGTGCAGATCTATATAGTTCACGCCATGTGCCGAAAGCGCCATCAAACCGTTCTGGAGCTGCCCGCAGCGTTTCCTTTATCCAATTGTCGGAAAACCACGGCGCGTTGCGGATGTCCCGTGCTCTGGTAACAATTCGTTCGCTACGAGCGACGGCTTCATTAAAGATACCTTCCCTGCCATACCCTTCAATTACGGCGCCCTGGTCGGTAGCAATGGGAAACTCGGGGTCTCTAAGGTCGAGAATATCCGCCATGCCGTTCCCCAAAGACAAACCAGCTGAGGCAAGCCAGGTGGCGTACAGGTGAGCTTTTACTAATTCCTCGTTTCGCAGGTCAATTCGGGCCGGAGCAACCGCTCCCGCAATCATCTCATTGCTACGTTGTCCGAAGAAATACTGGTCGTGGGCATTGCCCTGGGCCGCGAACGCCACAATTAGAGCCGGGCGCCCACCTCGGCCCGCCCGGCCGCTCCGTTGAGCATAGTTTGCCGGCGTGGGAGGGATGTTGCGTAGATGCACCGTGTTCAACTCTCGAATATCAACGCCTAGCTCCATCGTCGGAGAACAGAACAGCGCAGGCAAATCTCCCCTCTTGAATCTTTCTTCTCGTTCTTCACGTGCCTGCGCAGTTACTTGGCCAGTGTGCTCGGCCGCCACCATGCCACGAAGATGGCGCCCGTGGATCCTGTACAGATTGGTGAAGTAGCTATTGGCCTGCTGCATTCCCGGAACATCACGTCGCAAGTGCAGGGACCGGCTCCTTACAGGGTCAGGCGGAGCCGGTGCCTCGTCGCCAGCGTTCCAGCCTATCGCCCCGGCTAGGACCCGGACTCCCCTGGCGATCCCGCCGCGGTCGTTGACTGTGGAAAGGAAATGTCCCCTCAAGCCCTCGACGATGCCGAGGACAATCTCCTCGGACGCTTCCGTGGAAAGGTTTTGGTCAATCTGCCATGTAAACGATGAGCGCAAGTACCGCGCTATAGCGGAACGAGGTCCCAGGCTCAGGATTCCACGCTGTCTTCTCTCATTCTGTGATGCCTGGCCTCCGGGCATAAGCGCGAGCCCCTGGGTACGCAGGCTGTAACTGTCCCGTTCTTACAACCTCCACGGATCCCGCAACGATTGGCTGGCGTTGCGGGTTAAACGGTGGATAGCGTCCGAGGTTAGCTCGTCCGCGTCGATTGCTAGCTGCATCCGCAGGTGGTCCAGAAATGCGCGTAATACTCTTTCCCTAGTATCGGGCGCGGCATCAGACAGGACGGGCAGGCCAATCCATCGTCCATCATCGGCTGCTAGTTCTGAGAGTCCGTCATACTCAATTCTGAGCAGGCCAGTTTGCTCCAAGTTTGGCTGGGTTACTCTCCAACCTCGGCTGAGATCGTCCAGAGCGAGATATTCCAGCAGGTTGGTCATTGCTCGCTTGCCACGTTCGTAACCCGGGCCATCACTCACCGGTTCTCTCAAGAAGTCGCTGGGGCGCAGTTCCATAGCGTCGAAAATAGCCGGCCCCAGCGCGTCATAAGTCAAAGCGCCGTTGCGCCTAATAGCTTCGATTAGCCCGGCCCGCAACATGGCGACTTGCACGAAGTCGTTAAGATGACCAGCTTGTAGAGAGGCATCTTGCCGGTTGTCAGTAAAGCTGAGGGACTTGGTTTCGTCGGGAGGAAGGCCCTGCGTTGCCATGCCTGCCACAGCTGCATTCACGGCGACAGTGGTTGCGGTTGACCTTCCGGTTTGGCTCAGGGAGGACAGTTTGCGATAGTCTCCTTGTCTTCGGTCGTATACGGCACGGCAACGCAGGCAAATCAGGAAGGGCCTTGGTTGGAACCACCCCCTTGTCCCGTTTCCGTCTCCTCCATCTAACCTCCCACCTGGGGTTGCCGTGTACAGTTGAGGGAGAAACTGGGCAAAGTTGGATCTGACGACTCGTCCTCGCCTGCGTTCGTTGAACCAGAATTCGGGCAGGTCGTCATCGTCTCCCGACCAGAGGTTATCGTACTCGATGGCAAAGAATCCCCCTTCTCCGTCTATATCCTCCTCAGGAGCACCAACCATTGGGGAGCGGGGTATGAGGCGTTCAATGCCGTGTTCTTGGATACGGGATACCAAATAGTAATCTTGGCCGCATTCCCGGCAAAACGCCAACGGGAACAGAACACGCTCCTCATCTGCCTTATATTGGCCTTCCATCCTGAACTCGCGGGCGTCCGGTGGCTCTAATGTCGCGTACACGCTGCTACCCGATGACAACCACTGATGCAGACGGAAGGCAAACACCTGTTGGCCTTCGCTCAGTCCGGCCTCGTTGCCTGCCTCCAACACCTCGCGTAGCCTTTCCGCACACCTCTCTTTCGGCAGTCCGCTGTCCCCCGCCAGAGTCCGCACGGCCTCGTCAAATGTCTTCGGGGAGCGTCTAACCAATCGGCCATTTTCCTCCGCCACGCCGAAAAAGTCCTCAGCCCAGGCCGCGAGAGGATGACTGCACACGGAGTACACGTCCCTATCAGGTGGAGGGGCCTCCACTGCAGACTTGACCTCCACATTCCTCAGTGGAGACCCCACGGTGGCAACCCGAACCAGCGTTTCGTCCACTACATTGGCGGCAGGAATGTCCAGCCCGAAAAAACGCGACGCCAAGTCTGCGACGGCTTCATTCCGCTCTGTCCTGGTTCCTGCGTTGGTTATGGTGGCGCTGGTAGCTACCGCCTGGAGGTCCCGGCCTGCCCTCTCCTGGATGCGGCGGGTGAGCATTGCCACGTCCGCACCTTGACGCCCACGATAGAAATGAAGTTCGTCCATGACTAGGGTACGGAGGTCTTGAGTTGCGGCATTCAACAGGGAACGCTCATGGGGGCGAACCAGGAGATACTCTGCCATTACATAGTTGGTCAGCAGAATGTGAGGTGGGTCTTTGAGGATGGCATCACGAGCTTCTTCCCTGTCCTGCCCTGTATAACGGGCAAAGCGTACCGGAGAATCCGGGAAGTTGCGTTCCTGGAAGGTCCTCAACGCCTCCAACTGGCTGTTGATAAGGGCGTTCATGGGGTATACGAGCAGCGCCCGAACCGAGTGCCGCTCCGGGTTGTTGCGTACAATGGCGTCGTAGATAGGGACCAGATAAGTCAAGCTCTTACCTGAACCAGTGCCCGTGGTTACAACGTAAGACTCACCCCGCATGGCCAAGTCTATAGCGTCGCGCTGGTGGCGGTACAGCTTGAGATCCGGTCCAAAGAAGCGGGCCGTATCGGGTGAAATAATTCCGGCTTCGGCCAGTTCCCCCAAGGTCTGGTCCATCTCAAAGGCCGGGTTTAGTTGCAGGACGGCTTCGGGCCAGAGTTCGCCCTGTTCCAAGCGGTTGTTTACGTACTCGTCAATGCGGTCGTCGAGGACCCTAACGAAACTGCGAACGTAGTCCTGATACTCGTTGACCACGGTTTCGCGGAGCTGAAAAACGTCTAGCGGCAATGTGTTCTTCCTATCAAAATGTTTAGACCAAGCGACTCCTCTTGCATTAAGGCGGGGATTGGATGCCGGCCTTGAACGCTGGGAGAGTCAGCGGCGGCCACCCCATTCGCCCCAGTCCGTCGGCTAGAAACGCCCTCAGATAGGGCCAGGTGTTGACGGGGAGGTTCACATCTTGAAACACAGTGAACAACTCTTCTGACATGACCTGTTCGGATTTGAACTCCAGACCAAACGTAACGCTGATATTTGCCACTTTGGAATCAGTCACTTCTATTTTCACGTCGTATGCGTGAAACGCAACAAATCCATCCTCCACAGATTCCCAGCGAGCACTGGCAGCGATGTCTATGCTGGCTTCCTCAGGACTCCCGGGGCCACCGGAATTGTCTATCGAGGAAGAACTGAGCCAGATTGAGGAGAGATCAATCTGGCCGATGAACGCGTTATAAATCGCTGGGTCAACAGGCTCCTCCGCTGCCGAGCGGCTCGGAGACGGATTGCTGTCCGCTGCAGTCATGCTGCGACGGCCTCTAACAGCGGGGTCGAGTAACCGCGATGTTGTATACGGGGTTCAACGGCCCTCTCAAGAAAATGATATGAATGATTTGAAGGTTCATTCCAGTTCACGGGCATTCTAGCCAAGTGTTTCAGCTGACGCTCGAGTTGCATTTGGGCGCTGCCGCTTGAGAGCAACATGACCACGTACTGGTTGAGGCTGACACCATCTTGAGCGGCGGCATCCGCCAATGCACGGTGCAACGACTTCGGTATGCGCACGTTGAACTTGCCGCTGTACTCCTGATGAGAGGGTTCGGGAATGTTTCGCCCCTCTTCATACTCCGTCTCGATCCACCCAGTCCGAGCATCCTCCGCCATGGCGGGGATTTCATCAAGGGTTTCAGCCTGCGAGAGACAGCCCGGTAGATCCGGGTAAACGATGACGTATCCCCCGTCCGGGTCCGCGTGGACTACGAACGGGTACTGAAGGTCCAAGTAATGCTCTAAAGGCTTTCGTATAGCGGATGTAACCATTTCACTCATCCAATCCAAGTCGATCAATGATTTGATCCAAGATGTAACGCTTCACAAAGCGGCCACTCACCAATGGGACGGTCTGGGTCCCCTCCCCTGGCTTGGTGAAATGGGCATGACTACCTTTCTGGCGTTTGAAGATCCAACCGTGGGCTTCAAGGAGGCGACGGACATCGTTGAAGCTCGCTTCTGGAGGCCGCGCCCGGATTCGTTGGATAAGTCTGTCGAGTTGGGTCACGGCTTTGCCTTTACATGGTACTGTATACAGTACCATGTTTACTAGACTTGTCAATCCTCTTTCGAATTATGGAACCAAATCGGGAAGTTGACCCTGGGCCAACTGGTCGTATGCCTGGAGGACATATCGCTGGGTACGATACTCGCCGAACTGCTGCAACTCGTTGCGCTTCAAGCCAGGGAATGAGGCACTTGGTTGGGGAGCGTCCAAAATCCATTCCAGGTCGGCCCGGTCGAGTTGGTACATGTGGGCAAAAATAGCGTCGAGCTCGCACTTGAGGCGGTGCCGGCGCTCCTCGTCCCATGGGAAAGGATCACCGTCATAGCCCAAGTCTTCGGCAAAGGATTGTAGGTCCCACCCTGTATAAGTGAGCTCCAAAACACGGGGAACGACTAACTCGGCCCAGGTTAGCCCTGGACGGGTTTCCTCAAGGTAGGCATCTGGAGGCAGGACAGGGAGTTGCTTAACGATGAAGTAACTCAGGTCTGTACCGCCTATGGCAGTCCGAGTTGCAAAGTCCAAGACGATGCTGTTCAAACTGGCAACCAAGAGCGCTGCCTTTTCGGCTCTCATCATATGCATCAATGGTGCGCGATCGCTCATACCTATTCTTGGGACGAAGGAAGCAATAGTGGTTCGCTGATCGGTTCCCCTTGTTGTTTTTCGAATCGTGATGAGCCATCGCCTAGTGTGATAATGGCACCTTTGTGCCCAAGGGCTGTTGGCGGAATCAAGGCTGCTATGGTAGTTCGCTGGTTGGTTGCCGTCGTGATGAGTCGCAAGGCCAAGTTCCAGCCCCGATTCGGATAATCGCTCCCTTGTGCCCCAGCCCGTAGCTTGGTAGGACGGTGCTGAACGTCGTCCGGGTATCCGTCCCTCTGGCGATGAGCCGAAGCGCGACGTAATAGGCAGGCAGGCAGGCTGGCAGGCAGGCTGGCAGGCTGGCTGGCTGGCTGGCTGGCTGGCTGGCTTCAGGGTATTGTCATCATTTCCCGATTTGCCAAGCTTTTTTGCGACCTCTTTTTCGGGAACCCAATAACGGGGGACTGCGACTGTTCCA
The DNA here is from genome assembly GCA_965205385.1 of Dehalococcoidia bacterium. Lineage (GTDB taxonomy): Bacteria > Chloroflexota > Dehalococcoidia > Lucifugimonadales > UBA3495 > CATOSP01. Next base: position 1,693,281 of record CBDBGS010000008.1, read on the forward strand.
GGACCGGACTTTTCATCCGGGGTCATGTTACGGGCATTCCCTCCTTTTATAGACCGCTCGTCAACATCGTCGAAAGTCGAAAAACGATGGTCGTATTGGTGGAACAGCTTGGCCTCGTACAGTGGGAGGTAGCGGTCTTCACCTCGGGTGAAGATGTTGCCATCCAAGTTATAACCTGAGTCTAGCAATTGCTCACGAGTGCGAAACAATTGAGAATCGCTTGTCATATTGAACATTTGGGAAAAACTGACTCCCCAAGGGTTCGACTCAGGATCCTCTTGCCCTGCCTCCTTCCAAAACACGCCGGCACGCCGGTACATCTTGCCTGTAATATCGGCGTCACGCCGGGTTCGGAAGACTGGGCAGGTGCGAGTGTTGGGATTGAAGAGCGCAAAGTCCTCTGGTGTGAGGGTGAACCGCCTGGCGGGATCCCGTAGTTGCTCGGTTCGGTGGAGAAAGAAGGCAAATTCCGCTCGGGAGGAAGGACGCTCTCCGCCACTTAGGGTAAGCAGGCAAAACTTGATACGGCTGTCTATGCCTGGAAATACTCTTTCTCGATTCTCAAAGTCGTAGAGGCTGACCAGGGACCTTCGATCCACCATGTCGGCGAAGAAGACTTTTGTGGTGTCGTCGGTGGCTATACCGGAAGGGACTATCATGCCTGCTCTGCCCGCCGGGCCGCAGATGGTCCGCGCCGTCTCGGCGAAGATGGAGTATTTGTTGATTTTCCCTACAGCAGTCAGCTTAAATCTGCCGCTCGCACGTCCGAACTTGCTCAACCCTTCAATGGAACGCCTATATGACTCCCACAATCTGCCCAGTTGAGGATCAGTTTCTGGTAGCTTGTCTATAGCAGCCTTACGGCGTGCGCCAGCCAACGCGCCTATGCTTGGTTCCCAAACTCCAAAAAACTTGACCTCTTCAGGCTGCACCTGGTCCCAGGGAGGGTTGCCCAAGACCACGTCGAAACCGCCCTCATCGAACACCTCAGGAAACTCCAAGGGCCAGTGGTAGAAACGCATCTCCGAGGCTGCTTGAGACGCCTGACCAACCAGCTTTCCGTTGACACTGGCAGGCAGGTGCAGAGATTTCCGCAAGTCATCGGTAGTCGGCACGCTGTCGAGGCCATCTGCCCCAGGCATTTCCTGAGGCGTGAAGTAAGCATATGTCCAGAGGTCGCAGGCGGTCTTGACCTCCCACCAGCGGGTTCCAGAACTGCGTAGTTGTTGGTATTGATCTTCCTTCGCTTGGACCTCCGCCGGGCTTCGTTCTTCCAGCTGACCAAAACGGCAAACTCTTGGACCAGCGTTGCTGGCAATGACTGGTCATTTCCCATGGCCATGGGATGCTGGCCCGTCCGCTCTTGTCGGTTGCGGCGGCGATAATAGTTGGCCGCCTGCTTGTCGTCGCCGGTTACGGCCTTATAAGCGTCGTCCGGGATTCCCCGTTCTAAGACAGACAGGTCGCTAACTCCCACCAAGCTGTCGCCACACTTGATGTGGTGGTCCAGAAAACTGAGTGGCAGACCTGCGGCATGGCTTTCGATCCACAGCGCCACTTTGCACAGGTCCACAGCCAAGGGGTTCTTGTCCACGGCGTACAGGCAACTGCGGACTACGTCGCGCAAAGCTGCGCGATACTCCGAGGGTGCCGGTTCATCTCCGCCGCTGCGTACCCCGGCTAACTCGCGGGCTATGCGGCGGGCGGCGGCCAGTAGGAAGTGGCCGGAGCCGGACGCGGGGTCGCATACCCGAAGGGCCAAGAGCGCCTGCTCCTTGTCCTTGGCAGTCCTGGCGTCCGCCAACCGCTCTTCTATTACAGGGACCAAAGCGCTCTCGACCAACTCGCGCACCAGTTCCGGGGGAGTGTAGTAGGAGCCGGTCTGCTTGCGCTCCGTGCCGGCAGCTAGCTGGAAACACGGCGGAGATCCAGATGCCCCGCCCAAATCTACCACGGGCCGGTAGTCCAGCAGGCTCTCGTAGACCGATCCGAATTCCTCTACGTCAAGGTGGGCGTAATTCACTCTCCGACGCACGCCGTTGTCGTCAAAGGTTGACAGAGAAAGCATCGCACGGAGCAAGGCATCGTTAGTGCAAGAGGCTGTCTCGATATCCCGACAGGCTTCGCGGCCAAACAACTCGCCGTTGAGGGGCGACAGGCCTAATTGTTGGGCGGCATTATCGTCACGGAACAGGCGGGAGGTTTGGGCCAGTCCAGCCCAGAGGTCACCGTGGGTATCTCCATAGAAGTACCGTTCGGCTCGGCCTCGTAGTTGCGCAATACTGTAATATCGGTCGTAAACTACCTGTTGTCTTACGTTTCCCGACGTGAAGAGGAGCCTTCGTTCCTCTGTAACCATGAGGAAGAGCATCCGGTAGACAAAATTGAGGAGCTGCCTATAATAGGCGGTCTCGCCAAGGCGCCCGCTTAACGCGTCGCGGAGTGCTTCACTGTCTGGATGCTGCACTAGGGCAGTCCCCAGGATTTCCAGCGCATTCCTCACACCGTCTCGGAGCTTCTCTCGGACCCGACCACCTTCTTCAATACCTTGGTTGTAGTAGGTTTCCAGCAGACATTCGTGTGGCTCTATTCCGATTTGAGGCAACCGGGTGGCGTGTACCAGTCGGTAGAGGGCGACGAATTCGCTGTATGCATTGCCTTCCATCATGGCCTGGATGTCGAATTCCAGGTAGGTGGGTTTGGAGAGCCGGGCGCTATCTCGCAGTAAGCGCAGCTTGGCCCCATTGGTGACCATGCCCCACAGCGCTTCGGAGCGGTTGAGGTAGTCCTGTACCAGTGCATGGGGTGTCCGGCCTCTGCCTGGCCGCTCGTCAAGGCCCTGGTCTACTGCCACGATGTGGACGGGAGTAGAGATATCCAGTCCGCCGGTCAGGTAAGAAATGGGGAAGGAAGTTCCGCCAGCCTCAATAGCGGTTCTCTGGTATTCCAGTGAGGGGAATGAAAGAAGTTCGAAAAATTTTGCCCCCCAGTCTTGGCGGGTCAGAGTTGTTCGGCTTTCCTGTGAGTGTTCCAGTCGCCGGGTGAACGAGTCCCAGTGGACCCGAGCGTCGGAAAAGGTACGCTGTATCTCGTCAGGAAGGCGCCGACCAGCGGACAAGCCGAAGTCTGCGGGCTTCTGCCCCGATATACTACTGTCGTCGGTAGCGATCCGATCTAACAGGTCCGGTGGGAAGAGACCACCTTCGACGGTTATAGTCGCGTAGCTCATCATTGACCCCCAGCAGGCACGAGCACATAGCAGCCGATTATGTCCGGAGGCTCGTGGGCCGTTACTATCGCGGGTTCGCCCTTGATGGTTTGCCTAAGCCGGTTGTGCGCTGCTTCCAAGGCAGCAGTTCGCTCGGTGACGATGTCCTTGTACCAACCCTCTCCCAGCATATCAAGCGCCCAACGTATGTGGTCCCGACGTTCGGCGAAAGACATATTGGCAGCGAGTTGCGCGTCCCCTTCCCTAAGAAGCTTCAGGGATTCTTCCTGAAGCGGTGCCACCCAACGGATACTATCCCCCTCCCGGTGGAAAGCTCCGGTGACTACTTCCTCGGCGAACTGGGCACTCGCTCCATTTATGAGGTAGCGGAGCCGGAGGACTAACACTGCCGTTCGCAATTCGACGGCGTTGGTGAAAATTGCACTTGACCTGGCAAATCGTCCATCATCACCCTTAAGTGCCTTTGCAAGTACTGCCTCTGCCGCTGTTGCGACGGCAGGATGATTTCGGCCCAGGAGAGTCACACCTGGAGGGGCAACGCCGTCGAAGGCAATTGACAACGGGAACAGCGGTTTAATCGCCCGTGCGGCTATGCGGTCTCTGAGGTCTCCAGGTTCGAACAGCAACACATCCTTAGCCCGGGTCTCGCGAAGGTCTCCGTTGAAGCGTTGGATAACATTGGCGATGAACCGTTGAACATCCCTTGGGCTTCCCAGGACAGGCTCCATCTCTGCCAATTCCCGAGCAACGTCATCAGGCTCAATGCCGTGTTGGGAAAAGTAAGCCCGAGTCTGCTCCTCCTTGTCCGCCATCTGGTCCCAGGCCTCGTGCAGGCGGCTGACCGAAGCATCTTCCAGTGAGAGAGTCAGCTGTCGTGCCTGCCTCCTCCTTCGCAACAGGACACTATCCACCAGTGCGCTCACGACCTGTTCGGAATCAACCGGTACCGGAACCGAGATTCCCAAGCGCTGCCTGATGGTACGCGCTTTCCTCAATAATACGTCCAGAACCACCAGGTCCATCTCATTGTCGGAGCCATAGAGCAGGACTGTTTTCACTACGGGTTTCATCTGGCCGAAGCGGTCCACCCGCCCTTCACGTTGCTCCAAGCGGTTCGGATTCCAGGGCAGGTCGTAATGCACCACGGCGTCGTAGTGCTCCTGTAGATTTACGCCTTCGCTCAGACAGTCGGTGGCAACCAGCACCCGCACCGGCTCACCGGCCAAGGCCATCACCGTCTCCTTGCGCTGTTCGCTGTCTCCATCGTCCCCTGTGACGGCCTTTACTTGTAACTTAGGGTGCCGGTCTTTCAGGATCCGTTCGAGATGTTCCGCGACGTAACGGGCAGTCTGGATAAATCGGCAATACACGATGGGGCTATAGCCCTCCGCCAACAGGTCCGATACTGTGCGAGCCACCTCTCCTAGCTTGGCATCTGCTTCCACTCCCTCCAATGCCTCAGCTCGCTTTAAGAATCCGTCCAGTAACCGCCTTTCTGTTGCGTCCAGCCCTGCGTCCTGGTCGTCAACGGCTGCGGTTGGAATGTAGTCGGTAGCCTGGTCCTCGTCCGATGAGTCCAGAATTTGCTGACTGAACACTTCATCCGCGATGTCCTCAACCTGGGTCGCGTTCGGTGAAGGTCTGCGATTCTCCAATACTGCCCGCGCAGCCCTGGGGCTGGAAAGGACACATCTGAGGATAGACAGCGCAGCCCAATACCGTACCCGGCGACGTTGTTGCGCCACTCCTTCGCTGGATACATACCCACGGCAATATTCGAGGATGTCTTCATATAATCGAAGATAATCACTGGACAAGGTGTAAGATCTTTCGCTCGTCTCCCTCTCCGGGAACGGCGTGTCTACACCTAACCAATTCTTGAGGTCTACTCGTTTACGTTGGACAAAATGGGGCGCCAGTCTGGAATGGGGTACGTCGTCCTCATCGGATACGTCGAACGACTTGTCCAATAATCCCAGTAGAGACCTGAAGCTCTCTTCTATGCCACTGTGAGGAGTGGCCGTTGCCAAAATCATGTGCCGACTGCTATCGTTCGCCAGTTCGCGGATCAGGGAATAGCGCTGGTGCTGAGATCCCGACCTGTCGCCGCGGGGCCGTGCCACAGTATGGGCCTCGTCTACGATGATGAGGTCGGGGGCGTTGTCCAGGAACATCCGCCGATTCCGATCTGACTTCACGAAGTCGATGCTGACAACAAGATGTCGGTAATGTTGGTATAGCGAAATGTCTCCCCTTGGAAGGCCGCGCTCCAACCGCCCGATCCTTGATGACTGAACGATGGCTGCATCGATGTTGAACTTGGTGCGAAGTTCTTCTTCCCACTGCTCGCACAGGTAGGGCGCGCAGAGGACGCCTACGCGCCCGATCACGCCCCGGTCCAGGAGTTCCCTGGCGATCATGGCCGTCTCTATGGTCTTGCCAACCCCTACGTCATCGGCGACAAGCAAGCGCACGGGGTTCAGTCGCAACGCCATGATCAACGGGACAAACTGATAAGGCCGAGGGGCAACAGACAGCCGGCCCATGGAACGGAGTGGACCTGCGCCGCTTCGGAGACCCAGGCGCACTGCGTCCCGCAGCAGCAGACCTCCAGTGAAATCGCCTGCTTGTTCCGGGTCAGGTGGCGGGTACTTGGAGGCTTCGACAGCATCCGGCTCTAGAGAACGGTAGATGCCTACAGCCTCCGCGTCGAGACCGTCTACGGGCCGAAGGCGCAATACACCATGTTCCTCACTAGGCAGTACAATCCAGTCACGCCCTCGCGCTCTAACTAACGCCCCGGGAACGTACTCCGTTTCGGGAATCTTATCCATCAGGTTAGGTTCTCCTAGGTATGGGCTGCATCAACCAGTCATTGTTTGAGGTGGACCCCGCTATTGGGACAGGAAAGAGGTGGAATTAAGCAACAGTCCAGCTGCCCCCGCCGATGATACCAACACCGTTTCCTGGGGCCTTCCATTGTTTTCGATCCCCCGCCCCAGTGGCCCAACATGCCTCCGCCATTGACACAAGACAGTTGCTTTACAGCCGCGTTTCTTCAAGCCCTGTAGGATGTGTTAGAGCGAGTGAAAAGTGGCCATGTAGGGCTTTTTAATTTACTGTTCGGCCCCCGACTATCTCCCGGATATCACTCACGGAACCGCCGGATTCCTCCACCGCTTCCTTTACGATCTGCCGTATGTCGGCCACAAAATTGCGGGCCGGATCACTGATGTTGAAACTGATATTGGGACCTGCCGCTTCATATATTTGTTCAATTGTCTGGGCTCTGGTTAAACTGGACCCGCGTCCTCGGTAATCGAAGGCCACTTCCCATTCCCCTCGATGGCGTCGGGCTACGCGGAGGTTCGCTAAATTACTTAGTCGGTCAAACACCTTTTGACGTATCGTATCAATGGCGATTTCTTTCGATTGTTCATCAACCGCCGCCTTCCAACCCACTGGATTTTCCAACCAGCGGGATATGCTTTCTTGCAAGCGCTCTTGGTAATCCGCAACCGGCCTCAGATCGTCGTACTCGTTGTTGTTCCACCCGAAAGCAACCCGCCGCGCCAACGCTTTGATGCGTGCCCAATGTTCTTTGGGAGCGCTTGATTGATATTCTAGGCCGAGTCTTCCCCTCCATGGAGTCCTGAATTTTTCGACAGCATCGCTGAGTGCAAATGCCAATTCCTCAAAGGAGTAAATCGGCGAAGCGGTAACAGGTTCCTTCGGTTTCGCAGCTTCCTCCATAAGGTTGATCAGATTAGCTATTTCCGTGGCTACGCCGTTGGGAATTCGCCTTTTGTCCTTGTCCAGGGCCCCGAGAAAGAAGACCCTGCTCTCAATCTGCCGTTCTAGAGCGGCCGCTACTTGCGTCCCCAATGCCTCCCGAATGTTGGTCATGCCATTGCTGACCGAAGCAAGCACGTGAGCCTTCTTTTGTTCAACTTCTCCAAGATTGTCGCCCCTTACGAGGTCGAAATGAGTAAAGGCAATTGCCAATTTATGGGCGTAACCGCTGCTACCAACCGACCTCAAGAGTTGCAGGGGCGCCGCTTGCATGGGTTGCTGGGCACCGTCGACCAATAAAATCATGTCAACTTCAGAATATTTTTGCGTTACTCGCGTGGAGATGCTGGAAGCAGATCTGGCAGTGTGGCCCAATCCTTCCCCGTCGAGCAGCACAAGTTTATTGTCGGCTGGCAGTCTGTCATCTGTCGGGTGGAACGGTCCGTGCACTCTTAGGCCGTTGACCAACGGGGTCAACAACTTTCCAAATTGCTGATGGTGGTTGCTGGAAAACCGGCGTAATTCCCGAAGAAAATCAGCCCGACTGGAGTCTTCATACTTCCAAAGGTTGGGCCAACCGTCCGAGTTCCGGTCAAATTCCCCTGCTGCAACCGACATTGAACGGTCTATGATATCGTCCTTGAGGTCGGATGCAATGTCCGCAAATTCATCGCTTTGGTATAAGGCCTCTTCGAAATGTTCGAGCCAAACATCCTGGTCGCTGTCGTTTTGGAAGCCTCCTACTTCCTGCGGTATTTCGAAACTCTCCGACACTTTGCCCTTCACGGCCTGGGCGATTTCCTTGATCCGAGCGATATATTCCCTGAGGTTGGCGTTGTTTCGAGATTCCTCGGATTCTCCTACGCTCTCATCTTGCGGGATTAATTCTCCTTGGCCTTCATCATCTTCGAAAGAAAAATCTAAATCCTCGGTGGTGTCCGACTTTGGCCACGACCCCACCATGTAAGAAAGTCTGAATCTCTGTTCCTGATGCGAGAGTAATGCCTCGGCGATTTTCCCGTCGTTCCCACCTTGAACTGCACTAAGGCAAGCTTCCTCAAGACACTCGTCTATCAAACGTCGTGCTTCGTGCTCAGGCGTGAACGTTACCGCGGCCTTAAATGGACCGTCGCCGGTAACGATCTCAATGTCTGAAGTGGTAGTACGAGCGGTGGAGGTAGACGGGAATCGATCATTCACGTGGTCTGACCCTATGAGATGGCGAAGCAACGTAGTCTTTCCCGCGCCTGTCGTTCCCACTAGCATCACCCTGGAATACCCGTCCTCTAGGGAAGGCAGCCTGATGTGTTGCTCTCGCAAACTCTTGGCGTCTACTTCCCCTACCTCTATCCTATCGAAGAATATCGACACAACTAGGCCGTCGAATCTAAGTACGGCCTCATCTCGCCGGTCGGAGCTCCACCAACCTTCGTCAGCTAGAAGCTCGTTTAATTGTTCGACCAGCCTTTCGGCTTCAACTTCTTCGTTGGTCCCCAATCCGTGTCTTACTCGTAGCCCATACTTTCCGCGTGTGTCTGTTCGGCGGGGATGGCGGAAAGTCACGCTCCAACCTGGCCTTCTCGATTTGGTCTTTGAAGCGCGGTAAATCCTGTTATCCATTTTTCGATTCCTCAGGATACGTTTGTTGGTAATATGGCAGCCAAGGTTGCTATTTTCGTTGTTACCAAAAAGAAAGTCATGGTGTGGAAACTGACGGGGTTAACTCATAGCCACCGCTGGATGACTTTGAACTGGGGACTACGGATGTCGCGGGAATTGGGATGACAACATTCGGATAAGGTTATCCCGGCGCTCAGAGGGGGTATCGCCTGGTGGGTTTGGTATGTTCATGGCCCTGGCAATTCGCGAAACGGTGCTGTTTATCGCTTTGCTTGCCGCCTCGGCGGCTACTGCTTGTTCTCCCCGATTTGCAAACCTGCGTTGATTCATCATTGCCTCCTTAGGTCAGTCGGCGTTGTACCACGTTGTTCCTGCCCAGTATTTTATGGTTCGCCGGAGGCTTTGTCAAGAGTATTGGCACAACGCGGTACAACGCGAGGTGGCCCTATCCACACCCTGATTCCACGGGTTACCTGACGTCGCTGGTATTGCGCCGGCACTGGGGTCGCACCGGCTTAAAGGTTACCGTTGCAGCGACTCTTCGTGGGTAGCGACTCGCCCCGCATTCGTTGCAAATTCGCCCGACGAGGTGTTGGTTCAGCAACCCCAAAGCCAACGCCCAACAAATTGCCGCCGATGCTACTATAAAATCGTGTGGCGGCTGGTGTATCCCACAGCGGTCTGAGGGGCAATGACGATGGGCGAAGACAGGCCGGCAACATCAGCATTAGAAAGGAAGCGGACCGGGGCCAGCTACGCGAGCCAGTGGAAACGTTTCGTCGCCTGGTGCGAGGCGTCGGGTAGAAGTTCGCTTCCCGCATCTCCCGAACACTTGGCGGCCTACCTGAAAGACAGGTGGGAATCAGGAGCGAAGCCCTCGACCCTGAAGGTGGTGGCGGCCGCCATCGCGCGCAGCCACAAGGAAGCAGGTTTCGACGCGCCTCTCCAGCGCGGGGTCGCCAGGGCCGTCCTGGACGAACTAACACAGGACGACTCTCCGGGTCCAATCAGGGCGCTGCCTCTTGATCTGGACTGCTATCTGGCCATCAGGAAGACGGCGCACGAGTCGCGCAGCGGAAGGGGCGGGCAGATGGAACGGGTGTCCAATGCCCGCAAGCGGGGAGCGCTGGACGTGGCGATGATTGGCCTGATGCGGGACGCCAGGCTCCGGGTGAGCGAGGCGGCCGTCCTCACCTGGGGAGACTTGGAGCGGGTGCCCGGCGGCTCCGGGCATGTGCGTGTCGCAGAGACCGGCTACCGCGTGGTGAGTGCCGACACGATGAGGCTGCTGGCGTCGGTGCGCAGAAACGCGGGCGACGGCGAGCCGCTCCTGGGCATGAGACCCAACCAGATAGCCATACGGATAGGCGCGGCGGCGAGACAGGCTGGGTTGGGCGAAGGCTACTCTGGGGACAGTCCCAGGCTTGGAATGATCCAGGACCTGGAGACCCTCGGAGTGCTTCTGCTGGGCAGTCACCTCGCTGGAAGCGAAAAGTAGAAGTCCTATCCACGGTCGTTACACGCCGGCGGTTCCAGGAGTGCACCGTACTCCAGCCCCGTAGAGTGAATGCGGAGGGTCGGAGACGAATTAGCGAGACCGGTCTGGGTATCTCTCAGGTACCCACTGCTGATTTCGTCGCCCACGCACTCGTTTGCATCCATCTGACCCCCGCGCCCGTAACAACTGATATAGGCATGGACGATAAAGCGTGATTGACGGTCAATTGAAGTGGGGGAAAGTATGGAACAGGTACCCTGGCCGATGTAGGAAAGAGCCGATAGGACAAGGGACTCGGTACTACCCTAAAAGTTAAACCGTGTATAAATACAGTGATGCACGGTTTGATTCCCCTTTTATTCTGTCGCCAAGGCGATTTGTGGGGCGAACGCTAGCACGGACTAGCCTCCGGGGTCAAGGTTAGTTTACCGCATGTTAAGGCCTATCTCTATTGCCACGGCCTCCGGTTACACCCGTGAAACTGGGCCACGGCTCCCCGGCCCGCGCTCTCGTTGCGGGTGTAGTGCGCCGGCATGGTCGGCGTCCGCCAGCGCCCGGCATTCATCAGGCTGGGCAACTCAATCCCCGCCCTCGCCAGGTCCCGCGCCATCCCCACCCGCGGCGAGTGCCCGCTGAAGCCGTCCCCCAGACCGGCAGCCTGCGCCGCCTGTTTGATGCGCGCCGAGATCTGGTTGGGACGAAGCCCGAAGACGCTATCCTTGGCTGCCGCTTCGTTCCGGATCAACTCCAGCGCCGCCATGGTTGGGGCGGACAGGAACAACACGGCGCCCTGGCCCTCGGCGTCCGTCTTGGAGCGGCGGACCAGGAGGCGGCCGGTGCCGTCGGCTTCGTACTCTATGTCCCTCCAGGTCAGGGCGGCGGCTTCGGAAACCCGGAGCATGGCGTCCCGCATCAGGCTGATTAGTGCGATGTCCAGGTTGCCCCGGCACCTTGCGGTCTCCTGACTCTCGTACCTGCCGCCCCGCCCGAGCCTCGGTTCGCAGGCGGTTGACTCGATGGTGGACAGCGCCTCCGCCGTGAGCGCTTCCGCTTGCTTCTGGTCCATTCCAGCCTTGCGTGTCGCGCACCTGAGGGTCCGCTTCACCTCCGGGCTGGCGCAGGGGTCACCGGCATTCGCGGTCTTGTGGGCGAATGCTATTGCTGATGCGGCCACTCGGAGCGTCGCGGGTTTGTGCCCGTGTTCCTGGAGGCGTTCCGCCAGGTACGCGGCCACCTGCGCCGGTTCGGCCGGAAGGGGCTGTACACCCTTCTCCAACGCCCAGGACAGAAAATTCCCCCACTGGATGCGGTAGTTGTTAAGCGTGGCGCTGGCGATTTCGTGGTCGAAAATCGCCTTCAGATTGCTCACGTCGGATTCTGTGAGGGTGTCGCCTCTCGCCGGAGCGCTGGTGGGCTTGGATTTGACCACCGCAACCGGGGCTGGGCGAACGTCGTAAATGACGGAGGGGATAGCGGTTGCCTCCCGGCCGCCTCGCCTCTTCTGAATACTCCCCGCCCTGACCTGTCGCGCAGATCGCGTAGTCGCGCGAGGGTCCGCGAAGGCCGGGAGCTTGCTCACATCTGCTTCAGGCTCTGACAGCAGTACGCAGGCCCATACGCGGTCGTTTCCTCTGTCTTGAAACTCAGGGTATTCGACTGACCGCGAACCGGCGGAAATGCGGTTCGCCACACTCGTCGCCACCTGTGCCATCTGTCCCCTTCCCGCTTTCATCTTGTGCCAGTCAAGCCGTGTATCACTGTATTTATACACGGTTTAACGAAAAAGGCGGGCGTTCCATGCCCAAACAGCGGATACACCACAGTAGAATCACACCCCAGTTCCCTCAAGATTTCCCCTGTCGCTTGGTGAGGTTCAAGGAGGCTTCCGGCCTGTCTTGGGCCGAATTGGCGAGATGTCTCGGAACCGATCCTTTCACGGTAAGGCGGTGGAGAACTGGGGACCGTCCCAATTCCCAGCATTTGATGGCTTTGTTGGACTTGGCTGATCAACTTGACCTCCAACATTCATTGACCACGCAAACATTCGAAGGCACCTCTGCAATGGGGTCATCCTCAATCAAGGAAGGCAGGGGACAACACCCGTTTAACACTCACGGTTGCTAGAAACCGGGCCGAAAAGTCCTGGTTGGGTAGGGGGATTTGGGCAATAAAGCCGACGTGAGCAGGATCACGGACCACAGTTGTCCGAGCCGGACCGCGCAGAAATTGGCCGCAGCATGGGCGACAACAAAGGGGACAATATTGAGGACGACGCTGCGGCCTGTTGCGCCGCCACCGGTACGGCCCGACCGCCCGAGTTTCCCGGCCACCAGGGTCAGGTTGGCTACCGTGGCAGCCAGATACAGCTGGAACCTGGTCTTGACCCTGCCGAAATAGCGGGACTGGCGAATGCCCAACTGGACCAGCCGGGCCAACCGGTGTTCCACCACCACTCGGCGCACTCGATATTCGTCATAATGAGTGCTTTGCTGCAACGCTCGGGCCTGCTGCAGCAGGGCTTCCTGGGGATGGATCAGCACCCGCCGCCCCCTACTCCCCTTGGCTGCGATGCACTGGGACCGCAGTGGACATGTCCGACATTCGGCCCCGTCGAACTGGAAGGCCTGCAAGCGGTGGACCCGCCCTGTGCGACCCGTCCGCTTTCCCGCCGGCACGATGGTGTGGGTAACCTGTCCGGCGGGACAGGTGCAACTGCCCGCGGCCAGGTCAATATGGAAGTCCTCTTTCGGAAAGTGCTTCCGGTCGGGCCGTCCCGGCACTCTGGCCACCAACCGGCGTCCCGCATCGGCGAAGGCCTGCCTGGTATCGCCATCCCCATAGGCGGCGTCGCCCATGGCTTCCTCCACCGGCACACCGGTGTTGGCCTCGCTCTGCTCCACCAATTCCAGCGATCCCAGGTTGTCCGGAGCGTTGCCGGGCAATACCTCCACCGCGGTGATCAGCTGGGAGTCGGTGTCCACCACGATGGCCGCCTTGTGTCCGTCGAACCGTCTACTGCTGCTCTTGTGGCCGTGGCGCATCTCCGGGTCATGCACCGACATCATCCGGTCCCGGCTCACCCCGTCCTTGAGATTCACTCCGTCATCGGTCCGCTCCACGTCCTGGAGCAGCAACTGCCCCAGCAGTTCCGCCGCCGCCACTATCTGCTGCCGCTCAGCGCTATCCTCCCCCAATTCCCTCTGCGCCTGCCGCGACAACTCCAACAACCGGTCGGCGTCTCTCACAATCTCGGCCAGCAGGGCCTGCCGCGCCCGTTTGTCGCTCCAGTCGATGGCCGACTCACCCTTCACGCTGGAACCCAGGTACCGCTCATATCCCCGGGCCTTGGCCCATTCTTTGACGCTGGACTTCTCCACTGCCGCCAGCGCCCGCAACAGCTTGACGATCCCGTCCGCCAACAGATTGTAGGTGTCCTTCACCGCGCCACGGCCCAGGATGTTGGTCGTGTCCAACGCCACCCGCATCCCGCGCCCTTTCAGATACCCCGACTCCCGGGCCAAACGCAGGCTGGACTCGAACACCTCCCGCACCTTGCCGTGCAGTATCAGCTGGGCGCGGAACACCTGCAGCGTGCTCTTGGCGAAGGGACGGTCTTCCACCTCAATCCCCAAGGCCACCTTCCACCGGATGTCGAAGTCGGCCCGGGCCTTGGCCTCAGCGTCGCTCACCTTGTCGTGGGACTGGAGCAGGAGCGCCGTCGCCAGCAGGCTGGGCGGCACGCTGTCCCGGCCGTTGTCGGCGCAGTAGAACCCGGCGAAATCGGGGTCCCGGAACAGGCGGCCCCGCAGCGAGGCCAGCAGACCGTAGAAGGTGTCCCGCCCCACGTGGTCCAGATACAACCGGTCTGCTTCCCAGAGGCCCCTCTGGTCCGACCGCTCTCCCAGCATGCTCAAGCCCTCGCTATTTCTTGATGGCTCAAGTATAGCTGACCACCCGGCTGAAGCCAGTTTCCGGCCACGTTTCTAGGCTGGACACAAAGAATACGTCCTGAAATCAAACTACCAACCAAGAGATTAGGCCACGAAATAGGCATCGGCAAAAGATCGGAGCATCAATGCATGTAGCGCGGAAAACCCTTGGGGACAAAAGCTTTAGCTGTTCCCTGAGCCACGTCCCGGCTCCCACCTCGACCTGCGTGGCGGAGCGCTTCTACATGTTGCTGGCAAATGGCTCTTACAAAGAGGAAATCTCCATCCGGAAGAAACCCGCGGCGCGCATACCACGAACCGGAGGCATAGCAAATGAACACCCGATTGTCCGAGCCCACCAACCGGCGGACCCTCCGCGCCATGGCGCGCTTCGCCGCGCCCTTCCTGGCGGTCTTGGCCCTGCTGTCCCTGTCCCTGTCGTCATCCTCCCCCGCGCAGGCGCAGGTCCTGCCCCAGGGCGAACTCTGGTCCGCCACCATGACGGCGGGAGACTTGGGTTTCGGCGGGCAAACTGGATTTTCGGCTCACCCCGCCATAGGCTCCCTGGACGACCAGGAGTTCGACTACCGGGGGACCAGCCACTCGGTCGCTCTCATTAGGTCCGCTTTTGGTTCGACCAGTAACTTGGATTTCGCGGTCTCTGGCGCGTCCCTGGGCGACGTGGCCGGGCTGACCCTTCACGTCGGCGCCCGGGCCTTTCCCTTCAGCAATGCGGATGCACGCTATCTAGCTGAAGACGACTACTACCGGTACCGTTGGCCGAACACGGGGCAGCTGTGGAGCGACGGCGACGAGGTTGCCCTGCGCCTCACCTACCAATCGGGCACGGTGACGCCGGAGGACGGGGAGCTGGTCATCTATGAGAAGGCCACCGCCAACACCAGCCGCCCCGGGACCGGTCACTACGTTGACGGCTCTCCGGGATCCGAGACCTACACCATCGTGCTGGACTCGGCGCCCACGGGAACCGTGACGGTGACGGCCACCATCGACAAGCCCGCCAGGGCCGCCTTCGCCGCGACCAACGAAGAGGATGATGAGGAGGCGACCAAGACCCTCACCTTCACCACGGCGAACTGGAGCGTCGCGCAGACGGTGACCGTGTACGTCAGGGGCACCGAGGAGCACGAGAGCGGGTTTGACGACGATGCAGCCACTTTCCCCCAGCTGGTGACCGTGTCCCACACGGCGGCAGGGGGCGGCTACGACGGGGCGGCGATACCCGACGTCGAGGTGACCGCCTATGACGCCGGCAACACCGTCGACGTGACGTTCAAGCATCGGAAGATCGCGGTCGCGGAGGGCAAGCGGTACGAGTTAACCATCGTCCAGACCCCCAGGAGCGACATCCCGTGGTTCTTCAATGTATTTGTCACAGCGTCGACACGCGGCGCCGTCGCCGTGCACGCCAAGGACTACGAGTCGGAGAACAAGTTAATCACGCTCCATTGGTACAACGCGGAGCGGGTGCCGGACGGCAGCGGAGGGTACGTCTGGCGGAACGAGACGACGGTCAGGTTTCAGACATTCCAAGACCAACTGTTGGAGGGCGACGAGCATTTCCATGTCGTCCTGGAGCGCTCCGCGTCCTTGGACCACAACCACGTCCTTAATCTAGCGCGCGAGCAGGCTCGGGTCACCATCGTGGACGACGAGAGGCCGGGCCGGCTGCTGGCGATCGACGGGCAGCGGGCGCGCCCCATCACCGAGGTGTCCAGCGTCGCCGAGGAGGGCGGCTCGCCCGCCACCTTCACCGTGGCGCTGCATCGGTGGCCCGACAACCTCGCCCGGAACGCCACCGTGAAGGTCAATGTGTTGGGGCCTGAGTCCTTTGACGAGAGCGCCGGCAACAATGGGGCTCTCGTGCCCTGGAAGGTCACGCCGGGCCCCGAGGACCCCCTCGTCTTCAACCAGAACAACTGGGACACGCCCCGGACGGTGACGGTCACGGCCCTGGATGACCGGGACGACCGCGACGAGCTGGCCCCCATCGCCCTGCAGCTGGAGGTCTCCGCGCCGTTCCCGGACGTCCTGGTCCGGGTCGAGGACGACGACAAGGGCGCGCCCCCCGCCGTGCCGGGGGCGTCAGGTGCTACCCGGACTACGCGGCGCGGCCAGGGTACCAGAGCTACTACCGCGTCGCGGCCGTCAACTCTGCGGGGACGGGCCCGTGGACCGAGGCGGTGTCCGCCATCTCGCTGCCGGAGGTGTGGCTCGAGCTGGTGACGACTGAGAAGGAGACGGCGCCGGTGGAGGGAACGCCCCTGGTGTACAAGCTGCACCGCACCGGCTCGGCCGGCGCGCTAAACGTCCGCGTGAACATCTCCGAGACTGGCGCCATGGTCGCCCGGACCTATGTGGAAGTGGCGTTCTCTGACGGGAGCGCGGTCAAGAGCTTCTCGATCCCCACCACGGCTGACAGCACCGGAGAGAACGACAGCCGGGTGGCGGCGAACATCGAGTTGGACCTGGCGCGCTACCTGCTGGTGCAGCGGGAGTCACTCACCGACACCTCCCACCCGTCGTCGGTCGCCGTGTCGGTGAAGGACGACGACGGGGGGGCGCAGCAGCAGGGAGCGCTGCTGCCCGAGGTCACCCTCACCACCGCAGAGACGGCGGCGGCGGAGGGAGCGGCGCTGGAGTTCACGCTGACCCGCACCGGGCCGACGGAGGAGGCGCTGGGGGTGGATGTGCGCGTGTCTGAGACGGGCGCGATGCTGGCCGTCTTCCCCAGCCGTGCGGTGATACCGGCCGGCCAGGACAGCGCAACCTTCGCGGTCCTGACCCTGGACGACGAGGCGGTCGAGGCGGACAGCGTGGTCACGGCGGCCCTAGCGGAAGATGCGGAGCGCTACACGGTCGGGGCGCCCTTCTCGGCGTCGGTCACGGTGTTGGACGACGACGGGGCGCCGTTGACGGCGGAGTTCCGGGACGCGCCGGCGAGCCACAACGGCGAGGCCGCCTTCACCTTCCGCATCGCCTTCAGCGAGGCGGTAGCGGTGAGCTACCGGACCCTGCGGGACCACGCCCTGGACGTGACGGGCGGCAGGGTGACTAGGGCCAAGCGGGTGGACGGACGCAGCGACCTGTGGCGGATCACCATCGAACCGGACTCGGACGCCGCCGTAACCGTCGTGCTGCCCGTCACCGAGAGCTGCGGCGCAGAGGGGGCCATCTGCACCGGGGACAGCAGTGCGCTGTCGAACCGGGTGGAGCTGACCATCCCCGGTCCCGTAGCGGAGGAAGAGAAGGCGCCGGAGAACAGCCCGGCCAGCGGCGCGCCCGGCATCACGGGCACGGCCCAGGTGGGCGAGACCCTGAAGGCGGAAACGTCCGGGATTGCCGACGCGGACGGGCTGGACAACGTGGCCTTCGCCTACCAGTGGCTGGCCGACGGCGCGGACATTCAGGACGCGACGGACTCCAGCTACACCTTGGGCGGCACCGACAAGGGGAAGGCCATCAGCATTACGGTGTCCTTCAGCGACGACCGGGGCAACGAGGAGTCGCTGACCAGTGCGGCCACCGGCGCCGTGGCAGCCAAGTCCAACTCCCCGGCCACGGGCCAACCCGCCATCAGCGGCACGGCCCTGGTGGGAGAGACCCTGACGGCGGACACTTCCGGTATTGCCGATGAGGACGGGCTGGACAGCGTGTCATACAGCTACCAGTGGATTTCCAACGACGGCAGCGCGGACTCGGAAATCGGCGGGGCCACCGGTTCAACCTACATCTTGGCCTCCGACGACGTGGGCAAGACCATCAAGGTGCGGGTGAGCTTCACCGACGACCGGGGCCACCAGGAGGAGTTGACCAGCGCGGCCACGGATGCGGTGGCGGGTCTGCCGCATCCGCCGTTGACCGCCAGCCTGGAGAACGTCGCCACGTCCCACGACGGGGAGAACACGTTCACCTTCGAGCTACGGTTCAGCGAGGAGTTCGCCGTCAGCTACCGGACCCTGCGGGACCACGCCTTCACGGTGTCGGAAGGAACGGTCAAGAAGGCGCAGCGGGCATCCAAGCCCAGCAACATCCACTGGCGCATCACGGTCAGGCCGGACGGCGACGGCCAGGTGGTCGTCGTCCTGCCGGAGACCACGGACTGCGTCGCCGAGGGTGCCATCTGCACGGAGGACGGCAGGAAGCTGTCCCACCGGCTGGAACTGACGGTCGGCGGGCCGGGCCAGTAGGGATCAACAACAAAAGCAAGCACACATGGACGCACCGGCGAGGCCAGCGTCCCGACCGGCAACCGGAACGCAGGTGCGCCGGGGCGGACGGGGCGCTGGCCTTCCTGTAGGAGAGAGGCCCCGGCTGTGCCCCGGGGAGAGCCTGCGCCATGCCGAGGCAGCACACCCACCACCACAGAATGACCTACGTTTTCCCCGACGACTTCCCGCAGCGCCTGAAGCGCTTCAAGAAGGAGTCGGGGCTGTCATGGGCGGAGATCGCCCGCCGCCTGGGAACGTCTCCCCTCAACCTGAGACGCTGGAAGGACAAGGGGGTGCGGCCCCATTTCCGGCACCTGGTGGCGCTGCTGAAACTGGCCGAAGAACTGGGCCTGGGCCACCTGTTCACCTCATGGACGGTACGGGAAGAAACGCGGGGCGAGACGCCCACCCCGGGCGTACCTAGCCGGAGCCGGAGCCCCAGGGGTAAGGCCGCAGGTCGGCCAGGCGGCTGAGACCCCCGTGGCTGAAACGCAAAAAGGGCGGCATACACGGCGGTCGCATCCGAAAGAAGTCCCCCTCGCAAAGCGATGGGGACTGGCTTGTTCCCCCGCCTCCCTCAAATGGCAACCCCACGGCAGCAGAGCGCCGACTGACGAACCGGCGTTGCATTGAACGGCTGCACCATCATAAGGGCATCGTTCGCGCCAGTCCCGCAACGATGAACCTGCGGGACAGCGGGACATCAAGACACCGGGGAGGAGCGTCATGGACGGGGAACACGGCGGGATGGACCCAGGGGAGCCGTCAGAGGACGAGCGTGAGTTCCGCCGGATGATGGACGCCCTGGGCGGCGAGGGCCTTGGCCGGATGATCGTGGGTCTGACGGAAAAGATCCGGGCGAACCCCGGCGACACCGAAGCCCTGACTCTCAGGGGCCTGCTGTACAACCAACTGGGGGAGCACCGCCGCGCGGCGGAGGACTACGGCAGAATCATCGGCCTCGACCCCGGCAATGCGGACGCCTACCTGGGCCGAGCTAACGCCAATGCCGAACTGGGGGAACGCCGTGCGGCGTTGGAGGACTACGACACCGCCATCCGGCTGGCTCCCGGCGACGCGGTGGCCCACTACAGCCGGGGGGCGTGCCACGCCCAGTTGGGCAACCTGGCCGGGGCGGTCAGCGACTTCGACATAGCCATCATCCTGGCTCCCGACGAGGCCGACCCCTGGTACAACCGGGGATTGACCTATGCCGAGATGGGAGAACCCCTGCGGGCGGTGGAGGACCTGGGCCGGGCCATCGAGTTGGAGCCCGGCCTTGCCGAGGCCCACTACAACCGGGGGATGGCATACCGCGACCTGGGCGAGCTGGAGAAGTCCATCCACGACTTCGACGCCGCCACCGAGCTGGAACCGAACTACGGCCTCGCCTGCTACGCCAGGGGCATCACCAACCTCAATCTCGGAGAATTCCAGGCCGCGCTGCGGGACTTCGACGCCGTGCTCAGGCAGGACCCCGACAGCGCCGCTGCGCGGCGCGGCAGGGGAGTGGCTCTCGGCAACCTGGACCGTCACGACGAGGCGATCAGGGACTTCGACCGGTCCCTGGCCATCGAACCCGGCAACGGCGAGACCCTCACGGCCCGGGGACTGGCCCACACCGGCCTGGGGCAGCACGAGCTGGCGATAGCGGACTACACCGGGGTCATCGGACTGGACCCCGGCGACACCGCCGTCCTCTACAGCAGGGGAATGGCCCACATGCACCTGGACCGGTACGAGACAGCGATTGAGGACTTCAACGCCATCATCGACATCGACCCGGACAACGCCGGTTTGGGGGGTTGGCGCAAGACGCAGTCCGGTCAGAGTCTTGTCCGTCAGGCCGCACAACGGGCCCGGCGCTGGACGCAATGCGCCCACGGTGAGACAGGCAACGAAGAACGCCTGAGTTGGGGGTTGGCAAAAGACGCAGCTCGGCCAGGGTGCAATTCCTGGGAAGCTGCTAAGTGAGGGAAAGGGAGAGGAACGCAGTCCGGCAACTGGCTAGATGGTCACCGACCAGCCAGGCGGAAACTGCGTTGCAACGGTAAGCGTCCGGCCTGCTGTCGTCGCCGACGGACCGGAGCGTGTGAAACCTGCGGTGCCGCTGCCTGTGTCTGGCAACTGCGCCGCAGCCGTGTGGGGAAGCGGCCGGAGTTTGTTGTCCGTTCCAACCGCAAAGTGAAGGTCAAGCGAAGCGTTTCAGCCGCTCCGCAGGAGAGTCAGTCCGAAGTGTAAGGGAATCCGGGATGCCGTCCTGTTTCTAGCCGTTCACCTCCTTTACAACGATGATGCGCCGTTGGGTTGGTATTCCGTGCCTGGGGCAGAGTTTCCTGGTGAAGCGCACCGTGCGCTCCGGTGGGTTGGGTTCCGTCTGGGGCGCCGCGAGCAGGACCCACGAACGCCTCAGCCTGGGTGAGAACGAAGCGCGATCAAACCCTCCGTCCCCATCGCCCAATGACCGGAGCGATCAACTCCAATCACCGGACGGGTGCCCAGCAGCCGGAGGGATCAGCCCCGGCCACTGAACGGTGTCCAGCGGGAGAAGGGCTTAACACTCCAACCGCCGGACTGGACCGAGGAAGAAGGACTTAAACACTCCAACCACCGGCCCGCGCTGCTTGCGGAGAGCTACGTCAAATCCGCAGCGGCAGCGTTCCCTCAAGGGCGACTGAACGTCCAGCCCGGGTCGAGGGAAGGACCCCCAGGTTTCTATGGCGGGAAACACTGGAAAAGCCTGACAACGCAATTATTATCGACCCGCCCGACGACGGAATGGAAGGGTTGGGAAGCCCTGACGCCCAAAGTGTTCAGTTTATTTCAATCCAGTTCAACAAAAGTTAACTGGCAGCCCGTCCCCCGCCTCCATCGGCTACTTCCGCCATGTCCCCAGGTTCAATACCCGCAGCGGCCACAGCAGAATCTCCCGCTTTTTCCTCGCCCGCCCCGTGTCAACCAGCGCCTTGTGCCGCCAGTTGACCTGGGCACCCCGGTCCAGCCCACGCAACGGGTACGTCTCCGGCGGCAGGGTAAGACCATGCTCTTCGAGCAGGGCCAGCTCCACTTCCAACAGACGCTGCTGCTGCCGCAGCCACTCCAAGCCCCTGCCCCGGCTGGGGTGGGTCTCCTTCAGCCCCCGCCACTCCTGGATCAACGGCCAAGCGTCGCCGAACACGTTCTGGTCGTCTTCGGCGGGCTCCAGGGTCGCCAGCTCGGGAAACTCCCGACGCAGCCGGGTCTTCCGCTGTGGAGGCCTCCCGACCGGGCCGGACTCCCCATGCTCCTCTCTGTCCTGGCCGTCCCCGCCGCTCCCCTCCACCTTTACCAGCCGTGATTCAACGCGCTGCAACGCCTGACCCTGCTCGTTCCTGAGCTCCTTCACCTCGTCCCCCACGGCGGCCAGCCCCCGGCTCATCTCCTCCCCCATTTCATTCACCTGTCCTTCCAGCTTTTCCACCCGCCCGGCCAGCTCGGCGTTGCGCTCCTTCTGCTCCGCTGCCGGCGAGCCGCCGCCCTCCAGGAGCGCCTTTTCCAGCGCGCCGCGCAGCCGCCGGGACAGCCGTCCGGTTTCCAGTCCCGAGGTCAGCGTCCGGTGGTCCACGTTCAACTCCTGGGCCGCCCGCATGATCCCCTGGTCCCGGACCAGCTCTTCCAGCAGCGCCATCAGCCGCAGGTGCTGCAAATCCTCGATGCTCCGGCTCTTTTCGAACACCGGGTCCTTGGTGCTCATAGCTCAGGCCTCCTGACCGCCGACTTGCAAAAATGCAACTTTTGAATAGGGCCGATGCAACTGAACCACCCCTCCGGCCACCTGCAAATATGCAGTTGCCAGCTACGGACGATGCAACTCACGACCGGAACGTACCCGCAAGTCAAAGTGTTCACTTTTCACCTCCTGTAGGGGGCGATTTCCCCCGATTTCACGTTCAAAACGACCCGACTTGCAAAAATGCAACTGATGTCATTTCCCTGTACACCCCAATGACATCACGAAAGGGGTCTCCAACATAAGGGCCCATAGGGGCGGTCATATGATCCCCCCTATAGGTAGTTATGTACGGGGCCTGAGTTGTTCACACTCTGCTGCGGCGTTGGCGATGCGCCAACTGCCGAAACCGCAGCGAGGTGAATGAGTTGACGCAGAGATCGAAACCCCGGCACGCCCGGCGGCTGGTTCTCCTGGCGGCGGCGCTGCTGCTTTCGGCCCTGGTAGCCATGCCGGGCAGCGGCGCCGCCCTGGCCCAGTCCCCTCCCCCCACCGACGACGTCACCCTGGTCAACCGCGACCGGCAGATGGTGGAGCGCAAGAAGGAGGGCGACTTCGTGGCCCGCCCGGTCTTCAGCCGTAAGACCGGCGTCCTCTACTACTCCATCCGCCACCCCGACACCGGCGACTGGATCACCAACACCTACCGGGTGCAGGGCGGCGGGAAGCAGCTGGCCGAGGGCTGGGAGTACACCTTCGAGTACCCGGCCCTGGACGAGCAGCCCGAGCTCCACCCCGAACAGCCCTTCCTGCTGGTGCTGGCCGTCCCGCGAATTGGCGGCGGCGGCCACCACGTCTTCCACGCCCTGATTCCCGTCCACCAGCCCAAGGGGCTGTGGGACCGGGTGCTGGGCGCCCTGGACCCCGACCGCTGGGCCAGGGCCGCCGCCAAATGGGTGATCCAGGGAGTCCACGGGACCCTCTGCGGCGTGGTGGAGAAGATCGCCCAGACCGAAGTTCCAGAGTGCGGAGGGTAGCGGTATGGGCGACATCCTCACCGGAACCCCTCCCGAGCTGACCTACCTGCATCCCTTCGTCCGCGACGCCTGGCTGGTGGTCTGGGCCGTCACGTCGGGCGCACTGGCGGTGATCCTGGGCTGGATGGGGCTGAGCTTCATCGTCCAGGAGCACCTGGGCCACCACCAGTCGGGCTGGCGGGAGATGGCGCCCCGTCTGGTGCTGGGCCTCACCGCCGCCGCCTCTTCCCTCTGGTGGTGCGCCCTGGTCATCGACGTGGCCGACGCCGTCTCCGGCTTCATCGCCGTTTCCCTGAACGTCACCCCCGGCGACCTGCTGCGGGCTCCCCTGTTCGCACTGCTGGCGGCGGTGGAGACCGCCAACACCGGGCTGGCGGTGTTCATCGCCCTGCTCTACCTGGTCTTCGGCTTCTTCGTCCTCTACCTGCTGGTGCAGATGATCCTGCGCCTGGCCCTCATCGACATCCTGCTCACCCTGGCGCCCATCGCCCTGGGGCTGTGGATTCTGCCCCACACGGCGGGCTGGGGAAAGCACTGGCTGCGGCTGTTCATGACGGCGGTGTTCCAGCAGGCAATCCAACTCATCGCCGTGGCCCTGGCCTTCGCCTTCCTGGGCGAGTTCGCGGCCATCGCCGAGTTCGAGCCGTCGGAGGACCTGGTGTGGAAGCTCCTGATGGCCATCGCCTTCATGTACCTGGCAGGCCGGGTCCCCTCGATGCTGGGGCACCACGGGACCTTCGACGCCTGGCTGCACACCCTCTACTTCGGGATGTCCCTGCCCGGCTCCATGGTGCGGTCCGCCCGGTCCATCGGGTTGATTGCCGGCGGGGCCGCCGGAGGACCGGCGGGAGTTGCCGCCGCGACAGCGGCAACCAGCGTGGCCAGAGCCGCCGCCACCACGGCCGCCGGAGCAGTGAACTCGGCCGCCCAGGGCTCCACGGCCCCGGCCCAGAGCGGCCCGACGCCCCGGAGCCAGGGGCCGTAGCGGCAACCGGAACGACGACAACCACCGGCGCGGACACGTTTCCCGCCGGAACCGCCCAGGAGATGGAGCCATGTGCCGGTAGCAGACCGGGGCTGACCCGCAGCAACGCAATTCACAAATCGAGCAATCCAATACGAAAGGAGAAAGACCCTATGGACGACCTGACCCAGACCATATCGAACCTGGTGGGCATCCTGCTGGGGTTGGTGGGCGTCGTCGGCGTGGGCTACTTCATCTACGGCGCCTACATGTACCTCACCGCCAGCGGAGCCCCCAACCAGATGGAGCGGGGCAAGGCGGCCATGATGACCGCCCTGGCCGGAATCGTGCTGGCCCTGGTGGCCTACGGCGTGGTGGAACTGGTGATGAACGCCGTCGTCGGCAACCCGGTGGACCCCACCGTGCCCGACCCCACCGGCGGCGATACCGGCAGCGACGGTTAGGAGGGACGGAATGAGAGAGCATGAAGTCCCCACGCACGTGCAGGCCGAGGACAAGGTGCTGCTGTGGTTCACCTTCCCCCAGATCGTGGCGGTGGTGGCGGTGTGCGCCGTGGCCTACGGCGCCTACCACTACCTCCCCTTCGGGCCGATGGCGGTCCGGCTGGGCGTGGGCTTGCTGATCGGCATCGTGGGCATCGCCCTGACCGTGGGCAAGATCGGAGGCCGTGGGCTGCCCCTGGTGGCCGCCGACCTCCTGAAGTTCAACCTGGGGGCCGGGCGCTACGCCGGGTCCCCGGCCCAACTGGCGCAGAGCGAGCCGCCCGCGCCGGTGGAAACCAAGCCCGATCCGCTGCGGCTGCTGGCCAAGAAAGCCGCCGGCGGCCTCGGCAAGGCGGTGAGGGCGGTCCGAAAGAAGGAGCGTCCCCCCTTCCGGCCCCACAGCTGGTTCGGCAAGCGCAGACCCGGGGGCAGCCAGGGAGTCAGGGCCAACCGGCCCGCCGTCAACGAGGCCAGGGAAAAGAAGCCCCCGCATCAAGCGCGGGGCAGGCCCTGGTACAAGCTCCTGGCCGTTGCCGCAGCGCTGGCGGTCGCCGTGACCGTCATTCCGGCCACGGCCCTGGCCGACGACCCCGACGACGAGGGCCCGGGATGGCGGCTGGACGAGATCTACTTCGTGCCGCCGGACCCGGTGCCGGGACGGCGCATCTACGTGGAGCACCTGGCCGTCTCCGGCGACACCGCCGCCGTGACCCTGCGGGCCGCCCACGACCTGGAACTGCGGATCAGGGTATACGGCGGCAGGGAGGGCAGGGCCCTGAAGATGGGAGCCAACACCAGCCTCCGGTCCGGCGAGGCCAGGAGCTACAACCTGACCCTGAACGGCCCGTCCCCGTCCTTCACCTTCTCCTGGACCGACGCATTGGGACGGTCGGGAGCGGTGTCCCTGAAGAGCCGCCAGATTCCCTACCATCTGCCCACAGCCGGCGGAGAGCTGTGCAACCTGGAACTGACCTCCCTAGTACTACAGTCGCATATATTGGTTGAGATGTCGGAGTCGACGCTGGTAGTGGCAGTGGTGGGCCCGGGCCTGGTGGCGCCTCCTCCAACGGGACCAGGCCAGCACTCTCTTCGGTGATGGCCTGGGCTGCCAGATCAACTTGTACAGTAGTCGGCGCACCTCGGGGACCGTCAACGGTATCAGGGATTCATCCCACTCCGGCTCTCCCCCTTTTTTCCGCAGCAACCTGCGTTGGCCTGTTGCCGGACTACCGCCAGGTAGGCATGGGCCAGCATGGCCAGGGTGATATGCCGGTACCAGCCCTCCCATTTCCGCACTTCATACTGGTCCAGCCCTACCTGCCCCTTGGCCTCCTCAAAGCACTCCTCGATGGTCCAACGAATACCTGCCACCCTCACCAGTTCCTCCAAGCTTGTCTCCGCTGGGCCGAAGCAGACGTACCAGGCCAGCTCTTCGGGCTGGGCAATGCTGCGGCGGGCCAGCAGCCAGTACCCCTTGCCTGGCTCCTTCAGAGGCCGGATCGCCACCCTGGTCCAGTCGTAGACCCGGGGACCCTTGGCCCCATTACCGGCGCTCAACCGGACCCAGCCCGATTCTTCCACCCCAGGCGCCAGCCGGTCCGCCCGCACCTGGCGCGAGCCCTTATCCGTCAGGGCCCACAGCTTCTCATTGCGCTTGACCGCCAGTACGTGGGGTATTTCCTGTTGCTCCAGCCACTGCCGCAACTTGCGGTCACTGCCATAAACCGTGTCTCCAGCAACCCAGCCGAAGGGAACTCCCCCCTCCACCGCCCGTTCCACCATTACCCGGGCCAGTTGTGGCTTGGTCCGGAAGTCTATTTCCTCCGGCACACCAGCCTCCAGCCTGCGCTGGCGGTCATCAGCCCATACCTGGGGCAGGTACAGCTCCCGGTCCAGCAGGACCCTGCCCTGAGCCGTGGCATACGTGAGAAATACTCCTATCTGGCAATTCTCTACCCGACCCGCTGTCCCACTGTACTGCCGCTGCACCCCTGCTGACTTGCTACCCTTCTTCAGAAACCCAGTCTCGTCCACCACCAGCACCCCGTCAGCGGCAGCCAGATGCTCCACCACGTAGTCCCGGAGATCATCTCGAACCAGGTCGGCATCCCACCGGTAGTTGTACAACAGGCGCTGTACCCCGTCGGGTGTAGCATCGCCCGCCTGCTCCGCCAGTTGCCACCCGTTCTTGCGCTCTATTGGACTGAGCAGTCCCTTCACATAGGCCAGTGCCCGCCGGCGGGCTTCCGACCGGTAGAAACGTGAACCAATGCGTCGGTGCACTTCCTCAATACCCTTGGCCCACCGGGCCGCTTCCAACACCTCTCCCCGCTCCCCAGCCAATTCCTCACCTCACCCACCTGATAAAGTAACCTCATTCTACCAAGAACTACCTGCGACTGTAGTACTAGAGTGGAGGCCGGGGCAGATCACCGGCGTCATCGCCTCGGAGTGCATCGCGGAGACCCGGCAGGAGGTGGCGTTGCCGGTCTACGGCGGCCACTTCAGCCAGACGGTCCCCGCGCTGCTGGACGCCAGCGTCACCCGCATCGCAGGGACGGTCAATGTAACCGCCGGAAGCCACCGGGCCAGTGCGTCATTTGTGCCAAACGGCCAGACCCGGTTCACCCTTCCGGTCAGCAACCGGAAGGCGACCCACAGGGTGGAAATCACGGCGGACCTGACGGCGACGCTGAACGTGCCCCTGCCGCCGGTGCTCCAGACCACCCACCACTCAGCCCGTACCGACGTGTACACCCGCAGGGTGACCTGCCGCTGCGGCGAGAGCTCGACGACCAAAACGGTGCGGGTCTACGTCCGCCACCCGGAGCACGTGCGGGCCGTGGAGACCCAGCGCGCTCCCGTGACCCGCACCCGCACCGAGGCCATTCCCCTGGCCGCAGGCGTGGGAGCCGACGCCCCCTTCGAGTCCCTCCACGTGCCCCCGCCCAAGCCACCGCCGCCCCGGGCGGAGCAGACCCAGGCGGGCGGTTCCAACGGGTGGAGCTGGCTATGGCGCGGCGACTAGCCGGCCTCCTGCCGGCCACCGGCGCGGCATTGGCGTCCATCGCCGCCGCTCCGGACGAAGCGCAGGCGGAGATGGTCCGCGTCTTCGACGCGGTGCTGACGGGCATGGCCTACGCGGGGGTGGGCCTCTGCCTTTTCGCCATCGTCTGGGCGGGGTTCGTGCTGATGGCCGAGGGCGCCGAGGGCGCCGAGGGCCAGGGGCCGGGCCGGGGCAAGGCCAGGAACGCCGTGTTCATGGCCGTCGTCGGCCTGGTGGTGGTGCTGCTGGCCAAGGGCATCGCCGCCGCCATCACCGCCGGCGTCATCCCCAGCCTGTAACCGGCAAGAGGAGTTGAAAGAAATGAAACCGACACTACCCAACATCAGGAAACTGGCCGGGCGCGGCAGGACGGAAGACTCTGCCGGCTCCGGTGACATCAACGACAAACAGATCGAAACCGGCGAGGCGGCGGAACCCAAGCCGCCGCCGCCATTGCCGATGTTCTTCATGCTGTCCCACCTGGAAGAGGACGGGCCGGTGCGGCTGGACGGGGTGAAGCTGGCGGTGCTGGAGGTGATGGGCCTGGAGCTGGACGAGCCGAAGCTGGGCGCCTTCGCCGGTTCGCTCAACGCCCTGGACTTCCCGGTGCAACTGCTGGTGCGCCAGCACCCGCCGGTGCTGCAAGCCCTGCGGAACACCCTGGCCGAGGCCCAGCCCGACGACCTTCCACTTCAAACAAAGGAGGCGGCGGATTCCCTGGGACGGCTGTTGACCGGTCTGGAATCCCGCGAGGGCATCCTGGACCGGCGCTTCTACGCCGTGTGCGAGCACGCAAGGATGGACGAGTTGCGCGGGCTGCTGTCCCGCGCCGGTTTGGGCGTGTTTCCCCTGAAGGGCCAACCGCTGAAGCTGCTGTTGCTGGCCTCGGCCCTGGGCGGCTCGCCCAGCGAGAAGGACGAGGACGCTGAATTAACCATCGAGGTCAACCGGCGGGACATCCGCGTGGGCGATCACCTGGTCCGCTCGTTGCACCTGGGCAAGTGGCCCCGCTTGCTGGCCCCCGGCTTCCTCCAGGGGCTGATGGCCGCCGGAGCGCCGATGGACCTGTCGGTGCATCTGGGAGCGATACCGGCGGAGCAGGCCGCCCGCACCCTGGAGTGGCAGAAGGTCCGCTTCGAGTCGGCCCAGTCCATGTCCCTCAACCGGGGCCGCAGCCTGTCCCCCGAGGCGGAGATCGCCCTGGAGGACGTGAGCAGACTACGGGACGAGGTGCAGCGGGGAAGGGAGCGGCTGTTTCACGCCTCCCTTTCCGTCACCCTCCACGCCGCCGACCAGGACACCCTCAAGGACCTGACCCAGAAGGCCCGCGCCCACTTCGCCGCCACCCTGGGCAAGCTGGACGCCCTGGCCTTCCGGCAGCGGGAGGGCCTCTTGTCCACCCTGCCCCTGGGCCTCAACGCCGTGGCCGTGTGGCGCACCTTGGACACCTCCAGCCTGGCAAGGCTGTTCCCCTTCTCGCCGCCGGACCTGGACACCCGCAGCGGGACGCTGTACGGCATCGACCTGCGGGCCTGCGCCCCCATCGTCTACGACCCCTTCGACGGCACCCACCTCAACGCGAACACCGCCGTCCTGGCCCGCTCCGGTTCGGGCAAGTCCTTTGCCACCAAGCTGGGATTGCTGCGCGGCGTCTGCCGGGGCGTGCGGGCCTACGTCATCGACCCCGAGGGCGAGTACGCCGACATGGCCCGCGCCGCCGGTGGGCGGGTGCTGTCGCCGGGAATCGCGGGGCAAGGCATGAACCCCTTCGTCATCGACCGGGGCGACAGCGAGGAACTCTTGCAGCGCATCGGCAGCCTGCGCCGACTCATCGAGGTGATGGTGGGGGAACGGCTCAGCGCCGAGCGGCGGTCCTCCCTGGACCACGCCCTGGCGGGCTACTACGCCGAGCATAGGGAGCGCACCGGATTCCGCGATTTCTACGCCTACCTGGAAGCCGAAGGCGGCGGCGACCCCGAATCCAGTTCGGGGCGGGCTATCGCCCACCTGCTGCGCCCCTTCGCCACCGGCAGCCTGCGGCACCTGCTTTCCGACGAGGGCGACGACCTGCTGACCCACGAGGCCTTGGTCACCGTCTTCGACCTGCACCTGCTGGAACCGGAGCTTCGCCCCGCCGCCGCGATGGTCTGCACCGAGACGGTGTGGGCCGCCGCCGCCCAGGACCCCCGGCCCCGGCTGCTGGTGGTGGACGAGGTGTGGAGCATCATGCAGCACCCGGAGGGCGCGGCCTTCATGGTCAGCATGGCCAAGCGCGCCCGGAAGCACCGGCTAGGGTTGCAGTTCATCACCCAGGATGTGCAGGACCTTCTCTCCGAGGACTCGTCCCGCGCCATCACCGGCCACTCCGGTCGCGCCTTGCTCCAGAACGCCGCCTTCAAGCTGCTCTTGCAGCAGGACGCGGCGGCGATCAGCACGGTGGGCGAAGCCTTCGACCTGCCGGTGGAGCTGCAACGCTGGCTGCTCTCGTGTCCGCGGGGCGACGGTCTCTTGCTGGCCCGGGGCAACCGCTTTCCCGTCCGCATCGAGGCCACGCCCGAGGAGACCGAGGTCATCGAGTGGCGGCCCGGCCCCAGGCACTAGCCGGTAGGGGCGAACGGGTCAATTCACGACAAGAGGAGGCAACACGCATGAAAACGAACCTGAAAAAGATTGTCTTCGGCGAGAAAAAAAACAGGAAGCCCCCGGTGCTGCTCTCGGTGACGCCGCCGCGCACCGGCGAGCGCACGCTGCTGGGCGTGGAGAACCTGCTCCAGTCCATCGCCGTCCCCGAACCCTTCTCCCTGGAACTGGCCGGCGACGCAAGCGGCGTGACCCTGCTGGCCCGCTGCCAGGACGACCGGGTGGTGCGGAGCCAGATCGCCGCCCACTATCCCCAGGCCCGCATCCGGCAGGTGGCCGTGGACGACGACCCCATCTTCGTCCACGCCGGGGAGCAGGCCTGGGGCCTGACCCTGCGGGTTGACGGCCCGGAGTACGTGCCCCTGCGCACCTTCCGCGACGACGACCTGCTGGACCCCGGCTCCGATCCCCTGCTGGCGGTCATCGGCTCCCTGTCCGCCCTGCGCCCGGGGGAGCGGGTCCTGGCCCGCCTGCTGCTGCGCTCCCTGGGCCCCGACTGGTCCCAGGCCCACCAGCAGAAGGCTTTCAAGAACCCGGGCCAGCAGCGGCCCGATCCCTCCTACACCTACCAGACCAAGCCCCTCCAGCTCGACGGCGTGACCATGGCCGTCCTGGGAGTTGGGGCTTTGGCGGCGCTCAAGGGCTACCTGTGGGTGCAGGACGGGGAATACCTCAAAGCGTTCCTGCTGGCGTCTGGCACCGTCCTGGGGCTGGTAGTGGGCGGCTGGGGCTGGTGGCGCTGGAAGTAGGCCCGCAGCCGGGTCTACGACCCGCTGCTGATCAAGGAGAAGGTGGGACGCATCGCCTTCGAGGGCGAGCTCCAGGTCATCGCCGTCCTGCCCGGCAGCGCCGGGGAGCAGCGGGCGAAGGAAATCCTGGAGCCGGTGGCCGCCGCCTACCGCCACTACGACCACCCCGCCGGGGCCAGGTTCAAGGTCGGCGGCGTGAAGCCCCTGGTCCCCCTGGCCAACCTCCACCCTGCCGGCCCCGGCCTGTTCGGCAAGCGCAGCGTCCTGGGCGTCCGGGAAGTGGCCGCCCTGTGGCACCCGCCGGGCGAGCGGGACGAGACGCCCCTGGTGGAACGCTCCGGCTCCCGTGCGCTGTTGCCCTCGGCCCGCAGCATCAGCGGCGGCGGCGCATTGGTGGGCGACACCACCACCGGCAACGGCCAGCCCATCCGCTTTCCCGAGGACCTCCTGCGCCGCCACCACCTCTACGTGGCCCGCACCCGCATGGGCAAGTCCACCCTGATGCACCACATCGTCACCCACAAGCTCCAGGAGAAGGCCGAGGGCCGGGACGGCGACGCCATCGTGGTCGTCGATCCCCACGCCGACCTGGTGGCCGGAATCCTGGAACACGTCCCCGAATCCCTGGTGGACCGGGTCCGCCTCATCGACCTGGCCGACGAGTCCCGTTCCCCCGGCATCAACCTGCTGGACACCCGCGTCTTCGCCGATAGGGACCGCACCGCCGACTCGGTGGTGCGGGTGGCCAGGGGCCTGTGGGAGCAGTGGGGTCCCCGGATGCAGTCCATCCTGGAGCAGACGGTCAAGACCCTCCACGAGGCCAACGAGGGGATGGAGGCGGACCAACAGCACACCATATTGGACGGGCTCAGGCTCCTGTCCAACGAGCCCTTCCGCAACTCGGTGCTGGCCAAGGTCTCGGACCCCTACCTGCTGGAGTGGTGGGCCCGGGACTTCGGCGGCTGGCACCGCCAGTACCGGGCCGAGGCCCTGGCCCCGGTGCAGACCCGTCTCTCCTACTACGCATCGTCCAAAAGGGCGCGGGCCATCCTGGGCCAGTCCCGTTCCACCATCGACCTGCGGGAAACCATCCTGGACGGCGGCATCCTGCTGGCCTCCACCTCCCAGGGGACCGTGGGCCGGGACGTGGCAGCCCTGGTGGGAGCGTCGCTGCTGAACCTGGTGGACTCGGTGATCCGGGAGCAGGGCGGCCTGCCCTTTTCCCAGCGGCGCGGCGCGCTGGTGGTGGTGGACGAGATGCAGTCCATGCCCGGCGTGGACTACGAGTCGATGCTCAGCGAGCTGGGCAAGTTCGGGGCCAGCTTCATCCTGGCCACCCAGAGCCTGGCCAAGCTGGAGGACCTCTCCACCACCATGCGCGACACGCTTTTGGCCAACGTGGGCTGCCTGGCCGTCTTCCAGGTGGCGGGCAGCGACGCCCGGCAGCTGGTGTGGGAACTGGGCAAGGACCGGGTGAGCGAGGACGACATCGTGTCCCTGGACGTCCATCACTGCTACGTCCGCGCCACCGTGGGTACCGAGCGGATGCCCGCCTTCTCAATGATGGTCAGGAAGCCGGAGGATGGCGACCCCGCCGTCGCCGCCCGCATCCGCGAGGGGGCTTCGGCCTACACCCGGTCGGCCAGCGACGTGTCCGGCCTCACCGCCGGGGAGGCCGAGGGTGAGAAGAAGGTGGGCGAGTACCGCCGGATGCTGGCCGAAGGGCGGAACGGGGCCGCGCAACGCGGGGAGGGCCGATGATGAGTACCGCCGGATGTGAAGCGGACTTGCTCCGCAGGCTGGCGTGGACGCCCTTCCTCGACCGGCTGGAGATGGTCTGCGTCTCCGGCTGGTCCAGGGGAGCGGTCTACGAGGCCGTCGGGCGGCTGGAGCAGGGCGGGTTGGTGGATTCGATTCCCCACGCGGCGGACCTCGCGCCTCCGACCCGCCGCTACTGTCTCACCGCC
The DNA here is from genome assembly GCA_965205385.1 of Dehalococcoidia bacterium. Lineage (GTDB taxonomy): Bacteria > Chloroflexota > Dehalococcoidia > Lucifugimonadales > UBA3495 > CATOSP01. Next base: position 1,726,196 of record CBDBGS010000008.1, read on the forward strand.
GCCGGAGTGCGTTGGCTGGCCGAGGATGAGAACACCACCCTTGACGGCCTGCTGCGCCCTCGTCCCGTGTCCCAGGAGTGGCGGCGCATCCTGCTGGAGCGCCTGGACGCCGTCGCCTCCGTCTACCGGTTGGCGTCCGCCGTCGCCGTCGCCGCCCATCCTATTGGCTTGCGTCTGTACCGGGCCGCGCCCCTGGACGCCGCCCTGCTGCTGCCCGGCGGCAGGACCCTGGGCGTGGTGCGGCAGGGACCCGCCGCCGACCGCACCGCCTTCGCCAAGCGCCTGTGGCGGCTGGGCCAGGGGCCGCTGCCCGGGACCGTCCTCGTCCTCGCGTCCGACGAGGTGCGGCTCAGGCACGCCCGCTGGCTGCTGGCCCGCACCCCGGTCAACGCGCTGCTGACCCTGGAGCGCGACGCCGTGTTGGCTGGACTCGACGCCCCCGTCTGGCGTCCGCCCTCGGGCAGCGCGAGGCTGGACCTGGGCTACGTGCTGGAGCGGTTGCGGCCCGGCGGCGAGCTTCCCGAAGAGGGACCGCCGTCGCAGGCGTCCCTCCCCGGCGACCTCGCCGCCGACGCCCGCCCCGCTCTGGCCGCCCTGCTCAAACCGGCGGAGAAGCGCGCCCTGGACCTGCTGGCCGATTGGCCCTGGCTGTTGCAGAAGGACCTGGCGGACCTGCTGGGCGTCTCCGAGACCCGGGTCTCCCGGCTGATGACTCCCCTGGCAGGGTTCGGCCTGGTGACCCGTACCCCCGCCGCCGGCGGCCGGCTGGCCCTCACCGGCCGGGGGCTGGCCTTCCTGGCCCGAAGGGACCGCGCCTCGGTGGGCGTGGCCCGCAAGCGCTGGAGCGTCAGTCCCATCGACCCCGAAGGCCCCGCCGGGTGGCGCAACGTCTCCGGCACCCGGAGCCGCCAGTTGCTCCGCAACCTGGCTCACACCGCCGCCGTCCACCGCTTCATGGCGGCCCTGGCCGTGCAGGCCCGCGCCCTGGGCTGGGAGACCGCCCAACTCGACCCGCCCCACCGGGCCTCCAGGTACTTCCGTCACCAAGGCGCCCTGCGCTCGGTCAACCCCGACGCCTTCGGCATCCTCCGCCGGGGCCCGGCGGCCTGGCCCTTTTTCCTGGAGTGGGAGCGCCGCGCCGTGCGGCCCGCAACCATGGCCCAGCGCCTGGCCCCCTACCTGCGCTACTACTCCTCCCACCGGCCCACCGACGACCACGGCGCCAAGCCCGCCGTCCTGGTCGTCTTCGACGGCGACATCGCCGCCACCCACTTTCTGACCCTGGCGGCAAGGGAGATGGAACGGTTGCGGGTGGCCGTGCCCCTGTGGGTGTCGAACCGGAAGATCATCGAGGCCCTGGGGCCGCTGGGCCGGGCCTGGCTCACCCCCGGCGATTGGGAACCCGCCCATCTGCCCCTGAACGGATGAACGACGGCCCAGGGAGGGGAGCATTTCACCGGATTTCGTTCCCATTCCAACAGGAGGTGACAAACCATGCGTTCACAAAATAGCAACTGCACGAGAGCCCCCCTGGGGCGCCGGGGACGGAGCGTCGTCCGGCTCGACACGGCGGCCCTCTGGGAGCGGCTGGCTTTGCTCAACCGTTCCCAGAACTGGCTCGCCCGGGAGATCGGGGTCAGCCCCGGCTACGTCTCCATGCTGGTCAACGAAGGGCGCGCGCCCTCGGGACGCATCCGCAGGCGGATGCTCAAGGCCCTCGGCGTGGACGACTTTCACCAGCTTTTCAGATTGGAGGTAATCGATGACGAACTACAACCCTGAACCCCGTTTCGACGGGCGGCCGGACCGGATCACCATCGGCGGCCGCCTGCTGCCCCTGGAGACCGGCGTGATGCCCGAGGACTTCCCCGAGCGCCTGAACAGGCTGAAGGAGGCCAGCGGCCTCACCTGGACCGGCTTCGCCCAGGCCATCGGCGTGGACGGCAAGCAACTGCGCCGCTGGCGCAATGAGGGCGTAGAGCCCTCCGGGGGACCCATGCTGGCCCTGCTCCGCTTCGCCAGCCGGATGCCCGGCGGCCCGGACATCCTCACGGGCGAAGACGTTCCGGCGCCCGACCCTGAACCCGTCCCTGAAGAGGACGGGGGGGAGGACGAAGGCTAGACCCTGACGCATAGCGCAACCCATAGGCCGCCGGCGCCCGTCCCGTCCGCCCGCGCCGGTGGCCCCATCACGAACGACCAACGAGAGGACGGCGGACCGGAAAAAGGCCGCCGCAGCCACGTGAAATGAGAGATAAGAAAGGACAGAACAAAAAACGGAGGCCCGCCGGGGACGCCCCGGAGATCGGCGTGGTCCGGGTCTTCTCCAACCCCGGACCCGACGCCGAGGACCGGCTGCGCCGCCTCCTATCCCTGATGGTCAGGCACGCCACCAGGGACGGGCAGGCCGCGCCGGAGCAGGACTCGCCCAAAGACGCCCTGCCCACTGATGACCCCGCTGAGGGGGAAGCGTGATGCGGTCCGAGCCGTCCCAAACCGCCATCAGCCTCGTCGGGGGCGTTCAGCCCTCAGCCATGACGCTCCCAGTGGGCGGAGGCCCGCTCCGGATCGGCAGAGCGTGGAGGAGCAGTCTGTGAGTAAGGTGGCCGCATTCGGCGAGCAGGAGGTTCCCTACGAAGCCGTCTTTGGAGACGCGTCGAAGATCATCGACGCGGCTAGGGAGTCGGTGGCCCGTTCAGTGAACGCCGCCATGACCGCCGCGTACTGGTTGACCGGCCATCGTATCGTCGAGTTCGAGCAGTCGGGAGAAGAGCGGGCCGAGTACGGGACGGCGTTGATCGCCAGGCCGGCGGCGGACTTGACTCGCCGCTTCGGGCGGGGCTTCTTTCGCCAGAACGTCCAGCAGATGCGCCTGTTCTACCTCTCATATACACCCGGCCGGATTCGCCAGACGCCGTCTGGCGAATCCGGCGCCGCTCCCGCCGAGGTGGGCTTCGGCGATCCTCTGGCGGCCTTTCCGCTGCCCTGGTCCGCCTACGTGCGGCTGCTGTCGGTCAGGAACCAACACGGCCGAGCCTTGTACGAGGCCGAGGCGTTACGGGGAGAGTGGTCGGTCCGCCATCTCGGCCGGCAGATCGGCTCCCAGTTCTACGAACGCACCGCGCTCTCGAAGTACCGGACCGCCGTGCTGACCGGCGGAGAGCGGGAGGGGCCCGAGGACGTTGTGCTTCCCGGCGAACAGGTCAAGGACTCCTTCGCCCTGGAGTTCCTAGACCTGAAGGACGAGTACTCCGAGAGCGACTTGGAGAAGGCGCTGATCCAACACCTGGAGACCTTCCTCCTGGAGTTGGGAGACGACTTCTGCTTCATCGGCAGGCAGAGACGGCTGCGCGTCGGCAGCCAGTGGTACCGGGTGGACCTGCTGTTCTTTCACCGCCGCCTGAGATGCCTGGTGGTCATCGACCTGAAGATCGGCGCCCTCACCCACGCCGACGCTGGGCAGATGCACTTCTACCTGAACTATGCGCGGCAGCACTGGGCCCGCGAGGGCGAGAACCCGCCCGTCGGGCTGATTCTCTGCTCCGAGAAGGACGAGTCCCTTGCCCAGTATGCCCTGGAGGGGCTGTCAACACCGTTATGGCGGCGGAGTACCGCATCACCCTGCCCGACGAAACGCCCCTGGCGGCGGAGTTGGACCGGACCAGGCAGGGGATTTAACTGCGTGGCTCGATAACGTTGGGATCTCCGACAACGAGCGGCGAACTGTCGGTGGACAACTCGGAGGAATGAGCGAGGCACCCCGAGGGGCATGAGCAGCGCGGAGGATAGTGCAAGACTCTTGGAAGCGACTACCCAGGCTATTCCACGTTTCCCATCAACCGTCCGTTCCTGCAACAGCTACTCAGGGGAGAGGTAGCGTACGGGGTTTTGGGTTCGATACCTATTCGGTACTCGTTTGCCGACATAACGAAGTTGGGCCGATAGCTCGGCCGGTTCCCCGATAAAACCCCAGTCGGTGGAGTCGAATGGGTTGGAAATCCATCGCTTGGCGCGGAAAGCGCCGAGAACGCGTTCCGTATTACGAGCTAGGATGAGTTCGTTGCTGGCTTCGTAGGGCTGGATAGTCCCGTTCCACCAACCCCTGACAGCTGCATAGACATCCGAAGGATATACTTGGGACAAATCGTTCCCTATGGATGTACCTACGAAGATGAGGATCATGGACTCTTGAACAACGAAGTCCTCAGGATGGTCTGTTGTAGTCATAATTTCCACCCAGGATAAACGAGTGAAGCTATTTTCCTTTAGACGCGGCCCCAATGTTAAGACCGACCCCGTTCATAATGAAGGTTGTACATATCTTTCTTCTAACGTAACTTCACCGAACAACTCATGGAATATAATAAGTATGGATTCACTTCCTTCCTTTGACAACTCCGATGAGTTTTCCACCTGCCTTTCCGTGTTGGAGAAGGGCAGCAAAGAGTTGATAGTTACCTTCGACGATGACTCTCCTTCGGGAGACCGCTGGCTTGGGCAGTTTATTTTCGATGAGCAAAATGCGCAATTTGCCGGTGGCATGACGAGGGTTATGCCCTTGTGGGGCCCCAAACCAACAGAGCGGCCCATCATGGGATTCGCGAAAAGTCCATAGAAACGCCTACGAGCATCCCCGGCCCGATGCCCACAAGAGAGTCCATAGCACAGCCCCCAGGGCGTAACGACGCCGCGTGGAGGGTGCCGTTCGGCTGCGTTCCACAAAATGAGCTTTACGGGAGAACGAAACCAATGAATGTCCAGAGGTACACCCGGGTGATGGAGACCATCAAAGGGCGCAAAGAGCATGTTGACTGGATCATGGACAGTGCAGAATCTATGGGAAGAGTATCCGCATTCATGATCGAATCCATCTGCCTACAATTGCGGATGATGATCGAGGACATCGCAATCGCGTGCGTTATTGCCAACGCCGAAGAGATGCCCGAACTGGTTCGCAGTCTGAGAGGGGAATACAGACCCAGCCTCATACTGAAGGGACTTGAGAAGATCAACCCCGAATGCTATCCGGTCCCGATAGTGGAAAACATCGACGGGTCGCATGGTAGCCTCAGGGATACTCATGAACGGCCTGAGGGCAATTGGCTCACAAGGGATGAAGCCGTAGAGGAATACGGCAGGCTTAGCGGTGTCATTCATAGGAACCTGAAAATGTATGACGGTAATCCGGCCGATTACCTAGAATTGTACCGAAAGTGCGGATATCTCGAATACAAGATACGGAACCTGCTGTCTCATCACCACATCACGGTGTTGGAGGAAGACACCATGTATCGTGTACTGATGTCGTCCACTGGGGTGGATGACAACGGGGTCCGGTTCGAAGGACGAATACAGGTTGCTCCGTTCATACGTGTCCCCAAAGATCTGGAGCAAGCCGCCATGATAGGAGAGATAAGCGAGGATGACATCATGGCGGCGCGCAGCCACCCACGTACCGACACAACCTGATAGCTTCATTATTGAGGTTGAGGTTCTGTGTGCCTTTCTACGATAGTGCAGTCGGAGTATGCCAAACCCACCAGAGCTAACCTGAAAGAGAGAAGAACTCGTGAACATAGACGAATTGGTTCGAGAACTGGACAGGATGGTTGAGAAGGCTCCGGCTGGAGAGAAGACCGCGACCATCATCCTGTTTGGGATTAGATACTACCGCGAACTCGACGGGGTGAGCGCACCGGAAATTGCCCGTCGGGCTACGCTGGTTAGGGATTCGTTCGGAGTCGAGATAGCCTATGGTCGGACGTTGGGCAAGTACGTGGTACCGAGGGGATGATGCGTTTCGGTCCGTCCACGATAGGGGTCATATCTCGCGGACGGGCTGGAACGGGGTTAGGGAAGGGCTTGGGCGACCTTTGGGGCTTTAACCACTTGGGCTGAACCTCATTGCGTGGATAGGCGCTTTGACGCCGCCCAGACAGTCGCGGTATCATGGGAGCAGAAGTTGGCCCGGCGATGCTGCAAACACCCCGGGCCGAGGCGCCACCTGCGGAAACAGGTGATGCAGTAGCATTGTACTACTCGCAGACCCGCTCCCGACAGGAGGCGGGTCTTTTTTGGTTTCAACGGCACGAGCGAAGGGAGGCGAATCATGGCGAGAACCACCGATAGGAAGACGGTGGCGAACCGGGCGGCCATCTACGCCCGCGTCTCGGACAAGAGCCAGGACGGGGAGGACAAGACCTCCATCTCCGAGCAGATCGGCGAGATGGAAGCCTACTGCGAGAGCAAGGGGCTCACCATCACCGCACGCTACCAGGAGGTGGGCCCGGGCTGGAGCAAGAAACGCCCCGAGTTCCAGCGGATGCTGGCCGACGCCAGGAAGGGACGCTTCGACGTCATCGTCTGCTGGAAGTCCGACCGCCTCAGCCGGGGCATGTACCCCGCCGCCGCCCTCATGGAGGTCGTCGAAGCCCACCAGATTCGGCTGGAAGCCGTCATGGACGCCATCGACATGAAGACCTTCGGCCTGATGGCGGCCATCGGCAAAATCGAGCTGGACAACTTCCGGGAGCGGTCCACCCTGGGCAAACGGGGCACAGCCAAGCAGGGACGGGTGCCCACCGGCGGCCTTCCCTTCGGATACCGCATCGGGGACGACGGCAGGGCCGAGGTGATCGAGGAGCAGGCGGAGGCCGTCCGGCGCGTCTTCCACATGTACGTCCACGAGGGGATGGGGTCCTACTCCATTGCCGTGCGGCTGACCGACGAGGGAATCCCCACCCAGACCGGCAAGATGCTGTGGCTCCAGTCCCGCGTGCACCACATCCTGGGGAACGCCGCCTACACCGGCACCTGGGTCTACGGAAAGTACCGCCACGTCTCCACCGAGGACGGCATGAAAATCTACGACCAGCCGGAAGACACCTGGATTGAGATTCCGATCCCGCAGATCATCGACGATGAGACCTGGGAGCGGGCGCAGGCGCTGAAGAAGCAGCGGAGCAGGAAGGCCAAGAGGAACACGAAGGTACTCTACCAGTTGCAGCACCTGCTGAAATGCGGCGAGTGCGGCCACAACTTCCATGCCAGGGCCGCCTGGACAAACACCAGCGTCCGGAACGGCAAGAAATATAAATACGAGCTGACCACCCCCCGCCGCTACTACATGTGCAACGGGATGCAGAGCATGCGCCTGGGCTGCCGGGAGCGTCCCCACATCCGGGCCGAGCGGTTGGAGGAGCCGATATGGAGCGAGGTGAAGCGGGTGATCCAGAACCCCGACCTGATCGTCGCCGGTATCGACACCCTGGATGCCCAGGAGGGCGGCGGCTTGGCGGAGGAGATCGCGCAGGCCGAGCGGGACCTGCGGAGCATCCAGATGGAAGAGGACCGGGCCATCATGCTGTTCGTGTCGGGGAAGATCACCGAGGCCCAGCTCGACCTTCAGCGCAGGTTCATCACCGAGCGGCTGGAGAGCGCCAGGGCGAGGCTGGACGATTACCGGGCGCGGGAGGCTGGCGGAGCCGAGAAGCGGCGGCTGATGGAGACTGTCCTCACATGGGCGAGGGAGCTCGGCCAGGGCCTGGACGAGTTGACCCCCGAGCAGCGCAAGGAGATTCTCCAGATGGTCGTGGAACAGGTTGTCATCGACAGGGACAACAATGTGGACATCACGCTGGCCATACCCATCGACGATAATTACCCCGAGCCCAATTCCACTGAGCCTGATTCCCCTGAGACCGATTCCGTTGCATTAGCGTCTAAAGAATCTTCGGGATTAGGATCACTTCAACGGTGTAATCGACCGTCTTTCCGACGACACCCGAAGGATGAAGTTGCCAAGCCTCTGTCTTGCGAGCAGGTGATTTTCCTGTGGAAGTTCTGGTACCTGAGTGGGCCATGCGCCACTGTACAACAAACCTTCGAGTGGGTGGTGTACATTTAGACGGTGGTCCGGATAATCACCAGGTGTTTGAGCCTTCCTAGGTGGGGCTAAGCCGATTCCTGTTCAAGCATTCGCTTACTTCGACGACAGTTCGTCAACGCCGAGATGCATACACAGGGCAATCGCGTCTTAATTATAGATTTAGAATCGTATAAAATGATGTTAGCAGTGGGAGTAAGAAGTGGGGTGAAGGGGGGTATGTCATGGTGGAATCGAAAGGTGCATCGATTATCGGTTGGTTTGCTACCCTGAAGGATCCCCGAATAGACCGCGCCAAGCGGCATAAACTGCTGGATATCATTGCCGTCGCCATCTTCGCCACGATCTGTGGCGCTGATTCATGGGTGCATATTGAAATGTTCGGCCGGAGCAAGGAGGAGTGGTTCAAGAGCTTCCTGGAACTACCCAACGGCATCCCATCCCACGACACTTTCGGTGACGTGTTCGCGCGTCTGGACCGTGAGCAGTTCCAAAGCTGCTTTATGGGGTGGACCCAGGAGGTGGCCCGACTGGCCCAAGGTGAAGTGGTGGCCATTGACGGTAAGACGGTGCGCCGCTCCCACGACCTGTCCCGGGGCCAGCAGGCCATTCACCTGGTCACCGCGTGGGCTTCGGCTAACAGCATGACGCTGGGCCAGGTCAAGGTGGAGAGGAAGTCCAACGAGATCACCACCATTCCCAAGCTGCTGGGACTCTTGGCGCTCCACGGATGCATCGTGACCATCGACGCCATGGGATGTCAGCGGGAGATAGCGGAGCAGTTCGTGGAGGCCGGGGCCGACTATGTGCTGGCATTAAAGGAGAACCAGGGTCAGCTCTATGATGATGTCCGGGATCTTTTCCAGGGGGCGGAAGAATTCGGCTTTGAGGGAGTACCTCATGACTACGCCCGGACCCTGAACAAGGGCGACGGACGTCTGGAAACCCGGGAGTGTTGGGCCGTTACCGACCCTGAGAGCTTGGATTACTTGCAGACTAAGCGGTAATGGACTGGGATCAAGGCGATGGTCAAAATCAGCGCCCGCCGGGAGACGGCCAGCGGCGCCACGGTCCAACCCCGTTACTACATCAGCAGCCTGGACGCCCCAGCCGGAACTATGCTGGAGAGCGTTCGCCGGCATTGGAGCATCGAGAATTCACTCCACTGGACCTTGGACGTGACCTACCGGGAAGACCAGTGCCGGGAGCGAAAGGACCACGCTCCCCAAAACCTGGCTACTCTTCGCCAGATTTCCCAAACCTCCTAAAGAACGAGACCAGCCTCAAAGTTGGCATCCAAGACAAACGCCTCAACGCCGGTTCGCGCGAGGACTACCTTCTCAAAGTCCTCCTCGGTTAAGACGCGATTGCCCTGACGGCAAGGGGCGGTACCAAGACAACATCATCGTGGAGCGTTTGTGTTGGACGGTGAATTACGAGGAGGTTTACCTTAAGGCCGGTGCCGGCGCCGGGGAGGCCAGGAAGGAGTTCTGGGCCTATTTCCACTTCTACAACAACCAGAGACCCCACCAAGCCCTGGGGCACCGGACTCCAGCCGAGGGATTCCATGGGCATACAATGGCGGTTGGAGAAGAGGTGTCCGATGGGAATAGGCTGGAAATCCTGGTCGTAGAACCCGATTCAGGAGCCGTGAGACTCTCACTTAACTCGCCCCCGATTCTGTCCAACTAATGGGGTCCACCTCAGTGGCGGAGGCATTGGATGTGTCGGTGGGCACGGTGTTCCAGATCAAGCGGCGCTTCGCGGAGGAAGGGTTGGAGGGGGTCCGTCAGCGACTCAAAACAACTCCCTTAAACCGTGGCAGAAGAAGGAGTGGTGCATTCCCCAAGTGAGCGCGGAGTTCGTGGCAGCCATGGAGGATGTCCTGGACCAGTACGGGGAACCCCATGATCCCCAAAGTCCGGTAGTCTGTTTTGACGAGACCTCCACCCAGTTGCTGGCCGAGACCCGGCCGCCGCTCCCGCCCCGGCCCGGACGGCCGAGGCGTCAGGACTACGAATACCGGCGGGAGGGTACGCGCAACCTGTTCTTGGGCTGTGAGCCTTTGGTGGGCTGCCGGGATGTGGCGGTGACCCAGCGCCGCACCATGACCGACTTCGCCCATCAGATGCGTTGGCTGGTGGATAAAGCCTACCTGGAGGCCCAGGTGGTCCGGGTTGTCTTGGACAATCTCAACACCCATCGACCGGCTTCCCTGTACGCCAGCTTCCCTGCCGCCGAGGCTAGGCGAGTCGTGAAACGGCTGGAATTCCACTACACGCCCAAGCACGGGAGTTGGCTCAATATGGCGGAGATCGAATTTAGCGTATTGGCCCGGTCCTGCCTCAGGCAGAGCCTCCCCAACGAAGCGGTCCTCAGCAGGGAAATCCAGTCCCTGGTGAGAGAGCGAATCGCCGCCCAGGCTACCATTAACTGGCGTTTTGACGCCCATGACGCCAGAACTAAGCTTCACCGCGTCTATCCCTTCGATCCCAAGTTTGACTGACTGCTAGTTGGGAGGGAGGTCGACCCCCAATTTGGACAAGTAGCTAAGTGGGAGACCTGCTCCTTTACTAAGGGCAGCGATTTCTGGTGGGAAGAAGTCGGCCTTTCCCCGGTCTTAACCTGCTTGGTCGGGCCGCCGGACAGTCCCGACGGGCGTCGCAGCGTCGACAACGCCGGCCGTATAGTAGTACGCTTCTACCGGCCGCCACACTAACGGCGTCAACAAGACCACCGGCAGCATCAAAAGCAAGCCCACCCCAGCGTTGATACCTATGGCCAATGAGATGCTGAATGCCTGAGCTAGGACCCCGATTTCCACGCCGCCGATCAAGTGGCCCAGGCCGTTGACCATCCCCTGGGACCCCATTATCCGCCCTCGCATTTCGGCCGGTGACGAAAGCAGAAGGATGGTGCTCTGCATGGTGCTGAATCCTGACTGACCTACACCGGCGATAAAGAGCAACAAGAAGGAAATCAGGAACCAGGGCGACCATGCCACCGCAGCCACTCCCACGGCCACAATCAACGCGCCTATCACGAAGTACCGCCCGTGAAAGGTGTAGTTCCGGCGCGTGGCAATGAATATCGCCCCCATGAGCGTACCAACACCTTCCGCCGAGCCTATTACGCCCCCCAACGCGGGCCCCACTTTCAATACATCTGTGGCGATGACCGGTATGAAATATTGCAGCGGCAACACCATGCCGTTCATCACTAACGATATGGAAAGCACCCCCAGCACAAACTTGTTTGAGAAAGAATGGCCGATGCCTGACTTGATCCCTTGCGAGAACACCCTGTCCCTGCCCACCACCGGCGCCGCTTTCGGCAGCCGCATCTTGAATATTAGGCAGGCCGCGATCAGGTCCAGGGTCACCAGAACTATAAAAGCGCCGGTGTACCCGTAAAGGGCAATCAACAGCCCGCCGACTAACGGGCCCAGAATCTTGCCTCCGTTGTTGGTTATGGTCTCCAGGGACATGGCATGGGCGATTCGGGCTTCCCCGGCCAAGTCGAAAAGCGCCGCCCGCCGGGTGGGGTCATCCAAGACCTTGGCCGTGCCCTGCAAAAGTATGGCAAGGAAAACATACCAGGGATGAATGAGGCCCAGAATCAAGAGAGCCAGCAGCCCCAACGCGACAAGCAAATAGAAGGTGTGGATACCAGTCAGAATGCGCCACCGGTCCAGCCGGTCGGCCAGCATTCCGGCTACCAACGACAAAGGAGGGCGCGGACCATTCAGGAAAACGGAAATTAGTCCGACTTGAAAGACCGAGTCGGTGAGTTCGTAAATGAGGTATCCCAGCACCAGGAGTTCCATGCGGCGGGCGATTTCGTGAACCCACCGGGCCGCCCACATCAGCCGAAAGTCGGGGTTTTGCAGGATCAGTAGGACAGGAGTGTTGGAAACTGAAGGCAAAGGGTTTCCCCCCGTTGAATACCGCCCAACGCTACCAACTACGCGTACTATTCCCGCTGTGCCTGCCGTGCCGGGGCGCCCACTTCAGCAGCTTGGCTTAGGTCGCCAACATACGCCGCAAGACTGCGGGAAGTCAACAAAGGGAGGGGCCAACTTGGAGACGACCGGGGCACATTGGCGCCGTTTGCCAAGAAACGACGGAGTCAGCGGGAGGACGCCAGGCGGCTACGGTCAAGGTGCGGATTCGTCAGTCTTCTCAGCCTCTCCCAACTCGTAACCAACGCTCGGTCCGTTGAAGTTGTACCTGGGGCCAGCGGGCGGCTTCCTCTAACTTCTGGGGCAGGTTCCTCACGTAAGCCCACACTGACCCGCCCCGTGCCTCACTCAGACATCCACCAAGTTTCCAGGCTCCCCCAGTGCTGGTATTAGCCCTCACCCAATGGCCTTTACAGGTACGACATCAACGAGTTAGTAAGTGTGGCGGGGCTCCATGGCGGGACGCCCCTGTTCGAGTTCATGCAAAAGGGCCGGGACATGGTGAATTTGGAGAGTGAAAAAATCCACGTATCCTAGCTGATACAGGCTGTAGAAGCTTCGCAGGCTTCGGTAGGATTAGGCATCGAGCATTATCAGGCCGTTGGACACTCTGCATCCTCCCTTTACAACTTGCAATCGGAACTCAAGCCCCTACCCGTGGCTGATGAGTCGGTGATTTGCCTGGGACAGGCCATCAACGACCAGTTGGCCAGCCTGAATATCGAGTACGATCAGAAGAGACGGTCCGGCCGTCTTCATTCTCCTCTGGTCCAGATAATGGCAAAGGACTGGTCTTCCAGACGCCTCGAAGCTAAGCTGGCTCAAGCAGTGAGGGACATCCAGTGCAAGGACAACCTGCTGAGTGTGCCCGACGAGGACGACCACGACGCAGAAGTTATCAGAGAGTGGACCAACTAGGTTGTTGAACAAGTCCCGGAAGGCGGCGATGGCATTAGTGGGCTTTGTCGGGTGGGGAAGCCTTGACTTGGACGTAGAGCTTGTCCCCTGCGCTACACCACCCTGCGATACCTAGCCCAGGGTGCCTCCTGCATCTTTGGCAAGACTCGAATGTCGGTCTACTGACCTCGGTGGAGCAATCCAATTCGGGGAAGTTAGTCATGTCGACGTCAGATACGTCGAAGCTGACCGACCCAATGGTTTGTCCTCTGGTACCATGCGCCTGGGCTGGCCCTTCGGAGGTCATGGGCCACAACTTCTGGAAGGTAGCCCATCCGCGTTGGGAACGTCTCGCTTCTCCCCGGCCCGGCAGTAAATGAATGTTTTTATACACATTCGACATCGGAAGCATATATCCGCTGTGCGTGAAAAAAACTCCAATTCCACAGCCGAATTCATCGAGGACGCATTAAGATTCCCCTGTGTCATGGGGATATTCCTGAGCGATTTCTCTAATACCTTGGTTTTGCTTGCCTCCAACCTCCACGTAATTGGTTTGGTCAAGGTAGACAAGTAGAACTTTGCCTCCTCGGTAGACTGCATCCACAACTATGATCCCCTCGTCGTGCGCCTTCTGTAATACATAGCAGTGCAGAGCGTCATCGGACAATGCGCCTCCGAAGCAGTCATCTGAAGGTCCGGCGGCATGTATCTCTGGTCGCAGAGAGAACACAATAATCGTCACGATCAGGATCGTGGTCCCTAATCGTGTGATCATAAAGTACGTTGTTGTGGGGCACTGTTCGTGCGCCGGTTTATTCATTGTCGGCTCTCCTCGCACAGGTAGACGCCTTCTATTGATCTTGGGCTAGGAGCCTGTCCAAAGATTCGATCTCGAATACTATAATCGTTGGTAATCGGTTTGGCGTTTACTAAATAGACCTACACATGAACCAATAGCGTTGCTGTGAAAGCCATCATCGCCGATACGCGTTGCCATCATTAAATATCGGACAGACTCCTAGGAGTCTGTCCAAAGATTCTGAGGATCGGTTGGGTCTTTGACGGGGTTGACGATGTTAATCTTGTTCCGGCGAATGGGCGACTCAACCCGAACCGCAGTGGGGGTTTGGGAGGCAGTAATTGCGCTTTTGGGCGCGGGTGTTTCCCCAGCTGGTTCCTCGGGTTGTTACCCGGTGGCTGCCGGACCTGCCCGCCACAGTTTCAGGAGATTGTGGTAGAGGGCCACCAGGGTGAATTCCCCAGACACCTCGCGGCTGCCACGGAGCGGGAACTGGCGGAAGCCACGGGATTGTTTGATCAGTCCGTGGACCGGCTCGGTGATGGCTTTACGCCAGGCATAGATCGCCCGCTCTTCCGCGGTATGCAGCTTGGCCCGGATGGACGAGCGCAGCGGCGTCTTGGTCCCGACCCTCCGGCCTATCCCCGCTTGATGGTGTCTTTCCCGCCCCGTGGCCCCGTAAACGTCAATTTGTCCTCCACCCAGAATCCCTAAGTTGCGTTCGCTGCAGTATCCTGTGTCCGCCGTGAACCATCTGGGACGCCGCTACCCTTCAGGAACTCCCAGGCCGGCCAGGTTCTCATCCGGCCGCGCCAACACGTGACCCAACCTCGGACTGTCCGTGCTCTGGGCGCTCACCTCCTGCGCCACGATGACACCGCTGCCCTCTTCCACCAGCGCATGAGCGTTAAATCCCTGTATCCAACCATGGGAACCCCATGGGAACTCATCGTGATCCGGCTGTCTGGACCGGTGAAGCTGCTCTGCTCCTTGGGCCGGGGGACAGCCCTGGCCACCTTCGCTTCTACCTCTGCCGCTCCGGCCCCTCATCTCTCGGCTTGCTTTGCCACCCGCCTTATTGTTGATGCTCTGGTTGCCCCTATGGGCAAGAGGTTGGCTCGATTACGTCGGAGAGGTCTGGAACGTTTTAGTTTCGATGTTGGGATAGGGCGATGGTGGCGATGAGTTATATGAAGGGGATGTGCCTTGCTATGTCCGCGATTGGCAGGCACCCCCGAGCCATCTGGCTCTCTCCGCGAGGTTAGGTGATGATGGAGTGACTGACCGGGTATGGTCCATCGAGAAGCCGCCTGCACCACGCCGGGGACTTTGCCTCGGAACTCAGACTTTCCATATCGTTTTTCGGTGGCATCTCATGGGTCGTGGTAATTTGAGCTGTTAGTGGCGAGTTTACGGTGGGAGGTCATCTTTAAGAAGCGCGAGCCGAGGTCGCGCCGCGCCGGCGATATGCGATGACTATGCCCATTGTGTACCTGGTAAGACCACTGATGCCATCCGACGGGATGGCGCCCTTAGGAGTGAAGGTAGCGCCCGAGGTGGTGATCCGGACCAGGGACCTGGTTGACCTCAATGGCCCCTGTCTTAGGCTTCTTTTATTCCAACCCTTCCGGCTTCAGCCCACCGTGATTTCCGACGCGCTGGGGTTCAAGTATTCGGCCCAGTCTTGCATCAACGACCGGCGCCGGTCAAAAAGATCTGACCTGGCGTAAGCCGCCTCGGTAGAGTTCCCCACCACATGAGCTAGTGCGGCCTTCGCCACCGCCCACGGCGAGTCGGTCTGCTCCAAGGTCCAATCACGAAAGGACGACCGGAACCCGTGGGGTGTGCCAACCGTCCATCCGGTGCATGGACATCCAGGTCCATCAGCAGATTCCGGTGGGTCATATCGGAAAGGGGTTTGCCCAACTTTGGGGGCCGGAAGACCAGCCCCAATCCGTCGCTCAAGGACCTGGCCGAGGACAGTACTTTGAGAGCCTCGGAGGAGAGAGGAACGCGGTGCTCCCGTGACCTTTTCATTCTGCCTGCCGGGGCCGTCCAGGTTGCCGCCGTCCAGTCAATTTCCGACCATTGGGCCAACCGAACCTCACCGAACCGTGACGCCGTCAATATGAGGAACTCTAGGGACAGCTTGCTAACGTTCCCAGCCTCGGAGATCCGCACCAGTTAGACTACCTTGCCCACCTCGGCATACGCAACGGCCGCTTGGTGGCGCCTGAACGTAGGGGTCTTTGGCAGCGCCACGTCCAAGGCATCGCCGACCGGACTATCGTCCCGGTAGTCCGGGAGGATGGCCCAGTCCATGATCGTCTTGATGCGCTGCCGGACACGGCGGGCTGTCTCGGCCTTGGTGTGCCAGATGGGCGTCAGGACTTCCAATACCTTGGGCTTCGTGACCTCACCCACCGGGACGTTGCCGATCGGAGGGAACGCGTAGGACTTCAGGCTCTGTTTCCACTGATAGGCGTGCTTCGCGTCTTTCCAGGTGGGGCGGCGAAGGTCGATTACTTTGGCTGCTGCTTGGGCGAAGGTGGGAATGGCATCCCTATGCTTTTCCGCCAGGGGATCTATCCCGTTCCGGACCTTTTGCTTATTCTCCTTGGCGTTATCTCGCGCTTGTTTGAGCGCAACCGCCGGGAATCCCCCCAGCCCCAGCCCGCGGCGCTTGCCTTGGATAACCAGCAGTTGGACCCAGTGTTAGTTACCAGAAGGTTCCACGACAAGATAGAGGCCGTTTCCGTCGGCGTACATGCCCGCCATTTTGGCCTCCCGGATACGCTGGGGAGTCAGGGACTCGGAAGGGTGCCCTTTCTGGGCCATATTGGAATTCCCCGGTGGCCGGTTAATGGCCTATAGGCCATTTTATAGGCCGTTCTCCTATCAAAAGTCACCGGAGTGCACTAGAACTCACAGGAACTTGGAAGGGGCCATTTGAGCCTAAATCAGGCGTCACATACACGCAAATCAGAGGGTTTTAGGTGTAAATCAGAGGGTGAAAAAGTGGAGATGAGGGGATTCGAACCCCTGACCCCCTGCTTGCAAAGCAGGTGCTCTCCCGACTGAGCTACATCCCCCTCCATGTTCAAGTATAGGAATAGGCTAAGACTAGTGTCAACGCGGTGTTCCTACTGACTCCCTTCCCCCACACAGGCGTTGTTCATCGGATACGACGAAAGAACGATTAACAAGGTGGCCCCTTTCCCCACACAGGAGTTGTTCATTAGACACCCTTCTCCCCACACGGTATGATATCCGCGGACTTGGGCGGCCTGCGCCTCTGTTAAGTCAGGTCTCGTTCCGTACCCTATCATCCACCTAAGGAGTTTACTATGCGAGGAGTTGCCATAGTTTCACCGGTCCGGACCGCCGTGGGGAATTTCGGCGGCGCCCTGCGCGGCGCCTCGGCGGCGGAGCTTGCCAGCATCGCCATTAAAGAGGTCTTGGAGCGCAGCGGAATCGACGGTGAGAAGGTCGACGACGTTATCCTGGGCCACGGCTACCCCAGCGGTGAAAACCCCGCCATTGGCCGGTTGGCCTCTCTGAAATCTGGTCTCCCCATCGAGGTGCCCGGCTACCAGTTGGACCGCCGGTGCTCTTCGGGCTTGCAGGCCATTCTCAACGCTTCCATGCTGGTCCAGACTGAAAACGCCGACGCCGTCATAGCCGGCGGTGTCGAAAGCATGAGCACCGCCGAGTTCTACTCCAACGAGTCCCGCTGGGGTGCGAGGTTCGGCTCGGTGACTTTCCATGACCGGCTGGCCCGGGCCAGGGAGACCATCGCGCCAGAGGAGCGGTTCGGCCACATCTCAGGGATGATCGAGACCGCCGAGAACCTGGCCAAGCAGTACGAGATCTCCCGGGAAGAGCAGGACGAGTACGCCCTGCGCAGCCATCAGCGGGCAGTAGCCGCCATCGAGGCCGGCAAGTTCGAAAAAGAGATCGTCGGCGTGCCCATCCCTCAGCGCAGGGGAGACCCGGTCAACTTCGCCACCGACGAGAACCCCAGGGGCGACACTTCTATAGAAGCGCTGGCCCGGTTGCGCCCCATAATGCCCGACGGCAGCGTCACCGCCGGTAACGCCAGCAGCCAGAACGACGCCGCTTCGGTGTGCCTGGTCGTAGCTGAAGACAAGCTCGAGGAATTCGGACTTGCTCCGATGGGCTACCTTCGCGGCTGGGCCGTGACCGGTTGCCACCCGGCCTACATGGGCATCGGCCCTGTCGGCGCGGTAAACAAGGTGATGGGCAAGCTGGGCCTGACCCTGGGAGACATGGACCTGATCGAACTCAATGAGGCGTTCGCCGCTCAGGTATTGGCCGTGCTGCGGGAATGGAAGCTCCCCAACCACGACAATCTGAACGTCAATGGTTCCGGAATTTCGCTGGGACACCCCATCGCCGCCACTGGAGCCCGCATTCTAACCACCCTGCTACACGAGATGGAACGCCGGGACTCCCAATGGGGCCTGGAGACCATGTGCGTAGGAGGCGGCCAAGGTGTCGCGGCTGTGTTCGAGCGAGCGAACTAGATACTTTTCCGGTGTCGTGGTGACCGGGGCTCAACCACACGGGCACGGTGTTGCGGCTGCGATACCGCTTCTAAACGGGAGAGGTTATGTCGACTAACGATGTTGCCGACGTTCTGGTGATCGGGGCGGGAGCTTCGGGCGCCGCCTTCACTTGGAGCCTTACTCAGGCGGGGATTAAAGTCGTATGCTTGGAGCAGGGCGGCTGGGTGCCACGCGGCTACTTGCCCGTAGGCGACCCCGACGCGCCGTTGCATGGGCAAACGGATTTCCATTCCGACCCCAACGTTCGCGGTCTGCCGGAAGACTATCCGACCAACCAAATAGAGACCCCCATCGCACCGTTGATGTACAACGCGGTGGGCGGCAGCACTATACACTGGGGCTCGCACTTCCCCCGGTTCCATCCCTCTGACTTCCGGCTCAAGTCCCTGGATGGAGTCGCCGACGACTGGCCCATGACCTACCACGAACTGGAGCCCTATTACGACCAAAACGACCGGATGATGGGTGTTTCCGGGTACGCGGGCGACCCGGCATACCCGCCCAAGCCCGAACGTCCCTGCCCGCCGTTGTCCATCAGGCCCGGCGGCAGGGTCCTAGCGGATGCCTTTGACAAGCTGGGTTGGCACTGGTGGTCATCGGACACGGCCCTTAACTCGGTGTCTTACGACGGGCGCCCCGCAGACAACGGCGAGGTGTTGCGTTCCCTGGCCAGCGTCGACATAGTCTATTGGCCCAAGGCATTGCAACAAGGGGCAAAGCTCAAGACCCACGCGCGGGTCCGGGAGATCATGGTCGACAAGGAGGGCCGGGCTACCGGGGCGCTTTATTACGACAGCAGGGGAGTTCTGAGAGAGCAACATGCCAAGGTAGTTGTCCTGGCCGCCAACGGCATCGGCACGGCCCGGCTGTTGCTAAATTCCAAGTCGAACCTCTTCCCCGCCGGGCTGGCCAACAGCAGCGGCCTGGTGGGCAAGAACCTGATGCACCACCCCTGCGGCATGGTTATGGGGTTGTTCGATGAATGGCTCGGAGCCGAGCAGGGGGCTCGGGGTAGCACCATGCTGAGCCACGAGTTCTACGAAACCGACTTGAACCGGGGTTTCGTTCGCGGATACGGCCTGCAGATCGGAGGCGCGGCGTCCACGCCTCTGTCTTCAGCTTTAGGCGGTCTGCTTGGCAACCGCACGCCCTGGGGCGCAGGCCACCATGCGACCTTTAAGGAGCGGTTCGGACATACGGCGGGCATCACAATTATGGCCGAGGACCTGCCGGAGGAGCACAACCAGGTTACCCTGGACCCCGACCTTACCGACAGCCATGGTATCCCCGCGCCTAAAATACAGTACACCATCAGCGAAAACACCGATAAGATGCTGGCCCACGGCGTGGAGATGGCAACCCAGGTCATGGAAACCGCCGGAGCGACAGAGGTCTTCGCCGCACATCAACGGCGCAACGCCGGTTGGCACCTTCTGGGGACCGCTCGGATGGGCAACGACCCGGCGACGTCCGTGGTGGACCGTTGGGGCCGCGCCCACGACGTGCCCAACCTGTTCGTCATCGACGGAAGTATTTTCACCACCGGCGCAAGCATCAATCCCACGACAACGATCCAGGCGTTGGCCCTGCGTACAGCCGACTACCTGAAGGGCGAGGGCCGGGACACCATCGGATAAGCCCCGCCGTAAACCTTGCGCCCTAAGAGGCACGGGGTTTAGCACATAGTCATTGCAAAGAGCCCCCTCGACCAGAGGGGGTTCTCATGTTAGACGGACGCGGTTCCCATTGACACTCAATATCCTAGACTTTAGGATAGCAACGGGTTTTCCGGCTGGTTTCAAGACCCCCGATGGAGGGCCAGCCTCAACCCCAGTCCGAACATACAACTACCTTGAATAGGGGGAGATATGGCGGATACTTACGGAGAGGGCAATTTCCTCTATAGGCACGTCGACAATTGGGCCAAGCTGCCCGATGGAATACGGTTCCTTGAGTGTCCAGGTGTTGCGGTGGACTCCCAGGACAACGTTTATGTCCTGACCAGGGGCGAGCACCCGATCATGGTGTTTGACCGGGAAGGCAACTACCTCCGCAGCTTCGGCGAGGGCGATTTCAGCAACCGGACCCATGGCCTATATATCGCCCACGACGATACCCTGCTTTGCGCGGATGACGGCATCCATACGATCCAGAAGTTTTCGCCGGGGGGCGAAAAGCTGATGGAGATCGGCGAGCGAAACCAGCCAAAGCCGATCTGGGGCGGCGAGCCCTTCAACCGGCCTACGTCGGCGGCGATCATGCCCAGTAATGGAGACGTGTACATCTCCGACGGTTACGGAAACTCCCGTGTCCACGTTTACTCTGAGGCCGGGGACTACAAGTTTTCCTGGGGAGACTCTGGCATCGACGCCGGTCAATTCATGCGTCCCCACAACATTGCCATAGACAGCAATGACCGCGTCTACGTGGTGGACCGGGAAGCCCACCGCATCCAGCTCTTCGACGCCAGGGGCAACTTCCTCGAGATGTGGAGCAATATCCACCGCCCCGATGCAATGGTGCTGTGGCAGGAACACATCTACGTCGGCGAACTCAATGCCCCAGGGCCGCCTCCCCCAGCCGGAGCCCCCGGACTGGGTCACAGGGTCACGATCTATGACCTGAACGGCAACCGGGTTTGCATGTTCGGCGCTCCCGAGGAGGGTGAAGGCGCGGGTCAGTTTATCGCACCTCACGGTATAGCGGTAGACTCCAGGGGTGACGTGTACGTCGGCGAAGTCTCATATACCATCCGCGGCTCACACATGGACCCGCCCCAGGAACTGCGCAGCATTTCCAAGTATGAGAGGGTCTGGTAACCAGACGACGGAATTCGAGACACGGAGGCGCGGACAATTTGAGCGACCAGGCTGACACCACCACCGTACAATGGACCGACCCGTTGGAGGCCGTTGAGGTTTGTTACGACCTGGGTTGGACCGATGGATTGCCCGTTGTGCCCCCTACGTCCCGCAGAGTGGACGAATTTGTGGCGCGTGCCGGGCGTCCCGCCGACGAGGTGGTGGGACAGCTCCCGGAACGGCGCAGGGAAATCACCGTTGGCAAGGTGGCGGCGAATGCCGTGATGGCCGGATGCCTGCCCGAATACCTGCCCGTGGTCCTCGCCGCAACTGAAGCGATGCTTGACCCGGTGTTCAACCTGGTCGGCCCGTCCTCGAGTATGGGGGGCGCGGCGATACTGGTGGTGGTCAATGGTCCTATCGTCCGTGAAATCGGGATCAATTCGCGCAACAACCTGTTCGGTCCGGGAAACCGGGCCAACGCCACCATCGGGAGATCAATCCGGCTGATCCTGATGAACGCCTGCGCCGCAATACCCGGCCTGTTCGACCGGAGCGTGATCGGACACCCGGGGAAGTACAGCTACTGCATCGCCGAGGCCGAGACGGAAACCCATTGGGAACCGCTCCACGTGGAGCGGGGCTTCCGCCGGGACCAGAGTACGGCCACCGTGTTCGCCTCCGAGAGCCCGCGTCAGGTTCGGGCCACCGGACATCCTCAAGCGATCCTTTACGCCTTGGCCGACGCCGCATCGTCTCTGGGAACGAGTATGTCGACCTCAGGCTCAGTTGGAGACCGCTCCGCCGGGCTGAGACAGGGCCAAATTGCGGTGACCATCGCCGGGGCGTCGAGCTTGTGGAAGGACTGGACCAAGGCACAGGCCAGAGCCTACCTTCACACGAACATCCGGCGCTCGATGGCTGACCTGAAGCGGGCCGGCGTCCTGCCCGGCGACCCGGAGACTGGGGACGAGGACCAGTTCGTATCCCTGGTCCCCGAACCAGAAGATATTCTTCTCCTATTCGCCGGCGGTGAGGAATCCAATATGTCCTCGGTGATCCCTAGCTGGGGGCCCAAGGTGGGTTCTACGGCGGTCACCAAGGTAGTGCGTTAACAACGCGACAGACATGACCGGTGGGCTGCACCGGCCATAGGAGGCAAAATGACCCAGAAGCAAGAAGTTACTCTGGTTAACCCTACCACCCAGGCGATTATCGCGCCTTTTGACGGCGCCCCCCGGCTGCCAAGCCTTGCCGGGACCAAGCTGGGCATCATCGACGACAGCAAGCGCAACGCGGATGTCCTGCTTGAAGAGTTGGTGGACTTGCTCCGCACGCGCTATGAAATCTCTGAAGTCCGTTGGCACCGCAAGCCAAGCGCGTCGCGTCCCGCCGACCCCGAGGCGATTAAGGAGTTGGCTGAATACTGCGATTCGGTGATTATCGCCATCGGGGATTGAGGCTCCTGCAGTGCGTGCAGTGTGCACGACGGAATTCACGTAGAGAATGCCGGGATCCCTTCAGCGACCATTTGCACGGACCGGTTCATCCCCACAGCCGAGGGAATGGCCAGGATGTGGGGGGCGGCTGATTACCCCACCATCTTCACTGAGCACCCAATCGAGAACCTGGACCGTGAAGCCTTGCGCAGGCGGGCCGAGGAGTTGGCTCCGCTGGTAGTGCGGGTATTGGTGGGCGATCCCAACTAACCCAGTTAGTTCACACGCGGTCTCGCCAAACGTGCCGGGGTTATCCTCCGGCACGTTGTATTTGTGTACCTATCCCCTCATTTCCGGCGGCAAAAGATTGGGGATGGCGTCCTGGATTGGATAAGACTCGTTACAGGGTGAGCAGGTCAGGGCTCCGGTGACCACCTCATCCTCGTCCTCGGTTTCCACCTGAAGCTCCAGGTCTCCCTTGCATACCGGGCAGACGAGAATCTCCATTAGCTCTCTCTTCAAGGTTCCTCCATTGAATTGTGGCGGGAGTATTCCGTGTCGTTCTTGTTGGGTCGATAAGGATTGGCCGTGTTATGTTACTTGCTAAGCCCCATCTCGAACAGGGCATCCAACACGTCCGCCAGGCCGATTGCGATGATTCCGCCTACCAATACCGCCTCTGGGCTAACCAGGCCCCGTCGAATGCGTGTCAGCGGTCCGGTCCTGGCGCCTGGCTCCTCGGTAGTGTCACGACGCCGTAGGAGCCACGCTACGGAGAACATGTACAGCGCGACGATGATCTTTCCCAGCAGAACCACCACATAGGGGACCGATACCGCTGTGGAGGTGAGGCGGGAAGCGGACAGGACTACGCCGGTCAAGACCAGCACGGCGATGGCCGTGTTGACCAAGCTTCGGAATTCGGCTCCCGCTAGCCGGCCCACAGGTCCGCCGCCGCCGTTGGCCCGTTTCAAGGAAGGCCGCAAGACCAGCAGGAAAAAGATGCTGCCCCCGATCCATGCCACCGCGGCCAGGGCGTGGGCCCATCTTATGGCTATTAGAATTCCGTCGAGCACGGTCATGAGGCGGGGCTGGGACCGGTGGCGGGACTTTTCACGGCGCGATTCGCGGGGTCAACCCTGGGCCATCTCGCCCACGATCCGCGTAATCTTCTCCCGGTCGAGGACGCTGATCTCCGTGGAATAGACTCGTCCGGACTTATCAATGAAAATGGTCGTGGGATAAAACTTCAACTCGTATGCTTCGGCGATCTCCGCCCGAACATCGGTCGCAACGTCGTAGGTTAGACCTAACTCCTGGATGAAGTCCCTGGCGTCCTGCTCGGAGTCCAGCCCCTTCGGAACGAAGAGCCCCAGGAACCGCACGTCTTGCCCCTGCAGCTCCAACCAGGCGTCCTCGAAGTCGGGCATCTCAGCGCGGCACGGCGGACAGGACGGGAACCAGAAGTTGAGCACCAGGGAATTCTGGCCCACCTGATCGGCCATGCGGAATTCCTCACCGCTAAAGAGGGTGACCTCGAAGTCCACAGCCTTCGAGGGTCCGGCAATCCCTCCGCAGGCGACCAACGTCAGAAGGACGCCAATGAGGAGAGCGGGGGAAGCAGCGCGGCTTGCGGCGGCGAGATTTGGCAGGTGGCTCATTGATTGTCCGGGGTCAAATGGGATCGCGGCGGCGGACTCATTTTATAGGCGGGCTTTTCTCTGGTCAAACCCTATTGCGAGAGGCAACTGTTCAGACTTGATGTGTCCTTCATACTCCAACCTCGTCATTCCGGGCTTGACCCGGAATCCAGAAACCTTTGCAACCAGCGACCTTCACTATCATGGGCATTTCTGGATTCCCGCCTGCGGAGACCTTTGCGTAACCTTCCGCGACTCCCGCGAAAGCGAGAATCCAGAGTGTGCCCAGATACGGAGGACGCCCTCACCCTAACCCTCTCCCGGAGGGAGAGGGGATTATTCAAAGGTCTTCCTTCGCGGGAATGACGGATTGCGGGGGCGGGACATGATATGAGGATTATCACAGAGATGACCGATGTGAGATTCAGCCAATCCGCCTCATCGAGTCTGAACAGTCACTGCGAGAGGCGGAGCTTGACTGGGGCGATCGGCGGACTACAATCGGTACATCAACTGGAGAGGAATTTCAAGAGTCCTGGAGGCCACACGATGCGTCTGGAAAACAAGGTGGCTTTGATCAGCGGCGGGGCAAGGGGAATGGGGGCCGCTGAAGCCACACTATTCGCCCGCGAGGGCGCAAGAGTGGTGATCGGCGACCTGCTGGCAGAGGACGGCCGCCGCACCGAGGCCGAAATCAACGAGACCGGCGGGGAATGCCTCTTCGTCAGTCTGGACGTGACCGACGAGTCGAGTTGGCGCGAAGCCGTGGCCGCTACGGTGGCCCGGTTCGGAAAACTGGACGTCCTGGTCAACAACGCAGGCATCTACCGCACCGAGCGGGTGGAGGAGACTTCCGGAGAGCTATGGGACCAGGTTATGGAGATCAACTCCAAGGGGGTGTTCCTTGGGACGAAGCACGCTATCCCGGAGATGCGGAAGGCCGGCGGCGGCTCCATAATCAACATCTCTTCCGTGGCGGGCCTTGTGGGCAATACCATGTCCGCCGCCTACACCGCTTCCAAGGGCGCGGTAAGGCTCTTCACCAAGTCCACCGCCATCCAACACGCCAGGGAAGGCATCCGGGCGAATTCCGTTCATCCGGGCACTATTGAGACGCCCATGACCGCCGACCTACTGGCCCAGGAGTCATACCGCCAGAACCGAATGGAGCGGACTCCCCTGGGAAGGCTGGGTAGGCCGGAAGACGTGGCCTACGGCGTCCTATACCTGGCCTCCGACGAATCGTCCTTCGTGACAGGGAGCGAGTTGGTCATAGACGGTGGGCGCACCGCCCAGTAACCCGAGGGTATACGTTACCGGCCCATGGCGTAGCCGTCCCTGCGGGGATCCGACCCCGCCGACAGCCCGCCCCGTTCACGGTCCACCTCGATGGCGCACAGGCAACCCATGCGCCCGGTCCAGTCGTCCCAGACCTCGGGCTGGTGGCCCCGGCGCTCCAATTCAGCGACGGTTTCAGGGGAGATCCGGCCCTCGACCCCGACCAGCCCTGGATGGTATGCGTGGGGGTGGAAGGAGTTGGGGAAGCTCCAGGTGGAGACCCTGGGAGCTTCTATCGCTGTCTGAACGTCCATACCGAACTCGGTGACGTTCAAGAATAGCTGCACCATAGACTGGCACTGGACGTCGCCGCCCGGAGTGCCGAATGGCATCCAGACCTTGCCGTCCTTCATGGCCAAGCCGGGATTTGGGGTGAGCCTGGGGCGCTTGCCGGGGGCGATGGAGCACGGATGATCCGGATCCAGCCATGACTGGGAGCCTCGCGGCGATATGACGAAGCCCAGTCCCGTGGCCACCGGACCCCCTCCAAGGCCATCGCTGGGAGTGGCGGAGAAGGCGTTTCCCCACCGGTCGACAACGCAGGCATAGCTTGTATCGGCTGGCAGGCCGCCTCCGACGGGTTCGGGGCTGGCCAATTGGGAGGGTTGCGAAGCGCCGCCTTGATGAGCCCAAGGATCCCCGGGCCGGGGCATTTCAGGATGGGCGGCAGCCCGCTCGATGGCCTGCGCCCGTTCTTTCGCAAAACTCTTCGACAATAGGCCGTCTAGCGGAACGTCCACGAAGTCGGGGTCCCCATAGTAGTGGTGGCGGTCGGAAAAGGCCAGTTTCAACGCTTCTATGACGGTGTGCAGGTAGTCAGGGGTATTGTGGCCCATGGCTTTAAGGTCAAACTGCTCCAGGATGTGCAACGCCTGGATCGACGTGGGACCCTGGCACCACGGCCCGCAAGTGTAAACGTCTATCCCCTTGTAGCTGCCCGCCGCGGGAGCTTCTATCGTAACGGCGAACTCGGCCAGGTCCCGCAAGGACAGCAGACCTCCCCGGTCCCGGCAGAAGTCCACCATCTCCCGGGCGATGTCCCCCAGGTAGAAAAAGTCGCGGGCGGCTTGAATCGCTTGTTCGCGGCCCTGGCGGGAATGTTCCCGCTCGATCTCGATCAGACGGCGGAACGTCCGCCCCAGATCAGCCTGGACCAGCAACTCCCCCGAGTCCAGGGCTTTACCGTTGGGATAGAAGACGCTGGCGGTGGACTGCCAATGGCGGGCGTCGCCCTCATCGTGGGCCAGCGGGTCTCCAGCGCGCACCAGAGCCCGGTGCAGGGTTGTTGGAATGGGGAAGCCTCCCTCGGCCAATTCCAGGGCCGGAGTCACGACCTGCTCGAAGGTCATCGTGCCGTAGAGCTTGAGCGTGGTCAGCCAGGCGTCTGCCGCTGCCGGAGTAACCGTGCGGAGCGCTCCCAGAGGCAACTCTCCGCCGGTATGCTGGTTGAAATAGTCGATGCTGGCCTCCCTGGGCCACCGGCCCAGGCCGCTGACCTGCATCGTCTCTTGTTTTGCGGAGTCATGGACGATTATGGGGGCGACACCGCCAAAGCTGGTGTATTGGGGCAGCGCCACGTTCAGGGCTATGCCGGCGGCGACTCCGGCGTCCGTCGCGTTGCCTCCCTGTTCTAGAATGCGATACCCCGCCGAGGTTGCCAGATAGTGGCCTGTCGAGACCATGTGAGTGGTCCCGGTAATCAGTGGCCGGTAGGTGCTAATACCAGTGGCCATTGCGCTCCTCCCTGGTGGTCTTAGCCGATGCTTCTGGACACGCTCCCAGGCGGAAGCAGGTGTGGCGGTATAGTAGACCCGGCCCCTAGTCCAGTCAACCAGCCAATGTCGGGGTACCGTATGCTAAAATCCGCACCGGGACATTACCGGGACATTGTCTGGCCAAATTGCGGGAACGGGAGCAAGGGATGCTGCTGGAAGTGGAAGTAATCGCGGGAGAAAACAGTCCAATGGACCTAAATCGAGTGTTCGACCTATTGAGCGAACCGAGGGCCATCAGCCGGGTATTCACCGCGGACCAGATGGGTGTGGATATTTGGTGCGACGTAACCGGCTGGAGCGAAGATGGGCCATGCCCGGCGATGGCGGCATTTTCCGAGGATTCCGGAGACGGGGTAATTTTACTGGTGTACGGGGGAGATGACGGTATCCGGTTGAGACCCGTGGACTCCGGCGCCGAGTGGGATGTATCCAGCGCGGGTCAATGGGGAGAGCCGTGCTTGATGCTGGGCAAGGACACGCCCGTAGAGGACTAGGTCAGGCGAATTACGCCAGGGCGCTTTCCAGGGTTGCCAGGCCCTGCTTGTATACCTCCGGCGTCTCCCAACCGCGAAGGTCAACCGTCTCCAACGAGCGCAAGTCCTCGCACAACTGCTCGCCGCTGCGGAAAAGCTGGTCATCTATGGCCACCGGCAGCAAAGACCGTCCCGAGGCGCTCGAGCCATCGCGTGTCAATTCGGAGAAGAAGCGGCTCCCAAATGGGTTCTCCAGGGAATTGGCTGAGCAGACCAGGGCGAGCCGGTCGTAGTATACCGCCCGGTCCAACACGCCCTCTTGTGACTGGAATGACTCCTCGTCGTCCACGAAAAGTCTCCAACAGAACATCCCCGATCCCCGGAGGTCTTCCAGGACGCGCTCGATGAACGCGGCGTCCTTTACCGAACCTAACAACAGCACCCGAGGGTCGGCCCTGCGGAAACCCTGTAGTTGAGGTTGGGATGCGATCAAAGCCTCCGCGACTCCCGCGCTGCGCAGAAATGACTCCGGAATCAGCCCTCGGGACCTTCCCAACGAGTCAGCCCCAATGATGCTTGGCCCGGCGTGGCGCACGGATTGCAGCCCCATGACACGGCTCAAGTCGCAATCTGCGAACAAGGTCATCTCCAGCAGGACGTCCTCGAACACCGCGTCATCCAAAGTGACCCGGACGAGGGTAGCTCCCCGCAACTCGGACCCGCTAAGGTCGGCCAGGTCCAGAACAGTCCCGTTCATTTTTGCGTTTCGCAGGACTACGCCGGTGAGGTTGGCCCACGACAGTTTCGTGGCAGTTAGGTTCGCCCCCGCCAGGTTTGCCCCCTCGAGGTCTGCGCGGGAGAGGTCGGCGTAAGAGAGGTCGGCCCCTCGCAGATTGACACCCCGCAGGCAGCATCCGGTCAGGTCGGCCCGCACCAGGGACGCGGCGGTCAGGTTTGCCTCCCGCAGGTCCGAGCGGCTGAGGTCTGAACGGAAGAGGTGGGCGCCTCGAAGGTTGGCCCCGGAAAGGTCGGAGAAGTAGAGGTTGGCGCCGGTCAGGTCTATGCGGCTAAGGTTGTCATGGGCGAAATCAGCCGCGATGAGCTTTGTCCGGCTCAACATCGCGCCGGACAGGTCCATTTGCCGCCTAATCCATCGGCTGCCGGCCCGCCACCTGCCGACGGCTTCGGTGCCCTGTTTGGCTAGGGCCGCGTGCTCCGAGTTAGGCAACCCAGTTCTCCAACACGCCGGGGTCAGGCCGTTTTACCCCACAGCTCACCCGATGAGCGGAGGATGCGATGGGGCGCTGGCCATCCTTACGTTCAGACAGGGGACTACTCGTTAGCTGCCGTCCGAAGCTGGCCCGGCAACGGAGGCCTCGCCGCTGCCGGCGAACGCGGGCATGACTTCCCTGGCGAATAGTGTCAACTGGTCACGGAACTCCGCCCAAGGCATGCCCTCCGGCCATTGGACGATTATGTCTTCCAGGCCCGGATACTTCTGCTCCAGACCGCGCAGGAAGTCGATGAACTCGCCTGGCGGGCCACAAATCCAGACCTTTTGCTCTACGCCGTCTTCGATGGTGGGCACGCGAGAGGGCGCGCCGGGAGTGCCCCACATTCTGCCGTTAGAATCAGTGTACCTGACGAAGCCGAAGGGCGCGAACCATTTGTAGCGTTCGTCGTGGTAGGGACGCACGCGCTCGATGGCTTCCCGCTCGTTGTCGGCGATGTAAAACCCCACTCCCAGGCCCATGTCCTGCCCTAGGACCAGGTCCCGGCCCGCCTTCCGCGCCATCTCGTGGTAGGAGCGGAAGAGTTGGTCCACCAGGACTTCGCCGGTAAGGGCGACCATGGCCTTGATCCCGAGGCTGGCGATATATTCCAGAGTCCGCCCGCTGGCTATGGGCTGCCAGATCTCAACCGGCCGGTTGATGGGCCGGGGGACCAATGTTATGTCCTCTAGCTGGTACCCCCGGTAGGGCACGTCGGCGGGAATGGTGTAGTACTTGCCCTTGTGGCTGAAAGAGTCCTCGTTAAAGGCCTTTAGAATGACCTCCATCTGTTCCGAAAAGAGCTCCCGGTTCGCGTCGTTGTCGATCACTGGCGAACCGAAGGTCTCCACCTCTCTGGAGTGATACCCTCTCCCCACCCCGAAGATGAGCCGTCCGCCGGTCAACACGTCGGCCATGGCGAAGTCCTCGGCCAGGCGTAGCGGGTGCCACATCGGGACGATATTGAAAGCCGAACCGAACTTGAGGCGCTTGGTCAGTCCGGCAAGATGCACCCCCAACAGGATCAAGTTCGGGAAGCACTCGTAGCCCTCGCGTTGGAAGTGGTGCTCGGCGGTCCACATGCAGTAAAAGCCCAGATCGTCCATGTGCTGGGCCAACTCCACCGCGTGGGAGTAGGCCTGGACCAACCGGTCATTCGGGTACCTGCGGTCGTTGGCCGGGGTGCCGTCGACGCCGGGATTGTCGAGGTCGATCTGGCCGACGTACAGCACCGAGAACCGTTTGATCATCCTGGGGACCCCCTGGTCTGGAAATTGGTGCGGGCGGTACTCTGTTCCGGCGTCCACACGCCGCTCACGGCGGCAGTCCTGATGGGCGGTATTATAGCATGCGGTATTAGGCTGCCAGCGGGCATCGCGGCCGGCTCATGACCCAGCGGGTCCAGGCTCGGGGGAGGGGCGGGCCACGATCACAAGCAATGAGGGAAGGACCACCAGCGCCGCGACGGCGGCCATGAATATCATCACCGCGGAGATCATGCCGTAGGTAGCGAATAGCGGCATCGGAGCGAACCCGAGGACGGCGAATCCGACAATGCTGGACGCAGCCGAACCAGCGAGGGCGACTCCGGTGCCGGAAGCCGCCGCCCGAAGGGCATGGGCCACGACACCCCGCTTCGCCAGCTCTTGCCGGAAGCGTTGGGTCATGTGGATTGAATAGTCGATGCCCACGCCGATGGACACGGCGGCTATGGTGGCGGTGACGAAGTTGAGGTTATAGCCTGCAAGGTACATGAACCCATACAGCCAGGACACCACCAGGCCAATGGGTATGATGGTCACCAACGCGTACCTAACCGAGCGCATCCACAATGTCAACAAGATGAAGCAAGCCACGACTGCCACCGGCAATGACTTGATAAGGGCGCGGGTCGTGGAAGTCAGTGTGGCCTCGCGGGCGAAGGGCGAGCCTGTAACTCCAACAGATGAAATGGACGGGAGGTCCATCAAGGGACCCAGGTCCTGTTCCAGCGTTTTCCGGGCCGGGCCAAGGTTTGCCTGTTCCCGAGACCCCAACACCCCCAGAACTATGATCGTGGCCTGAGTGCCCCCTGTCTCTCCCGGGACGTAGAGGACTTCCCGGACCTGGAGCGGATCATACGCGGTGGAGTGTTCGTCCAGGGGAACTCCATTGGCGGCCATGTAGAAGTAGGCCGCCCTCGTCTGCTCCGGTTTATCCGGTATGCCATCGACGTTGGCGTCCTCGATAGCCACGCCGGTTTCCTCGAATATCCGTTGACGCGCGTAGCCGGACCCGGTGACCCGGCGCAGCAAGTCGAATACCGTGCGGCTGTAAAGGAACACGCCACCGTCCTCGGAGTGGCCCAGGTTGGGATTTTCACCCAGGCGCCGGAGTAAGCTCCGGATTCCGTTCAACGATTCGGGGGCCGCAAGGTCGCCCTCTATGTATAGGACCGCCGGCTCACCAGCCAGGGCAGAGTCGGTGTGTTCGTCCAACTTGTCCAGTCCGACTACAACGTCGGAACCGGAATCGAAGAAATCCTTGATGTCCAGTTTGGGGTCGAGTTGGAACGACAGGAAGGTTGCTCCGGCGGTCACGACCGCTATTACCGGCAATACAACCCACCGGTACTCCGCTAGCTTGACTACCAGCCAAGCAATGCCCACGCGCGAACTGAACGTCTCATCCCTAGGAGGCTGGGCCACGTCGATGCCGTACTCTCGCGGCTGGACCGGTCCGCGGCTCTCAGGGTTGTTGTCCGGGACTGTCCGGACACGTTTCCTCTCGTCCAGCCGCATGATGACCAGGGGCAGCAAGATTCCCATAATGACGTAGCTGGATAGGACCGCGATTCCGGCAGCCACGCCAAATCCGATAATCGTTTCGATACCGGAGGTCACATTTGCGAGGAAGGCTATCCCGTCGGAAAGAGTGGCCAATGTCAGCGCGCCCAATACTCCGGCAAGCCCTGCCCGGAGCGCGCGCGATGGGACCGTACTTCCCCGTCCTTCTTCCTGGTAGCGGGCGACCGCATGAATGAGGAAATCCGCACCCAGGGAGATCATGGCTATGGGGACTATCAGGTCTGCCGTTAGGGACGACTTAAGCCCGATCAGATTGGAAATGCCCTTGAGCCACACCAGCAATATCAAGAAGCCGATAAATCCCAGCGCCACCACTTTGACCGACCGAAGTGTAACTCCCACGACCACCAGGACCAGAGCCAAGGTAGCCGCGATGTAGGGCACTACCGTCCGTCCCTGTTCTCGTGACGTGAGGTTGACGTCCAGGGCGATGCCCCAGAGACGGTATGACTCTTCCCGTCCCCGCAGCGTCCTTTGTACGCGGCGGTTGAACCGTTCTTTTCCCAGGGTGGCCTCGTCGTTAGTGAGGCTTATGGTGAGGGGGCCGCCGCCGAGACTTGCGTTATCCCCCGCCACGAAGACCGATAGCGCGGCGGCCCTCCACTCCTCGACTTTCCTACCTTCCACCACCGATTCCGTGGAGTGCGCATCTTTGGACAGCGAAGCTCGCATCAACCTGCCGGTGGGGCTGGCCAGGATTCGCGAGACGGCTTCCTTGACTTTTTGGTCGGTGGCGGTCTCCAGGGTTACGCTGCTGCTTCGGTCCAGCCGAAATAGGTCTTGGATGGCGTCGGCGAGGGTGAAGATGCCGCGAATGCGCCTCTGGGTATCGACGTCGTAGCCGGTGAAGAGGAAGTCTCCCAACTCCGAGTCTCGAAGCGCTTGCTCGTTGCGGTACAACTCCCATAAGGGAGCCTGGCGCAGGATATCCCCGTCACGGTCTTCCACGATGAAGCTCGCGATATGCACCCTGGTGGGAAACCGTTTGTTGACCAACTCCTGAAGATCGAAGACCGGCCCGCCAGGATCGCGGGACGCTTGTTCGGCGGGCCGCATAAAGAACACGGGGAGGAGAAGGAGCCCGGTAACCATTATGATGGCGCAGATGACCCATCCGGAGTAAATTGTCAGGGCTCTGGCGGCACGGTCGGCCAGGTCTACGCCTGGGTCGGGGGTCATGTGAGCAGGAGACCGCTGGTCACTACTGGACGACGGCCCGGCGGCGCAGCTCCTCGATCAACTCGGGGGAGTAGCCCAAGGAGGCGAGTACTTCGGAGGTGTGGCTACCCGTTGCCGCGCCGACGTGGCGCACTGTGCCGGGCGTGTCAGATAGGTGAATTGGAATGCCGACTTGCTTCACGCTCTGGCCCGGCTGGTGGGGCGCGGGGGCCTCGATGACCATATTGCGGTAGGCGACCTGGGGGTCGTTCACCACCTCGTCTATGGAATAGACCTTCCCAACCGAGATGTTTTCGTCTCGGAGCAACTCGAACCACTCGTCGCGGGTCCGGGTCAAGAAAGTCTCCGTCAAGAACTGCTCGACCTGTTCTTTTTCTTGTCCACCGGCGCTCTGTAGACCTGCCAGGTCCTCCCTCCCCAAGGCGGAGCACAAATTTCGCCAAAACCAGGGTTCGATGGCCGCAATGGTGAAATATTTGGCGTCTTTGGTCTTATAGACGTTGTAGTAGGGAGCGCCGCCGTTGAGCCGGGTAGCGCCTCGCCCGGGGGCGACGCCTCGGGCGAAGAAGTCGGATAGCGTACCAGCCAGCATATAGAGCACGCCTTCGGTCATTGCGATGTCGACGTATTGGCCATGGCCCGTTTTGTGTCGGGCCATGAGCGCGGCGAGAATGCCCACCGCGCCACACAAGCCCCCTCCCGCGAAATCGGCGAGCAGATTCATGGGAATGGCGGGTTTGTCATCTTTGGAGTAACCGATGAGGTCCAAGGCCCCGGACATAGCGAGGTAGTTTATGTCATGTCCTGCGAGTTGCGCATAGGGGCCGTCTTGTCCGTAACCAGAGATGGAGCAGTAGACGGCGCGGGGATTGATCCGCTTAACCGTGTCGTAACCCGCTCCCAGTCGGTCCATGACTCCGGGCCTGAAGCCTTCCACGACCACGTCGGCGGTTTTCGCCAGTTCGTGAAAGATGCCTTGTGCTTCCCGCTCTTTCAGGTTGAGGGCAATGCTTCGCTTGTTACGCTGGAGGGCGTTGTAGACCGCTCGCCGTTCCTCCTCGTCCCTGTTGGAGATTCCGGCCACGGTTTGCTCGTATTCCGCGCGGTCACCGGCCATCGGGCGTTCGATCATAAGGACGTCCGCGCCCAGATCGCCCAGCACCATTGTGCAAAACATTCCAGGTGCGTTGCGGCAGAAGTCGAGGACCTTGACGCCGTCCAATGCCAGCATGATTCGCCCTTCCGGTAGCGTTAGGACCGGAAACAATTATATCGCAACCTGGAGCGGGACCAGTTAAGCCAGGTTACCGCAGGCGGGGTACTGAGGTGCGCCGTGGGGCATGACGGGCTATAATCGGCTTGCCCGCTGGACAGGGTTTCATAGGGAGACAAGCGCGGGTAACAAACGGGCGGCAATCATACCCGTGGGACAGTAATTGGAGGTAGTTATGGACCTGGGTTTGGAAGGCAAGGTTGCGATGATCACCGGCGGGAGCCGCGGCCTGGGTAGACAGGCTGCCTTGGCCCTGGCGCGGGAGGGATGTAAAGTCTCGATCTGCGCGAGAGGCGCGGACACGTTGGAAACGACTGTGGCCGAGTTTACGGGCTTAGGGTACCAGGCCCAAGGCACCCAGGCCGACGTTACCAACGAAGCCGACGCCCTGCGTTTCCACCAGGACACCATAGACCAACTGGGCTCCCCGGACATTCTGGTGAACAATGTGGGTGGGCGCAGGGGTTCGGTGATATTCGAAGAGACCAGTATGGAGCAATTCCGGGAGGGGCTTGAGGTTAACCTGGTCTGCGCCGTTCAGTTGGCGGCTATGGTGCTGCCCCACATGAAGGCGCAGAACTGGGGCCGCATCATCAACATCTCCTCGATCTACGGAAGGGAGCACGGCGGGTCCATCGACTACATGACAGGCAAGGCGGGGCTGATCGCCTTTTCCAAGCATCTAGCTCTGCAACTCGCGCCCCTGAACGTTCGGGTGAATTGTGTCGCACCCGGTTCCATTGACTTCCCCGGCAGCACATGGGACAGGTTCCAACAGAACAACACGCCCGAGGTTGTCGCCGAGTTTATAGACCGGAACCTGCCCGCGGGGAGGTTCGGCTGGCCCGAACCCATCGGGGAGATGGTGGCTTTCCTGGCCTCGGACAGGGCAGATCTGGTGACCGGCGCATGTATCAACGTGGATGGCGGCCAGTCAAAGTCCCTGTTCTAGCCGCGGGCTACGAGATGCGGCCGATGAATTCTTGCCAGGCCGCGACGCATTTCTCCGGCGCGGAGTGCTGCACGTAACCACTCGTCCCCGGTATCTCCAACAGCCGGGCGTTGGGCAGCAAGTTCGCCATTCCCACGGTGCGGTCGGGGTTGTTGGCCACGCTGTCTTCCGCCACCATGATCAGTGTTGGCGTCTGGATTTGAGGCAGAACGTCGGTCAGGTCCTGGGTGGCGAGATACGCCAGGGTTTCCAGGACGACCCGCTGGGAAGTGTTGGACATTTGCTCCACGTACCATTGGTGGTGCGCCGGGTCGCTGTTGGGGTCGATGCGACGGTCCCCGGTGGCCCGGGCCCAACCAGCCACGCCCTCTTCTTGGACCAACTTATAGTACTCCTGATACGTGGAAACTCCCGCGAATTTGTACGGAGACGTGCAGACGGTCAGCGAATTCAACCTTTCCGGGTGCTCATGGGCAAACTTAAGGGAGATGGTGCCACCGACGGTCTCGCCGATCAGATGGGCCTTGTCAACGCCCAGGTAGTCCAGGAGCGCCTGCAGGTCGGTCGCGAAGTTGCTAAGCGACCAGTCGTAGCCCTCAGGGGGTACGCTGGAACGTCCGAACCCTCTGGCGTCCAGGCGTATCACCCGGTATTGGCGGGCCAGCAGGGGGACCCAGGCATACCAGAGGCGTGAGCTTTTAGAGTTGCCGTGATGCAGGACGACGGTCTCAGGGGTGCGCCAAGGGTCGGTGTAATCGTCGTCCTCGTAGTACATCTCCAGCGTGGGATCAAGCTGGACGGTGGGCATGGAGGGCCTCCCCAATTGCCTTAAACGTTGACTTAATCGACCAGGGGAATAGCTATCGAGACCCTGGTCTGGTCGCCGTGAACTCCCGTGGTGTGGCCCCGTCCGGTCAGGTCGTCGGCCAACATCACATCGCCAGGGCCGAAGATACGAACGGTACCGTCGCCGAGACCGATCTCCACCGCGCCTTCCAGGGTGATAATGTACTGCCGCCGGGGCGCTACGTGGAAGTCGCTAAAGTGGCCGGAGGGATTGCGCCGAAATTGGATGCCCGTAGCCGCTTGCATCGCCGTGTTTTCGGCTTCGCGAATCTTCTCGTAGGGCAGGTCTATTTCCTCAAAGTGGGACTCGCCGTCGTTGCCGGTGTAAAGACGCGCAACCTGCATTGCTATAGCCTCCAATCAGTCTTGGGCAAGGGTCTCGAAGGACAGGCTCCGTTTTGATAGGGTCATTTTAAGGCCCTGAAGATACGGGGGTGAGCCTGGCAGGGCCATAATAGCAACGCCCTCAACCGGCGTCAACGAGAGTTCTTCGGGGCAGATTAGCCCTTGAAACCTTCGACGTGAACGTTGTCTTGGCCCGTGGCGCACAGTTCCAGCAGACAGCACCCGGAGCAGCGAGGGACTTTCGCGCATGCCTCCTTGGCGTGACGGTCCAAGAGGGCGTGATACTCCTGAAACAACCCTGTGTCGTGGTCGAGGTTGTCCTGGAATAAGTCTTGGTATGCCCGGTAGCCCCCTGTCAAGGGAGTTTCGAAGGGCCCAAGTCGGTTTATGATGCGGCGCGTGTAGGCGTCGATGACGAACGATGGCTGGCCGGCGGCGTAAAGCACGATGTCGTCCGCGGTCTCGGGACCTATGCCATAGATAGCCAGGAGTTCTTCCCGCAACTCATTGTGGCCTCGGGACAGAAATGCTCCAAGGTCGCCGCCATAATTCTCCAGGACATGGCTGGCGAAGGCTTTTAACTTTCTGGCCTTGGCATTGAAGTAGCCTGACGACCGGATGATAGCGGCAAGTTCCTCCTGGGGACGCCGATTGATAGCCTCCAGAGACCAGCAGTCTTCCGCCTTTAGATTCGCCAAGGCCCGTTCGACGTTGGTCCACGCCGCCGCCTGGGTCAGGATTGCCCCGAGGACGACTTCGAAAGGCCCGTCACCGGGCCACCAGCCCTGTGGACCATAGGCGCGGTATAGGCGCCGGTACATGTCCATCAGAAACCCACGCAGTGTCCTCCCACGGCCCTGGACAGGTTGATCGCTGGCGGTCCACTCCATGGGGTCCAGGGGTGTGTTGGTCTTCACGCTTGGATTGGGAGGGGGCTCGAAAGCTGTATGGAGTCTTCGGTCACCTCACATTTGTACGCGAACGCTTCCACTCCGGAGGACAGCGCCTGACGAAACACTTGCCCGAAGTCCGGGTCGGCGGCGTCATGGGTGGCGAAGGCTTCGACGTCGCCGCGTTGGATGACGAACACGACTGCCGCTTTGTGACCCTCCCTGACGGCCTGCTGCAGGCTCCGCATGTGCTTTGCCCCTCGCGTTGTCGGCGCGTCGGGAAAGAGGCCGACTCCGTCGACTACTAGGGTCACCGACTTGGTCTCTATATAGCAAAGCCCCGGTTCGCCTTCCAGCATGAGGTCGAGGCGGCTTTCGCCGAAGGTCACCTCTCGCCGAAGCTTGGGATAGGCTCGAAAAGGAGGCAACGATTGCCGCTCCAAAGCCTCCGCCACCAGCGAGTTGGGCAACCGGGCGTCCGCCGAGGCCAAAGACTTCCCCATCCGCACTAGGGCCAGGTCAAACTTGGTCTTGCGGTGGTCTCCCATAACCGGCTTGAGCTTCACCTTGTAGCCTGGAACAAACATCTCGCGCATGCGGCCAGAGTTGGCCACGTGGACCATCAACTCTTCACCTTCAACGTCCACAAGGGCCGCGAACCGGTTTAGCCGCGTAATGAACGTACCATTTACCAGGCCGGGGCCCAGCTTCATATTGGCGCTCCATGCCGGGGTTGCTACTGGCTTTGGCCCGCGTGGGTCCCCCCGGGCCGCTACCAATCCTAGCAACGCGCAATGGGAGAGGCAACCTTGCATACCATGGTGGAACCGCCTCAGAGTGTTGAAATCATTAGCGCAGCTTCGCCCACCAGTCTTAACTGCAAAAGCTGGGCCTGGAGAATGCGATGGCCGTGTAACGGGCTGGAGGGAAGATTGTCCGCATTCCGGGTCAAGCTCGGAATAACCGGCGGATGGGAGCACGAGTCACGGGTGGACATGTCTTGAATCAAATTATCGGAAGGCCCTGGAACGCTGGTTGCGCCGCTGTTCCGCGCCGTCGGGAGGGCTATAATATGCAAAACAAGGGTGACTCCAAGGTGCGGTACCCACGGGGCGTCGCTACGACGCGAGGAGGGATGATCTTGGATAGAGAGGGTGGAGAATGGATTCGTTCGTAGAACGGTTGGAGCGCGCGTGTGTGGCCAACCGCAGCCTGGTCTGTGTCGGGTTGGATGTGGACCCATCTCGTATGCCAGTATCCGACGTGTTGGAGTTTAACCGTGCGATAGTCGACTCAACCCACGATCTCGTATGCGCCTATAAGCCCAACCTGGGGTTTTATGAGGCCCTGGGACTTCCAGGGTTGAAGGCGTTGGAAGGTACGATAGACCACATTCGCCAACGCGCCCCAGGCGTGATTGTCCTGGGGGACGCCAAGCGCGGCGATATCGACGTTTCCGCCGCCGCATACGCCCGGGCCATGTTTCAGGTATGGGACTTCGATGCCGTGACGGTCAATGCCTGGGGTGGAAGGGATACTCTGGGGCCGTTTTTGGAAGACCCAAGACGCGGTGCGTTCATCTGGTGCAGGGGGTCGAATCCGGGTTCGGGAGACCTTCAGGATATGATGGTAAACACGGATGTGGGAACGGTGCCCCTCTACCGGCATCTGGCCCGGTCCGCCGCCGGATGGAACGAACAAGGCAACCTGGCCCTGGTAATGGGCGCAACATATCCGGAACAACTGACCGAGGTGCGGGAACTTTGCCCGGAGATTCCAATTCTCATCCCCGGTGTGGGGTCACAGGGAGGCGGGCTAGAGACGGCCGTGAGGTCCGGGGTGGACTCGCGGGGACGGAGGGCGATAATCAATTCCTCCCGGGGTATTATCTACGCCTCGGAGGACTCTGATTTCGCGCAGGCGGCCCGGACGGAAGCTGAGAAGATGCGAGACTCTATCAACGCCGTGCTGGAGGCCGAGGGTAAGGAATGGCCTTAGAGCTAAGAATCGGCGACGTGGTGCGCATGAAGAAAGCCCATCCGTGCGGAAACTATCTCTGGGAGGTCACCCGGCTGGGAGCCGATATAGGGCTGACTTGCCAGAAGTGCCGGAGACGCCTGATGTTGGCCCGTTCGTATCTACAGAGGCGCGTCCGGGAGGTCGTACCTGCTTCCCACAGCCCTGAGGCCACTCAAACGTAACCGTCCGGAGGGGCGCCGGCGGGAAACCCGGACCCTGGAAAGTCTAGGCGTCGGAAGACCCGA
Organism: Dehalococcoidia bacterium; assembly: GCA_965205385.1. Classification (GTDB taxonomy): domain Bacteria; phylum Chloroflexota; class Dehalococcoidia; order Lucifugimonadales; family UBA3495; genus CATOSP01. Next base: position 1,765,662 of record CBDBGS010000008.1, read on the forward strand.
TCTTGGCGAGTTGGTCTCCATCTTCCCCGGAATCCACCCAGTCCCACAGGTCGGCATGATATCCTCGCAACTGCTCCGACATGGCGTCGATGAAGCTCCGTACGGCCCTTCCCAGGAACTTGCCTCGAAGCGTACACACACCGATCACCGACCCCGGGAAGATGTGATCGAGGCTAACTACACCCAACTTGTCGTGGTCCTCCGTGTGAAGGGTGAAGTCAGCGGCGATGGCCATTCCGAGACCGATTTCCACGTATCGCTTGATGGATTCGGTATCGTCCATGGCCAGGACAACCTCGTAGTTGATGCTCTGGTTTTTTAGGGTTTGCTCAACCTTTTGACGGGTAAGACTTTCTGGTCCCGAGAGGATCAGGGGCCATTCGGCGATGTCCTGCAATTCTATGGGGTGGCGCTCCAGCAACGGGTGACCCGGCGGAGTCATGAGCACGACATTGTAATCAAAAAGCTCCTGGAATTCGAAAGAAGTGTCGTCGGCGGGCGGGGGTGAACAGAATGCGAGGTCCAGTTCCCCGGATTTGACCAGGGATATGAGTTCCGTGTAGGGGCGGGCCAGAAGCCGGATGCGGACGTCGGGAAGCTGGGACCGGAACTCCTGGATGCCCTTGGGCAGGTGGTGCATCAACAGGTCGTGATATGCGCCGACCACGAAGGAGCCGAGGCGCTCCGAATAGTCCATCTGAGTCTTGAGGGTGTCCACCGCCCTCACCACGGGTGTGACAAGTTCGAGCAGGGTCACACCCTCGGAAGTGAGTTGGATCGGCCGCTTGATGCGGTCGAACAGGGTGATTCCAAACTCACTCTCCAGTTTCCTAAGATGCGTGGTGACTGTGGGTTGGCCAAGCTCCAAGGTCCGGGCCGCTTTCGATACGCTGCGAAGCCGGGCCACATGGTAGAAGCTGATGAGCTCTCGCAGTTCCATTAAGTACGCTCCCGACCGATACCGGATGTTTCGATATAATATATCATATGTTATCGCTTGACAAAATATATAGCCTGATTCAAAAATGGTATATTCCTTATTGAGTTCGCTACGACATGGTATTTGGCGTGGGCGGCTCGCTGTTGAGTGGTTGCGGTAACATGCCATACGTGATCACCGAACCCTGTATCGGCGTAAAAGACGCAAGCTGCGTGGAAGTGTGCCCGGTGGACTGCATCCAGACCACCGACGAAGCAGACATGTTCTACATCGATCCAGTGATCTGCATCGATTGTTCCTACTGTGAGTCGGTCTGCCCGGTCAACGCTATCTTCGACGAGTTCGCTGTGCCCTCGAAGTGGCGTCCATTTATTCTGAGGAACAAGAACTTCTTCGACGGCAAGTTGTAGCTCAACCGGAAGACTGCTCCGCTTTGTTTTCTACACCCTCCTAGGCTTCCCACTCCGCGAGGCCAGTTTCCTCGCGACGCGTTGGACTGTCCACGCCCGGGGGCGGTCGTTTCCATTTCGCATACCAACTTGAACAGGGAGAGCACATGGCTTTATTTTTGCGTGACGGCGAAGTTTCCCAGGCCATCGGCATGGACGAGATGTTGGAAGCCATCGAGACCATGCAACGTCACTTCGGCCAGGGAGAAGCGTACAACCTGCCTCGCCGGAAGATAATCGCCGAGGGCGGGATGCTCTCCGTAATGGGCGGCGGTCTTTACTATGATGACGTTCTGGGCGTCAAGACCTATACCGTGGTGCGGGGCACCTACTCTTTCCAGGTCAGTCTCTACGACGCCAACACGGGGAGCCTGCTCCTTTACACCCAGGCGAACCGATTGGGGCAGCTACGGACCGGCGCGACTACCGGTGTGGCTGTCAAACACCTTTCCAACCCCGGCGCCGCCACGGTGGGTATCATCGGGACCGGCCACCAGGCGCCCACTCAGCTAGAGGCCGTGGCCAAGGTCCGGAACATCAAAAAGGTCAAAGCGTTCAGCCGAACGGCGGAGCGCCGGGAAGCCTTCGCGGCTTCCATGAGCGAGTCCCTGGGCATGGACGTGAGTGCGGTTGGCAGCAGCCAGGAAGCCGTGTCCGGCAGCGATATTGTCATCTGTATCGCAGCGGCCACGGAGCCGGTGGTGGACGGCGATTGGGTCTCTCCGGGGGCGACGGTCATCGGAGCGGGTCCGACCACCTGGCGCATCCAGGAAGTCACCGATTCCATGCTCACACGGGCCGACAAAGTGTTTGTCGACTCGGCGGACCAAGCGCCCATCGAAGCTGGAGACATGGCCAGTGCGGTGGACCGGGGCGTATTTCAGTGGAGTCGGATGATCGAACTGCGGCACGCGGTTGCGTCGGTGGTGTCGGGGAGGGACAACCCCGAGCAGGTGATCTACGCCAAGCTCATGGGTACCGGGGTCGCCGATGTGGCGGCGGCCAAGCTGGCGTACGAGAGGGCGAAGTCCAAGGGACTGGGGATGGAGATGGACTGGTAGCGGGTCTCAGGCCCCGTTACGGTACTCCTCGGTGCATTTGACGCTATATCCACCCTCATCCATCAACAAGCTCTCTACGGCCGCCCTGGCCGTGTCCAAAGAGGTGAAGCAAGGGGTCTGACGTTCCACCGCGGCCCGGCGGATGTGGAAACCGTCCCGCATCACCGCGGTTTCCCCTGACAGGGTGTTGATCACGGCGCTAACCGTTCCGTCGTTCACTAGGTCAACCACCGTGGGGCTACCCTCACTCAGCATCTTGCTCACCTTGGTCACCGGCATCCCCATGGCGGAGATCATCGCCGCCGTACCCTCGGTGGCGTAGAGTTTGCAGCCCGCCTGGTGCAGTTCCCGGATAAGGGTCACGGCTTCAGCCTTGTCATGGTCAGCGATGCTGAGAAGTACGGACGACTCCTTCTTCAGGTTTAGATTGGCGGCTAATAGCGCCTTGGACAGGGCGTTTCCGAAGTCCCAGTCGATCCCCATCACTTCCCCGGTGGACTTCATCTCCGGCCCCAGGTGCCAGTCCACACCCACCAGCTTACCCATGGAGAAGACTGGCGCCTTGATCCCAACCAGTTTTTGCCTGGGCCACAGTCCGCCTTGATAACCTTGCTGCTCAAGGGTCTGCCCGAGCATGACCCGGGTCGCTATTGAAGCCACCGGCACGCCTGTGACTTTCGAGATAAACGGTATGGTGCGGCTTCCTCTCGGGTTTACTTCGATCACGTAGACGGAAGTAGAGCTTGCGGAATCGGCATCGACGTGGGGGCTGCGGTAGGTGGCGCCTCCCTCGATGACGAACTGAATGTTCATCAGCCCGCGCACTTCCAAAGCCAGACCGATGCGTGTCGTGTAATCGACCAGGGTGTTGACTTCTTCCTCTGTCAGGTTCAAGCCTGGGTAGATGGCCATGGAGTCGCCGCTGTGGACCCCAGCCCGTTCGATATGCTCCATGATGCCTGGGATCAACACTTGGGAGCCGTCGCAGACCGCGTCAACTTCGCATTCCTTGCCTTCGATGTAGCGGTCGATGAGTACCCGTTTGTCCGGGGCGACTTCGGTGGCCACGGTCAAATAGCGGATGAGTTCCGAAGCGTTTTGGACTATCTCCATAGCCCTCCCGCCCAGCACGTAGCTGGGCCGGACGATAGCCGGGTAGCCTATGACCTGGGCGACTCGGAGCGCTTCCTCCACCGAACTGACCGCGGCTCCCGGAGGCTGAGGAATGCCCAGCCGGGCCAAGAACTCCTCGAACCTGTGACGGTCGGATGCAATATCTATGGCCTCCGCGCTGGACCCGAGAATGGGCAACCCCACCGATGCCAAGGACTGAGACAGGTTGATGGCCGTCTGCCCACCGAATTGAACGACGCAGGGGGGCGGATCGTCGTCCTCCGTCTCGTTTTCGATGATGTCCCGGACCGACTCCTCGTCCAGGGGCTCGAAGTAGAGCCGGTCGCTGGCGTCGAAGTCGGTGGAGACCGTCTCGGGGTTGGAATTGATCATGATGCTGCGCACGTCGTTGCGGGATAAAGCCCAGGCCGCATGCACGCTGCAATAGTCGAATTCGATTCCCTGACCAATCCTGATAGGGCCGCTGCCGATGACGATGGCCTTGGGACCGGGCAGGGGCAGGGCCTCGTTTTCCTGGTCGTAGGTGCTGTAGTAATACGGTGTGACGGCCTCGAACTCGGCGGCGCAGGTGTCCACGGTCTTATAGACTGGGCGGATATCCCAGGAGTGGCGCAAGTTGCGCACCTGCTCCGGCAGCATGTCGGCCAGGGTGCCGATCTGGTCGTCGGAGAACCCCAGCCTTTTCGCCCGGAGCAGAAGCTCAGGCGTTACGGTCTCGGAGAGAAGCCGCCGCTCCATAGCCACGATGCGCTCCAGCGCACTGATGAACCAGGGGTCGATGCAAGTGCGCCTTGTGATCGCCTCACCGTCGACATCCCGGCGAATGGCGGCCATGATAGCCCAGAGGCGCTGGTCGTTTGGCCCGAACTTCTCGTCGTCCAGCGACATGGCTGGCTGACCCCGCCAGTCCGGGTCTTCCCACAGCAGGGACCGGTTGCCGAGTTCCAGGGCGCGGGCCGCCTTCTGCAGGGCCGCTTCGAATGAGCGGTCGATGACCATCACTTCGCCAGTGGCCTTCATCTGCGTAGTAGTGCGCCGGTCGCCGTGGGGGAACTTATCGAAGGGCCATCGGGGCCACTTAACCACGCAGTAGTCAAGGGCAGGCTCGAAGGCCGCTTTGGTCTTATCGGTAACCGCATTGGGTATCTCATCCAGCCGTTTTCCAACCGCGATCTTGGCCGCAACCCGGGCGATGGGATACCCGGTAGCCTTGCTGGCCAGGGCTGAGCTGCGGCTTACCCTGGGGTTCACTTCGATTACGTAGTAGTCCGAGTCCAGGGTATCCGGCAACGCCAGTTCATCCACGACCCAGGGGTGGGGCCGCAGGCCAAACTGTATATTGCAGCCGCCCTCGATACCGAGGCCGCGAATGATCTTCAGGCTGGCCGAGCGCAGCATCTGGTACTCTTTGTCGGTAAGGGTCTGGCTGGGCGCCACGACGATGCTGTCGCCGGTGTGGACCCCCATGGGGTCCAGATTTTCCATGTTGCAGATGGTGATGCAGTTGTCGGCCCCGTCGCGCATCACCTCGTATTCGACCTCCTTCCAGCCCGCCAGAGAGCGTTCCAGAAGAATCTGGGAAATAGGGCTGGCGGACAGGCCGCTATGTATGATCGCTTCGAACTCCTCCCAGGTGTTGGCGATACCGCCGCCGCTGCCGCCAAGGGTGTAGGCCGGGCGGACCACCAGGGGCAGCCCGATTTGCCGTCCCAGCCGGCGGGCCTCCTCGGGGGATGAAGCGGTAAAATTCTGGGGTTCCGGCTCTCCGATTTCGTGGAGAAAGCTGCGAAAGAAGTCGCGGTCCTCCGACCGCCGGATGGTGTCCAGAGGGGTGCCTAACAGGCGCACGTTGTACCGGTCCAAAACGCCCGCGTCGGCCAGCGCCACGGCCATATTCAGCCCCGTCTGACCTCCCAGGGTCGGGAGGATACCGTCGGGGCGTTCGATGCGTATGACCCGCTCCAAGACCTCGACTGTTAACGGTTCGATGTACACTCGGTCCGCGATATCGTCGTCGGTCATTATGGTGGCGGGGTTCGAGTTCACCAGAACTGTGGTGACGCCCTCCTCGCGGAGGGCGGTGCATGCTTGCGTTCCAGCGTAATCGAACTCCGCCGCCTGGCCGATAACGATCGGCCCGGAGCCAATTACCAGAACCTTGTCCGGTTTGGCTGAGATGTGTAGCCTCCTTGTTGCCCCTGAGGGCCCGGTTTAGACTGTTGGGAGAACGCCGGGAAGGTGGATGATCTCCCGCCGCTGAAACAGGTTCAGCATTTGGAATGCGAAGGAACCGTAGAACCGGCCCACAGGGTCGAACTCCAGCGCCTCCGGGGGCGGCTCCGATTCCCTCGGCGGGATCCGGAACACGACTCCGTCATCCATTTGGTTCTCCACTTCGATGCGGCCCACAGGAAACGGCGCTTGGTCGCGCTGCCTCTGATTGACCGCCTTGATAAGGACCTCCCACCGTTTACCCATCTCAATCCTGGTTGGCGTGAGCTGGTACATGTGAGAGTCGCAGGAAAAATACGGTACTTCCTGGTCCAACAGGGTTATCACGTCGGACAACTCGCCAGGGATCTCCACCTCCACACCCTCCTCCAACAGAACCATAGAAAATGAAGACATCTAAAACCTCACAATAAATACGAAAAAGTGAAAGGTTGGGAGTTTCTGGCATATATGTCTTTACACGGTCTCAGCGTGTTCTATAAGCGTTACCTCCTGTTCCTCGAGCTATTTGCATTGGGCTACCAGGTCGAGAAAACGATCGAATAAGTACTCGTTGTCCCGTGGGCCTGGAGAGGCCTCGGAGTGATACTGAATAGTGAAAATCGGGTATTCCCGGTGGCGCAGTCCTTCGATGGTATCGTCGTGCAAGTTGAGGTGGGAGACCTCCAGTCCGGAGGGCAAGGAGTCGGAACTGACGGCGTAACCGTGGTTTTGGGCTGTTATGTAAACCCTTCCGTCGCTGAGGTCCTGCACGGGGTGATTGGCCCCCCGGTGGCCGAACTTGAGCTTGAACGTCTGCGCGCCCAGGGCGCGGGCAACCATCTGGTGACCCAAGCAGATACCCATAATGGGTACCCTGCCGATGACTTTCCGAATGTTGGAGACCACGTAGTCGAGAAGCCGCGGGTCGCCCGGACCCGGCGACAGCAAAATCCCCGACGGCTCCATGGCGAGCATCTCCTCAGCGCTGGTTCCCGCTGAGATGGCGACAACTTCACAACCGCGTTGGCGCAACAACCGGAGGATGTTGTATTTCAGGCCAAAGTCGTTGACCAAAATGCGGTAGCCTGGCGCGTCCGGCGGAAGCGGCGGTTCGTCCCAGCGGTATTGCGAGTCTGTGGTTACCGTCTGGACGAAGTCCACGTCGCCGTAAGGAGGTTGTTCCGCCAGCATTTCCAGGGCCAATTCAGGGGATTCACGGGTGATCAGCCCCATCATCACGCCGCTGCTGCGGAGCCGGCGCGTAAGGGCCCTGGTGTCTACGCCGCACAGCCCTGGGATATCCTGAGAGCGAAGGAACTCGTGAAGGGTTATGGCGTCGGGAGAATGGCTAGGCCGGTCGCAATGCTCCCGCACGATCATCCCCGACACCTGGATCCTCTTCGACTCGTGATCTTCGGGGTTGATACCGTAGTTCCCCACCAGTGGGTAGGTGAGAGTGACTATCTGGCCAGCATAGGAGGGGTCGGTAAGGACTTCCTGGTAGCCCGTCATGCTGGTATTGAAGACCACTTCGCCGAAACCACCCACGCCGGCCCCAAACGATTCGCCCCGGAACACGGAGCCGTCCTCGAGGACGAGGTATGAGGGACTACCCATTCTGGGTGTCCTGATAGACAATTTGGCCTTCCACCAGAGTAGCCACGACCTTGCCCTTCAGCGTCGTACCCTGCAATGGGGTGTTCTTGCCCATCGACTCGAACTCCCGCGTATCCACGACCCATTCGCGGTTCGGGTCGAAAAGTACGATGTCGGCGGGAGTCCCGGGAGCCAGTGTGGCCAGGGGGTCTAACCTCGGCCCCAATACCTTCGCCGGGCCAGTGGTCATCCGTTCGACCAGGGCGCTCATCGAGATGCGCGACTCATGGACGAGTTGCATAGCCGAACCGAACGCCGTTTCCAACACGCTAATCCCAAAGGCCGCGTCCTGGTAGGTCACTTCCTTGCTGACCCTTTCGTGGGGGGCGTGGTCCGTGGCGATGCAGTCGATCACGCCGTCGGCCAGCCCTTGAACGAGGGCCTCCACGTCTTCATCTCCCCGCAAGGGCGGGTAAACCTTGGTGAATGTATCGTAGGAAAACGGTGTGGTCGCGGCAATCTCTCCAGTCCCCTGTCCCATCACCCAGCGGTCGGTGATGGTGAGGTGATGGGGACAGACTTCGGCGGTTACGGGTAATCCCCGTTCGCGCGCCTGACGAACCAACGCCACGCTTCCGGCCGCGCTGAGGTGGGCTAGGTGGACTTTACCCCCGGTCAATCCCGCCAGCGAAATATCCCTGGCCATCATGGCTTCCTCGGCGGCTGCGGGGATTCCCGGCAGTCCGAGGATAGTGGCGACGCGGCCCTCGGCCATTACTCCGCCGTGGGACAGGGACATGTCCTGGCAATGGTTGGAAATTGGAAGTCCCAGGTCGGCGCTGTACGTGAGAGCGAGCCGCATCAGGTTGGGGTCGTCCACCGGGTCGCCGTCGTCGCTAAAAGCAACTACACCGGCGTCCGCAAGTTCCTCCATCTCAGATAGTTCCTTGCCCCTTCGCCCTTTGGTCACGCAACCGATAGGGAAGACGCGGGCAACCGCTCCGGACACGGTGCGCTGACGGATAAATTGGACCATGGCGGCGTTGTCGATGGGCGGCTCCGTATTTGGCATGGCGCAAACGGAGGTGAAACCGCCTCTGACCGCGGCCTTCGTGCCGGAAGCGATTGTCTCTTTGTACTCCAGCCCCGGTTCCCTCAGGTGGCAATGGATGTCGATGAAACCCGGGCTCGCAACCAGGCCCGCACCCTGAATAACCCGCGCTCCGTCCGGCGCCGCCCCGGTCCCGTTGGTCTCGACCAAAGCGATCTGACCGTCACGGACCAGGATGTCGGCTACCTGGTCGATTCCTCGTCCGGGGTCGATCACTCGCGGCCCCCGTATCAATATCGTACTACCGGCCATCGCTTTGACCCTGGCGTGGATGACCCTGAGCTGGCTTGCCCGTGGCGAGATGGTAAAGGAGCGCCATGCGGATCGCCACGCCGTTGCCCACCTGCTCTTCAATTACCGATCTGTCCCCGTGGGCGATACTTGAGCTAATTTCGATCCCCTCATTCATCGGGCCGGGGTGCATCACCAGCGCGCCAGATTTGGCGCGGTCCAGCCTGGCATCGGTCACCTGCCAACGCCGGATGTATTCCCGGAGGCTGGGCAGGAAACCGGCATTCTGCCGCTCCGATTGCAACCGGAGAGCCATCACGACGTCAGCCCCTTCTATGGCCCGGTCCAGGTCGGTTTCCACCTCGACGGATGCCAGTGGGTGATCAGAGGCTAGTTTCCCCTGGTCCTGGAGCAGGTCCACCGGGAGTAACGTCGACGGACCGCAGAGGACCACCCGGGCTCCCATTCTGGCAAACCCCCAGATATCGGAGCGGGCGACGCGGCTGTGGAGTACGTCGCCTACGATGACTATTTTGAGACCTTCCAGAGCTCCCAATCTTTCCTTTACGGTGTAGAGGTCCAGCAGGGCCTGAGTCGGGTGGGCATGGATTCCGTCTCCGGCGTTGATAATCCCGACCCGGTCCAGGTTTCGCGCCAGGAAGTAAGGTGCGCCTGAATGGGGATGCCGGATGACGATTATGTCTACACCCATTGCCTGGATGGTCAGCCCCGTATTCAGAAGCGACTCACCCTTTTCGGCGCTGCTTCCGCTAGAGGACATATTGATAACGTCGGCGCTGAGGACCTTGCCCGCCTCCTCGAAGGAGATTCGGGTGCGTGTGCTTGCTTCGTAGAACAGGGTCACGATCACCCTGCCCCTGAGCGCCGGCACCTTCTTGATGTCCCGCCGCAAGACCTCGGACATTCCCTTGGCCGATTCAAGAACAGTCAGAATTTCGTCGGTGGAAAAGTCGTCCAGGTCGAGCACGTGTTTTCTAGGTCCGGTGCGGGGGATTCCGTTCGCGGCCAGCTTCGGTGAGGACTGTACTTCACGCAGCGTACTCAAACTCGTCACTCCTCCTCCCGAAGGATCGCCACTTCGTCGACGCCGTCGGTCTCCATTAGCCTGACGCGGACCTGCTCGTCCAGGGCTGTGGGCACATTCTGTCCAACATAGTCGGGCCGGATGGGGAGCTGACGGTGTCCCCGGTCCAGGAGAATGGCCAATTGCACCTGTTCGGGGCGTGCGAAGTCGTTCAGGGCGTCCATCGCGGCCCGGATGGTGCGGCCTGTGAAGAGCACGTCGTCGACCAGAACTACTGTCTTACCTTGTATCGTCACCGGGAACTCGGTTGGCCGGACGACCGGACGCTGTCTCGCGTGCAGGTCGTCCCGGTACAGGTTAATGTCTAGGGTTGCGGCCGGGACCTCGTTGCCCTCGAATTGGAGCAGATTGCCGGTCAGGCGGCGCGCCAGGTATACGCCCCTTGTGTATACGCCCACGATCACCAGGTCTTTGGCCCCGCGGTTCCTTTCGAGGATTTCGTGGGCCACCCTGGCCAGGGCGCGGCGGATGTCTTGGCCATTCATTATCTGCCGTTCGATCAAGGCGTGCCTATGTGAGGCTGGAGCCAGATTCGAGCAAAACTGCCGTTGCCATCGGGGTGGGGACTCGTCCTCTCCCTGGCCGCCGCCCAATAAAAAACCCCTCTGCCGTGTGGCGACATGGGGGTATAGGACCTATTCTAGCCCTCGAAGGACTTAGGAGCGGGACGCTATACTTTGCCAGCCTCACGGGACTGTCTTAAAAGCGCGGCCCTCCGGTTAGGGACGGCCTCGCGGCCCAGGTTATGTTATGTTCCCCGCATATTATCAGAAGCGGGTTGCCTGCGCAAAGGGTCCGGCGCAAACGTAACTGTTCAGACTTGATGTGTCCTTCCTACTCCCATCCCGTCATTCCGGGCTTGACCCGGAATCCAGTAACCCTTGCAACCAGCAACTGTCCATATCATCGGCATTTCTGGATTCCCGCCTTCGGAGACCTTTGAATAATCCCCTCTCCCTCCGGGAGAGGGTTAGGGTGAGGGCGTCCCCCGTATCTGAGCACACTCTGGATTCTCGCTTTCGCCGGAATCACGGAAGGTTACGCAAAGGTCTCCCTTCGCGGGAATGACGGGTCGCGGCGCGACATCGTAAGAGGATTATCATAGAGATGACCGACTTGGGATTCAGCCAATCCGCGTCATCATCTCTGAACAGCTACGCGCAAACCGGCCTATGCGGCGACCCGCTTCCTCCGGTGGTGAACGTAGTCCACCAGGACATATTCACCCAGGTTGGAGGCGCTGGAGAAGAACGCCCGCCCCCGGTTGATGCGGGTCAATCTATCGACGAAATTCACGAGCTGGTAAGAGTTCTCCAACATGAAGGTGTTTATCGTGATGTCCTCCTGGGTGCACCGCTTGACTTCCTTCAGGGTCTCCTGCTCGGTGCGGTAGCTGGGCGGGTATGCAAAGTAGGCCCGCTCCCCTTCCAAGTGGGCGGTGGGCTCTCCGTCAGTAATCAACAGGATTTGTTTGGTGGCTCCCTTTTCCCGGCTTAGAAGCTTTCGGGCCAGCATCAAAGCGTGGTGCAGGTTGGTCCCTGATACCCATGCGTTCCAACTGACGTCGGCCAGTTCCTCTTCTTTGATCTCCCTGGCGTAATCGGAGAACCCGATGATGTGGAGGCGGTCCCTGGGGTACTGACCTCGGATCAGGGCCATCAACGCCAGGGTAACCTTCTTTGCCGCCTGGAAGTTGTTGAACAAGCCCATGGACCGGCTCTGGTCCAACAGCACCGCGGTGGCGGCCTTGGTCATGTGTTCCGTCCGGTAGATCTCGAAGTCCTCGGGCGTCATCTTGACGGGTAGCTGTGGACCCGAGCGTAGGACCGCGTTCTTGACGGTTGTCTGAAGGTCGATCTGGAAGGGGTCGCCAAACTCGTACTTCTTGGTCTCGCCCAGCCAGTCCCCGTTGGTGCCGCGGATTTCCATGTCGTGGTCACCTAGCCGGTCCTTCTTCAGGTGCGCGAAGACTTCGATAAGCGCTTTCTGGCCTATGCGCCTGATACCACGCGCCGTCAACTCCGCTTTGTCGTCGCCGGTAATGTAACCGGCGTCCTCCAGCATCTTGCGCAGCCGGTCTATCTCATCCCAGGCGCGGCGGGCCTCTTCGCCGAGCAGTTCCGCCAGCTTCTCGGGGTCGACTTCGCCAAGTTGACCGGTGCGCATCGCTTCTTGCAGGGCTTTTTCCAACTGGTCCAGGTCCTGCATGTTGCGCATCATTTCCATAGCCTGTTCCATGGTCAGGCTATCATCACCCAGGAAGGGGTACTGTTGGCGCATCTGGTCCATGGGCATCAGCTGTTCCATCAGAGACGCGAACTGGGCCATCTGTTGGCGCATCTCCGGGTCCATAGCGGCCATCAGCGATTCTTCGAGTTCGCGGCGGGCCTCGGGAGACATGCTGTCCATCATGGACTGCATCTGGGCCAACTGCTCCTGCAACTGTTCCATCAGCTCTTCGAAGCTCTGGGGAGGGTTGTCTCCAAACATTTGCCCGAACTGCTGCATGAACTGGTCGAAGTTGGGCTCCATTCCCTGCAGCTTATCGCGCATCATTTCGTTTATTTGCCGCATCATTTCCGCCATTGCGGCCATCTGCTCGGGGGACATGCCCTCCATCTGTTCCCGCATCTGCTGGCCCATGTTCTGTGCCATCTGGCTTTTGAGCATGTCCAGGAGTTCTTGGAACTTCTGCTGGGCGTCGGGGTCGATGAAGTCGTACTCCATCAACTCTTTGATCTGGCCTCCCACGCCGTCGGGCAAGTCGTCCAGCTTCTCCCGGTTGCGTTGCGCGCGCTGCTCCAGCAGGTCGAGCAGGCCTTCTTGTTGCTCGCGGTCCTCGTCGTTCGCTTGAGCCACCTGCTCCCTTGCCTGGTCCAGCCGTTGTTGTATGCCTTCGCGCTCGGTGCGGATGATGTCGTCAAGCCGCTCCTGGAGGTCGTCCACCACCGAGTCCATGTTGTACTGTTGCATCTGCTGGCGGCGTTGGTTCTTCAACATCTCCAGCAGGTCGCGCAAACCGGGTAACTGCTGTCCGTCCCGGTTTTCGAAGCCCTGTCGCATTAACTCCCGGAGGGCCTGCATGACGTCCCCCCGGTTCAGGATCTCGTCGGCCAGCCGGTCCATCAGTTCGTCGGCGTCCACGTCGAAGATCTGCTGGGTGCCGTCCCAATGGGAGTAACGGTAAGTGCGGTAAAGCATGGTTACCTCGTTGCGCCGGTTTTTGGGTCCGCCGGGGCAGGCGATAGTTGCCCCATGATACCCCGTGCAATCCTGGGACAGCAAGGGCGGTCTTTGGCCACTGAACACTTACTTTTTCCCGCCCGGTCCCGCGAGTAGGGGGGATGATTCGCGGAATTTCAGGGACTGACCGGGAGACTGAATCGCTCGATGATTAGTTGGGCGGCCCGCTGAGGATCAAGCGTGGAAGTGTCGATGGTCAGCCGGGTATTGGGTATGGGAGGATAGTCGAAGCCGCCGGAGTCGTGAACTCTCCGGTATTGGGCAAGGGAGTAAATTTTCCCATATAGGGTTCGGGACTCGTTCTCCATTCGCCGTTCCAGCTCCTCGTCGGGGCAGGTCAGTTGGACGAAGATAGTTTCCGCTCCAGAGGCTTCCATCGATTCTGTCAGATCGGCCATGAATCCGGGACTGACGGTGCGTTCCGGGGTGAAAGTCATGATGACCCCGTCCATTCGCTCTCCGGCGGCCCTCTTCAAAACGTCCAGCCACACTCGCTCCCGGAGTTCCACGAATGGAGCGGTCCCAAATCCAAACACTGGTGTGAGCATGTCGACCACCAAGTGGTTGTGAAATACCGGGAACCCCGTCCTGGAGCCCAGCTCTTTCGCGACGGTGAGCTTTCCCGAAGCCGCCGGTCCGTAAATGCACAAAAGCAACATTCCGTAAGTCCTGCGCCCCGGAGCGGGCTAGATGACCGCCGCCCCGAGTATCTTTTGAAGGTGTCCTAGCGCCCACGTATGCGCACCTGGGTCGAAGGTGGCCACACAGTTTTCCGGCACCTCAACGGGATAGTCCCGGTTGCGGGCGTCGGCGGTGGTGTGGAGAACGCAGATATCGGTGCAGACTCCGCAGACGATTATCTTTTCCGGCTCCAGGATTTCCAACCGCTGTGCCAGGTCGGTGTTGAAGAATCCGCTGTATCGGTTTTTGGGAACGACGTTGGCGTCCGTGACAAACGACTCCAGTTCCGGTATGACGTTGGGCTCCTCGGTGCCCTTGACGCAATGGACCGGGAACATCCTGAATTCCAGGTCGTCGGGGTCGTGGTGATCGGAGATGAAGAGAATGTGGGAACCGTTGGCCTGCTCCCGCTCCAACAGTGCGCGAATGTTGGGAATGATATTCTGAGCCTCGTCGCCGCAGTAAAGGTTGTGGCCTGGTTCGAGAAATCCTTTGACCATGTCTACGACCAGGACTATGTTGGCCATTGGTTACCTCCCGAGAGGTTTACTTCGTGACAGCGCTATTGGGCTATGGAGCCGGAGTTGGAGGGTCGGCGCGTGGGACAGGCTGCACCGGCTTGGATTGCGCTTCCAGAGAGAAGCAAGTGCGCCCCGCGCCGTGGTCCCAGGACCTTTCCGAGAATGTCCGGTCCCGGTCATTGAGAGCCGCCGTGTCGGTAGCGAACTCCGCGCACAGCTCGTAATTCCCGCCCTCCAGGACACGGTACTCATAGGGACCCCCGGATTCGGGATCGTCGATCCGGAGGATGAAATACCGGGGGTCCGACATCTGTTGCAGGTCTTCAGGCAGTTCCTGGTTCAGCTCCCAGTAAAGGTCGATGTTCCGTGAGATGTTGTCCAGGTGGGAAACCCGGTCGCGGTCAAGCCTGATGTCCCGCTGCTTGCCCGGCGTTCCCGTGAGAAAGAGGGCGTAACCCAGGCAGGCTACGACCACAATTACAACTCCGGCGACAAGCACACGCAACGTTTGTGTGGCTTTCGCGTTTGTGGCCGGGGCCTCGGACTGCCGCATGTCCCGGAGATAGAACCCGAATACGCACGCGGTGACAACCAGGATGGCGGCGGCCTTCAGGAAAAATGGGAGAGTAGGGGAGCCCATCAGCAAGCTGGTTAGCACCGCAATCAGGTCGCCGAGAATGACCCCCGCCGCCACCACCAGCGTCAGGTATGTCAGCCACCGGCGCACGAGCGATTGCCGCCTCTCTGGGTCGGCAGCCACCTCGGAAGCCAGGCGTCTCATCAGAAAAAGGTAGAACGGGAAAGCCACTATGACCGACGCTATGGCAGTTGCTTGGCCACCCGATGGATACCGGCCCCTGAACGCGCCGACGTCGGGGAATGTCTGGTCGATAAGGCCGAAGACGAGGATTCCGAAGCTGATTGCCGAAACATATAGGGCGATAAAGGATACGAGGTAGAGGAATGCTTCCCGGGCATGAACGTATGGCGTTGGCCGGGGCACCGCAACGGGGAAGGTAAGGTCTGCGAAGGCAGCGAGGCCGTTTCTCACCTCGCTGTCCTGCCAACCTGCCTGGGTCAGGACTTCGCGGATGGCGTCCTTGGACTGTCCCCGCTCCAGTGACTCCTTGATGAAGGAACGAAGTTCGTCATTCATCTATGATGTGCCTACGGAGTATGCGTAGACCCGATTTCGGCGAACCTCGCATCTTGGGCCAGCATCTCCGACAGCCCGACCATCTCAAACGCCCCCTGAAGGCTTGTCATGCCGTCCATCAGGTGCGCGGTGGTCCCGTATTCTTTGAGGTTTCGCATGACTTCCTGGACCGTCTTGCACACGGCCATAAAGGCGCTGCCAGGGAAGATCACCAGCTTGAAACCCAGTTTTTCCAATTCGTAGGACGGAATCAAGGGTGACTTCCCGCTTTCAACGAAGTTGTAAAGCATGGGAACGTCGAATGTGGCGCAGACCTTCTCCGCCTCCTCCGGTGAACGAAGGGCTTCAACGAACAATGCGTCGGCTCCCGCTTTCACGTATTTCTCGCAACGTTTCATGGTATCGTCCCAGCCGGTGACCGCCAGAGCGTCGGTACGCACGATAATCACGAAATCGTCGTCGGTGCGGGCGTCAACGGCGGCTCGTACCTTTTGGGTCATCTCCTCCACCGAGACGACACGCTTGTCGTCAAGGTGTCCGCAGCGCTTGGGGCTTTCCTGGTCTTCGATGTGGACCGCCGCCACACCTGACCGCTCATATTGCCGGATGGTCCGCTGCACGTTCAGCACGCCGCCATAGCCAGTGTCAGCGTCGGCGATCACAGGGACGCCGACGGTTTCCGCGATGGCGGCGGCGTTTGCCACCATCTCTGTCATAGTCGCCAAGCCGAGGTCGGGGCGGCCCAGGCGGGCTACCGACGTCCCGGCTCCGGTCATGTAGACGGCGGGAAACCCAGCTTGTTCGATGATCTTGGCGGTGAGGCAGTCATAGGCCCCGGGAGCAACGATGATTCCCGGCGCGGCCAGTAGCTCGCGCAACCTCCGGGCGGGGCTATGAGTCGTATTCACGGCAACCTCCGGTGATGTGAGAATTCGGCTGTGGAATTCGGCTAAGAGGGAAACGGTGTCTCGCCTACAGGTATCGGAAGAATGTGCGCCGCACGGCGGAGCGGTCGTTGGGACTGTGGCCATGCCCTGATCCCGGCCTCGGAGAGCCTGAGAGGAACGCGGTCAGGCGATCATGCCTCCGTCAATTGTTAGCACTTGCCCGGTAATGTAGCCCGCGCCTTTGCCGCAAAGAAACGCTACGGCCTCCGCCACGTCCTCGGCGGCCCCGAACCTGCCCATAGGGATGCGCTCCAGGATGCGCTGGCGCGTCGCCTCCGAAAGCTGTTCCACCATCCCGGTTGCAACGTAACCGGGCGCCAGGGCGTTAACCGTTACGTTGCGGCTGGCGACTTCGCGGGCGACGGCCTTGGTGAACCCGATGAGTCCGGCCTTGGCGGCGGCGTAATTGGCTTGTCCCGGGTTCCCGCTGATTCCCACCACCGACGATATATTGATGATCCGCCCGCTGTGCTGCCGCACGAGATGGGGCATGACGTACCGGGTGCAGAGAAACGCGCCCTTTAGGTCTACGGCGAGCACCTGGTCCCAGTCCTCGGAGGTCATACGCAGCAAGAGGCGGTCCCGGTTGATCCCGGCGTTATTGACCAGAATGTCGATGTGGTCCCATTTGTCGACCACCTGCTTTACAGCGGCTTGGGCGGAAGCCTCCTGGGTGACGTCGGCTTCCACCAGCAGCGCATCGCCGCCCCTGCTGTTGATGGAGTTTACGATCTCGGTTGCGGCGTCCCGGCTGGAGAGGTAGTTGACTCCCACCTTAACCCCGGACTTCGCCAAGCGGCTGGCGACGACAGCGCCGATTCCACGTGACGCACCGGTCACCAGGGCCACAGAGCCTGCCAGACCGTTGTCGGACATATCGGCTTGCAACCCCTAGACCTGGGCTCGGAGGGAAGGGTCCTGGATTTGACCGTTCAAGGCCGCCAATTCTTCCCGCATACTCTCCAGGAGACCGATCTCCACATAGCGGACACCGGTGTTGATCGCCCCCGCAACCCCGCTGGCCCTGCAGGAGCCGTGGCCTAGGATAACCGGAGCGTTGACGCCAAACAGGGGTCCTCCCATGGTCCGGGGCAGGTTGGTAGTCTGCCAAAGTTCGGAAGAGACCTTGGCCAGGTCATCGGTGGAGAGATAGGACTCGAGCCTGTTCTCTACAAATCGCGAGAGAGCGGTGCCCAATCCTTCCGTGAACTTCATCAGGATATTGCCAACGAACCCATCGCAGACGATGACGTCGGCCTTGTTGGTGAAGAAGTCCATCCCTTCCACGTTTCCAACGAAGTTCAGATGGCTATTGCTGAGGACCTGAAAGCTATCCTGGACCTGCCTGTTTCCTTTGGCTTCTTCCGCGCCGACACTTAGCAGGCCAACTCTGGGGTTTTCGATCTCCAAGAACCTGCGGGCGAAGACGGACCCCAGGGCGGCGAAACTCAGGAGCAGAGGGGGGCGGCAGTCTATGTTGCTGCCCATGTCCACTAGGACTGTCCTGGGGGCGACGCCCAGGAAAGGTCCGCCGATGCACGGCCTCTCCAAGCCATCCATCATGCCGAGGATGAACACGGCGCTGGCCATAGACGCGCCAGTGGAGCCCATGGACACGAGTAAATCGGCCTGTCCCGCCTTCACCAGCTTGGTCGCGGTCACGATGGAGGAGGTGGGCTTGCGGCGCAGTGCTTCGATGGGGTGTTCGTCGTCGCCGATAACGCCGTCGGAAGGTACGATCCGGACCCTGTCGTCCTGTGCGCCGGCGGCGTCCAACTCGGCTTTCACCTGTTCCGGGTCTCCGACAAGCATGAGGTGAATGTTATGGGACCTGAGTCCCTCCACCGCGCCGGGCACAGTCTCCGGCGGCCCGAAGTCGCCGCCCATCGCATCAACCGCCACCGTAATCGGCCGCGTGGATGATTTGCCTTGTTCGCGCATTGTTCTTCTTCCTAGCAGACCTTCCCGAATTCCCTGCTGGCTATGATGCCTCAGCCAGCTTTGCCTTTGCTGAGCCGGTTATTAAATCTTGGTCGCTTCCTAGGTTCCTCACGCCTACGTTGCAGGTAACAGCCGGGCCGCCGTTTCTCCTCGAGGACCGAGAGACTCCCCCGAATGACTCCAACTCGTCACCCACGTAGGCCGCGCCTTTGAACCTAACGCTAAGGGCGCCCGACTCCAACCATGCCCTTCCGAGGTGGACCTCCATCATCTGGCTAATGCTTGCCAGGGTAAGCATCCCGTGGGCGATGATTCCTTGAAATTGGGTGGCGGCGGCGAAGCCAGCGTCGAGGTGGAGCGGGTTGTGGTCTCCGGAGGCCAGGGCGTAGGCGTCGAGCTGGGGTTGAGAGATGGTCATTCCAACCGCCGGTAGGCTGTCAGGTCCCTTGGTCTCGCTGCCTGAGTCAACAGCGGCCCTGTCGGAGGTCCCGGACGGTCTGGGAGCGCTATCCCGCCCTCCGCCCGACGTACCGGTCAGCACCGCGCTCTTTCCTGTGTGGACTGGGATACCGGCGGCATCGGACAGACTGTACGTGGCTGTCAACATCGTGAGGCCCGCGCGCTGAGCGGGTTCTCCTAGGCAAGCCTTTATCAGGAGAGTTTCCCCAAATGCGACAGGTCGGTGGGTTTCCAGCTCTTGGCGGCTGTGGATCGCGCCTGGCGGGAGAGAGAGGCGGTCCAAAATTGAACCGAGGGCCCAGGCGGAAAGTGCGAGAGGCGGAGCCAAGTTTAACGTCTGGCAAATTGACTGGGGGTTCCCTACGGCATCGAGGTACCTGTCGACCAGGTCCTCACTAATGGTCCAGCTACCGAGTTGCACCTCGGTACCGGCTGCAACTGCCAAACCAGCCTCCCCGAATCCCCTGTTACCCCGTCAAGGCCGATTATACTCAGGCTGTGCCCCTCCAGCAACTTTGGCAGTGTCGACTTATGTCAACTTAACTGCAAGCTGGCGCGATGCTTTTAGCCCACATTTCCCAGATGAGCCATAATCGGCGCTTCGTAACCGGTAAGGACGCGACTTGCTAGAGCCGCATACACGAGCATTATGGCTCGAGAGTGCACTGGAGTGGCTGAGAGGGCTGGCTTAAGTTCTGGATACCACAGGCCCGCCGGAGGCACCCCATGGGCGAAGGGACCGCCCCCCGCGCCACGCTCCGTTTCGATGGCCGTATTCGGTTGGAGATTCATAGCGCCACTATTACGTCAGGCACCCGTGGGTAACGATCCGATTTCGTTTGATTCTCAGGCAACTTTCTCTCGGGCCGGGAAGTATACGAACTGTATCCTTAATCGGATACGGATGCGAATCGCAGCATCGGACCGGTGTTTTCCACTGGTGTTTTTCCGAGGAGAAGCGACCTCATTTCAGAATTCGGGAGGGTAGTCGATGGGGCTTCACAGCAATGGGCTAGGATTGAGGCGGGGGCCCGGGGTTTCTACTCTGGGTGTCATCGTTGGACTAGCGGTTCTCCTGATGATAGCCGCTGTCGCTTGCGATGACTCTGAGCCCGCGATCATTTCGGAGCCGGCTGTTCCACACCCAGAATCAACGAACGCCGTCACCCTTATGTCGACTCCTCCGCTCACTTTGCCACCGACGAACACGTTTGCTCCGGTTCAGACTGCGACGCCCGTCGTAGAGGAACAGGCCAACCCAGTGGTGGAGCTTGACAGGGCCGCTCTTGCCGCGCTCTACGATACTACCGATGGCCTGAACTGGACGAACAATATGAACTGGCTGAGCAGCCAGCCAATAGGCACTTGGTACGGTGTGACCAGCGACAGCGTTGGCAGGGTTACTCACCTGGAGCTCCACGAGAACGGATTGAGCGGGCAAATACCGCCGGAGTTGGGAAGGCTCGACAACCTGCTGTTGCTAAACCTCAGCTGGAACCGGTTGAGCGGGCAGATACCGCCGGAGCTGGGCGACCTCTACAACCTGAGACGGCTCTACCTCGAGGGCAACCGGTCGAGCGGGCCGATGCCGCCAGAGTTGGGCAACCTCTATAACCTGACTGTACTGCACCTCTATGGCAACCGGTTGAGCGGCCAGGTGCCGCCGGAGTTAGGCAACCTCGACAACCTGACTGTACTGCATCTCTATGGCAACCGGTTGAGCGGCCAGGTGCCGCCGGACTTGCTGAGCGGCATCGAGAATCTAACCTGGCTTAGCCTGGGTGGGAACCGGTTGACAGGGTGCGTGCCAAGCGATCTCCGAGACAAGCTGAGTGGTCCTCGTGGCCATATTCGGGGCCTGCCATTTTGCGATGAAGTCCCAGCTCCGCGCCCCTGCAAAGCAGGAATGGTGTTGAAATCGGGGGAATACTGCACGATGGACACTCGTCCCTGGGACAGTTCATGGCATCCTGCGTGGCCCTACCAGTAGGAGGTCCGGGAAAACTTTGCCTGTTTAGTCGGGGTCTGCAGTTCCCAAAAATTCCTCAGAGGAGGGTTCAGCGCCAGCAAGAACTCCGATAACAGTTGGGCCGTCCATAGGGCGCCACTCGATACAGTGCCGCCACTGACTCCCACTCCCTCGCTGGACAGCAACTTCGGGGGGCTGTCCATGGGGCCTAATGACAACAATATAGTAAACATCTACATGGTTAACCCCTCCCCAGAGGAGGCGGAAGCTCTGGCCAAACAACAATTAGGACCATTGGGTTGGCCGAGCATTCGGGAAGTCCGAACGTTCAAGGTCAAGTACTCCAAGATTCAACTGGACAGTTGGTCCCGGATCCTTACCGGTTATCTGGGAGGATCCGAGTTTCCCGAAATGACAGGTGGCGGAGTTCGCATCTCGGAAAACAAAGTCTCATCGGGAGTGGAGTGCGGTGCGGCGCTAGAACGAGTGGAAAACTTAATCCGGGAACGAATGGGCCTACACAACATTCCTCAAGAAGCCGTTATCTTTGAGGTGAGACACCCAGGGAGATTACTGTCAAAACCGGGCCCGCCATACATCTTCGAATGTTTACCACCAGAGGTTTTGGACCCGGCGACTGGGTTGGCCTCGCCCGGATTCGGAGGGTTGTACGTCGAAGGTGACGCCATTTACGTGTATCTGTTGGAGCCTTCCTCCAGTCTGGCTATGGAACTGGCGTTGGCCTATTTCGGACGCAAGATTGTTGAGGAAAAGGGCGAGGTTCGGGCGGTGCAAGGCCAGTTCACTTGGGAGCAGTTGCTGGAATGGTACAAGCTGCTCCTAGATGGGAGTTGGTGGGAGATTCCAGGGGCATGGCTTTGCGACCTGGATTCCACGCTGAACCGAATTACCATCGAGGTACAAAGAAACGTTAATCCGAACGTAGTCGAAGAAGTGGAAGAGTGGTTATCGGATGTAGGTGTACCCAAAGAGGCAGTCACTTTTATCAGACGTCCTTAACCGAGGTTGCATTCAACCCCTTGAGCGCTTGTCGAGTTAGGATGTTGAACCAAAGCTCGACTCGGTTAAGTCAAGAAGCGTGAGTAGGGGTGTAATGGCAACGGACGTGGGGGTCACGAGCCGGCCACGGGTCGTGCTTTGGCTTGTAGGTGTTGAGGTTTTCGATGACCACGTGCTAGTCACGGTCAGGACAATGGGCAACCAGGCGGTTCATGAAGTCCAGGAACTCACGGCGTCTCCGACGACAATAGTGGCCTATGCGCGCTTATATGGTTGGACCACGCCGCCTGATAGGGCGCTAGCCGGCCGGAGCGCAAAGCGCGCCCCTCGGCAGCCTACCCCTCGCCAAAGGACTCGATAGCCAATCCCGCGATATGTTCACCGATGGCCAGGGACGAAGTTGCGCCCGGGGAGGGAGCGTTCAAGACATGCACGGCTTCCCGGCCCTGAATGATCCTGAAGTCGTCCAGGATGAACCCCTTGTTGGACACTGCTTGGGCCCGGACACCCGAACCACCCGGAGCGAGATGGTCCGCCGTCACCTCAGGTATTAGCTTTTGCAGGTCACGGACAAACACCGACTTCCGGTAGGACCGGTTCATTTCCGAGAGCCCCGTCTTCCAATGCTTCATCGTCATCATCCAGAAGCCGGGGTAGCTGACCGACCCCCAGGACTCGGGTATGTCCAGGTCCCTCTTCCGGTAACCCTCCCGGCTGAACGCGAGTACGGCGTTCGGACCCGCCTCCACGAAGCCTTTGATGTTCCGCGTGTAGTGGACGCCCAGGAAGGGGAATCTGGGGTCCGGGACGGGGTAAACCAAACCGGACACCAGGTGATGGCTCTCCGGTTTCAAGGTGAAATACTCTCCGCGAAACGGGATGATGCGCACGTCTATTTCTTCGCCCATCATCGTGGCTACCTTGTCGGCGTACAGGCCAGCGCAGTTGATGACGTGCTTGGCCCGCAGCGTGCCCCGCCCGGTCTCCAGCAGCAGTCCTCCGTAGGACTTGATGATCCGGGTCACGGGAGCGTCGGTGAAAATGTCCCCTCCCGCTTCCTCGAAACGGTTGGCGTAGGCGAGGGCGACCTTGCGGTAATCGATGATCCCTGTTGTAGGAGCCCAGAGCGCGGCCAATCCCGACACGTGAGGTTCGATCTCCTTGAGCCGTTCGGGTCCGATCTTCTCCAGACCCTCCACCCCGTTGGCGACGCCGCGCTCGTACAGGCTATCCAACCGGTCCAATTCCGACTCGTCGGTGGCAACGATTACCTTGCCGCACTTCTCGTATTCGATTTCGTTCTCGTCGCAGAACTGGAGCAGACGGTCCTTGCCGGCGACGCAGAAGTTAGCCTTATGGGAGTCGGGGCGGTAATAGATGCCGGAGTGGATGACGCCGCTATTGTGGCCGGTCTGGTGAGTTGCCAGTTCAGGGTCTTTCTCCACTACCGCGATGTTCCAATTCGGGAACTTGTTCTCTTTCAATTGCATGGCAGTGGAGAGACCGATGATTCCCCCGCCGATGATTACGACGTCATATTCTTTGGAGTCCATCTTGGCCCTCTCTGGATTAACCGAATGGGGTCGACCAACGGAGGTCCCGTAGGGGGATAGGGTAGTCCGCCACACCCTGCCGGTCAAGCCGTGAGGGGTCGTTCCAGGACGATTGCAAACATCTAAGAAGTCCTCCGTACAGGAAGTCGCGGCCAGTGGGGATCACAATTAAGGGAGCCTTGAAGCGACGAGGCGGCGGGGACATTTCTTGACCCTGCCACAAGGCTATGGTTTACTTCAAAAGCGGGTGCCATACTTCCTCGCTGGAGCCACTGGTATGGTTCCGGTCTTCCGCGCCCAAGATCCATCATCCGTATCCGACCCGGAGGGCAACATGGACTTCGGAATATTCATGGACTTCTATTGCACCAGGGGACTTAGCCAAAACGAGGTCTTCCAGGAGGCGTTCGACCTTGCCGACATGGCCGACGCCGCCGGTTTGGACACCGTCTGGCTGGGGGAGTCCCATTTCAATCCCAATAGGTCAGTGCTCTCCGCTCCGATAGTGGTGGCAGGTTCGATCGCTGCCCGCACCAAGAGGCTCAGGGTCGGCATGGCGGTCCAGGTGTTGCCCCTTATCAGTCCGCTGCGTATCGCGGAAGAGTCAGCGACCGTGGACCAGATCAGCCAGGGGCGCTTCGAGTTCGGTGTGGGACGCAGCGGTAACCAACGGGCCTACGAGATCATGGGGATACCATACGAGGAGAGCCCGGCAAGATTCCAGGAGGCCCTGGATATCATCATGCAGGCCTGGAAGGGAGAGACCTTCTCCTACCACGGTCAGTTCAACCATATCGAGGGCGCGCTCCTATCACCTTCCCCTTACCAGAAACCTCACCCGCCAATCCGGTTGGCGTCCACCTCCGAGGAGAGCTTCGAGCGAGTCGGACGGTTGGGTTACCCCATCTTCCTCTCCATGCGGGGTATGGACGTAAACGATCTGGAGACCAACCTGAAGGACTACCGGAAGGCGTGGAAGGAAGCGGGGCACCCCGGCGAGGGAGGCGACATATCGGTCCGCGTTCCGATGTACATCTCCCCCAACCAGGAAGACATCCAGATCGAGCCCAGAGAGACAATCGAGGCCTATTTCGCCCGTTTCCGGCGGCAGTTCGGGGGTGAGGAAGCGGGAGCCAACACCGTTCGTTCGCCCATGAGGCGCGCCAGCATCCAAAGGCTGGCAAGCATGAGCTATGAGGAGATACTGGAAACCAAGGTGATCTTCGGGACCCCTGAATCGGTGACCGATAAGCTGGGCCGCTATGTCGAGACCCTTGGACTGACCGGCTTTACCGCGGAACTGAACCCTGGCGGGCTTCTCCCGCCGGAAGCGGTCAAGAGAAGCCTCAAGCTGTTGACCGAAGAAGTCATGCCGGCGTTCAAGTAATCAGGTCAATTTACCCGGCTTGGAGGTCTGTCCGACGTGAAGGTTGCCGTACTTGACGACTACCAGGGTGTTGCCCGCGACTTCGCGGACTGGGACTCCCTTCCCTCTGGTACGGAGGTGGAGTTCTTCCGGACCCATCTCGCGGATGAGGACGCGCTGGCGGAGCGGCTGAAGGACTTCGACGTGGTGATGGGTATGCGGGAACGCACCGCATTCCCCCGGTCCCTGTTGGCCCGGCTGCCGAGTCTGCGTTTCCTGATCACCACAGGCGGAGGCAACGCATCCTACGACCTGGCGGCTGCGACCGAGATGGGGATAACCGTGAGTGGCACCCCCGGAGCGGGAGAGGGGCCCACAGAGTTGACTTGGGGCCTAATCATCGGCATGGCGCGGCAGATTCACCTTGAAGACCAACGTACCCGCGAGGGTAGCTGGGGGACCACCGTCGGCATGGGGTTGAAAGGTAAGACGCTGGGGTTGCTGGGGTTGGGCAACATCGGTTCCAAGGTCGCGCGAGTCGGCAACGCATTCGACATGGACGTCATCGGTTGGAGCCAGAACCTTATGGCTGAGCGGGCCGCGCAGTGCGGCGCAACGCTGGTGGACAAAGAAACGTTGTTCCGGGACTCGGACGTGCTATCGGTCCATGTGCGGCTCAGCGAGCGTACACGAGGACTGGTGGGCGCGGAGGACCTGGCACGGATGAAGCCAACGGCCTACTTGGTGAATATCTCACGGGGCCCCATCGTTGACGAGGACGCTTTGATTGACGTTCTGCGGAGCGGTGGGATTGCCGGGGCCGGATTGGATACCGTCGACGTGGAGCCTCTGCCCGCGGACCACCCGTTCCTGACGCTGTCAAACACGCTGATAACGCCGCACGTGGGTTACGTCACTGAGGAGTCGTACCGGGCTTTCTACGGGGGCGTGGTGGAGAATATTCGAGCCTTCGCCAGCGGAGAGCCGGTGAGGGTAATTAACCCGGATGTGTTGGAATCTCCCCAGCTAAGAGGGCCACTCAGCGCGTAAAACTGGCCTTGACCTGCTCCAACAGCCACCAGAGACGGTCCCAAACCCGGCGCCGCTCGACCTCGGTGAGGGAGCGGTCCAGGCTCTTCCGACAGGTCAAGACACCCTGACCCGCAAGGAACCCCCAGCTACCGGGCTTGCCGGTGATCCAACCGGCGACCTGTTCCGGGTTATCCCGGACTACTTGCACCATGAGCCGGTCCAGGGTGTCGGTATCCAAGTCCGGCTGTTTCGACAATTCAAACTCTCGGGGAGTTGGCGCCACACCTGGCTCCCGGGAAGAGTCTAACCGCCTCCGACGGGCCGGACGATCTCCAGGACATCCCCTTCTCCAAGATTCACCTCGGGGTATTGTTCCTTCTTGATGACCTCGCCGTTGTACCCCACTGCCACGTGCTGCAGGTTGACGCCAAGGGAGTCGAGGAAGCTCGCCAGGTTGACGGTCGCTTCCAGTTCCCTTGGTTTGCCGTTCACCATCAAGTTAATCATCCCGCTTGGGAGCCTCCTTAAGGTTGCCCGTGCGCGAAGGCCGAGGACTCGGTCCATTCCGCAATCATGGCCTGTTTCAACTCTCTCGCCGCTTCTTCGGGGTCATCCGCGGCCAGGATGCTGCTTATGACCGCGACTCCACAGGCTCCGGCCTTCAAGACCTCACCCAGGTTGGCGGCGTTGATTCCCCCGATGCCGATCATCGGTATGTTACAGCGTTGGGAAATCTGGTTAATCAACACGGGCCCGATTGCGGCGGCTCCCGGGTGGGAGCGGGTGGCGAACATAGTGCCCACGACCAACAAGTCCGCGCCCTGACTTGCGGCCTCCACGGCCCCTTCCACGGAGTGGACGGACCTGCCAACTAGCTGCCGGGGCCCAAGAATCTCCCTTGCAATCGAGACTGGAAGTCCCTCTTCCCCCAGTTGGACTCCGGCTGCGCCAGCAGCCAGGGCGACGTCGGCGCGTTCGTTTACCATGAGAAGGGGGCCGTCACCCGCCGCGCGGCGGATCTCCTCGACCAATTCCAGCAGCAGACCACCGGGAAAGTCCTTTTCCCGGATCTGGACCATGTCCACGCCACCGGCCACGGCTGCGGCGATCCGGCCCACCATGGTTGCTTGTTCCCCCAGCGTCCGGTCGGTGACCAGGCAGAGCAGGGGCTGGGGCAGGGAGGTCGCCATCAGGGACTAGCTGCCAGCCGAGACGGGTTGGGGCACGTCGGCCGTGGGGCTGCTGGGGGCGGCGTAAGGGCGGATTCCGATCCTGCCCGCCAGATATGCCTTGCGTCCGGCTTCCACGCCTTGCTTGAACGCCTCTGCCATTAGTCCAGGATTCTCGGCCTGGGCGATGGCGGTATTGACCAGCACCGCGTCCGCACCCAGCTCGAGGGCCTGCGAGGCGTCGGAGGGTACGGCCAATCCGGCGTCGACGACGACGGGGATGTTGGCCTGCTCGATGATCATCTTCACTTCTTCTATGGTGTGGATGCCCTGCCCGGAGCCGATGGCCGAGCCGAGGGGCATCACGGTGGCGCAACCCACGTCTTCCAGCCTCTTGGCCAGCACAGGGTCAGCGTGGATATAAGGCAAGACGGCAAAGCCTTCCTCGACCAACTGCCTGGCCGCTTCCAGGGTGGCCCCACCGTCCGGGAAGAGGTACTTGGGGTCTGGGATCACTTCCAGTTTCACCAGATCGGTCTGGCCTACCTCCCTGCCGAGCCTGGCGACGAAAACAGCTTCTTCGACGGTGGCGCAACCGGCGGTATTGGGCAAGATCTGGTATTTGTTCCAGTCGATGTAATCCAACAGTGTCTTTTGGGTAGGGTCGTCCAGGTCGAGGCGGCGGATGGCGACGGTAATCATCTCGACACCGGAGGCCTCGACAGCTTCCACCATTTCTTCCATGGTGCGGTACCTGCCGGTCCCCAGGATGAGGCGAGACTTGAAAGTTCTTCCGGCGATAACTAGGTCGTCTGACATAGCCCCTACGTCTCCAATTCCGGTGAGAATAAATGAACCGCCAGGTATTGAGCCTGGCGGTCTTCGATTAGCCCTTGCGTCTTTCCTACACCGGCATTACCCGGATCAGGTACGGACGGTCGGCGACGATCTTCGGCCACCCTCTCAGCCTGGCTTGCCCAAGCTCCCGAAAGTACAATTTCATGCGTGGATTCGCAATAGCTTAACACCCCGTTAAAGGGAAGTCAACGCGGAGTGATCCGGGTACTAGGACGATTGCAAAGTCAGGCCACTAAGGGTAAAAGAGAAGGGGAAAAGACGATGGGTGGGTGAAGTTGTGGAAGCGGCGGCGGAATCTCTTTTCAAGAGCTTGGAACAGGTGCCGGACCCGAGGAAAGCCCGGGGAGTCAGACACCCTTTTCAGGCGATCTTGCGCTTGACGTTGCTGGGCCTGGTCAGCGGTCAAACTACAATGGCCCACATAGCCCTGTTTGGGCAATTGCATTGGCAAACGCTGAAGGAACCCCTGGGCTTCATTCGGGACCGGGCTCCCCACGCTACCACGATCTCCCGGGCATTGGCGGGAGTCCCTTTCGAGCAATTGCAACAGGCCTTGATTGGCTGGGTTGAGGGGATGGTGGAAGACCGGCGCATGAATGCCTCAGTGGATGGGAAGTGGGCTAAACAGTCCGAAGACGCCGCCGGGAATCTCCCTTGGGATGGTGAATGTCCTGGCCCATGACCTGAAGCTGTGCCTGGCCCAGTGGCCGATGACGGAGAAGCGGTACGAACCGAAGGTGTTGCGGGCGCAACTGGGCCAATTGTTTGAGCATTATCCGGGCCTGCAACTGCTCACTATGGATGCCCTGTACGCGGAACGGGACCTTTGCCAAGCTATAGTAAGCTATGGGCGGGACTACCTGGTGCGGGTCAAAGGAAACCGGCCAACAATTCTGGCTGCCCTGGCGGACGGGTTTCCGGAGGCTGAACTGGGGGAACTTCAAGCAGAGACCAAAGAAAAAAAGCGGATAGAATCGAGATACGGCGGCTTTGGGCCGCCGCTCAATTAGCCGATTATATCCGGGAGGAACTGGGGTTCCCCGGGGCGAGGCAGGCCGCAATGGTGGAGAAGGTGAGAGTGGAGATAGCCACCGGTGAAGTGTCCCAAGAGCGTTGGTATCTGCTGACCAGCCTGCCTCCGGGTCAGGGCAACCCCGGAGAACTGCTGCGGCTGTTCCGCAACCACTGGAGCATTGAGAACAAGGGCATCATGTGAAGGACCGTAGCTGGGATGAAGACGTCCACACGCTGCGCCGTACGGGGTTGGGTGAAGTGTTCGCCACGCTGGTGAATGTCAGTTTGAACGCCTTGCGTTTGGAGGGATGGTTTCCTTCCCGGATGTCCATGCCAATGCGAGCCAAGACTTGCGCCTTCCGCCCGGAACAGACTATCGCCCCTTATTTGGAGTATCGCTCTGACTTTGCAATCGTCCTGATCCGGGTACCAGGACGATTGCAAAGTTGGTGGATAAAAGTTTATAAGGTATAGGGAAGCGGGAGATGGGAGTGTGTGGATATGGGTGCTGCGGAATCTCTGTTCGAGTGCTTGGAACAGGTGCCGGATCCCAGGAGGGCCAGGGGAGTTCGTCATCCCTTTCAAGCCATTCTTCGCCTGACCCTGCTGGGCTTGGTCTGCGGTCAGACAACCATGGCCCACATCGCCCTCTTCGCCAGGATGCACTGGCCGGAACTTAAAGAACCCTTGGGGTTTCACCGGGACGATCCGCCTCACGCCACCACCATCTCGCGCACCTTGGCGGGGGTCCCGTATGAGCAGTTGCAGGGGTCCCTGACCGAATGGGTGGCCCGGGTGGTGGCGGACCAGGAACTGAACGCCTCGGTGGACGGCAAATGGGCCAAGCAGTCGAAAGATGCCCAAGGCAATCCCCTGATGATGGTGAACGTACTGGCCCACGACCTGAAGCTGTGTCTGGGCCAGTGGCCGGCGACGGAGAAGCGGTACGAGCCGGGGGTGTTGCGGGAGAAGTTGGGCCGGCTGTTCGAGGACTACCCCGGCCTGCGGCTGCTGACTATGGACGCCCTGTATGCGGAGCGGGACCTGTGCCGAGCCATAGTCAGCCACGGACGGGACTACCTGGTGCGGGTCAAGGGGAACCAGCCGACGGTGCTGTCCGCCCTGGTGGAGGGGTTTGCCGGAGCGGAACTGGGAGAGCCGGCGGCGGAGACCGTAGAAAAAAAGCGGGGATGATTGAAAGGCGGCGGATTTGGGCCGATGCCGAATTGGCTGATTATATCCGGGAGGAGTTGGGATACCCTGGGGCGAGGCAGGGGGCAATGGTGGAGAAGCAGAAAGTGGATATAACCACTGGGGAGGTGAGCCGGGAGCTCTGGTATCTGCTGACCAGCCTGAGCTCAGGTCAGTGTGGGCCCCGAGGGTTGCTCAAGCTGTTCCGCGACCACTGGAGCATTGAGAACAGCCAGCATCATGTGAAGGACCGCAGCTGGGATGAGGACATTCACACCCTGCGCCGACCCGGTCTGGGCGAGGCATTCGCCACCCTGGTCAACACGGCATTGAATGCCCTGCGCCTCCAAGGATGGTTTCCTGCCCAGATGTCCATGCCCCTGCGGGCCAAAAGCTGCGCCTTCCGCCCAACGCAGACCATCGCCCGGCTCTACGGACGAACTTCCTGACTTCGCAATCGTCCTAATCCGGGTACAGGGCAATCGCGTTTTAGCTGCGGAGGACTTTCAGCAGGTAGTCCTCCTTCCAGCCGGCCTGGAGGCGTTTCCCCTGGATGCCCACCTTGAGGCTCGTTTCGTTCTTGAGCAGATTGTGCGAAACCTGCCGCAGCGTCGCCATGTTCTGCGGTGCGTGGTCCTTACGCACCCGGCATTGGTCTTCTCGGAAGGTCACGTCCAGGCTCCAGTGCAAGGAGTTCTCGATGCTCCAGTGAGCGCGCACCACCTCCAGCAGTCGCTCCGCCGGGGCATCCAGGCTGCTGATGTAGTACCGGGGCTGTACCGTGGTCTCTCCCGGCGTCTCCCGGCGGCCCACCACCTTGACCACCGAGCGCAGGCTGGGCCAGTCCTGGCCGGCGCTCAGGTACCCCAAGCAAGATG
Organism: Dehalococcoidia bacterium; assembly: GCA_965205385.1. GTDB lineage: Bacteria > Chloroflexota > Dehalococcoidia > Lucifugimonadales > UBA3495 > CATOSP01. Next base: position 1,796,501 of record CBDBGS010000008.1, read on the forward strand.
GGTCGCTGATTGTCCAGCACTCCCGACGTTCTATCCGTCCGTGGTTCTTGTTCAGGGTGGTGGCGTAGTCGTGGGGAACACCCTCGAAGCCGAACTCCTCCGCTCCCTCGAACAGGTCCCGCACGTCTTCGTACAGTTGACCCTGGTTCTCCTTCAACGCCAGCACGTAGTCGGCGCCCCGGTCCAGAATCCCCTGGGCGATGTCCTTCTGACAGCCCATGGCGTCGATGGTGACGATGCACCCTTTCAGTTCCAGCATTTGCAGCAACTGGGGAATGGCAGTGATTTCGTTGGACTTCTCCTCGGTCTTCACTTGGCCCAGGGTCAGCGTGTTGGCCGAGGCCCAGGCGCTGACCAGGTGGATGGCCCGCTTGCCCGAATTGCGGTCGTGGGAACGCCGTACCGTCTTGCCATCGATGGCCACCACTTCCCCGGGGACCAGGTCGGACACCGCCTGGGTCCAGGCCATGAAGCACTGCTGGAACTGCTCCGGGTCCAGCCGGGAGAAGACGTCGCCGAAGGTGTCGTGGGACGGGATCCCGTGGGGCAGTTCCAGGAAGGTCTGGAACCATTCCAGCTTGCTCTTGCCGAACAACTCGATGTAGACCCAAGAGTCGGCCCCGCAGATGACGGCGCAGATGGCAATGGCAATAATGTCCAGCAGTTTGTGCCGCTTGCACCGGTCGATCCTGGGGTCCTCCAACGTCTCGAAATAATCCATAATGGACGCGCCCTTTCCCTCCCTCATCACTCCCCCCGTCTCCCCTTCACATCACTGAACTCGTATGCCTGGCCAAGTCTACCAATTTATAACGCGATTGCCCTGGATCCGGGTACCTGTTCAGACTCGAGGACGCGGATTGGGTAAATCCCACATCGGTCATCTTCATGATGATTCTCAAACGATGTCCCTCAGCCGCAACCAGCCATTCCCGCGCAGGGAGACCTTTGCGTAACCTTTCGCGACTCCCGCGAAAGCGAGAATCCAGAGTGCGCCCAGATACGGGGGACGCCCTCACTCTAACCCTCTCCCGGAGTGAGAGGGGATTATTCAAAGGTCTCCGAAGGCGGGAATCCAGAAATGCCAATGATAGTCATTGTTGCTGGTTGCAAAGGTTTCTGGATTCCGGGTCAAGCCCGGAATGACGAGCTTGGAGTAGGAAGGACACATCAAGTCTGAACAGTTACTAATCCGGGCGGAGCTATCACCCGCGCCTTATATGGAAAAAGTTTCCTACTCTTCCGGTTATCCGCTCCACGAAGCCAGCAACATCCTGGGAGTGGAACTTCTCTTTCACCTGAGAAATCGTTTCTTGTCGCCGCTCATCGGTCATGAGGTCCGCCAACCCAGTTTTGACCGACTTGGCCGCGCTCGCCACGGCTCCGGCAGGCCCAAGTAGCGCGGAGGCGGCTGCTAAGTTACTGGTAGTTTCGGCGGTTGACTCCATGGTTTCCCGGCTCTTCTCCGCCGCGGTTGCGAGGTTTTCGGCCATCTCGTCAGCCTTGGCTGCGAAGGCGGTGGAGATCACGGCCGCGTTCTCGGCGGTCACCGCCGACGATCCGGTGGTCTTATCCAGATTGGACGCGATGCTGCGGACAGAAGGATAGAGTTTGATCAGGATTATCGTGATGGTCGAACACAGGGCGATTCCTGAAATCGCCAGTACCAACACGGCGACGCCATTAGCAATTGTTAACGTGTCTGGAACCATAGCGGTATCCCCTCGGTCTGTACGAGAACAGGTTAGAGTTGGTATTCCGTCAAGTCCGGAGAAAGGGAAAGATTGGCTCCGGTCAGTTCCTGGACTTCTTCCGCGGTCCAGCCAGGGGCCACCTCTTCGAGGACTAGACCGCTTTGGGTACACCGCACAACCGCGAGATCAGTCACGATGAGGGAGACGCAGCCCTTCCCGGTCAATGGCAACGTGCAGTCTTCCACGATCTTCGGCTGGTTTTCGCGGTCGGTGTGTTCCATGGCGACGATCACGTCGTCCGCGCCCGCGGCTAGGTCCATTGCGCCGCCGACGTTTCCGACGCCCCTTTGGGGGAGCATCCAGTTGGCCAGGTCTCCCTTGGCTGAGACTTGGTGGGCGCCCAGGACCGTGACGTTGACATGCCCGCCACGGATCATGGCGAAGGCGTCTGCGGACCCGAAAAAGGACATGCCCGGGACCATCTGAAGGAACTGCCCCCCGGCGTTGATGAGGTCGACGTCTTGCTCCCCTTCCTCGGCCAAGGGGCCGCAGTTGAGCACTCCGCTTTCGCTATGGTAAAAGACGACCTGACCAGGAGCGAGGAATGCCGACACCAAAGTGGGGATGCCGATACCCAGGTTGACGTAGCTACCGTCGGGTAACTCTTTGGCCACCCGCATTGCGATGATCTCCCGGTCCAATCGAGGTTTTTCTTCTGGATCAGGCATGGGTATCCGTGTCCTTCCAGCGTGGCGATTTGGCCATGCGCGGGGCCGTTACTCGTAGGGCGAAAAATCGGCGGGGCGTTGGACAACCCGGTCGATGAAAACCCCGGGGGTTACCACGGCCTCCGGGTCCAGTTCTCCCGGACCCACTATCTCATCCACTTCGATTATGGTGGTCCGGGCCGCTGGCGCCATCACAGCGTTAAAGTTTCTAGAAGTGCCCTTGTATATGACATTGCCCAGGGTGTCCGCCTTGTACCCGCGAATCAGACAGTAGTCGGCTCGCAGGGCGGGTTCCAGAACGTATTCCTTCCCGCCGATAACCCTGGTCTCCTTGCCTTCAGTCAATAGTGTGCCAACGCCAGTGGGAGTGTAGAAGGCGGCGACTCCCGCGCCCGCTGCCCGGATCCGTTCCGCAAGAGTGCCCTGGGGGACGACCTCTATCTCGACTTCCCCCTGTTGCCAGGCAAGCTCAAAGGCGCTGGGCCGCGTGGGGGAAGGTGAGACCGGGTAGGAGGCGATGGCCTTCTTGATCTGATGGTTTTCGATCAGAATGCTATGGTCGATGGCTTGAAGCCCAGGGGGAGTGCCGAACCCAATGACCCTCGCAATGCCGGCGGTGTTGCTGACCATCGTGAGCTGTTTCGCCCCGTGATCGCGCAGCGCCACCATCAGGTAATGGGGCATCCCTCCGGGCCCGGCAAATCCGTCTATCATCACTGTCGAACCATTGGGCATGTCTGCCACCGCTTCGAGCCCGGTGGAGTAGACCTTGTTAATCGGATCAAAGGACGGGACGTCAAAAACCATCTCGTTCAGCGCGGCGGCCACGCGGACGGGGGCTCCGGTGAGGGCAACTATGTCGTCAACACTCCATCCGGGGGCAACTTCGGTAATCACCAGACCGTCCGGGTCCACGCTCAGTACCGCCAGGTCTGTGATGATGGTTCCCCGACGAATAACCCCGTCAGGCGGGAGAGTGCATTCGGCAACTATGGCGGGCTGGCCGTCTGGGGTGGTGTGGGTCATGATGGCTACGACTCTACGCGCACCGCTGGCTAGATCAACCGAGTCCGAAGGCGCAGGAATCCCTGGGGTGGAGGCGCTCGTCCAGTGACAAAAGGCCCCATCCGCTCCCAACTGCGCCGGTTGAATCACCGCGGTATCCACGTAACCCGCTCTGGTCATGCCCGCGAGGTCAACTGTGCTGAGGACCGATCCGCCGGGTGCAAGCATGATGTCTTGCCCGGAAGAATCGACCAGGCTTGAGACTCCCGCGCTATCGCCGGGAGCGTTCGTACCACCCAATGCCTGGTAGCCCACCGCCCCGGACCCGGAAACGAATGTAACGCCCGAACCAGCGGGAAACAGCCCCGGAACCAGCGCCGGAAGACCTGAGCCTATGGCGACGACATCTCCAGACACCAGTTCTCTAGCAACTCTGGCGGCCATGCGGCGGTCGTCGATTCTATCGGGTCCGGGCATTGTCTTTCCTATACTTGCGGACGGTGGTTGCATACAGTAGTTGCGGTCGGATTGTGGCTAGACTGTCTGCACTACTCGGTTGACGAATATGCCGGGCGTGATGACCAACTCGGGGTCGATGCCTCCCGGCTCGAATATCTGGTCGACTTCGGCAATGGAGATACGGGCCGACATCGCCATGGGCGGGTTCCAGTTACGCTGGGACCCGCGGTAGACCAGGTTTCCGACGGTGTCGGAGACGCTGGCCCTCAAGAGGGCGAAGTCGGCGCGGATGGCTTCCCAGAAGATATAGTCCCGGCCATCGAAGTTGCGGACTTCCCGGTTGTCCTCGAACCTCGTTCCCATCCCATCGGGGATGAAGACTCCGCCAAGACCGGCCCCGCCCGCGCGAAGCAACTCGGCAAGGACTCCTTGGGGAATGGCCTCGATTTCTAGCTGTCCTGATTCCCACAGTTCCTTGACCACTCCGGGTTGCGCGGGATCGAAGCCAAGGGGAGTGATAAGTTTCCGCACCTTACCGGCGGCCACGAGGTCTGCCACGTCCACGGATTCAGGACCATGAGGCCACGCTCCCTGACATACGCAGGTGAGTTCTCGGACCGGGGCTTTGATCATAGCTCTGATCAAACTCTCGGGGACACCGACGCCGGTGTAACCCGCGATGACCACCGTTGACCCGGAGGACAAGCCCTCGAGGGCGGCCTCGGGGTTTTCAAATACCTTGCTAATGGTCTCCGCTTGGTTCACTTGCTGGAACTCAGTCCTTCGGAGATAGTCCCCGCTCCACATGCGAGAGGGACAGGGTGTCCGTGGTATGGTCGACTCTTGGGGTAAGTAGCCTAGGTATGGTTGTCTACGAATGTGGCCCCGGCAGGGAACTTGCGGTCCGCCGGTCAAAGAGCGACCGCCCCAAGAGTCTCGGGGCGGTCGCTGCCAGGGCCGGTATGCTGGGTAGCCTCGGCTAGTAGTCCATCGGAGGCATAGCCGGGCCGGCGGGGTTCTTGTCGGGGATTTCGGTGATCATCGACTCGGTAGTAAGCACCATGCTCGCCACGCTGGCCGCGTTTTGCAGGGCCGAGCGAGTCACCTTGGCTGGGTCGACGATTCCGCGCTCGAGCATCGGGCCGAACTCGCCAACTTCGGCGTCGTAGCCGTAGTCGTCGGCCTGTTGCTTGACCTCGTTCAGCACCACCGCGCCTTCAAAGCCAGCGTTCTCGACGATGAGCTTGAGGGGCTGTTCCAGGGCGCGGCGGATGATGTCCACCCCAACCTTCTCGTCGGCTGGGATGTCGCCGATGCCGTCCAGGGCGCGTTGTGCTCGTACGAGGGCCACGCCGCCGCCGGCGACGATTCCCTCTTCCACAGCGGACCGGGTGGCCGAAAGGGCGTCCTCTACCCGGGCCTTGCGCTCCTTGAGCTCGATCTCGGTGGCCGCGCCGACTTTGATGACGGCGACGCCGCCGGAGAGCTTGGCCATCCGCTCCTGGAGCTTCTCGCGGTCGAACTCGGAGGTTGTGTCTTCGATTTGGGCTTTAATCTGGTTGATGCGAGCCTGGATCTGGTCCTCGGAGCCGCGGCCCTCCACGATGGTGGTCTCGTCCTTGGTGGCCGAGATCCGGCGGGCCTGCCCAAAGTCCTCCAGGGTCGCGCTGTCCAGCTTCCGTCCGGTCTCCTCGCTGATGACGGTGCCACCGGTAAGGATGGCGATGTCTTCCAACATGGCTTTCCGGCGGTCTCCGAATCCAGGAGCCTTGACTCCCAGGATGTTGAGGGTGCCGCGAAGCTTGTTGACCACCAGGGTGGCCAGAGCCTCGCCGTCGACGTCCTCACCTATGATGACGACGTTCTTGCGGCCAACCTGCAGGAGCTTTTCCAACGCGGGGAGCATCTCCGCGACGGCGGAGACCTTCTTGTCGGTGATAACCACGGTGGCGTCCTCAATCACAGACTCCATCCGGTCAGCGTTGGTGATGAAGTAGGGAGAGATGTAGCCGCGGTCGATCTGCATACCTTCGACGTATTCGATCTCGTCGGAGAGACCCTTGGACTCCTCGACGGTGATGACGCCGTCCTTGCCCACCTTCTCCATGGACTCGGCAATGGTCTCGCCGATCGCTTCTTCGTGGGCTGAGAGGCTGGCCACCTGGCCGATGCGCTCGCGGGTTTCAACGAGCTCTGACATACCACTGATCTCTGCTACGACGGCAGCGACTGCGCGTTCGATACCGCGCTTGATCGCCATCGGGTTGCTACCGGCGGTGACGTTCTTGAACCCGTCGTTGATGATAGCCTGGGCCAAAACCACGGAAGTTGTCGTGCCATCACCGGCGGCGTCGTTGGTCTTGGTCGCGGCTTCTTTCAGGAGCTGAGCGCCCATATTCTCGAACTTGTCCGGCAGCTCGATCTCTTTTGCGATGGTGACACCATCGCTGCAGACCTGTGGGGGGCCAAAAGACTTGTCGAGAACCACGTTGCGTCCCTTGGGGCCCAGGGTCACCTTGACAGAATCTGCCAGTGTATCGATGCCTGACCGGAGCAGCTTTCGCGCCTCTTCCGAGTAAGCCATCTGTTTAGCGGGCATCCTATCTAAACCTCCTCGATTGGATGGGGCGGGTCAGAGCCCGCCACCTGATTTAGCCTATCTTGGCCAGGATATCGCTTTCCCTCAGGATCAGGTACTCATCCTCGCCGTCCTTATATTCGGTGCCGGCGAACTTGGAGTAAATGACGCGATCGCCACTTGATAGTTCCATTGGAATCCGAGAGCCGTCATCGCTGACGCGCCCTGGTCCAACTGCGACCACCTCCCCTTCCTGAGGCTTCTCCTTGGCAGTGTCGGGTAGAAAGATACCGCCCTTGGTGGTCTGCTCTTGCTCGATGGGCTTAATCACTACCCGCTCGCCCAGCGGAACGAAGTTTGCCACTTTTGCCTCCTTCCTCTATGCTGTTGTTTTCGTACGAATTCGTTATCGCGCACGTGTTAGCACTCGATTCCTGCGAGTGCCAATTCATGTTAAGTCAGGCACAGACCCTTGTCAAGACTCCCTGCCGAGCCTAACATTTAGCCAGAATCCGTAGCGGAGATTGTTACGATTCGATACCGTTGTTTGACCCTTGGGATAACCCCTCCGGTGGCCACGATCACCCTTGCGCGGCCCGATGTTTTGAACCGCATCGACGCGTTGACGGCCGCCGAACTGGGCGAGGCATGCGGGGAGATCGCGTCGGACGACCAGGTGCACCTGGTCGTCCTTACAGGGTCGGGGACGGCGTTTTCGGTAGGGCGGGAAGCCGCTCCGGCGGGACTATCGCTTAGCGCTGGGACGGCTGGGATGCAATGGCTGACCTCGATGCAATGCGCCGCCGCCGTGGCGTCTCTGCCCATGCCCGTGATCGTGGCTATAAATGGCGACGCCATAGACCAAGGGTTGGAACTTGCCCTTGCCGGAGACCTTAGAGTTGCGTCTGAACACGCCCGGTTTGGGATTTCAGACCTGGCCCACGGTAGGCTACCCTCGGATGGGGCCACCCAGCGGTTGCCCCGTTTGGTTGGGCAGGCCTGGGCGCGAGACCTCTTGCTTACGTCCAGGATAATCGACTCCGCGCAAGCCCTTGAGATTGGGCTGGTGAACCGGGTGGCGGGACCCGGCCGTCTGGAAGCCGAGACCCGCGACCTCGCCGATGCCATTCTATCCGGAGGGCCGGTGGCGGCCCGCTACGCAAAGGAAGCCCTGAGCCAGGGGCTGGACCTGACCCTGGAGCAGGGACTCAGGTTGGAGGCGGACCTGAACGTCGTCTTGCAAAGCACCGGCGACCGTGCGGAGGGGATCGAGTCGTTTCTGCACAAGCGGCCCCCCAATTATACGGGCCAGTGATCAAGAGCTGGCATTTGACCTATTAGTGAAGGTGGCTTAAACCGTTGAAAGTCAAACTCGACCTGCATACTCACATCTGGGAGGCGTTTAACTTCCAGCCTCCATCTCTGTCCATCGCGGAAAAGGTATTGGCCCAAATCAAAGATATGAAGATTGATGGCATCGCCATAACCGACCACCACAATAAGGAGTGGTCGTATGAGTTCAAGGAGTTGGTGGAGAGGCATTTCCCTGGAGAGGCGATCATTATTCCGGGATGGGAAATCGAGATACGCCCGCCTTCAAACCCCTTCGACGAGTACCAAGTCAGCGAATTATTCCTGGATGATGGCGGGGTTTTCCGGATCTACTGTCACCCGGGCTATTACACCCCAAACATCCTGATCGAAGAAAACATCCACGCCATCGAGATCGACAATTACATCCATAACTGGCATATCCGGAAGCCGCAGGTGCGGAAGATCGCCGAAGACCACGATTTGATGCTAGTCGAAGTAAGCGACGCCCATAATCTGGAGAACATCGGTCTCCGCTACACGGAAGTCGAGATGGGTGAGCTCTATCGCCGGGCGTCAGCCCAAGGATAGCCGGCGTGTCCGCCTTCGAAACTATCCTATTCTCCAAGGAGGGCGGTGTCGCCCATATCTCCCTGAACCGTCCCAATGTCCTCAACGCCTACAATATGCAGATGAGGGACGATTTCTCCGAAGCGTTGTTCGCGGTTGAAGCCGACCCCGATGCCAGGTGCCTGCTGATAACGGGAGAAGGCCGCGCTTTCTGCGCCGGGGCAGACCTGACCGAGTTCGGGACCGCCCCTTCCCAGGTGGTGGCCCGGCGGGTCCGGTGGGAGCGGGACGTGTGGGGGCAGTTCCTTCGATTGACCAGGCCAATAGTGATCGCGGTCCATGGCTTCTGTATCGGATCGGGCGTCGAGATATGCCTGCTGGGCGACTTGCGCGTCGCTGGTCAAGGGACTATCTTTGCCTTGCCGGAGACCCAGCTTGGGATGGTTCCGGCGGCGGGAGGGACCCAGACTTTGCCCCGAAACGCCCTGGTGGGAGCCGCTTCCGAGCTACTGTTGACCGGGCGGCGATTTGATGCCGGGGAAGCGTTGAAATGCCGCCTGTTGACCCGCATCGTTCCTGATGAAACCTTGCTGGACGCGGCGTGGGAGTCGGCGCGAGTTCTGGCAGCCGTGGAACCCGCCGTGATGGCCGCCGCCAAGCGAGCGTTGTCCGCCGGCGCGGACCTGCCTCTCCAAGCCGCCCTGGAGTTGGAAACCAGACTTGCCGCCACGGGAGTTGCCCTATGAACACCACCGAATTCCTGATGATTGCTGGCGCAATTGTTCCCGACCGGGTCGCGATTCACTTCGACGACCATGAAATTACCTACGCAGAGCTGCAAGAGCGGGTTAACGCCCTGGCCAACGCCATGGCGGGGCTGGGCGTGGGCAGCGGTGACCGGCTCGCCATCATGCAGGTCAACACTCCGCAAAATATCGAGCTTTACTTCGCGGCGGCCCAGCTAGACGCCATTTACGTGCCGATCAATTTCAGGGCTAGGTCGGAAGAACTGGACCAGATGCTTCGCATCGCCCAACCGTCCATGCTGTTCATCGGAGAGCGGTATCTGCCACTAGTTCCCATAGAAGGCGATTTGGCGGCCGCGGACCGGGTGGTGGTGCTGGACGGCGAGGCCACCGGCGGACACACCAGCTACCGGGACCTGGTTGCGGACGGGATTCCGGACCAATTGAACTTCCCTGAAGCCGGTGACGAAGACACAACGGTGATTATGTTTACGGCGGGCACCACCGGGGTGCCCAAGGGCGTCATGCTCACCCACGACAGTTTCGCCAGTTACCTGCTGGCCACGGTCACTCCGGCGGACCCGGAAGAGGAGGAGACCAACCTTTTGACCGTGCCTCTTTACCACATTGCCGGGCTTCAAGCGGCGCTGGCCGCCGTCTACGGCGGACGCACACTCGCGGTGATGAGGCAGTTCGACTCCGTGGATTGGATGGAGTTGGTCCAGAAGTGCCAAGCCAACCGGGCAATGCTGGTGCCGACGATGCTCAAGCAGGTGATAGAGCACCCACGATTCGGAGAATTCGACCTTACTTCACTGGACGTCATTACCTACGGAGCGGCCCCCATGCCCGTGGACGTGATAAAGCGGGCGATCCAGAGATTCCCGACTGCCCGGTTCATCAACGCCTTCGGCCAGACCGAGACCGCCTCCACCATTACGATGTTGCCGCCGGAAGACCACGTCTTGGACGGAGACGACGAAGAGGTGGAGAAGAAGCTGAAGAGGCTGAGTTCTATTGGCAAGCCGTTGGAGGATGTGGAAGTCCAAATAGTGGATGAGGCTGGCAACCCGGTGGAGTTGGGCGAGGTCGGTGAGATCGTGGCACGCGGTTCCAGGATGATGCGGGGCTACTGGCAACAGGAAGACGCAACCCGGGACGCCCTACGCTCTGGCTGGGTCTACACCGGGGACCTGGGCTACCAGGACGAGGACGATTACATCTTCCTCTCGGGCCGCGCCAAGGATTTCATCAAGCGCGGCGGAGAGATGGTGTCACCGGAAGAGGTCGAGCAGGTGCTAGTGTCCCACCCCAACGTGGACGACGCGGCCGTAATCGGGGTCCCCGATATCGAATGGGGAGAAGAGGTACGCGCCGTAGTGGTCAGGGGCGGCGGGGCGGTAACTGAGGAGGAGTTGATCGAGTTCTGCCACGAGCATCTGGCGGGTTTCAAGCGCCCGCGTTCCGTGGTGTTTATCGACGAGCTTCCCCGAAACGTGATGGGCAAAGTGATGAAACGCGACCTGCGAGAGCAATACGGCTAGCCGGACCCCGTGCTGGAAGGTGAGTCATTCGTACCTGGTCATCGCGCGAACATCCGTGACTCGTAAGGAGAGTTTTCGATGAAAGTGACGGTAATGGGAGCCGGCGGCGTCGGCGGTTACTTCGGCGGGCTGCTTGGCCGCGCTGGGCATGACGTGACCTTCATCGCCCGAGGCGCGCACCTTCAAGCGATTCGAGGGTCGGGGCTGCGGGTTGAGAGCGTCAACAACGGCGCATTCACGGTTGCGGGCAACGCTGTTGAAGATGCTTCGGAAGTTGGAGCGCAAGACCTGGTGTTGTTCACGGTCAAGATGTACCACAATGCCTCGGCGATCGACGCCGTCAGGCCGGTGGTCGGTCCTGGCACGACCGTTCTAACCCTTCAAAACGGCATCGACAACGGCGACCAGCTTGCCGGAGCTTTTGGGGAATCCCGCGTGATGATAGGGTCCGCCTACATGGAGGGACGCATCGCGAGCCCGGGCGTAGTAACGCAAGCAGGCCCCGGACTGGCCGGGTTTGGCGAAATGCAGCCGGGCATCAGCGAAAGAGGCCAGAAACTGCTGCAAGTCTTCCAGGGCGCTAACTGGCGGGTGGAGCTGCACGAAAACATGCCCGGGATGCTCTGGAAGAAGTTTGCGTATATCGCCGGTTCCGCGGCGGTGAACGCGGCCAGCAACACGGTCTACGCTGAGATGCGGACGGTCCCTGAGACTAGGGAACTTATTCGCGCGGCGATAGCGGAAGCGCTGGAAGTGGGGAAGGCCAGGGGAGCCCCCATCATGGAAGATTCCCTGGAATGGGCCATGACCTCTTTGGACGGATTCCCCGCCGAGGGGAGAGCGTCCCTAGCCAAGGATTTCACGGAGGGACGGCCGGTGGAGCTTGAAGGGTTGACCGGGGCGCTGGTGCGCATGGCGAGGGAACTCGGTGTCCCGACCCCCGTCAACGACTTCCTTTACGGCATCCTCAAGCCCTGGGCGATGCGATTGGACCAGGCGTGAGGGCTGGGAGTCCTTAGAATAGCTCCGTGGGAACGGCTACCCCGTCGAAGTCGGCCTCGCCCAAGGGTTCCTGCGGCGTAATGCCGCCAATGGACATGTACTCATAGAGCTGTTTTAGGTGATGCACCGAGTGGCCTAGGGCCAAGTCGATTAGCTCCTGGGCGGTCTTGTTGCCCATGTAGGAGTCCAGTACCTTGTCCAGGATGAATTCGGTCTCCCCGGTGAGGGCCGCCTTGACCCTGCGAAGCACATCCTCACCGTAGCGGGCGATTTCCTCGAATCCTACGTCGCCCAGCACCACCTTTACATGGCGGACCCGGTCTTCGCTGGAATACATCCCGGTCTGGTAGGCGTTGAGCGCCCTGTCGGGCCGGTCCATGATGTGGAAAGTGAACGTCTGAAGGTTGCGCGTCCGCTCGGGCGACTCCCATTCAAGGAAGCTTGGCGGTAGCTGACGCACAGCCCGGCATGCAGCCACCAACACAGTCTCGTACTTTTCGAGCATCGCCGCCGGTGTCGCCACCGGTACCTCGCCGCTCAGATCAAACAGCCGGGCCAGTTCCTTGGCGTTGAATCCGATCACGACATCGTCACCCCAGATGGTGACGGGCACGACTTTCAGGCCTCGGTCCAGCAATTCTTGCATCGAGGCGGGGTCATGCTCAACGTCGCCCTCTTCGAATTCAATGTCACGTGACGAAAGAAAATCTTTCGTTCTGCCACAGGTGAATCAACCAGGGCGGAAGTAAACTTTTGGCTTGGGCACTTCACTCACCTCCAATCTGAGCGGAAGTATACACGACGCGGCTTACTGGGGCGCGGCGGGCCTGCGGATAACGGCAATCACCTTGCTGAGCACCCCTTCGTCCGGGACAGTGGCCGTGACACTGATTATGTTGGGGCCGGTCACCAGGGCGACCTTGGTTTCGAAGATCCCCAGCAACGAGTCCACGGATATCTGGACGCCATTGACCATCACCTCGGCGTTGGGGGTCGTCCTGCCAGCCAGCCGCACGGCCGGGTCCTGGGTAACGCTCTGGTCCCCAGGCTCGGTAACCAGCAACACGAAAGGCTGCGGAGGCAACGCGAGGCTGGTGACGGTAAGCTCGGAGGACGCCTGGTTGCCATTTCTGCCGATGGCCACGACGCGGATGATGTTGGGTCCGGGGGATAAGAACGCCTCAGCCTGGAACCTGCCATCTCGGTCGACGCCTACAATCCGGCCGTTGATCGTGACCGTGGCGTCCTCATCCGTAAGCCCAACTACCACCACGGCGTCGCTGGGGACTTCGGACCCAGTGACCGGATGCCAGACTCTCAGTAGCACTCCAGGCCCAGGGATGGGACTTGTGGGTGGGTCAGGAGTGGGAGTGGGCGTAGGTGTTGGTGTCGATGTAGGCGTCGGGCGCGGGGTCGGCGATGGTACGGGAGTGGGCGTCGATGTTGGCAACGGTGGGGGTATGGGCGTAGGGAGCGGCGTCGGTTCCGGTGTTGGGTCCGGTGTTGGAGATGGGACTGGGGTGTCGGTGGGAGTTGGCGTGTCCGTCGGAGCAAAATTGCTTGCGATCGGCGGTGTGACCGGAAGCGCGGTGGGCAGGATGCTGCCGGGGCGCGGAGCCGCCTCGAAACACGCCGCGATCAATGGGAGCAATATAGCAAAGGCGAACACAGGCCAGACGCGGAATCTCAATTGGGGTCTTCCCCTATGGCCGCCCTCGCCAATGGCCCAGTGGGTTCTGTGGATGTTTGGATGTCTGGCACGTCCTTGCATACGATCGATTTGAGAGACTTGGATCGGAGGACCGGTCTGCGCATTATGGGCAGCCACCTATAAGACTCCGGGTCACCTAATTCTAGCATCACCTCCTTGGCAGTGTCTGGCGCGGGATGACAGCAGGACCCGGGGCCGTTCTATGGTCACAGTTGGCCAGGGAGCGGATCGCGGCCTTTCCCCATGCTGTGGTGTTGGTTTTTCCGGCCTTAAGCCGGGAATCATGAGTTCCTGCACGGGGTTTTGGTCTTGGCGCTGAACATCTCTGGATTCCTACATGCGCGGGAAAGATGGGGTCTGTGGGAAAGACGGGGTCGCGATGAAAGACGGGGTCGCGATGAATGACGGGGCTGCCAAGTACGGCAGATAATCGAGCGTTGTGGGGCTGGGCTCAGGGTCTTTCGATTGTCCGTCTGAACTGTGATTTCTCTGATTCCGGGATTTATATGATTGGAAATCATCCGAATCCCAAAATCCCGTGAATCCCGGTTCGGACAATTGGGCCGATAATCGAACGTCCCTGCGTCTGGGCTGGCGACTGATTGACAGCCTGCGGTACAGGCCCCAAGATGGTGTCCGCAATTTGGGCAGCCGGAACTGCTTTGGAGGTCAACGGTGCCAGTTGATTACGGCGTCTGGTGCGCGATCGCAGTCGTGGGATACTTACTCGGCGCGTTTCCAACAGCCTACGTGCTGGTCAAGCGGTTCGCCAACAAGAACGTGCTCGATTTGGGTTCCGGCAACGTTGGCACACTAAACGTACACCGGGCGACCAACTCGAAGAAACTTACGGCGGCGGCCTTGTTGGGCGACATGGTCAAGTCCGCGGCGGCGATAGCGCTGGGTGTGTTTTTGTCCAGGGCTGCCGGATGGAGCGAGCAGATCGGCGGCTCTGTGGGTGGGATCGCCGCCGTGCTGGGGCACAATTATTCCATTTACCTGAAGTTCAAGGGAGGGAAGGGGTTGGCCTGCGCGGCTGTATTAGGGTTCTACTTGGCTCCCCCCATCGTCGGCGTGTGGTGCCTCGCTTACCTGGCGGGCGTGGCCGCCACCCGGATTCTGGTCGTGGGGCAGATCGTGGCCACGGCGGCGCTCCCGATTGCGGCTTATTTCTTCTTTCCGGAGGCGTTGGTCCCGAGCTATTTCATCACCGCCTTGGTCCTCGTACGCCACGCTCCCAGGATCAAGAGCGTGCTGAACGGTACGGAACCCAAAATGTATTACAAAATACGAGACCCACACTGAAGCTTGCCCCGCCACCGGATATGGGATCCACAGGACACGAATAAGCTTTCGGAGGCTTGTAATGCGTCGGGTATGAGCGTCTTCGGACGACGCCCAATGCGGGGGTGGCTTGAGACGAATTAGTCCAAGCCCAACTCTTTTCGCAAGGTGTTGATCGTCTCAGCCCTGCCGCGGGTTGGGACACGCTGGCGCATTCCGATGGGCTCGTTTTCGACCTCTGGCACGACCTTCATGGCGATGAACACGGGTCCAGCCTCGCTCATGATCTTCGCGACGTTGTTGGTAAAGTCTTCCAAGTTGTCAAAGGAGTAAGCTGCCACGTAGCCGGCTTCCTTTGCCATGCCTGCGTAGTTAATATCCTGGGCGTTGGGCACTGGCTGACCACCGGTGGTGGCGTAGCACTCATTGTCCATCAGGAAGTGGTAGAAATTTTGGGGCTGCTTACCGGCGATCGTCGCGATAATGCCCATGTTCATGAGTAGAGCGCCTTCGGAGTCGAAGAGCACGACTTTCTCATCGGGCTGGGCAAGGGCCAGGCCGAGGGCTGCCGAAGTGGTCTGCCCCATTGCGCCGCCCATGGACAGGTCACGAGCTTCGTTCTGGCTAACGTCCCGCCAATGGCGTCCGGACGTACCAGTTGCGATAACAATAGACTTATCGCGGTATGGCTCAAAGGCCTTGAACATATCCTCCGCGTTAAACACCAGCTACCTCCAGTAAAATATAGTTGCTTGATTGTGGGATTATCGGGGTCTCGCGTTGTCCTTTTCTGGTCAACGAACGGTCAAATAACGATCAACTAACGATTGAAGCCGTGGTATTCGTCCCCGATCAAGACGGCCACCGGACCCTTGTTCTTCTGGGCTTCCTGAAAGGCGATGGAGATACGTGGAGCGTCTTCATCATGCTCCACCAAGTAATAGTTGACACCCATCGCGTTAAGGAAAGGCTCGGTGTATTTCGCGGCTGAGTCGCTGATAACGCCGCGCCGGGTCCAGCCCCGATATCCTACTACCATTACAAGGGGGAAACCGGAGTCGAGGGCCATGCCTCGAATGGAGTCACCCGATTCCATCATCCCGGTGTTCTGGATCAGGACGACCGGGGTCTTCCCGCCGACCAGCAGACCCAGGGCAATCGCGAAGGTCTCGCCTTCACGCGACGCCGGGACGATGTCCAGCCAGTCCTGGTCCTTCATGAGCTCATACAGATAGTTGGTTTCACTGTCCGGGATCGTCACGACGTGGGTCACGCCATTCTTCTGGAACTCTTCAACCATGGTCTCCGGTTTCAAAAGTGCAGCCTGTTGTTGAACCATAAATTGCTTCTCCTGTGGTTTAGTTGATGGACGCTTTGCGCGGTGAACCGCAGCCTGCGATTTCCATCCCAAGGGCCTGTCGCGCTCTCATTATAGTTACCGGCAAACCGCCGGTCAATTTGGCGGTCCGGGCTCGGACATCCCTGGAATTACCCTCGGCGGCCGGGTTGATTCTTCGGAAATCGGGGAGCCGTCTACGGTCACAGCACGCCGCTTTCGACCAGGTAACCCAACTCCTGGAGTGAGAGCCCTAGTTCCCCGCAGAAGACTTCTTCGTTGTGTTCTCCGATCAGGGGTGCGCGCCGGGAAATTCTCCAGGGAGAGCCGTTGTATATTCCGGCGGCTCCGGGGTACTTGAAGCTGCGGGCCAATTCTGGGTGATGTACATCCACCCAGAATCCCCGGTCGTTCATGTGACCATCTTCGACCAGCTCGTCTGGCGTGCGCACCGCGCCCCAGTTGAACCCCCGTTCCTGGCCCCCGTGGGCCACATCTTCTTGGGAAAGGGTGGCCACGAACTTGATGACCAGGTCGTTGATGTAGGTGCGGTGTTCGTTGATATAAGCGGCGTCCATGTAGCGCTCGTCCAACAGGTCTTCCGCCAGTCCGTAATTGTCCATCCACTCGGCCATTGTCCGGAGCTGACGGGGGGTGAGGCGGGTCGCCGCGGCGTTCACGTATTTACCGTCGCCGCAGAGTAGCTGTGACGGGTCTCCCGGCGCCGCCGCGGCGTGACGGCCTGTCTGCCGCTTGACCACGTTGCCGGTGTAGATATAGGTGTTGATGTGCATCTCCGTGGTCAGGGCGCAGGCGTCGTGGATCGAGGAGTCGATGTATTGGCCCTTACCGGTGTTGGAGCGGTAAAAGAGGGCCGCCATGATGGCCATGTAGGCGTAGTGGCTTCCCATATGCCAGGCGTTTCCACCGCCGGGCGCAATGGGTACCTCACCTGGCACGTCAATCTCGTCGTAGCCGCAGCAGCCCATCTGTCCTCCTGCGGCCATGTGCACCAGGTCTGTGGTTAGGAAGTCCTTCCACGGCCCCGTTTGGCCAAAGGGCGTCAGGGAGCACATGACAAGCCCCGGGTTCCCTTCCTTGAGTTGTTCGTAGCCCAGTCCCAGAGACGGCAGGTATCCCGCCGGCAGGGACTCCAATATCACATCTGAGTTGGCCGCCAGCCGCCTGAAGATCCCCTGGGCGTCCGTAGACTCAAGGTTGAGCGTGATCCCGCGCTTGGAAGTGTTGTAATGCCAAAACGAGAGGCTGCGCTCGCGGTTGGGCACATCGTCCATGAAAGGACCAATGGCGCGGGACGCCTCACCTCCGGGGGGCTCGATCTTGACGACGTCGGCTCCAAGGTCGGCGAGCAGCTTGCCGCAGAACTGCGCCTCCTGACCGGAAACCTCCAGCACTCGGAGGCCGGACAAGGGGGCGGGAGAAGCAGAGCCGTCCCCTTCTAAATTCCCCTTCCCGGCGGGGGCGGTACTCTGCTGGGTCAAGGCGCCGCCCGAACGGCCTCCGTTGGGCCGGTAGCTGGCGGCGATCATCTCGTCCATATAGGGGTAGCGTGTCAGAGACTCAGGCCAGAAGGTGAAGTCATCGTAGCCCGCCACGAACTCCTCGTGGCTAATCCCCAGCAACCCTTCGACGATCTCCTGGTTGTGTTCTCCCATTAGCGGGGCGCACCGTATATTTGCCGCCGGGGTTTCGGACAACTTGAATGGCGCGTTTTGGAATTTCCGTCTACCCAGCACTGGGTGGTCCATCTCCAGGTACATGTCCCGGTGACGCAATTGGGGGTCGTGTTCGACCCTATTCTCCGAGCTCTGGACAGGCATGGCCCGGACACCCGCAGCCTGGCATTTTTCCATTAGCCCGTACTTTTCCTGTGTTTGGGTCCATTCCTCTAGGTTTCGGTCCAGCTCTTCCTGGTGTTCCAGCCTGGATGAAATGGTGGCGAATTTAGGTGACGCCGCCCAATCCGGAGAGCCCATCACCTCGGCCAACCGGCCCCATTCCTGGTCGTTGAGGCACGCGATGGCGCACCAATCGTTGTATCCGCCGCCCTTAGTGCGGTACCCATTGTGAGGCGCGACCGTTGGGCCTCGGTAATTATGGGTGAGGGGCGTTCCGGGCCAATGGGCCCTGTTCCCTGGTGGATAGCCCTCCCTGCGGGAAGGGCGGCCGTTGACCGTCGCGTCCAGCATGGCGGAACCGTTCAAGGTTGCG
This sequence comes from Dehalococcoidia bacterium, assembly GCA_965205385.1. Classification (GTDB taxonomy): domain Bacteria; phylum Chloroflexota; class Dehalococcoidia; order Lucifugimonadales; family UBA3495; genus CATOSP01. Next base: position 1,814,701 of record CBDBGS010000008.1, read on the forward strand.
CCGATCATCATCTGGGATAGGTCGACGTGTTGTCCCTGCCCGGTCATGTTGCGCCGGTATAGGGAAGTAAGTATGGAGAAGGCGATGTACATCCCGCCAGTGTCGTCCAGGTAGGACCAACCCCACCCGGCTGGAGGCGCGTCCGGAATCCCAGACAGGTAGGTCATGCCGGAGAATGCCTGGGCGATGGGTCCGGCGGTCAGGTAGTGGCTCTGTCGTCCGGTGTGACCGAAGCCGGATTGGGACAGGTAGACGATGTCCGGCTTGAGCTTGCGTAGCTCGTCGTAGCCGAGACCCCATCGCCGGAGGACGCTTGCGCTGAAGTTTTCGACAATCACGTCCGAGACGGTCACGAGCCGTTTTACCATGTCCAGCCCGCGGTCGCTCCTGACGTTTACGACCATGCTGCGCTTGTTGCAGTTGGTGTCGTTGAAGTTGGCCGACGAATTCAGGTTGACCTCTACTCCAGGGGGTGAAGCGCCGCTGGACCGGCCCCTCTCGTTCAGCGGCCATTCGACCTTGATTACGTCAGCCCCGAGGGCTCCCAGCCAGCGCGTAGCCCATGGGCCCGCCCTGACCCAGGTGAGATCGAGGACTCTGATCCCATCAAGGGGACGGGGTCCGACGTTTATCTGGGGTTGGGTCATCGGTCCTACCTCCTTGGTCCGGAGACGGTTGATTCCGTTTAACTGATCGGGATAGGTATGTAGGGAAGATTCTTGGACTGGTCGATGGGGCGCCTTTCAATGAATGCGAGCCGCCGTTCCCGGCATTCCTCCGACGCAACGTAGTCAGGGATATGTTCTTGGACGGGGCTTTGGCCGGGAACGATGAAGTGGTCGTGCTGGTTGTAGGAGATCTTCTGCATCTGCAGAATCACGGGACTGACCCGGTTCAGGTCCGCCAACCACCGGTCCACCTCGGCCCAGAGTTGGTCCGGACGCACCACAGAGTTGACCAAGCCCATGTTGTAGGCTTCTTCGGCGGTATACTGACGGCAGAGCATCCAGATTTCCCGCGCCCTCTTCTGCCCGACGCGGGCAGCTAGGGACGCGACGCCGTGACCTGCGGCGGGACTGCCAACCCTGGGCCCGGTCTGGCCGAACCTAGACCGGGTGGTGGCGATGGTGAAGTCACACTCGTAGGCCAGAATGTTGCCGGAACCAATGGCAAAGCCGTCTACCTCGGCGATGACCGGCTGGGGCATCTGTTGGATGACTTGGCCGTAACTCACCGACGCGGTGCCTCGATAGTCTACACGTTCGGTCTCAGGGTCGTAGCTCTGGTCGTTGCCGGTGCAGAAACCATTAGGCCCGGAACCGGAAATCACGACGGCCCGGACCGAATTGTCCTGGGCCGCGTCGAGCAGCGCGTTGGCCATCTCGTTCATGGTGATGCCCCGCTTGGCGTTGTAGGTCTCGGGGCGGTTAATCATCATCCACGCGACGCCGTCCCGCTTTTCATAGACGATGTCGGAGTAGTCCTCGGAGCCGATCAAGGTACCCTTGTAGCTGGCGAATTTCTGTTCCACCATGTCCACCGCTTCTTGAAGCACGGTGAGGAGATCTGAAGCGGAGACGTCCGCGACCGTCTGGCCTGTGATCTCCTGGGCGCCTCGGGAAGCGCGGATTCCCTTTGTGCCCAGCCAGCGGGTGTAGCCTCTTGTGAAGTCGTGAACCGCCGGACAGGCCTCGTGGGAGAAAGTCACAGCCCCTCCGGTGGCCAGCTCGTCGACGGAAAGGCGGAATTCCGCCGGCTCTCCAGCGGATGGAGACGCCAGGCTTATGTTAACCGCAACTCCTGCGTTGTCGTAAGTGACGGTCGTGTCGAATCGCACGGTGGAGGTCATTTAGTTCACCCCTGTTGCTGGTCTGGTGGGTGTTGTACGGGGTTACATCTTGGGCAGATTACCATCCACACCAGGCAAACACAACCGCCCGGACTAGCCTGGCCGGACACTGCCGTTAGCGGGATCTGGGGACTCGCGTCGTCCCATTCCGGAAATGGGAACGGCCCCTGATTTGGGGCCGTTCGACTCAAGGGCTTGAGGGTAGTTGGGCGCAGGTGTCAGTAGAGGTGGCAGGACACGAAATGCCCTGGGGTCACTTCCTTGACATCCGGAATGTCCACTGAGCAGTGGTCCATGACCATTGGGCACCGGGGATGGAAGTGGCATCCCGGCGGGGGGTTCAAGGGCGAAGGGACTTCGCCCGTCAGGATTATCTCTTCCTGAAGAGTGTCGGGGTGAGACGGCAGCGCCGCTGACATGAGCGCTTTGGTGTATGGGTGCAGCGGGTTCTCGAAAAGCTCCTTGACCGGAGCCAATTCCACGATCTGGCCCAGGTACATGACCGCAACCCAGTGGCACATGTAACGCACGGTTGCCAGGTGATGAGCAATCAGAATGTAGCTGAGGCCGAGCTCAGACTGCAGGTCCTTCAGCAGGTTCATGATCTGGGCGCGGATCGATACGTCGAGAGCCGACACCGGCTCGTCCAGGACGATAACCTCGGGGTTCAGCGAGAGCGCCCTTGCCACGGCCAACCTCTGTCTTTGGCCTCCACTGAACTCGTGTGGGTAGAGGTTGGAGTGATAGTCGTTCAGCCCCACGTTGTTCAGCAGTTCCATCACCCGCTGCTGAATCTCGCTGCGGGAGAGCTGCCAGTTGATCACCATGGGCTCGGCGACCAGGTCTTTGACCCGCATTCGAGGGTTGAGCGAACTCCAGGGGTCCTGAAACACCGCCTGCACGGAACTGCGGTACTCCTTGCGCTTTGACTCGTTGCCGCCGTAGACGTCATCGCCCTTGAAGAGGATGGTGCCTTCGGTGGGGCGTTCCAGCATTAGGAGCATCTTGGCCGTGGTGGTCTTACCGCAGCCGGACTCACCCACGATGCCGAGGGTCTCCCCTTCGTGGAGTTGGAAGGAGACGCCGTCCACGGCTTTGATATGGCCGGTGACTCTGGACAAGAGGATCCCGCGGGTAACCGGGAAATACTTCTTTAGATTGCGCGCCTCAAGCAGCACCTGTCCGGTACCGGCGCTAGGTGTGCTTGCGGCTGGGCTCGTCATGGTCATTCTTCTAGTCTCCAACATGCGGAGTAGTGGCCCTCGGCTACGGGGAACTCGGGTGGGTACTCCTGCCGACATTTGTCCATGACGTAAGGACAGCGGGCGGCGAAAGAGCAACCGGCGGGCAGGTTATGGAGTGTGGGAGGCTGGCCTTCGATGGCGTAGAGCCGTTCCACGTCCTCCTCCATTTTAGGTACCGACGCCAGCAGGGCTTCGGTGTAAGGGTGGGAAGCGTTGTTGAAGATGTCACGGACGCTGCCCATCTCCACGATTCTGCCCGCATACATGACTGCCACCCGGTCGCACATCTTGGCCACGATCCCGAAGTCGTGGGTGATGAAAATCAAGGAGAGCTCGGACTCCTGCTGAATGTCCTTCAGCAGCTTGAGGTACTGCGCCTGAATGGTGACATCCAGGGAGGTCGTCGGCTCGTCGGCGATCAGGACCATGGGCTGGCACGAGATGCCTATGGCCCCCACCACGCGCTGGCGCATACCGCCGCTCATCTGGTGGGGGTAGTCCCTTACCCTGGACTCGGCGGCAGGGATGTTGACCTTCCGCAGCACGTCCAAGGCCCGGTCCATAACGCTTTGCCGGGGAATGTCTTGGTGGATGCGGATGGCCTCGGTGACCTGATTGCCGATGGTGAACACCGGATTCAGAGACGTCATGGGGTCCTGAATGATGAGTCCGATCTTACTGCCGCGGACCTTGCTCATATCGTCTTCCGATAACTGCAGCAGGTCCTCACCGTCCAGAGTGATCGAACCGTCCACGATGCGCCCAGGCGGTATGGGTATCAACCGCATCAGGGAGAGCATGGTCACCGACTTGCCGCAGCCGGACTCGCCTACTATACCCAGAGTCTCGCCTTTTCTCAGATCGAAGTTTACCCCGTCGACGGCCTTGACCTCGCCCCACCGGGTGCGGAAGTAGGTCCGCAAATCTTTTACTGAAAGGACTACGTCGTCCTGTGTTTCGGTAGCGGCCATGTATCCTAACCTCTCAATTTGTGCCAGTGGCCGGTTTTCGGTGGTAAGTTGCCGGTGGCCAGTTTTCGGTCCGGTCTACCTGGTCACTCGTTTTTAACCACTGGCCACCGGCTAATCGAACTACTCTAGTTGCCTTAGCCTGGGGTCGAAGCGGTCGCGCATCCAGTCACCCAGGAAGTTGAGGGCCATCACCACCAGGAAGATGCACACTCCGGGGAACAGGGCGATCCACCAGGCGTCGGCCAGGTACTCGCGGCCGTCGGCGACCATCGCGCCCCAGGCTGGCTTGGGAGGCGGGATGCCCGCGCCCAAGAAGCTCAGGATCGCTTCAGTGAGGATCAGTTGTCCGACCCGTAGCGTTGCGATGACTAGGATGGTGTTGGTTACGCCGGGGAAGATATGTACGAACATGATCCGCATCGGGCCGGCCCCCGCCACCTTGGCCAGGGCCACGTAGTCGGACGTCTTCAGGGACAGCACTTCCGCCCGCACGTTACGTGGGAATGCGTTCCAGGCTACGAAAGCCAGCAGTCCTAACAGCACTATGAAGCTCTGACCAAAGACGATCACGATGACCAAAGCAATAAGTATGGTGGGTACCGCGTAGGTAATCTCCACCACCCTCATGATGCCTTCGTCGATATGGTTACCGTACTTGGGGAAAATCTGGTCCGCATACCCCGCCACGAGACCCAGAACGGTCCCGACCACGAGGCCGCTGGAGAGGGATACCGCAGTCACCAGCAGGGATACCCTGGCGCCGTGAATTATCCGGCTTAGAGTGTCCCGTCCGGTCTGGTCGGTCCCCAGCAGGTGATTGGTCGTCCCGCCGGGTTTTGATTCGATTGCAACAGTGTCGCCTACCGCCCACTGTCTATCGGGGAACTCCTTTTGGACGTTCCTTAGAGTGATCTGGAATCGGGCCTCCGCACTCAACTTGTCCACCCGCTGCGCTACAGTGACGGAGGTCAATTCTGGGGAAACCCAGAAGGGCGGCGTGTTCCTCGCCTCCAAGTCGATCTCCAGAGGGTCGTGGGGAGAAATCAACGGCGCGAAGATACCGACGAATAGCAGAACGGCGAGGATGAACAAGGGGATCACCGGCCAGCGCCGCAGCACATAGCTTATCGTCTGCCACGAAGGCAGCAGAGACTTGGGTCTTCTTGCGGTGAGAGTTGCGTCTGCCATCGTTTACCTAACCGTACCGGATCCGAGGGTCGACGTATGCATAGAGTAGGTCCGTGATCAAATTAACCACAAGAAACATCGCGGTGAACACCAATACGAGCCCGACCATCAACGGGAAGTCGTTGTCGTCAACCGCCGTGAACGCGAGGCGGCCCAAGCCGGGCCAGGAGAACACCGTTTCCGTCACGATCGCTCCGGTGATGAATCCCGCCAAGATCAACGATGAAAAGGTCAGCGGCGCCAGAATCGCGTTCCGGAAAGCGTGTTTCCACAGGACGATGGAGGCGTTGACGCCCTTTGCCCTCGCCAGTTTGATGTACTCCGAGTCCATCACGTCCAGCATGGCCGACCGCGTGAGGCGAAGATAGCCCGCGGCGGGAAACAACCCCAGGGTGATGCAGGGAAGGATGAAGTGCTTGATACTGAAGTAATCGGGCTTGGTCCCAACTGGCAACCAACCAAGCTGCACGGAGAAGATGAGAATACCCATGATTCCGATCCAGAATACGGGAAGGGTCTGTCCGGATAGGGCCACGGTCCGGCCGATATAGTCCCAGATGCTCCCTCTCTTTACGGCTGACAATACCCCTAGGGGGATCCCCAGAAGGGTTGCGACGAGCCAGCCGCCCACCGCCATTTGCAGGGTATTCGGGAACGCGTCCCAGACAATTTCAGCGACAGGCTTCCGGTCTAGCATGGACTCGCCGAGATCGCCGCGAAGGGCGTCCGCTAGCCAGAACCCATATTGGACTATAACGGGATGTTGAAGGTGCAGTTTCCTCCCCAGGTCGTCCCATGCTTCCTGGCTGAGGCCGTACCCGCCTTCCTGGACGTAGAGGAGCCTGGGGTCGCCCACGATGCGGGAGAGGGTAAACACCAGGAGAGTGGCCGCAATCATAGTTACGACCATGTAGATCAGCCGCCGGATGATAAAACGCTGCATGAATGCTTACCTATAGCCTGCCGGGAAGGTTGATTGTGCGTAAGTGTTTGGCCGGAGAAGTCTAATAGCGAATTTTACATTAAGAAACAGCCTCGCCGCAATGCGGGTTGGCTGCGATCTAGGGCCTTTCAATAGTTATACAAATATAAGAAAATAGGCAATACTCTATGGAGAGGGGGGTGTGTCGTGCTGGAGGAAGGGAAGGGAGATTGGGGAGTACGATTGGTGGAGTTCTTGTCCCAGGTGCCCGATCCGAGGTGGCGGCGGGGGATTCGGCATCCGCTGCCGGCCATCTTGACCCTGGCGGTGTGCGCCATGCTTGGGGGGGCGCGCAGCCTGTACGCCATGGCCCAATGGGGCAGGGAGCATCCAGAGTTAGCGCAAATCCTGGGATTTGACCGGGAGAAGACTCCCTGCGTAGCCACGCTGCATTACCTGTTTCGCAAACTGGACGTGGACGCCTTTGAAAACGCCTTGAGCCGGTGGGCAAATGAGGCCTTGAGGGAGGAAGATCAAGCCATTGCCATCGACGGCAAAGCCATGCGGGGGATTCACGGGGAAGAGCTCCCGGGAGTCCGGCTGGTGGCGGCTTACGCGCATGAGAGCGGCTTAGTGCTGGCGCAAAAAGGGGGTAAGGAGCCAGCGTAAGGAGAGCGAACAAGGAGTAGCTCCGGCCTTGCTGGCCCAGATTGAGCTTGATGGGAAAGTGGTTACGGGAGACGCCTTGTATGCCCAAAAGAGCTTGAGCCGTTACGTGGTGGAGCGCGGAGGAGACTATTTGTGGGTGATTAAGGGGAACCAGCCCACGGCGAAAGAGGCGGTATCCCTTCTATTTGCCCAGCCACCTTGGGGAGAAGTGATGCCGGAGGCGAATCAGGAGGACAGCCACGGAGGGCGGCAGGAGTGGCGCAGGTTGAGAGCGTCCTCCGCTCTAAATCACTACCTTGAGTGGCCTTATCTGGGGCAAGTCTGCTGCATGGAACGCACTCGAACCTATAAGGGGGTAACGTCACGGGAAATGGCCTACGCCGTCACCAGTCTAACTCCGGAGAAAGCCGGCCCGGCACGCTTGCTCAGCCTGTGGCGGGGTCACTGGCGCATTGAGAATCAGGTGCATTGGGTTCGGGACGTCACCTTTGACGAGGACCGCAGCCAGGTGCGGACCGGCGCGGCTCCCCAGGTAATGGCCGGTCTTCGAAACGCCGTCATCGGGCTCCTGCGCCGTACTGGCTCCCACAATATCGCTGCCACACTGCGCCGATACTCTTGGAACCTCACCGCCGCCTTATCCCTCCTCGGCTTATCTTAAACCCAACTATTGAAAGACCCTGGGCTGCGATCGGGTTCACCGGCTTCAGGATGGCCCGCCCGTATCGTTTTACGGGCGGGCCACTGACAAGATCCGGTGGTTGTTACTTGAGGACGATGGTCTCGAAGTTGGCTGCTCCGCTGATGTTCCCGTTCATATTCGGGTACTGGGTCCATGTTTCGATCAGGTCTGGGTTGTACATGGGATGGAACGGGACCTGAATGAAGCACGGCTGCACCATTTCTTCATAGACATGGTCGAAATACTCTTCGGCCATTGCCAGCCGCTTTTCGGCGTCGTTCTCGGCATTCATCTTGAACAGGTGCTTCGTGTAGAACGGGTCCTCGAATCCGGGACCCCAGCCGCCGTCGGTCAGGGCGCTGCCCTGGAAACCCTTCGGCCAATGCACTGGGAATCCGGTCTTGCCCTCGTCGCCGGCGCTGGAGTAGATCTGCGTATTCGTGCGCTGCACCAACGTGGGGCGGAACTTGGTGTAGGTGATCCGGTCAATGATCGTCACGACGTTGAGGTTCTTGAGCCAGAGGCCTGCCAGCGCGTCGCCCAGCTCGGCGACGAATCCGCCGGGGCCCACCCATAGCTCTGCTTCGAACCCGTCGGGATACCCGGCCTCAACCAAGAGCGCCTTGGCCCTTTCAGGGTCGTAGGGAATCTCCCACTTCTCTTGCCAACCAGGCTGCTCGATGGAAATCTGGTTCAGGTAGCAATTCTCTCCGAGTCCTTCGACCAGGCTCGAGTTGATTCCTTCGCGATCGATTGCGAGGGACATCGCCCACCTTACTTTGCGGGCCCTGTCCATGGACTCTGGATCGTCTATGAAGCCGATCCAAGGCTTCTCAATCCTAGGGCGTTCGAGCTTGGCCTTGCTGATCGGGTGCTCGGTCTCCCAATAGTTGCCTGAGAAGTAAACCCCTTGTTCAAGGGCACGTCCGTTTTCACGTTGGAGTTCGAACCCTTCCCTCTGCAATCGGACGACGTCCTTATAGGGGAGCTCGCCAGCTATCTGGGCGTCTCCGGTTTCCAGCATCGCCACGCGGGCCGCCGCTTCAGGGATGTCTAAGATACGGATATCCTTGATCGCAGGGACCTTGCGCCAGTGCTCGGTAACCGAGGTGGCGGTCAGGCTCTCGCTCTTCTTCCATTCGTCGAAGATGAATGGACCGGTGCCAATGAAGATCTCGCGCATACCATCTTCGCCATGCTGATCAAAGACTGCCTTAGGCACTATGGCGGCGCTCTGGTAGAACGGCCCCATGTAACGTAGAGGCATGGCTTGATGGAACAAGGTGAAGTTGAACCGCGCGGTGTAGGTGTCCAGCGCTTCAACGTTGCCTATCAGGGGGGCAAAGTCTCCCGCCTGACCGTGGATGCTCTCGGGAGTCGTGAAGGCGTTGGCGTCGTTATAGCTGAAAGCTACGTCCTCGGCCGTCATTTCTCCCCAGTCCTTGTGGAACATGATGCCTTTGCGCAGCTTGAAGTCCATGTATTTCTGGTCCGGAGATAGTTCCCAGGACTCGGCTAGCCGCGGGGTGTTTTGCGGGTCGAGAGGCCCTCCCGGACCGGCCTCGACGCCTGTGAGGGTTTCGCCGACCGCCAACTGATAGATGGTCTCGGCGCAGCCGGCCGTGCAGAACCTAGGAGTTCCGGCGCCGCTGCGAAGGTTCCGCATGGCGACCACAACCGTCCCGGCCTGTTCCACGGAGCCGGACATCTGCTCCATGGCTTTGGTGGCCTCGGCCACCGGGGCCGTGGTGGCGGCCATGCTTTCTGATGCGGCCGGTGCAGTCGTCGCCGCCACGCCGGGCGTAAAGCGGGGAGCGGGCTCGACCGTGGCCGAACCGCCGCAGGCGATGATTGCGCCAAGGGTCATCAGTAACCCTATTAAGAAGAGTGACCCAATTGGGACTCGTGGCATCTCTATTATTCCTCCTGCTAGTCTCTAGCGTAATATAGCGGCCTTCTTGGCCCATGCCGGAGCATTCGCCCATTTAACATGTCCGTCTGAATTTTGTCAATGGGCCAACCATGGATTCCGCTTGTGTTGAATTCGCTTAACATGCCCGTATGGATGCCTTGTCATCGGTAACGGCCTGTGATAAAACGAAGCCACCTCAGATCGGGAACGTATTTCGTAGCGCGGATTAAAGACATGTTTGGACTAGATTCGCCTTCCGCGCGAAAGTCCTCCTCCTCGGGCCCAGGTCCATAGGCCCCGATCTTGGGGTGTCGGACTCTTCCCTGAGGCGCGCTTAGTCTAAAGATACATAGGAGAAATCCTGTTTTGCTTTCCGCGGTAGCCATGACGATTCGAATTGCGTTCGGTATCCTTTTGGGCCTGTTTATGGGCGCAATGGGTCTCTATTTTGGCTGGTTTGTTGCCCCTCCCGGACCCACATTGCCTACGGGACTGTTGATTACGTTCTGTGGTATCGGGGCGGGAATCGGCGGGTTCGTCAGCTTCTTCAAGCCGGACGTGCCCCCTAATGTTAACGTTCTGAACGTCTCGATTGCCCTGGCCGGCGGCCTCATTGGAGCCTGGGCTGGTTGGAGCGTCGGCCACCTTATATACCCCGAGGGCGTGTACAACCCAGCCGCCCCCATCAGGACCCCGCCCTTTGTAGTCTCGGTGGTATTGGCCAGCGCGGGGACCAATATATTGTCATGGAGTTTCTACACCTACCGCCTCTTCCGCTACCGGGAGATTTAGCCGTCTCCAAGCGCTTCGGCCTGTCATCCCCGAGTCTCTCGATTCTGACATTTGGCCTGCTGCTCGCGGGCTTCCTGCCATTTTCCGCCGCTCGCCTTTCCGGCCTTCAGTCCGCATCCAGGAATTTCCGCACCGGGCAATGCGTCTGAGACCAGGATTCTCTGGATTCCCGCTTTCGGAGACCTTCGCGTCACCTTCCGCGACTCCCGCGAAAGCGAGAATCCAGAGTGTGCCCAGATACGGGGGACGCCCTCACCCTCACCCTCTCCCGAAGGGAGAGGGGATTATTCAAAGGTCTCCTTTCGCGGGAATGACGGGAGCGGTGGAAAGGCGGAGCTGGGAATGACGGAGATCCCCAATGCTGCCGATAATCGAAGGACCCCGCCCCGCATCGTCGCGCGCAGCCGTCTGATATCAGGGAAGATGGTATACTCTCCCTGTTCTCAGGGATGGCGATTTCGCGCTCTTAACGGCTGGACCAAACTTGCGTCCCACTTGGTTTAGCTCAAGAGCCTCGACGGACTGGCCACCCAAACTGATCGAAACCTGAAGGAGGTCCGTTTGTGCAGACGATTGACGCCATCTCCGAGATTCTAAAGAGGGAGGGAGTGGAGTGCCTTAGCTGTTTCCCCACTACCCCCGTGATCGAGGCCGCGGCGATCGCTGGGATTCGCCCCATCATCTGCCGCCAGGAGCGGGTAGGCGTTGGAATAGCCGACGGTTACAGCCGGGTGACAAATGGGGAGAAGATGGGCGTCTTCGCGATGCAATATGGCCCCGGGGCCGAGAACGCGTATTCCGGTGTGGCGACGGCATATTCCGACTCAGTCCCCCTGCTTCTGCTCCCACTGGGGCATCCCAGGGAACGGCAGGGCATTCTCCCCCACTTCAACTCGACGACCAGCTATGCCGGAGTCACCAAGTACATCGAACAGATTAACATGCCGGACAGGACCGCCCAGGTGATGCGCCGGGCATTCGCCGCGCTGCGCCAGGGACGGTCCGGGCCTGTGATGGTGGAGATTCCCGCCGACGTCGCCCTCGAAGAGGTCTCCGAGGAGGCCTTTTACTACCAGCCCAGCAGGGCGGTGGCCGCGCAGGGCAATCCCCAGGACATCGAGGCCGCGGCGAAGGCTCTATGCGCCGCCAGGTACCCGGTGATCCACGCCGGACAGGGAGTATTGTACGCCCAGGCAACGGACGAGTTGGTCGAGTTGGCCGAGCTGCTCAAGGCTCCTGTTATGTCAACCTTGCTGGGCAAGAGCGCATTCCCTGAGACCCATCCGCTGGCTCTTGGCAGCGGCTCCGGGAGCATGTCCCGCCCGGTGTACCACTTCGTCGGCAGGTCAGACCTCATCTTTGGCATCGGTTGCAGCTTTACGAAGCACGGGATGTCAATGAACCTGCCAGCCGGCAGGACCCTGATACAAGCAACGAACGACGCCAGGGACATTAATAAGGACTACAACATAGATTACCCCATCGTGGGCGACGCAAAACTGGTTCTGCGTCAGATGATCGAGGCTTGCCGGGAAATCGTAGGCAATAGCAGGGACGGCGATGAGACGGTGGCGAGCGAGATCAGGTCCGAGCGGGACGCTTGGCTCGTCGAATGGCGCCCCAAGCTCAGTAACAATGAAGCTCCCATCAATCCCTACCGGGTTATCTGGGACTTCATGCACACGATTCCGCCGGAAGACGCGATCATAACTCACGATTCGGGAAGTCCTCGCGACCAGATCATGCCCTTCTACCGGTCCAACGGTCCCCGGACATACCTTGGATGGGGCAAGTCCCACGGGTTGGGCACGGGGTTGGGGCTAGTCATCGGCGCGAAGCTGGCGGCCCCGGAAAAGGTCTGTGTGAATTTCATGGGGGACGCGGCGTTTGGGATGACTGGCCTAGACTTCGAGACCGCGGTCCGGTCCAACCTGCCCATCATCACCGTTGTCCTGAACAACTCCACAATGGCTGTGGAAACCAGGGCGATGGAGGACTCCCACCGTCTCTACAACAGCCGGGACCTGGGAGGCAATTACGCCGACATGGGCCGTGCCATGGGAGGATACGCCGAGCGGATCGAGGACCCGTCCGAGGTTTCCGCCGCGTTCCAGCGCGCCCGTAGGGTTACCGAAGAGGAAGGTAAGGCGGTACTGTTGGAGTTCATCACCAGCGCGGAGACCGAGACTTCCCACCGAAGAGCTTTCTGAACAGCGTTATTAAAGGAAGGGGTTTGGCTCTCCCTTAATAACCTCTGTTAAGTTAGCGCCCGCCAGGGGATTCGGACGTGCGATCTGTGTTCGCTGAGAACCTGTCCTAGGAGTTGATAAGATGGCTTTGCGCTCCAAATATCTGTTCATTGCCAGCATGGATGTGGAACCCGAGAAGAGTCGGATATTTAATGAAGTGTACAACGTCGAACATTGCCCGCTGCTTTCCGACGTTCCAGGCGTGGTGTCGGTGTCCCGATTCGAGACCCAACCTCTGACCATGGTCATGGGAGGGGAAACCCGGACTATCGTGATAGAAAACGAGCCCAAGCACCATGCTCTGTACGAATTGGAGAGCCCGGACGTGTTGACCAGCCAGGAATGGGCCGACGCGGTTGACAGCGGACGGTGGCCGGAACAGGTAAGGCCGTACACCAAGAACCGGAGGCACGTGCTGCTGCGTCTCACCTATCCTGAGAGCTAGCGGCTTTTCTTGACCCGTTCAGGCGTTGGTCCGGCAAGCGAGGTCCATGGGGGCGGGGCCCCATGAATTTTTCGTAGGAGAGTAATTGGTATGCCCGGAGGAGCTTTGGAAGGGGTGAAGGTCTTGGACCTCACCCATCATATCGCTGGACCCTGGTGTACCAAGCTCCTGGCGGACTACGGAGCGGATGTCCTGAAAGTGGAACGTCCCGAGGGCGATCCCGCTCGCCGTATGCCGCCTTTCTTCCACGATGAGATCGATTCAGAGAAGAGCCTGCTCTTCCAATACTTGAACACGAACAAGCGCGGAGTGACCCTCAACCTGAAGACCCGGCGAGGTTGCCGGATGCTCAAGGAGCTGGCAGCCGGGGCCGATATTCTAGTCGAGAATTTTTCGCCCAGGGTCATGCCCTCGCTTGGACTCGAATTCGATACATTGCAGCAGGCCAATCCATCCCTGGTCATGGTGTCGATTTCCAACTTCGGTCAGACCGGGCCATACCGGGACTACCGCGCTACGGACATCGTCGAATACGCCCTAGGCGGTCTGATGTACATATTCGGGGCGTATGACCGGGAGCCCTTGAAACACGCGCTGCACCAGGCCCAGTTCAAGGCGGGTACCAACGCGGCCTCGGCTTCTTTGCTCGCTTTTTATCATCAACAGCTCTCCGGCCAGGGCCAACATGTGGACGTGTCAATCCATGAGTCGATTGCGTCCGGGCTTCGCGACGTGGTGAACAACTACACCTATACCGGAGCCGTGCGGCGGCGGCAACCCAACCACAGCGGGGACCTGACGCGGCTGCGGGCCACCTCGGATGGGTACATTCTCCCCAACCCCGGTATTTCGGCTGGGCTCAACTGGCAACTTGTCGTTGACTTTCTCGGCGCGCCCGAGTTGGACGACGAGAAATTCAACAGCGCGTCCGCGAGGTTGGCAAACGCCGAGGAACTGGGACGCATACTCGATGACCACTTTCAGGCGCAACGGAAGGCTGAGGTGTTTCACGCCGCCCACGAACGGCGATTCATTTATGGAATGATCCAGTCCCCGGAAGATGTGATGTCGGACCCGCAGTTTGAGGCGCGTGGGTTCTTGGTGGACATCAAGCATCCCGCCACGGGGCCGGTCAAGCACCCGGGCGCTCCTTTTACAATGTACGGCACCCCATGGGAAATTCGAAAGCCCGCCCCCACTTTGGGACAGGACAACCTGGAGGTCTTGGGCGGGCAGCTTGGCAACACCAACACCGAACTCTCCCGCATGAGGGCTCTTGGAGTAATCTGATAATGGCAGGACCATTGGCTGGGGTCAGAATCATAGAGATGGGACAGCTCATCGCCATTCCCTGGGCGATGAAGATGTTGGCCGACATGGGGGCGCAGGTAATTCGGTTCGAGTCCTGCCAGCGAATGGAGGGCTACCGGGGAGATTCCTTATATAAGAACGACATCGAAGGTGAAACCTGGAATCGGGGCGCCAATTTCTACGAACACAACCGGAACAAGCTGGGAATCACGCTGGACCTTAGCAAACCCCAGGGCCTGGAGATTCTGAGGGAATTAATCGCCGTAAGCGATGTGTTCGCCGAGAATTTCACACCCCGGGTAATCAAGAATTTCTCCCTCGAGTACGAAGACCTGCGCAAGCTCAAGCCCGATATCATCATGGTTTCCTCGACGGGATATGGGTTTACCGGCCCGTGGGCCAACTACGGCGCAACGGGTCCCTCCACCGAGGGCGCGTCCGGACTGGCGTACATGACCGGCTATGAGGACGGCCCTCCCGCCCTGCCGGAGATCCCATATACAGACTACACGGCGGCGGAACACACCGTGTTTGCGGTCATGACGGCGCTCGTCCACCGGCTGCGGACGGGGAAGGGTCAGTTTGTCGACGTTTCCCAAACACAGACGGCGGCAGTCACGGCGCCGGAGGCCCTGCTGGACTACGCGGTGAACGGAAGGACGGAGCCCAGGATGGGTAATGGGCATCCGAGCATGGCGCCCCACGGTTGCTACCCATGCCAGGGCGACGACCGTTGGATTACTATCGCGGTCGAGAACGATTCCCAGTGGCGTTCGCTCTGCGGTGTTCTTAGGCAGTACGCCTGGGCGGAGGACGCCAGGTTTGCCGACGGTCTGAGTCGGTGGAGAAACCGCAAGCAACTGGACGAGTTGATTAGCCCGGCAACCTCGGAGTGGGACGCCCGGCGGCTAACTCACGAATTGCAAGCTACGGGAGTCGCAGCAGGTGCGGTGCTTGACGCCAAGGATTTGCTTTTTGACCCTCACCTGAAGGAACGGGGCTTCTACGAAGTCATATCCCACGACCCCAGCACCGGGATGCCGCCCCTACCCTACGCCAGCCGCCCCTGGAAGCTCTCCCTCACCCCATCGGTGGACCGGAGGGCTGGACCGTTGATGGGGGAACACAACAGCTTGGTCCTATCCGAGCTTCTGGGACACTCCAAGGATGAATTAACCGCCCTGGAAGAAGAGGGGATCATCGGGTTCGCGCCGTCCACTCCTCGGACTGTTCAGCGGCCTTCTCTCGACGAACAGGTTCGTCAAGGCCGGATGCAGCGTTACGAGACGGACTTCGAGGAGCAGGTAGCCAAGGCGTATCCACCACTCAAGTCGGGCTAATCCAGCCTACTTCGCCTTAGTGTCGTTCCGGCCCCCGATTAAGTAACATCATTGACCGACCGCGACTTAAAGGTGGACTCGGTGGTATCCCCTGGGCCGAATACTACCCCCGCTCGGTCTCGAACGCGGAGATCTTGTCCTCGTGCTGAAGGGTTAAGCCTATGTCATCCAGGCCGTTGATGAGGTTGTGACGGCGGGAGGGATCGACTTCGAACGAGATCGAAATTTCCTCGTCCTCGTCCCACAGTCGCTGACCCACCAGGTCGACAGTCAGATTGACGCCAGGTTTGGACTGGGCCTTGTCCATCACCTGGCGCACCTGTTCTTCGCTAAGCCGCAGCGGTAGCAGGCCGTTCTTGAAGCAGTTGTTGTAGAAGATGTCGGCGAAGCTGGGTGCGATGATGCACATGATCCCATAATCGCGCAGCGCCCAGGGAGCGTGTTCGCGGGAGGAGCCGCAACCGAAGTTGTGGCCCGCCACCAACACCTTGGCGCTGGTGTATTCGGGTTGGTTAAGGACGAATTCCGGCCGAGGGCTGCCATCCTCGCTATAGCGCCAACGGGAGAAGAGGGCGTCTTCGAACCCGCTGCTGGCGATGCTCTTGAGGTGAAACGCCGGGATGATCTGATCGGTGTCAACGTTGACCCGGTCCAGGGGGGCGACCACGCCCTTAAGCTCGGTGAATGGGTCCATTATGTTCCTCTCTAATCAATCTGCTTGGGTCGGGGACAGGGCGGCTACCAAATCTCCGTCAGGTCCAGCACGAAGCCGGGCAATAGGGGGTCTGCGGATACAGTAGCGGGGTCCTCCAGGACTTCAGGCGGCTGCTCCGGGCGGTAGACATGTACCCTCCGCTGTCGGGGGTCGATGAGCCAGCCCAGCCTAACGCCGTTTTCCATGTATTCCACCATCTTGGCTTGAATGATGGCCAAGCGGTCTGACGGGGAGCGGAGTTCAACCGCGAAGTCAGGGGAGATTGAGGGGAAAGCCTCCACGTCCGCCGCTTCAACGGCCAGCCACTTTTCCAACAAGACCCACCCGGCGTCTGGAGACCGGATTGCGCCGTTGGGCAGCGTAAACCCGCCTGAGGAATCGAAGGATTTGCCCGATCCGTCCTGCCAAGTCCAATTAAACAGTTGCGCGGTCAGCGAGGCGTTTTGTCCGCTCGAAGAGAGACTTGCAGGGGGCATTACGATCAACATCCCGTCCGCGGAAAGTTCGAACCGCAGCCCGTCATTGTCCGAGGACAGCCTCAACAGCTGGGCGTAGGTGATATTGAGGGAGCGGATGTCCAACGCCAGCCACTTGTTAATGGTGCGGTCTATCGTCAAGGAGGCCTGAGTCATAGTTCGTTCTTCGACTTGTCTACCGAATCACTCCTGAGCCAAAAGGTCCGTCTCTATAGGTCCCGAACGTCCACGAAGTGGCCGGCTATCGCGGCGGCGGCGGCCATCGCCGGACTCACCAGGTGGGTGCGCCCTCCTTGGCCCTGACGGCCTTCGAAGTTGCGGTTGGATGTGGCTGCGCAGCGTTGGCCGGGGTCGAGGGTGTCCGGGTTCATGCCCAGACACATCGAGCAGCCGGCGACGCGCCAGTCTAGACCCGCTTCCGTGAAAATGGCGTCCAGCCCTTCTTCCTCCGCTTCTTTTTTGATCTTGGCCGAGCCCGGAACAACCATGGCGTACACGTCGGGGTGCACCTTGCGCCCTCTGACCACTTCGGCGGCGGCCCTCAGGTCTTCGAGCCGGGCGTTGGTGCATGCGCCGACAAATATCCGGTCGATCTTGATGTCCTGCATCGGCGTGCCCGGCCTCAGGTCCATGTACTCAAGGGCGCGGGTCGCGGATTCCCGTTCCGCGGCGTCATCAAAGGAAGCGGGGTCGGGGACCCGCCCAGATATCGGAGCGACCATGCCGGGGTTAGTGCCCCAGGTCACATAGGGCTCCAGGTCGGAGGCTTCTATAATCACCGTTCTATCGTAAGTTGCGCCTGGGTCGGTGGCTAGTTGCCGCCATCGTTCCACAGCGGCGTCGAAGTCCGCGCCCTGGGGAGCGAATTGACGTCCCCGGACATATTCAAAGGTGGTGTCGTCTGGCGCGATCATCCCCGCCCGGGCTCCAGCCTCAATGCTCATGTTGCAGACGGTCATGCGGCCGTCCATCGAAAGGGACCGGATGGCTTCGCCGGTGTACTCGATTACATGTCCGGTGCCTCCGTTGATCCCGATGCGACCGATGATTCCCAGTATGATGTCCTTGGCGGTCACACCCGCGGGCAGGCTCCCGTTGACCCTGACTTCCATTGTGTTGGGCTTGAACGAACGAAGGGTCTGGGTAGCGAGTACATGCTCCACTTCCGACGTGCCGATGCCTATGGCGAACGCTCCCAACGCGCCGTGGGTGGAGGTATGGCTGTCACCGCAAACCACCGTCTTGCCCGGTTGGGTGTAGCCCAGGTCGGGTCCGATGATATGGACGATTCCCTGGAGAGGGCTGAATCGGTCGTACAAGGTTACGCCAAATTCTTCGCAGTTGCGGGACAGGGCGTCCAACTGGGCCATGGATATTTCGTCGGTTACGGGAATAGTGAGGTCCCAAGTGGGGGTGTTGTGGTCGGCGGTGGCTACCGTCAGGTCGGTGCGCCGCACGCCTCGGCCCGCCAGGCGGAGTCCATCAAACGCTTGGGCAGAGGTTACTTCGTGTACCAAGTGCAGGTCTATATAGATGAGCGCGGGTTCCCCCGGCTCCTCATGGACTACGTGGGTCTCCCAGATTTTTTCGAACAAAGTCTTCGCGGGCATTTGTTATTCCTTCCGTTAGTTCGGCCGTCGATTAGGTCGTTCGTTTTGGCCTTGGCCATACTCGACACGGACGTCGAATCGTCTCCGGCTCCCAATGTCAACATGGGCCTGAAGCGTCGTGACTCATTATAGCATTCATACCTAAACGGCTGGACTCCAATCGCGCTTAAGAGGGGACCGTTACGGGTAGCTTCCGGGTGCTTGAGCGGCGGAGCGGCTTCCACCATCGGCGCACTTACATAAATGATGGTAAACTTGGAGATGTCCACTTATTGCCGGGGACACCCTGCGCCCACGTGGCAAGCCCGCCGAGGGTAAGGGTCGATTAGGTGAATGGGCGATTAATGACATTATAGAGAAACTTACGGAGGGACCAGGCCATGACCACATCCGAGGCGGTTGTGCTGCCAACCACCGTACTTCCCAGGAAGTACCGGCTTACCCTGAAACCAGACCTCACCAGCTTCACCTTTGAGGGAAGTGAAAGCGTCGAGGTCCAAGTAGCCGAGCCGACATCCGAGATCGTGCTGAACGCAATCGACCTGGAGATCGCGTCTGCAAGCATCCAACAAAGCGGGTCTTCCACCGCGGCTTCGTCCATTACCTATGATGAAGAGCGGCAGACAGCGAGCCTGGGGTTCTCCCAGAACATCGGCGCCGGCGGCGCCACCCTGGATATCGTGTTCACCGGTGTGCTGAACGACCGTTTGCACGGTTTCTACCGGAGCGAGTACACGAACCCTGAAGGGGAACAGAGCTACTTGGCCACCACCCAGTTCGAGGCCACGGATGCCCGGCGCGCCTTCCCCTGCTGGGACGAGCCCGCCCACAAAGCCAGTTTCGAGGTCACCCTGGTGATCCCATCTGACCTGGTGGCGGTGTCCAATAGTCCCATCGTCGAAGAGACCGAACCGGAACCGGGCCTGAAGTCCATAACGTTTGGCGAGACCCCGGTTATGTCAACCTACCTCCTGGCCTTCGTCGTTGGGGACTTGGTGGGCATTCACCAGCAGGCCAACGAGCGAACCGAGGTCGGCATCTGGACCACGCGCGGCAAGGAGGACCAGGGCGAATTCGCCCTCGATACGTCGGTCAAGTTGTTGAGCTTCTTCAATGACTACTTCGGAATCCCCTATCCGCTAGAGAAACTGGACCACATCGCTATCCCCGACTTCGCCGCGGGCGCGATGGAGAACTGGGGCGCCATCACCTACCGGGAGACCGCATTGCTGGTGGACCAGGCCAACTCCTCCGCCGGCACCAGGCAACGGGTCGCCGAGGTTGTGGCCCACGAGATGGCCCACATGTGGTTTGGCGACCTTGTCACCATGGCCTGGTGGGACGATCTCTGGTTGAACGAGAGCTTCGCCTCCTGGATGGGCAGCAAGGCCGTGGACTGGCTCTTCCCGGAATGGGATATGTGGACCCAGTTCGTGAACATGGACACCAACCGGGCACTGAGTTTGGACGGGCTGAAAAACTCTCACCCCATCGAGCAAGAGGTCAAGGACCCGGCAGAAGTCAGCCAGCTATTCGACGCTATCAGCTACTCGAAGGGGGCGTCGGTGATCCGGATGCTGGAGCATTTCCTCGGCCCGGAGACCTTCCAGCAGGGGTTGCAACGCTACCTGTCGGCCCACCTGTACGGCAACGCCAGGACCGAAGACCTCTGGTCTGCGCTGGAATCCACTTCCGGGCAACCTGTGACCTCGATCATGGACTCTTGGACCAAGCAGATGGGTTATCCGGTGCTGCGGGTCGAGACGTCCGAAAGCGGCGGCAACCTGGACCTCACTCTTCACCAGGAGCGGTTCGTTTACGACCGTCTCGAGGAAGAGACTGAGCCGGAGCCCGAGGTATGGCAGGTCCCGGTGGGTGTCTTCTCCGGCGGAGCATCCGATACTTCCTCGATGGTTATGGACTCTCGACAGGCGAACTTACGGGTGGCCGCACCCAGCACGACAGGAGCCGAGGAAGGGTGGTTCAAGGTCAACCCGGAGCAGACCGGATTCTTCCGCGTCAACTATTCCCAGGAGGACTGGGAACGGCTCGTCCCGGCTATCCGGCAAAGGCAGCTTCCGGCGACAGACCGTCTAGGGATTCAGAACGACGCCTACGCTCTTTCCAGGGGCGGACTGCTTCCCGTGAGCCAATTCCTGACCCTGGCGAGCGCCTATGAGAACGAGGGCGACGCCTCGGTTTGGAGCGACCTGGCCAGCAACCTGCACGACATTAATTCTATGCTGGCGGACGAGCCCACTTTTGACGCGTTCCAGCGATTCGCCCGGGAGCTGTTTGCCCCGGCGGCCCGGCGCTCCGGATGGGAACCCAGGGCCGGAGAGGGTCACCTGGACGCCCTGTTACGCACCACCGTGATCAGCCAGGCAGGGAGTTACGGGGACGGCGATGTCCTTTCCCAGGCGATGGACCGTTTCCACATGTTCCTCGAGGACAGGGAAAAGGTGCATCCGGACCTGCGGGGAGTGGTGTTCTCACTAGCCGGTCACGCGGGCGATGAAACCACCTATCGTCAACTCTGGGACCTGAAGAGCAGGGCACCGCTTCAAGAGGAAGAAATGCGCTTGCTCCTTGGGTTGTCCCGTTTCTCCCAGCCCGAACTTCTGTCGGAAACCCTAGAGCGCACCCTAACCACGGATGTTCGGTCCCAAGACACCATTAGCGTGGTAACGGCGGTGGCGGCCAACACCAAGGGCCGGGAGTTGGCCTGGCAATTCCTGAAGGATAACTGGGAAGAATTCGACCGGCGCTACGGCGGCGGCGGATTCGGCCTGATGCGGCTGGTATCCATTTGTGGTCACTTCAACGATGAGTCAAGAATCGAGGAAGTCGAAGAGTTCTTCCGGAGCCATCCCGCGCCGGCTGGCGAACGGACCATCCGACAGTCCCTTGAACGGGTCCGGCTCAACAGCCGTTGGCTAGACAGGAACCGCTCCGCCTTGTCCAACTGGTTTGGAAGCTAGACTCCCGGACGAGAACCCCTCCGATTCAGCCGCTCAACGTGCGGCTAGTATAATTGACAACGCAAATTTAACTATGGCGAAGTGCTTATGGTCTATGAACCACGTGCAGAACAACTAATATCGTTAATAAATGAACGGATTCTGGTGCTCGACGGGGCCATGGGCACGGCGATCCAGGAACTTGATCTGGGACCGGAAGAGTTCGGTGGCCCGGAATATGAGGGTTGCAACGAGTATCTAGTCCTAACCAAGCCGGACGCCATATCGGGAATCCATCAGAATTTTTTGGATGCCGGGGCCGACATCCTTGAAACCAACACATTTGGCGCAACGTCAATAGTCCTAGCCGAATACGACCTGGCCCACGAAGCCCGGAAGATCAACCAAGAAGCCGCCAGGCTCGCCCGCGAGCTGGCCGAAGCGGCGTCCGCTTCGGATAAGCCCCGCTTCGTTGCCGGGTCCATGGGACCAACCACCAAGGCGATTTCGGTTACCGGTGGTGTGACCTTCGACGAGTTGGCGGCGTCGTACCAGGAGCAGGCCGCCGGGTTGATGGAAGGCGGCGTGGATGTGCTGCTGCTGGAGACCGCCCAGGACACGATCAACGTCAAGGCTGGGCTAGAGGGTATCGACCGGGCTTTTGACGAACTGGGCCGCAGAGTCCCAGTGGCGGTACAGGGTACGGTAGAGCCCATGGGGACCTTGCTTGCAGGTCAGGATGCCGAAGCCTTTTATACCTCCCTGGCTCACCGGGACCTGCTCTGGATAGGATTCAACTGCGCGACCGGACCAGAGTTTATGACCGACCACGTGAGGACGTTGGCCAGCTTGTCTCGCTTCCCAGTTGCCTGCGTTCCCAACGCCGGTTTGCCCGACGAGAACGGCACCTATAACGAGACCCCGGAAATGATGGCGGCAACGATATCGCGGTTCATGGAGTCCGGTTGGTTGAACGTCGTGGGCGGCTGCTGCGGCACTGTGCCCGATCACGTTCGGTTGTTGGGGCAAGCGGCTCAGGGGAGGCCCGCCCGCCAAACGGTAGACTCCCAGGAGACGAGGGTTTCAGGTATCGAGGCTCTGTTGGTAGACGAAGACACTCGCCCGGTAATCGTCGGAGAGCGGACCAACGTGCTGGGCAGCCGCCGTTTCCGCCGTTTGATCTCGCGGGGAGCGTTTGAAGAGTCGGCGGAAATAGGCCGCCGCCAGGTAAGAAACGGGGCGCACATCCTGGACGTGTGCCTCCAGGACCCCGACCGCAACGAGTCGGCTGACATGGAGACCTTCCTCGACCTTCTGACCAAGAAGGTCAAGGCAACGATCATGGTCGACTCCACCGACGCGGATGTCATAGAGCTGTCTTTGAAAAAGCTGCAGGGCAAGGCGGTAATAAACTCGGTGAACCTGGAGGACGGCGAGGCGCGATTTGATGCCGTGGTGCCGCTGGCCCGCCGGTTCGGCGCGGCCCTGGTGGTCGGCTGTATCGACGAGGACAAGGAGCAAGCCCAGGCCATCACCCGTCAAAGGAAATTGGAAATTGCCCAGCGTTCCGCCTCAATCCTTAGCGAAAAATACGGCGTTCCGCTGGAAGACATCATCTTCGATCCGTTGGTATTCCCGTGCGGCACCGGAGACCAGAATTACGTCGGTTCCGCCGCCGAGACCATTGAGGGCGTGCGGCTGATTAAGGAAGCTCTGCCCCGGACCAAGACAGTGCTTGGGATTTCCAACGTCTCCTTCGGCCTGCCGGCTGCGGGGCGTGAGGTGCTCAACTCGGTGTTTCTCTACCACTGCGTTCAGGCCGGACTCGACATGGCCATCATCAATGCCGAACTAATGCAGCGTTACACGTCGATTCCGGAAGAAGAGCGGCAGCTTGCAGAAGACCTCATCTGGTACCGGGGTGACGATCCGGTGGCGGCGTTCGCAGCCCACTTCCGAGACAAGGCGCCCAAATCGACGGCCCAGGACCGGCTCCAACTTCCCCTGGACGAACGGCTCTCCCTGGCCATTATCGAGGGCACCAAGGAGGGCTTGACCGACGACCTTGACGAAGCGTTAAGCGGACGCCCTCCCCTTGAGATCATTAACGGCCCTTTGATGGCGGGTATGGAAGAGGTGGGGCGTCAGTTCAACGCCAACCAACTCATCGTCGCGGAAGTGCTTCAGTCAGCCGAGTCCATGAAGGCCGCCGTAGCCCATCTTGAGCCCCACATGGAACGAAACGACAGCGCACAGAAGGGCAGCGTCGTGCTGGCCACCGTAAAGGGCGATGTCCATGACATTGGGAAGAACCTGGTGGATATCATCCTGTCGAACAACGGTTACCGGGTGATAAACCTGGGGATTAAAGTCCCGCCTCAGGACCTCATCGAGGCTTGCCAGCGTCATAACCCGGACATCATCGGCCTTTCCGGCTTGCTGGTGAAGTCAGCCAGGATGATGGTCGAGACGGTCCACGACCTGCGCCAGGCCCAGATTGATTGCCCCATCCTGGTGGGAGGAGCGGCCCTGTCCAACCGGTTTACCCGGCTGCAAATTGCCCCGGAATACGGCGGGTTGGTGGCCTACTCACAGGACGCCATGAGCGGGCTGGCCCTGGCCAACCTGATACAGGAAGATGACGAGCGGCAGAAGCTGACTATGGCCCTCCAGGCTGAAACTAACCAGATGATCGAAGCCGAAGTCCAACGCGCGGAACCGAGGGACGAGAAGGACCCCGTCCCAGCCGCGAGGGTCCCATGGGATATCGAGCTGCCGAGACCTCCCGACCTTCTCCCGCACGTGCTACGCGACTACGATATGGGAGAGATCTTCCCGTACATCAATCCGCAGATGCTTTACACGCGGCACCTGGGATTTAATGGACGTTTCGCCGACGCCCTTGAATCGGGAGACCCGGCGGCAGCCGAGTTGCGAGACTCCGTTCGCAAGGTGGAGGACCTGGTCTTGGCCCACTCTGACATCAGGGCCAACGCCGTGTTCAAGTTCTTCCCTTGCCAGTCAGATGGGCAATCGCTGCTTGTCCTCGGGCCAGACGGGAACACGGTCATCGAGCGTTTCCACTTCGGACGGCAGGCGCAGCGAGACGGGCTTTGCCTGTCGGATTACGTGCTGCCCAGGTCTTCAGGCGACAACGGACGGGCGTCGGGATCCGGCCACGGTGTCGATTATGTCGCCATGTTTGTAACCTCCATCGGGCCCGGAATCCGCGGTCTGGCGGAGAAGTGGATGGCCGAGGGGCAATACTTGAACGCCCACATCCTGCAGGCGCTGGCTCTGGAGTCCGCGGAAGGATTTGCGGAACTGCTGCACCAGCAGATCCGCCAGATGTGGGGGTTCGGCGACCCGGCCGGTCTGAGTTACCAGGACCTTTTCCGGGCACAGTACAGGGGTTGCAGGTATTCGTTCGGATACCCGGCTTGTCCCCGCTTGGAGGACCAGGAGAAGCTATTCCGTCTGCTCGACGTGACTTCCAACATTGACGTCGAGTTGACCGAAGAGTACATGATGGACCCGGAGTCGGCGGTGTCGGCGGTGGTCGTCCATCACCCCGCCGCCAAGTATTTCAACCTGAGTGGGCAGGATATCCAGCGCCTTGAACAGGAAGTTGAGGCGCTGCGGGCCGGCGCGTAGGCCACGGCCCGATAATAGACCGGCGAATGCCAGACAAGCATTACGATTTGGGGGCGTAATGGACCCGATTCATGTCGTTGCGGACCGACTTGGCCTCGACCAAGAACACCTGGTTCCATTCGGACAGTACAAAGCCAAGATCAGCCTGGACGCGATCAAGGACACCCGTCCGGCCAAACTGGTAGTAGTTACCGGGATTACTCCCACTCCCGCCGGAGAGGGAAAGACCACCACGGCTATCGGCCTGACCCAAGGGCTGGGCAAGCTGGGTTACCGGCCTGTGGTGAACCTTCGGGAGCCAGCCTTGGGCCCGATCTTCGGGATCAAGGGGGGAGGCACTGGCGGCGGGAAAGCCCGGATCGTTCCCGAAGATGAGATCAACATCCACTTCACGGGCGACGCCCATGCCGTGGGGTCCACTCACAACCTGCTGGCGGCCCTGGTGGAAAACGCCGTGTACCGGAATAACGCATGCGACATGGCCCCGGAGGGCATCCAATGGTCCCGGGTGACCGACGCTTCGGACCGGTCGCTACGGCAGATCACGAGCGGGCTGGGAGGCAACGCCAACAGCCCCTTACGCGAGACCCGTTTCGACTTTGTCACCGCGTCGGAAATCATGGCGATCCTCGCATTGGCCGAAGACCTGGTCGATCTCCGGTCCCGGCTGTCCCGCATAGTAGTCGGGACCAACCGGGGCGGCGAACCGGTCTCCGTCGAGGACCTTGGCTTGACCGGACCACTGATGGCCGTGATGCGCCATTCCATCATGCCCAACCTGGTCCAAACTCTCGAAGGCCAGCCGGCGATCGTGCATGCCGGACCCTTCGGCAACATCGCACATGGTTGTAGTTCGATCATTGCCGACAAGCTGGGCATGGGCTACGCTGACCACGTGATTACCGAAGCGGGGTTCGGTTCCGACCTGGGATTCGAAAAGTTCATGCACATCAAGACCAGGCAGAGCGGCCTGCCCGTCAGCGGGGCCGTGCTGGTCTCATCGCTCCGGGCGATACGTTGGCATGGCGGGGCGCGCCGGCGGGACCTGGCGAAGCCCAACCGGGAGGCGGTCGAGGCGGGGTCTTCCAACCTGGTCCATCACATAAATATCGTCCGTAGCTTCGGCCTGCCGGTGGTGGTGGCGCTAAACCGGATGGAAGGCGACAGCCCCGAAGAGTTGAAGGCGGTCGGAGATATCGCTAAGAATGCCGGCGCCTACGCCATCGCCGAATACGCGGGGTTTGCCGACGGCGGCGACGGGAGCGTGGACCTGGCAAGAGCCGTAGCCCAAATGGCGGCGGACGATAGCGCTACCCCGTCGGAAATGGACTATGCCTATCCTCTCGACGCGTCTATTGAGGACAAGGTGCTGGCCCTGTCAAAAAGAGTCTACGGCGCGGAGTCCGTAAGCTGGACTCCCGACGCCCGGCGAAAGGCAAGGTTCTTCGCCGCCCAGGGGTGGGACAATCTGCCCATCTGCATGGCCAAGACCCACTTGTCGGTATCCCACGACCCTACCCGCCGAGGCAGCCCGTCGGGATACACCTTCCCCGTGTCGGACATCCGGGCTTCAGTGGGAGCGGGGTTTCTCTACGCCCTAGCAGGACGCATTGAGACTTTACCCGGTCTGCCCACGCGGCCCAGGGCGATGGACATGGACGTGGACGCCGATGGGGAAATAGTGGGCCTTTAAACCCGGACTGACCACTATCCTCTGACAACCGGACATCGACAACTGACAACTAGCCGCAACAAACCAAATAAAGGAGTGAGGAGATGATCTACGACTTTCGCCAGTACACGTTCAAGCCGGGCGCGATCCCTGATTACATGAAGGCCGTCGAGGAGCTTTCGATCCCCATACGGGCCAAGTACGGGGTCAAACTTGCGGGCTGGTATTACAGCGACGTGGGCGAATTGAACCAGGTGGTCCACATCTGGGGCTACCGGGACTACGCGCACCTAGACGAGGCGAAGAAGCAGGTTGCCGCTGACCCGGACTGGACGGGGAAATACCTCCCCGCGGTACGTGGGCTAATCCAAGCGCAGAAAACCTACCTGATGCTCTCCCCTGAATTCGCACCCCAACCGGCTTAAAGCCTCTAAAAATGCGATGGTCCCCTCTCCCCTCGGGAAAGGGGACCCAGGCTAGTCAGTTATGGCAGCCCCTGGCCTGGATGTCCCAGACGGCTTCTACCTTGTCGTCCCGGATACCGATGAAACGGTCCCACCGGCTCACAGTGGCGTCCTGTTGCGAAGGGATTAGGGCCACCTGGTCCCCTACCTCCAGCCTGGCTCCGTCGTCGACCCGGAATACCACGTGATCGGGGTCCATCGACTCCACTGACACCCCCGGCCTCCCCTCCACTTCGGGCATCCCGCGAAGCGTGGCAATGCTCTTTTGGCCCGCGTCTCCCACCGCTACGCCGGGCCGAGGAGCGCTAATCACTGTAGTTAGCACCTTACCCGCATAATGAAAGTCGGTCATGTAGCCATAACCAGTCTCCATGACCAGGTAGCTGCCACCCTGGACTTCGGTCACGCCCGGTATCTCCCCCGCGACATCGTAGCTCCAGGTCTCGCCAGTGGACACGATTTCCACCGGGATGCCCGCCGCCTCTATGGCGTCTTTTAGGTCGATCACCCCCTGGATCACCCGGTACCCTTCGGTAACCCGGTCCTCTCTCTCGGGCATGGCCGGTATCACCTGGTGGCTCATAATGCCCCGGAAGGACAAACCCGGCATCGACTGGACCGCCCTGGCCAACTCGATCCCCTGGGCGATGTCCTGGACACCGCAACGCCTGAGTCCCGTCTCCACTTCGATCACGACCCCTAGGTCCACTCCCTGGGCGTTGGCCGCCCTGGACAGGTCCCGGGCGTTGTCCGCGTCGTCGCAGGCCACCAGCATTTCCGCCTGCGCCGCTAGGGTGCAGAGACGCTCAATCTTCAACGACTCCCGGATCTCGCTGGTGATAAAGACGCTGGGTATCCCACCGTGGACCATCACCTCCGCCTCGGAGACCTTAGCGGCGCAGACCCCGCCAATGGTGCCTCCGCGCCTCATCTGCCGGTGCGCCAATGCGGGGGTCTTGTGGTTCTTGCTGTGAGGGCGCAGCTTGCTACTCCTACCCTCATAGTAGCTCGCCATGACGTCCATGTTGTGGTCCAAGGAGTCCATATCCAGGACCAGGCATGGAGTATCCAATTCTTCCACGGGCGTACCGGGCGCGGGGCGGTATATCTGAGTCATGGCAAATCTCCTTCCAATGATCGGCGGCGATTTTCTATTGCGCCTATCCAAAATGTGTCGGTGTTAGGCAAATCTTCCTCGGGCGGCGATGGACCAGAAGCCTTCCAGCTTGCCATTTCGGACCACCCGTATGAAATCGTACTGGTTGACGCACAGGCTCAGGTCGTTGGGTATCAACCAAGCCCTGTCTCCTGGCCGCAACTGGCTGACCGCCGATTCCTCCAGGTCAACGACCCCGTGTTCGGCGCTGAAACGGTTTGCCGCTGCCCCAGGGATCCCTTCCAATACCGCTGTGCCGCGGTCGGGACCCGTGGCCTTGTGTCCGGCATCTAGCACCGCCGACTGATCGGTTGGATGACTTATGACGGAGGTCAGGACCTTGGCTGCTGGGGAAAACTCGGGGCGGACCTGGCAATATCTATAGTCCATCAACGGGTAGGAGCCGGCCTGCACTTCGGTAACACCGTCCAGAGAAGCCGCGACGTCGTAGTTGTGGGTGCCTGCCACGCTGACTTCGCAGCTCAGACCTTCACGCTCCAGCAATTCGCGCGTATCCAAGACCGGCTGCAGTTGGAGGCGTGTGTCGGAATCCACCACCGGCGGGATAGCCATGATCCCGTGGAACTCCAAGCCCGGCGAACCGCCAACGGACCTGGCCAACTCCACCGCTGCTTGGCCTGGGGCAACCCCGCAACGGCCCAGCCCGGCGTCCAACTCCACCATAATTCCCAGCGTAACTCCCGCCGCCGAAGCGGCCTCGGAAAGCGCGGACACGTTGGGCGCGCTGTCCACCGCAACTCTGACATCGTTTGAGGCGGCTAGCGCGGTCAACCTGCCGATCTTGGAGCGGGTTACTACCTGGTTGGCCACGAGGATGGACCCGAAACCCGACTGGGCGAAGACTTCCGCCTCTCCCACGGCCGCTACTGCGATCCTGCCTCGGCTTTCCATCGCAGCTTGCTGCATGTGGGCAATCTGGGGACAGCCATGGGGAGTCACGAACGGGGCAACACGGACGCTGGAGTCCTGGAACCGCGCTTGGAGGGTCTGTATGTTTCGCTCCAAAGCATCAAGGTCCACGACCAAGGCCGGGGTGTCCAACTCTTCCACCGGAGTTCCCGGGGGTTGAAAAACTGGTCGCTCCATTGCGCTCTCATTGGGACGGGTCAGGCTAGTGGTGCAGGCGGGTGGTCCAGAAAACGCCTACGCCAAAACCGGGATTTTGCGCCTGAAGAATATCACAAAAATCCCGTGGCGGCAGCCTAACAAGCCGCGCCTAGTAGTCGATCAGTGTTGGATTGATGGGTAAAGGGACTTCAGCTTGATACGGGCATCCTCAGTTGTGAAGCGCCAGTCCACCCGTATTGCGTCCTGGTTGCGCTGATACTGCCACGCTCCCACCTCCCGCCGCAGGACGCTTTGGTCCGGTATGCGCCGGTCCAGGCATTGGCGGGCCATCACCCCGATTTCAATCTCGGCCATATCCAGCCAACTGCCATGCTTGGGGGTGTAGTGGACCTCCAACCGTTCGGCGATGCGCCGCGCTTCGGCAGGTTCAAATTCCTCGTACAGCGAGGACGGGTGGTGGGTGTTCAAGTTGTCCATCACCAGCACAATACGGTCCTTGTGCGGGTAGTCCTCGTCCACCAATTGCTTGACCACCCGGGCCCAATCGGCTTTGGTGCGCCGGTCCGTCACTTCCACCCGGCGCCACCCTTCCAGCGGAGCGAACAACATGAACAGGTTGCTCACCCCGTTGCGCTCGTACTCGTAATCGTAGGAGCCCGCCGCCCCAGGCCGGGCCGGACGCGGCAGGCGCGTCTCTTTCACCTGTTGCTTGCTGGTCTCGTCCAGGCAGACCAGAACTTCGTTGTCCCCATACTGGCGCTGATAGACTTCCAGCACGTCTTCCATCGCGCAGACGAACTCGGCGCTGCCTTGTGGAGGAATGCACCAGCACTCTTTCAGCCAAGGCTTGAGTTCGTTTTTTTGAGCGTCTGCCGCACCGTTTCGGGACTGATGCTCTCCACTATCTCGCATTCAACCAGCCGGTCCGCCAGCAATTTAAGCGTCCAACCGGCCCGGCCTTCCGGCGGTTCTCCGCAGGCCAGGGCAATCAGGTGGGCTTCCCCTTGACCGTCCAGCCGCTTCGGACGACGATTAAGCTGCCGCTTTCGTCCCAGCGCCGCCTCAATCCCCTCCTCCACGCAACGGCGGCGCACCCGCTCCACCGTCGCGCGGCCAATCTGGAGAACCCGGGCAATCTCTTCATCCTTCATGGCCCCCTCCGCATGGGCCTCATCACTCAGCAGCAGGATGCGCCCGTGGGTCTGCTGGTAAGCCGCCGCCCGGCCACGGGACACCAATGTCTTCAGTTCCTGCCGCTCCTCCGCACTCAGCTTGACCCGGTATCTCTTCATCGGCCTCCCCTCCTCCCACGCCCCAATCCTCTTCGCCCTATGCTTGGTAGAATACACTTGCTCAGTACTCAATCCAAAAATGTTGGACCACTAGTATCGGGGCGTAATTGCAATTGGGATGGGGCGATGGCACAATGGCTTCCGCGCCCAGAGAGGCGATTTATCCGGAGGTATACCTGCTAATTTGATAACTCTCCCAGACGACAATGGAGGCAACGGGGGCCTATTGGAGGGAGTCCGGGTCCTGGACCTGACCCACTACATGGCCGGGCCCTACTGCACCAAGCTGCTCGCAACTCTAGGTGCGGACGTCATCAAGATTGAGCGTCCTGACGGCGGCGACCCGATGCGGCGCTTTGGCCCGCTTGTGTCGTCCCTTAACCCTACCCAGGAGAGAGGCGAAGAGGGGCAGGACAACCCCGGCGCCTGGTTCCTTTACCTAAATACATCGAAGAAGAGCCTGGTAGTGGACCTGAAATCCGAGGAAGGCAAGGAAATAGTCCGCGGGCTGGCGGCTTCGGCGGACATCCTGGTGGAGAACTTCGCTCCGGGCGCTATGGACAAGCTGGGGTTGGGTTATGCCGAACTTCAGAAAATCAACCCGGCCCTGGTGATGACTTCCATCTCCAACTTTGGACAGGACGGCCCATACCGGGACTGGAAAGCCACGGAGATCAACCTTTACGCCGCCGGTGGGTTGATGAACATCACCGGTGATCCGGACATGCCGCCTCTAAAGGAAGGCGCGCCCCTTGCCCAACTAGGGGCGGGCCAAACGGCATTCGTGGCCACCATGGGCGCGCTCATGTACGCTGAAGACACGGGCGAGGGCCAGCAGATCGATGTGTCCATCGCCGAGTACGCCACCAACATCCTCGAAAACGCATTGATGCAATATAGCTATTCGGGGTTGGAGTTCACTCGGGTCGGCAACCGGGGTTACGGCCGCGCCGCCTGGGGCATCTACCCATGCCGGGACGGTTTCGTCGGAATAATCGCCGGACCCGACACCCGTTGGCCCGCCGTGGCTGAGATCATGGAGCGGGAGGAGTTGGCCGACCCGCGGTTCGAGTCTCGTAACGGACGGATGATTAACGCCGATGAAGTAGACGCCCTAATGCTGCCGTGGCTGCTGGACCATGACAAAGTGGAAATCTTCAAGGCCGGGCAGGACAGCGGCCTCGGGTTTGCATACGTTGCAACCATGCGGGACATCCTGGAAATGGAGCAACTGAACGCCCGCGATTACTTCCTCCGGATCGAGGGGCCGGACGGGGTGGAGCAGAAGTATCCGGGCCCGCCGGTTAAGCTGGGCTCTTCGTTTTCCGATCCCAGCTCCACCGGTGAGGGGAAACCCCCGGACCAGCCCACGGGTTGGGTCTATCGGCGCTCCCCGCGTCTAGGGGAACACACCATAGATGTATTGTCCGAAAAGCTCGGTTATACGGAAGTGAAACTGGCCGTCCTCCGCTATCGGGGGGTGGTCTAAATTGACTTCGACTAGCTCCCCGGAAGCCGCGGGCTTACGGCTACCGCTGAAGAACTACCGCATCCTGGACCTTTCCCGCATTTGGGCCGGCCCATACTGCACCAAGCTGATGGCCGACATGGGCGCGGAGGTTATCAAGCTCGAGTCGTTAAGCGTGTACGATTCGCACCGCGGCCCCTTGAACCCCGCACCCGGAATCGCCGCCTACCCCGACTCGGACCCCGGCGAGCAGCCCTGGAACCGCAACGGCTGGTTCAACTGCCTGCACATGAACAAGTACGGTGTGAGCCTGGAGTTGACCCGCGACGAGGGGCGGCGTGTGTTCGATCAGCTCGTTTCCATCAGCGACGTCCTTATCGAAAACTTCCGTCAGGGGAGTCTGGCCCGGCTTGGCTACGATTACGAGACCCTCCGGAGACTCCGGCCCGACCTCATCTATGTGTCCATGCCCGCTTTCGGAAACAACGGGCCCTGGCAAAAGTATGTGGCCTACGGGATTGGGCAAGAGCAGCTATCGGGAATGGCCCACATGACCGGCTATCGGGACGAAGGGCCCATGAAGTCGGGCATCAACCACGGCGACCCCATCACCGGCGCCCACGCGGCCGGGGTCGTGCTCGCTGCCCTGAGACGACGGCGGCGCACGGGCAAGGGAATGTTCATCGATGTCTCCCAGCAGGAATCGGCGGTGTCGCTCATTGGCGGCGAAGTGTTGGCCTACCAGGTCAGCGGCCAGGAGCCGGAGCGGATCGGCAACCACTCTCACTATTTCGCGCCACACAACGCCTACCAGTGCGCGGGAGAGGACCGCTGGGTCACCATCTCCGTGTCTAACGACGCTCAGTGGCGGTCCCTGGCGGAAGCCATCAGCGGACCGGAATTGGCTGCCGAGCAAGACTTCGCCACCGGAGCGGACCGGCTGCAACGGCAGGACAGATTGGACAGGCTGATAGCAGACTGGACGGCTGACAAAGACCCCTACCAGATCAGCCACCTGTTGCAACAAGTGGGGGTGCCCGCGAGTCCGGTCATGCGCGGCCCCGACCTGCTGGAAGACCCCCATTATAAAGCCAGAGGCACCTTTGTGGAGGTGGACCACGAGCAGGTAGGGCCCAAGATGTACCCGGGCATCCCTTTCAAGATGTCGGTCACCCATGGGGAAGTCCGATGGGCCGCCCCGGCCTTGGGCCAGCACAACCGCCTTGTGTACGGCGAGGTTCTGGGCATGACCGGCGATGAGATCGACAGGCTAGAAGAGCGCGGCGTCATTGGGACGAAACCCACGGGGTCACGAATCATTTGACCACAAATCAATCCCAAGCCAAATCAATCCCAAGCATCGAGTCACGAAGCGGAGGACCGGAGTTGACGGAAAAAGAGGTTATATACGAAATCGAAGAGGGCATCGCGTACATCACGATGAACCGCCCCGAAAAGCTGAACGCCATCAACCCCGAGATGCGGCAAATGCTCTGGGACGCCTTCCAAGACGTGAAGGATAACCCGGAGGTGCGATGCGCCATTGTAACGGGCAACGGACGGGCCTTTTCCACCGGACATGACCTGGTAGCGATGGCCTCGGCCAGGGCCAACGAAGGTCCAAGCACCGGGGACCTTTACGTTGTGCAGTCCAATATCTGGAAGCCGATCATCTCGGCCATCAACGGCATCTGCCTGGCCCAGGGTTGCGGGATCGCGCTGGGCAGCGACATTCGGATTGCGTCCAGCGAGGCCCAGTTCGGTTGGCCCCAGGCCAAACGGGGAATCTCGTCGGTCAGCGGCCCCGCCCTGCTCTCCCAGGTAGTGCCGCGCAACATCGCCTTCGAGTTCCTTTTCACCGGCGATTTCGTCGACGCCAAGAAAGCCCATGAGCTGATGTTGGTCAACTACGTGGTGCCGCCGGAAGAGGTAATGCCCCGGGCCCAGGCGATGGCCCGTCAGATAACAGGAAACGCTCCTCTCGCCCTAGCGGCTATTAAAGAGGCGTCGGTAAGAGGGTCCGAGATGGGACTGGTGGAGCGCGTCGACTTCGCCCAGAAAAAGCGTGACGAAGTGCTTGCAACCGAGGACGCCCAGGAAGGGGTCAAGGCCTTCGCCGAGAAACGCGCCCCGGTATGGCAGGGGCGCTGACGGTCGAGTCCGTTTTAGGCCCCTCATAACTATAGGCCCACGGAGGAAGTGAAATGGCCACGTTGACGACTCCGGATACGGTGTCCATGGACCCGGGGAAATTACAGCAAGCGATGGACCTTTTCCACCAGCAGATCGCCGACGGCGTCCACCCCGGCGCTGGGCTGGCGGTGTACCGGTACGGCAAGCTGGTGCTGGACATTCACGGAGGGGCCGCTGACGCCAACACCGGGCGTCCAGTGGACGATGAGACCATGTTTGTGCTGTTCTCCTCCACCAAGCCCCTCGCCGCCTGCTGCTTGTACATCCTGAAGGAGAAGGGCAAGGTGGATTGGGACGACCCTGTCGCCAAGCGCTGGCCGGAATTTGCTGAGAACGGCAAGGAGGACGTGACCGTCCGGCACATCCTCAGCCATCGTGGGGGGTTTCCCGACACCCCGGCAGACTTGCCCTGGACGGACTGGACAGACTGGTCCAAGGTTACCCGGGCCATGGAACGGGCCGTGCCCAAGTACCCTTCCGGGGAGGTCTTGGCCTACCATCCGATCAACTACGGCTGGGTGATAGCCGAGTTGGTGCGCCGAATCGACGGACGGACCTTCGACAGGTTCCTGGCCGATGAGTTGGCCGCGCCGCTGCAGATGGACAGCGCTTATGTAAATCTGCCGCCGGCCCTTGATAGCCGCGTGTCCCGTATACACGTGATGGAGGACGACGCGGACACCAACGGTTATGCCGTGGTGTTCGACAAACCGGAGGTCCACCACACCATCACTCCCGGAGCCAACGGCATTGCTTCCGCCGGAGACTTGGCCCGCTTTTACGCCATGTTGGAGCGGCACGGAACCTTGGACGGCGTGCAACTCTTGAAACCGGAGACGGTTGACGAGGCGGTTACGCAGCAGGTCGAGGGGATCGACCAGTCCTCGGGAGCGTTCGCCCGGAGGTCTCTGGGCCTCGCGCTGGCCGACGACCGGATGGGCAAGTCCACTGGCAACCCGCTCAACACATTCGGCCACGGTGGGGCGGGCACGTCTATCGGCTGGGCTGACTTCGACTCGGGGTTGGCGGTGGGTCTGATCACCAATGGGTTCCGAGGCAACGAGACCAACGTGGCGCGGCTTGCGGCTGTTTCCCAGGCCGTCAGAGACGCCTGCCTGTAGAAGATGGTGACGCGGTGGCGGGTTGTCCGCCGCCGCCGTCCTGCCCCTACGGTGGGGGCAGTGCTAGACCTTAGTCGGCGGGGTCGCGGGCGGGAATGGCATGAGCAGTCGATTGCCTGCAATGCTTCCCGTTTTCATGTGACGCAGGGTGTTTCGGTAGTCAGTAGCACACTCGGCCAACGCGTAACCCCTTCGCAAAAAGACGGGAGCAAGCTGTTAGCCGCCCTTCGCAAAAGGGGAAACTGGTGGGATGAGGCGAAGAGGGGGAATGCAGCGCGGTGAGCCGATTATCGAAGGACGCGACTCCTGGATCGGGCACTGACAGTAACGGTTCGGAGTTGGTGACTGGATTGACATACACCCGCTCATCCTGAGCGGAGCGGAGTCGAAGGACGGATTTCCCCTCAAGGTTGAACAGTTACCACTGACATTGCGCGATTGAACCAATCGTATGTTTTTGGTTAGGATTGTCCCATGCGCGATCTGCTGAAGACTCACTTCGGCTTCGATGGGTTCTTGCCGCTTCAGGAAGAGATCATCGGCTCAGTGATGGACGGGAAAGACGCCTTTGTCCTGATGCCCACCGGGGGTGGGAAGTCTCTCTGTTACCAGTTACCGGCTTTGGCCCTGGAGGGCCTCACCTTGGTCATATCCCCCCTTATATCGTTGATGAAAGACCAGGTGGACGCGCTGAAAACCAACGGTATTAACGCCGAGTTCATCAACAATTCCCTGGACCAAAGGGAGGTTGCCGAGGTGGGTGAGCGTGCCCATCGGGGCGATATCAAGATTCTGTATGTCGCGCCGGAACGCGCGGTGCTACCGGGCTTTCAGGCGTTTCTCAAGACCCTGAACGTCAGCCTCATCGCCATCGACGAGGCCCACTGCGTCTCCGAGTGGGGGCACGAGTTCCGCCCCGCCTACCGCGAGTTACAGGGGCTACGCCAGGTCTGTCCGAAAGCCCCGGTTATCGCACTGACCGCAACCGCAACCAGGCGGGTAAGAGGGGATGTCCTCTCCCAGTTGGACCTTCGCGAGCCCCAGATTTTCGCCTCCAGTTTCGACCGACCAAGCTTAACCTATTCCGTGGAACCCAAGACCGAAGCCTTCTCCGCGCTGTTGGGTCTGGTGAGGAAACACCAAGGCGAGTCGGTGATCGTCTATTGCCTCTCCCGAAGGGCGACCGAGGACACCGCGCGGTCCCTGTCCGAGCAGGGCTTCCGCGCTGAGTCGTACCACGGCGGCATGGAGCCCAATGACCGACGGGATGTCCAGGAACGCTTCATCCGTGACCAACTTCCCATCGTCGTAGCCACCATCGCGTTCGGAATGGGCATCGATAAGCCGGACGTGCGTCTGGTGGTCCACTACGACATGCCCAAGAGCGTTGAGGGTTACTACCAGGAGACTGGCAGGGCTGGGCGCGACGGAATGCCCAGCGAGTGCGTGCTGTTCTACGCGCCAGGAGACAGGGCTAAGCACGAATACTTCATCAACCAGTTGGAAGACGATGATGAGAAGGAGCGGGCCAGGGACCGAGTGCGGCGGATGCTGGATTTCTGTACGCTGACCACCTGCCGCCGCAAGTACCTGGGGGAGGAATGGCCGGGGACTAACTGCGGAAGTTGCGATGTTTGCCTTAGCCCGCGGGAGTCCTATGACGCAACCGAAAGCACCCAGATGCTCTTGTCCGCGGTGGTTCGCACGGGTCAGCGGTTCGGGGCCGCTCATGTAATCAACGTCCTGCGCGGGTCGAAGTCCAAACCGGTCGAGAAGTGGGGCCATCACGAGCTTCCGTTATTTGGCATAGGTAAGCAACGGTCGGAAAGTGAGTTCAGGGATATCGTTCCGGACCTAGTCAATCAAGGGCTTCTTGCCAGGGCCGATGGCGAATACCCCACCCTCAGCGTTCCTCCTAAGGGGCGGGAATTCCTAAGGAATCGAGAAAGCCGTACACTAACACGGGCTATTCGCAAGGCTGTCCCACGTAGTGTTTCCGCAGGTAAGACAGAGGCGGCAGAGGGAGACCGACATGATCTCCGGCTTTACGAGGAGCTAGCGGCCCTACGAATGCGTTACGCCGAAGAGCGTAGGGTCCCAGCCTACGTCATCTTCGGAAATCGTTCATTGCAGGAAATGGCCCAGAGAGCCCCCAAGACGCGCGAAGAATTCTTGCGTATCTCGGGTGTGGGTGAGGCGAAGCTGCGGGAGTTTGGAGACACGTTCATTGACTGCATAGCCAACTACGTTCAGAAGCACGGACAGCGACGTATTCTCGACCCGGTCAGGACGGTTGTGGTTCAGAAGACGCCGAGAGTGGTTGGCGAGTCGATCAGGGCCACCGGACGCGCCGTCTCAGAGGGGAGGACGCTCGAAGAAGTTGCGGACCTGCGTGGACTGGCGCTGACCACTATCCTCGGTCACCTGGAACGCCTGATCAACGAGGGGGTAGAGGTCCGATTCGACCATCTTATGCCATCACCCGCACGCTGCCGGGCAATCGAATCGGCCTTCGAGGACAGCGGCCAATTGCTCCTCAAGCCGGTGATGGACCTATTGAGAGACTTGTGCAGTTACGAGGAACTCAGGGTAGTGCGGCTGTGGGTCTTTCAGAGACGCCGGGAGGAAGGCCAAAGCCCAGACCCCGGCGGGCCGCACCCTGGACCCGTCCGGGTGTAACCAACACCAGGGCTGGCGGTTTTGGCTGCCGTCTTCCTTTGCGCAGGACGAAACATGACCGATGCGCCAATCATCAACGGTTGCACGACCACGCGGATTTTTTGCCGCCCCAACTGCCCTCCCGGCCGGCGGACCAAGGCGGAAAACCGTGTGCGTTTCGCGTCAGCCGAGGAAGCTTACGCGGCCGGTTTTCGGCCTTGCCGGGTCTGCGAACCTTCGGAGGGATTTCCAGGGCCGTGGCGGCCCAAGCGTGAGAGGGCAGGCTAAGGTGAACCGCCGCCCCTAAGAACTACTGGGCATGACCGTTACCTTGCGGTTGTCCCTCTCGCCTGTGCTTTCGGTGGCGACTCCCGGGTAGTCTGCCAGCGTCGTATGCACCACCCGTCGGTCGGCGGGTGGCATCGGCTCGAGGGTAACGCTGCGGTTGGTCTGCACGACCCTAGCGGCGACCTTAGTGGCCATATCCCGCAGCGACGACTCCCGCCTCTCCCGGTAGCGCTCCACGTCCAGCATGACCCGGACGCTCTCTCCCATCTTCTGCCGGACGATGATGTTGACCAGAAACTGGAGCGCCTGCAGGGTCTGGCCGCGCCGCCCGATCAGGAGGCCGGAGTCCTCGCCGGATAGGTCTATGATCGGCCCACCCACGTCCGGGTCGTTGGCGGAACGGAGGGTACGGCTAACGTTGACGTTTGCCGCCTGGAGTATATTGCTCAGAGCGTCCACGGCGATGGAGGCGGCGCTGGCCCCCTGGGCGATCTTGGTGACCCGTACCCGGGCAAGCTCCGCGCCGATTCCCAGGAATCCCGACTTGCCCCTACTTAGTATTTCTACCTCGGCCTCGTCGCGGTCGACGTCTAGCTCTTTCAG
Organism: Dehalococcoidia bacterium; assembly: GCA_965205385.1. Classification (GTDB taxonomy): domain Bacteria; phylum Chloroflexota; class Dehalococcoidia; order Lucifugimonadales; family UBA3495; genus CATOSP01. The sequence continues at coordinate 1,853,694 of CBDBGS010000008.1, forward strand.
CGCCAACTCGATTGCTTCTTCGACGGTGCGGGCGGTCATTACGCGAACTTCCATTATCTCCCATCTCCTCTCGGGGACCCTCATCCGCTGCCGGCCCTGAGGGCTCCGGGGGCGCCGGTGCTCCTGGCGCCCTGGGGAACAGCGGGAACAGAGGACCCCACCCTGTTACGAAATACTGGATGGTGATACCAATGACGTTTGAGACGATCCAGTAGAGTGATAGGCCGCTTGGGAACTGAAGGGAAAAGAATGCGATCATCAGCGGCATCATCCAAAGCATCATAGTTTGGTTGGACTGCTGCCGCGGGTCGGTGGACGGCGTCATGGTCATCTTTTGTTGGACCCACGTAGAGACAAAAACCAACGCGGGGATGACCACCGTCAAGGGATCGGGTTGACCGAGGTCGAGCCAGATAAACGTGGCGTTCAATGGCGCGGCCGCGTGGATATTGACCAGGGGTATCCAGTTGTAGAGCTTGTCCGAGAGCCCGACCAGGTCGTCCGGTTTTGAGAACACAGTCTGGATCAATACCCGGAACAGGCCGATCAGGATAGGCATCTGGACTACCAGCGGCCCCAGGCAGCCGATGGGGTTGACCCCGGCTTCTCGGTACATCCGCATGGTCTCTTGAGAGACGCGGGCCCGGTCGTTGCGGTAGCGTTCCTGGATCTCCCGCATCCTGGGTTGCAGGGTGCTCATGGCCCGCATCTGCCGGACCTGCTTCAGAGTCAGCGGCAGCGTGACCACCCGGACCAGGACGGTGAGGAGGATGATGGCGATGCCCATCTGGCTGAAGCTGATCACGTACAACACCATCAAGGTGTTGAGCATGGGCCGGATGATCGCTTCGTTCCAGATTACCGAAAGGGCTTCCAAAAAGACCTACTCCCTGGCCGTTTCGCATTGGACATCGCCGTTTTTGGTGTCGAGGCACCAATGGGTCCGAATGAACGCCTGGCCCGCCTGATTTGCGCCGATTTCAATCCGGGTGACGGTGCTGTCCTGGGACCCTACAAAAACAGAGTCGCCAGCGGCGAACAGTGGAGCGGTGATCTCGGCATCGCCCTGGACGTTGGTGAAAGCGATCTCCCGCTGGTCAGTCGCGACGGCAACGTCCGTGTCGAGCAGGCTCACCTTTCCATCCTTGGCGGCGACCACCAGCCCACGGGACACCAGGGCGGGGCGCGACACGATAGGTGAGCCCATATTGTGCTTCCAGAGAACGTTCCCCAATGGGTCCGGCGCGCCGGGATTCAGCGAGTTAGGGTCTATGCCGTAGACATTGCCGTCCATGGACCCAGCGAATATGGTCGTCCCATCGGATACCGGTCCGGCCCAGAACCAGTTGCCCCCTGACACGGACCACCGCTTGATACCGGACGAAGCCTCGATGGCGTAAAGCTTCTTGTCGAACGAACCCACGATTACCAGACTGCGGAACAGCAGCGGGCGGCCCACCACCGAGCCTCCGGTTCGATATGCCCATTTCTGCTCGCCGGAGGCCAGGGACACGGCGTAAATGTTCTTATCGTGCGAACCGAAGTAGACCGTGCCGTCGCGGATAATCGGTGTGGACCACACCTTGCCCCCGGTGGTGAATTGCCAGACCTCCTCCCCGGTGGCCGCGTCGTAGGCGTAGACTTTCCCGTTCTCCGAGCCCACGGCCACGACTTTCCCTTCGCTGTCCAACGCCGGTCCGGACACCAGTGGGGGCAGGGTGTCGGCGGGCGCTAGAGGTCGTCTCCAGCCCGCGCCGCCTTCGAATTCCCCCGTGGTCCTGTCCAGCGCGTACAGGTAACCGTCTACTCCGCTGACGTAGACGAAGTCCGCGCCAATGGCGGGGGAGTCGAAGGAACCTTCCATACCCTGCGGGCCGCCCCTAGTGGTGAAGTTACATCCCAACAACAGCGCCGCCACCAAGGCGGCAGCCGCTATCCAAGACAACCCGACCTTTCCTCTGGACACGTTCACTGCTCAGGGTCCACGGGAGAGTAGGTCCATTCCACTGCGGGCAGGCCGGAACCGTCGTCTCTAAGACCCTTGACCGAGCCCTGCTTGGTGCCGATATAGATTGCCAGGTCGCCCGCCAGCAACAGGACTTCTGACCGGTCCGGGTGCGCGGCGGGCAAAGTTCCATTTGCCCCCCTTGCGACCCCAAGGTCTCGGAAAGTGATGGCGGTAATCCGCATCTGCTCCGCGCCGATCTGAAGGACATGGCCGACCACGAAGGGATTGGGATCAGTTACCGTCAGCAGGTTGTCCAATGGGCTGAAAGTGCCTCCTTCATCCACCAGGCTGCCCGTGGTGGCGGGGATGGGCGCGGCGGCAATTGGAGACCAACCCGTACTGGACTCGCTAAGGTTGCCGGGCGTGCATCCCAGCAGGAACAGGGCGGCGGAGAGCATGAACATACAAGCCAAAGCCATAGTTGCCAGGCGCCATGCTGGTGGTCCGAGCTTGGCGGGCTGCTGTGCTGAAGTTGTACCGTGGTTGGACTTAAGGAACAAGATGATCAGGAAGAAAACACCGGTAAGGTCATGGTACTGGATCGAATCCTTGCCCACCCCAGGGATGGCATCTCGCCAGCCGTTTGAGGCCAAGCCACATGCCTCTAAACGTGCCGTAGCGGTCCACGGCTTCCCAAGAATAGTTGGAACAACTCGGGGTGTATCGGCAGGATGAGGGAATAAAAGGAGACAATGCGCCCTGGTATATGGATATGGAGATGAGGACGAGTCGATTCATCTAGATGGCCCTGCGGTAGGCCCGACGCCCTCCCCATCTTGGACTTCCGAAGTTAGCTGCGTGTGCCGGAGCAAATTGGACGTGGCTCTGGCCAACTGATGGTAATCGGCCCTCTCCACGCCTCTTCTGGCGATGAAAACGACGTCCCAGCCTGGCTGGACCCGGGAAAGCCTGATTGCTTCACGCAATCTGCGTTTCACTCTGTTTCTAACGACGGAATTTCCGACTCGCTTGCTGACCATGAATGCAAACCGACTATGGTCCAGCCCATTCAATAGGCAACGCACCACCAACAAGCGGTTTGCGGCACTCTTACCTTCGCGATGAATCTGGGAGAACCGTTTGGCGCCAGTCAGGCGATACTTACTTTGCATCGCCGGAAAGTTCCAACTAGACGGTCAGGCGGTGTCGGCCCTTGAACCGGCGGCGTCGCAAGACGGCACGGCCATCGGACGTGCTAGACCGGGCACGGAACCCATGGACTCTGGCCCGGCGTCGTTTTTTTGGTTGGTAAGTACGTTTCGGCATGGTCTTTACGAATCCTGATGACGAGATTATAGGGCTCCGTCAATTCCGGGTCAAGGCGGCATGGGCCTCGGGATCGACATTGGACGGATGATAATAGCTCTCGGAGTAGCCCTCCGAGCCTGACTTGCCGTAGAAAGCCTCCTGGATAAGGTATAAAATCAACTTGCGCCGAAGTGGCGGAATGGTAGACGCGCCGGTCTCAAAAACCGGTGGGGGCAACCCCGTGTCGGTTCGACTCCGACCTTCGGCACTCCAAGCCCTTGAGCGCATAGGCGCGAATGACCCGGAAATGGCTTACTCTAGGCACAATCTAACTACGAAACGACTTTCCAGAAAGCTCCGCATCCATCCGTATTGATTCGCATTAATCCCGAAATAAATCGTACACGAAACGGCATATAAACCGAAAGGCAGGTATCCGATCAACGCGCTCACCATGGCCAAAGTCCGAACCGCGCGAGTCCCTGGCATGTATGCCGACGGCAACGGGCTCTATCTGCGGGTTGATCAGTCCGGAGCGAGACGCTGGGTTCAACGCATTACCATCCAGGGCAAACGGCATAACCTGGGCCTGTCGGAAGACACGGTGACGGTCCATCCGCAGCCCGCGGTCGCGGGGGCCCCGGGCAGCGCCGTCGGCCAACAGAACTCATGGGTCTACACGTTCCGCCGTGACCGCCTAGAAACTGAGGGGATCGACCCGCACCACGCCAAGCTATTCAAGGTGTCCGGTGCGTCGATGGATCCGCTCCTACCAGACGGAGCGACTATCCTGGTGGACTATGGACTTACCGAGCTGGCGGACGGCGGGTTATTCCTGGTGGAGTCAGACGGGACATTGCTGGTAAAGCAGGCGCAGCTTGCGCCGAGCGGCTGGCTGTTGACCAGCGTCAATCCCGGATGGGAGTCCATCCCTTGGCACGATGGGATGGAAGTCTGGGGCCGGGTCCGCTGGTGCGGGCGTCGGTTTCCGGTGACGTGAGGCAAGAATCGAGAGATACCACGCGATGCTTGTTAACCTGGACGATTCCAAACGGTAGGAGATAATAGTGACACTTGCTCGCATAGTGGTTTGAGGGCTGGCGATCATTACGATCTTTCTGCTGGTCAGTTCATTGTTCAAATTAAACGATGACGTGCGTTCTGCCATGCAAGCGACCCAGTTGCTTACCGAGACGCTGCTGTGGGTAGTCGTGACGCTAGGCTTGTCATACGCAGTCACCAGCATCATCACCGAGATACAGGACGTGATGGAGGAACAGAGCAACGAAGAGGGGCCAGCCAATCCGTCCCGGCGCAGACGGGGACCCAGGCAGCGTAGCGACTAATGGAAGAGCGACTAAGCAGGGTTGAAGGTGCCTACGAGCACCTGGCGACCAAGGCGGACTTGGCCGACCTGCGTACTGAACTCCTGGTAGAGATTGCCAAGATGGAGACGCGTCTGACCCGGTGGACCGTCGGCACTATCATCGTCGGCCTGGGCGTTGCGGTGGCCGTGCTGAAGATGTTGGAGTGACCCCATGACCGGACCGGCTAAATTCGGGCTGATTCTGTTTCTGGTAATCGTGGTGGGTGGGCTAACTGTTTCGTGCGCCAGGGGCAGGATTTGACCCCCAACTTTGCCAGGCGCACAATTGCTTTCCGATAACACTCCGGCATACGAAATGGTACACGCCATGATGTCCTCTGCCTGATTGTAGCTACGAAATTGCGGGTTTCCAGGTGCCGACCGTCGGCACCAACCATACATCCACAGCTTTCCGAAGCCGACCAATTGTTCCCACAAATAGCTTCAGTTCGGTGCCCCCAGACCCTTGTTGCGTCCTGTAACATTCACTATAGGTTTCCCACATCCACGAACAAGTGTGGCAATAGACGTGGGAAAAGTGAGTGGGGAAAATGGCAAGGTTGACAGCCGTCAAGGTGAAGAACCTCAAACTTCCTGGCCGGTATGGAGACGGTGACATCCTTTATCTTAACGTTGCGCCCGGCGGGTCAAAGTCTTGGGTGCAGCGCCTATCGATAGACGGCAAGCGGCGCGGTCTGGGACTTGGTGGATACCCCGCCGTCTCGCTGGCTGAGGCGCGGGACCAGACGGTTGCCAACAGGCGGGCAGTCCGCCCGGGGCGCGACCCGGTATCGGCCAGGAAATCCAGCAGCCAGACCGCAAAGACAGCCGCGCCTACACCTGCCCTGGGGATTCCCACGTATCGAGAGGCGGCTAAAATCGTCCATACACTGAACAGCGCGATATGGGGAAGCGCCAAGACAAGAAACAACCGGCGGCAGAGGGCGGAACGCTATATGTTCCCGGCTATTGGGGATACCCCGTTGACCGGATAGGGCGCACTGAGATACTGGAGATTCTGACACCGGTATGGACCACCAAGCCTGAGACGGCGCGGCGTATCAGACTAATCATCAAGACCGTTATGGCGTGCACAATGGCCTTCGGGTATATCAACGTCAATCCTGCTGGAGAGGTCATTGACGCCGCGTTGCCCGCCATGCCGAAAGTCCGCGAGCACTTCAAGGCCCTACCGTATCCGGATGTTTCGGCGGCAATCGAGGCTGTAGAGGCCAGCTCCTCTTTTCGTTTCACGAAACTGGCATTCAAGTTTCTCGCACTAACGGCTGCCCGGTCTGGTGAAGTACGGGGCGCGACTTGGGATGAGATCGACTTCGAAAATGCCCTTTGGACAATCCCGGCGGCGCGTATGAAGATGCGCAATGAGCATCGTGTTCCCCTCTCCACTGGCGCGATTGAACTCCTGCGGGAAGTTCAGGAGCTGTCTGCCGATGGCGGTCCATACATATTTCCCAACGACCTCACGCCAAGCAAATCACTCTCCGACAATGCCCTGAGCTACATGCTTCGCCGGGTAGGGATACCCGCCGTGGTTCATGGATTCAGAAGCTCATCCAGGGATTGGGCCGCTGAGAACACGGAGGCGAGTTTCGCGGTGATGGAGCTTGCCCTCGCACACGGAGTAGGCTCCAGCGGAGTGGCAGTGACATGGGCTGGCAGGTTCTCTACGGCCCGGACATCGCTCCCGACAGGCATTACCCGAAGCGGGCCAGCTACGATGACGACGTGTTGGAGCAACGGCTCCGGGACGCTTTGGCGGCGCTAGACCCGGACCGGCCAATCTCCGCATTGGAAGTCGCCTTTCGCAGGTTCACCCTTCCCGAAGGTTCCAACCTGGAAGCTGACAACCGTTCCTTCCACCGGATGTTGGTCGAAGGGGTCAACGCGGAGGACCGGGTCTCCCCCACCGAAACCGGGGCGGCCAGGACCGGATGATAGACTTCGACCACCCAGCCAACAACGACCGGCTGGCGGTGAACCAGTTCACCGTTATCGAGAGCCAGAACCGGCGCCAGACCGCCGCGGCCGGCGCCTTTGGTCATTTCGTGGCCGCTTTCCTTACTCCAGCGGATCTTCCTCGGTGGCGAGCTCCAACAGGCGCATTCCCCGGTCTACCTGTTGCCCCGGATGTACGGAAACCCTCCGCACGACGCCATTGCGGGACGCCGAAATCGCGATCTCCATTTTCATGGACTCCATTACCACGACGGTCTGGCCTCTCTCTACCCGGTCTCCCTCCACGACCAGTATCTCCAGCACCGCGCCAGGCATGGTGGCCAAGACATCCCCAGATACCTCGGTGGCGGGAGCGTTGCCCCGTCGCCGGGTCTCCGCCCGTTGGAACACGAACAGGCCGCCATCGAGCCACAGGTGCAACTCCTGACCTACCCAAGCCCAGGCAAATGGGTGAGTCCTACCCGATTCGGTGCGGCACAACCCTTCACCCGAATTCCTGGCCTCGATACTAAGTGAAGTGGTAGCCTTCAGCCCTGCCGGTACCTCGCCCTCCAGTTCGAAGGTGAAATGGGTTTCCTTCTCTTCGGTCCGGTAGCGATAGACTTCTCCCTCCACCGGGTAGATCTCCCGCATCTCGCCCTGGCTCGGAGTCACGGCAGCCTCCGCTCCCCGACGGAGTTCCAAGGGCTGGCGCCGACCCGGTTATCTCCCTCGGCAGCCGGGGACGCCGGGGACGCCGGGGCGACCGGCTGCCGCGACGCCCACGCCACCAGCGCCCTGGCCATCGTGCGGGACTCGCCGGGGATGGCCGGTCTGGTGACCGGCGGATCGCGCTCCAGGAAGCCGGTATCGTAATCGCCCATCCGAAACTGGGGATCCCGCAACACCGCCTGCAGCAAGGGAATGTTGGTCACCACACCCAGGACTTGGAACTGGGACAAGGCCACCTCCATTCGGCTTAGGCTGAGATCGCGCCGGGGCGCCCAGGCTATCAGTTTAGCCAGCATGGGGTCGTAGTAGATGGACACCTCCTGGTCCTGGGCCACACCGCTGTCCAGCCGAAGGCCAGGGCCTGAAGGGGGCCGCCAGCGAAGGAGCCTGCCGGTGGACGGGACGAAGCCGCGGTAAGGGTCTTCGGCGTAGATGCGGCACTCTATAGCGTGGCCCCGGGGCTGGATGTCGTCCTGTCGCAGTGTCAGGGGTTCCCCGTAGGCGATCAGGACCTGCCACTCCACCATGTCCAATCCGAGGACGGCCTCGGTGACCGGATGCTCCACCTGGAGCCGGGCATTCATCTCCAGAAAGTAGAAGTCGCCGCTCCGTGGGTCCAGCAGGAACTCTACTGTCCCGGCGTTGGCGTACCTGGCCGCACGAGCCACGGCCATGGCCGCGTCGCCCATGCGCCGGCGCAATTCCGGCGTCAGCGCCGGTGACGGAGTCTCTTCAATTATTTTCTGGTGACGGCGCTGTATGCTGCATTCCCGCTCGCCCAGGTGAATAGTATGCCCCGACTCGTCGGCCAACACCTGGACCTCCACGTGGCGGGGGTAGGGGATGAACTGCTCCAGGAACACCCGGCCGTCGCCGAAGGCAGCCTGGGACTCGCGGCTGGCCGACTCCATCTCTCCGTCCAACTCGCTCCGCTGGTTGACCAGGCGCATACCCCGGCCACCGCCCCCGGCGGCGGCCTTGACCAACAAGGGGAATCCCCACCGCTCCGCGAACTCCACGGCCGCAGCGTCCCCGGGGAGGCACTCGGGAGAACTTGGCACCACCGGGACGCCGACGCCCAGGGCTATCTCCTTGGAACGCAGCTTGTCTCCCAGAGCCTCCAGGCTATCCGCACTTGGCCCGATGAAGGTGATCCCCGCTTCCGCACAGGCCCGGGCGAACGACGGATTCTCCGACAGAAACCCGTAGCCCGGATGTATCGCGTCGGCCCCGCTGTTCCGGGCGGCCTGCACTATCTTGGGGATGCTTAGATAGGTCTCTTCGGCGGTCTTGCCCGGCAGAGCCGCGGACTCCTCCGCCGTTTGCGCGTGGGGAGCGCCGGCGTCCGGGTCGGAGTAGACTGCCACAGAGGAGATCCCCATCGCGCGGAGAGTCTGGTTGATCCGGACCGCGATTTCGCCTCGATTAGCGACAAGAACCTTGGAGAACATCAGCAAACATCCGGGGCGCGTGCTAGTGGTTGAGGCTGTAAGAGGTCGGGCTTCACATTCGAAAGACGCCCTGCTTCCGCTCCGGGAAGGGGGCGTTGATGGAAGCGGCGATTCCCAAGCCTACGACGGTCCGCGTGTCCACCGGGTCGATAATGCCATCGTCCCACAGCCGGGCGGTACTGTAGTAGGGATCGCTCTCCTTCTCATATTTTTCCAATATGGGCCGTTGCAAGGCGTCCCGCTCTTCCTGCTCCATGGTCCGGGCCTGGCGCTCCAGTTGCTGCAGCCTGATGGTGAGCAGGACCTCCGCCGCCTGTTGCCCGCCCATAACCGAAATGCGGGCGTTGGGCCACGTCCACAGAAAACGGGGCTGGTAGGCCCGCCCGCACATTCCATAATTTCCCGCCCCAAAGGAACTGCCGATAATGACGGAGAACTTGGGGACGGCGGCATTGGAGACGGCCATGACCATCTTGGCCCCGTCCTTGGCAATACCTCCGGCCTCGTACTGGCGGCCCACCATGAAGCCCGTGATGTTTTGCAGGAACAGCAGGGGGATTCCACGTTGGCTGCACAACTCGATGAAGTGGCTGCCCTTCAGCGCACTCTCGGAAAAAAGGACGCCGTTATTGGCGACCACGCCAACCGGATATCCCCAGATGCGGGTGAAGCCGCAAACGAGGGTTTGCCCGTACTCGGCCTTGAACTCGTGGAAGCGACTCCCGTCGACGATGCGGGCGATTACCTCGCGGACGTCGTATTGGCGGCGGTTGTCCGGAGACACTATGCCGTACAACTCGGCGGGATCGTAGGCGGGCGGTTCCGGGCTGAAGACCTGGAACGGAGGGTCGCGCCGCCGCACGAAGTTCTCGACGATGTCTCGGGTGATCGCCAAAGCATCTTGATCATCGGCGGCCTGGTGGTCGGCCACTCCGGATATCCGGGTATGAACATCGGCCCCGCCCAGGGTCTCCGGGTCTACCTCCTCCCCGGTCGCCGCCCGGACCAGTGGCGGCCCGGCGAGAAAGATGGTGCCCTGCTGCCGCACGATCACCACCTCATCGCTCATGGCGGGAATATACGCCCCTCCGGCGGTGCATGACCCCATGACCACCGCCACTTGGGGAATGCCCAGGGCCGACATCTGGGCCTGGTTGTAGAAGATTCGCCCGAAGTGGTCCCGGTCGGGGAACACTTCCGCCTGCATCGGCAGAAAGGCCCCCCCGGAATCCACCAGGTAAATGCAGGGCAGGTGGTTTTCCAGAGCAATCTCTTGGGCGCGCAGGTGCTTCTTGACTGTAAGCGGGTAGTAGGAGCCGCCCTTGACGGTGGCGTCATTGGCGAGAATCATCACCTCTTTCCCCTGAACCACGCCGACGCCGGTCACGATCCCGGCGGAGGATTCTTCTCCGTCGTAGACGTCCCATGCCGCCAGAGGACTCAGCTCAAGGAAGGGCGTGTTGGTGTCCACCAGCCCTTCGATCCTTTCCCGTGCCAGCAGCTTGCCACGGCTTCGGTGCAGTTCCACCGCCCGTGCCCCGCCTCCGGACCGAACCCGGGATAACCGCTCTTTCAGATCCTGTACCAGAGCCTTCATGCGGGCCTGGTTGTGCGAAAAGTTCTGGTCGGAGGTCCTAAGGTTGGAGCCAATTACTTCCATGCTACCCCCAAGGCAGCGTTCTCTTGGACTGACCAGCCGGTGTCAGCCTCCATTATATCCTGCTCCAAGAACTCTGTCAGAGACCGGCCTGAGGTCAAACAGGGCAATCGCATCTTGAATTAGGATGCTGACACCCGGCCCTTCCCACCTGCGGTAACCACCCTTTATCATACTCATCGCTCAGATTCAGTCCCAGTCCAGATCGCCGATCCGCCGCCAAGGGCGGGCGCCACAAAATGCGACACAATGCTACACTACAAAAAACCTGAGCCTCAGGACGCCCCAATGCGCCTCATCCTCACGCTGACCCAGGGAGTGCGCAACGGTCTCCCTTCAGGGCTACCGTAAGACGCTTTTCTAGGTCAAAGCTTGTTTCCCCAGAGTTATGATGCGATCGCCCTGTGAGGTCAAGACCCGGCCAACCCTTTCTGGAATGGGTCATATCGGCCATAGACGACACTCCACAGCGAGAGTTATCCTCTTCACCGGTCCATATTGCTGCGGGCCATGCACGGACCTCAGTCGTGAATGTGGTAATCGTCACCATGGGAAGAGAGCCCGCGCTTCGACAGTGAACTGAATTGGCGGCTCAATTACTCTTGACCCTAGAACCATTCCGGCTTTCTCACCGTCAGAGACGCGGTCTGGGTGTCCGTTGCTTCCTGGTACCGTGGAGATGATGCGGGGCTTGTGCTCGGGGCGGGTCGCCGACGCTACACTGGGCGCCGACCCATCTTGATGGGTCGGCCAGGTCTGCCCGTCAGAAGGGGAATCATGAAGTATGATGTCATGGTGATTGCCGAGAGACCCTCAGGCTGCGGTCCGCCAACCGAAATTTCCGATGACCTCAATAGGTCAGGACTGCTGCTGGAGGCGGGACCTGACTTTCCCGACGCCAACCATTTGCCCAACGAACTCTGCGACGGCTATCATGATCGGCGAACAGGTCGCAGACTGGTCCACTTAGGAGAGTTACCGCATGGCCGACGGGCCCATCGCTCGCGTGAGCTACCTCACCTTCGACATCTTCGGTACCGTCATGGACCTTGCCGGCAGTCTGGCCGGTCCCGCCGGAGACTTCTTGGCAGCCCATGGCTCCCGGATGACGGGCCAAGCCTTTTACGCCGATTGGTGGGAACGGCAGCGCATTGAGCAATACCAAGACAATCTGTTGATGCTGGGACATAGCGGCTACCTTGAGACCTGCCGCCGGGCCTTCGTTTACTGCCTGAAAAAGCACAGCGTCAGTTTCACCACCGTCGAGGTGCAAGAGTTTATGCAGGTATACCAGGACCTGCAACCTTACGGGGACGCCGTTGAAGGGTTGAGGTCGTTGGCGGGGCGTTACCAGCTAGTTGCTCTTTCCAACGGGGAACAGTGGTACTTGGAGGAGTTGCTTGGCAACAATGTCCCGATAAGGTTCGACGCCATAATATCCGTGGACCAAGTTGGCGCATTTAAGCCTGCCCCGGGGATATACCGCAAAGCGATACAACACCTGGGATGCGAGCCCGGAGAGATCATGATGGTCGCTGCGCATTCTTTCGATATCCTGGGCGCCCAAACCTGCGGCTTCAAAGCGGCCTATGTCAACCGGTACCAACTTCCCACGGAAGATTCGGTGTACCAGCCCGACATCATCGTGGACGACTTCGTCGAGCTAGCCGCCAAGCTCTTAGCGTGATCGAGAGGTAACTTAAGAAGGACCGGCTGGGAATTGGTCTCTCCGACGACATTGACAGCGGCGTCTTCGCAGCGGAGTTTATCACCAGCGAAATGGTGGACTCTCTTTCCCTGTCGGTGTCTGCCGAATACTGCCACGAAAACCCCGCGGAGCACCGCAACAGCGGCGTTGCGATGCCCAAGGCGCTGCCCCGGCTGGCGGACTGGCGCAGAGTGCCATAGGAACCGCTGCGGCAAGTACGCTATTTGTGGTCCTGATATGCTTGCGACAGGCCCGCCCCGCGCGCATGAGTCCCCCTGTCCCACGGACACAATCACCCGAAGGAGTCTAGAAAGTGACCACCAGCCCCATCGATCCCAACCGGTTACTCTTGACCGGCGAGAACCCCTACATCCGGCTGAGCGAGACGGACGATGGCCCTCCCACTACTGACGCCAGCTTTTGGCGCATCCTGTTCTCGCCCGGTGGCCCGGGTCACGTGCTCTTCCTGCAAAGCGAACTGACCGGCAACGAGCCCATAATTTACACCGACAACATCCAAATGACCCGGTGGTTGCAAGGTGAAATTCAAGGCAGGATCAACCCGGCCTTCGGCAACCTAGAAATCCCGGCCCGGGAAGCGTCCTTCGGCAGCAGAGGAGACCTGAGGTCTTACTGGACTGAGAACGTAAGCGCCCGCGGGGAAGAAATTGCGCTGACTTGGTACGACTTGGGGGAGCCATTTTTGAGCCACACCTTCCCCGGCAACAATCCCGAGCGGCCCCACGGGGTAGCTACGGTGTTGATACCGGCCGATGGGGCTCGGCTTACCATTAACGGAGACTTCGCCAAGGGCAGGCCCTTTCCCCGTCAACGCGACGCTCGGGCCCACAGCACCTGCGCCCTGGCATTCTCCGAGTCTTGGACGCTGCCCTACTAAACTGGAGTAGGGTTCCTTGATTTCGCGCCGGTAATCTCCAACGGTGTCGCCCGGGTCTTCTGTATAGCCGCGTCTCGGGTCCCGGGCCGCATCGTAGCCGAGACTTGGGCAACCTGTTAGCGTTGCTCCACGGGGCAGCGCTTCAGCGTGGTGCGGTCACGGATCCGCGCTTACTCACCGCTCCGCCTACGGAGAGGTTGTCCCAGCAGTGGACAACCTCCTCCTGGGAGTCGCACGGAATCACGAACGATATGTAAAGGGTTGGTACTTACAGACAAAACCAAGGTCGATGGTTCGAGTCCATCCCGGCCCACCAAGCTACACCAAATCAAGAACCTTCTTGATTAAGTTAGTTTTGGAATTGTAGCTAGGCCAGGCCATTGGGTTAACCACGTCGGCAAGATTTGAGACACATCAACTATGCAATCCGGTGGCCCCGGCTAAAGTCTAGAAGTTTAGACCAAATCCGACAAAGGGGAATTAACTTACAGCGGTGGGCTGTAGGACCGTATTGTCTGATCGGTCACCTCCTCGGCTTAGGTCCTTTTCCATCGCGAGCCGTCTGCTGGCCTGGAAGGTCTCCCAGGGAGGCTTCCCGTAACAATACCTGCCCGAATGGGGCCGCTCCCGGTTGTAATGCTCCAGGCATGCGTCCAGGTCGATCTGCAACTCTTCGAGGGTCCGGTAAAGCTTCTTGCGGAAGGGCAGGCTGTAGCATTCGTCCTGCAGGGTCTTGTGGAACCGTTCGCGGATGCCGTTGGTCTGGGAGTGATTGGCCTTGGTCCTGGAGTGGTCGATGTCCTCCACCGCCAGATATGGCGGGTAGGCATGGTGTTCCGGCTTCCTGCAGTATTCGGTCCCCCGGTCGGTGAGAATTCGCTGCAGCTCGATCCCCTGGTGATCAAGGAAGGGGACCACCGGGTTGTTCAGCAGGTCCGACGCCGTGATGGCGCTCTTGTCGGTGTAGAACTTTGAGGTAACCACCCGGCTGTAGGTGTCGATGAACGTTTGCTGGCAGATCCAGCCCAATCACTTGATGGCGCCGACGTAATAGGTGTCCTGGGCTCTCAGGTAACCGGGATGCTCGGTCTCGATCTCCCCGTGGGCCTCCTTCTCCTGCTTGGCTTTCTCCAGTGCGGCCACCTGCTCTTAGTGAGGATGATCCCTTCCTGGTGGACCTTTGATTCCAGAGGCTTCAGGCGTTTCTTGAAAGTCTTCGGGGTGTGACGCAGCCACACCCAACGGACTCCTCCCGGAGAGCCGATGATCCCCTCCTTGCGCAGCTCGTTGGCCGCCCTTAGTTGCCCGTAGGCCGGGAATTCGACGGCGATCCGGACCACCGCCCTCTCTACCTCCTCTGAGACCCGGTTCTTGAGCAGCGGCCTCCGGCGGGACATCTCGTAGAGGGCCTCCTCGCCGCCGCTCTGGTAGAGTTCCTTGTACCGATAGAAGGTATCTCGGCTGTAGCCCATGATCTGGCATGCTCGGGACACGTTTCCCAACTGCCTCGCCAGTTTCAATAGGCCAAGCTTCGGCTCCAGCACTTTCTCTTGTTGTGTAGTGATCCAACACTCCCTTCCCAATGCCTGGGGACATTTAATCACGGTGGTCTATGAGTGTCAGATTCGGTCTTTATTGCTACAGTCTAGTCTTACACCTTCCTGCTCTCCCTGCTGGCGCCAAGCCTCGGCCCCTTGGTCCGGGACCTGCTCCGGCGCTGGTGCCACAGAACGGGAGAGCGGTACCGCCAAGCGGCGATACCGCTCTCCAGATTGCGCGCCGCACTGAGCGCCCTTTGGCTAACTTATCCTCCTCACTTCGCCAGCGCCTCTCAAACTCCGGGATGACTCATGCTTGGTGTCACCTGTGTTCAGCTAATGATCGCGCGAAGACGTTCCCCGGTTGTTGTCTTCCGCTACTGCCCGGTCATACAGTTCCTTTAGTTCGTTGTCGTTCCACGTGATTTCGGCATCGTCCCTGATGCTCCTTAGGTAGCGTTCCCTAGTACTACAGTCGCAGGTAGTTCTTGGTAGAATGAGGTTACTTTATCAGGTGGGTGAGGTGAGGAATTGGCTGGGGAGCGGGGAGAGGTGTTGGAAGCGGCCCGGTGGGCCAAGGGTATTGAGGAAGTGCACCGACGCATTGGTTCACGTTTCTACCGGTCGGAAGCCCGCCGGCGGGCACTGGCCTATGTGAAGGGACTGCTCAGTCCAATAGAGCGCAAGAACGGGTGGCAACTGGCGGAGCAGGCGGGCGATGCTACACCCGACGGGGTACAGCGCCTGTTGTACAACTACCGGTGGGATGCCGACCTGGTTCGAGATGATCTCCGGGACTACGTGGTGGAGCATCTGGCTGCCGCTGACGGGGTGCTGGTGGTGGACGAGACTGGGTTTCTGAAGAAGGGTAGCAAGTCAGCAGGGGTGCAGCGGCAGTACAGTGGGACAGCGGGTCGGGTAGAGAATTGCCAGATAGGAGTATTTCTCACGTATGCCACGGCTCAGGGCAGGGTCCTGCTGGACCGGGAGCTGTACCTGCCCCAGGTATGGGCTGATGACCGCCAGCGCAGGCTGGAGGCTGGTGTGCCGGAGGAAATAGACTTCCGGACCAAGCCACAACTGGCCCGGGTAATGGTGGAACGGGCGGTGGAGGGGGGAGTTCCCTTCGGCTGGGTTGCTGGAGACACGGTTTATGGCAGTGACCGCAAGTTGCGGCAGTGGCTGGAGCAACAGGAAATACCCCACGTACTGGCGGTCAAGCGCAATGAGAAGCTGTGGGCCCTGACGGATAAGGGCTCGCGCCAGGTGCGGGCGGACCGGCTGGCGCCTGGGGTGGAAGAATCGGGCTGGGTCCGGTTGAGCGCCGGTAATGGGGCCAAGGGTCCCCGGGTCTACGACTGGACCAGGGTGGCGATCCGGCCTCTGAAGGAGCCAGGCAAGGGGTACTGGCTGCTGGCCCGCCGCAGCATTGCCCAGCCCGAAGAGCTGGCCTGGTACGTCTGCTTCGGCCCAGCGGAGACAAGCTTGGAGGAACTGGTGAGGGTGGCAGGTATTCGTTGGACCATCGAGGAGTGCTTTGAGGAGGCCAAGGGGCAGGTAGGGCTGGACCAGTATGAAGTGCGGAAATGGGAGGGCTGGTACCGGCATATCACCCTGGCCATGCTGGCCCATGCCTACCTGGCGGTAGTCCGGCAACAGGCCAACGCAGGTTGCTGCGGAAAAAAGGGGGAGAGCCGGAGTGGGATGAATCCCTGATACCGTTGACGGTCCCCGAGGTGCGCCGACTACTGTACAAGTTGATCTGGCAGCCCAGGCCATCACCGAAGAGAGTGCTGGCCTGGTCCCGTTGGAGGAGGCGCCACCAGGCCCGGGCCCGCCACTGCCACTACCAGCGTCGACTCCGACATCTCAACCAATATATGCGACTGTAGTACTAGCCTGTATCGTGGTTTCGATATCGGCGTCCTCGGCCAGTTCAACGTCCTCGTACATCGCTACGTAGAGGCTCCCGATAGTCAGCCCTTTCTTATAAACCGAGAGTGCCGTGTCCCAGTAGTTGGCGACGGTCTGCCCCATGTCCTCTATATGTCGTCGGCATTCCTCGCCCTGGGGTCCGAGGCACGCTTCCTTGTGGGGCTGCATGTAGGCACGGACTTTCTCGTCGGTCGGCACAAGCTTGCGCTGCTTGGCTTCCGCCCATAGAGCAGTGTCTTCCACCAGTACCAGAATGGTGATCTGCTTGGCCTCGGACTCGGTCATTGTGGAATCATTCGACCGGCGGAACTCTGCGGGCTTCCGGACCTGACCGAGTGTGATGTTTTCCCCTTCCACAACAGCGACAACGGCATCATCGCCCTCAGCTTGGGCATAAATGTGACCATACTGGCCGGGTTGTGCCAAGGTGGCGCCAACGATAGTTGCCCCAACAACAAGAGCGAGAGCAACAACCGAACGCAAGAAAGCAAGTGTCCGTTTCATCGTCATTTTCCTCCGTTAGTTATGTGCCGACAGCCACCCAACTCGAATATACCTGGTATCGGGGCGTGTCGAAAGTTTTAATCGGGCAGAAGCAAGGGGACCACGAGAATTTGTCCGAATCCTTAAGCGCAATTGAAAGCCTTCGCTCGGCATCAGCATTCATGGGCCACGTAAGCCAACCCAGCAAGGTGGTGGACTCCTAGCACTTCCGATGTGATGTCCAAGTAAAGATGCACGCCTGGTCTGACCAACTGATTAGCGAGTAGCTGTTGGACGAATGGTGATATTCAGTCTTGGGACTCGACCACGGGACAAAGCAGAACTGCATTTTGACCCGACGGGACTAGGTTATCCGTTTGCTGATTTGCCAATCCCAAGACTGGGTCATCCAGTATACGGGGAGATCATTCGTACAGTCCTCACCGGATGTGGTTGGGTGGCTAGACGAATGGGTTGGTCCGGGCACTCAATCTTTTCGGGTAGCGCCCTACAGACCTGTCGCGGAGGAGGACGTCCTCCGCGTGGGTGACGTAGCCGGCGGGGCGCCGCCCGAGTTAGTGGCAGTCAAGTCCATCACTTCAATCGGTAACAAGGAGCGTTGGGAATTCGCCCCGCCCTTGGAGTACATGCACAAGGACGGGCAGGTTATTACGCGGTTCAACCCCGATGCTGAGGCGCCGGTGTCCCGCCCGCCGAGCGCGGTCAGGCTTGCAACCATGGAGTTGGCAAAGGCTATGCTGGACCACATCAAAGAAAACCCCGGCGCATCCCCAGAAGCCGTGCCCCGATCCTTGCTTAATCAAGAAATGAAGGACCTCCTGACCTCATACCGTTAGTTTGAAGCAATCTCGGTAACCTTCTATTCGACCTATACCAGAGCGCGGTCTGTCGATTCTCACTCTTGGCCAGTTGATTTCGGGCGTGTCGCCATGCTGCGCTGCTGGTCTTTCAGGCCATGAGGCGGAATCCAAGAGTTCATGCACCGGGTTATGGTCCTGAGGTTGAAGATCTCGGGATCCCCGCCTTCGGAGGAATGCCTAGTCTAAGGGGAATGACGGGAATGCCCAATACGGCCAACAATCGAAAGACCCTGGAGACCAGAGGTTCAGGTTTGTAATCGTACCGCTTCTGTTATTATTATCTCTGATGGCTGTCACAAACCCTCATAGCTCCCTCCCCTATAGCTCCCTCCCCCGGAGGCTCGCTAACCCATGACCGTTGCGGGCATCTTGATCATGGCTTCGGGCCTGCTTATCTTGGCGCTCACCAGCGTCCCTCCGGTCACGCAAAGGCTGAGAGGCGGGATTTTCTACGGCTGGTGGGCCATCGCCCTCGCCGCCACCGTGATGATCCTTAGCATCGTCCCCTTCTTCCATAGCATGACCGCCTGGTTCGTCGTCCTGGAGCGGCAATTCGGTTGGAACCGCACACAGCTTTCCCTGGCTTTCTCACTCTCCAGGGTCGAGGGAGGCATCATGGGGCCGTTAGAAGGGCTGCTCATCGACAAGCTCGGCGCCCGGCGCATGGTGATCATCGGCACGACTATCCTGGGCCTCGGATTTCTTATGTTCGGGCAGATCCAGGAGTTGTGGCAGTTCTACGTGGCCTTCCTGGTTATGAGTTTGGGAGGCGGTCTGGGCACCTGGCTACCCATGATGACGGTGCTCAATAGCTGGTGGGTCCGCCGACGGGCCACATCCATGTCATGGGTGCTGGTGGGTTACCGCCTTGGCGTGGTGGCTCTCGTGCCTCTGCTGACGTGGGCAATCGATGACAGCCAATTCGGATGGAAGGCTGGAGCCACCGGCATCGGCGTTGTTATCCTCCTGGCGGCGATCCCGATCTCTCGGGCAGTGCGCAACCGCCCGGAAGACTACGGCGAGCTACCCGATGGTGTTGCACAGGCCCCCGTCACGGCTGCCGCGGCCGCGGCGGAAGGCGCTGAGGTTCCCTCCGCCAGCGTGGATGAACTTAGCTTCACGTGGCAGGAAGCTATCCGCACCAAGCCGTTTTGGCTGATGAGTATCGGACATGCGTGCTGCACGACCGTAATCGTCACAATCATGGTCCACCTGGGACCGATGCTGGTGGACCGGGGTTTCTCCCTGCAAACCGTGGGGTTCGTGATCTCGATGTACACCGCCATCGGTATCGGTTCGACCCTGGTGGGCGGACACATTGGCGACCGGATTCCCATCCGGCAAGCGATATTCGGATTCTCTATCTTGCAGTCACTGGGGGTGATCGTGCTCCTGACCGCCTATACCCCGCCAACCGTCTTCTTGTTCGCCATACTGATGGGGCTGGGCGAAGGCAGGGGGTCACTGACCACGGCCATCCGGGGCGTCTACTTTGGGAGAAAGTCCTTCGCCAGCATAATGGGAATGTCGATGGTTCCCATGAACGTCCTGCTGCTGATCGCGCCGCTATTTGCTGGCTACATGTTCGACCAGACGGGCAGTTACCTAATTCCCTTCGTCTCGGTGGCATTGGTGAGCTCGACCGGAGCGTCGTTATTCCTGTTCCTGGGGGACCCGGCTAAACAGGGTGCCAGGTTGGCGGGTAGTCCCGCCGCGGCGGACTAAGAGCCGCCCGCCCTCCCCTTCGCAAGCCCGGTGGACAACTCCATCCATCCGACGTACTATTCGTCCAACCTGGCCTTCGCGTGAGAGTCTGTCTTCGCGCCTGGTGAGAGAGTAGGAGGTACCATGGAAGGACGATATCCCAACGGGTTGTTGCTGGCGATCACCAACTGCACCGACGCCTCCAAGTCCGATGAGTTCAATTACTGGTACAACCACATGCACGTGCCCGATGTTACGGGACCTGGGATTTTCCGCCACGCCATCAGGTTTGCCAACTCTGACCCCGCCTCTCCCGCGGGGCAGTACGTAGCCACTTACGAGACCGCCTGGGAAGAAGTGGAAAAGGCAATGCCGGCTCACCGGGAGGCGGGCGCCAGGACCCGTGGCGACGAGGACCGCGGCACACCGCTGATCCAGCCGGTGACTGTGGGTGTGTTCAAGCGGAAGGGCGGAGAGTTCAACGCCGCCGCCAAGCCCTCGTTGGGGATGCTGCTGGTGCTGAGCAATTGTAAGGACACCCACTACGAGAAGGAGTTCAACCGGTGGTACGAGGACGTCCATATCCCCGACATCCTCGATACCGGGGCGTACCATACCGCATACCGGTACGTGAGCACAGACCCCGAGGCTACCAAGGGGAAGTATCTGGCCATCTACGAGACGGACAATCGGGACGCAGCCGCCGCCAGGGAGAAACTGAACGCGGTGCGAGCCGACTGGACGGCGCGCGGCCCGCTCTACGGCGGAATCGACGTGGTCGCTTCATTAACCGCGAACCGCATCTGGCCAATGGACTAGCCCGAACGAAAGCCAGCCCCCCTGATGAAAAGGGGCTGGCTAAATCGTCGGGTATCGAACGCGCTCGGTGATTACCGGGCGCGTTCGTCTGCGTAGACCTGGCGGGCGCGGTCCAGGGCACGAGTCCTGCCGGCTACCAGGGTGTCTTGCCTTTCGGCTGCCCATTGGTTGGAAGCCTGAGTGCCAACCAGTGACCCCTGGAATTGGGGCATGACGTAGCGGGCCAGCAATTCGTAGCTGCGGAGCATCTTCTCTCTAGGAGCCCAGTCGATGGTCTGGACAAGGAACCCGCCGAAACCGCCGCTCTGCTCATCCAGCCGCTTGATGGCTTCGACACAGTCGTCCGGGGTGCCGATGATCCACGAGCCGGAGTCGACCATGTAGTCGATGACTTGTTCCAGGGGACCGTCGAACACGGGCTTGCGTCCGTTGGTGCCTTCGGAGTACTCGCGCAGGTACCGGCCGGAACCCAGCCTGGCTTCCTCGATGGCCTCCTTGCGGGTCTCGGCCAGGTGAACCGGCAGCACCAGCCTCCAGTCGTCGCGGTTAACGGTCTGCTCGTGTTCCGCCGCGGACTCCTCGGCGATGTCCCAGAGGGCCTTTAGGTCCGAAGGGCCGGAACTGGGGTCCCTGGGCACGGTTATGGTCAGGACAGCGGCGCTGTACTTACCCGCCAACGCCACACCGGCGGGAGTCTGCACCGAAGCGACCGCCACAGGCATGTAGGGTTTCTGGTAGGGGCGCAGTTGGAGCATGGCTTCGTTTAGCTCGAACCAGTCGCTCTTGTATGTGATGGGTTCGGTCTCGGTGAACAGGCGCAGGACGATACCCAGAGCCTCGTCCATCCGTTCCCGCTGGACCTCGTGAGGGATACCCATCATGTATGCATCGCCGGGCAGGGCCCCGGGTCCGACGCCGAGCATGACCCGGCCATGGGTCATGTGGTCAAGCTGGACCATACGGTTGGCCACCATCAAAGGGTGGTGGTAAGGAAGGCTGATCACGCCGGAGCCCAACTTTATGTGACGGGTCCGGTCCGCGGCCACGGCCATGAATATCTCCGGTGAGGAGATAGTCTCCCAACCGGCGCTGTGGTGTTCGCCGATCCACGCTTCGTCGAACCCCAGGTAGTCAAGCCACTGGACCAGTTCAAGGTCCCGGTCGATCGCAAGGGTCGGATTCTCACCCACTCGGTGGAATGGACCCAGGAATATGCCGAATTTCATCCGTTCAGGTAGCGCCATCCTAGTCCACCTCGCTTATGCTCAAAGTGTTCTGGTTAGTTGATGCGGTACACACGGGCCGCGGTATCGTGGAACAGGTCGGCCCGTTCGCTGGCCGAATATCCCGAGGAAAGCCGTTTGAACGCGTTGTACATGATGCTGTAGGAGAAGGACACCTTGTCCACGGGGAAGTTGCTCTCGAACATGCACCGGCTTGGTCCGAACTGCTCAATACAGTAGTTCATAAGCGGCGACATCGACTCGGCCAGCTCTTCGGAACCGATGGGGGTCTCGCGGAGGTGCCAGTCGAAACCGGTGCGGGGCATACCGATGCCCCCCAGCTTCATATTCACGTTGGGGCATTCGGCCACTGCGGCGATTCCTGACCGCCAGTCCGCCAGCACTTCGTCATCGCGGTTGGCGTAAGGGCCCACCCTTTGCAGGCCGCCGATGTGGTTCAGGATGATGGTCAGGTCGGGTACAGCCCTGGCGAATGCGGCCAGTTCGGGGAGTTGGGGGTGGTACATCCAGCCTTCCAGGGACAGTCCCATGCGGGACAGCACCCGGGCTCCGGCGAGAAAGGTTTCGCTGCCCAACTGGTTGGCCTGGGCGATGGCGGCGGTGTTCTCGACCTGCGGGTTGGGGTCCCAGGTCACCGAATGCCGGATACCCCGGAACCGGTTGGGGCTGGCAGCTTGCAGCGCTTCGAGGACGGGCTCAACCCGGTCGGCCAAATGCAGGTTGGCGTGGCCCACGATGGATGCCGCCGCCTTGCAGGGGCCGTACAGGCCGGTGTCGGCGGCCGCGGCTAGTCCCTGGACAAACTCAACCTCTCCCACGGGGCGAAGTTCTTCAGGACCGTCGGCCCGGTACATGGACCGCGCCTCCACGAACACGGTTGAGCGGACGTTGTGGCCGCTACTCGTGTCGGCGGCCAGCTCGTGCAGGAGATACCTCTGATAGGGGATCCGCTGGGTCCGCAAGTCCCAAAAGTGGTGGTGGGGGTCGCATATTGGCAAGTCGGGTTCGAGGGCTGGTTCGGTGGTCAGGTCCAGCCAGTCATTGCCTCCGAATGGCATGTTGACCCTCCATAGCGATAAATTGGGTGGGGTTAGGCGGATTCATGATACCACACCGTGATTTTAGGGATAGGTGGGTTCGGGCGTCCCTATTCCAATACCAGTGGATTGATCTGCCGCCATAGAGCGGAGTCGGCAAGGGGAAATACCCCCAACACCCTTGTTCGCCAGTGAGGTCCTGGATTGGGCCGGGTGATCGAGTGAAGTCCCAAGGGGCAAATCCACCCACCCTCTCTTTGAAAGGGAGGTCTGGATCATCCGGTAGCCAGGGCCGGGAAAATGTTGTCTCTGAAGGCCTCCAGCTCGCGCTGGGGGAACTCATAGGTCTCCGAGGTCATCAGGTACAGGCGCTTAATGCCTTGTGCCTCGGCCTCGCGCAGCCGTTGGGCGCAGTATTCGGGCGTCCCGATGAGCCCTATTGCGTCGCACATCTGTGCGAGGAGGTCTTGGGGCATGAACTGGCACAATCGCTTGGCTTCCTCCCAGTCCTCGGCATGGGGAATGTCGGGGTACAGCTCCCGGAGGCCCTGGGGTATTTCCAACTCTCCCGGGTCGATTCCCGCGCCCCTAAGGTAGGGCTCGTGGGAGGTCTCGATCAGCCTTTGGGCGCACAGGGGCCGGGCCATCTCCATGGCCTCCTGCTGGTCTTCATGGATGATGGTGGTGGCGGTCAGGGCCATTTCAATTTCCGCAGGATCGCGTCCGGCGCGGGCCGCACCCGCTTCCAGATGTTTGCGGGCAACCTCGATGGACCCGGGGTCTATCCCAACCTGAAGCAGGACGCCGTCGGCCACCTCTCCTGCAACCTCGATTGCTCGGGGGCCGTGGGCCGCGATGAAGATAGGTGGGACTTCCGTGTTGCCATGGCGCATTCGGCTGGTGGAGTCGTTGAACGCGACCTCTTCACCGCTCAGAAGTTCTTTCATGGTCAGGACCGCCCGGCGCATCTGCCGCACCGAAGCGGGACGGACTCCCACCGTCTGGACCGAACTGAAGCCCCGGCCCATCCAGAACTCGACCCGGCCCGGAGCAAGCTCCGCCACGGTCTTCATCGCCGACGCCAGGACCGACACGTGTCTGGTCACCGGATTGATGACCGCCGATGAAATCCTGATCCGCTCCGTGGCCTGGATTGCGAAGGCCATGCTTACGAAGACGTCTCGCTCCAATAGTTGAGAGTCGAGAACGCCCACTCCGTCAAAGCCCGCCTGTTCGGCTTGCCGGGCGAACGCGCCTAGCTCGGTGACTGGCTTGCAGGGTGGAACTCTGAGATCGATCTGAACGGCCATTTGTTCCTCCGGGACCGAATGTTTGGGAATCACTCCCAGGCGCCACGGATTGGCTGGTCTTGGTGACCGGGTTACCAGGGAGGGTCGAATGGCTCCTCGTTGACCTCTTTGACCAGGCCCATCAGGTGGCCAAGTACCTCGATCCGTTCATTCAATTTGGGAGCGGTTAAGCCAGTGCGCCCCATCGCCCGGTAGCGAAGAGATGCCGATAGTGTGTCCACTCCCGCGTCACGGTAGGCGCGGATGCGGTCCTTGACCATTTCGTCGGTGCCCAGCAGGTTGGACTTGAGGACCATCTCCGACGGGACGAGCTTCCGGGCTTCGTCTCTCCGCCCGTCGATCCAGAGGCTTTGCACTTCCTTGGCCTCATCGGCGAATCCCGCCCGGCTGTATGCGGCGTTGTAGAAGTTGAACTGGCGAGACCCCATGGCGCCGAGGCTGAAAGCCAACCCCGGCTTGAGCGCTTCCACAGCTTCGTCGACATCGTCGGTGAACAGCACCGTCCCGCCCACCTGCAGGTCGATGTCCGACATAGACCTGCCCGCTTTCCGCGCTCCGTCCTGAATATGGTCGAAGAATGCGTCCGCGTGTTCGGGCATGAAGGACGTGCCCTTCCAACCGTCGGCCATCTCACCCGTCAACCGCAGGTTCCTGGGTCCCAGGGAGGCGATGTAGATTGGGATATCGGGCATCGCCGGGGACTCGGTGCGTATGGACTTGCCCTGCCCTTCCCGCACGGGCAATCGGTGGTTTCTTCCCTGATATGCCACCCGTTGCCCGGAGAAGACCTGCTTCATGATTTCGATGGTCTCGCGGGTGCGGCCAATGGGATCGTCGAATATCACCCCGTGAAACCCCTCGATGACCTGGGGTCCGCTGGCGCCGATTCCCAACAGGAACCTGCCATCGGACATGGAATTAAGAGACATGGCGGTCATCGCCGTGTTGGTTGGGGTGCGGGTGCCTATCTGGAGCACTCCCGTTCCCAGCTTGATTGTGGACGTCTTGGCTGCCAGGTACGCCAGCGGCGTTGCGCCGTCGAAACCCCAGGCTTCCGGGGACCAGATGCTATCTACCCCCAAACGTTCGGCCTCGATGGCGAAGGTTGACAGTTCGTCCCAGTCCGCGACGGCATAACCATGGATGAAACCCGTGGAGACCCGCACTCAGCTCCTCCTAATTTAGCGTCGGAAATTTGAACACTCAATCGCTCTGGAAAGTCTGTCACGAAGGCCCAACCTGTTCCCACACTTCTGGCAGCGTCCTTCTTGTCGCCACTGCCGCCGTATTCGTTCCCTTTCGTCGCTCTCCACCGCTGCCGCTTCAACTCTGTAATCTCAGCAACCAGGGCTTCCACCGAAGAGACCGCCGGCCAGCCGTCTTCTTCACATCGGAAAAACGACCCTAACAGAACACCATTGCTCTCCAAAGTGCGAGCTAAACCAATACCAAGGTGAAATACGCATATGTAGGAAGTCATCGGCGGCGCCGGACCACCCTCCAGGTACAGGTGGAAGAGCTTCACCTGTGGCGCCTGAGCCAATCTTCATCGCCCCGCAAATGTAGATTCCACCTTGGCTTTAGTTTAGTACGCTGCCAGTTGGCGAGAACGCCAGCGGGTGACCAGCGATGTTCATAGTGAGGAGCAATTCTTTCTCCGAGACTCCTAGAAAATGTACCCTTTCCCTCTCTTCAACTACGAAGACATCCCCATCCGGTGAGAACGAAATTGACGACAAGGCTGACCTAGAAATCTCCCTCTCGTCCACCAGATCCCAATTGACGACTAACCAAGTGAATATCGTTCCACGGGAACTAACAGCCACGAACAACGGACCATCGGCTGAAAATGCAAGATCGTTAAACCGTTCCCCGGACTCGGTGCGATGAGTGAACCCTACTCTGCCGGTTTCGACATTGCATACCCAGACGAATCCTTGCGAATTGGAACTATCCGAGCCGCATAAAGCAAGCCAACTTCCCTTTGGCGAAAAGGACATGGATGTCGGCCATGCCCTTTCATCTCCAGCCGGAAGGGGAATCGACTTCACAAGCCTGTGGTTGGCGGCACTCCAGATTTGGACAGGGCCACCGACGACACTAGCCAATAACCGACTATCTGGGGAAAATGCGACCGGTGAGAAAGAAGTCTTTGATCCTGACTCTAGCTCAAATTCCCCTTCCAGGTTCCCATCATCCACAGTCCAAGACCACACGCCATCATTTTCTGACCCGGCGGATCCGCTTCCGGCTATGGATAAGCCGTTAGGAGAAAAGGCCACAGAGTGTATGTCCAATTCATCACGCGCCTGTGGCACTGTTAACTCACGCACCATTTCACGATTTCCCACACGCAACAGAGCCAGACCATGCAACCCCGCGACTGCCAATAAAGTCCCATCAGGGGAAAAGTCGAACCCAAAAGCGAATCTCGCTGCTTCGCTATTGTTTTCCCATAACCGTGCGGTGCAATAAGCGGTGAAGCCTAGATCTGATGCCTCTTCAATGGCCCTGCAAATTGCGGGAAAATCTTGCGCATCGTCCAAGAGACCCAACCCTTGTCTGCGGCAGCTTTCCGGCTCTTCATCGACCTCGGATGGAAAAGAAAGCAACGTTGCCAAGGGTGCCCGCGGGTCCCGTAGCTTAGCTCTGAATTCGTCCCTCTCTGCCTGAATCTCACGGGTGAGGTGGGTCAGGACATCGCCAGTCCTAGGCACGCTCAGCAACTCCGGCTCGAGAGACGCCTTGGCAAAGTAGAAATAGTCCGATTCGATGGCTTCAACAAGGCTCTCCTCCATATCCCGAGTCCGGCCTGTAGAAGCACCATGAATGGCGTGCTGATAACGAGCCTCGTTCCATTCCGGGTCTAAAGTTATCGCTTCGGTAGTCGCCCGATACGCCTCTTCCAATTCCCCGCTGTTGCGTTGGATGTAACCGAGACTGAGCCAAGACATGGCCGCATGATGCCTGGAATAGGGTTCTGCAAGCGCGGCTGCCTCCCTGAAGCACATGAGGGCGTCGTCGGAGTTGCCCTTCTCGAAGAAAAGAATTGTTCCTATGCTATGGGCTACGGAGAAGTCGCTAGGGTGTAACTCGATGGATGCCTGATAATCGTCCAGCGCCAGGTCCATCCACCGTTGCCGGTCTTGCGGTGTCCGGCTATCTACTCCGTTGCCGTACATATCGTTGCCGCGCTCCCTGAGCTCTTCTGCCTGGGTAGCCCTGGGATGGCGGAGAGCCACAAGGACGTCTCGAAGTAGTTCATTCGTCTGTTCCTGTCGCCACGCAATCTCTGCTAAGCCCCAGGACAGGGTGTCATTAAGTTGGTCCAGTTGACCGCTGACCATTTCAAGAGAAGAGGTCAGCGACTCCTCCAGGTCTGCCAGGCGCAACCCAAGGTGGGTGAACCCCTGGTCCACGGCATTTGCGGTAAATTGTTGCGTGCGGACCATGCCGCGAAGGCCGTTCTCTACTTCTACTCCGAACAGGTGCTGCTGGTACACTTCATCGAGCACCGTATATTTCATGCGGGTACCTAGTATTACAACGACGGTTTCTATGACAGGGTGATTTTCGCGACCGATTTGGACCTGAACCTATTGGCATGAGCGTACAGCGATTTCTCGCTCGTGGCCGAATACGAAGGATAAGACACCATATTTGGCAATCCGTCGTTGTAATACTAGGTCATTCCAAAATGGCTGCATAGCCATCGTCCTAGTAGTCAGTCAACTTTGGAATCAAAAGGGTAAAGGCGGTGAAGTTTGGATCGGGCGTCTTGGGTTTTGAACCGCCAGTTGATACCAGTTCGGGCGGCGTTGCGCTCCCGCACCAGCGCCTGGGTTTCCCGCCGGAGCGCCTGCTCGTCGGGGAGCCGCTGCTTCAGGCAAGAGCGGGACAGTACGCTGAACTCAATTTCCGCCATGTTCAACCAACTGCCATGCTTTGGCGTGTAGTGGAACTCCAACCGTTTGGCAATCCGCCGGGCCTCGGCAGCCGGGAACGTCTCGTACAGCGACGCCGCGCGGTGGGTGTTCAGGTTGTCCAGGACCAGACGCACCACCGGGACCTCCGGATAGGCTTCATCCACCAGCCAGCGCATCTGAAGGGCGAAGTCCTGCATCGTGCGCCGCTGGGTCACTGCCACCTGCCGCCATCCTGCCAGCGGCTCGCAGGCTAGGAACAGGTTTCGAGTGCCCTCTCGGCGGTACTCGTAGTCCTGCCGCAGGGGGCGTCCCGGCTCAGGCGGCAGTGGGGGCCGAGTCTCCGCCAGCAACTGGGTGGAGGTCTCGTCAAAGCAGACCACCGGTCGTTGGGGATCATATGGCTCGGCGTACAGGTCCAGCACGTCCTCCATGTGGGCCACGAACTCGGCGCTCACCTTGGGGATGCACCACTCCTGCTTCTGCCACGGCTTGAGAGCGTTTTTTTGAGCCGTTTACGCACTCCCTCGTGGGACATGGTGGACGCCAACCCCAGCTCCACCACCTTGCCAGCCAGCAGGCGCAGGGTCCAGTGGTCGTGGCCTTCCGGCGCTGGGCTGCAGGCCAGCGCGATGAGGTGGGCTTCGCCCCGGTCGTCCAGCTTGCGGCGCCGGTTGACCTGGCGCCGGTCCCACAGGGCCCCGTCCAACCCTTCCTCGGTAAAGCGCTGCTTAATCCGGTACACGGTGCCCAATGCCACATCTAGGGCCTCGGCCACCTTGGGAGCGGCCCAACCATCGTTGCTCTTGAGGAGAATCCGCGCCCTGGCGGTCACTCGGGCGGAGCTCTTCCCAACCCGAATCAGATTCTGGAGTTCTTCCCGTTGTTCCGGCGCCAACCGCACGGCGTACTTATCCCTGATCATCACCGCCACCCCCAACATCACCACTTCATCCCCAGCAGTATACGACTATCGGCCAGTTTCCTGTATGACTTTCAACATCAAAGTTGACTGACTACTAGTCTCCTTCCGTTACAGATACCCGGATAACGAAGTGGCATCTACGCCGGACGCATTATTATTGCACGGTTCATGGTTATCTCGGCAAACCACTATTATGGCCGATACTATTCCAAAAAGTGTAGGTAATAGTACTTAGGCCGGAACCAGGCGGGCTCGGGACCGGATGGAGGGTCTCGCCCCTGAGAGAGACGGTCGTCGCTCACCAGCATGGAGTTGGGGACTCCGGCAACGTTCTTCACCCTTGGAGTGTCCTATATCTGGGTCTCATCCGCTCTAACTTTCCTTCCAACCGGTTGGCGTTCCCAAATACTCCAGGCTGTCGCGGGTACACCGTCATCTCTCGCCATCGTTCACGCGGATGGACCACCAATCGCCCAATCACCCCCAGGAGACCGGACAAACCCATCCAACCCTCAACACCAACCATCATATGAATCATCGAATCAAATAAATCACAGTTCAGACAACCCTCACTGACACCCGCCCCTTCCCTCCTCCGGCTACCTCCCCTACCATTATTGATTACCGTAATTACGTCGGCGCCCAAGTCCCGAACCTGCTCCCTGGCCCAATGTCCCAAAATGGCACGATTTGACCCCACCACAAAAAATCATAGCTTCAAACCACCCGAACACGTCCCGCCGGCCATATCCAAAATCTAAAGGATCAACCAAGCCAACACCATGAGGATCGACACCAGCCTTGCAGCCCTGCGCTCCCAAATCCGCGCCCTCAGACCCAATCTCGCCCGACCGCTGGCCCAACCGCGCATCCAACGCATAGCCGATGAGATTTGCCTGGAGTGGTCCCGCTCCCAAGGCCGGCTGCCCGAGGCCAGGCATGTCTTCCGCGCCCTGCTCCCCTGGGCCGAATATTGTCCCCAAATAGCCCCATGAAACGCTCATCGAGGTCCACTGCCGTTTGCAACAGGTTCATCAACCGTGAACAGTCACCGCGGGCCGGGGCCGAAGGGCTTTGGCGTGTATAATTGCTGCGCAAAGTTCCCGGGCGGCTTCACCCGTGGACCTGGGACGAATAGGAGGTATTCTGATGACGATAAGCGTGGGAACTGGAATCGCGCAGATTTTGAAGCAAGAAGGCGTGCAGTGGGTGTCCACATTTCCGGTCTGCCAGGTCAATAACTCCCTGGGCCGGGAAGGGATACCGATGGTCATGATGCGGGACGACCGCTATGCCGTGGCGCTGGCGGACGCCTACTCCCGCATAAACGCGGGCACTTCCATCGGGGTGGCGACTTTCCAAGGCGGGGTCAACGCAGCCGGTCTGCAGGTAGCCTATGCGGGCATGGCGCAGGCCTACGAGGACGGTTCGCCGGTCCTCTGCATCACCGACGGCGTGCCCATAGGTTCCACCGAAAACAGCCAGTTCGACGTCACATCGAGCTTGAAGTCGGTGTCCAAATGGTACGGGTACCTGGACCAGCCGAGCCGGCTTCCAGAGTTCATGCGGCGGGCGTTCACCATGTTGCGCACCGGCAGGCCGGGCCCCGTGGTGTTGGCTATTCCGGATGCCCGCGCCCTTTACGACGAAACGGCGGACCCATACGTTCCGGTCAAAGGCTGGAAGTCGCTGCCCAACCCGGAGGATGTTGCGCAGGCTGTGGACTTGCTAATCGAGGCCAAGGACCCGTTGATCTACGCGGGAGAGGGGGTAATCTATGCCGGTGGGTCTGCCCAGCTCAAGGCCCTGGCCGAGTTGGCCAACGCTCCGGTGGTTACGACTCTCAAGGCCAAGGGAGCTTTCCCCGAGGACCATCCTCTCTTCGTTGGGGTGCGCGGCGGGCAGGTGGACCATTACCTGAACAAATGCGACGTGCTGCTGGCGGTGGGCTCTAGCCTTTCTCCAGGCAGGTTCAGCCACGGCATCCCCAACGCCGTTGCCAAGAAGATCATCCACTGCAACGTAGACGAAATACACGTGAACAAGGTGTATCCGACGGCGGTGGCCCTCATCGGAGACGCCCGGTTTACTCTGGAGGCGCTGGAAAAGACCCTTTCCGAGAAGACCTCCGGCAACGGACGGGCTCCGGGCAGCGTGATGGCCGAAGTGAAGTCGGCTAGAGACGAGGCGATGGCGCAATACCGCGAAGCGATGGCCTCCACCGACAGACCCATCAATCCCTACCGCGTCTACGCCGGTCTAATGGAAGTGCTGGACCCGCGGCGGTCCTTCGTCACCCACGAATCCGGAAACACTCGGGACCAGTTGAGCACGGTCTACGACACGCTGGTCCCGCGGGGTTTCCTCGGGTGGGGGAACGTGTCTTCCCTGGGGTTCAGCCTGGCGGCGACGATTGCGGCCAAGATTTCCTTCCCCGAGAACCATTGTGTGGCGGTTACGGGTGAAGCTGGCCTTGCGTACATGTTGGGGAACCTGGAAGTGCCTCTGCGCCAGAAACTGGGCATTACAATTGCCCATGTTAGCAACGGCGGCTTTGCCGGGTATGGCCCCGGATTCTGGGGCGACGGCCACGACCCCTTCACCCACCGGGTCTTGGGGTACGACGAAGTGGACATGTCCCGGGTGATTGGGGAACTGGGTTACCACACCGAGCGAGTCACGGAGCCGTCGGAGGTGGGACCGGCGCTCAACAGGGCTCTGGCGGCCAACGACGCCAACCAGCCTTCCTATATCGAGTTCGTGTGCAGCCAATACCCGATCTACGGCGGCTGGGTCGGTAGATAGACCAGATTTTCAAGCGATAACCGGGCGGCGCGCCAGCCGCGTCGCCCACATGCACCCGATGGCCGCCAGGTAAAACCCCACGGCCAGAAGGTAAGCCCCCACGTAGTCACCTTGCAAGTCAAACAGCAGTCCGCCCACCACCGGCCCGGCGAGCAAACCAACACCCCGCCCTGCCTGTATGATTCCCATGGCGGAGCCCAGGCTGTTGGCCGGTATCAGGTCGGCTGCCTTCGCGCTCAGGGCAAGGCCACCGATGCCGTCGCTCAGCCCGGTGAACGCAACGAAGACCACCAAGGGCCACAAGACCTCACCGTTCCCCAGGAGAAGCACCACGAGGATGGCGGTTATCTGCATCCCGAATCCCAGGGTATAGACTAATTCCCTGCCGAGAACGTCGGAGAGACTGCCGCTCATTGGCCGCCCGACCAACCCCACCATGCCCACGGCCCCGATGGTGGTGGCTGCCTGGATCGGCGAGTAGCCTCCGGCCACGAAGAACGCGACCATGTGGACGTTGGTCAACTGGATCGCTACCGAGGATACGGTCCTAGCGGACACCATGTACCACAAGGCGCCGGAGCGGACTAGCTTCTTGATCTGCCCAGGTGGCCGGGGTTGAGGCTGGGTCCCACGGTCGGGATGCGCTGACTCGCCGTCGATTGGTGGGGTGTCTGGAGTTGGTGCAAATCGCGGAGGCCGCCGCTGAAGCAACAAGTTAGCCGGCACGACCATCAGGAAGAAAACGGGACCCAAAATTTGACACGCCGTGCGCCAGCCGACCTGGGATATGAGAAACTGGGTCAGGGGCGTGAATATCCCCTGGCCCACCGGGTTCCCAGCGTCGGCCAGCCCCAGAGCGCGCCCACGGTTCCTGGGAAACCAGGGCGCAAGATTGGCGGTGGCCGTGAAGGAAGAGACCACGTTTTCTCCGATGGTGATCACGACGCCATAGAAGATGAACAGTTGCCAGAATTCGGTCACCAGGCTGCTGGCCAGGTACCCGATCAGAAGGACCACGCCTCCCAGGGCAAAAAGGTAACGGGGTCCCAGCCGGTCTAGCATCCCGCCGAGTAAAGGCGCGAGGAACGTCCCGGTGAGTCCCGCAGTGGAGAATATCCCCGCAGTGGCGGCCGCGCTCCGGTTGAAGCTCTCGCGGAAGGCCAGGAAAAGCACGGGGGCGGTGTTTTTGATCGCCCCTTCTGTGGTCAGATTGGCAAATGCCAAGCAGAAGATTACCCAGCCGTAATGGCTTTTTCTGACAGTGTCTCGCCAAAGGCTCTGGACCAACGTAGGGGACTCTCCATGCCTGGAATGAGGACATTAGGCAGGTGATAGGAGCCCAAGGAGTATACACGAACCGACTACCCCGGTTTCCGGGAATCCCGCCCCGCTCAACCAGACCGACCCACCCTCCCGCTGTTGTGAGCGTAGTGCGGCAAAGTCGAAGGAATGGTTCTCTCGAGACGACCATTCGACGCCGCTCCGGGTGAACGGGGGCCCTGTCGGGGCCGTGGATTTTGATCGCCCCTGGCGTCCGGTCGGCGCCGAATTGACATCATCCAGCCCTGGTGTTAGAAACGGGACTATACGGGGTACCTCGCCTAAAGGAGCCGACAGATGGCAGTGCGGATAACCATGGCTTTCTCGGATAATCCACGGGTCCAGCCGTTGCGAGACGGAACGGTGAAACCGGAAGGAATCGACCTGGAGATGCTGACCATCCCTCCCAGCGACCTCTTCTACCGCAACTTGGCGTACGACGAGTTCGACGCCTCCGAGATGTCTATTTCCGAGACATTGTTGGCCATGGAGAGAAGCGACGGGACGAAGTGGGACTGGTCGGCTTTGCCCGTGTTCTTGAGCAGAGGCCACGTCTGGCCCAGCCTCTATGTCAACTCGGAGTCAGGAATTGAATCGTTGGCGGACATCAAGGGTAAACGGGTTGGCATACCCGATTACGACATGACCGCTGGGCTCTGGTTTCGCGCTACCCTCAAGGACCTGTACGGCATCGAGGCGAGCGACAACGTCTGGTTCAATGGGCGCACCAAGGAGCACAGCCATGGCGGCGCGTTGGGCCTGGATGACGCGGGGCCGGTGGGAGTCACCCATCATTGGCTGTCGGTGGACCAGACCCTCGATGTAATGTTGGACCGGGGAGAAATCGACGCCTTCACCGCCATGCGTTCCGGGGGCAGGATAACCGCCGGGGACTCGACGGTGATCGACCGGTACGGAGGGACACCCACCTCCGGGAACTCGAGGATCAGAAAGCTGCTGCCGGACGACGGCAAAGCCGTGGTCTACGAATACTTCCAAAAGACCGGGTTCTTCAACTGCAATCACCATGTAATCGTGCAGAACCGGATCCTGCGGGAGCATCCGTGGGTCGCTCTGGAGCTATTCAATGCGCTCCAGAGGTCGAAAGAGGTCGCTATTCATCGCGCCCTAGACGCGCAGTCGGCATACCTCTACTTCCCCGGCAACGACATGGCGCAACAAGCTTCGGCGATTGGGGACGATCCCTATCCCATAGGCATACGGGCCATGGGCAAGAACGTGGAACGTGGGGTCCAAGCGTCTCTGGAGCAAGGGTTGCTGACCAGGCCGCTGTCCCTGGAGGACATATACTTCCGGACCACCCTGGATACTTAAAAGCCCGGTCTCCGATGCGTCGTTAACTGTGGTCGTTAGCTGTGGGGTAACGGCCTGGAGACCAGGTCTTTGATCTGGTCGATGACTTCCGCCTGATCGAAGGTGCGCATCAGGTTGATCCGGTTACGGTTGGGGTCGCCGCCGTGCCAATACTCGTACACTTCCTGGCGCATCCCAAACGATGACACGGCCAGGTCATGGGCCAAGCGGTAGAGGCGGGATTTGTACTCCACACCCACACCCTTGCCACGCATGTAACGGTCAAGGAAGGGACGCAGCTCCGGATTGGCCAGGTCGTTTTCGCTGGGTTGCATGATCATCCCGGAACCCGATATCTCCCGCAAGAGCTGCACCATGCGAGCGGAGGTCTGGGCGAAGAAGATGTTCATGCCCGACATAGACCCCAGAGACATTAGCCCACCCTCCGTCATGAACGCGTCGTGCTCTACGCCGTCCATTGCGTGCCGCCACATCTCACAGTAGGTGGCCATTTCCCCGAGTTTCGCCGCCACCTCACGGTATTCGATCACTCCGATTGCCTCGGCGATCATGGTTGCCACCGCGGCCATGAGCCGCATTCGATAGTGGATTCGGCAGAGATTGGCCCATCCCATGAAGTTGACGTTGCTTCCCAGCCTTTGTAGCAGCGGCGTGGCTTCGTAGAGCATGAAAAGCCGGTCCCACGGCACGAGGACGTTTTCGAAGAAGAGCATGGAGTCTTGCTCATCATAGAGGGCTCCCAGCGGATGGCCGAAGCTCCCTGGGAACTGGGACACGGGCTCCCGGCAGAGGATCTTTAGGCCCGGACTGCTGGTGGGGATGGAGAAGGCCAGCACGAATCGAGGGTCGGCCCGCCGCACGAAGGTCGCAGAAAGAGAGATATAGGTCTCATTGCTAATGGGAGCGGCGGTGGCCAACTGCTTTGCTCCGTGAACGATGACCCCTTCGTTTGTCTCTTCGACCACGTGCAGGGCGATATCTTCTTCCAGGACCGCCCTTTGCTCGTTCTGGGGTTGCTCGCTACGGTCCACCTGCGGGTCGCCCAAGGCATGGGTCAAAAAGAGATCGTTCTCGAGGCAGAGGCGGTGGTAATTGGTGATGTTCTCCCCGAAGTCACATCGGTCGTTCTTCACCGCGGCCAATGCGTCGCGGGAGTTGTACAGGGTGATGATGTGGGGAGCGAGTATGTCGGGGCTGCGGCCAAGCTGTCCCCAGGACTGCCCGTTCCAGATTTCGCTATTGCGGCGCTTGCGCTTCAGGTCCTCGGGAGACGTGGGCAACTGCCAGGAGAGGCTGCACCGGTTCCCCGTGTCCGGGGAGACGAAGGTCATCTGCTCACCGAACTCGGAGGAATGTTGAAGGTCGTAGATTCGCGCCAACTCGTGGACCATGCCGGTCATCGCTGGGTGAGTGGTGACGTCCTGGACTCTTTCTCCGTCCAACCAGACCTCCCGCCCATCCCTCAAGCTATCGATGAACCTTCGACCGGTCATTGCGCCCAGGGCTTCAGAGGTTTCCAGAGCCATCGGACCACTCCTTGGGACCACAGTAGGATCGGTGACAACATCATAGTAGGCGTGTAGAGACGCCGCAAGACAGGGGCCAAAGGCGCAGCGGAGAGGCAGTTGCCACGGCTTGCCTTCTGAATCACAATGTAGCTGGCGTTTCCCGGCGGCGCCTGGCGATGCGCCGGGAAAGAACAGAGTAGAATCATCGATTCCATCGGAGGTCTTGCCATGACGACGGTCCAGCCCAACGATACCAGGGACTCCACCGGCCAGGTCCCATCCAACATCCTGCAGACCGTGAGGTGGCGTTGCATAGGCCCGCCTCGCGGGGGCCGGGTGGTAGCCGTCGCGGGCGACCCGCAAGACAACATGGTTTTTTACTTCGGCGCTTGCGCAGGGGGCGTGTGGAAGACCGATGACGGTGGCACCTACTGGACCAACGTATCGGACGGGCATTTTAAGACGGCAGCCGTGGGCGCGCTGGCGGTTGCCGACGGCGATCACAACGTGGTCTACGCCGGGATGGGTGAAGCCTGCATCCGCGGCGACGTGTCCCACGGTGACGGTGTGTACCGCTCCACCGACGCCGGGCGGACCTGGGAGCACCTTGGCCTGGATGATACGCGTTACATTTCCCGGATTAGGGTGCATCCAACCGACCCCGACCTGGTGTACGTGGCTGCGTTGGGACACGCTTATGGTCAGAACGAGGAGCGGGGAGTCTTCCGGTCCAAGGATGGCGGACGGCACTGGGAGAAAGTCCTTTACCGGGACGATAGGTCCGGAGCAATCGACCTCTCCATCGACCCCGATAACCCGAGGGTCATGTACGCCACTTTGTGGGATGTTCAGCGGACTCCCTGGAGCCTAATCAGCGGAGGAAAAGGCAGCGGCATCTTCAAGTCGGCCGACGGCGGCGACACCTGGCAGGAGATCACGAAGAACCCCGGGTTGCCGGCGGGTCTGCTAGGACGAATTGGAATTACGGTGTCGCCAGCCAAGACAGGTAGAGTTTGGGCGACGGTCGAGTCTGAGGACGCGGCCGTGTACCGTTCCGACGACGCGGGGGCTACCTGGCAAAAGCAAAGCGACAACCAGGACCTTCAAGGCCGGCCCTGGTACTACCAGCATATCTTCGCCGACCCGCAGGACGCCGACACCGTATGGGTGTTGAATTACGGCGCGTGGAAGTCGGTTGACGGCGGTAAGAGCTTCGAAGAGGTCTCGACACCCCACGGTGACAACCATGATCTGTGGATCGACCCCCGCAACTCCCAACGTATGATCGAAGGCAACGACGGCGGGGCGTGCGTGAGTTTCAACGGCGGTGACACCTGGTCCACGATCTACAACCAGTTGACCGGCCAGTTCTATCACCTGACCGCGGACAACCGCTACCCGTACCGCGTTTACGGCACGCAACAGGACAACTCGGCAATCAGCGTCCCATCCCGCAGCCACAAGGGGGCGATTCCCTGGAACGACTGCTACACCGTTGGAAACTCCGAAAGCGGTTACATCGCGCTACAGCCAGGTAACCCAAGTGTCGTGTTCTCCGGCGCCATTGGCAGTTCCGCCGGCGGGGGAGGCAACCTGCTTCGCTACGACCACGACACGGGGCAGGTGCGTATCATTACCGTCTGGCCTGAGATTCTCACCGGGCGGGGCGCGGTGGAGATGAAATACCGCTTCCAGTGGACCTACCCGATTCAGTTTTCGCCCCACAACCCGGACGTCCTCTATGTAGCGGGCAACGTGGTGTTTAAGTCCTCCGACCAGGGGAGTAGCTGGGAGCCGATCAGTCCCGACTTGACCCGCAACGACGCCAGCAAGCTTCAAGTCTCCGGAGGTCCGGTAACTAAGGACACATCCGGGGCGGAGACCTACTGCACCGTATTCGCCTTTGTTGAGTCGCCGCACGAACCCGGAGTGTATTGGGCCGGTTCGGACGACGGGCTCGTCCACATCTCCCGGGATGGCGGCCAGAATTGGGGCAACGTGACACCCCCCGGGCTGCCAGCCTGGAGCCTCGTAACCATGATCGAGGTCTCTCCTCACGACCCGGCGTCGGCTTACTTATCAGCCACCAGGTACAAGTTGGACGAGCCCCGACCGTTGTTCTTCAAGACAAGCGACTACGGCCAGACCTGGATGGAGATAAACGACGGGATCCCCGAGGGTGATATCTCGCGAGTCATTCGAGAGGACCCCGGCAGGAGAGGGTTGTTATATGCGGGCACCGAGAGTGGAGCCCACGTCTCTTTCAATGAAGGGGTGTCCTGGCAGCCGCTTCAATCCAACCTGCCCACGGTCCCGGTCTACGACTTGCTCGTCAAAGAGGAAGACCTGGTCGCCGCTACCCATGGTAGAGCCTTCTGGGTCCTGGACGACGTGACCCAACTCCGCCAAATCTTCGACGGCCTGGGAGATGGGGAGGCGCACTTGCTGAAGCCGCGGGCGACCGTGCGGGTGCGTTCCCCTGGCGCGCCCAGGAGCGCGTCTACCGGCAAGAGCTACCGGCTGGGACTCGGAGCGGACGTCACCTATACGCAGGCGATGGGGCCCGATGACCGCCCGGTGCGCGTTTTTCTCGACGCCGGAGAAAATCCGCCCCAGGGAGCGGTCATTTCCTACTTCTTGGGGGGAAAGCCTGACGGGGAAGTGACCGTTAGAATTCACGACCCCAGCGGCTCCTTGGTCCAGAGCTATTCCAGTAGTCCGCCAGCGGACGGTTCATCCGAGGATACGACCGTCCAACCATTGAAGGCGGGCGAAGGGATGAACCGGCTGGTCTGGGACCTCCGTTACCCGAATGCCCGCAAAGTGACGGGCGACAAGACCACGGAAGACATGGTCACGGGTCCCGTGGCCCCTCCGGGCGCCTATACGGTGACCCTGACCACGGCAGGTCAGTCCCAAACGGAGGGTTTTGATCTGGTCCCCGACCCCAGGTCCGGCGCAACCCAATCGGACTACGATGCACAGTTTGCGGCTCATATCGAGATTCGCGACAAACTGTCGGAGACCCACGATTACATCAACCAGCTCCGCCACGTTCGGCAGCAGGTGGAAGAATGGGAGCGTCGAGGGCGGGGCAACGATACACTAGCCCAGGCCGCACGGGCCCTTAGGCGCAAGCTGACCGATATCGAGGACGACCTCATCCAGGTCCGGTATACCGGGGCACGGGACCGTTTGAACCTGCCGGTGAAACTCAATAGGCAGTTGGCGGAGTTGCTTGCCGTCGTCTCCAGCGCGGATTTCGCGCCGCCCCAGCAAGCGTTCCAGGTTTTCGGCCAGCTTTCGGAAAGGATCGACGTCAAGACCGGTTTGCTCCAAGCCGTTGTCGACGAGGATGTGCCGCGGTTCGTGAACTTGGTGCACGAGCTGGAGATCCCCACCATAACATCCAACCCCGATTCAGGGTCTTAGGCAAGCCCCTAGAATGGCGGCGTCTACTTCGTGCCCGTTGGTCTCCGCAGCCTCCGAGAATGGGCTGGGATGAGGACGGCGCGATGACTAGTCCGGCTGAAGTGGGCAAGACCCCTGAAACGTAATGCAAGCAGGGCAGTCAGAGTGGTTGAAACATCGTCACCGCGTGTTACGATATACGTAGAATCGTCAGGCTAAATCAGAGGGCGAGCGGGCGGGGTTAATGACCACTACTGTCGAGGATTACAGAGGACTTAACGCGGGTACCGAAGAGTACCTGGAGTTGACCAGGCAGATCAGGCAAAAGGGGTTGCTGGAGAAGCAACCCCTTTATTATTGGACTAAGATTGTCTGCACACTGGGTTTGCTGGCCCTGTCCTTCACTTTCATGGCCCTCACCGAATCCCTCTGGCTCCATCTGATCAACGCAGCGTTCATGACGGTGGTCTTCGTCCAATTCGCCTTCTTGGGCCACGACTCAGGCCACCGACAGGTATTCGCGTCGACCCGCTTGAACGACATGCTGGGACTTGCCATTAGCTTCCTGCTTGGCATGGAGCGGTCCTGGTGGGTGGACAAGCACAACCGGCACCATAGCAACCCCAATCAGACAGGGATGGACCCGGATATCGATATCCCGGTGCTGGCGTTTTCCGAGGAAGAGGCAATGAGAAAACGCGGGATTTTCAGGTTCATAGTCAAATACCAGCCGTACCTCTTCTTTCCGATGCTCTGCCTAGAGGCTGGGGTTGGCTTGAGGTTGGCCGGGGTCCAATTCCTGATGCACAACAAAGTGAAGTACCCGGTAGCTGAACATTTGCTGATGGCCGGCCATTTCGTGGCCTACTTCGGGTTGGTGTTCCTCTTCTTGCCAGTCTGGCATGGCGTGGCCTTTATAGTTCTTCACCAGGTCCTCTTCGGGCTGTACATGGGCTCCGTGTTCGCTCCCAACCATAAAGGGATGCCCATTCTGGACCGGGACGACCGGAGCGGTTATCTCCGGAGGCAGGCCATAACCTCAAGGAATATCAATCCCAGCCCCATCGTGGACTTCATCTACGGGGGTCTCAACTACCAGATCGAACACCACCTGTTTCCCAACATGCCGCGCAACCGGCTGGGAAAGGCCCGCGGGATAGTCCGGGAGTTTTGCCGCGGACGTGGTGTCCCCTACTATGAGACCGGAGTCATCCGGTCTCAATGGGAGATACTAGTGTTCTTGCATCGGGTGAGCGCTCCCCTGCGTAGACAGCCCGGCGTCAAACCCGACCAGGCTGCCGCATAAGGACCCTGACCGGCTAGTCTGGGACAACGTCCCGGAGATTGGGCATTACCTCTTGCGCCAACAGGCGCATCGACTTCTCCCAACCTGCCTGGTCCTCCATGTAGTCGTAGATTAGGACCAGCAGAGTGCCGAACCCGCCGGACATTTCGTATAACCGCCTGAGTTTGGCCTCGACCGTGGCGGGAGAGCCGATCATCCATTGGTGCTCGGCCAAGTATTCGGGAGTCACCTGGTCGTCGGGTACGCTCTGGTCGTGCTTGAAGGTCTTGAGCAAGTCGAAGTTTTGGAATAGCGGGATCAGGTAGTCCCGCCACACCCGCCCTAGCATCCCGTTGACGCTCTTTTCCCAGGCCTCGTCGTCGGAATCGGCGATGAACACGTCTCGGACAATCCGCCAATCTTGCCGGGACGGGGTCAACCCGGTACGGGCCGCACCCTCGGACACCGCTTCCCAATGGCTGGCAATGTACTCGGCGTTCAAGCCGAGGCTCATCGGAATGAATCCTCGCTCCCCGGCGATCTTCAAGGTTTCTGAGGCAATGCTCGCCGCGGCAACACCGATGGGCGGATAGGGCTTTTGATAGGGCTTGAGGAAGTATCTGAGGAACCCGAACATTTCCTCCGGGATGTTCACGTTCCAATACTTACCCTTGTACTCGAAGGGGCCCTTGTTCTGCCAAATCTTGAGGATTATGTCCAGGGACTCACGAGTCATGTCCCGGTGTTCGCCCCCAACACCGTCAACGTCGAAGAGAGCATAGTCGCTGGGCAACCCTCCGGAGCCAATGCCGAACATGAAACGGCCCTGGGCCATGTGGTCCAGGTAGGCCACGCGATGGGCGAGTTCCGCCGGGTGATGGTAGGGCAAGAGGTGGACCCCGGTGGCCAGCTTGATGTTCTTGGTCCGCGTCAACGCCTGGGCGATCATCAAGTCGGGCGCGGGGATCGGCTCCCAAGGGCTGGTGAAATGTTCGCCGATCCAAGCCTCGTCGAAGCCCAGATTGTCGGCCAACTCCAGGCAGTCCAGGTCCCATTGGTGGGCCTGGAAGACGTCTCGCTCCGGGGGATGGGAGGGCATCATAAATAGCCCATATTTCATGGCCCGCTCCTTGATGGTGAAGGTAGAAACTCAGTCTGCATCCGGTTCGGTTCCTCGGATACTACTATCGAAGCGGAGTGCCGTCTAGTGCGGTTACGATTAAGGGCTTCCGCCTAACCGGAATTCGCAGTACACTTGAGCCCTTCCGAGGGCAAAACATCCCATGGTGACTGTTCTTCGGAAACTCCAGGTCCAGTGTAAGGTACGTAAGGTACGGTCGCAGGCCAGTCGGCAGGTGGTGGTTGGTCCAGTACAGAGTAGTCTCTGACTCCGTGAGGAAAGTCAGGGGAGGGTTCTACGGCTGGTGGCTAACGGCGGTCGCGGCGCTTGTCATGGTCATCGGCTCGGTGCCGATGTTCCAGGGGATGCCAGCATGGTTCGTCGTGCTGGAGCGGGAATTCTCCTGGAGCCGTGCGGAACTGTCCCTGGCATTTTCCTTCACCCGAGTCGAAGGGACCGTGATGGGCCCGGTGGCGGGGTACCTGGTAGACAAGGTGGGCCCCCGGAGAATGGTGCTTCTCGGCCTGCCGGTGCTGGGCTTGGGATTCATTCTCTTCAGTCAAGTGCACCACCTGTGGCAGTTCTATGCCGCCTTCGTGGTGATGAGCATGGGGGGCGGGCTCGGCACCTGGCTGCCAATGATGACCGTGCTCAACCACTGGTTCCTGAGACGCCGGTCTCTGGCCATGGCGCTGGCGATGGAAGGGTTTGCTCTCGGGGGGATCGTGCTGGTGCCTGCCCTGGCATGGGCTGTCGACCCCGAAGAGCCGGACCGGATAGGTTGGAGGGTTACCGCGGCGGGGATCGGAGTTGGCATAATGGTCCTTGCCTGGCCCGTATCCAGGCTTGTCCGAAACAGGCCCGAACAGTACGGTCTGCACCCGGACGGACAGCGGCCAGCCCCGGCGGCTACGTCGGACAGGGCTGTTTCAGGGCCGGCTAACCCCGGCGGCGACCCGCCTGACTACACCTGGCAGATGGCCATCCGCACCGGGACGTTCTGGTTGATCACCATGGGCCACGCCTGCTCTTCGATAGTGATCGTGACGCTTATGGTGCACCTGGGGCCAATGCTCGACGACCGGGGATTCTCGATCCAGACCATCGGGTGGGTTGTCGCCACGTATACGGGAGTCGGGGCGCTGTTTACCCTTGTTGGAGGATACGTGGGAGACCGGGTGTCGATCCGGCTGGCGTTGTTCGCCTTTTCCGTGGTCCAGTCGGCGGCGGTGGTGGTGCTGCTAGTGGCGCGCACGGAACTGCTGGCTTTCGCCTTCGCCGCGCTCCTGGGCATCGGATTTGGAGGAAGAACTCCGTTGACCACGGCGATCCGCGGGGCCTATTTCGGCCGACGCGCTTTTGCCAGCATCACCGGGGTTTCAATGATCCCCATGAACATACTTCTGTTGATCGCACCGTTGTTCGCGGGGATCATGTTTGATAAGCAGGGCAGCTATACGATTCCGTTCCTGACCATAGCGGTGGTCAGCTTCTTTGGCGCAGCTATGTTCCTACTGCTACGCGAGCCGCCCTCCACAGCCGAGGTTGCTTAGGGTGACCGCTAGGCGATCAGGCGGGTGAGCAGATCCCTGATCTCGGTTACCGTCATATCCTGCCAATACCTGGCCCGGGATGCGGTGCGCGCCCTTCGCTCTCTGCCGAAATCCTGATCGTTGATGTCCGGGTTCTCGGCCCGGATGTCCTTCTCGATCTGTTCCATTTCCTGTTCGGCGATTTCCGGGCGTTCGATCCAGTGGGAGATGTACTCGTGGTCCTTG
This sequence comes from Dehalococcoidia bacterium, assembly GCA_965205385.1. Taxonomy (GTDB): domain Bacteria; phylum Chloroflexota; class Dehalococcoidia; order Lucifugimonadales; family UBA3495; genus CATOSP01. The sequence goes on from CBDBGS010000008.1 coordinate 1,897,079, forward strand.
GTGTAGAACACGGCGACGGGAATGGACATCCACTGTCCGTTCTTTAGGAACTCGTTCATAATGTCGTGGTTCTCGTCCCTGGGGAAGACCGTCATTTGCATCCCAGACGCTTCGGCGATGCGCGCCAATACCGGGAGTCCCCGTATGACGTCGCCGCACCAGTCCTCGCCAAGGACCAACATCTTCGCGGGACCGTTCGCCTTGCCGACCAGTTCCTTGAGGGCCGCAGTGTCTTCCGCGGTTACGCTGAAATTGTTGTAGAAGTCCTCGAAGCGGGCCTTGTTGACCTTGATCTGGCCCATGTAGGTCTCGTAGCTCACGCCTTGGTCGAACCTCTGGGGGGTTACGACGCTAGCTTGTTGAGTCATCCTTCTCCTCCTGGCTAATCGTTTCAGTTAACGGGAGTGGCCGTCTGAAATGGGCCAACGGCCCATCAGCCGATTTCTCAACCGGTGCGCCCTTCGAACCCGATTTCCACCCGCCCGTCGGGGTACAAGATGATTGGCACGGTGTCGCCGTAGTCGAGAGCTTGGTCCAGGGTGTCCTGGCTCTGGTCGACGCGGCGTTCTTCGTACTCGATTCCCTCCCTGCCCCATTTGCTGCGAAGGTGGTCGCAGGCAGGGCAAACGGTTAGCGTGTAAACGATCGGTATAGTTGCAGGACTAGCTGCCATGAGCAACCTCCGGGTGTGGTTTTAGGCCATTCTACAACGGCGGGCATGGCCTGTCATCAAGGCCTTAGCGAGGGTTAGTGGCCAGTGGTTAGTCGTTAGTCGGTAGTGGCCAGTGGCTAGTGGACTCGCCTGCCGCGATTACACACTGACCCCTGGAAACCGGCCGGCGGCCACTATCTAGCGAGGCTGCCTTGTCTGCCGGCCCTGCCCCGGATATAATTGCGCTGGCCTCGCTCCGGAGCCGGTTTTACCTCTAGGGCCGATACGGAGTAAGCGCCAAACCAGGAACAAAGCCGGGGGTAATTCACCCTACCGAGGACCGAGGAGGCGAGATGATAGCCCTTATAGTCACCATTCAGATACAGTCGGACAAGAAGGATGCGTTCATGGCTTCGCTACACGGCGATGCTGTTGGCTCCAACAATGATGAGCCAGGTTGCTACCGTTTCGACGTGCTACAGGACAATGACGACGCCAACACCATCCACCTGTACGAGATATACCATGACGACGCAGCCGTCGAGGCCCACCGGGCCGCGCCTCACTACCTCAAGTGGCGGGAGGAAGTGGCAGATTGGTTTGCCGGGGAAACGGTGCGCCGGCTGGCCACCCCTGTCTACCCACCCGAAGGGGCCTGGAGGAAGCGGCCGCCGGTAGCCGACTAGAGAGCCAGAAGGATCAACGACCTAAGGCCGCCGTTCCAAAACCCGCCTGAAAGCGCAGAGGAAAGCGGCCACATCCTCATCTCCCAGGGACGTGGACATCGCGCCCACCAGGTTGGGCGCGATGAGTATCCCCTCATTCAGAAGGCCCAAGAACACACGGCCCCGCAACGCCCGGTCCGATGCCGCCAGGTCGCGGTAGTTGTGGATCTCGCCGCCGGTGAAGTGGATACCGAACAGCGACCCAAGACCGGTAACCTGGACGGGCACCTCCAATTCCTCACAGACCTGCCGGACTCCCTGCTTGAGCTTCTCCGTCATCTCCGCCAGGTGACGGTAAACGTCCGCAGTCAGGTGCTCCATAGTTATGGACCCCGCCAGCATTGTCACCGGGTTCGCGTTGAACGTCCCCGCGTGGGATACCCTTGGGCCCTTGGTGGGGTCGTAAAGGTCCATGATTTCCCGGCGTCCACCGAACGCGCCCACCGCGAACCCGCCGCCGATGATCTTGCCCAGGGACGTCATGTCCGGGGTGACGCCGTAGTATTGCTGTGACCCTCCGGGCGCCGCGCGGAAGCTAATGACCTCGTCAAAGATTAGGACTATCCCGTGTTCCTCGGTGAACTCCCGCAGCATGGTCAAGTATTCGGTCGAGGCAGGCAGCATGCCCACCGATCCCATGACAGGTTCCACTATCACCGCCGCCAGTTGGTCCTTGTTCTCTTCGAGGATGCGCCAGGAGGCCGCGGTTTCATTGAACGGGATGATTACGACCTGGTCCAGGACGCCTTCCGCCAGACCTTCGCTGGCCGCCACGGGCTGAGGCCTGTCCGCATCCCCCGCTTCGGAGATATCCACGCGCACGCTAACCGTGACCGCATCGTGGGTGCCGTGATAGCCGCCCTCGACCTTGGCGAACTTGCTCCTGCCGGTGAACGCCCGGGCGGCACGGATCGTGTTCAAGGTCGCCTCGGTCCCCGAATTGGTGAACCTTACGAGGTCGAAACTCGGAATGCGTTCGCACAGGAGCTTGGCCAACCGGATTTGGTGCTCGTTGGGCGCGTTGTAGGCCACACCTCTGGACAACTGTTCGTACACCGCGTCCATGACCGGCGGGAAGGCGTGGCCCAGAATCATCGTCGTCATGGTGTTGATGAAGTCGATGCGGTCGTTGCCGTCGACGTCGATGACGTGGGCTCCCGAGGCCTCGGTGATGAAAATCGGGTAGGGGTCCCAGAAGATGGAGTTGCGGCTGTCGCCCCCTGGCAGGTACTCGGAAGCCGTTTGCCACCTTGCCTTCGACTCAGGGGTCAACTCCAAGTAACGTGCAAGTTCGTCGTGTGTTGTTGTCAATGCAGGCCTCCTGGCTGGCGAACAGGGATTTGATAGGAGCAATAGCCGGGTTGAGGAGAATCGGCTAGGACGGGAGAGCATGCTCCGGAGTCGCTGGGACGACCCTCGGGAAATACAGTCTCCGTATAGGCCCTACGCCTACGCTCGCGGCAATCACGACGACTAAGATCAGTCCGCCCACAGCCATCACGATAGATGCGTTGAAGATGTCGGCAACGGTGGCGCTCAGGGCGTTGCTTATCGCCATGCTGCCGCCTACGTGCATGGAATATACCCCCGAGACCCGGCCGCGTACTCTGTCATCGGTCATGCCTTGTATGATCGCGTGGCTGATTGTCATGAAACCTGACTGGTTCACGCCGATAGAGATCGCGGCGAGAATAGACAGCATCGGAAGAGTGGTCAGGGCCATGATGATCGGGCCCAAAGCACTGGTCACGCCGAAGAACAAGAACAGATACCCTCGTAACGTGACACTTTGAACACCGGCGATGAAGATAGACGCTACCAGCGCCCCGCCGCCGACTCCCGCCATAAGGTAGCTGACACCTACAGCTCCCGATCCCAGCTTCTCCTCGGAAATGCCGGGGAGGATGGCTTCGTAGGACATTACCAGTGAGCAGTGGGCCAAGACCAGCAGGACCATGGCCAACAATTGAGGCCGGCCGTACACGTACTCGAAGCCCGCCACGAGATTCTGGAAGAAGCCCCGGCTCCTGTCAATTTCGCCAGTGGACCGGGTGGTGATCCTGGTGATCTGGATGAGGCCGATGAGGTAGAAGGCGCTGCACATCCAGAAAGCCGCTTCGATCCCGAACGTCCCGATCAGGGGGACCAACATCATGGGCCCGACGAGCCGGGACCCTTGCTGAGTGGCCTGGTTTAAGGCAATTCCGTTCAGGAGCCGATCTGGTGGCAATAAATTGGGAATCAACGACTGGGTGATGGTCATCTGGCCCGAGCGGAGAGTCCCGTTAATTAAGGAAAGGACCAACAACACCCACAGTCCCCCGGTCCCATCTAAGATTCCGCCGAGCGCCAGCAGCGCGAGAACAACGTTGTGCAGTAGGTTCAACGTGTAGGTCCACTTGAGAAGACCGGCACGGTCGAATTTGTCGGCCAGGAATCCCAGGAGGGGTGTGGAGAACAGCCTGGGGATCATGGCCGCCATGGTCACGATACCGCTCCAGAGCAGTCCACCCGTGATGTCGTAGGCCAGCCAACCCCTCGCGATGATCAGAGCCCATGCGGCGGCTCCGGCACAAGCGTTGGCGGTCCACAGTGTCCGGTAGTCTTGAAACCGTAGGCCGTCGACATACCGGCTGAGTAAACTTAACATGGCGAATATCCTGGTGGCAGATGGGGACGGGCCGGGGCCATTATAGCAGCCTCATTATGTTCGATAAACCCGAAGAGTTAGCCATTGCTTGACTCTATAGGCGCGGCGCGGCTAGAATCGGCCTCGCCTACCCACGTTTTCCGACGAATTTCACACCCTCTGGAATGGCCAGGTCGATGGTCCAAGACGATAAACTTCTACCACCCTACCGTGTCCTCGACTTGACGGATGACAAGGGAGTGTTCTGCACCAAGCTCTTGGCGGACTACGGCGCGGACGTTATCAGGATCGAGCCGCCCTGGGGCGACCAAGGGCGCACTCGCGGACCCTTCCACCAGGACCAGCCGGACCCCGAAGGAAGCGCCTATTTCCTCTTCTACAATACCAACAAGCGCTCTATCACGCTGGACCTTGACACGGGGGCTGGCCGGACTTTGATGCGGCGGCTGGCGGCGAGTGCGGATGTTATCGTTGAGAGTCTGCCGGTGGGATACCTGGAGGGGCTGGGACTGGGATACAACTCTCTGAGCGAGACCAACCCTGGCCTGGTCATGGCGTCGATCACTCCCTTCGGCCAGTCCGGTCCGTGGAGAGACTACAAATCGACCGACCTGGTTGTCATGGCCGCCAGTGGATATATGCAAATCACCGGAGACCCCGACGGCCCGCCGGTCAGACAAGGCAACGAACAGTCCCACTTCCCCGGCTCGCAACATGCCGCGGTGGCGATCATGGGAGCGCTTTATTACCGGGACATGCTTTCCGGCGAAGGTCAATACATAGACGTCTCCCTTCAAGAAGCCCTCATAACCTACTACACCGACGCGCACCCAGCCCTGGCCTGGACACAACTGGGTGAGAATGTCACCCGTGTGGGGACCAACTCCACACTGGTCGTCCCACTCGGAGCTTTTCCATGCAAAGACGGCTGGATATCCGCCGGTATCATCACTCCCAGGGAATGGGATACGCTGGCCCAGTGGATTTACGAAGTCACCGGCAACGAGGAGGCGCTAAACGAGCAGTACCGGGGAGGGAACCAGGAACGCGCTCCCCACATAGACATCCTGACCGCGCTCTTCGTGGACTTCTCCACTCGTTTCACCGCGGAGGAACTTTTTCACGAAGGGCAGAAGCGGAACCTGGTATTCCTGCCCGTGACTGACGTATCGGACTTACTTCAGGACCCGCAACTAGAAGCGAGCCACCTTTGGGCCGAACTGGAGCATTCAACCGCGGGCAGGCTCAAATACCCCCTGGGCGTATTCGACAGCGAAGAAGTGACGCCGTCCAGGGCCGCGGCCCCGCTCCTAGGACAACACAATCAGGAAATCTATTGCGGAGAACTGGGACTAACCCTGGTTGAGCTGGGTGAACTCAGGGCATCCGGGGCGATTTAAGAGCCAACAGGGGATATTCACCGGCCTTATTTACACGTTAACCAAGTGTTCACGGAGTACGTTAGTTGGTAGATAGTAGCGGCAAAGCCCTGGCCGGCGTCCGCGTTGTGGAATTGGGTCCTTATGTCGCCCTGCCGCTTACCGGCCGTTTGCTGGCGTCATTGGGCGCGGAGGTCATCAAAGTCGAGACCAACAAGGCGCTGGACGAGATGGCTTTCATCCCGGCCTGGTCCCGGGGCGCGGGCCAGCCCGATTATCAGCGGGGCAAGAAACGCATCACCTTGGATGTTCGCACACCCGAAGGCAGAGAATTGCTCCTTGACCTTATCGGGGTCAGCGATGTCTTTATGACCAACTTTCGCCGCAATATCCTAGACCGGTGGGGAGTGGATTTCCCGAAGGTTAAGGAGGTACGGCCCGACGCGGTAATCATGTGGCAAACGGGACTCGGCGGCAGCGGGCCGTACTATACCTACAAGTCCTATGGCATCCTGGTCCAGCACATGTCGGGAGTGTCGTTGATGAGCGGTGAGGAGGGTGCGCCTCCCGTGGCGATCAACACTTCCTACTCCGACTATCACACGGGTATATTTCAACCGGTAGCGGTCATCGGAGCATTGTTGCGCCGCCACCGCACCGGAAAGGGCGTGACTATGGAGTCGTCCATTTTCCGCTCTGGCGCGGTCACCGCCGGCCCCTCCATCCTCGACTTTCAGCGAGACGGACGCCTGCCGCCCCGGCGAGGCAACAGGGACGAATCAGCGGCGCCCCACGGCGTCTACCGTTGCACGGGTGAAGACCGTTTTTGCGCTATAGCGGTGTCCTCTGACGATGAATGGACGGCGTTTTGCCAGGCCCTTGGAGACCCGGACTGGGTCGGAGAGTCACGTTTTCTTACCGCTTTGGACCGTTCAAGGAACCAGGACGCGCTGGATGAGAAGATAGAGGTTTGGACGTCTCAACTGGCCGCTGAAGTAGTCATGGAGAAGCTACAATCCGCCGGAGTGCCGGCGAGCATCGTTTCTCAGGGCGATGACCTGTTCCATAGCGAACACCTGAAGGCGAGAAATTTTTACCGGGACACGCCCTACTATGTGGCGGAACGCGGCACGCCCGCAACCGAATGGGAGAGAGGCGAGGGGATCGCCTGGAGTTCCCCGGCCCGGCTGTCGAAGACGCCGATGGAATTCGGGGACTACAGCAATATTGGCGAAGACAATGAATACGTTTTCGGTGAACTGCTTGGCCTGCCGCCGTCTGAAATCGAGCGATTGGCGGAGGCCGGGGTGATTTATTAAGGCCGGTAAGGCCGTGTCAAGGTTCACCGGCGCGAGGGAGGGGCCGCCATGTCGGACTATAGCAAATACGAACACCTAAGGGTGGAAGTAGAAGATGGGGTGGCTTTGCTAACCATGGACCGGCCCGACTCCCTAAATTCCACCAACTTTCAACTCCACTACGAGCTGAGCCGGATCTGGCTGGATATAGGCCAGGACCCGGCGGTGCGAGTCGCAGTGATTACGGGCGCGGGCAACGCCTTCTCCGCTGGGGGTGACTTCGACATGATCGAGGAAGCCATCGGGAACCCGGAGATCGTTGGCCGGATCATGCAGGAGGCGGGTGACATCGTCCACAACATGATCGACCTGGACAAGCCGGTGATCTCCGCAATTAACGGCGTCGCGGTGGGGGCTGGGCTTGCGGTGGCGCTTCTCGCCGACATATCCATCGCCGCCCAGGACGCCCGGATCACCGACGGACACGTGCGGTTGGGGGTTGCCGCGGGCGATCATGCCGCGGTGATTTGGCCTCTGCTATGTGGGATGGCCAAGGCCAAGTATTACCTGCTGACGTGTGATTTCCTTAGTGGTCGAGAAGCGGAACGAATCGGGCTGGTCAGCATGGCGTTGCCATCGGAAGAGTTGCTGCCAAAGGCCATGGAGGTTGCCCGCAACTTGGCTGCCGGACCTCAGACCGCGATCCGTTACACGAAACGGGCGCTGAACCAATGGCTTCGCATGGCGGGACATACGTCGTTCGACTACTCTTTGGCCCTGGAGAGCCTGGGGTTTTTCGGGGAGGACATCCGCGAGGGCCTTCAGTCGCTGCGGGAGCGAAGACCTCCCGAATTCCCATCCGCACGGCCCAACGCTTAATCAGCGGTAGCGGCGATGGTTCCGAGCGCGTCCCGCAATCTCTGGCAAAGGCGACTGGGGCGTATGGAACCAGAGCGAATGAAATAATACGGTGGTGCCTGACCGGGCTGGTCTCCCTTCCAAGATTCGCACTATAATGGCATACGCCCGCCCTAGACCGCTCCCCCAGACTTACTTCTGAGCGAGGTGCAATGGACACTTCCAACCCCAACATGGTGGACTACGAGGCTACCTTCAAGGACTTCAAACTCGACGTTCCGGAACACTTCAATTTTGCCTTCGACGTGGTGGATAAATGGGCTGAAGACCGCACCAAGCTCGCCCTGATCTCCCTCGACCCCAATGGGGAGATTGCTCAACACCACACTTTCTGGGACCTGAAGGTCCAGTCCGATAGGTGCGCCAACCTACTCAAGGGGCTGGACGTATCGAGGGGAGACCGGGTGTTTCTGATGCTGCCTCGTATCCCGGAATGGTACGTCCTTATGCTGGGGCTTATGAAGTTGGGCGCCGTGCCAATGCCCGCGACCACCCTTTGCACACCCAATGACATCGAGTACCGGGTGAATGAGGCAGAAGCCACCCTGGCGGTGACCGACCTGGAAAACTGGGAAAAGGTGGCGGCCGCGGCGGGCGCCTGCCCTTCGCTCCAGAACTTGCTGATGGTGGGAGGTCACCGGTCTGGCTGGTCGTCGTTTGAGGATAAGATGGCCGAATCCTCCCCATACTTGGATGACGCAGAGCCGACCCGAAGCGACGATCCGCTGCTTATCTACTTCACCTCTGGCACTGTCGGCTACCCGAAGATGGTGCTGCACACTCATGCGTCCTACGGTTTGGCCCACGTCTTGACTGCCAGGTTCTGGCACGACCTTAAACCTACCGATTTGCAATGGACCCTATCGGACACCGGCTGGGCCAAGGCCGCATACGGCAAGCTGTTTGGTCAGTGGACCCAGGGGGCGGCGGTATTGCAACACGACGCCCGGGGCAGATTTGACCCGGCGTTGACCCTGAGCATCCTGGAGCGGTACGGCGTTACGTCGTTTTGCGCACCTCCGACGGCCTATAGGATGCTGGTGCTGGAAGACCTGACCAAGTGCGACTTGCGGAACTTGCGCCACTGCACCGGGGCGGGTGAGCCTCTAAACCCCGAGGTTATGAGCAAGTGGGAAGAGGGTACCAGTCTGACCATTTACGACGGATATGGCCAGACCGAGACCGTGCTTCTGGTGGGAAACTACCGCTGCCTGCCAGTGCGGCCCGGCTCCATGGGGAAGCCGGTGCCCGGTTTCCACGTGGCGATCGTCGACGACGAGGGCAAGGAATTGTCGCCAAATGAAGAGGGGCAAATCGCGGTGCGCGTCAAGCCAGATAGACCTGTGGGCTTGTTCCGGGAATATTGGCGAGGTCCGGAAGCGATGGAGGCCTCATTCTACGGAGACTGGTATTTCACCGGGGACAAGGCATACATGGACGAGGACGGGTACTTCTGGTTTGTTGGCCGGGCCGATGACGTAATCATCTCCGCCGGGTATCGTATTGGCCCCTTCGAAGTGGAGAGCGCGTTGATAGAGCACCCGGCGGTCGCCGAGTCCGCGGTGGTGGCCAGCCCAGACCCGGTGCGCGGCGACATCGTCAAGGCGTTTGTGATCCTTGCTCCGGGCTACGTCGGGTCAGACGAATTGGCGCTGAGCCTGCAGGACCATGTTAGGACTACCACGGCTCCCTACAAATACCCGAGGGCCGTTGAGTTTGTATCGGAACTACCCAAGACCATCAGCGGCAAGATTAGGCGGGTGGAGCTTAGGGAGTCGGAGCTGGACAAGGCCAGGCAGGCCTGATGAGTCCGAACTCCATCAAGTAGACATGTCCACCGAACCGAGCGAATTCGACTATGTGGTGCGAGGCCGGATGTTCCTCCAGCAGGGACTGCTAGACCAGGCCATCGCAGACTTCGACGCGGCCCTGCGGCTTAACGACCAATGCGCGGAGGCCTACTACTGCCGGGGGCTCGCCGTCCGGAACGGGGGCGACCTTGAGCAGGCTATCCGGGAATTCACCCTGGCAGTGGAGGCAGACTCGGAATATTCCGTGGCCTATTACGCCAGAGGGGTCGTCCGGCGTTATATGGGTAGGTTCGACGAAGCCTTGCTGGATTACAACCACGCTATCGACATCAACCCCGGCGATGCGGACTATTACTACGCCCGAGGTGTGGCCCATGCGTCCTTGAGGCATTACGACCAGGCCATCGACGACTTCCAAGAAGCCCTGCAACTGCTTCCAGAAATGCCGAACGCTCATTACAACCTGGGCATCGCCTTCAGGGATACGGGACGGCGAGAGGAGGCGCGGGAGCACTTTTCCCGGGCAATTGAACTCCGGCCCAACGACGCGGACTACTACTACGCCCGGGGAAACTTGTTCCACGACATACAGGAGTTTAGCCTGGGCGTTGACGACTACACGAAAGCGATCGAAGTTGTGCCGACCTTTGCCAACGCGTACTACAACCGGGGAATCTGTCTGAGGAACTTGGAACGGCCCGATGAGGCCATTGCCGATTTCGACCAGGCGATGCGGCTGGGTCCGCCTTTCGCTACCCTCTACCTGAACAGGGGTACCGCGTTGGCGGACAAGACAGACCACGAAGCGGCTCTGGTCGACTTCGACCTAGCCCTGGGGCTAGACCCCGCGTTGGCCGCGGCCTATCTGAGGAAAGGGAACTCCCTGGTGATGTTGGGGCGGCACACCGAGGCGCGGGACCACTATCTGAAAGCGACGGAATTGAGACCCGACTATCCCGAGGCGGAGCGGGCATTGGCCGCCGTGCGGGAGTTACTTGGAGACCAGGAAAACGAGACTGGGGAGGACGCTGGTGGCAGACACCTTTAGCGACCAACTGCGGGCCGAAGTGGAACCGATTTGGCAGCAGATTTTCGAACGGCCCTTTCTTCGGGAGATTAAGGAGGGCACCCTCCCCCTGGAGAAGTTCCAATATTACTTAGGACAGGACTACCTGTACCTCGAAGGGTTCGCGCGGACCGTGGCCCTGACCCTTGCCAAGGCCCCGACTTCCGACCTGCTGGAGGAGTTGGCTCTGCGGGTGATGACCCCGATTGAGCGGCCTTTGCATCAGAAGCTGGTCACTGAGGCCGGTCTAACCATGGACGAGGTCCGAAAGGTAAGGAGGTCTCCGACCAACCACGCTTATGTCAACCACATGCTGACTACGGCATCCATGCACGGGCTGGGTCCCGCCGCCGCCGCGCTGCTTCCCTGTCCTTGGACCTACCACGAGTTGAAGGATGGCGTGGGCCAGTCGGAGCATCCGCTGTATGGGCAGTGGACGTCGTTCTACGTGGCAGGTCTTCTCCAGAACAGTGTGGACGCTTGGCGCAGCTTCGTGGACCGGGAGGCCGAAAAGGCCGATCAGCGTGAGCTAGATGCGATGCGCGAGGCCTTTATCATCAGCACCAGGTATGAGTATATGTTTTGGGATATGGCCTACAGCATGGAGCAGTGGCCCGTGTAGCAGCGCGTCCGGCTCCGGCGGATTGGCGCAGACACATTTAACTTTCACAAAAGAACAAGGCACCCCGGGTCCCCGGGACGCCCTGTCGTGTGTTCTCTTCGTGTGATTTCGGCTGAAGGTTACGGGGCCATCCTGCCTGGTCCCCAATTGTTGGGAATGTTAATCAAGTTGGGCTCGAGGTCGCGGACGGAGGTCTGGCCGCAATAGGCCAGGCACCGGTCCACCTCTTCCCTGAGAAGCTCCAAGACGCCGTGAACGCCGTCGGCTCCGTCCACCGCCAGTCCCCAGAAAAGGGGGCGGCCAATCGCCACGGCGCGAGCGCCGAGGGCCAGAGCCTTTATCACGTCGCTGCCTCTTCGCACGCCGGAGTCCACGTAGACTTCCGCCTGTCCCTTGGAGGCCTCCACGATTTCAGGGACCATCTCGATGGCGCCCATGGTCATGTCCATCTGCCTGCCGCCGTGGGTTGACACCAGGATTCCTTGGACACCGCTTTCGACGGCGATATGGGCATCTTCTGCGGTGCGAACGCCCTTGAGTACGAGGGGCAGCGAGGTAAGTCCGCGCAGCCATTCAAGCTCTTTCCAGGTCAGGGGCGGAGTCCTCGACACATCGAAACCGGAAGATTCGTCGGTGCCGCTGATTTCGCTCTCCGGACGGCTCTCGGCCCGGAAGTTGCCCAGGTCCGCTATTCTCTGGAACCTATTTCGCAGGTCTCGCTCTTTGGGGCTTGGGGCTGGCGTGTCGACGGTCAGGGCGATGGCCTTGAAACCGGCTTCTTCGGCCCTGTGGACCAGCATTTCGGTGAGATCATATCCTCTGTGGTATAGCTGGAACCACAGCGGTCCGGAAGCCGCCTCCGAGACCTCTTCCAGGCTGTAATTGGAGGAGGTGCTGAGCATCATCAGCGTGTCGGACATGCCCGCGCCCCTAGCGGTCGCCAACTCACCCTCGGGGTGGGCCAGCATGTGGCTGCCCGCGGGAGAGATCATGACGGGCATGGAGATCTCCTCGCCCAGAACGGTGGTGGTCAAGTCCCGCTCCGTGATATCCCGGAGAAAGCGTGGGCGCAGGGTTAAGTCTTCGAACGCCGACCGGTTGCGGCGCGTGGTGAATTCATCCATGGCCCCGGCATCGATGAACGTCCAGTTGTTGTGGGGAAGCACCTGTTTGGCTCTTGCCTCGTAGTCGTAAAGGTTGATGGGGTCTAGGCGCATGGCTGCCTCCTTTACTTGCCCTCGGGGGTTGGTTTTACTTCTAGAATGTTGGCTCGGGCAAAACTTCCCCTACTCTACGCTTTCACCGCTTTTCCGGCAAGTGAGGTGAATGGGTCCCATGACTTCGAGCGCTTTCGTTCATGCGTGGAATTGTTGTAGGATTAAGTCAATAAGATATGACCACGATCAACAACATAGAAGACCTGATCCGTGTGCTGGGTGACAATCCCGATTGGGCTGAGGCCCTGCGCCTGCGATTGCTGACTCGCGAACTCATCGAGTTGCCGGAGGTGTTCTCCCAGTTCGTTACGCAAAATGGTCAGGTTTTCGAACGCAGCGTCGCGGCCTTAGAAGCCCTTCAGCGAGACCTGACGCCGTTGAAGGACGCTTCGGCAAGACGGGTAGCGCGCAGGGAAGCTCCCTTTATCGCCGAGGACTTGGGGTTCGAGCTAGTAAAGGTCTTACGTGTACAAGAGGTCGGGGAATTGGTAAGGGGCAAGGATACATCTGGTGTTTCCACGAGCACTCTCAAGAGTTTTCGTCAGGCCGATATTATGATGGAGGCCAGGGACCACGAGGGTTCGGTCTGCTATATCGCGGTCGAGGTATCTTTTACCGTCACCGGGAGGGATACAGGCAGGGCGACGCGTAACGCAGGATATTTGATCAGGTTCACCGGACTTCCCGCCGTCGCGGTAGTGGCAGGCCTGTATCATGATGAACGGATCAAGCCAAGCATCGAGTCCGGGGAAGTATTCTGGTATCAGTTGGACTCAAAGAGATTTGAGTTGGAGTAGGGTTCGACCAGACCTTTTACGCGCCCAATCCCAGTAGTCCATCAGCCAGAGACTCCAACCGGCCGGGTTGGGGCACGCACTCCAGCCAGCGGTCCGGGATACCCTGGACACCGTAGCGCGCCCCCAGAACAGCACCCGCCACCGCGCCGTTGGTGTCGGTGTCTCCTCCTCCGCTGACCACCGCGCTCAAAGCATGCTCCAGGACCAACGGCGTAGCAATGGACCACATACCGACCTGCAGCGCCAGCAGGGTGTGGCCGATATGCCCCTGGTCGAGTTGATGGGTAATCACCTCGTCCCCGGTCCGGCCCACCCACTCCGCAACCTCCACTGGAGCGCCGTCGGAGACCGCAACATCGGCAAGTAGTCCGGCATCGGGAGACGCGCAATTCAACAGCATCGCCACGGCGGCGTTCAGGATGATGCAAGACCATTGGCATGTGGGGGCGTAGTGGGTGACGACGCAGGTTGCCGCGGAATCCCGGACCAAGGCTTCTGGGTCACGCCGGCGGGCCAATGCCACAGGAGCGCAGCGCATGATCCCGCCGTTGGGAGCGATCCGGCCCCGCTGCTCGTAAATCCTCCGGGCCGCGTTGGGCACGGGTATTCCCTGTTCCAGCAGATCGATTACCGCGCTGGTCGTGATTCCGATGCCCCGTCCGTTTTCCCTCCTCCATCGCACTAAACGGGAGGCAAACTCGTCCAGGTAGTTTCCACCGCCCAGGACCGCCTCTCCCAGGTCCACCGCCTGGGCCAAGTCGTCGTCCATCGGCATCCGCCGTTCCATGGTCCTAATCTCCTTGACCCCGCTTGGGTAACGGGATGCGATCTCGAGGCGGGAATCGCCCTCCACCGGCAGGCCCAGCAGGTTACCGGCAGCGAGACCCATCAGGACTCCGAGGCCACGCTCCCTTAACGTGCCGCGAGGGACGTCGGAAACCATTGATTTGCGCAGCAGACTTACTAGATTTGGGGCTTCGGTTACCACGTCTGGATCACTCATGGAAGCCGCACTCCTGACGGGTTAGGGCGGGAAAGAAAAGGGAGCGGCTTGATCGCCGCTCCCTCAATTCCACCTTAGGGCCGGGTGGGGCCTGAGTTTCTAGTCTTCCTTCATGCCGAAGGGGACCACTCCGGGTAGCCACCACTTTTCCCAGCTATCGTCCACCCTGCTCTGGAAGTATTCAATGTCTTCCTTAGTCAGATGGGCGAAGCGGCCCTGGCGCATGAGATAGTCCTCGATGGGCTTCCGCGTCCGGATACCGCGGGCGATGGCCCTGGAGGGGCCGTTCAGAATCACTTCGCCTTCGATGATCTCGTACTGGACCCACAGGCCGGTTTCGATCGCCAGCATCCCCAACTCGTGGGAGAACTTAGGATCGTAGTCCCATCCCTTGGGGCAAGGGTCGATGCTGTGGATGAAGGTTGGGCCACCGATGGTCAAGGCTCGGCGGATTTTGTTGTTGAAGTCCAGGCCGTAGGAGCCGCAGGCCGTGGCCACGTAGCGGCAGTCGGGGTGACCGGTGGCCAGCATGGGCGCCATGTTCTTCTTCCACCGCTTATTCATTATGCGGTGGACTTTTCCCGGAGGACTGAAGGTCGAATTCGCGCCCCACGGGGACCCGCCCGAGACCTGGATGTCGGTGTTGGCGTATGACTCGTTGTCGTACAAGAGGATTAGCAGGTTGTACTCGTCGTGCTGGAGGGCCGCCGAAATAGCGGAGAGACCCATGTCCATGCCGCCGCCGTCGCCGCAGAACGCGATGACGTTGATAGGCTCCTCCTTCATCTTGCCCTTGCGCATCATGGAAGCCAACCCTGCGGCCGTGCCCGTGGCGGCGGAGCCGGACGACCCTAGCTGGGTATGCATCCACGGCACCACCCAAGGGGTGCTGTAGTAGGTGGTGTTTGCGACGTACATACAGCCGGTGCTGCCCAGTACGATGGTCCTAGGACCAGCGGCCTTGATCATCAGCCGCATCACTAGGGCGGATTCGCAGCCCTGGCAGGTGCGGTGACCGGAGGTGAATCCCTCCATCAACGGGATATTCTTGACCCCTCTAACCTGGGGAAGGTCTTGAACGGTGGTCATAATCTCTACTCCCTCACACCTATCCAGGTGGTTTCCTGGTCTATTTTGCCAGTATCGACGGCCTTTTGGGTGATGTCAACCATTTCGTTGACATCGTTGACGTGGACCTCTCTACCTCCGAGGCCCGCGATGAAGTTGAGCATCAGCGGGTGGGACTCAAGCGGGTAGAGCGCTGACCGCAGTTCGTTGAACAACACGCCCCCGTAGGACGGCGAACCATAGGAATAGTCGCGGTCTACGACGCAGACGGCCTTACACCGTGACAGCGCCTCTCTGATTTCATCGGTGGCGAATGGACGGAAGAATTTGACCCGGAGGAAACCGATCTTCCGGCCCTGCTCCCTGAGGCGGCGAATGGCGACCCGTACCGGAAGCGCCAGCGTGCCCATACCTACGATGACTATCTCGGCGTCTTCAGTCTCGTACTCCTCGATAAAGGGACTGGGGTCGCCGCGGCCGAAGAGACCCTTGAACTCTTCGTAGGCTTCCTTGATCACGTCTACCGAGCGCCGCATCGCCTCGTCAGCCTGGCGCCGGATCTCCATAAGCCAGTCTTCGTTCACCTGTGGGGCAACGGTAATGGGGTTGTCCGGGTGAAGTTGCAGCCTGCCCCGGTCATACGGCGGCAGGTATTGCTGCACTTGCTGTGCTGCCGGGACGTTCACGATGGCCTGGGAGTGGGTAAGGAAGGAGCCATCGCAGCTAAGGGCCATGGGGAGGAAGACTCGCGGGTCTTCGGCCACCCTGTAGGCCAATAGTGCGGTGTCGATGGCCTCCTGCGCCGTTGCGACCCAGTAGAGCATCCAACCCAGGTCCCTTACTGCCAGGGCATCGTTGTGCTCGACGCCGAACGCTCCGGGGTCATCGAGGGCCCTGTTCCCCACCATCGCCACTACCGGCATGCGGAGTCCGGCGGTAACCGTGATGGCCTCGAAGGCGTAGAACCAGCCTACGCCGCTGGAGCCGCAGAAGGTCCTGGCGCCCACGGCGGAGGCGTGCTTAACGATCTCGAATTGGGAATGTTCGCTTTCCGCGACGATGAAGTCGCAGTCGAACGCGCCGTCGGCCTTCAGCCTGGCCACGTACTGCATCACAGTGTCGTATGGGCGGATTGGGTAGGCGGTGATCACGTCAACGTCGGCCAGGGCGCAGGCAATGGCAATGGCTTCGCTGCCGCTGATCAGCTCCTCCGTTTCCGATTGGAAAAGCGCGGGTTGCGCGGTTGAAGTCATTAGTCCTCCACCGTGTTGGCTATCTCTTCAGTGTAACCCCCGACGTGATGGAAGCCGTGGGTCCTGGTGTCTTGCTTCTGCACTTCGATCAATTGGGTCATCCACTGATTGTAGCCATCCTTGTCTGCCTGCCAGGCCTCGTATTGGCTGTTGTTGTCGTTGAAGTTGGCCTCGGTGACCATTGTCACGCAGTCGGGTACGGGACACACCGCTTCGCATACGCCGCAGCCGCAACAAGAGTCCATGTTGGCGTCATACAGGCCGTCAGGCGTCACGTCGAAACAGGTGTCCGGGCACTGGAGCCAGCAGAGGGTGCACTTGATGCAGGTCTCGAAGTTGATCACCGGACGCATTGACCGGGTGCTGAACTTCTTGAACACAGAGTTACGTACAGGTTGATAGCCTTCCTCCCCGCCGCGGAAGCCGGTGCCCGGTTCGATGGCCCTGATCACCAGCCCCTCTTCCATGGTCTTCCATCCGGGAAGGTCGAACGAGAAGGGGGTCTCGGGGTTCCCTTCACCTGGTTCCACTGGCCGGACCGTGGCTAACTCGTAGGCCCGCCGGGCCGAGGCAACCTTGGTCTCGTTATCGAACTGGTCACGGATGGCCTCAAGCATGGAATCCAAGCTGACCAACTGGGGGCAGACGCTGCACAGGTTGCCCAGAATCCTCACGTCTGTATGGTCGTCTTTGTAGACCCATAGTCCGGAGAAACTGACCGTGCTCCTGATGATGGACAGGTTGTAGGGCGAGTCTTTCTGGTGCATGTCCTGAATCAGCGCATCGGACTCTTGGCGAGAAGTCACGATAAGAGTTCCGCCAGGCTTGGTGAGTTCGTTGATCGGCTGAAGTCCGTACCATGCCCATGATTCGACGCCCTTGCACATGGTGTCGTCGACGTTGATGGTGACGTCCACCTCGGAAGCCTCGTACCTGGCCAGGTTCTCTTCTAGCTCTTCGGCGTCGTCCGCAACCACCGCGAACTGCTTCGCCGGGATTCCATTGCGCTCCGGAGAGTCGCCGTAACGTCCGAAGGCTGTGCCGATCTTGCCCTCTTTCCTGGCGGCGAACACTATGGAGCGGACGATGTTCCGGGCCAGGGTCTTCTGGAAAATTCCCCGGTACACCACCTCCACAGCTACTGTGGCCATATTGGTACCTCCCTATGATGTTTTCGTTAGATTTGTGAGTCCTGGAAATCCGGAGTTGGCGGCGGTCAGCCGCCCTCCGTGTCCAGGGCCCCCATGCCGGTCAGCGCGTTGTCGGCCCGCGCGGGTTGACCGGAAGAGGGGCCGTGTTGATGCTCGGATACGTTTGACGGTTCGACGACGGTCAAGTGGTGCTCCATGGCGTTCCTCGCGCCTTCGGTATCGCCTGACCGCACCATCCGGAGGATGCGGCGGTGCGACTCCAGGGAGCGGGTAGCCCTGCCCGGGGCCTGCATCGACTGGTCCCTGGACTGGCGGAGGATGTCTTCGACTGCGCTAACGACCTTGACCAGAGCGGAATTATGGGTTGCCGACGCCAGGGCGAAGTGGAAGGCCGTGTCGGCGTCGACGCCGCTTCCTCCCTCGGTTATCTGACGCTCCTGGTCCGTGAGAATCGCCTCGAGGTCCTGTACTTCCTGGGCACTGGCCCGTTGGGCGGCGACGGCGGCTATCTGGGGTTCCAGGAGGTGGCGCATCTCGAAGATGTCCTTCAGGGTTTCCGTGCCGCCACTGAGGGTGGAGGCGATGAGGGAGACCAGGGACTCGAGGTTGTCGGTTTCGATAAACGTCCCCGACCCCCGCTTGCTAATCACCAGACCCTGCAACTCCAAAGACCTGATGGCCTCACGCACCGAGCTGCGGCTGACCTGGAGCTGTTCGGCCAGCAGACGTTCCGAGGGAAGCCGTTCGCCAGGCTTAAGCACTCCGTCACGGATGAGGGAGCGGAAGCGCTCAACTAGGACGTGGTGCACCCGTTTCGCCTGGGCAGGAGGTGTTGTGTGTGTAGTGTCAGGCAAGTGGTCAGACCAATTTAAGATTGAGCACATTATACACGCCGGTCAGACCTTGTCAAGAACGGCCAGATATAGCTCCGGGGTCCTTCAGTTTTCACGGTCAATAACCGATGTAGCGGCCAACCCCGCTCGTCCTGAGTGGATACGGCGACTATCGAATGCCCGTATCGAATGCCCATGAGCAGAGGAGAGCATTGTTTGACAACGTCTATTGCGCTTCCCATCATATAGATGGACGCTTGCCAGGTACTCAGACCGTTTTCGAGAGGCCGCGATGTGTCTGTCCACCCGCTTACGCGCCGTGTTAATCATTCTTTGCCTGGTGTCCTTTTCATTAGGACTCATCGGGCCTCACTTGGCCCGCGCCGAGACCGGGCATGTCCTAGTCATGGAGGTTGAAGGCGTGATCAACCCGGTCGCGGAACGTTTCATCTCCCGAGCCCTGGAACAAGCCGAAGTCGATGGCGCGGCCTTGCTCGTCATTCGACTCGATACGCCAGGCGGCCTGCTGGAATCAACGCGCAACATCGTTGAGGACCTCTTAGCCGCGCCGGTCCCAGTTGCGGTCTATGTATCGCCGCCGGGGGCACGGGCTGGTTCCGCCGGGACCTTCATCACCGCCGCGGCCCACTTCGCGGCGATGGCCCCCGGCACCAACATCGGAGCGGCCACTCCGGTCTCATCAACCGGCGAAAATATCCCGGAAACCCTGGCCAGCAAAGTCGAGAACGATGCCGCGGCATTGATTCGCAGCATCGCCCAGGAGCGAGGGCGAAACGAAAAAATGCTGGAACAGACCGTCTTGACCGCGGCTTCTTATAGCGCGAAAGAGGCGGTAGACCTGAACGTCGTTGACCTGATCGCCGATGATCTGGAAGAATTGTTGGAGATGCTGGAAGGGAGGCGGGCCGAGACTCTTTCGGGAACGAGAACGATGCGCCTTGAAGGACTGGCGATTCGAGAATTCTCCAAAAATCCCTTGGAGCGGTTCCTGGAGTTTATTTCCAATCCAAACGTCTCATTCATATTACTCACGGTCGGTGGACTAGGAGTGATAATCGAGCTGTTCAGTCCCGGTCTAGTCGGACCAGGAGTGGTAGGCGTTGTCTGCTTACTGCTTGCGTTTCTCGCCCTTGGCAACCTACCTGTCAACTGGGTTGGGGTTGCCTTGGTCTTACTCGCGATAGTGCTGGTGTTCTTGGAAGTGCAGGTCTCGGGACTTGGCGTGCTGGGGGTCGCGGCGGTCATAAGTTTCGTCATCGGAGGGTTCCTATTGTTCACGCAATTTGGAGACGTTTCCCCGACGCTACCGAAGATCTCTGTCAATTATTGGTTGCTTGGTGGAATGGGAGTGACCTTCGCATTTGCCGTCTTATATGTCGGCCGGCTGATCGTGCAATCACGGCACGATACGCTTCAGCCAACCACCAACTCGCTATTGGGGAAAGTGGGTGTGGTGGTCAGCCCATTGCAGCCCAGAGGACTTGTGCGGCTGGGTGACGAAAGCTGGACAGCAGTGAGCGACGGTGGTAGCGTAATTGATATGGACGAACCGGTGATTGTCATCGACGTTAATGGCGTAGTCCTAACTGTGATATCCTTGGACTCTACCGAAATCTGAAATCTATCGGGCCTTGGGAGGCGAAAATGGCAACGGGCATCGTCATAGTCAAACAGTACGAACGGATGGTGGTCCTGAAATTTGGCCGGTTCGCCACCGTGGCGCAACCAGGGTTCCGGTTCCTTCTGCCCTTCGTGTATACAGGCCGGGTCGTGGATACCCGTGAGCAGGTGGACCGGGTGCCGACCCAAAAATACATCACAAGGGACAACGTGGTTGTGGACCTGGACTTCGTGCTTTACTACCGAGTCCTGGAGGACCAGGCTGACCGGGCCGTGCTACAGGTGGCGGACCATGGTTCGGCGGTGCGAAACCTGGCGGTCGCGGAGCTCAGGTCCATCATCGGAAACATTACCCTGGCCGACGCCCTGGCCGAGAGGGAGAGGATTCAGAACCAGCTACAGG
The DNA here is from genome assembly GCA_965205385.1 of Dehalococcoidia bacterium. Taxonomy (GTDB): domain Bacteria; phylum Chloroflexota; class Dehalococcoidia; order Lucifugimonadales; family UBA3495; genus CATOSP01. The sequence goes on from CBDBGS010000008.1 coordinate 1,917,566, forward strand.
TTGCCCTGGACGAGAACACGGGCCGATGGGGCGTCAAAGTGCAGGGAGTAGCCGTCAACGAAATCGACCCTCCCCCCGGAGTGAAACAAGCGATGGAGCGGGAAAAGTCCGCCGCCGCCATCAAGACCGCGGATATCACCGAGTCCGAGGGACAGCGGCAGGCGCAGATCAACCGGGCCGAGGGAGAGAAGCAAGCGGAAATCCTCAAGGCCGAGGGGGACCGTCAGGCGGAGATCCTACAGGCGGAAGGCGATCAGCAGGCCCAGATATTGCGGGCTCAGGGCTTCAGCGACGCTCTTGACCGGATCTTCCAGGTGGCCAATACCGTAGACTCCAAGACCATGAGCCTTCAGTACTTCGATACCTTGAAATCACTGGGCGCCAGCCCATCCACCAAGTGGATATTTCCCATGGAGTTTACTTCGATGCTGTCGCCCTTGTTGCGGATGGGTAACGGGGGACAGGAGAATTCCGAGGAGAACTCCAACTCCGGCTAGAGGCATACGGGGCGATCTGTTGGTAATGGCCGCCCGCTGCCGGGCGGCCGAAGCGCTTCCCGGTCCTACCTGGGCAGGCGAGGCAATACGACCCAACCTTCATCTTCGGTACCAAGGGAGTCCGTTTCTTCCTGGTGGTGCAGTAGTCCGGTGTATGCGTTGAGAATCGCGTTGCATCGGTTCCCGTCCAGGGACTTCAGGTGAGGGTCCAGGCCGTCCACCAACGGGCTCAGATGGTCCTTCATGAATGGCAGGGTTTCGGGGCTCTTCTTGGGTGGAATGCCGTCACCGAACAGGATCACCTTGGACCCGTGGGGGTATACCTCGATCACCTTGTGCCCCCTACTCCGAAGCTGATTGGCGACTGTAATGCCCCGGTAGATCAACGTCCTCATGATTGACCGCTTGTTAGTAAAGAAGCAGCTTATCTTCATCCGGGCGAGTTCCATCTCCGCCTGACGCCCCTTGGATTGAGGGATATCTGTCTCGCAGGGGCAGGTGGCCTCCAAGCAGCAAAGTCCCTTGGGCAGGCTGAGAGGGGACCCAATCGCTATGAGACTGGACTGGTCTTTCTTCCCGATGCCGGCGATCTCCTCGTCCTGGCTCATGGAGGCGAGGGAGCAAAGGCGGCCATCGTGGTCAAGTACCGCTACAGAGGTTGGCCGAGTAGGTGAGGCTCTAAGATCCACCCCAAAGATCATATCGTCTCTCCGCGTGATGCTAATTATGGGAAAGCGTGGACTAGTCCGGGGACCAGGCTGGCCGACGACGGTCAGCCTTCCCGCGGGGCCTGGGGGGTAGTCCAATGGACCGGCCCCTTGGAAGAAGCAAGGAATTCGAGGGCGGACGAATATGGTTCCGCCGCTCCGTTTGCGATCTGCTCCAGGGTCGCGATCAGTTCCGGGTCGGCTTCTAGCAACGCTCTGAGCCGCCAGCCCAATTCTTCGTGGACAGTCTCAACGAACTCAGCCTTCCGCCGTTCGGTCCGTTTCCGGTCCAACTCTCCGGAACCGTTGATGTAGTCCCGGTGTTCCTGGACTTTATTCCAGAGTTCCGGGATTCCTTCGCCCGATTGGGCCTGGGTCAGGACCACTGGAGGGAGCCAGGTTGGGTGAGTGGGTCCGATCCTGAGCATCGCGGTAATGGCCGCCGCTATCTGGTTGGCGCCTTGGCGGTCTGCTTTGTTGACCACGTAGATGTCGGCGATCTCCATGATCCCCGCCTTCAGGGCTTGTATTGCGTCTCCTGACTCGGGGGTTGTGGCCACCAGGACTGTATCCGCGACCCCCATAATTCCCAACTCCGTCTGTCCAACACCCACAGTTTCGACCAACACGACATCGTTATTGGCGGCGTCAAGCAGTCTGGCCATGCCCTTCACGATCCGAGGGAGCCCACCGGATTGTCCTCTCGTAGCCACGCTGCGGATGAATACGCCCGGGTCGAGATAATGGCGCTGCATTCTGATGCGATCGCCGAGCAATGCCCCACCTGAATAGGGGCTCGTGGGGTCCACCCCCAGGACTCCCACGGTCTTGCCCTCCCGCCTCAGGACTCCGGTAAGCTGGTCGACTATGGTGCTTTTCCCAGCGCCCGGGGGACCCGTGATGCCAATGGTGTAAGCCGCCCCGGTGTGGCGGTCTACCTCTTCGAGAATCTCAGAGGCTGAGGGGTCTCCGCTCTCGAGTTGAGAGAGGACCCTCGACAGCACTCGCCTGTCTCCGGCCAAAAGCCTCCTGGATACTTCAATCATGGTTGGGGGCTCTTGCGCGAGCTAGATGAGCGCCGACCGCCTATACTTGGGTTTGTGACGAATTTAGCATTACCCGTAGGCGTGGTCAAGGGCGAAATCCGAGCGTGGATAGGTCGGAAAATGCGTGGATAACTCATTATGTGAAGCGGGTTCCGTAGCACCCGCCCATGCGGCAAGTGCCTCTCTTCGTTAACAGGCAGTTAATAATCTGACGGGTATCGTCGGGCCATTTTGATAATCAAATCGTAGAGACTCGCATAATTCGTCCGCGGTCCAATCAAACGAAGACCATTCCGGTCCGTACCGACCGAATACGGAAGACGATTCACGCTGAATTCCGAGGTCAGGGACGGACTAGTAGACGCCGGGTTAGTGGTGGAAGAAGGTGTTGCCGAAACCCTGGCCACCGGCGGTGATTAGCAGGTCCGGGCGGTTGCCCCAGCGCCGGAGGAATCTGCCGAAATTCTTGCGGCTAAGCTCGTCGCGTTGACCTTCGTCCAACTCGGTCCAGAGACGGTGTTCGTGGCGGACCAGAGGGAGAGTGGCATCGGCCACCACACGGTATCCCTTGTCCTTGAATTGGAAGCAATAGTCGATGTCCAAGTTGCGGTAGAAGCGGAAACACTCCCGCATCAACCCGACATGGTTGACCCTGTCCCTGCGGAATGTCATGCAATAGGCTTGCATGGCGTCCGCGTCACCCTGGTCAACCTCTTCGTGGAAGTGTTGCAGGTCGTCAGTGGTTAGCCCAAACGGACCGAATATACCCACTGAATCGTCGGACAGCTTCTCGGAAATGGTGTCCAGTATCTCACCGACTACTTCCGCTGAACCGTCGAGGATGATCACGTTCTTGCCCAGGCTTTGCTTGATGGCGATGTTCTTCCCCGCGGCATCGCCTACGTTGTGGTCGCAATGGATCACTCGGACCGAGTCGTGACTCGCCTGAAACTCCTCCAACCACTCTCCCGTGCCGTCCGTGGAGCCGTTGTCGACGACTATGATTTCGCTGGAGAATCTACTGGGATAGCGTTGCATGCTGGTCACGCACCGCTGAACGTCCCACGGATGGCTGTAGGCGTTGAGGATGAAGGTAAAATCGTACTGTGAAGGCCGGTCCAAGAAAGATTCCACCTCTCTGGAAGACGAGACCGACGCCCATAACTCGTTCTGTTTCTCCAAGGCAGTCTTAGGCCGTATGCGTGACGCCGCGGCGGTGTCCTCCACCATGAATCCCTGGGAAAGCACATTGTCACGCAGGGCGTCCGCATGTTGAAAGTCGGACTGTTGCCTCAAGCTGCTCCGTTCGCCGACGGTTGCGCCGACCAGTTCAGGGACCTCGTAGGCCGCCGGGACCTTGTCCAAGTCCAGACCGAAAATTTTATCGAACTCCAGCAGCAGCCCCAGCTTGTCGACCGGGGGCAACGCCGAGCGGGACATCTCCCAGGTCAATGCGAGGGCTCCGGGTAGGTCCAGGTCGTTTTCCACCAGTTCCCAGAACCTTCGCCGCCAATTCTCCACGTCTTCCTCGGGCCCCGCCGCTCCGGCCTGGGTCTGCCAGACCCAAACCCGGTTGCGAAGGTTGGTCAGGGCCTTTTCCGCTGCGCGAAGGGAGTTGAACGTGAAATTCATCCGGTGCCGGTACCTGACGGTCATACAGAGGTAGCGGAACGAGAGGGGGTCAAAGCCCCGGGAAATCAGCTCTTCGATGAGGAACACATTGCCCGATGACTTGGCCATCTTGGCTCCGTCGGCGAGCAGGTGCTGGGCGTGTACCCAGTAGCGGACGTGTGGATGGCCAAAGGCGGCCTCGCTCTGGGCAATCTCGTCTTCGTGGTGCGGGAAAATGTTGTCGACACCGCCGGTATGGATGTCGAACTCTTCGCCCAGGTATTTGTGGGCCATGGCGGAACACTCGATATGCCAGCCGGGGAAGCCGTCGCCCCAGGGGCTGCCCCACTTGTAGTCCCGGCCTGGCTCGGCGGCCTTCCATAGGGTGAAGTCTCTGGGGTCTTTCTTGAGGGGGTCGGCCTCGGCCCGCACTCCTTCCAACAAGTCCGCGCCGGTGTTGCGGGAGAGCTTTCCGTATTCGGTGAAGCGGGCAACGTCGAAGTAAATGTTGCCGCCCTTTTCGTAGGCGAATTCGTTGCCCATTAGGGTCTCGACCATGGACACCATCTCTGGGATGTGTCCAGTAGCCCAAGGATACACATCGGCGGGCAAGATGTTCAGGCGGGCTTCGTCTCGGTGGAACAGGCCGGCGTAGTGTTGGGTAATGTCTTCCACCGTGCGGCCCTCGGAAAGAGCCGCCATGATAACCTTATCACCGCCGGCCTCCACTAGTTCTTGACGCATGTGGCCCACGTCGGTGATGTTCTTGATCTGGTAGACTTCGTACCCGTTGGCCTGGATGACGCGGCGGATCCAGTCGGCCATCATGTAGGTGCGCAGATTGCCTATGTGGGCGTCGCGGTAGACGGTGGGCCCACATGTGTACATGGTGACCGAATCCGGTTTGATCGGCTGTATCTCTTCGGTCTGTTTGGTCAATGTGTTGTAAATTCGCAGCAAAACGAGGCCCCCTTCCGCCGTGGGTGTACCGGGAAGTTTAGCACGTTCCAGGACTGTTTTGCATTATGCCGCGCCCATAGCCGTGAACCGTTCCGGGCTGAAGCCGCCGATGGGGAGACTGGATTCGCCATGGTAAATCAGCTCGGCTACCGCCTTGCCCATTGCGGGGCTGAGCAGCACGCCTTTCTTGCCCGCTCCGGTCGCCAGGTACAGGTTCTCCCAGCCGGAGGGTTGGCCGATTATGGGCAGCCAATCCGGAGTGACGGGCCGGAGGCAAGCCGTGTGCAAGGCTATCCTGGCGCCGGCAAGGTCAGGGACCAACCTTTCCGCCCGGCCTCGGAGGGACCTTTCCGCTGAGTCCGTAAGAGACTTGTCGAATCCCTTCCATTCCTCGGTGGCGCCGCACCAGACGAGGCCATCAGGTTTGGAGTAGGTGGAGCCGCCCCCGCCGGATATGTCGTGCCGGATTGGAGGCCCCGGCAACTCCATTCGCAGGATCTCCCCCTTCAAAGGGTCGACGGGGATGTAGGTATTTAGCCACGGCTCGGCCAGGCGGGACCATGGGCCCATTGCCAGGACTACTAGTCCGCAGGATATGGAGCCCTCCGCCAGTTTGACGCCGGTGACGCGCGCGCCGGAGGTCTCAAGCCCCTGAATCTCTCCCTGGCGGACCGATGCGCCCCGTTTCTTCGCCGCTTCGACAAGGGCTTGGGTGTACCTTTGGCTATCAAGGGCCGCATTGCCCCTGGTCAATAGGGCCGTGACCGCTTTGGTGGTTACACGTGGTTCCAGGGCCGAAAGTTCGCTAGGGTCCAGCCATCGGGCTTCGAAGCCAGAAGCGCGGCTGAAGATGTCGAGGGTTTCCTGTAGTTCAGGGAGTTCGGACTCTTCAAAAGCCAGACGAATGGAGGACATCACCCGTCCGTCGTATCCGATCCCAGTCTCTTCCGGAAGCTCCTCCCATAGGGCCAGATGGAGGCGGTAGGACTCCCAGGCCAGAGCTCCCAACCTGCCAGGTATCTCAGCGCCTTGAAGGGGGTTCAGGCCCCCTGCGGAGAATCCCGACGCCTGGCTGGCGACACCCTCCTTCTCGACGATGGTCGCTTCCACTCCCGCCAGAGAGAGGTAATATGCCACGGCGCTACCCGCCGCGCCGCCACCGACTATCACTACATCGCTGGTTTCCGCCATAGGGACACCCCCGTCTTGGGAATTTGATCTGTTCAGAATCAGGCTGTGAAGGAGAACTAAGGCTTAAGACATGGAAAGATTAGAACCACGCGGCTGCGTGACATTCTTGCCATGTGCCGGGTAGAATTCAGGTAACTTTGAGGGAGTAGCCATGCCGATTTACGAATATTATTGCGCCGAATGCGATACCGAGTTCGACCTTATGCGGCCGGTTTCCCAGGCGGATGATCTGGCCCCATGCGAGGCGTGCGGTGATCCGGCCCAGCGCCAGTTGACCACATTTTCCTTCAAGTCAGATACTTTCACCGCCCCCCGGCTCAAACGTTCTTCGCAGCGCCCACTGAGGCCCCACGACCGCATCGAGCCCGCCACGACCCCGGAGGACGGCCCGGCTTCCTGATTGACTCCATGCGCTCGCCGGTTTCAGACATCTGGGGTTCGGGCATTTCGGGTGGCACACCGGCGGCGTGTTTGGACATTCCAACCCCACCGGTTTCTGAGACCGGCGCGTTCCACGATGCCAGCCGGGCCCGAAAAGCGGCTATCGCCTGGGCGGCCTTCCCGCTGGAGGCTCCTCTCCGCCCCTTGCCTCATTGCAAGGTATGCAGGTGCATAGCGATCGCAACCAACGGTAGGTGTAAATACCGGTGTAGTGGGTGTCGCTCCAGAGGAACTGGAGCGCATAGTTGCCCACGGGCATTTGGTCCAACGCCTTAACGCCGGTGGGCACCGATTCCGGGTCCAGACGAGGCCTTCCGCTCATCTCGTCGACACAACTGGCGCAGGGACAGCGGAGGCGCAGGTAGCGGTGGGGAAAGGGGCTGCGGTGGCCATCGTTCCACAGGACCACAATGGCCTGGTCTCCGAGGGACACTTCTGTAGGTAGGAGCGGCTGTTCCATCTTGCCTTTCGTGGTCTTGCGGAATGCGGGTCGCCTAGGAACGGGTCTGGGGGACCTGCACCTCAGCCAGGCGGGCGGGACGCGGCATCTCGTCCGGGTCGGTTGGGATTTCGATGATGCTGGGACCGTCGGCGTTAAGGGCCTCAATGAAGGCGTCGCCGATGTCCTCCGGCCTCTCGACGTAGAACCCGGTACCGCCGAATAATTCGGCGAATTGGTCGAACCGGGGGTTGATCGTGTCCGCGCCGACATAACGCTCGTTGAAGCCGTAACGTTGATAGGCTTTCTCCGAACCCCAGCAGCTATTGTTCATCACCACCGAGACCACTTTGAGGCCGTATTGCACCGCCGTCGAGAATTCCTGAGCGTTAAACATGAACCCGCCGTCGCCGTTGAAGTTGACCACAGGCCGGTTGGGGGCTGCGAACTTCGCGCCGAGGGAAGCGGGGAAGCTGAACCCCAGTCCTCCGAGGTCCAACGACGTCATGAGGCTTCGTGGTTCATAGTAGTAGAGGCGGTCTTGGCCGAAGTTGGGGGCGAGGCCCGCGTCCAGGGCTACTATGGCGTCCCTGGGCATTACTCGGCGAAGCTCGGCGTAGACCCTCTGTGGCTTGATAGGCAGGGAATCGAGCCTCCCTTCGTCTTCCAAGCGCCTCTTGCGCCGGGCGAACCAGTCCGCGATCTCACCGGTCCACTGTGCGTTGGGGCGCGGTTCGGCGTCTTGGACGAGTTCCAGCAATCCTTGCATCACCGCTTTGGCGTCACCCTCGATTCCGACAGAGACGGGGTAATTGCGCCCAAGTTCCTCGGGATCAATTTCGATTTGAATGATGTTGGCGTCGGGAGTTATGAAGCGGTTGTCGAAGAAAGTGGTCGATTGTCCCAACCGGGAGCCGACCGCAAGGATAACGTCGGCCTGGCGGATGGCCTCGGCCCCTTCTTCCGCCCCCAACCTTCCCAGGTGCCCGAGGAAGTGAGGATGGTCGTTGGGAACCGCGTCGGCCCGTCCGTAGGACGTGACGATGGCCGCGCCTGTCATGTCGGCCAACCGGCATACTTCTTCGCTGGCATTGCTCCACTGGACTCCGCCGCCGGCCAGAATGACGGGCCGTTGCGCGCCAAGCAGGAGGTTTGCGGCCCGTTGGACCAGATTGCGGTCCCCTGGGTTGCGTGTTTGCCCAGACCGGTACTGGTCTGGGGCTAACCGGTCCAATTCGACCTCGGCTCCAGGCAGGAGGTCACGGGGTATGTCCAACAACACCGGTCCCATCTTGCCGGAGGTGGCGACGCGAAACGCGTGCCTCAGGGCATCGGGGAGGCGCTCGATCTTGTTGATAGGAAAGGCGGCTTTGGTGATTGGACGAAACAGGGCGACCTGGTCGAATTCCTGGGTCGAGCCTCGGTATTGGTGCTCCCGGGAGGCGGAGGGTGCGATAACCACGACAGGGGAGTGCGCCACGAATGCGGAGCCTATGCCGTAGGTCAGGTTGAGGACGCCAGGGCCGTTGGTCGCCAGGCACACGCTGGGAGCGCCGGAGATGCGGCTAAAGCCGTCAGCCATGAGGGCTGCGCCTTGCTCGTGGCGGACCCCGATGAAGCTAAGGTCGTCACGGTCGTAAAGCGGGTCGAGGATATCGAGGAAAGAGGAACCGACGATCCCGAAGATGTGGGACACCCCTTCCTGCCTTAATATCTCGATTACGGCCTCGCCAGCCTTGAATGTTTCTGCCACGGGCTACACCTCCGAAGTCGCTAATGGAGTGGGCCCGCCAGTCTGCTGGCGGATGCCCACCTGGGAATATGGCCTTGAACAGGATCTGCGTTGGTTCCAGGACAAAAACCTAAGTTCCCAATATGTCCCGGGGAGTGACCGAAAGTTGTGGGAGGCTCTGGGGCGTTAGGAGTTCATCTCCAATAATGACGGACACTTGCCGGTACCCATTGGTTTCGGGCTCCGTGTACACCTCAACGCTGGCGTTATTCAGGTCAACCAGCCAGACTTCAGGGACGTTGGCCCTGGCGTACAGGGGGACCTTTTCATCCCGGTCGTAGCTCAAGGAAGTGTCGGAAACTTCTATCAAGAGAAGAATGTCCTCGGGCTGGGGATGGGCGTTGGCGTAGAAGTCGCTTCTGGGCTGTAGCACTGAGATGTCCGGTTGTGGTTCGCAGCTCTCTGAGAGCTGAACCGGGTCTTGGACTCCGATCAAAGTGTATCCGGATTGAATCGAGGATATGAGCGAGGCTAGCCTTTTTACACAAGCCGCATGAAGGCTGCCAATGGGAGCCATTTCGATGATGTCCCCTTCTATGAGCTCCAGCCGGTCGTCTTCTTTGAGTACACCCGCCTCAGCCATCCGGTGGTACTCTTTGGACGTGAACTTTCGCCGCGCTATCTTGACTTGCATTTATGTCCAGCTTCCAACTTGGTGCGCATCACGAAACCTGGTTCACCGAGGTTGGACAGCAGTGTAACACAACCAATGGAAAGTCCTTCGCCGGCGCCGCGCTCAGGATGCGGGGGAGGGTGGGTCGCTCGGAGTGCGTGGGGATACCGGCTTGATTAATAGCAGACCATGAGAACTGGGAGACCCCGCCCGCCGCGATACCGTCAATTGACTACCTACAACCCAGACCATACAATTCAGCACGTCCGATAGAAACGGGCGGTCTGCCGACGATCCCTGGATATGGTTTTAAGGGATATCGGAGCGCCCTTGGCAAGATATTTTCGACGAAACACGCGGAGGAGGTCCGATGGCTTACGAGCATATTCTTCTGGAGAAAGAGTCCGGAGTGGCTATTATTACCTTGAACCGGCCAGAGGTATTGAACGCCATGAACCGGAAACTGAGCACAGAGCTCCACGAATGTGTGATGGACATGAACGCCGATGACGAGATCGGCTGTATCGTGATTACCGGTACCGGCGAGCGGGCCTTTTCAGCAGGCGGCGACATTCACGAACAGCGGGAAACGGCGCGGCTGCCGGAAGAGGAGCAGGCCGCCCTCAGCGGGGGCCGGGAGGGATGGTCTTATGACATCTCGGCGTCACCCAAACCGGTCATCGGGATGATCAACGGACTGGCTTACGGCGGTGCGGCGGTGCTGTCATCATCTTTAGACTTCCGCATAGGATGCGAGAACACCAGGTTCCGGTTCCTGGCGGTTGCTTACGGGAGAATCAACTGCTCGTGGACCCTGCCCAACCAGATTGGCTGGCCGATGGCTAAAGAGTTGCTGTTTACCGGGAGAGTCGTCGAGGCGGAAGAAGCCTACCGGATCGGGCTCTTGAACCACCTGGTGCCCAAAGAAGAGCTTCGAGACAAGACCATGGAGATTGCCACAATCATTGCGGGCAACCGCCACGAGTCGGTACAGGGGTTCAAACGGCTCTTGTTGGAGGGCCGGGGGGCCGACCTGCATCAACAGTACGAAAACGAACGTTACTTCAACCGCGAGGTGGTCCAGGGTTACGGAGTGGAGCAGGCGTTCCCGGAATTCATATCCCGAAGGGGACGTCCCGTCGACGGCTAGGCGCTGATGGTCCCCTTGGTGCTGGGGACTTGCTGGCCTCCCCTGGGATCAGGCTCCACGGCGTCACGTAGGGCTCGAGCCAGGGCCTTGAACAGGGCTTCCGCCTTGTGATGCGGGCTATATCCCGCGAGCATCTTGGTGTGCAGGTTCATCTGGCCTTCAATGGCGAAGGACTCCAAAAGGTGTCTTACCAGGTCCCCGGATAGGGACTCGACCATGACGCCGTCGAGACTCGTTTCGATGGACGCATAGCCTCGGCCGCTGCAGTCCACCGCCACCAAGGCCAACGCGTCATCCAACGGCACGATGGCGTGTCCCATGCGGCGGATTCCCCGGGCCTCACCCAGCGCCTGGCGGAACGCCCGGCCCAGCATGATCGCCGTGTCTTCCACCAGGTGATGCCAACCCACGTAGGTGTCGCCTCTGGCGTGGAGGGTTATGTCAAATAGTCCGTGCCGGGCCAACTGGCTGACCATGTGGTCCAAGAACCCGTTACCCGTGTCCACTTCGTAGGAGCCCTGGCCATCCAGGTTGACGGTCACCTTCACGTGGGTCTCACCGGTCTGCCGCTCCAAGGTCGCCGTCCGAGGCTCCGGCACCGCCAGGCCACCCTCAACTAATCTATCTGTCGCCAAGTATCTTAACTCCCCACCAACTCGATCAACGCGTTAACCACAGCATCCGTTTCGTGGGGCAGCCCCACGCTGGTGCGAATGTAGTCCTGCAGCAAAGGGGCGCTGAAGTAACGGAGGAAGATTCCTCGCTGGCAAAGCCCGTCGAAGATTTCTTTGCCTCTGCCTTCCGGCAGGCTGAAGAGTATGAAGTTCGCCGATGAAGGCCAAGGGCGGACTCCGGGAATCTGCCGCAACAGACTCAACATTCTGTCCCGCTCTTCCACGATGCGGTTGACCCTGTCGAGTAGCAGCGCCCTATCTTCCAGGGACGCTATCAATGCCACTTCGGCGGCGGTGTTCACGTTGTAGGGCGGCTTCATGCTCATCATGGTCGCCGCGACTTCAGGGTTCATCACGCCGAGGCCGATGCGAAGTCCCGCTAGTCCCGCCCACTTACTGAAGGTGCGCAGCACGATCAGATTCGGGTGGTCCTCCACCATGTCCATTGCCGACTGGCCGCAGAACTCGTAATAGGCTTCGTCGACGACGACGAGCAAGCCCAGATCCAGCAGCCCGCGAATCTGACCCTGGGTGGCAATGTTCCCTGTGGGGTTATTGGGTGAAGCCAAGAACACCGCTTTGGACCTGCCCGTTTGCGCCAGCTTGATGCCCTCGACGTTGATCTCGAAATCCTCATCCCGAGGGACGGACACAGCTTCCCCGCCGGCTACTTCGGCGGAGAAGGCGTACATTCCGAAAGTGGGCGAGGGGATGATGATGTTGTCCCCAACTCCGACGTACATCCGGTAAATAAGGTCGATAATCTCGTCGCTGCCGTTTCCGGCCACGATCATCTGGGGGGCAACATTCAGGTATTGGGAGAGCACGTCCCGCAAATGGCGTTGGTCTGGGTCAGTGTAGTGGTTGTAAAACTGGAAGTTGCCCAGGGCTTCCAATACTTTGGGCGAAGGCCCGTAGGGGTTTTCATTCCCGTTCAGGCGGACTATCTGCTCGGGCGGTATCCCGGACCGCTCGGCCATGACCTCCATGGGATCGACGCCCTGGTAGGTGTTTAGCTGACGAATGTGTGGCAGCATTTGGTTTTTGATATCAGTCATTTAATTGCATCCGGCGCGGTGGGTGGCTTGTGGCACGGGCTTAAGAATCGCCAGAGGTCCTACTTTTGAGGTGTTCCAACCTCACGCTAATGGCGCTGGAGTGGCCGGGCAGTCCTTCAGCCTGTGCGATCCGGACAGCCGGGGGGGCCAACTTCAGGAACTCGCTGGGTTTCAGCCCCACGACGGGCATGCGCTTTAGGAATTGGTGCACGCTTAGCGCGGAGCTGAACCTGGCCGTCCCGCCGGTGGGCATCACGTGGCTGGGGCCCGCGATGTAGTCTCCCATGACCTCTGGCGAAAACTCGCCCAAGAACAGCCCGCCGGCGTTCCGAACGCTGTCCACCCAAGCCCAGGGGTCCTCGACCATGAGGCAAAGATGTTCCGGGGCAATGCGGTTGACCAGGTCCACACCTTCCTCAAGAGACTCGACAAGCACAGCGCGGCCCCGGCGGTCCAGCGCGCTACGGGCGACTTCCCCGCGGCCCTGGCCGTCAAGTATCAGGTCCAATTCTTCTTCGACCCGTTTCAGCAACCCCTCTGAATTGGTGACCAAAATCGCGGTGGCCATCGGGTCATGTTCGGCCTGTGCGATCAGGTCGGCGGCGCAGAAGGCGGGGCTGGCCGAGTCGTCGGCAACAACGATGGTCTCCGTAGGTCCGAATAGGCCGTCGATGTCGACCTGGCCTTGGACGATCTTCTTGGCCAAGGCGACGAACAGATTGCCCGGCCCACAGATCTTGTCCACCTGGGGTACGGATTCGGTGCCATAGGCGAGGGCTCCGATAGCGGCCACGCCTCCGATCTGGTAAATGGTGTCCACGCCGGCGATTTCCGCCGCCACCAGCACTGCGGGGTTTAGCGGTTCCTTGCCTCGCCTGGGCGTGGTGAGGGTAACTTCGGGAACACCGGCGATCCGGGCTGGGACGGCGGTCATCAGGACGGTGGAAGGATAGGCGGCGGTACCGCCGGGGGCATATAGACCAACCCGTTCCAGGGGCCGGACCAGTTCGCCCAATCCGCGTTCCTCGTCCAGCCAGCTCCGGGGCAGGACTTCTTCGTGGAACTCCCGAACCCGTTGGGCCGCCAATTCCAGGGCCTCTCTCAGCTCTCCGGAGACCGCAGAATTCGCCTCGGCCATTTGGGCGGGGGTTACTCGGAGTTCGTCCAACTCGATGTCATCCAGCAACCTGGCGTAGTGCTTAACCGCCACGTCACCGTTGCTCCGGACGTCATGAAGGATTCGGACCACCGATTCCTCAGGGGATACGCTGTCGCCGAATACCTGCCGGGTGCGGCTCAACACCGACTCGGGAAGCCCGCTAAAGTCCAGGGGGTCGACGCGAGACAGGACTTCCGCAGCCTCGACGGGGCCGCGAAGGGTCTTAAGTTCCATCTACGAACTCCCGCGCCTTGATGATAGTCTGGTCCAAGACCCGGGCCTGGTACGCCATCACCATCTCTTCCGGAATGGTCTTGTAAATGTGCTCCAGGCTGTAGGGCATGTTCTCCAGGAAGCGGTCCACTTCTTGCTGCACGTCGTCGTTGTCCCGGTACATGCGGTTCAACGCACGCTTTAGCCGGTCCCAGGAGAAGTCCCAGCCAATAAACTGACGTACCCAGTCGCGCCACTCCTCCAAGTCTTGAGCGGTGAGAAAGCCCACCTCGACACCGTCGTCGGCGCAGACGAGAGCCTCGTCCGCCTGTTGGAAGTTGCCCATTTCGGGGCGGCATTTCCGGTCCATGTCTAGTTGGAGGGTACGGTCCCAGATATGGGCCTCGACCGCGGTGTCGGTGATGTAGTTCTCTGGGTCGAAGTGGGGCCGGAACATGGTCGTGATCCAGGTCTCGTCGGCGACTAGGTGGCTTATGTATCCAAGCACGAAAGCCCGGGTTGCGGGAGACCGTCCCATTTGCTCTACCAACTCCGGGTGAGTGTCGAACATTGTCCGGGCTCCCGTTCCGACCACCTCAACCGAGAGGGGCGCGAAATGGGTCTGCTCCCTGGGCCAGCGCCTCAGAACGCGGATGTCGGGGGCCGTCGAGCCGAGGAAGAAGCTCCCGATGTGGTCGAAGACGTTGCCCCAGTCCAGCTCTTTAGCTGCTTCGTCGGCCAGGAATATGTGCATCGGCAGATTGGGCATGACCCTACTCTACATCGGGGTAGTCCAACTTGTCGAACAGTTGGCGGTAGGCGGCGCAATATCCGTCGAAAAGGTAATCGACTCCAGACGCGGCGATGTCCAGCGCGCCGCAGCTTCTCAGGTGGTCGACGGCCTCAAGAAGAAGCTCCTTCTTGACGAGAAGGCTCACGCTGAACCAGTCTTGTTCTTCGACGTTGTAGACTCGCGCAATGGTTGGACCACGAAGGCCGGCGAGGCCCGGACGGGCGAGTATGGCGCCGCTGACGGCATCCGCCGAAGTCCCCTGGACATTTGCCGTTAGGCGGTAGAAGGGTTCCGCCCGAAGATGGGCTTCTATGGGTTCTACCAGGGCTCGCGCCAACTCCCTGGCTCCGGGGGATTGGGCCAGCAGGCTAACGTTGGCGATAAGGCAGGCCTGGGAGGATAGGATCGTGCCTTCTTCCAGCGTTTTGAGGCGGTTTTCGCGCAGTGTAGTGCCAGTCTCGGTAATGTCGGCAATCAGATCCGCGTACCCGGCAGCGGGAGCCGCCTCCATCGCGCCGCTGGCCGCCACCAGGGTGAAGTAATTGATACCCCGCCCAAAGAGGTAACGACGTAACAGGCGGGGGTACTTAGTTGCGATGCGCAACTGCCTGCCCTGCTGGTGAAACTCCAGGGCAAGGTCCGCCAGGTCGGCAACCGACGTGACGTCCAACCAGGAGTTGGGGACCGCCAAAACAAACTCGCAGCGTCCGTACCGAAGGTCTTCGACAAGGGGAGATACCGGAGTGGGGTCGCTTCGGTTTTCCAGGTACCGGTCAAGGCCGGTGATCCCCAGCTCCGCGCTGCCTTCTTCCACTTTCTGAGTAACGTCTGCCGCCCTTTGAAACAGCACTTCCACTCCAGGGACGGACGGGACGACGGCCACGTAGCGCCTGGCGTTGGGCCGGCGCACCCGGAGCCCGCATGCGTTGAGAAAGCTCAACGTGGGTTCATGGAGTTCACCGTCGCTGGGTAGTACCAGGCGGAGTGTGGTGGTGTCGGCGGTTGGCGAGATGCTACACCTTCACCGAGTTGGCGATGAGACTGGTCTGCCGTCCAGTCTCATCAACCGAGATTACTTGTGGGATTCCACGTTTGCTCGCGAGGGCTTTCGCGTCCTCCACGGTCTGACCGGAAACGTCCAGTTCCACGGTCTTGCCGTCCCAACGCAATTCCTGCGCGGCTCGAATGGCGTTCTTGTAGGCCGCCCGGTCATTGGGCCGGACCAACGCGGCGGGTCTGGAGGTAGATTCCTCGGTTTCCCCGGCGGGAGGGTCGAGCAGAGATAGCAAGGAATCCAGGTTATAGGCGAAGCCCAAGGCTGGCAAAGGTTGTTCGGCGCCCAGAGCCCGCGCCAGTCCGTCGTAGCGGCCTCCGCCTCCCAGGGCATCAGGCTGGCGGGGGTGTGTCACGTCGAATAGCAACCCATTGTAATACGCCAACCCACGCACCAGGCTGAGGTCGACCACCACGCTATCTTCGACTTCCGACTCGGAAGCGGCCAATTCCATGAACTCTTGGAACCGGTCCAACGCTTCAACGCCAGCGGCCGCATCTCTGATGACAGCGCGTATCCGGGGAAGCGCCTCACCAGCCGGGCCTCTTATTCCCGCCAGGTCGCCAACTAATTCCAGCGCTCTTCGCAATGAGTCCCGGTCGTCGCCGCCCTTGATCTTGCGCAGCAGCCGTTCGACAACTTCGTCGGCGTCCCTCTGGCCGAGTTGGTCGGCAGACGACCAGCGCATTAGCCCGAGGATGACCTTTCGCGATTGCTGGTCGTCGAGCCCCGCGATGGCCTGGCCCAGGTAGACTTCCTCGCCTTCCTGGTCCAACACATGAAGGTTGGCAGCGCGTTCCAATACTACCGGTACGGCGCCGCGCCCCTCACGCAGGGAAGAAACCGCGCCGACGATGAAAGACTTTGCCCGGTCCGAAACCCCAACAGCGTCCAGAACACTGTGTACGACGTCCAGGTCGGATACTTTCAGTTGGCAGCCTGTCAGTCCGAGGTGCGGGGGAATGCGGGCGGCCAAACTAAGAAGCTCCACATCGGCCAATACGCTGGAAGCGCCAAGCAACTCAGCGCCAACCTGGGTGAACTGGCCGCTGGACTCGTCCTCGTCTTCGCAGCGGAACACCGGACCCGCGTATTGCCAGCGCGCGGGCAAGGCGAAGCGGTCCCGGTTCTCCAGGTAGTGACGCATGATGGGGGAGGTGAATTCAGGGCGAAGGCTTACCGCGTTGCTTTTGGCGTCGGTAAAGCTGTAGAGGCGGGAGGCCAACTCTCCACCGGACTTGCGGAGGAACAATTCTGTGGGTTCGAGGACTGGGGTCTCCAAGCGCCGGTAACCGTAACTGCCAATTAACTCCGCCAGACTGTCCCGCAGCTGGCGTTTCCGCTGCCAGGACTCTTGGGAAAGGTCTGACATTCCCCGGAGTCTAGTTACCGTTCTCATGGAATGACTCTCATGGGACGGCGCTGGCCGACGTGTTTATGAGCACTCGAAAATTGTACATCAGCCAGCCTGACCGGTTCAACTTCCCTGGGAGCGGCTTCCGGGGTCTTTCGATTCTTCGTCTGAACTGTGATTTCTCTGATTCCGGGATTTATATGATTGAAAATCATGCGAATCCCATAATCCTGTGAATCCCGGTTCGGACAATTGGCCCGAGAATCGAATGACCCTAGAGCGGCTTCCAGGGCATTCTGGTCCTGGAACCACCCCTCGCACTGCACACGGGGGATGGTCTGGTCGAGGGTGTTCCTGTATACGAAATGGCGTCAAGATGACGGGACATCGTCCGCTTACGGGTGGGCGTTAAGACCGCCGTCTATGTAGACCGGTTGGCCGGTTGTATAGTCGCAGGCCTCGGAGCAGAGGTAGACGAGCAAGGGTCCGAAATCCCGGGGATGTGCCTTGCGCCTCAGGGGTGTATACCTGACCAACAGCTCCTCACGCTGGACTTCCAGAGGGATGTCCTCGGCGGTCGACCAACCCGTTCCCAGGGCGTTGACCCGGATGTTGCTGCGGCCCCATTCTAGGGCAAGGCAGCGGGTCAGGGACAGCAGCCCCGCCTGGCTTACGGCGAAGGCGGAGCCGTTGATCATGCCGCGTTCGGCCAGCTCGGACATGACATTGACGATACGGCCATATTCATGCGCCACCATGCCGCGGCCGACGCGCTGGGTAATCAAGAAGGTTGCCTTGAGGTTGCGCGCCAGCACCTCATCCCACTCTTCCGGACTAATTTCGTCGACGGGCTTGGCAAACATGCTGCGAGCGTCGTTGACCAATATGCCCGCCGGGACGTTTAAGCTCTCGAACGCTAACAACGCCTGGTCGGCTCCTGACTGGGTGGACACTTCGGCAGCCGCGCCGCCGATTAGGCCGGGCGAATAGTCCCGCAGCGCGGCGGTAATGGCATCCAGTTGGGACTGGCGGCGGGCTATGGCGAACACCGACGCCCCTGCCTCGGCGAGGGCCTGGGCCAGCAGCGGAGCTTCGTCTCCACCGGAGGTGTTGAGGATAGCTACCCTACCGGACAAGCTATATTCGGGGAGTGGGGGCATGTTAAGGCTCCAATGGCACGACGGGCGCATGTCCGGTGGGAGCGATTCCCCCGGCCAGGCCTCCCCCGTCGGCAATGAACATCTCTCCGGTCATGTAGTCCGAAGCGGGAGACGCCAGGAACACGGCCAAGGGCCCCAGGTCCTCCGGACGGCCCAACTTGCCGGTTGGCAGGAAGTCGCCCGACCTGGGAAGAGTGTCCCGAATATCCGAATCAGTGCTGGCGGTCGGTATGAAGCCGGGAACGATGCTGTTGGCGGTGATGCCCAAGCGGGCTAGGCTGAAGGAGAGTACGCGCGTAAGCTGGATCATGCCGCCTTTGCTACAGCAATACATGTAGATGTCCCGGCCAGCTCGCAGGCCGAAGCCCGAGGCCACGTTGATGATCTTGCCCGAACCGCGGTCGGCCATCACTTTGGCGGCGGTCCTGGCGCAATAAAACGCGCCGGTCAAGTTTACGTCCATCACCTGTGACCATTCGTCGTCCGTGATGTCCCAGATGGGTTTGGTGACGTTTTCCTGGACCGCGCCGGCGTTGTTTATAAGGACATCTATGTGTCCGAAGCGGTCAACGGCGCTGGAAATCAGCCGGTCCACCTGGGCGGAATCCGTCACATCGGTGGATACGGCAAGGGACTCGCCGCCCAGGTCCTTGACCTCCGCTGCCGCCGCGTCAATGGGTTCCTGGCGGCGCCCGCCAATGGCGACGTTTGCCCCGGCTCGAGCGAGGGCCCGCACCATGGCAAGACCAAGGCCGGTGCCTCCTCCGGTGATTAGCACCACCCTGCCGTCCAGACTCAGGCGGTCTAGCATCTCTTCCTCACGTTTTCAAATGGGGTCCACGACGGGTCAAGGGAGCCGCCGGCGGGTCATAATGGCTGCCTGCGGCTCGAAACGGTCGCTAAGTGGCGGCGCCTTGCAGGGTCACGTCTCCGGCGGTCATGGTCATAAGATCGCCGTTGTCCAACCTGAGAAGCATGTTGCCGCTGCTGTCAACGTCTTCGACCAAACCCTGCCAGTTGTCGTCGCGCCAGGAGACAGTCACTCGTTGTCCGATGGTGTCCATCAGAGCCCGCCACTCCTCCAGGACCGAGTCTCCCTGTAGGGCCTGCAGGTAGAGTGCGTCCATCTCCATCAGAAGTTGGCGCAAGACTTCGTCCCTGGCCAACGCACGGCCCGCTAACGCTTCTAGGCAACTGGCCGAGTCGGCAATCTCGGAGAATCCTGAGGTATCCAGGCTAACGTTGATACCCACGCCTACGACGGCATAGTCGATCTCCGAACCCAGGGCCGCGGCCTCCACCAGAATGCCGGACACCTTTTTGCCGTTGACAAGCACGTCGTTGGGCCATTTGATGCGCGGTTCCAGGGCGGTGGTCTTCCGTATGGCTCTGGCAACGGCGACCGCGCTCATCATGGTAAGTTGAGGCAGGACCTCGATGGAGGGGCGGAAGACGACCGAGAGGTGGATATTCCCCTGGCCGGAAACCCAATTCCTGCCGAAGCGGCCTCTTCCGGAAGTCTGGTTCTCCGCCATGATTACGGTGCCTTCTTCCGTGCCGCCGTCGGCCAGGTGCCGGGCGTCGTCCATCGTCGAGGCAAGCTCTTGGTAATACAGAAAGCGTTTTCCCACGATTCTCGTGAACAAGCCCCTGCGGATGGCGGAGGACACCGGATTAGTCGTCATAGCTCAGTCATGTCAAGATTCGGGTCAAGGTACCGAAATATTCGCGATGATACTCAGGGGTGGAAGTCAGTGTCAACCGGGTAACTGTTCAGACTTGATGTGTCCTTCCTATTCCCAGCCCGTCTTTCCGGGCTTGACCCGGAATCGAGAAACCTTTGCAACCAGCAACGGTCACTATCATTGGCATTTCTGGATTCCCGCCTGCGGAGACCTTTGCGTAACCTTCCGCGACTCCCGCGAAAGCGAGAATCCAGAGTGTGCCCAGATACGGAGGACGCCCTCACCCTAACCCTCTCCCGGAGAGGGGATTATTCAAAGGTCTCCCTGCGCGGGAATGACGGGTTGCGGGGAATGACGGGTTGCGGCTGAGGGACATCGTTCGAGAATCATCATGGAGATGCTCGATGTGGGATTCAGCCAATCCGCGTCCTCGGGTCCGAACAGTTGCTCAACCGGCACTTCCCGGCGCCCGAGGCCGGGGCATAGGGCTGGCAGGCGACATCCGCCCTCCTGTCTGTGCAGCAGGAGTTTAGCCGGTGATAACCGCAGACAAAGATGCCAAGGCCCGTTGAAAATCGTCGGCAGAGAGAGTGCCGAGGCGGCGGAGCACCAGGGATGTGCTGAGGGTTGCCAGGCGCGACCGGACCATAGCCGGACCCGGCAAGTTGGCCTCCTTCCATTTTTCGAGCTCGTAGTCGCCGGGCCTTTCCGGGGCGGAAACCCGGCCCGTGATCTGGGCAATGACCAACTCCCCGGTGGCCTGGTTATACTCGCGTGAGCTGATTACCAAGGCTGGACGCTTGCGCCCCCCGGCTCGTTCTCCGAACGGATAAGGTACGAGGATTACGTCGCCACGCTCATAACCGGTCATAATCCGAGTCCTCTTCGCTCTGCCAGTCGTCCCCGAACGCCGATTCGGATAGTGTCGCGAATGTAGCCACCGAAGCCAGTTGGCCCAGGTGCAGTTCCCGGATCGCCCTGGGTGTGACCCGGTAGAAGCTCTTGCCGTCCGCGGCGTGCCACATATCCAAGAATTCGGCCCCAACCTGAGCGCCTATCCAGGTGTGGCTCATGTTTCGGCTGTCCAAGAGGCCGAAGAGTTGGCGTTGCTCCATCGCACCGGCCACGTGGATGCGCTCAAGCAACTCGCTGCGTGGGTCATGGGGCCGCGGCTCCGGGGTCTGGGAGTCACCATCCCGGATTAGCTCCTCCGGCCGTGTCAGGCTCCGGCGGATGCTGCGGATGTACCGGCGGACCTGTCCGCGCTGCTCGTTGGTCATTTTACTGCACTGCGGGGAGGGCGGGGTTGGCTGCCCCGTTCCGCTCGACCATTAGGGAGGCCGAATCGTCCGCTGTAACCGAGTCGATAATGAACCACTGCTTGGCCTCCCTACCGACGTGGCGGGTCAGGGCGTAGTTGGCGCTGCCACCTATGAAGACTCCGACACCGAAGGGAATGGCCTTTGGGAAGGCTTTCCTAGTGAAGGAGACTCCAAACTTTCGGAATGCCTGTTTGACTGCCTGCAATGCCGCGCCCCGGAGGTAAGACCTGACCATGTCAACACCGGCTTCAGAGCCCACTCTGACGCCATCCTCATCCACTTCCCGTTGGACGCTGCCGGTGGCGGCGATTAGGAAGGCGAGGTAGCGTCCTTCGTCGGTGGAGACATCGTTGCCAAAGACCTGGGCCAGGCACATGCACATGTCGACCTGGAGCTTCATCGAAACCGCCGCGTCAGCAACTGCGCTACCGGCAGTTGTAATCAGAGTACCAAGCCCGGGGATCACCGCTGGGAGCCCTGTGGCTCCGCCCACCAACATGGCATATTTAGAGTACCGCTGGATTATCTTGTCGGCCACTCGGAGCTTATGGTCCCACTCGGAATCCGTCGAGTGGCGTACCCTACTTTGGGACATGTAGCCATCGACGGTCGCCATGGCCTCTTCGGGGGAGATCGCTATCGCCTCGACTACGCGCAGCAAACGAGACTCGCTATCCAGATCGACTTCCCGCCCAGTCATAAGACCCTCCACATCGTTCTTCTACCGATCAGATAGATTCAACGGCTATTGAGCCGCCGCACAATATCCGGTCAAGCCGCCCGCGGCCATCGCGAGCCCGAAGGCGGGGACACGTTACCAGCCGTGTTCGACTTTATCCTGGAGAGTGGCGACCAATTCGGCGATCGCTACGCGGCTTTGGTGCATGGTGTCCCGGTCTCGAATGGTTACCTGGTTGTCTTCTAGGCTATCGAAGTCCACCGTCACGCAGAAGGGTGTACCTATCTCATCCTGCCGCCGGTACCTACGGCCGATGCTCTGGGCATCATCGAATTGGACTGTGAAATGCCGCCTTAGTTGAGCGTATATCTCCCGCGCAGTCGGGGTTAGCCGGGCGTTGCGGCTCAAGGGCAAGACGGCGACCGTGTACGGGGCCAGCTTGCGGTGTAGGTGCAAGACAACCCGAGTGGCGTTGCCGTCGGGCTCTTCGTCGTAGGAGTCCAGCCAGAAGGCGAGGACGGCTCTGTCCAGTCCGCCCGACGGTTCGATCACGTGGGGGAAGTACCGGCTTTGGGTTTCGTCATCGAAATAGGAAAGGTCCTCTCCGCTGGACTGGGAATGCTGCCGGAGGTCGAAGTCCGTCCGGTCGGCTATGCCCTCCAACTCCGCCCAGCCCCAGGGGAAGCGGTATTCGATGTCGTAGCAATCATTGGCGTAGTGGGCTAGCTCATCGGATGCGTGCTGCCTTAGCCGCAGATTGTCGCGGCGGATGCCGTGGCCGACGTACCATTCCAGCCGGGAATTGAGCCAGCTATGAAGCCATTCGCCATTGGTGCCCGGTTTGATAAAGAACTCCACCTCCATTTGCTCGAATTCGCGGGTGCGGAAGGTGAAGTTGCCCGGGGTAATCTCGTTGCGAAACGCCTTTCCGATCTGAGCGATTCCAAAGGGGAGTTTCTTCCGGCTGGAGTTGAGCACGTTGCCAAAGTTCACGAAGATTCCCTGGGCGGTCTCCGGCCTCAAGTAGACCTCGTGGGCGCTGTCTTCCACGGGGCCCATGAAGGTGCGGAACATCAGGTTAAACCGCCTGGGGTCGGTGAGGTCTCCGCCGCAAGAAGGGCAGGTGTCGGTTTCAATGTGGTCGGCGCGGTAGCGCAAGTTGCAACCGCGGCATTCGACCATGGGGTCCGAGAAGTTCTCCACATGGCCGCTGGCGACCCACGCCTGGGGATGCATCAAGATGGCGGCGTCCAGCCCCACCATGTCATCGCGTTCCAGGACCGTCGAGCGCCACCACGCCTCTCGGACGTGGCGCTTTAGCTCGACGCCGAGGGGACCGTAGTCCCACGTCGAGGCGAGGCCGCCGTAGACTTCGCTGCTCTGAAATACGAACCCCCGGCGCTTGGCCAAGGATAGGATTTTATCCATGTCGCCATAGGGAAGAGTGCGGGCCAAGGTAAACTCCTGGAGAGAGATTTCGGGCTATCGGGACGGGACACGAAGAGGATAAGCCCACCTGGGGAAATCGGAGCCCTTGTCAAAAGGTTATCAATTCCCCGGAGCGATGTAAATAACGGGGCTTCCCGGTGAGGGGCCGAGTCTATCCCGGGCTAGCCGATGAGGTCCCATTCAGCGTGAACCGCGCAAGCGGCCAGAAGGACCTGTTTGATAGTGATCTTGGCGTCAGACCGGTCCAACGAAACGCGGGCGGCAACCGGATGTCCGCCCGAAGAGCAGTCGATGGTGGGTCCGTCACTCGCGAATGCGCTGACAGGAACGCTCTGCAGGGACTGAAAGATAGAGGACGGGATTTCCAACAATTGGTAGCGGTTGGGTACCAGGTTCAGCTCGCGGAAAGCTCTGAGCATCACGATGGAATCCACGGTATCCGTGTAGTCACGGAACAATTGCAACGTTCGTTGCCGGCGGGCCCGTGCGGTACGCACGTCCTGGATCCAGGCCGCTTCGGTCAATTTAGAGATATGGACGGTAGTCTTCGAGAGGCGCCGTGCCGCAGTGGACTTAAGGGAGATTCTTCGTTCCGCACCAGTATCGTCTTCGACTGTGAGATCGACAAATCTCTGAGTTGCGGAACCGGACTTCGTGACCGCCCAATTGACGGATTCGCAGGCGTTATGAAATACCGTCTCGAATCCCGTGAGCCCGAGGGGCTCAACAGTGGTCCCGTGGTGTACGGATAGAGCGAGACCAAAGTACTCTATCCACTCAGGGGTCCGGGAAAGCCACGTCTCTGGCTCACCCATGTGTGCCCTAGGTGGGGAAGAAACCGAATCCACCATCCGAGAGACGAAACGAATCGCAGTGGGCGATAAACCTTCAATCCGTTCCTTGAGCAACTCTCGATCGTTCATTCGGAGAGCCGGCGTTCGATCATAGCCACGAAATCAGGGTTTAACTCCACACCTACCCAGCTACGATCCAGGTCGCGAGCCGCGATTAGAGTGGTCCCAGACCCAGCATAGGGGTCGAGCACTACGTCACCTGCGCGGCTGGTGATTTCAACGCAGCGCTTGGCCAGTTTCATTGGCATAACGGCTGGATGGTTAACGTCCAGCGCGTAAGACCTTTTCTGTGGTTCAGTCGGGATGTCCCAGATCGTCCGCAATCTCCTCTCGTTCGGCCCGCGGACCGCGTCGATATTGTAATAATAATCCTGGCTCTTGGAGAGCAAGAAGATGGTTTCATGGGATTTCGTCGGTCTGTCGCGGACCGATTCGGGATGGGCATTGGGCTTATGCCAGATGACCTCAGATCGGACCCACCATCCCGCGTCCTGGAGCGCGAACGCCAGTCTCCAAGGTACACCGATCAGGTCCTTTGGTTTGAGTCCCGCAGGTGTCGCTGGCCTTACGGACATCGCACGGGCACGGTTTTTTCGGTCTGGGGCCCTGTACCTCCGGTTTCCAGATGTATAGGAATCCCCGACGTTGAGCCAAACGGTACCGTCCTGGGTCAAAACTCGGCGCAACCTGTCAAACGTGTTCACAATCTTCGACAGGTAGTCAGAAAGCGAATCGTCCCTACCGATCTGAGCTTCGACTTCATAATCACGAAGCGACCAATATGGTGGAGACGTGACCACGGTCTGAATGGAATCAGGAGGAAGAAGCTCTAGTGCTGGGCCGGCCGGACCGCAAATAAGCAAAGGTCCTGTCAGAGCGCTAATGGGAGGGCCGGCGTGGAGGTCAACGCGTGAGTATCCTGCGATCTTTTCCGGATCTTCGGGCGGCTTCGGGACCGTCCTTGTGCCCTGCAGCGGATCAAAGAACGCCGGTGGTGTTCGTGTAGTGACCGAGCCCTTCCGATAACCGTTCCGCGACAATCCGACCTCCCACCAACCAATTCTTCCGTCGCCGCTCGAGACTAGACCTGGGTCTCGGTTTGATCCCTTAGGACCAGACCGCAGTCACTGCAATCCGCAGCGTTCTCCTGGACGTTCCTTACTGCCAAACGGATGCAAATAAGATGCTTACGACAGCAACCTTATGTCAAGTTGATTCTTTGTAGCAACCCCTGGATGTCATCGGGGGTTAGGGGCGGCTCGTCGGTGGTGGGGAGCTGGAGGCGCACGGCGTCGGCCAGCGCGTCGGACTGCAGCTCTTCAAGTTTGATGCATGGCGCGCCCATGGCTTCGGCGATGGGCTGTGCTAGACCAAGGCGCAGGAAGTCGGTCTCAGTGTCTATCACAAACGCGGATATGTGCTGCTCCTTGATGGCCGCGGCCATGGCCTTGGCTTCGGCGATGGGGAGGCTGGTCCCGCTGTATCCGGCAGGCCCGGCTGCGTCGTCCGCGATCCCCATCGCAACGTTGGCTCTGCCATCGGACATCACCACCAGCAGCGGCAGGACGTTGCGGTCCTTCATCTTCTCAGTCTCGATGACTTCCAGGGCGAGCAGCAGACCTCGGCTCAACGGAGTTCTGCCGCCGGTGGGCATCTCCCTCAAATGCACCTGGGCCAGATCGACACTGGCAGTGGGCGGCAAGAGCACCTGGGCCGTCGTGCCGCGGAAAGCTATCAGCCCTACCCGGTCCCGCCGTTGATAAGCGTCTAGAAGAAGGGAGAGTATGGCCCCCTTGACGGCCACCATGCGGCGTTGCGCTCCCATGGAGCCGCTGGCGTCAACGACGAACAGGATGAGGCTGCCGGTCTTGGTCTCCCTGACTTTTTCGCGAACGTCCCAGGGTTCGAGCAGGAATGCGGGTGGGGTCTCGCCCGGCTCGTTCTCCTCGGCGTCCCTGCGCCTCTGGGCTTGGTGGGGCGCGGCAGCCCGGAGCGTGGCGTCCAGGGCCAGGTCTGAAGCCTTTTCCCGAGGCGTCTCCGCTCCCACGTAACGGCCCGAGGGAGAGCCGCTAACGGTCTTTGCCCTGCGTCCTCCGGTTGGCCGGGCGCGGTGGTCGGGCGGCTTTACCTGGAGCGCGCGGACGGAAAAGGGATTTCCGACTTCGAAATACTGGTCTTGAGGACCCGAGTCGCCAGTTGGCTCGGGAGGCTGCTGGTCTTGGTCAGGTGGGTCAGGGTCTCCGTCGTCCTGGTCTTCACCTGACGCGCTATCCTGGTCGGACGGCTCGCGGTGGCGCGGCTGGTTCTGGAACTCTTCGATCATCTGGTCCAGTTGCTCGGTGACGAGGTGCGGTTGCTGGAACGGTTGGCGCCGCTGCCGGTGCAGCAAGGCCATCTCGGCGGCTTCCCGCACGTCCTCGGCCACCACGCGGTTCCGGCCTTCGTAGGCGGCGATGGTGCTGGCCGTTTTGTACATCGTGATGTCCGCCCGGAGTCCGTCGACCTGGTACTCGGCGCAAATGTCGGTAATCAGTTCCAGAATGTCTTCGTCGACGGTGACCTGTTCCAGAAGGTCTCTGCTGCGGAGGATGCGGTCCCGTTCTTCGGCTTCGGAGCCTTGCCAGCGGTCCATAAAACCATAGGGGTCTGCCTCGTAGTCGATGCGCCGCTTAACCACGTCCCGACGCTCCTCGGAAGTAAACGCGCTGTCGACTTCCACGGCTAGCCCGAAGCGGTCGAGTAGCTGGGGGCGCAGGTCGCCCTCTTCCGGATTCATGGTCCCTACCAGGATGAATTCGGCGGCGTGACTGATGGAAATGCCTTCGCGTTCCACGTAGTTGCGCCCCATAGCGGCGGCGTCCAGCAGCACGTCTACTAGGTGGTCATTCAGGAGATTTACTTCGTCGACATAGAGGATGCCCCGGTGGGTCGTGGCGATCAGCCCTGGCTCGAAGCTGCGGCTGCCGCTCCGGATGGCCTGCTCGATGTCCAAAGAGCCCACCAACCGGTCCTCGGTAGCGCCGACAGGCAGGTCTACGATTCTGACCTGGCGGGTCACCGCCGGAGTGTCTTCTCCCTCGGGCTGGCACCAGTGGCACAGGCCCTGGCGGTTATCGGGCGGGCAGCTATAGGGGCATCCCCGGAGCACGCTTACCTCGGGGAGCAGAGCGGCAAGGGACCGGACGGCGGTGGACTTGGCGGTGCCCTTTTTGCCGCGAATCAAAACTCCACCGATCCTGGTATTGATGGCGTTCAAGACCAGCGCCCGTTTCATGGTGGTCTGACCGACGATGGCCGTAAAGGGAAATCGGGGCTCGGCCCGTTGTTGCAATGGGTTAGTAGCCATGTGCCTGTCTATCCGGTACGAAAGATTCAATCATCGGAGTAGACCGTCCGCCGCGCGAGAAGGGTCGGTAGCGGAGTCCTGAGCGGAGCGCAAGTGCCACATCAGGGCCAAAGCGACCCCCACGGCCAGGAACAACCAATTGAGGAAATGGCCGATCATTGTCAGTGTCCAGAAAAGCTCAAGAAGGTCGATGGGCACCGGGGCCGGGTCCGGGTTGCCAGGGAAAACGAACGCCATAACCAACGCGAGAACGGCGTATATGGCGAAGGTCAGGCCGTACCAATTCCTGCGCTTTGAGAGCTCTTGAACGTTCTCGTTGACACGTCTGAAGACGTTCAACGCAACAGCCACGGCGACTGCGGAGATAACCACGAAGAGGGTCTGACCAATCTGGCGGGCCAAGAGCGTACCCTCATCCCCAACGCCAGGCGGATTAAGTGGGTATCTGATGAACGGAAAGAGGGCCATGCTCCAGAATCCCAGAGCGCCCACCGTCAGCGACACCCAGACGACCGGCCAACCAGGGGCGGTGCGCTGAAGCAGAACGAAGCCGGCGGCAAATAATAGCCCAGTGATCGCGCCCCAGATCGCAGCCCCAATAGCCATACCAACACGTTGGACCCCCAGGGAAACCTCGGCGCCGGAAGCTTGCGCGCTATTGAGGGCCAGGGTGGTTTCCGCCGCGCGCCGTTCCTCCAGTACGATGGCGCGCTCCATAACCGGCACCGTGAAAAGGTTATGGAAACCGCCGACCAATAACCCTGCTATAGCCCCAACGATGACGGAAGTGACCAAGAGCCGTTTCATAACCTATCTCCTCATTGAGGGGGTGACGCTTGAGAGGGTACCGCGGAATACGGCGAACTCCGAAAGCAAAGGGAATACTAGGGCTGATCCACGCTTGGGATTTGCCGTTGGGGATGTTCCGGGCGGGGTCAAGACCCCACCCGGATGCTGACTAAGCTAGATGGCCTAGAGTAAGGCCTAGTGGCACATCAAGGCGATGTGACGAGCGTGGTGGAAGAACTCGTGGACGACCGCGAGCTTGGTCCCGGCGGCGCCAAAGGCTGCGCCGTGGACGCTGCCGTCAACGTAACCCACGAAATACAGGGCTACCGTGGCCAGCAAGAACCAGGGCACCCACCTTGATAGACTCTGTTGACCGATGTTCCCCGCGAATATGCCTGTCATGAAATCCTCCTGTTCCCAGATTTGGGTTGCCGGATTTAGCCGTGGGTTGGCGGCGTGCGGCGTACAAAGATGACGCCGTCCCTGCCTACGTACTTCTCTCGCATGACGGTGAAAGCCTTCAACCGCTCCGGCTGAAGCTCGGTCTTGTTGAACTCGTCGTCGAGGTATGGGTTCGGGAAGTACCCCCGCAGCAGGGTCGCCTCGTTGTCCCCTGAAAAACGCACGTAGTAGGTGAGCAGGTCGCCGTGGCTCTCGGACTCGACAAACTGGATTCCGGTTACGTCGTCGATCATGACATGAAAATGCCAGTTGTCGGCCTCGACGGTAAGGGACCCATTGTGATACTCGGGCTCTTTGATCCCCTTTGAGTCATTCTCGCTGACCACGGGACCGCCGCCCACGACCCACATCATAGTGTCGTCTGTGGCCAATTCTTTGATGAGATCCAGCGCTATTTCCACTGTCCGTCTCCTCGGAGTTGTTGCGAACTCTGAAATGTCCGGTGGAATTGTACCAGACATGGCGGGGTTGTGGAGACATGGCGCTCCATCAACGGCCCTAAGTTCCTTGCTAAGCTCAAGACGAGACAAGATTCGGACGTCATTGCTAGCGTCCTTCCTGACGCGCTTCCAGGTCGGCCTCCAACTCCAGGTAGAGTTGTTGCAGCTTCTCCCGCATCTCCGGAGGGGGTTCCTCCCATAGTCCTCGTTCTATGGCTTCCAACAGTCTCTCAACGATCCCCTTCAGGGCCCAGGGGTTGCTGTCCTGGAAGAACCGCTGAGTTTCGGGGTCCAGGACGTAGCTTTCGGTCACGTCCTCGTACATCCAGTCTTCGATCACCTGGGCGGTGGCGTCGTAGCCGAACATGTAGTCCACCGTGGCGGCCAACTCGAATGCGCCCTTGTAGCCGTGGCGCTTCATCGACTCGATCCACTTGGGATTTACCACCCGGCTGCGGAATACCCGGCGGGCCTCGTCTTGCAGGTCGCGGTTCCTTGCCCGTGAGGGGTCGGCGCTGTCGCCGAAGAACTGGCGCGGGTTGCGGCCGCTCAGGGCGCGGACGGTGGCGATCATACCGCCGTGGTATTGCATGTAGTCGTCGCTGTCGAAGATGTCGTGCTCACGGGTGTCCTGGTTTTTGGCCGCGACGACGATCTGGCTGAACCGCAACCGAAACTGGGACCGGGCGTTGACCCCGTGGTCCTGCTGAGTGTAGGCGTAGCCGCCCCAGGCCGTGTATACCTCGGCCAGGTCCTGCACGGTCTCCCAGTTGCGCTCGTCCAGCACGGTCAAGATTCCCGCGCCGTAAGTACCGGGCTTGCTCCCGAATATCCGGTACAGCGAAGCCGCACGGTCGCCGGGAACAGTCTCGCCGGCGCCTTCCGACGCGGCCTCGGCTTCACGGCGGGCCAGGTCTTCTTGCAAGTGCTTAACGACGTAGTTGTCCTCTGGGGACTCGTCCAGGGACGCAGCTAGCTCGACAGCCTGATCGAGCAGGTTGATCAGGTTGGGGAATGCGTCCCGGAAGAAACCGCTTATACGAACGGTAACGTCGATACGCGGGTGGCCCAACTCCTCCAACGGGATCACGTCAATACCCAGGACGCGCCGGCTCTCCGGCTGCCACACGGGCTTTATACCCAGCAATTGCAGGATCTGTGCTACGTCGTCGCCGTGGGTGCGCATGGCCGAGGTCCCCCAAACGACCATACCCACCATCTCGGGATAGCTGCCCTCTTCCTCCAGGTACTTCTCCAAGAGAGACTGGGCCAGTTGCTTGCCGGTTTCCCAAGCGCTGGGGGATGGAATCGACTTGGGGTCGACGGAGTAGAAGTTGCGACCCGTGGGGAGAATGTTGGCCATTCCCCTGGTCGGCGCGCCGCTGGGACCCGGGGGAACGAACTTGCCCTCCAGCCCCCGGAGCAGATTGCTGATCTCATCAGGGGTACGCATCAAGGCCGGGTAGATGGTATTCGCGACATACTCCAGGACGTATTGGGTCTGAGAGTCTGGGGTCCCGAGCACGTTGGCGACTACGGGCGCAACGTCATCTCTATGGAAGCCGCTGTCCAGAAGCTCCCGATAAGCCTGCCGGCACAGGAGTTCCACCCGCTCCAACAAATCGCCGTTGGTGCGGACCGGTGTTTCTGCGTCGAGCCGTTCCATAACATTCGAAACCTGGCTTGAAGGCGCCTCCCCCAGTTCATCCATCACCCTTGAATAGTCCATTCCCAGGGCCTCTGATACTGCGCGGCGCAAACTGGGAACGCCGCTGATGTCGAGCCGGGTGAGGGCGCATAGCAGGCCCACCAACTGTTCGTCTTGGGGTGTATCGCCCAGGATGTGGAGGCCGTCTTTGATCTGGGCGTCTTTAAGTTCACAGAGATAGCCGTCGATTTCCAGGATAAATCCGCCGAAATCGTCTGGCTGGGACTCGATTCCCAGGTCCCGGTGCAACTCGGCCTGCTGGATCATCTCCCATATCTGGGTTTCCAACAGGGGCAATTTGCCTGGGTCCAGTGTTTGGCATTGGTAATGCTCGTCCATCAATTGTTCGATGCGAGCTATGTCGCCGTAGCTGTCGGCGGTGGTCATTGACGGGATCAAGTGGTCCACGATGGTCGCGTGGGCGCGGCGTTTGGCCTGCGCGCCTTCTCCAGGGTCGTTGATGATGAACGGGTAGAACAGCGGTACATCGTCCAGGGCCACTTCCGGGTAACAGGAGGACGAGAGCCCAATGCCCTTGCCGGGCAGCCATTCAAGGGTGCCGTGCTTGCCCAGGTGCAAGATCGCGTCGGCTTTGAAGACGTCGCGTATCCAGCGGTAGTAGGCGATGTAGTGGTGGGTCGGCGCCATTTCGGGACTGTGGTAGATGGCGATGGGGTTCTCCCCGAACCCACGGGGCGGCTGCAACCCAACGAAGATATTGCCGAGGTCAATCCCCGCGATGGCCAGGCTGCCGTTGGTGCGGTAGACCTGCCCCGGCGGCTCGCCCCAGTCGCGGGTCAATTCCTCGGCTACGTCGGGCGGCAAGTTCCGGAACCAGTCAGCGTATTGACTGGTCGTGACATGCCCCGCCGCCAGCCTTAGCTGCTCCTCGGTCAGGGAATCCAGGTCGTTGCTGCAACGTTCGATGATCTTATGGACCAGGTCGTCGCCGTCTTCCGGTATGTCGGTGACGCGGTACCCGGCATCCTTGAGGGCGTGCAGAACTACAATGACGGAAGCGGGGGTGTCCAGACCCACCGCGTTACCGATGCGGGCATCCTTGGTAGGGTAGTTACTGAGGATTATTGCGATTTTCTTTTCCGAATTGGGCTTTACGCCGAGGTTGGCTTGCTTCATGGCAAGCCTGGCTACCAACTCCACCCGGTCATCCCTGGGCACATACCGCTGCAACCGCCCCGCGAGGCTCGTGGCGACTCCGCCAGCCGATTCTTCCTTGAATGAAATGGGCACGGAAATGAGGCGGCCATCGAACTCGGGCAGCGCCACGCTCATGGCGGTGTCGATGGGGCCGAGACCCAGGGAATTTTCCAGCCATTCCTCCTGGGTGCTGGTGCTGATGATGGCTTGGATCATCGGAATATTGAGGTTGTCCAAGTAGTCCACCGACCACCCGGTTGCGATGGCCGGGCCCTCGGCGCTGAGGTCCCCCATGGACATGCCCATGGTGTTGATTATGCATTGGACCCTCGGCACACCGTCCGGGTCGACCAGGTACTCGGTGAATGCCCGGTTGGCCTGTCCGTCGCCTTCCGGGCTGTGTTTCAAGCTGAAGGCGAACACCGGGAGCACGTTTGCGCCCATCCGCTCTAGTGACCGGACCAAGCTGTCGATTGGTTGCAAGTTGCCGCTCATCCAGTGAGCGCGGTAGAACAGGAGGCCGATGGAGGGCTTGCCAGGTTGGACCCGCTGCCGCAAAAAGGAGTCGATGTCTGCGCCATCCGCGACGTCGGGATGATAGATGCCCTCCCATGGCAGCGGGGCCGGGGCTTCGTGGCCGTGGGAGGTACCGAAGTAGGTGTCGCTGAGGAAGAGGAACAGGTTCTGGAGATTCTGCACCCCGCCCTGCATGAGGTAGGAGAAGACCGTTTCAACCTCGACCGCGGGTACAGTGCAGGCGGTAACCAGGTCCTCGTCCCATTCCTGGTGGCCGGGGCAGGCGATGAGGGGAGTCCCTTCGCTCCGGCAAAACCTTACGAGGGCGTCGAAAGTCTCCGGCATGGCCCGCTTACCACCAAGGAGGCGCAGCACCACGGCTCCAGATTGGGCCGCGGAGGCCATGATCTCACCGCTGACCTCTTCTAACTCCAGGGAGGCGGGATTGATGGCGATCACCCTGGGAAACCCCTCGGGCAGGGCAGCCAAGGCCCGGTCAGCCGTCAGGATGTCCGTGTCGGCGGTGGTGACGAATAAGATGGAATTCTGCTGCATTGTCTTAGCCGAAATTAGCCTGTTTTGGGGCGTTTAGACGCCTGCGAATAGACGCCTTCATCTACACGTTTTCCTGTGAAGTCTCTCCGCTCAGGAACACCATTATAGAAAGGTCGCTGAATTCTTCGGAAACTTGGCTGCATTCCCCAAGGGAACCGATGAAGCGTTTCTCGCCCTCGAGGGTGAGCCTCTGGTATACGTTCACCGGGAGGTCCGTCCGGACTCCCTGCTCGATCAGGTTCTCCGCGATGAGCGCGGGCATCAGGTCGAAGGGCCGGGGCAACAGAATCACGTGCCTGCGTCCCTCATGGATATAGTGGACCAACTCCGCCAACTCGCTTTCCGTGTCCGCCCGCTTGTGGAGGGTAATGAACACGGAATCTTCCAGGGAAATACCAGTGCGGGCCATGGCTATCTGCACCGAGCTGATGCCGGGCACAAGGTCCACATGGCTGGCGCGGCGGCGGACCCTGGCGAGAAGCTCGCGGGCGGAGACGTTCAGGTCTCCCCAACAGCAGACGACGCAGCGTTTTCCCTGTTTGACCTGGCCTTCCACGTATTCGAAGACCTCTTCCTGGTCGCGGTAGCTCATGGGGCAAACTTCCGAGTTGCCCAGCCAGGGTTGGACCACGTTAAGGACTGTGGTAAAGCCGGCTACCAGGTCGGCGTTTTGAAGCGCCTGTTGCCCTTGGAGGGTGAGCAAGTCTGAACTGCCGGGGCCGACGGCCACCACGGTGATCGAGTTCTGGATGTCGTTACCTGCACTAGTAATTTAAGGAGTCCTCTCGGGCCGGGCTGGAAGCCCGGGAATACGGACACAAAAAAACCCTGGCTCTTCTGCTGCCAGGGAGTTTAACGAGTACGGCGGGCATCGCCGGGGGTCTTTCTGTTGGCGCAGAGTAGAGCACCCCCACCCGGGCAGGTTTCCTGACTTACGGGAGATAGTGTCAAATGGGTCCTGTTGCTCCCGTTCACAGTGGCGCAACCGTGGCGGACTTACACCGCCTTCCCCTATGGTGCCGGTAATGGCGCGCCGGGTGGGCCTTTTTAGTTGTTAACTTTGCGTGGTTCACTTGCCTGGAACGTTGGCTGTGAGCCTTGGCCCTAAATCTAATCCCGCACCAGGGAATTGTCAAGGCTAGCGCCAGGGGCGAATTCCCAGCTTCGGGTTCGGTTATCAAGCACAGAATCCGGTTGACATCCCATAGGATGATTGATAGAGTACCAACTTGCTGTCAACTTGATTGGCGAGGGAATACCTATGCCTACGGTCAACCAATTGGTGAGAAAGGGACGCCGCGCGGTCCGAAAGAAGACCAAGGCTCCCGCACTGCACTATGTGCAGAACTCCCTACGCAACCGGACCAGATATGGGCCGGGATGCCCGCAGAGACGGGGAGTTTGCATCCAGGTCCGCACGATGACGCCGAAAAAGCCCAACTCGGCGCTCCGGAAGATAGCCCGCGTCCGACTGACCAATGGGGTCGAGGTCACCGCCTACATTGGCGGAGAGGGCCACAACCTCCAGGAACACTCGGTCGTGCTGATAAGGGGCGGCCGGGTCAAGGACCTTCCAGGTGTCCGCTACCATGTAATTCGCAGCGCGCTTGACTGCGAAGGTGTGCAGGACAGACGCCGCGGGCGGAGCAAGTACGGGGCCGACCGTCCGCGTTCCACCGGGGCCTAGAGCCCCAAGGCTTACACTCCCGGCTTTCCTTGAGCCTTTGCAACCGATACAAGGCGGAATAAACTATGTCTAGAAGAAGGCGGCCAGAGCGGCGTATAGTCGCTCCCGATCCGATTTACCAAAACGTGGAACTGTCACGGTTCATTAACTGTGTGATGCAGCGTGGTAAAAAGACCACCGCACAGCGCATTCTATACACCGCATTCGACCTCATCAGGGAGCAGTCGAACCGCGAGCCGCTGGAAGTGTTCCAACTGGCGATGCGGAACGCGACTCCTGCTGTGGAAGTTAGGCCCAAACGGGTCGGCGGAGCGACTTACCAGGTTCCCACGGAGCTGCGGCCCAGCCGTAGCGAGGCCCTGGCGATACGCTGGCTGATACGAGGCGCAAGGGCGCGTAAGGGCGTGCCGATGCGCAGGGGCCTTGCCGATGAACTGATGGATGCCTCCCGAGGTGAAGGGTCCGCGGTCCGCCGTAAGGAAGAATTACACCGTATGGCCGAGGCTAACCGCGCCTTCGTCAACTACCGGAGGTAAGGGTCGCGTCCACGGTCCAGCCTATGATTGAAACCAGCATACCCATTAGCAAGATCCGCAACATTGGATTCATTGCACATATAGACGCCGGAAAGACCACCGTCACCGAGCGCGTTTTATTCGTCACTGGCCGTATCCACAGGGTTGGCGAGGTTGACGAGGGCACGACGGCAATGGACTGGATGCCTCAGGAAAGGGAACGGGGCATCACCATTACCGCCGCAGCCACCACCGCATTCTGGCGGGACCACCGCGTCAACATCATCGATACCCCCGGCCACGTTGACTTCACAGCGGAAGTAGAACGCAGCCTGCGGGTCCTCGACGGCGGGGTGGTCGTCCTGGACGCCGTGGCGGGGGTACAGTCCCAGTCCGAGACCGTTTGGCGTCAGGCCAACACCTACGAGGTCCCGCGGATCTGTTTCGTCAACAAGATGGACCGGGTCGGCGCGAGCTATGAACGCACGATAGAATCGGTCCGGAGACGCCTCGGCGCGAACCCTGTTGCCGTGCAATTGCCCATCGGCGAGGAAGCGGAGTTCCACGGCGTAATCGACCTGCTCGGCGGCGTCGCCATGGTCTATCCCGACGGAGGCCGCCGCGGCAGCAGCGCGGACGTCCCCCAGGTGGTGCCGGTACCGACTGATTACGAAGAGGAATACGAACGCTACCGCCAGAGCATGATCGAGAAGATAGTCGAGACGGACGAGGCCCTCTTGATCCGCTACCTGGAGGGCGAGGACATCGACGCGAAAGACCTGCGCCGTGCCTTGCGCCGGGCCACCATTGAGCGCAGCCTGGTCCCCGTCCTCTGCGGCAGCGCTACTACGAGCAAGGGCATACATCCCCTCTTGGACGCGGTGATCGACTATTTGCCTTCGCCCCAAGATATTCCCGCCATCGAGGCTATTGAGCCGAATACCGGCGAGACACAATTAAGGTACCCGGACGAGGACGGCGAATTCGCCGCCCTCGCTTTTAAGGTGGCGACTGACCCCTTCGTAGGCAGGTTGGTGTTTCTCCGGGTCTATTCCGGCAAGGAACACTCAGGCCGCTCGGTCTACAACGTGACCAAGAAGGCGCGGGAACGGTTGGGGCGGCTCATCTTGATGCACGCCAACCGTAGAGAAGAGCTTGAGTCCATTGGGGCGGGCAACATTTGCGCCGTGGTTGGACTGAAGGACACCTTCACCGGGGACACTATCTGCAGCGGACCCCATCCGGTCATCTTGGAGCCGCCGCACTTTCCGGAACCGGTGGTCTCAGTGGCCATCGAACCCGCTACCCGGGTCGACCAAGACCGCCTTGGTCAGGCGCTGCGGAAGCTGTCGGACGAGGATCCCACTTTCATCGTTAGGTACGACGACGAAACCGGCCAGACTGTTATGGCCGGCATGGGCGAGTTGCATCTGGAGGTCCTGGTGGACCGGATGCGGCGCGAGTTCGACGTGGAGGCGAATGTCGGGAGGCCTAGGGTGTCCTACCGGGAGACCATAACCCAGCCAGTGCGCGTCGAGGGCCGTTTCGTGCGGCAGACCGGTGGACACGGCCAGTTCGGTCATGTATGGCTGGAACTGGAGCCGCTGGAGCGGGGTTCGGGTGTCATTTACGAAGAGAAGATCGTCGGGGGCGTGATTCCCCGGCAGTTCATCCCGGCGGTGGAGAAAGGCGTTAAGCAAGCACTCGATAACGGCTCCATCGGAGGGTTCCCGCTGGTGGATATCAAGGTAACCCTTGTTGACGGCAGCTTCCATCCCGTGGACTCCTCGGAGATCGCCTTCAGCAGCGCCGGGATGTTGGCCATTCGCGAAGGGGTACCCAGGGGGAAACCAGTCCTGCTAGAACCCATAGTCGATCTGGAAGTCGTCTGCCCTGGAGAAACCCTGGGGGACGTGCTGGCCGATCTGGGAACGCGCCGGGCACAGATCCGAAACATTGAGGGCCAAGGAGACGTCCAGGTGGCCAGGGCCATGTTGCCCCTGGGTGAGACCTTTGCCTACACGACCGCGTTGCGCTCTATTACCAGCGGCCGCGCGACTTATTCAATGGAGTTCAAACACTACGAGCCGGTAGCGGAAAACGTGCTGCGAACCATCGGCAACCTTAGATAAGGCGCCGTCCAACCGAGATTGGGGGGAAATGGTCACCAGGCAGAAAGTACGAATAATTCTCAAGGCATTCGATCACAAAATGCTCGACCTGTCTGCTGGCCAGATCGTGGAGACGGCAGAGCGGACAGGCGCTAGAGTCGCGGGGCCGGTCCCGCTACCGACTCATATACGGCGGTTCTGCGTAATCCGGAGTCCTCACGTGGACAAGGACTCGCGTGAGCATTTCGAGATTCGCACCCACAAGCGGCTCATCGACATATTGGAACCCACATCCAAGACTATCGACTCCCTGACGCGGTTGAACCTGCCCGCCGGGGTCGATATCTCGATCAAGCTGTAGACATTCAATTTCAGAACTATTTTAGGAAGTTTGGGGAACCTTATGATCCAGGGATTTTTAGGCAGAAAAATTGGTATGAGCCAGGTCTTCCGGGAAGACGGAAGAGTGGTTCCGGTGACGGTGATCGAAGCCGGTCCATGCACCGTGACTCAAGTCAAAACCAGGGAAAACGACGGATACGAGGCGGTCCAATTGGGGTTTGGCCAGACCAAGAAGGCCAACAAGCCGATGCGAGGCCACCTCAGGAACGGTCAACCCGTCCGGTACCTTAAGGAGGTCATGGCGGACGACCCCAATGAGTTCGAGGTTGGCCAGACCATCTCCGTGAATATCTTCGAAGAAGGCGAGAAGATCGACATCATTGGCCGGTCCAAAGGGCGTGGATTCGCCGGGACCATCAAACGCCACGGTTTCGGCGGCGGACCCAGGACCCACGGTCAGTCCGACCGGGCCCGCGCTCCCGGCTCCATTGGCGGCGGGACCACGCCGGGCAAGGTGTTCAAGGGCCTCAAGATGCCCGGCCACATGGGCAACGTTCGGACCACGGCCAAGCGCTTGGAAATTATCCGGGTTGACACTGACCGGAACCTGCTACTGGTGAAGGGCGGGGTTCCCGGCGGTCCCAACGGCCTCGTTCAAATCAGACGCGCAAAGTAAACGATTCCAGTCAAGTCCTGAAGGCATCTTACTAAGGTATCTAGCTATGGAAGTTACTGTTAAAAACCAGCAAGGGCAAACGGTCGATACAGTGGACCTGGATGACGGGGTGTTTTCGGTCCCAATGAACAAATCCCTCGTTCACCAGGCACTGGTAATCTACCAGTCCAACAAGCGGCAAGGCACCCACGACACCAAGACCCGGGCCGAGGTTTCCGGAGGTGGGCGCAAGCCCTGGACCCAGAAGCACACGGGCCGGGCCCGCCAGGGCAGTATCAGGGCGCCGCACTGGCGTCACGGTGGGGTGGCATTTGGCCCCCACCCGCGCAGTTACCGCAAGGCGCTACCCAAGCGAATGCGGCGGCTGGCCCTAAAGTGCGTCCTGTCGGACAAGGCGAGGCAGAGCAAATTGGTATGCCTAGACTCCACCGATGGAGTCGACGGCAAGACCAAGTCCATGGTCGGCCTTCTGGCCAACCTGGGTGTCAACGGTTCCACCCTGCTTGTGACCCGCAACCCGGACGATAACGTTGTACAGGCGGCCCACAACCTGAAGAAAGTCTGGACTTTGCCAGTCAACCTCCTGAACGCCCAGCAACTCCTAGAACGCGATACCGTGATTATCACGCTGGATGCGGTGCGATGGGCGGAAGAAGCTCTCGGCAGCGAACCCCA
Source organism: Dehalococcoidia bacterium (assembly GCA_965205385.1). GTDB lineage: Bacteria > Chloroflexota > Dehalococcoidia > Lucifugimonadales > UBA3495 > CATOSP01. Next base: position 1,956,447 of record CBDBGS010000008.1, read on the forward strand.
CGGAAGGCGAGGGCGGAAAGCCACAGGACAGGCCGAGGATTCGGGGGAATAGATGGACATACACAAAGTCCTGGTAAGACCGACCATCACCGAAAAAAGCACCATCCTGCAAGAGTCCGGAAAGTACACTTTCCACGTTTCGCCGAAGGCCAACAAAATAGAGGTCAGGCAAGCCGTGGAAACCAACTTCGGCGTGTCGGTGTTGGACGTCAACATGACCAAACTCCATGGAAAGCGCAAGCGCTACGGCTCCCGCATCACCAAGCAGCCTGACGTTAAGAAGGCCGTGGTCACGTTGAAGCCGGGGGACCGGATCAACCTGATCGAAGGGCTCTAGCCCCCAAGGATAATTGCCATGCCACTGAAGAATTTGCGGCCAATCACTCCTGGGACCCGGAACGCGGTGCGCCCCTCTTTTGAGGAGATAACCACACGCAAGCCGGAAAAGTCGCTTTTGGAGCCCAAGACCAGCCATGCCGGACGGAACAACCGCGGGCGGATTACCACCCGCCATCGCGGGGGCGGCCTTCGAAAGATGTACCGCAAGATCGATTTCAAGCGGCACAAGGACGGGGTGCCGGGCCGGGTGGCCTCCATCGAATACGACCCCAACCGGACGACGCGGATCGCGCTGATCCACTATATGGACGGGGAGAAGAGTTACATCCTCGCCCCCCTGGCCCTGTCCGTGGGCGACTGGGTCGAGTCCGGCCCGCAGGCTGAGATACACCCAGGGAATTGTCTTCCGTTGCGCAACATTCCCACGGGCACAGTGGTCCACAACCTGGAGCTGACCCCGCAACGGGGAGGTCAATTGGTTCGCAGCGCCGGGGCGAGCGCTCAGGTCCTATCCAGAGAGGGCGAATACGTTTTGATCAGGCTCCCTTCGGGTGAAATGCGGCGGGTGCTGCTCAATTGCCGGGCCAGCGTCGGTCAGCTTTCCAACCCAGACCACAAGAACGAAAGCCTGGGGAAGGCCGGAGCGAGCCGCCACCTGGGAAGACGCCCCCACGTGCGTGGTGTGGCGATGAACCCGGTGGACCACCCCCACGGCGGCGGCGAGGGCCGCTCCCCCATTGGGATGCCCGGTCCTAAGTCGCCTACCGGAAAACCCACCCTGGGGCACAAGACCAGGCAGAAGAACAAGGCAAGCAGTAGATTTATTGTACGGAGGGGCAGGAGACGGTAGAATGTCGCGCTCGATCAAGAAGGGTCCCTATGTTCATCCCAAGTTAATGAAGAAGGTGGAAACTCTACAGCGCTCCGGCGCCAGGACGGTTATCCGCACCTGGTCGCGGGCTTCGATGATTATGCCCGATATGGTCGGCCTGACCATCGGCGTTCACGACGGACGGCGCCACGTGCCGGTCTTCGTGACGGAGAACATGGTTGGACACCGTCTCGGAGAGTTTTCTCCAACGCGGACCTACCGAGGCCACGTCAGCCGGTCCGAACGCTCCAGCCGAATGAGGTAAACAGGTGCCACCAGTAAGAGCAATGGCCAAACAGATCGGAGCGTCACAGAAACGGCTCAAGCCGATTCTGGACTTGGTGCGGGGAAACTCGGTCCAAGACGCCCTCAACACCCTTAGTCTGCTGCCTTCCCCTTGGGCTAAAACGGTAGCGAAAGTGGTGGAATCGGCGGCGGCCAACGCGGAAAACAACATGTTCATGTCCCGTGACGATCTACGGATCGTGCGGATTACAGCCGACCGAGCCAAGCCCCAAAAGCGGTTCCGGCCGAGGGCCAGAGGCCGTATCGGACGCATCATCAAGCAGGCCAGCCACCTTACGGTGGTGGTAGACGACATGCAAGAGGAGTTCTAGCTCATGGGCCATAAGACCCATCCTTACGGGTTCCGGCTAGGCATTATCAAGGACTGGAAAGCCCATTGGTTTGCGCCCAGCGCAGCCAGCTACCGCACCCTGGTTCTGGAGGACCTGCAACTCCGGAAGAGTATCCAGAACGAATACCGCGCGTTTGCCGACGCCGGGATCGCCCGGGTGGAGATTGACCGCGGGGCTCAGGACGGGGTGATCAACATCCACTCCGCCCGCCCGGGAATTCTCATCGGACGGGACGGAGAGCGGGTGAAGAACCTGCGGACCAAGCTGGAGGCGATCACCAAGCGGCGGGTCCAGTTGAACATCATCGAGATCAACCAGCCAGAGATCAACGCCTACCTGGTGGCGCGAAATATCGCCGACCAGCTAGAACGCCGGGTTGCCTACCGCCGGGCCATGCGTCAGGCCGCGCAAAGGGCCATGCAAGGCGGGGCCCAAGGCATCAAGTTGATGGTCAAGGGCCGGATCTCCGGCTCGGAGATCGCACGGGTCGAGAAGTTGATGATGGGCCAGGTGCCGCTCCATACTCTTCGAGCGGACATCGATTACGCACTGGCTGAAGCCCACACCGTCATGGGCCGGGTTGGCGTCAAGGCGTGGGTATACCACGGCGACATCCTTCCGCCTCCGCCAGAGGAAGTCGAAGAATTGGAAGACATCGAGGTCACCGTCCAGGCCGACGGTGAGGACCCGGAGTTGGAGTTCTTGGACCAAGCGGACATTTAAGGGGAGTTTCCTGGGAGAACGGCATGTTACAGCCCAAGCGAACGAAATATCGCAAAATCTTCCGTGGGCGCCGCAAAGGCCCCGCCACCAGTGGCAACCAGGTGGATTTCGGCGAATTTGGCCTGAAGGCCATGGCTGCCGAGTGGATTACCGCCAGGCAGATCGAAGCGGCGCGGGTCGCCGTGACCCGTCACCTGCGCCGTGGCGGACAGGTCTGGGTCCGGGTGTTTCCGGATAAGTCGGTCAGCAAGAAGCCGGCGGAGACTCGGATGGGCGGCGGCAAGGCGGCTGTCGACCACTGGGTGGCCGTGGTCAAGCCCGGAAAGGTCATGTTTGAAGTTGCCGGGGTTGCTCCCGAAGAGGCAAGGGAGGCCCTGCGGCTGGCATCCCACAAGTTGCCCATCCCCACCAAGATCGTCAGCAGGGACCACGGGGTCGGAGCTGGCAGTCAGGCCGCATAGAGACGTAACGCGATGATGATTCACGAAATCCGCAGTTTGACTGACGAACAGCTCGGCGAAGAGCTGGTCAAAACGCAACGGGAGCTGATGAACCTGCGCTTCCGCGCCGCCACCAATCAGTTGCCCGATTCCAACCAGCCCAAGGCCGTGCGCAGGTCCATCGCCAGACTGCTCACGGTGATCCGGGAACGGGAATTGGTGGAGGGTTAACATTGGCCAAAGAGAAGCGAAAGATCCGGGTCGGCTCGGTTGTGAGGACCCGGATGGACAAGACGGCAGTGGTCCAGATGGTCTGGAAACAACGTGACCGGCTGTACCGCAAGCAGGTGCGCCGAGTGGCACGTTATATGGTCCATGACCCCCTCAGTCAGTGTCAGTTGGGAGACGTGGTCCGCATCCAGGAGACGCGACCTATCTCCAAGAGCAAACACTGGCGGCTGCTGGAGATATTGGAAAGGCGGGAGGTCGCCGAAGTGCGGCCCATCGAGCTTGAGGCCGACGCCGAGGACATAGACGAGGAAGAAGTTGAAGAAGAGGTCTTGGACCTTCTGGAAGATGGCGGCCAGGACGATGAGTCAGAGGAAGACGAGTAGGAATTCTAGGTATGATCCAGACTTATACCCGGTTAACTGTAGCAGACAATAGCGGGGCCAAGGTAATCCGCCTGATCAACGTGCCCGGCAGCGGCCGGCGCAAGTTCGCCAGCCTCGGCGATGTAGTGGTGTGCAACGTGCGGGAAGCCGCGCCCAACTCCCCAGTGCGAAAAGGGGACGTGGTAAAAGCGGTGATTATTCGCCAAGCCCACGAGTACGGACGGCCAGACGGCACGTTCATCAGCTTCGATGACAACGCCGCGGTACTGATTTTGGACAATCAGCTTCCAAGGGGAACGCGCATATTCGGACCAGTGGCCAGAGAACTGCGGGACCGGGGTTTCATGCGCATCATATCCCTGGCTTCGGAGGTGGTATAATGCGCATCCGGAGCGGCGACACCGTGCTGGTCATTGCGGGCAAAGAGAAGGGCAAGACTGGCCGCGTTGAACGGCAATTGACCAAGGCCGATAGGGTTGTGGTGGAAGGCGTGAACCTCGTCACCCGGCATGTCAGGCCGAGGCCCGGCGTTAGGCAGTCGGGACGCATCCAGTCGGAAGCTCCCATTCACATCTCCAATGTGGTGCTCATTTGCAACAAATGCAACCGGCCGGTCCGGCCCAGAATGGTTACTCTGGAGACCGGATCTAGAGTGCGCGGTTGCCCCAAATGCGAGGAAGTGATCGACGATGCCCGATGATGAACAGGAACAGGGCAGCTCGGAAGAGGCGGCGCAGTCTACCAACGGGACTTCCGAGGAGCCATCCGCCACCGCTCCGCGAAGGGCTTCAGGCCGCAGGGATCGGGCCGCCAGAGGTGAACGCGGCGGTGGGACAGCCGTGGCCGAAGAAGAGGCCGCCGGGGACGAATCGCCTCCCCTTCCCAGACTTCTCGATATGTACCGGAACGAGATCGTTCCCACCATCATGCGAGAGTTTGGCTTGACCAACCCGATGCAGGTGCCGCGGATCCAGAAGATTTCGGTCAACATCGGCTTGGGAGAAGCGCTGACCAATGGCCGGGCGATGGAGTCCGCCACCCGGGACCTGGCGACCATTACAGGCCAGAAGCCGATCATTACCCGGGCCCGAAAGTCCATCGCAGGTTTCAAGGTGCGCGAAGGCAACCCTATCGGCACGTGCGTGACCCTGCGGGGAGCCCGCATGTACCATTTCCTTGACCGGTTAATCAACATGTCGCTCCCGCGTATCAGGGACTTCCGGGGCATACCCCGCCGAGGCTTCGATGGCCGGGGAAATTTCTCCATTGGGATCAGGGAACAGATCATCTTCCCGGAGATCGACTATAACCAGATAGACAGGCTCCGGGGAATGCAAATAACCATAGCGACCACAGCTCCCGACGACCGCCTCGCGGTGCGGCTGCTGGAGCTGTACGGAATGCCATTCGTGCGCGAGGCTTAGTCCCGCGGCAGCAGACCAGAGGAGACGTTTTGGCTAAGACCTCCAAAGTACAGAAATGGCTCAGAGACCCCAAGTTTCCAGGCCGCTGGCATAGCCGGTGCAACCGCTGCAGCCGGCCCCGGGCCTACATTCGCTACTTCGGGATCTGCCGGATCTGCTTCCGGGAGTTGGCCCTGAACGGCGAGTTGCCCGGAGTTCGCAAGGCGAGCTTGTAGAAGGACCAGAAGGGAGAATACAGTGCCGGTTACCGATCCAGTGGCGGATATGCTTACCCGGATTAGAAACGCCATCCAGGTGCGTCACGAGTCCGTGATGATGCCCCATTCCAAGATGAAACTGGCCATCGCCAGGATACTCAAGGAAGAGGGGTTCATCCGGGACTTCGACCACCCCAGGGGGCAGGCCCGCCCAACACTGCGAATACATCTGTCTTACCGCGAACGCCGCGAGCCAACCATCATGGGCCTCAAACGGGTAAGCAAACCCGGCCTCCGGGTGTACGTGGGAAAAGGCGAGATACCCAGGGTCTATGGAGGTCTGGGCGTCGCCATTCTGTCGACGCCCGAAGGCGTAATGGCGGGCCGTCAGGCCTGGCGCCGAGGTATCGGAGGGGAGTTGCTCTGTTATGTCTGGTAACGGAATGGATAACGGAGAAAGGGCGGGACGAACACTGTCCCGCATTGGACGCAAGCCCATACCCATACCACAAGGTGTGGACGTAGAGGTCAGGTATGGAGAGGTCACGGTGAAGGGACCCATGGGAACCATCACCCAGAACTACCATCCAGAGGTCAAGGTGGCGGTTGAGGACGGCGAGGTTATAGTGGAGCGCCTGTCGGAACGCAAGTTCCACCACGCACTTCACGGACTGACCCGCAGCCTTATTTCCAACGCGGTTACAGGCGTAACAGAAGGGTATACCCGGACATTGGAATTGATGGGCGTCGGTTACCGGGTCCAACAGGCCAATGAAGGTATCGTACTAAACGTTGGCTACTCCCACACGGTCGAGCTACAGCCGCCGGACGGCGTTACCATGGAAGTAGAAGGCAACAACCGGGTACACGTCAGGGGAATCGACAAACAGAAGGTTGGACAGATGGCGGCGAAGGTGCGCAAGGTCCGGCCTCCCAACGCATACAAAGAGAAGGGCATCAGGTATCAGGGTGAGGTCCTTCACTACAAGCCTGGCAAGGCAGCGGCACGCAAGGCCTAGCCCGCCAGTAACTTAGACGTTTATCTATCGAGAGGGCTACGCATTGCCTAAGGACAGGAACGCAAGAAGGTTAAGGATAGTCAGGCACGCCAGGGTGCGGACCAAGGTCTCCGGCACGGGAGAACGGCCCCGCCTGTGTGTGTTCCGCAGTTCCCGGCACATATACTGCCAGGTGATCGACGACGCCAAGGGAGAGACTCTGGTCTCAGCCTCCAGCATGGAAGACTTGGGCGCCGATAAGAAGCCCACGGGTCCCAAGACGTCGGTGTCAGCCGTCGTGGGGAAACGGGTCGCGGACCGGGCGTTAGCCTTGGGGATCGATCAGGTGGTGTTCGACCGGGGAGGCTACAAGTACCACGGCAGGGTCAAAGCCCTGGCCGAAGCCAGCCGCGAAGGCGGGCTGAAATTCTAGTGATGATCGGACGCGGCGCTCACCGGGCCGCGGGTCCAACGAGAAAGGGATAGGCGCTTTATGGTATTTGCGCGCGACCGAGGCAGACCCCCCAGGCAAAGGGAGGAAGATACCGGAGGGATGCAGGAAAGGGTGGTTTACACCCGCCGCATTGCGAAGGTGGTAAAAGGTGGTAGACGGCTTCGTTTCAACGCCCTGGTGGTGGTTGGAGACGGCGAAGGACAGGTTGGAGCGGGTCTGGGTAAAGCCCTCGTGATTCCCGACGCGGTGCGCAAAGGCAACGCCATCGGCCGGAGAAACATGGTTACGATCCCACTCAAGGGCAGCACTATCCCGCATCAAATTACGGTCAAGAAAGGCGCTACCATCGTGATCCTCAAACCGGCCCGCGAAGGTACCGGAATCATCGCCGCCGGCGCGATGCGGGCCATGTTGGAATTGGGCGGGGTGCGGGACGTGGTCGGAAAGTCCCTGGGTTCACGCAATCCGATCAACATCGTGTACGCCACCCTCGTTGCGCTGCGGCAGCTTAGGGATCCGGAGGTAGAGGTGGCCCGCCGCGTGAGCCGCGCGACCGGGCGCACCGCCTGATAACCATGGCAGACTTGAAGATAACCTGGAAGAAAAGCTGTATTGGCAGGCCCAAGAATCAGAGCCGGATCATCAAATCATTGGGGCTGCGTAGGTTACACCACTCGGTGGTCCACTCGGACTCTCCGACGATACGGGGTATGGTAAACAAGGTCTCCCACTTGGTCGAAGTGGAAGAATTGGGCGCCTAGAACCGCTGGAATGAGGCCACACGGCCCCTGCCCGCGGACCAGTCGTGCCCGGTTGTCCCGCGGCAGCGGGCGGACAGACAACGGGGCATGACCTACTTTAGAGCAAGGAGTCATTCCCAATGATGGAACACCAACTGGCCCCATCAAGAGGGGCCAGGAAATCCCGGAAACGGGTGGGCCGAGGCGATGCAGCCGGTCAGGGAAGCACGGCGGGCCGAGGCCAGAAGGGACAGAAGTCCCGATCAGGACATGGATTCCGCGTCGGGTTCGAGGGCGGTCAGTTGCCCTTGATCAAGGGTCTTCCGATGCGGCGGGGATTCAACAACAAGTTCAAGATTTACTATGCGCTGGTAAAACTGGAATCACTAAACGTGTTCTCCGACGGGGACCGCATTACTCCCGAGGAAATGGTGGAGCGGGGCTGCCTGCGGGACCTGAAGCAACCGGTCAAGATTGTGGGGGACGGCGAGATTACCAAGGCCGTCACGGTGGCTGCGCACAAGTTTACGCGTTCTGCGCGAGAGAAGATCGAGGCGGCCAAGGGAAGTGTGGAGGAACTCTAGACCTTATGTTAAACGCGGAGACTCAAGGGGCGCGCTTTCCGCGTTTGCTCCAAGCTACGATTGACGCCTTTAGTCTACCGGACCTTCGGGCAAAGATACTCTTCACCCTGGCTATCCTAGCGCTGTACCGGTTCGCCGCGCATATCCCTATGCCGGGAATCGACCAGATACAGTTGGACAACCTGTTCCGCAATAACGACCTGCTCGGCTTCCTGGACCTCTTTAGCGGCGGCGCATTGCGGCGTATGAGCATCGTCGCACTTGGTGTTTTCCCGTACATCACCGCATCCATCGTGATGCAGCTCCTCACGCCAGTTATACCCAGCCTGCAGGAGATGTCCCGGGAGGGTGAGGCGGGCCGGGCCAAGATGAACCGGTTGACCCACTGGCTGACGGTTCCGATAGCCATGGCACAGGGTTACGGCCAGCTCATGCTGCTCCAGCAAAGCCAGGTGATTACCTTTGTCGGCTTCAGTGGCTTGGCCTTATTGCCGACCATCGCCGCGCTTCTCTCCATAGTGGCGGGGACTATGTTCCTGGTGTGGTTGGGGGAGTTGATCACGGAGCGGGGCATCGGCAATGGCATATCTCTGATTATCTTCGCCGGTATAGTGGCCGGGTTCCCCGGGCTGTTAAGCCAGGGGTTCCTTGACCAGGATAACGTCTTGGGTATAGGGTTCTTCGCCATCATCGGTGTGTTAATCATCGCGCTGATCGTGATGTTCAACGAGGCCCACCGGAGGATACCGGTGCAGTACGGGCGGAGCATTTTCCGAGGCGGACGGATGTATCGCCAGAGCGGGGCTACATACCTTCCGCTGCGGATCAACTCGGCTGGAATGATACCCCTGATTTTCGCTTTTTCCATCGTGATTTTGCCGGGCACAATCGCCACCTACTTCGCCACTAGCTCTGGAGTAGTCGGTGATATCGCCCGCTTCTTCGCAGACCTGCTGGTTCCCACGGAACCCCTGTACTGGGTGATGGTGTTCGTACTGGTGGTGATCTTCACCTTCTTTTACACGCTTGTGGTGTTTAATCAGCAGAACCTGGCGGAGAACCTACAACGGAACGGGGGGTTCGTGCTGGGGATACGTCCGGGACGCCCTACCCAAGACTACCTGAACCGGGTCATCGTGCGCATTACCATGGGAGGGGCGTTGTTCCTCGGGTTCGTAGCCATCGTGCCGTACCTCGCGTCGCTGATAACCAACGTACAAGCCATCTCCCTTAGCAGCACCAGCCTGCTTATCATGGTGGGAGTGGGCCTGGACACGATGCGGCAGTTGGAAGCACAGCTAATGATGCGTAACTATGAAGGGTTCTTGAGGTAGCCTTGGCAGAGGGAGTGCGGCTAGCGCTATTCGGCGCTCCTGGCGCGGGCAAGGGTACGCAGGCGCAGCTACTGGTGGAGCGGTTTGGCGTACCGCATATCAGCTCTGGGGACCTGTTCCGCCACCACCTGCGGGAGGAAACTCCCCTGGGCCTACGCGCCGCCGAATACATGAGGCAAGGTGTGTTGGTGCCCGACGAGTTGACCATCGACATTATGCTTGAACGAGTCATGGCGATCCACAAGCACGATGGGTTCATCCTGGACGGCTTCCCCCGGAACCGTAACCAGGCCGAAGTCTTGGACGACGCGCTCGACCGGCGTTCCCGCGCTTTGGACAAAGTGGTCTACATAGAGGTCTCGGAGCAAGAATTAGTGCGCCGCCTGGCGGGACGGTTTAGTTGCCGCGAATGCCAGGCCCCGCATAGCCTGCCTCAGGATTCATCGGCAGGGGGAGGCGATTCGACTCCTGAACCCAGGTGCGAACGCTGCGGCGGGGAGCTATACCAGAGGGAGGACGACCGGCCCGAAGCGGTGCAGAAGCGCATCGAGGTTTACCAATCGGAAACCCTGCCCGTGCTGGACTACTACCGGGAACGGGGAGTCTTGGTGGGTGTCGTAGGCTCCGACTCCGTTGAAGGCGTGAACCGCAACGTCCTGGCGGCCCTAGGTACGCCATAACCTAAGCCTTCTTCGAGGGAAGGCGAGACCCCCGCCAGAGTGAGCGTGGGTTTCAATTAAGACCATTGGGGAGTAGAATAGGTACGGTGAAAAGGAACCGCAAGAAGGAGACCGCGTCCAACTCGGCCTCTCCGTACTCCGGCGGGATAACGATTAAGTCCCGCGAGGAGATTGTCGCAATGCGCGTCGCCGGGGGTATAGTTGGCACGGTCCTAGAATTATTGCGGCGTTCGGTGGAGCCCGGTATCACCACCAAAGAGCTCGACACCATCGCCTACAAAGAGATCGTGCGCCATGGCGCAAAGCCCACCTTCAAGGGTTACCGGGGCTTCCCCGCCAGTATCTGCGCATCGGTCAATGAGGAAATCGTCCACGGGATACCCGGTAGAAGGGTGTTGAAAGAGGGCGATATCATCAAGATGGACGTGGGCGCGACCCTGGATGGCTTCATTGGAGACGCGGCGATTTCCGTCCCAGTCGGAGAAGTGCCAGAGGAAATTGACGCGCTGATGGCCGCTACCCAGGCAGGGCTAATGGAAGGAATCAAGGCCGCGTTGCCCGGCAACCGAGTCGGGGATATCGCCGCCGCGGTACAAGCGTACGGAGAAGCCCACGGCTACGGTATCGTCCGGGAGTTCGTAGGCCACGGCGTAGGTCGGTTCCTGCATGAGGACCCACAGGTGCCCAACTACGGACAGGCCGGGTTGGGGCCGTTGCTCCGCTCAGGTATGTGCATCGCCATCGAGCCCATGTTCAACCTGGGAGATTGGCGGACCCGAATTCTGAACGACCAGTGGACAGTGGTCACGGCGGACGGGCTTATGTCCAGTCATTTCGAGCACACCATAGCGATCACGGAGGACGGACCCGAGATCATGACGGTCCGCCCTGAAAGTTAGTAGCCGCAAGCAAGGGCGGCGGAGATTCACAGGGTAGGTCCTAGAGGGAGTTGATGGCGAAGAAGCAGGCGATAGAAGTAGAAGCCAGTGTGCAGGAAGCATTGCCCAATGGTATGTTCCGGGTCACTCTGCCCAACGATCACGAAGTATTGGCCCACGTTTCAGGTAAGATCCGGATGCATTTCATCCGGGTTCTGCCGGGGGACCGGGTGCTGGTGGAGTTGTCCCCTTACGATCTGTCCCGTGGGCGAATCACCTATCGCTTCAAGTAGCCCAAAGGTAGTAATGCTATGAAAGTTTCCGCTTCAGTCAAACCCCGGTGCGACAAATGCCGCGTCATCCGGCGCAAGAGGGTGGTGCGCATCATCTGCACCAACCCGCGGCACGCCCAGCGCCAGGGTTAGACCCAACCCACGATAGAAGCCCCTTAAAAGGAGGCCCCAAGTGGTCCGTATCGCAGGAGTAGACGTACCCGACCGGAAGAAGGCACATGTCGCCCTGACCAGGATTTACGGCATAGGCCCCGCCTTGGCCAACGAGATTCTGCTCAAGGCCGACATCGACATCGAGTCGCCGCCGAGAATGTTGGAATTATCCGAAGCCCAAGTGGACCGGATACGAGAGATTGTAGACCGGGAATACCTGGCCGAGGGAGACCTCAGGCGTGAGGTCAACCAAAACATTCGCCGGTTGATCGAGATTGGTTCCTATCGGGGTACACGGCACCGCCGAGGTCTGCCGGCCCACGGTCAGCGGACCCGCACCAATGCCCGCACCAGGAAGGGCCCCAGACGCACCGTCGCAGGCCGTGGCCGGCGCACGGGCGGCAAGAAGTAGGTGAGTGTGATCGATGCCTAGACCAAGAGCACGCCGCCGCGAGCGGCGAACGGTTGTCCAGGGCCGGGCGTACATCTATTCCACGTTCAACAACACCCTGGTCAGCATTACCGACCCGCAGGGTAACGTTATCTCATCAGCAAGCGCGGGGACCGTGGGTTTCAAGGGCTCCCGCAAAGGCACGGCCTTTGCGGCCCAACGCGCGGCGGAACAGGCCGCGCGGCGGGGCATGGACATGGGCCTGCGGCAGATCGACGTTTTGATCCGCGGGCCTGGAGCAGGGCGGGAAGCCGCCATACGCTCCCTCCAAGGGGCGGGGCTTATGGTAACCAGCATACGAGACGTGACGCCCATCCCGCACAACGGGTGTCGCCCACCAAAAAGAAGGAGGGTGTAGCGAACACCTGATGGGTAGATATACAGGACCATCCTGCCGACTTTGCCGCCGCGCCGGAGAAAAGTTATTTCTAAAGGGCGAGCGGTGTTTCACGCCCCGTTGCGCTATTGAACGTCGCCGGGCCGCGCCGGGCAATCAGTCCCGCAGGCGCAGACGCCCCTCGGACTACGGCGTGCACCTACTGGAGAAGCAGAAGGCCAAGTACATCTACGGCGTGCTGGAAACCCAGTTCCGCCGGTACATGGCTGAGGCCTTCGACACCCCCGGCGTCACCGGTCTGAACTTGCTGCGCTCGTTGGAACGACGATTCGACAACGTGGTCTTTCTGCTCGGGTTCTCCGACTCTCGGAAGCAAGCCAGGCAACTCGTTATGCACGGGCACCTCCAGGTTAATGGCCGGAAGACGGACATCCCTTCCTACCAGGTGAAGGAAGGGGACATCATTTCCTGGAAGGAGTCGGACAAGACCACAGATTTCTACAAGGACCGGACCGATGGGATACCCAAGCGGCCGGTTCCTGATTGGTTGCTTTTAGACGCGAATGAAATGACCGGTCGAGTGATGAGTCTGCCAGCGGACCAAGACTTGCAGCAGGCGATCAACTCCCGCCTAATCGTAGAGTTTTACTCGAGGTAAATGGCCCCATGTTAGATACTTTTGTCCTCTCCACCGGTTATCCCGAGGGAGGACCGGAGCCTCCCAAGCCGGATGTCCATATTCTGGAATCTGGCGCAATGTATGGCAGGGTGGCGGTAGAGCCGCTGCAGCGGGGTTTTGGTCTCACTATCGGCAATCCGCTGAGAAGGATATTATTAAGCTCGACGAACGGCAGCGCGATCACGTGGGTCAAGATTGACGATGTGGTGCATGAATACGCCGCCATCCCAGGTGTCAAAGAAGAAGTCATGGAGCTGCTTCTCAACGTGAAGCGGATCCGGATACGCGCACAGTCCGAGCGGACTGGGAAGATGCGGCTGGACGTTTCCGGAGGCGGACGGGTCTGCGCCGGAGATATCGCCACCTCGGCCGACTTCCAGGTGGTAAACCCCGAGCTGCATCTGGCAACCCTCGATTCAGACGATTCCAAGCTCTCAATCGAATTCAACGTGGAGCAAGGCGTCGGCTATCTGCCCGCCGTTCAGGGCGAAGGGTCTGAAAGCCTGCCTGTCGGCGTGCTCCCGGTGGACGCCATCTTCAGCCCCGTCCGCAAGGTGAACTACCACGTGGAGCGGACACGGGTAGGCCAGGTCACCGACTACGAGCGGCTGGTCCTTGAAGTTTGGACCGACGCCACCGTGTCTCCGCTAGAGGCCGTGCGCCGGGCTGCGGGGTCCCTGGTCAACCACTACTTCTTGTTCAGCAACCTGGACGAAACCTCCGAGATCGGCATGGACCGCGCCCCGCTCATGGTGTCCCCCGAGATTTACCAGACGCCCATCGAGAAGCTGGAGCTTTCTCACAGGACTCTCAACTGCCTGAAGCGGGCCCACATTACCAAGCTCGGCGAAGTCCTAGAACGTTCCGACGAAGAACTTCTGAAGATCCGAAACTTCGGCTACAAGTCCTTGACCGAACTCCGGGACAAGCTCGCGGAGCGAGGAATTGGATCCCACCTAGGAGACGAAGCGGCGGTAGTTGTCGGAGACGATCAGCTGTCTGCCGGCGAATTGCCCACCGGCATCAGGCTGTCGGTAGAGGAGTTGGGTGAGTTAATCGGGTCGGGCGGCGCCGGTCAAGCCCCGGTCCAAGCCGAGGCGGAAGAGGGTGCCTGGGCGTGGGAAGAGGACGACGAAGAGGATGAGGAAGAATGGTCAGAGGATGACGATGAAGAGGAGGTCTCCAGTTAGTCATGGCCTCTCACCGAGTCGCCGGACGCAAGCTTAGCCGGTACAAGGACCAACGAAAAGCCCTGATGCGCGGGTTGACCGGAGAATTGATCCAGCACGAACGCATCACCACCACCCTGGCCAAGGCCAAAGAGACCAGGATAGTGGCCGAAAAGTTGATTACCCACGGTAAGAAGGGCACCCTCCACCACCGGAGATTGGCCCTAGCCCAGATTCCCAATAAAACCATCGTCAAGAAGGTGTTCGACGAGGTCGCTCCCAGGTACGCCGAACGCGCTGGCGGCTACACCCGGGTCATCAAGATCGGCAGACGTCAGGGCGACGGGGCCGAGATGGCGGTTATCGAACTAGTCTAGCGAGGTGTTACGCGAATTAGTCCAATAGCTCCACCAGGACCCAACCCGGGCGAAGGCTTCAAAGGCACCCGCAGGGTGGCGCTACTGGTAGAATACGACGGAACGAGATACAAGGGGTTCCAGGTCCAAAGAGACCAACCAACGGTCCAGGGAGAACTGGAGGCGAGCTTGGCCAAGTTTACCGGCGAGTCCGTGCGCATCCGGGGGGCGAGCCGGACCGATTCGGGGGCTCATGCGCGCGGCCAGGTAGTGGACTTCACAACGGCCGCCGATCGTACGATAGAGTCCTTCCCTCACGGGTTGAACTTCTATCTCCCAGAGGACATTCGAGTCCAGGCCGCGTACCGGATGATCCCGGAGTTTCACTCCAGAAGGAGTGCCGCGAGCCGGGTCTACCGGTACCGGATTTCCAACCGGAGTTGGGCATCTCCACTGGAACGCCACACCAGTTTTTGGGTGCGGGACCCGCTGGATGTGGAACGAATGGCAGACGCCGCAACAGGCCTGATCGGAGGCCGCGATTTCCGGCCATTGGTCCCAGACCATCCGGCGGAACGCTCAGCGGTCCGGTCGGTGCGCCGATGGGAGGTCTGGAGGGATGACCGCGAAGTCATCATCGAATGTGAGGCTAACGGGTTTCTCAAGCACCTGGTCCGGCGGGCAAACTCGATATTAATTGAGGTTGGCAAGGGTAAGCTAGATACAAAGGTATTGGAAGGATTGCTGGGCGGTGGGTTGGAGCAGGGATTCAACCTGCCGTCGGTCCCGGCCAGCGGCCTCTGTTTGATGAAGGTAAATTATCCGGAATTCTGGTCATACGTAATCAGAGAAGATGAAAAGAACTAGCACGTATTTTCCCAAGAATGGCGAAGTCCCCGCAACGTGGCGGGTAGTCGACGCGACCGGCCAAGTGCTGGGCAGGCTTGCCCGGGACATCGCAATGGCCCTGCAGGGCAAGGATAAACCCGGCTATTCCCCATCGGTCCTCACCGGCGACTACGTAATCGTGGTCAACGCGTCCAAGGTGAGGGTTACAGGCCGAAAGCGGGACCAGAAGCTTTACTACCGGCATAGCGGCTACGTCGGTAACCTGAAAACGTTCAGGCTCGACGACATGTTGGATACCCGTCCTGATCGCGTTATCGAGTTGGCGGTCAAAGGAATGCTTCCCCGCAACAACCTGGGACGGCACATGCTCCGCCGGTTAAAAGTTTACGCCGGAGAGACCCACCCCCACGAAGCCCAGGTCGCGGGCTTTGGTGAATCGAGCAAAGAGTAGGTACTGATTTTGGTTCGAGCTGCGACAGACCAGGAACAATATTACTACGGCACCGGGAAGCGCAAGACTTCTATCGCCAAGGTCAGGCTCTACTTGGACGATGGGGGGCCGACCATCGTCAACGGCAAGCCCGTGGACGAGTACTTCGGCTGGAGGCCGTGGCGGGACATCATCAATGAGCCCTTCCGGATCGCCGAAATGGCGAACCGGTTCCGGGTGATGGTCAGAGTGGTCGGTGGGGGAGTCCATTCCCAGGCCGAGGCGATTCGGCACGGGATTGCCAGGGCACTTGTTGCTTACGACGCCGAATTGAAAGTTGGACTGCGCCGCAACGGGTTGATTACGAGGGACGCCCGGATCAAGGAAAGCAAGAAGTACGGCCTGAAGCGGGCCCGCCGGGCTCCCCAGTACACCAAGCGTTAGCTGGGGTCATCAGACCCCCAGGTAATCCGCCGCCGCGTCCAGCAGCCGGTCTACCGCTTCCCGTGAGACTGCCTCCGCGTAAATGCGCAATAGAGGTTCGGTCCCCGAGAACCTGGAGATAAGCCAGGCGTCGTCGAACACGAGCCTTCGTCCGTCGATGGCGTCTGTGCTCCTGACAGGCATCCCGGCCAACTGGGTCAATTCTGGGCTCTCCAATCTTTCCTGAATCCTAGAACGGTCCTCGGCCCTGAAAGCCACGTCGCGGCGGTGGTAATAGTGTTCGCCCACCTTATCGAATAAACTCCGCACGAGCTCCGAAGGCTTGAGCCCCGTTAGCGCCATATATTCCAGAATGAAGAGTCCGCTGAGTATGCCATCTCTTTCTGGTATGTGACCCCGGAAGGCGAAACCACCGCTTTCCTCCCCGGCCAAAAGGGCGTCAGCCGCAGACATCCGGGGTCCGATGTACTTGAACCCCACCTTTTCTTCGTGAATGTCCACGCCGTAAATTCCGGCGAGTTTGTTCAACATCATCGAAGACGTTACGCCTTTGACCAGTGGGCCGCGCAGCTCCTTCTGTTCCAACAGATAATAGGCCAAAAGGGAGAAGACTTCCAAGGTGGTGATGAACCGCCCGTTCTCGTCAACCACTCCGATACGATCGCCATCGCCGTCTAGGGCAAGTCCCACCGAGTATCCCTGACCGGGCACGGCCTGGGTTAAGCTCCTGAGGTTATTGGCAATGGGTTCGGGCTGTTCCATCCCGGGGAACGCCGGGTTCCGGGTCCCATTCATCTCCTCTACTGCGGTTGCGCCGCCGGATGACAGGGCCGGAATATAGCCCGCCCCGGCCCCAAACATGGCGTCAACACTCACGCGGAGACCCGCGTTTTGGATGGCTGACAGATCCACGAGTGTGGCCACCTTATCCATGTATGGACGGGCGGGGTCAAACTCGGTAATCATCCCCTGGTCCCGCGCCTGCTCCAGAGGCATGGAGCGGACTCTACCCGCGCTGGCTATGAAGCGCTCGAGCAGGTCGGTGATCTCCTGAGTAGCGCTCCCGGCGTACTCGGGCTTGAACTTGAAGCCGTTCCAAATTCCGGGGTTGTGGCTGGCCGTGATTATGGCCGCGCCAGCCGTCTGTCGATGGAGTACGCTGTAGCTGAGGACCGGGGTCGGAGCGGGTTCCCCCGACAGGAAGGTTTTGATCTCATTGGCGGCCATGACCGAGGCCACCGTTTCGGCGAACTCGCGGGAGAGAAAACGTGTGTCGTAACCGACAATCAGACCTTTCCCGGCAGTCCCCTGGGCGCGCAGATAATCGGCGAGGCCCTGGGAACAGCGGCCTACGTTCTCGAAAGTGAACTCTTCGGCGATGATGGCCCGCCAGCCATCGGTCCCGAAGCGGATCGCGGTGGTCATGCGGCCGCCGTGGTCTTGGTCGGGCCTTTGATTGTGCCCCCACCATCTACACAGTCCTGAATCGCCTGCTCCCATTCATCCAAGTCGAAGAAGAACGGTCCCGCGCCGCCGTGGTAGGCGACCTCGCCGTCCGAGCCAATCAGGTACAACCGCTCCGGCGCCGCTCCGAAAGTCTCGTCGATGTTGTTGTCCATCTCTTCGACCAGTACGGGAATCGTGATCTTGAGGTCGAGGCTGCACGTCTGGGCGACTTCTTCCCGTTCCTCGTAGCTCTGGTGCTGGCGGTAGAAGACCTCGTCTTGGACGTTGGCGTCGACCTGCCATCCGTCGGTGGGGTGGGCTTCCCTCACGTAAACCACAAAGAACTCCACCTCTCCGGTGAACTTGTCCCGAATCTGTTCAATGCGCCCCACCGAGGCGCGGAAAGGGGGTCAAGTGTAGCTGCCGAAAATCAGCCCCACCGGGCGATTGCCTCTGAATTCGGAGAGGCTCACTCGTTCGTCCGAACCCAACTGTTTCAGGGCGAAATCTGGGGCGGTCTCACCGAAGGCCGGGCCCCGTTCGTCACGCTCGATCAGGTGGAGCAATGCGGCTTGGACCCCTGGAGTAGCGGCCGCCAGATGGGGTCCCAGGACCGTGCGGGCTTCCACCGCTTGGACGGATGTCGCCTTTCTCTGGCTCTGTAGCTCGTTTAACAATGCCCTGAAGGAGGCCCGTTCCTCCGCCGAGAGGTTGGCAATTGGCCCGCCCTGCTGTCCATTCCGCATAGTGCGGCCCCTCCAGTCTATTTGTCCGGATCCGGTCCACCCGTGTGGCGGCGCGAGTTAGTTAGCCGGCAACCCCGCGGCGGCCCGCAATGCGTTTGCTTTGTCGGTCCGTTCCCAAGGCAGGTCCAGGTCGGTGCGGCCAAAATGTCCATAGGCGGCGGTCTTGCCGTATATGGGCCTCCGCAGGTCCAGGTCCTCGATGATCGCGCCCGGGCGCAGGTCGAAATATTCGTTCACTAAGTCAACGATCTTCTCGTTGGGGAGGTGATTTGTGTCAAAGGTCTCCACAGAAACTGAGATCGGCTTTGCAACGCCTATGGCGTAGGAGACAATCACTTCGACACGGTCCGCCAGTCCGGCGGCGACTACATTCTTGGCCACGTAGCGGGCGGCATAAGCGCCGGAGCGGTCGACTTTCGTGGGGTCCTTCCCCGAGAAAGCTCCTCCGCCGTGACGCGCTATCCCTCCGTAGGTGTCGACCAGGATCTTGCGGCCGGTGAGGCCGGTGTCGCCCTGGGGCCCGCCGATGACGAACCACCCGCTGGGGTTCACATAGTACTTGGTGTCGCTGTCCAGCAGATCGGCGGGGACTACGGGTCTGATCACGTGTTCGATGATATCCTGCCGGATGGTCTCAGTAAACGACCCACGGTCTTCCTGGTCTTCATGCTGGGTGCTGATAACCACGGCGTCCACGCGGTGCGGTTTGCCGTACCGGTACTCCACCGTAACCTGGGACTTGCCATCGGGGCCCAGGTAGGGGAGCGTGCCGTCCTTGCGGACAGCCGCCAAGCGTTCAACCAGACGGTGGGAAAGGTCGACGGTCAAGGGCATAAGGCCCTCGGTCTCGTTGCAGGCGAAACCGACCATCATCCCCTGGTCACCGGCTCCGGTGGACCGCCGGGCGTCAGCGGCATCTCCGTTGGCCCGTTGCTCCAGGGCGGTGGTGACGCCCTGGCTGATGTCGGCGGACTGCTGGCTGACGTGGGCGATGACCCCACAGGACCCGCCGTCCAGCCCGTATTTGACGTCGGTGTAGCCAATGTCGAGGATCACCTGGCGGGCGATCTCGTTGAAGTCCAGTTTGGACCTGGACGTGATCTCGCCGGTGACCATCACCAGGTTCTTGGTGGCCACGGTCTCGCAGGCAACCCTGCTCATCTGGTCGTCCGCCAGAGCGGCGTCCAGGACTGCGTCGGATATCTGGTCGCACAGTTTATCGGGGTGACCCTCGGTGACCGATTCGGATGTTAGCAGGTATTTGGGCGACGTAGAAAAGATCAATGCCATTGTACTTCTCCTAGACAGGGGTGCTTAGAAACGTGCGCTTAGGTCCCGAACTCCCAGCTTTCCTGGTAATTCTGTTGTTCCGAGGTAAGGGTGTCGATCTGGATACCAAGGGACTCCAACTTCAGCCGCCCCACTTCCGCATCTATGTCCCTGGGCACCGGGTAGACACCCGGCTTTAGCTCGCTGTGGTTCTTGACGATATGTTCCGCGCCGAGAGCCTGGTTTGCAAAGCTCATATCCATGACCGCTGAGGGGTGACCTTCCGCGGCGGCCAGGTTGATCAACCGGCCCTCGCCCAGCACATAAAGCTTCCGGCCATCGGGGATCTGGAACTCGTCCACGAATTCGCGGACCCTTCGTTTGCCGACGGACATTTCTTCCAGGGCGTTCAGGTCGATCTCCACGTTGAAATGGCCGCTGTTGCTCAGGATCGCGCCGCTGGGCATGGCCTCCAAGTGTTCGCGGGCGATGGCATGGTAACCGCCTGTGGCCGTGATGAACACCTCGCCCACCGCGGCGGCCTCGATGCTTGACATCACCGTGAACCCGTCCATGATAGCTTCAAGAGCGCGCACCGGGTTTATTTCGGTTACGATGACGTGGGAGCCCATTCCCCGGGCCCGGGAGGCGATACCCCTGCCGCACCAGCCATAACCACATACGACCACTTTTCTGCCAGCCCAGAGGATGTTGGTTGCCCGGGTGATCCCGTCCAAAGTGCTCTGGCCTGTTCCGTATCGGTTGTCGAAAAAGTGCTTGGTTTCTGCCTCGTTCACGGCGATTATGGGGTAAGCCAGCTTCTCGTCCTTGGCCATGGCGGTCAGACGAATAACGCCGGTCGTAGTCTCCTCGGTGCCACCGATGACGTGCCGCAGAAGTTCGGCGCGGTCGCGGTGCAGCGTGCTCACCAGGTCAGCGCCGTCGTCCATAGTGATGTTGGGATGGTGGTCCAGGACGGTGGAGATATGGGAGTAATATGTTTCGTCGTCTTCGCCTCTAATCGAGAAGGTGGGGATTCCATATTCATGCACCAGGGCGGCGGCGACGTCGTCCTGGGTGCTCAAAGGATTGCTCGCGCAAACCACCAGGTCCGCGCCTCCGTCCTTTAACGCAATGGCCAAATTGGCCGTCTCCGTGGTCACGTGTAGACATGCCGCCATGCGAATGCCCTGGAAGGGCTTTTCACGGATGAACCGTTCGCGGATTAGCGCCACGACGGGCATTTCTCTTCCTGCCCATTCAATGCGGTTAATGCCTTCCTGGGCGAGGCCCAGGTCTTTAACGTGACCGGCTGCTGATCTTGAAGTCAAGCGCTCTCTCCTCCGGCTGGATTCTCTCCAGCTCTTTCGAGCCCGGTGCGGTGTGCTGGTTTAGCCGCCGACCGGTTTTAGGGGTTGCTGCCGTAGCTGGTGGGGTAATTGCCACCGATCCAGAGCGGGGTGCCGTCCTCGATGTTGAACAGGTTTTGCGGGTCGTATCCCATGGACGCGGCAAGCTCGCAGGCCAAGCCGCTGCGCACGCCGGCGGCGCAGATGAACAGCAGCTTCTTGTCCTGAGGTACTTCGTCCATGTGGTCTGTCAAGTCATCTATGGGTATGTGAATGGCCCCCGAAACGTGGCCAGTGACCCATTCGTCGTCGCGGCGCACGTCGATCACGACTGTGTTGTCGGGTTCGGCGTCGAGGATGGTCTTGGCTTCGTGAGAGTCTACCCTGTAGTAAGGTTCGCCGGGGTCCTGCCTGGGCATCTTGTGCCTCCTTAGAGTTCGATTCAGAGCTGGCTAACCCAGATACTTGCCCGTAATCGGAGCAAGCCTCTCCTTGAGTTCGTCCGGTATTCGCTCCTTTGGTGTGATGATGGCGTCCCGCAGGGCCGAGGTGCAGGAACATTCCCTGGTTCCCGAGAGCCTCGGGACCGCCTTGCGCAGCAGGTCCTTGGAGGCCGCCACGTTGTGGACCAAGTTCTGTATGACCAACTCCAAGGACACCGACTCGGCGCCCTCGTGCCAGGTGTCGTAATCGGTGACCCAGGCCATGGTCGCGTAGCACATCTCCGCTTCCCGAGCGAGTTTGGCTTCGGGGAGAGCGGTCATGCCGATTAAGTCCGCGCCCCAGGACCGGTACATGAACGACTCGGCCCTGGTGGAGAAGGCCGGTCCCTCCATCACCACCATCGTGCCCTCCGGATGGACTGTTATGCCCAACTCTTGCGCGCTCTGTTGCACGATGCGGCTGGCGGCGGGGCAGAATGGGTCGGCGAAGGCGATGTGGACGACGATGTCCTGCTCGAAGAAAGTGTTGGACCTCTGGCGGGTCCTGTCGATGAGTTGACTGGGAACCACCAGGTGCAGCGGCTCGAACTCTTCCTTCAGACTGCCCACGGCGCTGACCGAGATTACGCGCTCTACGCCCAGGGTCTTTAGCGCGTAAATGTTGGCCTGAGAGGGTATGTGCGTGGGGTTGAAGTGGTGCCCGGCACCATGGCGAGGCAGGAATGCGACCCGTGTATCTTCAAGTGTGCCAACTGCGATGGTGTCGCTGGGCTTCCCGAAGGGGGTATCGACGTCCATGAACTCAACGTCGGTAAGTCCCTCCATTTCATACAGCCCGCTGCCGCCGATGATCGCTATTTTCGTATCTTTGTTTGGCACGTCGTAATTCGCGGTATCCTTTGCTAGTATGCCGGCCTAAGGGGACTGGCGTTGCCGCTCAAAGCGAACGGCCAA
Organism: Dehalococcoidia bacterium; assembly: GCA_965205385.1. Taxonomy (GTDB): domain Bacteria; phylum Chloroflexota; class Dehalococcoidia; order Lucifugimonadales; family UBA3495; genus CATOSP01. The sequence continues at coordinate 1,978,729 of CBDBGS010000008.1, forward strand.
TCGTAAGCTTTCATCATAAGGAGTTCGGCACACGCCGCCTTCGCAGATGATGGCGCTGATGTACCGGTGGGGTGTGACGTCGAAGGCGGGATTGGCCGCGAGTACACCGACGGGAGCGGTGGGATTTCCATTGAAGTAGGTCACTTCGCCGGCATCCCTCTCTTCGATCTGAATGTCTCCCCCGGTTGGAAGGTCGAGGTCTATTGTGCTCGTGGGTGCGGCCACGTAGAAGGGGATGGAATTCTCGTTGGCGAGCACGGCGAGGGAGTAGGTGCCAATTTTGTTGGCGGTGTCCCCGTTGGCGGCGATGCGGTCCGCTCCGGTGATGACGCAGCCTATCTTCCCTTCGGCCATCATCATCCCGGCGGCGGAGTCAACGATTAGAGTTGAGGGGATTCCCAGTTGTTGGAATTCCCAGGAGGTCAGCCTGGCTCCTTGGAGGAAGGGACGGGTCTCTGTGTTGTAGACCTGGAAGCGGTTGCCTGCCTCCCAACCTGCCCTAATCACGCCTAAAGCGGTGCCAAATCCAGACGTGGCGAGGGCGCCGGTGTTGCAGTGAGTGAGCACCGAACCGCCGTTGGGAAGGAGGTCTTTGCCAAGGTCACCCATTCTCCGGTTGACCGCTTCGTCTTCTTCCTGAACGCGTTTTGCCTCGTCGAGAAGGAGATTCCGGGCCAGTTCAGGGTCGGATACGGCTGCTGCGACTCCCAGCATGCGCTGCACAGCCCACTGGAGGTTTACGGCGGTGGGGCGGGCGGCGGCAACTTTGGAGCCAGCTTCCCGGAGCCGAGCCAAAAACTCCGCCGGGTCGGTGGCCTCAATCTCCCGTGCCGCCAACACCATGGCGTAGGCCGCGGTTACTCCAATAGCCGGAGCGCCGCGCACCCGCATCTCCCGGATGGCGTCCACAGCCTGTTGGCAACACTCCACCTCCAGAGTGGTTTGCTCCATCGGGAGGCGGGTCTGGTCCAATAGCCAGAGCCGGTCATCGCTCCATAGAATTGGCCTGATTTCGTTCACCGGGTTTCGACCTCTTTGTTGGCCTCGATGGGCCGGAACAAAAGTTGCAACAAAAAAGCTTCTCACGCGAGAAGCTTAATGTGCATTCAAGCCCCTCATCTTTCGCTCTCTACGGTTTTCGCCGCTTGGAGCGCCGGAATTAGCACCGTGTCCCAGCCGTTGGTCCATTTTGGGTGGGACCGGTTGCTTGGCTTCGTCGGGCCGTACCCTCAGCCGTTCTGGATAAAGGGTTCCTTCTATTTTGGGCTCTTGTTTAGGTTCCTGCGCCGGTAATCGGCGAGTCTTATGTTACCCACGGCTGCGCCTCATGTCAAGGTAACCTATCCCAGCCATGTCTGGGACACCAAGGCTGCGCCCATTTTGATGTAGTGAAACCGGAACTGTTAAATCTGGATTCCGTCAACTTTTCCGGCATTCGGTCCTTGCCGCGACTGCCTCGGTTGACACCCGTTTCGGGCCGACAACATAATGGCGGCACTACCCGCAGCGGTCCTCTCCGCATGACGCCGATCTCTCCTAGTCCGGAGCTGGGAGTCCAAGCCGGGAGACATAGTTGATGGCGCAACCTGGGCTCTCCCTCGCCAACCGGGACCTTGGGCTTTTTGCCGACCTTTACGAATTCACCATGGCCCAGGCATTTTACCGGCAGGGCATGTTTGCCCCAGCCACTTTCAGTCTGTTCGTCCGGCACTATCCGCCCAACCGCGGTTACCTTGTCGCGGCGGGACTAGCGGACGTGCTCGAATTTCTCTCGGAGCTACACTTCGACCGGGAAAGCCTCGATTACCTGAAATCGACCGGTATATTCACACGGGACTTTCTGGGATTCCTTGGTGAAATGAGGTTCACTGGAAGCGTAAGGGCTATGCCGGAAGGACGCCTCGTGTTTGCCAACGAGCCGGTGTTGGAGATCACCGCTCCTCTTATCGAAGCCCAGATGGTAGAGACCTTCGTTATCAACCAGATAAACCTGCAGACGATGTTGGCTACGAAGGCCTCCCGATGCGCGATGGCCGCCCAGGGACGGACGCTCAGCGATTTCTCAGCCCGCCGCACTCAAGGGACCGATGCGGCCATGAAGATGGCGCGGTGCGGCTACATCGGGGGGTTCGAGTCTACAAGTAATGTATTGGCGGCTCGAAGGTACGGCATCCCGCCCGCTGGCACGATGGCCCATTCATTTATCTCGACCTTCCCAACTGAGGTCGAGGCGTTTCGGGCCTATGCCGAGACTTACCCGGACCGCTGCGTCCTATTATTGGACACCTACGACACGGTCCAGGGCGCGAGAAACGCCGTACAGGTCGGGCAGGAGATGGAGCTAGGGGGCCATCGGCTGGTGGCGGTCCGTCTGGACTCCGGGGATTATGCCGAGTTAAGCCGGCAGGTGCGCGCCATCTTGAATGACGCGGGGCTGGCGTACGTCCGGATTCTGGCATCCGGAGGGCTGGACGAATTCTCCGTGCGCGACTTGGTGGACGGGGGAGCGCCTATCGACATATTCGGCGTCGGCACTAAAGTGGGCACGTCAGCCGACGCCCCTTGGTCGGACATGGCGTACAAGCTCGTATGTTACGATGACCGCCCTACCATGAAACTCAGCGCCGATAAGGTATCCCTGCCGGGCCCAAAGCAGGTGTTTCGTTTCCAGGACAGTGATGGGATGTTGGACCACGACGTGTTAGGCCTCCTGGACGAGGAGATACCGGGAGGGGAACCGCTTCTGGACCAGGTTATGTCAAACGGTATCCCATCCTCGCCCGCACCCACGCTGGACGATACCAAACGCCGTAGGCTCGAAGACGTGGAACGGTTAAGCGGCCCGGTCAAGGCGCTGACCGGTCCATCCGAATACCCGGTGCGATTGAGTCTCGGACTCGACGCGTTGTCCGCCCGGGTACGCAGCGAGTTACAAGGGGAGGCATAAGTCTCCCTCTCCAGTTCCTTCAACTTCATCTGGAAGGTTCAAGCCCATGAAAGTCGCGGTCTGCGCCAAATACGTCCCCGTAGTCGCCCGCATCCGGTTTGACTACGAGCAGAAGACCATCATCCGAGAGGGAGTGCCCTCCGAAGTCAACTCCTTCGATATGCTAGGCATTGTCCGCGCCGCCGAACTCAAGGGCGAAGGCGTCGATGAAATCGTGGCCGTGTCAATGGGACCTCCCCAGGCGCGGGAGGGTTTACTGCAATGCTTGGCGATGGGGGCCGATAGGGGCGTGCTGGTAACAGACCGCGCCTTGGCCGGTTCGGATACCCTGGCCACCGCACGGGCGTTGGCTTTGGCCCTGGCCAAAGAATCACCGGACCTCATAATCTGCGGGCGGAACAGCTCCGACTCCGAGACCGGGCAGGTCGGTCCCGAGGTGGCAGAGCTAATGGACCTGCCTCACATAAGCCAGGTCAGCAAGCTGGACTACCGGGCGGACTCCAACACGATAGTGGCGGAGAGGGTTACCGATGAAGGGTACCAGGTGGTGGAATGCCCTCTGCCCGCACTGGTCTGTGTGACCGAAGGTGTGGCGGAAGAACAGTTCCCGACCCGCGACAAGATGACCGAGGCTCAGGAGAAACCACTGGACGAAGTGTCCTGCTCCGACCTAACTTCTGACCTGACGCAATTCGGCGTCGAAGGGTCGCCCACATGGGTTGACGATATTCGCTTAGTGGAGCCGGCCCGTTTGGGGGTCATAGTCGAAGAAGAAGACCCGGCTGAGGCCGCCAAACAGGTAGCGGCCTTGCTGGGAGAACGGCTAAAGGAGCTGGCCGCGGACTCCGGCAAGCCGGTCGCCTCCGGCCCATTGCCCCGGTATGTGTCCCAAACTGAGAAGAGCATTTGGGTGGTGGCCGAGACCACACGGTCTGGACTGCGGCGGGTAACCCTGGAAATGCTCGGCAAGGCGAGGGAACTCACGACGGTAACCCAGAGCGAAGTTGCGGCGGTGCTGATCGGAGAGCCTCAAACCGCCTTGGTGGATGAGCTGACCTCTCAGGGAGCAGACCGGGTAATCGTACTGGATAACACGGGAAAGGGTCCGGTGTGGGGACGCTCGGTCGTCCAAGCGCTATGCAGCGCGGTCCAACAAGCGACGCCCTACGCCGTCTTGTTCGCCGCGACAGCCGACGGGCGGGACCTGGCCGCCCGAGTCGCAGCCGCCCTGAGCCTGGGACTAACCGGAGATGCGATAGACCTGGAGATCGACGAACAGGGAAGGTTGGTGCAACTCAAGCCAGCCCTCGGAGGCAACGTGGTCGCGCCTATCCTGTCCAAGACTCTGCCCAACCTGGTCACCCTTCGCGCCGGGTTGCTGGACCCCGCTGAGCCTGAAGTTGGTTTCCAATCAACGATACATAGGGTGGAAGTCCCTGAATTTGCGGGGCGTGAATCGGCGCTTTTGGAAGAGCATATCCAGGAAGACCTCGGTTCCATCGAGCTGTCCCAGGCCAAGGTGGTCATGGGGGTGGGGATGGGAATCGGAGGGGCGGAGGGCCTACGGGAAGTCCAGGAATTGGCCCGCTCCCTTGGGGCTACCCTGGCCACGACGCGGGACGTCGTACACGCGGGATGGCTGCCCCACCAGATACAGGTGGGCATCAGCGGCCGCACCATCAGCCCGAAGGTCTACCTGGCGGTGGGCATCAGGGGCGCCTTCAACCACACCGTGGGGATACAGAAAGCGGGGATCATAGTCGCCGTAAACCAGACGCGGAGACACACGATATTCCGGTCGGCGGACTTCGGCGTAGTAGGCGATTGGCATACGTTTCTGCCTCCCTTGGTCGAGGCGCTGAAGCCTGCGCTGGAGGGTGTATAAATCCACCTCTCTCTCAAGGACAGCGCCGAGCCGAGAATATGGGCAACCCAATCAAACCCGCAGCCCCGTCACTCCCGCTCCAGGCCGGGGACTCGAAGCACAGTAGGGAGAGTGTCCGCGATTAATCGGCCAACTGTGACAACCGAAGGGCCCTGGCCTCCGTTCAGGGCTACTTGACACCACCCATGCAGGACAGCAAAATGGCAATGGCTAATTGGGCGGCTTTTGTGCGCCGGTAGGCCGGTGAAAGGTCTACTCGGCCCAATATTTACGCAGACCAAACGTATAGGGGGCGCATCATGGACTTTGGGTACACGCCGGAACAGGAGTCCCTCCGAGACGACGTTCGTGCGTTCATCGCGGAGAACGTAACAGACGAGTTGATGGAGGAGATTGAAGGAAGTGGTGGAGAGGGAGGCCGAGGCCCCAAGGTCCGTGAGCTCTACAAAAACGTCGCGGATAAGGGCTGGATCGGGATCACCTGGCCGAAGGAGTACGGCGGGCAGGACGGCAACCGGCTCGACCAGTACATCGTAGAGGAAGAGTTCTCCCGCATCGGCATCGGTGTCGGAGGAGCGGGTAGCGGGGCGCCTGCTATTCTCGCCGCCGGGACCGAAGAGCAAAAGGAATACTTCCTGCCAGGGTTGATCAACGGTGAGATCGTGTTCGCCCTCGGTTTCAGTGAACCACAGGCCGGAGCGGACCTAGCCGGCCTCCAATGCCGGGCCGTCCGGGATGGCGACGAGTTCGTCATCAACGGCCAAAAGATGTTCACATCTTCGGCCCACTACGCGACCCACATTTATCTGATGGCCAGGACGGACCCCGACGCTCCAAGGCACCGCGGCATATCCATTTTCTTGGTGCCGATGGACACCCCCGGCATCACGGTACGCCCGTTGTGGACCATCCAGAACGATCCGCCGGCCCCTATGGGCACGACTTACGGGCAGCGCAGGACCAACGAGACCTTCTTTGAAAACGTGCGCATCCCCGCCACATGTCTCCTGGGAGAAGAAAATCAGGGCTGGTATATTGGCGCGATGGGACTTAACCTCGACCGTGTGGGCGCCAGCCGGTACTTGATTTCGGTCCGGCGGGATGAGGACATCGTCAACTGGGTCAAGGAGAACGAGTTAGAAGGGCACTCCCTGGCCGGTGACCCCGCCATTCGCGACAAGCTTGCCGAGTTGTGGATTGAGGCGCAGGTATGCAGGCTTATGACCATGCGCAGCATGTCTTTGGTTGAACGAGGGGGCAACTTCACCTACGAGGGTGCCGCCGAGAAAGTCTGGGCGCCCGAGCACGGAGTCAGGACCACCGAAACTATCTCCCAGATCCTGGGGCCGTATGCCCAACTATTGAACGGCTCTGAAGACGCCATCGAAGATGGCGTGTTCGCTCACAACCTGATGGGCTCCTTCCAATCAGGCATCAATCATGGCAGCGTCCAAGTCATGAGAGATCAAATGGCCCGCCGGGGCCTGGGACTGCCCAGAGGCTAAACCGGGCGCCCAATAGCACGAGATCGCACCGCTTCCGGGCCTCCTTCACGTCAAACCGGCCTACGGGAGCGGTGTATGTCGCCACGACATAACGCCGTTCACGCGGAATTGGCCCGATACACAACGGGTTTGACGACGATTACGAGGAAGCAAGATGGACGTCTTACTGAGCGAAGAAGAACAGATGGTGAAGAACCTGGCCAGGGAGTTCTTGGAAGCTGAGTGCCCTCCCAGCCTGGCCAGGGAAATGGAAAAGGACGACCTGGGTTACCCGCCGGAGCTTTGGCGGCAACTGGCCCAGTTGGGTTGGTTCGGCATGGCCCTTCCCGAGGAATACGGTGGGCAAGGGTTACCGATCACCTATCTAGGACTGGTGTTGGAGGAGGTCGGCCGGACCATTGCGCCGGTGCCCTTCCACAGCACGATGGTCGCGGCCCTGACTGTTGCGCGTGACGGCAGCGCGGCCCAGAAGCAGGCGCTCCTGCCCCGCGTTAACAACGGAGACCTGGTCATGACGTGGGCGTTCAACGAGCGCGACCCGCGCTTCATCCCGGAGACCATCAGCCTGCAGGCTGTCGCAGAGGGAGACCACTTCATCCTCACGGGCACGAAGATGTTCGTGGACAACTTCAATGCGGCGGAACAGTGCCTCATGGTCTGCCGCACGGACTCGGCGTCGGCCGATAATCTGGGGATATCGTTGTTTTTGGTCGACACCAGGAGTCCGGGTATCACGGACACTCCGCTGACCACTCTGGCCAAGGACAAGCAGAGCCGCGTGAGCTTCGACGGAGTCCGAGTCCCCGCGTCCAATCTGGTGGGTACACTGAACGAGGGTTGGCCGGTTGTGGAGTCGATGCTGGAGCGGGCAACCGTGCTTCTCTGCGCCCAGATGGTCGGCGCGGCGCGCAAAGACGCCGAGATGGCCATCGAATACGCCAAGAACCGCACCGCGTTCGGGCGTCCGATCGGCTCTTTCCAATCGATACAGCACCTCTGCGCGGACATGACCCTGTGGGTGGATGGCGGCCAGCTCCTTACCTACGAAGCCCTATGGAAGATGGACCAGGGACTTCCGGCGGGAGTCGAGGTTTCTCAGGCGAAGGCATTTTGCAACGAAAAGTGTGAGGCCACGGTCCGGTCCTCACAGGTTATCCACGGGGGCATCGGGTTCATGATGGAGTTCGACCTACACCTGTGGTTTCGTCGTGTCACCGCATGGACCATGAGGCTCGGCACCAGTTTCGAGCACCGTTCGAGGATCGCCAAGGCGCTGCTAGACCAACCGGGGCGCGTAAGGTTGGGTATGGACCTTACCACGGTCAGTTAACGTCCAATTCGTAACACGATACCAATCAGGAGAGCAGATTATGCCCAATGACCCGGTTTGCGGAATAGACATCGATGAGGCGGCCGCCAGGGCTGAGACGGGCCAGACCAGGCACGGCGCAGCCGAGGTTGACCCGACTCAAGGAACGCGCAGCTTCTACAACGGCGCCTGGTATTACTTTTGCAGCCTGGATTGCCGGACTAAATTCCTCACCAGCCCAGACTCGTATCTAAACCAGGGATAGATCACCGTCAATCCTCTGTCCAACGTTCTCGTAGCAGGGACGCAACCCGTAGCCCCGCTCTTCCGGCATTAACCCGATGCGGCCTCGAAGGCTCCGTCGAAAGTCCTACCGCTCGTGACTCCCCGTCTATGGCAACTAGTAGTCAGTCAACTTTGATGTTGAAAGTCATACAGGAAACTGGCCGATAGTCGTATACTGCTGGGGATGAAGTGGTGATGTTGGGGGTGGCGGTGATGATCAGGGATAAGTACGCCGTGCGGTTGGCGCCGGAACAACGGGAAGAACTCCAGAATCTGATTCGGGTTGGGAAGAGCTCCGCCCGAGTGACCGCCAGGGCGCGGATTCTCCTCAAGAGCAACGATGGTTGGGCCGCTCCCAAGGTGGCCGAGGCCCTAGATGTGGCATTGGGCACCGTGTACCGGATTAAGCAGCGCTTTACCGAGGAAGGGTTGGACGGGGCCCTGTGGGACCGGCGCCAGGTCAACCGGCACCGCAAGCTGGACGACCGGGGCGAAGCCCACCTCATCGCGCTGGCCTGCAGCCCAGCGCCGGAAGGCCACGACCACTGGACCCTGCGCCTGCTGGCTGGCAAGGTGGTGGAGCTGGGGTTGGCGTCCACCATGTCCCACGAGGGAGTGCGTAAACGGCTCAAAAAAACGCTCTCAAGCCGTGGCAGAAGCAGGAGTGGTGCATCCCCAAGGTGAGCGCCGAGTTCGTGGCCCACATGGAGGACGTGCTGGACCTGTACGCCGAGCCATATGATCCCCAACGACCGGTGGTCTGCTTTGACGAGACCTCCACCCAGTTGCTGGCGGAGACTCGGCCCCCACTGCCGCCTGAGCCGGGACGCCCCCTGCGGCAGGACTACGAGTACCGCCGAGAGGGCACTCGAAACCTGTTCCTAGCCTGCGAGCCGCTGGCAGGATGGCGGCAGGTGGCAGTGACCCAGCGGCGCACGATGCAGGACTTCGCCCTTCAGATGCGCTGGCTGGTGGATGAAGCCTATCCGGAGGTCCCGGTGGTGCGTCTGGTCCTGGACAACCTGAACACCCACCGCGCGGCGTCGCTGTACGAGACGTTCCCGGCTGCCGAGGCCCGGCGGATTGCCAAACGGTTGGAGTTCCACTACACGCCAAAGCATGGCAGTTGGTTGAACATGGCGGAAATTGAGTTCAGCGTACTGTCCCGCTCTTGCCTGAAGCAGCGGCTCCCCGACGAGCAGGCGCTCCGGCGGGAAACCCAGGCGCTGGTGCGGGAGCGCAACGCCGCCCGAACTGGTATCAACTGGCGGTTCAAAACCCAAGACGCCCGATCCAAACTTCACCGCCTTTACCCTTTTGATTCCAAAGTTGACTGACTACTAGCGAGGTGGCATAAATCGCGCACCGAGAGTGTGGGGAAGCGATCATGAAGTTTCCTGGCCAGCACGACGTCCTCGTAGTCCAGGGGCCAAACTTCGACACCGGGGCTTCAATCAATGACACAATGACAAAGCGGATTCAAGTGTCCCCGGCCTTCTCATCGCCAAATATACGTGTAGCAGTTCTTGCACAACCTCAGCAGAAGTACAAAGCGAGGTCCCACCCATTTTCGCCTCATTAAAGAACTGCTGGGCGGGCCCTTGCAGGGCGTGGGGCCACCTACGGCATAAATGAATATGTTGGTGTCAACGAAGATCAGATGTCCGGCGTTCCTCGTCTGCGTGAATCGTTGATTACCCGAAGATGCTCTTCCCAGTCAGGTTCTGGTGTGGAAGCCTCTCTGGCAGTGCATTCCCGAAAAAACTCTTCGAGGTCGGCCACGGATTGAAACGTCTTTCGACTCTGATTTTGTTCCAATCGGTCGTGGGCTGCTGCCCGTAACCAGGCGCTAAGGGACATACCCTCTCTTCGCGCCTGATAGCGGAACCGCTCCCGGTCTTCATCGGAGATCACTAACTGCACTCTGGCCGTTTCTTTCTTGTTCACGTATTTACTATCACACATTGGCAATCTTTGAGTTGATCGGACTGCAGTTGACGCTCGGTAGACCCCCGCATATACTCCAAAAGGCCCATCGGGGAAGGGGTTGGTTGCGAAGGGTGAAGCCTATTTAGCATCGGCCCACGGAAGCCGCACACTTTTTCGGTAGGAGCGTAATATGTCGATTCTCGTTATGGGCGGGACGGGTTTTATTGGCCCCCGGGTTGTCCGTAGGTTGGTCGAGGGAGGGCATGATGTCGTTTGCATGGACATCAACCCCCGCGCCGCCGACTTTAGCGCCTATGGGGATCAGGTCAAGGTCGTGTATGGCGACATCACCGATTACGAGGATGTGTCTCGGACTATCCTGGAATCTCAGCCCGACCGGATAATCAACCTGGCATATCTGCTGGGTGGGGGCGAGGACAGGCCCCATTTCACGATGAAGCTCAACATCCTCGGGATGGACAACTGTTTCGAAGCGGCTCGGCTGTGCGGAGTGAACCGGATCGTCTATGCAAGCTCCATCGCTGTAAGCGGGCAGCAGTCCCATTTCGGCGACCAACCCATCAACGAGGACGCTCCCAGCTACGGCGACAGCCAGTATGCGATGCACAAGATCTTCAACGAATTCCAGGCGCAAAAATACATCGAGAACTACGGAATGGCGATCACCGGAATCCGGCCCGCCAACGTCACCGGCCCAGACAAGGTTAGGGGCTCCGTCGACCATGTCCGCTGCATCACGTTGCCTGCATCCAGTGAGCCGGTCCGCTTCCCTCGAAAGGCCCTCATGCGGTTGCCCATCCATGTGGAGGACATCGCGGAGGCGTTTACCCGGGTTTTGTTGGCGGATTCCTCCCACTATCCGGTTTACAACTCCGGCGGACACCCCATCAGCCTGGGAGATCTGGCATCGATGGTCAAGGAGTTTCTGCCCGAGGCCCAGATAGACTTCGACAGCGAAGGCGGCTTGGAAGAGTCTGGGAATTACCTGGTGGACAACAGCCGTCTCCGAGACGAGTTTGAGATCGAATACGCGCCGTTCCGTCAGCGCGTTCGGGAAATCATCAATGAGGTCCGGGCGGACAGCGGACTGGCGCCCGTCGCCTAACCCATTTAGCAGGAGGTCAGTCATGCCCCTCGATCCACAAGCCAAAATGGTGCTCGAACAAACTGCGGCTCTGGGTTTGCCCGCGGCGCACACCGTGTCTCCCCAGGAGGCCCGGGACAACGGAAAGCTGCGACCTCGGCCAACCGGTCCTGAAGTCGCAAGAGTCGAGGACCGCACAATACCCGGTCCAGACGGGGAAGTGCCGGTGCGGATCTACACCCCGGAAGGCACAGGTCCCTTCCCAATTCTGGTGTGGTACCACGGTGGCGGCTGGGTCGTTGGCGACCTGGATTCCGCCGACGGGACCTCGCGCCACCTGACAGTCGGCGCCGGTTACGTGGTGGTGTCCGTGGACTATCGTCTTGCTCCGGAGACCAAGTTTCCCGGCCCGGCTGAAGACTGTTACGCGGCAACCCAATGGGCCGCCGACAACGCAGCCGCCCTTGGCGCGGACGCGTCCAGGCTGGCGGTGGGCGGCGATAGCGCCGGTGGAAACCTTGCCGCCGCCATTAGCTTGATGGCCCGCGACAGGGGTGGCCCCGGCATCGTCCACCAGTTGCTGGTGTATCCGGTGACCGAACGCGATTTCGGCACCAACTCCTACCAGTCCAACGCTGACGGCTTCGGTCTTAGCCAGGATGCCATGAGGTGGTATTGGCAGCATTATCTGGCGTCCGACGCCGACGCCGAGAACCCCTACGCCGCGCCGATGAAGGCAGGGGACCTGGCCAGACTACCGTCCGCCCTGGTGATTACCGCGGAGTACGACCCGCTGTGTGACGAGGGAGAAGCCTACGCGGCGCGTCTCCGAGAGGCTGGTGTGCCTGTCCAATACACCCGCTACGACGGTATGACCCACGGCTTTTTCGGCCAGTCGGCAGTGGTGGACAAGGCCAAGCTGGCCGTCGCACAGGCGACAGGGGCGCTGAAGGAGGCCTTCGCCGGGGTAGGAGTGACGTAGGGGGACCGCCCGTCCAACCGTATCGGGACGGAGACATTTTCTGAATGGGAGTGAGCACGGCCTAGTCCGCCCAGGTGCTCCGTGGCCGGAGATGAGCCAACGCGACAGACCGACTTGCCCCTTCGGTGAGGCCGGCGCAGGCGCCAATCTCTCCAAATTGACCGGGTTCGGGATCGGCGGATCGATTCCGTCGGACGCTGCCCACGGTTCCTGCCTCAGGAAAGGCAACGATTATGGGCTGGAATTCTTTTTTGACATGCTCGAGAACCCAACTTCCTGAACCAAGTTCCAACCCATGGACCGACGTCTAAGATCACACCTTGTGCTCCCGGGCGCTATGCGGAACCTTCCGGACTTGTCGTATAAACGAACCCCAGTCGCCACGGCGAGTCCAGGTAAAGCTGCATCGCTTGAAAGCCGACGATTGCTTTAAGAAGTTCCGCGTAGCCTTGGGTCGAGGACATCGCGGAGCGAGTCCCCCAGCAGGTTCCAGGCAAACACCACGAGAGCTATCGCTAAACCGGGGAATACTCCCAACCAGGGCTGTACCTTCACGTTGGGGGCTGCCTTACTTAGCATCCCTCCCCATGATGGTTCACTCGGAGGAGCGCCTACGCCCAAAAAGCTAAGGGTGGCTTCCGCAATGATTGCTCCACCCAGGTGGAAGGTTACAATCACGATGAAAACTGCGAAGCAATTGGGAATGATGTGCCGTAACATAATCCGCAGGTGCCCGGCGCCAACCGCGTGGGCCGCCAGGAGGTAGTCCATCTCCTTAATGCCCATGGCTTGCGCTCGCAAAATGCGGGCGGTGCTGGGGATGTAGATAATGCTCAGCGCGATCACCACGTTGTTGATGGATGACCCAAGGGCGGCCATGATGGCTACCGCTAAGATCAGGGCCGGAAACGCCATCATCCCGTCTACAAACCGCTGTATGATCAGGTCGGTCTTCCCTCCGAAGTAGGCGCTGGCAACACCCACCATCATGCCTATTGAGCTCCCGATAGCTGAACTCAGGATTCCCACATACAGCGAAATTCTCGCTCCATAAACAATCCGACTAAACACGTCGCGGCCCAGATCGTCACCCCCCAGCCAAGCTTCCGCACTCGGCATGGCGAAGACGCGCTCAACCTCGGGCCTATATTGGTCATGAGTCGCGATCAAGGGGGCGAAAATGGCAACAAGTATGAGCAGGGCGGCGACCACCGCCCCAAACCCTCCCATGGGCTTACGCCGGAAAAAACTGGCCACATTCTGTGTGGTCGTGCGTCTCGGCCTCAGTCCACCAACAGAGTCCTCGGGAAGGGCTACTAAGCCGGTTTGCTGTTGCCTCATTTCTGCTCCCGTGACCGGGCATTCCCTAGTACTCAGGGGAACGCCCACACCTCAAATTCTTTAAGCGTAGCGGATGCGTGGATTCAGCCAGGCATATGTGAGGTCTAGGACCATGTTCAGGACCAGCACAATCACCGTAATCATCACGATCACCCCTTGAACTAACGGGAAGTCTCGAACTTGGATGCTGCTTATCAAGAGCCGGCCCACGCCGGGCACCATGAAAATGACTTCAATGATTACTGTTCCTGCAAGGAGCCGGCCAAATTCATAACCCCCAACGGTGACCACGGGCAAAAGGGCGTTCTTGAGGGCATGCCGGTAGATCACCAAACGCTCCGATAGACCCTTGGACCGGGCGGTCCGGATGTAGTCCTCGCGGAACACCTCAAGCATCGAGGAGCGGGTGACTCTAGCTATGAACGCCATGTGAGTAAAGGCGAGGGCTAATGCGGGGAAAACCATCTGTTGCATATTGGTGCCTGGATCGTTCCACAGGTCAGCGTAACCTAAAGGCGGAATCCAGTCGAACGCGAGAACCAGGAATACTACTATCAGAATAGCGATCCAGAAGTTGGGAAAGGCTATCCCCGCGATAGTAATAAGTCGGGTAATGTAGTCGGCTGCGGTATCCTGTTTTATCGCCGAAATCACGCCCATGGGAATCGCTACTACGCCAGCGAGGAGCATCGCCAGTAAAGTTAGCTCCATCGTAATGGGGAAGCGCTGCTTAAGATCATCGATGATTGGGGTCTTCCAGTAGTATGAATTGCCGAAATCGAGCTGGAGCATGTTCCAGATCCAGTCCCCGTATTGGACGTAAATCGGTCTATCGGTGCCCAACTCTGCTCGCAGCTTTTCAAGCGCTTCTTGAGTGAAATCTTGTTCTTCGTTTCCTCCTCCGCCGCCCGCGAGGAGCATGATCGCCGGGTCGCCGGGGACAACCCGAAGGATCAGAAATATCAGCAGCGTAACCAGTAGAAGTGTGGGAATGAACAGGAGGACTCTTTTGGCTATATAGGACCGCATTTTTCTATCCCGCCGCTAAACAAAAGTCGCCGGGCCGGTAGTTTCGAGATTGGGATCCGGCCTATTCAGATTGGGCCAGGCCGGAATTGGAGGCCTGGCCCAACTTGTGAATCACATCGAAGTCCAGACAGGCTAGCACGCTGGATCGCACCAGATGTGCTCCCAGCTAAACTGGAGTTGAGAACTGGGATTGGGGTGCAAATTTTGAATCCTCTTGTTGGATATCCAGGCGGTAAAGCGCCACCAAAGGCCCGGATAGGCGTTATCCTCGTTGAGGAGTATCTGCTCGGCACGTTGTACGATGGCTTTGCGCTTCTCCGGGTCCAACTCTCTCGCCTGTGCGACGTAGAGCTCTTGGATCCCCTCGACAACGAAGTCGTTCGTCCCTCCCCCCAACCAACGCGAGATGATGCCACCCTCGGGGTAACGGCTGCCAAACGCTCCGGTGGGGGTCAAGATCGGCAGTGAGCTGGCTTGCGACGCCATAGCGAAGTCACCCTGGTTATAAGCTTCAAAGCCAGCCGCCGCCTCCAGTGTTCTGACGGAAGATCTGATGTTTATGAACCGTTCAAGCTGTTCTGAGACCAATTCAGCGACTTCAGGGTACTGAATCGCAATTCTGGCGGTGATTACTGTGTCGAACCCATTCTCAAGGCCGGCTTCTTCCATCAACCTTCTGGCCTCGGCGAGGTCTGCGGGGTGTTTCTCACCATTAAGTTCTCGGAAGCCCGGCGCTTGTGCAGCCTCTTCTCGGCTCATGCTATACCACTGACCAGGCGGCAGGGGCACGCCCAGCCAACCCTTCCCCGCGGAGATCGTCTCTAGGATGGGCTGGCGATGGATTGCTAGGTACACGGCCCGCCTGACCCGAACGTCATCGAAGGGCTTGACCGTGGTATTCAGCATGATGCCGAAGAAACCACCCGGGCCTATGAATCTCACGTTAATCTTATCCGGGTTCTCTTCCTCAAGTTGCAGAGTCTGCCGAACGCTTAGGTTGTTACTGGGTCCATTCTGGACTAGGACTTGCTCTGTCGCGTAGGCCGCCATGATGGTCGCCGGGTCCGTCAACGTGGCCGGAAACTGGCTTCAGCCGGGTGGTCAGCTATACTTGAGCCATCAAGAAATAGCGAGGGCTTGAGCATGCTGGGAGAGCGGTCGGACCAGAGGGGCCTCTGGGAAGCAGACCGGTTGTATCTGGACCACGTGGGGCGGGACACCTTCTACGGTCTGCTGGCCTCGCTGCGGGGCCGCCTGTTCCGGGACCCCGATTTCGCCGGGTTCTACTGCGCCGACAACGGCCGGGACAGCGTGCCGCCCAGCCTGCTGGCGACGGCGCTCCTGCTCCAGTCCCACGACAAGGTGAGCGACGCTGAGGCCAAGGCCCGGGCCGACTTCGACATCCGGTGGAAGGTGGCCTTGGGGATTGAGGTGGAAGACCGTCCCTTCGCCAAGAGCACGCTGCAGGTGTTCCGCGCCCAGCTGATACTGCACGGCAAGGTGCGGGAGGTGTTCGAGTCCAGCCTGCGTTTGGCCCGGGAGTCGGGGTATCTGAAAGGGCGCGGGATGCGGGTGGCGTTGGACACGACCAACATCCTGGGCCGTGGCGCGGTGAAGGACACCTACAATCTGTTGGCGGACGGGATCGTCAAGCTGTTGCGGGCGCTGGCGGCAGTGGAGAAGTCCAGCGTCAAAGAATGGGCCAAGGCCCGGGGATATGAGCGGTACCTGGGTTCCAGCGTGAAGGGTGAGTCGGCCATCGACTGGAGCGACAAACGGGCGCGGCAGGCCCTGCTGGCCGAGATTGTGAGAGACGCCGACCGGTTGTTGGAGTTGTCGCGGCAGGCGCAGAGGGAATTGGGGGAGGATAGCGCTGAGCGGCAGCAGATAGTGGCGGCGGCGGAACTGCTGGGGCAGTTGCTGCTCCAGGACGTGGAGCGGACCGATGACGGAGTGAATCTCAAGGACGGGGTGAGCCGGGACCGGATGATGTCGGTGCATGACCCGGAGATGCGCCACGGCCACAAGAGCAGCAGTAGACGGTTCGACGGACACAAGGCGGCCATCGTGGTGGACACCGACTCCCAGCTGATCACCGCGGTGGAGGTATTGCCCGGCAACGCTCCGGACAACCTGGGATCGCTGGAATTGGTGGAGCAGAGCGAGGCCAACACCGGTGTGCCGGTGGAGGAAGCCATGGGCGACGCCGCCTATGGGGATGGCGATACCAGGCAGGCCTTCGCCGATGCGGGACGCCGGTTGGTGGCCAGAGTGCCGGGACGGCCCGACCGGAAGCACTTTCCGAAAGAGGACTTCCATATTGACCTGGCCGCGGGCAGTTGCACCTGTCCCGCCGGACAGGTTACCCACACCATCGTGCCGGCGGGAAAGCGGACGGGTCGCACAGGGCGGGTCCACCGCTTGCAGGCCTTCCAGTTCGACGGGGCCGAATGTCGGACATGTCCACTGCGGTCCCAGTGCATCGCAGCCAAGGGGAGTAGGGGGCGGCGGGTGCTGATCCATCCCCAGGAAGCCCTGCTGCAGCAGGCCCGAGCGTTGCAGCAAAGCACTCATTATGACGAATATCGAGTGCGCCGAGTGGTGGTGGAACACCGGTTGGCCCGGCTGGTCCAGTTGGGCATTCGCCAGTCCCGCTATTTCGGCAGGGTCAAGACCAGGATTCCAGCTGTATCTGGCTGCCACGGTAGCCAACCTGACCCTGGTGGCCGGGAAACTCGGGCGGTCGGGCCGTACCGGTGGCGGCGCAACAGGCCGCAGCGTCGTCCTCAATATTGTCCCCTTTGTTGTCGCCCATGCTGCGGCCAATTTCTGCGCGGTCCGGCTCGGACAACTGTGGTCCGTGATCCTGCTCACGTCGGCTTTATTGCCCAAATCCCCCTACCCAACCAGGACTTTTCGGCCCGGTTTCTAGGCTACCATTGGGATTCGGGCGTCATCGCCAATCGTGAGATTAATGACCCAGGAGTCCGCTGACAATTAACCGGAAGAATGGGCATTCGGCTGCGACATGGCGAACATAGCGACGGGCGCAGCGTGTCTCCGATGGAGGACAATTCCGGGGACGTGCATCTCGACTCTATCGACAATCTGGCGAAACAACGGCTAGGTGGGCGGTACTGCCTATTTCCCAGGGTCGATAAAATGCGGCAGTTGATCGGCCGAAACCCCGGTCCAGTTGCGATTAAGGCTTCATCGCCGAACGACAATTGGATGTCACCATGAACTTGGGACCGGGGATGTATTGCAGATTGGACTATCGGTCCCCAAAGGATACCCTAGTGATCGTAGGGATTCGCATTCGTAGGCTGATGGTGGAACCCTAGAAACGTGGCCGGAAACTGGCTTCAGCCGGGTGGTCAGCTATACTTGAGCCATCAAGAAATAGCGAGGGCTTGAGCATGCTGGGAGAGCGGTCGGACCAGAGGGGCCTCTGGGAAGCAGACCGGTTGTATCTGGACCACGTGGGGCGGGACACCTTCTACGGTCTGCTGGCCTCGCTGCGGGGCCGCCTGTTCCGGGACCCCGATTTCGCCGGGTTCTACTGCGCCGACAACGGCCGGGACAGCGTGCCGCCCAGCCTGCTGGCGACGGCGCTCCTGCTCCAGTCCCACGACAAGGTGAGCGACGCTGAGGCCAAGGCCCGGGCCGACTTCGACATCCGGTGGAAGGTGGCCTTGGGGATTGAGGTGGAAGACCGTCCCTTCGCCAAGAGCACGCTGCAGGTGTTCCGCGCCCAGCTGATACTGCACGGCAAGGTGCGGGAGGTGTTCGAGTCCAGCCTGCGTTTGGCCCGGGAGTCGGGGTATCTGAAAGGGCGCGGGATGCGGGTGGCGTTGGACACGACCAACATCCTGGGCCGTGGCGCGGTGAAGGACACCTACAATCTGTTGGCGGACGGGATCGTCAAGCTGTTGCGGGCGCTGGCGGCAGTGGAGAAGTCCAGCGTCAAAGAATGGGCCAAGGCCCGGGGATATGAGCGGTACCTGGGTTCCAGCGTGAAGGGTGAGTCGGCCATCGACTGGAGCGACAAACGGGCGCGGCAGGCCCTGCTGGCCGAGATTGTGAGAGACGCCGACCGGTTGTTGGAGTTGTCGCGGCAGGCGCAGAGGGAATTGGGGGAGGATAGCGCTGAGCGGCAGCAGATAGTGGCGGCGGCGGAACTGCTGGGGCAGTTGCTGCTCCAGGACGTGGAGCGGACCGATGACGGAGTGAATCTCAAGGACGGGGTGAGCCGGGACCGGATGATGTCGGTGCATGACCCGGAGATGCGCCACGGCCACAAGAGCAGCAGTAGACGGTTCGACGGACACAAGGCGGCCATCGTGGTGGACACCGACTCCCAGCTGATCACCGCGGTGGAGGTATTGCCCGGCAACGCTCCGGACAACCTGGGATCGCTGGAATTGGTGGAGCAGAGCGAGGCCAACACCGGTGTGCCGGTGGAGGAAGCCATGGGCGACGCCGCCTATGGGGATGGCGATACCAGGCAGGCATTCGCCGATGCGGGACGCCGGTTGGTGGCCAGAGTGCCGGGACGGCCCGACCGGAAGCACTTTCCGAAAGAGGACTTCCATATTGACCTGGCCGCGGGCAGTTGCACCTGTCCCGCCGGACAGGTTACCCACACCATCGTGCCGGCGGGAAAGCGGACGGGTCGCACAGGGCGGGTCCACCGCTTGCAGGCCTTCCAGTTCGACGGGGCCGAATGTCGGACATGTCCACTGCGGTCCCAGTGCATCGCAGCCAAGGGGAGTAGGGGGCGGCGGGTGCTGATCCATCCCCAGGAAGCCCTGCTGCAGCAGGCCCGAGCGTTGCAGCAAAGCACTCATTATGACGAATATCGAGTGCGCCGAGTGGTGGTGGAACACCGGTTGGCCCGGCTGGTCCAGTTGGGCATTCGCCAGTCCCGCTATTTCGGCAGGGTCAAGACGCGATTCCAGCTGTATCTGGCTGCCACGGTAGCCAACCTGACCCTGGTGGCCGGGAAACTCGGGCGGTCGGGCCGTACCGGTGGCGGCGCAACAGGCCGCAGCGTCGTCCTCAATATTGTCCCCTTTGTTGTCGCCCATGCTGCGGCCAATTTCTGCGCGGTCCGGCTCGGACAACTGTGGTCCGTGATCCTGCTCACGTCGGCTTTATTGCCCAAATCCCCCTACCCAACCAGGACTTTTCGGCCCGGTTTCTAGCCAGCGCGGAAGCGACCAGAGTCATTATCTTGTCGCCGGTGTTCGCCCGCCCGTGGGCATCGCCCTGGTCGAGGCGTTGCCGGACGAGTTCGGGCAGGCCGAGGTGCCGCGCCAGGATGGCCGGAAGGAGCAGCCCGGCATTGGCCCCCAGGCGGCGGTCGTCGAAGGTGATTTGGATCCGGTCGGGGTGGTTGCGTGGCAGCATCTATTGGGTGCTCCTTTTCTGGGGTCGGTTTTTTTGCTACAAAACCATTATCCCAGAAGCACAGGAGCACCTTCTTGCCGCTTCAGTACGCTGACCCGACGCCCTCCTTCGGTGGATTCGGGCTTACACTCGGTGATTGGGACTTGCACATGCTCTGCCCCGGTCCGGGGATAGCGCCTTCAGGGCTTGGTCCGCCAGCATCTTGATAACACTCAGGGGATGATCCGTTGGCACTCGCGTTTCCAGGTCAATGAAGGCCAGCATAGTCACCTGTGAATCATATCTCCCGCGCATCGGCTTAACCTCCGTCCAGAGTGGCGTCCAGGGTGATCCTATTTTAACCCGTTCCCTCTGGATTGTCGGGCCACGCCGGGTTTTTCAGCAGCCTGCTAAACTACGAGACCAAGGGCGTGCCATGCTTGAATAATCCAGTCTAAAATCGGGCGGTCAGGACTGGTTCAGCCGGACAATTGCTCCGATGAGGTAAGCCTGAGAATCTGCGACCGCGCGCAGTTGTTCTGTCAACGCACCGAAACCCGTAACCGCATATTCGTTTGCCATTTGTGTAATAGCTACCGGAGAATTATCGCCGTCTGGTCCTTGCTCGGAGAGCATCAGCAACTCTAGATGGGTTATTCGCCACGGATCCGAATTCAGAATACCGCCATCGTTGAATCTTACTAGCTGATTTCGAGGTGGCAATGTGGTCCTTTCCCGCATCCCGACACCAACGCTCAGTGCATACCACCAAAGGTCAACTTGACGGGCAAATGGGGCTCCGGGCTCTCCCCTGCTCACAAGTATATTGGTCTCCACAAACTCCTTGTGGAAGCCAATGGGCATCCAAAGATCCTGATCACGGTACCTCGCATCGGTTGTCATTCAACAGCCTCCCGGTATTGAAAGCGACCAGCGTCTGATCGCCTTTCACAAACAAAGCAGACCTCTGTATGTTTACAGGGACAAACTTTCACGGTGAGGTTCCCTTCAGATCAGTCATTAACCAGGTCGATCGGATAGTCCTTCGAGCACGTCAATGTCCTGATGACCCCAGCTCTTTCTGCAATGAGGTGTTCAATATCCCGGATCTCAGATCTGGTCATAAAGAGGATTGCTTGGTAGGGTACACCTGCATCCTCGGTAGACCGAGTCAATAGATCCACCATTCGATATTTGAGACTACCAGAGGTCATGCCCAAGGGAGTATCGATGATCCTAGGAGCCTCCTTTTCTGCAACCTCCATAAGAGCCCAAATGAATGAAAGTGTTAGCCCCCTTTGATTAGCGCCATTGACTTCAGTATCGGCATCTAAGGTTGTGTCCTCTAAGGACCGAACAATAATGTCATAATTAGAGGAATCAATGAAAACCCCCTTGAATGGGGTCAGATCACTGGACGGATCCGAGCCGGCGATCTCCATGAACAGTGAATTCATGCGTTCAGACACACGAGACACGTAATTAGACTTTAAACGGTCCAGAGTACCCTCAGTCAGTTTCACAAAATCCTGTGCTACATCAGATTGCAGTTTCAGGCTACGGTTAAGCCCGAATCCACCGATGGGAGGTGTCAAGGCTGGGCAAATTGGGATGAGGGAGCCTACAAGGGAGAAAGCCCGGGCTCCATTGGGACCGATGTGACACGGCAGAGGGTTTTCAGTAGCCGCGCCGGGCCTCGGGAGCGGTCTATGGAGGCTGGGAATCGCGTGATAGTGAGATCGGACGCAGCAGGATGCACTCGCGGATCGGGCGGACGCGAGTTTGGAGGCGTTGAGTCGGTTGCGGATAGCGCCGTCAGGCTGGGAGTGGGATGGCTCGCAGTCGGGCCAGGGCGAGAGTGGCCTGCTCAGCCCAGGGCCAGCCCCGGGGAAGATGCAAAGTGAGTCTGCGCGCCGAGCGGGTGAGCCGTCCGGCCATCGAGAAGAAGCGTCGCCGCAGGGTCTTGGTGGTCACCAGTTGCTCGCCCAGACCGATGCGCGCTGCCCAGCGTGCCAGATTATGCGCCAGCGCCTGGACGGCCAGCCAGGCGGCGTTGGCGGCGAAACGGCCTGACGGGAGATGATTGAGTCCCACGCCGTACTTGAGGTCTCGGATGGCATTCTCGATCTCGGCGTGGCGGCGATGGTCAGCCTCCAGTTCCAGGGTATCCCCCTCCCGGTCGGTGATCATGGCGTGATAGCTGTAGCTGGCGAATAGGGCCAGCTGGGAACCGGGCGTGGGCTTCACCCTCCGGACGATGAGCCGCACCGGCGCGGCGCCGGTCTGACTCTGGAATGGCGTGTATTCAGTCTCGGCCACGTCGGCGGCGCCCTCCATCCAGTAGGGTATGGGCCGCCAGTCCGCCTCGGGTATGGCCTCTATCAGATTTCGCAGGTTCTGGCGCATGCGGACGGTGATGGAGAAGCGGACATCCGTCTTGCGGCAGACCTTGACCACGCCGTGGGTATAAAAACCGCTGTCGGCCCGCACTGTGATCTGTCCCTTGGCCCCGGCGTAGCGCACCCGGCTCACCGTCTCCCGCAGGAAGTGGTCAGCGCCCCGGGCGGTATTGGCCCGGCCCTCCCGGAGACGGGCCATCAGCACCTCGCCGGTGCCGGCGGCCACGGCCAGCAGCGGGTGATAGCCTCGCTTGCCAGTGTAGCCATGGTGTCGCGCCCCCTCCTTGGCCAGCCCGTAGGTCTCGCAGATGGTGGAGTCCAGGTCGATGGTCAGCGGCCCGTCGCCGGGTCCGGCGCCGGCGGCCCAGGCCCGGGCCAGCAGCTCCCGGCTCACCCGGTCCAGCTGGCGGACATGGCCCCACCGGAAGCTGCGCAGGAACGTCCCCAGGGTGGAGGGCGCTTTGACCATGCACCCCAGCACCGAGGAGGTCCGCCCCGCACGCAGCGCATCGGCGTCGTCAATGCAGTCGCCGCCCGCCAGCGCCGAGGCCACCAGCGTCAGCATCTTGTCTCCCGAGTTCGCCCGCCCCGGCGCATGCCCGAGGTCGAGGTAACGGTCAACGAGTTCACGCAGGCCCACGCGCTGGGCCAGGGTGGCCGGAAGGAGCAGCCCGGCATTGTTGACCAGGCGGTGGTCGTCGAAGGCTATTTGGATGCGGTCGGGGTGCTCAAGTGGTAGCATCTGTTGCGTGCTCCTTGTTTCTGGTCGGTTTCCTCTCTCGAAAACCATTATCCCAGATGCAAAGGAGCACTTTCTGGTCTCTTCAGGACCCCGCTGCACGCTTTCCATCGGTGGATTCGGGCTAAGATATCAATCAGACTCGCCCTTGGAATTATGCTATGATTTTAGGGATACATCCAGCTGAGAGAGTGCTCACAGCCACCGGGGGCCCCTTTGAAATACGAGCCTGACGACGCCTCCTCCCATGAGTACGAGGTGAAGAAAGTCCATATGGACGACACGGCTTTTTACGCTGTCGTTTTCTATCTTCGCGTTGGTGAGCCGGTCAATATCAACGTGGAAGATGTCCTTAAGAAGACCAACCTCTGGAGCGAACCCACCGAGTCGGAACCGAAGAAGGAGCACCATCTGATTTTCGAGGTGCAGCCTGAAGACGGCAAAGGATTGGTTGATCTTTACATCAGCCGTTTTGATGTGGAACTGGGGAAGGTCGCGCCGTGACGATCATGACCATCACATTGGACGATGCCACTGAACTGGTCGAACAGGGTTGGTTTGCCTTCATATTTCAACGCCCGATTCCGCTGGGGATACGGAATATAAATCTGGGTGACGCTCGGGATGCCGGCGGGTTGTTCAACCAAGTTGGGGAACCAGTGCGGCGTTTTTACGGATTGAATCCCATAGCAACGGAAGGCACAGCGGTCAAAAACGAGTTGGTTAGCGACCGGGGCTTGGGGGATCTCTACGGCATCTGGAAGGACTTGGGCATCACCGACGAGGACATCGCCGATTCCAAGCTGAAATTCGGGGATCGGGGGCTTTGATATACCTCTTGGACGCTAGCGCCTTGGTGAAGTACCTATCGGCCAGCCCGGATTTAACCCCACAATCGAAATCGATTATTGATGACCCCGGATCCGAGAACCGGTTGGCGGTCCCGTCCATTTGTCTCGTCGAAGTCTGGGACGTTGCTCGTAAAAAACGGCGGGGGTTTTCCAATTATTCCCTCGTGACCGAGACGATATGTTCCAAAGGCATTTCCGTTGAGGTCCTCAACGTGGAAGTGGTCCAACTGCTGCCCGATTTGTGGAAGGATACACGCGATATGATAATCCTGGCCACGGCCTTGGAATTAGAGGCCCGTTACGGTCAGGGTTCGGTCACGGTAATCTCTAGTGACGAGAAAATTCGACACTTTCAGTCCCTCGTGCCCTGCGTCTGGTAAATACCGCGTTGGGTGGAACACAACGCTGGGCCGGATGGACTCTCCACGTGGTCTGTCGATTCCCGGCGAAGGCTGACGCACGAGCAAGAGATAATTACCTAGCAGTCGCCCCCAGCCAGCGCGGAGGCCACCAGGGTCAGCATCTTGTCTCCTGTGTTCGCCCGCCCCGGCGCATCTCCGAGGCCAACGTGGCTGTCGACGAGTTCACGCAAACCCGGGCACTGGGCGAGGGTCACCGGAAGGAGCAGCCCAGCATTGGCGACTAGGCGGTGGTCGTCGAAGGCGATTCGAATGCGGCCGGGGTGGTTGCGTGATAGCATCGTTTGGGTGCTCCTGTTTTGGGACCGGTTTTCTCTCTCGAAAACCATTATCCCAGAGGCACAGGAGTACTTTCTGGTCTCTTCAGGACCCCGCTACACGCCCTCCTTCGGTGGATTGGGGTTAAGATTAGCTTTGCTCTGCAGGTCCTCGAAACGACGCTCGCATCCCACCACGCGGGCTTGAATCTCCTGAATGGTAGCAGTAACTTGACCGTCCTCTCGCTCAAACTCCGAACGCCTAGACCGGTTAGAGTTCAACCTATCCGTGAGGGACTGAACAAGCGTGTCATCGATTTGGTTTCGTTTTTCGCGCTCAGCATCGAGATCGAACTGCTTCCGCCTGTGCAGATCGCGACATTCCAAGAGTTGTGACGTCAGAGCTGATGCGGCATGGCTCAGAGACCGGTCTTCATCATCTTCCGATGAAATAATATCTAAAGTATTCCTAGCCTCATGAAATAGAGCAGTTAACCGCTGCAAGCGCGGCGCAATCCGGCTTTGTTCTTTAATGAGATCGGCCACATGGGAGTGCCTTTCGTTACCCGGCGTCAAGTGTTCGCCACAGATGCAAATTCCCAAGTGCATCCGGTCTACAAGGACTTCTAATGCAGTCCCAGGGATAATTTTCCTATCCACCAATTCGCCAAGAACGGCCAATCCCTTTTGAAGTTGGGGCTGCATAAACTCCTTAGACACATGATCTGACCTAAGAAAGTCCTTCATTTGCTGACGAACCGAGGCCTCTTGGCTCTCCAAATGCGCGATGTCTTGCTCCAGGTTTCGTATTCTAATCTGAAGTGCATCGAGATCACCTAAACCTTTTATGGCGTCAAGTTCTCTCTCATCTTGTTTGATCTGCTCGCCAACAAGGTCTCTCCGCCGATGTATTTGGGCTAGTTTCTCCTGCTCAGCGGTCCTATTGGAATAAAGTGTCTCAAGTTGCTCCTCCGCCTCCTGGAGTTCGTTTCCACCCGCGGCTGCAGATTCACGTCTCAACCGCCGGACAGCTGCCGAAAACAGACTCGCTACCTTTTCAACATCCTCCAAGCCCAGCAATTTACGGATGGCGTTGTGGACAGCGTCTTGAGGTGGACCCGGAAAACTGGACAGATGGTTAAGTGGGAATCCTGCTCCTAAACTGAGGACAGCGACGGCTGTCGAGGAGGAGCGGGAAATGTCCAGAGAGCGGAGAAAGCACAGCCCGGCCTTCAAGGCCAAGGTTGCACTGGAGGCAATGAAGGGCGAGCAGACGGTGGCCGAGCTGGCCGCCCGGTTCGAGGTCCACCCCAACCAGATTCAGACTTGGAAGAAGGCCTTGGTCGATGGCGCGGCCGTCATCTTCGACCAGGGCAACGGAACCAATAAGGGCAAGGAGCAGAAGAACAAGAACAACGACGCCTTGGTGGCTCGCCTGTACCAGCAGATCGGCCAGCTCAAGGTGGAGCGGGATTTCTTGGAGGAAAGGTCCGGTCCATGACCCCAGCACAGCGGCGTGAGCTGACCGACCGGCAACATCGGCACCTGTCCATCGTGCGGCAGTGCCAGCTGATGAGCGTCAGCCGCTCCAGCCTCTACTACCGTCCCAAGGAGACCTCACAACAGGACCTGCCCCTGATGCAGGCCATGGACCGCCAGTACCTGGAAACCCCTTTCTACGGTTCCAGGCGGATGAAGGCCTCGCTGGACCGGCAGGGGATGCCGGCAAGCCGGAAGCGGGTGCAGCGGCTCATGAGACTGATGGGACTGCGGGCCATCTACCGGCAGCCTCGCACCAGCCAACCAGCACCGGAACGCCGGGTCTATCCCTACCTGCTGAGGGATCTGACGATCACCCGGGCGAATCAGGTGTGGGCGGCCGACATCACCTACCTGCCCATGGCCCGGGGATTCCTGTACCTGGTGGCCTGGGGATTGTCCAACACTCTGGAGACCGGCTTTTGTGCCGAGGCCCTGACCGAGGCCCTCGGCCAAGGAAGGCCCGACGTATTCAACACCGACCAGGGAAGCCAGTTCACCAGCCGCGAGTTCACGCAGATACTCCAGGATCACTCGGTGAAGATCAGCATGGATGGCAGGGGCAGGTACCAGGACAACATACTTGTCGAGCGGCTATGGAGGACGGTGAAGTACGAGGAGGTCTACCTGAAGGCCTACGCTAACGGCCTTGAGGCCCGCCGAGGGCTGCGAGAGTACTTCCGGTTCTACAACCACCGGAGGCCGCATCAGGCCCTGGGCTACCGTACGCCGGCGGAGGTCTTCCACGGCGAGCCTGTAGAAAAGGAGCTGAAGGAAAGGAGGTGCCCCGACCAACCGGTCTTGGTATCATACGGAGGAGTGCAGGAGTCCCACTTAATTGTGGCTTAATCCTGTCCAACCGATGGGGTCCACCTCACTACAATGGCCTAGATGTGTCCGCGCGCTTGATTAATACTTGTAACGAATCGTTTGTGTAGTGCCGACAGCGATCACCTATCGACAAGACGGCAGCATCTTGAAGAGCGCATCTTATTATTCGCCACATTGTTTGAGGCCTGGCCAGTCAAAAGTCATTACGATGGCCATGTACGGCAATTACAACGACGCTGAAACCGTCGACGTAGAACTTGACATTAGTCGAAGTATCCTTTGTCGTTAACTGGTCACAGGCCGACTCAGGTTTGGTGCACCCAGCCCCGTCCTTGGCACCGTCGATTCTATGCGGGGCCACTGATAAGGTTTGGCATCGGGAAGGGATGAGGAATCCAAGTCGAGATGAAGCGATACCTCTGGTAAGGGCATCGGCAATTACGGGGTCAATATCGTAATGGAGTCGTCTAGCCTGTTGAGCCTGGCGGTATTGCTCGGGCCACGGTGTTTAGCTATGGGACGGCCAGATTGAGTCCATTTCGCGATTGTGTGCAATTGCGGGGAGGTATCTGTCACCAGGCACGGTGGCATCTCGGACCCGAGAGAATCAATCCAGGCGCGTCAGTTTAGACCAGAGGCCCGAGCACGGTAGTAACCGGCAACCTGTTGAAGCGTTATGTGGAGCCGTCGGCGCAATTCTGAAACGTCATTACCATAGTAGGCGTTCAAGTCTTCGAGCGAACGACGTATTGCTTGACTGTCCGTTGAAATGCCGTAGCGGTCCAACTCTTCTTTGATCGCCACCGCCGTACCCATAGCCTGGCTTCCGAGTGACCGTAACTCTGCTTCGGATCGCGCAGAAGGGACCGCATCTGCGACCCTTAAGCTAACGGCTATTGACATATCATTTATTCATAGACTATATTAGCCGCCTATCCCGAAGTACGGCTAACGATACCGGTTTGTAATTGAGCAAACACGGTGTTTCTTGAACAAATCGCTCCGGTTGAGTATCTTATCGAGCAATAGCGGCCTAACCGCACTATCATATGGCCCAATCATATCGGCCGGTAGGACCCGTTAAACCCAAATTAACTTGATCCAGAGGTTTTTTCATGTTGAATCGTTGGATAATACAGTCCAAAGGAATCATGACCGCGTGGTTGCTCTTGACCTTGGCGGTCATCGTCGCCTGTGGCTCCTCTGCCGAGGCGCCTACTGCGACTTCCGAGGCGCCTACTGCGACTTCGGCTCCACAAGAATCGCAGGCCACCCAGTCCATGCCCGAACTGATCCCTCCGGTCAGCAGAATCACTCTGGAGCCCCCCGATGCCCAGGCTAGCACCGTTCCAGCGCCCGTTGTTGAGCCAACCGGCAGTTCGGCGATGGTTTCGGATAACTTTGGCGGCGATATCCCCATGGCCGACTACGCGGCTCCCTCCAAACGGTACCTCTGGCAGGCGGGGTCTTCCACGATGAAAAACATGGGCCCCATGTTCAACACTCTGGTGGAATGGGACCCGGAGGACCCGGATCCCTCGGTGATTCGGGGTGACTTGGCGGAAAGCTGGGAAATACTGGACGATGGGCTAACCTATATTTTCCACCTGAACAAGAAGGCCAACTGGCACGATGGCGTGCCCGTCACTGCCGACGATGTCGTCTTCAGTTTAGACGCCATGTTGTGCCCTGATTGTTTCGAAGTCATGAAAGGCCAGCGCAGGACTTCGCTCTTCTTTTTCAGAGGCGGCTACGAGGTAGGCCAGTCCCGGGCCATCGATGACAAGACTGTGGAGATAAAGCTCAACTACCCGCTCCCTGCTTTTCTTGATATGCTTTCGCTTAGCGCCGTCGGGATTGGGCCCAAGCACACGATACTCGGTGAAGGGAAGATTCAAAACATTTACCAATCAGAGGACCTCAACGGCTCAGGTCCCTTCTTGCATGTGGGCTATATCGTCGATGTCAAAAACGAGTTCGTGAGGAATCCCGATTACTGGAAGGAGGGCTATCCCCGCATCGACTCGATGTCTCACTTCATTATTACCGAT
Source organism: Dehalococcoidia bacterium (assembly GCA_965205385.1). Classification (GTDB taxonomy): domain Bacteria; phylum Chloroflexota; class Dehalococcoidia; order Lucifugimonadales; family UBA3495; genus CATOSP01. The sequence continues at coordinate 2,007,523 of CBDBGS010000008.1, forward strand.
CCCGGAACGACGATAGCGGCTTTCAAGTCAGGACAGGTTTTGATGCAAAATCAGCCGACTACCCCCTTGAATCCGCTGCAAGCCGTGAAGCTGGGCGAAGACATGGCGGGGGAACTCGAGGTGCGCTGGGCCGGACCCAGCGGTTTTAGAGGTTTTCAAATAAACACGACCAAGAAACCCTTCGACGACCAGCGAGTGAGACAGGCCCTTAATTTGGCGATACACCGCCAGCCCATCATAGAGATCATCAGTGGTGGGCAGGATCTGCTGGGTACTCCCTTGCCGCCTGACACCTGGTATAGCTACACCTCGGAAGAAGCAGCCCAGATGCCCGGATTCCGGGAGCTTAACGGGGAGAAACACCCCGATGACTTGGTAGAGGCACGCCGGTTGCTGGCCGACGCCGGTTTTGGTGGAGGGTTCCAGGTGGAGTTCGCTACCAGAGATGCGGTGGGGTATCCTGACGTGGCGGCGATCATCGCGGACCAGTTGAGGACTTTCCTGGACTGGGATGTCACGCTGAAGGTGTACGAAAGCGCCGCCGGCTACGTCGCATACGATAACGGGGAATTCCAATTCAACCTGCAGGGATCTACCTATAATTTTGATGACCCGTCCGCGGCGCTGCTTCGGTACACAACAGGCACCGCGCCCATGCGGGCCGCTGGCGGAGACAACAAAGGCTGGATTCCGGAAGGGCTCGAGGAGTTGGTTGCGTTACAGGCAGGGGTGGCAGACCGGGACGAGCGAAAAGATTTGGTGCTGAAGGCTCACGATATCATGCTGAACCAGGATAACAATTACGTCGGAGTGTACTGGAGCATGAGACATTGGCCGATAAGCAACCGAATCCAGAATATAAACATGCATCCCAGTGGCTACGCCAACCACAAGTTGGAGCACATGTGGTGCGATCCCAAGTGCTAAGTTAAGGGCTCCACTTAGGCAGTTGATTAAGGATTCAGGGCCCCGGCCGGGGCCCTGAATCCGGCCTTCCTGAATACTCCTGAGTACTACGCGAGGCGTCCGGCAAATTTGGCCCGGGAGCTTTGTCCACCAGCACAGCCGAGTGGCAGTTCACCCACCTTTTTCGTGGTGGGCGGAGCAAACCATCTCGGCTACAGAGTTGGACGCGTGGTGCCCATACTTCGGGGCAGAGCGTGACAAACAAGAGAGGAAGTTGCCCCGTCAGTACCTACGGCAATATTAATGTGAAATCTGCGGAGGGTACGTAGATATCCACGAAGATCTCACCTTGGTGTTAATGTAGGTGATTGGCCTTTCCCAATCTGCCTTAGAGACGCCTGGAAAGATGCGCTACTATATCTTCAAAAGAGTGGGCCTGTTCATACCCTCGCTGCTGATGATCTCGGTGGTGGTCTTTCTTATCTTGCGTGTCGTGCCCGGCGATCCGGCGATCATGTTCATTGTTGCGGGAGGCGAAGAAGGAGAAGAATCCTACGATGAGGAACTGCTGGCCGAGATACGGGCTCAGCTAGGAACGGACCGGCCCATTGTTGTCCAATACGCAGACTGGGCATGGGGCATTGTGCAGTTGGACTTCGGCGAATCTTACTTCTACGACACTCCAGTTGTCGGCGACATGTGGCAAAGGCTGCCGGTTACCGTAGAGCTAGGCGTGATGGCGGTGTTCCTGGCCTCTATAGTGGCCATACCCTTGGGTGTTTACTCTGCTTTGAGGCAGGACACGATGGGTGACTATATCTCTAGAGCCCTTACCATCGTGGGGATAGCAACGCCCAACTTCTGGGTCGCCATCATGATGATCTTCTTTTTGGTGATGTGGTTCGGCTACTTCCCGCCGATAGGTTACGTCAACATCTGGGAAGACCCCTCGGTCAACCTGCAGCAGCTTATCTTCCCAGCAATTGCTTTGGGCACCTCGAACACGGCATTTCTGGCCCGGGTGACCCGCTCAGCCATGTTGGAGGTGCTCCGTGAAGATTACATACGGACGGCGCGATCCAAAGGTCTAAGAGAGAGGGTGGTGATTTTCCGGCACGCTCTGAGGAACGCACTGTTGCCGGTACTTACCGTTTCGGGCCACGAGTTGGGATCGATCATCGCAGGCACGGTAATAATCGAAGTGATCTTCTTGGTGCCTGGGATGGGCAGGTTGCTGATCACCGCTATCCTGAACCGGGACTTCCCCATGATCCAAGGCATAATCATGTTGATCACCGTCTTCGTGTTGGTGGCGAATCTGATCACGGACCTGTTGTACGCCTGGCTAAATCCGAGGATTCGTTACGCTTAGCCTGCTCTAGATATCGGGGTGAGAAAAATGAGCATACAACCAGCGAGCGCCGAGTCCTATACGATTCAACCTCTGGGCCGCTGGCCGGCGGTCAAGAGGCAGTTGGTCTTCTTTTTCACGCAAAAGTATTTGGGTGCTTTTGGGTCGGTGGTAGCTGTTGTTCTCATATTTTTCGCCATCTTCGCCCCAGCGATCGCGACCCATGACCCCTACAAACCTAGCCCCGAGAGTAAATTTGCCAAACCCAGCGCCGAGAACTGGCTAGGTGGGGACCACCTGGGGCGAGACTTGTTCAGCAGGCTGGTTTACGGCGCACGGATTTCGCTGTATGCGGGCCTCCTGTCCGCATTCATTGGGTGCACCATAGGCATGTTCGTAGCGGTTGTCAGTGTCCATTTTGGAGGAATAATGGACCTCGTCATACAGCGGATCGTGGACACCATGATCGCCTTTCCCACCCTTATTCTGGCCATCGCCATCATGGCTGCCCTTGGGGCTTCCCTCAACAACGTGGTAATCGCCTTGAGCATTGCCTATGTGCCTCTCACAACCCGCGTCCTTCGTGCTCAAGGTTTGGCGGTAAAGGAGATGGACTATATCCTGGCTGCCAAGGCGGTGGGGGCCGGTGCTTGGCGGATCATGATCCGGCACATGATACCCAACCTGCTAGCTCTTTATATCGTGATTGTGACCTACTACCTGGGAGCAGCTATCATCGCCGAAGCCGCCCTGAGTTTTCTGGGAGTAGGCACCCCTCCCGACGTTCCATCCTGGGGCGGTATATTGAGCAAAGCCGCGGCGAATACCACGATCGCGCCTTGGACGACAATATTACCCGGGTTGGCAATATTTATAGTGGTGTTCGCCTGGAATGTGCTGGGTGACGCGCTGCGGGATATTCTGGACCCAAGGTTGCGAGGGATCGGAGCCGAAGGCTAACGGCCTGGGCCGCCCAAAGGACTCAGGCCGGCCGTACTCTGTGGGGTTGGAACCGGCCTGGCGGAATTGACGATTTCCACTCTCACGCCAGCGGCCTCCGGGGCGGGCGCACTGGAGAAGCCAACCCCGAATCGGCTGAAAATCACCTGGAAATTAACTGGCGGATGCCTGCGCTGGCGCCTGTTCAAAAGCCATGGTGACGTGGCGAACGAAAATCGCGCCCACGGGGGAACCCAACGGCGCGTTGGCGACCAATAAAGCAACGACGTGTTTCCCGCCGGGCACGGCCGGTTCCTCGATCATCACCCTTTTTGGCGTGTTGTTGCCGGTGACCACGCCGATGCTGCCGTCGATCTTGCCGTCGATATTGACTTCGCCGTAGTTGTCCACGTTGGTCTCAAAATAGACGCGGTTGCCCTCCACCTTTTGCCCCTTGACCTCCTCGGGCATGGTGAAGCCTAATCGGTACCACGCGAAGGTGAACCCAATGGAGAGCCGGTCTTGAACGTTCACGTCGCGGTCCCAGCCGGAATCGTCATATTCTGCCAGGCGGGCGGGGCTGCCCAACATCTCGGCCACCAGCCCCTGGTTGGGTTCCCCCGGAACCAGGCCCGGCGCCCTGCTCCAGCCGCCGGCCGACAATATCTGCATGCTTTCCTTGCTTTCGAGGTCCAGAGCCACTCTAGCCATTTCGTTTCACCCTGAAATATATGATTGACCGGCGCAGGCCCCTTTCTTTGTCCAGGCGCGGGCGGTTCCCGGTCCGCCCGCATACTAACACCACAGGCATTGGCGAGGGAAATGGTCCCGGCGCCTTACTGCCTTACCACCTCACCGTTTGAAATGGGGTATCACGTCTGAGCCCAAGACCCGGATGGTCTGAAGGGCCTGTTCCCCTTCGTCCAGGGCACACCGGAACAGGACGTGGGTGACACCCGCCCGCTCCATGTCTTCCAGGTATTCAATGCATTCGGCGGGACCTCCGATGACCAGCGACTGCTCCAGTTCCTCGGCGCCGAACCCCCGGTACCCGTTTTCGAACAGGGTCTGGGCTTCCCGGTGGCCCGTTTCCGACGTGGCAGCCAGGTGGGCGTCGCGCCTGAGCACGATGTCCATATCCCCTTCGCCGCGGCCGTATTCCGACAGAGCGTTCCGGTATATCTGGATGCCCTGCTTGATCAGGTCCGGCGTCCACCCCGGTACGATGTTCCACCCATCGCCCAACCTGGCCGCCCGTTGAATTGCGGGCTCGGCGCCCCCGGCTATCCACATGGGTAGAGGCCGGTTGATGGGCTTGGATTCAGGGAGATCGGCGCGTCGATGGAGTAGTGGCGTCCCTTGTAGGTGACGCCGTCCTTCTCCAACAGCAGCCGCATGATCTCGAAGGTCTCCACAAACCGGGAAACTCGCGCCCGCTGGGTTGTTCCAAACGCCCGGAACGCCGCCGGGTCGTATCGCAGGGCGTTGATCACGGTAACGCGCCCGCCGGTGATGACGTCCAGAGTGGCCAGTTGTTCCGCCAGCAGGATGGGATCGTAGAAGGGCAGCAGGAACAGGGGGAGCAACCGCATGTTGCCGCTGACGGTGGAAAGGCTGGATATGGCTGGCAGCACCTGCACGTAGTGGTCGGCGGTCAGGTGGTGATCCCCCAACGAGAAGGAATCAAACCACAGTTCCGCCATCAGCTTGACCTGTTGGTTCAGGTTTTCCATAATCACGGTGCTGTCCCAGCTGATGGAGTAGCTGGATGTCAGCGACATGCCGATTTTCATGGTAGTGGGCCCTCATGAGTCTGCTGGATCACGGTTGAACAATACCACTGTGACGCGCAAGCCGAAACCATCTCACCCAGGGAATCCGGCGGGCCCTTGGAGACTCAACGCAATAGGCTGGTAAGAGGTGGAAGCAATGCCAACCAGTGGAAATCCGTGGATCATCGCCATCGAGGAGCATTTCTGGGACAGGGAGCTTGCCGCGACCTTCGACGACGGCGACTCGGTGCGAAGAAGGACTCCCATCATCGACCGTCTGTACGATTACAGCGAATTGCGCATCCAGGAGATGGACGAAGCGGGCATCGACTTCCAGGTCTTGTCCCACGGCGCGCCGTCGGCCCAGAGGGTCGATGCTGAGACCGCGGTCCGGCTGGCCCGCAACGCCAACGACCGGTTATACGACATCGTGGGCGCCCACCCGGACCGGTTCGCCGGGTTCGCCGCCCTGCCGACCCCTGATCCCGCGGCCTCCGTGGCCGAGTTGGAGCGTTGCATAACCAAATTGGGGTTCAAAGGGGCCATGGTGCACGGCCTGACCAACGGACTGTTCTTCGACGACAAGCGGTTCTGGCCCATCTTCCAGCAGGCCCAGGAATTGGACGTTCCGCTATATATTCACCCGGCCACGCCCCACCCAGCCGTGGTGGATGCCTATTACCAGGACTACCTGCAGGATTTTCCCTCCCTGCTCAGCGCCGGTTGGGGCTTCACCGTGGAGACGGCCACCCAGGGCATCAGGCTGGTGCTGTCGGGGGTGTTTGACGCCTACCCCGATGTAAAGATCATCCTGGGCCACATGGGCGAGGGCCTGCCATTCTACCTGTGGCGGATAAACCAGGCCCTGGCGCGGCAGGGCAACCGGGATACATCGTTCTCGTTCCGGGATTATTTCTGCAAGCACTTCTGGATCACCACCAGCGGCTTTTTCTCCAACCCGGCCCTGCTGTGCTGCGTAATGGAAATGGGCGTTGACCGCATCCTCTTCTCGGTGGATTATCCCTTCGTAGATAACAAACCCGCCACCGACTGGATACCAACCATCCCCCCTAAGCGCCGAGGACAAGACAAAGATCCTGAGTGGCAACGCCGAGAGGTTGCTGAGGCTGTAGAGGACGGCGGGGTTGGAAATCCCGCCCAAACCTCCGTTTCTCGGTAACACCTTTGTAATTACGGAATTATCCTACGTGGTTTCCAGACCTACTTGAACCAGGACCCATTTGATGGCGGGCTCATCGGGAGAAACGGAGATAGGAAGTAGCCGATGGGTAGCACGGACACAGTTTATAAGACCAGGGCAATCGCATCTGATTGGTGGAGGCATGAGAATGGTAGGTTAGGAGTCAACTTAGCCCGAATCCACCGAAGGACGGCGTGTGGGATGCCTGCTGAAGGAGCAAAAGGGTGCTCCTCTGAATCTGGGATAATGGTTTTGAAACACGAAACCAACCCCGGAAAAGGAGCACCCTATAGATGCTGCCACGCCACCACCCCGACCGCATCCGCATCGCCTTCGACGATCACCGCTTGGTGGCCAATGCCGGGCTGCTCCTGCCGGCCACCCTGGCCCAGCATCTCGGCCTTCCCCAACTGGTTGACCGGCACCTCGACCTGGGCCGTGCCCCAGGCCGGGCCAACACCGGCGATAAGATGATGACGCTGCTGGCCTCCGCGCTGGCTGGCGGCGACTGTATCGACGACGCCGACGTGTTGCGCACCGGGGGGACGGCCTGCACCTTGGGCAGCAGGGTCAAGGCGCCATCCACGCTGGGGACCTTCCTGCGCAGTTTCCGGTGGGGCCATGTCCGTCAGTTGGACCGGGTGGGCCCCGAGTTGCTGGCCCAGGCCTGGAAGACCGGCGCCGGACCCGGCGATGCGCCCCTGACCATCGACCTCGATTCGACCATCTGCGAGACCTACGGCTTGGCCAAAGAGGGTGCCCGCCACCACGGCTACACCGGCAAGCGGGTGAATCTGCCCATGATAACGACCACCGTGAAACGGATCAAACAGCATGGGCCGCTGGGCAACTTCGGGTGTTGGGCCATGTACGGGGAACCTGTCCGCATCGGGTGATAGCCCTTTTGGCGGTGAACTTGATCCGTCCCACCACGGCGGGGTCAGTCTGGCTGGTGGAGAATTTGTGAAATCCTGTAAAAGGCACCAATAAACGAGCGGCCCATGGATCCTAAAGCCAAACAAGAATCCGAGGCCCAGGAGACGCCAGGCGCCGATGGCAGCACTCCGTTGTTCCGCTGCCTGTCCGTAGACCTGGAAGTCGGCCGCAAGGACAACCGTATTCACGCCTTGGCCGGGGTCCGAGTGGATACCGGCCAGTCCCTAACCTCCGCCGAATCGGGGAACCGGCTTACCGGCGCACTCGCCAAGCTCGACGACCTAGCCGATGGCGCCGGCTTCGTGCTGGGACACAACCTGATAGCATTCGACCTACCCCACCTTGAAGCCGTGGGTCCCGATCTGCGGCTGCTCAAGCTGCCCGCCGTGGACACTCTCCGGCTGAACCCGCTGGCCTTCCCGCGCAACCCGTACCACCACCTAGTCAAGCACTACCAGGACGGCGGGCTGAAACAGGGGCGGGTCAACGATCCCGAGCTGGACGCCAGGCTGGCCCTGGAGGTCTTCCACGATCAGTTGAGGGCGTTCCGGGACGCGCCTCCCGACCTGCTGACAGCTTGGCACTGGCTCACCACGGCGGAAAACGGCGCCGGATTCGACCAGGTGTTCAAGTCCTTGCGGGGTTCGCCCAAGCCGTCAAACGCCGAGGCGGGTGAAGCGATCCGCGCGCGTTTGGACGGCAACTCTGCTGACAGCTTGGCACTGGCTCACCACGGCGGAAAACGGCGCCGGATTCGACCAGGTGTTCAAGTCCTTGCGGGGTTCGCCCAAGCCGTCAAACGCCGAGGCGGGTGAAGCGATCCGCGCGCGTTTGGACGGCAACTCCTGCGGGACCCACGCACAGGAAGTCATGGATGACCCCGCCCGGCACGGCTGGCCCCTGGCCTACGCCCTGGCGTGGCTTTCGGTGGCAGGAGGGAACTCGGTCATGCCTCCCTGGGTGCGTCACCAGTTTCCCGAAGCGGGTCGCCTGGTGCGTAGATTGCGCGACACCGCCTGCGCCGACCCTGGTTGTGATTGGTGCAGGGAGATGCACGACGCGAAGAAGGAACTGGCCCGCTGGTTCGGCTTTCCCGGGTTCCGCCCCGAACCGGCGGACGATGACGGGCGTCCGCTGCAACAGTCCATCTCCGAGGCGGCGATGACGGGAGAGCACGTCCTGGGAATCCTTCCCACCGGAGCGGGCAAGTCGGTCTGCTACCAGGTGCCGGCCCTGTCCCGCTACGACAAGACCGGCGCTCTGACGGTGGTGTTCTCTCCGCTGGTGGCCCTCATGGCCGACCAGGTGGCGGGACTGGAGGCCCAGGGCATCGGTTCCTGCGTTACTGTCAACAGCCTCTTGTCCATGCCGGAGCGGGCTGACGCCCTGGACCGGGTGCGTCTGGGCGATGCGGCTATCCTCCTCATCTCGCCGGAACAGCTGCGCAGCGTCTCCCTGCGGCGGGTCCTGGCCCAGCGGGAAATCGGCTCGTGGGTGCTGGACGAAGTCCATTGCCTTTCCCGTTGGGGACACGACTTCCGCCCAGACTACCGTTACGTGGGGCGCTTCATCCGCGAGCGGGCCGGGGACGAGCCCGTTCCGCCGGTGCTGTGCCTCACCGCCACGGCCAAGCCCGACGTCAAGGCCGAGATAGTGCGCTACTTCAGGGAAGAGCTGGACATCGATCTGAAGGTGTTTGACGGCGGTGCCCAACGGACCAACCTGGATTTCGTGGTGGTGCCCACCAGCGGCGAAGGCAAGTTCGCCCACATTCACCAGATCCTCGAGGCCGACCTGCCGGCGGATGGACCCGGAGGCGCCATCGTCTACTGCGCGACGAGGCGGCAGACGCAGGAGGTGGCGGAGTTCCTGCGGGCCAAGGGAATGGCGGCGGACTATTTCCACGGGACGCTACCGCCGGAGACCAAGAAAAACGTCCAGCAGGGCTTTATCAACGGTGAGCTACGGGTGATCGCCGCCACCAACGCCTTCGGGATGGGCATCGACAAGCCCGACGTGCGGGTGGTGGTCCATGCTGACATCCCAGGCTCCCTGGAGAACTATTTGCAGGAAGCTGGTCGGGCCGGTCGCGACCAGGAAGCGGCGCGGTGCGTGCTGCTCTACACCCAGGAGGACGTGGAACGCCAGTTCGGCATGTCCGCACGCTCCCGCCTGACCCGGCAGGAGATCCACGGCGTTCTGCGGGCGCTGCGCAACCTGGACCGCAGGAAGCGGCTGGAGGGCGAGGTTGTGGCCACCTCCGGGGAGATCCTGGGGGAGGACGACGAAGGAGCCTTCGAGCGGGACTCCGCTACCGACGACAACCGGGTGCGCACCGCAGTGGCCTGGCTGGAGGAGGCGGAACTGCTGACCCGGGAGGAGAACCTGGTGCAGGTGTTCCCCTCATCCCTCCGCGTCGGTTCGGTGGAGGAGGCCCGCTCCAGGCTGGCAAGGGCCCTCATCACCGACTCCTACCGCCGCCAGTTGCTCACCATCGCCGAGACCCTCATCGACGCTAATGCCGACGAGGGCATCTCCACCGACGAGTTGATGGCCGCGTCGGGACTGAACTCCGAAGGAGTGCGGGCTGCGCTCTACGACTTGGAGCGATGGGGCGTCGCCAGCAACGACACCGCCCTGACCGCCTTCGTCCACGCCGGGGTTGAGAGGTCTTCCCGCAGACGCTTCCAGGAAGCGGCCGACCTGGAGCAGGCCCTGATCGCATTGATGCAGGAGGCCGCCCCGGACACGGAAATAGGTGAAACTCATCCGCTGCACCTTCGGCGGGCCACGCAGCAACTGAAGGACGAAGGCCTTTACAATGCGCTGCCGGAACGGCTGCGGCGGATCCTCCGCAGCATCGCCGCCGACGGCCGGGGCGAAGGGGGCGGCGGTGGAAGTCTGTCCGTGCGAGGACGGGACCAGGAGATGGTGCACATGACCCTGCTGCGGCAGTGGGGACAACTGGAGAAGATGGCGGAGGTGCGCCGGGCTGCCGCCGGACGCATCCTGGAACACCTGCTGGCCAGCCTGCCATCCGGGAGCCGGGGCACCGATCTTTTGGCTGAGACCACGTTGGGCAAGCTGTTGATGGCCGTCAACTCCGACCTCCTCGTCAGGAGCCAGGTGAGAGAGCCATCCCGGCTGGTGGACCGGGCCCTGCTGTGGCTGCACGAGCAGGAGGTCATCCGCCTGAACAAGGGCCTGGCGGTGTTCCGTCCGGCCATGACCATCCGTCTCAAGCAGGAAAGGCGCGGGTTCGCCCAGGCCGACTACGGCTCCCTGAGGCTCCACTACGACGAGCAGACGCTCCAGATCCACGTCATGGCGGAGTTCGCCCAGCAGGGTCTGGCCTCCATGGCCCAGGCCCTCCGGCTCGCCATGGACTACTTCAGCCTGCTCAAGGGTGACTTCCTTTCCAAGTGGCTGCAGGGCCGGGACGCGGAAATGTCGCGTCAGACCACGCCCGAATCCTGGCAGTCCATCGTGGAGAGCCTGAACAACCCCGTCCAGCGCCGCATCGTGGCCGACGACCGGGAGCAGACCAACGTTTTGGTCCTGGCGGGTCCTGGCTCGGGCAAGACGCGGGTGCTGGTTCACCGCGTCGCCTACCTCATACGAGTCAGGCGGGAGAACCCCCGGGGCATCCTAGCCCTGGCCTACAACCGCCATGCCGCGGTGGAGATACGCAGGCGCCTGTCAGACCTCATCGGCGACGACGCCCGCGGTGTGGTGGTGCTGACCTGCCACGCCCTGGCCATGCGGCTTACCGGCGCCAGCTTCAGCGGACGGGCAAACCGGCTGGACGAGGGGGATTTCCGCGAAGTGGTCCAGCAGGCGGTCGCCCTGCTGAAAGGGGAGGGCCTGCCTCCCGAGGAAGCTGATGACCAACGGGCCCGCCTGCTGGCCGGTTTCCGGTGGATTCTCGTGGACGAGTACCAGGACATCGGCCCGGACCAGTACGAGCTGATCTCGGCACTGGCGGGGCGGACTCTTTCCAGCGACGACGACAAGCTCAGCCTCTTCGCGGTGGGTGACGACGACCAGAACATTTACGCCTTCAACGGGTCGTCCACGGAGTTCATCCGCCGCTTCGAAGCCCACTACAAGGCCCGGCCCTTATTTCTCACCGACAACTACCGCTCCACCGGCCACATCATCGAGGCGGCCAACGCGGTGATCAAGCCGGCTGCGCAGCGGATGAAGGCTGGGCATCCCATTACCATCAATCGGGCGCGGGGCCGGGAGCCCTCCGGTGGAGATTGGGCCCTGATGGACCCGGTGGCCCGGGGACAGGTCCAGACGCTTCCGGCGGGAGATACCTCGATCTCACAGGCGCAGGCGGTGGTCGCCGATCTGAAGCGGTTAGCCGGTCTGGATCAGGACTGGGACTGGGCCCAATGCGCGGTGATTGCCCGGGAGTGGAGCTACCTGGACCCGGTGCGCAGCCTCTGCGAACTTGAAGGCATTCCGGTGCAGATGGCCAACGAGGAGTTCACGGGCATCTGGCAGCTTCGGGAGACCCAAGCGTTGGTGGATTGGCTGCGCCGTCGGAACTCCTACCTTGTCACCGGCGATGACCTCGAGGGATGGGTGTTTGATCAACCCCCGGGCCGTTGGATTGCGCTGCTCCAGGAGGCCGTGGCGGAGTACGCTCTGGAGACCGGTGATAGCGAATCTCCGGTGGACCATTTCATCGAATGGCTGGCCGAGTGGTCACGAGATGTCCGCCGGCGTCAGCGTGGCTTGCTGCTTCTCACCGCCCATCGCGCCAAGGGACTGGAGTTCGACCACGTTGTTGTCCTGGACGGGAGTTGGGACCGCATTGGCACCGGGGAGGACAGGGATGCCCCGCGCCGGCTTTACTACGTGGCCATGACCCGCGCCCGCAAGACACTGACGCTGGCTCGCTTTCCCCGGTCGCATCCGTTCCGGGATTCCCTGCAGGGAATCCCGTCGGTGCTGCACCGCGATGGGCCCGCCCATTTCCCGTCAGCCCCGCCGGAGCTGTCCCGACGCTACCGGAGTCTGAGCCTGCGGGACGTGTTCCTGAGCTTCGCCGGATACCGACCCCAAGGCCATCCCCTGCACAGGGCAATCGCCGACCTGTCCCCTGGTGACCCGCTGCGGGTGCGCCCTGGAACGACTCGTTGGGAACTACAGGACTGCAATGGGACAGTGACCGGACAGATGGCGGGCGGCTTCGAGGTTCCCGCTGGCATGAGTTGCACATTCGGCACAGTCCTGGCGATCGCCACCTGGGACCGGGAGGGTTCTGAACCGCAATACCGGGATGGACTCCGCTGCGATTCCTGGGAGGTGGTGGTGCCGGAGTTGGTGTTCGAGACCCGGTCGTGATCGTCACGGGCGACAGGATGGGATGACCTGATGGATGAACTAAAGGACCACGTTTACATCGCTGAGCTATCTATACCGACATGCTTCTATGTGAACCGGGAAACAAGACATGTTATTGACAACCCTGAAGCGCTTGAGATCCAGAAGGGTTACTATCGGATTGGATATCCAAACGATCAGCCTGCCATCGGTGAGTATGTCGAATTAATCCTTGTCATCGAATTTGTCGAACAGGGCCTCATGGAAGCTGAAGACCACGCCTTGAAGGTCGGTCGAGCGTTCAGTTCCTTACTTTCCACCTATGGAGGTTATCCGAATGAGCCGCCATACCTCAAAAGGGTTGCTTGTACGGATTTTAACGCGAACCTGACGTCTGAACACCACTATTGCTATCGCAGCACGCCGCAAATGCTGGCGCAATTTGATTCCTTGGTCGGCTATCAGTTCGAGCGATTCCTTCAGTCCATCTCTGAAGTCGACTCCAAGACAAAACACCAACTCCAGTCAGCTATCCATTGGTGTCAGATATCTATCAGTAGCGATGAGCCAACAGTCAGCTACGTTCCTGCATGGACAGGCGGCCTTAGTGCCAAGTCATCCCGGGCTTGCCCCCCTTAAGGCAAACCCCCGAAGGCAGTAGGGCTCACTACGGCAAATGTGGCCTACGTCCCACTCTCATTGCCCTATGGGGATTAACGGCGGAATTTGCGCTGGAGTTCACTCACGTACCGCCGTCCCAGAACATCGGCGTTCTCGTTAAGCCAATCACCTAAACTAATACCAAGGTGAAATACGCGTATGGAGGAAGTCAATCGGCGGCACCGGATTGCTCTCCGGACACAGGAGCAAGAGCTTCCCTGGGCGCCCAAGTCAATCTTCATCGCCCCACAAATGTAGATTCCACCTTGGCTTTGGTTTAGGAGCAAGGGATGATGACCAGGTAGGGTATGGACCTCACACTTAGGAAACCTCTGAATAAGTAGTTGGATTGCCCCAGACCACGCCTTAGCTGAGCACCTCTTCATGGCGACCTGTCCACGCGCTTGACAGCTTTGTTGCCTTGCCTTCCGCGAAGCGATTTCCGGCCAAAAACTGACCAAGTTGAGGAAGCGTCGTTGTAATACTAGGGCAAGTGTGATTCCGCCGAACTTCATTCATACCTGATTTCAGCAATCTTGCCCTCCAACTTGTTCATGATCCCGACAGGAAGCATGTCCATTAACTGGGTGACGAATCCATACGAATACATCAGACAACCAGCTGCAATCAAAAGAAGGTCCCTTATTGTTTCCTCTTTTAGACTTGGTGTTGTGATGTAGCTATCACCGACCACCTGCGTTTCCAAACAATAGTGACCGATAGCCCAGCCGTGACCATGGACGATAGCAGATCCAATCCTATAGCCCTTCTCGTATATCACATTCTCCTCGCTGGCTTTACTTTTCCAGGCTTGGAGACCGGATTTCCACACCTCATCAAGTATCTCCTCAGAGCCAACTCCTCCCAAATTTTTATTTGTTATTTCCTGGTACCACGCGGCAGCCTGTCTTTTGCGTTCGGTCGCAAGCTCCTTCCCCGAGGATGACCTGAGATCGTCCGGCAGTTTATCGAACTGCCTAATGTCAGTGTAATAGAGCCTCAAGAACCTTTTGATTCGTTCTCTAGGACTTATCTGAGGATCGGATATGTAAGTGATCTTATAGGAGTATTCCAATATGGTGCGCTCAAGGATGAAAGGAGTTACGGACGCACCGACATTAAAGGCTGCCCCCAGAGAGCGCACTTGGTCCTGAACACCAATCAGCAAATTCAACACCGTACTGAAGAGATGGTTTCTTAGTAGCTCCCGCCTCTCCAGCGGCTCGACTTCAGCGATTTCGTTCAGCAAGAACGAGCGCTCGGTAAGCTCGATCTTTCTCGCGTTCATATCGTCAGCGACGATGTCGCATATCTCTTCCAAAATTCTTACGTGTTGGAGATCCCGCAATTTTGGCTCCTCTTCATGCCGATGTTTGTAATCAGGAAACTTCAATAGTTCGTACCTGCAAGTCCCCAGAACCTGTAATCGGCGGAGGTAAATTGGACCACGTGGGCGGATTGACCGACTGACATTCGGTGTCGCTGTTCAGGATAAATGTCCGTTTAAGTGGCCGGCATATCCCACTCCCTCCCGACAACAACAGCTACCCTTAGCCCCAATCCACCGAACGGGCGCGTGTGAGAGGCCTCCTGAAGAAGCAAAAGGGAGCTCCCCAGAATCTGGGATAATGGTTTTCGAAACACAAAACCGAACCCAGAGAAGGAGCGCCCAATAGCAACTGTCTTGAAAGTCAATAGGAATGAGCGGCGACTGGCTGAGTCATATCGCACCAAGGGGAGCCATGTTTGAGCATGCCGTTGAGTATAACCAGCAGTTTGCGCATGGACGCGACCAGCGCCACCTTTTTCGGCTTGCCAGCTGCCAGCAGCCTCTGGTAGAAGTCCCGGATAGCAGGGTTGTGGCGGCTGGCTACCAACGCTCCCATGTAGAGGACGGCCCGCACCCGGGAGCGTCCGCCCCAGACGGCGCGTTTGCCCCGCAGGGCGCCACTGTCGCGGTTGTAGGGGGCCACGCCCACAAGGGCGGCGATCTGCCGGCGATTCAGCGTGCCCAGCTCTGGCAGATTGGCCAGCAGAGTGAGGGAGATCTGCTCTCCGACACCGGGAACGGTGCGGAGCAGGTCGTCCTTCTCACGCCACACCGGACTCCGGCGCAAAGTCTGACGCAGCCCCTTGTCCAAGTCGCTCAACTCTTGTTCCAACCACGCGATGTGGGCTTCAATGCGGGGACTAACGGCGCCGATGGCGGCGCCTAGCCGGTTCTTCTCGGAGACCAGCATGGTCATCACCTGGCGCCTGCGGGCAGTCAGCGAGTTGAGGACCTGGGTCTCGGCGTCCTTGAGGGGGCGCACCTCAGGACGGACGGCGTCGGCGAAATGGGCCAGTACCCCCGCGTCCAGAGTGTCGGTCTTGGCCAGCGTTCCGGTGGCCTTGGCGAAGTCCCTGACCTGGCGTGGGTTGACCACCACCACCGGCAGCGCCGCCGCGGCCAGGGCGGCCACCAAGGGCAGTTCCAAGCCGCCCGTAGCCTCCAACAACACCAAGGCAGGCTCCAGGTCCACTATCTGGGGGATCAGTCCCTCAATTCCGGTCTGGTCGTAGGGCAGGGTCCATCTCTTCCCCGTAGGCCGGACAGCAACGTCCAACTGCGCCTTTGAGACATCAATGCCTACGAACCTCGCTTCTCCTTCCATCTGCACCTCCTCTTTCAGTGTTGACCCTTCCTTGCACGATGCGGGCTCGATTGGCCCAGGCAACTGTCCGGGTTCTACCGTTGAGGAACGCGGCGACCCCTGCTATTGGACGGTCTACCATGACCCAGATGCTACCGGTCTGCCGCGCTCTGGACCGCCACATATGAGCTATTGTCGCGGGCCAAAGTCAGGATACAAGATGCTGCCACGCCACCACCCCGACCGCATCCAAATCGCCTTCGACGATCACCGCCTGGTGGCCAATGCCGGGCTGATTCTTCCGTCCACCCTCGCCCTGCGCCTTGGCCTGCCCAAACTCGTCCGGCAGCGCCTCGACCTGGGCAATGCCCCGGGGCGGGCGAACACGGGCGACAAGATGATGACGCTGGTGGCCTCCGCGCTGGCTGGGGTTGACTGCATCGACGACGCCGATGCGTTGCGCGCTGGCAGGACGGCCTGCGCTCTCGGCTGCGTAGTCAAGGTGCCCTCCACCTTGGGCACTTTCCTGCGCAGCTTCAGGTGGGGCCATGTACGCCACTGGACCGGGTGAGCCGTGAGCTGCTGGCCCGCCGTTCACCATCGACCTCGATTCGACCATCTGCGAGACCTACGGCCTGGCCAAGGAGGGGGCGCGACATCATGGTTACACCGGCCAGCGGGGCTATCACCCGCTGCTGGCCGTGGCCGCCGGCACCGGCGACGTGCTGATGGCCCGGCTGCGGGGGGACTATCCCGCCCACTAAATTGAAGATGAACATCCTTTGCCTCGGCGTGTTAGCGTGCGCTCTCGTGGCCTGCTCAACGTCAGGACCAACAACGACGCCTATCCGCGCCCTGCAGGAGCCCGTCCCCGAGGCGATGCAAGACATGGTCGGGGAGTGGGTGCGGGAGCACGCTCCGGAGATAGCGGAAGCCCTCTTCCGGGAGGTAGACAAACACGACCTAGGTACCAAGTTGTCGGGAAGCGAGAGCCTAACCGAGAAGGTCGCGGCTGCCTTGGTCGTGGGCGCCACCATCCGGGCTGAGGGCGGGGTGTCCACCACCATTGGCTGGGACGTTGATGTGGGCAACGAGTTGGGTACCGTATTCTACGGAACATTACCTGTGGTGATGAGGGTGGCCGAGGCCAAGATCGACGCTGAACCGGACTATGACGGAGCCATGCTTTGCATTCGCGACGCGGCAGATGGGTGGGTTAGGGAGAAATGTTCGGATGGGTAGCTCCTCCGTCTCGCTTCCCGCATGGGCCTGCAGGACCATTGGGAGTTTAGCGGGTGGAATAGTTCCCGCTGCGCGAGGGCCGCGCCAACACCGCTCGGGGCGCCGCCCACTTACTGCGGGAGACCGTGGGACGGGTGAGCCATGCTGGGGCCAAGGGGCAACTCACGGTGCGGGCCGACAGCGGCTTCTACACCCACGCCGTGGTCGCCGTCTGTCGCAAGACGAAGGTCCGCTTCTCCATCACCATCCGCCAGCGTGCCAGCCTGCGCAATCTCATTGAATCTCATTGAAGCCATACCCGAGGCGGACTGGACGCCCATCCCCTACTGGATGGACGGCGCAGCCGATGTCGCCGAGACCACCTACACCCCCTTCCGGACTGAGCCCGGCGCCGCACCGGTGCGGCTCATCGTCCGGCGAGTGAAGCCCACGCCCGGTTCCCAGTTGGCCCTCTTCGCCAACTACAGCTATCACGGCTTCATCACCGACCGGGACGGGGAGACCCTGGAACTGGAGGCCGACCATCGCCGCCACGCCGAGATCGAGAATGCCATCCGAGACCTCAAGTACGGCGTCGGTCTGAACGACATGCCGTCCGGCCGCTTCGCCGCCAACGGCGCCTGGCTGGCGGTACAGGTGATGGGCCACAACCTGGCCCGCTGGACGGCGCGGCTCGGTCTGGGCGAACGGACCGTGACCACCAAGACCCTCCGGCGGCGGTTCTTCTCTATGGCCGGACGGCTCACCCGCTCGGCGCGCCGGTTGACCCTGCATCTTCCCAAGCGCTGGCCGTGGGAAACCCAGTTCAGTCGCGCCCTGGCACGGCTGCGAGCCATTCCACTCCCAGCCTGATGGCGCCCGTCTGCCACTGACCTGTCATCCGGCCAACTGACCTGCCATCCGGCCAATTGAACATCCCCGCCAACTCGCGCCATCCCAGTCCGCGAGCGCCTCTTGCCGTGTCCTATCCCGCCATCTCGCTCACCACAGCCTCTGCAGGCCGCCGGCGGTGCCCCAAAAGCGCCTGCAGATCGCCCTCCAACTTCCCGTCTACCCGAATTCGAGCCCGGATCATCGCGCCTGTAACTCCCTCACCCACCTTCCGCTGTCCTCGCGCCGTCCATCGGTGGATTCGGGCTTAAACAGCGGCGCCGGCAAGACCCACGTGGCCCTGGGACTGGCCGCCTGCCAGCGGGGCATGTCGGTGGGGTTCACCGCCGCCGCCCTGGTCCACGAGTTGATGGAGGCCAGAGACGAAAGGCGGCGGCGAAACCTGCAGCGGCAACTGTCACGGGTGAATCTGCTGATCATCGACGAGCTGGGCTTCGTCCCACTTTCCAGGATCGGCGCGGAACTGCTCTTCGAGGTCTTCAGCCAACGCTACGAGCGGGGCTCCATCATGGTAACCACTAATCTCCCTTTCGACGAGTGGACCGAGGTCTTCGGCTCGGAACGGCTCACCGGAGCGCTGCTGGACCGGCTCACCCACCACGTCCACATCCTGGAGATGAACGGCGAGAGCTACAGGCTCAAGCGCAGTAGGGAGACCGCCCCCTCCCATCTGTCAGACGAACCGGACGACGCATAACGCACCGTCAACGCTCCCTCTTCCTCCTCCTGTAACGTCCCCACTCCGACCAATTTACTGCTGACAGTCATCAGGCCAGTGGTACACGATTCCACCGCCCCAGTGGCCCAACTTCTCAGCGCCATTGACACCTTTAATGCCATCGGACCAACGGGCCACTTCCGCCACTTCATCCCTGAGTCCTGCCACCGCCACACTCATCACCGGATAGTGGCTTATTCTATATCGTTAATCTGAGGCCGCAGTATCGAAAACGGACCGCCCGACTTTCCCCACTTTAGTAGGGCAGCATCCACGACTCGGAGAAGGCCAACGCGCAGGTGCTGTGCGTCCGGGCGTCCCGTTGCCGGGGGAAGGGCCACCCCTTGGCGAAATTCCCGTTGATGGTAAGACGAGCGCCGTTGGCCGGTATCAGCACCGTTGCCACTCCGTGAGGCCGTTCCGGGTTGCCGCTGGGAAAACTGTGGCTCAGGAACGGCTCCCCAAGGTCGTACCACGTCAGGGCGATTTCTTCACCGCTGGTATTCACTGACTCTGTCCAATAGGACCTCAGGTCGCCGGAGCTTCGGAAGGACGCGTCTCGGGCCCATATTTCCAGATTCCCAAACGTGGCGTTGATTCTGCCCTGTATTTCGCCCTGCAGCCAGCGCGTCATGTGGATGTTGTCGGTGTAAATCCTCGGCTCGTTACCGGTCAGCTCGCTCTGAAGGAACAGCACGTGGCCTGGGCCGCCGGGAGAAAACAGTATTCGCCAGAAGCTGGCGTCGGTGGTGACCGGCCCGTCGTCGGTCTCGCTGAGCCTGATGTACGGGTTTTCCCCGGTGAGCAATACCCGGTTGGGGTCGATGGGGCTGGTGGTCATTTCTCGACTCCTTTGGACTGTTTTGCCGGAAGCGACGGTTACCTAATGTACAGGGCAATCGCGTTATAAATTGGTAGACTTGGCCAGGCATACGAGTCCAGTGATGTGAAGGGGAGACGGGGGGAGTGATGAGGGAGGGAAAGGGCGCGTCCATTATGGATTATTTCGAGACGTTGGAGGACCCCAGGATCGACCGGTGCAAGCGGCACAAACTGCTGGACATTATTGCCATTGCCATCTGCGCCGTCATCTGCGGGGCCGACTCTTGGGTCTACATCGAGTTGTTCGGCAAGAGCAAGCTGGAATGGTTCCAGACCTTCCTGGAACTGCCCCACGGGATCCCGTCCCACGACACCTTCGGCGACGTCTTCTCCCGGCTGGACCCGGAGCAGTTCCAGCAGTGCTTCATGGCCTGGACCCAGGCGGTGTCCGACCTGGTCCCCGGGGAAGTGGTGGCCATCGATGGCAAGACGGTACGGCGTTCCCACGACCGCAATTCGGGCAAGCGGGCCATCCACCTGGTCAGCGCCTGGGCCTCGGCCAACACGCTGACCCTGGGCCAAGTGAAGACCGAGGAGAAGTCCAACGAAATCACTGCCATTCCCCAGTTGCTGCAAATGCTGGAACTGAAAGGGTGCATCGTCACCATCGACGCCATGGGCTGTCAGAAGGACATCGCCCAGGGGATTCTGGACCGGGGCGCCGACTACGTGCTGGCGTTGAAGGAGAACCAGGGTCAACTGTACGAAGACGTGCGGGACCTGTTCGAGGGAGCGGAGGAGTTCGGCTTCGAGGGTGTTCCCCACGACTACGCCACCACCCTGAACAAGAACCACGGACGGATAGAACGTCGGGAGTGCTGGACAATCAGCGACCCATCTTGCTTGGGGTACCTGAGCGCCGGCCAGGACTGGCCCAGCCTGCGCTCGGTGGTCAAGGTGGTGGGCCGCCGGGAGACGCCGGAAGAGACCACGGTACAGCCCCGGTACTACATCAGCAGCCTGGATGCCCCGGCGGAGCGACTGCTGGAGGTGGTGCGCGCTCACTGGAGCATCGAGAACTCCTTGCACTGGAGCCTGGACGTGACCTTCCGAGAAGACCAATGCCGGGTGCGTAAGGACCACACACCGCAGAACATGGCGACGCTGCGGCAGGTTTCGCACAATCTGCTCAAGAACGAAACGAGCCTTAAGGTGGGCATCCAGGGGAAACGCCTCCAGGCCGGCTGGAAGGAGGACTACCTGCTGAAAGTCCTCCGCAGCTAAAACACGATTGCCCTGACCTAATGTAAATCAGGAGGGACGGACTGACGATCCGATGATAAACTCCTCACCCCTCAATCGCTAGCTCCTTCAGGGTCTATGCAATGACTCTGGATTCCCGCCTGCGCCGGAATGACTGTGAACTGTTGGATTATCCCGCGACGTTGCACATGGCCTGCCCGTTGTCTCACGTGGGCTTGCGCTACCTCCTGAAAGTCTTCCAGCAATATCCCGCCCACGCGGGGTTCTTCCAGCAGGCTCCCGATCCGACTTTCCAAGTCAGGGCGGAACCGCTCCGGTTCGTCGGTCTGCCGCATCACCAACATGCAGGCTATGTCCACCGAATCAGGGCCGCGCCCGGTCTCCCGTGCCGCCTTCCGCACCCCGTCCGCCGCGTATTTCACATGGTCAACCGGCGTGCAGGCGTTCAACAGCACCCCGTCGGCTATCGCGCCAGCCAGAGGCGGCGCTTTGGGGCCGATGGCCGCCAGGCAATGGGTGGCATCAGCTTGCTCGGCATAATAGCCAGCCGGACGTTGGTCAACCGGGACGATCCATCGGTAGTCGTTGCCGCTTCTCCCGTCAGCAAATCCCGGAGGATGGCGACCACAGTCTCCATGACCTTCAAGGGGTCGCCGTAGGCATCCCCATCCTGCCTTGGATGATCCCACTTTCGCTCCGGCCCCAACCCCCAGCACGGCCTCCCGCCGGACATCCGCCCGAGGGTGGCGGTGGACATGGCCAGCAGTACCGCGTTACGAGTGTAAGGGAAATGGTCTCCTCGTAACAATACCGCTCCGTTACCCACAGCGGTCCGAACCCGGCGCTCCCGGCCCGCTGCCGTACCGCCGCGGTTCCTCGCTGCCGTCTATGACGTGGTAAACGACTATTCCAAGCCGGCCCACTGGCCAATGCCTTTCATTGCGGCAACAGGCGCTCGGCCAACGCGACAAAGTCGTCTACGATAATGTCGGGCTGGTACTCCGAGTCCTCGGTGGGCAGTTTGTAGCGGTTGACATAGGCCGCCCTGAAGCCACAGGCTTGGGCGCCCAGTATGTCGAAGGCGTGTGCCGCGACCATCATTATCTCCCCGGGCTCGCACCCCAGCCGCTGCACCGCTTTACGGTAAATTCCCGGGGCGGGCTTGAACGCCCCCACCTGGTCCACGGATATAATCGCGTCGAACTCCACCGGCACGTTGCTGACCAGCAGATTCTCCAAGTACCACTGCTCCCCGTTGGACAGCGCCACCAGCTTGTATCGGCTGCCCAGTGACTTCAGGCCTTCGATGGCGTCGGCATAGGGTCGCAGGTCCATGTAGACCTGCATAAACTCCCGCACACCGTCGGCCGTATAGTTCACGTTGTGTTTCTTCAAGCAGTAGACAAAGGCGCGGCGGCAGGTCTCCAGGTAGCCGCTGTGACCCAGCATCAGCAGGCTGTCCTGGTACTGCTCAATGCGCTGGCGTTCCCTCCAGTCCGCATAGAAGGCTTGCCCGGTCATGTCCGACCCGTTGGCCGCCAGGAAGTCCCCGGCCGGGCCGGCCAAGCTTCCCGTCAGGTCCATGACGGTGCCGAATATGTCGAAAGTAAGGAACTTGACCCTTTCCAGGGAATGGTCGGCCATACAATAACCCTCTTACTTGGATTGGTCGGCGACCCGTTCGCCGATCGTTATCGCCGTGGCGTTGGCCCTCACCACTTCGGGCATGACGGAAGTTTCTACCACCCGCAGCCCTGCCAGCCCGTGCACCCGGCAGTATCGGTCTACCACCGCCATCGGGTCAGACGCCGGGCCCATCTTGCAGGCGCCCGACATGTGGGTCGCCGGGGTCAGGTTCCCCAATATCCAGGCGTCTAGCGATTCGTAGCTGCTCAGGTCCGCGTCCAACAGGTTGATGCGCCGTTCGATGTACGTCTGGTGCTCCAGTTGCTTCAGGCACAAACGTACTCCCTCTCTCACTCATCCTCTGCCGGTCCCAGGGGTCTTCCATGTACCGGTAGTCGAGCAGGGGGTATACGCGGGGGTCATCCGACTCCAGCCGCAGCTCCCCCGACCCTTTGGGAAGCTCCAGGAAGCAGACGATCCGAAGGTCGTCATCTGCCGAAACGACTCCGCAGGGTGGGGCGGAAGGATAGGCTTGGCTGGTCTTGATGTCATTCCGCTCTGGGACCCGGAAGCCGTGTAACGAAGGGCGAGGTCGGTCCAGGGGCCATTGGGGTCCGGGACAACGCCGTCTTTCACTCGCAGAGATACCCTTACTCCCGGATGGTACCGCAGGTTCTGGCCTACGCTCGGCAGGTCGTGCACCAGCGGCATGCCCACTTCCCTTAGTACCACAGTCGCACATGACAGCCAGAACGGTCAACTGGCGTTCATCGTTGCAGGACCGGCTATGGCCCGATGCCGCCGTCCCTTTCTTGATCGGGTTCGAGTCGTCTCTGGCGCACGGCTGGAACTTCCTTACCGGTGGATCTGCGGCTGTGGTACTGGGACGTGTTTGCAAACTAAACCCAGAGAAAGGCGAATCAACAGTCAAGCCAATCTTTGCCTAGCGGGCGAAGTGGTTGTGGGCGCTTTTCCATCTGCCTGACCCGGCGTGCATGTCTTTCCATTGTGCCCTGCTCCGCAGCACCCACGGACAACTTCACGAACTGCGGGTTGTCCTTTGCCGTAACGTCCACACACCGAGGACACCCCGGCAAAACCCTCCCATACGCACCCAATAGTATGCGCCGAACTCGTACTGTATCATCCTCGTCCCGTCACCCACACTACCGACCCAGACTTACGCTGCACCCCACTGTTCCAAGCTGCTGCCCTGCTTCCGCATCCAGTTTTCCTCCAATCGCCAATTCGCCCTCGACGCCAACAACTTCACGGACGTCTGATTGGTTCGCTGGCGGGGATCTTCTGTTGACGCCTCTCCCCGTGCCCAGGGTCCAAAATCCACCCCGAGACCCTCAGCCAATCACCGAGGACGTGGTCACTCCCCCCATCGGTGAAAAGCTGTAAGTGTACCTGCCTCCCTTCCTCACTCGCCTCGAACTCGTTGATATAATGTGTTCATGGCCTTGAATGCAACCGGAACTCCCCTCCCGGTCCGGTCCACCCACCGGCTCTTCGCACGCATCGCCGCATCCTTCCGGCCCTACCTGCCCCAGGTCCTTCTGGTCGGTCTGCTGATCCTCTTCTCCGCGGGGTTGGGAGTAATCAACCCCCTGTTGGTCCAGGTGGTTTTCGACCGGGCCCTGTTCCCCGCCTCCGGAGGCCCCGACCTCGACCTGCTGCGGAAGCTTGCCGCCTTCATGGCGGGCGTCATCGCCGTCACCAGCGGCACCGGCATCCTCCAGACCTACCTCACCAACAGCGTCGGCCAGCGGGTCATGAGAGACCTGCGCGACCGGCTGTTCCGCCATCTCCAGAGCCTGTCCCTCAACTTCTTCACCGGCACCCGCACCGGGGAGGTACAGTCCCGGGTGGCCAACGACGTGGGAGGGGTGCGCAACGTGGTCACCACCGCCGTCACCGACGTGGTCTCCAACGTGGTGATTTTGGTCAGCACCGTGGTGGCCATGGCCGTCCTGTCCTGGGAATTGACCCTGGTGGCCGTGGGGGTGGTGCCCCTTTTCGCCTTTATCAGCAAGAAGGTGGGGGAGAAACGACGGGCCGTTTCCCGCCTGGTGCAGGAGTCCCATGCCGAGATGACTGCCATTACCCAGGAGACCCTGTCCGTCTCCGGCATAATGCTGACCAAGCTCTTCGGGCGGCAGGACCAGGAGGCTGAGCGGTTCCACCAGGAAAACCAGCGGCTTTCCGACCTGGAAATCCGGCGTCAGATGACCGGTCAGACCGTCTGGTCCATCATGCAGGCCTTCTTCTCCCTGTCCCCGGTGATGGTGTACGTCATCGCCGGTTACCTGCTCCTCGGCCTGGGGGAAGGAGGAATCTCCCCCGGCACCATCGTGGCCTTCACCACCCTCCAGGCCCGTCTATACTTCCCCATCGGAACCCTGCTGAGGGTGTCCGTGGAACTCCAGGCATCGCTGGCCCTCTTCGAGCGCATTTTCGGTTACCTGGACACCCGGCCCGACATCGTGGACGCCCCCGACGCGGTGGACGTCAACCCCCGGACCATCGCCGGCTCCATCAAGTTCGACCGCGTGCGGGTGAACTACGGTACGGCGCGGCCCCGGGAGGAAGCCGACCGGGTTCCCGGCTCCCCACGCTACGCTCTGGACGGGGTCAGCTTCCAGGTGCAGCCCGGCCAGTTGGCAGCCTTCGTGGGTCCCAGCGGCGCCGGCAAGACCACCATCTCGTACCTCATCCCCCGCCTGTACGATGCCAGCGAGGGTTCCGTGAAGATTGACGGTCGGGACGTCCGCCGGTTGAAGCAGCGGGCGCTGGCAAGCATCATCGGCTACGTTTCCCAGGAAAGCTACCTGTTCCACGCCAGCGTCAGGGACAACCTGCTCTACGGCAGGCCCGACGCCACCGACGATGAGGTCTACGAGGCCGCCCGGGCCGCCAACATCCACGACAGGATCATGGACTTCATCGACGGCTACGATACCGTGGTGGGGGAACGGGGTTACCGGCTCTCGGGAGGGGAACGCCAACGGCTGTCCATTGCCCGGGTGATTCTCCACCAGCCCCGGATACTGGTCCTGGACGAGGCCACGTCGGCCCTGGACACCGCCAGTGAACGACTGGTCCAGGCCGCCCTGCGGCCCCTGATGGAGGGGCGGACCACCATCGCCATCGCACACCGCTTGTCCACCATCATGGCCGCCGACGTCATCTTCGCCGTTGACCGGGGGCGAATCGTCGAGCAGGGGACACACGGGGAACTGGTGGCCCGGGGCGGCCTGTACCATGACCTGTACCACCAGCAGTTCCAGGGCGGGCTGCTGGAGTGCGAATGCGAGGACGGGGTGGTCATGGCCGACGGGCAGATTGTTTACTCCGAGGATGCCAGCCTGGCCCGGTCAATCTAGCGCGGCTTCACCCGGGTGTCAATGGCGGCGACAAGGTGGGCCACTGGGGCGGAGTAAAACTGTACCACCTGGCGTAATTGGTCAGCATAAATGTCCGCGCCAGTTGGCCAGGATAAATGTCACATAGGCAGATGTGCCAGTGGGCCGGGCAGCGGGTAACGTGGAGCGTTCCGAGTGGAATCTACGGGCTCCCGCTTGTTCTAGAGCTTGCGGAGAGTTGGCGTTCTCCCGGCTGCGCTTGAGACGGTAGCTGTCGCCGTTCATCTCCAGGATGTGCACATGGTGGGTGAGACGGTCCAGCAGCGCGCCGGTGAGGCGCTCCGAGCCGAACACCTCGGTCCACTCGTCGAAAGGGAGATTGGTGGTCACCAGGATGGAGCCGCGTTCGTAGCGCTGGCTGAAGACCTCTAAGAGCAGTTCCGCGCCGGTGGAGGACAGGGGGACGAAGCCCAGCTCGTCGATGATCAGCAGGCTGAGACGGGAAAGCTGCCGCTGCAGGTTGAGCAGCCGTCTCTCGTCCCGGGCCTCCATCAGCTCGTGGACCAGGGCGGCAGCCGTGGTGAAGCCCACAGACATACCCCGCTGGCAGGCGGCCAGTCCCAGCCCCAGGGCGACGTGGGTCTTGCCGGTGCCGCTGTTGCCGACAGCGATGACGTTGTCCCGGCGCTCGATGTATTCGGAGCGGGCCAGCTCCATCACCAAGGCCTTGTTCATGGAGGGGATGGCGGTGAAGTCGAAGGTGTCCAGGCTCTTCACGGCGGGGAAGCGGGCCGCCCGGATCCGCCGCTCCACCATCCGCTGCTGGCGGTCGATCAGTTCCAGCTCGGCTAGCCGGAGCAGATAGCTGGGGTGGTCCACCCCCTCGGCGGCGCACTGGGCCGCCATCTTCCCGTACTCCCTCAGGAAGCTGGGCAGCTTCAGTTCCTTCAGGTGGTGTTCCAGCAGCAGGGTGGGCTTCCCGGTCATGCCGCCCTCCCCGACAACAAGGCCATGTAGTCCCCGGCGGAGGTGGTGTTGACCCTCATCCGGGGCAGGTAGGGATACAGGTCCAGGTCAAGTCTCGGCGGCCTGCCCTCCAGCCGGCACAGCACCAGGTGCTTCACCGCATCAAAGCTCAGCGCCCCCAACCGGAGGGCGTCCTTCACTGCCGAGTCCACCTCAGCCATAGAGAAGGTCTCCAGCAGCCGGAGCACCTGGACGAACTCCCGCTTGCCCCTTCGTCCCATGCGGGACTCCAGGAGACGCCGGAGCGTGCCGAACTCTTCCGGAAGGTCCCATACCTGCAGGGGAGCGGCCTGGTCCAGGGCTCCCGTCTTCTGCTCCAGGAGCGGCAGGTAGTGAATAGGATCGTAGACGAAGTCGTCCCGTTCATAAGACCGAGGATGCCTGGCAATGACCTCCGACCCGCAGCTGATGACGACCTCATCGACGTAGCCCCTCACCAGCACGTCCCGGTGTCCATAGGCCACCGGCGCCGAATAGTCGTTGGTCCGGTACCGGACCAGGGACAGGGAGCTGACCCGGCCCCCCTGCTTCTCGCAGGCGTCGTAGGGTACGGCCGGCAACGGCAGCAGGGCGTCTAGGTCCAACTCCATCCGCTGCCCGATGGTCTCGGTGTGCCCCCTGAGCCGGGCGTCCATCCGTTCCAGGCAGCGGCGCTCCAAGTGAGCGTTCAACGCATCGAAGCTCTCGAAGTACGGGATGGGAACCAGGAAGTTGCGGCGGACGTAGCCCACCATCCCCTCCACCTTACCCTTGTCGTTGCCCTTGCCGGGACGGCCGAACCGGTCCTCGAACAGGTAGTGGGACTGGAGCTCGGTGAAGGCTCTGGTGCGCTTGCGCCGGCCGTCCCCCAGTATCCTGGCCACCGCCAACTTCGTGTTGTCGTAGAGGATGCTCTGGGGCACACCACCCAGGAAGGCGAAGGCAGAGACGTGGCCGTCCAGGAAGGCCTCGGTGGTCTCCGCGGGATAGGCCTTGATGAAACATCCGTCGCTGTGGGGCAGGTCAAAGGCGATGTAGTGGGCCTTACGCTCCACCCCGCCGATGACCGCCAGGGCCTCGCCGAAGTCGCACTGAGCGTGGCCCGGCGCGTGGGACAGTGGCACGAACATCTCCCTGGTATGGCGTCGGCGCTCCCGTACATAGTCCTTGACTATGGTGTACTGGCCATCAAACCCATACTCGTCCCTGAGACGCTCAAAGATGCGCTTGGCCGTGTGGCGCTGCTTCCTGGGGGCGTGATGGTCCTCTTCCAGTATCCGGTCAATGACGCCGGCGAAGGGCTCAAGCTTGGGACGCCTCGGCGGAGTCTGCCGCCGGTAGCCTGGCGGCACAGAGTAGGCTAGCATCTTGCCCACCGTGTCCCGGTGCAGGCCGAACACCCGGGAGGCCTCCCGGATGCTCATCCCCTCCACCATCACCGCCCGGCGAACCCGAAGATACACGTCCACTCTGTACATCCGTCGCACCATCCACAGGCTCAACTTCGAACCTATGGATGGCAGCGGACGGTACAGTTTTCAACCGCCAAATGTCAGAGGTCAATTCCGCCCGCATGGCACACTTTAACTCCGCCGATTACACCGCGGCCAGTGATTCCGCCACATGGTCAGCAACGCTTACCGTAGGCAGTTTCGGCGGTATTCGCGGGTTCTGGAAGGAAGTCGGGATGGGAAAGCTCACGTCGGAGGCCTTCACGCTGGACGGCGTTGAGTACAGGGTAATGCTATAGGTTGACGTCGAAGGGGAGTTGCTCAACCTGACATTGGACCAAGCCCTCCCTGGCAACTTCACGTTGCAAGTGGGCGAAACCACCCTCAGTTCGGAAAACGCCTTTCTCGATAAACCCTCCGGTAACGCCGCATACAAGTGGGACGACCAGGGAGACATCCTGGCGGATGGGGACACTGTGGAGGTCAGCCTGACTGCGTCCGACTGACGCGCCGCTGGACCGGCGGCGCCGCAATCATGTTTCACATCAGATGAATCGAGTGCGGCCTCAAGACTCCGGTCAACAAAAAAGGGAAGCATACATGGGAAACCCAAGGAAAGGCCGTCGCAAACGCAGCGACGGCCCTTCCCCTACCTATCCAGTCGGTGGCCCTGAGTCTCGCCCTGCGGTTGTGGCGAAACCGGCGGGGAAGGAGCCACGCGATAATGAAGCGCAGCCATCGCGCCCTCCCCAGGGTGAAGCTCAACCGGGATGCGGTGTGGGAGTTGTTGGACCAGTTGGGCATGCCCCAGAACGGGTCGGCACGCCGGTGCGGGCTGTCCTCGGGACACCTTTCCCTATTGATGAACGGCAAGCGCAGCCCCTCGCCGTATACTCGACGGCGATTGCAACAGGTCCTTGGGGTGAGCGACTTCGACCAGCTGTTCATCGTAGAGCCGCCGGAGACCAGCGACGGCAGACCTGACTAGGCGGACGGCCTGAAACGCAAAAAGGCCCGTATCCATCGACGAACCGGGGCAGCAATCACCGAAATGCGATTGCTGCCCCGGTGTGTTTACGGTCTAGCGCCCCGCGCCGACCAGTTCCTACTCCTTTTCTTCCTCGGCATTGAGCGCCCACCCGAAGAGGGACAGGGATGAGGGCTTGGGCTTGCCGCCCCGTCCCTGGGGCTGCTCCGGTTCCGCGGCCAGGAACTCGGCCCAGGAGAACAACGACCGCTGCCCTTCGGCGGGATTCCTGGGGCCCCGGCCTGCTGGGCGAAAACTCCCTGCGATTGCCCGGTGGCGTCACCTTGCCATTGGGGCCATACCCGGGCGGAGCCGGTTCTATCCGCCGCGGTCATTCACCGGGACGCATCGGACGCGCCAGGTCGTACCCGCACAACTCCCGGATGCGTCCCCGGAGCGCATCCCGGTCAATCTCCAGGCCGCTCTGGAACTCGTGATTCCAGACACCTTCGCGCTCCCCGATCAGCCCGGGCCATCTCCTCCACGGAGCGCATCGGGTAGACCACGCCCAGTATGGACAGGAGCGCGGCCCCAGACTGCCACAACAACATGTGGGCCGTGCGGCCCTCTATGCTGTTCACGTCCAGAAGACAGTGATGGCCGGGGCCCAGGCGGTCCATGATCGAGGGCAATGGTCGGAGGGACGCTATATTCCGGTCCCACATGGCCGCCATCTCAAGCCTCTCCGTGGTGACCAGTTCCCATTCATTGGACGTGCCGCCGTCGTGGCGGTAGCGGTCCTCCGTCCCCGGCTCCCTGGGAATATGAGGCCGTGCCGGGCTGCGCGGGCCATGTGGTGGTTGAGGGTCCGCCCCCAGGCATCGTAGTGGTCCAACGTCACTATCTCGGCCGTGCTTCAGGTTGGTCTGTTCGTCACCAGAGTCCCGGTAGTGGCGCTCCATGGCCCGTCCCAGCGCGGCGCCCGGTCCCGCGCCGTCTGTGGCCGCGTCGTGAATCACAATCAGGTTCAGGTCGGACTGCTCGTCCCAGCCGCCCCATCCCCTGGAGCCGTGGAGGATGACGCACTGGGCCTGCGACTCTTCCACGACCTCCCGGCAGACGGCGATAGCCGCTGGGTCGGAGCCCTGATGGACGACCCCGGGCATGTATTCTCCGATGCGGTGCCTGCTCACCAGCATGGCTGATTCCCTCTCAGCTTCACCAGGGTTCTCCTCACTCATACCGCTTCAACGGTGTTCCTCATACCGGTATAATGCAGTCCCGCGGACGGGACTGCGCGGCATCCAGGCGCTGGTGCAGCATCGGGGCCCAGATTGTTCCAATCCTGCCGTGCCTTTGGCGCGCCAGGGCACCGGAAGGGTGATTTCACAGTCAACCGAATCCCCAGGTCTGACCGTGTGCCACCGTGCGAGGTCATCTCCTGAGGCTGCATATCTCCCGTCGTGGAGTTCTCACCTGGGGACGGGGGCGGGACCACCTGGCCCCGGGCCTGCACAGGCCCGCCGGTTACAGACGTAGGGGGCCGTGCCGGTGGCGTACCCACCGGCAGGAGCCGATGGGTACAACCGTACGTACCGGCTTCTCCACCGGCTGAGGGCTTGGGGATTCAATACCACCGTTTTCCAGGTCCAGTTGGCCAAGCCGATTCCAACTGTAGCAGGCAACTCCTGGACCGTATCCTTCAGTCCGCCTCGCCGGGGGCGGGGGGAACCCCCGAACTGCTAGAAAATCAAGGCCGCAGATCCTCCCCAACCGAAAGCTGCCAGCCAGTGGCTAGGGTATGGTAGTCCCGGTCCAGCGCCCCGGCCATCGCCAGGGCGGTCCACCCCTGGGCCAGGAGACAAAAGGTGTGCCACCGTTCCCGCTTCCGGAGTGTGGGGGCCAGAATAAGGCGTTGGCGCAAATCCCTCGCATCCATTTGCCGCTGTTTGAGGAACTGCTCTAACTCCCTTACACCCACCACCAACCCCTCGCAGATTCCCAGACATGCTGACCCGGTTGCTCCACAAATTTACCCCATGCTTCTGCGCTTTTTACCTCGGCTTCGGTTTAGTTCCAAGTAAAGGACCAGCCTTCCAGCCGCAGCGGCCCGGCCGTGGGAAAGTCACGGCCCCGCTCCCCTGAAGTATACCCCTGTGTGCGGAGGCAGCCCCACATCCTCTGCCTCCCACACGCTTTCGATCGTTTTGCTAAAACGGAGCATGGGCTTCCTCCCATATGATGGGGAAAACCGGTTTTCCCGAGGATGGAGGTGACAGCCACACCATGAGTACACTCTTTCAGAAATACCCGTTCAGCGACCTGGTGCATATTTTCCCAGTCATGAGCCGGGAGGAGTTCTCCGCCCTTGTGGCCAGCATCCGTGTGCACGGGTTGCTGGAGCCCATTATGCTCTGGCGCGGCGAGATCATCGACGGTCGGCATCGATTCCTGGCCTGCATCAAGGCCGGAGTGGAACCGCGGTTTGAACGTCTGCCGGATGATGCCGACCCGCGGGAGTACGTCCTGGCCAAAAACCGGGACCGCCGGGATACGAGTGCCAGCCAGAAGGCCGTGAGCGCCTATAAGGTCACGTTGCGGTCAGGGCCGGGTCGGCCCCGGAGGGAGGACCGTGACAACGCAGAGCGCCCTTATACCCAGCAGGAAGCCGCGAAACGCTTTGGCGTTAGCAGGTCAATGGTCAACGCCGTTGCCAGGCTGATGTCTGAGGAAAGTCGCGCAATCCCCGCAGTACTCCGGGCTGTCGAACAGGGCCGGATCGCCGTTAACGACGCGGGGCAGGTGGCGGACGAGCCGCCGGAGATCCAGCGTGAAGCCCTGGCCCGGGTGGTCAGGGGAAAACCCACGACCATAGCCCGCGCGGTAGGGCAGGTGAAACGGGAAACCGTCCAGAGGGAGGATTCCCTGGCGCTGGAGTCCACCCTGGCGAGGCCCATCGGAGAGACCGTCACTCTGCACCACGCGGCGGTGGCAGACCTTCACAACAAGGTGGCGCCGGCCAGCGTCAATGCCATCATCACCCATCCCCCGGCCGCGGATGAGAGGTCGTTGACATCGTTCTCCGACCTGGCCTCCTTTGCCGCCCACGCGCTCAGGCCGGACGGCGTGATGGTGGTCGTGGCCAGCGCCTCGAGTCTGCCGCAGTTCCTCGAGGGCCTGCGGCACCCGGAATTACGGTGGGTCCTGGAGTTCGACATGCTGTTCAGCAAGGGGCAGGGCAGGTCGGGCCGGCCCCACTTCGTCAACCTGCGCCGGAGGCCGCTGCTGGTCTACGGAAAGATGCAGTTCCGGCTCACCGGCGGGGACGACGTTATCGCCGTGCCGGCGCCCGAAGAACTCTCCGAAGGACAGGAACGTTGGCATCCGGTTGAGGTCGGGATGTCGATGTTAGTCGAGCGTTTCACCCGCCCCGGTCAGGTGGTCTGCGACCCGTTCCTCCTGGGCTGGCGCGGCACCGCATTGGGGGCCAGGAGGAACGGCCGCAGCTTCATAGGCGGCGAACGGGACCGGTCCTGCCTTGACCGCACGCGGGGTTACCTGGTGGAGGCTGAGGGATCAGGCGCTTCCTGAGGGCGCCGGCAGCCCGGGCCAGATGCGTGTGAACATCGGTTGGGCCCGGCTCACCCATCGATGATCCGCGTGTCCGGGTGACCCGAGGTCCCAGGACGTCCGGATATTCTCATACTGCAGGTTGTTCCCAACGCCGGGACTTGAAAGACCGGAGCGCCGCCGGAAGAAGGATGTTCAGGCCCCAGGGAAATTGTCCAAATTTGGACAATTTCCGGAGGGGGGAGGCAGGCCCGGATGGCGGCCCGAGCGGCAATAGCTACAAGGCCTACCCGTCCCGGTTCCGGCCGTGCCTGTCCGGTTGTGTCCCGTGCCGGGTGGCCAGGTTTTCACAAGGGCGAACCAGCCCCCGGCAGGGACGGCGGCGACTCCCCACGTTTCGGGAAGAATCTGACCGTGCCAACCGCCCACGTCCATACGGGAACGTCACGTGTCCACCGGGTTGGCGGCGACCACGGCCGGAGCATTCAGGCCAACACTGGCCGGGCGTTCGGTCTGCACACTGTCCGCTGGACGGCCCGTATTGCACGAGAAGCAATCGGCCTGCTCCGCGCTCCATATGGGCCGGCTGCCGGGAACCCAGCGGCCATGGGGCAACGAGTGAGACCCCATCGTCCCCGGGGCAACCCTCCGTTTCAGGCAGTCTGGTATGGTCTCCGCGACAGCGCATTGGTCTCCCACGTTGAAGATCGTCCAACCCTGGGAACGAGGCCGCCGGAACAGCAACGTTGCCGTTCCGGCGGGGCTCACCGCGTCACCCAACCTTACTGACGTGGATATTCATGGCTTTTGGAAGGACCATGCGGAAATCAGCTATGGATCAATCACCATTTCCTGCGATGGAAAATTGGACGACGGGGCATATTGACACGGGGCAGCGCGGACGATTAAGATCCAAAGTGACCCACATAGAGTGGCCCGGCGGTGCGTCAACACCCCAGGCCATGGCGCCACCTGAACGGCTCAGGTACCGCGGTGTCATTGTACACTTGCAGACCCGCTCCCGACAGGGGCGGGTCTTTTGTTTGCACAGAAGCCCCCGCCCCTCAAGGGGCGGGGGCGCTCCACCACCGGGTGGAGCGATGGTCCCTTCAGGTATGGCGCAGGGAACCAATATTTTTACCTGGAGGTGGACCATGGCACTCATAGACCTCAATCGCCCGCCGGGCGAATATCTCCCGGAGCAGCGTGACCACGGTTGTGTCAGCGGAGACGTGGAGGCGGTGTTCCGCAACCATCAGGAACGGGTGATACGCCTCTTCAAGGAGGCCCGCGAGCGCAACCTGGCGTGCGTGGGCGCGGTCGCCTGGCTCACCGACCCCCGGGTCCTCGACGCGATGGCCACTATCCCCACGTCGCTAATAGTGCAGAAAGAGGATTTTTTGCGCCGGGACATCCCCGCCGGCGGAAACTTCGATGCGTGGAAGGGGCGCCTGCGGCGGCAGTACGAGGCCATCGCCGACTCGGACCGCCGGCGAGACCCGGGCATTGCGTTCCAGCGCCAGAACATGCCCGATCCCCTGGGAAGCATGTCATACGGCGGCGACCCGCAGATTTCCGGCGTCTATGCTTTCGGCATCAGGAATGACCGGAGCAAGGAGGGAGGGCGGAGACAGCCCCTGATGCACAACAAATTCTTGGCGTTCATCAGGGGTGTCGTGCAGGCTGGCACTGCCTGTGAGGGAGAGGGGGACGGGGCCTCAACCCTCGACTTCCACTGGCTTGTCGAGGCCGTTTGGACGGGCTCCTGCAACCTGAGCCTGTTGGCGCCGCGGTCCCGTGAGAATACGGTCATCATCAGGGACCCCGCCATCGGCAACGCCTACCTGCACGAGTGGGCGGACATGATGGCCCTATCGGAGCCCCCGGACTGGAACTCGGCCTGGATCGACCCCCAGTGGCGCACCGGCACCTGACGCTGCCGCCGACACGAGCGGCGCCCGCTGGCGGGGCTAAAGCCCCGCCAGCGGCTGTGAAAACCCGGATTATTGACATAATTATCGGGGAGGTGCGGCATGGCGAAACCGCGCAGGGACGGGCCCTACTTCTGGGTGACCTGGCTCACCAAGCTCCTGAGCGGAGAGAACTCGTGCGAGTGGGCGACCTGGTTCAGGGCCCGCCACGAGAGCGGCAGTTGGGAGCAGGTCCCCGGGGACTTCGACCGGGCCGGGTGGCAGATGGCCCACACGGCGATGGTCAACGAGGTCCGCGGAAAGCTGGGAGGAACTGGGCTATCAGGTCTTCACCGAGAGGCAGAACAGATTCAGGCTCAGGGGTGACATGGGCACCCTGGGAGGCCAGCCGGACCTGATCGCCAGGAAGGGCGACGCGGGCACGATCATCGACGTAAAGACCGGGAAGCCCGGCGTGGCCCACGTGGTCCAGGTCATGCTCTACATGTACGCCGTGCCCAGGGCCATCAGGCAGCACCAAGGCGTGGTCTTCGACGGCCAGGTGGCCTATACGCCGACCACGCCGTGGACATACCGGCCGCGGCGGTGGATGACAAGTTTGTCGAACGCCTCTCGCAGTTGATTGGCCAGCTAGCCTCGGACGCGCCAGCCCGGCGGGTGCCCAGCCCCGGCGAGTGCCGGTTCTGCCCCATCACGGCGGCGGACTGCCCCGACCGGGCGGCGGAAGACGGTTTCGAGGAAGGGGTGACCACGGACTTCTGAGCCGGCGGGGCCGGAAGCAACCGGCCGGCCCCTAGCCTGTGTCAATTCAGTAAGGGACCCATGGCGGCGGTTGCTGGACGCCAGACGTCCGCCCTGGCTCTCACCGGGAGTGAAGAAACCGGGGTGGAAACCTCATGGAGACGCCCCGGATGTCACCTCCGGGGCTCGCCGGTACACTGCCGCCATGAAGTGGCAACGTCATGAGGATGGGACCATGCTGCTGGCTGTCGTAATCATCTGCGCGTTGGCGGGCCTGGCCTGGCTGGCCCGGTGGTGGTGGCGCCGGATTCTGGTCCGGGTCTGGGACAGGGGATACACCCTGGGCTTTCTCAGAGGATGCACGCAGCGTCTGGGGCGCCGGACCGGCTGGAACCTGGAGGACTACGGGGGCTTGCAGGACTTCATGGAAATGTACGAGGAGAAGGTAGCCAACTCCGAATTGCCCGAGAGCCCGGAACTGCGCCGGACGGCGTTCAGGCCCGACCCGGAGGGCACGCCCCGGATGCACGAGCGTCTCTGCGAGCGGTGGCGGGTAGCGGCGACCGCCATGTGGTACGTCATGGGCACAATGGGCCAGGCAGACAGTCAGGAGGAGTTGAAGGCCGCCCTCTACGACCTGTACGAGAAGCACACGGCAAGTCCGTGGACGGGCTGAGGGCCGAGTTGGGGGGCAGGGACTAGGCCGCAAGCCAGGGATTCGGCCTTTCCGGTTGGCAGAGGGCCGCCCCGGACCGCGCCAAGTGGAGGAGACAAATTTGACAGTGAACGAACTGGTCCAGGAACTGCACCGGCTGGACCGGCCGGACCTGGACGTCTTCATCCCGTGCCCCCACTGCTGCGGCCAGCGCGATACGGACTTCGACCTGCTGGACGCGGAACATGTCGTCCAGATGGAACGGGACGGACGGCAGGTGGCACTGCTGGGCGACACGCGCCAGCAGTGCTTCGAGGACAGGAGAAGCGACATCCGGACACGAGTCCGGACTGCTGCTGCCGGGCGCACCTCGGCCATCGCCGCCGCCGGCCTGGGCCTGCAGTACGTGCGGACCCTCACGCGCACGGACTTTGAGCGGATGTATCAGGACATGAGGGAAGGACACCATATCGCCAGGAGCAGGTTCAGCCGTCTCCTCCGGCCCAACCTGGTGACCGAGGCAACGGACGGACAGGACACTCACTACGTGATGGTGGAAACGCCGTTCCGGGCCACCCCGGAGGACATCGCCCTAGTCCGGATGGGTGTGGAACTGATGACGGAGTTTACAGGGTGCACATGCCGGGCCGTTATAGCCTGCGTCGTGCGGGACCCGTCGGCAGAGGCGGATATTGCTTCCGGCGAGGTCAACCGGCATCTCATCGAACGGGGAGAGCTGGAGGCGGAATGACCGGCGTTCCCGTCCGAAACCCGGGAGATGGCACAGATGCGTGGCTGGGCGGAATCACACCGGTGCGGGGCTGGAGCGGGAGAGTGACCGCTGCTTTCTCGCCGGTGCGGCCAGGCGGGAAAGACCTGGGCCTTTTGAACACCCGTAATCGAAGGGAGAGATGGAGTGAGCGGCAGCGAGGACCTGACGCCGCAGGAGATGGCGGACAACATACGCGCCATGCGCCGGGCTGGGCGGCGCCCAGCCACGAGGCGTGGCCTACTACCACAGGTTAGGCCGCGAATCGGTGAGGGTCACCTTCGAGAACATGCGCTACAGGCTGGCATTCAGCATAACCAAAGCGGTCCGCCACTTCCACTCCGCCAGGGAGGTCATTGAGTTCGTGCAGGAAGTGGAGCCGCACCTGCGGGACTGAGCGGTTCACCGATAGGGCTTCCACCCCGGAGACCGTGTCAGCGGCCAGGGCGGGTCTCACCAATGCACGTGCAGCCAGGGGAGAACCTGGTCCCTGGGTAAGGGCCTCCCCCCAGCCGCACCAGTCCTCCATCGCCTTCGTGCCCACCACCCAGCGTGGCATAGAGACCCACACCGGGCAACGCATCCACCGGGGAGGAAGGACTGACCCGCAGGGAGATGGAAGGCGGCAAGAACTGGATGGCGCCCGGAGACCCGCTCCAAGATTGCCGGAGACTCCGGGCCACCCTCGGGCCTGAGCATGTCGAGGAGCGCCTCACCGGCCGTGCCCTCGGTCAGCTCAGACCTGCCGACGCTGTCGGTCCACCAAGCCTTCCACCCCATGTCGTATTCGAGGCCCTCATCATACAGGCGCTCCTCGCCGTTAGGCGGGATATCGGGGGCCCGTCCCAGGCAAAGCGCGCGGGGACGGGAAGGACCCCGGGCCGTCCCCACAGACACCTCACGGCCTCCTGTCGGGACGGGTCCGGACGGGCCCGCGCACCCCGTGGGGCCGGGCCTCCGGCTGGGCCGGACGGTGCCCGCAGCAAAACGATAGCAGACGGGCCAGACAGCGTTTTGTAAAACACTCGCGGGCAGCCCCGCAGGCGCCCCCCGCCTTCCGGGCCGCCAGGTGAGGAGTAGAATGCAACGCGGAGCGGCAGCGCCATGACCATGCTGGACTACTAGCCGACGGACTCGACACCCGCGAGGCCGGGCAGTCCGGCTGGAGGTATCACGGCTCTCAGCGTGGCCGTGGCGATGGGCATCGTCCCCAGGCAGAGTGTGTCCCAGCGCTTCGACCACTCGGCGCCGGGGTTATTGTTGTTCATTCTGTTCGGCCCGGTCTGAGAGCATGGTCATGTTCGTCCACTCCAGGACGATGCCTGCGC
The DNA here is from genome assembly GCA_965205385.1 of Dehalococcoidia bacterium. Classification (GTDB taxonomy): domain Bacteria; phylum Chloroflexota; class Dehalococcoidia; order Lucifugimonadales; family UBA3495; genus CATOSP01. Next base: position 2,045,605 of record CBDBGS010000008.1, read on the forward strand.
CCGGCGGCGGCACGAGGCCTATCTCAGTGCACAGGCTATGAATATGACGCCGTATCCTCTCGCCTCTGCTTGGAACGCGGCCGCCGCCGCCAATCCCAGCATGAGTGCGACCGGCGCCCCGCCAACGGTGGCCACTGCCATTATGAGCCATTGCATCCATCTCCCTGATGGCGGGGCGCCGGCGCTCGACTACCATCCAATCAACTCCGGAACGCTATGGGAGACTCCATGGTGGACACCGGCGCCGGGATCTCAATTGTGGACCTCGATTTCGCCCCCGGGCTGGGGCTTCAACAAAACGGAGAACACGAGATTTCCGGGACGCCCACCACGGGCGCCCACCCTGCGTTGAGGACGGATCTCCGGATCCCCCTGGCTGCACACGGCGGCGCCTGCACCAACGTACCCAGGCCCCTCGTTGCGGTCTGCGGCGCGTGCGGACCAGGATTCCGCGGGCGCCGGCGCCGTCCAACCGGACACCAAGGAGCAGCAATATGGAGACCACGATACACGTCCACACGGGCGGCGCCTGTCACGGCGACCCCGGCCCCGGGGGCTTCGCCGCCATCATCGATTTGGGCGATTCCCTGACCACCATCAGCGGGAACGATCCACGGACCACCTCCGGCCGGATGGACCTGATGGCTGCCCCGAGAGGCCTGGAGGCTGTGGAGTTGCTGACCGGGACCGATGACCGCCGGAAGAGGATCAACCTCTATACCCGGTCTGAGAGCCTGCTCCACTTCTTCAACCAGGGCCGGGCCGGTCTCCCTGAGAGCCATGGCCGGCCCGTCAGGGCGGAGTATCCGGACCTCTGGCGGGACCTGGACCAGGCGGTTGAGGGCAGGGACGTGACCTGCATCTGGGTCCGGGACACCGCGGGCCACCCGATGAGCGAACGATGCCTGCGGCTGGCCAGAGAGCAGGCGGAGAAGGCCCGGAACGGCGAGGCCTCCATCACTGCAACGACTTCCGAGGGCAGTGACTCCGGGTTGGCCGCGGACACAGCGGCGGAGCCGGACCGCATCCGCCGCGCACTGGAGGAGACCCTGCCCAGGCTGTTCCGGTACTCGCCGGGACCGGAAGGGGGCGTGCGGGTCGAGACCCCGCTGCTGCGCCCTGACGGGGATCCCATCCAGGTGCTGGTCCTGGTCCGGGAGGAGGGCTATGTCGTGACTGACAGCGGGGATGCGCTGGAGACCCCGGAAGGCCGGCCCACAGGCGGCTGGAGCCGCGGGGCATGTGAAATGTTGGTGGATGGCGTGTGCCGGAGTCTCGGGGTGGAGATCCGGTGCGGCCGGGTCACGGCCATGGCCGGCAACCGGACCGGACTGGGGGAGGCTGTGATGCGGACCGCTCAGGCCATACTGCGAATCGCCGCGGCCTCGCAGCAGGACACCCGGTCACGGTCCAACCGGCCCTGACGACCGTGGGCCCGGCTAGTCGAGGAACGGGATTGGCGGCGCCAGCCGCCAACTATCCCCCGATACTGGCTGCGGTCCGCTTGGACGCATCCGGGCCGGGCCCGGGGTCCCAGCCCGTGGACCGGGACACTTGCATGACCCCGCTGGCGAGGGCCGGTGCGCACCATCCCCAATCCGGGACCCGGGACAGCTTCCGGCAGTCCATTCGGCCCACTGATGACAGGGGAAACGGGTCCCACGGGAGGCTGGGCAGCCCTGCGCAGGGATACCCGGCGGCACCTTGAACTCCGCTGCCATCCAGGCATTTCTCTAGTAACCATGCAGGGCATCCCGTCAGACCTGCTCCCGGCCCTGGCGCGGGGCGTGATTAGCAATACCCGGACTCCGAAGCGGCAGGGCAATGCTCACACGTGGGAAACTGGACTGCCCGGTTCGAGCCCGAGGCGTGCGCAGGGATACCCGGCGGCATCCAGAAGCCGCTGAGCCATCCAGGCATTTCTCTAGTAACCATGCAGGGCATCCCGTCAGACCTGCTCCCGGCCCTGGCGGGGCAAGTCTTGGCTCGCAGTGGCATGGACATCCGAAACCATCCCTGATTAGCAGCGTGGCGAAACTTACCCAACCTCCGACGGCGCAGCGGACGTCTTCATCCCAGCTACGGCACATGATGCTGCTCAGTGGTTGCGGAACAGCCAGCAGTTCTCCGTGGGAAACTCTTGGGCGGCTCCACCACACCGGCTGAGAGCCGCCATGCCCGGTTCGAGCCCGGCCGGCGTCCCGGGATACCCGGCGGCATCCAGAAGCCGGAGCTCAGACCAATTGAGGGCCCGCTGACACCGGTCATCCCGCTTCCTTCTCAGGCCGGACCCCAGTGCGGCACAAGGATCAGGTTCGATCCCGAGCCGTTTGGGCCCCGGCTGACACCTGATGCAATTGGAAAGGTGCTGGTAGTAGCCCGGCATGAAGCCCAGGGGTTCCTTCAGCGTTTGCCAATGCAAGCCCCACTATGTCATTGTAGTTTGACCGCTGACCAGGCCCAGCAACTCAAGCGCAAGAGCTGAAAAGGGTGTCTGACTCCCCGGGCTTTCCTCGGGTCCGGCACCCACGTCGCCGCCGCTTCCTGAAACAACTTCAGGGACTTTGCAATCGTCCTAAGCTGCAGGTCCTGTCCGTCGGCCGACCGCCAGACGGTCTTGGGGCCCGACAGCGGCCCGGCCTCCAGCTCGTGCAGCGTCGTGACCATGGCCTGCAGGCCCCGGCTCAGACCCAGGAAGCGGCCCGCGCCGCGCTCCGTCTCACAGACCCACACAGCCCGGAGAGGGACTACGGCGCCAGCCGCGCGCCGGTAGGGGGCCAGTTTGTCCAAGACTTCCTGCGGGGTCGTCGCCTCCCTTTCATACTCGACGCGGTACACTCCCCGGCCGTATGGCCCGTCGGCGTACATGACCCCGTCCGGCTGCACCTGGGTGACATCCTGGATATGCGTGACCCCCCTCCATCCCCCATGGACCGGGATACCATGGGGCTTGAGAGCCCTTACGATCCTGATCATGCCGGCATTGTGGTCCAGGTAGTGGTGGTGCCGCTGCATATCCGGATTGAGAAAGCTCGACCCCCGCCTGCGGCCGGTGGATACCGAGGTCCGGTCCCGCCCGGCCACGTAGATCATCGCGGGGTCCGCCAGGTAATAGACCTCGTCCACCTTGGCCAGCATGCCCCCACTGACCAGGTCAGCCAGCGCCTGACGCACGGGGCCGCGGAAGTCGTCGGCGAGGTCGACGTAGTCCCCCTCCTCCAGGGCATCGAATTCTTCAGACAGCGCTAGCAGCCGGTTGGCCAACACCCCGGACAGTGCGGCCGGCGCCGGCGGGTCATCCCGGCGGCCCTGTCGAGCAGGCAGCGCCACCCTCTCCGGTTCGCCCACATTGATCTCCTCATACCGGTCGACAACCCGGTCCTCAGTGGGGACCACTAGGCCGCGCTGGCCCACCTGCCACACCTCCCGGCCGGCCACCCACCAGGAGAAAACGTTCTGCCTCAGATACCCCAGGCGGGGGAGCAGGTCCATGGCCTGCCGGACGCCCCACTCGTCGGGCCCGATGACCACGTACCCCGCCAGCTGGGGCGTAGGGTCGAAGGCCGGGTCGGGCTGTTCGACCAGATGGTCTCGCTCCCGCTCCTGCTCCCGCGCTTCCGATATGTACTCCAGATACGGGTGGGAGAACCGGTCTCGCCACTTTTCCATCATGAGCCGTGGCCTCAGCTGCTTCCCGACCCAGCAGAATGCAATTTCTATGCCACCGTCGTAGGTAGCGATCATTTCCACCAACTGGCCCCGGCGCAGGAACTGGACCCGTACCAGGCGCGCCTCAGACCGACTCGCCAGCCAGTTCCGGCCCTCGCCTTGAAACAGGGAGGGGGCCACCTCGTAAAACGCTTCCAGCTGCTCCAGCCTCTGGTACAACTCCCTGACGCCAGCCTCTCCCAGCCACCACGGCACATGCTGATGGTCCTCCACGTCTGGGAAAAGGGCGTCATGCAGATGGTCATGGGGCCCGTGGGCCTCACGCCCGTGGTCGAACGTGTATACCTGCATGAGCCCCGCCAAGCTCAAGGTCCAGCGGCGCGTGGCCGGGCGTCTGCGCCCCACCATCCTGGAGACGGCCAGGCCATCATTATAGAGCCTCGCCAAGTGCCTGTTCACCGTCGCCCTGGCCAACCTCGTGACCTGTGCCAGGTTGTCCGCGGATGCCGAAGGCATCATACAGAGCCACCTTAGAACGTTCATGAAGTGTCCACCCTCCTTCTGTCCGGTTTACGTCTGGCTTAATTTCAGGCTACCACGCCGGTGTCAAGCCCGGTTTTAACAAAATGAACGCAGATTTCCGGCGCTGCTACCTCGGTGGGCCGGCCATCACATCCGGCCTGCTGTTGCCACGTGTGCCAGGAGATGGCCGGCCCGACAGTGCCGGGCTAGCGGCGTCGCCAGAAGCGGAATGAACGATGGGCAGTGTGGCGCTGGCCCGCCTCTGCGGCCGGGTCTCCTTCCTTGACGCAGTCATAGCACGGGCGAGTCGCGTCGATTGGGCACCTGGGGCCCTGCCCGTGCCCAACGAGACTCCAGTCAGGCATGTCCCCGGTCAGCCGGCCCCGGCAGGCACGGCAGATGGGGATCCGCTGCCTGCCCCAGTCGACCATCGCATCCGCCGGTTCGCCGCAGTTGCCGCAGAACCGCTGGGCCATCCGCCGATGCCTCTGCTGCTCGGCGCGCCGCCGAAGCTCTCGGGGAGTAGTCATCTCTCGCCTCACTCGGTTTCAGGGTCAACTGCGTCTGGAAAAATTGTATGCCAAACTCCTTGGGCCGCGTTTTGACGAAATGGTCGAGCCTGGAGGTGACGCGCGGCGGCCACAACGTTTTCGTCAGAGGAGTTCGCCCAATCCGGGACTCGTCCGTGTCTCCCCAGCCACCGGGCCCTCATCTGCGCGAGGTGTCCGGGTCCTGGACGGATTTGCGAAACGAATGCCCCTCGCCCCCCGATTTTCCGCTCGTGATGCGCCTGCCCTTGGGTGGCTCCGTTTGGTCGGCTTGTTGAAAAAGCTTGCCTAAGCCCGAATCCACCGAAGGGATGAGGTTACAGCAGCGGAAAGGGCGATGAGGGGCAAGGGGAGGCGATGGTCCGGGCACGATTTCGGGTAGAGGGGGCCGGTGTCTGCTTTCAGTCGCCGCAGGGAGGCCTTGTGGCCGTCTGCGGACGTTGGGCAGGGCGAGATGGTGGGGAGAGGACGCAGCAAGAGACCATGTTACTAACGGACTTAAGCGGAGTGTTGGATTACAATGCCGGGTAGCTAAGCTGTGGGAGGGTGCACCGGAATGCTGAAACCATTGGACGGCACCGACGAGACTCAACGTTGTTCCAGTTCGCCACCCGCCGGATGGGGGATTTCATCGACCCCGACCATCTGCTGATCCGCATTGACGAGCAATTCGCTTTCGCCGAGTTGGTAGCTCCCCTGGAGGGGCACTATTGCCCGGACAACGGTCGCCCCGCCATCCACCCGGAAGTCATGGTCAGGGGCGCTCCTTGTCTGCTCCCTGTACAACATCTCCTCCTTCCGGAGGTTGAGTTCCGCCATAGCCGAGAATCTGGCCTACCGCTGGTTTTGCTTCCCAACCATCGACGACCCGGTCTTCGACCATTCCACCGTCAGCTACTTCATCGAGCGGATTGGCCGAGAGGGCTTCAGCGCCTTCTTCCAGGGCATGAATGAAGAACTGCTCCGGCCGGGGCTGCTGTCGCCGGAGATGTACGCCGATTCCAGCCTGGTCAAGGCCAACGTGAACAGCCGCCAGTTGTCCCGCAGCGGTTTGACCGTAGCGGAGTTCAGGGAACGGGCCATCGAGGAAAACGGTCTGTTCGTTCTGAACGACTCCGGCGCGGACGAGAATGGGATGGGAGGAAACGAAATATTACCAGGATTCCAAGGGTCATCTGCCGTTAAGCCCAGTGGACACCGATGCCCGCTGGCGCACCAGCAGGCCCAGCAAGCCGCCGGAACTGAATTACCAGGACAACGCCATAATGCCATAGTGGACCGGGGCGGTTTCATCCTTTCCCGGGGAGTCACCCACGCTTCCGAGAGGGAATGGAAGGCCTTGCCCCAGTTGCTTGAACACCTCCCCCTGCCGCCAGTCTCGCTGGCGGCTGACACCGCTCTTGGAGGAACAGGGCATCACGGCCTATATCCCCATCCATCCCAGACAGGAATCGAACATGGTGGCCAGAGGAGGCTTTGAGTACCGGGGATACCACATGGTCTGTTCCCGGGGCAAGGTGCTGAAACGGGCTGCCTATCACTGCCGCAACGCCAGCTACCAGTACGTAGCCAGGCAGAACGATTGCCAGGCTTGCCCCATCAAAGAACATTGTCTTCCTCTCTATCAGAAACGCCGCTACCTGGGACTGACCACGTATTACCCGCTATACCTCCAGGCCAGAGAGGGGAACCGGACCTCAGACTACCGGCGAGAGATGATGCGGCGTCAGACCATTGCCGAAGGGATCTTCGCGTCATTAGACCGGCTGGGATGGGCGAAGTCCCGGCTGCGGGGGTTGTGGAAGGTTGACTGCGAGGGATTCATGGCGCCATAACCCGCAATGTGCTGAAGACCGTACGCCGGTTGGGCTCCACCACGGGACCGCCTGAGCCTGACGGTTCAGGCGGTCTTCCCCAGTTCCAGCAACCGGTGAGTTGGGGACATCGTTGCCCAGTTGCCCTCGTCTCACCACGGTAGGAAGCTGAACATCCACCCCCGCCATTCGCCCTTCCCCATCAGAAACCGGCTTTTTCAACAAGCCGTCTGAGATGAACTTGACAAGACTCCGGGGAATCAAACCCCCGGCCTGGAGGTGATGGGAGGGGGGTGGGCAGCGGCAACCGAGTACAGGATCGCCCGAAGAAAGGGTTGCCGACCGGGATGGCTGCGAAACGCGAAGTTTCTGTGAGATGGGGGGTCAGGCCCGGAGCGAACCGGACGAGCTACGACAATCGGCAGTGCCATGTACTGGCGCGGACTGGCTCGGCAAAGCCGTCGTCTCCGCATGACGCGGGAGTTTCAGTTGTAAGTGTGGCGAGGAAAATGCCGGGCAGTGCAGGCCAAAACCACTGGCCAACTATTGGTAGATAAAGTGGTATATAATTGCTTACATCAGTCTCATTAACGCCGATATCACGCTCATTTACCCCTTATTAGTGGCGGAGAGGGCGGGATTCGAACCCGCGAGAAGCAAGGCCCCTACGCGATTTCCAGTCGCGCCCATTCGTCCACTCTGGCACCTCTCCTCTGCCAACAACCATTATAGGTTCTCGTCTTTTCTAGTGTCCACTCGGTCGCGCCAGATCCCAGGGTCTTTCGATAATTGATTCAGCCGCGAATATCCGGTCAAGGCGGACAGGCGATTTCTCCTGGTATGCCACTATTCAGACAGCCGAAATACTCTGGGTACCGGCCCGCGCTACTTTTCATGGCCGGGAGAGGTGCCATATCGGGAGAGGTGCCATATAATGTACAGCGTTTGAATTGAGGCTGGAGTCTGGCTGGGCCTGCTTCGAGCTTCAACGCGTGATACGCGAGGAGGAGAACATGGCCGAAGAGGGCTTTGTCAAGGTTGCTGACGTGGGAGAACTGTCGCCCGGCGACATGAAAGTAGTCGAGGTCGGCTCGGAACCGGTGCTGGTCGCAAATGTCGATGGGAACATCGTCGCCTGCGACGATACCTGCACCCATGCCCTGGCCAGTCTCTCCGAAGGCGACTTGAGCGGAGAAGAGATCGAGTGTCCCCTACATGGGGCCGCGTTCAATGTGACAACCGGAGAGGTGTTGACACCTCCTGCCGAAGACAAACTGAAGACCTACGAGGTCAGGATAGACGGCGGCGACGTGATGGTGGGTCCGGCCAAAGAGTAGCCTGCCGTCGCCCTAATGCGCGCGGGGCGGTCAAACCCGGGATACGGCGCCTAACGGGTTATCAGGGGAGCGTATTGTGTGATGCCGTCGAGTAGCCGCACCTTGGAAAAGGGCCAATAGACGAACCATACCTTTCCCACTACGTAGGTCTCCGACACGGGTCCCCAGATCCGCGAGTCGTTGCTGCTGCGCCGGTTATCCCCCAAGACGAAGTATTCCTTCTCCCTGAGGCGGATGGGTCCCACGCGGGAGGTGTCTAGGCGGTCAAGGTAGGGCTCGGTGAGCGCCTGCCCATTGATATACACCTTGCCCTGTTGAATCTCTACCTCTTCGCCGGGTAGTCCGATCACTCGTTTGACGAAGTCCTTGCTCGGGTCTCTAGGGAAGTGAAAAACGATGACTTCTCCCCGCTTGGGGGGATGGATGGCGTACCGCGTATCAGGGGTTTCCGCCTGCCAAAATGGGATGATCCGGGATAGCCGGTCCATATCCAGCTGAGAATAGACCAGCTTATTGACGATAAGATGCTGACCCGACTCCAGTGTGGGGTTCATGCTGGAGCCTTCGACCTTGAAGTTCCGGATGCTGGTATGGATCAATAGGAAGACGATTATGGCCAGGATAACCGCTTCCAGGAGTTCTCTGAATACCCGGTCCATATCTACCTGACGAGGACTCCGCGCCCGAGACCAATATCGGCTCAAGGAGCTTGGAGTTTTAGTTGCGCTCCATTCGAGTCTACGCGCCCAGACACGCAGCCGAAAAATTATATCATCCGCAAGGCCGGAAAATTATCGTGTTCTGTCAGCGCCAATTGTTCAGTTACCCCCCCTCTGCTACAATCGGCGTCGACTAGTCTGGATTGCATCGGCCTATAAAGTTTGATCTTGGGGGACCGCACGGATGGAATGGCGATTCCAGCTTCTGGCGACACCCTTCGGCGGAATAACCGAAGGTCCGGTCTGGGACGGCGAAGCCGTCCTGTTCACCCACATTCCGGCGAGCCGCATCATGCGCTTCGACCCCAAATCCGGGGAGTTCTCTGAAGTTCGCGGCGGCACGAACCACACCAATGGACTGGCCCACGACGCTGAAGGACGGCTATATGGGTGCTGTTCCGGCGGGCGTTCCATCGTGCGTTTCGGTCCTGACGGGACGACCACGACCATCGCCGACCGGGTGGATGGACGGAAACTCAACACCCCCAACGACCTGGCTGTGGACCGGCGGGGACGCATCTGGTTCACTAACCCCTGGAATACGCCGAACGTCGACGCTTCGGAGATCGAGGAGTTGGACAACCGTTCCGTACTCCGCGCCGATCCCCAGGCAGACGGGAGCTATAGCGTTACCCGCGCAACCTTCGACACCACCATGCCCAACGGGATTCTGGTCTCTCCCGACGACTCCACGCTGTACGTGGCTGAGAGCAACAGCGACGACATCACCTTGGACCGCGAGCTAAGAGCGTATCCGATAAGGGATGACGGAAGCCTTGGCCCCTATACCGTGCTGCACACCTTTGGTAGAGACCAGGACGGTGTCCACCGCGGCATCGACGGGATGTGCCTGGACATCGACGGTAATATCGTCGCCACGGCGGGGTGGCCCTCGGCCGGTCCAGGGCCAATGATATACGTGTTCTCTCCCTCGGGCCGCGTCCTGGAAACTCACCGTGTCCAGGCCACCAGGCCCACCAACTGCTGTTTCGGCGGACCGGACCGCTCTACTCTGTACGTCACCAGCACGGACGGCCATTTTCTCAAAGCCGAGACCAACCGCGTAGGCTGGGCGATCTATCCTTAGCAAGAATCGCGCCACCGGGACGCCCACAGCCGGGTGGGCCAGATAGGTCGAATGATATGAGCCTGGGAAATTTCGGAGTAAATAGAAGGCAACGCCGTCAGGGCGGAGGGCGTGGGAGCGGTACGGACCACGTCGAAGAGCTGATGGGTTGTACAGAGCTTTACATCTACCAGACGCCCAATACCCGGCCCAAAGGCTACACTGGGCTAAAGACCTTCCTAGAGGCGCAGGAGTGTGAGGTCATTTTCACAGCCGACGCGCCACCTGAACTCAGCCGTTATGAAACCATGCGCATCACGCATAGGCGGGCCGAGCATATCCCAGATGTAGTGGTAAAGCGCGCGCACTCCTGGGCCCACCAGCGGAACTACCTCCACAGTTTCTTCAAGCCCCTTTATCGGTAGCTCTCCTTCTCCTAGCCCCCCGCCACTTGGCCTGGCTCTCTCCTTCGCCATGATGACTTTTGCTGACACTTGGGCCTTGATGTCCCGTATGCACGCCACTATTATTAGAACATACGGTCCAATTAACCGAAGTCAAGGAGTCTGAAGATGGCAGGGGCAGAGGTACAGGAAATCCAATGCAAGTCTTTGCTCAACAAGCTGGATATCCCGAATTTCCCGTTCCGCTGGACACTGAACCCCTATCGTGGGTGCCGCCATGCATGCCGGTACTGCTATGCCAGGCCAACTCACGAATTCTGGGGGTTGGACGCGGGCAGGGAGTTCGAGCAAAGGGTATTTGCCAAGGTCAATAGCCCGGAAGTGTTGCGGAAGGAGCTAAAGAAGCCCAGTTGGCGCGGTGAAGGCATCGCAATCGGCACGGCTTCGGACCCTTATGAGCCAGCCGAGGCCGAGTACGAATTGACAAGGCGCATCATCGAGGTCCTGTGCGACTTTGAGAACCCGGCGTCGATCACCACCAAGGGTGTGTTGGTCAGGAGAGATGCGGACGTGCTCCGCGAACTCCGGCAAGTCGCCGACGTTCGGGTCAACTTCAGCATAGGCAGTATGGACCCGGAGGTCTGGAAGCTCACCGAGCCTGGTACGCCCAGCCCGATGGCCCGTATGGAGGCGATGCGGCACTTGGTGGAGAATGGAATCCCTGCCGGTGTAATGATGGCCCCGCTGATTCCGGGGATCTCCGACAGCGCCGAGAGCATTCATGCCGTCGCCGCCGCGGCGGCTGAACACAACGCCCAATTCATCGGCGCCAACGTCTTGTTTCTGAAACCCGGCTCCAAGGAATGGTTTATGCCCATGCTGCGTGAGGCTTATCCTCACCTGACGCCATCCTACGCCAAGTTGTACCGTAAGACCTATGCGCCCCGGGATTACACGTCCGAGGTGTTGAAGTTGGTGGATGATGCGCGGAGGAGCTGGAGACTGCCCAGCATGGAACCCACCAAGAAAATGCAGCAACCACAACGGCAGTTGCAACTGGCGTTGAGCGTCTAGACTTGGCTTAGGCCTGGGGGTGGGAGCTTGGGTCAGGTGCGGTGAAGGGGACGGTCGCCGAGAACGGCGGTGGCCGTTAGAAGGCTCAAGCCCTTCACTCCGCGATCTTGCCAGCCGCCAGCAGGTCCGACCAGCAGTGGATTCATCGTTGTTGGGTCCCGTGGTTGCCTTTTTGACCAGCGGAAGCGTTACCGGCTGACCCCGGAGACGATCGCACCGGGTTAAATCTGCCTCCAGAAGGGCGCCCGTTGCCGCTGCCTTTCCAGAAGGGACACATCCAGCAAATCAGGCTGCCTGCCGGAGTCGGGAGCCGACGCCTCGGGAATCCCCAGCTTTTGGAATACTTCCCTGTTTGTGTAGTACCCGTTGTAGGTCTGGCGCACCAGTTCATCGAAGAACGCGGAATTGGCGGCCTCCACTTCCCGTAGCGCGGAGTCTTGGTCCTCGCCCGATAACCCTTCGAAATCTCCCTGTCCCTTGGCCGAAGCCGCGATTCCGATCTTGGCCAGCCCTTCGATGAACTGACGCCTGATAGGCATCTGGGCTACCAGAACTCCCTCGATAAACCCTGGCAGTCCCATTTCGGCCGCGCCGGGCATCTCCCCTTCGGGTGGAATGATCCGGTCTACGACGGCGGTTAACAGGGCCAATTGCTGGTCCGTGAGGACCCGGTCTATGGTGGGCATTTCGGTTGATTCCTCCGGTGTCTGGCTAATGCCATGTTGCGATGCCGACTATGGGCCCAGGTTTGTTCGGGATTCACACGGAGACCGAATTACCTGGGAATGATAGGCAGGATGATGTGTGAGGGATGCGCCCCGGAGTGGTGGACTTCTTGCCGGGCGGATTCCAGTCTCGAGTCCTCACCGATGGGCGCGCCCGTGTTTGGGTTGCGGTCGAATCGTGGGAAGTTGCTGCTTGAGATATCCACTCGAATACAGTGGCCGGCGCGCACCACGTGGCTGGTGGCCCACAGGTCGATGGCGTACTCGTACACCTGGCCGGGGGTTATTTGCGTCGATTCGGACGCCGATGTCCGGTACCTGGCGCGGACGATACCGTCTTGGAGGTTTTGCGCATAGCCGTCGGGCCTCACGTCCACCAGCTTCGCGGTGAAATCTGTGTCGACCGCGCTGGAGGCCGCAAATAGCCGGACGCTGATCGGTCCGGTGATCTCCATGTCCCGCTCCATCGGGTCCGAAGTATAGACCAGGACGTCCTGGCGGTCTTCTACCTCCCCTTGGTCCGCTACTCCGTGAGGGATGATCAGCGTGTTTCCCCGGCGGGTCGGTACCGGGTCGTGGGGGTCATAGATGAAGGAGTCCGGCGGTTCTTCCCCCTGCGGGACGGTTGAAAGGGTACCCCCACCGTGCCTGGTGTTGGCGGGGCCGTTTGAATGCAAATAGTACCGTGTATAGTGGGTGCGGGCCAACGGCCAC